>CANNFU010000001.1 GCA_947503965.1 uncultured Paracoccaceae bacterium
TCAGGCTCAGGCTCAGGCTCAGGCTCAGGCTCAGGCTCAGGCTCAGGCTCAGGCTCAGGCTCAGGCTCAGGCTCAGGCTCAGGAATGACCTCGACCTGCTTTGCCATCAGGTCAACCGGCTGGCCCGCAACGTCATCCCGGACCTGTTCCGGGACCTCAGCCGCAACCGCAGCCACGGTCTCTTCCTCGCCACCGTCCTGCACGATGGCATCCAGACCTTCGTCAATCTTTGACGAAGACCGAAACATCCGTTCCTTGAGCTTTTTGAAAAACGCCATGCGCCTGCCTTAAATCACGATCTCAAATGACCTAATGGCTGGCGGCGCGATTGAAAAGGCGTCTCAGACTTCATCCTTGAAATGCTGCATGACCAGCTTGATCGGGTTCGGGGCCGCCTGCCCCAACCCGCAGATTGATGCATCCGCCATCGCCGTGCACAAATCTTCCAGCAATGGCTGATCCCATTTGTCCGCCTGCATCAGTTTGACAGCCTTTTCACAGCCCACCCGACACGGCGTGCACTGGCCGCAGCTTTCATCCTCAAAAAACCGCAGCATGTTCAACGCCGCATCCCGCGCCCGGTCCTGATCCGACAGGACAACAACCGCCGCAGAGCCAATGAATGTCCCCAGCGGCTGTAATGTATCAAAATCAAGCGGCACATCATTGATCGACGCAGGCAGCAGGCCGGATGATGGCCCGCCGGGCTGATACGCCTTGAACACATGGCCCTCGGCCATGCCGCCTGCCGCTGCGATGATGTCGGTAATTGTTGACCCCGCTGGCAAAACATACATGCCCGGCTTGGCCACCCGGCCCGATACGGAATAGGACCGCAGACCGACACGGCCGTTCTTCTCGGTGGTGTTCAGCACCTCGGGGCCCTCGCGACACACACGCGCAACCCACAGCAATGTCTCTGCATTATGCACCAAGGTCGGGCGATCAAAGATGCCCACCTGCGCCACAAACGGTGGCCTGTGGCGCGGAATACCGCGCTTGCCTTCAATGCTTTCAATCATCGCGGATTCCTCACCGCAGATATAGGCACCCGCCCCACGGCGCAGATCAACATAGCCCGGCTGGACAATCTCAGCATCTTCCAACGCCTTGATTTCGCGCGCCAAAATCTCAAGCACCGCCGGATACTCATCACGCATGTAGATAAAACATGTCTCGGCTTCGACCGCCCAGGCGGCAATCAGCATCCCTTCCAGAAACAGATGCGGTGTCCGCTCCAGAAAATACCGGTCCTTGAATGTGCCAGGCTCACCCTCATCACCATTCACCGCCAGATAGCGCGGCCCGGGATTGGCGCGCACAAAGCCCCATTTCTTGCCCGCAGGAAAGCCGGCCCCACCAAGTCCGCGCAGACCCGACGCCAGCACCTGTTCCTGCACCGCCTCCCAATCGCCCCCGTCGCGCAGAGAGGTAAGGGTGGCATAGCCGCCCGCCGCCCGATAAGCACCCAGATCCTCATAATCGGGCACATGCGCATGGGTATCGCCCGCAGCAATGGCAGCCTCGACCTTTTCAACAGTCGCATGATCAATATGGTTATGCCCCAATTCCAGCACCGGCGCCGTATCGCACCGCCCCATGCAGGGCGCCCGCAATACCCGCACACTCGCGGAGTCAAGCCCATCTTCCAAAGCCGCCTTCAACTGCTGCGCGCCCGCCAGCTCACATGACAGGGAATCGCACACCCGAATGGTCAGCGCAGGCGGCGGCACATCACCTTCCTTGATCACATCAAAATGGGTATAGAAGGTTGCGACTTCGTAAACTTCCGCCTGGCTCAGCCGCAGTTCTTCGGCCAAGGCGCGCAAATGCGCGGCCGACAAACACCCGTACGCATCCTGAATCAAATGCAAGAACTCGATCAACAGATCCCGCCTGCGCGGACGATCCCCCAGCAATGCCTGCACCTCGGCCCATGCCGCATCATCCAGTTGGCGACCCTTGGGCGTATGACGGCCCTTGCCTTTGCCGGATTTCCAAACGCCATCACGATTGTCCAAAGCCATTGCGCCATTCCCTTGCAAATCCCCGGCACGATACCGCGCCCGACGCACACCAACCAATCAAAAGCGACACGTTGCGCCGCCAATGCGTTTCAATTTTCATTTATGCCTTATCAATCGGGAAACCGATGCTAACTATACGAAACATGAGCCCTGCCATTCGTTTGTTCGCCATCGCCACGCTGACACCTGCCATCCTGATCGGGATGGGTGCGCTGTCTGGCGGCGTATGGGTCGGTCTGGCGGTGCTCTATCTTACGGCTTTTGTGAGTATTCTTGACCGGCTCATTACGCGGGTCAGCCCGCAGGACGAATTCCCGTCAGGCACCGCACTCAATGTCGTACTTGGTCTGATCCATCTGGCGCTGCTGCCACTTTGCGTCGCGGCACTTGCCGGACCCTGGCTTGTGCCACTTGAAAAGGCGGCGCTGTTCTTCGCTGCCGGCCTGTATTTTGGACAGGTCAGCAATGCCAACGCGCATGAACTGATCCATCGCAGCAGTCGGGCACTGCACAGGCTTGGCATGTGGGTCTATATCTCGATGCTGTTTGGTCATCACACATCGGCGCATGTGCTGGTCCATCACACCCATGTGGCTACGCGGAATGACCCCAACACGTCGCGCAAGGGTGAAAGCATATATCGCTATATCCCGCGTGCCTGGATCGGGTCATTTCGACAGGGCTACCGGGCCGAGGTTGCACGGCTCGACCGGATCAACCGCCCTGCATGGCGCAATCCTTACGGGGTCTATGTCGGCGGTGCCGTGCTCTTTGTCGCCCTCGCCTTTCTTCTTGGCGGGCCCAAGGCGGGCGTCGCGTACATCGGTCTGGCAGGATATGCGCAATTACAGCTTTTGATGTCCGACTACGTGCAGCACTACGGTTTACAACGCCAGACAGACGCCAACGGCAAACCTGTGCTCGTCAGCGCCAAACATAGCTGGAACAGCCCGCATTGGCTGTCCTCTGCACTGATGCTCAATGCGACCCGCCATTCCGACCACCATGCCCGTCCGTCACGCCATTACCCCGCGCTGACCCTCCCGCAAGAGGCGCCTATGCTGCCCAGACCATTGCCATTGATGGCCAGCATCGCGCTGATCCCGCCGCTTTGGCGACGGATGATGGATCCGCTGGTTGATCGGTGGCGCAATGCGTAGCGTGCTGGCCCTCTGCCTTGTGGCCGGTCAGGCCACAGCACAAGACGCCATGACCGGGGCAGAGTTTGAATCCTATGCGGAAAACCGCACCCTGGGCTACAGCGTCGGCAGCAACGCACCTTATGGCACCGAACGTTACCTGGCAAACCGGCGCGTCATCTGGACCACCATTGACGGGCGCTGCACCACCGGCAGCTGGTTCTCTGCCGAGCAGCAGATCTGCTTTGTCTATGATGATGATCCGGCACAAAAATGCTGGTATTTCTTCCCGAACGGAGACGAATTAATGGGGATTTTCGAGCAAGAGATCGGAAAAGCCTACCGGATCACCGTCATCGACGACAATGACCTTTTCGCCTGCGACAGGTTCACGTCCTGATGCAGCGGTATCGTGCGTTCATAACGGCTCTCGTCACAAGCCTCAGCAGTGCCGCCGCTGCGCAAGAGCCGATGAATGCCGCGGAATTCAATGCCTATGTCACAGGACGCACGATCACCTTTCGCACCGCGCTGAACCCTGAATTTGGCGTTGAACGCTACCTGCCGGGGCGGCGTGTGATGTGGTCCGCCTTTGATGGCACCTGCCAGTACGGTGTGTGGTTCGAAAGCAAGGGCGACATCTGCTTTCGCTACGACGGCGACCCCGAACACAAATGCTGGACGATCTACAACGACCCCGACGGCCTGCGCGGCATCTATACAACGCGCCTGCCCGCCACGGTCATTTATGAGATCCCGGACCGCGAAGACCCGCTGATCTGCAATGACCTCTCTTCCTGAACCTGACAGGGCAACACTCGCACGGTTCAACGTCCAGAACCCTGTTTTCATCACCAAAACCAGCCTTGCAATCATCTGGAAAGTTCAGTGCGCCGACGGAACCACAGCCGCGCTCAAATCCTATCACGATCACGGGATGGATGACGAAGGACCCGGCTTTTCCCTGCTCAAAGCGCTGAACGGCCAAGGGGCCGCCAAACTCTATGCTTTGGACCGTGGCACCGCACTACTCGAATGGGTGGATGGCCCTGCATTGGGCGATCTCTCACGTGCTGATAAAGATATCGAGGCCAATGCGCGGCTTGTCAAAACCGCGTGCCAGCTGCACGCAAAACCAGCCAAAGCATCACGCGATATGCCCCATCTATCCGATTGGTTCGCCGCCCTGCGCAAAACCGCGCCACCTGCCACCCTTACCGACCAGACCCGACGAAACCTGCGACGGTCAAAGGACCTGATCGCAAGGCTTCTGGCCACACAAACAGACATTCGCCCGCTTCATGGCGACCTGCATCATGATAATATCAGGCAAAGTCCACGCGGCGATCTTGCCTTCGACGCCAAGGGGATCATCGGCGACCGCGCCTATGAGCTCGCCACCGGATTTCTCAACCCAATGGATGCCGTGGCCATCGTAAATGATCCAAACCGCATCAAGCATCTTATGCAATCATGGGGGCAGGCCTTTGAGGTCGCGCCGCAAACCCTGCTCGATTGGGCTTGCGCGCATGCAGCCCTTTGCGCCTGTTGGCGCATCCGGGCTGGCGCGGCGCCCGATGCGGGCACACTCAACCTGCTTTGGGATATCCGCAACGGGTCAGAGTAGCCGTCCTTGCGGATCAGCATTAACCGTAACGCGACCATCGGCGAACTCGATTTCCAGATCACGCGCGGCTTCCACGCCTGCGACATCCGTTACCACCGCCCCGTCACCGCGCACGACCGCATAGCCGCGCTTGAGGGTCTCGACATAACCCAAGGTCTCGCGCAGCCGGTCCAGCGCGTCCAGCCGGGCCACGCGCGCGGCCTGTTGGTGTGAGGCACGCGCGGACAAGCGGCGCAACAAACTCTCCAGACGTTCTGACTGCCGATCTACCCGCGCCTGCAAAATCTCACCGCGCAAACCGCGTCCAATCTTTTGCAGGTCATTGGCCGCATCCCGTGACCTTCGTTTCAACGCAGGTGCCAGGCGACCGGTCAAGGCATCCAGACGACGCCGATCCTCGGCCACCCGTCGCGCCAACACTCCGGGGCGCAACGCGGCCTCGGACAGCTGCAGACGCTTTTTTGCGGCAGCGGTCCGCAACGCAGTCGGCAGACGTTCGGACAGATAGTCCAGTCTTTGTCGCGGCACATCAACGAGGGTCTCGGCCTGTGGTAAGGCCCGTCCCAGATCACGCACCCGCTGCTGGCGCTGCTGCACGCCTGTGGATAACGCCCGGCTTAGACGCGCACCTTGCTGATCGACCCAGGCCATTAATTCCATGCGGACAGGCACGGCCAATTCCGCCGCCGCGGTTGGCGTCGGCGCCCGCCGATCCGACACGAAATCGATCAGCGTCGTGTCGGTTTCATGTCCAACAGCCGAAATCAGGGGAATGTCCGACGCCGCAGCAGCGCGGGCCACAATCTCTTCGTTAAAGCCCCACAAATCCTCCAGTGATCCACCGCCACGGGCGACGATCAACAGATCGGGACGCGGCAGGGCGCCACCGGGGGTAAATCGGTTGAACCCCTCGATGGCGGCGGCCACCTCTGGCGCACATTTCTGGCCCTGTACCGCCACCGGCCAAACCAGCACCTTGCGCGGAAACCGGTCACGCAACCGGTGCAGAATATCGCGGATCACAGCACCCGACGGTGAAGTGACCACACCTATGATTTCCGGCAGATAAGGCAGTTCCTTTTTCCGTTCCGGCGCGAATAGGCCCTCGGCCGCCAATTGCGCCTTGCGCTTTTCCAGCATCGCCATCAAGGCACCGGCACCGGCGGGCGCGATATCCTCGATGATCATCTGATATTTGGATTGGCCGGGAAAGGTTGTCAGCCTGCCGGTCGCGACAACCTCCATCCCCTCTTCGGGCTGGTGGGCCAGACCTTGAGCACGGCCCTTCCAGATCACACCCGCCAGAACGGCGCGATCATCCTTGAGATCCATGTAGATATGGCCGGACCCCGGACGCGACACGCGGCCCACCTCACCGCGCACCCGCACGTGGGAAAACCCGCCTTCGATGGCTTTCTTGACGGCACCCGAGATTTCGGCAACCGAAAACTCTGGCGTGTTGTCTACCGGGCCATCTTCAAACAGGTCGTTCAATCAATCCGCCTCGACTTTCAGATTATGCAGCGGCAGGGACGAGAATTTCCACCGCAAGAACAGACCACCACAGATAACGAACCCAGCAAAGACCGCAAACAGGATGGATCCCATCAGGAAAGCCAGCGCGAAGGCGGCGATACCAACACCCCACATCATGAACTTGGAAAATGTCACCGCCGACACATCAGGGTCGGGCCAGTATTGCACATTCGGTCGCCCGAACTCCTGCGCATAATAGTCAAGAGTGCGTTCATACGCCGGGTCTTCGTCCACACGATCGGGTACTGGGTTATGATGGATCGTGCGGCCAATAATCCGTGGGCAAAAATCCTCGAAATAGGCGCGTCTGTCCTGGATGTGCAGCTGCCAGACAAGATCGACAATAGGCGATGGGGCCAGCGTTTCGCCGGTACTGCCCACCAGATACATGTAGCGACGGTATTCCTCGACCAACGTGTAGCACACGTCAATCGAATGACCGGTTTCTTCCTGCAAACGGTCAACAAGCGACCGTGTCAAAGGACGCTCGTGAAAGCTATACCCTTCCAGCCGATGCCACAGGCGCCGGTCCCTTTTTGTGCGTTTCATGCCGTGATCCCACTCTACCACGCCCCCGACATGCACCATATTCCGACCGGGCACGATCACCAAGCGTCCTTTGACAAAAAACAGCAGCTTGTGATCAAGGCACCGCATGCCTAGAACGCAGCCAGAAAATGAGGTGGAGCTTGGCATGAACATCCTGATCCTGGGCGGCGGCGGACGCGAACACAGCCTTGCATGGGCGGTCAAACAAAACCCCAAATGCGACCGGCTAATCGTGGCACCCGGCAATGCAGGGATTGCGATGATTGCAGACTGCGCCGATATCAACATCCTCGATGGTGGGGCGGTGGCCACTTTTGCCGAAGAAAACGCGATTGATTTTGTGATTGTCGGACCAGAGGCACCGCTTGCGGCAGGCGTGGCCGACCGCTTGCGCGATGCAGGTTTGCTGGTTTTCGGGCCCAGTCAGGAAGCGGCACAGCTCGAAGCCTCGAAATCCTTTACCAAGGCCGTTTGCGATGCCTCCGGTGCCCCGACCGCCGCCTATGCGCATTTCACCGATGCCGATGCCGCACGCGCCTATATCCGCGATCAGGGGGCACCGATTGTCGTCAAAGCCGATGGATTGGCCGCAGGCAAAGGCGTGATCGTCGCCATGACCGAAGCTGAAGCACTGGCCGCCATCGACGACATGTTCGACGGCAGCTTTGGCGATGCGGGGGCCGAGGTTGTCATCGAAGAATTCATGGATGGCGAAGAGGCCTCATTCTTTGTCCTTTGCGACGGCAACACCATCCTGCCCATCGGCACTGCCCAAGACCACAAACGCGCCCATGACGGCGATACCGGCCCGAATACGGGCGGCATGGGGGCTTATTCCCCTGCGCCGGTGATGACCGATGATATCACCCAAAAAGCACTGACCGAGATTGTGCAGCCGACCATTGACGAAATGCGCAAGCGCGGCACGCCGTTTCAAGGGGTGCTGTTTTGCGGGCTGATGATCAAAGATGGGCAACCCCGACTGGTCGAATACAATGTTCGCTTCGGTGATCCCGAGTGCCAATGCCTGATGATGCGGCTGGGCGGGCAGGTTCTGGACCTGATGCAAGCCTGCGCCGAAGAGCGACTGTCCGAGATGCAGGTAAGCTGGGCCGATGATCACGCATTGACCATCGTCATGGCGGCAAAGGGCTATCCCGGCACTTACGAAAAAGGAACGGTGATCAAGGGGCTTGATAGCCAGCCCCAGGACAGCTTTCGCATGGTTTTTCACGCCGGAACTGCCGAAAAAGATGGAAAAATCACGGCCAGCGGCGGGCGTGTCTTGAACGTCACCGCACGCGGAGCGACACTCGCCCAAGCGCACGAACAGGCTTATGCGATGGCGCAAAGGATTGACTGGGAAGACGGTTTCTACCGATCTGACATTGGATGGCGAGCGTTGTAAGCAGCCTTCCCACAGCCCGTCTGACACAAACCAACGCCATCAAAACAAAAGCCGCGCCCTTTTTCAGGCACGGCCTTTGCGTCATTCATGGGCGATACGTCAGGCCGCCCGACCTACCAGCACGCTATCAATCTCGGCTGCGGCTGCGTTCTCATCATTGCCGGCCACTGCCGCAATCTCGCGCGTCAGCCGCTCAAGTGCCGCTTCATAAAGCTGCCGCTCGGAATAGCTCTGCTCGCGCTGATCGTCCTGACGGTGCAGGTCGCGCACGACCTCTGCGATGGCGATCAAATCCCCGGAATTGATCTTTTGCTCATATTCCTGCGCCCGGCGGGACCACATGGCCTTTTTCACCTTCGCTTTGCCGCGCAGCGTCTTCATTGCATGCGATACAACATCCGGCGTTGCGAGGGCACGCATGCCGACTTCGGTTGCCTTATGGGTTGGCACCCGCAAGGTCATCTTGTCCTTCTCGAATGCGATCACAAACAGTTCAAGCTCGAAACCGGCCACTTCCTGCGTCTCGACCGATACGATCTTGCCAACACCGTGGGCGGGGTACACAACAAACTGCTCTGGGCTGAATTCACTCTTTTTCTTACTCATGATCATCCTTTCATGGCGATCCATAACGTAAAGCGACAAAAAACCGCCGGCAACGTCAGTCACCGTCGGACATTCTGGTTGGTTATGTGGATCAACTCGTTCGCGTCATTAGCGAGACTATATCATAAAATTGTCATC
The DNA here is from genome assembly GCA_947503965.1 of uncultured Paracoccaceae bacterium. GTDB lineage: Bacteria > Pseudomonadota > Alphaproteobacteria > Rhodobacterales > Rhodobacteraceae > Yoonia. The sequence continues at coordinate 9,031 of CANNFU010000001.1, forward strand.
TTCGAAAGCATTACTCTGCACTGCAGCGCAACGTCAGTAAAAGACGGGATTTGGGCGTCTTACGGCATGCGAATCAGCCGCCCTCTCCGGGGGCTTCGGAAAACAGCTCCATCTTGCCTTCCTTGCCGTCCATTTCCTCGGCCGTCGGCAGCGGATCTTTCTTGGTGATGATCACCGGCCACATTTCCGAATACTTGCGGTTGAATTCCACCCATTTTTCCATGTCCGGCTCTGTGTCGGGTCGGATCGCATCTGCAGGGCATTCGGGCTCGCACACACCACAATCGATACATTCGTCGGGATGGATCACCAGCATATTCTCGCCCTCGTAAAAGCAATCCACGGGGCAAACTTCGACACAGTCGGTGTATTTGCAGGCAATACAATTGTCGTTGACGATATATGTCATGGGGTCATCCGGCTACTTAACGCCCGTTAGCTATGACAGACGCCGGAGACGTTCAAGATCGAAAGGGGACGGGTGACGCAACTGCGGCATCATAGCCCGATCCTGTTGTACAGACGGATTTGCCCGTTGACGCATTAACCAATTGTTTACCTTCCTTGGCGTTACTGACCTCGATTTACATATTTTAAGTCCTTTTGGCGCACATTGCCGATGCGGCGATCGCGAAAGGTGGATTGATGCTGAACTGGTTTTCTGACATGCGCAAAAAGGTCTCGGCGACCGTTGTCATCCACCTTTGTTTCTACATCTCTGCCTTCATCGCATGGCCCATCATGGCCGAGATGGAACTGTTTGAGCAGTTTTATGAATTCAGCCGCGATCACGAAGACTGGGACATTGATGAATTCTCCCTTCTGGTCGTCAACCTGACGATTGCATTGATCCTGTCGTCACTATTTCAAAGCTCACGACTGAGAAAACTGGTGCGGCAGCGCGATTTTCAGCGTCAGCGCGCCGAACAAAATGCGCGCCATGACCCGCTAACCGGTCTTATGAACCGCCGCGCATTTGGCGACCTCCTTCAGGAAACCGTGAAAACGGTAACGGCTGAACAGCCGATATTTATCGCCATGCTGGACCTTGATCGGTTCAAACCTGTCAACGACATTCACGGGCACGCGGCCGGTGATGCGATCATTCGCAAGGTGGCGCAGCGTTTGACGGTCGAGATCGGTACAATCGCACAGGTCGGTCGTCTGGGCGGTGATGAATTCGCAATCATTTTTGAACCCGGCACAACCGTGACACAGGTTGAACGCTCTGCACGGCGGCTGATCCACGCGATCGAACAGCCGTTCCATTTCAATAAAACGCCGATCTATATCAGCGGCAGCGTCGGCCTGATGACATGGGGGGAAGACATCTCTGTGACAGAGGCGTTGCGGCGGGCGGACAAGTCGCTTTATGCCGCAAAAGACGGCGGGCGCGCGCGTTTTGCCTGGTATGATGCAGAGCTTGACCAGAAATCCCATGAACGCGCCCAGCTTGAGATCGAGTTGACAAAAGCCATCGCCAATAATGAAATCCAGGCCTGGTTCCAGCCCATCATCAATATCGAAACCGAAGACCTGATCGGGTTCGAGGTATTGGCCCGCTGGACACACGAAACACGCGGAGAGGTTTCGCCCAGCACGTTTATCGAAATCGCCGAAGACAGCGGTCAGATCGGCGATCTTGGCCTCAGCATCCTGCGTCAGGCCTGTCGCGCCGCGGCAGACTGGGACCCAAAGCTGACGATCTCGTTCAATGTGTCACCGCTGCAGTTTCACGACCCCAATCTGGTCGAACAGATCAAGGGTATTCTGGATGAATGCCGTTTCGACGCCCGACGTCTGACAATTGAAGTGACCGAAAGCTCCATCATTCGTGACTTCGACATCGCCCGCGCAAAGCTGGACGCTTTGAAGGCACTCGGCGTTGCGGTCGCGCTGGATGATTTCGGCACGGGATATTCCAGTCTCGCCAGTTTGCGGCAACTCCCCTTTGATCGGATCAAGATCGACCGCAGCTTTGTCACCAACATTGCAGCCGAACCGCAAAATCAGAAAATCGTCGCGGGCATCATGGCATTGGCCACCGGGCTGGAATTGGATGTGACCGCTGAAGGGATCGAAACCAACGATGATCTGGCCTATTTACAAGACCTCAGCTGCTCGCTCGGCCAGGGCTTCCTGTTTGAACGGGCCGTCCCCGAAAACCACGTACACTGGTTGATCGACAGCAAATGGAGCGATTGGCCGCTTGATGCCAAGCGGGCAAATGAACTGCAACAGGCCGAGATCAAGGCGGCATCATAACCGTCAACGGGCAATTGTGCCCTGTTATTCGCTAATATTGCCCCTCCGATCAGGCCGCTATCGTGTAAGGCACGCAGCTTGGTCAACGCGGGCTGGACTGTTTGCACAGTTCCGCCCATCATCCGTGATGAAATCCGACACCGGATGATCACGCAAAGGGGGGCGAAAAATGTCACTGATGAACACGGTTACAAAGATGGCCATGGGTTTTGCCATGGCCAAGGGTATGGAAGCCATCCAGAAAAACGGCGGTCTAGGCAATATGCTTGATGGGCTCAAGGGCGGCGGCGGCGCCCGGACCCAACAGGCGGGCATGGGTGGCTTAACCGACATGCTCGGCCAGCTTTCAGGCGGCAGCGCCGGTGGCGGCGCAGGTTTGGGCGGCATGCTGGGTCAATTGACCGGTGGAGGCAATACGGCGACAGCAGGCGGTCTGGGCGGGCTTGGCGCCCTTCTTGGCGGCCTCGCGGGCGCGCGCGGCGGCAGCGCCGGGGGCGGGCTTGAGGCGCTGTTGAACCAGGATAATCCGGCCCAGGAACCGGACGAAGACGATGTCGCCAAACTCATGCTCCGGGCCATGACACAGGCGGCACGAGCCGATGGCGACCTTGATCAGGCCGAAAAGGCCAAACTGGTCGCACTTGTCCGCGAGGGTGAGCCGGGAACCGTTGAGGTTCTCCAACAGATCCTGGATGAACCTGTCAGCGCGACAAAACTGGCCGCTGACACGCCAAAGGGCCTTGAAACCCAAGTTTACACAATGTCGGTCAACGCAATCACCCCCGACAATCAGGCCGAGGCACAATACCTGCATGATCTCGCAGGCGGGCTTGGGATCCAGCCACACACGGCCAACGCGATCCACGACAGTCTGGGCGCGCCACGGCTTTATAGCTAAGGTCGGCGCGGGTCCGATCTGGGCCCGCCCCATCCTAGCCCTGAACAAGCGACAGGATCGCCTCTGACCCTTTCACGTTCGCGCTGTTTTGATGCACGTTTGCGCGCCGTGCAGCGCAATTCCAATCTGTAAATGATGCCGTTGATGCAACCGGATCGGCACGTGCTTTAACCTGCTCTATGGTTGCTAATCAAGGCCCATGTCGCGCCGATCTTTCTTGGTCGGACGCCCGCCCTTTTCATATTTCGGGTTCGCCCCGCGCGCCTCTGCCGGGCGCAGCTTGGGCGCGGGTGTCAGATCTTCGTATAGCGCCTGCGCCTCGGGTGCGGGCCCCCGCCGGTCGCCACAGGCAAGGATGCGCACCACTTTGGTTTCACGCGCCTGAATAAAGGTCAGCACATCGCCGGGTCCGACTGCGCGCGCGGGTTTGCTGACCGGCTGGCTGTCGACCCGCACCTTTCCCGCTGTCACAATGCCAGCGGCCAGGCTGCGCGATTTGAAAAACCGCGCCTGCCACAGCCACTTGTCCAACCGAATTGTCGGACGCGTTTCCGTCAATCCTTTTTGAACCCCGCCAAAGCCGCCGCAAAGGGGTTATCGGGATCAATCTGCTTTTCCTTCTTCGGCCTGGCCTGAAAGGTTTGCGGCTTGGCGTTGCCACCCTGCTGCGACTTGCCCCGCCCTTTTGGTTTGCCCTTACTGCGGGGGCGCTCACCTTGCGGGCGGTTCTGACGCGCGGCGCGGCCACCCCATGTGAAGGTGTAATAAACCTCCATCTCGGGCACATCGGGCGCTGATGGTGGCACGGGAACGTCTTGAGGAGCATCGGACGGCGCACCGCCAGGCAGCTCTTGCGGGACATCTGCCGGGGTCTCTGACGGCGGGTCAACCGGCGTTTCCTGTGGCGCATCCGGCGGCGTCTCGGTTGGCGGGACATCCGGTATCTCTTGCGGCGCATCAGGCGGTGTATCTTGTGGCGTTTCGGTCGGAGGCGTCTCAGGCGGACGCGCAGCCTTGACCTTTTCACGCTCGCCTTTTTCGGCCTTGTAACCAAGGCCGGTCATCAGGTCAGCGAACTGATCCAGCGTCATGCCGGTAATCGACAGCATATCGGGGTTACCCTCAAACCCGCTGCGGCTGTCCTTGTCACGCAGCATATCGGCAAGACGTTCCAGCATATCAATGCGAATGGCCCGCTCACCTGCGGCACGATAACCGGCCATAGCGTAATAGCCCGGCACGGCATCCTTGGCCGCTGGCACTGTGACCAGACCCGGCGGCGGGCTTTCGGGAAACTCCTGCAGGCCTTTGGACAGTGACCACAATACCAACCGCAGCCGGGTTGGTGCAGGTTTCAGTAAAAGCGGCTGAAAGATCGTGAATTGGCCAAAGCGCACGCCATGTTTGCGCAATGCACCGCGCGCGTCCTGATCCAGCGCTTTCACATCATCGGCAACTTCACCACGGGGGATAATGCCGAACCCTTCTGCCATGCGGTACGCGAAACCCTTTGCCGCACCTTCCAACGTTTCATCATTTTTCAGGGCCAACAGCCCCTCAAAACCGGACGCTACCTTGCGATCAATGAAATGCTGCAAGCGGCGCTGCACCTTGGCGGCCACATCGGGACCCGCTTCGTCATCCACAAACGCCTCGACCCCCGGTTTGAAGGGATCAGCACCGGCAACCAGCTTGCCCACCGCCTGATCGCCCCACATCAGGCCACCCTGTTCGGTGAAATCGATCTCTGGGTCAGGCGCGTTATAGAAACGGTCCGCCAGCAGGTGAAAATGCGGAACGAGTGCCCCAACCGACGCCTGGCGCAGCGTCTTGGCCTCGTCCGGGCTGCCCGCCTTGTCCATGCGGAAACGGAACCCCTCTAACCGTCCGACGAATTCGCCTTCCACGGTCACTTCACCCTTGTCGTTCACGTCAGCCACAAGGCTCTCCTTCTGTTTGAGCCGGCGAAGCAAAATGCTGGTCCGCCGGTCCACAAATCTTTGCGTCAATGCGCCGTGCAGCGCATCGGATAATCGGTCTTCTACAGCGCGCGTCTCGTCCCGCCAATGAGATTCGTCAACCAGCCATCCACTGCGCTGCGCCACATATGTCCACGTCCGGATGTACGCTAGCCGTTTGGACAGCGTATCGATGTCCCCGTCCGTGCGGTCAATCCGTTTGACCTGAAGTGCGAACCAATTGGCATCAACATGCCCAATCTGGTGCAGGTTCTTGTAGATATGGGTCAGCAGATTGGCATGCTCACCTGCCGAAATCCCCCGGAAATCCGGCACGCGGCACACATCCCACAGCAACTTGACCGAAGGACCATCCGAGGCCCGCGCCGCCACTTCCACATCCTCGGCCAGCGTTTTGAGGGCTCGCAAATCATCGCTTTCGCGCACGCGCGTCAGCCATTGATCGTCCGTGCGCGCCTCAAGGTTGCTGATCAGCCTTTTAACCGACCCGAACTGCAAATCGCTGTTGCGCCATTGCAGCTTCTTGATCGGGGCAAAGCGATGATCGCAAATCGCCTCGGCCACGGCCTCGTCCAATGGCGGCGCCTCGCCCGTCACGCCAAAGGTGCCGTTCTCAACGTGCCGGCCAGCACGGCCTGCAATCTGCGACAGCTCATCAGGCTGCAAATGCCGCATCCGGCGGCCATCAAACTTGGTCAGGGACGAAAACGCGACATGGCTGATATCCAGGTTCAGGCCCATCCCGATGGCATCGGTGGCGACCAGATAATCCACGTCGCCGTTCTGATACATCTCGACTTGCGCATTGCGGGTGCGGGGGGAAAGCGCGCCCATAACGACCGCAGCGCCACCCTTGGTACGGCGCAACAGCTCGGCGATCGCATAGACATTTTCAACGGAAAACCCGACAATCGCCGATTGCGCAGGCATTCGGCTTATCTTTTTCGAACCTACATAGGATAACTCCGACATGCGATCACGGCGCATGAACTGCGCCTCGGGGACCATCGCGGCAATCGCCCCGCGCATCGTTTCTGCACCCAGAAACAGCGTCTCATGCGTCCCGCGCGCATGCAGCAACCGGTCGGTAAACACATGGCCCCGCTCCGGATCGGCACACAGCTGGATCTCGTCCACGGCCAGAAAGTCACAACCCATGCCCTCCGGCATCGCCTCGACCGTGCAGACCCAGAACGCTGCGCGGGGCGGCACGATCCGCTCTTCCCCTGTGACAAGGGCCACAACGGACGGACCGCGCACCGCGACGATCCTGTCATAAACCTCGCGGGCCAGCAGGCGCAGCGGCAGACCTATGACACCCGTCCGATAGGACAGCATCCGTTCTATCGCGTAATGCGTTTTACCGGTATTGGTCGGTCCCAATACAGCCGTAATCCGGGAGGGTATCATCTGCGTCCCCAAGCGGGAGGCGAGCGCGTTTAGAGCGCCTGCCCCTCAAGCTGTACATCAAGAAAGTCAAGCGCCTGTTGCGCCTCGGCCGATTGCGGGTTGATCGTCAGGATCAAGGCATAAAGTTCGCGGGCATCTTCCTTGCGGTCCAGCTCCTGCATTATGCTGGCCAGACCGCGCATCGCCTCGAAATGGCGGGGGTTCAGGCGCAGGGCCTGCCGGATATCCTCAAGCGCTGGCCCGATCATGCCCAGCACATAATAGGCCGATGCGCGCCCGAAATACCCTTCGGCGAAATCCGGCGCATGATCGACAAGGGCTGTGAAATGTTCCGCCGCCACATCGGGCTGGCCGTCTTCCAACGCCTCTTTACCGCGCCGCAACAGCAAATCCATCGCCGGTGATCCGCTGCGTTCCCACTGCGTGATGATCTCGCGCTCGATCCGGGCATGACTTTGCTCATCCGCCTCTAACAGCTGTTGATAAAGCTCGTCCAAACGGCTTTCTTGCGCAGCAACAGGTAAGGAAAACCCGACTGCCAAAAAAAGTGCCGCAACGATACATTTGAAGGGATGTGTACGCATAACCATAACAGGTAATGTAGCGCACTGTGCGGCCAACACCAGAGGGCCCGCAGTCACATCAATGACAAAGGACGAAAAACATGAGCGACGTTGTGACCGAGGCCGTAGCCGCCCTGAATGCAAAAATGGATGGAGCAGGCTTTGACGGTTCTGCAAAATTCGACATCGAAGGCGAAGGCGCGATCATCATCGATCAAAACGGCGCACGCGCGGGCGACGACGACACCGATGTGACGCTGACCGCCAGCACCGAAACCTTCAAGGCGATCCTTGATGGCGAATTGAACCCGACAACCGCCTTCATGACCGGCAAGCTCAGCGTCGATGGCGACATGGGTCAGGCGATGAAGCTGTCTGGCGTTCTTGGCTAAACCAGATGGAGGCAGCACCCTATCATAGCGATATCGCCGGAGGACCCGACGGGGGTGCTGCACATTGGCTGAAAACATCTGACGGCCTGCGCATCCGTGTGGGCCATTGGACCGTTCCAAATGCCAAGGGGACGATCCTGATCTTCCCCGGGCGCACCGAATTTGTCGAAAAATACGGGCGTGCTGCCGCAGCGCTGGCCGAACGGGGCTATGCCAGCCTTGCCATCGACTGGCGCGGCCAGGGTATCGCCGACCGGATGACCCCCAATCGGGCCATCGGGCATGTCGGACATTTCGATGATTATCAACGCGATGTTGAAGCGACGCTGGCCCACGCCAAAGAGCTGGGTTTGCCCAAGCCCTACTTCCTGATCGGGCATTCCATGGGCGGCTGTATCGGGCTGCGGTCGTTGATGAACGGGTTGGATGTGAACGCCGTCATGTTCTCTGCGCCGATGTGGGGCGTGCAGATCGCACCGGCCCTGCGACCTGTCGCATGGGGCCTGTCGGCTGTCAGCCAACCACTTGGCTTTGACCAGACGCTGGCCCCCGGCCAGTTTGAGGAATCTTACGTTCTACGCACCACGCTTGCAGAGAATACGCTGACCGGCGACGCAGAGATGTTCGCGATCCTGCAGGATCAACTGCAGAAACATCCCGATCTGGGGCTTGGTGGACCATCGCTGCGCTGGATCAGCAAATCGCTGCGCGAAATGTACATTCTCAGCACGCTGCCCTCACCCGACGTGCCCTGCATCACCTTCCTTGGCAGCGAAGAGGCAATCGTCGATCCTGCCCGTATCCGCGACCGTATGCGCCGCTGGCGCCGCGGCACCTTGCAAATCATCGAAGACGGGCGGCACGAAATGCTGATGGACGCGCCTGCCGTGCGTAACAAGATCTTTGATGAAGCGGTGGCCCTGTTCGACGCGCATCAAACACTGCCGAACGCGGCCTAAAGGCGCGCCAGAAAATCCGAAACCTTGGCTAGCCCCGCCTGCAAATCCGCCTTTGGATTGGCAAAGCCGATCCGCACGTAGCCTTCCATGTCAAAGACTGATCCGGGCGTGAACAACACGCCCTCCTCTTCCATCAGGCGCACACAAAAATCATGCGACCCGATTGCAGCATCATATTTCAAAAGCGTCACGGTTCCCGATTGTGGTTTGACCCAATCAATGCGCGGCTCTGACGCCACCCAGTTTTCCAGCAAACCTAGGTTCTCGCGGGTGATCCGCTGTGACCGCGCCAACACCCGGTCACGGTTCTCCAGCGCCATTGCGGCAAAATAGTCATCCAGCTTTCCTACAGAAATGGTGTCGTAGTCGCGGTGGACCGACACCGCTTCGATCACCTCTTCCGGTCCGGCAACCCAGCCAAGACGCAAGCCAGCAAGTGAAAACGCCTTCGACATACCGGCGGTCGAAATGCCCTTTTCATAGATATCCGCGATCGCGGCCATCATTCCGCCGCCCACCTGATCGGTCCCGCGATAGACCTCATCACACAGGACATAAGCGCCAACCTTCCGTGCAATCGTGACAATCTCCTCCAGCATCGCGCGATCCATCAGCGCACCTGTCGGGTTGTTGGGGTTGTTGATCGCAATCATCCGGGTTCCCGGCGTCACCAACGCCCGCAGCGCGTCCAGGTCCGGCAAGAACCCATCTGCCTCTTGCAGCTTCAGCGGCACAACCTCGGCCCCGATACTGGCCGGAATGGAATAATGCTGCTGGTAGGTGGGTACCACCACCACGACACGATCGCCACGGCTGACAAGCGCCTTATGCACCAGCACATTCGCCCCAATCGTGCCATGGGTCACGATGATATTCTCCGGCCGCTGTCCTGCATAAAGCCCTGATATCGCGGTCAAAAGCCGCTCTGATCCGCGAATGTCACCATAGGTCATCTTCATCGGCAACAGCGCCGATAAATCCGTCGCGTTCTGCCCGGCCAGCGTCAGCAGCTCTTCAATCGTGAGGCTCTCAACACATGTCTCGGAAAGGTTATGGGCGCATTTCGTCTCCCACTCATTCATCCAGATTTCGACGCCAAAGGGCTCAATAAACATCGCTTACTCCAGATCGCTGTCTGCCCGCACTTTGAATCCCGCCTCGCGCAGTTCGTGCACAGTCTCGGCCACATGTTCCTTGTCACGCGCTTCGATCACGATCTCCAACTCCGCCTGTTTGAGCGACACGGATTGCATCATCCGCTGATGGATCACTTCCACCACATTCGCGCCTGCCTCACCGATGATCCGCGAAATCTCGGATAACTGGCCGGGCGTGTCATCAATCTCGAACGTCAGACGGGTGATCCGGCCATCGCGCACCAGCCCGCGCAGGATCAGGGTGGACAACAGGCGCGAGTCGATATTCCCGCCGCAAACGACCAGCCCCACCTTCTTGCCCTTCAATTCCGGCGCCAGTTTCTCAATCACCGCCAGCCCGGCCCCCGGCGCCCCTTCCGCAACGATCTTTTCATAAGACAGCAGATCAAAAACCGCTGCCTCGATCTCTGCCTCGCTCGCCGTCTCAACCCGGTCCACAAACTCCGCAATCACCGCCATATTCGCCGCTGACGGTTCGCGCACCGCAATCCCTTCAGCCAGGGTCGCCCCACCAAAATTGGTCGCCACCGCATCAAACTGCGCCTTGACCGCGTCGAACCTTTCCGCCTGCGCGCCGATAATCTCGACCTCTGGCTTCACCGATTTCGCAGCCACAGCCATCCCGGCAATCAGCCCGCCACCGCCAATGGGCACAACGATGCAGTCCAGATCCGGCTCCTGCTCCAGCATCTCCAGCGCTACTGTACCCTGCCCCGCTGCCACTACCGGATCATCAAAGGGGTGGATGAAGGTCATTCCCTTCTCGGCCGCCAGATCCAGCGTGAACTGCACGCTTTCATCAAAACCCACACCATGCAGCACGACCTCGGCACCAAAGTCCTTCGTTCGCTTGATCTTGTTGAACGGCGTCCCCTCTGGCATCACAATCGTCGCCGGTATGCCCAAACGCTGCGCATGATAGGCCACCCCCTGCGCATGATTCCCCGCGCTGCAGGCAATCACCCCCGCCACCCGCTCGTCATCCGAAAGCGTCAGCAGCTTCGCCAAGGCCCCGCGCGCCTTGAACGCATTGGTGTGCTGCAAATTCTCCAGCTTCAGATAGAGATCGATGCCCAGATGCAGCGACAACCGCGCCGCATGGACTGTCGGCGTGCGCATCGTGGCAGGCTTGATCGCCGCGTAAGTCCTTGTAATCAAATCAGGATCAAGCATCGCTCACATCTCCCCGCAGTATCCACCCACCAAAAACACTTGCATTGCAAAACGCAAGCACTTAAGTCGCAGGCTTCAAACCCAGAGGAAGCGACCATGACATCGGTCCTGGAAAATCTGAACGTCTTCAATGCATCAGCCCCGGCTGCGGCTAGCGAAGACGCATGGAAAATTGACCTGCCTCTGTGACTGACATTCCCGGAGGCTGATGGCCTCCGCATGGTTCCGATACTGTAACCCCGGATGGCCGCAAGCCCGCCGGGGTTTTTTTATTTCGGGCCAAAACCCGATCCAGAATTTGGCGCGCCAGATACCAATGGCCGCTTCGTGCCCGCTTGGCCAGCGGATGCGCGGCGGCGCTCGTAGCGAAAAGGAGAACCAGAAATGGCTACGAAACTGAACATCAATGTCGGCACCATCGGTCACGTCGACCATGGGAAAACGACCCTGACCTCGGCCCTGACGCAAGTGCAGGCCGCCCGCCTTGGCGGACAGGCCATGTCGTTTGACCAGATCGACAAGGCGCCCGAGGAAAAGGCGCGCGGCATCACGATCAACACGTCCCATGTGGAGTACGAGTCCGAGACCCGGACCTATGCCCATATCGACTGCCCGGGCCACGCCGATTATGTGAAGAACATGATCACCGGCGCGTCCCAGATGGACGGGGCGATTCTGTTGGTGGACGGCACCGAAGGTGCGGCCAAGCAAACGATCGAGCATATCCTGCTCGCCCGTCAGGTGAACGTGGGCCATATGGTGGTCTTCGTGAACAAGATGGACATGCTGGGGGATGCCGAGCGTGCGGACATGGCCGAACTGATCGAGCTGGAAACAGGCGCATTGCTGGAAGCACAAGGGTACGAAAACACACCCTTCATCTTCGGCTCTGCCCTGCAAGCGCTTGAAAAGGCCGCCGCCGGTGATATCGACGCGCCCGAAGTGGACTGTGTGAAAGCTCTGGTCGACGCCATGGACCGTCATTTCCCGGACCCCCTCCGGGATCATGACAGCCCGTTCATGATGCCGATCGAGGCTGTGCACACCATTCCGGGCCGTGGCACCGTTGTGTCCGGCCGGGTCGAGCGTGGGTCCGTCAAAGTGGGCGAACCGGTGGAAATCATCGGTCTGTCCAACGACGGGGCCGAGGTCATCGTGACCGGCACGCAGGCCTTCCGCCGGGACATTCCCGAGGCACGGGCCGGCATGAATGTCGGCCTGCTTCTGCGGGGCCTGAAACGGGACGAGGTCCAGCGCGGCCAGATCCTCAGCGCGCCGGGTGTGATCAAACCGTTCACCGCCGGTCGGGCCGATATCTTTGTGCTGAACGCCGATGAAGGGGGCCGTCACACGCCCTTTTCCACCGGCTACGCGCCGCAATTCTACTTCGGCGTGACGGATGTCAGTGGTGTGGTGACCGTGACAGACGATCTGCCCGTCATGCCCGGCGACCGGGCCGAGGTCGGGTTTGTGCTGCACAAACCTGTTGGCATCGAGCCGGGTATCCGCTTCGCCCTGCGCGAAGGGGGCCGGACCGTCGGTGCAGGTGTGGTGACCGACGTGACCGCGTGAAAGACATAGCCATGGCCCCGCAGATGTGGGGCCATGGCGAACATAGTTAAGAAATCAGCCAGAATCATTGGTGGCAGTGGGCACAGTTTTATTCTTTGCCAAATGGTGAAAACTCGTGGAGGGGTATCTTCCTTTGAGATATATGATTGCTGGGGTCAATTATTGGACGGAAAGCGCTGTGATACTCAAATTACTTTTGCCACAAATGCGACGTTTCTTATTCATCCTGCCGCTTGGAGTACTTGGACTAATTGGCTCCGCTTTTGCCCAAACATCTGATGCGCCAGATGGGCCCCGGTTTGTACAGGCAGGTGAAGAGAACGACCACTTTCAGCAAGTGGGCACATATGGTAACGGATGTGACGCCATCGGCTTTAATCTAAGATTTTGCCCAGAGGGCACCGATTGGACACTGGAACGTAATCCAGTAGTGAGAGAGACCGAACTCTATCAATCTCTTTACAAATTGTCTGAGGCGCAGCGCACGGCATTTACTGTGATATTCATGCCAGAAGCCGAGTCTTTCCAGCTCGACAACGCACAATTGACTAATTTGATGACCCAACATGTGTTTGAAAACGGTCCCCGCGGACCAATGGTAATTGAGACAATAATTGATGATTTGAAAGACTTAAGTGGTGAAAACCTCTTGCAGCGCACAGCTATTGTGACCGACCGAAATGCAGATAGATACTTATTAACCGTAAACCGTTTTAAGTTGAGGTACGGCGTCGGGTTCCACGAGACAACAGTGTTGCTGCCTGACGGAATAGATGAAAGTCAAATCAGTCAAGCACAGCATTCCTTTCATAATGAAGTTATGGAACTGGTATTCATCATTGCTGGATAGAACTGCTAAGTCTGCGAAGCCGTCACCCGATCGGCGCAAATCGAAGATCAAATGTTTAATAATCTTGCCTCAGTGACTTCAACGCATTTATCGTCACAAAGGTTAACACCCACCCACCGCGCGCACCCTTAACCCGCCCAAATCCATGCAGTCATGCGCATGGTATGCACATGGTTTCTGCATAGGTTCTGCATGGCCACAAACGGCTTTATTCCATAGCCTTAACCCCACAATCTGACCGTCTCGGAAAATCGCACCAAAACCACCGCGCGGCCCCTTCACCATTGGCCCGCCCGCGCCACGCCCTATACTGACCTTCATGGCGGATGTCCTCACCTTCACTGATCGCGGTATTTACTGCCCTGCGGGCGATTTCCATATCGACCCGTGGCAACCCGTTGATCGCGCCCTGATCACCCACGGCCACAGCGACCACGCCCGCCTCGGCATGGGCCGCTATCTGGCAACCACCGGCACAGCACCTGTCATGCGCCACCGGCTTGGCGAGATCACTCTGGATACCATAAACTACGGGGAAGAAACGCAAATCGGCGACGCAAAGGTGTCCTTTCACCCCGCCGGTCACGTCCCCGGATCAGCCCAGATCAGGGTCGAGGTAAAAGGCGAGGTCTGGGTCGTCTCGGGCGATTACAAGACCGTAGCGGACGGCCTGTCCGAACCGTTCGAGCCTGTCAAATGCCACGCTTTCATTACCGAATGCACCTTCGGTCTGCCCATCTTCAAATGGACCCCACAGGACATCCTGACCCAGCAAATCAACGAGTGGTGGGCCACCAACGCCGCCGCCGGGCGCACCTCCATTCTTGGGGCCTACGCCCTTGGCAAGGCGCAACGCCTGCTCACCACCGTCAACCCTGATATCGGCCCGATCCTGACCCACGGTGCAATTGAGAACACCAACGAAGTGCTGCGAAATCAAGGCATTACACTGCCCCAGACAACCTATGCCACCGCCGATATCACCGCCCAAACCCACCCCGGCGCGCTGGTTCTGGCGCCCCCCAGCGCCCTTGGCACCACATGGACCCGCCGGTTTGGCCCCGCCTCAACCGCCTTTGCCAGCGGCTGGATGGCCCTGCGCGGGGTGCGCCGCCGCCGCGCTGCCGACAGGGGCTTTATCGTGTCGGACCATGCCGATTGGGACGGCTTGAATGATGCGATCAAAGCGACCGGGGCCACCAAAATTTTCGCCACCCATGGCTACACCTCCGTCTTCCAGCGCTGGCTGACGGAACAAGGCTATGACGCCCATGTGGTCAGCACGGATTATCATGGCGAAAGCCTTGAAACATCTGAGGCAAGCGAAGCATGAAAGACTTCGCCACCCTCTTCACCCGCATTGATGAGTCCACCAAGACCACGGTCAAAACCGCAGCTTTGGCCGACTATTTCCGCAACGCCGATCCCAGTGACAAGCTCTGGACCATCGCCCTTTTCACCGGTCGCCGCCCCAAGCGAACGATCACCGCGACACGCTTACGCGAATGGGCGGCCGAGGTTGCGGGCCTGCCCGACTGGCTGTTCGAGGAAAGCTACAGCATCGTTGGTGACCTCGCCGAGACGATCGCCCTGGTCCTGCCGCCTGCCGAGCACGAAGATGACCAATCCTTAACCTATTGGATCAATACTATCAAAACGCTCTCCACTTTGGAGGAAGAGGACCGCAAGGCCGGCATTCTGAACGCGTGGAACAGCCTGCCCACAACACAGCGGTTTCTCTTTACCAAGTTGCTGACGGGCGGTTTCCGGATCGGGGTTAGCGCGAAACTGATCACTCGTGCGCTGGCACAGGCGACCGGTCAGCCGGAACCGGAACTGACCCACAAACTGATGGGCAACTGGACGCCCGACACGGCCACCTGGGAAACCCTGATCGAAGCGGATGATCCGACCGCCGATCTCTCTCGCCCCTACCCGTTTTATCTTGCTTATCAATTGGATAGCCTTGATGACCTTGGCCCGCCCGCCGACTGGAACGCCGAACGTAAATGGGACGGTATCCGCGGCCAGCTGATCATCCGGGGCGGCGAACATCACCTATGGTCACGCGGCGAAGACCTGATGACCGACCGCTTCCCGGAACTCAGCACCTTGAAAGACTACCTGCCCGATGGCACCGTGATCGACGGCGAAATCCTCGCCTTCGCCGACGAAAAACCGCTTTCTTTCAACGCCTTACAAAAACGCATCGGGCGCAAAACAGTGCCGAAAAAATTGCTGACCGAAGCCCCCGTGATCCTGATGGCCTATGACCTGCTAGAGCATGAGGGCAAAGACATCCGCGACACCCCGCTGAAAGATCGGCGTAACCATCTGAAAACGCTGATCAATCAAACCCCTAACGAAACACCTATTCGTCTGTCCGAGGCCGTGCCATTCCAGACATGGGACGACCTCGCCAAGGCCCGCGACCAATCCCGAGACATCGGCGCGGAAGGGCTGATGCTCAAACGGCTGGACAGCCCCTATCTTTCCGGGCGCAAGCGCGGCGATTGGTGGAAATGGAAGATCGACCCGCTGACCATCGACGCGGTGATGATCTATGCGCAAGCCGGCCACGGGCGGCGCGCGAACCTATTTACCGACTACACCTTCGCTGTCCGCAGCGGGAATGATCTGGTCCCGTTCACCAAGGCCTATTCCGGGCTGACCGACGCAGAGTTCCGGGAAATCACGGCCTGGGTGCGCAAGAATACCCTGCAAAAATTCGGGCCCGTCCGGCAGGTCCCGCCGACCCATGTGTTCGAAATCGCCTTCGAAGGCATCCAGGCCAGCCCTCGCCACAAATCCGGCGTTGCCTTGCGGTTCCCGCGCATGTCCCGCTGGCGGAGAGACAAGCCGATGGATGAGGCGAACACATTGGAAGATCTCAAGGAAATGCTGGCGACCTACGGCTAGCAGCTTAGTGCGGTTTAGTTCACCAAGATGAACCAAAATACACCTAATCTATTTCGGCGGTTTATTGGCTATAAGCTTATTTTTAATTTTCTTAATCAACAAAATAGTTGGTGGTACAGGTGAATCAGACATCTGATATACGCGCCTCCGCTAAACCGTTCACAAAGTCATTTGTATTTTCAGATTGATCCCATTCTGCCGGCACGTCAATATCTTTCATGCATTCATATCTCCGGTCACCGTGCCAAAATAATCCGAATGGACCACAAGCACATTGCATAGGCTTCGCTTCGTGTACTTCACACAGGTTGTCTTCACCAAGAAAGACACACTGGCCATTTTTGGTATATTTCAGCGTATAAAGCTGAAGACTGATCTGACCGACATCTACGACTGAGAGTTCACAATATCGCTGAGCAAATTCGGCACTAGAACACTTGAAATGTTGTGCAAGTCTGTGAACATCATCATCGTTCAAAAAAACAGCATAGTCTTCACTTAGACCCGAACAACACTTACCACAAGCGGTACATTTAAACCCATCAGGTTGGCCCGTGTTCAACACTTACTCTCCCAAGTTTTGATTTCTCTAAACGGTGACGCACCCAGTATCGACGACCGGGCAATAAGTTCTGAAGCTTCCACTCGATCAAATTGCCTTGAACGTCTGGCTGCCCAATTCTTTCGAATACACTGCGCCGTACACGCTCTTTCTGGTCGATCGACACTATCACTGGGTCTCCCATGAGCTGGAATTGATACCCCGTAGGACCCGCAAGCCGGACGGTGGCATTGGTAATGAATACCGGCGCTGCAACACCCATGACCTCACCTTGAGCAGTGAACGCTGACTTATCCCACCCTTTCACTCTGAGAACTACCTCAAACGACATTTCCTCTTTTGGCGGTAGCGGCGGAACTATTATCGCATTAAAGCTAAGTATTCTGGCCTTTTCGCCAGCTAAAGTCGCATGTGAACCGGTCATCTTGGCAGAGATGTCCCTGATCGATATTATTTCTCTTGCATCAGAGTTGCTGGAATACTCGAATTCAACCTCCACTGCATCCGCTTGCCCGCCCATCGATAGCTCCGGAACGTAGCTCACATGCCCCGCGGTGTTGTTGACAAGAACGTATCCATATCTACCAACAAAATCGCCACCTTCCAAAATAGACCAGTTAAAGACGATATCTTTCAGAAACAACCGGCCTGAGACTTGATTAAAGCTCGCATTCTCGAAAGCCTTCATCAGTATGAAACAAATAATCGGAATAAAGAATAATAGTCCTACGACACCGGTATATGTCCCGAACTCAATAAATGCCGAGGTGGTCGCCAAGCCAGAGTAGACAACCCAGAACCCGGTAGAACCAAAGATATTTGAGGCTACCTTATACAAAGACTCATCTTTACCCAATACAAAACGCTTTCTCAAAGACAATAAGCCAATTTTTCAAATGATCGTCAAAAGGCAGTATCGATTGCGTAACTTAATAAACAAGTTGCGACGGATCGAGCGGGTCGTCAATTGAAAAATATGCTACAGCACGCTATTTACAAACGTTATCGCTCACCGGTACCGCATACATATTTGGAAATAAATCAACGGCATCAATATGATATGACTTAAGATGCGCACCAAAAGCCTTGTCCTACTCTCACATTAGGCGACGGCTACGAAACCTTTTGGACCTATATCCTGCACTTTGTCCATTCGCCGTTCTACGTCTATGCCTACGCATTCGGCGATGGCCTCGTGAACGCGCTTTACGCCGTGTACGAAGAAGGCGACCCGGATTTCCGCGCCAAATACTTCGACTTGCTGCGCGCCGGTGGATCCAAGCACCACAAGGAATTGCTGGCGCCCTTCGGTCTGGACGCGTCAGACCCCAAATTCTGGGACAAGGGCCTGTCTATGATCGAAGGGTTCATCGACGAGTTGGAGGCGATGGAGGGGTGATCACCCTGCATCCTTTGGCACGCAGCGACGCAGGCAAGGTCGCACATTTGGTCTTGCCTGAGACGCAGACCAGTTTTGTCGGCACCGTAGACGAAATGGCCAATGACCCAGACCCGCAGATCCGACTGCATTTCGCAGCACATCAGGATCAAGTCATCGGGTTTTTCAAAACTGACCTGGACCTCAGTCGCAGGATCAAAGAGCTCGCGCCGAATACACTTGGCCTACGCGGTTTGTTGATCGGGGGGCAGTATCAGGGGCGGGGGTTTGGCACGGCGCTTTTGGCCGCTTTGCCGCACTATCTACGCCGTACGCATCCGGAGGCGTCGGCCATCTGGCTGTCGGTTGACGCTGGAAATAAGCACGCAATCCGTTGCTATGAAAAGGCAGGCTGGGTCAAAGCAGGCCGCCCACGGGCGGGCCGCTGTGGCCCTGAACATGTGATGCGCCTTCAGTTAGACACGACAGTTGATCAGGTATGAGTCCGCCCCGGACCTGATCCGGGGCCTCTACCAAAACTGCGGATCCTCATGTCCGGAATAGCTCAAGCCCGCTAATCCAGCTCAGTCCACGGCCAAGGCTTTACCTCACTCGCCGCCGTCTGATAGCGGGCAGCCTTGGCCATCCAGACACCCATTGTCGTGCCGATTTCGGCAAGCTGTTCATTCGGCTGGCGCTGATTGAACAGCATGATCAGGAACTGCGCGACTGTCAGCAGGCCCAACAGACTGCTTGCCATGCTCATCAGCACGGCGATGATCACCATGTTCAGCAGGCGCAGCCAGATGCTTTCAAGGTCTTCATTTACCTCGGGTTCGGCAGTCTCGTGATCCTTGGCCATCATCCCCTCCTAGTTGGGCGCCCCACCGGCGGCGAACACCATGTCCATCATGTGCTGCGTGCCGCGCGAAAATTCAAGCGGGCATGGGTAATCTGCGCCAGTTTGCACCGAATTACAGAAGTTTTCCACCTGCAAAACATAGTGATTAACCGCAGGCCAGCGTTCCGATGTCGTGACCAGCCCGTCAGTTTCAAGCGTCAGTTCAGCTACATCAAAGACATTGGCGTTGAACGGACAGGTCAGCCGCAGCACGCCCTTTTCACCATGAAACGTGATCTGCTGATGCGGAAACATCCGCATCGACACGGTCGCGGAATAGCTGAAATCAGGGAAATCAGCGGCCACCTGAGCAAACACATCCACACCGTTTTCAAAACGCAGCTTGGCATAAGGGATGGCGTCCGGCTCCTGCCCGGTCACGAACCGGACGGAACCGAAGGTATAAACACCAATATCGCGAAGGCCGCCGCCGCCTGCCTCGGGACGGTTGCGGATGTTGGTGGCGTCGTCATTGAAGAAACTGAATGTTGCGTCCACATGCACCAGCCGGCCAATCGCGCCGCCCTGCACCAGTTCGCGCGCGCGGATAAATTGCGGATGATGGACGATCATGAACGCCTCCGCCGCCAGTTTCCCCGCCGCGTCGTGTGCCGCAATCAGCCGGTCAAATTCTGCCGCATGAAGGGCAATCGGCTTTTCGCACAAGACATGCTTGCCAGCCTGCAACGCTTTCAGCGTCCATTCCACATGCAGATGGTTCGGCAATGGTACGTAAACCGCATCAATTGTCGGGTCCGCCAGCAGCGCGTCGTAGCGATCAAACACCTGCAGCCCCGGCGCAAACGCCTGAAACCCGGTCGCCTTGGCGGGGGTTGACGTGGCAAGGGCCACCAGTTCCGCACCTTTCGCGGCGTGAATGGCGGGGCCCATATGCTTTTCGGCAAAATTCGCAGCACCGATCACGCCCCAACGCAGTGGTTTCATGTTCAATTCCTTTTCCGGGCCGATGTTAGCGTCCGCATCCGGCAGAGGGAACGCATCGACACTGCCCCAGGCAAAAAAAATCCCCGCCAGAGAAGCTCTGACGGGGACAATGTTCTTTGCGCTTGGGGAAAGTCAGGCCGTGGCCAGCATCCCCTTTTGCTTTGCAAGCTCCTGCATCTTCTTTTGCAGTTTCTCAAAAGCCCGCACTTCGATCTGCCGAATACGTTCGCGGCTGACGTCATATTGACCGCTCAGATCCTCTAAGGTCACCGTTTCCTCGGACAGGCGACGCTGTACCAGAATGTCCTTTTCGCGGTCGTTCAGGACGTCCATCGCCTCTGTCAAAAGCTCACGACGTGCGTCCAGCTCGTCATGTTCTTCATAATGCTCGGCGGTGTTGGCACTTTCGTCTTCAAGCCAGTCCTGCCACTGCATCGACCCTTCACCATCGGACCCAACCTGGGCATTCAGTGACGCGTCACCGCCCGACAGACGCCGGTTCATGGAGATCACTTCATCCTCGGTCACGCCCAGATCGGTTGCGATCCGTTTGACGTTTTCAGGACGCAGATCACCGTCTTCAAGTGCACCGATCCGGTTCTTGGCCTTGCGCAGGTTGAAGAACAGTTTCTTCTGCGCAGAGGTCGTGCCCAGCTTCACCAGCGACCATGACCGCAGGATATATTCCTGGATCGAGGCGCGGATCCACCACATGGCGTAGGTCGCCAGACGGAACCCCTTTTCAGGGTCAAAACGTTTCACGGCCTGCATCAGGCCCACATTCGCCTCTGAAATCACCTCGGCCTGTGGCAGACCATAGCCGCGATAGCCCATGGCGATCTTGGCGGCCAGACGCAGGTGCGATGTGACCATCTTATGCGCCGCCTCAGTGTCCTCGTGGTCCACCCAGCGCTTGGCCAGCATGTATTCTTCCTCAGGCTCCAGCATTGGGAATTTGCGGATTTCCTGCATGTAACGGTTCAGACCACCCTCGGGGGTAGGTGCTGGTAAATTCTTATAGTTACTCACTGTTATTGCCCTCCTATGTTTAAAGGCTTAACATGGATATGGCAGCGCTCGCATCGGCTTTCAAGAGATGGCTATGCGAATTCTGTAAACTAAATATGAACTATTCGGTTTAGTTTGGCGAGACGCTTTTACGTGCACTCACGCACATGGGATGAAATATTTCAGCCCTTTTCCCCAATTGCGCGCAATAATTCGCGCATATCGGCGGGGATCTCCGCCTCAAAAGCCAGTGTTTCACCCGAAACCGGGTGTTGAAAGCCCAAGGTGGCCGCATGCAACGCCTGCCGGGGAAATGCAGCGACTGCCGCTGTACCCCCTTCACTAATTGCCTTAGGCGATAGTTTCCGTCGCCAACCATAAACCGGATCCCCAATCAGAGCATGGCCGCAATGGGCCATATGCACCCGGATCTGATGGGTGCGCCCTGTTTCCAGCCAACACTCGATCAGTGCTGCACAGGGCGGCGTGCCGAACGGTTCCACAACCCGCGCACGCGTCACCGCATGACGACCTGACGTGAACGACACCGCCTGCCGCTGCCGATCTGTCTTGTGCCGGCCTAGCATGGTTTGCACCTTGAGGATATTACCAGCCTCGAATGATGTTCCCTTGATCCCCCGCAAGCGGGGATCGTTTGGGGCAGGCACACCATAACACACCGCCAGATAGCGACGTTTGACCGTATGGGCCGCGAATTGTTCCGCCAGATGATGATGCGCCCGGTCAGTTTTGGCCGCGACGAGCAGCCCGGTCGTTTCCTTGTCAATACGGTGCACGATGCCGGGGCGCTTCATCCCGCCCACCCCTGACAACGTATCGCCGCAGTGATGGATCAGCGCGTTCACCAGCGTGCCACCCGGCGTGCCGGGGGCCGGATGCACGACCATGCCCGCAGGTTTGTTGACGACAATCAGGTCATCATCCTCAAACACCACATGAAGCGGGATGTCCTCGGCACCGATATGGCTTTCTTCGGCAACCGCAACGGTAACAGCAACCGTCGCCCCTTCGGCAATGCGAAAACGCGGGTCGATAATGACCTGACCATCGACGCTGACAGCCCCATCCACGATCAGCCTTGCCAAACGGGACCGACTGAGTGCGGCGTCGTCGGGCACATCACGCCCTAATGCCTTATCAAGGCGCGGAGGCGGGTTTGGACCGATTTGAAAGGTGACAGTGGTTATCAACTGTATTGCACTCCAATTGCCACCGGGTGTGGCCGCAATTGACTGCGTCAATCGCTTACCCACACTCTTTCAAAATTCTGGAATTTTGAAAGTGGTACCACCTCCTGGTCTCGAACCAGGGACCTCTTGATCCACAATCAAGCGCTCTAACCAACTGAGCTAAGGCGGCACTGCCGGTGGATTTAGCCCCAAGGCGCTTTGATTGCAAGACCTTCAAAAGGTAATCGACCAGGTCTCTTCCACCAGATCGACGCCAAAGGAATGGACCGGTTTCGCATCAGTCCGGGTAAAGCCATTGCGTTTGTAAATCCGGCCCGCGGCTACGTGGCTTTCATGGGTCCAAAGCGTCAGTCCGGCATAGCCAGCAGCGCGGGCGAAGCCCAAACAGGTATCCAGCAATGCCTGCGCGGCACCTGTACCGCGGGCCTTCGGCACCAGATAGAACAGGCGCAGCTTGGCCGTCTTATCCGTCAGGCGCACGCAAAAGATTGACCCCAGCCGCTCATCCCCGGCACATGCGATCCAGCCCGCCTCGCGCGCTGGATCATGACCAGACAGAAAATCCGCGATGATTTCAGCGACAAGCGGACCAAAGGTGTCATCAAACCCTTCGACCCGCGCATAATGATCGGCATGCTGGGCCACCAGCCATGCGGCATCATCGGCGGCAATGGGGCGCAGTATAAAATCCATGCCGAAACCCTGCCTGCCCCGGCCTTGCCATTCAAGCGATTTGCGCTGTAGGACAGGATCAGCAGCGCAAGGGGATGATCATGGGGATCAACAGCGAAAGCGACATCGAAGCCAACCTGCAGATCGGACCAACCGATATCGGGATGGTGCGAATCTTTATCGAAGCGAATGGTGTTGAAATTCCCATGGATTTCGATCCTGAAGAAGCAGACGAGATCGCAGACGAAATCAAGGCCGCCGCCATGGCCGCGCGGGCGGTCAAAAAGGGATAACACATCCCGGATCACGCGCCGCCTGTGCCCGGATCGCCGCATGCCGGGCGAATTTCTGCACCATCACTTTGCGGCGCGCTGGTGCCAGCCTCGCCTCGGGGCCCATCCGGACAATCTCGGCATCATAGGCATCGGCAATGATCAGGCCGGTATCGTCGGGCAGCAATTCAGTGGGAAAGTCACTGTCGACGGCCCAAAAGAATCGGTCGCACCATTCAAGATAACCCTGCCATTTTTGGTCGGCCTGAAAATCCGCACGGCTGGATTTACATTCGATGATCCAGATCTCACCCTTGGGACCCAGCGCCATAACATCCACACGCAACCCCGAACTGGGCACCAGTTCCGCAACGCTGACAAAGTCATGACCGCGCATCGCCCGACAGACGCCCCGGGCCAAAAGCTGGCCGGGCGCAAGAGATTGTGTGGTCATATCGTCAGGCATGCCGCAAGCATGAACAATACGTGAACAAAATGCAAGATCGTTAACGGCGCGCTGACCGATTGGCCGAGTCGCACCACCAAATGCGGTGGGGTGCGCCCCAAAAATCCGTCTTTCGGCGCAAAATCTGCCTGTTCATCTTCTGATGGCAAAATTTACCCATGTTTTCAAAGACCAAGCAAAAACGGCGCCAAATCCGTTCATCGAAAGCGTTCATCTTTGTGACGCGATTGGGGCGGTTGACGCCAGGTCACACGGGCGAAAACCACGCCTTCGTCACGATTTCGGCTGTTTTCACGAACATAAAGGGATCAACAGAGTTGAGGAGTAACCCCATGTCATTGTTCGCCGGTATCACCTTTTACGAAGTTTGCATGGCGCTCCTGATGGTTGGTACGGCGGAACGTCTTCTTCTGGCTTACGCTCCGGTTGAAATGGTGGGCCGCAACGGTTGGCTGATCAAAGGCGATATCGAAGAATAACGTCATTTCCCACTTGTCCAATTGCCCGCCACCCCCTACCTGTCAGGCGGCGGGCTTCTGCTCTTCTCGTTATTGATGGGGTTACATTCCAGTGGCCTTAAGCAAATCCGAGGGAGCTGGCTCTGTCTGAGCCTTGGTTCAGTTATCTGGCGCCCACCTGTACATACAGGTCCTCGGGAATAAATCCCTTACGGTTGCTGCGGTTCCCGCCACTTCTGTCAGCGCATCAATCGGTCCTTGCGATCTTTGGTCATTTGATCCATCGGCGCAAACATTCGTTCCCTGCGTTCCCGGTCAGCCATCGTCTGCAACGCAATGCGCGCGTCCAAATCCGCGGCCTTTTTACAAAGCTCTTCAGCATCGATTGGTTCAAAGCGATGTGTGAGTGAGGCCATGATATTCTCCCAATCGATGCTGCTGTCCGTCGTGAGCGGTGGTTAACCCGTGCATGCAACCGGTAGGGTGAACCCACCAGTTTTGTCTGCCTACCAAAGGTTTAGGGACATATACCTTTGGTTTATTGCGGTTTCTTGGCCCTTTTTTTGTTGATTTTTTGGTGAATGACGGCCAACAGCCGGGCCCGGATTTTGAGCAAAATGTCGCCTGCCCCACGCCGTTTATTCCACTTCGTTTCAAGAAACCTTTGCAATTTCAGTCACGCCCGTCACCCTTGCCGCATCAAAAACCTGGAGGTTTAAGAATGTGTGACGTCTGCGTGATCAACGCCGTAAAGGACAAAATGCTGTCACGGCGCCAGTTTTTCAAAGGGTCTGCCGCAGCCGGCGCTGGTTTGGCATTGACGGCCACAGCGCCCCCTGCCCTAGCCGCAGGCCATGGCAATGTCGCTGACCTGACCCATACCCTGTCACCGGACTTTCCGACCTATTTCGGCGAACCCGGATTTGCGATGGAGCCATTGTCGGCTTTTGCGACCGACGGCTTCAACAACAACCGGTTGCTGACCGTCGAACATACCGGCACCCATATTGATGCGCCCCTGCACTTTTCCGCGGACGGTGCTGCGGTGGACGAGATCCCTGTCGACAACCTGATCGCGCCGCTATGTGTCGTCGATATCGCCGCGCGCGCCGCCGATGATCCCGATACCCGTGTCACGCCCGATGATCTGAATGCGTGGATTGCCGCCAACGGGGATATCCCCGACAACGCCTGCGTTGCGATGTATTCCGGTTGGGCCGCAAAAGTTGGCACCGACGCGTTCCGCGGATTTGATGGTGACGCGCAGCATTATCCAGGCTTTCATATCGAAGCGACGCAGATGTTGCTGGAAACCGGTGCATCATCCATGGCGGTGGATACGCTATCGCTTGATCACGGAATTTCTGCTGATTTCGCAACGCATTACGCTTGGCTGCCTGCGGGCCGTTTCGGGATTGAGAACGTGGCCAACCTAGATCAGGTTCCGGCAGTAGGTGCGACGATCGTCATCGGTGCACCAAAACACGCGGGCGGCAGCGGTGGCACGGCACGCATCTTTGCGATGATCTAAATCCTGCGGGTTTCTGCCCGCGCTTGGGCCGGAACCCGCACCGGGACAGGCATGCCGCCGCGCGGTTCGTCATCATTATTTTCCGCATTCAACATCAATGACACGGCAAACTGGACGCTTCCAAAGACGGTGCCGTTAAAGAACCACAGCAGGAAAATGGCGAGATATCCCGCATCGGTGCTTAAGACCAGATGAGTCAAATTCGCCACGTTGAACCACAGGATCATGCCGACAAATATTGCCGACAGCACAAAGCCTATGGCGCAATGGCGCAGGTAAAGCCGCATCAGGTCTGGTTCGTTTTTGGGTCGCATATCAACTCTCCCTGTTTAAAAGAATAGAGCAATCACAACCGCTGGCAAATCTGTTGGAGTCAGGGGCGATAAGAGCTCTAGGAAAACGCTTCGGGCCGTGCTTCGCGTGCCATGTGATCAAGAACGGCGTTGACGAATTTCGGCTCTTTCCCGTCGCTGGAAAATGCCTCGGCGATGCCAACGAATTCGCTGATAACAACCTTGGGCGGCGTGTCCTTCAACGCCATCTCGGCCCCGGCGGCCCGGAACAGCGCGCGCCATGTGGGATCAATCCGTGCGATGGGCCATTTGGCCACCAGCGCCCGATCTGTCATCTGGTCGATAAGCGCCTGATCATCAACGGCTTTTTCCATCAACGCGCGGAACGTGTCCACGTCCCCCTCGGCCATCTCGCCTTCGTCATAGGTGGCTCCGAAACGGTGGTCTTCGAACTCGCGCGTGACCGCATCAACCGTCTGACCAGAGGCTTCCATCTGGAACAGCGCCTGCACTGCATAAAGCCGTGCGGCTGATTTCATCTTGCGCTTTTGATTGTTCGAAAGGGTCATGCCGTGGTTTTGCCGTCCGTATCGCCAGCCATCAGAATTTCGCGGGCGAACCCCACGGTTTTCTCGGCCTTGCCCCACTTACGGGCGAGCGCGATCAGGTGCAAGGCCGCTGCCGCCGCCCCGCCGCCTTTGTTCATCTGGGCCGGGTCGGCACGCACCGCGGCCTGATCATAATTCTCGACCGTCAGGATGCCGTTACCGATACAAAGCCCTTGCAAACCAAGCAGTTGCACCGCCCGGCTGCTGTCATTGCAGACCGTGTCGTAATGCGTCGTCTCGCCCCGGATCACACAGCCAAGCGCCACATAGCCGTCAAAATTGCTCATCCGTTCCGCGATACCGATGGCGGTGGGAATTTCCAGCGCGCCAGGCACGTTGACGATCTCCCATGTCGCCCCGGCTTTTTCGATTTCCGCCTTGGCGCCTGCGATCTGATTGTCGCTGATATCCTTGTAATAGGGCGAGGCCACAATCAGGATTTTCACCGGCTTGTCAAACTCCGGCAGGGGCATGATGTGGTGCGACGGTCCAGCCATTATCCGATCTCCGAGATTTTGCGGGTGCCAATGATTTCAAGGCCATAGGCATCAAGACCCACAACCTTGGGCTTGGGTGAGTTGGTCAAGAGTTCAATGTCGTGTATACCCAAAGAGCTGAGGATTTGCGCACCCAGCCCGTATTGGCGCAGGGTCTGCGGCGAGACCTCTTCATCCGTTTCCAGCTTCATATGCACGTCGCGCAATAGCACAAGAACGCCGCGCCTTTCATCTGCGATTACCTGCATTGCATCGCCGAATTCATTGCGGCGTCCCTTGGGGCCGACACCCACGACATCCAGCATCGGATCAAGCGCGTGCATCCGCACAAGCACCGGTTCGGGCGTCGAAATATCGCCTTTTATCAAGGCAATATGCTCTGCCCCTTGGGTTTCGTCAGTGTAAATCCGCAGCTCCCATTCGCCGCCGAATTCCGATGTGATCGTGCGCGTATCGCGGACCCGCACCAGATTGTCGTGGCGGCGGCGATAGGCGATCAGATCGCTGATTGTGCCAATTTTCAGGCCGTGCAGCTGGGCAAAGGCGATGAGGTCCGGCAGGCGGGCCATTTCGCCGTCTTCCTTCATGATCTCGCAAATCACGCCGGAGGGGTTCAGCCCGGCAAGGCGGGCAATATCTGTCGCGGCCTCTGTGTGCCCGGCGCGGACCAGCACGCCGCCGTCACGCGCGCGCAGTGGAAAGACATGGCCGGGCGTGGCGATATCGGCAGCACCTTTGGAGGCGTCGATGGCTGTCGCGACGGTCAATGCGCGGTCAGCGGCAGAGATGCCTGTACTGACCCCTTCGCGGGCTTCGATGCTGACGGTAAAGGCCGTTTCGTGGCGTGATGAATTGTGCGAGGCCATCAGAGGCAGGCCCAGCGCATCGATCCGTGCGCCGGGAAGTGTCAAACAAATCAAGCCTCTGCCGTGTTTCGCCATGAAGTTGATGGCGTCGGGTGTAGCCATCTGAGCAGGGATGACCAGATCGCCCTCATTCTCGCGGTCTTCGTGGTCCACAAGGATGAACATGCGGCCGTTGCGCGCGTCTTCGATGATATCTTCGATCTTGCTGATCGCGTCGGACCAGTCGCGTTCGACCGGGCCTGGCGTCTCAAAATTCTGGTTCATGCGGGTCCCCGATCTGGTGGTGTCAGCCAGATAGCCCAGCCCTGTCCCTTTGAAAAGGGCGATGGGCGCAAACCCAGCCAGGGACGTGGCGGCGCAACGCGCGGTGGGTCGGCATACCCCGACATTGGCAGAACACCCATTCAATAAGCGAATCACGTGTTAACGCTGGGGTTCGGGGCAATTTGGGCCGTACAGACCGCGTACTTACCCTGTACAGAAGCTGTACGTACAATTGGTGCTGCCGCCCCCGGTAAAGCC
The DNA here is from genome assembly GCA_947503965.1 of uncultured Paracoccaceae bacterium. Taxonomy (GTDB): domain Bacteria; phylum Pseudomonadota; class Alphaproteobacteria; order Rhodobacterales; family Rhodobacteraceae; genus Yoonia. The sequence continues at coordinate 37,358 of CANNFU010000001.1, forward strand.
ACCGCCCGTTGCGCCGACCCGCCAAAGTCTTAACAAACCTGAAAGACGGATCAATCAATATATAGCATATTTACTATATAGTACATTTGGTATATTTAAGGCGTATGACTTCACTTGATCATATGTTCCTCGCTCTTTCTGACCCGACACGTCGCGCCATTCTGGCGCGCCTTGCCGAAGGAGAGGCGACGGTGAACGAACTGAAACGCCCGTTTGACATGTCGCAGCCTTCGATTTCCCGGCACCTGAAGGTGCTGGAAGAGGCAGGACTGATCACAACCCGTGTTGCGGGTACCGCCCGCCCCCGCCGGATCGAACCCGCAGCTTTTGTTGCCATCTCGAAATGGTTGGAAAGCTACCAGGATATCTGGGCTGCGAATTACGATAGGCTGGATGCCGTTCTTGACGACCTCAAAGACAAGGATGCAAACCCATGAGACCTTTGACACTGAACACTCCGACAGACACGACAATCGAAATCATCCGCAGTTTCGACGCCCCGAAATCGCTTGTCTGGCGCGCGCATACAGAGCCGGATTTAATCAGGCGCTGGTTGACCGGGCCAACAGGCCACACGATGCCGGAGTGCGAGATCGATCTACGCATTGGGGGTGCATATCGTTATGTCTGGGCCTGGGACGATCAGCGGATGGCGGCCTTTGGCACATTTCGCGAGATCGAAACAGAGGCCCGACTGCTGCTGACCGAAACCTTTGACATCTTTCCAGACAGCGAAACGCTGGTCGAACAGCGTTTTACGGAAAAAGACGGCCGCACGACCGTCACGATGAGCCTGCATTACGACAGCAAACAGACCCGCGACGGTGTGCTGCAAAGCCCGATGGATGAGGGGCTGGAGGCGAGTTATCGCAACCTGGATGCGCTGCTGCCCGCGGCGGTGTGACCCCTACCATGACTGACGCGGCAGATCTGATTGCAGCATTAGAGGCGGCTGCCGATCCAGAGAAGATCGCCTATGTCGCGCGTTTCTATCAGGGCGGCGATCCGGCGACGCAGATCATGGGCGTGCCCATGCCAAAGGTGTTCCCGCTGGCCAAGCAGTTTGCGGCCTTGTCACTGGCGCAGATCGAAACATTGCTAGAAGACACAAGATACGAGGTTCGTATGGCCGCCGTGTCGATCATGGATTTTCAGGCCCGGCAGAAAAAGCGCGCCCCGCCAGAGCGCAAAGCCTTGTTTGATCTTTATCTGCGCCGTCATGATCGGATCAACAATTGGGACCTGGTGGATCGTGCCGCCCCGCATGTGATTGGTGAATATCTTGTTGATACGGATCGCACTGTGCTGGACCGGCTGGCACAGTCTGATAATCCGCATGAAAGGCGCACCGCGCTTGTCAGCACTTATGCTTTTATCAAACGCGGCGATGTATCCGATACATTCCGGATTGCCGATATGCTGGCCGACGACCCGGATATCTATGTGCAAAAGGCCATCGGGTCATGGGTGCGTGAAGCCGGCAAGCGGGATGAGACAGCGCTGATCAGCTATCTGACCCAAAACAAGGATCGCCTGCGCCGCACCACGATCACGGCGGCGGCGAAACATCTGCCCGAAGATGTAAGGGCTGAATTACGGCGGACCGGGCCGCGCAACCCCACAGATGGATCGTGATCCTAGCGAAAGAAATCCCCTGCGGGCAGGTAACCGGCCATCCGCGCGGCCTCGGCCCATTCGCGTTCGAAGGCGGTGTCGCCGATCATCACGAACCGGTCGGCAGGTTTGCCCTGCGCACTGACAATAGCGCGGATCTGGTCGCGGATTTCTGACCAACTGTCTGCAAAACCGGGGGCGGGATAGGCCCGCGCCAAGCCAGGCAATGCGCCCAGATGGGTGGGCGTGACAGGACAGTGTGCGATGCCGGTGCAATCGGTGTTTTTCAGGGCGGTCAGCTTGGCTGCCCGGTCAGTGGAAAGTGCCTGCCCATCGCGCAGGATCTGCAACGCGTTGCTGGAAAACAGGAACCCGATCAGGTCGTGCCCGCTGCTGGCACGGATGCCGGCATAGGTCTTGTAAGGCAGCCCAAGTTCCTGTGCACGGCGCACACGCAGCCGTACCACCTCGACCGGGAGAGTCGGGATCAGGTTTTTGCGGGCTTTCTTCCAGACATGGGTGCGCCAGCTTTTGCCCGGTTCATCGACCCGGCCTGAATTATGTCCGATAGATGCTGTCATGTGATCTGCGTTTAGTTGTCTCAGTCCCAGCGTTGCGCGAAGCGGGCGGCCTGTCAAATGGTTGCTGCGCTGATCGTTCAAACTGTCAGCCACGGCACATCGCGCCGGGCTGCTGCGCACGCCTCATCCACCGAGGGGTAACTATCCGCTACAGCGCCGGACAGATGCCGCCAGCCATGTCCGTCTTCGGGATCGCGCCGACATTCGCGGTAACAAAACGCATCCGCCGCGGTCTGGATAATGTCTACGCAGCGATCCCCTGTGTCGTCTTCGATGGACAGCAGGACCAGCGGCTTCATGCGTATTCCTGCAGCCGCGCGACATACCGCGCCATCGTGTCGATTTCGAGGTTGATCAGATCGCCCACACCAACCGAACCCCATGTGGTTGCCGTTTTGGTATGCGGGATGAAGTTGATCCCGAAATCGCGCCCATCCACCTCGTTCACCGTCAGCGAAGTCCCGTCGAGCGCCACGGATCCTTTGGGCGCGATGAACTTGGCAAGCTCTTCGGGCGCACGGAACGTCACGCGGGTGCTGTCGCCTTCGTCGCGCATTCCCACAACCTCGGCCACGCCATCCACATGACCGGACACAATATGCCCGCCCAGTTCATCCCCGACCTTCAGCGCCCGTTCAAGGTTCAGCAGCGTATCCACGGCCCAGCCGCCGACATTGGTGGCCCCCACGGTTTCGGCCGAGATTTCCACGTCAAACCAGTTCTGCGGGTCCCGGCCAAGGGCGATGACCGTCAGGCAGACCCCGTTGCAGGCGATAGACGCACCAATATCGATCCCGTCCACGTCATAGCTTGTCCCGATCCGCGCGCGCAGGTCGCCGCGTTGTTCAAGCTCGAGTATTTTGCCGATATCGGTGATGATGCCAGTGAACATTTGGGATCCTTTGCAATGCTGTCTGATGACCTAGCGGCTGGAACCCGCGCAGGCAAGCGGCAGCCCTTGTCAGATGGTCTTTGTGTCGCCACGATGCAGTATTAACGATAACCCCATGAAATGTAGCGATACTGTCGTCATGAGTTCCCACCGCACCTTCTTGTTCCTGCAAGGCCCGCACGGTCCGTTTTATCGAAAGCTGGGCCGGATGCTGCGCAAGGCGGGGGCCTCGGTCTGGCGAGTGGGGTTCAATGCGGGCGATGCCGCCCTGTGGTGGCCCGATCCGGGGTATATCCCGTTTCAGGGCAAACTGGCCGATTGGCCCACAGCACTGGCCACATTGCTGCGGGAACGGCGCATTACCGATATCGTGATCTATGGTGATACCCGTCCCGTCCATGCCGAAGCGGTGCGCCAAGCCAAGGCGGCGGGTCTGCGCATTCATGTGTTTGAAGAAGGTTATCTGCGCCCCTATTGGGTGACCTATGAACGCGGCGGTAGTAATGGTCATTCCCGCCTGATGGATCTGTCCCTTGATGATATGGTCGCATCCGGTACGCCGGAGATTCCCACGCCGCCATCCCATTGGGGCGATATGCGCCAGCATGTGTTTTGGGGCGCGGCCTACCATTGGTTCGTAATGTTTCGAAATGGCGACTATCCGCAATTCCGTCCCCATCGTGCATTGCCGGTGCAGCGCGAGGCGCTGCTGTATTCCAAACGGCTGTTGCTGATGCCGTATCTGGCGGTTGAACGGATGATCACCACCCGTCGCGTCTTGTCCGGCGGATACCCTTATCACGTGGCCTTGCTGCAATTGGAGCATGATGCCAGCTTTCAGGCCCATTCGCCGTTTGACAGTATGTGCGACTTTCTGGATGTGGTGATCGCCGGTTTTGCCAAAGGGGCACCGCGCCATCATCATCTGGTGTTCAAGGCGCATCCGCTGGAAAGCGGCCAATCGCCCTTGCGTCGTCTCATCCGCGACCGCGCACGCGCGCATGGGCTGGGTGGGCGCGTGCATTATCTGCGGGGTGGCAAGCTCGCGCGGATTCTGGATCAGGCTGAGACCGCGGTGACCGTGAATTCGACCGCAGGCCAGCAGGTGCTTTGGCGGGGTATTCCCCTCAAACTGTTCGGCACGGCGATTTATGCAAAGCCGGAATTCGTGTCTGATCAGTCCCTACCCGCCTTTTTCGCCCGCGCCCAGAAACCCGATGCTGCGGCCTATCGCGTATTTCGCCAGTTTCTGCTGGAGACAAGCCAGGTGCCCGGCGGATTTTATTCGGCAAAGGGCCGGCGGCAATTGTTGCGCCAGCTGCCCGATATGATGCTGGCATCCGATGATCCCTATGCGGCGCGTCTGTCGCCGACGCGGACATCAAGGCAGCCCATGCGCGTGGTCAAATAGCGACCGTCTGGTCATTGCCATAACGCTGGCATAGCTTTCGCACATGACCGACGCGCCCCGCCAAAATCTGTATGTTTACAATGGTGGTTTTCTGACCGAAGGCCGGGTGCGCCGTATTCTGGATCTGGCGGGATATGACATTCGTCTGGGTGCGCCCGGTGAAGGTGATCTGGTTGGTGTCTGGGGCCACAGCCCGACCGCCCCGCGGGGCGAAGCGGTGGCTGAACGCAGGGCGGCACCCGTGGTCCGGGTCGAGGACAGTTTTCTGCGGTCGGTTGGTCTGGGCCGCGACGGAGATGTGCCGATTGGCCTGAATATCGACCGGCGCGGTGTGCATTTTGACCCGAGCACGCCGTCTGATCTGGAGATGCTGCTGACCGAAGAGCCGCTGGATGACACCGCCCTTTTGAACCGGGCAAAGGCCGGGATTGCGACGCTAAAGGCGGCGCATATTTCCAAATACAACGCCTTTGATCCGGCAATTGCGGTGCCCGAACCGGGCTATGTGCTGGTGATCGATCAGACCCGCAAGGATGCGTCGATCAAGGCAAGCGGCGCAGACAGCAACACGTTCCGCGAGATGTTGTTTTTCGCGATGACCGAACATCCCGGCACGCGGATCGTGATCAAGACACATCCTGAAACCGCAGCTGGCCATCGCGACGGGTACTTTACCAAGGACGATGAGACCCGGCAGATCACCCTGTGCGATGATCCGGTGTCCCCATGGGCGCTGATGGAGGGGGCCATTGCGGTTTACACCGTCAGTTCGCAGATGGGGTTCGAGGCAATCCTGGCGGGGCATCGCCCGGTGGTCTTTGGTCAGCCGTTTTACATGGGCTGGGGGCTGACGGATGATCGTGCGCCATTGCAACGCAGGCAGCGCACACTGACGCGCGCGCAGTTATTCGCCGCCGCGATGATCCTGTACCCGACCTGGTATGATCCGTTTCATGACCGCTTATGCAGCTTTGAAGAGGCGGCGGCGACCATGACAGAGCTGGCCCGCGCCTGGCGTGATGATTATCGCGGCTGGGTCGCGGCGGATATGCGGCTGTGGAAACGCGGCGCCATCCAGAATGTGTTTGGCGGACCAAAGCGCGTCATCTTTACCAAATCAGCCCAAGCCGAGGCAAAGGCCAAGGCAACAGGCCGCAAGGTGATGCAATGGGCCAGCAAGGCCACTGCGGAAACCCCTGTTCTGGTCGAAGATGGTTTTCTGCGTTCACGTGGCTTGGGCGCGGATCTGGTGGCGCCACTGAGCCTTGTTCTGGATGATGTGGGTATCTATTATGACGCGACGCGGCCCAGTCGGCTGGAGGCGCTGATCAATGCATCCGACACGTTGGATGAAAGCGCAAGGTTGCGCGCGCGCGCGCTGATCGACCGTATCGTGGATGCGAAATTGTCCAAGTATAATCTGGCAAATCAAGCACAGGTCGCAGACATGCCGAAAGGCCGGCGGATTTTGGTGCCGGGTCAGGTGGAGGATGATGCCTCGATCCGATTGGGCACGACAGATGTGGCGACCAATCGCGATCTGCTGAAGGCCGTGCGCGATGCCAATCCGGCGGCGGTGATTGCCTATAAGCCGCACCCGGATGTAGAGACGGGATTGCGCCCCGGTGCCGTGACCGATGCGGAGGCGTTTGCGGATGTCATCCTTGATCAAACGGACCCGATTGCTGCGTTGAACCACGTCGATGAGGTGTGGACCATGACATCCTTGATCGGGTTCGAGGCATTGTTGCGCGGCAAGCAGGTGACTTGTCTGGGATCACCCTTTTACGCCCATTGGGGCCTGACGGATGATCGCGCGATGCCCATTCCGCGCCGGTCGGCACGGGTGGAACTGGCAGGTCTGGTGCATGCGGCCCTGATCGCCTATCCGCGCTATTTTGACCCGGTGACGGTTCTGGCATGCCCGGTCGAGGTGATCGTGGACCGGCTGGAGAATGATGATCTGCCAAAGCCGGGCCGGATGAACCGGACGCTCGCGAAACTGCAAGGGGCCTTCGCAAGCCTAGCGTTTACCTGGCGTTGAAGAGGTAATTCTAGAGCTTCCTCCTCAAAACCTGAAACATACCTTAGCTGACGCCCCGCCCGATTGCCAAATCGGGCAGCCCCCGACCGCCCCCATGGGCGGGGGCTTCACCCCCACCCGCGGTCGGGGACTGCCCTCGCGATGTTCACCAATATCGTCGATTAGTTGGACGGCGCTCTAGAATTTCCGTTGCCACCGATGGCAGATGTCTGCACCGATGCGTTGCACGGAATTCAGCGCAAAGCGGGGCGCGTTGTCCAGCCTGTCAATGCCCATTGCGGCCAGTGCCGGTGTTCCCTCGGCCCCGATGGCTGCACCGGCAGAGAACACGACCAGTTCATCCACCAGCCCCGCATTCAGAAGTGATGCGGCCAGCATCCCACCCCCTTCGCAAAACACCCGCGTCAATCCGGACCCGGCCAGCGCCTGCATCACCGACATGGGGTCGACCTGCCCCGCACTGATCTGACATGGCAGGCTGATTGCGCCGCGTGTCGTCCAGGGCGTGTGATCGGCATCCGGGCCATGACACAGCCAGACGGGCGTATCTTGCGCCGTATCAACCAGATGACCCTCCGTCGGGATTTTCAAGGCGCGCGAGACGACGACCCGAACAGGTTGCTGGCTGATCCCGAGCCCCCGCACGGTCAGCGATGGATTGTCGGCGCGTACCGTCCCTGCCCCGACCATGACCGCGTCATGGCGCGCGCGCATCATATGCACGGCGCGGCGTGCCTCTGGCCCGGTGATCCATTGGCTTTCGCCGGTCGCGGTGGCGATCCGACCGTCCAGTGTTCCAGCAAGTTTCAGCGTCACGAACGGTCTGTTTTCGGTGATGCGTAAAAGAAATCCGGCATGATCTGCTCGCGCTTGGTCGGCCAGCACATTGTCGGTGACCGTGATCCCGGCATCCCGCAGCATCGCAAACCCTCTGCCTGAAACCCGCGTGTCAGGATCGCCGGTGGCGACAACCACGCGGGCGACCTGCGCATCGATCAGGGCCTGTGCACAGGCCGGGGTTCTGCCGTGATGGGCGCAAGGTTCCAGTGTGACATAGACGGTCGCACCCGCAGCCTTTGCGCCGGCCTGCGACAGGGCAATCGTTTCAGCATGCGGACGCCCCCCGTCGGCGGTATGCCCGCGCCCCACGATCTGCCCGTTCTTGACGATCACGCATCCCACGGCGGGGTTTGGCCAGACACGCCCCAGACCGCGCCGCCCCAATGACAGCGCCAGCGCCATAAAGCGGGCGTCGGTTTGGACAGTCACTCTTCGTCTTTGGTAGCGTCGGGGCGCAGTTCGCTGACGAATTTGTCAAAGTCATCTGCAGCCTGGAAGTTCTTGTAAACGCTGGCAAAACGCACGTAAGCAACGGTGTCGATCCGGGCAAGGCTTTCCATCACGATCTCACCTATCGTGCCCGATGGAATGTCGGTTTCGCCCATGCTTTCCAGCCGCCGCACGATCCCGCTGATCATCTGGTCCATGCGTTCGGGTTCGACCGGGCGTTTTTGCAAAGCGATGCGAATCGACCGTTCCAGTTTGGGCCGGTCGAAATCCTCGCGCCGACCATTGGATTTGATCACAACCAGGTCGCGCAATTGCACACGTTCATAGGTTGTAAAACGCCCCCCACACGCGGGGCAGAAACGCCGCCGTCTGATGGCTACATGGTCCTCGGCGGGCCGGCTGTCTTTTACTTGAGTGTCCACATTTCCGCAGAAGGGGCAACGCATGTCCTGTCCTTGTCTCTAGTTCTGGGGTCTATGCCTTGTGACCGGCGCCCCATTGATCCACAGGCACTATAGGAAGGCGGATAAGTTTTGGGTAGTGGGCAAATTGGGCCGCAAGATGATGGGGTGCAAACGTGGCGCGCAGGACTCACTCTGTGCTGTTTTTCCAGACCCGTTCTTGCGGATCATAGCTTAATCCGGCGGCGATCTTTGCGTCCCACAATCCGGCACCCGCCCCGAAGTCAACGGTGCCGGACAGGCAAGGCAGCTCTGCGATAACGTCGTCACCACGGCGGACAACCACGCCGCCTGAGATGCTGACCTCGATTTCGCCATCCCTGTCATCCGGCAGGATGCGGTCGACCGCGCCATAGGTAATGTAGCGGTAATCGCCATTTTCGAAGGCGACCTCCTCCCATATCGTGCTTCCTGCACCGGGCCAGGGTGTATAGTCGATCGCGGCAATTGTTGCAGCCAGTGCAAGCTCTGGCGCACCGGGGCGTCCAAAACTGTAGGTGATGATGTCGTTATCGTGACAAACGTTCAGGGTTTTGCCGGACCGCCCGATATCGCAGCTCAGGAACGTTTCAAGCGCCGCACCGCATGCCGCGTGACTGACACCCCCTGCACAACTGAGCATGACTGCGAGGCACACAGGCTTCATGCGCCGTTTCCGATGTCGGACAGACGGACCACACACATGTTACTTGCCCAGATGCGCGACGATCTTGCGCTGATGTGGTTTGTCGCGGTGCTCAAACAGATAGACGCCCTGCCATGTGCCCAACGCAAGCTCCCCGTCGATGACGGGGATCGACAGATGAGTGGGCAAAAGGGCGGCCTTGATATGTGCTGGCATATCATCCGGCCCTTCATAGGTATGTGTGAGATACGACATGGTGGGGTCGGTGGTCGGGGGCACCAGCCGTGCGAAAAAGTTCCGCAGGTCTGTCTGTACCTCCGGATCGGCGTTTTCCTGAATAAGAAGGCTGGCCGAGCTGTGTTGGACAAAGACCGTCAGCAGGCCAGTGCCCTGCACCCAGTGGCGCAGATATTGGGTGAATTCATAAAGACCGGGGCCGTTGGTGGCGATATCGAAACGCGTTTGCATATCCCGACATTGCGCAAGAGCGCGGCCAGGCGCAAGCGGCATGGTAGGCAAACGGTCGTGCACGTCACAGTCGTGCCATCCAGGCACCAGTCGCTCACGCGCATACGATGTCCCGACAGCTAAACCGTCGTTCTATCCGTTCTTGAACGCGGGAGGGGGCAGATGATTCATTATCTGATTATGACAACAGGCGTTAACCAGTTCGAAATCATGTCAATTTAGGACCTTAATGCGACCAAATTTGAATTGCATTCAATGTATGTGTCCAAGGAGTGAGTTTGATGGTTTACGTGTGTCGGTCCGTGTTGACGGTGTTTTTGCTTGCGGGTTTAGGGCTGAATGTATTCACGCAGTTTGATGGTGGCACAGCGGCAGCGTCGACGCAGAACGGGTTGACGTCTGATGCACAGGTTTATGCAAATGCCTGCCAAACTGCGCTGCAAAGCTACGATCACGACTTTGCACCGAATGTCAGCGTGTCTGAAGGCTGTGCCTGTCTTGCACGGGAAATGTCCGACCGGCATGTTGCCGATCTGGCTGCGGCGGAGGTGCTGCTGGTCGGCATCATTGCAGAGCCCTTGCACAGCGCCGCGCCGGACTGGGCGGGAATTGCCGCTCAGGCGGGCATTAGTGACACGACACTGGGCGCATTGTTGCAGGCCAGCTATGCCGCGGTCGGTTTGTGCGGACAAAGTTCAACCCGACTCTAGTCAAACAGGCGCTCGCCCTGTTCATCAATCACTTGCCGGGCTTTCGCGATTGCGGCACTTGCTGCCTGCTCCTTGTCCTGAAATGTATCGGCGCGGATCAGGTGATGTTCGCGCACTTGCCCGTCCTTGTCCTGTGTGATCCGGGCAGATAGCCGATAGTTTTGCCCTTCGGCGATAGGTTCTGCCAAGATGCGCATCTCCTTGTAGATTTCTGGTTCTGCGACCGTGTCTGGCGGTTTGCCACTGCCAAAAAGACGAGAGAGAAGTGACATTGCGGGACCCCTTGCGATGGACCGATATTCATCAGGCCATGATGCTATATCGGTTTTGCAGCAAGCAAAAGGGACCGCGCCAAGCGCACGTTCCGGCGACTTACCGCTGATATATGCGCACCGTCTTCATCACACCCCAAACTTTGCATATGCAGGTTGAGTAAAGGTCAACGCCTGCAGGGATAAGATGATGATGATGAAAGCGACCAGCCTGAGCGCCTTTTTGGTTGTCTGCCTCTCAGCCTGTGGTGGTGGCGGTGGCGGATCAGATTCGGGGGGCAGCACCGTCACACCAGCCACCAGCAATCTGACAGGGAACCCGGCGACCGAGTTCTCGTTCAATGATGCTGCAAATACGGTCACCGTCAACGGCACCGTGATTAACGCGACAACGCGAAGCGCGATCGTTGTACCTGATAATTTTACCGCTTTTGCCAATGGCAGTGCGAGCATCGTGGCGTTCCATGGTGTGACACCGTCTGGTGGTGGAACCACCACGGTTTATTCCACCGGGAATGGCGTCGCGATTGGCGCTTTCGCTCAACGGCTTGATGATACCAGACTGCCCGATGCAGGCAGTGTCGGATATAGCGGTCAATATGCAGGTATTTATCGGGTAGAGTCGTCAAACAGCAATGGGTTCACTATCAGTGGAAATGTACAACTGACCGCTGATTTCGATGATGGTTCCATTGACGGCGCTATTACAAGCCGGGTGGCGCGGCAGGAAGATAACGAGACGTTCGGGATGTCTGACGTCACGCTACAAAATACAACCTTGGCAGGTGGTGGATTTGTCGGGACCACAAGCGGCGGCGACCTGTTATCTTTACGCGACATCAGTGGGGGCGTCAGAGACGGCGACTATGCCGGGCTGATCGTTGGTGAGACTGGCGACGAGATCGTGGGGAACATCAATTTGCAACATACACTGAGTGGAACAGTTTTCGCACAAGAGGTTGGTGCGTTCATCGCGACCGAATAAGGTTCGACATTCTACAGCAAAGGGGGCGCGACCGACTGGCAGCGCCCCCTTTACGTTTATTAATTTGAACAGGCTTACTGATCGAGGAAGGACCGCAATTTCCGGCTGCGGCTGGGATGCTTCAGCTTGCGCAGCGCTTTCGCCTCGATCTGGCGGATTCGTTCGCGCGTGACGCTGAACTGCTGGCCAACTTCCTCAAGCGTATGGTCGGTATTCATCCCGATGCCGAAACGCATACGCAGGACGCGCTCTTCACGTGGGGTCAGCGAGGCCAGAACCCGCGTTGTCGTTTCCTTCAGGTTTTCCTGAATAGCTGAATCGAGCGGCAGGATCGCGTTCTTGTCTTCGATGAAATCGCCAAGCTGGCTGTCTTCCTCGTCGCCAATCGGCGTTTCCAGCGAAATCGGCTCTTTGGCGATTTTCATCACCTTGCGGACCTTTTCCAGCGGCATTTGCAGCTTTTCTGCCAATTCCTCGGGGGTTGGTTCGCGGCCGATTTCGTGCAGCATCTGGCGACCGGTGCGGACCAGCTTGTTGATCGTTTCGATCATGTGGACCGGAATACGGATCGTGCGGGCCTGATCGGCGATGGAGCGCGTGATCGCCTGCCTGATCCACCATGTCGCATAGGTCGAGAATTTGTAGCCGCGGCGGTATTCGAATTTATCGACGGCCTTCATCAGCCCGATATTACCTTCCTGAATGAGGTCAAGAAATTGCAGGCCACGGTTGGTGTATTTCTTCGCGATCGAGATCACGAGGCGCAGGTTGGCCTCCACCATTTCCTTCTTCGCCTGACGCGCCTCTTTTTCGCCCTTCTGGACCTGCTGGACGATGCGGCGGAATTCGGTGATGTCGACGCCGACATATTGCCCGACCTGGGCCATGTCGCCACGCAACTCTTCGATCTTGCCTGTCGATTTCTCGATCATCATCTGCCAGCCGCGGCCCGACTTTTCGGACATGTCGTCCAGCCAGTTCGGGTCCAGCTCGCGACCCCGATAGGCGTCGATGAATTCGCGACGGTTGATACGCGCCTGATCGGCGAGTTTGACCATGCTTGAATCGATCGACATGATCCGGCGGTTGATCCCATAAAGCTGGTCGATCAGCGCCTCAATCCGGTTGTTATGCAGGTGAAGCGAATTCACCAGCTCCACGATTTCAGATCGCAGCTGCTGGTACTTCGTTTCCTGCTTGTCGGTGAACGACGAATCCTCGTTCAACGTCGCCGACATCCGCGCATCCTGCATATCGGACAGGTCGGCGAAGTCGCGGGCAATGATTTCGAGCGTTTCCAGAACGCGTGGCTTCAGCGCTGCCTCCATCGCCGCGAGCGACATATTGGCCTGATCATCATCGTCGTCATCATCGTCCTTGGCGATGGGATTGCCATCGGCATCAAGTTCCTGCGTCTCTTCCTTTTCGGCGGGTGCCGCACCTGCAACGGGGGCGGCAGCGACGACAGTTTCCTCACCATCCTCGCCCATCTGATTGCCAAACGTCGTTTCAAGGTCGATGACATCGCGCAGCAGGATATCCTCGTTCAACAATTCGTCGCGCCAGATCGTGATCGCCTGGAAGGTGAGCGGGCTTTCGCACAGCCCGAGGATCATGGTATTCCGGCCAGCCTCGATCCGCTTGGCGATGGCGATCTCACCTTCACGCGACAGCAGCTCAACGCTGCCCATCTCGCGGAGATACATCCGCACTGGGTCGTCGGTCCTGTCGAGTTTTTCTGTCTCGGCACCGCCCAGCGTCACCTCACGCGAACCGGATACGGTTGCGACCTCTGTGCCACCTTTGTTGTCGTCTTCGGCTTCCTCGGATTCTTCTTCCTCGGTCACCTGAATGCCCATTTCGGACAGCATCGACATCACGTCTTCGATCTGATCCGACGACACCTGATCGGGCGGCAGTACCGCGTTCAGTTGGTCGTAGGTGATGTAACCCCGCTCGCGCGCATCGGCGATCATCTTTTTGACCGCGGTTTGGCTCATATCAAGGCTGATATCGCCGTCCTGGTCGCCATCTTTACGATCGTCGGTGTCTTTCGCCATGCGCGGGGCCCTCGTGAAAATCGTGATTTCAGAGCCGAAGTGATTCGGCTGATTCGGTTAAAATCGAATCAACCTCGCATTGAGGTGATTCGCAAGCAGGTTACGCCTTGTTTTTATTATGTGTTGCGCAAGTCAGGACTTAGGGCGTCGGGCCCCTTTGGCAAAGTCGATCTGATCAAGAAGTTGATCAAATGCATTGCGTTCATCCTTTTTCATACGCGCACCATTTTCGCCAACAGCATATTCGGCCTTGTCCTCGTTGTCGCCACGACCGGCTTTGTCCAGCGCGGCAGAGGCCTGTGCAAGTCGCCATGTAAGCCCTTCATCTGCAACGCCTGAAAGGTCTTCGACCGCATCTTCGATTTCGCGGGCATGACCACGACGTGCCATCAGTTTGGCAAATTCTTCCGCCAGGCAAAGCCGCGCAATTTCTGAATCTCCGGCGCGGCGTATCGCTGGGCTGATTGCCACATGGTTCTGGCCCATCAGTTTTTCAAGGGGCGTCGTTCCCAGCTCTTGATCGATCATGCTGCGCAGATCGTCTGTGCCCATATGCCGCAGGATGCAGGCCTGCAAATCACGATGCATCGCATCGCGGCTGTCGATCTGTTCAATCGCGGTTTCGAATTCCGACACGACCGCAGGGTTCATGATCAGGGTGGCAAGGATCACGGCTTCTCGCAGGTAATCCTCGTTCGTGGCCCCTGTTCCCAAGGCAGAGCTTTTGCTGGTAGCGACCGGACTGACCGCGCGTTTCCAAGGGTCCTGCCGCCCACGCGCCCAGTTCTGCTGCGCGCCTTTACGGGGCGCCTTTCTGGCGGGGCTGAACAGCGCCCAGCGCATATCTTTCAGGGCCTGGTCGTAATGGCCGCGAATGGTTGGGTCCTTGATCAGCGCGGTCTGGTCGCGAAAGGCCTTTTCCAAAGCAGCCTTGCGCTCCGGGCTGTCGAAGGTCTTGCCTTCCGTCTCGCGTCGCCACAGCAATTGCACCATCGGGATCGCCTGATCCAGCAGCTTTTGCATCGCGCCCGCCCCTTGGGCCTTGATCAGATCATCGGGATCCATCCCTTCGGGCATCAGGGCAAAGCGCAGGGATTTGCCCGCCTCCAGCAACGGCAGCGCGATGTCGATCACGCGCATCGCAGCGCGCAGACCGGCGGTGTCGCCATCCAGTGCGATAATCGGCTCATCCGCCATCCGCCACAGCAGGCGCAGCTGGTCTTCAGTGATCGCGGTACCCAAAGGGGCGACCGTTGCCGTGAACCCGGCTTCGGACAAGGCGATCACGTCCATATACCCTTCGGCGACGATCAACGGCTTGCCCTTGCCTGCCGCCTCGCGCGCCGGGCCGTGGTTGAACAGACTGCGGCCCTTGTCGAACAGCAGCGTTTCGGGGGAGTTATAGTATTTCGCCGGATGGTTCGGGTCCATCGCCCGCCCGCCAAAGCCAATCGCACGGCCCCGCGCATCGCGGATCGGGAACATGATCCGGCCGCGGAACCGGTCATAGGGCGCACCACCCCGGTCACTTTCGGCGGCAAGGCCAGCTTCGATCACGTGCTTCTGTTCCACACCCTTGCCGGTCAGGGCGGACAGCACGCCGCCATTGGCAGGCGCAAAGCCGATCTCCCACCGGGCCTGCGCATCCGCACTCAGCCCGCGCCGTTCCAGATAATCGCGTGCTTCGGCGGCGGCCCCGGTCTGTAATTGCAACCGGTGCCATTTGACCGCCTGTTCCATCACATCGACCAACACCGTGCGGTGGTCGGCCTTCTGTTGCGCTTGTGGATCACGTTCGGGGACAGGCATGCCCGCTTCGGCCGCGAGAATTTTGACCGCTTCCATGAAATCCACATTCTCGGTCTCACGGACAAAGGAAATCGCATCCCCTTTCGCGTGGCAGCCAAAGCAATAGTAATAGCCTTTACGGTCATCGACGTGGAAGCTGGCGGTCTTTTCCTGATGAAAGGGGCATGGCGCCCAAAGATCGCCCTTGCCCTGGTTCGATTTGCGCGTGTCCCACATGACCTTGCGCCCGACGACCTGTCCAAGCGACAGCCGGTTGCGCAATTCATCCAGAAAACCAGGGGGCAGACTCATGCCCGCAGTATCGCGCAAGCGGCAGCCAAGCTCCACCATCTTCTTTTGTTCAAAAATACCGCCGCCGGAGGCGTCATCAAAATTCTGGAATTTTGATTTACCGTGCTGCCACGCCACGCGCGGCGGTTTCCAGCTCATGCACCAGGGTTCCGGCCATAGAACGCATCGCCATGATCTCAAACGTATCGTCACCCGTGCGCGAGATGGCAACGGACATATGCCCCAGCATCGTGCGGGCCGTATGCCCGCTTTTGAAATGGACCAGACGCAGATCAATCGGCACCAGACGCGCCAGCACATCAACCGCCCCATCACCGGCGACGGCGACCACGGCCCATGCATCGGTTTGGTCGGTCACAGCGGCCATAACGCCCAGATCCACGTCTGCATAAACCAGCCAGACACCATGTCCAAACCATTGCGCAGCCTTGTTGCGCCTGTTTCTTGCGGGAAGAGATACGCCACACTGTTCTTTCAACGCCGTTGAGACAGCTTTTTCCCGTCCATCAAAGGGTGCCACCGACATGACACGTTCCGGCATCACTTCGGTCAGTGTCACCGCGCCAACCGTCAGGGGTAACAGCCCGTTACAGGGTGAGATCGCGATCAGTTCAGCCACGCGCGCGCCCTCCTGTCGGGTCAAAAAACACCGGATCACAGACTTTGGCCAGCGTTTCGACATTGCGCAGGTGATCGACCATGCGCACCACCTCGCCATGTCGCGCGCGCCCGTGTTTCAGGAAACCCAGCCCGATATGGCCATCCAGCGTTGGCGAATAACAGACCGAGGTCATGTAACCTTCACTGTTGGTGCGGATCGCCCGCGCGCTTTGCGCGAACAGATGCGCACCCGCCAGCAAAGTGTCGGTTGGCGTGATTGCCTTCAACCCGACCAATTGTTCGCGCGCGTCATCCACCAGCCCGGGCCGTGCTGCCGCCGCCTGCCCCATGCAGTCCTTTTTGCGGCTCACCATCCGGTCCATTCCGATATCGAACGCCGTTGTCCGCCCGTGAATCTCGGCATGGGTGATGAACCCCTTTTCGATGCGCAGCACGTTCAATGCCTCCATCCCATAAGGACCACCGCCCATGGTTTGCGCCTGTGCTGTCAAAAGCCGGAACAGGCTTTCACCATAGCGGGATGGCACGGCCACTTCGTAGGCGTGCTCACCCGAGAATGAGATGCGGAACAGCCGCCCCCTAGCGCGCCCGATACTAATCTGACCGCAAGCCATGAAAGGCCAGTCCGCATCATCAAGTCGTTGATCCAGAACGGTATTCAACAGATCGCGTGATTTGGGCCCCGCCACGGCAAACTGCGCCCATTGTTCGGTGGCCGAGATCACATGCGTATCCAGATCGGGGCGCAATACCTGCAGCACAAACTCCAGATGCCGCATGACCAGCCCGGCGGCCGCAGTTGTCGTCGTCATCACGAAATGCTGCTCGCCCAGTCGCGCAGTGGTCCCGTCATCCATCACTTGCCCGTCTTCGCGCAGCATCAGACCATAGCGGACCTTGCCCACGTTCAACGTAGAGAATGTGTTGGCGTAGACAAAATCCAAAAGCGCCGCTGCATCCGGTCCCTGAATGTCGATCTTGCCAAGGGTGGAGACATCACAAACCCCAACCGCATCGCGCACATACCCCACCTCACGGTCGCAGGACTGCCGCCAATGCGTTTCGCCCGGCAGTGGGAAATAGCTGGGCCGGTACCACAACCCCGCCTCGATCATCGGCGCACCCTGCGCGGTGCTCGCGTGATGCGAGGTTGTCAGCCGTTCCGGCGCAAAGCCTTTGCCCTGACTGCCCGCGCCCATCACCGCAATCGGCACAGGCACGAAAGGCGGGCGGAAGGTTGTCGTTCCAGTCTCGGGTATGCCACGCCCCGTCGCGTCGGCCAGTACCGCCAGCGCCACCACGTTCGAGGATTTCCCCTGATCGGGTGCCATCCCTTGTGTCGTGTACCGCTTCATATGCTCAACAGAGCGAAAGCTCTCTTGTGCCGCCAGAGCGATGTCTTTGACATGCACATCGTTCTGGAAATCAATCCATTTCCGGCCCTTGCCCGGCACTGCCCAAAGCGGGCTGATCGCATAGGCACTATCATCGGCGTGGGGCACGGTCATCTTTGGCTTCAACCCAAGGCCCTTCGCGACATCTGCAGCGACCTCGGCCCCTTCTTTCAGGCAACCGGCTGTACTGAACGTGCCGTTACACGCCCCCGCCGTCACCATGCCCGGAATGGCGTCCGGCGTAGGGACGAAAGATGCGATATCATCACGCCACGTTGGCCTGCCATTCATGTGACAGGTCAGATGCACGGTCGGGTTCCAACCGCCCGACATCGCAAGGCAATCAGTCAGAATTTTCCGTGTGCCACCGCCATGCGATATCGTAATGCTTTCAAGCGCATGACGACCCTTTGTCCCGATAACCTGCGCACCGGTATAGACCGGATAATCCGCGCCAACCTGCGCATCATCCCGGCTGTCGATCAGGGCGGCAATGCGAATACCTGCGGCTGCCAGATCACGTGCGGTGCGGTGTGCGTCATCGTTGTTGCCGAAGACGGTCACCCGTTTGCCGGGCACCACGCCCCAGCGGTTCACATAGGCCCGCACAGCACTGGCCATCATGATGCCGGGGCGGTCGTTATTGGGAAAGGCGATGGGGCGTTCCAGTGCACCAGCACAAAGGATGGCTTTCTGCGCAACGATCCGCCAGAAACACGCAAGCGGTTTGTCCGCGGCACGCGGCCCGGCAATCTGTTCCAATGCGCCATAGGTGCCCTGATCATAAGCGCCCGTGACGGTTGTGCGTGTCATGATGCGCACATTGTCCATGGCCGCCAATTCCGACGCCGCCTGCGCGGCCCAATCGGCCCCCGGTGTGCCGTCAACCTCTTCAACTTCGCGCAGCAATCGCCCGCCTGGTGCGGTGTCTTCATCCGCGAGGATCACATCCGCCCCGGCGCGTCCGGCGGTCAACGCTGCCATCAACCCCGCCGGTCCGGCCCCGATCACCAGCACATCGCAAAAGGCAAAGGCCTTCTCGTACCGGTCTTCATTCGTCTGGCCGCTCAACCCACCCAATCCCGCCGCACGCCGGATCGCGGGTTCATAGAGCTTTTCCCAAAAGGATTTCGGCCACATGAATGTCTTGTAATAGAAGCCCGCACCCAGAAACGGTGAAATCAGGTCATTCACGGCCATCATGTCATAGCGCAAGCTGGGCCAAGCGTTCTGGCTGAACACCTCCAACCCTTCGGCCACGTCTAACGTTGTCGCCCGCACGTTCGGTTCCGTCTGCGCCCCGCGCCCCACCGTCACCAAAGCGTTCTGCTCTTCCGAGCCTGCGGACATGATCCCGCGCGGGCGGTGGTACTTAAATGATCGCGCGACCAGTTTGATCCCATTGGCCAGCAATGCGGCTGCGACCGGCTCTCCTGGTACCCCTTTGATCGGGCGGCCATCAAATGTGAAGGTGACACTGTTGTCGGGTTTGTGCAGTCTCATCTTCTGACCTTTTCGACCAAGGTCGCGTTATGAACCGCATGGGTCACGGTGTTTCGTTCGACCACCAGCCAGGCGCCGCACCCGGCCTCGTGAAACCACAAATCCGTTGTGTCGCCCGCCGGGTTGTCGCGATTGTGCAGATAATCATCCCATGCCAGAGGGTCCGCGCCGGCTGCAGGACGGTGCAATGCCAGAGCATCACCCTGATAATAGAATTCGCGTCGGTCCCGTTCGCCGCAATTGGGGCAGTTGATCCGCATGTCCGTCCCTTAGTGTAAGTTATGCTGAGAGCCAGTGCCCTCTTCATCCATCAGCCCCACGCCAGTGCGGAAGCGGTCTAGACGGTATTTCGCTGCCGGTTCATGGTGCCGCCCTGTCGCCATCAGATGGGCAAAGCTGAAACCGGAGCCGGGCACCGCCTTGAACCCGCCATAACACCAGCCGCAATCGATAAAGAGCCCCTCGGTCGGGGTTTTGTCGATGATGGGTGATCCGTCAGGCGTCATGTCCATGATCCCGCCCCAGGACCGCAGGACCCGCGCTTTGCCGATCATCGGCATCAGCGTCATGGCGGCGTCCATGACATGTTCGACCATCGGCAGATTCCCCCGCGCAGCATAGGAGCTGTAAAAATCCAGATCGCCGCCAAAGACCAACCCGCCCTTGTCGGATTGGCTGATATAGAAATGCCCCATGCCAAAGCTGACCACATGATCGATGATCGGTTTCAGGCCTTCGGTGACAAAAGCCTGCAGGACATGGCTTTCAATCGGCAGGCGCATCCCCGCCATCGCGGCGACCTGACCGGAACGGCCTGCCACGACAATCCCGACTTTCTTGGCCTTGATCGCCCCGCGGGTGGTCTGCACGCCTTTGACCACGCCGCCCTCGATATTGATCCCCGTGACCTCGCAATTCTGGATGATGTCGACTCCGCGCTGGTCCGACCCACGGGCATAGCCCCAGGCCACAGCATCATGGCGCGCCGTGCCACCACGCGGATGGTACAGCCCGCCATAGATCGGGAACCGCACGTTGTCGAAATCGAGATAAGGCAGAATTTGCCGCACCCCATCGGTATCCAGCAGGATCGCATCATCGCCCTGATTGATCATCGCATTGCCGCGCCGGGCGAATGCATCACGCTGGCCATCGGAATGGAACAGGTTGATCAGCCCGCGCTGCGAATGCATGACGTTGTAGTTGAGATCCTGCTCCATCCCCTCCCACAGTTTCAGGGAGTGTGAGTAGAATTCAGAATTGCCGGGCAGAAAGTAGTTGGCACGCACGATGGTCGTGTTCCGGCCCACATTCCCGCCGCCGATATAGCCCTTTTCCAGAACGGCGATGTTGGTCATCCCGTGTTCCCTGGCTAGATAATAGGCCGTCGCCAGGCCATGTCCGCCGCCGCCGATGATCACCGCGTCATATTCGGGTTTGGGGTCCGGGTCACGCCAGACGGGCTTCCACCCTTTTTGGCCAAACAGGCCTTCCTTGATCACCCGAAAACCGGAGTATCCCATCATGCGTTCCCCTGAGTTTGAACCGACACTATCAAGGCGCCGCCGCGGATGCATGTCCCCTTTTCGACAAACGGCGCACAGCGCGCGACCTCTGGAAACGGGCTTGAGAAGCAAGGATGATGCGTCGTAACTGCGTATTTTGCAGCAAATGCAAACATCTGTCTGCGCTTGACAGAATCACCACACCGTCACTGCACCGATTCGACTGGTGTCGACACCTGTTCGCCCTGAAGTTGCCACAAATCCGATTCTCTCGCGCGGCTATCGGCAACTTACCGCTCAGAAAAATGCAAGTATTATAGTGAATTAGCGGCCATTTAATATGAACGCAGGATGAATTTGTTTCCATATCGCTGACAGTTTCTGCGTGAAAGCATGAAATGTTGGCCTAAACACTTACAAAGCTTCATAACGCCACGGAAAGTGCCCAATTTTTGCCACAGCAAAATGGTTTCTATGCTAGAAGATTTGAGACAGGTGATCGCTATGTTAGCGTTCAGCGTCAAATCGCTGCCATGGGGTAATATGATGAAAAGACGGATGTCTGTACATATTTCGACTGACGACAAGCCAAGCCTTCGGGTGAGATATCTGCGCCAATTCGGACGTGACGAGGATGGCGGCATTATCGTGCTGACGCTCGTGCTGCTTGTCACCATGCTGATTGTTGGCGGTATGGCCGTCGACTTTATGCGGTTTGAATCGCGGCGTGTTGTTTTGCAAAACGTGACAGACCGTGCCGTTCTTGCCGCTGCCGAGCTTGATCAACAGCGAGATGCACTAGACGTTGTTAGGGGCTATTTCGCGTCTGAAGGTCTTGAGAACACGTTGGAGAATGGCGACGCCTTCATAAAGGTCACCAACAACCCGGGCAGTCGTACGGTCGAGGTCCTGTCGCAGCTCGACATGGGCACTTTTTACATGAATTTGATCGGCCTCGAGACCATGACCGCGCCAGGCTATTCGCGCGCGATCGAGGGAACGGGTAACATCGAAATTTCGCTTGTCCTGGATATCTCCGGTTCGATGGGCACGTCGGCGACCCAGTCGGACGGATCAAGCGGTACGAGAATGAGTCTGCTGCGCGAAGCAGCGGGGAATTTTGTCACTTCACTTCTGGTGCCAGAGTATCGTGATGAGATTTCGCTGTCCTTGGTGCAGTATTCGGCCGGCGTAAACATCGGCGACGGTATTTATCAAGCGCTGAACACAACGCCAGACACGATTTTGTCAAATGGTCAATTGATCAATAGCTCGGATATTCCTGCGCTTGAGGAACTCGCCGAAGCTAATGGTACGCAAGCGGAACTTGACGCACTGCTTGATGGCATGGTGATCAACCCATGGCGCTGCATCAATTTAGAGCCCGAGGACTTTCTCACGACTGAGTTGAACACAACAAAAACTTATGTTCAGACAGCACGTCTTGATGAGCGGAGCAGATCTTCTGAGTTCACAGATCCCCTATGCCCCGAAGTGGACGAGGCAGCAGGCAGAGACCCCGGCATCATTCCGTTGACACAGAATGCGGCCCAACTGGCGGCTGTCATCGAAAATCTTGAACCCACACGGACGACATCCATCCATCTTGGTATGAAATGGGGCGTTGCCCTGCTTGATCCATCGATGCGGAATTTGCTGACCGATGTGCCAGGTGTCGATCCTGCGTTCGCTGGCGTTCGACCGCTTGAATATGAAGATAAGGCGGCGGCAGAAGATACCAAGAAATACGTCATCCTGATGACTGACGGTGAAAATGTTGCGACCCGCCATGTGAAACAAGATGTTTGGGCCGATCCATTCTGGCGCCGGACATTTACAAACTATCCTTACCGCTATTGGTTGGAAAATGAAGGTTCAAATGGTGTGCCGCGCCACCCACAAGGGCGGCGGCCAAGCCTGAATGATCAGACCTACTATCCCAACAATGCTGCCCAGCAAGACACATGGCTGCAGCAAATCTGTGATGCAGCCCGCGACAAGAACATCATTGTCTACACGATCTCGATGGACGCACCAGAAGGCGGAGCGGAACAGATGAGACAGTGCGCATTCTCAGGAAGCTATTTCTTTGATGCAACTGAGACGCCTATCAATGACATCTTCCAGAACATCGCACGTCAAATCACGGCGCTTCGGTTGACCCAATGATGCGTGCTCTTGGTACACTGCGTGACCGGTTGAGGCGTTATCGCTTGGCGGAGGATGGCGTTGCCACACTCGCATTTGTCGTCGCCTTCCCTGTTTTCATGTTTGTCTTTCTAATGACTATCGAAAGCGGGATCATCAATCTGCGTAAATTCATGGTCGAACATGCGTTGGACCGTGCAATACGCGAGGTCAGACTGGGCAACATGATCGACCCCACCCCGGACAAATTTCGGGACGAGATGTGCAGAATCATCGAGGTCATCCCGAACTGCCGTCAGGATCTGCGGATCGAGATGGTGCGAAAGAACATTCGTGAGTGGACGCCAGTGAGCCCTCAGGTCAACTGTGTCAACCGCGAAGATCCTGATGATGGGAATGACATCTTTGTGGACGAGTTCGGGAATAACGAACTGATGTATCTGCGCGTTTGCGCACGGGTTGATCCTTTTATGGCAAATTGGGGTCTTGGCCTAAGAGTTGTACAAGCGTCGGCGGATGATGCGACGGCCGGTGGCTCTTACGCCATTGTCGCCAGCTCTGCCTTTGTAGTCGAACCATTTCGGGCGGAATAAAAATGACGGTTATACACAGACTTTTGCATCGTTTTCGTCGCAGTGATGACGGTGTCATCGCACTTGAGATAGTCTTTGCGGTGCCCATCATGCTGTGGGTATTAATGTCAACCTTCGTGTACTTTGACGCTTTCAAGGCGCAGACGGTAAGCACACGGGCCGCTTTGACGGTCGCGGACATGATCAGCCGTGAAGAACAACCACTTTCACCGGATTATTTGAACGGCACGCGCCAACTGCTGCGCGCTCTGTCTGCTGTTGACGCTGATCCTGACTTCCGCGTTACCGTTTTCCAGTATCGCCAAAACAGGGATGATTTGCGTCGGAGATGGTCACGCAATCGTGGCTATGGCTCGAATCTGACAAACGCCGACCTGAATGAGCTTTGGCGCGCAGAACGTATTCCGCCGATGTCAAATGGGGAAATCGCAATTCTTCTTGAAACGCGTACAACCTACGGCGCCATTGCCAATACTGTATGGTGGGGGCCGTTGTCGGCCGATAACTCGGACGAAATCGAGTTCAATACGTTCACTGTGATCAAACCGCGCTACTCTGTTCAAACATGCTTTGATCCAACGCCGAAAAACCTGGACAATGGCGACACGATTTGCTGAGTGTCTAATCCCTTAGCCGAAATGCAATTTGTTCGGCCATGAACTTGGCCTGACCGGCTGATGTGACACCACCGACACCAACCCGGCGACCCAGTCGCCACCAAAGCCCCGGTGACCAGCCCCGGGGCTTTTTGGTTTTCATGATAAGCGTAAACCCATTCGAAGGTTTGAACGCAAAGACACCGCGATCGACCCCCTTGATATCGTCCATGGTGGCAAGAACCATGCCGCTGCTGTCGCGGATCTCTGTCTCGGTCAGTTCTATGTGCAAAAGCGTGGCCCGGCGTAACCGTTCAGCCAGCCAAAGCGCGCCGGTACCAAAAAGCAGCATGAATATAAGCCATCCAACACCCGGCGGGCGGGCCAGTGCGGTGTAAAGCACAAGCGCCCCCAGTGAAAAAAGTACAGCGCACGCAAATACGCGCCGCGCGGGCGAGGCCTGCACCACTGCATAGATACCATTCTCGTCGGGTTGAAACATATTGCCCCTCTTGGCCGTCATCGATGCGACTAACCGGTTTCATGCCCATTGCCTAGGGTCAGGCACCAACAGACTTGCGGACAAGGTCCCAGTAGATCGCCTCGATCGCGGCCATATCCAGCCGACCTTCTTCGCGATACCAGTGGCTTAACCCGGTGAGCATGGCAATGATGGCACGGGTGGCCACGCGCGTATCAGCCACCGCAAACGCCCCCTCACTCTCGCCCTGTCGCAGGATCGCTTCTAGCGCGTCTTCGTAATCGCGCCGCATCCGTTCGATCACTGCAAAGTTCTGCGGCGACAGGTTGCGTAGCTCCATATAGGATACAAAAACCTGATCGGGTCGCGGCAGATGGAACCGGATGTGAAACCGCGTGAACGCTTCAAGCTGGCGTAACGCATCGCCCTGCAAATCGGTAGCCCTGAGGGATGTCAGCAGTTCCGCCATATGTTCGCGCATCATATCGAACAAAAGGCTTTGTTTGTCAGGTATGTAATTATACAGCGCCCCCGCCTGAACACCGACCTCTGATGCGATCTGGCGCATCGAAACAGCTGCAAAGCCGTGCTGCGCAATCAGCCGCAACGCAGTGTCAAGCACCCGGGGGCCAGTGATATCGGAGTGAGAGCCTTGTTTGCGCGCCATGACCATCACTTAACTGAACATTCGTTCAGTTGAAAACCCCCTTGCTCCTTTGTACGGGGCCTGCATAACCTGCGCACCATGCGATACGCCTTGATAGTCTTGTTCACGCTTGCCGGTTGCGCCGAATTTCCGGTGCTCGACGACAATATCAGTGACGCGGCACGTCAAGCCCCCTACCCCACATTACAACCGCTGCCTGACACGGTGATCGCGTCTGCCGGAATTGATACGGCACTTGATGACCGGATCGCCGCCTTGCAGGCCCGCGCCGCCCGGCTGCGTCAGATCGATATCGCTGCGTTGCAGTAGCCGGGCCTATTCGCTAGTACGCCACTATACGCTGACACAACGATAGGACCGCCTGATGACTTCACCGCTTCGCCTTGGAATTGCTGGTCTCGGGACGGTCGGTGTGGGCATTGTCCGGATCGTTCAGAAACATGCCGCGCTTCTGGAACAGCGGGCCGGGCGGCCGATCACAATCACGGCTGTGTCCGCCCGTTCGAAAACCAAGAACCGGGATGTCGATCTGTCCGACTACGCGTGGGAAGACGATCCTGTTGATCTGGCGAAACGTGACGATATCGATGTGTTCGTCGAAGTGATGGGCGGCCATGACGGCCCCGCCAAGGATGCCACCGAAGCCGCGATTGCATCGGGCAAGGATGTGGTCAGCGCCAATAAGGCATTGCTGGCAATCCACGGTCAGACCCTTGCGGAAGCGGCAGAGGATATGGGCAAAGT
Source organism: uncultured Paracoccaceae bacterium (assembly GCA_947503965.1). Lineage (GTDB taxonomy): Bacteria > Pseudomonadota > Alphaproteobacteria > Rhodobacterales > Rhodobacteraceae > Yoonia. The sequence goes on from CANNFU010000001.1 coordinate 63,123, forward strand.
CATCCGGTTCGAAGCCGCCGTTGCAGGGGGTATTCCGGTGGTCAAGGCCCTGACTGAAGGGTTGGCAGCCAACGATATCACCCGGGTGATGGGTGTGATGAATGGCAGCTGCAATTACATCCTGACCCGGATGCAGGATGCCGGGCTGAGTTACGAAGCGGTGTTCGATGAAGCCAACCAACTGGGATATCTGGAGGCCGATCCAGAACTTGACGTGGGCGGCATTGATGCAGGGCACAAGCTGGCGCTGCTATCGTCGATTGCCTTTGGGACGCAGGTGGATTTCGACGCTGTAGAGCTGGAAGGGATCGGCTCTGTCACCATCGAAGATATCAATCAGGCCGCCGATATGGGCTACAAGATCAAGCTGCTGGGCGTGGCCCAGCTGACCGGGCGCGGGCTGGAACAGCGGATGTCACCCTGCCTTGTGCCGGATACATCGCCCCTGGGCCAGTTGCAGGGCGGCACCAATATGATCGTGCTGGAAGGCGACGCCGTGGGGCAGATCGTCCTGCGTGGCGCTGGCGCTGGCGAGGGGCCAACGGCCAGTGCAATCATGGGCGACGTGATGGATATTGCCCGCGGGCTGCGCGTCTCCACCTTTGGTCAGCCTGCCGCCACATTGCGCAAGGCACGCGCGGCGCGCGCGGCTGTGGCAGCACCCTATTACCTGCGCATGCAGCTTCTGGACAAACCTGGCGCACTGGCGAAGGTTGCCCATGCGTTGGGTGAGGCGGGGATTTCCATCGACCGCATGCGCCAATACGGGCATGACGATACATCGGCCCCCGTCCTGATCGTCACCCATAAGACAACCCGTACCGCACTGGACGAGGCACTGTCTGCCTTCAAATCGACCGGTGTGGTCACAGGCCACCCTGTCGCGATCAGGATCGAAGCGGTTTAGCGCAAACAGTCTTGTGACTGTCACACGGACAGGCTTTAGGGTGGATGTAAGTCAATAAAGGACCCAATCATGTCACAAGCCCTCGATTTCAATGACCGCAACCTGTCGCTGGGCCTGGCCCGCGTGTCCGAAGCTGCAGCCATTGCCTGCACACCGCTGATCGGACGCGGGGATGAAAAAGCCGCAGATCAGGCGGCGGTGGATGCGATGCGCACGCAGTTGAACAAGCTGGATATCTCGGGCGTCGTGGTTATTGGTGAGGGCGAGCGTGATGAAGCGCCGATGCTTTACATCGGTGAAGAGGTTGGCACTGGCACCGGGCCCGGCGTGGACATCGCGCTTGATCCGCTTGAGGGCACAACGCTGACCGCAAAAGACATGCCAAACGCGCTGGCCGTGATTGCGATGGGGCCGCGCGGATCCATGCTGCATGCGCCGGATGTTTACATGGATAAACTCGCCATCGGTCCCGGATTTCGCCCCGGTGTTGTCACGCTAGATATGTCACCGTCGGAACGGGTGTCTGCGCTTGCCGCCGCAAGGGGATGTTCGACCAATGACATCACGGTTTGTGTGCTGGAACGCCCACGCCATGAAGATATGATCGCTGAAATTCGCAGCACAGGTGCGGCCATCCGGCTGATCACCGATGGGGACGTGGCAGGCGTCATGCATTGTGCCGAACCTGATCTGACGGGCATTGATATGTATATGGGCTCTGGCGGCGCGCCAGAGGGCGTGCTGGCGGCGGCGGCGCTAAAATGCATGGGCGGCCAGATTTTCGGTCGCTTGCAGTTCCGCAACGACGATGAGCGTGCACGGGCTGAAAAGGCCGGGATCAGCAATTTTGACCGGGTCTATACCCGTGACGATATGGTGACAGGCGACGTCATTTTCGCAGCAACCGGCGTGACCGATGGATCATTGGTCCCCGGCATCAAACGCGAAGTGGGTTTTGTGACGGCCGAAACAATCCTGATGCGCTCCAAGACCGGATCGGTACGCCGGATGATCTACCGCAACCCGACAAGCTGATTTTTTCCGTCAAGATGGATTAGGGCGTGGCCGGGGCCGCGCCCTTTCTATATTGTGTGAACCTATGACGAACACACAAGATCATGCGTTTCTGGGCGTGACCCAATCGGCCACCGGCAGGCGGTGGATCGGCCCGTCGGTCGAAGAAGACCGGCTGTCCGAGGCCATGGCGCAGGACACCGGCCTGCCTTCGGCGCTGTGCCGCACGCTGGTCCGGCGCGGGGTCGCGGCAGAAGACGCGCCCGCCTTTCTGGCCCCCACTTTGCGTGATCTGCTCCCCGACCCGCGACATTTGAAGGATATGGAAACCGCCGCGACGCGGTTTCTGCATGCTGTGGAAACAGGCCAAAGAATTGCAATTTTCGCTGATTATGATGTGGATGGCGGATCGTCAGCGGCACTGTTGATCACGTGGTTGCGCGCGATGGGGATCACGGCAACCTTGTATATTCCCGACCGGATTGACGAAGGGTACGGACCAAATGACGCCGCGATGGCACAGCTGGCCGCCGATCATGACCTGATCATATGCGTTGATTGCGGGACCCTGTCGCATGGCCCAATTACAGCAGCAAAAGGGGCTGACGTCATCGTGCTCGACCATCACCTGGGGGCCGAGACACTGCCCCCTGCCATCGCCGTGGTCAACCCCAACCGGCAGGATGAGACCGGTGATCTGGGACATCTTTGTGCCGCCAGCGTGGTGTTCCTGATGTTGGTTGAGGCGAACCGGCAGTTGCGGGTAAACAATCGCAAAGGGCCGGATTTGATGGCGATGCTTGATCTGGTCGCCCTTGCGACCGTTGCCGATGTCGCTCCGCTGACGGGCGTCAACCGCGCGTTTGTGCGGCAGGGTCTGACGGTGATGGCCCGCAGGCAACGGATCGGTTTAACCGCGCTGGCCGATGTCGCGGGGTTGGATCAAGCACCAAGCAGCTATCATTTGGGCTTTCTTCTGGGGCCGCGCGTCAATGCCGGGGGGCGCATCGGCAAGGCCGATCTGGGCGCGCGCCTGCTGGCCACCGACGACCGGCACGAGGCAGAGGCGCTTGCGGCAAAACTTGACCAGCTCAACACAGAACGGCGCGAGGTGGAAGCCAATGTGCGCGACCTTGCGCTGCAACAGGCGACCGACCGTGGACTGGATGGCCCGCTTGTCTGGGCAGCGGGCGAAGGCTGGCATCCCGGTGTTGTCGGTATCGTCGCGGCACGGTTGAAAGAGGCGACTAACCGCCCTGCCATCGTGATCGGACTGGACGGCGATGAAGGCAAAGGGTCGGGGCGTTCGGTGTCTGGCATTGATCTTGGGGCAGCGATCCAGCGTGTCGCGGCGGAGGGACTGTTGATCAAGGGCGGTGGGCACAAAATGGCCGCCGGGCTAACCGTTGCACGCGATAAACTGGACGCTGCGATGGCCCGTTTGGGCGAGCTGCTTGCCAAACAAGGTGCCGATGCAATTGGCCCCGCTGATCTGCGACTTGATGGGTTACTGATGCCGGGGGCCGCGACGGTAGAGCTGATCCAGCAGATCGAAGATGCAGGGCCGTTCGGTGCCGGCGCGCCTGCCCCGCGCTTTGCCTTTCCGGATGTGCAGATCCAATTTGCCAAGCAGGTTGGTGCCAATCATCTAAAAGTCAGCTTTGGCGACGGGATCGGCGCGCGGATCGACGCCATCGCATTTGGCGCCATGGACGGTCCGATGGGGCCCATGCTGATCGGGCATAATGGCGGGCGGTTTCATTTGGCAGGACGGCTGGAAATCAACACATGGCAGGGGCGTCAATCGGTGCAGCTACGGCTTGAAGACGCGGCCCCGGCACACTGACGCAGGTGCGGAAAAAACCGCAAAAACCCTCTTGCGCGTGCGCGGCACTTTCCATAAAAGCGGCGCACCAAGTGCGGTCCCTTCGTCTATCGGTTAGGACGCCAGGTTTTCAACCTGGAAAGAGGGGTTCGATTCCCCTAGGGACTGCCATGGTTTTCCCCTCATCACAGTTTTGACCGAGTCCTTGATTGGGGATTTACTGTTGCGCATCACAGGCTACCCTTCAAACAAGACGCATTGAAAGGAACCTCAGCATGCCGCTTAAATATCTTCATACGATGGTTCGGGTCAAAGACCTTGAAAAATCCATCGCCTTCTATGAATTGCTGGGGCTGAAGGAAACGCGCCGGTTTGATAACGAAGGCGGGCGTTTCACGCTTGTTTTCATGGCACCACCCGGGCAAGAGGAATGTCCGGTCGAGCTGACCTATAATTGGGACGGCGATGATGGGCTGCCGTCGGACAGTCGCCATTTCGGGCATCTGGCCTATCGCGTCGATAATATTTATGAGACCTGCCAGCACCTGATGGACAATGGTGTGACCATCAACCGCCCTCCGCGCGACGGACATATGGCGTTTGTGCGGTCACCCGACAATATCTCGGTCGAGCTTTTGCAGGCCGGTGACAACATGCCCCCGGCAGAGCCTTGGGCCAGCATGGACAACACCGGCCATTGGTAAGGGGCAGCCTCATCGCGGGGCTGTGCATACTCGCAGCCCCTGCGCAGGCCTGTCGGCTGGCGCTGGTCTTGGCAATGGATGTCTCTGCGTCTGTTGATGCGGCAGAAGACCAGTTGCAGCGCGGCGGCCTCGCGGCGGCCCTGCTCGCGCCCGATGTGCAGGCCGCATTTTTCGCCAGTCCTGATCCCGTCGCCCTGCTGGTTTTTGAATGGAGCGGGCGATACAACCAGCAGGATCTGACCCCCTGGACGATGATCGAAACGCCCGCTGACTTGTTTGGCGTATCCGAAACGATTGCCACGAGCAAACGCAGCCATAACGATTTTCCGACCGCGATGGGTCATGCACTGGGTCATGCGGCGATCCGTCTGCAGGAGGGTCCGGATTGTCTGTTCAAGACCGTCGATGTGGCCGGTGATGGCCAGAACAATGATGGTTTTGGCCCGGACGAGGCCTATGCCGCCTTCCCGTTTGATGATGTGGTGGTCAACGGGCTTGTCATCAATGCCGGTGAATACGAGGCAGAGATCCATCTGATCCCGTTTTATCGCGATCAGGTTATTCGCGGCCCTGGTTCATTTCTTGAAGTTGCAAACGGGTTTGAGGATTACGAAAACGCGATGGAGCGTAAGCTGATCCGCGAATTGTCGGCGCAAATCATGGGGCAGCTTGCCCCGGATAAGACGCCGCCGGGATGATCCGTGTTCTGGCCTGCCTGATGTTGTGGCCTGTTGCGGCAGATGCTGCCTGTCGGCACGCCCTGGCGCTGGGGCTTGATATGTCTGATTCCGTTGATACCGTCGAATACCGGCTGCAGTTGGACGGGCTTGCCTTGGCGCTGGACAGTGATCGGGTGCGCGAGGTGCTGTTCGCTCAACCAGACGCGCCGATCCGCATCGCCGTTTATGAATGGAGCGGACCACCCAACCAGACGCTGATCCTGCCTTGGACCACGCTGAACAGCCCGTCCGATCTGACGGCTGCGCTGGATGTTCTGCGTCGTCATGAACGGCTTGTCTCGGCGCCAACAACGGCAATCGGTTCTGCGTTGCTGTATGGTTTTGATCTGTTGGACCAGCAACCCGATTGCTGGAAACGCACGCTGGATCTGTCGGGTGACGGGGAAACCAACACAGGCCCGCGCCCCCAGGATGTCCCCGCGTCCCGGGCCCCCGCCGGTGTCATCGTCAACGGCCTTGTCATCGGATCGGGGAATTCACGCGGTGATGATCATCGCTTTGCCGATATAAAGGAGTTGTCATCCTATTATGGCAGGCATGTCGTGCGCGGACCGGGGGCATTTGTCGAGGTTGCCCTGGGCTTTGAAGATTATGCTGCCGCGATGGAGCGCAAGCTGCTGCGCGAACTGGCCAGCATTGCAATTGGGCAGATGACGCCGGACCCGTAACTGTGCTGGCTTTTTAGAGCGTCGTCCAACTAATCTGCAACAGTCGTTCAGAAGTGCGAGGGCAGCCCCCGCCCATGGGGGCGGTCGGGCGCTGCCCGATTTGGCAATCGGGCGGGACATCAGCCAAGATATGGTTCAGGTTTTGAGGACGATACTCTAACTTACAACTCTATCGTAATGCGCTACCTCCCCCTGGGATCGCGCGCCGTTTGTGATGCTTGATGGCTCAAGTTCAAAACGAGAAGTCCTGGCAAAAAGAACTGATAGAGCACGGCCACGGCATACTACGCGACACACCCCCGCATCACCGCAAATCAGACATATGGCATCGCCTGCCGATCACTGCTTTCTGGACGACCCACCTGTGGGCTCAACGCAGGTGCTGCGGATGCAAACACGGGCCAAGGGCATTACCCGCCCCGGCCCGCCGCAACCGCTCACCATCTTACCAACACATTGCCGCGCTGAGGCGCGTCAATAGATGTATCTGATCTGCTCTGTCCAATAGCGTTCGACGCGGCGCAGGGATGCCGTGATATCCTCGATCGCGATCTGATCAAGTACGCCGCGTTCGACCAGGCCATCTGCATGGGTGGCAAACAGCTTTGCCACCACCTCGCGCACGCCGCGCCCTTTTTCGGTCAGGCGTACGCGCACGGACCGGCGATCAATCTCGCTGCGCTGATGGTGCATATACCCCATTTCAACCAGTTTCTTGAGATTATAGGACACGTTCGAGCCTTGATAATAGCCACGGGTTTTCAATTCTCCGGCTGTCACCTCGTTGTCACCCACATTGAACAACAACAGCGCCTGCACAGGGTTGATTTCAAGCACGCCAACCCGTTCAAATTCATCCTTGATGACGTCCAGCAATAACCGGTGCAGACGTTCCACCAACGTCAATGCATCAAGGTAAGACGCCATAAAGGCCGCGCTGTGCGCCGCTGACAGTCCCGTTTTTTTCGGACCTTCCAGGTCCGCATGAATGCTCATCTTACTACTCCGTCTTCTGCTCGCATTTCTGCTTAAGACGAAACAAAAAACATTCAGTTAAACGATAAAATTGAAATTATTTTCGCGAAATTCACGCGGGGCGCGTCACGCCGTGTGCCTGTTGCGCAATTTGGGCGATCAGCCCGTCATAGTGGTCTGGCACGGAAAATTGTCCGCCAATCCAGCCATAAATATCGTGATCATTCTCGGACAAAAGCCTGTCATAAAGCGCAAGCGCATCCGCTGACATCGCCTCCAGATGCGCATCCGCAAAGGCTGACAGGATCAGGTCCATCTCCTTGATCCCGCGCCGCATCGACCGCATGCGCAGCCGTTTGATGGTAGTCTGCCGGTCTTCGTTCATAGCTGGTCTTTTACGGCAGCGCGCAACCGCTTTTCAAGCTGCCCCAGCTTTTCCCCCGACTGCAGGATCTGTGCCCGAAGCAAGCGAAGTTCGGACATCAGTTCAACCAGATCCGCCGAAACCGGCACATCGTCTATCGGCGCGTCCGGCCCATCGCCTTCGCCCGTCAGAAGCCAGGTCAGCGACACGCCAAGAATACCTGACATCATCTGCAGCCGATTGGCGCGCGGCTCCTTGATATCATTTTCCCAGTTCGAGATCACGCTGGGCTTCACCCCCAGCTTATTGGCAAGATCTTTTTGCGTCAGCCCGCTTGCCTCGCGCGCGCCGGCCAGCCGGTCACCAAATGTCGCCGCATCTTCACTGAACCAATCGGCATCTGTCAATGTCATCGTGGTCTCCTTGGTGCTTGCTCTGCGGGGTCACCCCAGCCTATGTCATCAATACATGCAAATGACCACCGGATGACGCCCATGACTTTCCTCTCTGCGACGCTTGATCGCGTAAAACCATCACCGACCATCGCTGTTACAACCAAAGCGGCAGAGCTGAAGGCCGCCGGGCGCGATGTGATCGGGCTGGGTGCGGGGGAGCCTGATTTTGACACGCCCCAGAACATCAAGGACGCGGCGGTGGCGGCGATTGCAGACGGAAAAACGAAATACACCGCCGTTGATGGCATCCCCGAGCTGAAAGAGGCGATCTGCGGCAAGTTCAAACGCGACAATGCGCTGGATTACACCCCGTCCCAGATCACGGTGGGCACCGGCGGCAAGCAGGTTCTTTACAATGCCTTCATGGCGACCCTGAACGAAGGCGACGAGGTAATTATCCCCGCTCCCTATTGGGTCAGCTACCCCGACATGGTCCTGCTGGCAGGCGGCACGCCCGTCACCGTAGAGGCCACGCTGGAGGCGAATTTCAAGATCACAGCTAAGCAGCTTGAAGCGGCGATTACCCCCAAAACAAAATGGTTCCTCTTCAACTCACCCTCTAACCCGACCGGAGCGGGCTATTCGTGGTCTGAATTGAAAGAACTGACCGACGTCCTGATGCGCCACCCGCATGTCTGGGTGATGACAGATGATATGTACGAACATCTGGCCTACGGCAATTTCAAGTTCTGCACGCCCGCACAGGTGGAACCCGCCCTTTATGACCGGACCCTGACCGTCAACGGGGTGTCCAAGGCCTATGCCATGACCGGTTGGCGGATCGGTTATGCGGGCGGGCCGGAACATCTGATCAAAGCGATGCGCAAGGTGCAGTCGCAATCAACCTCTAACCCCTGCTCGGTCAGCCAATATGCAGCCGTTGAGGCGCTGAACGGCATGCAGGATTTCCTGAAACCCAACAACGCGATCTTTGAACGGCGGCGTGACCTGGTTGTCGATATGTTGAACACCGCGCCGGGCATCGTCTGCCCGAAACCCGAAGGCGCATTTTACGTCTATCCATCCATCGCGGGCTGCATCGGCAAAACCTCGGCGGCGGGCACGGTCATCGACAATGATGAAACCTTCGCAACCGCCCTTCTGGAAGAAACAGGCGTGGCTGTCGTTTTCGGCGCAGCTTTTGGTCTAAGCCCGAATTTCCGCGTCAGCTATGCCACATCTGACGCGGCGCTCAAGGATGCGTGCCAGCGGATCATCACCTTCTGTCAGGGCCTCGGCTGAAGCACAGCTAGGCTGAAACACGGCATTTATGGTAAACTCCCCTACAAAACGTGGGAGAGACGACAATGCCAGAGCCGCAGACAACCGTGCTCGTGGGTACGACCAAGGGAGCATTTCTGGTCACAGGACAAAACGGTCGCGACAACTGGCGTGTGTCAGGGCCGTTCTGCGACGGCTGGCCGATCAACCATGTCATCGGCGTTGGTGACACGCTCTGGGCCGGCGGCGGTGGTGAATGGCATGGGGCCGGTGTCTGGCGCTCTGATGACATGGGTGAAACATGGGACGTCACCCGGCTGACGAGGGGCATGATGGACGACTGGGCCGCCAATGACCCGGATTTCGCCCAGACAATCGGGTGGCGCGATGAACCCCTGCCATTCGCAGATGCTTTTGCGCAGATCTGGTCGCTGGGCTACGCCCATGGCACGCTTTACGCAGGCACAAAGCCCGCATCGCTGCTGGCCAGCACCGACAAAGGCCAAACCTGGAACAAGTTAGAGGCGCTGACGAACCACCCGTCGGCTGAAAGCTGGAATCCCGGCGCTGCGGGGCTTGTTTTGCACACGATCGTCACGGACCCCACCAATCCCCAAAAGCTCTGGATCGGAATATCCGCCGCCGGTGTCTTTGCAACCGAGGACGGCGGCAAAACATGGGAGCGGCGCAACCGGCTGTCCAATGCAGAGGCCTGCGGGCATCATGACCACCCCGCCGCTCCAGCCAACGGCGAAACGGGGCATTGCGTGCATAACATGATGCGCGCGCCGGGGGATGAGGATCGGCTATATCAGCAGAACCACCACGGTGTCTGGCGGTCGGGCGATGGTGGGCGCAGTTGGGATGACATTACCGATGGGCTTCCCTCCACCTTCGGTTTTCCCATTCGTGTGCATCCGCGCGATCCGGACATGCTCTGGACCCTGCCCCTGAACGGTGACAGTGCGGGGCGCTATCCACCTGATGCGGCCGCAGCGGTCTGGCGATCACGCGATGGCGGCGCAAGCTGGGAAGCACAGCGCAAGGGGCTGCCACAGGATAGCTGCTATTTCACGGTCCTGCGGCAAGCAATGGCGGGCGACACGCAATCACCGGCGGGCATCTATTTCGGCACCAATAGCGGTTCGGTCTTTGCCAGTATCGACGAAGGTGACAGCTGGTCCGAGATCGCACGCCACTTGCCAACCATTCTTGCCGTCGAAGTGGTCGAAAACGCGGATTAAGCGCAGTGGTCCTGCGTGACACCCGATGCTAGTGTGCCGGGCAGACGACACAAGGACCAACCGGCGATGGCAAACGAACTTCCAAAGTATTATTTTCGCGTGCGGGACAATGGCGCCGTGGTCTTTCGGATCAGCGCGGAAAACCGGCATGGCCGGATCGATGCAGAGCAGATCGCCGTGGTGAACACGAACCGGGGGGATTTCAAACCGCACGGTGATCAGGAGCTGAGCCATGCCGACGAGGTCGCGATCAATGACTGGATCACCGGGCGACAGGCGCTTTTAGCGGCACGCGATTTCGACGACATGCGGCGCGCAATGGATCAGTTGAACCTGCTGACCCATTGGGCTCAATCACGGGCGACCGACGCACAATTGGAAGAATTGACAGAAGATTTATTGCTGGCGATCCACGATCTGCGCAGCGTCCTGGTCCGCAAAAAAGCGGACCGGCTTGGCAAGGGCTAGCGCATTCTGGTCGTCCGACATCGGGCAACAGCGAACCCGGCAGCCTATCACTCAGCGCAGGACATGGACGGCACATTTCGCATGGCGAACCACCTTGGCCGCCGTCGATCCCAGCAGATAATCCTGCATCCCCGGCTGATGGCTGGCAATGATGATCAGGTCGTTTGCGTTATCACTTGCATGTTCAAGGATCGTTCGGGCCGAATGACCATCCACAACCAATGTCGTGGCATCGGGAATATCGGCGATCAGACTGCCAAGACTGTCAACAATATCGGCCCGCGCTTTTTCCAAATGATCTGAGGGCAGGAACTCGGTCGCATATTTCGGCAAAACCTCCATCACATGCAGGCAGGTTATTTTGCCACCTTGGGCGCGCAACGCCTTGGCGATTTCCATCGCACCCTGGGCGTTCCGGTCTGCTTCGAATGAAACGGGGACAAGGATATTGGTATACATTGGGCTTTCCTTTGCTTTTGCCCATTCTACCACCGGCCATGTGCGCTGCCTTGATCTAGGTCACACCCTGCGGCAACGCCCGTCCTTCGTCCCATGCGACGATGTTATCCAGCGCCATCTGCCCCATCGCTTCGCGCACCTCCAGCGCGGCAGTACCAAGATGCGGCAGCAACACGACATTCTCCATCGCGCGAAACGCATCCGGTACGATGGGTTCCTTCGCAAACACATCCAATCCCGCCCCGGCGATCTGCCCGGATTGCAGGGCTGCGATCAACGCTTCCTCATCCACCACGTCGCCGCGGGCGATGTTGATGAAGATACCGGTGAGTTTCATCGCGGCCAACGCGGCAGCGTCGATCAGATGCGTGTTCGCGCCGCCACCGGGAACGGTCAAAACAACGATATCCGCCTGCGCCATCAGATCGGCCAATGTATCGACCTGCCGCGCCGGCAGATCGACCTTCTTGCGGGACCGGTTGTAATACAGCACCGGCATCTCGAACCCGTAATGACAGCGCCGCGCCACAGCCTGCCCGATCCGGCCCATGCCGACGATGCCCACCGTCTTGCCGGTCACGTGGGTTCCCAGCATCTGCGTCGGCGCCCAGCCGGTCCATTTGTCGGCACGCACCAGCCGCTCACCCTCGCCCGCGCGGCGGCAGGTCGACAGGATCAGGGTCAGACCGATATCGGCGGTCGCGTCAGTCACAACATCGGGGGTGTTCGAGACAGCAACGCCTGCATTCGTCGCGGCCTCCACATCAATATGGTTGTAGCCCACCCCGAAATTGGCCAGCACGCCACAACGGATATCGCCCGCAAAGGCGGCAGCCGTGAATTGATCGCCCAGCGTCGGCAGGATGGCGTCATATTCGCCCAAGGCCGCTGCGGCCTCGGCCACGGTCAGCCCCTCGGTGCTCTGGCGCAGGGTGACGTCATAACGTGCACGGGCAAACGCGATATTCGCATCCGGCAGGACACGGGTAATCAGCAGTTTCTTCAATGCAATCGCCCCCCATTGGGGACAGGTTGATCGGGACCAACCAGCACCACCTCACCGTTTTCATCGGGCATACCCAGCACCAATACCTCTGACATAAATTTGCCGATCTGGCGGGGCGGAAAATTCACAACGGCCATCACCTGCCGTCCGACAAGCGTTTCGGGATCGTAATGCGCGGTGATCTGGGCCGATGTTTTCTTTTCCCCGATCTCGGCGCCAAAATCGATCCAGAGCTTGATCGCAGGCTTGCGCGCCTCCGGATAGTGTTCGGCGCGCAGGACGGTGCCAACGCGCACATCAACCTTCAGAAATTCGTCGAAACTGATTTCATTCATCAGCCAGTTCCCGCGCCCGGGCGGCAGCGGCGGCCACAGCCCGTTTCAGCAGAGGCGGGAAGCCGGTTTCTTCATCCATCAATATCTTTAGCGCCGCCTCCGTGGTTCCGCTGGGCGAGGTTACATTCATGCGCAACTGTTCGGGGGTTTCATCCACATCCTCGGCCAATTCACCCGCACCGCCCACGGTCGCGGTCGCCAATTGCATCGCGAGGGCCGGTGACAGACCCTGATCCACACCTGCGGCGGCCATCGCCTCGATCAGATGAAACACATAGGCCGGGCCAGAGCCGGACAGGGCCGTGACCGCATCCATCTGGCCTTCGCTGTCCAGACGAACGGTTTGTCCGACTGACCACAACAATGCTTCTGCCAGATCCATGTGATCGGGCCGGGTCTGGCTATTGCCGATCAGCGCCGTGATCCCCCGGCCGATGGCCGCAGGGGTATTGGGCATCGCGCGGATGATCGGGGTTTGCGCGCCCAGCATCTTTTCAAATGTCTTGATCGGCGTGCCTGCTGCAATCGAAATCACCAGCGTCTCACCATTCCCAAGCATCTCGACATCGGGCAATGCCGCAGTCATCATCTGCGGTTTGACGGCGATAATCGCAATGGCCGGATTGTCCGGCAATGTGCCACCGATATTGACGCCCTGCTCTTGCAGCCAGGACGACGGTTTCGGATCAATCACCCAGACCGAAGCAGATGGCAACCCGTTGCGTAGCCAACCGGCCAGCATAGCCGAACCCATCTTGCCGCACCCCAGCAGCACCAGACCGCGCACCGCGACTTCATTCATATCCATAACGCGCACCTCGGATCATTACGCGCCTTAGGTTACGCAAAGCCCAGCCGCGAGAAAACCCCGTTTGTTCATAGCCGGTTAAGCGCGCCCGTACGCCCCGCCAATGGCAACCTGCACAGCCTCTTCAGGTGTCCGGTCCGACCATGTGACCAGCTGGATGGCCGGGTAATACTGTTCGCATGCGGCAACGGCGGCATTGATCATCGTATCAACCTGATCGGGACCTGCCATCTGATCGCCCGCCAGCATCAAACCATAGCGATAGACCATCAGCTTTTGTTCGTCCCACCAGGTAAAGGACCCGGCCCAGCACCGGTCATTGATCGTGTTGAGCGCCTCATAGAGCACCGGCATCCGGTCTTCGGGTGGCTCCATCTCATAGGTGCAGATCAGGCGCAGCGTTTCGTCATAGGGCGACCACGCCAAGGTGATCGAATAGGTGCGCCACTGGCCCTCAACGGCCATGGCGATCTGGTCGTCATGGATGCGGTCAAATTCCCACGCATGATGTTCTGCGATGTGCTCCACCAGATCGATCGGGTGCAGATCATCAGCCTCAAGGTAATGTTCGGACAATGCCATATGCTCGGCCTCACTTTTTTTGGCGCAAGGGTCATGGCAGTGCCCAAGCGCTAGGTGCCTGCTCTAGGGGAGGTGTTGTTCACATTATTCCCCTACAACATATCGTGGCCTTTGATCAGGCACCTGTAAAGCAATTTCTTGGGGATAAGAGGTGAAGACTGGCAATTTGATGTGGATATGTAGCGCGGCGGTGAAACTTGCTGTGTTTGACAGTTAGAGTTGCAGCAGAGCGTTTTTGTTAAACGGCTTGTTACAAGCTAATTAGTCAGGTCGCAGCCGCGTCCCCATATGGGACATCGTGCATCTTTGGCTTAATGCAGCGGTTGTTCGAGATCCTATCAACGTACCGCGCCACGCGATATCGGCCAGAGGGTCAAGTATTTCTGACCCAAATCGGATCTTCATAGCGATATGCTCATAGGGCTGCATGGCGGGACAAAAATCGACCTTGGATAATCCACCTTCGCTCATGCAGCATTCGCTCGCAGTTGCAGCGAGCTCTACGCTGCAATTCAGCCCAAGTCGCGGAAGTGGTCATTGCCGACCAGTTTCAACAGCCGATCCAGACAACACTTTCGCGAAATCGCGCACGAACAAGTCAGACGCGAGACGGCGTTGTCGTTGCTTGCCACTGACGCAATGCCTTATGCGCACTGACATTGAGTTGGAAAGCAGCCACCGTCATCTGAACGGTTTGAGGCAATTATAATGGTCGCTCTACAACCCAGCTTTTGGTCAACAATGGCCCAACTTGTGCACTGAATGACGACATGGTGAAGTAAGAAAATTGTTTCAATGGCCAAGCAGATCGAATATTATTCAAGAATTCGAATATGAAGGTAAGAAATGCAGCTGACACGCAGACGAGTGATGCAACAGGGGATAGCGGCGGCCCTTTCCGGCGCTCTACCCCAGCACGTTTGGGCGCAAACGACGCTGCAAACGGGTGATCGTACCCTTGATACCCTGAGCGACGGTAACCTTGTGCTGCCCAAAAGCTTTGCCTTTGGCGAAACACCACCGGACGGCGCGAATGACATTCTGGCCCGATACGGGATCACTGGCGACACGATGACCCCGGACTGCAACGTCACCCTGTTACGCAGTAGTGATCGCACGATCCTTTTTGATGTGGGTGCTGGCCAGGAATTCATGCCCAGTGCAGGTAAGCTGATGGATGCATTCGACGCGCTGGGACTTGATGTCAGTGACGTGACCGATGTGGTCTTTACCCACGCGCACCCTGATCACCTGTGGGGCGTACGGGATGATTTTGGCGATCTGATGTTTCCCGATGCGGCCTATCATATAGGGCAGGCAGAGTGGGATTACTGGACCGATCCTGACACCGTCTCAACCATCGATGAAGGGCGCGTGACCTTTGCCGTGGGGGCCATGAACCGGCTGGAACTGCTGGCCGATCAAATCAACCTGTTTACAGACAATCAGGAAATACTGCCCGGTGTGCTATCGCGCCTGACACCGGGGCATACTCCGGGGCACATGTCGTTTGAAGTGCAGATGGGAGGCGAAGCCGTCATGATTGTCGGCGACAGCATTGTGAACCATCATGTTGCCTTCGAAAAACCCGCTTGGCTCTCAGGTTCCGATCAGGATCCTGAATTGGGTGCCCAAACCCGCCTTGCTTTGCTGGATCAACTCAGCACGGCGCAAATACGTCTCATCGGTTTCCATTTGCCCGGCGGCGGTTGGGGCCATACAGAGCGGCGTGGTGACGGGTTTGTCTTTGTCGGTGACGACGCATGATCCGGTTTGCTGCACCTCTGATCGCCATTTGCGCAACCACGGCACAAGCAAACGAAGACATCGCAGATCAGTATCCGGGCTCACCGCTTCATAGTGCGCCGGTTGAATTCATCCCCGGTGTGTTCAGCGCCATTGGCGCGACCGCCCCGCCCACTTACGAAAACAGTGGCCATAACAACAATCTCAGCTTCATCATTACAGGTGACGGCGTCGTCGTGATCAACGGCGGCGGTGCCTATGTACTGGCTGAAGCGCTGCATCAGGAAATCAAAGCTCGCACAGAAGAATCGGTTGTTCTGGTGGTTAATGAAAACGGTCAGGGGCATGCCATGCTGGGTAACTCCTATTGGGCTGAGCAAAATGTGCCCATCATCGCCCACGAGGATGCCGC
Organism: uncultured Paracoccaceae bacterium; assembly: GCA_947503965.1. GTDB lineage: Bacteria > Pseudomonadota > Alphaproteobacteria > Rhodobacterales > Rhodobacteraceae > Yoonia. The sequence continues at coordinate 79,056 of CANNFU010000001.1, forward strand.
CGCAGAATTCGAAGAACGCGGGTTTCGCATTCTTGAAGCCATGCAGCAACTGAACAAGGACAAGGCCGAAGGCACGTTTCTGCAAGGCCCGACCGAGACGTTTGCGGATGAATACATCCTCGAACTGGGCGATTATCGCATTGAGGTGCGCTATCTTGGTCCCTCCCACAGCGCAGGCGACGTGGTCGTCTGGTTACCCCTTCAGGACCTTGTGATTGCGGGTGACATGGCCTTTCACGAACGCATGCTGCCGATATTCGAAGACACTTACACCCTTGATTGGCTGGAGACATGGGACACCGCATTTGAAGCGCTAAACGCGACCTATGTCATTCCCGGGCACGGGCATCCGACGAATATGGATCAGGTCCGGCGTTATACGAAAGGTTATCTGGAGTATCTGCGCGGCAAGATAGGCGAACACCTTGATAACGGTGGCGGGCTTGCGGACGCCTATTACGTGGACCAATCGCCTTATGCACATCTGGACACGTTCGAAGAACTGGCAACCAAGAATGCCGGGCGCGTCTATGAGCAGATGGAATTCGAATAGCTCAGGCGACAGCCATTGACGGACGCTGAAGCAAGCAGCGCGTCAGCATAGCGCCACCCCAAAGCCATCGGGACCGATAAAGCTCGATCAGGTTTTCCAGCACTTTCAGGCCCTTTCAACTATGTTTGGGCCAACAAAACATGCCGTTTTGAACATTGATGCAGGTCAACACTATTGCGCTGCAACAGGAAGGCGGGCAAGTTGGCACTGCGCCCAAAGCGTCTCAAGCGCGCTGACAAGATGGTTGATATCCGCCGCGGAATGCACAGGGGACGGCGTCAGTCGCAAACGCTCCGTCCCTTTGGGCACGGTGGGGTAGTTGATCGGCTGGATATAGATGCCGTAGTCACGCATCAGGATATCAGACAGGTATTTGCATTTGACGGGGTCGCCGACCATCACGGGAATGATGTGGCTTGGGTTGTCCAGATGCGGAATACCGATGGCATCCAGCCGCGCACGCACTTGGGCCACTTTGGCCTTTTGTTGGGCACGCTCGATCTGACTGGTCTTCAGGTGCCGGATTGACGCCGCTGCGCCGGCGACCACGGCAGGCGGCAAGGCAGTCGTGAAAATGAACCCACTGGCAAATGACCGGACAAAGTCGCACAGATCGGCCGACGCCGCGATATAGCCGCCCATAACCCCGAAGGCCTTGCCAAGCGTACCCTCGATAACGGTCAGCCGATGCATCAGGCCGTCACGTTCTGCAATGCCACCGCCGCGCGGGCCGTAAAGTCCAACGGCGTGCACTTCATCCAGATAGGTTATGGCGTTGTATTTGTCGGCAAGATCGCAAATCGCAGCAATTGGTGCGATATCACCATCCATCGAATAGACGCTTTCAAAAGCGATGAGTTTCGGGCGGTCCAAAGGTTGCGCCGCCAACAGCTCTTCCAGATGCGCAAGGTCGTTGTGACGCCAAATCTGCCGTTCTGCTTTGGAATGACGGATGCCTTCGATCATACTTGCATGGTTCAACGCGTCTGACAGCACCAGACAATCAGGGATCTTCGCCGCCAGCGTGCCAAGCGCAGCCCAGTTGGAGACATAGCCGCTGGTGAACAAAAGAGCGGCTTCCTTGCCATGCAGGTCGGCCAATTCCGCCTCTAGCAAGACATGGTGATGCGTTGTGCCAGAGATGTTTCGCGTGCCACCCGCACCGGCACCAACCTTGTGCAGCGCATCATGCATGGCCGCCAGTACATCAGGATGCTGACCCATGCCAAGATAGTCGTTCGAGCACCAAATTGTCACATCGCGGGGGGCATCCCCATGATTGGTAGCTTTGGTAAAGCGTCCACAATGCCGTTCAAGATCGGCAAAGACGCGATAGTTACCTTCATCCTGTAACCGCGCCAGCGACGCGGCAAAGAAACCGTCGTAATTCATGAATATCCTTATCCGCCCACGGCGTCTTGTGCGATTTCGTCGAGCAGTGCCTGGACCTTTTGCATTTCACCGTCCGGGTATGTCCGGTAGCCCACCATCACCGCATCATCGCGTTCAGTCACGAAGATCCCATAAGGGCAATGCGCGATATTCATCAGATCAGCCTCCATCACCTCGCGCGATATTTGCGCAGAGCAGAACAGAAATATATCGGCGGCCTCAAACAACGGCACCGTGCTGCCGACATCCGCAGCCGTCCGGGCAAGCATATCGCCAGTGTGGCTGACATAGTCGATGACCAGACCTTTACCGATAATCGCGTTTTCCACCGCAAAGGTTGCATCATCAAAACTGCCGTCAAAGGGATAGGTCACAGCCTCTTGCCCGATGACAGGGGTCGCGGCCAAACCGAGAATCGCACAGGTAAGTAGATTTTTCATATCGTTTCCTCCTTCCGCGGAATCTTAGGCGGCGCAGCAAGGCGGGCCCTGATCAAAATCAAGGCCCGCATTATTTTAGCCAAACATGTCCGCGACAATGCCGTCATACCAGCCAACAGATTCCTGATAGGTTGCTGCACGTAGTTCATCGCTTTCGCCAGTTTGGCTGACGAACCCATCGACCTTGGCGATCTTCTCTTCGGTAGCCTCATAAGTGGCACCGACCTTCACGCCGTCCTCTGTGTCGATCAAAGACCAGCACGTATTGGCAAAGCGTGCGGGAAACACGGTTGAGCCGGTCAGCGCACCGCGCACCGCATTGGCGCACACCTTGGCCTGGCTATTGGCCGAAAAGCCCGACTTTGGCATATCGCCCTGCGCCGCTGCGTCGCCCAGAACATGGATGTTTTCATCCATCTTCGAGGACATATCGACCGCATTCACAGGTGCCCAGCTGCCCTCTGTGATGCCCGCAATCTCTGCAATGCGGCCTGCCTTCATGGCGGGGATCACATTACAAACATCGACATTGTTCACATCGCCATCAATGGACAGCGTCATAGCTGCCGGGTCAACGACCACGTCTGCACCCCCGAAATCAGGCCCAACACGTTCGATCATGCCAGCGTAGTGATCGTTCCAGCCTTCCTCGAACAGACCCTGCTTTGAGAACTTCTCTTTCGGGTCGGCAATCAGGATCTTGGCCGTCGGGTTCACCTCTTTGAGCGTATGCGCCACCATCGAGATACGTTCATACGGGCCGGGCGGGCAGCGGTACGGATTTGGCGGCGCAACCATCGCATATGTGCCACCCTGCGGCATCGCCATGATCTGCGCCTTCAGCAGCTCAGTCTGCGATCCGCCCTTATAGGCATGTGGCATCGCGTTTTGCGACGACAGATCCCAACCCTCAACGGCGCCATCAACAAAGTCGATGCCCGGCGATAGGATCAGGCGATCATACGGCAAGCTGCTTCCACCGGCGAGCGTGACAGTCCTTGCATCACGATCAACACCGACCGCCCAGTCATGCACGACGTTGATCCCGTATTCCGCAGCCAGCGTGCCATAGCTATGACCAAGCGACTGCATATCGCGGAAACCGCCAAGATAAAGGTTCGAGAAAAAGCAGGTGTAGTAGGTGCGCGTCGGCTCGACCAAGGTCACATCAATTGCGCCTTGGCTATCCTTGGCGATGTAGCGCGCAGCGGTCGCACCCCCCGCACCGCCACCCACAACCACCACACGCGGCTTGCCTTGCGCGCGCACCATGGGTGCCGCCAATAGACCCGCTGTTACGGCTGCGGATCCAAGGAATGTCCTTCTGTTGAATGTCATGATTACTCCTCCCCTATGCGCATCAACTACTCGATGCTTTCAAAATACGCCGCGAGCGCAGCGATCTCTTCATTCGATAAACGGCCTGCCATCATCTGCATGACAGGATGAGCCCGCACACCTTCCTTGTAGGCGTGCATCACGACGACGAAATCGTCAGCCGGCCAGTTGGTGATGGATGGAATCCCATCTGTGGCACCGCTGGCCTGATGGCAGGATGTGCATTCCCCTGACAGATATTCGCCGTAAGCAGGGTCCCCGATAATCGCCAAAACTTCAGGTGCGACGGCATGATCTACAGCTGCGGCAGTTGGTGCTGCCTCAGGGATATTCCCGGGGCTGGCGGAAAACTGGCGTAGATAGGCAAGTAAATCGTCACGTTCCTGTTGCACTTCAAAGCCGTGGAAACTCATGCGTGTGTTGGACACAAGCCTGCGCGGGTTCTCGATGAAATCGTCCAGCGTCTCATAGGTCCAAACCAAGCCACCGTCCGCCGCGCGTTGCAGACCGGCCGAATAGCGATAGCCGTCTGCCGCACCAGCCGGACGGTCAAAGATATTGTTCAGGTGCGGGCCAATGCGATCGCGCGCGCCTTGGCCAACCTCGTGGCAGCCGCTGCATTGCCTGAACAACGTTTGCCCGTTTTCCGCATCACCACCAACCTCCGCCTGGCTTGTGCCCGCAGCGCCCAAGAGGGCGATGAAGAAAAGCCGCCACCACATCAGTCTTCAAAGCTCTGCAGATAAGCGATCAGGGCTGCGATATCCGCTTCTTCACGCACGCCCCGGAACGTCATCTTCGTGCCTGCCATTGTGCCGCGTGGGTCGGCAAGAAACGCCGCGAGGCTTTCAGGTGTCCAAACCTCGCCAGCGGTATTGGCCTCTTGGAACACATTGGAATAGCGGAACCCCTCAACCGAACCGATTGTACGTCCCAGCATACCGTTCAGCGCCGGACCCGTGCGATTGCTGGCATTCTCCCCAACCTGATGGCAGGATTTGCACTGTCGAAATGCACCTTCGCCCGCGGCGACCAAGGTTGGATCAAGACCATCGGTTTCGTCGGTAGCCGTGGTTGCAACAGTGTCATCAGACGCCGAGAACACCGGCCCGTCGCCCGTCGTGGCGTCGTTCATCACTGACTCACCCCCGCCCTCAGGTGTGACGTCCAGGAAAGTCGCGCGCATGGTGATTTCCACGGTGTCCTTGCAGTTCGCCATGCAAGGTTCAGTCCGCCATTGGACGTATTCAAGCTCTGGACGGTCATCAATGACAAACCCGTCGCTGTTATACATCTCGACTTCGGTGAAGTTCTCGTGGCTCAGCTCGAAATCGTCATCAACCAGATCGTTGGAATACAGGATATACGCGACGATGGCATAGGTCTCATCCGGCGTCAGCGTACCCGCTGCACCAAATGGCATGGACCGATTGATATAATCCCAAGCCGTCGACAGATGCGGCCAGTAAGAACCGACCGTCTTGACAGGATCTTTGTCGGCGAGTGTGTCAAAGCCGCCTGCAAGAACGGGCCAATTGCCGACACCTTCGGCGAAATCACCATGGCAAGAGGCACATTTTTCAACGAAAACCTCTTCCCCGGTATAAACATCACCGCGCCCTTCGGGCAGGCCGCGGCCGTCCGGCAGAACATCGACATCCCATGCGGCAAGCTCCTCCTCCAGCGCGGCACGGCCAAGTTCATAGGTGCCTTCAATGACCGGCGCAGGCGCTGTCAGGCTGGTGCTGGCAGTGGCGGCATCAGCCGCGATTTGTTGGAGCTGATCACGTTCTGACATCAGACGCGCAGCTTCTTCAGCAGCAGTTTGTGCCTCTGCACTGGCGCGGGCCGCATTCGCTTCAATTTGCTGAACACGGATTTCGAGTGTTTCAATTGTCTGCGCACCGTACTGCCGCGAAGACAAGCCATATGCGAGCCCCAGACCAAGCGCCGTGATCCCAATTGCAGGGGCAAATAGATTAAGAGACTTCGACATTCTCGGCGATCCCTTCTTCATTCACAAACCAGGTTTGGATGCAGTTGTTATGGTAGACTGCGTTTTCGCCGCGCATTTCGCGCAGCTGGTCCTTGGTCGGCTGGACATAGCCGGTTTCGTCAATGGCCCGGGATTGCAGCAGCATCGGACTGCCGTCCCATTCCGTGTCCAGATAGAACCGGGTCAGCGCCTTGGTATCGCCCTGCTTGCCAAGTCTTGCGGTTTCCCACGTGATCCCGCCGTCTTTTGACACATCGACGCGGGTGATCTGCCCATGACCGGACCATGCGAGGCCTGAGATCACCAGCGGCCCTGCGGCATGCGTGATCGGCATCTGCGGGCTGGGCGACGTGATGACGGATTTGGCATCCATCACCCATGTCCATTTGCGCGCGATGCCGTTCTCGTAGACGTCGGTGTATTTGGATGTTTCTTCGCGACTTTCTACGGCCATGTCGGTGACTTCGACGCGGCGCAGCCATTTCACCCACATGTTGCCTTCCCAGCCGGGCACGACCAGTCGGACGGGGTAGCCGTGTTCCATCCGCAGCGCCTCGCCATTGGCTTTGAATGCGACAAGCACATCATCAAGCGCCTTTTCCATCGGGATCGAACGCCCATTGGACGACGCATCGGCACCTTCGACATAGACCCATTTGTCAGAAAGATCGCCCGCAGCCTCTAGGCCTGCCTCGCGCAGCAATGTCCGCAGCGGAACGCCTGTATATTCCATATTGTGGATCATACCGTGGGTGAACTGCCCGCCGTTCAGCTGTGCGCCCGCCCATTCCATACCGGTATTCGCCGCGCATTCGCAGAAATACACGTGGTTTTCGCGCGGGAACCGTTCCAGATCGGCGTAGCTGAAAATCAATGGACGATCGACCAACCCGTTGATCATCAGGCGATAGTCTTCCTTGGACAGCTCAATCGCACCCGAATGGTGACGCTCAAACGCGCAGCCCTGCGGGGTGATGGTGCCGTCTAAGGCATGGATGGGCGTGAAGTTGATCGATGAGATGGGGGATGCCGTCAGCCATTCCACATTGCGGCGCACAACGTCGCTTTCGAACTTAATCGGCAAACCGTAAGGCGTTTCATCAACGCCTGCCCCTGTGTAGGATGCCCAATCCTGTAACTCCGTGATCTTGGGGTCAGGTGTGCCCTGTGCCGCCGCACCGCCTGCAACTGTGCCTGCTGCAATCGCAGCACCGCTACGCAGGAACGCGCGTCTTGAGGGCTTGAAGAATTCATCCATTGCGACTGGTCTCCTCATGCACCGGCCACGGTGACGCTGGTATTTGGCGCCACGCTCACCGTGCCCTTGTTGCGAATATGATTTTCAACGACATCCCAGATTGGCGGGCCCTCGGTGCCTTCATTGACTGAGGCCCAGCCCGCGACCACGTATGTCTTCGCAGGATCAATCGCCTCACCCGTTCTGAGCAGGGTCATGTCCGAAATCCGTTCACCGATGGGTCTGCTGACATCGATGCGGTAGCCCATGCCACCAACGCGGACCATGTCACCGCCTTGCTGGTAATAGGGGTCGGTGTTGAACAGATTATCGGCGACATCTTCCATAATCGTATGGATGAATTCGCCTGTCATTTCAGTGCGATAGGCATTGGGATAGGTCATTGACGTGACGTTCCAGATATCCTCGCGGGTGATGTCCTGACCGGGCATGATGGACGGCCCCCAGCGCACGCCGGGTGACAGGGAAATGTCGGCGTCGCGTTCTTCGATCAGCGCCTCGCAAATCAGATCATCCCAAGAGCCGTTGAAATTGCCGCGCCGATAAAGCAGCGTGTCATCCGCCGTTTTTCCGATCACCTCGGTCAGATCATCAAGGAACGGGGCGCGTTCGGCATCGATTGCAGCAGCCACATCCGGATCAGGGGCAATTACGTCTGCAAAGATCGGGATCAGCTTATGGCGGAAACCCATCATCCGGCCATCGCGCACATCCAGATCAACCCGACTGACAAACTTCCCGTTCGAGCCTGACGCGACGATGATCGTTTCGCCAATCAAAACCGGTTCAGGAAGGGCATCATGGGTATGGCCGGCAAGAATCACATCAATACCCGTAACCCGCTCTGCCATCTTCTTGTCCACGTCAAAGCCATTATGCGACAGGCAAACAACCAGTTCTGCGCCTTGCCCGCGGACCTCATCCACCATTTCCTGCATTCGCTGGTCACGGATACCGAATGAATACTCCGGGAACATCCAGCCGGGATTGGCAATTGGCATGTAAGGAAAGGCCTGCCCGATCACGGCAATCCTCACACCACCGCTTTCATAGAATTTGTAAGGGGCAAAATCCTCTGCCGGTTCATCCCACTCGGCGTCAAAGATGTTCTGGCCCAGCGCCGCAAAGGGCAAGTCGCCGACAATGTCGCGCACGCGGTCAGAGCCAAGCGTGAATTCCCAATGAAACGTCATCGCATCCGGCTTCAAAAGGTTCATGACGTTCACGACGTCCTGCCCTTGGGTCTTGTAGCAAGTGTAAGAGCCGTGCCAGGTATCACCCCCATCCAGCAGCAGCGCATCAGGACGTTCCGCCCGGATACTGTTCACCACCGTGGCAACACGATCCATGCCGCCCATCTGGCCGTAAGCCTGACCAAGGGCCGCGAAGTCATCATAGCTGAGCGCGTAGTGTGACGCGCTACCATCTTCGATCCCGTAAAGTTTGCGGAACTCTGCGCCGGTAATGTGGGGCACTTGCCCCTTATTGGACCCGACCCCCAGGTTAATTTCAGGTTCACGAAACCAGATCGGTTTCAGTTGGGCATGGATGTCCGTGATGTGGATGAGCGATACGTTCCCAAACGTGTCAAACTGCAACAGGTCACTTTGCGAAAGCGATTGCTGTGCTGCCAGCTTGCCCCAATTCCCAAAGCCAGACGCACCAACGATCGCCGAAGCCGCCATGCTGGCTTGCAGAAAATCACGTCGAGATATCATTTGGCCAATCCTTCTACGAAAGCCTTCATATTCCATTTATTGAATGGGATATGGTAGAAAAAAGCCCGCCCCTGACATTCAGGAAGCGGGCTCTCAGGGAGGTTAGTTTCGAACAGCGGGTCCTTCGACTGACAAACCATTGCCGCGCGAAGCCACATAAAGCTCAAGCGCGATCATTTCCTCAGCGCCAACGCTGTAAGTCTCTGCGCGGGTATCGCGGATACACCCGCGGAAGCGTGACTGCACACCATTCAGCTTGGCGTTTTTCAGGCGATATGTTGGGAAGCCATTGATTTGGCCTTGGCTTAGATGGTCCGCGCGAATGTTGTTGCCATAATTGTCTTCATGACAATTCGCACAGGATAGATCCAACTGGCCAAAGCGGGTGTAATAGATATCCCGCCCTTTCTCCCACGTGGATTGGGCCGGTCCATCAATGGCGACATCAATAGTCATTCCGCGCGAAACAGAGGCAAGCAGGGCTTCCATGTTCAGCATGTCACCGCCGTCATACTTCCACTCTTCCGCGCCCATCCGTTCGGTGCGGCAGCCGTTAACCTGTGTTGCGATGGTGCGCACCTCTTCGGCTTCTTCGTTCCATTTAGGATAGACGGCACGCACGCCTGCCATCTCTTCAGGGGCACCATGGCAAGAGGCGCAGGATTCACCTGCGCTGCCTTCAACCGTGTTCCAGGCCTCAATTGCATCATCGACAAAAATCATGCCGGGGTTTTCAAAGTCGTCCATCTGCAAGGCTTGCGTCTCGCTCGAACGGAAAACCCAACCGGAATAGATCGTGCTTAGGTTCTCAAGATGCTCCGGCGCGTCTGTCCGCACGGTAATCTCGATCTCCTCATTGACGACCAGGTTAGCCTCTTCATCGGCCTGTACCGCAAAAGCGGCGCAAAGCGCGACACCGGCAATACCACCTCTCAACACTGTTTTCATTGACATTGCCCTCCCCGGCGCGTCCGCTGTCGTTATCCGACTGTGATCTCTTTGCTGTCTGTGTAGACGTCGCCATCGTCGTCGTACCAGGTGAATTCAAACGTCCCTGTTTCCGGCACAATGGCCTGAAACTCAAAGTAGGGGTTTGTTGAAATCGCAGGCTCGAGCGTGACGTCAATCACGGTCTCACCGTTGAACGTGCAGGTGAAACGATTGATGATCGAACGCGGAATGACGTTGCCGTCCCCATCCTTGCGCTGGCCCGATTCCATCGGGTGACTGATCAGTGTCTTGATCGTGATTTCTTCGCCAGCGGTTGCATCACGGGGGACACGAACGCGGGGTTTTACATTCTCTGCCATTGTCTTTTTCCTCGCTTAGCCGCCGCAGCCGCCGATTGTGACTTTCACTTCCTGACTGGCCTGTACAAAGCTGCCATCAGGCATACGGGCAATGGCGATCACATCCTGTGTGCCAGCCAGCCGAATACGTGTCGCAGCGGATTGCGATGCGGCCAGCGCACCAAAGGTGAATGTCGCCACTGAAGGGGTCGGGTTGCCGGCTGCAAAGACAATGATTGCCTCTGCGCCCGGCGCGTCGACCTCGATCGGCACGGTATTCCCGTTCTCGGCGATTTCTGGGGCGATCAGCGTGATGCCATCACTGCCAACCTCTGCGCCACCGGTGAAAGCCGCGATCTCCTCTTCGACGGCCGCAAAGGCGCGCACCGGCATGAAGGCTGCAACCGCTGACCCGACCGCCATCATAAGCGTGTGTCTGCGTGTAAGTTTCATGGTATCTCCTGTATGTCTGTTGATGACAGATCAGTCTTTGAGTGTTTGAAGATATGCGACGACATCTTCGATTTCCTGGGCGGTCAGCAGAGGTGCAAGCTCGCCTTCGGCGGCCTTGCCGGTAAAACCATCACCCGGACGTATGAAATCACTGGTCCGATAGAAGGCTGGCATGATGGTTCCCTCGAACGTCATCTTTGCATTTGCAACGATGCCGCGTAATTCGGCAGCGCTACGATACTCGCCAATACCATCAAGCGATGGACCAACCTCTCCGTGGAACGGATATTCATCCAATGCAGTCACCTGATGGCAGGCAATACAATTGCCTTTGCCACGGTCCACCATGATTTCCTCTCCTGCCACCGGATCACCGGGTTGACCGGACAAGGACATTTCGACCTCGCCATACTCACTGTAAGCCACATCGTCAGGCGTAACGCCTTCGGCAAATCCTACTGTCGCTATTGCTATCGCGACGCCTGCGCCAACTAAACGCTTCATGGTCCCTCCCCGGATCACAAATCCCTCATGTATACCGTAGACTACGAACCATGAGAGTCGCAACATCAAAATCAACTATTTGAATGTTTGCAACTAATGCGCTGTTCTCATTCCGTTATTCCCTGCTCCTGAATGATCCGCGCATGGTATCTTTGAAAGGTTTCATCGCCCAGATAGCGTTCTTCATTTATCCAGTTGAGCAGGTTCAACGTCGTCCATCGCCCGAAGGCCCCCGGCATGACAGCAACGGCGGCCTCGGCCGCAGTCTGATCTGGCGCCACCTCTTGCGGAAAAAACATCATTGTCGGCGTGAACAATGCATTCCAACGCCGCACCATGTCTTTCTCGGACAAGGTCGTGCCGTCAAAATCCGTCACATCCACATCACCAAACATGTTAATCTGCACGACAAAGAAATGGTCATTCAGCGCCGCCGCGACCTCTGGCACCGGAAACACTTCTTCATGCATCTTGGTACAATAGATGCAGCCGCGCTGCTCAATAATGACCATCAACCGTTTGCCCTCGGCGTTTGCCTCTTCAAGGTCCTCGTGCAGATCCTTGAACGTATCACGCATCCAGTCTGTCTTATGCAGCCCATCATCACCCAATGTGGCGGCAAGCACGGGCAGCGCAAAGATGATCGCAGCTGCACCCAGTATTGAACGAAAGTACATAATCGGTCCTCCTATCCCAGGTTTGTAAAGGCAGGCATGACCTCGATCATCCACTGCGCAATATAATTCACCGAATTGGTCGCAATCAGTACGGCAAAGACAATCAGCATGCCGCCCATCACCCGCTCGACATAGGCAAGGTAACGGCGATTGCGTTGCAGCCAGCCCATAAACGGGCGGGCAAAAAATGCTGCAACAACAAAGGGCGCCGTCATCGCCAGCCCGTAGACCAGCAACAGCAGACCCCCGCGCCAGATGTCGCCCATCCCGCTGGCGACCATCAGGATCGCGGCCAATGCAGGGCCGACGCAGGGCGTCCAGCCAAAGCCGAATGCCAGCCCCATCAGATAGGCCCCGATAATGGTCGTCGGTGCGACCGTGCTTTCGATCTTTGCCTCGCGGTACAATAACGGCACCCGGATCACGCCCAGAAAATGCAGGCCAAACAGCAACAGGATTCCGGCGGCCACATATCGCAACGTATCGCGCCACATGCCAAAGGCCTGACCAATCGCCGTGGCCCCCATCCCCAACAGGACAAAGATGGTCGTGACACCAAATGCAAAGAACACCGCCGATATGATCAAGCGCCTTTGTACACCAGTGCTGATCTCGGTGTCCGCGCGCAGCTCGGTCATCGACAGACCGGCCATGTAGCACAGATAGAACGGCACCATCGGAAGCACGCAAGGCGTGAAGAATGACAACAAGCCCGCAAGCGCCGCGCCAAGATAGCTGACGTCCAGCATGAATCCCCGCCCTTGATCATAAGATACATTCACATTAAGATTATTGAATGTTTAGGCCCTTGACCACAGTTTTTCTTCGCAGGTTCTTTGCCGTTGTCACGGCCATGACCCTCTCGGTGACGTCATTATGGGCAGAAACGCGGTTGTTGATGGCCGAAGAACCCGGCTGCATATGGTGCGCACGCTGGCATGCCGAAATCGGGCCGATCTATCCAAAAACCGGCGAAGGTGCCGCAGCGCCCCTGCGACGGATGAACCTGTTAGAACCTTTGCCTAAGGACATCGTGCTGGCACGTCGTGTCAATTTCACACCCACATTCATTCTGTTGGTCAATGGCGCTGAGAAAGGCCGGATGGAAGGATATCCTGGCGAAGATTTCTTCTGGGGGCTCTTGGGGCAAATGCTTGATCAAGAAGGCATCGGCTTTGCACTAAAAGGTGACAACCAACAGGAAATGTGAGGTTTGAACCACCAATACCGACAAACAGGGGTGGTCATTTGGAGAATTGATGCCAAATACCACAACCAAGCGCGAATAGGTTAAATCGTAGACAGGCAAGGCAGCACAGGCAGATGACAATCCCGGTTTTGGACGACAGCATCGATGATGATCGCTTGGACGAGATGATGGAAAACGCAACGATTGCGACCAACTATCTCAAGGCCATCAGTCACGAAGGCCGGTTGATGATCCTATGCCATCTGGCCACTGGCGAAAAATCGGTCACCGAATTGGAAACGCTTCTATCGGCACGTCAGGCAGCGGTGTCCCAACAGCTTGGGAGATTGCGCCTTGAAGGATTGGTGCGTCCCCGTCGCGAGGGAAAGACGATCTACTACAGCTTGACGGATGACAAATCTCGCAGGATCATCGGGTTGGTCTACGAGTTGTTCTGCAAAACGGATTAGGTTTCGCCACCTCCCGTTCAGTTCGTTGGACCAAATACGGGGAGGAACCACCAATGCTCGACGCATGGGGAGATGCGAATGTCGCAGCCGTCATTGGGCTGTTTGGCGGCGTATTGTTGGGGCTGGCCGCGCGATTGGGTCGGTTTTGCACGCTTGGGGCTATCGAAGATTACCTGTATGGCGACAACGACAAACGGCTTCGGATGTGGGTTCTGGCGATTGGCTGCGCGGTTGTTGGCAGCTTTGGTCTCATGGCGATGGGCCTATTTGACGCTAGCAAATCATTTTATCTCTCACAACAATGGTCACCAGTTGCCAGTATCGTTGGGGGCGGCTTGTTCGGCTATGGCATGGCCATGGCGGGTAACTGTGGTTTTGGTGCGCTTGCGCGACTTGGCGGGGGTGATTTGCGGTCATTCGTTATTGTCCTTGTCATGGGGATCAGCGCCTACGCCACACTTTCCGGACCCTTGGCATGGATCCGCGTCGCCCTATTCCCACCAACACCATCAGCGTCCAACCCGAACGGAATTGCGCATGCGATCGGTGAAATTAGCGGCCTTCCAGTCGCCGTCATAGGTCTTGTCATCGGGTGTCTGCTGATCGGGCTTGCCCTGAATGCAACCTCATTGCGGCGCGACAGATCAGCGATGTTCTGGGGGGGCGCAGTCGGGGTGGCCGCCACAAGTGCCTGGGCCGGCATGCAATATGTCAACGCAAACGGCTTTGAAGACCTTCCAATCGTCGGGCATACATTTTCTGCACCAATCGGTGAAACAATCCTCTACGGCATGACGGCATCCGGACAAACACTCTCATTCGGAATCGGCTCCGTAGCTGGCGTCTGGATCGGGGCATTCCTCGGCAGCATGATCAAAGGCCATTTCCGCTGGGAAGCCTGCGAAGACCCACGAGAGTTGCGACGCCAGATCATCGGGGCAGGAATCATGGGCGTAGGCGCTGTCATCGCTGTCGGCTGCAGCATCGGGCAGGGACTGACTGCATTCTCACTTCTGGCCTTCAGCGCACCAGTGACGCTTGCAGCAATTTTTGCCGGGGCCGCATTGGGCTTGCGGCAATTAATCGTTGGCTTCGCGGCGACTGAGTAGGCCCAGCATAACAGGCGAATTCGAGTGGGCGCTACCAATAGACAGACGATCGTGCAAGCAATGAGTATCGCTGAGGAGCTGAAGGCGACTGCGATTTGAACACCAACCAAAAACGCGATGTCTGTTGCTGCTTTCCATATAGGTCTCTTCTCGAGCGCACTGAACGTTTTGCATCTTTGAGTTCTTTGAAAGCGGCTGTTGATGTAACAACCCTTAAGGTCAGTTTACCGAATTCAATGGACACATCATCGGCCAGCTACTCGGCATACACTGTGATGTGCCGGTAGTTTCCTAGAAACCGGCCTTGTTAAGTTCCTGCTGTCTGATTTCGCAGTCAACGGGCGACAACATGTCTTTGCACGTGTGCTTGCGCTTCACGTTGTAGAACAGCTCTATGTATTCGAAGACGTTCCGCCTTGCGTCTTCGCGGTTTGGATATGTCCTGCCCCTGATCCGCTCGCGCTTGAGCAACTGGAAGAAACTTTCGGGGACCGCGTCGTCGTGACAGTTGCTGCGTCGGCTCATACTCGGTTCCAGGCCATGCTGACGCAGGAATACCTGCCATTGCGGAATTCCTCCGTCCGTTTCGGTCCCATAGTCAATCCCCTTTGTCGCAGCAAATGCTATCAAAGGAGCGGCATCAAACCGCGACAGGTCCAAACTGATATTGGAAGATATCGAAGCTAAAGCATGCTGTCGTGAGCCGATCATGGTTTGATATTGTTAACCCAGCACCGGATATGGCTTTGCTTGCGCCGATGATGTAGTTTTTGCCAAGTTGTTCGATGTGGGTACCTCGCGGGCGGTTTTTCGTCGTGTACATCGCGCAGACGCATTGTTTCTGATCTATTGTCCTAGGCTTCATAATGACACAAACAGTAAATCGACTGACATTCTGGTCACTTGGCATCATCATCGTGCTTGGCCTCGTGCTCACAATGGGTTCTCTTTTCCTGATCGGCGTCGAGTTTGACGAAGCATGGATCATCGCGTCACATCTGTCCGCATTTCATACCGGGTCGTTGCCTGACGTAGACCAGGTACTGACGACGGGTGGCCTGCATTTTTGGCTTGTCGGTCTTCTTGGCGAGCCGGGCAAAAATGCCGTTATGCTTGCGCGCGTGATATCGATTGTCAGTCTGGTCCTGCTCATCTTGCTGATTATGCGTTTCACGCGAAGGTGGATCCCGGATTTTACCGCGCGGATGATCATCATAGCATCTATGATTGCCACACCCGGTTCGATATTTCTGGGCAGCATGGGCTATGGCGCGGCGCTGTCCCTGCTGCTTTTTGTAAGTGGCGCTGTCGTCTGGTTCAGCAACCTGGGCCGCCTGCCGGTAAGAATTGCCATCGCAGGCTTGTTGTTTGGATTGGCTCTGGCGACCCGCTGGACCTTCGTTCCCGTTTTGCCATTGCTGGTTCTTTCAGGTTTGGTGCTGTCGCCCGAGATACGCTATCGCTGGTTGTCGGGTGTTGCGGTTGCTGCCGTTGCCACCGCAGTTTTCGGTTTTTTTGTTTTCTTACAGATCCAGTTGGGCAATTTGAATGCGCCCGTCGAGGACCCATCGCTGCTATCATCCAACCTGGGTGCTGCCGGCATATCAGGCGGCCTGTTCCCCACGCCCGCACGAATGACCGGTTTTGCATCACGCTATTTCACGTTGGTTTCTGTGCCGATGGTTTTGGTGTCTCTTGTCTTCGCCATCCAGATCTGGCCGCGACTTTTGCGGGCGCAGCGGGTCTTTCTTCTGGCGCTGGTTGCCGCAAGTATTCTGATCGCGCTGGCATGGATGATGCGCTCTCCTTTCCTGCATACACGCTATATCTGGCCGTCAATCCTGTTGCTCAATCTGGCATGTGGTATTTGTCTGGCGCTGGCTTTCGTGCATGCAAAGGATACTGATCAGCAATGGGGCCCCTTCGTGCGCCTGATCAGCGTGGCCTTGCCGATCGGGCTTGCGCTAGGGTCTTATACAAACGGTCTTCGTCTGATCGCAGCAGGTTCCGGGTATGAGACAAATAACGCAGGCTATAGCAGCCAGGAAAATCATTTCGACGCGTTTCGTTTGACGCGAGAGCAGTCAGCGATTGTGGACTATCTGCGCAATGCCATTGATCCTGACGACACAATTGCCGGATTTGGGTTGCCCGCGGAATGGGGGACCATGCAATTGGCGTTGCTGTCGCAGCGCGCAGTTGAAGACCTGACTGTCGAGGCGGGGACCGATAAGGTTCCGTCTGTCATCATCTCGCATGAGTTTGCGCGCCTGAGTCCCGAAGGGCGCGACTGGCTGCGCGGTCATAGTCTGGATACGACAGCTATATATGGCTACCAAATCCACCGGGTCGATCCGGTCCGATATACTGCACCACAGCCAGATTACTTCGTTAATGGCAATGTCTATCGGTTCTTGTTGCGACGTGAGCAATCGCTAAGTGGCTACTGACCTGAATTCGGGATGCCCTACCCGAAAAGCATTGCCTTAATCTTTGTAGACGTAGCTGTAGGATATCAGGAAAGATACGACGGCGACGATTCCGGTTGTGACGATCTGGGACAGGTAGAGGTTTTGCTCTGCCAGATCAACGAAAACATACATCAGCCCCGAGTTGATTGTCATGCAGATGCCGTGCATGCCGATGTATTTTAACACTTTGCCAAGGTGTACGCCTGACGCTCGGAAGGTGAAGAAGTTCTGCAGGATAAAATTGAAAACAGCGCTGATGATGTAGGCCGCCGCTGTCAGCCAGATTGTGCTGTCGATGACGGGACGCAGGAGGATGAGCGCGATAAAATAGACGCCGACAGAGCCAAGCCCCACGACACCGAAGCGGAATGCCAGCCCCATCAGCGATGTAAAGTCTTTTGCCGAGATCAACATTCCCTAGTCTTTGAACACAACTATATGTTCGTTTTGAATGACCGCCTCATAGTCGGCCAAATGAGCGATTACCATTGCTTCGGCGATACTGGCATCCTCCCTCGCTTGCGGGGGCGTCCCGCCCGATACGATAGCGGATGGAACAATAACCACGGCGGGCCTTTTCTCCACGAGATCAGTGGCGATTTCCGACAGCCAGGCATCGTATCCTGAGAACGCCGGGGTCAAGATATCGAGCGCTGGTGTCGACACAAAGCGCAGTGTCGACCGTCTTTGCGCAAGGTACGGAACAGAGAAGTCTCTGCCCCATTGCAGGACGTAATCATCTGGTGCGGTGTTTGTTTCAATAAACGTCACAACCTCGGTTATCTGATCCCAGCTCAGATCGTTGGCCGCCCTGATGTTCGGGGACAGTTGCGATATCTGCTGGCCAAGTGATGGGGGCAGTGTGTTCTTTATTTTTGCACCCGTCCCGGCCACTGCCAACGCAGCCGCTACAATCAAGGCGCCGCCAGAAATGATCCGCCCCTGCCTGCTGCCTGCTGCCTGTAAGTACCGCAGCGCCCGGTCAAATGTCACAGCAACAAAAAGGCATAGCAAAGGAAGCAACCCGCCCAGGTGATAGACGAACCCCTTGTTCTGTACGAAGTAAGAGATCAGAATTGTTGCAACCAGCCCCACTATCAAAAACAGCGGTAGCATCGTGCCAGCCGTCACCAGCCAGAGGACGAAACCAACTGCCGCAAGCAGCGTAATCCAGTGCCACGAACCTACCAGCAACAGCATGATCGGTTCGAAAAGCCGACTGCGTGGCTGTGGAACCGGGTAGACTTCGATGTTGAACAGGATTGTCTGCTGATAAAAGTCGTCGAGGGCGCCAATGCTGTGACCCAGCCAAATCAACACGGCGAGCGGCGCGGCAAATCCAACCGATAACATGATTACGTTCAGGAAGGCCCGACTGAAAGACAGCCGCCCCAGCAGGAACAAGACCAGCAGAACCAGCATCAAGATTGCGAGGAAGGTCAGGTAGGTTGGTCGCATACTTACGACCAGAAAGATCAGCGCGCCGCTGAGAAGATAGGCGGCAGGTTTGCGATTGGCATCGCCATCTGTGGAGAGAAACGAGGTCGCAGCTGCGAGCAGTAGCCCCATGGCCACAATATCGCGTTGACCCGCCATCCAGTATCCGGCTGTCACATAGAGCGGCGGGTAGACCAACAAAAACACCCAGAACGCCGTTCGAAACCCCGCACGGTAGAGAAACAGTGCTCCGACGACAGTCACCACCTGCATCAAGGCAAAGTCGATTGCACGGAAGGTCCAGAAATGAACGCCAAAGATCCTTATGCCCAGCTCATGCATGAGCATTTTGCCTGGCCAGTTCTGCTCGGCCACGCCAGCGTAGTAGTAGTCGCCTTGCAGATGCGACCAGGCGATGTAGTCAAAAAGTGCCTGGTCAGGTGACACTGGCACCGTCAGGTAAAGCCCGCAAAGCAGGGGCATCATCACAAGCCAAAGAATGACACCCAGTGGCGCCAACCTCATCGCTGCTCGACCGCCCGGCGGAAAGTCTCATAGTCCCGAATGTAGTCATCGGCGTCATAGGCATGTGATGCCAGTACCATCAGCACAGCTTCTTGCGAGTACTTGTATTGCGTGCCCCAGATCATTGGGGGCAGGTGCAACGCCTTTTCGGGCGTGTCGAGTACTATCTCGTGACGTTCATGACCATTGTCGACCACGCAATTGACCGACCCTTTCAGACAGACCAGCAACTGATGGCATTCCTTGTGCGCATGCTCGCCCCGCACCTCTTTGGACGGGACGTCAAGAATGACAAAGTACCGATTTGGCACAAACGGAAGCCCTTTGCCGACCTCGCGCGCGGCCAGGTTGCCACGCATGTCGCGCACAAGCGGAATGGCATCGAGTGTCGCACCCCCAAGCAATTGGGCTTCTGGCAGGTCCTTGGTCGGCTGTGGCGCCGCGGTAGACTGAGTTTCCATCGTGTAGCGGACAATACGGCCCGGATTGCCGACGACCACGGCATGCGGCGGGACCGAGCGCGTGACCACGCTGCCAGCACCCACCATTGCGCCGCGCCCGACCGTAATGCCGGGCAAGAGTGTCGCGTTGGCGCCGATGGATGCACCATCTTCGATCGTGATGCGCGGGTGTTCGTCCTGCCATTCCCGGCTGCGGGGCCAGCGGTCATTGGTGAATGTGGCGTTCGGTCCAATAAACACGTCGTTGCCGATCCGGGTACCATCCCAAAGCTGCACGCCGCATTTGATCGTGACCCGATCCCCGACGATGACATCGTTTTCTATAAAGACATTATCGCAAACGTTGCATTCGGATCCGATGCGCGCCTCGGGCAGAACATGCGCAAAGGCCCAGATGCGACTGTCTTTGCCGATGTGCGGGCTTTCGACCAAGGCCTTTTCGTGCTGAAAAAAGTCGCTCATTTGTCCTGACCACCATAACTTTGCGACGACATGATCACATGGAGCGGCCGCCCTTTTGTATTTTCGAAGATGCGCCAGAGATAGATACCCAGAACCCCCATCGACAATATCTGCAACATGCCCAGAAACAGGATCACCATCATTGTGGCCGCGTATCCGGGCACATCCAACTGACCAAACAATGCACTTGCCAGCACGATCGTCCCTAACACGATGCTGAATACCAGACCGAATGCACCGACCGCGATCAGCATGGAGATGGGCAGATCAGAAAAACTGAACACACTATCCTGCATATATTTCCACTTTTTGGCAAAGGTCCAAGCGCTTTTGCCGATCTCGCGCTGCGCGCGGTGATAAGTGATAGCCTTGCGCCGGAAGCCAACCCAGAACAGCAATCCGACCAAGGAACTGTTACGTTCGCTTAATCGCATGATCTGGTCACGCACTTCGCTGGTACAGCCAAAGATATCCACGCCACCCTGCGGAATGTCCGGAATGGCGACCCGGCGGTACAGACGCCAAAACGCCTGCGACATCACCCGCGTGGCCCAAGGATCGTCGCGTCTGAGCCTTTCACCATAGGCGACATCGCATTCGTCATCTTTCATGGCCTGATACATCTGCAGGATTAGTTCAGGTGGTTCCTGTAGATCGGCCGCCATTACCGTGATGTAATCGCCTTTGGCTGCCTCAAGCCCTGCGCGAATTGCGGCAAAGGCTCCAAAATTGCGCGACAGCGATATCAACTGCGCGTTGAAAGGGGCGTCAGGTAACGCGCGTGCCAGCACAAGATGCGAATGATCCGGGCTGCCATCGACCACGAAGACGGCTTCGAACGCGCCGTCTACTTGCTGTCTGATGCCGGCTATCGCCTCCAAAAGCGAGGGTATGTTCGCCTCGTTTTTGTAAACAGGGACGATGAGAGACAGCATTATCCAGTCCAAGCATTGACGCTGGTGATGACGTGATCAACCTCGGCGTCTGTCAGGTAGGGATTGATAGGCAGGGATACTTCTTCATTGGCGAAGCGTTCCGCGGTCTGCAGCGATCCAACCACCACCGGTGTGCCACGTTCTGTCATCGCCTTTTGGTGAGGGATCAGGATGGGATAGTGCAATCCCATCTGCACATCGTGGGCTTGCATATGCGCGAGGAAATCATCGCGTCTGTCCTTGGCCACCAGTACGGGAAACAGGTGCCAGCCTGACCCTGCTGGATCAGGGCCCGTCAGCCGTGTGACATGCGGGTTAGTGATCCCGTCGAGATAGGTGCTGGCGATCGCCCGCCGTTTGTTCAGCCAGCCGTTCAGTTTTGGCAGAAAGACATGTTCCAGCGTCGCGGCATGCAATTCGTCCAGGCGGCTGTTCAGACCCACCAGATCATGGACATATTTTTCGGTTTGGCCGTAGTTGCGCAAGGAGCGGGCTGCTTCTGCCGAGGCGCCATCACCCAAAACAAGTGCGCCGCCGTCACCGATCACCCCGAGGTTTTTGGTTGGGTAGAAGCTGTAGCACGCCGTCCGCCCTTCAGCGCCCACACCGACACCGTCGCGTTTTGCGCCGATGGCTTGTGCCGCGTCTTCAATGATTGGGATGTCATAGTCTTTTGCCAATGCGCTCAGCGCTGCGACATTCGCCATATGCCCGAAAAGATGCACAGGGATCATCGCTCGAATGCCCGGGACCTCATCCAATGCCGTCTTGGCCGCTGCCGGGTCGAGCGCGCCATGTTCATCAACATCGCAATAGACGGGTTCTGCACCAACACGAAGGACTGCAAGCCCGGTCGCGAATGCGCTGAGCGGCGTTGTCAAAACCTTGTCACCGGGGCCGACGCCGATCAGACGCAGGGCGATTTCCAGGGCGTCCATACCGTTGGCACAACCCACCGCGTGCGCGCTGCCACAATATGCTGCCAGTGAGGCTTCAAAAGCAGTGACCTGACTGCCAAGAATATACCAGCCGCTTGATCCAACTTTGGACACCGCATCTGTGTAATCCTGACCGCAATCCAGCCAAAGCCTGCCAAAATCATTCGCCAATACACGCAAATTTTTTTTTCCTAAAATAAAAGTCGATGAACCAAGGGTGAGACCTACCAATTGAACCCGTCTTATTCAATAACTAAATGCTTTCGCGAAACAAGCCCACGAGCCTCTGATACCCCAATTTCCGGCGCGGTGTGTGTAGCCCCGCCGACCTGCGATCCACTCCTTTCCCGCCGGTCTCAAGTCCTTAGGGTCAGGAGCCGGATGAGCGACCAAGATCACAAGTAACGAAGGGAAACGAGCTTGACCCGAAGGCACGGCTGGGAAAGCCGACATTCGTGTAATGCACTACGTCCCTATCGCGCGGCTGAAAAAGCATTGGGTCAAAGGCTTCCCATGAGGAACGTTAAACGATACCTCCACCAGCGCCGCTAACCACCGGACGTTCTTCCCCGACTGCGGCGCGGTAACCCGACGCACGGTAGGCGGCAACTGGATCAATTGCCCCACCGCCTTCAAACCGCACCATGGCCAGGATCGGCTCAACATCCGTGCGGAAACCGTGCTTCAACGTGGTCGTCGCCATCAAAGCGTCATTTTCATCCTGATAGCCTGCCAATGCGGCGCGATCCACCACTAGGGCCTGCGCATGGGCGCGCTGCACTTCGGTGGCCGACACCATCATACTTTCAATTGGATCGGTGACATTGTGGCTCTGATCGAGCATGTGCATCGGATTGAAATCGGGGGTGTCTTCGGCTTGCACCAGCTCGTTGAAGACAAGAAACAGGCGGTAGGGGTCAATGCTGCCGGTGTCCAGATCATCGTCGCCATACTTGCTGTCGTTGAAATGAAATCCACCCAGCTTTCCGAACTGCATCAGCCGCGCGACGATCATCTCGATATTCACATTCGGCGCGTGGTGGCCAAGATCGACGAGGCATTTGGCCTTGTCCCCCATTTGCTGCGCAATCAGCAGATTTGTGCCCCAGTCCTGCACGACGGTGGAATAGAACGCAGGCTCGTACATCTTGTGCTCGGTCAACAGCGTCCATTCGTCAGGCAATGCCGCGTAAACCTGTTTGGCGGCATCCAGATAACGCTCGAATTGCTTGGTGAAATTCGTCTGTCCGGGGAAGTTTGAGCCGTCCCCAACCCAGATCGTCAACGCCTTAGAGCCGATCTGTTGCCCCAAATCGATACAGGCGATGTTGTGGTCCACGGCCTGCTGGCGCGTTGCTGCATCGGTGTGGGACAGCGATCCGAACTTGTAACTGTGCGCCTGATCCGGCTGATCCTGAAAGGTGTTGGAATTCATCGCGTCAAAAGTCAGCCCGACTTCCTCGGCCTTGGCATTCAGATCGGCGGCAGGCTGTGCATCCCAAGGGATATGAAGAGATACCGACGGGGTCGCACAGGTCAGCTGATGGATCACACCGCAATCGTCCAGCTTGTCGAAAATATCGCGTGGTTCGCCGGTTCCGGGGAAGCGGGCGAACCGCGTCCCACCGGTGCCTACGCCCCAGCTGGGCACCGCTACGCCGTATCTGGCCACCTGTTCCTTGATCGCCGCAATGTCGATACCGCGCCTGTCCAGATGTTCGCCAAGCGCGTCATAGTCCGCCCGTAATCTGGCGAGCGCAGCATCATTCGATTTTGAGATGATGTCCGAGTTAATCATGTTACCGCCCCCTAGCGTGTGAACGCCTGGACGTTGCCCGCGTCCACGTTGATGATGTTTCCGGTGGATTTGGCCGACAGATCAGATGCCAGGAAATAGGCAGCCTCTGCAATGTCTTCGGGCAGCACAGATCGTTTCAGCATTGACCGCTCGCGATACATCGCCTCCAACCCGTCCTTGTCGGTGCCGTAGGTGCCCGCGCGCTGGTCGAGCCATTCACCCTGCCATATCTTGCTGCCTCTCAACACCGCATCGGGGTTCACGACGTTGACCCGAACGCGGATGGGCGCACCTTCAAGCGCAAGGCAACGCGCAAGGTGAATTTCGGAGGCCTTTGCCGTGCAATAGGCCGACGCATTGGGCGAGGCAGCTAGGCCGTTCTTGGAGGCCACAAAGACCACTGCACCGCCCATGTTCTGCGTCTTGAACAGTTTGAACGCCTCACGGCTCACAAGGAAATACCCCGTCGACAGGATCGCCATGTTCTTGTTCCATAGATCAAGCGTAGTCTCTTCAATAGGAGCAGAACTGGCGATCCCGGCATTAGACACCAGAATATCGACACCGCCGAATTCCGCGGCAATGTATTGATAGGCTGAAGCGACTGCATCTTCGCTGGTGACATTCATGTTCACCGTACGCACGACATCCGTAGAATAACGTGCGATAAGCTCTTTGGCCGTTTCCGCCAATGCAGCATCATCTATATCGGCCAGAAGAACGCAGGCGCCTTCCCGCAGATAACGTTCCGCTGTGGCCGCCCCGATCCCGCCTGCGCCACCTGTCACCATAGCAACCCGCCCGGCCATGGACTTGGGCGCAGGCATCCGTTGCAGCTTGGCCTCTTCCAACAGCCAATATTCAATGTCGAAGGCCTCTTGTTCGAGCAGGCCTTGATATTCGGACACTGCGTCGGCCCCGCGCATCACGTTGATCGCGTTGACGTAGAACTCTCCTGAAATACGAGCGGTCGCCTTGTCCTTGGCAAAGGTGATCATGCCGACGCCGGGGATCAGATAGACGACCGCATTAGCGTCACGAATTGCGGGACTGTCATCACGCTTGCACCGATCATAATAGGCTTTATAGCCTTCGCGATATTCAGCAACAGCGTCTGCCAGCCCCGCCAGGGTCGCATCAACGTCAGGCTTTGCGGGGTCAAAATCGACCACGAGCGGGCAGATTTTTGTGCGCAGGAAATGGTCGGGGCAGGATGTGCCAAGGGCGGCGAGGCGCTTCATGTCCTTGGCGTTCACAAATTCCAGCACGGCGTCGCTGTCCGTGAAATGACCGACCATGTGCTGCTGACCTGACACCATGCCGCGTATGGCCGGCATCAGGCGCGCGGCCGTCGCGCGGCGCGCGTCCGCGTTCAGGCTTTCATGAACTGGCCCGCCAAAGGCGGGTTGGCCTGCGGTCTTTTTGGCGAACCAATCCATCGCCGTCTGAATAATTTCAAGCGTCAGTTCATAGCAATCCTGTGCATCATTTTCCCATGTGAACAACCCATGGCTTTCCAGGACGACACCCTTTGTATCGGGGTTCTTTTCACAGAAATCAGACAGCCAGAGACCCAGCTCATACCCCGGTTTTTTCCATGGCAACCAACCGATCCGGTCGCCGAAAATCTCTTGTGTCAGCGCTTTGCTGTCCTTGGCCGCCGCAATAGCTATAATGGCATCGGGGTGCATGTGATCGACATGCTTGGCAGGCACATAGGCGTGCAGCGGCGTGTCGATTGAGGCCGCGCGCGGGTTCAGGTTGAACGTGCAATGCGGGAGATAACCCACCATCTCATCCTCGAATTCTACCCCACGATAAATCGCGCGCAATGCATTCAGCTTGTCCATGTAAAGCGTCGAAAACCCATCCATCTTGATCGAGCCTACATCGCCGCCTGACCCTTTGACCCACAGCACTTCAACAGTGTCGCCAGACAACGGGTCAATTTCCATCACCTTGGCAGATGTATTGCCGCCACCGTAGTTGGTGATTCTCTTGTCCGACCCCAGCAGGTTTGAGCGATACAGCAACTTCTCAGGCTCGCTCATTTTTTCGGCAAGTGTTGTATCCCATTTGTTTTCAAGGCGTTGCGAATTCTGGGAAGAGGTCATGTATGTCTCCATGGACGGCGGGCTGTGGCTTTCAATTCCAAATCAGGGTGACTGCCGCCTGCCCGCAAGTCAATCAATTTCGATCACAAACAATCATGCTGCACTGCAGTGTGATTGTTACTGACAAATAATGATTGACACTGAGCGGCGACTCAATCCACGTTACGTTAATCAAAGGGGCGTTCATGCACGAAAAAGACCGACATCGCGTTATCCTATCTGCCGTTCAGGACCGGTCTCTGGTCACGGTCGCGGACCTTTGCGCCTTGACGGGTGCGTCCGAGGCAACGGTGAGGCGCGACATCAATACCTTGGACGACCAAAAGCGTCTGCGCCGCGTGCGCGGCGGCGCTGAAGCCTTGACCGCGACGCCATTTGTTGGCCTGTCCGGGCGGCCATTCTCAGTCAATGAAACAATGAACATCGCCGAGAAGCAGGCGATTGCCGCAGCGGCAGTTGACATGTGCCAAGACGGCGAACCGATCATCATCAACGGTGGCACGACGACCTTTCAGATGGTGCATCCGTTGGCCTCGCGGCGGATGCAGGTTTTCACCAATTCGTTCCCGATCGCGGAACACTTGCTCAAGAACTCATCCAATACGGTGATGTTGTCCGGCGGGATCATCTATCGCGAGCAGAACATCATCCTGTCGCCATTCGACAATGACGTGACCCGTAATTTTTATGCCAAGCGGATGTTCATGGGGGCGGCGGGCATTGGCCCGCTCGGCCTGATGGAACAGGACCCGCTGCTGGTTCAGGCGGAACAGAAACTTATCGGTCAGGCCGAAGAACTGATCGTTCTGGTTGACAGCTCCAAATTCGCAAACCGCTCAAGCCTGGTGCTGTGCCCGCTTGACCGGATCGACACAATCATCACCGACGACCGGCTCGAGGATCGCACTGCGGCTATGCTGGACGCGGCGGATGTAACACTGATCGTGGTGCCTTCCGGTTCCGCGCAGAAAGAGGGGGTGGCAACGCTGCCAGCCTGATTGAAACCACTCCAGGGAGGAAGCCATGAGTGTATTTAAGAAACTAGCGACATCCGTCGTACTGGCCGGCGCAATGCTGGGAACCCCGGCCTTGGCACAAGACAACGTGCGGATCGCCTTGGTCGTCAAGGCATTGGGCATTGGGTTCTTTGAAGCCGCCGCTGAAGGCGCTGAAGAAGCAGCCGCTGAGCTTGGAAATGTCGAGATCATCTACACTGGTCCTACCGATACGACAGCCGAAGGTCAGATTGAAGTTATCAACGCGCTGATCGCGCAGCAGGTTGACGCCATTGCGATCTCGGCAAACGACACCGACGCTCTGGTCCCCGCCCTGCAGCGCGCGATGCAACGTGGCATCACGGTCATCAGTTGGGACTCTGGTGTTGCGCCAGAAGGTCGCCAACTACACCTGAACCCATCGTCCAATTCGCTTATTGGTAACATGATCATCAAGTTGGCTGCAGATCATCTGCCAGATGGTGGTGACGTCGCTGTGCTGTCGGCGACCACAACATCCACGAACCAGAATATCTGGATCGAAGAAATGAAAAAGGTCATGCGCGACTATCCTGGCATCAATGTCGTGGCAACGGTCTACGGCGATGATTTGGCGGACAAATCCTACCGCGAGGCAACCGGCCTGATGCAATCCTACCCGGATCTGGACGCCATCATTGCACCGACTTCGGTCGGTATCGTGGCCGCGGCACAGGCTGTGGTGGATGCAGGAAAAGTCGGCGAAGTGAACGTTACAGGTTTGGGTCTGCCATCTGAGATGGCAGGGGCAATCGAAACTGGTGCATCTCAGTCCTTTGCCATCTGGAACCCGATCGATCTGGGATACTCCGCGACGATGCTGGCCTATGAACTTAGCCAGAACGGTGCAGTGGCCGAACCCGGCGCGGAAATCCCGATGGGCCGCATGGGTGCCCTGACGCTAGATGACAACAACGAAGGCGCGATGGCCGATCCATTCGTCTATGACGCCCGCAATATCGACCAGTTCAAGTCGATCTTTTAAGCCGCTCTCCCTGACTTGTCCGGCGCGCTAGGGTGCGTCGGGCCGGACACCCCCCGTTCCCCTCTCCGAATGAGGTTTCGAATGACGCCGCAACCCGCGCCCAATTCGCCAGTCGTATCGATGGATACGATCACCAAGACCTTCCCCGGAGTGAAGGCATTGGATGAGGTGAAGCTGGATCTCTATCCTGGACAGGTCACCGCCCTTGTGGGCGAAAACGGGGCTGGCAAATCTACCACCGTGAAGATCCTGACCGGTATCTATTTCCCCGATGGCGGCACGATACGGATCGACAACAGACCCGTTTCCTTTTCAAATCCCAACGACGCCGCAGACGCGGGCATCACGGCGATCCATCAGGAAACCGTTCTCTTCGACGAACTTTCCGTCGCCGAAAACATCTTCATCGGACATGCACCGCGCAAGCGGTTCGGGCTGATCGACAATGCAGAAATGCACCGCAATGCCACCGCCCTACTGGACGAAATCGGTGCGCCTTTTAGCTCCCACACCCAATTGCGCGACCTTGGCATTGCCAACAAGCACCTTGTCGCAATTGCCCGCGCCCTGTCTGTCGACGCGCGCGTGGTCATCATGGATGAACCAACCGCAGCTTTGTCGCACAAGGAAATCGAAGAACTTTACGAGCTCGTCGAAACTCTGAAATCCCAAGGCAAGGCAATCTTGTTCATCAGCCACAAGTTTGACGAGATCTTCCGCATAGCTGACCGCTACACCGTTTTTCGTGACGGCACGTTCATCGGCGACGGACTTATCGCGGATATCGACGAGGACGCGCTGGTCAAAATGATGGTTGGCCGCGCCGTAGATCATATCTTTCCCGACCGTGATCCCGTCGTGGGCGAGGACGTTCTGCAAGTCGTGGGATATGAGCATCCGACCGAATTCGCCGATATCGGCTTCACTCTTAAACGAGGAGAGATACTCGGGTTCTACGGCCTCGTAGGCGCAGGGCGTTCGGAATTCATGCAAGCGCTGTTTGGCATCACCAAACCCAGCAAAGGCGTGACGAAAATCAACGGGAAGATCCGCATCATTCGTTCACCCGCAGATGCAGTGAACAACGGGATTGTCTATGTCCCCGAAGACCGCGGTAAACAGGGTGCGATCATCGGACTACCCATTTTCCAGAACATCACCCTGCCGTCGATTGGACGCACCTCGCAGCGCGGGTTTCTCAGACTTGCTGAAGAATTCAAGCTCGCGCGGGACTATGCTGAGCGGCTGGACTTGCGCGCAGCGTCACTGGATCAGGACGTGGGCAATCTCTCGGGCGGCAATCAGCAAAAAGTCGTCATCGCCAAATGGCTGGCAACCCAACCGCAAGTCATCATCCTTGATGAGCCGACCAAGGGCATCGACATCGGATCGAAGGCGGCGGTTCACGAATTCATGGCGGAACTGGCGGCTCAAGGCCTGTCCGTCATTATGGTCAGCTCTGAAATCCCGGAAGTGATCGGTATGTCCGACCGCGTGATTGTTATGCGCGACGGCCGTATCGCCGCCGAACTTACGGGCGACGATCTGTCACCTGAAACCTTGGTGCGCCACGCCGCGGGTATTACCTCTTCGGCCGAAAGTGTTCCAACATGACCCGCTTTGCTGCCGTCCGCGAAACGATACTTGCGGGTGCGATTGTTGCGCTCATGATCCTGATCGCATCGCGCTTCCCGGGTTTTGTTGCGCCGTCGAACCTTGCCAATGTATTCAATGACACGGCCCCGCTGATCATCCTTGCGCTTGGTCAGATGGTCGTCATCCTGACCCGCTGCATCGATCTGTCCGTTGCGGCCAATCTGGCACTTACGGGCATGGCTGTGGCAATGATCAACGTCGCATTCCCGGGCCTGCCGATCCCGGTCATCATCGTCATCGCCATCGGTATGGGCGCCATCATGGGCGCGATCAATGGCTTGCTGGTGTGGAAGCTGGCGATCCCGCCAATCGTGGTTACGCTGGGAACGATGACGATTTTCCGCGGCACCATCTTTCTGATCTCGGACGGTAAATGGGTCAATTCGCATGAAATGTCGCCCGCATTCACCGGGTTTCCGCGCGCAGAAATTCTGGGCCTTCCGGTCCTGTCATGGATCGCCATTGCCACCGTTGTGGTTTTTGCCGTGATGATGTCACGCGCCCCACTGGGCCGATCCATCTTTGCTGTCGGCGGCAACCCACATGCGGCAGTCTACACAGGCATCGACGTTGGCAAGACCCAGTTCAAGGCGTTTGTGATTTCAGGCGCACTGGCAGGTTTGACCGGCTACCTTTGGGTGGCACGCTATGCGGTGGCCTATGTCGATATTGCCGGCGGGTTCGAGCTTGAGGTCGTGGCCGCTTGTGTCATCGGCGGTATCTCGATCGCAGGTGGGATCGGGTCCGTGGGTGGCGCGGTGTTGGGCGCCGTTTTCCTTGGCGTGGTCAAAAACGCCTTGCCGGTCGTCAATATCTCACCCTTTTGGCAACTCGCGATTTCCGGCAGTGCAATCTTGATCGCTGTGGCCTTCAATGCCCGCGCCGGTCGCGCCAAGGGCCGGATTATTTTGAAATCCGCGGAGTCCACGAAATGACCGACACCAGCGTTCAGACTCGCCATGTGCCGGATCATTTGCACAGCCGCGCCTATCGGATCTTTCGCAGCTGGGAAGCCTTGCTGCTGGCTGTGGCAATCGCGATCTTCGTCGTCAACAGCTTTGCCTCGCCCTACTTTCTGAGCGCTTGGAACCTAAGCGATGCGACGTTCAACTTTACCGAAAAGGCGATGATCGCCTTTGCCATGGCGCTGCTTATCATCTCGGGCGAGATCGACCTTTCTGTCGCATCGATCATCGCCTTGGCTAGC
The DNA here is from genome assembly GCA_947503965.1 of uncultured Paracoccaceae bacterium. Taxonomy (GTDB): domain Bacteria; phylum Pseudomonadota; class Alphaproteobacteria; order Rhodobacterales; family Rhodobacteraceae; genus Yoonia. The sequence goes on from CANNFU010000001.1 coordinate 109,465, forward strand.
ACCGCGATGGGCCTTGCTTTGCAATATGGCGCGGGCACACCTGAACTGGTCATTATCGGCCTGACGGTGGGTTTGCTGTGCGGGGCATTTAACGCGGTTTTTGTGACGATCCTTGGACTGCCATCCATTGTCGTCACAATCGGCACGATGAGCCTGTTTCGCGGCATCAGCTTCATCATCTTGGGCGACGACGCATTTCGCGGCTACCCGGCCAGCTTTTCATGGTTCGGCCAAGGCTACATCTACTGGGTGTTTACCGTCGAAATGTTTCTTTTCGTGATCATCGCAGTGATCTACGGTGTACTGCTGCACAAAACCAACTTTGGTCGGGCGGTTTATGCCATCGGCAACAATCCAACGGGTGCTCTCTTTAGCGGCATTCGGGTGCAGCGGGTCAAGTTCATTCTGTTCCTGCTCACGGGTCTAATGTCTGGCGTGGCCGCCGTTTGCCTCACGTCACGGCTTGGTTCCACACGCCCCAGCATCGCCATGGGGATGGAGCTTGAGGTCGTCACCATGGTTGTTTTGGGGGGCGTCAATATCCTCGGCGGGTCGGGGTCGATCCCCGGTGTGGTGATCGCGGCGTTCGTCATGGGCCTGGTGACGTTCGGGCTGGGTTTGCTGAACGTCCCTGGCATCGTCATGTCGATCTTCATCGGTCTGCTGCTGATCGGCGTTATTGCCCTGCCGCGCCTCTGGGCCATGGTCGCCGCGCGGAGAGGGAAATGACTGAACGCTACGTGTTCCGCATGCGTCTTAATCCGGGCATGGAGGCTGAATACAAGCGCCGCCACGACGAGATCTGGCCGGAGTTGGTCAACCTGTTACACGATGCCGGCGTGAGTGACTATTCCATCCACCTCGACCCCGAAAACCTGCTGTTGATCGGTGTTCTGATCCGTAGACATGATCACAAAATGGACACGTTGCCCGATCATCCCGTGATGCAGAAATGGTGGGCGCATATGGCCGACATCATGGAGACCGATTCTGACAACGCGCCCGTCGCCATGCCGCTGCGGCGCCTGTTTCATTTACCATGATCGCTCCTCGCCACATCGCCGTAATCGACATCGGCAAGACCAATGCAAAACTAGCGCTTGTCGATCTATCGAGACTCACCGAAGTGGCTGTTCTCACCCGTCCAAACATCGTTCTGACCGATGGCCCGTGGCCACACTACGATGTCGAAGGGCATTGGGCCTTTTTCCTCGACGGGCTCAGCCAGTTCCACAAGGAGCACTGCGTGGATGCAATCTCTGTCACAACCCATGGTGCCTGCGCAGCTTTACTAAGCCGGGACGGCCAGCTCGCGGCACCTATCCTTGATTATGAGCACGAATACCCCGACGACGTCGTGAAGGCCTATGCGACACTCAAACCCGACTTCGCCGAAACCGGATCGCCGACCCTTGCCGGCGGGTTGAACATCGGCACACAACTCCATTGGCAATTCGCCCAAGATCCGTCACTTCGCGACCGTACAACACAAATCGTGACCTACCCGCAATACTGGGGCCATCGCCTGACAGGGGTCGCCGCCACGGACGTCACCTCGCTGGGTTGCCACACTGATCTTTGGTTACCGCGCAAGGGCACCTTTTCACCTCTGCCGGTACAGCTTGGAATTGCGGATAAAATCGCCCCGGTGCGAAAGCCAACGGATATCTTAGGCTTCATATTGCCAGAGATCGCCCATCGCATCGGATTACCAGAGGATACCACGGTCAGTGTGGGCATCCACGATTCCAACGCCTCGCTCTATCCCCATCTGCTAAACCAAGAGGGCGCTTTTTCGGTGGTTTCAACAGGCACGTGGGTCGTTTCTATGGCGGTGAAGGGCTCAGAGGTTACGCTTGATCCGCAGCGTGACACGCTAATCAACGTCAACGCACGCGGAGAGGCCGTGCCCAGCGCGCGTTTCATGGGCGGACGCGAGTACGAACTCATTCAACAAGGGCACGCTGAGTCCCCAACGGCTATAGATGTTGAGGAGGTCTTGGCTTCGAACCTCATGATCCTACCCGCCGTCGAGTCACAAACAGGGCCGTTCCGCGGCAGGCCGATGCGCTGGACAGCAGCGGAGCCAGATCTCGGCACGGGAGCACGGTCCGTGGCGCTATCTTTCTACCTTGCACTTATGACAGCCACCTGCCTGAAGTTGACTGGGGCCGCAGGCCCTACAGTCGTTGAAGGTCCATTTGCCCGGAACAATGAATTCAACGATTTGCTCGCAGCGGCAACGGGGCGGGACGTCTTCACAAGTAACGCCGCGACCGGCACTAGCATTGGCGCAGCACTCCTTCTCCAGCGCGGCGCTAGATTGGACAAACCCAACATGGCTCCCCTGCCCAAGAACCTTCCATATCTCCAGAACTACGCAGCTCTCTGGCGGTCCAAAGCCGGCGCCTGATGGGCCCGACCGCGTCTAAAATGAGAGTCGATTTGCACCCACAGCGGACGTCCTGTTTTACTGAAGGCTTTTCGATGCGCGTCGAAACGTATTTTTGCCTTTGGCAACGTCCTGGACCGCTACACTCTCGAAAAGTGCACAAAATATCTGGAAGACACAGCCCATCCTTCCACCAAAATCTGAAACGCTCCAAATCACGACAAATGGCCGCATCGGTTTCTGAGTAAAAAGGCGCCCGTCACCTATTCCAACAAAAGCTCAGGTCGAAAACCACCTGTACGCCAACCGATAAGTGCAAGTTTCGTCTCTTGATTAAACGTCCCGTCCAGCGGCCCTCCATATTGATTGGCCGCTGTCAGGATGGACTGGACCGCTCGCAGGAATTCGACGCTCCATTCGCCAGCTTCGGCCTCGTCGAAGAACTTCGTTACGGACGCGCTGCCACTCTCGGCAATCCCCATCAACAGCAATCGCGACGCGCGCTCCGGTGCTCTTGTCATGATGTCCTTATCGTCAAGAACTTTTGCGGCAAGATAGTAACCATCCGCATGTCCCGTTATCCCTGCCCGTTCCGCATATCCTAATGCGGCTACCGGAGTGTCAATCAGTCCCTCAAGCGCAAAGCGTGCCAGATTGAAAAGCGCAGCCGCGTGGCCTTGTTCCGCCGCCTGCTGTGTCAGTTTCACAGCTTGTTCCTTGTCCTGCACAACGCTTTGCCCGTAGTAGTACCCTACCGCCAGATTAAGTTGCGCGTCCGGCAGCCCCCCCTCTGCAGATTGCCTGTAGAAATCGATCGCCTTATCAAAATCAGCGTCAACACCGATACCGGTTTCATAAAGAACGCCAAGGCTATGTAAGGCGCGCAAATCCCCCATGGCAGCGGCCGCGTTGTATTGCTCAAGTGCCAAGGGGTAGTCCCCCCTTGCAAGATAGGCGCGTGCCAGCAAGGTCCTGTAATGCGGTAAACGGGGTGATTGCGCGATTGCATCACGGCACGTATTGATGGCGATCGCGGCGTCCTCTCTCAGGGCGAAAAGGCTGACACCAGCGGTATTGGCTGTCGCATCGCCGGGATGCGTGGCCAGCAACTCACAGATCCGGCCCGCGCTGATGTCCTCGACCCTTGGAAGGGCTTTAAGAAGGGTCTGCGCCTCCTCTGCATGCTGGCCATCCGGATATCTATCAAGATAAATCTCGACCAATTGCCGCATCCGGGTCCGACGGGCCAACGCCCAAAGATCCGCTGCTTGCACCGCTGCCTGCTCGGGATCGTCGATGACCGATTGCCGTGTCACAGGATTTTGCAGAAGGGCTTCGACTGATCCTTTATGTTTACCTTCCGGATAGCGCTGAAGATACACGTTCAAAAGCTGTGAGTCCCGGCCGCCTGCCGCTACCTGCCACAACAATGTTTCTTCGGAAACAGTTTGTGGGCTTTGATCAAAAAGGAACTGCCGCGTGAGCGACGAACTGTCCCACGGGATCTGGCGACCGCCCGTCGCGGCCAGCACATCGCGCCGCACGTTGATCATCATGTCCGATATATTCTGGCTCGGCGTGAAAATATGGCTCAGGATCGACTCGGTGAAAAAACTGTTTCGACCGATGCCGTCATAAGCAACATTGTCGGGCTGCGTTGCATAGACGATCATCAGGTCTGCATCGCTGCCAAGGCGCGCAAGCCCGTCACTGCCATTGTCCAGACCGGTCAAACTGCCGCCGAATGGATTGTCACGGCAGGCATCAAGCATGATGATTTTCAGGCCCGGTGCGCTTTGCAGTGCATCCAGCACGGCTTGCATCGAAATCGTTTGCGCAGGCACATCCGCAGTCGTGACGATGGCCCCGTCGACGGGTAGCAGGTAGTTCACGCCCGATACCTGAAATCCGTGACCGGCATAAAATACCAAGGCGACGTCAGAGCTTTCAGCCTTGACGCCAAAATCCGCAATGATCTCGGCCATTCGATCATTGGTCTGATCAAGCCCTATCAGCACATCAAAGCCAAGGTTTTCAAGGGCCAGCGCCATGTCTGTCGCATCATTCACCGGGTTTGGCAGTGCCTGCGCAACCTGATATTCGCTGTTGCCGATGACGAGTGCCACCCGTTCTTCAGCCCAGGATGCGCTGCCAACGATCAGGGCGGTGCAAAGAGTGAGATACTTTATCAATAATCCAATCATCCCCTTCGCCCACTAAAGATCTGTCGCGCGTGCCAATTCGACGCCAACGGTTTCGACAGCGTTTGCCACGACCGAGATCGTTGCCCGCTGTACGGCGGCAAGATCAGAATCATCTGCGCGAACCAAGTTTATCTTTTGGCTCAACCGGAATGCTGCCTCATCAATTGAAGCACGCGCCTCTACAAGCGCTTCGTTGCGGATTTGCTGGCGCTCTGCCTCGGTCGTTGCGGTGGCCAGACGTGCTGCGGCACGGCGGCGCGCTGCGTCCACGCCATCACGCGCATCTTCAATGATCCGCGCGACATCACCAAGTTCAGGCGGCAATTGCAGCAGGATTGAATCAAGTTCGGTGCCAAAAGCTTCAAGCGCATCTGACAAGCAGGCCAGGACGGTGTCGACGTCTTCGCCGCCTGCACACGCCTCTGCGACACTGACCAGCCCATTGGCTGCAACCTGTGCTTCTGCCTGTCCTTCCAGTGCGTCGGCGACGGCACCGCCAGTTGCGGCGCCACCGCTGCCGCCGCCGGATACACCTGTCGGCCCGCCCAGGTTCAAGTCACTCAGCGTGTCGGGTGGGTTGGGCAGGTTGATGATCGTCACGGGATTAAGGTCCGGGATCGGGATCGGATTGGTGACCGGTGTGGGGTCAGGATCATTGGGGTCGACAATCGTCCCACCGAAATCGTCATTGATTTGCACAACAGCGGCGCTGTTGTTGTCCACTCTGACCGTACCGGAAGCGCTTGACCCTGAAATCGCCGTACGTGTCAATTCACCGACAAAAGCGCCTACATTGATAGTGCTGCCGGCATTTGTCGTGACAGAACTTGGAATAGTAACATCCACGTTGCCGCTGGCAACGGAGTTTGAAATTGTTCCGCCCGACCCAAGAGCAACAAATCCGCCCACATCCAGCCTATTTAGATTGCCAATGTCCGGTTGAGCCGTAACATCCCCAGTGCTGCTACTGTCAGCAATTGTGCCGCCGTTTATAGCGACAAAACCTCCAATATAGGCAACGCCGCTGAACGGTCGGTCTATGTCAGTCAGTGAAACAATGACGTCTGCTGCGCTGTTGGTAATGTTGCCGCCATTATTGTACACTAATCCAGCTGCAAAGGCGCCTCCGCGCACCACCCCGTTAACGTCGACGTCCTCGATGGAGCCACTGTTTGAGGTTGCAACACCTGCCGCAGAGAATCCGGTAACGTCAGCATTTACAATGGAAAGTGATCGAATTGTGCCCGAATTCTGACCGAACAGCGCAGCACCGCCAGCACCGACCACGCTAGAATCAATAAACAATCCGCTGATGCTATTTGAATTGCCATTCAGCGTTCCGGAGAATGCAGTACCATTTCCGCCAATCGCTGCAAATCCCAAAGCCGTGCCACCGTCGACGGCGCGGTTCCACCCGCGTGTCACACTCGCATCAATGCTTGCGCCCAGCACAAAGTTGCTCTGCAGCATCCGCTCTGACGACCCAACGCCTTGCAAACCATAGACATCGACAATCAGGAACGGTGTTACCGCCTCTCCGTTGCCGCCAGCTGCGCGCAAAAACTCTCCGCCCTGGATCTCAAAATTGCGCGCGAAGAATGTAGGCAGTGTGCCGACCTGCCGCCAGTTCCCAGACTGCAATACGAACTCATCAACATTCACAGAGCCGTTCGCGAGAATAGTGTTTGCCGCTGAAACAATGAGGTCACCATTTGCACCGTTTATTGCACCGGTCAGCGTGATGTCGTTATTTGCGATAAGTGTCAGATTGTTGGCTGTGGTCCAGTCAATGTCCCGCGAAATGGCGATATTACCAATGTCATTGCCGCTTAAGTTGGTGTTGAGAACAACGTCATTTGCGACCAAATTGGCTTCTAGCATCATCTCTTCGTCAGCCGTATCGATAACGAAGTCTGTTGGGTCCAGTAATAGTGTGCCGGTGTCACCCAAAGCTGCTCGCGTGTCAGCGAAACCGGTATAGGTCAGCGTCTGCGCGCTTGACACTTCAACAAAACCGCCGTCACCGCCCACATCGCCACCGCGAGCAGAATTTGTACCAGCAAATTCGGTCATCACGTCAGACCAGACGACAATCCGCCCACCATCCCCATCGAGCAGCGCATCGGCTGTCAGCGTCGTGGCCGCGTCGGCAACAACAGCCTCCGCGCGCGGCAAATCACCCGCCCCGGCAAAGTCACCACCGATCCGGATGCGACCACCGCCATCTGCACCGCTTGCATCGATTTCGGCACCCGACAGCGCGATATCGACACCAGTGATCGTGATATCGCCGCCTGTTTCCTGGCGGGCCTGTGGCCTGACAGAGGTTTCTACAGCCGTGACAATTTCTGACCGCGCTGCGACCCGACCAGACACTTGTACCCGTCCGCCAGCACCGCCGCCCAGGATAATGGTGCCGCCGCGTTGCTGGACGGATGTCGCCTCGGCAATACCGCTCAGGTTCACAGCCTGGCGCACGGCCTCGCGCGCTGTTGCGGCCTTCATCTCGATCCGGCCACCCTCTGCCGCGACAGAGCCCGAATGTTCGATCAGCGCCTGACCATCTTCGCTGATGGCCTCAGTCGGCACAGCAACCTGTAGAAAGCCGTCGCCCGACAGATCAAGGGTGATCCTTTCACCTGAGCCAAAGGCGACACGACCCATCGGCACCGAAATCGTGCCGGAATTGGCGACATGACCACCTAGCAGCGCAGCATATCCACCACGCCCCACGGTAATGGCCCCGGCATTTTTGACGGTCGCGGATTGGCCGTTGCCCGCGAACCGCAGATTGCCATTTTGAAAGTCCTCATTCGTGATGTCGAGCGTTGACGCAACAAAACCGCCACCCGCTTGGATATTGCCATCAGCGCCGATGAATATCCCATTTGGATTGACGACAAACACGCTGCCATTCGACGTGATCTGACCATGAATATCCGAACCAGTAGATCCGGTGACACGGTTGAGTGTTGCGCTTGAGCTGTCCGGCTGATCAAACCTGAGCTGGGCACCCGACCCAACATCAAAGCTTTGCCAATTGATCACTGCTGTGTCCGTGGACTGTGTAATCGTCATCTGGGTGGATGTGGGCGACGCGATCTGGGCCTGACCTGCAACAACCGCGCCGCCTACCGGCAAATCCTGTGCCATGAGGGCCAGCGGCGATAAGCAAGATGCAAGCGCCGCGATTGGACGCGACGCGCGGCTAAAAGCGGAAAGTAGCGGATATACTAAATCTGTTCTGATCTTCTTCATTTTCGCTAATCCCCCGACCAAATTCAATTCTCATATTGTCCGCGCGAAACGGCGTGTCGCCCAAAACAAATCCGTCAAAACCAATTCCGAATGATCCGGCAGTGCTTTCGTCTTCCTCAACCGCTGTCGGATCATAAACGCGCAACGCCCCCGCAGCGGCAAAGACATAAGGTGCTATGACATAGGACCGACCATAAAGCTGAACATTCAGGCTACGGCTGAATTCACTACGCAGTGTCACACCGCTATCGCCACGCAATGAACCACTGTCGAATGTCGACAAATCGCCCGCGCCAACGGCGCTGAACTGTTCGGAAGCGACAACTGAATCGCCAAACGATGTCTGGGCGCGCGCATTCAGCAGGAACGCGTAATCGTTCTGTAGACGGCCTTGCAATCTGTATGACGCGCTTAGCGTTGTGAAAACCGGCTCTGCCGCTGCACGGGACAGTGGCAATTCCGCGGTGCCTTCACGCGCATCCAGAATATCCAGACCACGCGACAATGTCAGACTTGCTTCTGACGTTGTTCGGTCACTGTGCTGATAACTGCCGTTGGTCGACACGCGCAGGACGCTGATGTCATCCTCATAAACTTGGGTTGTGATACCTGCCAGATCGATATCCTGCTTGTCTGTTTGATGATCAAACGCGATCTGGGCGTTCAGATTGGCCGTCCGTGACCGGATCATCGGGTAAATCAGCCGCAGGGATTCGCGGCCAAATGATGAACTGGTTGATGCGATGTCGTCATCAGGGTTGGTCACGCTGCGCGTCACTTCGAGGTTCGCGGTCAAACCGGATCGTCCAATCGGAAAAATCCCTCCCAACGCGCCAACGCGGTAGCGCGGGGTATCCGTCAGCGCCTCCTGCGGAGTGGTCGAAAACCGCAGATACAATGTCTCGCCCAAACCCAAGGCAGAGTTGATTTCGCTGCCGAAATTCAGTGTCGGTTCGCCTAAACTATCGTCCGGAAAATTGTCAAAGGAAAAAAAGCTCGTGACGCGCTGATACTTTACATCCAGCGCCAGAACCGTCCCACCCTGGGCCTCGCCCGTTGCAAGCGCAGTATTCAGGGCCACGCCAGACACATCACCCGCGAGCAGAAGCTGCCTTTCAAGCTCGGCCAAGGTCACGCCGGGGCGGCCAACCAACGGTTCGACAAGGCGGCCCACCCGGGTGCGGACCTCGTCCGGCACTGCCGCATCATCGATGGTTTCGACAAAACCATTCACAACATCGACCCGCAATACACCGCCGTCACGCAACGCTTGTTGTGGCAGGACAACACGCGTCAGCACCAAACCCGCGTTAACATAGGCCTCTTCCAGCGCCGCCGTAGCTTCGAACAATTCCGAGACCGGGATCTGGCGCCCGGTCAGCCGCGCGCGAAGAGCCGCATTTGCTAATGCCAGTTCAGGGCTGGCACCGGTAATACGTACGTCTGAAAGGGTGATCCCGATACGCTCTGCCCCGGGCGGCGCTTGCGTGCCGGGCTCTCCACTGAACACAATAGCGCCAGACAATGTTGGCAATTGCGGGCGGAATGTCTCTGGCGTGATCTCACCCGCCGTTTGGCCAAAGCCCGGCTGCGCAGCCAATGTAGCAGCAACAGCAAAGCCCAAGAAACGAACAGAGCGGCGAGACAGGATATTCATATAAAAGCAGCCAATCAAAGGATTAACAATATATTAACAGGATAGCTTGAAACCGCTGGGCGGATCAAGTCAGGCAAACAGGGATTGACAAGTTTCGGACATCGGTGTCACGCACATGTCTGCGTTTCGACATACGGCGATTGAATTTGCGGAGCGTGGACAATTCGCCTAAGCTGATGCAGCGCTTAAATTCTTGCGATACGGGGGCCGTCATGCTTGCCAATGATACAGTCGGCGGAGTGATCATCGGGATATTCATGGGCCTGAAAGACGGCCAACCGCTTGTTGTTTTTGCAGGTAACCCCCAGCCAGAGGCGATCCCGGCCCGGTCGCTTGTCACCTTACCCAACGAAGTTATCGGGTGCGAGGTTGCGCTGCTGTTCGAAGATGACGCCCGCGACAAACCCCTGATCATCGGGCGTGTCCTGGCGCCTGCCCCGACACCGGACAGTCCGACAGTCATCCGTGATGGAGAGGCCGTCAAGGTGACCGCCGATGAGCGGATCGAACTGCGCGTCGGCAAGGCCTCGATCATCATGGAAAAAGACGGGCATATCACGATCCGCGGAACGTATTTGGTCAACCACGCATCTGCCAGCAACCGGATTCGTGGCGGGTCGATCAATCTGAACTGAATGTCCGTTCCCGTTCTAGAAAACATCGTGCGCCAACACGCCGAACAGGCTGCGTTTTTGTGGACAGTCTATGACCGCGCACTACTACACCCCGAAGAAAACCCCGACATGGACGCCGACCGCCTGGCCCGCGTGGTGGAACGGCTCGAGGCACATCTGGACGGTCTAAGGGTCGCCGGACCCGAAGGGCTGCGCATCGCTGAAGAGCGGCTGGCGGAGTATCGCGAACCGGGGGAGTTGTTCGTGGTACGGATGTTGCAGCCGGGGGCCGAGGGAATGACAATTGAGGGGTTGGATTTGGAGAAGGTGCGGGGGTATATTTCGCACAGCTTTAGGTGATGGGCAGCCCAATCCATTCACTACCATCATAAACCAGGATCGAGTCATCTTCGGCACAAAGCAACATGTCATCCAATGATGTAATACGCCATGCTAGAGGACCAGCTTGAAAATCCGTAATGCCTGCTTTGTCTAGCTTTGTGATACCATAGCCCGGCAGCGCAAAAAGCATCTTGTCTTTGTATTCGCAAGAGCCATGTACGTCGAAGTTTGGTCCTTCAATGACTTCGAAGCCACTGGTCAAATTTCCAGCAGCAACAAAACCATCGTCGCCTGCAACAACAACTTCGCCACTTTTGGACACTGAGACAGTGTTCAGATTGACCGTAGTCGAAAGATATATGTCAGTCCACGTATCGTCGCTGAAATGAGAAAATTTGCCGGCTTGGCCGCAAACAAATACGTCATTATATCCAGTGCATGTTGCATCAAAAAGATTATTTTCAAATGATGCGGAGATATCTGTGATCTCATTTTCTGAATGAATAATCCAAGCTCGACCTGCATTTCCAGCTACTACCATGGAACCATCTGTCGCTGGAGATGAAATCTTATTCAGTGGCATATCCGACAGCCTAGCTTTAGTTTCACCTATTAGCTGGCCATCAGCAGTTATGCAGCGTAAATTTCCGTTCAAATCGATATCGCAGTCAACAACCCAACCAACATAATCAAGGATTATTGTTGGATCCTCATTCGGGAAGTTATTGTATGAAAAAACTCGTGATAAATGCATAGACCGCTCTTCATTGGTCGTCACGATTAATACCAGAATTTCTCTGGCGTTCCTGCCTACCAGTTTTAAACAACTCACGGAGTCGCCGGGATTTTCTTTGCTTTCAGCCATATTTTTTATCCATAACGTCTTTGAATACGATCAATTTTTGGTGCACTTGCCGGCTTGGGAAAATCCTGATTCGGATGTGGCATCTTACACTCTGTCTTACGCATATCCTCCTTACTCTTACCTGTTACCCACTCAAAATACTGTTCGACAACTTGCTTCAAACAATCAAGCGCCGCTTCGATTTTTTCCGGTAGCTGCGACCCGTCTTGGTTTGCCAATGTACGATGGTTTTGCTTAACGCTCTCAATCTCGTAGTCGATAACTTTGCCCAGTGTTGGCTGCTCATCGTCTTCCTTGAACTTTGCTACCAACGCATTTTGTCTCATAGTCTTTCGCCCATGGGTGCTATTCGGCTGTGCGTTGCCAGGACCTTGCATACATATGCAAGGAGCCCCTTTGGAGCTATATTTTTCAAATCCTTCTATTGAGCGATCACGGCGACGATTATTCTGACAGAATGCATTCATGACAATATGCTCAGATTGCATCTGTTTTCCCTCATGCGTCTTTGTTTTACATGGGTTCTCATTGTGTGGGTGAAGATAAATTTCTAGTTCATTGAGTACAGCTTCACAGTTAAAGTCCCCGGAATTCAACTTGGCAACATGCGGCCAAGTGACCGTATTCCCCGCTGGCGAAGCATGATTATTCGTCGCCATATCTGTATTGCGAATAACCGGCTCACCATCGAATTTCACATCATTCGACCAAGAGTTAAACTGCTCCTTCCCGGTATTCTTCGACGTAATAATCCCCTTCTTCGCCGCACTCCCGGCCTCCGTCCCCGTCGTCTTTGTCAGATGGCTCTTATTCTTAATATTGACCGTCTTCCCACCGATCTTCACCGTCCCCGTGCCCTTATCGGTATCGCCCGCCATCCCGAAACTTGGGTATGGCACGGGAACGCCCGGTGGTGTTGCGGGGTTTTCGGGCGGCGTGAAGCAAACATCAGGCATCGCAGCGATGGTCTTGGCGTCCACCGCCTTGCCGGAAATCTCTAGCCCGTTGGCGAAAACACCCATCTACGCGGCCTCCCTTGCATGCAATACCGCAGCACCGCAGGCGCCGGCATCTGACGATGCCTCGATCAGCACCGGGCTGCCGGGGGTGTAGCCTTTTTCGGCAGCACTTAGCGCCATACCAATCATCACCGGTACTGTTGCCGCGCCAATGTTACCCAAGGATTCGCCCGGGCTCCAGAGGTCCTGGAATTCCTTGCGCCCCCGTTCAAGGCGTAGGCTGGCGAGGGCGGTTTGTTTGAAGAAGTATTGTTCCCCGATCAGATCAGCGATGCGGTATTCAACACCCGACAGTGCAACCCCAGCGGCATCCAGTGCGGCCTTATAGGCTGCAGTCATACCGTCACCGCGTAGGGGTAAATCCAAACCGTCTTCGTCCAACCCGTTGTAGATATAAGCCTTTTCGCGCGACAGTCCCAACCCGGTCAGCACCAGCCGACCGACAGGTTCCGCCGTACATAGCACTGCGGCGGCGGCTTCACCTGGAATGAACCCGTTCGGATTGTCCGGCCCAAGCAAGCGTTCACGCCCCAGATAATGCGCGATTGCGGGGCCGGTTAGGTAGCTGTCTACACCCGCGATGATCACATAGCGTGCGTCACCTCCTGCCAGCATCTTGCGCGCCCGGTCGAGTGCGGCAAACCCGGCGGGCCGCCCATGGGCCACAAGCACGGTGCGTTGGCTGCTTTGCGCCTCGACGATCTCGGCTACCATCGCCGCAAAGGCATGTCCGTCTGTAGGCAGACGCCCGGGGCGATCCTCTTCCGCGAGGCACAAGATAAGGGCTGCGTCTTCGGCCGCCTGCGGTTCGGCCCGCAACACCTCAACAATTGCGCCCGCCACCAGATGTGCCAGCCGTTTGGCCCCGATCCAGTTGCGCGGCAGGGGCACGGGTGCGCCGATCTGCCATTCACCCGATCTGGCGACAAATCGGGTTTCCTGAAATCCGTCCAATCGCCCGCGCATCGCGGCGCAGGATGACGCCCGATCAAGCCCCACAGCTGTTGCCATGCCCGCCGCCACGATATCCAGCGAGGGTGTCATACGTCTTCATCCTCTGGCACGGCTACACCGGCAGCGCGGATGTAACCACGCCCTGCAGCGATTGCTCGCAGCATCGCGTCGGTCGGTGGCCCGACCCAGCATTCTGTGAACTCGGTCATATGGCGGTGGATCCGCACCTCTGCCCGCCAGACCATGGAAAACGCGCGCGCTTCGCAATCAAAAATCAACGTGTCTGCCGTTACGCATTCCTCAAAACACTTGTCCCTTCCACGGAAGATCGTCAGGGGAAGTGCGGTTTCAGGCAGGCGAAACCGCTCAAGCCCTTTAGGCGTCATATTGGCGATCATGACCTCGGTGCCGGTTTGCGGTGATGCGATCCATTGATCCTGCAGGGTAGATTGATAGTAGCGGTCGTCAAAATCCGGCGGCAGGAAGGGAAAGATGTTGTCGGTCCAGTTGTCGTCATATGTCCCGCCATACTTGATCCGCTCGGGCCAGCCGCGCCCGACGGGACCAAGCGCCATGGGCGTATACTCTTCATATGGCGAACGAATTTCCTGCCCAACCGCCTGCGTGTTTGGCAGTGCGAGGCCGTTGATCCGGTCCTGATTGCGCGGAGTGGCAAAACCGCGCCCGACAGGGTTGGGCAGATAGACAGAGGGTTGCGGATTATCGGAGTCGAGCCTGTCTGGGCCGCCAAAGGCCGTGTCATAGCCGAATGGCGCCCGGGTAAAGGGTACAGGCTGCGTTGGTACGATTGCCACCCCTGCATTGCGCCATTCGCGATAGCCCAGCACATCAAACTGCTTGACCCAATCACCTAACTTGATGCCCACCCGCACCCGTTCCGCCGGTTTGCCGCCGGGGGCATAGGCTGCACCTTGCGCGATCACCTCGGCATGGGGTTTGCGAAAGGCGAAATCGGTTTCCCACAGCGTTGCGGAATAGCCCGGCTCGCCCGTATGTTCATCGGCCATGACAAGAGGACGTTGTTCTTTACTTGCCTGCGGGATCGCGCCCGCATCGTCTGGAAAATCAAACGTGCCCCGCACCACGAGAGACAGGTATTCGCGCCCTTTCGGGTCCATTCCCATCGTGTGCTGATAGACAAAGCGCGTCTGATTATAGGTTTGCATCCAGCACGTACCCTATTCGAAATGATAGGCGAAACCATTGCTGTCGCCCGTGACCTCAACCCGGCTGATCGTGCCGCCATCCAGCGCCTTGTTCAGCAGTTTCCGGCTGAGTTCGGGCAAAAGCGTATTGGTCAGGATCGCATCGATCATCCGACCACCACTTTCAATCTCGGTACAGCGGGCCTTGATCAGGTCGTGCACGCCATCACCGATCACCAGTTCGGCATCGTATTGCTTGGCCAGTCGGCCCGCGATCGCGGCCAGTTTGTGATTGGCGATAACTTCGATCATCTGATCCGACAGCGGATAATAGGGAATGGTCACCAATCGACCCAGCAATGCCGCAGGAAAGACTTTCAACAACGGTGCACGCAAGGCTGCGGTCAGTTCATCCAGATCAGGTTTGACCGTGCCGTCTTCGGTCATGGCCATGATCTCGTCCGAGCCGACATTCGAGGTCAGCAAGATCAGCGTATTCTTGAAGTCAATCCGGCGCCCTTCGCTGTCATCCATCATGCCTTTGTCGAAGACCTGAAAGAAAATCTCGTGCACATCGGGGTGGGCTTTTTCGACTTCATCCAGCAGCACAACAGAATAGGGCCGCCGCCGCACCGCTTCCGTCAGGATCCCCCCTTTGCCATAGCCCACATAGCCAGGCGGCGCGCCTTTCAGCGTGGATACGGTGTGCGCCTCCTGAAACTCGCTCATATTGATGGAAATCAGATTCTGTTCGCCACCATAAAGCATGTCCGCCAAGGCAAGAGCTGTTTCCGTCTTACCCACGCCAGAGGGGCCGCAGAGCATGAAAACACCCATGGGTTTTTCAGGTGCGGAAAGACCCGCGTAAGAGGTCTGGATACGTGCGGCGATCATCTCTGCCGCATGGTCTTGTCCGGTGACGCGGGCGCGGATCGTATCGACCAGCTCCAGCGCACGCTCGGCCTGGCTGGCCATCATGCGGCCGGTCGGGATACCGGTCCAATCCTGCACAACAGATGTCACGGCGGCGGTATCAACCGAAGGCAGGATCAGCGGCTTTTCCCCTTGTGCTTCCGTCAATTCTGCCATCTTGGCCTGCAAATCGTCCATCACCGCACCCCGGTCCGCGGGGTCGAGCGCCTCAGTCTCAGTCTGTGGATCATCTTCGCCGTCGATCGGCGCGCCGCTTTCACGCAGCTTGGCGCGTAAGGCAATGATCTCTGCCACAAGCGCCTTTTCCGCATCCCAGCGGGCGTTTTCTGCGGCCAATTCCGATTGTGTTTCTTCCAGCTCTGCCGTGATGCTCTCGATGCGCTGCGCAGTGTCGATGCCGATACCTGCCTCACGCTCCGCGATGGTCAATTCCAGCTCAAGCGCGGTTGCGCGCCGTTCCAGATCCTCAACTGCACCCGGCGTGGCATGTTGGGAAATCGCCACACGGGCGCAGGCTGTGTCCAGCAGACTGATCGCCTTGTCGGGCAGTTGCCGCGACGGAATATAACGGTGTGACAGTTCAACAGAGGCCGCAATCGCCTCGTCCAAAATCTCAACCTGGTGGTGCTTTTCCAGAACGCCTGCCACGCCGCGACACATGCGGATCGCGTTTTCGACGCTCGGCTCTTCGACCTTGACCACCTGAAACCGCCGGGTCAGCGCCGGATCCTTTTCGATATGTTGTTTGTACTCGTCCCATGTTGTCGCCGCGATTGTACGCAATTCACCACGCGCCAGTGCGGGTTTCAGGATATTGGCCGCATCACCCGTCCCTGCCGCACCGCCAGCGCCGATCAGTGTATGCGCCTCGTCGATGAACAGGATAATCGGCGTGGGCGAGGCCTGAACCTCATCGATCACCGATTTCAGACGCTTTTCAAATTCGCCCTTCATCGACGCACCCGCCTGCATCAGGCTGACATCCAGCATATGCAACGCGACATTGCGCAGCTGTGGCGGGACATCACCACGCACCAGCCGCTGCGCAAACCCTTCGACCACAGCCGTTTTGCCAACCCCGGCTTCCCCGGTCAGGATCGGGTTATTCTGGCGGCGGCGCATCAGAATATCGACGATCTGACGAATTTCTGGATCACGACCCACAACCGGGTCCATCTTTCCGTCGCTGGCGGCCGCCGTCATATTCGTGGCATATAGATCAAGCGCAGATTGTCCGCCGGGGGCTGCTTTGGGTGTTGCGGCAATCGTCGTCTGACCCTCGATCGAGTCGGCAAGCAGATCGTCCAACTGGGTGGACATCGCGGCCGCATCCACCTTGTCGAATTCGGCTGAGATCCGAAACAGCAACGATTCCAGCACGGGTGTCTGGCGCATTGCCAACAGCAGATAGGCCGACCTGACCGTTTCGTCACCGAACTCCAACTGGCCAAAATTCCACGCATCACGGATTGCGTGAAAAAGATGATCGGAAAATTCCTCGACCGCACTTGCCCCGCGGGGCAGCGCATCCAATGCGCGTGTTACATCTGTCGATAACGTACCCTCATCCACCTCTGCCGCACGCAACAGCAACGTGAAATCTGATCCGCACTCATCCAGCATCGCACCGATGAAATGGACCAGTTCAACATAGGGATTGCCACGTGCCTTGG
This sequence comes from uncultured Paracoccaceae bacterium, assembly GCA_947503965.1. Lineage (GTDB taxonomy): Bacteria > Pseudomonadota > Alphaproteobacteria > Rhodobacterales > Rhodobacteraceae > Yoonia. Next base: position 126,542 of record CANNFU010000001.1, read on the forward strand.
CGGCGGCGGCGGCCCCGGAAAAAGCCTTGAGACAAAGCGGGTTGAGCTTTCCAACAAGCTCCTTCCGCTTGACGGTTTCAGACGATCCATTTTGGGCCAATGCAAACGCCCCCCATCTAAAAATCCTGCCGTAGCGCAACGGTTTACCAAAAAGGTGTCGCGCCTCAATGCAGAGTAGCCTATCCTTTCATTCAACTGAAAGCGACATTTGATTTTTACCTGCTCTTGTTTCATGGAAGACCCCGATGACGCATCCGCTCCCCGGTGATATTTTCAATGTCGGACAGGTTCTTAACAATACCTATGAAATCGACAGGATATTGGGGCGTGGCGGCACAGGCGAAGTGTATCGCGCACGCAACAAGATCACCGAGCGATTAGTCGCCGTCAAAGCTCTCAATCGCCAGTTTTCCGGAAACGCCGATTATATCGAGTTGATGAAGCGCGAAGAAGAAATGCGCGCGATTCAGCACGACGCTGTCGTGCGCTATACAGAATGTTCTTTGTCCGATGATGGCCATGTGTTTCTGGTCATGGATTATGTCGAAGGCCCCCCACTTAGCGAGGTGATGACACAGCGCCGGATGGACCCGCGTGAATTGCTGATCATCGGGCACCGCGTGGCCGAGGGATTGGTGGCGACACACGCCAAGGGCATCATCCACCGCGATCTGTCGCCTGATAACATCATCCTGCGTCACGGCGATCCCACCAAGGCAACGATCATCGATTTCGGCATCGCCAAGGATACCGCCGTCGGCGCCCGGACCATTGTGGGATCAGAGTTTGCGGGTAAATACGAATATTCCGCCCCCGAACAGCTTGATGGGCATGTGACGCCGCAATCGGACCTCTATGCTGTCGGGGCGACATTGCTCGCGGCATGGCGGGGTGAAACTCCGTTTACAGGTGCCACCCCCGGCGAGATCATCCGCCGCAAGCAAAACCCGTTGGACACCGAAGGCCTGCCAGACATGCTGCGCCGCATTGTAGAGGCACTGACGGCACCCAACCCATCCAATCGCCCGCCCGATGCTGCTGCCGTCGTGCAACAAATTGATCAGGTCCTGCGTCCAAAGAATGGCGCCGACCAGACAAGCGATCAAAAACCCGGCAAAACGCGGCGCTGGCCGTTTCTGGTCGTAGGTGCAGCTTGTATCGGACTTGCGGTTGCGTGGTTTGGGGGCCTGTTCGATGCTTTGCGAACACCGCCATTGCCAGTGGCGCAGCCCTACATGCTGGAACTTGTTGTCGCGGATGACACAACACCAATCCTGACAGGCCACGCGCCCGACGCAGTCACCGCCGAACACTTTCGCGCAGTCATCGCTGAGCGTTTCGGCCGGGTGCCAGGTGGTGATTTGATACTCGCCAGCGGCCTGCCCGATGAGGCATGGCAGGACGAGGCGCTGACCCTGATCCAGTACCTAACCGTTTTGGAAACCGCACAATTATCGATCAGCGATCGTACCGCGACGCTGGCGGGACTGGCCGCTGACGTCGGTATCCGATCAGCCCTGACAGACCAGATCGACAGCTTCACCAATGCGTATGGTTGGCGCATCACCAGCGATCTGAAGGCCGGACCTCTTTCGCTCTCTTCCGACACAATCGCAAGCGCTTTGCAAGCGGTGGAGGATTGCGGCCCGCTGACAGTGGAAGGTGCAAATCAGGGGCAATTCGGGATCAGTGATCCGGTCAGGATCACTGGAAACCTCGCCGAAGGCGACACACAAAACAAGATCACTGATCTTCTGAACCCTATGGTGGGCGACAGGTCCATCACTATAGGAACACAAACACTGAACCAGGGCATATGCACTATTCGGCGTGTACTGGCCGGGGTACCGACAAGTGGTGCGACACTGGCGCTATCGGACGGTGAAACCGGTTTGCGCAATCTTTCGGGCGTCTTCACCATAGGGCAAAATCCTGTGGTTGACCTCCTCATACCAGAACAACACGGGGCTGCTTCAGTTTGGATGTTCGCGATTGATCCGGACGGGTCGGCCACGAACCTTATACCCAATCGCATTAACGAAAATACACAGGTAAGTCAGCTATCAAGCCTGCAGGATGGCATTTACCGCACGCGTGTTTTGGACACGATTGCGCAAGTGAAGAACCGCAATGCGGATTTGGCATTTGAGATCAGCGCCGACGACTTTGGCAAAAGCGAAATCTTCGTTATTCTTTCACGCGCGCCGCTGTTCGATGCACCCCGACCAGAAAGCGAAAGTTCGGCCGCAATCGCCCAAGCCATGGATGAGATACTGATGCAAGAACCCGCCAGCATTATCGGTTTCGCATCCACCATCATTGACGCCCGGCCATAATGGCTAAAAAGTGGTAAAAGTTTGTCAGAATCAATTTGTTGTGTGACAGTTGCGGGCATTAATGAAGATAATCTTAAGATATGATGATACAGCTGGCCAGCTTTCACAGTGTTATTGATCCAGCGGCGCCTTCGGGCATCGATTTGAGAAACGTGCAAGAGTTTCACGCCATTGAGCGGATGCTTGAACCGGCCGCGCGCGATGCGCGCGTCAAGATCAACACTGAAGGTCCCCCGGCAATAGCCGATGTGGATTGGGGTGCGGTCTTTGACGCATCCGCGGAACTGGCCAAGACAGGGCGTGACCTACGTTTGCTTGTGATCGTCGTTCGCGCGCTTACCAATCAGGATGGGCTGGCAGGTTTGGCCGCTGGCCTGGCCCTGATCAACGAGACATTGGAACAGCACTGGGATAGCGTGCATCCGCTCTTGCGTGAACGGGACGACCCCCAACAGGCCGCATTGCGGCGGATCAACAGCCTTAAACAGCTGGAAAACGACGATAATGGCCTGCTGGGTGATCTGGAAATGAACCCGGTCATGACGCTGCCGGGTCTTGGGGTTATCACGGGACAAAATCTTTATGATGCCGCGCTCAGCGAATTCGATGCGATGAACAACGCGCCCTCTGGCCTTAACGCGGCCGAAAAGGAAAAGCTGCGCAGCGCCTATGAAGCCAACCGAAACCGCGTGACTGCCGCCTGCCGTGCTGTGGCCGCCGAACAGCCCGATTTTGCCGCAACATTGAAAAAGGACGTCGCGGATGCCCTTGACGCTATCGGCACCTTGCAAAGCCGTTTCTCCAAGAAAGCCGGGCTTGCAAACGGGGCCGGCATCCATTTTCCGGAACTCACCAATTTCCTGAAGCGCGTCCAAACCATGATGGAGACCGGGATGGTCGAAACAGATGCAGCCGAACCGGAAACAGCCAGCCCAGCGCAGAAACCGCAGGCGGCGGCCAGCACAAAGCCAACTGCGACTGCAGCGGCCACGCCGGGCGAGATCAACTCGCGCGATGATGTTGAACGCGCACTTGGCCAGATCATCGCATTTTACGAACGCACCGAACCGTCCAGCCCTATCCCGCATTTGGCGCGACGGGTGCAACGTATGGTACATATGGATTTCATGGAATTGATGTCCGAAATTGCGCCAAGCGGCATGAAAGAATTTCGCAACGCCGCCGGCGTTCAAGATAACAAAGGCTCATAAGCAGGGAAAAACCGACTATGGCAGATAGCAAGCAAAAGGTCATTGAGCGTAATCGCGCCCCAAGGGTGCAGATTGCCTATGACGTCGAACATTATGGCAGCCCAACAACGATCGAACTGCCCTTCGTGATGGGTGTGATGGCCGATCTGGCCGGCGCATCCGAAACCGCCGAGGCACAACGCCCGATCGGTGAGCGTAAGTTCGTCGAAACGGATGCGGGCCGTTTCCCCAAATTCATGGAAGCCCTTGCACCCCGTGTGAAAGCGCGTGTGCCAAACACGCTGCCTGCTGCAGATGGTGAGGAAAAGGACGAAGAGTTATTCGTCGATCTGACGTTTAAATCCATGTCTGATTTCGCACCCGACAAGGTGGCAGAACAGGTGCCTGCCCTCGCTGAGTTGCTCAAGATGCGCCAGCAGCTTGAAGAGCTTTTGGGATACATGGACGGTAAGGTCGACGCGGAAAAGCGGATCGCACAGCTTCTATCCAATGAGCCGCTTTTGGCCCAAGCGGCAGAGGCCGCGATGAAGGCCGAAGAAGAAAAAGGGGAGGGTTGATCATGGCCGATACAGAGGCCCAAGGGGCAGGCAAAGAAACGGAAACTCTGGATCTGGGCGAGTTCTCTTCGCTTTTGGAAAAGGATTTTCGGGTCAAGGAAAGTGAATCCGACAAACTGCAGGCGCTGGTCCAAAACCTGGCCGTCGCAGCGAAAGAACGCTCAGGCACAGCCACGATTTCCGGCAACGCCGTCAAATCGATCAAATCGCTGATCGCCGGTATCGACAACATGCTGACCGACCAGGTCAACGAAATCATCCACGCCCCCGAGGTCCGCGAGATCGAAGGCACATGGCGGGGCCTGCATTATCTGGTCAACAATACCGAAACGGATCAGAAACTGAAAATTCGGGTCATCAATATCAGCAAAGACGAACTTGCCGACCATCTGGAAGATTTCGAAGGCCAGATGTGGGATCAGGCTGACATGTTCAAAAAGGTGTATTCCGACGAATATTCCATGTTCGGCGGAGAGCCCTTTGGCTGCATCGTGGGGGCCTACGAATTCTCGCACAAACCCAAGGATGTGGGCATGCTGCGCAACCTGTCAGGGATCTGTGCAGCGGCACATGCACCGTTTATCGCGGCAGCGGCGCCGCAGCTGTTCCGCATGGATAGCTGGCAGGAATTGCCCAATCCACAGGATCTTGAACAGATCGTGTCGTCCCCCGACTACGCCAGTTGGCAATCCCTGCGCGAAAGCGAGGATGCACGCTATATCGGCCTGACCATGCCACGTGTGCTGGGGCGCTTGCCTTATGGTGCGGAAACGGTGCCAGTCAAAGGCTTTAGTTTTGAAGAACGGATCGACGGCAAGCACGACAACTATGTGTGGATGAACGCAGCCTTCGCGATGGGTGTGAACATCAACCGCAGCCATAAACTTTATGGCTGGGGCACGCAGATCCGTGGCGTAGAAACAGGGGGCACGGTCATTAACCTGCCCGTACATACCTTCCCCACCGACGATGGATCGGTGGCGATGAAATGCCCCACCGAAATCGCCATTGATGACCGGCGCGAGGCGGAATTGGCAAAACTGGGCATGATGCCGATCCTGCACCGCAAGAACACCGATACGGCAGCCTTCATCGGTGCGCATAGTCTGCAGGACGACGAAGCGCGCGCTGGTCGTTTAGTTGACCCCGACGCACAAGCAAACGAACGTCTGTCAGCAAACCTGCCCTATCTGTTCCCCGTCAGCCGCTTTGCGCATTACCTCAAGGCGATTGCGCGCGACAAGGTCGGTTCGTTCAAGGAAAAGGACGACATGCAGGTCTGGCTGTCGGAGTGGATCAATCGCTACGTTTTGGCGAATACGGCCATGGCGGATGATAAGGCCAAAGCCAAGCGTCCTTTGGCCGCCGCCGAAGTGCAGGTGGATAGCGTCGAAGGACGGCCAGGCTATTACAACGCCCGCTTTTTCCTGCGACCACATTACCAATTGGAAGGCATTAACGCGTCACTGCGGCTTGTCTCTGAGTTACCGTCGGTCAAGGATTCCTAATCGCAGCTTCTCTCTAAACTTAAACTGAAAGGATTTTTAACATGCCACTAACCGGTTACATGAAGATCGATGATATTCCGGGCGAGTCCGTCCGGGCCGGCCATGAAGATGAAATTGATATTCACGGTCTTCAGTGGAAAGCAGCGCAGGCAAGTTCCGCCAGCAGCGGCTCGGGCCGTACCCAAGCGCGGGCGCAGGTGTCGGCATTTACATGTCACAAGATGATGGATGCGGCGTCGCCATATTTGGCGCTGGCCTGTATGCAAGGCAAATCAATCCCGGAAATCACCGTCAGCGTGCGCAAAGACTCCGGCGAAGCACATCTGGACTACTACACAGTGGTTTTGGAAAGCTGCATTATTGCGAGTTACGAAGTTGTCAATGATGGCAGCGACCCGGATGATAACATGTTGTCAGAAGTGGTTTCGATCTCCTTCGAACACATCAAGAAGAAGTACGTTGTCCAAGCCGATGATCACTCTGCCGGCGCCGAACATGAGATCGAATACGACGTTGTAGGCGGGGTCTGATACATGCCCGAACGCACAGGACCGAGCGTCACACCGATGGCCCGAAGCGAGGCGATCCAGCCGTCGCTTTGGGACCGTCTGGTTGATGATCTGCCCGGTCTTGATGCGGAAATCGAAAGCCAGCGCCGCCATTTGTCCAAAGAGCTTGGCGGTGCTGACAAACTGAATACCCTGCTTGATGATGGGCGGCAGGTCATCGCGAATGATACGCTTGATGAAGGCGTCAAACGTCTGATTTACATGTTGCAGGCGAACCTGCAACGCCGCCGGACCCTGCAGGCCAGCGGTATTGCCGTTACCCGAAATGTCCTGCGCGAGGCTGTGCGCCGCGATATCGAAACCCTGTTCAACATAGAACGGATGCAGGCGGACACACAGATGACCGACCGCGAGGCCCGGATAATCGAGACACCCGACCGCCTGCTGGCAGATTTTCCGCAGGTGCGCCGCAGCGTGATCAATTACGGTGTGCCGTCATTTGCCGGGCGCAGCGGTTCGGACTTTGACAAAACCGCACTCGCCCGCGAATTGCGCGACATCCTGACCGTGTTCGAGCCACGGTTGAAGCCGAACACAATCAAGGTCGATATCGATATCAATGACAAATCGGGGATGAAAATTACAGTTGATGCGATGTTGATGTTATCGCCGACGCCCGAAAGGTTAAAGCTGTCGACTACAATCGACCTTGATAGTGGGGCTGCTGCCACTGTGCTGGACGATGACTAATGGATCGCACCTTCCTGCATTATTACGAAAGCGAGTTGGAACATATTCGCGATATGGCCAGCGACTTTGCCGCATTGCACCCCTCTGTCGCCACCAATCTGTCGCTGGATACAACCCCCTGCCCTGATCCTTACGTAGAGCGACTGTTAGAGGGGGTGGCCTACCTTGCCGCCCGCACCCGGCTCAAGGTTGACGCCGAAAGCAGCCGACATGTGCGCAATCTTCTTGATGCGCTTTATCCTGATATGGTCGCGCCAGCGCCAGCCATGTCAATGGCCCGGCTGACACCCGGCGATCAGGTCGAAGGGATGGTCGAAGGCTATAAGGTGGCGCGCGGTACGCGGCTGATCTCTGGCTTGCGCGACGGGCTGACGACACGCGCGACCTATACAACCGCGCAAGACGTGGCCCTTTGGCCAATCCAGATTACCGCCGCTGATTACCTCCAGGATATTGGCGCCCTGCGTGCTGCCGGTCTGCGCGACGGATCAGGTACGCGGCCTGCGGCGGGGGTCCGACTGACACTGAAAGCGGCCGGGCCAATCCCGCTGAATACGCTCAAGCTCGACACGCTTGATCTTTATCTGGGGCACAAGGCACGCGATGGCCAGCTATTCGACGCCATCCACGGACATCAGGTCGGGGTTATGGCGCGCTCGGGCGACGCATCATTTGTGCCGCTTGCCGATTGCAGCATGGTCGGCGTCGACCGAAATGAAAGCCTGCTACCGCAAGTGCGGCGCGCCTTTCAGGGCTATGGTTTGATCCGGGAATATTTCCTGATGCCCGAACGGTTTCACTATGTGCGCCTGCATGATTTGCAGCGGGTCGTACCGGGTGCCAAGGACAGTATCGAAGTGCTGATCATTCTCGATAAGGCGCAGCCGGACATCGCGGACATATCACCACAAGATTTCCAGCTTTTCGTCACCCCAATCGTGAACCTGTTCGAACGCGAATGTAACATCGTTGAACTGGACCCCGGCCGCGCTGCTCATGTTGTCCATCCCGACCGGACACGCCCGCTGGACTACGAGGTATTTCGCCTGATCCGGGTCGAGGATGTCGAAAACGATGGACCGACCGCCAAGATACCTCCGATCTTTGCGGCCGAGGGTGGCCATGCCGGTCGTCTGTCTTACAGCATCGAGCGGCAGGTCCGCCGCCCCAGCGCAGATGAGGTCAGGCGCGGGCAGATGCGCACCAGTTATGCCGGTGACAACGTGTTCATCGCGCTCAGCCATGACGGGTCAAAGCGCGCAGGCGGCCCGGTGCGCAGGCTGGATATCCGGGCGCTTTGCACGAACCGGGACCTGCCGATCCTTGATGACAACCCCCAACTGACACTGGATTCCGGTGCACCAGTCAACGCGATCAAACTGCTGCAGACGATCAAAAGGCCACGCAGCAGCCTGCCCGCCGTGTTGCCTGCGGCTGGCCCCGAAGATATCCGGCGGGACGAACTTAACTGGCGGTGGATCAGTCAGTTATCGCTCAACCATCTGTCGCTGGCAGAGGAAGGGACAGATGCGGCCCCGCTTCGCGCACTTCTGGCGCTGTATGCAGACCGAGGTGATCCGGCGCTGATGCGGCACAGTCAATCCCTGCGCGGGGTCAGCTCTGGCCCGCTTTTTGAACGGCTGCCGATCAAGGGGCCGATCTGCTTTGGCCACGGCACCGCAATCACACTTGATATCGACGAAAGCATGATGAGCGGACACAGCCAATTGCTGCTTTCGGCCCTGCTTGCGCAGCTTTTGCGCCGTCAGGCCGCGATCAACGCTGTGATACGCACTAAAACCCGCCTTGTCGGATCACAAGAGGAGGTGACATGGCCGCTCACGCTCGGCAATCGCACGATGATCTGACCGCCTTGGCCGAAAAGGCGGGACGCGCGGATTTCTTTGCCCTCCTGCGCGCGATAGAACAGATCGATGGCCGCCGGTTCGGGCGCGAAGGTGGACCGGGTGACGAACCCGCACGCCTTGGTCAGCATGTACGCTTGTCCTTTGCAACATCCGACGTGGCCGAGATACAGACCGATCCGCACACAAAGGTGGCGGTAAATGTGCTGGGGCTGCTGGGGCCAGAAGGTCCGATGCCGCTTTACCTGACCCGCTGGGTGATGGCGCGACTGTCGAACCGCTGGTTTGCAGGTGACGCCGAAGGGGTCACATCGGACACCGCCTTCAAGGATTTTGCGGATGTCCTGCAGCATCGGCTGATTGCGCTTTACTGGCGTGCCTGGGCCGATGCACGGGCCGAAGTACAAGTCAGCCACAAGGGCGGCGGCCCCAGCATGGCGATCCTGCGTGCGCTCGCCGGCCTCGGCATGGCGGCTGGTCAGACCGCGCCGCACGACAGTGCCAAGTTGCGCCATGCCACCACGCTGGCCCACCACATCACCAGCCCCGACAAACTGATCAGCTATCTGGCCGATGCAATTGGCGTGCCCGTTACATTGCAGGAATTTGTTGGCCAATGGGATGCGATCCCTGCCCCATTACAATCCCGGCTGGGCCACAGCTATTGCGGTCTGGGCGAAAGCGCGGTGATCGGCGCGCGCAGTTTTTCGCGCCAAAACCGGGCAGAACTGCGGCTTGGCCCCTTAAGCTATGCAGAATTCCTTGCCCTGCTTGACGATCCCGGCACCCGCGAAAAGTTGCGCCATGCGATCCTCTTTGCCGCCGGACATGGCACATCATTCCGTGTGCGGCTGGTGCTACAGGCCGCTGAAGTGCCCGCCGCACGCCTTGGCGATTGCAGGTTAGGTATGAATGCGTGGGTCCAGCCGCGCCGCGATCAGGACGCTGATGATCTGACACTTTCGGATGTCACTGTCACACAGGCTGCGGCATGACCCAGGCGCAACTGATCCTCGAAAGCTCGCCCGGACCACAAGCACGGATGAGCTATCCCATCGGCGGTAATTCTGTCGTGATCGGGCGCGGTGATGACGCGGATTGGCAGCTTGATGATCCGGATATGTATCTCAGCCGCAAGCATTGCGTGATTGCAATGTCAGATGGGCAACTGATGGCAACCGATACCAGTCGCGGCGGTACATTTGTCGATGGGGCCGAACAGCCCGTTGGCACCGGAAATGCCGTCGCCTTGACCGATGGTATGCGCCTGCGGATGGGGGATTTCGTATTTCGGGTTGATCTGGCTGTCGCGGCTAGCAGGACAACCGACATACCCGAAAAGCACACCAGCAGTTTCACATTTGCCGCAGCGCCTGTACCTGACCCGACACCGGCCAGTCGCCCCGAAGATCTGCCGCCACCTTTTGACCCCTTTGCCGATAACACAGCCAAACAGACTGCGGCGGCCAAGGAAGCAACGCCACCAAAGCCGCTGGACATGGATGACCCATTTGGTCTGGACCTGCCACCGCGCACGGCCGAGACCCCCGCCCCCTCCGGCAACCGCTTCTTCGATGCGCCGCTTGCCGCACCGCTGGAACCCGAACCACCCCGCCCAGAGCCAACACCGCCGGAACCGGCAGCGACGCCCGCACCTCAGCTCGCCATATCTGATGATGCGCTACGCGCGGCACTGTTGCGCGGCATGGGCATCGACCCTAACCGGATGCCAACTACAGACCCCATCGCGCAGATGGAGGCGATTGGGGCGCAATACCGCTATCTGGTCGAAGGCGTGATGCATCTGTTGCGCGCACGGGCCTCTGAAAAGCAACAGGTGCGGGTCGCCCAAACGCTGATCTCCAGCGCGGATGTCAATCCGCTGAAGTTCCTCGCCACTGCCGATGACGCGATAACCACGATGCTGGATGACAATCGCCCCGGCTATCTTGACGGGCCGGCGGCGATCAACAGCGCCTATCGTGATCTGGCCGATCATCAGGTGCGGACCTGGAACGCGCTGCAGTCAGCATTGCGGCGTATGATCGATCAGTTCAACCCGCAACAGATCGAAAACACGCTCGCCGACAGTGGTATGCTCGAGGCGCTTTTGGCCGGCGGGCGCAGCGCGCAGCTTTGGCGGGCCTATGAAGAACGATATCAGGACATCGCCCGCGCGGCAGAAGAGCGATTTTTAGGCGAGGTCGGCGAAAACTTTCGCGACGCATATGAAGGCCATGAGGAGAAAAGACGATGATCATCAAACGGCGCACATTCATCATCTGCGGGGCAAGTGCTGCGGGTCTTTTCGCCTGTGGCGATGCGGGTCCCGGGACAATCACGGTGGCGGCAACAATGGCGGCGGGGGCCAATCCCGGTCCTGACGGGACCGACCGGCCATTGACCCTGACTTTCCTTGCATTGAACGCAACTGATGCGTTTGATGCGGCCGATGTATTGGCCTTGCAGGACCCCGAAACCGCGCTTGGCCCCACCTTGCTGCGCGTTGATCGGCTGGCCTTGGCCCCCGGCGGCAGTGGCATGCTCGATATTCCCGTAGCGCCTGGGGCGACCAGCCTTGGTGTGATCGCCGGTTTCCGCGATGTCGGCGGCAAGACGTTTCGTACAACCGCGCCGATCCCCTCATCCGGCGATATGTCCGTGACCATCGCGGTCAGTTCGACCGGTCTGGCTCTTTCGTAACCATTATAAAGGTCTGCAGCATATGAGCGACGCAAACAGGGTTGTCTGGTCAGAGGGGCTTTTCCTGCGCCCACAGCACTTGCAACAGCAAGATCGGCACACCGATGCGCTGGTGCGGGGCGCGATGCAGGCGGCGTCGCATCAAAACTTCGGCTTTCGGCATCTGACACTCGACAAGGCAGCGCTTGAGGCAGGTCAGGTCGGCATTGAAACTGCGCAGGGCATCTTTCCGGACGGCACACCCTTCTTGCTGCCGGAAATGACAACCGGGCTGAAATCTGCGACCGTCAGCGCCAGCACCCATTCAGGGCTCGTGATGCTGGGCGTACCAGCCGTGCAAAGCGGGACCGCCACAATCGATCCCGAAAGCAATGGTCCGGCAGGGGCACGGTATTTGGGCCAGATCGCCACCGTCCGCGACACGATCAAGGGTGGTGCTGACCCGACTGAAATTGAGGTCGCGCGCCTTGCCCCGCGCCTGTTCCTGCCAAAGGCCGCGACAGATGGCTACAGCTGCCTGCCCATCGCACGGATCAACGGGTTACATGCTGATGGATCGGTCGCACTTGACCCGGGCTTTCTGCCACCCGCCTTGGTTACCGCTGCCAGCCCCTGGTACGCTACTTTTCTGCAAGAGGTGCTGACCGGGCTTGACCGTATCAGGCAGGCACACGGCGATATCGTGATGCGGGGGGCCGGTGCCTCGGTCGAGAATCTGCTGATCCTTGAACTGGCGAATACGGCACATCCACGTATCGCACATATGATGAACCAGGACCTGTTTCACCCGTCCGAACTGTTCTCTGAGCTGGCAGGGCTTGCCGGGCGCATGGCAACTTTTGGCAGCTCGTCCCGGCGGATGTCGGAACTGCCAGCCTATACCCACGATGACCCACAGGCCGGGTTTGCCGCCATTGCCGACACCCTTCGGTCGCTAATCCTGTCGCTGCGCCATGTCGAAGTGAAAAGCCAGACATTACAGGTCGCAAGCCACGCCGAAAACGTCTGGACCGTCCGGATCGATAATGCCGATATCATCAACAAAAGCCGGATCGTCCTGCGGGTGGGTGGTGAAATGTCAGAGGCCATGCTGCGCAAGATTTTCGTCGAACAAGCGACAATCGGGGCAGCGGATGAATTCGACGCGCTGTGGAAATCCAAACTTACGGGCATTCCGCTGAAACCTTTGCATTCGCAACCGCGCGAAATCCCTTATGATGGGGATAGGCTGTGTCTGGAACTGGACCGGACGTCGGATCATTGGGCGAAACTGGCGGATGCGCCGGGATTCGTGATCGGGGTGACTGGCAAACTGGACAAGCCACCGCTTATTGATTGCTATGCTGTGAAACGATGACAAAGGATGATCCCTTCGGTCTGGAAACAGACGCCGGACGCACCCGGATCAGGCCAGCAAAGGCAGGGGCGCGGACGCCAACCCCAACACGGCAGCCCGCGGCCACCTTTGCGGATAGTTCCGCGCGGATGCGCCAGACGCGGGCCAGTGATAACCGCCTGATTGCAGCATTCTCGTTGCTTCTGGGCCTTGCGCCAGAACTGGAGTCCGCTACCGTCGTGGAAGACCCCGACACGCTGCGCGCGCGCCTGCTGGACAACCTGACCTATGCGCGCGATCAGGCGGTTTCGTCTGGTGTGCCGCTGTCGCGGGCCGATCAGGCCGCGTGGTTCGTCGCAGCACTTCTGGATGATATCGCGCTCAATACCCCATGGGGTGGACAATCGGCCTGGCCACGCCAGCCGCTTGTCAGCGCACTGTATGGCGATGTCGATGCGGGCGAACGGTTCTTTGCGCGCGCAGATGAATTGCTGCGCTTTCCTGACCGGGACGGTCACATGCTGGAGCTTGTTTTCATGTGCCTGTCCTTCGGCTTTCGGGGCATGCACCGAGTCACCGGCAGCCGTGGCGCCAGCGAATTAAACAGCCTGCGTGCCCAGATCGCGCGATATGTGCGTGATCCGGAAGCTGATGACAAACCACTCTCACCCCATTGGAAGGGTGTGGAGGCGCCGCAGGAAAAACAGGCCTTCGCCGTGCCATACTGGGCCATTGCGATTATCGCAGGTGTCGTGATGCTGGCGATTTATGTCGGACTGTCCATGCGGCTGACTGGACAATCGGAACGGCTTTATGCGCTGGCGAATGTCTTGCCCCCACCCGAACGGGCCGAGGTCTTTCGCCCGGTCCGCGACACAGACCCGCCGCCGGTGATCGAACTTGAAACCGTGTCGCTTGACCTGTTACCGCTTTTCGCAGAGGCCGCGCCACCCGAGGACCTGCCCGCCCTGACGGGACGGGAAGATGTCTCGCTCGTGATCATTGCAGTACAGGCCACGACGCCAGAGGTGTTTCGGTCCGCACAGGCTGAAATAAACGACGAATACCGTGATCTGATCGCTGCTATTGCACAGGTGATCGTTGAAAACGGCGACTTTATCGGTGGGGTATCAGTCGTCGGCCATACCGACAGCATTCCAGTCCAGCGTAGTAATCCTTTCGCAACCAATCAGGGGCTGAGCGAGGCGCGCGCGCGCACCATTGCTGATTTGCTGATCGCATCCGGCGTAGCGGCTGATCTTGTCACGGTGTCGGGCAAGGCCGCGACCGAGCCCATTGGCGACAACGCGACCCGCGAAGGACGCGCGCGTAACCGCAGGGTCGAAATCATCATCACCAAAAGGATCTGATCCATGGGCTTTGTCAAAACCATTTTTGGTTTTTTGTTCTCGCGACTGCTCTGGACGCTGATCGGTATCGCGCTGATTTGTGCGCTGATCTGGTTTTACGGACCGCTCTTTCAATTTGGTACGATGGTACCTTTGGCAACACCGATCGCACGGATCATTCTGATCGGACTGATCGTGATCGCCTGGTTGGTGTCGATGCTGCTGAAGCAATTGCGCGTGGCGCGTGCCAACCGGATGTTCGTAACCGAACTGGCTGGACCGCCTGAACCGGCCCCCGCCGCCCCGGGCGAGGAAAACGTGGCCGAGGTGCAGGCGAAATTTCAAAACGTGCTGGAACAGGTGAAACGGTCCAAACTTGGTGGGCGCAAATTCGTACGCGACATGCCATGGTACGTGATCATCGGGCCACCCGGGACCGGAAAGACCACCGCGCTGCGCCAGTCAGGGCTGCATTTCCCCATCGATCTGACCGATGATCTGAAGGGTATCGGCGGGACCCGAAATTGCGACTGGTTCTTTACCGAGGATGTAGTGCTGATCGACACAGCCGGGCGCTACGTCGAGCAGAAGAGCGACCCTGATGTCGATTCAACCGAATGGTTCGGCTTCCTGCGTGCCTTGAAAAAGCATCGCGGACGGCGGGCGCTGAACGGTGTGATCCTGACGCTTTCGGTAACGGAGCTAACCGAAAGTGAGACAGAACTGCGCGAACATGGACGGCAAATCCGCAAACGTCTGGGTGAATTGCGTGATGAACTGGGCATCGATCTTCCGGTCTATCTGCTGATCACCAAGGCGGACCTGATTGTAGGGTTTGAGGCTTTCTTTAACGATCTGTCCACCCGCGAACGTGAACAGGTCTGGGGCGCGACGCTGCCTGTCGGTGCGCGCGTGCATGGCGACACGGTCGAGGCAGAAATGAAAGCCCTGCTTGCCAGCCTTGAACACCGCACCACCAACCGCGTGGCTGATGATATCCCGGTCGCTGACCGTGCCGCGGCGTTCCGCTTTCCCGCGCAAGTTGATGCACTGACCCGTCCGCTCAAGCAGTTGATCGAAACCGTCTTTGGCGAAAGCCGCTTTGATGATCCGGGGAATTTGCGCGGCTTTTACTTCACTTCTGCGACGCAAGAAGGCTCGCCCGTTGATGTGCTGGTCGGTGGGATTGCTGCGAATTTCGGGCTTCCCCAACCCACCATTAGCGCGCGACATTCCAGCGAGAAGCGATCTTTCTTTCTGCGCAACCTCTTGACCGACCTCATCTTCCCAGAGGCTGGTCTTGGCACCTTTGACGCCAAATCCGAAGAGCGGCGGCGATGGGTCTGGCGCGGCACAATGGCGGCCGCCTGTGTTGCGACGCTTGTGGCAGGCGGCATTTTTGTCGCATCCTATATTCAGCAGAATCGCGCAATCGCCGCCTATGGCGACACGCTGACAGGGCTGAGCGCCCGGTTGTCGAATATCGCGTCACGGCAGGCCCCCACCGACCCGCTGGATATGCCATTGGCGCTGGACGCGATGGGTGAGCTGGGGCGCGCCAGCGCAGGTGCCCCCACCGGATTTCTGGCCAGCATCGGACCGACCGCAAGCGCAGAACGGCTCTATGCTCAGAACATCGCCTATACCCGTGGGCTCGACCATATTCTGCGTCCGCGTATGCTCGCCCTGCTTGAGGCCACGATGTGGCGGCAGATCCGCGATCCCGACTATTTGCTGGGCGCGCTAAAGACCTATCAGATGATGACCGGACTTGCCCCTTTTGATCAGGACTACGTCGCAGGCTGGTGGCAGAATCAGTTGCCCCTTCATGCACCACTTGATCCCTTCCCCGACGCCGAGGCGCGCGATCATCAGTTGGCCGCCATTGATGTCATCGCGCAATCAACCGACTGGCCTGCGCCCGACCCCGCATTGGTCACCGCAGCTTTGGAAAGCGTTTGTTCGATCCCGATCAGCCTGCGAGCCTATCGTGCATTACTCAGCGATCCGGCTGTCGCAGGCCTGCCCGAATGGGCACCAGCCGTGCATATGGGGCCAAACGGCCCACAGACCTTCACCCGGCTTTCGGACAAGACCCTGCGCATAGGGTTACCCGGTGCCTTTACCTATGCCGGATTTCACGAAACAGTTGCCCCGCGGATTGGCGCGGTTGCCCTGCAGGCGGCGGTTGACCGCACCGTTTTCGCAGGCGGTTGCGCCGAAAGCGCGGATGCATCCGCCGACGGTATCGAAGCGGACATTGCCAAACTTTATTATGACGAATTCATTGCGCAATGGGATAGCCTTTTACGCGATCTGCGGATTGCCCCGATCACGGATCTGGAAACAGCCACCCGCAATCTGCGTGATCTGTCCTCTGCTGATTCCTCGCTTCAACGGTTGCTGACGGCAGTTGTTGCGGAAACCGATCTGACACGCCCCAGCGAGGGCGAAGTCGCAACAGATGCGGCAACCCAAACCGTGCTGGCCGCAGCACAGCGGCGTCTGAAGGGCCTGACGCGACTGGGCCAGTCATCAGGCCTGACCAATCAACTGGGTGGCGCGGGTGCGGAACAGGCGCTCAATGGCGCGCGTGTGGCAGAGCATTTCAAACCGCTGCGGGCCACCATTGCAGAGGTAGACGGCCAACCACCGCTGCTGACCGATGTCACCGCTGCTTTGGTTGCCCTGTCCAACGAATTGCAGATCGTCTCGGCCAGCCCCAATCCGCAGGCCGCCCTGTTGTCATCGGGTGGGCTGGCAGTGCTGACAGGGGCCATCGCAAACGAGGCTGCAATCCTGCCGGACCCAATCGATGACTGGATCACGGGGATCGCCGGGGACACGACAGCGGTGACAAGAGACGCCATCGTCGCAGAACTGAACGCAAAATGGCGGTCGGATGTTTTGCCGTTCTGCACAGCGGCCATCCAGGGGCGCTATCCATTCGACCAGTCCAGCCAGATCGACGTGAACCTCCTCGATTTCTCGCGCCTGTTCGGCGCCGGGGCATTAATCGACAGCTTCATCGAAAACAGTCTCGCACAATATGTGAACACCAATACGCAGCCCTGGTCCTGGCGGGCAGATTTCGGATTGTCGGCCGAAGCGCTGGCCCCGTTCCAAAACGCGCGTGCTATTCGTGACGCCCTGTTTCCCGGCGGGTCAGAACCCGTAATCGGGTTCCTTCTTACGCCCGAAGACCTCAGCACCAAGGCCGCGCGGGTCACATTGAATGTCGACGGCCAGACGCTCAGCTATTCTCACGCAAGCACGGCCGCGCAACCGATGACATGGCCAGGACCAAATGGGACCAATATGATCTCGCTGTCATTCACACCTTTGGAAGGTGGACCTGAGGCGATCCGCACGGTCACAGGTGCATGGGCCATTCTAAGACTGATCGGCAACGGGCAACTTAGCCCGACGGCCCTGTCAGAGGTCTTTGACCTGCGCCTTATTGGTGGGGGCTACAGCGCCAGTTTTAGGTTACAGGCAAATAGCGTCGTCAATCCGTTTGATTTACAGATCTTTTCGGGCTTTCGCTGTCCGGAAGGCTTCTAGGCATGCCGCCTGGCCTGTTTGGCAAACTACCCGCCCATGGTGATTTTGTCAGCCGGGGCCTGCCCGCCGGCCTGCGCAACACGCTGGATCATTGGATCACACACAATATCGGGCAAAGAACACTTCCTCGAGACGGATTGCGTGCGCGTCTGACGCTTGGCGGTGGACCAATACTGGCCGTCATCCAGCAAAGCCAAGACAAACATGGGCGGGTCTTTCCTATTGTCGTGGTGGCGATAGATGGCGGACATAATACGGATGCTGTGCACCAGTGGTGCGACCAGACCGCGGAACTGCTGCAGACAGCAATTGCGGATAAGCTCGACGTCGACACCTTGCTGACGATCTTGCCTGCCGCGCCACAGGCGATGGGCGACGGAACACAGGCGAGCGATATCATCTGGCGAAAAGGCGAAGCTGCCATACCGCTTGCTACTGGGCTATCAGCACTTAGTTCTGATTGATCTTGCTGCCCTTCATGGTGATCTCACCATTCGCCTTGATGTTGAACTTGCCCGAGGCATCAAAGCTGATGTCTTTACCCTCGACCGTGATAGTGCCGTCTTTTTTCAGGGTCATCACGGATGATCCGCATTTCAGAACAATGCTGTCCGCCGCCTCAAGCATCATGCCCTTGCCAGCTTTGATCCAGACATCCTCTGCGACGTCATGGGTCTGACCTTTGCCAACCTTTAGCAGGCGTCCGCCTTCATTCGTCCAGCTTTGGTTACCTTTCAGCGTGATCGTTTCATTGCCGCCAACACTTTCGGTTCGGTTACCGGAAATGTTCTGGTTTTCGTTTCCTGATACTGTCCAGGAATTGTCAGCGCCAATCGTATGGCTTTGCTCGGCGGCGACCCTGACGGTGCGCGACGCACCCACGACCTGAGATTGAGCCGCACCAACTGTTCGGTTTTCGGCCGCACCAACCCGATCATCGCGCGCCAATGCCACCTTGATCGTTTGGGTCATCGCAACCGTCTGGCTGTGCATGCCACCGATGTTTTCGGTGCTGTTGGCCACAATGCTGATCGTCTCATTCGCGCCGACGGTCAGCGAACGGTCATTGCCGACACTTTCGGTATCGTCATTGCCAATGTTGACGTCTCGGTTAGCGCCGATGGTCGTAGTCTTGTTGTTGCCCACATCCTCCATCCGGTCGACCCCGATAGACTGGGT
Organism: uncultured Paracoccaceae bacterium; assembly: GCA_947503965.1. Taxonomy (GTDB): domain Bacteria; phylum Pseudomonadota; class Alphaproteobacteria; order Rhodobacterales; family Rhodobacteraceae; genus Yoonia. Next base: position 145,409 of record CANNFU010000001.1, read on the forward strand.
GGCATTGTTGTCGACACGTTCGGAAAAATCATGCTGGATCAACCGGGTTTCATCATTCTTGATCAGTTCGTTATGGTCTTTCTGCGCTTGAAAATAGACCTCTTCGGCGCCGGCCTTATCCTCGAACCGCAATTCGTTAAAGCCACCTCCGCCTAGCGAGCTATCGGATTTCCAGCCCGATTGGGTGGCACTTCCCGGCAAACCATAGGGCGGCATCTGCGCCGCGTTATAGACGCGCCCTGTGATGATCGGCTGATCGGGATCGCCTTCAAGAAAGTCCACAATCACCTCTTGCCCGATGCGCGGGATCTGGATGAACCCGTAGCCCGAACCGGCCCAGACCGAGCTGACGCGCACAAAGCAGGATGAATTTTCGTCGCTTTTGCCCAGCCTGTCCCAATGAAACTGGACCTTCACACGTGCATATTCATCGGTGAAAATCTCTTCACCCGCGGGGCCGACAACAACTGCCGTCTGTGGGCCGCGCATGACGGGTTTGGGGGTAACGCGCGGCGGGCGGTATTCCTCGGTCGTGGGGGTCAGGGCCAGACTAATCTCGAAACCTTCTTCCACGTCGCTGGTATGGGCGGAGTATTGACCATCCCAAATCTCGTATTCCGTGCGCAAAACTGCGTATTCCGCATTCTCTGCATCGCGCCAAAAATCAGTCAACTTAAAGAGATGACCGCTGTGAATACCGCGGACCGTCGCCTTGGCGGAGGCGCGCGCCACGGGGGATTTCAGCGTCTGCATCCGCACCAGCGCCAGGGCATCACCCCGGTCAAGCTCGGTATAGGTGCCGGGATAGTGATACGCTTCGAGATCGCCAAGATCGTGCTGCCCGGGATTGACGGATTTGCCCATCAGGTCGGCGGCGGGTTTGGTGAAATCATAGTCGGTATGGGTGAATCCGCCCGTCGTCACCTGCGCATCCCAGCTCCATTGCGTGACGAAATTGCGGTTCTCAAAGGTCGGGGGCAGATCAGGCGAAAAAGCAATCTGTTCCTGCCCCGGAGCCGGTTGCAGCGCGTTGAGCGTATCAACCAGGATCAGCGTATGCGCTCCGTCATCAAATTCGAAAAACGTGAAAATCCCCTCGTGCTCCATCCAGCGCATCAGGAAATCGAGATCGGATTCGCCGTATTGCACACAATAGGGGATCGGGTCGTATGTGTTCTGCAGCCGGTTCTCGAACTTGGCTGCGGGATAGGCCGAAAACACCTGTTCAATAATTTCCACGATAGACAGATTCTGAAAGATGCGGTTGTCGGTCGATTTCGACAAAAACCACAACCAGGGCCGCAACTGCGCCCGGTATCCGGCGAGGTCGCCTGACACCTCTGTCATGCTGAGCCGGTCAACCAGACCATGCAAGAACACGCAATCCCCATCGTCGTGACCAATGCGCAGGGTAATGCCCTGCCCCAACAGATCGGCAGCGGCGATATCAATATCCTCGCTGACCATGTCCACATCAAAAGCAAAGCATCCGCCGATTTCGTTATGCCCGCGCATCCGTGAAAACAACAGCGTGTCAGCCCCAAGCGGCGTGGTGATTGTAAATTCGCGTCCTTTAGGCATCGGTCAGATCGCTTTCTGCAAAATATTCGTTCGAAAGGCGGTAATTGCCACTATATCGTTGCAGCATAACGCAATTCGAACATCGTGTAAGTCATCTCATCACAGTTGCGCGGGACAGTGCAGTGTTTGCATCAACTGCCGGACAGATACAGGGTTGATCGGATCTGCGAAACGCAGTTCCACAAACAGCCTTCCGCTGGCGTCGCGGATATCGACCAGAAACCGCCTGCCTTCATCACGCGGGCGCAAGCGCAGATCATCAAGCAAACGTAGCAGACCCCAAGGCCCCGTCCGGGTGAGCGCGGCGCTGGGGGCTGCACCTGCGAACTGCAGCGCAATGCCCTGCGCCGCCCCCGGACCCGGCCAATCAACTGCGACAGGCGCTGCATTCGCCCCCATCTGCACCTCAACACCGCCAAGGCGCAGGGTTGCCGCACCACGTTCGGCCAGTGTCGTGATCGTCATATCAGCACCCAGTGCTCCGCCCTCAAACATTCCCGCGCTAATCGTCATCGCCTGTTCCAGAAAGACGGCCGTATCAGGGGATAACCCTGCAAAGCGCGCTTCGGTCTTCCAGCGCCATGGGCTCTGCGCCATGTCCAGATTAGGCGCTGCAAACTGACGGTAGAACAGCGGGATCGCGCCAGTCGGACCCAGCATCTGCTCTACAGCGCGAAGGGGTACGGGCGGGCCTTCTCCAAACGGAAACCGCCCTGACAACGCCTGCTCGCACTGGGTATGCACCCGCACCCAAGCTCGCGACAATGGGGTATCAGCAGCATTTCCGCCACTGATCCGCGCCAGTGTGTCTTCGACCAGCAGGGCCACAACGCGGGGTGCTGCCCGCAGCGATTGAATCGACTGGGCGCGTGTCGTCACACTCATGATCGCCTCATCACCGCGCGCCTGATCTAGATCACGGGTACTGAGCGCGACATTGACGCTTGCGAACAGCCGACCGATTTCTGCCATCCGGCCTTGTTCGACATATTGGATCATCGGACCAAAGGTACGGGCCACCTCTTGCAGCAAAGGACGCGGTCGGGTGCGGTCGGACCCACCAACCTGCAACCAGACCTCTTGCAAAAGGGCCGGCAGCGGCGATTGAGATTGCGACAGGATACCCGAAACGATGATCGCCGTCTCCGGCTCTTCGAAGGGAATAACGCGCAGATCGGACAACCAGTCCTGCCAGACACGGATCGTTTCGGTTTGCTGGCGGGCCAGCACCAGATCAGGCGTGTCATTGCGGCGCGGCAGGTCCTGCCCAAAAAGGGGGATCGCCAAATCACGGGTCTTCTGCACGGCCACGCCCGACGCGATATCACGGGCCGCCGCCCATCCGGCGGTCGTGTACAGACCCGGCACCTGCAGCGGCGCGCCCGACCGGCGCTGTGCCACCTGTGCCAGACGGGGCACTGCATTGCCCGCGTCCCAGACTGGCAGGTCCGCAATATCCGGCGCACGCAGCATCTCTAGCCAGGCCCGATCTGCCTCGGTCGTTTCGGCGGCAAACCCGCGAGCCTGTTCCATTATCAACGGATCGGGCGGCGGCAGATCGGGAACGGGGCCGGGAATGAACGCGATATGGGCAGCGAACCCCTTTAACCCGAATGTCTTTTCACGCGCCGCGACCCAACCGGCAAGAAAACCCGGCTCCCATGCGGTCTGCCCGGTCAATATCCCATGCGCGCGGATCGAATCGTAAAGTGCCAGCCCCTGCCCTTCGGTCGCCAATGCTAGATCAATCGCATCGCTTAGTAGAGGGGTCGCCGATTGGCTGACCGCCTGTTGATACCGCGCCTCTGCCTCGCCCACTGCGTCGGCAAAGGGCAGCGTTACCGCGCCGCGCAACGGCGCCTGGCGCACGGCGTGGCGCACATGGACCAGATCATCGGACAGCGTATTCAGCGTCTGCACGATCTGATCGCTTTGCCCGGTCATCCGTGCCATCAAATCGGTTTCCAAATCGACATAGGCCGCCAGCGCCTGTCGATGAAACCGCACCTCAAGATAAGTGACATAGGCGCCAAGACCGACGACCAGCATAGCCACCACACCGATGACAGCCCTCATCCCAAGCGCAGGTTGCTGCCCCTGCACTGTCCGCACATCAGAGAAACGCCGCAGGCAATGGTCTAGAAATGCCGAAAGCGCCTCAAAATCAGCGCCCTGCCCCTTGGCGATATCAGCGAACTGCGCGATGTCCTGTTTCGTGATATTGCGCCCGCCAAAAAGCTTTTGCCGGACCAGACCCGACCACGCTGCCAGATTGACCCGGCGACGGCTGCGCACCGCCTGATCCGCCAATGCAGCCAGCGCCAACCGGGCTGGAGGAATTTGGACAGACGGGATGCCTCGCGCCTCACACCCCTCGGCAAAGCGCTGCAACCGAGCGGCCAACTCATCGGCAAGCCTGCGCAGATCGGATATGTCATCAGCGCCCAGATGCGCCAGAAAATCCTCAAACGGTGCAGCCTCTTGGTGCAGAATTGTCTCTGTCTGCTGGGACACCGCTAGATCTGCCCGGCATCTGCCCAACGGCGCAATGTTTCGACACCGACTTCGAAATGCATCGAATCCTCGCGTGAATAGGTAGCACCCCAGTACCACCCTTCTTCGTTGAAAAGCTCGGCGATCAACAACAGGCCAAATTGCGTGCTGCCATCGGCAAAATCATCAAGATCGTTGTCCAATGTGATGTCCACAGCGGTACCCCAGCTGTGATTGGAGATCGAAGAACGCGACCCTCGGATCAGCCGAACGCAAAGCGCACCTGCCGTCCCGACGGCGGCATAGATATCCGGCTCGCTCTCTTGCAGACGACCCATAATCCGTTCGAGCGAATCCAGTGCGGGTTTGATCATGGTGACACGGATCGGACCAATTTGCCGGGTTTCAAGAAGGGCGCGCAAGTTCGGATTGGTCACACTTTGGCAGGTCGTGTCATATTGCGCGCGCGGTTGGCCAAGAAGTTCAAGCATAACGCGGTTACCCGGCTGTGTGACACCAAGGTTAAACCGGCTACGGGCCAGCGTCATCTCTTCAGTCATCTCTACAGTGTCGTCGTGTTCGGCATGATCATCACCGAGACCCGATTGCAATGTCGGGGGGGCGGCGGCAACCGGGGCGGCTTCCAAGGCAGCACGCAGGCGGGCAATCTCATCTTCTGCTTGCCGCAACGCATCTTCAGCAGCAGCCTGATCTGTACGCGCTGCGCGCAATTCCACCTCTGCGCGGTTCAACCGGACCAGGGCGCCACCATCCTCCACCTGCAAAAGCGCGGTGATCACGGCAAATACCAACCCGGCCAGCACCAATCCAATGGTAATGATCAAGGGACCGACAAATCCTGTGCCCCGCATTGCCCTATTGCTCCGTTGCAGCGATCACGATGACCGACACATTGTCCGGTGCACCAGCATCAAGGGCAGCGCGCACAAGCGCGGCAGCGGCGGTCTTGGGGTCCTCATGCGATTGCAGCGTCTGCGCGATCAGATAGTCCGGGACACAGGTGGTCAGCCCATCACTGCACAGCAATATCCGATCATCCGCACGCATGGGCAACGTCACGAAATCCGCCACCACGGTCGGCTCTACCCCCATCGCGCGGGTGATCACGTTACGATCAACATGGTTCTGTGCCTCTTGCGGGGTGATAACACCATCATCGACCAATTCCTGAACCCGTGAATGATCATGTGACAACTGACGCAATGTCCCCCCGCGCCAAAGATAGATGCGGCTGTCGCCGACCCACGCCAGATAAGACAGGTTGTCCTGAAGATAGGCGGCCACCAATGTGGCCCCGATGGTCACACCCCGCCGGATCATCATTGCGTGAATGTCCGTATTGATGCGCGCGATCTGATCGGCCAGCATTACGTCGGGCTCTGCCCCGTCTTCAAGGGCCGCCAGACCATCCACAACCATTTCGGCAGCCACATCGCCGTGGCCGTGACCGCCCATCCCATCTGCAACAACCCATAGCTGACCAGTCGGATCCAGCAGGATCGCATCCTCATTGCGCGCGCGCACCTGACCGACATGGGTGTAACCTGCCCCAGAAAACCGCAATTCCGATGATGTCATCGCAACACCACCAAAGTGCCTTTGAAAACGCTGCGGCAAGGATTGTAGAAATAGGTCATTCTCTGCCGACCAAACGTTGCAATAAATCAAGTTTACCGCAATACTATGGGCTGTCCTAATCCTTTTTTTCACTGGGGATTGTTATGAAAAAACTGAATTTCGTCACTGCATTACTTCTGGGCGTCAGCGCCACTGCCGGTCAGGCGCAAGAAATCAACGAAAGCGAAATCATTTCGCTGTTCGAAGCACAGCGCGACGCGTTCACCGAATTGCGCGAAGGCGGCACCATGCGCACCCGCGGGCTGACGCTGGTGACCGTCGATGATGTAGAGTCCCCAGCCGTGGCCGAGCTTGAAACACCCGACAGCCCCGATGCAGGTGTTGAGCTTTCTCCACTGGAGACGACCACCGATACCGATGTTGCACAGGTGACACCGACCGCCCCGCTGGCACCGCTGACCGATAGCGTGACGTTCGGGCGGCTTGATCCGGACCTGCAGGTCAATCTGTTCGTGAAATTCGGTTTCGACTCGGCCGCAATCGCAGACGATCAGAAACCGACGCTTGATCGGATGTGCACGGTGATGCGCGATAGCGATATTGAGGTCTTTCAGATCGTCGGGCACACCGATAATGCGGGGTCAGACGCATATAACGAACAACTCTCGCGCCTGCGCGCGGAAGAGGTGGCGCGCTATCTGGTTGGCAGCTGCAACATGGCGGCAACCCGGCTGACCACGCTGGGGATGGGTGAACGTTTCCCAATCAACGAGGCAGATCCGCGTGCCGACGAAAACCGTAGGGTCGAATTCCAGGCGCTGAGCTGAACAAAAATGATATGAATTCGCTGTTTCAGCGATAGTCTGACATTTCCACTTCCCTCTGGGGGGATCCAAAGTGTGTGGAATGACGTCATTTCCCTTCGGTCCTTCTACCGTGTGAGAAGGACAAAAAAAGTACGGTCAAATGACCTTAAAGATCCGATGTGTCAGTCTGCAGTTCGTCTATGGAGCGGTCGAATTTCTTTCAGAAAGCTGTGTCGTACAACTCATCCTTGATGATGCGATCGAAGCCGTCATATTCGCCTTTAAGCGACTGTAGCGGTCGTTCCAATTTCAGACTGCCGGTTCGATTGCTAAACAAAGCGTACTCAGGATGCTTCAAAATCCGGGACCTTGCCCAACCTGACTAGGAAGTTGGGCTGCCCAACTTCGCCGGACGTCAAGTCCTCGCTTACCATATAAGCATCAGCACCAACGCACCCTTCCAAACTTGCTTCCCGTTCTGCACGGTCTTGTGCTTGCGATGCCGTTGAGTATTGAAATTGCTTGCCAATTTTCAGTTTGAGTCGACCGTCATTTGCGGCTTTCGTTTCCACGTATGTCTGGCAAATGTAGTGAACTTTTTCCGTGTTCTGGTCTGACGTCATCGTACGAAAAATTGGGTTGACGATGAACATTTCATCGCTTTGCGACTGTATTAGATTTGCGTCCTTTACGTTCCGCCGCGGTCGTTTCGCGTGGCGTATTCGCTTCTCTTTCCAGACGGGCGTTACGCAATCTCGTGATCTTCGCTTGGCGCTTCTCTGCGTCTTCATCGACCATTTTTCGGACGACACGCGTTGTCTTATCCAGAGTCGTTTCCGGCTTGGCGTCATATGATTTGAATACAGACGTTTTTGTTAGCTTCGCCATTGGTCAGTCTCCTTATTGGTTTTGGGATCACACGTTCGAACGCGACACATTAAATCAATGCCAGATGTTTGGCTTTACATGGTGTGTTTTGGGACTGCCTTAGGCAGCGATCATCCAGCAGCGCCGTTTCGACATCGGGTGCCGCCATTGCACGCATCAACGCGTTGTAGTTCATCTGAAATCTCATTGCGGTTCCCACCCTCAACTCTGCATGGTTTGTACCAACGACAAGGTGATCGCTTGTTGCACCAATCAATGTCGTTCCAGGAGGCATCGCAAGTCCTTGGATGTCAGTGTCCTGCTGCCCAATGGCGAGGATCAAACGCCGGGCACCAACGCCGTTTGAAACCAGACGAGGCTTTGCCAAATCCGGGCTGACCAAAGCAATGAGCGGCGGCGCAGGCTTTGCACGCGTCTCAACGACCTCGGCGATAAGCACGAAAGCATCGGTATGCATCCCGCCAATCTGTTCTCCCGTTATCGGATCCTTGCCAAGAAGTATCGCCTCGCCCAGCCTGAGATCATTCACGCGACCCACGGGCTGTTTCCCAAACGCCCAAAGCAGGTTTGCCGAGTTGCCGCCAGACACAGTTTCAATATAGGGGCCGCACAGCCCCTCTATGTCGTTTGAAAGGTTGGAGAGGGCCACCATTTTGGCGGCAGTTGGTGCTACTCCGCTTAAACAGGCGAAGTTTGCGCCGATACCTTTCAAAGCGACGCCCGGCATATTCACAACTTGTTGTGCAATGGCCCCTAGGTCCTCGGGCAGAATGCCTTCGCGCAAATCGCCCATCTCAATCATCAGAATGATACCGTGAACTGTCTTCTTTCGGATCGCGGCCGCAGCCAAACCTGCAATCACGACGATCTCGGTATTGTAACTTGCTTCGCACAATTGGACGACGTCTTCGACCTGGCTGAGCATCGGTGTGCGGATCAGAGTGATTGAGCAGTTTATGTTCGCGTTCCTTAGTCGTCGCACATTGCTCAGACGGGCCTCTGCGAGACCTGTACATCCACCATCCAGCATTGCCTGCGCGACAGTTGGATGCCCGCAGACAGCTTTGGTCACGCCTGTCACACCAATGCCGCAGTCTTTCAGCCGCCCGACAACCGTTTCTGTGTTGTGGCGTATCTTCCCCAGATCCACTTCGATGCGAGGCGATGTCATACTGCGGCCGCAGGTATGCTTGGTCGCAATCCAGGATAGGCCGCAACCACCATAGCAAGCAAATGGACGGTCGGTCGGCTCAACGCATCAGTCACCGGTAATCCCAGCTTTTGCGATTGTGAGGAAATGGTTTGCGTTATTTCGGCCTCTGACATCCCCTCGTGGTTCAGCGTGACACCAATGACTTTCGTATCGGCAAATGCCTCGATCAGGGAAATCTCGCTCTCAGGTGTCGGCATCGGCATGTCGGGAAAATCGCAGCGATGGGCGCGTTTGGGCGCGTGCTGAAGGATGACCGCATCCGGTTGGCTGCCGCGCAAGATAAAGGCGGATGTGCAAAAGGCGGGATGGCTCAGCGCGCCTTGCCCTTCGATCAGGATGACATCTGGGTGTTCAGTCTCAGATGCAGCAACAATTGCGCCCTCTAGTTCGCCACAGCAGAACTGGGGCGGCACTGCGTCCATCGCAACACCGTATTTCGCGCCCTGCATCAGACCCGTCTGACCCGTGCCAACCAGCACGGTCTTGATGCCCTTCGCGTTCAGCGCACCCGCCAGAACGGTTGCCGTTGTCCGCTTTCCGATCGCGCAGTCAGTGCCAAGGACTGCGATGCGTAGCGCGTCCACACCCGCAACGCTGCCGTCGAACAGCTTCATGTCTTTGCTGGGTTTGGGTTTGCGTATGTCGCGGATATTGACCTTGTATTCAGACGCTGCATTGGCAATCTCTGCATCGTCGCTCAGGTACTCATGCAGACCGCTGACGATATTCATGCCGTGCGAGATTGCATGCAGGACGACGCCGCGGTCCGTCAGTGACAGTCGTCCCGTTGACGGCGCCATCCCATAGATCAGTGTGTCCGGAATAGTGGCCGTATGAGCAATGGCGGCATCAAGGTTTTCGAAGATCGGTATGTCGTTCACCACATCATCAAGGACAAGGCCGCTGTCCTGTCCGTTATGGGTGCTATCGATGATGGACAAGATGCGATACGCCTCTGAATGACGCACCAGGCCGTTTGCGGTCTTACCGTCGATTTTGGCGAAGTTGCCCTCGCAATATACGATTGCCGATGGCGGTGAGGTCGAAGACATGTTTGCAGTCGCGCGTTGGGGTTCGTCGGGCATCGACGGTGGCGCCTGTGCACCCCTGACGGGACGTCGGATGGTATTTGCCGCTTTGAGTTCGGTTTTCATTGGTAATTCCCTTTTGTAGGTCGGCATGAATGGCAAAAGCGTCGCCACCTCTGTATGTTGAAGCTGATGCTGCCGCCCTAGTTGTTGAGAACGCAAAAGCCCTTGGACTTTCGGAAGTTTCTATTGCACTCCCAGCGATTTCCCGACCTATCCAGATGGGCGTTTTCGGGAATGTCTATTGCCTCGCATATTTGTCCAGAAGCGGCATAGCCACGCTCACACTTCCATCCATTGCCGTAGGTTGCGTCATCAAAATAGGCGTTTTCCGGGACCATAACTGCCGCGCAGGAACCATCCAGCTCAAAGAAGCCACGCTCACATGTCCAAGGCTGGCCATAGCTTGACGTGTTCAGATATGCGTTGGCGGGAACCGCAATGGCCACGCAAGTGTCACCCTCAGCTTTGAAGCCGCGGTCGCAAACCCATGGGGATCCATGTGACGTGCTGGTCAGATAGGCGTTCGTTGGTAGATCGATTTCCTCACATCTGTCATCGACCTTGATGTATCCCCGTAGACAGTACCAGCGTGCGCCAGATGGATCGAGGAACCCACCCTCAGGAACCGCAACGGCAACGCAATTGGCCTCGACGTCAGAAACAAATCCGTGAAAGCATTCCCAACCACGACCATAGGTCCGGTTGGTCTCGTAAGCGTTCTCGGGGGCGACAATCGCCGCGCAGTTCCCCGCATCAAGCCGGTATCCTATGTCGCATTCCCAGCCATCACCATAACTTTGGGGGCTGGCGTTTTCCGGCATCGGCTGCGTCGCGGTTTGGGCGTATCCGGGCAGCGCGAGCGATAGCAGGGCGCAAATTGCCACTGCAAGCAGCCACATCATCGCCTGCATGTCTGCCATCACAAGCGTCCCACAAGACGATTGCGGCAAAGCCGATTGCATTCCTGACTTATGATCCATCTAATGTCAGTCCTTCCAGACAAGCGACTGCAAGATCACGGCTGGGTTGATCGGTACCGGGGAATGTGGCCCACCCTGTCGCCATCACTGCGCGACTGCGCCCATAGGACGAGGCATCCTGAATTGTCGCCAGCTTGGGCACACGCTCCGGATCTGCCGCTGCGGCATTCAAACAGACCGGAACCATGGCCGATGTCACTTCTTGTGTGGCGAATGCTTGCGCCAGGTCCTGCGCGCCACCCCCGGTCGTCCAGCCACCCCACGTAAACCCCAGCACACTGACAGCAATCGCCCCGCCCACGGCACCGTAAGCACCGGGTTTCGTCCATTCTGGAAAAGTCATTTTTTTGATCCTTTGGCGGAGAAAGCGCCGCCACACTGTTTTAACGTATGTTCTTATTGTCCTGATCTTGCGGAGGCTGCTTCGGCGTCGCGCTTATCGACCGGGCCTTGGTTTGGCCCTACCAGCCAGCTATTTGATCAATAGATGTATCACTGTGCATCAAGAGGGCACGAGAGTTGAGCTTTGCAGAACCTCATCTTCTGCAAAATACACATAGCTGCCCGGCTGCAATTCACCGATCTACCAGGCGACCTCCAGATAATGAGCAGAGGCCATCAATGATGTTTTGGTGCACGACAACGTCGGCACCCTCATTAACATCAGATCCCAGCGGGGTCATAACAGCTGAATTTTGATGGTGGAAGATTGCAACTAGCTCTAGCAGGCGATCTACCTGATCCGAAGATAATAACAACTGTTGTACTCTCTACCTAGCCACTTGGCTCTAGAAATACAACGGTGAAGAAAAGAACGATACATCTCCAAGGTGCCAATGGCACACATTGAAGAGAGTGAACGGACAAGTGGTCTCTTCATTCCCTGGTTGGTGCTCTCCGCCCGTTCAGACCAAGTCCAACAAGCCCTGATCGAAGGCACCGGACCATGGCTCAGGCCACTTCAAACCACGCCATCATACCGGATTTTTGATGCGACAGCATATGGCAGTGGATCATCCATGCCCCGGGATTGTCGGCCACAAAGGCGATTCCGACAGTTTCGTCGGCACCGACCAGAACTGTGTCCCGAACGTCACCTGCGGCATTGGCAAAACCGCCTTTCGACTGGACGGTAAAGTGATGACCATGCAGATGGATCGCATGTGGGAACATCGAACGGTTGGTCATTTCCAAATGGATTGTCCGACCCTGCGCCGCCCGGAATATCGGCTGATCCATTCCGTTGGCGGCACCGTTAAATGCCCAGACCATACCGTTGGATACAAGCTCTCGGAACCCCATAGTTTTGCCGGCAAAGCGGGCATCACGCATGCCGCGCATCGCGCCGCCTTCCATCAGCAACGTCTCGCGCTGCGGGTTTGAAAGGTCAGGTGCCGGCAGCGTTCCCCACGCAGGCAAAGGGCGCATATCGGGATCGGACATGGCGACAGGTGCGCCCCCATGGACAAAGGCCGCGATCTCAACCAATTCCCCGTTGCCCGGATCAAGCAACAGACCGGCGCGCGCATCACCGTCCAGTCGGCCATCAATCACGACATCGGCCCTTTGGGCCGGGCCAAGCACCAGCGTCTCAAGGTCGCGAGGCACAACAGGGTGGCCGTCCAAAGCAATCAAGCGCGCGGTAAAGTCTGGCAGGGCCAGCGGCATGACCCGATCCGTGGCGGTGTTGATGATCCGTAACCGGACCCGCTCGGCGGGCCGAATATCAAATGCGGGATAAGCTACCCCGTTCACAGTGACGGTGTTGCCCATGCGCCCACCATGCGATGCCGCGTGCAGATCATCCCACCTGCCTTCGACGATCCTCGCCTCGGCGTCCAGTAGCCAATCATCCAGAACCAGCACCAGCTCGCGGGTTGCCGCGCCACTTTGACCCAGCCAGCGGTCGCGATCTTCCACAATCAACGGACCGGCAAGACCGCGCGCCACCTGTTCGGTACTGCGATTGTGTGAATGGTACCAATAAGTCCCCGGATCAGGAGCCACAAAGTCGTAGTCGAACCCGTCACCAGGCGGCACAGGTGCCTGCGTCAGCGGGGCCGCGCCATCCATCGCATTTTCAATGCGGATACCGTGCCAGTGAACCGCGGTGGCTTGCGGCAGATCATTCACCAACCGACGCCTGACCCGTTCGCCGGCGCGCAGCCGAATTTCCGGGCCGGGCACCGTGCCCGACGCCCCGGTCGCATAGGCCCAGACAGGCGTTTCAGGATATCCGGCAGGCGCAAGCTGTGCGAATGCCGGTGCCGCCCTCAAAACCGGCAGATTGTCATCGGCCAGTACCGGCCGTGACAGCAAGGCAGATCCGCCAAAAGCAGTGGCGCCTTTCAAAACAGAGCGTCGAGAGAATAGATGCATTTGCTGTTTCCTTATTAAAACTTCACCGGAGGTGTGGTAATTGACGTCAGCGTCGCAGTCGCAATCAAGATCAGCAGGACGGCAAAACCTTCAATCGCAATCGTGCGGCGCAGGTGCTGCGCGGCAAAGGGTGTGCCAGAGGCAAGCGCCGGAACCAGCCGCCACTTGTTCAGCGCGGCAAGGCCCATCAAGCCAGAAACCATGACAAGTTTGGCAAGCAGCGTCCAGCCATAGGCGGTGGTCAAAAGAGACGCAATCGATCCTGTCATCAGCCACGCGAATATGCCGCCCACCACAACCAGAAGTGCGACGATAAAGCTGGCGATTGTGCCAAACCGATGCAACAGCGATGCCCCATCTGGCTGATTGACCGCCTGCCGTAGCGGGATCAACGCGCCCACCCAGAACGCCGCTGCCAGCAGATGCAGCGTCAACAAACAAAGGAGCAACCACCGCGGATCACCAAGCGAATGGCCAACAAATGCGTACGACACCGCAATCATCAGCGCACCACCCAGCCCCGCGCCAAAGCCAACAGCACCTTTGACCAGCATGGCGACGACCAGCAAATGGCCCGTGCAACGCAAGACGGCCGCAGCGCCCAGCGGACTGTCCCAGACAAAACCAAGCATCATCAGGTCAAACGCCCCCGGCAGACCCATACCCGATATGCGGGCGGCGCGGATGCCGAACCGCAAAGCCAGTACGGCCAGCCCGGTCAGCGCAGCAACTACCGCAACTTTTCGCGCCAGACTCCGCACTTCGTTCGATGCGTGGGGAAACGCTGCCAGAAAAAGCGGGCCGCCCATCGCAAGCAACGCCGCGCAATAGCCCGCCGCATTTGCCAGGATTGCGATAATCGCCCATCCGTCGATTGGTGCCAGACCTTCCATCAGGCTCAGTCGGCGACCGTGAAGCCAAAGCTGCCTTGCATCGGATGCCCATCCGCAGCCAGACCACGCCAATCAACCATGTAGGCCCCATCGGGCAGATCGGCGAGTGGCAGAGCGCGAAACACAATGACCGGGTCCATGCCGGTTTCCCGCTCTAACCCGATCTCACCGTCAGGGCCGGTCATGATGATCGCAGTGACGCGCATCGGATCATCAAAGCGCATTTCTATGACATCGACAGATGTGACTATTGCTTTGTTTGCCGGTGTCGTCTGCTCTGATTTCGAATGCGCCCAAGCACCGGTTGCCATCGTGACCATTGCTGTCATTGCATAGATTGTCTGTTTCATTATCTGTCTTCCATTGTATTGTGACGGGCGCGGATGTCCTCGGGCCAAGTCGATTTTATATAGCTGAGCACAGCAATGATCTCTGCATCGGTCAGCACATTTTCATAGCTGGGCATGTCTGACGCATAGTCAGGATCGTCAATCAGCGCGGCCACCCCGTATTTTGTGAGCCCGAACAACGTATCACCATCATGATGCCAGGTATGCCCCGTTTCATCATGCGGCGGCGCCGGAAGCCGGCCATACTCTTCCCACACCCGCCAATTAGGCTGACCCTCCAGTTCAGCACCATGGCAGGAGGCACAGTTTGCTTGGTAGATCTCCGCGCCAAGTGCGACGATTGCGGGATCCGTATCACGCAGGACGATGCGGTCGGTTTCTGCGGGGGCTATGCCAAAGGTGTAAAGAACGGCCCCGATCAGGACCGTCCCAACACCAGTAATCAGCGCGCGGCGCGTCACAATCCGGCCTGATAAAAGACCTCGCCATCACCCGCATCGCCACCAAAGGCCAACACGTCATACCGCGCTGACGGATCATTTCCCATCCCCGGCGAACCGCCAGGCATGCCCGGCACTGCGATCCCCGTGATATCGGGGCGTTCTTCCAACAATCGGGCCAGGGCCGCAAACGGAACATGACCCTCGACCACGTAGCCCTCGACCATCGCTGTGTGGCAGGCCCACATGCGACCGGGAATGCCCACATCCAGCTTTATGCTGGTCACGTCCACTGTGTCGGTCACTTCGACGTCGTAGCCTTCCTGACGGGCCAAATTGACCCACGCGCCGCAGCATCCGCAGGTCGGGCTTTTGGTCACATGCATGGTGTGATGCTGGGCGATTGACATGTGGCTATCGGCATGGGCCACGTCCACCCATCCAAACGATACCATGCCAAGCGACAATGCGGCGATAGGGCCAAAGGACAAAAATATCTTGATCAGTTTCATGAGATGTTCCTCTCGAATGATAAGCACGCGGGCATTGCCCGCCTTGATGTGATCTATGGTTTTAGTGCTGTGCGCAAAAAGGCGCTGCAGACATCACACCGTGCGCGGAGGATCAAGAAGCCTGGATGGGCTGATGCCACTCAAGAAGGCGTCAGAGACGAAAAACATATCCGCGCCGGCCTCGGGCGTGTGGTCGTGTAAATGAAATGCCGGAACAACAGCGGGCAGGACATGACAGGTCCGGGCGTGTTCAGTGCTATCCTCACAGCACACGTGCCGGCCATCTGCATCCATTTCAATAGAGGCATGATCATGAACGCGCACTTGACTATGTCCGATATCTGTCGCCGCGGAAAAAGACGCAGACATCGTGAGCATAACGATCAAAAGGAAACGGAGCACCACCATGGCAACAGTCCTACATGGGCTGCGCGGAAGTTGGCAAGTGTCAGGTCCGTTACCTTCCGTCGCAGCTTACCGGTGACCCCTCGGCCGGTTGCTCCAAGCAGCTTGCGCTTCGCCACTAAAGGCTGTTTGTCAAAAATCTGTGGGTGCACCCCCTGCGGCCTTTCTCCGCTGGACAAAATCCGCGAGCGCGTCGCGCGCACCGTCATCCATCGGCGGCGCCTCGAATTCAGCGAGAATGCTCTTGAAGGTTCGATGCGCCCGTTCGGCGGTCCAGATGTTCCCGCTTGCCTCCCATGCCTCAAAATTTCGCCAGTCGGACACGAATGGCTGGTAGAAGGCTGTTTCGTAGCGTTGCTGTGTGTGTTCGATGCCGAAGTAATGCCCATTTGGACCCACCTCTTTGATGGCATCAACGGCGATGTCTTCGGGGGTCGTGGCGGTGATGGCGGGTTCCATATAGCGCTGGATCATCTGGATGATTTCGCAATCCATCACGAATTTTTCGGGGCAGGCGATCAGCCCACCTTCGAGCCAACCAGCGGCATGATAGACGATATTGGTCCCGGATTGGACAGCAGACCACAAGGCATTCGATGTCTCCCACATGGCCTGCCCGTCAGGCACGTTGGCCGCGCAAGAGCCGGACGCGCGCATCGGCAAGCCATAGAACCGTGCCATTTGCCCGGTCATTTGCGTGGCCCGCATATATTCCGGGGTGCCAAAAGCGGGCGCACCCGATTTCATGTCAACATTGCTGGTGAAGGTGCCGATAACACACGGCGTTCCGGGGCGGACATGTTGGAAAAGCGCAATGGCACTGATCGCCTCGGCAATGGACAGCGTGACCGCACCCGCCATCGTCACCGGCGCCATGGCCCCGGCCAGCGTGAAGGGCGTGACGATAATCGCCTGCCCCCGCCGGGCGCAGCGCAGGCAGCCGTCGATCATCAGGTCATCATGTTTCAGCGGCGAGGTGGAATTGATGTTGGTGTACATATGCGGTTTGGACGCAAATTGATCCTCGCTCAGCCCGCCGGCGATCTTAACCATCTCCATCACATCCTCGATGCGTTCGCGGCCCAGCGAATAGGCGTGAACCACCTTGTCTGTCAGCAACAGCTTGTCGTGCACGATATCAAGATGCCGGACAGAGGCGTGTAGATCGACCGCCTCGACCGGATAGCCGCCAGCGAAGTGGATGCAGTTGAAATACTGCGTCAGCTTGAGAAAATCCGCGCATTTCGCGCGGGTGCCGGGGACCTTTTTGCCGATCTCAAGATCGAAATAGTTGGGTGGGGATGAAACATTCCCGAAAAGGATATGTTTGCCGCCGATGGTGATTTTTCTATCGGGATTGCGCGGGGTGATATCGAACTGTGCGGGCGCATGGCCGAGCATTTCCATCACCCAATCGCGGCCCATGCGCACATTGGTGCCATTGACTGTGCAGCCAGCCTCCTTGAAGATTTGCAGGGCTTCGTCATGCAGGAATTCGATGCCGATATCCTCGAGAATACGCATCGCCCCATCATGGATGGCCTGTACACCCTCTTCGTCAAGCGGTTCTGTTGGGCGGTCTATGTTGACGGGAATGCGCCATGGCATCTGGTCGACACTGGCGGTACCGCGCCGGGTCGCGTTGCCGGCCCGTCCACCGCCGCGTCTACGTGGCTTGGATATGTCTGCCATTATGATGCCTTCGCACTGTTCAACGGCATCTTTTCACTGCGTCTTTGCTCAAGCCGCCTTGAATGCGACAATTGATGTCGGAATTGGCGATAGAGCTAGATGGAAGGTGAATTAAAAAATGTCCAGAATATCTGACGCCAATGGATGTCCGTTTAAGTTGACAGATTACGAGTGCCTCCTAGACTGGCATCACTGACAACAAATTGATGGAGTTGATATGATGATTGGGACCAAAGACGCAGGCAAAGTTCGTTTGGGTAATTATTCAGCGCCGACCTCGTTCAAAAACACAAAGAAAGTGAAATTGGGCAACGCCGAAACACCCGCGGCACTGAAAGACAGCAAGAAGGTCAAGCTGGGCGGCGGATTGGCACCCGCCGCGCTGAAGGACAGCAAAAAGGTCAAACTTGGTGCCGGACTGGCCCCCGCTGCGCTGAAAGACAGCAAGAAGGTTAAGCTGGGTGGTAGTTTCACCCCCGCCGCGCTGAACACAAAACGCTGACCCGATTTGCGGGCTGGGGACACATAGTCCGCAGCCCGCATCCATTGACCTTCCATTTGGAAAATATCCATGATTGAGTTTTTCGCTGTGGTCGAAGGTGGCTACAGCCCCATTCTGGCTGATCCCTCAGCAATGGGGCGGCTGCCCACCGCCGCTTTTCGGCATTGCGAGCCGGTGCGTACCGCCTCTCGGTTCGGTTGGTACGTCTTCTTGCCGGAACAATTGTCGGTGATCTGGGAAGAGGACAACTTCTTCTGGTCCATCGACGATTTCGAGAACCGCTATCTGTTGTCGGATGCGATTCAATATCCGCATTTTTCAGATGCATTCGATAACGCGGCCCCCGAAGGCGATGCAGGCTATGCCCCGCCATTTCTGACCCGCACAAATGATGATGATATCCTGCAAATCTGGACCGGCCTGTTTGCCCGTACCCGCCCCGGCACCGGTCTTTGGGTGCGCGGACCAGTGAACATGGCCCAGCAATCGGCCCATACTGTGCTGGAAGGCGTAGTTGAAACGGATTGGTGGTTTGGCCCGCTCTTTGCCAATGTCAGGATCGAACGCCGCGATACCCCCATTGTGTTTCGCCAGACCCGCCCGTTTCTACAGGTTCTGCCCTTTGAAAAGGAACTGGGAAAAGAGACCGCGAAGGCGACACCAACCGTTCATATGGGGCTTGATGCGCTGGGGGATGCGGAATGGGATGCCTATCGTCGCACCGTTGTGGACCGTATGAAGACCGACAAACCGACAGGGGACTATGCGGTCATGGCGCGGAAGGGTGGTGCTCAGAAATGAGCATCCAGCCAGCCGGGGATATGTCCGATATCCGGTAGCACCACATCGGCGTAGGGAGTCAGTTCATCGGCAATTGCCGGGCCTGTCAGCACGCCGATGGTGATCATGCCCGCCGCGTGCCCTGCCTCCAGATCATGGGTGCTGTCGCCAATCATGGCGCAATGGCGCGGGTTCAGCCCGGTTTGTGCGCAAAAAGCAAGGAGCTGGCCGGGGCCGGGTTTTGATCCATACCCGCTGTCATAGCCAGCGACGAAATCGAAATGGTCGCGCACCCCGGCGCTGGTCAGGTTCATCAGCGCTGGTTCCTCGGCGTCATTTGTTGCAATGCCCAGCTTGAGGTTGCGTGATTTCAGCCCATCAAAGTATGGGATCAGCGGCACAGCCTGCACCTGTTCCACGGCACCTGCGGCGGCATTCATGCGCGGGATCAAGGTATCGTGTGTTTCGCCGGGCAGCACGGTCGACATCGCGCTGGCGGTTTCTTCGACCGTAGACGCGATGACGACGCTGCCGGGCAGGAATTGCCGCGTATCCATATCGTAGCCCATGACATTGGCCAGTGCGCTGATCCGCTCGGGGTCGCCCTGCGTCTCTTGCTGGATCATCAGCCCAGCCCAAGCCCCCCATGTGGCATTGAAGTCGAAAAGCGTGCCGTCCTTGTCGAATATGAGGCCTTTGATCACGTGTCTTTCGCTTTCCGGTTATTGACAGTCGGGGGCGGTGGGCGGAGTTTGCGGGGATGCGCAAATTTCGCTCTTACCGATCCCGTCCGATGCATCTCGGCCCGTTTCCACTGGAAAAGCTGGCGCGTCAATCCACGATTGATTTCGCAACATTGCCACCTTTCGCGCCCGTGTCGTTTCGTCGGCCCGATGACCGCCTGAGCATTGTGAATGCGATGCAGGACTATCAGGCAATGCTTGATGCGACCCGCGATGGGATGGTCAAACGCGAGATGGCCGAGATCCCCGATGATCTGGACGAACGGGCGCGGCATCTGAAGGCATTCGGATACTATTGTGATGCGAGCATGGTCGGGATTTGCGAAGTGTCGGCCAAGGCGTGGTTGCCCGCGGCGGTCGCAAACCCGGATGTGGGCCGGTTGGCTAAAAAACTCCGGGTGATGCAGCCGAAATCGCTGGCGGCGGGCATTGACGTGATCATGGCTGGCTTGCGCGAAAGCATGGCGTTGCCGCCTGTCGACTGTCGCCATCATAGTCATGCGTTGGTGTTCTTGTATGACCATTCGCGCGATCCCCGCGCGGATGAGCCGGGAACAGAGTGGATCAGGGATGCGCTTCCCCAGCGTGCCTGTCTGCGCGGTATGGAAACGGCTGTTACACTGGCCAGTTACATCCGCACGCTGGGCTATGAAGCGCGGGCACATTCAATGGCGGCGTCGGATGTTCATCTGGGCGCACTGGCCGCCCTTGCAGGCCTTGTTGCTTTGGAAGATGGCGTTCTGCTCAATCCATTTACCTCAGACCGCTACGGGTTAGCGGCGGTGACTACGACGCTGCAGATGACGCCGGATCAACCGATTGTACCGGGCCAGAGACCACCGGCAAGCTATCGGACCGGGCTCGGAACCCACGCCAAATCGGCGCGGACACGTGACCCCTTTGACAAACGCGATTTTGCAGCGGGGCCGCACCCATTCGAGACGCTCAAGCGCGTAGAAGAACCCACCACCTATATCGACCGGCCCAACGTGGCGCGCGTGCCCAAACGGGCAAATATGTTCGTGCGCGGATTGTTCGGCGATATGGGCAAACACGTGCAAGAGGCCACGAAGAACGGCAATTACGTGCGCAAATCGGCAGCGGCGTTTGCGTTTCGCCCCTCGCTTGGTGCGTTTGTGTTGTTGCAGGACGGTGAGGCCGCGCCATCGCCTGTCAACGCATCTTCGGGGCAGAATGCGGCGAACATCAAGGCAGCGCTTTATTATCTGGGTGCCGACGCCGTGGGTCTTTCCGCCTGCCCGGACTGGACCTATTACAGCCACGACGCAGTGGGCCAGCCGATTACCCCCTACCACAGCAACGCCATATCCATGATCATCGATCAGGGGCATGAGACGATGGAGGGCGCATCCGGCGATGACTGGATCGCCTGCGCCCAGTCCATGCGCGCCTATCTGCGGTTTTCCCTGCTGGGCGGTGTGCTGGCGCAGCATCTGCGCAACCTCGGCTATACCGCCCGGGTGCATTCGGTGATGGATGACGAGGTGCTGCACCCGCCGCTCCTGCTCCTCTCCGGTCTGGGTGAGGTCAGCCGGATTGGCGAGGTGATCCTGAACCCCTTCCTCGGCCCGCGCCTGAAATCCGGCGTGGTCACGACCAACATGCCCATGACCCATGACAAGCCGATTGATTTCGGCCTGCAGAAATTTTGCGACGCCTGCAACAAATGCGCCCGCGAATGCCCCTCCGGGGCGATCACCGCCGGGCCAAAGCTGATGTTCAACGGCTACGAGATCTGGAAATCCGACAGCCAGAAATGCACCACCTACCGCGTCAGCCAGAAGAACGGGGCGATGTGCGGGCGCTGCATGAAAACCTGCCCTTGGAACCTCGAAGGGTTGTTCGCCGAAGCCCCGTTTCGCAAACTGGCCATGACCGTGCCACAGGCCGCCAAGGCGCTGGCGAAACTGGATGACATGGCTGGCAAGGGCGCGATCAACCCGGTCAAGAAATGGTGGTGGGACCTTGAGATGGAGGATGACGGCGCCTACCGTCCCTCCCGCCATCCGGTCAACAAACGCGACCTGCAAAAGGACCTTGATCTGCAGTTCGCGGATCAGACCCTCGCGGTCTACCCGGCCCCCCTGGCACCGCCGCCCTACCCCTGGCCCTACCCGATGGATCGCGAGGCCGGGATCGAAGCCTATCAGGCCATGATCGGCGCGGATGAACACCGCAAACGGCGCGAGCAGGGGCTTGCCCCGGAACATGTCTATACGCCCGTCACAGGCGACGCCCCTGTGATGCAAGTGGTGATCAGCAAGGTCACAAAGATGACCGACGCGGTGACCAAATATGAATTTTCCCTGGCCGATGGGTCCGACCTGCCACCCGCCACGGCAGGCGCGCATATCGACGTGGTCGTGGCCCCGGAATTCTTTCGCCAATACTCGCTCTCGGGCGACCCTGCCGACCGCAGCAAATACCAGATCGCCGTCCTGCGCGAGGATGCCGGGCGCGGCGGGTCACAGCTGATGCACCGCATCTTCACCGAAGGGCGCAGAGTGTTTATCTCCCGCCCCATTAATCATTTTCCGCTGGTCGTGGATGCCGCAAAGACGCTTCTGTTCGGCGGGGGTATCGGCATCACCCCGATGATCGCAATGGCGCATCGTTTGCATCGTCTGGACGCGGACTTTGAGCTTCATTACAGTCTTCGCAGGCGGACTGACGCGGGCTTTCTGGATGATCTGGCCGCAGTGCCTTGGGCGGATCACGTGTATCTGCATGTGAGTGACGAGGGCACCCGGGCGGACCTGTCGCAGGTCATAACCTATTGCGAAGGTGCACATATTTACACCTGCGGACCCGATGCCTATATGGCCGCCGTGATCGAGGCCGCCACGCAGAACGGCTTTCCCGAACAGGCGCGGCATCTGGAATATTTCGCCGTGCCAGAGCAGCCCGCCTACGAGAACCATCCCTTCACTTTGGTACTGCAGGACGGCCGGGAAGTCGCGGTCGCAGCCGATGCATCGGCGTCAGATGCATTGATTGCCGCAGGTTTGCATGTGGATGTGAAATGCGCCGATGGCCTGTGCGGTGTGTGTAAATGCGGCGTCTTGTCCGGTGAGGTCGAACACCGCGACTTCGTGCTGTCAAAATCGCAGCGGGAAAACCATATGATTCTGTGTCAAAGCCGGGCCGCGGCCCCGCGCGGCATTGTGAAAATCGACCTTTAGGTCCAATGCACCGCTTCGGCCCCCGGTAGCGCATAGCGCGCGCGCAAAGGCATATCGTACTTCAGGTCATGGGCATCGCAAAAGGCCATGACCCACGCATCATCCATGGTCAGGAACTCCAGCACAGAGGCCTGAAATGCAGGATCTGCGGCCTGTTCACGCAGATCATCCGCTGAGCCGCCGGTCGCACCAAGAAAAACCGGACACAGCTCTTCATGCCCGGCCAGCCAACCAAGCGCCTGAAGTGCGATGATCTGTGCTTGTTCAGGTCCCATTTAAATTCCTTACGATTCCAGAAACCGTTTTTTAACCAATCAATCTCAAATTGTCTTCAGCCAAGCCAGGGGAAGATAAAGAGGTTCAAGAAATGTCCGGTCGCATACTGATCATAGATACCGTCGCCACGAACAGGATCGTTCTAAAGGTAAAGATGTTGTCTGCACAGTTCAGTGTCGACGCCTGTTCAAGCCGGATCGAGGCGGAGGCGATTATCGCAACCAACCGACCAGATCTGATTTTGATCAATCTGTCCGACCCGGTTGAGGATCGCCATTCCTTTTGTCAGGCACTTCGGCAGGACCCGCAGACCGCATCCATTGCGATCATCGCTGTGGGTGTCGCAGACACTTCGCGCGCCCGATTTGCAGCCCTGGATGCAGGTGCCGATGATGTGTTGCCGCGCCCGATGAACGATACCCTGCTGCTGGCGCGCATTCGCAGCCTGCTGCGCGTGCGCAGCGCCACCGAAGAGCTGATGCTGCGCGACAGCACCAGCCGTGCGCTTGGTTTTGAGGACGCAAGGGCGAGTTTTGAAAACGCGGCCAATGTGGCCCTTCTGGCCCCGATCGAGACGGATCACCCGGCCTTTCGCGCGGTGCTGCAGACCGGTCTGGGCGTTCCGGTCCGTATATTGGACAGCAACGCAGTGCTGCGCAGCAATCATGTGCAACCGACCCCCGATCTGTTCGTCATCGACGGCACCCATGTAGATACGCATCAGGCCAAATTGTTTGGCCTTGTTTCAGACTTGCGATCACGTTCGGATACCCGGTTGTCGACCTTGCTGATCATCGTGCCGGATGGCGCACCGGATATCGCCGCGATGTTCCTTGATCTGGGGGCCGACGATGTCGTGGCGGCCAGCACATCGGACGGCGAGATCACGTTGCGGGCGAAGGCGCTGGTGCGCCGCAAACTGCTGCATGACCGGTTGCGCGACACCGTCCGCAATGGGTTGCATGCAGCGGTGACAGACCCGCTGACGGGCCTCTACAACCGCCGCTATGTCGATCCGCATCTGGCGCGCATGGCCGAACAGGCCAATAGCGCGGGCCGCGAATTTGCCGTCATGATGATGGATATCGACCATTTCAAGGCGATCAACGATACCTATGGCCACAGCGCCGGGGATCGAGTCCTGGTGCAACTGGCCGAACGGTTGCGCGAGAACCTGCGCGCGATTGATCTGGTGGCGCGTGTGGGCGGAGAAGAGTTTCTGGTCGCAATGCCACGGACCACGACGGCGCAAGCACACGCGACCGCGAACCGGTTACGTCGTCTGGTGAATTGCCGCCCCTTTGATCTGGGCGATGACATGCCACGGCTGCGGGTGACTGTATCGGTCGGCGTCGCGGTCAGCCACCAAGACGGGGTCACATCGCGCCTGCCGGACCAGATTTGCAATCGCGCAGATGCAGCCCTTTACGCGGCGAAATCTGCCGGGCGTGACCAGGTCGCGATGAGCCGGTCAGCCGCCGCCTGAGGGGCGCTGTCTTTC
The DNA here is from genome assembly GCA_947503965.1 of uncultured Paracoccaceae bacterium. Taxonomy (GTDB): domain Bacteria; phylum Pseudomonadota; class Alphaproteobacteria; order Rhodobacterales; family Rhodobacteraceae; genus Yoonia. Next base: position 169,736 of record CANNFU010000001.1, read on the forward strand.
TGATCGTGCTTTTGCCATTTCCGCAGCCAGCTCTGCGGCAAAGGCAGCGCGGCGTTCCGGTGTCATGGCACTCACCACATCCAACAGCGCCCCCCCAAGCGTTTGCTGCAACGCTGTGTTGCGTGAAATCTGGGCCGCCATCGCATTTTCCATCTGCGCGACATCGAAAGGCTCGGCCGTCAGCGCCGCGATGATATCGCGCATTCCGCCACGCAGGTTGAGATCGCGCAAAGCGCGCTGTCGGATCAGATAACGTCGGATATCGCGCCGCTCATCCGGGGCCAGCGCGCGTCCGATAGGCCCCAACCCCACCTCGATCTGTGGGGGAGGGCCATCCGTCCATCGCCCTGACGATGCCGCACCGACCACAATTCCGACCACCGCAAGGTTCAGGGCCAGCGACAGCACGAAGACGATCCGCCAAAGCCGGGACGGTTTAGAGCTTATCGGGTCAGCCATCGGCAAATAATCCTGTGTCAAAGGCGATATCGTCGCTCAGCAGTCCGACCGCAACAGGATCGCCGAACCAAGTTGCGGTGAAATCCTCGACCGATGCGGGTGGGGCCACGCCGATCCAGAGACCGGCGAGCGTCGCCGCAACAAGTCCGCCGACCGCAGGCCAGCCGCCGATCATCTCAAGCAGGCGCGTGGCCAGACCTCGCCGGCCGGCCGCACTTACGGTCTGTGGCGGTATCGCCTCGGCTATCACACGCGCAACCAACGCCTCGCTGGGTTCCGGCGCGATCTTGCGCGCTTCGGCGAACAGATCGTCGAGCATGTCGTTTTTCGGGTCAGTCATCATCATACCCCAGTTCTGCCTTTTGCCCTGCCAGGATATCGGCCAAGGCCCGTTTGCCGCGTGCTGTCAGACTTTCCACGGACCGCACGCTGATGTCCATGATTTGCGCAATTTCGGGGTTGGACAGACCCTCCAGATGCCTAAGCGCCACCGCCTCTGCCTGTCGTACCGGCAATTGTGCCAGCGCGTCCGATAGTGCCTTGAGCCGCGTTTGCGTCTGGATTTGCGCAACCGCTCCGGGTGTGTCGTCAGTCGGTTCAGCGATCTGATCAAGCGACACGCCGCCCCGCCGTTTGCGCAACCGATCCGTGCAGAGGTTCGCCACAACGCGATAAAGCCATGTGCTGATCTGTGCCTCACCCTGCCGCCAATCGGGGGCGATTTTCCACAGCCGGATCATCGCCTCTTGCGCCACGTCTTCGGCCTCTGTCTGGTTGGCAAGCATCCTCGTCGCTTGTGCCAGAACACGCGGCAGCAGGCGCGCGGTCAGTTCCTGCGCCGCAACGGTATCCCCGTTCGCGAAGGCGACCAGCAGTGCGTCGTCCGGCATCTGCTGTGATACTGTCGGTGCCGATTTCATCAGGCCTCGTGCTATCCCGCCGCGTGATCCAAGGCAATTGGCAGGGGACAACAGGCCCCTGCCAGCTTTCTATCCACTTAGTTGTCGCGACGCTCGTCACGGCGGTCGTCTCTGCGGTCATCACGCCGATCATCGCGGGTATCCCGGCGTCCATCCTGACGGTCGTCCCGCCGTTCATCGCGGCGTGTATCAATCGCTTCGCGGGCTGCACTAAACTCTTCCTCGCTTATGCCACCGTCGCCATCTGTATCCGCACGCTCAAACATCCGGGCCCGATTTTCACCACGCCCCTCGCCCTGCTCGAGCACACCGTCGCCGTTGGTATCAAAGCGTGCGATAATGCGGGCGGCGCGTTCAGCGGCGCGGGCGCGTCCTGTTTCGGCCAGTTCTTCAACCGATAAGACACCGTCACCATTGGTATCGATGCTGATGAACCTTTCCGCTCCGCGCGCCTGCAATTCTTCTGCTGTAAGAATGCCGTCGCCATTTGTATCAAGTGCATCAAAATCAAGCCGCTGCGGATGCCCTTCGGCCTGTGCTGACGCAGCCGTCATGACAAGCCCGGTAACGATTGCGCCTACTAAAATCTTGGTCTTCATTGCCATCTCCTTGTGGTCTGGTATCGCAGCTTCCCTTGCTGCTGGCCTTACTTGAACGGCGGCGTCCCGTATTTCCGTCGCGTGGAACGCCCTTTTTCTTCACAAATTGACGCGCCCCCTTTTCAAGTCGCGCGGAATGGGCCATCTGAAGACGAAGATTGGAGCCGGATATGTCTGATACTGCCACCCTTACCGATGACCGCCCGACACGTCCGGCCTTGCTGAACGGGCTACGCTGCCGCTGTCCGCAATGTGGGGAGGGCGCGCTGTTCACCCGCTATCTGAAAGTGACAGATCAATGCCCTGTCTGCGAAGAAGAGCTGTTTCACCACCGGGCCGATGATGGCCCGGCCTATCTGACCATCCTTCTGGTCGCACATATCATCGGCTTTGCCATTCATATCATGTGGGTGGTCTGGCGCCCGGAGCCGTGGGTCATGGCGACCGTTCTGAGTGTCGGGGCGGTTGCATTGTCGCTGGCTTTGCTGCCACGATTGAAGGGCATGATCGTTGGTATCCAATGGGCCCGGCGCATGCATGGGTTCGGGCACACCGCCTGATCCCCGCTGGGAGGGCAGGATGATTGACACCCCAATCAAGGATGCAGCGACGATTATCGTCTTGCGCAATGCGGCACGGGTACCATCCGTTCTGATGGGCCAGCGCGGCGCTGGTGCGGCTTTCATGCCGGGCAAGTTTGTCTTTCCCGGCGGCGCCGTTGATCCAAATGATGCGGGCGTGCCCCTGACCCCGCTCAACCCACTGGACGAAACGCGGTTACGCAGCGAAAGCACAGTGTCACCTGTATCCCTTGCCGCGGCAGCCATCCGTGAGTTGTGGGAGGAAACAGGCCAGGTTTTGGGTGCCAAGAGTGTGTGGTCAGATCCGCCGCAGGGCTGGCGCGGCTTTGCCGCGACAGGGCATCGTCCACATGGTGGGGCGCTGCAGTTTTTTTTCCGTGCAGTAACACCCAGGGGCCGTCCGCGCCGGTTTGATGCGCGCTTCTTTCTGGCTTTGGTTGATGATCTGGTCACGGACCCCGATGATTTTTGCAATGCCGAGGACGAGCTGGCACATCTGCAATGGGTGCCTTTGGCCGCTGCCCGTCAATTCGATCTGCCCTTCATCACCCAGGTCGTATTGGCAGAGCTGATTGCCCATATCAAACGCGGCGGGCCACCTGCGTCAGTGCCGTTTTTTCGCAACGATGATGAGGCGCACCTGATCAGCCGACTTAGCGGCAAGGGGCCGCTTTAAGTAACCAGCACAAGAATGATGATGCTCGCGGTAAGCAGAGCCAGCCCCTGCCATTCCCGGGCGCTGACCTTTTCGCCGAAAACAAAAGCGCCGATCATCAGGGAGAACAGCAATTCCACCTGCCCGACCGCGTTCACATAAGCTGCGTTTTGCAGGGTGAAGGCTGTGAACCAGCAGATAGAACCGATCATACTGGTCAGGCCAACCAGCCCCGCGATGCGCCAGGCGCGAATGACGGCGGTGATCTGTCCGCCCTCCTGCCACCTGAGGTACAGCGCCATAGCGATTGTCTGGAATGCGGTGACAAAGGCCAGCGTGACGATCGCACGGTAAAACACGTCGCCATCCCCTAACGACAGCGAGGCGCCGCGATAACCGTTACCAGAAATGCCGAAAAGGATGCCTGCGCCAAGGCCCAGTGCCGTGGCCCGGTTAAAGATGCGTTTGCGCCAAGGCCCAACGCCACCGGGCGGGTCCGAGAGCAGAAGGACCCCGGCCAGCCCAACGCACATCGCAAAAATCGCCCAACCGGCGAACGTGTCCCCCAGGATAATGAAACCGAAAAGCGCGCTCAACAGAACCTCGGTCTTCTTGAACGTGATGCCGACCGCGAAGTTACGGTGCGTAAACAGTGCGACGACACACATTGTGGCCAGGATTTGCGATGTACCGCCCGCCAGCATGTAAGGCCAGAATTGCGCAGGAACCTGCGGTGCGCCTTGCCCGGTTGTCGTGGCGTACACGGTCGCGATGATTGCGACAAAAGGCGCGGAATAGATGAACCGCGCAAATGTGGCCCCGGCAGTGGAGAGCTGCGTCGACTTCAGATGCTTTTGCAGCATGAAGCGCAAGGTTTGCGCCGCAGCAGCACCCAGCGTGATCATTATCCAGGGTTCCATGACAACCCCTATGCCCGTGAATGGTTAATTCCGCCAGAGTGGATGCGCGACGGGATCCTTGCGCCGCCACAGGTAGCGTGCAAAGACCTGTGCATAGGACCGATAGACATAGCCATCATTTCGACGCTGATAGTGTTCCTTGCGCGATTGATACAGCGCGGGCAGATCATACCAAGGCACTTTTGGGTGCATGTGATGAACAACATGCAGGTTGTTATTCAGAAAGAGAAACGCAAACGGGCCGCGGTCTTCAATGATCACGCTGCGCCCGCTGGCACGTTCGTGGGCTTTGTGTTCAAGGAAGGTGCGCAGCTTGAGCAGTGACATCGCCAGATAGGCGGCGATGAAATAAGCCCCGATCGGTGTCGGCGAGGCGCTGACGATCGCAAGCGTGAAAATCAGCGCCGGAATATGGAGCGCCCAGCCGCGCACAACTGCAACGTCGCGCATACGCCATTCGCTGATGAAGAACATGATGGTGCCGATGGCAGGCCCGACAACAAATCGCCCGGCCAGTGTATTATTCCAAATCAGCAGCGTTTGGATGGCGCGCGGTAGCCGGTCCCACACCGCAGGGTCAAGAAAGTTTGTCTCTGGGTCTTCGTATGGGTCAGTCAATGTCGCATCCGTATGGTGCGCAAGATGTGTGGCCTTGAAGCGGGCATAGGGCACAACCAGCGTCAGCGGGGGCCAGATTAGCGCATCGTTCAACCATTGCAGACTGAACGGATGGCCATGGATGACCTCGTGTTGCAGCGAGGCATGAAGCGCGATGATGATCGCGACAATGGGAATGAAAAGCGCAAAGGGAAGAACCCAAAGTGCGCCGATCCATGCAGCGTAGCACGCAAGTATAAGCGCCAGCGTCGGCCATTCAACCGCGCGCGGATGTTGTTTGTTCTCCTGTCCCATGCTGACACTCTAAGGTCTTCGGTCTGCTGGGCACATTCTGAGACTAGTTCACAAAACCCGCATATTGTGATTTAAATTCTGTATGGTGACAAAAGTAGACAAACGTTATCGCGCGCAGTTGTTTCGCGACCGGCTCACGGCGGCAATGACGGCAGTCAATATCTCGCAAAGCGCACTTGCCCGGCAAACTGGTGTGGATCGGTCGACCTTGTCGCAATTGCTGAAAGATAAGGGTGCACGTTTGCCAAACGCGCAGTTGGTGGCCGAGGCGGCAGCAGTGCTGGGGGTCAGTGCGGATTGGTTGCTGGGTCTCTCGGACCGGCCGGAACAGGCTGCTGATCTGGTTGCCGCTGCGATTTCAATGACCGAGGCGCCCCGCGCAATGGTCGATGATCAGATTTTTGCCTGGCATCAAGAGGCTGCGGGTTACAAGATCCGCCATGTCCCTGCGGGTTTGCCAGATATGTTGAAAACCGAAGACATGTTGCGCTGGGAGTATGCGCCGTCGCTGGGTAAGACGATTGAGCAGGCGATCGGAGCAAGCCGGGACCGGCTGGAATGGATGCGCGGGGCGCGGTCGGACTATGAGATCGCGGTACCATTGGCAGAGCTGGAATCATTTGCCGGGGCCACGGGATACTACGCAGGGCTGCCTGCCGATCTACGGCAGGATCAGTTGCGCCAGTTTCGCGATTTGCATGCGCAGCTTTACCCGTCTTTAAGACTGCATGTATTCGATACGCGGCAATTGTTTTCGGCACCGGTCACGGTGTTCGGCCCGCTTTTGGCGGTGATTTACATTGGGCGGAACTATCTGGTGTTTCGCGACACAGAGCGGGTCATGGCGATCACGCAGCATTTTGATCAGCTGGTGCGTGCAGCTTCGATCGGACCGCGCGAACTGCCTGCGTATTTTGATGGGTTGATCGCAGAGGTCTGTTAGACCTGCAGGATTATTCTGTCCTGAAACCACGCACCTTGGATCAACCTTTGACACCCAAAGCCTCGCCCACTGCCGCGGAGACTCGCGATGCAATATGCGCGCTCTGCATGGGAACTGGGGATTATTCAGGTATCAGTCATCGTGGAATTCGATTTCGTAGGAATAGGAATCCTCACCAAGACATATCACCCGCGTGTCAAATGACCGTGTGATGCTTGATCCATCCTTGTATTCGAAAATCGCCTGCCCCGTCAGGTAATTGATAGAGCGTTGGTCCGGGTCTTCATCGCGCCACGATGCGTCTTCACCGATCAATCGCCAGCATCCATTTTGATAGCGGTATTTCTCGATGAATAGTGCGGGCGCGAAACTGGACGTTACTTCCAGGATATTGCCGACAGCGCGGTAACTATAGCGACCGGCGTCATAGGGGTGCTCTGCCGCGACATGCCCGGCGCTGCCATCGGCTTCAAAGACCACCATCATGTTTTGCAGCGGGCTGTCGGCTGTATTTATGAAAAGGATCTTGTTCGCCCCGTCGAAATCAAACTGCCATTCTTGCCGTCTGGTCGTGAGTTTATCCATATCGCTGACCGTCAGCGTTCTGAGCAGCCGGTCAAATCGCGGGTAGAGATCATCTGGCGTGGCAAGGTTGCTATAGCCTATCTCCAGTCCAACAGCGTTCCCGATATCAGCCGCCATGTTGGCCAGATCGGATAATGCGTCGTCATTGCATATGGCGATCTCTGTGGCTGTCGCCGTTCCGCTACAATTCAGTATGCCCGCACCGACAGACGTCCCTGCGCCGGAAAACAGCAACGCAATAGCGAAGGCTTTAGAGTAGTTTGGTGACATGGATTTCCCTCAAAACCGGCTTGTATCGCTGTTATCATGATCCGTTTTTGGCGTGAAGTTGATGCTGCGGAGTGTGTCGGCACCCGCGCGAATGCACCGCGTTCAGCGTTGTTTTCCCGTAAGGTGGCCGCTGTGGTAATCTGTCTGCACCCATACGATGCTCAAAGCAATCTGGACAACGGCCTTCAATTGATATCGTCTTAGACAGATGACACATCATTCTGAAATTGTCGGTGGGTGCCAATGCGGCGCGGTGCGCTACCGCGTCGCATCGCTGGGGCGTTCATCTGTTTGCCATTGCCGCATGTGCCAGCGTGCGTTCGGCGCGTTCTACGCCCCTTTGGTTATTGCGAATGGGCTGGAATGGACCCACGGCAACCGCCGCCTGTTCGCAAGCTCTAACCTCAGCCAGCGCGGGTTCTGCGGCGCATGTGGCACACCGCTGAGTCTTGAAAACTTCGACGATGATCAGGTCGAGATTGCGACTGGTACCCTTGATAATCCCGAACTTGCACCGCCTACATTGCAGATCAATCATCGCTTTGCATGCAGCTTTGCCGATCGGATCGGGTCACTGCCTTTACCCGGTGATGAAACGATTGCGGAAAACGACGCGTGGAACGCGAAAATCATCTCTTACCAGAAACCCTGAACGGGACCGAGCCGCAGCCTGCGGACGATTTAGCCTTTGACCCCCACAGCCTTGCCCGCACCTAAGGGGAGCGGTAACGCACCATGCGCCTGCGCGATCGCGTTCAACGTCGCGGCAAGGTGAGGTGCCGGTTCGCTGGCCCGGCGCGTTGCAAGGCTGACATGGATCAACATATGCTCGCCCGTCGCCAGTTCCCGGTCACCGTCAAACATCCGGTGGAACAGATGCATCTTCTTGCCCGCGCCCAGCAGCACCTGTGTCTCGATCCGGATCGTGGCACCTGCATGGACTTCGTCCAGATGCCGGATATGGGTTTCGGCAGTGAAAAAACTGCCGCCGCTGGCGATATAGTCGGCGTCGCAGCCAATCAGCAGCATCATCCGGTCGGTGGCGTCACCGAAGGCTTGCAGATACTTCGCCTCGTTCATATGCCCGTTATAGTCTGTCCAATCCAGCGGCACGACCCGGTTCACGGTGACGATGGGCTGGCTGAGATCATCGGGCAGTTTGACGTCGCCTTCGACCCGCCGATCCTGCGCGTTCAGCAAGGCCCCTGCCCCCCAATCCTGCGCCTTTAGCCCGCGCAGGATCGTGACAAGGTTATCATCGCGGGCGCGCTCCAGTTCGCGGATGCTGTAGGCACCCGATTGGGCGTCGGACTGATCGGCGATCTGGTTGATCAGATCTTCGGTCAGGTCCGGCACATCCATCAGCTTAGTCCAGGGCCATTCCAGACAGGGTCCGAACTGTTCGATGAAATGGCGCATCCCCGCCTCGCCACCCGCAATCCTGTAGGTCTCAAACAGTCCCATCTGCGCCCAGCGCAAGCCAAAGCCATAACGGATGGCGTTGTCGATTTCCTCGGTCGTGGCGATGCCGTCCTTGATCAGCCAAAGCGCCTCGCGCCAGACAGCTTCAAGGAAACGGTCAGCGATATGCGCGTCAATTTCAGCCCGCAGGTGGAGTGGATACATACCAAGGTCGGTCAGGATCGCCTTGGCTTTGGCCACCATCGGAGCCGAGTTCTTATCGGTTGTGACCAGTTCGACCAGCGGCAGCAGGTAGACCGGATTGAACGGATGGGTCACGACGATTTGGGCGGGCCGCGTGGCACAGCCTTGCAATTCGGACGGTTTGAAGCCGCTGGTCGAGGACCCGATCACCGCAGTCGGAATGCAATGCTCTTGGATGGTCTGGTAAACCTTCCGCTTGAGATCAAGCCGTTCAGGCACGCTTTCCTGAATCCAGCTTGCCCCCCGCACGGCGTCCGAGATCGTATCGTGAAAGCTCAACTTGCCTTCTGCAGGCAAGGCCACGTCTGAGAGCCCCGGCAAAGACCGCCGCGCGTTGGCAAGAACTTCGCCAATCTTGCGTTCGGCCTCCGGGTCCGGGTCGAACACCCGCACGTCCCAGCCCATCAGCAGGAACCGTGCCGCCCAGCCGCCGCCAATCACGCCGCCGCCGATAATCGCCGCTGTGCCGCGTAACATCTGGTCTTACCCTGTATTGGCGGGGTTGTTGAATTCGTCCGCAGGTTCGGGTTCGCCGCGCACGGAAGGATCACAGGCGATCATGGGCGTGTTTGCGTCACGGATGATCAGGCCACCGCGCGCGCGGCATTGCTCAAACGTCATGCGCCCGCCGATCACCATAAGTTCCTGATTACCACCGCCGCCAAAGCCAGTGCCGCCTTCGCAGGCAGCAAGAAGCATCACAGTGCCGATTGCCAAACGTTTCATTGTGTTACCTCTTCCAGTCGGCTCAGGTCATAGCCGTTGAATGCCAGTACATCGCGCGCGGCATTCAGCCGGTCTTCGCGGATATCAGGGGTCCGGTTCAGAATCCAGCCTGCGCGTCCATTGGGGGCACCAACAACGGCGGTTTGATAGTCTTCGTCGGTCCACAGAACCCAGTAATCCGCAGCCACGAACGGTACCGATGGGAACCGCACCTTGAGCCGTCCGGGTCCGACAATTTCCGCCGTCCCGGCGATGCGGGATTTCTCAGACCCATCCGCATTGCGACAGATATTGAGGACCGAGATCAGCCCATCTTCGCGCAACCCATATTCTGCCGTCACGCCGACGCAGCCCGCCTCGAACGGGACGGGATAGCGCGCGACCTCGTACCAAAGGCCGAGATAGCGTTCAGGCTCGAACACAGCTTTGGACGCGATGGGCGTATCGGTATCGCGATAGACCTCAAAAACGCCGCAGCCGGACAGCAAAAGCGCAAGGACAAGCGCCCTCATGCCGCCACCGGGGCACGTTTGGTAAGGCCGAGCTTGGTGCGGACCTCGTCCGGGCCGATCACGCGGGCGCCAAGGCTTTCGATGATACCAACCGCCCGTTCAACAAGTTGGGCATTGGTGGCAAGCACGCCTTTGTCCAGCATCAGGTTATCCTCCAGCCCCACACGCACATTTCCGCCCGCAAGGACTGCAGCCGCAACATAGGGCATCTGGGAACGGCCCAGACCGAAGGCGGAAAAGGTCCAGTCGTCGGGGATATTATTCACCATCGCCATGAAGGTGTTCAGATCATCAGGTGCACCCCAAGGCACGCCCATGCAAAGCTGCACCAATGCGGGACTATCGAGGAAACCGTCCTTGACCAGTTGCTTGGCGTACCAGAGATGGCCGGTGTCGAATGCCTCTATTTCCGGTTTCACGCCAAGTTCAGTCATCATCTGCCCCATGGCCTGCAGCATGCCGGGCGTGTTGGTCATGACATAATCGGCTTCGGCAAAATTCATGGTGCCGCAATCGAGGGTACAGATTTCCGGCAGGCACTGGGCCACATGAGCGACACGTTCGGTTGCGCCCACCATGTCGGTGCCTGCCACCGTCGGCAGCGGCTGTTCGACACCACCAAAGACCATGTCACCACCCATGCCGGCGGTCAGGTTCAGGATCACATCAACCTCTGCCGCGCGGATGCGGTCGGTGACGTCGCGGTAAAGCGAAAGGTCCCGGGATGGTACGCCCGTATCAGGGTCGCGCACGTGGCAATGCACGATGGCCGCCCCGGCCTTGGCCGCGTCAATGGCGCTGTCGGCGATTTGCTGTGGCGAACGGGGCACGTGGGGGCTGCGATCCTGGGTAGAGCCAGAGCCGGTGACAGCACACGTGATAAAGACTTCGCGGTTCATTTGCAGCGGCATCGGTGCCTCCCGTCGCAGTTTCCCGGGACACTGTGCGAAATTGCCCGCCTGCACAAGCCAATCCTTGACAGGTCAGGGGTTGGTCTGGCACTCGGGTCGCATGACAAGTCTGACACATATCGCAGCGGTCTATTTTACCAGCGCCATATAACGGCGGCTGGGTTCTTTCTGACATCTGACATCAACAGCCGCCCGCAAGGGTGTTGTTTTGTGGTGTCCTTGCGGGTCAAAATCGCAAAGGGACGACATGAACACGATTTCGATTGAAAAGGCAGCACCCCGCGATCTGCCGCAGATACAAAAGCTGATCAGGGACCTGTCGGCCTTTCATGGGGATGAGGCACAGGTGACGCTTGAGCAATTGCAGGCGTTGTTTTTTGGCGATCATGCCCCGGCGCTTGCGTTTGTGGCCCGTGCTCCGGGTGGGTTGGTGGGCTATGCTGGCGTTCTGAAAAAGGTGCAGATCCACTCGGCGCGACCGGGTTTCGACATCCAGCATCTGTATGTGGCCGAACGCTGCCGGGCGACAGGCGTGGGGCGGGCGTTGATTGCAGCGGTCAAGGATCATGCCGCAGCAGAAGGCGCGAAAGGTGTGACCATTGGGACCGCCCCGGACAACAAAACGGCGCAAGCGGCCTATCGCGGGATGGGACTGGAAGAGATCACAGACGCGGGTCCACGGTTCTGGATCGGGATTGAGGGGTGAGATGGGTTGCAGCACCCATCAAACGGGCGAAGGGCCATGAGCGAAACGCACAATGCCCCGCAGCCATATCCGGCAAGTGCGCGTGACACATTCTCTTTTGGCCACAATCTATCGGGCGGACTGCCACAATGCCTTAGCAATTGTGACACCAGACCCGTAGCGCGCTCGTATGGCGGCGACGGCCCATGGGGTGCTGTAAATCGTGCGTTGCACATTCGTTCCGTAAGGCAGAAAGCCGGTCACCAGTCGGTTGCCGACCGCTGCCTCAGCCGACCCGAACAAAGCCTCTTCCACCGGGCGCATGACCCTTTGCGACGCGCCGAAGGTCTGCGGGATCGTCGGCGAAATTTCGAATGAGCCGACAAGGATGACACGGTCAGACGGTATCGCTATGACAGCCACGAGCAACTTCGGAAGCAACTTGCGGACGTCTTGGGTGCCTAAGTCGCTTGAAGGCACTCAGCGGGCGCGCACCTTACACATACATCAGCAAGATCTACGCGCCAGAGCTAGATCGGTAGATACTGAATCCAATTCTTTCGCGCCTTGTATGCGTCAAGGCAGTTCCGTTGCGAATGACCGGCTGGTCCATCCTGACGCTTTGCGGCGTGCCTCTTCTGCGGCAATGGCGGCGTCGATACCGCTGCGGTCCGCCAGACCTGAAAAGTTGTCAGCCGTCGGCATCACGTCAGCCACATGCAGAAAACGTTCGCCGGCAACGTCAAGCAGCCGACGCAGTTCGGCAAGCGGGTCCGGATGATCATCAGCGCGGATATCCAGCCAAGGGTAGTCATCCTTACGGTGAATACGCAGGGCCGCCGATTGGGTGCCCCGCTTATCGCCACCAGCAGCTGCCCCCGCCTCCATTGCGGTCAAAAGCCGCTCTGCAAAGGGCATGTCCATGTTGGATTGATAGGCGGAAAGCGTATCGGCGATAACCTGCGGTCCCGCCAGCATGTTGCCCGCAACAGACACGCCGTCGCCAATCGCATGCCCGGCCCAGTCGACGCACGCGTCGCCCGTATGGGCCGCTGACTGGCCAGCACTGTCGATCAAGTGGATCTGGCGTTGCAGGCGGCCGTCATCGCGGGCGATCATATCGTGCAGAACGGCATCAGCAGTTTCACCCTGTGCCAGCCTTGCTGCCCCTTCCACACCCAGCATCGGGTTGATGAAAGCCTGTGTCGCCACCGCGCATTTGCCGCCGCGGATATGGGGCACCAATGCGCCCACGGCAAAGAATCGGCTGGCGACAGCAACGGCAAGATGTCCGGTCTCAGGATCACGGGCAACGATGGAATAGGTCATGGTTCCTCCTTATCGGCCAACGGCATAGGCCTGCATCAGACGCGGTGTGGCGGCGGCGCGCATCAGGCCATTTGGATCCCGGCTGGCGGCGGTCATGCGGCCAACCGTCCAGGGTTCGGCCACGTGAAGATCGTGACCGCGCGCTTTGAGATCAGCCATGACCGCCTCTCCAAATGCCGGTTCCACCATCAGGTGCCCCGGCTGTGTGCCGCGCGGATAGAACGAGCTTTGGAAATGGCTTGTGTTGAACAGGGGCGCATCGATTGCGGCCTGCAGGTTCATATCGCCGTGCACCAGGCGCAGGAACAGGATCAGCTGCCACTGGTCCTGTTGGTCTCCGCCCGGTGTTCCAAAGGCCAGCGAAGGAGTTCCGCGCCCGGCCATGGATGGGGAAAGCGTTGTCCGTGGACGCCGCCCCGGTGCAAGCGATGTTGGCAGGCCATCGGTCAGCCAGAACATTTGCGCACGCGAATTCAGCGGCATGCCCAGACCGGGAACAACCGGTGACGATTGCAGCCAACCCCCCGACGGCGTGGCAGAGACCATGTTTCCCCACTGGTCGATCACGTCAATATGGACAGTATCGCCGCGCTTTTCCGACAGATGCGCCATGGTCGGCTCACCCGCGCCCGCGCCGGGGGCCGCAACGCTATCCTTGGCTGAGCGTTTGATCGCCGCCTGCGTCCAAAGATCATATCCTTCAATCTGGCCCGGTCTTTGATCCAGCGACGCCCGCAGCCCGATCAGCGCACGGCGCGTCGCCGCATAATCGCGCGACAGCAGGGTGTCAGTCGGGATTTCCGTATGGCTTGGGTCACCATAATAGGCCTCGCGATCCGCGAACGAGAGCTTCATGACTTCCGTCACCGTATGGACGAAATCGGCACCGTTCAGATCCATGTCGGCGATGCCTATGCCGTCAAGCAGCCGCAGGGATTGCAAAAGTGTTGGCCCCTGGCTCCACATGCCCACTTTCCAGACAGTCCAACCATGATAATCGACAGAAAGCGGCGCTTCGTAGGTCGCCTGCCAGCCCGCCATGTCCTGCCCGGTCAGCACGCCCTTGCGACGCCCGCCAGCGGCGTCCATCACACAAGCGTCTTTCAGATAGCTGTCAATCGCTTCGGCCACGAAACCTTCGTAAAAGGCGCGCCGCGCTGCCTCGATCTGGGCTTCGCGGCCTGATGCGGCCTCGGCCTCGGTCAGGATGCGGTCATATGTGTCGGCAAGCGCGGGGTTGCAGAACAGGCTTTCAGGGGCCGGGGCGGACCCGCCGGGCAACCAGGTTGCGTAAGATGTCGGCCATTCGTCACGGAAGAAATCCGCCAGCCCGTCAATCGTGGCCGATACGCGCGCGAGGGTGGGATGCCCGTGCCGCGCGTAATGGATGGCGGGTTCCAGCACATCGCGCAGCGGCAACCGGCCGTGGTCGCGCAGCATCAGCATCCACGCGCCAAACGCGCCGGGAATGACCGTGGCCAGCAAGCCTGAGCCCGGGACCATGTCCAGTCCTTCCGACTTGTAATGATCAATCGTGGCCCCCGCAGGGGCCGTGCCTTGGCCGCAGACCACATGGGGCGCATCTTCGCCTGCCAGATGGATCAGCGCGGGCAAATCGCCCAATGGGCCGCACAGATGCGATTCGACGACCTGCAGGACAAAGCCCATCGCGGCCGCTGCATCAACCGCCGTGCCCCCCTTTTCAAGGATCGACATGCCCACTGTTGATGCGATCCAGTGCGTCGAAGTGGCGACGCCGAAGGTGCCAAGGATCTCTGGTCTTGTGGTGAATTGCATTTGGTCTTCCTCGGTCAGTGATCGCGTGGGTCAAGCGCATCGCGCAGCCCATCGCCAAGCAGGTTAAAGCCGAGCACGACCAGAAAGATCGCAATGCCCGGCCACATGGCCATCCACGGCGCTTGCTCAAGAAACGCCTTGGCGGTGTTCAGCATTGACCCCCATGATGGCGACGGTGGCTGCTGACCCAGGCCCAGAAACGACAGTGATGCTTCGGCGATGATGGCGGCCGCGATTGTCAGCGTGGCCTGCACCAGAAGCGGCGGCACGATGTTGGGCAAAACATAGCGGCCAATGATGGCCGGGTGCGACAGGCCCACTGCATGGGCACCTTCGACATAATCCTCAGTCACGACCTGCATCGTCTGGGCGCGGGCCAGCCGAATGAAAATGGGCACAGCCGAGAGGCCAATCGCGATCATCGCATTGGTCAAGGATGGCCCCAGAAAAGCCGCCAGCGCGATGGCGAGGATCAGAAAGGGTGCGGCCAGCAACGCCTCTGTAAAGCGACTGATGATGGCATCGGTCCAACCGCGGCAATACCCGGCCAGAACACCAAGCGGAACACCGACAGCAACCGCAATCGCGACCGAGACAACGCCAGCAAGAAGTGACGCCTGCGCGCCCCAGATCATACGCGACAGGATATCGCGCCCGATTTCATCTGTACCCAGCCAATGGGCGGCAGAGGGGGCCTTGCGCACAGCACCCCAGTCGGTTTCGGCGGGCCCCGGCATCGGCAGGACAGGTGCCAGCAAAGCAATGATGACAAAGGTCAGGACGATGCTGCCGCCAACCATGGCAGAAACATTACGCCGCAGCTTCGCCCAGACGCGGCTTTGCTTGGGCGGCAGCGCCTCTGCCTTTGCGGCGGGAATATCGGTCAAAGCGCTCATCTGTCCGACATCTTCGGGTTCAGAACGCGATAGAGCGCGTCAGACAGGATATTCATCAACACGAACGCGATGGCAGTGCAAAGGACAATGCCTTGAACGACGGCGTAGTCACGGTTGAACACCGCATCGACGACCAGCTTGCCAAAGCCCGGAATGGTGAAAATCTGTTCGGTCAGGACGGCCCCCGCCAGAAGTTCACCGAATAACAGCGTGATCACCGTTACAACTGGCACCAGCGCGTTGCGCAACGCATGTCTGATGACAACGACCTTTTCAGACAACCCCTTGGCCCGCGCCGTACGGACATAGTCCGATTGCAGCACACCCAGCATCGCAGAGCGCGTGTGCCGCATCAGCGTCGCGGCCAGCCCGGTACCCAGCACAAAGGCGGGCATCAGCATGGTGCGGATCGATTGCAGCGGGTCTTCGCTGAAGGGTTGATAGCCGGATGCAGGCAACCAGCCCAGTTTGACCGACACAAGCAGGATCATCATGATCCCGAGCCAGAAATTCGGCACGGACAGCCCGGACAGCGCAACAACATTGGCGAGCCAGTCAATCCACGTGCCCTTGTGGTAGGCGGACAGGATCCCGGCCGGAATGCCAATAACAACAGCGATGATCAGTGCCATGGTCGCCAGTTGCAGGGTCACCGGCAGCTTTTGCGCCAGCAGCGTCAGCACAGGTTGCTGGGTGCGTAGCGAAATACCCAGATCTCCGCGTAATGCATTCCCGATCCAGTGGAAATACTGCAGATAAAGCGGATCGTTCAGGCGATATTTTTCGCGCAGATACTCAAGAATTTCGGGATTGCGGTCTTCGCCTGCCAAGGCAAGTACCGGATCGCCCGGCAGCAGCTTTTGCAAGAAGAACACAAGCACGGAAATCAGCAGGATCGTCGGGATCGCGACCAAAAGCCTGTGTCCAATGAAACTGAGCATGACAGCAACCTTTGTGAAAAAGGCCTCTGGCGGCAGAATTGCCGCCAGAGGATATGGCGTTATTCCGACTTGGTCACACCGGACAGGCGGATCATGCCGTCAGGGTATGGCGTGTAGCCACTGATGGCGTCTGACAGTGCCCAGATCCATGTCTGGTGGTAGAGATAGATCAACGGCTTATCGTCATTCAGGATCGCCAATGCTGCGTCATAGCTTTCCTTTCGGGTGGCCGGATCATTTGATGTGCGCGCCGCATTCAGCAGATTGTCGATCTCGGGATTGCAATATTTGCTATCGTTGATCCCGCCCTCGCAGGTGACGAACTGATGAATATTCCCGTCCGGGTCAACGCGGCCTGACCATCCAACCTGGCTGATTTCATAGTTGCCCGCTGACTGTTCGCTGAGCAGTGTCGCGAACTCCTTGGCCACCACGTTGACGGTGATCCCAGCCTCGCTCGCCATAGCCTGCACCACTTGGACAACCTGCTGTGCAACAGGGTTGGTCGACACCTGGATCTCGACCGTGGGGTTTTCCACACCGGCCTCGGCCAAAAGCGCGATGGCCCCTTCGACATCACGTGCAGGCACCGGAATGTCGCTGTTGTACCATGGCGACGTTGGGGGATAGGGCTGGTTGCCTGCAGCAAATGCGCCTTCGAACACGACCTGATTGATGATCTCGCGGTCAATGGCCATCGATAGTGCCTGACGCACACGTTTGTCCGAGCCAAAGGGGCCACCCGCCTTTTCACCATTGGCCACGTTTACGGTCAAACCCTGATAGCCAAGTGACACGGCCTGCTCCAGTTGCAGGTTGTCATCTGCGCTGACCGACGCGACATCTGTCGCGGCCAGACGTTCGATCATATCAACATCACCAGCGCGTAAATTGGCGAGCCGCACGGTGTCATCGGTGATGGGCAGGAAGGTGACGCTGTCAAAGGCGAAGTTGTCGGCGTTGTAGTAATCCGCATACTTGGTGAGCACGATGCGGTCCTGCTGCACCCGTTCGGTAAAGCTGTAGGGCCCGGCGCACACAGGGGCGGCCCCGAATTCAAGCCCCATTTCTTCGGCAGCCTTGGGTGACACCATCATGCCCGACCGGTCAGCGAATTGGGCCAGCAATGTTGCATCGGGGTTGGACAGCATGATTTCGATTGTCGTGTCATCAACAACATTGGTCCCACTGATCGAGGCCACTTCGGACTTGCGGCGGCTTTCATCTAGGGTCTTCGAGCGATTGATGTTGTAGGCCACCGCTTCGGCGTTGAACGGCTCTCCGTCATGGAAGGTCACGTCATCGCGCAGCGTCATCGTCATCGTCATGCCATCGTCGGACCATGTCCAGCCGGTGGCCAGCATTGGAATGATTTCCAGATCTGGGGTGATATCAACCAGCTTGTCACAGACAGAGGCATAGACGATGCGCCCCACGAATGTGCGGGACTGATCGGGGTCAAGGATATCGGGGTCTTCGGCAAGGCCGATGCGCAAATCCTGCGCGCTGGCCATTGTCGTGGTCAACATCAAGGTTGCAGCAAGTGTCGTGATAGGTCTGATTTTCATTGTCGTAACTCCCTGTTTGTCGTTCTGTTTGCGTAGTTTAGGTTGCAGCCTCTTTGTCTTTTCGCGCACGCGCCTCGCGATACAGATCAAAGCGCGCGGCGGCTGCGGGGCTGCGGGCCGTGGCATTGTCGGACAGTCCTGCCAGGTTCAGATCATCCGCAAAATGGCAGGCCACCTGGTGATCGGAATTTGTCAGTATGGGCCGTTCGCTGCGGCATAGGTCCGTCGCATGAGGACAGCGCGGATAAAAGCGGCAGCCGGTCGGCAGATCAATGGGATTGGGCGGATCGCCTTGCAGCTTGGCCGTCGCGACCCGTGCACCGATATGGGGCACGGGGATCGCCGCGATGAGTGCCGCCGTATAAGGATGGCGCGGGGCGTTGAATAATGCGTCCACCGACGCAAGCTCGACGATTTCGCCCAGATACATCACTGCGACGCGATCAGCCATGTGCCGCACGACCGCCAAATCATGGGCGATGATCACCAAGGTCAGGCCGAATTCCTCTTTCAGATCCTCAAGGATATTCACGACCTGCGCTTGAATAGAGACATCCAGCGCGCTCACCGGTTCATCGCCGATCAGTACCTTGGGACCCGATGCAAGTGCGCGCGCAATGCCGATCCGCTGGCGCTGCCCGCCGGAGAACTCATGCGGATAGCGGTCCGCGATTTGTGGCGAAAGCCCGACACGGGACAAAAGATGCGCAACCTTCGTGCGCCGTTCGGCGGGCGTCCCGATCCTGTGCACGCGCAAAGGTTCTTCGATCAACGCCCCCACGCTCATCTGCGGGTTGAGGGATGAAAACGGATCCTGAAAGATAAACTGCAGATCGCGGCGCAGGGCACGCATATCATGCTCTGACTTGTTCGCGATATTCTGTCCATCATACGTCACGCTGCCTTCCGTTGGTGAAAACAGACGCACAAGCAGCCGGGCAAGTGTGGATTTGCCACAGCCGGATTCACCCACGATCGCAAGTGTTTCGCCACGCCTGATGCGCAGATCGACGCCATCGACCGCGCGAATGATTTTGGCCTTGCCAAAAAGAGGCTTTGCCGTCGTGAAATGCAGTTTCAGGCCATGCGCTTCGAGGATGATGTCACGCGCCGTCATGCCGATGCCCGCACTTCGGTTTGCGCCTCAAGCGGGGCATGCCAACAGGCGACATGATGATTGGTCGACACATCCTGCATGGGTGGCGTCTTCATGCAGGTCGCATCGGCGAATGGGCAGCGTTCAGCAAAGCGGCAGCCGGCGGGCATATGATTGGCCTGCGGCACGACGCCGGGGATGGTGACAAGCCTCTCGGTGCGTTCACCAAGCGCTGGCATCGAACTCATCAACCCGATCGTATAAGGATGCTGCGGATCCTCAAAAATCTGCGCTGCAGGACCCATTTCAACAATGCGGCCCGCATACATCACAGCGACCTTATCGGCCATTTCAGCAACGACACCCAGATCGTGGGTGATCAGGATCATCGCACTGCCGCTTTCAGACTGAAGGCTGCGCATAAGGTCCAGAATCTGCGCTTGAATGGTCACATCCAACGCCGTGGTCGGCTCATCCGCCAGCAGCAGGGCGGGGTCATTGGCCAACCCCATTGCAATCATCACCCGCTGTCGCATGCCGCCGGACAGATTATGCGGATAGGCGTCCAGCCTGCTTTCGGGCGCGGGAATGCGGACACGCTTGAGCATCTCAAGCGCGCGGGCGCGGGCCTCTTTCGCGCTGACGCCTTGGTGGCGCTGTACGGTTTCGGCGATCTGGTCCCCGATGCGCAGCGCCGGGTTGAGCGATGTCATGGGCTCTTGAAAGATCATCGCCATGCGGCGCCCCCGCAGGCTCTGCAGTTGATCCCTTGGCAAGGTCAGCAAGTCCTGTCCGTCCAGGGTTGCGGTCCCACCCGTCACCTTCAGTGGCGGCGACGCGAGCAGACCCATCAAGGCCAATGCCGTCAGGCTTTTGCCGCAACCGGATTCACCGACAACGCAAAGCGTCTCGCCCGCTGACAGTGTAAACGACACGTCTTCGACCAGATCGCGCGGGGTGCCCGCGATGCGAATTGACAGCCCTCGGACATCCAGCAGCGGTGTATTCATAAGCCATCCGCCAAGGTACGGCGCAAGTTGTCAGTCAGCGCTTTCAAGTGTTGCGTCATCGCAGCATGCGCGGCCTCGGCGTCCCGCGCATCAATTGCAGCAATGATCTGCAGGTGTTGGGTATGGTAAAGCGTGTTGGTTTCCTGCGACCGAGCCAGATGGCGTTTCTGCTGCCAGTCTTCGGCCATTCTGACGGTGTCGATAATATCAAATGCGGCTTGCAAAAGGGCATTGTTCGCGATGCGCGCAATCTGGCGATGGATTGCCCCATCCCAAAGCTCTGACGCATCTGCATCCGCCGATGCAAGGGTCCGTTCTGCCAGTAAACGCAGGCGATCAACATCCTCACCCGTTGCGCGGCGTGCGCATAATGCGGCCAATTGGGGCTCGATCCCCATGCGTGCTTCCATCACGCCAAGCGCATCAACCTCGTCAACGATTTCTGCTGCCAGACCCACCGTTGCGCGCGGTGGCTGACCGACAAATGTCCCCTTACCCTGTCTGCGCCATAGCAAGCCTTCGGTCTCCAGCACCTCAAGCGCGCGCCTTATCGTGCGGCGGCCACACCCAAGTTGTTCCGACAACACCCGCTCGGTTGGCAGGCGACCGTCTGAAGGCAAATTGCCATCTTCCATCAAGCGTCTGATCTGGGTCAGGGCGCGGGTGGTGTTGTTCGAGAAATCGTTATCGAACTTCAAAATGGCCTCTCCGTCCCTGGTGATATGTTTAATGAATTGATCCGTACCAATATTGGAATGGTTCACTTGACGTGGAGTCAAGACATTTCTTTCTTTTACAGGCGAAAACGGGCAAACACACTATTTCTGCTGAAAGCGGGGGCAATGCGCTTCGGGCTGATCGGAAAATGCCCAGATGATCATCTGGGCAAAATGCGTGCCCGCGTCCAAACGCTGCGAGGCCGTCCAATTTGACCGCACTGATGATGCGCGACCGGGTTTAGGGCCAATCGGCGAGTTTGGTCTTGAGAATTTTCCCGGTCGGGGCTGCGGGTAGTTTTTCGGCTAGGATAATTCTGGAAGGTCGTTTGTACCCCGCCAGACGCTTTGCCACAAAACGTTGCAAGTCATCCGGATCGGGCCAATCGCTCGCTGCTGCTTCGACAAAGGCGTAGATCTGTTCGTCGCCGTCGATCATACGACCAACAACGGCGCATTGGATCACCTGCGGGTGGTCATTGAAAGCGGCCTCTACCTCCGGCGGGTAGACGTTGAAGCCGCCGTGAATGATCAATTCCTTGCAACGACCGACGATGTGCAGATTGTCCTGCGCATCCAGACGGCCCAAATCCCCGGTTCTGAGCCAGCCATCATCGGTAAACGCCTTCGCAGTCTCGGATGGGTTGCGAAAATACCCTTTCATCACGCCGCCACCCCCGACCAGAATTTCGCCAACATCGCCCTGGGCCGTGGGCGCATCATGGTCCAGTTTCACAGTGACGCCCGGAAACGGCTTGCCCACAGAGATGTCATCGTTGCTGTCGGTATGGGTAGTCACGCTGACCCCTGCCGTGGTCTCTGTCATCCCATAGCCATTTTGCAGCAGCAGGCCAAAGAACGCCTCTGTGCGACGTTTCCAATCAGGATCAAGCGGGGCCGCCCCCGAGGACACATAACGCAAGGTCTGTGAATGCAGCCGGTCATGTCCCTGTTCTTTGGTATACTGCATCAAAAGCGCGAGCATCTGCGGCACGGCCGACAGCAGCGTCACACCGGAATTGAGCGCCTCGTAAAGTTTGGCCGCCGCGAAACGCGGCTCCAGCCGGATAGTCGCACCTGAAAGAACGCTTGCCATCACGATCGAGGTCAGCCCGAACACATGGCTGATCGGCAGGACCCCGTAAACCGTGTCGTTTTGCGTCACGCCACGCGTAACCCGTGCTGCGTTTCCGCCAAAGATAAGGTTGGCGTGGGTCAGCATCACACCCTTGGGTGCGCCAGTTGTCCCGGTGGTGTAGAGCAGCGTCGCCACATCGTGCAGAATCGGATCGGGGCTCGATGGCTTTGCCACGGCGTCGATGGCCACCGGGCCGGGTATCGGCGTCGCGCCAAAGCGCTGTGCATGTGCGGCCGCATCTGCCGATATGGCAGAGGTGAACAAAATCGCTGACGGGGTTGCATGCTGAACGATCCGGTCAATTTCAGGGGCGGTCTGGCGCGCATTCACCGGCACGAACGCAGCCCCCATGCGCGCACAAGCAAAAAGGGCGGCCACCGCTGCGGCGCAGTTTTCCAGAACAATCATGACTCGGTCGTTTGGCTGGACCCCCATGGTTTTCAATTCCGCGGCCAGCGCAATACTTGCTTGGGTCAGATCGGCGTAGGTCCAGTCATGGCCCAGCGTATCGGTCAGCGCGCGCGCATCCGGGTGCCGGGCGCTTTGCGCATCAAGTTCCACATAGATTTGCGAGGTCATTCAATCGCCCCCTTCAGCGGATGTAGACGGGTGAGGGCCGCCTGCGCCTCTGCCTCCAGCTGGGCGAAAATCTCGGCCATGGGGGCGATTGATTTCGTCAGCCCCAGCGCATGACCCGCCGACAACATCCCATGGGACACATCCCCTGTCTGGTAGGCCTTGCGCCCGATCTGGCCAGACACCAGCGGCATCAGATCGGTGATCGTGACATTTGGGTTTTCGGCCTCCATCCGGGCCACAGCCTGCGTGGTTTCATTGGCCAGCGTCCGGATCGTGTTGCGCACCGATTGCATGGTCAGCACGGTGTCGCGTTCTGTGGCCTGCGCGATGGCCTGTTTGTAATCTTCATGGGCATTCAGCTCTTTCGCCACCAAAAGTCGGGTACCGAGCACGACACCGGACGCTCCCATCGCCAGTGCCGCGACAAGCTGCGCGCCATGCCCAACGCCGCCCCCGATCAGGAACGGGATCTGGAGTTCGTCTCCCGCCATGGCCGCATTCACAAAGCTGCCGATCATATCCATACCGGGGTGCCCCCCACATTCTGCCCCTACAATCGTGACCATATCCACGCCGATGCCCTGGGCCTTGATGGCGTAGCGCACGGCGGGCACCTTGTGGATCACGGTCAGCCCCAGATCCTTGAGCAGCGCCATGTAAGGTTCGGGGTTACGCCCGGCAGTCTCGATCACCGTGACGCCCTGATCCGCGATAAGCCGAAAGATATCGGCGGTCCTCTCGCCGGGGACCAGTTTGGGCAGCATCGAGACATTGACGCCAAACGGCAAATCCCCGCATAGCTTACGCGCCTCTGTGATCTCGGCGATCAGGTCCGCATCATCGGGAAAGCTGGCGGCGGTGATAAAACCCATCCCGCCCGCTTTTGCTATCGTCGCAACATAATCCGCATCCGACAACCACATCAGACCGCCCGCAAGGATCGGCAGTCGGATACCCAGACGCCGGGTGACGTCGGTCTGCAAGGGTATCATGTGCCAAACTCCGCCGCGCGCTTTTCCAAGAATGCGGCGATCCCTTCGGCGGCGTCGGGTGATCCCTGTGCTATGGCCATCATGTCTGCTTCAAGGTCGAGCTGGGCGGTCAGATCATTGTCAGTGGCTTGATTGATCAATCGCCGGATAGCGGATTGTGCCTGGCTTGGTCCGCGGGCCAGATCATCCGCAATGGCCCGGGCGTTGTCTAATGCCTTGCCGGGCTCGCAGATCTGCGACACGACACCCAGATCGGCAAAGCGTTCGGCAGAGACGGACCGGCCCAGCAAACACATTTCCATGGCAAACTGCTTGGGCACGGCGGTCGCAAGCGCATGGGTGAGGCCGCCATCAGGGGTCAGGCCCGCCTTGACGTAGGCGGCGGCAAAAGACGCACCCCTAGCGGCGACAATCAGGTCACAGGCCAACGCCAGCGACAGCCCGGCACCCGCAACGCCACCCTCTATCGCCGCGATCAGGGGGACCCCCGATCCTTTCATGGCGCGGATCACATCGTGCAGCAGGTCTATCTTGGCACGGCGTTCATCAATCGGCAAAGCCGCGCGGGTTTTAAGAGCCGACAAATCGCCGCCAGCGCAGAAAAATGGCCCGCCTGTCACGATCACGCAGCGTAGCTGGCGCGCCTGCGCCATCGCAATCGCATCACAGATACAGTCATAGAACGCAGGGGTCAGTGCCCCGCGTTTTTCGGTGCGGTTATGGACGACAAGGTAATGGCCGCAGTCTTCGATGCGCGCGGTCATAGCCGTTCCTTTGGTACGCGTTTGTAGACGCCGGTGGAGGTGGCCAGCAACACGCCCGACGCATCCCGCAATTCGCCGGATACGAACAACAGGCTGCGCCCGCCGCCAGTGATGGTGCCTGTAGCCTCCACCCATCCGGGCGTGGCGGGTGCGACGTAGTTGATTGAAAGCGACACGCTCAAAAAAGGTGCGCGGCCGGTGTCATCCACACTCAGCGATGCGGTGGCCCCCGCTGCACTATCCAGAAGGCAAGCCGTGATCCCACCGTGCAAAACCCGATGGCGGTTCAGATGTTGTTGCGTCACCTCAAGCCTGCAGCGCGCGCGCCCGTCAGCATGGCCCACATCCAGCAGGTAGCCCATCAATTGCTGGGCCCCGGTCTCACCCGTGATAATTTTCGGATCAGCGACTGAGAGCAATGAACTGCTCCAGATGGTGATCGGTGTCGCCAAACCGGTGATCGGCCATGGCGATGCGTTTGGCATAGCGGCTCAGCGCATATTCGTGGGTCATACCGATCCCGCCGTGCAATTGTATTGTATCTTCCGCCACCAGACGCCCGACGCGGCCCATGATGTTCTTGGTCGCGGACAGGATCCGGTCCCGTTCGGCTGGTGGGTTTTCCAAATGCCCGGCCCCAAGGATGACGGCAGAGCGCACCTGCTCCAGCTCCATCATCAGATCGACCAGCCGGTGGGACAACGCCTGAAACGTACCGATGGGTCTGCCGAACTGCCGTCGCGTGCCCAGATAGTCGCGGGTCATCTCGACCGCGACATCCATCGCCCCCAGCGTCTCAGCGCATTGGGACAGCGTGGCGGCAGCCATGGCATCTGCGATGGCATCATAGGCTTGCGTCATCAGCGGCGTACCCGGCGTGTCGTTTAGCGACACTTCGGCACCCCGCCCGCCCTGCGCCAATTCATAGCTGCGCATGGTCAGGCCCGGCGCGTCCTTTGCCACCTGCCACACCCCGATACCCTGCTGATCATCCACCGCCCCGCTCAAACGTGCGGAGACAAGCAACGTGTCTGCATCCTCGGCGGCGAATACGGTCGTTTTCTCACCAGTCAGCCGGTTATCCTTGGCCCGCGTCTCGACCCAGTTCAGATCATAGCGTGCCCCAAGTTCGCTATGCGCAAACGCAAACCGCTCCGTTCCCGCGATCAGCGGTGCGACATCCGCGCCAGCGGCTACCATCAGACGTCCGGGGATCAGTGCCGCATCAATCAGCGGCAGCACCAGATCAGCCCGCCCCAATTCTTCAAAAACCACCGCCAGATCGAAGCCCGTGCCGCCGAACCCACCCGCGTCTTCGCCAAACAGCGCCCCAATCACGCCAAGCTCTGCCAGATCGTGCCAGACATCGCCCGTGGCGCCGGACAGAAAGCGCCGCAATGTGTCCTGCAGCATCTGCCGTTCTTCGGTCAGCTCAAAATTCATGACGCGCCTTTCATCAGATGCTTCGCGTAAATCTCGCGCTGGATCTCGTTTGAGCCGCCAAAGATCGACAGTTTACGGTTGTTGAAATAGGACGCAGCCACACCGCCTGCATCATAGGGATCGGGAAGCGGCGTGTTGGTTCCATCAAGGCCCTCGGACGCAAAGGGCATCGCCTGCGGACCCGCCGCGCGGCGTGCCAGATCGGTGATTTCCTGCCGGATTTGCGTGCCCTTGATCTTGAGCAATGAACTTTCAGCGCCCGGTGCCTGACCTTTCGCCGCCTTGGAAACAATGCGCAGGTTGGTCACGGCCATGGCCATCAGGTCAATCTCGACCTGCGCCACACGCGCGGCGAAATGCGGGTTGTCCAGCAGGGGTCGCCCCCGCGCCTGTGCCCGCCCCGCGATGCGTTTGACCATCGCCAGACCCGCGCGGGAAAATCCGACGCCCGCGATATTGGTACGCTCATGGGTCAGCAGGAATTTTGCATAGGTCCAGCCTTTGTTTTCCTCGCCCACCAGATTTTCCACCGGCACCCGCACATCGGTAAACCAGACCTCGTTCACCTCGGCGCCGCCGTCGATTAGGGTGATAGGGCGCACCTCGATGCCGGGGCTGTTCATGTTGATCAGCAGGAACGAGATGCCTTCCTGTTTCTTGGCGGTGGGGTCCGTGCGCACCAGACAGAAGATCATGTTGGCGTGCTGGCCCAAGGTGGTCCAGGTTTTCTGCCCGTTCACCACATAATGGTCGCCGTCGCGCACCGCGCGGGTCTTGAGCGCGGCAAGATCGCTGCCCGCGCCGGGTTCGGAATAGCCCTGACACCACCAGTCTTCACCGCTCAGAATTCTTGGCAACCAGTAGTTCTGTTGTGCCTCGGACCCGAATTTTTGCAGCACCGGGCCCAGCATCGACAAGCCAAAGGGTACGATGCGCGGCGCATAGGCCAATGCACATTCATCCTCAAAGATATTACGCTGCACCGCGTCCCATTCCGCGCCGCCGAATTTCTTGGGCCAGTTGGGGGCCAGCCAGCCGCGATCATTCAGCTTTGTGTGCCAGAAATCATGTTCCTGCTTTGACAGGGATTGCGACCGACGCACCTTGTCGGCCAGTTCGGCGGGCAGATTTTCGTCAAGAAAGGCGCGTACCTCCGCGCGGAACGCCTTGTCGTCAGCAGATAAACTCAGATCCATCGCGTGTGTCCTTTCAGTAGATTTCGAAAAGGCCTGCAGCGCCCATGCCGCCTGCGATGCACATGGTCACCACGCCCAGCTTTGCGCCGCGTCTGCGCCCCTCATGCAGAATATGCGCCGTCAAGCGTGCACCGGTCATCCCGAATGGGTGCCCGATGGCGATGGAGCCACCGTTGACGTTGACCTTGTCAGGATCAAGCCCAAGCGTATCACGACAGTAAATCGCCTGGCTTGCGAAGGCTTCGTTCAACTCCCACAGGTCGATGTCCTGCACGCGCAAACCGTGACGTTCCAGCAGTCGCGGGACTGCAAAGACCGGGCCGATGCCCATTTCTTCGGGTCCGCAGCCTGCCACGGCAAAGCCTTTGAACGCGCCGATGGGCGTTAGCCCTTGCCGCTCCGCATCGGCGCTTTCCATCAATACAACAGCCGCCGCCCCATCGGACAGCTGACTGGCATTGCCCGCCGTGACCCATCCGCCCTCGCGGACGGGCGCGAGACCCGCAAGCCCTTCTAACGTGGTGCCCGGGCGGTTGCATTCATCCCGATCGACTGTCACCGGCTTTTCCTCGATCTCGCCTGTCTGCTTGTCCTTGACGGCCATGATTGTGTCCATCGGCAGAATTTCATCGGCGAAATGACCGGCATCTTGCGCCGCAGCAATGCGCTGTTGCGAGGTGAGTGCAAAGGCGTCCTGTGCTTCGCGGCTGATGCCGTAACGGTCCGCTACAAGATCGGCAGTCTCGATCATGGAATGATATACCTCTGGCATTTGCGCCATCAGGGTGGGTTCCGGCACGCGGCGGATGTTTGGCTGGATCAGGCTAATGCTTTCCACCCCGCCCGCCACCTGTGGTCCAGATCCTTCGACGGTGATTGCATGGGCGGCGGTGGCAATGGCCTGCAAGCCGCTGGCGCAAAACCGGCTGACCGTCTGGCCTGCGGACGTCTTCGGCAATCCGGCCAGAAAGCCCGCCTGCCGTGCGATGTTGCCGCCTGTTTCCGCCTCTGGATAGCCGCAGCCGATCACGACGTCTTCGATCTGATCGGGTGCAACGCCCGAGCGTGCGACAAGTTCGCGGATCGCATGCGCGGTCATGGTGGCCCCGTGGGTCTGATTGAAAGATCCGCGGAACGACTTCGCCAGTCCGGTGCGCCCCGCCGCGACGATTACAGCCTGTTTCATGTGCCTGTTTCCTTGTTGAGGTCATCAAATGTCCGGTTTTGCGCAACGAGATCACGCAGCAATGGGGCCGCTTGCCAGAAATACGGATCGTCTTTGGCAAACCCGTCAATGTCAGCGAGGATTGCGGGCAGCCCCTGCAGGTCGGCCCATTTCAGCGGCCCACCGTGATAGCGTGGAAAGCCGTAGCCCATCAACAGAACGATATCGACATCGAGAGGCCGAAGGGCAATGCCTTCGCCGACGACCTTGGCGGCCTCGTTGACCATGGCAGCCATGTAGCGGCGCAGGATTTGCGCATCACTGAAGGATTGCGCAGATAGCCCCAATCGAGCGCGTTCTGCATCGATCAAGGGCATCACATCGGGGTTTTCCGATCGCGTCTTCCCGTCGTACACGTAATAGCCCCGCCCGGTTTTTTGCCCGAAACAGCCATCTTCACACAGCCGATCGACATACTGCGGCACGCGTTCGCGCGGATCGCGGGTGGCAGCGAGCCGTTTGCGATTGGCCCAGCCGATATCAAGCCCGGCCAGATCGGCCACGGCAAACGGACCCATGGCGAAACCGAAATCCTCCAGCACGCGGTCGATCTGATAAGGGCTGGCACCGTCAAGGATCGTATGATCCGCCGCGGTGCGATAGGCCGACAGGATGCGGTTTCCAATGAACC
This sequence comes from uncultured Paracoccaceae bacterium, assembly GCA_947503965.1. Lineage (GTDB taxonomy): Bacteria > Pseudomonadota > Alphaproteobacteria > Rhodobacterales > Rhodobacteraceae > Yoonia. The sequence goes on from CANNFU010000001.1 coordinate 198,400, forward strand.
CGTCACAGACCCCCGACCGCACTGCCACCTTTCCAAGGCGCTTGCCAAGGGCAAACCCGGTGGCCGTGACCTCGGGTACAGTCTGATCGCCAATGACGACCTCAAGCAGGCGCATCACATGGGCGGGAGAGAAGAAATGCAGGCCGATCACGTCGCCGGGTCGCGTGGTGCTAGCGGCGATTTCGTTCAGATCAAGATAGGAGGTGTTGCTGGCCAGCACCGCCCCCGGTTTCGCCACGGTTTCGATCTGGGCAAAGACCTGTTTCTTGACTGTCATGTCTTCGAACACCGCCTCGATGATCACGTCAGCGGTGCTCAACTGCGCATAATCAGCGGTCGTCTTGAGCTTGATGTGCAACAACTCGTTATGCTCGCTTTGGGTGATCTTGCCCCGCTTGAGCGCGCCTGACAGGTTCTTTGCAATCCGCTGGTGGGCGGCGTCTGCAGCCTCTGATGTTGTTTCGATCAGGGTCACGCCCAGACCCGCAAGCAATGCAGCCGTGGCAATACCTGCCCCCATCGTGCCGCCACCGATCACCCCGATCTGTGAAACTTCGCGCGGTCGGACGCCCGCCAGTTCAGGCAGTTTGCTCACCTGACGCTCCGCGAAAAAAGCATGGATCAGGCCCTTGCGCTGGTCAGTCTCCATCAACGTTTTGAAAAGCCGCCGTTCCTCGGCCAGCCCGTCAGTAAAGGACAGGCGCGACGCCGCCTCCACCGCCTCAAATGCCGCGACAGGCGACAATTGCCCGCGCGCCTTGGCTGCTACCTGTTGTTTGAGGGACGCAAAATCCACCGCTTCGGGCGCTGGGGTCTGACTGACCGGGCGCGGTGTTGCGCCCTGCGCCAGCAAATCTAAAGCATAAGCGAGACCCAGATCGCGGGCCGCGCCGTCCTCGGCCAGCTTGTCGATGATCCCCATCTCAAGCGCGCGGGACGCAGAGACCGGACGCCCGGTGGTAATCATCTCGATAGCCTGTTCGAACCCGACCAGACGCGGCAAGCGTTGCGTGCCACCCGCGCCGGGCAAAATTCCAAGCCCGACCTCGGGCAGACCCAGCCGCGCACCCGCGACACAGATGCTGTAGTGGCAGGCCATCGCCACCTCAAGCCCGCCACCCAGAATGGTGCCGTGCATCGCAGCAATCACCGGGATCGGGGCCGCCTCAATCGCATTGCACAGATCGGGCAGCATCGGCGGGACCGGGGTCTTGCCAAATTCGCGAATATCCGCCCCGGCAAACCATGTGCGGCCACGCCCGTAAATCAGCACCGCCTTCGCCCCATCGGCCACGGCGCGGGCGATGCCGTCCTGCAGGCCCTGTCGCACCCCCACACCAAGGGCATTTACTGGCGGATTGTCAGCAGCCAGTACGGCAATTTCAACGCAAAGTTCATAGTGAACGGTCATCGCGGCCCTCTAGGTATGTGCATCGTAGGTGCGTGGCGCGCCCGTCTTGCGCTCCAGATCTCGGACAACACTGCGCAGTGCAGGCCCGACCTCTGACAGGATGCGTGCGTCGCTGAGCATGTCGGGCGTGGCCCCACAGGCAAAGACCACCGGTTCGCCAAGATCAGCGGCAAAATAGGGGTGTGCAACCGCGTTGACGTTGCTGGTGTAGCGCGCGGGCCCTTGGACGAAGGTGAACCCTTGCGCTGCAAGTTGCGCCCGTCCGTCGCGGCGCAGTGCAGTCCATTCATCGCTTGGCATCTTTGCGGCAAACCGACTGTCGCTGAGCCCGGCCAGAAAGGATTGGCCCGTGGATGATCCTGCCACAGGCACGCGGTTGCCCGGTTCCAGCCAGATCGACGCCACGCCTTGCGGCCGCCATGTCCGCACCAAAGTCATGCTGGCCCCATCGGGCACCGCCAAAAGAACCATGGTTCTGGTGTCCTCTGCCAGGGTCTGCATCGGGCCATCGGCAATATCCAGGAACGAGCTGGAGGCATTGGCGACGCTGGCCAGCGCAAATGCGGCCGGACCCAGCCGCAGCAAGCTGCCGTGCTGACTGACATACCCCAGTTCCTTGAGCGTATGGGTCAATCGGGTGATGGTCGCCGGCGCCAGCCCCGTGCGCACCACCAGTTCCGTATGTGTGATGCCATTGTCACTGACCCGAAAGGCGCGCAGCACAGACAGCCCCCGCGCAAGCGTATTGGCGAATTTACGGTCGTTCATCACATACTCTCCGGGATCAGTAGCGAGATGATAGGGAAACACATGATCAGTGCCAGCACGATCACGTCGATGGACAAAAACCGCATGATGCCTGCGAAAATCCGGTGCAATGGCGCGTCTTTACCGACGACATTCGCAATCACAAAGACATTGAGACCCACAGGCGGGGTGATCAGCCCGATCTCCAGCAGCTTGATCACCACCACGCCGAACCAGATGAGGTTGAGTTCATACACCTCGACCAATGGTATCAGCAGCGGCAAGGTCAGCACCATGATCCCGATAGGATCAAGGAACATACCCAATAACAGATAGATCAGTGCCACGGCCAGCATGAAAGTGACCACGGATAGATCCGCAGCCGAGACCCAGGCCACCAAATCAGGGGCCACACCGGTGAGCGCGATAAACGCCACGAATATCTTGGCCGCGGCTGCGATAATGAAGATCCCGGCGGTCTGGATACAGGTTTCCTTGAGCGAGTCCCACAGCGCCGCCAACGTCAGACGCCGCTGTGCGAAACCCACGATTACGGCCAAGGCGACAGAGACGGCGGCGGCCTCAGTTGCTGTGAAGATACCGCCGTAGATCCCACCGACGATCAGCACAAAGAGCAATACCGCAGGCCAGGCCGACAGTGCTGCGCGGCGTCGGTCTGTCATCGTGTAGGTGACACCCGCCGCCGGTGCGATACTGGGATCACGCCGCACCCACAGGGCCACGACCAGCAGAAAACCCAGCAGCGTCAATATGCCCGGCAGGATGCCCGCCAAAAATAGCTGCGACACCGAGGTCTCGGTGAAAATCCCGTAGATGATGAACAAAACGGATGGCGGGATGAGGGAACCCAAAGTGCCCCCCGCCGCGACAGAGGCCGTGGCGAGCCGATTGTCATAGCCCATGCGTAACATCTCGGGTGTGCATATGCGCCCCATGGTCGAGGCACAGGCAATTGAGCTGCCGGTAATCGCCGAAAACCCGCCGCAGCCGACGATGGACGCCATCGCCACGCCGCCCGGCAGGTTTGCCAGCCAGACCTTGGCCGCCTGATAGATATTGGTCGTGATCCCTGCGCGGTAAGCGATGTGCCCCAACGCCACGAATAACGGGATCATCGACAGATTGTAGTTATGTACCAGGTCAAAAGCATTCGAAAACGTCAAAGACGTTGTTGGCCGGATTGCCCGCTCCGGGGCAAAACTGCCGGTGCGCAGGGCAAAGATAAAGAACGTCCCGATAATCGCTGCACTTGCTAGTGCAAAGGCAATCGGCACACGGATCGCCAACATGCCCAGCACCGCCAGAAACGCGATCAGCCCGATGGTTGACGGATCCATTATCTACCCTTCCGTCCGCGCGAAAAACGCACGGCTGTCTTGCACCAGAACCAGCAAAAGGCGCAGCCAGAACACAGCCATACCGACGAAGAAAATCAAACGTCCGGGCCATTTTGGCAGGGAAAGATCGCCGAAATAGAAACTGTTGCTGGACCAGGTGGATGCAAGTTCCCGCCAGCCTGCATAGACCAGCGGGGCAAAGGCAATCAGCCCGATGACCCAACCGACAAGGATCAGACCTTGGGTGACGCGCGGTGGCATCAGGTTTGTCAGAACCTCGACGCAGACATGCGCCCGCGCCGCTGTCACCGCCGCCAAGGGCAGGATGATCGCCGCGACCATCAGTTCGCGGACCAGTACCACACTGTCGGGCAAGGATGTGCCGAACAGGCGCAGGACCACGTTCACCGTGATCATGGCACCCATCGCCAGCACTGCCAGGGCTGCCAGCCCCAGCAGCAGTGCCTCAATCCGTTTCAACATCGGCTGACTATTCCGCCCAGGGGTAGCCTTCGCTGTCGCGTATCTCGGTATATTTGGTCAGCAGCGTGCGGTATTCATCCAACAACGCAGCGCCGTCCAGCCCGGTTGCATTCGCCGTTTCGACCCACTCATCAACATAGGCCGCCCCGCGCTCGATCAGCTTGGCGCGCTCTTCGGCAGGCAGTTCGATCACCTCGACCCCGGCGGCCGTCATGCTTTCGATCGCTTTGGCATTGGCCGCGATCAAGGTCTGGCCAAAGTAATCGACCATGTCAGATCCGGTATCCAACAACAGCTGCTGTTGATCGGCGCTCAGCGCATCAAAGGCATCCTTGTTCATGAACGTGCCCACGCCGCCAACCTGGCCCCAGTTCAGCAAGGTGTAGCTGGTCATCACCTCGTCCTGTTTCAGCGCTGCGACCGCATAGGAATACCCCTGCGAGCAATCCAGCAAGCCGCTGTCGAGGCCTTGATAGGCGTCATAAATCGACATCCGCACCATATTGGCACCAACGTCACCAAAGACCTTGCCGTAAGCCCCCACGCCGCGCACCTTAAGCCCGTCAATATCATCTATCGTCCGGATTTCGACATCCTTGCAGCCGATATTCACCTGACTTGTCGTGAAGGTCCCGATATAGACAAGGTTCTTGTCATCCAGCACGGCGCTGATTGCCGGGTTTGTGCGGAACAATTCGTCTGTCGCGCGCATGCCGACCCAGGCGTCCGGGTTATCAAGCGGCAAATCCGCGATGCCGTAGCTGGCGAACTCTTGTGGGTAATAGACAGAAATAATCGTTCCCATGTCCGCCACACCATCGTGGATCGACTGCAGCGCTGCATTCGCTTTGAACAATGCGCCACCCCATTGCACATCAATACGCATGTCCCCCCCGGACCGGTCAGCCACCTCATCGGCAAACCACTGGATCGCGTCAGCGCGCGCCCCACGGTTTGGTCCGGCCTCGCCATGGATCAGAACGGTCTCGGCGATCGCCGCCGTGCCAAGCGCTGTTGCGGCAGCGGCAAGAACCGCAGCTTTCAGGTAATTCATATCTTCCTCCCGTTTTACTATGCATAACTTACTTTCACTGTGCGAAAATGATAGAGGAAATTTTAAGTATGACCAAACGGGCGCGATGATGGCTGCGGCATGGTATTCCAAAGGGCGTATCGCCCTGCCGAACCGTTCGATAGGAGCTTGGCGGTCTGACGATACCGGGCGTTACCCCATGCCTGACCAAGGCAAGGCGACCGCCATTGCGTCGGCTTCTTGGTTGAAATCATTTGAACACAGCGTCTTGGGAAAGATTGGGAACGCTGTATTCCTGCCCGAACGGCCTGCGCTCCCGTTACGAGCTTTTCCGATGGTGGTTAACTCCACATATGCGAAAGCATCAAAGCGTGGGATCAAACACCTAATGTGGCACGAAAAGGCGCAGAATGAGTAATTTCACCCATCAATACGGCATCGGGTGTGCCTTATGTGCCTTGTCGATATCCGCGATGATATCATCCGACAGAACAACATCCTTACCCTCAAGGATTTGGGTCAGCTGCGCAGATGTCGTCGCCCCAAAGATCGCGGAGACCGGGAAAGGCCGCGTGCGTTGCCACGCCATCGCCATATGGACCGGGTCAAGCCCGTGTTTTGCAGCAACATCAAGATAGGCCTGGGTCGCGGGCCAAAGCCGGTCGGTCACCCGCCCACCCAGATCGCCGTTGATGGACAAGCGGCTGCCGTCTGGCACCTGGCCGTTCTGGTATTTGCCGGTCAGCACACCACAGGCCAATGGTGAGAAAGACAAAAGTGTGACATCCTCGTTCACCGCCATTTCAGCCATGTCGGTATCATAAAGGCGGCACAGCAATGAGTATTCGTTCTGGACGCTTGCCATACGCGGCAGGCCCGCCGCCTCTGCCTGATCGATCCATTTCGTCATGCCCCAGGCGCTTTCGTTGGACATCCCAATGGCACGGATTTTGCCGGCCTTCACGGCCTCACCCAGCGCCTCAAGCACGTCCATCATGTGATCCATGGTTTCCTGCCGGTTCTGCCCCGATGGATCGTAGTCCCAGTTCTGGCGGAACATATACGACCCCCTGATCGGCCAGTGCATCTGATAAAGGTCGATCACATCCGTTTGCAGCCGTTTGAGCGATGTATCAACCGCCTCGCGGATCACTGCCCCATCATAACCGCGTCCCTCGCGCACCCATCCGGGATTATTGCCCGAGACCTTGGTCGCCACAACAATCTCATCCCGCCGCCCGGTCTTGGCGATCCAGTTGCCGATGACTTGCTCTGATAGCCCGACGGTTTCGGCACGGATCGGGTTCACGGGATACATCTCGGCCGTGTCGAGAAAGTTGATACCTGCGTCCAGCGACATGTCGATCTGGCGATGCGCATCCGCTTCCGGCGTCTGATTGCCGAAGGTCATCGTGCCAAGGCACCATTCGCTGACCATGATATCGGTGCGGCCAAGGGGGAGTTTCTGCATATCGGTGCCTCGTTTTGCGATGTTGCGCGGACCCTAATGCGCGATACGGCGAGGGCAAGGGTGCAAACGCGACATCGATATGTCGATTATGCCTGAGCGCGGCCAGACACAGACACGCATAGCTGACCGCATGCGCATGATCCTGTCCTTTGCCGCTTTGTTCTTGTCAGTCGGTCTTTTACAACTTTCATCCGGGGGTGTCGGCCCCTTGGACGCGCTGACCGGGCTTCAGTCAGGGTTCAGCCAGTCGCAGGTCGGCTTTTTGGGCTCGGCGCATTTTCTGGGTTTCTTTATCGGCTGCTGGTGGGCGCCGCGCCTGATGGGCAGCGTGGGCCATAGCCGGGCCTTTGCGACCTTCACAGCGATGGGGGCGATTGGATTGGCGGCCCATGTGATCGTCGTGGACCCGTGGTTCTGGGCGTTTTGCCGGATCGGGTCGGGCATTTGCGTCGCAGGCTGCTATACGGTGATCGAGGCTTGGCTGCAGGCCAAAGTCACCAACGAAACACGCGGTCGCGCGATAGCGAGTTATCGGATTGCCGACACAAGTGCATCCTTCGTCGCGCAATTCATGATCGGGGCGCTGGCCAATCTGGAAACCTATATCGCCTATAACATCCTGACGATCTTCTGTTGCGCATCGCTGTTACCGCTGGCATTGACCCGTGTGCCGCAGCCGGAAACGCCAGCAGCAACGCGACTGCGGCCCAAGCTCGCGTGGATTTGTTCGCCGCTAGGCGTCGCGGCAGTGATTGTCGCAGCCTTGTCCAGCGCATCTTTCCGCATGGTTGGCCCGATTTACGGGCAAGAGGTCGGTTTGACGGCAGCCCAGATCGGGACGTTTCTGGCTGCGTTCGTGGCCGGCGGCGCTCTGGCCCAGTATCCGGTAGGGTGGTTGGCCGACAAATATGACCGTCGCTGGGTGCTGATCTGGTTATCGGTCGCGGCGGTGTTGTCCTGCGCCGTGACTGTGGGCACTGCGGGGAATGGCACAACCAGCATCATGCTTGCCGCAGCGTTCTTTGGCCTGACAACCTTTCCGATTTATTCGGTGGCCACGGCACATGCCCATGATTTTGCGACGTCAGATCAGCGTGTGGAACTATCGGCAGCGCTGATGTTCTTTTACGCGATCGGTGCGATTGCAGCACCTTACACCACATCCGCGCTGATCACGCTTTATGGGCCTGCGGCGCTATTCTACTTTATCTCGGCCGGGCATATCGTTCTGGTGATTTTTGGTCTGGTGCGGATGCGCAAACGACAAACGCCCGAGGACAGGACACGCTATGTTTATGCGCCGCGCACCAGTTTCGGGATCGGGCGTTTGTTGGGCCGCAGTCGGGAACGATGACGACGAAAAGACCCTTTTGAATGGTGCAGTCAGATATCGCAGTCCGGTCGCTCTGCTGTCCAGAGTGGGCATTGAAGAGAGGCATCAGAAGCTGCCCAGCCTTTCTTTGCGCTGGCGCGACAGATATGGACGACATTTCTTGAAGTAAGAAGGCCCTGCCGGTCAGGCCACCTTGCCTTCAAAGGCGGCCGCCATCAGCGCGCGGGTGTAATCTGTTTGTGGGGCGTCAAAGATGGCGTCGGCATCGCCCGCCTCGACCACGTCCCCCTGTTTCATCACCATGACCTTGTGTGACAAGGCGCGCACCACCTTCAGATCATGGCTGATGAACAAATAGGCCAGCCCGTATTTCTGCTGTAGATCGCGCAGCAGCTGCACAATCTGAACCTGCACTGTCATATCCAGCGCGCTTGTCGGCTCATCCAGGATCAGCAGCTTGGGTCGCAGGATCATGGCCCGCGCAATTGCGATCCGCTGGCGCTGCCCGCCCGAAAACTCGTGCGGGTAGCGATCCATCAGGGACGGGTTCAACCCCACCTCGTGCAAGATCTCGGCCACCATATCCCGGCGGTTGCGACCCGGTTGAACGCCATGTACGCCAAGCCCCTCTGCCACGATCTCGGCCACGGTCATGCGCGGGCTGAGCGATCCATATGGGTCCTGAAATACGATCTGCATGTCACTGCGCAACGGGCGCATCTGCCGTTGGTTCAGGTGCTGAATGTCCTTGCCGTGAAACGCGATCCGCCCTTCGGACCGGATCAGGCGCATCACGGCCAAGGCAAGGGTCGTCTTGCCCGACCCGCTTTCGCCAACAACGCCCAGTGTCTCACCAGCGCGGACGGTCAGCGTGGCCTCGTTCACCGCCTTGATATGACCGACCGTGCGCCTGAGCAGACCGCGCTGGATCGGAAACCAGATCTTTGCCTGCTCCGTTTCCAGCACAATGGGCGCATCAGACTGCACCGGCGTCGGTCCGCCAACGGATTCGGACGCAAGAAGCATTTGGGTGTAAGGATGCTGCGGGCTGTCAAAGATTTGCGCCGTCGGGCCGCTTTCAACAATCTCGCCGTCTTTCATGACACAAACCCGATCCGCGATCTTGCGCACAATGGTCAGGTCATGGGTAATGAACAGCATCGACATGCCTTCATCGCGTTTGAGATCGGCGAGCAGATCAAGGATTTGCGCCTGAATGGTCACATCCAGTGCGGTTGTCGGTTCATCTGCGATCAACAGATTTGGACCGTTGGCAAGCGCCATCGCAATCATCACACGCTGCCGTTGCCCGCCGGATAACTGGTGCGGATATGCCGTCAGCCGGCTTTCGGCGTCGCGAATACCGACGCGTTCCAGCAGTTCGATAATCCGGGTCCCGACAGCCGCACCACGCAGACCCTGATGCAGTTCGATGCTTTCGGCCAACTGCTTTTCAATCGTGTGCAGCGGGTTGAGCGATGTCATCGGTTCCTGAAAGATAAAGCTGATATCGTTGCCACGTACACGGCGCAGCGCCGCGTCGTCGGCGCCGACCATTTCTTCGCCTTTATATTTGATCGACCCCGCCATCACTGCGCTATCGCCCAAAAGCTGCACGGTGGACAATGCGCTGACTGACTTGCCAGACCCGCTTTCGCCGACAATGGCGACCGTCTCGCCCTTGTTCACCTGAAACGAAATCCCGCGCACCGCATGGGTCGTCTCACCATCCTGTCGGAACGCGACCTTCAGGTTCTGCACATCCAAAACAACACTCATCTGGCGTCTGTCCCGGTTTTGGCCAGCGACACCTCGGCGTCAAACAGGGTATCATCCACTACTGCATCGCCATCGGCCACAAAGGTTTTCCGCGGATCAAACGCATCGCGCACGCCTTCGAATATGAAGACCAGAAGCGACAGCATGATCGCAAATGTAAAGAAAGCGGTGAAGCCCAGCCAGGGGGCCTGCAGGTTCTGTTTGGCTTGCAAGGTCATCTCACCCAGTGACGGGGCCGACGAAGGCAGACCGAAACCAAGGAAATCCAGTGAGGCCAACCCACCAATCGCGCCGGTCACCAGAAACGGCAGCATTGTCAGCGTGGCCACCATCGCGTTGGGCAGCATGTGCCGGAACATGATGACCCGATCGCGCACGCCCAGCGCCTTTGCCGCGCGCACATATTCCAGATTGCGGGCGCGCAGGAATTCTGCCCTGACCACCCCGACAAGGGCGGGCCAGCCGAACAGCACTGTCAAAAAGACAAGGAGCCAGTAACTTCGCCCCAGTATCGCGAAGACAATGATGATCACGTAAAGCGATGGCATCCCCGTCCAGATTTCGATGAAGCGTTGGAAAATTAGGTCGGTCCAGCCACCGAAATACCCCTGCACCGCACCCGCCATGATTCCGATGATTGAGGCGGCAACCGTTACCGTCAGCGCGAAGGTTACCGATAATCGGAACCCATAGATGACACGCGCCAGCACATCGCGCTTTGTGTCATCCGTGCCCAGCCAATTATCGGCTGATGGGGGCGACGGAGCCACACCGCGTACATCGACGATGGTGTTGTAGGAATAAGGAATAATCGGCCAAAGCATCCAGCCTTTCTGGAAATCACCGTCCAGCGTTTCGCCAGCCTCGACCGCTGCGATCAGGGTCTCGGGATCGTCGAAACATTCTTCCAGCCCGCCGGTGATGATCAGGCAATCCACCTCAACCTCGCCATAGCCAGCCTCGGTCGGGAAATCGCCACCAAAATCCCGCTCTGAATAAAAGCTGAAGATCGGCATCCTGATTTCGCCGCGGTAGCTGACCGCGATGGGCTTGTCGTTGGCGATAAACTCGGCAAATAGCGACAAACCGAACAGCACGCTGAAGATGACCAACGACCAATACGCCCGCCGGTTGCGGCGGAAATTGCGCAAACGGCGCTGGTTCAGGGGGGAAAGGAACGGACGCCGGGCCATCAGTTTCGCGCCTCAAAATCAATGCGCGGATCGATCAGCACGTAGGTCAGATCGGTAAGGATACCGACAATCAGGCCGATAAGTGAGAAGGCGAAAAGCGTGCCGAATACAACGGGATAGTCGCGCGCCACGGCGGCTTCAAATCCCAGTCGTCCCAGCCCATCCAATGAGAACAGGGTTTCGATGATTAGCGATCCCCCAAAGAACACTCCGATGAACAATGCCGGGAAGCCAGAGATCACAATCAGCATCCCATTGCGGAACACGTGCCCGTAAAGCACGCGCGCCTCGGTCAGCCCCTTGGCCCGGGCGGTCATCACATACTGTTTCTTGATCTCATCAAGAAAACTGTTCTTGGTCAGCAATGTCAGGGTCGCAAAGGCCGATATGGTTGACGCCAGAACAGGCAAGGTGATGTGCCAGAAATAATCCAGCACCTTGCCGATCAGGCTCAGATCCTCCCAATTGGCCGATGTGAGGCCACGCAAAGGGAACAACCGGAAATAGGATCCACCGGCAAACAGCACGATCAACAGGATCGCAAATAGAAAGCCCGGGATCGCATAACCGACGATGATGGCACCCGAGGTCCATGTATCAAAGGGCGTGCCATCGCGTACCGCCTTCTTGATGCCCAGCGGGATCGAAATCAGATAGGCAATCAAGGTCGACCAAAGCCCCAGCGTGATCGACACGGGCATCTTTTCCATCACAAGATCGAACACGCTGATCGAGCGGAAATAGCTTTCGCCAAAATCGAAGCGCATGTAGTTCCACATCATATTCAGGAAGCGCTCTAACGGCGGCTTGTCGAACCCAAACTCGCGCTCCAACTCGGCGATGAATTCCGGCGGCAGACCGCGACCACCGATATAATCGCTGTCGGACTCGCCACCAATATCGGCATCGCCACCCCCGCCCGAAATGCTTTCGAACACATCACCCTGCCCTTCAAGGTTGGCAAGGATCTGTTCAATCGGGCCACCGGGCACAAATTGGGTCAGCGCGAAGTTGATGATCATGATCCCCAGCAGCGTGGGGATCACAAGCAACAAACGTCGGAGGATATAGGCGCCCATCTCGGTGTCTTACTGGAACGCGCCGGCGGCCTGCAGGGCGTCGAACTTCTCTTGATTGAACCACCAGTAATCAAGATGACCCAGACCAAACTCGGGAAGGTTTTCCGGATGTTCATACATATCGAAATACGCGACCCAGTTTTTACCCAGATACCATGTCGGGACCATGAAGTATTCGTACCGCATGATGCGGTCTGCTGCCATCACCATAGCAGCCATTTCATCATAGGTTTCAGCCTCGGGGATAAGCCTGCCCAACTCATCTATCGCCTCTGAGCAATACGCGGCCGGATTGAAAACGTCGTCTTTGTCCTCGCACCCAAATCGTTGAGAAAACCCGGTGCCTTCCTGCAACCCGTTGCGGTAACTGCCGAAAATCATGTCGTAGTCTTTGGCCTGCCTGCGGGCCTGATATTGCGAAGGATCGACACGGTTGTAAGTTATATTGACGCCTAACCGCTTGAGGTTCTCGATATAGGGATTGATGATCCGATCAAACGACTGGCTTGTTTCAAGAAATTCCACATCCAGCGTCTGGCCATCTGCATTCCGCAGCAAACCGTCATCCGATGTTGTCCAACCCGCCTCTTCCATCAATGCCAAGGCCTGTCGCAGGTTCCCCCTGTCCAAAGGACGCTCACCGGAGACATGTGGCAACAGGGCCTCTTGGGTAAAGATCTCATCGGGTATTTGGCCGCGCAAGCCTTCCAGAACTTCCAACTCGCGGCCTGTTGGCAAACCAACCGCCTTCAGCCGGTCATTTTCCCAAAAACTCTCGCGTTGTTGGAAAAGGCCGTACTGCAAATTCTCATTGGTCCAGGTAAAGTTATAAAGCAGCCCCATCGCGCGGCGCACCCGGCGATCTGCAAACTTTTCGCGGTCCATATTAAAGGTGAAACCGGACGCCGCGGGCATCGTGCCATCATCCAACTCGCGGCGCACGACCCATCCGCGTTCAAGTGCGGGAAAATTGTAGGATGTCGCCCAATTGATCGAACTGTTTTCACGACGGAACGTGAATTCGCCAGCTTTGAAGGCCTCAAATGCGGCAGAGCTATCGGCGAAATATTCAATACGTATGCTGTCAAAATTCCCACGTCCGACATTGATCGGGACGTCCTGGCCCCAATAGTCGGGGTTACGTTCGTAGACAATCGACCGGCCGACATCAATAGTCCCAACCACGTATTCGGCCGTGCCCGGTGATGTCTCTAGTCCCGGCTCGTCCAGTCGAGCGCCGGTTTCTTCAAACCAAGCTTTCGACATGACCGGAAATCCACCGATTTGTCCGATCCGACCGCGAACAGGATACTCGTCCGAGAACGTGACCTTCATCGCGTTGTCTCCAACGGCCTCAATATCTTCGATCAATACTTTCAGAGATGCCGCCAGAGACGGCGTGCCCTGTTCGATAAACAACTCGATCGTGAAAATCACGTCCTCAACCGTCATTAGTGTCCCGTCTGAGAAAACAACGTCGTCACGCATGTTGAAGATGACCCAGGATTTGTCCTCTGGATAGGTGAGCGATGTGCAAAGCAGACAATAAGACGATCCCACCTCGTCCGAGGTCGGCGTCAGGATGGTTTCCCAAATGACGGAAGACAGCGCGCCGGGCGACCCTGACAGCGTCGCATAGGGGTTCATGCTGTCGAATGTGCCATTGGTCGATACCGAAATCTCACCCCCCAGCGGGGCATCGGGGTTCACATAATCCAGATGCGGAAAGTCCGGCGGATACTTCAAATCCCCATATTCATTGAAACCATGGGTTTCGATGATCGCGACATGGCTTTCCGCGAAAACCTGTGACGCGCCCCAAAGCGCAGCAATTCCAATCACAGAACCCGCAATCCAGTATCTGAGGCAGTCGACCTGCGGGTCGTGACGCTGGGCGATAACACGAGATTGGGGGCGGCTTTGCATCATACTCTCCGGTTCAGACGAAAACATAGTACTCATAAATGACGCTAGAGGACACGATGGCAAATGTTCAAGTTGAGAATACGTGAACACAGAGTGAGAAAGCCATCCGACTCATGAAAAAGGCCGCCCATGATGGACGGCCCATTTTCTGCACAGCGGATAAGTCGTATCACCCGCCAATCGTGGCAAGATATGCGATCAGGTTCGCGCGGTCCTCAGCGCTGCGCATACCGTTATAGCCCATTGCCGTGCCTGGCGCCCAAACCCGCGGGTTTTCAAGAAATCCGTTGAGGTTTTCCGGGGTCCAGACATCCGCAACCGCGACCAAGGCGCCGGAATAGTTGAAATCATCGTAGAATGCGACAGGCCGGTTCACGACACCATAAAGCGCGGGCCCCGTACCATGGACGCCTGATTCAAGCGCATGACAGGATCGGCAGCTGCGCCAAAGACCTTCACCGGCTTCTGCACTGGCTGAAGCATAGATCACCTCGAAAGGTACTTCTTCGACATCTTCTTCGACTTCACCCTCGGCACCCGCGACCTCGATCACGTAAGCCTGCGCATGGTCCTTGCCATGGCCGCCTGTGTGATAAATCTCTTCGGCGAGCCATGCGCCCAGCAGGTAAACCAAAAACGTGCCGCACAGAGCGCCAATTGCTTTGGTCATTGTCATTGTGTCGAACATGTCGCGTTCCATCTCGTTTCGGTGTTCCGCGGTTATGTATCCGCTTCCAACACCGGGTTGCAAGGTATAGTGGCGCGACGAAACGCCCATTTTGGTGGGTTGACGCAGGGAGGCAGCACAATGGCACCGAAAATCGCATTCCAGGGGGAACTGGGCGCCTATGGACACGAGGCTTGCGCAACCGCACGCCCGGATTTCGACCCCCTGCCCTGCAGCACATTTGAAGATGCAATTGACGCTGTCCGTAATGGTGATGCGGACCTTGGCATGATCGCAGTCGAAAACTCGACCTATGGCCGGGTCGCCGATGTTCATTCGCTCCTGCCCGAAAGCGGCCTGCAGATCGTCGACGAGACATTTGTGCGCGTACATATCAACCTTTTGGGCACCCAGAGCGCCGAGTTGAGCGACATAACCGAGGCCTTCGGGCACCCGGTGATATTGCCGCAATGCGGATCTTTCTTGCGCAGCAACAATATCCGGGGACGCACCAGTTCAGACAATGCACGGGCTGCGCGCGAGGTGGCAGCGGGGGGTGACAAGCATGTAGCCGCCCTTGCTTCTGAACTTGCAGCCGAGATCTATGGTCTCAAGGTCCTTGCGAAACACATTGAAGATCACGACCGCAACACGACGCGCTTTCTGATCATGGCACGCGAACCTGACTTCAGGCGGCGTGGCGAGTTCGGGATGATGACCAGTTTTGTCTTTCGCGTCCGCAATATTCCCGCAGCACTTTACAAGGCGATGGGCGGCTTCGCCACCAATGGCGTGAATATGACCAAGCTGGAAAGCTACATGGTCGGCGGCGCGTTTACTGCGACCCAGTTTTACGCGGAAATCGAAGGGCACCCAGATGACCGCAACGTACAGCTTGCATTGGAAGAGCTGGGTTATTTCACTGATCAGCTGCACGTGATGGGCGTCTATCCGGCGGCCGCGCGGCGCCATGACGAACCTGCCGACTGATCTTAGCGATCGTCGGCGGCAGCACCAATCGCGATGGTGTAGATAACCGCCTCTGCCGCGCCATCCAAACCGATCATTTGATTCAGCTTTTCGTCGTAAAAGCCGCCCATACACAGGCTGCCCAGCCCCTGTTCCTGCGCGGCCAGACACAGATTTTGCACAACGTGCCCTGCCTCAAACAGGACGAAGCGATAGCCGCGTGCCCCGTATTTGTTTTGTGTGCGGGCAAACTCCGCCCCCAAACACACGATCAGCGGGGCTGTTGCGACGCAATCCCATGTCAGAAACGTCTCTGGACCACTTGCTTGCCAAGTGTCGCCGCCCAATACTTCAAGATCATCACCAATCGCGTCATAGTGATAGATGCCAGCGGCCAACCCAGTCACGTTGCGAACCAGTGCATAGACTTCCAGCGGGTACAGTGCGCCTGCCGAAGGCACCGGGCGCCGCAGGACCTTGTTTCCGGACGCAGTTGTCGGGCCCAGCGCCGCATAGGCGCTGCGCAAAAGCCCAGCGCAAGTCGTAAGCGACATCGGCGTGTCGGCAAAGGCGCGTTGCGATCTGCGGGCTTGCGCCAGTTGGTCAACAACGCCGGGCTGCGTTGACGGCAGTGCAATGCGGGGTGCATGCAGGTCAGACTTGGTCCTTTGTTGAAATGGTGCGTTCGGCACCGGGTTTTCATTGATCCAAGGACCCGAATTCAGGTGAAAAAGCCGTGACAGGCCCGTGGTGTCATCGATCCGATTGCTCATCCGCTACGCCAATGGATGCGGGCATTGGTTCAGCCCGGCTTCGTCAAGCGGTTGATTCCGCAGCCCCCATTTCACCGGTGCATCAAACAACCGTGCCCCGCCATAGCGCCCCTGCCCAAAACCGAAGTGGATGGGTTGGAACCCTGTAATGATCACCCGTACCACACGCGGGCCAAGGGCGGCGATGTCCGGTGGGGTGATATCGGCATAGGCGACACGCGCCCCTGATTGCACAGCCTGTTCAACAACCGCATCGATACGTTCGGGCGTATCTGCCTCTGGTGGCTTTGGCAAATCGTGCAAATCACAAAGCGCTGCGTGATCGTCGAGAAAGTCGAACTCCTCCGCGTGGGCCGGGATCGTGTGATACAGCGGATGATCATTCAGTGTCTGCACCGCCTCGTAACTCGTCAGCCGGGATTCATAGTCATCCATCTGCATCCGCATGACCATGCCGGCACGCAGTTGGCAAAGCTCTGACACAGCCTTGTCAACGGCCACGACCGGGTCCGCATCGCAACCCAACCCGATAACGCGAAAGATGCCACCCTCGCTTGGGTCCTCTGCAATGGCCATGATGACATAAGCCGCTTGATCCGTGTGCAGCCAACGCAGACGGACTGTCACACCAAACCGTGCATAGTGCCGGATTGTTGCAGCCGCATTGCAGCCTGATGCGGGTGGCCGAATGCCGCGTGATGGCAACTTGTTCAGCCATGTTATCATAAAGGCGTCACGTTCAATGACTTCGTACAATCCGCCAAGGATCGCCTGATCCAGATCTTTGCCCGCGGCCATTCCGTTGGACGCGGAGGGTGTAAAGAAATCCTCCATCCGCGGTGGCGGGCCCAGTGCATAGACCTGCGACGCAGGCATTTCGACCGGATCGCCGCCGGGCAGTTCAACACCGGTGATCCACGCGGTTGGTGTATCGGGTGACCATGGCGGGAACGGAAAACCGGCCGCGTATTGCGCATCTGAATACAGCACACAAGCATTCGGTGTGATGGCATCTGCCACGGGTAAACCGACCCGCACGCGCTGCGGATCCCATTGGAAAGATGCGTAACGCTCAATCGCCTCGCCAAGAGCAGACAGTTTGGCCTCTGCCTCGGTCCGGCCTTTACCGCCGGTCACCCGCACACCGATCTGGGTCTGTTGCGTGCTGAAATGGGCCAGCGTTGCATTCCACAGATGCGGCGGGGTCGGCTCCTGCGGACCACGTATCTGCGGTATCAGTGCGGTGACAATACCACATCGGGCGCTGACCAGCGCGTCGGTCAGACGTGCTGCATCTTCTTCATCGGTCATGTGGTTGCCTGCGCGGCTGCACAGGCCGGACATCCCGGTTTGCGCAGCACACTATGCTTTTCGACCCGCAATCCCGGCACTGAAATCTGCAGGAACCGGCCATCAAGGTTGGGCATGCTTGTGCCTGAAAGCCAGCCCAGCGCTTCGGCACCCAGCATGCCACCCACGATATCAGCCGACATCGCCAGATTTTCGCGCCGCGCTGATAAATCGGTCTGGATCGTGCCCAAATAGTTCTCAATTGCGACGCGCGCAAACTGATTGGATGCAGCAGCCATTTCGCGCATGCGCCAGCACATGTAGCAGGGACCCGCATCGTGCCGGAAAAAGCCGGGGCCAACAACCAGTTCGGTTCCCTCCAACGATGCCGCGATCCATGGCAAAGCAGCGGCCTTACATGCCATATTCAGATACAGGGCCAAGGTCTGTTCACCCGACTCCAGACAACACAGCGCCAGATGCGCACCGCTCAACAGCGGCAACACACCGTTCGGGTCAGCAGGACGATGCGTATGATGGTGCAGAACGGTCGCCCCATCTAATTGCCCCAGTGTCGACGCCAGCGCCGCCGCCCGGTTTGTTCCGACGTCAGACCGCCGAAATAGCCCGGAAAAGTAAAGATCACTGGCCTGAACCTCGGCAGGATCGACAATGGTCAGTTGACCCACACCTGCAGCCACGAGACTACGCGCGACGACGGCGCCATGCATTCCCGCCCCGAACAACACGATATGTGCCGCTTGCAACCTTTGCTGCGCGGCCATGCCTTCGGGCGCTGTTTCTGATAGCCAACCCAATTGGGGTGTCCGGTCCGCTTGCTCATTTGGCTGTATGATCGTCGCCCCCTCTATCAATATTCCCTGATTGGCCAATGTGGCGAATGAGGCCAAAAGATCATCCTTGCTGAACAGATGCGATACCTGTTCGCAAATCGCATCAACATCCAAGGTGCCATCCAAAAGCGGGATGACCTCTTGCTCAAATTCGCGAAACGACTGTCCCTGCAGGGTAAGGTTTCGCCGCCAAGAGGCAAGCCGAAGCGTCTCGTCCCCGCTTTCGTTCGCAGGTTCCGTCCAATGCAGAAAACAGGCGGGCAACAATGGCTTGCGCAGGGATGTGGCGGCCTGCATGGGTTCTTGTTGTGTCAAATGCCCTGCCCTATCGCCTTCTCTTTGCGTTCGCGACAATTGCTGCCGGAATGCATGTCAGAGTGCAAGGGTCAGCTTGCATCTGGCATCATCAAGGCTTCGGTTTCGCCCGGAGATGCGACCTGACGGACGACGTTTTGTTTTCAATCAGCACGGGATCACGGCGTACAAGACTCTGCAGCATAAACGCGATGTGTGGGCTGTCGGTCATATTTCCGCAAAATGAGGGGCAGATGGTGCTGTGAGAGAGGATTGAACTCTCGACCTCACCCTTACCAAGGGTGTGCTCTGCCACTGAGCTACCACAGCATCCGTGGATCGGGGAATTAGCCCCAAATGCGTAAGGGCGCAAGCCCTGACTGGACCCTTTTTGCCCATATTGCTAACAGGGTTGTCATGAACGAAAAACACAGCAGCAAGGCCAAAGCGGTCGCCCCAACAACCCGCGAAGACCGGTTGAAGGCCGCGCTTAAGGCCAATATGGCCAAACGCAAGGCACAGGCCCGCGCACGCGCGGCAGATAAAAATAATAAAGAGAAAGAGTAGGCAGTCATGGATTCCATTGTGGTCAAAGGCGGTACACCGCTTAAGGGGCAGATACAGATTGCAGGGGCCAAGAATGCCGCCCTGACGCTGATGCCCGCAACGCTGCTCTCGGAAGAGCCGCTGACGCTGACGAACGCACCACGTTTGTCCGACATGAAAACCATGACCGCCCTTTTGCAATCACTTGGCGTCGAAGTAACGGCCATGAAGGACGGTAATGTGCAGGTGCTGTCATCGCACGCCATCACCTCGACCACCGCAGATTACGAGATTGTGCGCAAGATGCGTGCGTCGAACCTTGTCTTGGGTCCGCTATTGGCTCGGCATCATCGGGCCATCGTGTCCTTGCCGGGGGGCTGTGCGATCGGTGCGCGGCCGATGGATATACACGTCACCGCGCTTGAGGCATTGGGGGCAGAGATTGAGCTGAAGGATGGCTATCTGCATGCGACAGCAAAGGGCGGCTTGAAGGGCGCACGGGTACCGCTGCGCTTTGCCTCGGTAGGTGCCACCGAAAACGTGCTGATGGCCGCCACCCTCGCCAAAGGCACCACCGTGATTGAAAACGCCGCTCGCGAACCCGAAATTGTGGATCTGGCGAAATGCCTTCGGGCGATGGGGGCCCAGATTGATGGCGAAGGAACGTCGACCGTTACCGTGCAGGGTGTCGACCGCCTTGGGGCTGCGACCCACCCGGTCGTCACTGATCGCATTGAACTGGGGACATACATGCTGGCCCCCGTGTTCGCAGGCGGCGAGGTAGAGTGCCTGGGCGGCAGACTGGACCTTGTCGAGTCATTTGTCGAAAAACTGCATGCTGCCGGTGTTGATGTGACCGAGACCAAAAACGGGCTGCTGGTAAAGCGGTCAAACGGACGTGCGAAGGCTGTGAATGTCACGACAGCGGTCTTCCCTGGCTTCCCCACCGATTTGCAGGCGCAAATGATGGCGATGCTGTGCACCGCGGAAGGGACATCCGTATTGGAAGAAAAGATTTTCGAAAACCGCTTCATGCATGCACCAGAATTGATCCGCATGGGCGCAGATATCGAGGTACACGGCGGCACGGCGACAGTGCACGGCGTCGAGCGGCTGAAAGGCGCACCCGTGATGGCAACGGATTTGCGCGCCTCTGTGTCGTTGATCCTGGCTGGCCTCGCGGCTGAGGGGGAGACGGTCGTCAGTCGCGTCTATCACCTTGACCGCGGTTACGAGCATGTCGAGGAAAAGCTGGGCGCCGTGGGTGCCAAGATTGAACGGGTGTCGCGATGAACAATGATGCGCGGTTCGAGGATGGTCGCGAGAGACCACTGCGTCTGAAAGCGCTGGATACAGAAGATCTCGCAGTGATTGCAGCATTGGTACAGGATGCGGTGTTTCCGGCCGGTGAAATGCGCTGGGATCGCAAAACGCGACGTTTTGCGATCCTGTTGAACCGCTTTCGCTGGGAAGATGCCCCGAATGCGACCGCAAGACGCCGTGAATTTGAAAGGGTGCAGGCGGTTTTGGCGTTTGAGGACGTGATGCGTGTGCAGTCACAAGGTATAGATAAGTCAGATCAGGACATGGTGTTTTCACTGTTGTCCATCGCATTCATCCCTGACGCAGATGGCACAGGTCGCGTGGAACTGACGCTGGCCGGGGATGGGGTGATCGCCCTCGAGGTCGAGGCGCTGGAGGCGGTATTGCGCGATGTCACCCGGCCCTATGCCGCCCCATCAGGCAAGGCCCCATCTCATCCCGATTAGAGGTTCGGTATACCACCAAATTGAGATACCTGGCATTGCATTGCTATCTAACGGGGCACCGCCGCATCGTATCTCGTTTATTGACCAGACCCTTTTCGACGTGGTTTGTGAAACCCGCAAACGCATGTAAGTGAAACGGCATGACCTTTCCTGCGATAGAACATCGTCCTCAGAATCTGAACCATACCTTGGCTGAGGTCCCGCCCGATTGATAAATCGGGCAGCCCCCGACCGCCCCAATGGGCGGGGGCTTCACCCCCACCCGCGGTAGAGGACTGCCCTCGCGCTTCTAAACTAGCATTGCAGATCAATTGGGCGACTCTCTCGCAACAAACCGCGCCCGCTGCTTAGACAAAAAAGGCCGCGCAAGCTGCGCGGCCCCGTCACTGTCCAGAATGGCGATCGTTTACTTGATCTTGCCTTCTTTATATTCCACGTGCTTGCGCACGACGGGATCGTACTTTTTGATGACCATCTTTTCGGTCATGGTACGTGCATTCTTTTTGGTCACATAGAAATGCCCGGTCCCCGCGGTGGAGTTCAGGCGGATCTTGATGGTGGTTGGCTTCGCCATGTCTCATCTCTCCTGGTTGCGGGCCGGATGCGGCACAACGCATAAATCTGATTGAAGCTGCCTTTTACGCGCGGGCGGGCGCGAGTCAACCGCAAACCCACGTCATACAGGATGTTTCATGCGCGGATGGCCTGTAAGCCGGATTCTGTCCTCCGCAGTTGCCTGTGGATGGATGACCATTCATCTAAGGTGCCTGTTACCAGACACCCTCTAGCTGCCAACCCGGACCTGCTCGGGCTCAAGCAGCCCTGTCTTGCGACGCGCGATCCCTATTTGGCATTGCTCCCGGTGGGGCTTGCCGTGCCGCTTGCGTTGCCGCTCGCGCGGTGGGCTCTTACCCCACCGTTTCACCTTTCCCTTGCATGCAAGGTAGTCTGTTCTCTGTGGCGCTTTCCCTGGGGTTGCCCCCGCCGGGTGTTACCCGGCACCGTGCTTTTTGGAGTCCGGACTTTCCTCGAACCCGAAGGCCCGCGATCATCCAGCCATCCGCGCAAGAAATCAGTTAGGTGGACGCCGCGTTGACGTCAACGGGAAAACGGCGGGCCAGATCTGTGATCATCCCTGCATCCACCGGGTCAAGCGGGCCAGCGGCGGCGGGCCTGAAACGCATCCGAAATACCTGCAAAAGCAGATCCTCATCAGCCTCGGCGGTGTAGCCAAAGGCCCGCATCATGGACATAAACTTTGCCGTGTCACCTGTTTGCATTGCCGGCCAGACCGCCAACCCCTCCAGCGCGAGTCTGCGCCAGTCAAACCGCACGCCGGGATCAATCTTGCGGCCCGGCGCCATATCCGAATGCCCGATCACCCGTTCGGGGCGGATATCCCAGCGGGCGCGAATAGCTTTCAGAAGATCGGTCAGGGCGTCCATCTGTGCTGCTGCAAACGGGCTGAACCCATCATTCGCCAGCTCAATCCCGATGGAGTGGCTGTTCACATCCGTGACCGCCCCCCAACACCCTGCCCCGGCATGCCAGGCCCGCAGGTCTTCGGGCACCAGCGAAAGAACCTCGCCATCTGCGGCAATCAGATAATGCGCGGACACCTCTGTCTCGGGGTCGCACAAAGTCTTCAAGGCAGCCTGCGCAGCCGCCATCGCTGTATAATGGATCACCACCATATCGGGCCGCGCGCCATCCCGGCGCGGGCCACAATTGGGCGACAGATGCGTGGTCAGTTTCAGTTCTGGAACGCCGCTTTGAACGGGGCCGGGTCCCAGCCGCAGGCAAAGCCATCGCCATCCGGGTCAATGCCCAGACGATCCCTTTCCGGTCCACCACGGGCCAGGAAATCACGCTGTGCATCATCGGGTGTCGGGTATGCGGCACAATTGCGCTGGAACCGGTTCTGCCCGGACAGGATCGACCGGCTATACCATTCCTGCCCTTTCACATTCGGGGCATTCAGGGCGTATTCCACGATGTTGGGGCCAGTGTCGCTTGGGCGTTCGGGGACCGCTGTCGGCTGGATCTGTTCGCGCGCGGCGGCCTGTGCGGCCCGACGCTGCGCATCGCTTTCAATCGTTTCACGGTTGGCGACGGCATCAAAATTCTGTTCGTCCGAAATACCCGGATTGTTCAACAACACAGGTGCCGGATTGCCGGGTGTGGCATCCAATCCCTGTACGCGACCCGGATCAGCGGCGCTGTTGCGCGGGGCCTGTCCGATCCCTGCGGCAGCCAGCTCACTGGCTGGAATTGCGGGGCCACCGATGGGGCCTTGTATCGTGTTGACCCGAGGCGGCGGGATAATAGATTGGCGCGGTGCAGACAGCGCGGCTTCGCGCCGTGCGCGCTCAAGCTCGAACTGGGAAAAGTCATCAAAACCAACGCCGCGCGGTGCAGGCTGTGGCGCACCGCAAGCTGACAAAACAAGCAACGCCATAGCCATCATGATGCCGGATTTCATAAACGTTCACCTGTCAAACTGCTTGCCTCTTGGGTCAAACTTACCACCACTTCGACGGTTTGGCCACAAAACCTGCCGATTGTTCAAGACTGAATGCCACGTTCAACAGATCAGCCTCTTCCCATGGACGGCCAATTAACTGCAGCCCCAGCGGCAGCCCCTGCTGATCCAGCCCCACAGGCACCGCAATACCGGGAAGACCGGCCAGGTTCACCGTCACCGTGAAGACATCATTCAGATACATCTGGATCGGATCGAAGTTTTCGCCCAGCGCGAATGCGGCCGAGGGTGTCGCAGGCGTCAGGATCGCATCAATTCCGTCAGCAAAGACAGTTTCGAAATCCTGTTTGATCAGGGTCCGCACCTTGCGCGCCCGGTTATAGTAGGCGTCATAGAAACCGGCGGACAGCACATAGGTCCCAACCATCACGCGGCGCTGTACCTCGGCCCCGAACCCTTCGGCGCGGGTCTTTTCGTACATCTCGGTGATGCCGTCGCCTTGCGCCAGCTTGGCACGATGCCCGAAACGCACACCATCATAACGGGCAAGGTTCGACGATGCCTCAGCGGGTGCAATCACGTAATAGGCAGGTAGGGCATATTTGGTGTGCGGCAGGCTGATATCGACGATCTTGGCACCAGCATCCTTCATCATCGTAATGCCATCAGCCCAGAGTTTTTCGATCTCCTCAGGCATGTCATCAACCCGATATTCCTTTGGAATACCAATGGTTTTGCCTTTGATGTCCCCGGTCAGCGCGGCCTCAAAATCCGGCACGGCCAGATCGGCGCTGGTGCTGTCTTTCGGATCATGCCCGCACATGGCCTGCAGCATGATGGCGCTGTCACGCACATCCTTGGTCATCGGCCCTGCCTGATCAAGGCTCGAGGCAAAAGCGACAATGCCCCAGCGCGAAACCCTACCGTAAGTGGGTTTCAACCCGGTGATGCCCACAAAGGCGGCAGGCTGGCGGATGGAGCCGCCGGTGTCGGTGCCTGTTGCGGCAAGGCAAAGGTCTGCGGCGACCGCAGAAGCAGACCCACCAGACGATCCACCCGGCGTCAGCACCGCATCATCATTGCCGCGTCGCCACGGGTTGACCGCGTTGCCGTAGACGGATGTTTCGTTGGACGAACCCATCGCGAATTCGTCCATGTTCAGCTTGCCCAGCATGACCGCACCAGCATCAAAAAGCTGGGTGGTCACGGTGCTTTCATATTCCGGCTTGAACCCTTCGAGAATACCGGAGGCCGCCTGCGACGGCACGCCCTTGGTGCAGAACAAATCCTTGATCCCCAAAGGGATACCGCACATATCAGGCGCATCGCCAGCCTTGATCCGCGCATCCGCTGCCTTCGCCTGTTCGGTCGCAATCTCGGGCGTGTGATGGACAAACGCACCCAGCGCCCCGGCCCCTTCGATGGCGGTCAGGCAGGCCTGCGTGATCTCGGCACTGGTCGTGTCGCCCTTGCGCATCGCGTCACGCGCTTCGGCAATGGTCAATTTGGTCAGATCGGTCATTATTCAACCACCTTCGGAACAGCAAAGAACCCTTCGCGGGCATCGGGCGCGTTCTTCAACACAGCCGCTTGCTGATCACCATCGGTGACCACATCATCGCGCCGCTTGAGCCGTTGCGGGGTTACGGATGTCATCGGTTCCACGCCCTCAACATCGACCTCGTTGAGTTGTTCGATAAAATCAAGGATCGCGCTGAATTCACCCGCCAGTGCAGGCAGTTGGTCGTCTTCGACCTTGATGCGGGCCAGCTTGGCCACGCGGCGGGCGGTTTCGGTGTCGATTGACATGGGCCTCTCCGGTAAAACTGTTGCCCGCGTTTACCGCTACGCAGCACGGGTCGCAAGCATATGGCGACGGTAAACTTCGATCATCCAGCCCAGCATGACGCCGTTCAGGATATGCCAGAAAAAATGTGTACCGATAGGCCAATGCATGCACAGTATTTCATCAACCGAGCGAAGCGTGATCGAAACACAAAGGATCGCAATACCAATCAGGAACCCTTCGGCAATACCAGGGCGGTGACGCAGCAGGATCGCGTAGAGCAGCAAAAGGATCGGTATGGTCCAGTAAAAGTTTGAAATCATTATAAAGGGGATTTGGTTGAGCACCGGAACCAGCAGGACTGCGTAGGGGATAAAACACGCCGTCGCGAATACCGCGAGCCACCAAGGCATCGGCACTATGTCCCGGTTGACCGCGAACAAATAGACCAGAATGAAGACGCCGATAGGGATCACATCGGCCATTGCCGACCACTGGGTCGCATGGGTGTGAAACAGGTAGCTGCCAACACCGATGGCAAACAGGATCGCGCAAAGCACCCGCGCCATCGGTACGCCGGCGCTGCGCCCCCACATGATGATCGCAGCAATGACGAAAGCAAGATTTGTAACTGCATTAAGTGGTTCGGACCAATAGGAAAAATCCACCCTCTCGCAATATCCGTCGATCTGTTCGAACCAGTCCATCTTGCGCCCCCTTCAGTGACCGTTATCCTGACTGGAAAGCAGTGGAGGGCAACATGAAAATTACATGGCTGGGGCATGCGAGTTTCCGGATGGAAGTCGCTGATGCGGTACTTTTGATCGACCCTTGGCTGACGCGAAATCCGTCATTTCCCGATGACAGGCGGGCGGATGCGTTGGCGGGTGCGACCCATATTCTGCTGACGCACGGGCATTTCGATCATGCCTCGGAAGTTGCTGATATCGCTCAGGAAACAGCAGCACCCGTCGTCGGTATTCCAGAGCTTTGTGCAGCTTTCGAAAGCCACGGCACGGTCGAATTCAACAAGGGCGGCACGGTCGATCTGAACGGCGCGAAAGTGTCCATGGTGCAGGCCACACATTCATCATCACTGGGCAGCGTCTATGCCGGAACCGAGGCCGGTTACATGATCAAAGGGGATGGTCACACGGTTTATGTGTCTGGCGATACGGATGTGATGGCGGATATGGGCTGGATGGCAGAGTTTTATCAGCCGGATATCGGTATCCTATGCTGCGGCGGTCATTATACGATGGGCATGGAGGGCGCGGCGTTTGCCGCGAAAAAGTTCTTTGATTTCAAGACGATAATTCCTTGCCACTACAGGACATTTCCTTTGCTCGCGCAGTCCGCGCAGCCGCTGGTGGATGCGCTGCCGGATGTGAATGTGCTGACGCCGGATGTGATGGAAGTGATTGAAGTCTAACGCTTATTGGCAAAGAACGTTTTCAACAGCGCCTCGGACGGGGCTGCGTCGATGCCGTCATAGATTTCAGGCACATGGTGGCATTGGGGGTGGCTGAAAATACGCGGCCCCTGCCCGACCCCGCCGGATTTCGGGTCTGCCGCCCCATAGTAAAGCCGCGCGATCCGGGCGTTGCTGATGGCTGCAGCACACATCGGGCAAGGCTCTAGCGTGACGTAAAGATCAAGACCCGTAAGCCTTTCTTTTGAAAGGGTTTTGCAGGCTGCACGGATCGCCAGAATCTCGGCATGCGCGGTGGGGTCGTTCAGTTCGCGGGTGCGGTTTCCAGCCTTTGCAATGACATGATCGCCATCTGAAATCACGGCACCAACCGGCACTTCACCGCGGGCGGCGGCAGCTTGTGCCTCGGCCAGCGCGATATCCATGTGAGAGCGGAATTTCATGGCGGATTGATGCCCGGTGACGCGGGAATGAGCAAGAGTGCGCAGTCCCACTGTTTATCGGCAAATGCGGCGTTTATCTGCGTACATAACCCGTACAGACGCCGTACATACACTGTACGTACAGTCTGCCTGTCGAACGGCGCCAGATCCCAACCGCCTGCCATCAGAAACATACCTTTTGGTATATTTCGATTGCAGCGAAGCATACCAAAAGGTATGCAGCAAAAAAAAGCGGAGCGAATCTCGATGAACGATATTCTCATTCTTGCGGCGGGCGGGCTGGCTTTCGTCTGGTTGGGCCTGCATCTTTTTGCGGGCGGTCGGCAGATCATGACGCCGGTCTTGGCGGCCCCCGATCTGGACCCGATCATACGCGAGACCCAGTATCTGTGCTGGCACTTCGTCAGCGTGACGATTGCCTTGATGGCGGGGTTCAACCTGTGGGCCGTGATCGCGGCTGATCGGTCCTTTGCAGTGGCCGCACTGGTTCTTGCCGCAGGCTTTGCAGCTGTTGGCATTTACCTTGTCATGCGGTTGGGGTCACGCCATCTGGATCTGCCGCAGGGGTGGCTTTTCGTGCCGGTGGCTGTACTGGGGGCATTCGGTCTGTGGCTGTGAAAAAGCGCCGGTTTGCCGCCGAAGACTGGCTGGAACTGGGCATCGCAGAACTGTCCGCCCGCGGGCCCGAAGCGATCAAGCTGGAGGCCATCTGCAAAGCGGCCGGTCTGACGCGCGGATCGTTCTATCACCATTTCGCGGATCACAATGCCTTTCTGGTCGGGGTGGCCGAACACTGGCTGACACGCCAGACCATCGACGTCGCAGCACAATTGAAAAAGCAGGACACACCCGAGGTGTCCGTTGAAAAGCTGAATGATGCCGCCATGGCGGTTGATTACCGGCTGGAACTGGGCATTCGCGAGATGGGCCGCCGCAATGCGGATGTGGCCGAGATCGTGCAGCGTGCCGACAATATGCGCCTGTCGGTACTGGCGGATCTTTATGCGGCGCGTTTCGGGCTGGACCGGCAAGCGGCGTTTGACCATGCCCTGCTGGAATATGCGGCGTTTAACGGGCTTATCCTGATCAACCCGGATATCGATGTGGATCGGCAGCGCGCGCTGTACGCCCGCTTTGATCTGATCATGCGCCGTTTCTTTGGGCAGCACGACTGAGTCGCCCTTGCGCTTGGCTGATGGGTTGGCGCAGTCTTTATTCCGACGCAATCTGACGGAAGGGTCCTCATGTCATCGCCGCTGACAGGTATTCGTGTGCTTGACCTGACCAATGTTCTGGCAGGCCCCTTCTGCTGTCATCATCTGGCCCATCTGGGTGCCGAGGTGATCAAGGTTGAGGCACGCGGGCGCGGTGATCTGGCGCGGCAATTGGGTGCTGATGCCGCGTTGAACACCGCAAACATGGGCGTGTCTTTTCTGGCGCAGAATGCGGGCAAGAAATCGATTACGATTGATTTGAAGAAGCCACAGGGCAAGGCGCTGTTCGTGAAACTGGTCGCCTCGGCCGATGTGTTGGTCGAGAATTTTCGCCCCGGCGTGATGGATCGGCTGGGATTGGGGTATGAGACGTTAAGGGCGGTCCGGCCGGAACTGATCTATTGCGCGATTTCTGGCTTTGGGCAGGACGGCCCGTGGAAGGATCGCCCGGCTTATGACCAGATCATTCAGGGTGCGTCCGGTGTGATGTCGATTACCGGTGATGCGGACAGCGCGCCGCTACGCGTGGGCTATCCGGTGGCGGACACCGTTGGCGGCATGACCGCCGCCTTCGCTGTTGCGGCTGCTTTGAACGCCCGGCCGCGCGGCAGTTTCATCGATGTGTCGATGCTGGAATCTGTTTTGGTCACAATGGGTTGGGTTGTCTCGAACCATTTGATTGCAGGCGTGACACCGCAGCCCAATGGCAACGAGAATGTCACGTCTGCCCCGTCGGGGACGTTTCAATGCGCCGATGGCATGATCAACATCGCCGCCAACAAGGATGAACAGTGGGTGGCTCTGACAACCCATCTGAAGTTGGCAGGTTTACGCGACGATCCCGATTATGCGACGCGAGAAGCCCGCAAGGTCAATCGTGTGGCGCTGCGTGCGGCATTGGAAACCGTGTTGCAGACCCGGCCCGCTGCTGATTGGGTCGATGAGCTGAACGCCATCGGCGTGCCTGCGGGTGCTGTGTTGAGCGTACCGGAGGCACTTGCCACGCCGCAGGTGGCAGGGCGTGGGTTTTTGCAGTCATACCCCGATGTGCCGGGTGTGGGGCGTGACATCGCCGTGGCTACGACGGGGTTCAAGATTGATGGTGCCCCCCCGACCGTGAAGGACCCGCCGCCTGAATTGGGCGCGCATAACGACGCGGTCTGGGGCGATCTGGGTTTGTCGGGTGAAGAGATTGCCCAATTGAAAAAGGATGAGGTGATATGAGCGGCCCACGCAGCGACGTGTCCGATTGGTGGACGACCGAGATCATCGACATGGCCCCCGGCCAGATCAGGATGCGCGGCACCCCGATCGAGGATTTGAT
Source organism: uncultured Paracoccaceae bacterium (assembly GCA_947503965.1). Taxonomy (GTDB): domain Bacteria; phylum Pseudomonadota; class Alphaproteobacteria; order Rhodobacterales; family Rhodobacteraceae; genus Yoonia. The sequence goes on from CANNFU010000001.1 coordinate 228,056, forward strand.
CGGTCAGGTCAGCTTTGCCCAGATGATCTGGCTGATGGTGCGGGGCGATCTGCCCTCACCCGCGCAGGCCGCATTGTTTGAGGCGGCGTTGGTTGCTGCTGTCGATCATGGCCCGCAGGCCCCGTCAATTGCCGCTGCCCGCATGGCGGTCACCTGTGGGCTGGGGCTGAATGGCGCGATGGCCTCGGCTTTGAATATGCTGGATGATGTGCATGGCGGCGCGGGCGAACAAGCGGTGGAGTTTTATGGCTGGATCGATGCGGGTACCGCGGTGGAAGACGCGATTGATCGCTGGCAGGCGGAGCGGACGAAATACATCCCCGGTTTCGGCCACCGGTTTCACACGCCAGAGGACCCGCGCGCGCCGCGATTGCTGGGGCTTGTGGCAGAGGTTGCCCGGGCAGGCACGGTCACGGGCCGATTTGCGCAGATCGGTAAGGAGGTGCAACTTGTGTTGAATGCCCGCGCGGGCAAACCGGTGCCGATGAACATCGATGGGGCGACGGCGGTGATCTATGCCGAATTGGGCTTTGCCGGGCCGCTGGCGCGGGGCTTGTTCTGTTTGTCCAGGTCGGTGGGCATTCTGGCGCATAGCTGGGAGCAGATGCAGCAAGGCGGCCGCAACAAGGGTCCGACGCCACCGGGATATCGGTGGACCTATACGGGGCCGAACCCGATTGATGACGCAGAGTGATTGCGCTTAACCAGCGCGGACGCCCCGCGTCCGGGCCGCGCCCGACCCTCCCCCCTGGGAGGGCGCATTTCATGCACCCTGTGCTATCGCACGCTGCAGCCTCAATCGCTCCACTGGAGCGATTGCAAGACGGCCTTCGCCCCAGGGTCGGGCGCGTCCCTGCTACCGGATGCGCATATCCCAATTGCACCTCAGCCCCCTTGCCCTTACACGCAGGCGCATGACTGACACCCCACCTGCCGGCGACCGTATCGCCAAAACCTTGTCCCGTGCCGGGATCGCCAGCCGCCGCGAAGCCGAGCGGATGATTGCGGATGGCCGGGTCAGCGTGAATGGCAAGGTCATTGACAGCCCCGCGCTGAACGTGACCGCTGCTGACAAGATCATGGTGGATGGCAAACCCGTTGGTGAACCTGACCCGCCGCGTCTGTGGCTTTATCACAAACCTGCCGGGCTGGTGACAACCGAACGGGACGAAAAGGACCGCCCAACGGTCTTTGCATCCCTGCCCGACACCATGCCGCGGGTCATGTCGGTGGGCCGGTTGGACCTGAATTCTGAAGGGCTGTTGTTGCTGACCAATGATGGTGAGGTAAAGCGCAAGCTGGAACTGCCCTCAACCGGCTGGCTGCGCCGGTACCGGGTGCGCATCAACGGGTCCGTGAGCGAGGCGAAGTTGGACGAGTTGCGCACGGGGATCACGGTTGAGGGGATCCGCTATCAACCGATGACCGTCACCTTTGACCGCCAGCAAGGGGCGAATGCCTGGCTCACGGTGTCCTTGCGCGAAGGCAAGAACCGCGAAATCCGCCGGGCAATGCTGGCGATTGGGGTCACGGTGAACCGGCTGATCCGCGTCAGCTATGGCCCGTTTCAACTGGGCGCGTTAAAGGCGAGCGAGGTCGAAGAGCTGAAACAGCGGGTCGTGCGGGACCAGTTGGGGTTGTCGAATACACCCAAGCCGACGCGCGTGCGAAAGCCGGTGAACAGGCCGACGCGCGGCACCGGGCGCCGGTAGGTCATCCAAGCAAAAAACCGCGTTGCTTTGCGGCGATGCACGCCAGCGCAAACATAGTGTCGTTGGGCCACACCAGTTCCAGCCTATTTGGTGTACGTCTTGCGCTGTCATCGCTGTCATCGCAAGTTCGGTTGCAATAGGTGTCGGCCCACTCGGCAAGCATAAGAAAGTCCCTGATGATGATGCGATCCCAGGTTTTGACTGCGGCATTATGTATTCTGGCCAGCAACACCCCCGTTTTTGCGCAAGAAGCCCCCTCGGACCGTGCGGCTGATGATGCCGAAGCATCGCGATGCTGGGCGACATTGTCACCGGACAGTTTTGCCGGCATGGCCGAAGGCGCATTGGTGGCCTGCCTTATCGCTGGCATCGCACCTGAGGCCGGGATGCGGCGTGGATTTCGCCCCTTGCATTGGGCCGTGCTGAGCGAACCTGCCGTCTTGGCACAAGTGATTAATGCCGCACCTGACATCAACGCAAGAACCGTAAACGGGCAGACACCGTTGCATATTGCTGCCGGAGTGGGCGCCGCACCCGGTATCGTCGAAATGTTGCTGGCCGCCGGAGCGGAGCCGAATACCATCGACAACGAAGACATGTCACCGCTGCTTCAGGCAATTGTCGCCGTTGATACGCGTGCCGAAACCGTCAACACGCTGATTGCCGGTGGGGCCGATGTGAACCTGGCGATCCCGGATCAACATCCGGCATTGCACAAGGTGATGTACACAAGTGTCGATCTGGATGTGTTCGAAGCCCTTTTGCAGGCGGGTGCGGACGTCAATGCACCAAGCCGTTGGGGCGAACCACCGTTGATCCTGGCAGCACGGACCAAAGGATCGTCAGATCTGTTTCGCCTCTTGCTGGCATATGGCGCTGATCCCGATCTGACCGATCCCGACGGGCGCACGGCGCTACATGTTGCGATCCAGACAGAGCGGGACTTGGGCACGCTGCGACAATTGATTGATGTGACCGATCTGACAATGGGAGATGAGGACGGCGACACGGCACTTCATGTTGCGATTTCACATCCGGACCGCATCAGCGTGCTTCAAGCGCTGCTTTCCGCCGGTGCTGACCCAAATCTGCCAAACAGGCATGGGCATTACCCGATCATGCGTGCTGCGGGGTTGAACGCAGGACATCGTGGGACCGAGATGATGGCGCTTTTTCTGGATGCCGGTGCCGATCCAAATGTCGGCGCGAACACCTCGCGCGCGCCTTTGCATGCGGTTCTGGACCATCAGCGGGAAGACGCGGGTGTGGATCTGATCACCTGGCTGATCAAGGCCACTGATCCCGACATGCGCGACAATGACGCAAACACTGCCATGCATCTTGCAATCTTGAAACGACACGATCTCACCATCGTCGAAATGATCCTTGCAGCCGGGGCCGATCCCAACATGCCAAATGGTCGTGGGCAGCTGCCGCTGGAATTGGCGTTGTCATCGGGACAACGCGATCTGGTGCCCATTCTGATCGATGCAGGCGCACGCGTCGAAGACTATGCGGGTGATCAACCGAAGCTTCGTGGCGCTGTGGAACTGGCGCAGCCGGATTTGATCGAAGCGTTGCTTGCAAAGGGGCTTGATCCGCTTGAGCGTGCCGACTTTGGTGAAACATACCTGCATCAGACGGCAGCCTTGTATTTTTCGATGTCCGATATCGATGTGATCGGCAGAATTGCATCGCTTTTTGTCGCGGCAGGTGTGCCGGTCAATGCCACAGACGAATACGGAAGAACCGCCGCACATTGGGCAGTCGATGCTGGTGCTGCACGGGCATACTGGGATGCTCTTGTCGCGGGTGGTGTTGATCTGCGCATGAAAGACGACCGCGGACGAACGCCACTGGATCTCGCGCTTGAGGTCCATGAGGACACTGATTGGGATGTCTTTTCACTTTTGCTGGGTGAGGAGGATCTAGCGGCTCTTCACCCGCGTCATCAACAGATCCTACTGGTGGCGGCCGCGCGGGGCGGTGACGCAGAGGCCGTTGCCCGATTGCTTGCATTGGATGTCTCGCCAGATGCTCTTGTGCAGTATTCAAATCAGCAGATGGCCCCATTGCATGCGGCACTGGACCATCCGGACGTCGCATCACTGCTCTTGGATGCCGGTGCTGATCCTGATCTTGTCGGGCTGGACCTTGCGCCTGCACTGCACCAGGCCGTCGCCGCGGAATTCGCTGATGTCGCGATGATCGACCTGTTGCTGTCGGGCGGCGCTGATGTGAACCGCATCTATCGGCGCAAGAGTGCGCTTGATCTGACGACTGATCCCGACCTGACCGCCAGACTGGTTGCGGCGGGCGCAAAAACCGCATTCGCGCTTCAGCACCCAGGATCACAGCTTGCGCGGGGGCGCATCATCGCATCAGAACATGCATATCGCGGCAGAACGGGCGGCGGTGATTTGGCCTTGTCCGATCATCTTATGCTGATCTCTGAGCCGAGGTTTGAAAACCGGGCGGACCTTGAACCGGATTATCCCGGACGTGGTTTTGTCGTCGATCTGGAAACCGGAGAAATTGTTTCCGTGCTAGAGAACCCGGATGTTACGGTCCGTCGTGGTTTTGGCCTTGCGACCGCATTGTCAGGCGGTCGGGCATTGATCAGCGCAGAGCGGAGCCGGGTAAAGGATTCCGTCCCCGGTATCGTTCATCAATACGACCTGGCAACGGGCGCGTTGCAGCGGACATTTTCTGATCCGGAAGGTGACTGGCCCTATTTCGGTGACGCCGTCGCGCTTGAGGGCGACATTGTTGTCATCGGGGCACCCGGCCCCTTTCATGAAGCCGACCTGACAGAGGCGGGACGTGGACGGGTGTTTGTATTCGATGCCGCAACGGGTGAGCTGCGCCTGACGCTGGCGCTGCCGAAACTGCATGAAGATGTTTCTTTGAGCTTCGGATCACAAGTTGCCATCGACGATGGGCGCATATTTGTTCAGGCGTCAAACGCGGGAACGCTCCCCAAGGCCGTTGATCGCATTTATGTCTTTGATGCCCGGACCGGGCGTCGACTTTCCGTGTTGTACAACCCTGACCGCGACAATCTGAGCGGGTTCGGGCACGAAATGGCGATTGATGGCGATCAGCTTCTGGCGAGTGTGCAATGGGGAAATCTGCGGACGCGCATCGATGGCGGCGCCGTTCTGTTCGACATCAAAACCGCGGATGTGGTCAGGCATTTCAGAAACCCTGACCGCGACGTATTCCACCGCGACTTTGGTCAGACCGTCGCGCTTGACGGGGAACTGGTGTTGATTGGTTTGCAGCATCCGTTTCCGGATGAGGAAATGTCACCCGCCGTGGCGGGCGTATTTGACCGCATGTCAGGACAGCTTGTTGATGTGATTGCGAACGTGGGTGATGCAAATGACGGCGTCATCGGTAATGCGGTTGTCATGAATGACCGCTATATTGCAATGACGAAAAGCCATGGTTGGCCAGAAGCGGCCCCCGATGCGGCACCGGAGATTGCGGTGATCTTCGATCGGATGTCTGACGATGCAACCGATCATTGCAAACGCGCCGACGATGTCGACACATGCTGGCGCGCGGCTGTGGGGCTTGAGTCGACGGATTTGCCTGCCGCGCTGGCGGCCTACGACCGGTCCTGTGCGGCGGCATATCAGATGGCTGGCTGCTATGCCGCGGGAAAGATATATCTTTTGAACAGATCCTTGCGCGATTACCCCCGCGCCTATGACCGGTTTGATCGCACATGTCGCGAAGGTGACGCGAGCATCGGTCCCTATGCCTGCAAATATCAGGGATGGATGGCTGAACGCGGTATCGGAACCCATAAAGATGTGACGCGGGCGCATGATCTCTTTTTGCGTGCGTGTTTCCTGCACAACCCACAGCTGACTGATGGCGAGGGATGTCTGTATCTGGGGCAAAGCTACCTGGCGGGGCGCGATATTGTGACGGTACCGAATTGGCTTGCCTACCTGTCGTTTGTCCGCGGTTGCCTTGACAGGATCGACGACGCCTGTCTTGCTGCGCAACGCACGGAACCCGCCATCGTGCAGAGCGGCGATTACGATTGGTATTTTGCGCAATGCGCGTCGTTGCTGCGTGCTGAGAACAGCGCCATTGAGACCTGCGAAGATATCACCGATCCATCAAAGCAAGAGACCCTTGGCCACGAAGCGCGGCAAGCCATCAAAGCGTTGACCGTTGCGGTATTCGACGAATTCCAAATTTAAGGCTGCACCCGGACATGCAGCGCCCGGCGTGGGGCTCACGGGTTTGCGTATTGCCCAGTATCTTGGCCCAATCTGTGCGCAGACCGCCTATCGAGGTCTTTCAATGGCTGGTTGATTGTCGGTGGCGTGGGGGTGTATCCGCGATAGAAAGCCTCGGACGACACAATTTAACAATCATTGGAGCCCCTGATGCTGGTCATTGGATGGCAGGAACGGGTAGATTTACCGCTGCTCGGCCTTACGAACCTGAAGGCAAAGATTGACACCGGTGCACGTACATCGGCCCTGCATGCGACCGACATTGTCGAATTTGAACGCGACGGCAGCGCATGGGTCCGATTTCACACGCGTTTTGATGATGACGCGCATGATACTGATGTTGAAAGCCCGATCCATGATAGACGTGATATCACCAACACCAGTGGGATCCCGGAATCCCGCATCATCATTCGTACGAAGTTCCGTCTGTCGACGCATCTGTGGAGAATCGACCTGTCTTTGACTGAGCGCACAGAAATGAAATTCCGCATGATCGTGGGGCGCACGGCGCTGCGCGGACACGCGATACTGGTCAATCCGGGAAAGCGCAATTTGACCACGCCGAAATCAGCTGCGGCAAAAGCGGCCAAAAAGGAAACCCCATGAAAATCGCGATGCTCGCCAGAAACGCCAACCTCTATTCGCACAAGCGCATTGTAGAGGCCGCCGAAGAACGCGGTCACGAGATTGATGTTATCAATACGCTGCGCTGTTACATGAACATCGCGTCCCGGCGGCCGGAAATCTATTACAATGGCGAAAAGCTGGAAGGCTACGATGCGGTTATTCCCCGGATCGGCGCGTCGGTTACTTTCTACGGCATGGCCGTGCTGCGCCAGTTCGAGATGATGGGCGTCTATCCCCTGAATGAAAGCGTGGCCATCGGGCGGTCGCGCGACAAGCTGCGGTCGATGCAGCTTTTGGCGCGCGACGGTGTCGGTCTGCCGGTGACAACCTTTGCACATGATCCCAAGCAAACCGAGGAGGTGCTGGCGCTTGCTGGCGGCGCGCCGCTGGTGATCAAGCTGCTGGAGGGGACCCAGGGGCTGGGTGTTGTTCTGGCCGATACGGATCGTTCAGCAAAATCGGTGATCGAGGCGTTTCGGGCAACCGACACGAATATCCTGATTCAGGAGTTTATCAAAGAGGCCGGGGGTACGGACATTCGGGCTATCGTCATCGGGGGCCGGGTCATCGCCGCCATGAAGCGCACCGGCGCTGAAGGTGAGTTTCGGTCCAACCTGCACCGTGGCGGCTCTGCCCAGCTGATCAAACTGTCGCCAGAGGAAAGATCAACCGCTGTGCGAGCAGCCAAGGCGATGGGCCTGAATGCCTGCGGTGTAGACATGCTGCGCGCCAATCATGGGGCGGTGGTGATGGAAGTGAACTCTTCGCCCGGCCTTGAAGGTGTTGAAAAAGCGACCGGTCTTGATGTGGCCGGCAAGATGATTGAGTTCATCGAAAAGAACGCCAAACCAGGCAAGACCAAGACGAAGGGCAAGGGCTGATGCTGAAACGTCCGGGTTTTGACATTGGCGGGGAATTGATCCTGCCCGGCACCCGACGCACGGTCGACCTTCCCGTCAGTTCGCTGTCTGATCATACCCCGGTCAACATGTCTGCCCATGTGATCCAGGGAAAGACGGACGGGCCGGTGTTCTTTGTCAGTGCGGGCGTTCACGGCGACGAGGTGATCGGCATAGAAATCGTGCGCCGCCTGCTGAAATCCCCGGCGTTGCGGGGCCTGAAGGGGACGCTGATCGTGGTGCCGATCGTGAATTCGTTCGGGTTCATCAACAGGTCGCGATACCTGCCCGACCGGCGCGATCTGAACAGGTCGTTTCCCGGCAATGAGGGTGGGTCGCTTGCCGCGCGCCTTGCCCATCTGTTTTTGAAGGAAATCGTGTCACGTTCCGATGTCGGCATCGATCTACACTCGGCCGCGATCCATCGGATCAATTATCCGCAGGTCCGTGTATCGCCCGATGACCCGGCGGCCCGGAAAATGGCGGATGTCTTTGGCGCACCGATCATCATGGAGTCCCCTGTACGACAGGGTTCTTTGCGAAGATCGGCAAAAGATTTGGGAAAGACCGTCCTGCTTTATGAGGCCGGCGAAGGTCTGCGGTTTGATGAAGTTTCGGTGCGCGCGGGACAGGCCGGCATTCTCAGGGTAATGAAATCAATTGGTATGATATCGGGGCGCGGCATTGCCCCGGCTAAGGCGCTGCCGCAGTTTTGCCCGTCGAGCAAGTGGCTGCGCGCACCAATGGGCGGGTTGTTCCGCAGCCTGAAGGCTGGCGGCGATCCGGTCCGCAAGAATGAAATCCTCGGGGTGGTCTCCGATCCGTTTGGCGAAGACGAGACCGAAATCACAGCGCCGTTCGATGGCATTATCGTGGGCCGGGCCGTGTTGCCCGTGGTCAATGAAGGCGACGCGGTATTCCATCTGGCGCGGGTTCACTCGGTCAGGAAGGCCGAGAACGCGATGGACGATCATTCGTCACAACTTGCCGATGACCCGATGTTCGACGAGGACGAAATTATCTGATCCGGCTTTCAAGGGGGAAAAACGGTCTGATTTCAACCTTGTTCTGTTTCATCGGTTGTGCATGCTAGGTGCAAAAGAAAAAGACCCAGGGGGACATTTTGGCTGATCTGCTGACGCTGGAAAACGCGACCAATCTGATTATGCTCTGCTTTTTGCAGGCGGTATTGGGTTTCGATAACCTTTTATACATCTCGATCGAGAGCCAGCGCGCGCCTGTGGCACAGCAAAAGGCGGTGCGCACATGGGGGATCATCATTGCGGTCGCGTTGCGCGTTTTGCTGCTGTTCACGATGGTCCGCCTGATCGATGCGCTGGCCGAGCCGTTTTATATTTTCGACTGGGTCGGCGTCATTGAAGGTGGCGTGAACTTTGCCACGGTCATCTTTGTCTTTGGCGGTATTTTCATCATGTATACGGCTGTGAAGGAAATCGGCCACATGCTGTCGATTGAGCATCTGGATCATGATGTGGAAGGCAAATCGGGCAAATCAGCGACCCAGGTGGTGCTGCTGATCGTGCTGATGAACCTGATCTTTTCGTTCGATTCTGTGTTGTCGGCCATTGCCATCACCGATGTCTTCCCGATCCTCGCCTTTGCGATCATCCTGTCGGGGCTGGCAATGCTGCTGCTGGCTGATGGCGTGACCCGGTTTCTTGAGAAAAACCGGATGTATGAGGTGCTGGGCCTGTTTATCCTGCTGATCGTGGGTGTCGTTCTGCTGGGCGAGGCGGGGCCTGCCGCAGCCCACGCGATGCATGATGACAGCCTGCAGATTAAGATTTTCGGCTATGATCTGATACCGATGTCGAAGACGACGTTCTATTTCTCGGTCGTCGTATTGGTCATTGTCGAGGTGATCCAGTCCGGCTATCGCAAAAAGCTGGATGCAGAGCGGGCAGCGTTGCAGAAACACTCGTAAAATCAGACGCCCATCCCTATCTGAGGGATGGGCGAAATCCTGCGGAGTGACTGAAAATGGTGCGTTTGATCCTGGTTGTGGCCTTTATTGCGGTGCTGGCGATTGCATTCACGGCAGTGCTGGGGACAATGCAAGCGGTCGGACGGGGTGCCACAGCGAAGGACGAAGATACGATGCCTCAGACATTTAAACGGATCGCGTATTTTGCGCTTGTCCTGCTTTTGCTGGGTCTGTCGCTGGGCTGGCTGGGGGCCGCCTGATGGCAAAACGCTTTGGTGGAAAATACAGCCCTGATGGGCGCGCCCAAGCTGTGCGCGAAGAGGTGATCGACCAACGTCAGATCATGCGCGCCGGCTCCCCTGCCCGGCTGCTGTATCTGCCGGCGATTGCGCTTGTCTTTACCTCACTGAATGATGGGCCCGTCACATTGGTCGCTGCCCTGATCGGTGGTGGCGTGCTGACACTGGCCGCTTGGATGTTGCAGGAAGGGTTAAAGGCCGAGGCGGAATTTAACGCCCGCAAGGTGGCCCGACGTCCAGCCGTGCCGCGCAAGATGCTGGCCTCTGCCCTTACGGGGATCGGGGCCGCGATTGCGGCCTATACCGGGGATAGCGGGATTGTCGGATCGGCGCTTTATGGCGTGGCCGCCCTTGGCCTGCATGTCGCGGCCTTTGGCGTTGATCCCATGACGGATAAGCGCATGGAGGGGATCGATACGTTTCAGCAGGATCGTGTCGCCCGTGTGGTGGATGAGGCCGAGGCGCATCTGGATGTCATGAAATCGCAGATCATGGCCCTGTCCGAGCGTCGTTTGACCGAACGCGTGCAGGATTTTCAGGTGATCGCCCGCCGCATGATCCGAACGGTCGAAGAAGACCCGCGTGATCTGACAGGCGCGCGGAAGTTTCTGGGCGTCTATCTGATGGGTGCGCGCGATGCGACGGTGAAGTTTGTGGACCTTTACAGCCGCAATAAGGATGCCGATGCGCGTGCGAGCTATGAGGCGCTGCTGGATGATCTTGAGCAGAATTTTGCCGCACGGACCGAAAAAATGATGCTCGATGACCGCTCTGACATGGATATTGAAATTAATGTGCTGCGCGACAGGTTGCAGCGGGAGGGCGTAAGCCTGAAAACGAAAGGGAACGATCAATGACCGAGACCATCCGCGAAAAGGCCCAGGCAGCCCTTGCCGAAGTTGAAAAAGTAACCGCCGTTGTGTTGCCAGAGCCAAAAGGGGAACTGGTCACGCTTGAAGCCGCTGATCCCGCCACGACCGATGAGATCAACAAGCGGATCGCCGAGATTGATATTACGCAGACCAATTCCATCGTCTCTTTCGGATCGGCTGCGCAAGCCGAATTGCAGCAGATATCGCAATCCATGCTGGCCGGTGTGCGCAACAAGGATGTGGGCCCTGCGGGCGACAGCCTGCGCGGCATTGTCACGACCATTCGCGGGTTTTCGGTATCGGAACTGGACGTCCGGCGCGAACGCAGCTGGTGGGAAAAACTGCTGGGCCGTGCCGCCCCGATGGCGAAATTTGCCGCAAAGTTCGAAGAGGTGCAGGGCCAGATTGACAAGATCACCGATGATCTTCTCAAGCACGAGCATGTGCTGTTGAAGGATATCGAAAGCCTTGATGTCCTGTATGACAAGACCCTGCAATTCTACGATGAACTGGGGCTTTATATCGCAGCAGGCGAGGCGAAGATCGCTGATCTGGACGCTACAACTATCCCCGAGAAAGAGGCCGAGGTGCAGGCCGCAGCCGAGGATCAAGCGGTGATGAAAGCGCAGGAATTGCGCGATTTACGCGCCGCCCGCGATGACCTGGAACGCCGCGTGCATGATCTGAAACTGACCCGGCAGGTGACGATGCAGTCGCTCCCCTCGATCCGGTTGGTGCAGGAGAATGACAAGTCGCTCGTGACGAAGATCAATTCGACGCTGGTCAACACCGTGCCCCTGTGGGAAACGCAGTTGGCGCAGGCGGTGACCATTCAACGGTCGGCCGAAGCCGCAGAAGCGGTGCGCGATGCCAATGATCTGACCAATGAACTGCTGAAAGCCAATGCAGAGAACCTGCGTCAGGCCAACAGCACCATTCGCAAGGAAATGGAGCGCGGTGTCTTTGATATCGAGGCCGTGAAAGAGGCAAACGCCAATCTGATCGCAACCATAAATGAAAGCCTTGAGATCGCGGATGAGGGCAAGCGCAAGCGTGCCGAGGCCGAAGTGGAACTGCAGAAGATGGAGCAGGAGTTAAAAGACACGCTTGCCGCCGCGAAGGCCCGCAAAACGGGCACTGGCGACACGATCGGGACAGCAGCAGGCGCTGAATAAGATATGAAGATGGGGGGTATTCTGCGGCGCGGTCTGGGTCTTGTCCTTGTGACGGGACTGATGGGCTGCGACCTGCTAATGCCCCCGGTTGAGGTGCCGCCACCGCCGGTTACGGAACCTGAACTGCCCCCTGAACCGGACGTCGTCCCCCCCAGTCAGGCAAGCCGTGATCTGGCGCGTTATTACACCCGGTTGCAGAATGACCTGCTGACCCAAGGCTTGCTGCGCGGCGATGGCGGCGGGCCGGACACGCCCTTTACCGATACGATTCTGGCGCGGAATTTCGTGCGCATCGCATTGTTCAACGAATATCGCGATGACAGCGATTTCACCCGGCCCCAGGCAACCGTATCCAAACTGCGCCGCTGGACCCAGCCGATCCGCATGTCGGTTGAATTTGGCCAGACCGTGCCGTTGGACCAGCGCGCACAGGATATCGCCAGTGTCAGCGCCTATGCCGCGCGGCTGTCACGGGCGACCAATGTGCCGATCACGCTGACGGATGAAGACCCAAATTTCCGCGTGCTTTTTCTGGGCGAGGATGACCGCCGCGCTTATGGCGACCGTTTGCGCGAGTTGATCCCGACGATTTCTGACGCGACGGTGCGTGCCTTTGTGAACCTGCCCCGCGATCAGCTTTGCGTCGTGATCGGGACATTTGCGCCGGGCCGGTCCAGCTATACCAAGGCGATTGCAATGGTCCGGGCAGAGCATCCGAACCTGATGCGGTCGGCCTGCATTCACGAAGAACTGGCGCAAGGGATGGGGCTGGCCAATGACAGCCCCGACGCCCGCCCGTCAATCTTTAACGATGACGAGGAATTCGCGCTGCTGACACGGCACGATGAGCTGTTGTTGAAGATGCTGTATGATCCGCGTCTGGAAACGGGCATGGACCCTGCGACAGCCGCCCCGATTGCGCGGGTGATTGCGCGTGACTATCTGACGGCAGGTGCCAGTTGATGAGATTTAGGATGGAGGCCACATGATGGGCATTTTCGATTTTCTGACGGGCGAGTTTATCGACGTTATCCACTGGACCGATAACACCCGCGACACCATGGTCTGGCGGTTCGAACGTGAGGGTCACGAGATCAAATACGGGGCCAAGCTGACCGTGCGCGAAGGTCAGGCAGCGGTGTTTGTGCATGAAGGCCAGTTGGCCGATGTGTTCAGCCCCGGCCTTTACATGCTTGAGACCAACAACATGCCGATCATGACCACCCTGCAGCACTGGGATCATGGTTTCAAAAGCCCTTTCAAATCCGAGATCTATTTCGTCAACACGACCCGGTTCGGCAATCTGAAATGGGGTACCAAGAACCCGATCATGTTGCGTGATCCCGAATTCGGACCCACACGGTTGCGGGCCTTTGGCACCTATACGGTCAAGGTCGCCGACCCGGCGGTTTTCCTGCGCGAGATCGTGGGGACGGATGGGGAGTTCACCCGCGATGAGATCAGCTATCAGATCCGCAATATCATCGTGCAGGAGTTTTCGCGTGCGATTGCAAAGTCCGGCATCCCGGTGCTGGATATGGCGGCTGCCACACAGGAGGTGGGCAAGCTGATCGCGGAAGCGATTGACCCAACGCTGAAGCAATACGGACTGAGCCTGCCTGAACTCTATATCGAGAACATCAGCCTGCCGCCTGCCGTGGAAAAGGCACTGGACGCGCGGACCTCGCGCGGCATGGCGGGCAATCTGGATGAGCATATGAAGTGGAAAGCCGCCGAGGCGATGACCATCGAAGGCTCTGCCGCAGGCAACGCGATGGGGATGGGGATGGGCGCCGGCCTGGGCATGCAGATGGGCAATATGACCATGGGGGCTGGTCCGTGGGGCGGCGCGACTGCGCCCGCCGCAGCCGCGCCGCCTCCACCCCCGCCGGTGGAACATGTCTGGCATATTGCGGATGCTGGTGATGTCACTGGCCCCTTTTCCAAGGCGGCGCTTGGCCGGATGGTCACCGACGGCAAGCTGACCCGCGACAGCATGGTCTGGACGCAAGGTCAGGATGGCTGGATGAAGGCCGAGGATGTTGTGGAACTGGCGCAGCTGTTCACGGTGATGCCGCCACCGCCGCCTGCCGCGTAATGACGCGGCGACGCCTGACGATCCTGCTGCACTGGTCGACCCTGCTCTTGGTCCTTGTCATGATCAAAGGCGGGACGTCAGAGCCTGCCGTGCGGTGGGCCTTTGTCATTGGCGGTGCGGTATGGATTGGCATCGCGCTGATCAAAGGCATGATGTGCAAGCCGGGGCCGAAATTGCAGGGATCATTGCGGACCGCTTATCCGTGGATGCATCGGGGAATGTATCTTCTCTTGGCGGTTGCCGTTGTGTTGAACGCGGGTGCTTTGCTGGGATTGGCCCCGCATGACACCGGCTGGGTTGCGCTGCTGGTTCTGCTGGGCGCTGCCACGTTCCACGGGTTGTTTCACTTCTGGCGTCATAACGCCTTGTTTGACGGCGCGCTGCGGGTGATGACGCCGCGCTTTGTGCATAAGTATCTATGATGGAAGAACAAACTTCAGTCGACGTGGAACATCGTTTTCCCTGCGATACCTGCGGGTCTGACCTGCGCTTTGATCCCGGCGATCATCAATTGATTTGTGATCATTGCGGGAATGTCGAGGCAATCAGCGGGCATGGTCCGTGGACGGGTGCCATCAAGGAGCTGGATTTTCGCAAGGGCGTGAATGCCCAATTGGCCGCCGAGGATATTGAGGAAACCCGTGTCGTCACCTGCCCCAATTGCGGGGCACAGACCGAATTTGACAGCGATCTGCATGCCGCCGAATGCCCGTTTTGTGCAACGCCTGTCGTGACCGATACCGGCACCCATCGCCATATCAAACCGCGTGGGTTGCTGCCTTTTGAACTGGATGAAGGCCGTGCGCGGTCGGCATTAACGGAATGGCTGGGCAGTTTGTGGTTCGCGCCCAATGGTCTCACCGATTATGCCCGCAAGGGCCGCAAGATGAATGGCATCTATGTCCCCTACTGGACCTTCGATGCCGATACAAAGAGCCGCTATACCGGACAGCGCGGCACGCATTATTATGAAACACGGACGGTCGTGCGCGATGGCAAACGCCGTCAGGTCCGGGTCCGCAAGACGCGCTGGCGCAATGTGTCGGGCCGTGTCGCGCGGTTCTTTGACGACGTTCTGGTGCTTGCGTCCAAATCCTTGCCGAAGAAATACACCGATGGGCTGGAACCTTGGGATTTGTCGGCGCTGGAACCTTATAAGCCCGAATACCTCGCCGGGTTCCGGGCCGAGGGGTATCAGGTGGAACTGGTGGACGGGTTTGATGAAGCCCGCGCCTATATGGACCGGATGATCCGCCGGGATGTGAAATACGATATTGGTGGCGATGATCAACGTGTGCAGTCGGTCGATACGGATGTATCGGACGTGACGTTCAAGCATATTCTGCTGCCCGTCTGGCTGGCGGCGTATAAATATCGCGGGCAGACCTACCGCTTTGTCGTGAATGGCCGCACGGGCCGGGTGCAGGGGGAACGGCCCTATTCCGCGTGGAAGATCGCCTTTGCCGTTGTCATTGGCTTGATCCTTGCATTGGGCGTGGGAATTGTTATCGCTAACAGCCAATAGGTTTGGAGAGATGCGATGATCCTGTGTTGCGGTGAAGCCCTGATTGACATGCTGCCCCGAAAGACAGCCGAGGGCGGCGATGCATTTGCGCCGCATGCGGGCGGGTCGGTGTTTAACACGGCGATTGCGTTGGGCCGGTTGGGGGCGTCGGTGCAGTTCTTCTCTGGCTTATCATCGGATTTGTTTGGGGATGTGTTGCGGCGCGAATTAGTCGCCTCCGGCGTCGATAGCAGCCCTGCGGCGGTGAGCGACCGCCCAACGACATTGGCTTTCGTGACCTTGACTGATGGCCATGCCTCGTACGCGTTTTACGATGAAAATACCGCCGGACGGATGCTATCGGCAGATGATCTGCCGGATGTGGATGCCGATGCGCTTTTCTTTGGCGGGATATCGTTGGTGGTTGAGCCTTGCGGTGCTGCCTATGAGGCGTTGATGCTGCGCGAGGCCAGATCGCGGTTGACGATGATCGACCCGAACATTCGCCCGTCCTTTGTCACCGATGAAGCCCGTTATCGCGCCCGGCTGACGCGCATGCTGGGCGTGGCAGATATCATCAAGACCTCGGACGAGGATCTGGAATGGATCACGGGGGCTACGGATGCAAAGGCTCTGCTGGCCCAAACCGGGGCACAGGTGATCCTTTTGACCCGTGGTGGCGACGGGGTGACTGTTGTCACGCCACGGGGGACGTTTGACGTGCCTGCGCAAAAGGCAAAGGTGGTCGATACCGTGGGCGCTGGCGATACGTTTAGCGCAGGTTTCCTGGCGTCATTGGAGAAGCAAGGTGCGCTGACAAAGGCAGGCCTTGCGGCGGTGACCGATGACCAGTTGGCCGAAGCTGCAGCGTTTGGAGCGAAGGTCGCCGCAATCACGGTTAGCCGCGCAGGTGCCAATCCACCTTGGGCGTCCGAGCTATGAGGGCGCTGATCCAGCGGGTCACCGAAGCTGCGGTCCGCGTTGATGGTCAAATCATCGGGCAGATCGGACCGGGGGTGCTGGTGCTGGTCTGTGCGATGGCGGGCGATGATCCTGCGAGCCCCGCCGCAATGGCCGCCAAGATCAGCAAGCTGCGCATCTTTGCGGATGATGCGGGCAAGATGAACCGATCCCTGCTGGATACCGGGGGTGCGGCGCTGATTGTCAGCCAGTTCACGCTGGCCGCTGACACGTCACGCGGCAACAGGCCGGGATTTTCCCAAGCCGCCGCGCCGGATACCGGCCGCGCACTGTACGAGGACTTCGTGGCCCAGATGGATGCGTTGGGCATCCCGACCGCAACCGGTGAATTCGGGGCGGATATGGCTGTCAGTCTGGTCAATGACGGACCAGTGACGATCTGGATCGATCTCTAGGATCAATCAGCTATTTTGTGACGTTGCGGGATGCATATGACACCGCTCGACACACCGGCGCATTACTGCCGAGCCGTATTGGACCGCGTTGGCGAACGCCAGATCATGCAACATGATGAGGTGCCGCGATATGTGCGGCATTGCAAATAGGAGAACACGCGATGAAAGCGCTTTTCGTAACCGCATTGGGGTCAATGACCTTTGCGCCTGTTTTGTTTCTTGTTGCAACGGTTTCAGCCACGCCCGCATATGCTTGTTCCGAGGAGGATGACTGCGATTGGGACGAGTGCAGTTTTTATTGTGAAATTCCTGACGGGTGCACACTCTGGTACGATTCCGATCTTGATCGTTGTGTGCTGTACTGAGATCACACACAGCTTATGACCTGATCATCGCAGTTTCTGAAGTCCTGCGGTTATGATGGGCGTGGGGAACCAGCATTTCGACCTGTTTCCCCACAACCAGTTATGAATATGGGTCCAAAGAGAACGGCTTGGCTGAGCTGACCCCAGCTTTTGTATCTGATCCGGTTTCCCATGCATGCCGGAAGACGTATTCAAACTTTAGCAACCGCGAGAGCCGTTCGATCGCGGCCCGGCGGTTTGCTGGTGTTAGGTTCTTCATAGATCTGCATGAGGCCCGTCAACCGCATAAGGCGGCGAATGCGCTCAGCCTACATCCGTTTTCCCGCGCCGGTCATGGCGCAGGTTGGCGTATAGCACGTGGTTTCGCCAGCGCCCGTTGATCTGCAGATAGCTTTGCGCCACGCCTTCGTATTTATAGCCGCATTGCTCCAACAACCGGCGCGAGGCGGTGTTTTCGGGCAGGCACCCTGCCTCGATCCGGCTGAGGTCCATGACCGTGAACGCGTGATGTACGACGGCCTGTATCGCCTCGCGCATGTAGCCTTGCCGCGCAAAGGGCTGGCCGATCCAATAGCCCGTGATTCCCGATTGCGCGGGGCCGCGTTTGATATGGTCCAGTGTAATCGCGCCGACCAACGCATCATCCGTCCGGCGGAACATGAACAACGGCATTGCGGTGCCATTCGCGATGGACCGCTGCGCCCAATAGACCCGGTTGGTGAACGCCTTGCGCGAGAGGTGGTCAGAGGCCCATGTCGGTTCCCACGGGGTCAGAAATTCGCGACTTTCGACGCGCAGCGCGGTCCAGGCGCGGAAATCGCTATGCGTGGGGGGGCGCAGGGTCAGCCGTTCGGCCTCGATCCGGACTTTGCGTTTGACGCCCAGCATCAGGCCGCCAATCTGGCCCGTAGCGCATCCAGTGTCGGGGCCGCCTCTGCGGGGCCGTAAAGTGCCATGGCCGTGCCCGCCTGCCCGGCCATTTGTCCGGCAAAGTCTTTCACGTCACCGGTTGTCACCGCATCAATACGTTCGATGGTTTCTTCGATGCTTGGAATACGGTTCCAGATTGACAACAAGCGCGCCAGCCGTTCGGCCCGGTTCGACGGGCTTTCCAGACCCATCAACAACCCGGCTTTCATCTGCGCACGCGCACGCGCCACCTCGGCGGCTGTCATGTCAGACGCCGCGCGCTTCATCTCGTCCATGGTGATATGGGCCAGTTCGGAAATCTGCGCGGCGCTTGTCCCGGCATAGATGGTGGTCAGCCCCGTATCCTCGTAGGCGCCCGCCTGCGCAAAGATCGTGTAGCAGAGACCGCGATTTTCACGGATCTCTTGGAACAGTCGCGATGACATGCCCCCACCCATGGCTGACGCATAAATCTGCGCGGTGTAAATCGCCGGATCGCGATAGGTCGGACCTTCCAGCGCCAGTGCAAAATGGACCTGTTCCAGCGCTTTCATCTCGCGCCGTTCTCCGCCGCCGAACGCGGCGGGTTGCAGCAGTTCCGGCGCACGGTCAACGGTAGGCAATTGGCCAAACAACGCCTCGGCCTGCCTGACGATGGCGTCATGGTCGATCGCCCCGGCCGCGGAAAGAATCATCTGGTTCGGGCCATAATGCTCGGCCACAAAATGCTGCAGATCATCGCGGCTGAACGCGCTGACACGTTCGGACGGCCCCAGGATCGTGCGACCCAGCGCCTGATCGGGATAGGCCACCTCTTGCAGCCAGTCGAAGATGATATCGTCAGGTGTATCGAGCGCCTGTCCAATTTCTTGCAGGATCACCCCACGCTCGACCTCAATCTCGGCGGGGTCAAAGACGGGGTTCAGAAGAATATCTGCGATGACCTCCAGCCCTAGCGCTACGTCATCTTCCAGCACACGCGCGTAATAGGCCGTCATCTCGCGGCTGGTATAGGCGTTGATATAGCCGCCCACATCTTCGATGCTTTCGGCGATCTGCAAGGCACTGCGTGTTGTCGTGCCCTTGAACGCCATGTGTTCAAGGAAATGCGCGATCCCGTTCTGTTCGATCCGTTCGTGCCGCCCACCGGCCTGCACCCAAATTCCGATACTGGTGGATTTCAGTCCCGGCATGTCCTCTGTCACGATCCGGAAACCGTTCGACAGTGTGTGCAATTCAATCGTCACTACGCAATCTTTCCCTGATAACAGCCTGAAGCGCCGCCAGATCCCCAGCAACGCGGGTCAGGCGCTCGGGTCGGTCATACAGGTCCGCCATGCGCGGGGGAAGGGGTGCCGCGACACCGGATGCTGCTTTCACGGCATCGGGGAATTTTGCAGGATGGGCGGTGGCAAGTGTCACCATCGGCGTGGTGCCCAAATGCGCCTCGGCCACATGCACACCAACGGCTGTGTGCGGACACAGCAGCTCGCCATGCCGTGTCAGATACGTCTTGATCGCCGCATTGGTCTGCTCTTCTGATGCGCGCCCGGATTTGAAGGTATCCTTGAGCATCTGATAAGCGCCCTGGCTGATCTGGAAACCGCCACCTTTGAGATCCTCCATCTGCCCGGCAACAGCGACCCCGTCACGCCCATAGGCATCGAACAAGGCGCGTTCGAAGTTGGAACTGACCTGAATATCCATGGATGGGCTGATGGTCGGGGTCACACCTTCTTTGGTGTAGGCCCCGGTTTCCAGTGTCCGGTGCAGGATATCGTTGCGGTTCGTTGCGACCACCAGATCGGCAATCGGCAGGCCCATCTGTTTCGCGATGTAGCCTGCGAAGATATCGCCGAAATTGCCAGTGGGCACGGTGAAACTGATCTGCCTGTGCGGCGCACCAAGCGACACCGCTGCGGTGAAGTAATAGACCACCTGCGCCAGCACCCGGCCCCAGTTGATCGAATTGACGCCCGCCAGCCTGACCTCTTCGCGAAAGGCGAAATCGTTGAACATATCCTTTACTGCCGCTTGGCAATCATCGAAGTCCCCGTCAACGGCGAGCGCGTGCACATTTTCTTCGACCGGGGTGGTCATCTGGCGGCGCTGCACCTCGGACACGCGCCCATGCGGATAGAGGATAAAAACATCAACGGCTTTCAGTCCACGAAATGCCTCAATCGCGGCCGATCCCGTGTCGCCGGACGTGGCCCCGACGATCGTCACACGGTCGCCCGACCGGCCAAGCGCGGCCTGGAACATTTGGCCGATCAACTGCATCGCAAAGTCTTTGAAGGCGAGCGTGGGGCCGTGGAACAGTTCCAGCAGGAAATGATTACTGTCGAGTTGCACAAGTGGCGCGCGTGCTGCGTGCCCGAAGCCTGTATAAGCCTGATCAATCAGGGCTTTGAATTCCGCGTCGGTGAAAGTGTTCCCGATGAATGGGCGCATCACGTCAAACGCCACATCCTCGTAGGACTTGCCTGCCATCGCCGCGATCTGGGCGTGGGTCAGGGTCGGCACCTCTTCAGGGACATAAAGGCCGCCATCACGGGCCAACCCTGTCAGCATCGCCTCTTCAAAGGTCAGAACGGGCGCTGTGCCGCGGGTCGAGATATAGCGCATTGGTTTATGCGTCCTTTGCCTTGGTGGTGCGACGTATCAAGAACAGGGTCATAATCGCCCAGACAAGGGCCAGCAAGAACCATGTCACCGCGTATTCGAAATGATCGTTTTTGATATCGGCGGTATTGACCGGCAGCGGCGTGATGCGCGGATCGGCGGGATCTGTGACCGTTGCGACAACCATCACCGGTTGGGTCCGTAATGCAGCGGCCATTGTTGCAGTGTTGCGCGCAAACCAGATGTTTTCGGCCAGGTCCGGTTCGGGTGTGTTGCTGTTTTGATCATCCGGCCACAAAAGCGTGCCGGTGATCTGCATGGGTGTCACAAGGGGCCGCGCATCCTTGGCCTCTAGCGGTAGCAGGCCCTGATCGACCAGAATCGCGCCCAGCCCGGTCTGCACTTTGGAAATCACGCGATATCCGGTCCCGGCGGCTGTCCCTGACACAAGAACATGCAGTTCGTCACCTGTCGGGATGCCGGTCAGTGTGACGCGGGTGTATTCGTCATCATCTTCGGTGACGTCCAGCGACAGCGGCACGGGATCAGCGGCAAGGCGAGCGTTGATGCTGGCAAGGATGTCCTGTTTCCAGGCAAGCCGGTCAACCTGCCACAGACCAAGGCTGATCAGGATACCGCAGCCCGCGATACCAAGGATCAGGGGGAACAGGATTTTACGCAGCATATCGCGTCCTTTGACGTGAAAAACGCGCGAGATGCCCCGCGCGTTTGTTATTCCAGTACGCTGGGTTGCAATCCACCCGATGCGACCTCCGCAGTTAAATGCCCCAGATATAGACGGCGAAGAACAGGAACAGCCAGACCACATCAACAAAGTGCCAGTACCACGCGGCGGCCTCGAACCCGACGTGCTTTTCGGGGGTAAAGTGCCCTGCCCGCGCCCGGAAATAGCACACCAGCAGGAAGATTGTCCCGATGATCACGTGGAACCCGTGGAACCCGGTGGCCATAAAGAAGTTCGAAAAGAACTTGTCGCCGCCAAAGGTCCAGTCCTGCTGCACCAGCAGATACCAATATTCATAGCCCTGCAGGAACGTGAACAACACACCCAGAACCACAGCCAGCAACAGACCATGTTCAAGGTCCTTGCGATTGTTTTCATGCACAAGCGCATGGTGCGCCCAGGTCACCGCCATGCCGGAGCACAGCAAAACCAACGTGTTGATCAGCGGCAGGTGGAACGCGTCAACCTGATAGAATTCCGCCGGGACATAGGTAGACCCGACATATTCGTTCATCGGATACATGGCGTGTTTGAAGAATGACCAGAACCAGGCGGCAAAGAACATCACCTCGGACATGATGAACATGATAAAGCCATAGCGCAGGCCGATCCGGACCACTGGTGTGTGATCACCCACATTGCTTTCAGCGACCACTTCGGCCCACCACGCAAACATGACGTAAAGAACCGCAACAAAGCCGATCAGGAACATCCATGGCCCTGATCCGTGCATCCACAGCGTCGCCCCAAACAGCATGAAAAAGGCACCCGCTCCGCCCAAGAGCGGCCAGATTGAAGGCGGTAGAATGTGATAATCGTGATTTTTTGCGTGCGCCATGTGGTGCGTTCCCTATCGGCTGGTCGTCTTAGTAGGTTTGTATGGCGTTATCGGCCACCGGTGTCAAAGCTTCAGGCACCGCTGCTGCCTGCATTTCTTCCTCGGGCAAATCGATCTGATAGAACGTGTAGCTGAGTGTGATTGTGTGCACATATTTCCCCTCGCGGTCGTCAACAATCGCGGGGTCCACAAAGAAGCTGACGGGCATCATCACCGTTTCACCGGGCATCAGCACCTGTTCGACAAAGCAGAAACATTCGATCTTGTCGAAGAATGCACCGGCCTCGTAAGGGGTGACGTTGTAAGCCGCCTGACCTGCGATTGGCACATCCAGCGGGTTGTGTGCTTCGTAGAAGGCAAGCCCGGTCTCGCCGATACGGATTTCCATTTCGCGGACTTCGGGTTTGAACGTCCACGGCATGTCGCGTTCCAGCGACGCATCAAAGCGCACCTTGATCGTCTGATCAAGGATCACGTCACTGCCGGCATCGGCCACATTCGTTGCACCACCAAAACCGGTGACACGGCAAAACCAGTCGTAAAACGGCACCGATGCCCAAGACAGGCCACCCATCAACAAAACAACACAAACGGCCTGCGCAGCCGTACGCTTGGGGCCTTGCAGTTTGGGAAAGAGTGTCATTCGGATGCTCCTTCTTCGGGGATGAGTTGTGGCCGGGCGACGTGATCAAATCGTTCGAATTCTCCTGCCTCGCCCAATTGCAGGATCTTGACCACGGTCAGGCCAAAGACAATCGCGATAAAGCCGATCAGCAAAAGGCCGACGCCGTAGTTGCGGCCCTTGCGCCGTTCATGCACCTCATGTTCGACACGGATCGCCATATTACCAGCCCCCCAGACCGTATTGACGCAGCGCGGCCTGTGCCAGAAGCGCGCCGAAATGGGCGAAAAGATAGTAAAGCGAGACTTTGAAAACCTTGATTTCGGTTCTGTGCTTGTCGGCCTCGCAAGCCGCATCGTCACGCCGCCAGATGTCATAGGCCCCTTTCAGGAACCATGCATTCATGACCAGAGCCACCGCCAGGTAAAGCGGCCCCCCGATAGAGGTGAAACCAAGCCCAATCGCGACAGGAACGAGCAGAAGCGTGTAGATCAGGATGTGATTACGTGTTGCATCCCGCCCATGTGTTTCGGTCAGCATCGGCACGCCAGCATTGCCGTAATCTGATTTTACAAACAGCGCCAAGGCCCAGAAATGTGGCGGCGTCCACATGAAGATCAGCGCGAACATCAGCACGCTTTCGATGCTGGCGCCACCTGTTGCGACGGCCCAGCCCACCATCGGAGGGAACGCGCCCGCCGCGCCGCCAATGACGATATTCTGCGGCGTCGCCCGCTTGAGCCACATCGAATAGATGACAGCGTAGAAGAAGATCGTGAAAGCAAGCAGGAAAGCCGCGAAGAAATTTGTGGCCAGCGCCAACAGCACCACTGAAAAGCCCGACAGCGCAAGACCGATTGCCAATGCCTCGCCCGGTTGGACGCGACCTGAGGGGATCGGGCGGCCAACTGTTCGTTTCATACGCGCATCAATATCCGCATCCCACCACATGTTCAGCGCGCCAGAGGCCCCTGCCCCGACAGCGATGCAAAGGATACCGACAAACCCGATGAACGGATGTACAGGCACCGGTGCCACCAGCAGGCCCACCAGCGCCGTGAACACCACAAGCGACATCACACGCGGTTTCATCAGGGCGAAATAATCGCCCATGCTGGCCTCGTGCGGGGTGTCGGTTGCGGTAAAGTCGCTCATGCGGAACCTTCATCGGGCGATGGGACCAAACCCATCCTAGTGTCTGTGTTGCGTCACGTGAGGTGGGCCTTGACCCACCGTGCCGTTACGATGTGCCTTTTTCCCCGGCCAGCCATTGGTCATAAACTTCCTGGCTCACAACCTTGACGGTGATCGGCATATAGGCGTGATCTTTGCCGCAAAGCTCAGAGCATTGACCGAAATAAATACCCTCACGCTCTGCCGCAAACCACAGCTGCGCAAGGCGTCCGGGCACCGCATCCTGCTTTACACCAAAGGCGGGGATAGTCCACGAATGGATCACGTCCGCTGCTGTTACCTGCATCACCACGGTTGCACCGATTGGCACGATAACGGCAGTGTCGGTCGCCAGCAGATACTCTTCCTGGCTGTAGCCGTAATCTTCCAGTTCTTCGCGGGCCAGCATGTAGCTTTCGAATTGCACGCCTTCGTCCACATATTCGTAGCCCCAGTACCACTGGTATCCGGTGACTTTGATATTGATGTCGGCCTCGGGGATTTCCTGCTGCTTGAACAGCACAGGCAATGAAAACGCCCCGATAAACACCAGAATGACGATCGGCACGACCGTCCACGCCACTTCCAACGGCGAATTATGCGTAAACGTGGCGGGTGTCGGGTTTTTCTTTTCGTTGTAGCGGATAGTCACCCACGCCAGCAGACCCGTGACAAACAGCGTGATGATCGTGATGATCACCAGCAGCATATTGTCCAACCAGACCACATCACGTGCCAGTTCTGTCGCGGATGGCTGGAAACCGGTCCCCCCATCGACAGGGCGCCCAACGATTTCAAGGTTCTGCACGACCTGCTGCGCGCTGGCGCCCGATCCGGCAAGAATCAGACCTGCGGTCACCCAAAGCGAGGTCCCAATGCTTTTCAGTCCCATAATAATCCCTAACTTCGTTGCGCCTATCGGGCGCTGCTCCCTGGTCATCACGCCCGGGCTGCGGACGGAATCCCGTTGTATTCGGAGGACCGTGTCCCATATCCTGCCTAACAACTCAAGAACCGCTGTTGCGTCAAACAGACGCTTTCGCCACGAAATTTCGCCCCTTGAAGGAAAATCGCATGTCCGCAGACCCGTTCCGCCCGTTTGAGACCAATCTGGATCAGGAAACCGCCCTTGCCCTGCTGCGTGAGGCGACAGCCGGCGCGGATGATGGCGAGCTGTTTCTGGAACGGCGCAAGTCTGAGGTGCTATCCTTTGATGATGGTCGGGTGAAAACCGCCAGCTTCGACGCCTCCGAAGGGTTCGGCCTGCGCGCTGTCAAGGGCGAAACCGCCGGGTATGCCCATTCTACCACCATCGACGAACATGCCCTGAAACGGGCCGTGTCCACCGCGCGCCTTGCCGTGGGCGATGGCGGTGGCGCCATGTCCGCGGCCCCTGCAGGCACCAACCGCAAGCTTTACACCGATGACGACCCGATGCTGCAGGCCACTTTCCCCGCCAAAATCGATGTCCTGCGCGAGATTGACGCCTTCGCCCGCGCCCTCGACAAACGCGTCATTCAGGTCAGCGCGACCCTCGCCGCCTCGCATCAGGAGGTGCTGATCCTGCGCCCCGAAGGCACGCTTGTCACCGATACCCGCCCTATGTCGCGGCTGAATATCAGCGTGATTGTCGAACAGGACGGACGCCGCGAAAGCGGCATGTCTGGCGGCGGCGGGCGCGCTGGACTGACGGGTCTGGTTGCCCGCGACAATTGGGAGCCGGTCACGCGCGAAGCGTTGCGCATCGCCTTGGTCAACCTCGATGCCGAACCCGCCCCCGCTGGCGTGATGGACGTGGTGCTTGGCCCCGGCTGGCCTGGCATTTTGCTGCACGAGGCCATCGGGCACGGGCTGGAAGGGGATTTCAACCGCAAGGGGTCATCCGCCTTTGCCGGGCTGATGGGCCAGCAGATTGCGGCCAAAGGGGTCACGGTGTTGGACGATGGGACGATCCCGGATCGGCGCGGGTCTATTACTGTGGATGACGAAGGCACGCCCAGCGCCAAGAACACCGTTATCGAGGATGGCGTACTGGTCGGCTACATGCAGGACCGACAGAATGCCCGGCTGATGGGCGTCGCGCCCACCGGCAATGGACGGCGCGAAAGCTATGCCCATGCGCCGATGCCGCGCATGACCAATACCTATATGCTGGCGGGTGATGCGGCCCCTGAAAGCCTTGTCGCAGACCTCAAGGACGGCATCTATGCGGTCGGCTTTGGCGGCGGGCAGGTCGATATCACCAACGGCAAGTTCGTGTTCAGCTGCACCGAAGCGTATCGGGTCCGGAATGGCGTGATCGGCGCGCCGGTCAAAGGGGCAACGCTGATCGGCGACGGGGCAACGGCGCTCAAGCAGATCCAGGGCATCGGTAACGATCTGAAGCTTGACCCCGGCATCGGCAATTGCGGCAAGGCAGGGCAATGGGTACCTGTTGGGGTGGGCCAGCCCAGCCTGATGATTGGCGGGCTGACGGTAGGCGGGGCTGCTGCATGATTATTCGTCCCGCAACACCCGACGACGTCGATGGCATGGTCGCCGTTTTGCAGGCCCTGACAACTGCCGGTTTGCGCACACGCCCGGATGACCCGGAGTTTACGCTGAATAACTACGTCCAGCCGCCCAACGGCATCTTATGTTCTGTGGCAGTGGATAATCACGGCGTGCGCGGGTTGCAGGCGCTGACGCGGGCGTTGGAGAACAACCAATGGGGTGTGACCCCCGGCTGGGGCATAATCGGCACCCATATCAGCCCTGATGCGGCCCGGCAGGGGATCGGCAAAGCGCTATTTGCCGCGACGATAAAGGCCGCGCGTGATGCTGGGCTTGCTCATATCGACGCGACAATTGCATCCACGAATGCAGGCGGTTTGGCTTATTACGAGGCGATGGGGTTTCGGACCTATCGCGAGATGAATGGCGCGATCTGCAAGAAGTTCGATGTTTAGACCGCTTCTTTCTTTACCAACGGTATGAAAGACACACCCCGCCCCATCGCCACGTCCGAATATATGCTTGTTGCGAAGCTTTGGTATGATGCATGGCATGAAACGCAAGCGCCTTACGTACCAGACGCGTTGATCGCGCTGCGCACAAAGCCCGATTTCCTGCGGCGCTTGCAGGATATGGGCGACCGGGCATGCACGATCGGACCCACCAACGCGCCTTTCGGGTTTTGTGCTATCAAGGATGACGCGCTTGATCAGCTTTTCCTGCACCCACGCGCACGGGGCACAGGCGCAGCAACGGCACTGATCACGGACGCCGAGATGCGTTTGCGCAACGCAGGGGTCACCAAGGCATCCCTTGACTGTCTGAAAGAGAATACACCCGCCCTGCGCTTCTACAGCAAAATGGGCTGGACATCCGAAGGCGTGCAGTCAGTTGTGCTTGATACCAGTGCCGGGCCATTTGATCTGGACTGTGTGGTGATGACCAAAAAGCTGCTTTGATGTGTGAATCGCGAGTCGCAGCGAAACAGGGCCTCTTCATGGTTCCGGCATCCCACTATTTATGGGGAGGATCATCAGAATGCGTCAGAGGTGACCACCGGATGATCAAATGAATTGATGCGGCAAATAAGGATGAAAATCAAAGCGTTACGCAAGTGACATATACTTTCGATAAGTCTGCTCGATTTCATTCACACCTCATTAACCCGCACGGCCTACCCCTATTGAGGCAATATGGCGGAGCAACGGGATGACCGGGACACACACTTCTTCCACTCACCCCCCACTCCACCCCACCACGGAAGACGACACGGTCAACCGGCTCCGCCTATTGCGCTCTCGCCGGGTTGGAATTGTCACCTATCGACGGCTGCTGGCCGAGCATGGCAGTGCCGCCAAGGCATTGGAAATCCTGCCGGACGTCGCGCGCGATGCGGGTGTTGCGGGTTACGAGATTTGCCCGCGTGGCGTTGTAGAGGCCGAACTGAAAGCCGCAAAAGCCGCAGGTGCGCAACTTTTGATCGGCGGGTTGCCAGGGTATCCTGCACCGTTGCAGGAGATCGAGGATGCGCCACCACTGCTTTGGGCGCTGGGTGATGTTTCACTGCTCAGCAAACCGATGATTGCGATGGTTGGTGCGCGCAATGCGTCGTCTTTGGGCACGCGGATGGCGAAACGACTGGCGCAGGATTTGACGGCGCATGGTTTTGTTGTCGTGTCCGGTCTGGCGCGCGGTATCGATACAGCCGCCCATCACGGCGCATTGGCAGGCGGCACGATCGCTGTGCAGGCGGGCGGGGTTGATGTGATCTACCCGGCCGAGAATGCAGCGCTAGCGCAGGAGATCGCACAAAAAGGGTTGCGCCTGTCCGAGGCACCGATGGGTCTGCAACCACAGGCCCGCCATTTCCCGGCCCGCAACAGGATCATCTCGGGGCTGGCGCAAGCTGTGATTGTCGTGGAAGCCGCCGCGAAATCGGGCAGCCTGATTACGGCCCGCAACGCGTTGGATCAGGCCCGCGACGTGCTGGCCGTTCCCGGACACCCATTTGATGCCCGCGCTGCAGGATGCAACATGCTGTTACGCGATGGTGCAACACTGATCCGGAATGCCGATGATGTGGTTGAGGCCTTGGCCGCCATCAGCCCTGCCGCCCCCGAATTGCCCTTACCGGACGTCCAGAAACCAAATGCTGCCCTGCGCAACACGGCGGCGTTGCACAATATGATCCTGTCGCGGCTCGGCCCCGCCCCGATTGCCGAGGACCAGCTTTTGCGCGACATCGCCGCACCCGCGACCAGCGTCGCGCCCGTGCTTG
This sequence comes from uncultured Paracoccaceae bacterium, assembly GCA_947503965.1. Lineage (GTDB taxonomy): Bacteria > Pseudomonadota > Alphaproteobacteria > Rhodobacterales > Rhodobacteraceae > Yoonia. The sequence goes on from CANNFU010000001.1 coordinate 256,870, forward strand.
TCGATCTTGAGCTTGATGGTAAAATCACACGGCAAGCGGGGGGCCTGTTGGCGCGCGTGGTCTGAAATCGCCCATTTCGCAGGGTCAGAAATTCGCTCCATTGACATTCCGACAGCAGACGCCACATCTTGCCCGACTTAAGTGATTACCGCGTCTTAAAAGGATTCTCATGCCAGTTGTCGTCGTCGAATCCCCCGCCAAGGGCAAGAAAATAAAGGGATATCTTGGGGACGGCTATACAGTTCTGGCATCCTACGGACACGTCCGGGACCTGCCCCCGAAAGACGGATCGGTCCTGCCGGACGAAGATTTCGACATGAAATGGGAAATCGCGTCGGACAGCAAAAAGCACATCAAGGCCATCGTCGATGCGCTTAAAAACGATCCTGAACTGATCCTTGCCACCGACCCCGACCGCGAGGGCGAGGCGATCAGCTGGCACCTGACCGAGGCATTGATGGCCAAGAAAGCCATCAAGAAAGACACGCCCGTCAGCCGGGTGGTCTTTAACGCCATCACCAAGTCTGCCGTGACCGAAGCGATGGCAAATCCCCGCCAAGTCGATGCCCCGCTGGTCGAGGCTTATCTGGCCCGCCGCGCGCTGGATTATCTTGTCGGCTTTAACCTGTCCCCGGTTCTATGGCGAAAACTACCCGGCGCGAAATCAGCGGGTCGCGTGCAGTCGGTTTGCCTGCGCTTGATCGTCGAGCGCGAGATGGAGATCGAGGCGTTTCGCAATCAGGAATACTGGACGGTCAAGGCGCTGCTCAAATCCGCGCGCGGCCAGACATTCGAGGCGCGCCTGACCACCCTGGCAGGTAAGAAGCTCGATAAATTCGATCTCGGCAACGAAACCCAGGCTGAAATGGCCGTCCAGGCCATCAATTCGCGCGATCTGGTGATCAAGTCGGTCGAAGCGAAACCAGCGACCCGCAACCCGTCGCCGCCCTTCATGACCTCAACACTGCAACAAGAGGCCAGCCGCAAGTTTGGCATGGGTGCCAAACAAACGATGAGCGTGGCACAGCGGCTGTATGAGGCCGGACTGATCACCTACATGCGGACCGACGGGATCGACATGGCGCCCGAGGCCGTGACCAGTGCGCGCGATGCGATCAAGGCGAAATTCGGCGCGAATTACCTGCCCGACCAGCCGCGTATGTACAAAAACAAGGCCAAAAACGCGCAGGAAGCCCACGAATGTATCCGCCCCACGGATATGATGGTCAGCACCGAAGACGCAAAAATCGCGGATGCGGATCAGCGCAAGCTATATGATCTGATTTACAAGCGCACGATGGCCAGCCAGATGGCCGCCGCCCGTCTGGAACGCACGGTCGTCGATATCACCAGCGCGGATGAACAGGTGATCCTGCGCGCCAATGGGCAGGTCATGGTCTTTGACGGCTTCATCGCGATCTACGAAGAAGGCAAGGACGACAGCGTTGTCGATGATGACGACAAGCGCCTGCCGCAACTGGCCGAGGGCGAGAAAACAGAGAAGACATCTGTTGATCCCGAACAGCATTTCACCCAGCCTCCGCCCCGCTATACCGAGGCGACGCTGGTCAAGCGCATGGAAGAGTTGGGTATTGGCCGTCCATCGACCTATGCGTCGATCGTGACAACCATTCAGGATCGCGGCTATGTCGAGAAAGATAAAAACCGCCTGATCCCGCAGGATAAAGGCCGGCTCGTCACTGCGTTCCTGACCAACTATTTCCGCAAATATGTTGGCTATGACTTTACAGCAGATCTGGAAAACCAACTGGATGAGGTCAGCGCGGGCGACGCCGACTATAAAAAGGTGCTTGCCCAATTCTGGCGCGATTTTTCGGCCGCAATTGCAGAGACGGCTGATTTGCGGATCACCGAAGTGCTTGAGAAGATCAACGAGGTGCTGGAGCCGCATCTATTTCCGCCGACCGAGGATGGAAGCGACCCACGTCTTTGCCCGAATTGTGGTGCTGGGCGGCTCTCCATGCGCACCGCCCGGTCCGGTGGGGCCTTCATCGGCTGCTCGAACTATCCCGAATGCCGCTATACCCGCCCCTTTGGCCCGCCTGACCCGGAAGCCGAAGCATCGGCGATTCCGCCGGATGGAAAATTGCTCGGCGTCGATCAGGGTGATGAGATCAGGATCTTCAAAGGCCGCTTTGGCCCCTACGCCCAGCGCGGCCCGGTGACTGAGGAAAATAAGAAACCGCCACGTCAGGGCATCCCACCCGATTGGCAACCTGAAGAGGTGACGCTGGACGAAGCCGTTAAGCTGCTGGAACTGCCGCGCCAGATCGGCCCGCATCCAGAGGATGGCGTGATGGTCTGGGCCAATATCGGACGGTATGGCCCTTATCTGAAACATGCAGAAACCACGTCACATCGCGGCGGCACCAACGCCAACCTTGAAGGTATTGATGAGGTGTGGACCGTTGGCATGAACCGTGCGGTGCAGCTGCTGGCGGAAAAGGTCGCGTCACGCGGCAGCCGCGGAAAGGCTGCCGTGCCGATCCGCGAGTTGGGCGAACACCCCGAAGCAGGCGGCCCGGTCAATATCTTCGACGGCAAGTATGGCCCTTTTGTGAAGTGGGAAAAGATCAACGCGACCATCCCCGATACGATTGAACCGGGTGATTTGACGCTGGCGCAGGCCGTTGACCTGATTGACGAACGGGCCGCGAAATCCGGCAAGAAGGTCGCAAAGAAAAAGACGCCCGCCAAGAAGAAGGCCGCCCCGCGCAAAAAGGCCAGCTAACGTCTGACGGGGCTGTGTACACACGGCGTTATCGGAAATCCGATATCGCCGCTGCTGCAACGCGGCATTTTATTGACTCTCGGTCAACTGAACGGCACTACTTGGGCCAATCAGCGGGAGTTCCAGTGTCATGAACAAGATTTACCCTAATGCTGCCGCAGCCCTTGATGGGCTGTTGCATGACGGCATGTTCATTGCCGCAGGTGGTTTTGGCTTATGCGGAATTCCCGAATTGCTGCTGGCTGCGATCAAGGATGCGGGCACCAAGGATCTGACCTTTGCGTCCAACAATGCAGGTATTGATGATTTTGGCATCGGTATCCTGCTGCAAACGCGCCAGGTCAAGAAGATGATCAGCTCTTATGTGGGCGAGAATGCCGAGTTCATGCGCCAGTATCTGTCGGGTGAGTTGGAGCTGGAATTCAACCCCCAAGGCACGCTTGCCGAACGCATGCGCGCCGGTGGCTGCGGCATCCCCGGCTTTTACACCAAAACCGGCGTTGGCACCGTGATTGCTGAGGGCAAAGACCACCGCGATTTCAATGGCGAGACATATATCATGGAGGAAGGCATCTTTGCCGACCTGTCGATCGTCAAGGCTTGGAAGGCCGACCCGACCGGGAACCTTGTGTTCCGCAAGACCGCGCGGAACTTCAACCCGCCCGCTGCAATGTGCGGCAAGGTCTGCGTGGTCGAGGTGGAAGAGATCGTGCCGACGGGGTCTTTGGACCCGGACGGCATCCACCTGCCCGGCATCTATGTGCACCGGCTGATCCAGGGCCATCATGAAAAGCGGATCGAACAACGCACCACCCGGCCCGCAGCCTAACGGAGGATGTCATGACCGGTTCAACAGTTACACCCGAGCGGCGCAAACGCGTCGAAGCTGACATGCATCACTGGATCGTTGCCGCCCGTCGCATGGTGCATGACGATTTTACCGGCAACGAAACAGAGCTGCAGCGCCTGATCATACAAGCGGCCAGCGCAATGATGATACAAGACAGACTTGGGCAGATCCAAGACGGTCTGACCGAGATTAAAACAGCGCTTGATCGGCGCGACGGGAGCTAGAACATGCCTTGGGATCGTAATCAAATGGCCGCAAGGGCCGCGCAGGAACTTCAGGATGGGTGGTATGTGAACCTTGGCATTGGCATCCCAACACTTGTGTCCAATTACATCCCTGACGGGATCGAAGTGACGCTTCAGTCCGAGAACGGAATGCTGGGCATGGGCCCCTTCCCTATTGAAGGCGAAGAAGACGCCGATCTGATCAATGCTGGCAAACAGACGATCACCGAACTGCCGCAAACGGCCTATTTCGACTCGGCCACGTCTTTTGGCATGATCCGCGGCGGCAAGATCGCGATGGCGATCTTGGGTGCGATGGAGGTGGCCGAAAACGGTGATCTGGCCAACTGGATGATCCCCGGCAAGCTGGTCAAGGGCATGGGTGGTGCCATGGATCTGGTTGCTGGCGTCGGTCGCGTCGTGGTTGTGATGGATCACACCAACAAGCACGGCGACAGTAAGGTGCTGAAAGAATGTACGCTTCCGTTGACCGGCAAGGGTGTTGTGGATCGTATCATCACCAATCTGGGTGTAATGGATGTGGTCGAAGGCGGCTTGAAGATCGTCGAGACCGCACAAGGCGTGACCGAAGACGAATTACGCGCAGCAACACAAGCAACACTTGTCTGACGTCAGCGTTCACCACGCCCGCGAAGGCTCCAAGGGCCGGTATTTCATCGTGCATGAAGATGGTGAGAGTGCGCTGACCTATTCGGTCATGTCCCCGGCATTGGTCATCGCCGATCACACGGAAGTTGCCGCCGGCCATGAGGGCGAGGGCATTGGTCTGATCATGTTGAAGCAGTTCATCAAGGATGCACGTACCAACGGCTTCAGGATCATTCCGCTTTGTCCATTTGTGAATGCACAGCGGCGCAAACACCCCGAATGGGCGGACGTATTTTCCGGCTAGATGCCGTTGACGTTGAAGACACAACCGTCGGTGATCAGTTGCGGCGGTGTCTGGCAAAGCCCCTTGGCCACCTGCCAGGCGGCCAAAACCTTGGGCACATATGCACGCGTTTCCGCAAACGGCGGTATGCCGGCATGTTTGGCGACGTTACCCTCACCTGCATTATAACCAGCCAGCGCGAGAACGGGATCGTTGTCGAAATGCTCCAGCAACCAGCCTAAATAAGCGACACCGCCTTTGATGTTCTGCGCCGGGTCCTTGCTGTCACCGACACCGAACCGTGTGGCTGTCGCGGGCATAAGCTGCATCAGCCCTTCGGCGCCAGCAGAGCTGACAGCATCGACGCGCCCCGCACTTTCAACAGAGATCACCGCGAGAACAAGCGCTGGCGATATATTGGTACCGACAGTCTCACGCAGAATATGCAAGCCGTGTGCGTTTGCGATGTTCTGGAGACTTTGCAGACGTGGCGCAGGAACCCCCTTGCCAGTTGGAGGGCTGATAATTTGTTCCATGGCGCGCTGAAACCGCGCTGGCGCGGACCCAATCAAATCCGTCGAGACATTCGCCCAAAACCACTCCAGCCCGGAAGGTTGGGGCGGACCGACAGTACCAGCCGCTGCAGGAAGAGGCTCAGGTATGGGATCGCCATAGACAGGACCAAGCCGCGGCGCATCAGGATCGATCTGCACAGTAATGCGTCCGACCGCGTCTCCAGTAGGTGCACCGACCCGTTTGAAAGTGAAGTCTGGCTGCAAGCGCACCACTTCACGCTCGGCAAATGCGGCGGGTGCAGAGAAACATGCAGCAAGAGCTGCCGCATAGATCACATAACGATTCATTTTTGAGGTCCTGCTCATATTCTTATTGAATCCAACATGGCAGAAATCCGCCAAAATGCTAGTTTTGCTCGAACAATTGCTGATTTTTCAACTGATTACTGGCGTTTAAGCAACGCGATTTGCCTATTGTTCACCTCCAGTTAAAAAAAATATGCAATATAATCAATATCTTAGGTTTTTTGGGCAAAAAAAATTGGGGCCGACAAAAAAAGCACCAAACCTGTCAAACTCCCGCCCCATTCCACTGGCTATATATGACCATCCAAGACGGGGATCGAACGAACCAGGCGGTTCAGGAGACCCAGCGAGGAACTGAAAATCTCTAGCGATACCCTGAGGAGGGAATACAATGCTTAACTTTATCAAGAACTTCCGTAACGACGAAGACGGCGCCGTAACAGTTGACTTCGTTGTTCTGGCAGCTGCAATCGTTCTGCTTGGCCTGGCTGTTGGCTCTGCCATCGGTGGCGCAGCACGTAACCTGGGCAACAACATTGCTGACAACATCGCCAGCATCACGGTTGCACCATAATAGAGCATTTCGATTTGCTGCCGATTATCGCAGTATCGTAATGAACGATTGCGCGGCACCTTGTGCCGCGCAATTTTTTTGCCCCAGGCGAAGAGGCGCATCGTTATTCTTTTTTAACAAGAGTAACTTACACGTTTCCCTAATTGCAGGAAATTCACCGTGTTGGACATGATCAGATCTAGACTATGCGCTTTCCGTGATAACGAAGACGGTATTGTTACCGCGGATTTTGTTGTGTTGCTTTCAACCATCGCACTGCTTGGGATAGCCGTCGTCGGTACCTTTAACGACGAGGTGGTGGATCTGTCAGATAACATCGCCAGCAACATTGCTTCAGTCGAAGTAACCCCATAACACTCTATAGCTGCTGCTTATCTCGAAAAACATTCGATCCTACGACGTTGAAGAACACCCGCCGATTGGTCCAAACGTCTTCATGTTGAGTGTAGTTTAGTAGAGTGCAGTTGCACAACGCAGAGTTATGACTTCGAGCGTACCGATGGATACCGTTGCCATGCGTAAGTCAATACCGTGGTTGACCGAAAAAACCAGTCATTAACATAATGTCGCTAAGACGTCGGGTAATCCGTAGATGCTGACATTATAGAACGCTGCGGCATGAGGGTTGTGGTCACTTTGCTTTGGCATTCAGCAGTGTTAAGTACTCTAATGATTGATGATCCGGTAAAGAAGCAGTGACGTGGATCGATGGTTGAGGAAAAGTAAGGTCGGGATGGTAGTTGCTAATTTACGTTACCGCAAAAAATCTTGGCGCTGACCAAGCACCGAAACGACCTCTTCCATTTTTTAACAGTAAGATGCGTACAGATTCGGTCAATCCCGAAGAAACGGACAAGACGAGGTAAGAATAATGCGCGCAGTTTTCGGTTTGGTTTTACTGGTTGGCATGGGGCTGGCAGGATTTGCCGTCTACATGGTTAACCAGTACATGGATGCACAGGCCTTCGCACTTGAACAAGAACGGGCAAGGGCGGCAAATATCGTCGCAACAATCGACGTCTATTCCCCTTCTCGCGACGTCTCTTATGGGGAGCGACTGACCATAGATGACGTAAAGGTCATCAAATACGCGACAAATAATCTGCCCGAAGGCGTGTTCAGGACTCAGGAAGAGCTGTTTCCAGAAGGCGTCAACGTACCACGCGTTGTTCGTATCCCCATGTATGTAAACGAACCGATTACTGCGCTTAAGGTCACGCGCGCCGGTGCACCGCAAGGCATAACAGCACTTTTGGATCCCGGCATGCGGGCATTCCCGCTACCAAACCAGATGACCCAGGCTTTTAGCGGTGAGTTACGCATCGCCGACCTTATCGATCTGTACTGGGTTGGCCGAGTTGGATCAGGCCCCGAGATATCCAGACTTGTCAAAACACGTTTGGAAATCATCGCGATCGACGAACCGGATGCGAACGGCAATGGCGGCGGCAACGGCGTTGTTGTTCAAGTCTCTCAAGAGGATTTTGCCGATCTGCAGGTCTTAAGAGCTGCGGGTACATTGTCGCTGACACCGGTGGGTCGTAACGATCTGGAAAGCGGGGATCTGACGATAGAAACAAACATTCGCGACGTTCTTGGCGTGGTAGAGGCACCTGCCCCGATCATCGAAGAAGCGCCCGAAGAGTGTTTCCGGACTGAACGTCGAGGGATAGATATGGTACAGATCCCGACCGCCTGTAACTAATTACGGTGCTTTGACAGATCGGTAGCGCCAATCAAAGGCACCCCGCCATGGGGTGCTCTTTTTTTTTGAACATCCATGTGTTGCGATTTATCCACATTCGGTTCGACGTCTAATGCATTGATTCTTGCAATAAATGCGCATCTGACGCATGGTCCGAAAATCATGGGCAGTAAAGACCCACTAAACGAGGCGTGATCGGAGAGGCAGGTCACTTATGAACTATAATCGATTTTTGAAAGCCGCATTAACCGGCTTGACGTTGTCGCTAACCACAGCGGCACCGACAATGGCACCGGCCGAAACGTTGCGCGTTCTGCGCGGCGCTGCGTCCAGTGCCCTTAGCGTCCCGATGAATCGGGCCGTCGTCGTGGAAAGCGATGTTCCGTTCACGGAATTGTCCATCGCAAACCCAGGCATCGCAGATATCTCGTCGTTGTCAGACCGCACAATCTACGTGCTTGGCAAGGAACCGGGCCGCACAACGCTGACACTACTCGGCGCAGATGGTCGTCTGATCACCAACGTTGAAGTTCATGTGTCTCCTGACATGGCAGAGTTCAAAGAACGTCTGACTCAGATCATCCCGGGTGAGAATATTGAAGTGCGCACAGCAAACGACGGCATCGTGCTGTCGGGCACTGTAAGCTCTACCGCACGGCTCGACCGCGCACTTGATCTTGCAGAGCGTTACGCGCCAGGCCGCGTTTCCAACCTTATGATGGTTGGTGGTACGCAGCAGGTTATGCTGAAAGTTCGCTTTGCCGAAATGCAGCGGTCCGTCAGCAAGGCACTGTCTTCCAACCTTCGCTTTACGGGCGATCTGTTTGGCGGTGACGTGGAGTCAGCCGGTGCGGTTGGTGCCCTGGTAGGAACAGTAACTGATGGAACGGGTCAAGGCTCTGTTGGCGTCAACGAAATCGTCTCAAACGGTGATAGCGCAGGTGCCACGATCTTTGGTTTCGATGCCGGGCCACTTGAGGTGGATTTGCTGTTGGAAGCCCTTGAATCACGCGGGATCGTGCGCTCACTGGCAGAGCCGAACCTAACCGCGCTGAGCGGTCAGGAGGCAACATTCCTTGCAGGCGGTGAATATCCCGTGCCTGTGGCAAATATCGACAACATCATCACCATCGTGTTCAAGCCATTCGGTATCGAACTGAACTTCACGCCACGTGTTGTTGACGGCGATATCATCAACCTGGAACTGGTTGCCGCAGTTTCTGCGATTGACCCATCAAACGGAATCGAGATTGATGATTTCCAGATTGATGCATTCACACGCCGTGAGACATCGACGACCGTTGAAATGCGGGATGGCGAAAGCTTTGCAATTGCAGGGTTGCTGACGGATGATTTCCGCGACTTGAACAGTCAGGTGCCTTGGGTTGGTGATGTTCCAATCTTGGGTGCGCTGTTCCGGAGTGCTGAGTATCAGCGTGAGCAGACCGAATTGGTCATCATTATCACGCCGCATCTGGTGACACCGACCCGTGGTGAGGCATTGGCTCTGCCGACCGACCGGATCCGTCCACCAACCGAGCAGGATCTCTTCCTCTTTGGTCGCGTGGCAAGAACAGATGCGCCATCTAACGGTGGTGCGGGCGAAGTGGCACGCCAGGACTTTAGTGGGTCCTACGGCTATGTCCTGGATGAATGATTGGAGCGCAGGTCAATGAAATACTTAATGACAACGGCAATTGCCGCAGCCGCACTCGCAGGGTGCACACCAGCTGACCCGACGTTCTCGTCGTTCTATTCCGAAGCGGGTTCGACCCTGGAACGCGGTGACTTCGGTAACGCCAGCATGAACAACTTGTTGGTTCAGACGGGTCAACAAGACTACACCATCAATCTGGCGCGTCGCTTTGCGTCTGATGTGAACTCGACGGTGAACTTCGCCTTCAACTCAACAGCATTGGACGCCGATGCGCGTGCAACGCTGATGCGTCAGGCCGATTGGATCCGCCAGTTCCCCGAAGTGCGCTTTAAGGTATACGGCCACACCGACCTTGTCGGCAGCCAGAGCTACAACCGCACGCTCGGTCTGCGCCGTGCACAAGCAGTTGTGGCGTTCCTGTCCTCACAAGGGATCAGCCGCAACCGTCTTGAAGCTGTTGCGTCATTCGGTGAAACCCAGCCTCTGGTGGTTACCGAAGGACGTGAGCGTCGCAACCGCCGTACTGTGACCGAGGTATCGGGCTTTGTAGAGCGGGATCCAACGCTTCTGAACGGCAAATATGCTGAAGTGATCTTCCGCGAATATGTCAGAAGCGCGACGCCACGTACGCAAGCAGAAGGCACACAGATCACAACAGGTACTGGCGGCTAAATTCCGCCGACCACTTTGGCGCCGGATCATGCATCCGGCGTCAACACTCGCAGAGTTTTTCCAAGATCGTCGCATTATATCGCACAATTACGATCTTTTGGTCCAAATCTCGACACGATTCCCCCCGATAACAAACAGTGGCAGGTATGATACCCTGCGTGGGTGCTAACAGGTGATTCACCGGATACACCTATGCTGCAGCCCGTGTCATATTATCCAAAGCGGCCAAACTGATGAGGACGTTTGACAATGAATACCAGTCCGGTCGTTCAACACGACCCACCCCCTATCGTCGCGTGCACGATCAGCCGCGATGTGCAGATATTCGATCTGCTTATCGAAGATATGGAAGCGGCATTGGGGGATGCCTGGGGTGATCTTAGTTTTGAAGATGCTGCTGCTTTCCTCAGCCAGCCCGAAGCGCGCAATCTGCAATTCGTCACGATCGCGATGGATGCAAATGACGAAGACAGCCTTGCGACGGTGTCCGAGGTTATCAGCGCCGCCAAGGCTGCGAAAATCAAGGTGATCCTGATTGCCGAGGACGTAAGCCCTACAGCGCTGCATCAGCTTTTGCGTGAAGGCGGCGATGAATTTGTCCCCTACCCGCTGCCCGAAAACGAACTGGCGCGTGCGATCGAACGGGTCCTGACCGCCGAAGAGACACCCGCGCCCGCCGCAAATGGAGAGCGCAAATTTCGCGCAACCGGGAACAAATCCGGTGTGGTCATTCCTGTTCACGGGCTTGCTGGTGGCACCGGTGCCACAATGATGGCGGTCAATCTTGCGTGGGAATTGGCCAATGTGGACAAAGACAACCCGCAGAAGGTCTGCCTGATTGATCTGGATTTCCAGTTCGGCACTGCATCAACCTATCTTGACCTGCCCCGCCGCGAAGCTGTTTTGGAAATGCTCACCGACACCGCGTCGATGGAGCCGGAAATGTTCATGCAGGCCCTTCTCACCTATGGCGAGAAACTGCATGTGCTGACATCTCCGACGGACATGATTCCGCTCGACATGATCTCACCCGAAGATATTGAGCGCGTTGTAGAGATGGCCCGTGTCAATTTCGATTATGTGATCATCGACATGCCTTCAGCGATGGTGGAATGGTCACAGACCGTACTGGAAATGGCGCACGTGTATTTCGCAATGATCGAACTGGATATGCGATCTGCCCAAAATACACTGCGTCTCAAGCGTGCTTTGCAGTCCGAGGACTTGCCATTTGAAAAAATCCGCTTTGTGCTGAACCGCGCACCCGGATTCACCGATCTGAATGGAAAGGCCCGCGTCAAACGACTGGCCGAAAGTCTGGGGATTTCGATCGAGGTGCTGTTGCCCGATGGTGGTAAGCCTGTCGCGCAAAGCGCTGATCATGGCACACCAATGGCAGAGGGGCTTGCAAAAAATCCGCTTCGCAAGGAGATAATGAAACTTGCAAAATCTGTGCATGATGTGAATCAGGCCGACGCCGTAGAAGCACGAAGCTAGGAGTTAACTTCATGTTCTCAAAATACAAAAAACCGAATGCCCCCAAGGCACCAACCGGAAACGCGACATCACCCGGTGTGCCCAAGGTGAACATCGCCCCTGTAGCGGCCGCAAATACGGAAGCGGCCAAGCAGCCTATAATGAAGGCTATGCCAGCCAGACGGCCCGCTGATGCGGGCCCCATGGACAAAGAAAAACGGCGCAAGGAACGCTTGCAGGAAATCAAGCTGGAATTGCACAAATCCCTTCTTGATAACCTGAACCTTGCCGCGCTTGAAAGCGCGTCCGAGCAGGAGTTGCGCAGCGAAATCAATGCGATCGCGACTGAGTCCCTTGAAGAGATGGGGATCGTGCTGAACCGTGAAGAGCGGCAGACGCTTAGCCAGGACCTTTTCTTTGAGGTCACAGGTCTTGGTCCGCTTGAAACGCTTCTGAAAGACGAGACCGTCAACGATATTCTGGTCAATGGTCCACAACAGATCTTTGTGGAACGCGATGGACGGCTTGAATTGACGGACATCACATTCAAAGACGAAAGACACCTGCTGCGGATCATCGACAAGATCGTATCTGCCGTGGGTCGGCGGGTGGATGAATCCAACCCTTACGTTGACGCCCGTTTGGCCGATGGTTCGCGTTTCAACGCCATGGTGCCGCCCATCGCCGTCGATGGTTCGCTTGTGTCGATCCGTAAATTCAAAAAAGACAAGCTCGGCATTGAAGAACTGGTCAAGTTCGGCGCCTTCACCGAGGAAATGGCCGCCTACCTGCAGGCTGCGGTTTCGACACGTCTGAATGTTATCGTATCCGGTGGTACCGGTTCGGGTAAAACGACAACGCTGAATGCACTGTCCGGCTTTATCGACGATGCCGAACGCATCCTGACCATTGAGGATACTGCGGAACTTCAGCTGCAACAGACCCATGTCGGTCGGATGGAAAGCCGCCCACCCAACGTCGAAGGGCGTGGTGGTGTGTCCCAGCGGGACTGTTTGAAGAACGCCCTGCGGATGCGTCCTGACAGGATCATCGTGGGTGAGACGCGGGGCGAAGAAGTTATCGACATGCTTCAGGCCATGAACACCGGTCACGACGGATCCATGACCACCATCCACGCCAACTCGGCCCGCGATGCCGTGTCGCGTCTGGAAAACATGATTGCCATGGCCGGGATCGAAATGCCGATCAAGGCGATGCGCAGCCAGATCTCTTCTGCTGTGAACCTGCTTGTGCAGGCATCACGTCTGCAGGACGGGTCGCGTCGCATGGTTTCGATTACCGAAATCACCGGCATGGAAGGTGATGTGATTTCGATGCAAGAGATCTTCCGCTATCAGCGTGTCGGCCTGACACCCGACAACAAGATCATCGGTCACTTCACGGCGACAGGCGTGCGCAGCCACTTCTCTGAACGTTTCAAGCTGTGGGGCTATGACCTCCCACCAGCAATCTTTGAACCTATGGTCGCGGAGTAAAAACGCATGATTTCTGCAGAACCGGTCATTTATGTTCTGATCTTCTTTGCTGTTCTGGCGCTTGTCCAAGGTGCCTACCTGGTGATCTTTGGCAAGTCGATCAGCATGGACGGCAAGGTCAATCGTCGCCTTGATATGCTCGACAAGGGTGGCAGCCGCGAACAGGTGCTGGATCAACTCCGCAAGGAGATGACGCAGCACATGAAATCGCAAAGCATTCCGATCTATTCGATGCTGGCGAACAAGGCGCATATGGCGAACATCGCATTTACGCCGATGCAAATTGTAATTTTGATGATGGTGGTGAGTGCCGCCGCCTTTGCGATGCTGACAGTTCTGACAGAGGTCAGTGTTGCCATCCGCATACTTGTTTCAGTTTTGATGGGCGTGGGCGGCGTCTACACGTGGATCAGCAGCAAAGCCAACAAACGTATGGCCATGATTGGCGAGCAATTGCCCGAAGCGGTTGAGCTGATGGTGCGTTCGTTGCGTGTGGGTCATCCGTTTTCAAACGCTATCTCCATCGTTGCCCGCGAAGTTCCGGACCCACTTGGGACAGAGATGGGCATGGTTTCGGATGAAGCGGCCTATGGCCGCGACATGGGTGAGACACTGAAAGCTGTTGCTGAACGGCTCGACAATCAGGATATGCGGTTTTTGGCAGTCGCGGTGAACATTCAGCAGACGTCGGGCGGTAACCTGGCCGAGATTCTTGACGGTCTGGCCAAGGTGATCCGCGCACGGTTCCGCCTGTTTCGGCGCGTCGCGGCAATCACGGCAGAGGCCAAGTGGTCGGGTAAACTACTGTCAGCGTTTCCAATTGTCGCTTTGATCGGTATCAATCTGGTGCGGCCGAACTACTTTGACGAAGTCATGGAAAGCCCTTTATTTATTCCGGCCTGTTTTGTGATTGCCGGGTTTTTGGTGCTGAACATCATCGTCATGCGCGCACTTGTTAACATCAAGGTCTGAGGGAACTCCGATGGAAGCTATTCAAACCATGATCATAGACGTTTTGGGACCTTTCGGACCTTTGATGGTCGTCGGTCTCCTGGGCATCTTTTTGATCCTTATCACCTTGCCTGTATTGCTCAAGCGCGAGGTGGATCCGCTTGATAAACTACGCGCATCCGCAAATGTCGGTGCGAAAAACGCAAAGGGCGATGCGCTGCGTTCAGCAAGCGGCAGAGACAAGTTGGAAAAATACTCCAGCTTTCTGGAACCGCAAAACGCAGACGAATACTCTGCATCAAAGCTGACATTGATGCAGGCCGGCTATCGCAGCCCCAACGCAGTGCGGATCTTCCACTTTATCCAGTTTGCTCTGGGCATCTTTGGTCTTCTGGGCGGCACGATCTACGCGATGATCAAGGCATCGCAGGTCACTGTTGAAACGCAGCAGATGATTATGATGATCGGTATTCCCGGTGTCCTTGGCTACCTTCTGCCGAAATACTGGGTCACGCGCCGCAAGGCGATGCGCAAGCAAGAGATCACAAACGGATTTCCGGACAGCCTTGATATGATGCTCGTATGCGTTGAGGCGGGCCAATCATTGGACCAATCGATCGTACGTGTTTCAAACGAATTGAAGGTTGGTTTCCCCGATTTGTCCGAAGAGTTCGAGATTGTCAGTCAGGAAGTCAAAGCCGGTAAAGACAAGAATACCGTGTTGCGTGATATGTCCGAACGCTGCGGTGTAGCTGACATTACCAGCTTTGTGACCGTACTCATCCAGTCGCAGCAATTTGGTACGTCCATTGCGGATGCACTGCGGGTCTACTCGTCGGAAATGCGTGATAAACGTGTGATGCGCGCAGAAGAGGCTGCCAACAAGTTGCCAACAAAAATGACACTTGCCACCATGATGTTGACGGTGCCGCCGCTGATGGCCATTCTGATCGGACCATCAATCTATTCGATTATCAAAAACCTCAGCTAGGCAAAGTAGACCATGCAACTCAAACAGGCCATCTTCGGCCTCGTGTTTATTGCACTGGCCGCCTGTGACACAGGCGGCCTTAATCGTTCGACGGACGGTGTGTTTGCGCCGGGTGTCGCTGGCCCCAGTGTCGAAGACGGGTTGCTTGTCGGTCACCGATTGATGGATGCTGGCGAATACGAACTCGCGCTCAAAGCGTATAATCGCGCGGCACTTCAGCAGGGCCTGAATGTCGACACGATGTCGGCTATCGGGTCAGCGAATTTGAACCTCGGTCGCTTGGGTCAGGCGGAAAAATGGCTACGCCGCGCGGTTGCCGAAGACCCAACATTTCCACCAGCCTGGAACAATCTTGGTGTAATATTGATGGAAACCGGCCAAGTTGCCGAAGCAAGCGAAGTTTTTCGTCGTGCTTTTGCCGCAGATAACGGAAATTCTGATGAAATTCGCGACAACTTGCGCTTAGCGCTCGCAAAATTAGAAAATCCGAGCAATAATGAGCTACAACAAAATCAGAACTTCAATCTGATCCGGCGGGGACCTGGCGATTTCGCACTCACGTCGGACTTATAGGCAAGAGCAGTAAAAGGACGCAGAAACATGCGCCACACTATCATTATGACGCTTAGTGCAGCAGCCATTGGGCTGTCGGCGTGTACGCCGCCAGACCCCGAGGCAGAAGTTGAACGGGCTCTCAAGGACCTCAACGTTGTTGATGAAAGCAATCTCAATGACCTGATGCTGACTGTCGGGGATCCGAACGAGGCGGTGAATTATTTCGCCGGCGCAAACGCAAATGACCCCGGTCGGATCGACCTGCAACGCGGCTTAGCAAAATCGCTGGTTCGCGCCAAACGGCCGCAAGAGGCCATTCAGGCATGGGCAAACGTGGTCGCACATGGTGAATCTACACATGCCGACAGTGTCGATCTGGCAGATGCGTATATTCGGGCAAATGAATGGGATGCGGCGGCCTCCACGCTGAACACCATCCCGCCAACTTACGAGACATTCAAACGCTACCGGCTTGAGGCGATGGTCGCAGACAGTCGCCAGCAATGGGACAAGGCTGACAGCTTTTATGAAATCGCCGTTGGCCTGACGACACGTCCTGCGACCGTCTACAACAACTGGGGTTATTCCAAACTCACGCGGGGTGACTATGTCGGGGCCGAGCGTCACTTCAGCGACGCATTGCGGTTTGATGATAGCCTGTTCACAGCCAAAAATAATCTGGTTCTGGCACGTGGCGCGCGGCGCGAATATTCGCTGCCCGTCGTGCGGATGACCCAGGTAGAGCGGGCACAGTTGCTGCACACCTTGGCGTTAGCGGCAATCAAGCAGAATGATGTCACGATCGGCAAGTCACTTTTGAACGAAGCCATCGAGACCCATCCGCGATATTTCGAGGCTGCTGTGCGCGCACTCGAAGCGCTCGACAACAGCGCTTAAGAAAACGCCATGGGTTTGACGGGAACGGCAGCGCTTTGGTTTCTTCCAGCCGTCATCCCCATGGTCATTTTCGTGTCGTGGAGCGATATGAAATCTATGAAGATCACGAATAGGTCCATGATAGTCCTGTTCGCGATCTTTGTCGTTCTGGGTCCCTTTGCGTTTGGTTTCCCTGACTATTTCTGGCAGATGCTGCACGCGCCAGTCGTTCTGATCATCGGCATGGCACTTTGGATGTTGCGTTTGATGGGCGGCGGCGACGCAAAGATGTATGCTGCCATGTCACCGTTCTTTGTTGTGTCGGACTGGTTTCTGATCACGGTCGTTTTCATAGCTGCCAGTTTTGCAGGACTAATCACGCACAGCGTCTTTCGTTTCACCCGACTACGCAATCTGGCCCCTGATTGGAAAAGCTGGACAGCCCGCACCGACAAGCTCAGAGGTAGCATTGCGGGCCTGAATCTTGCCTTTCCCAAAGGCGTGGTGCTGAGCATGACACTGTTGTTTTATCTGCTTGTGGTGGCGATATACCGCTGAACGCGTGGCAATGCCCCAGACTGGAACATCTTTATTCACTATTTAGCCACAATAGGCTGTAATCTTGTTAACGACTCCGCAGCACGCTGTGTTTCTTGATCATTGTACCGACAGGTGGGCCGATTATGAATGTTCAAAACTCTTCCGTAATGGCGCCCCCGGCACCACGCAGTCTTGAAGGCATGCTACTGCCTATGGCGATGATGCGCGATATCCTGATCAAGACCATGTTCCGCATGAACCTTGACCTGGTTTCGGTCATCAGCCGTGCCATCTGCCTGCCCATCCCAGTCACACAGGAACTGGTCGATATGGCACGCGGACAGCGCCTGCTTGAGGCGACGGGTACGCTGAATGCCAATAGTGGCAATGAAATGGGATATCAGCTGACCGAGGCCGGGCGCGCCCGCGCGCTCGATGCACTCAGCCAGTCCGAATACTACGGCGCGATGCCCGTCCCGCTAGAGATTTATCGCGAGCAGATCCAGCGTCAGTCGATCCGGAACATTCAGATTACGCGTGATCAGTTGCAAACCGCAATGGGCCATCTGGTGCTGCCCGATGATATGTTATCCAATCTTGGTCCCGCAATCAGCGCAGGTCGTTCGATCCTGATGTATGGTCCGCCGGGGAACGGTAAATCATCAATTTCGAACGGTATTCGCGATGCGCTTGGCGACAAGATCTATGTGCCGCGCGCGATCGAATATTCCGGCCAGGTGATCACCGTCTATGACCCCATCGTGCACAGCGCGGCAGAGGAAGACGTGGACGACCCCAACAGTCTGCGCCGGACATCGGGCCGTTTCGACACCCGCTATGTCCGCTGCGAACGCCCCACAGTCATCACCGGTGGTGAATTATCACTGTCTATGCTGGATCTGGTCTATAACCCGACCGCCCGAACTTATCAGGCCCCGCTGCAGCTGAAATCCACCGGCGGCATCTTTATCGTGGACGACCTTGGTCGTCAGGCAGAACCACCGCAGACGCTTGTGAACCGCTGGATTGTTCCACTGGAAGAAAACAAGGATATCCTTGCCCTTCAATCGGGTGAGAAATTCGAGGTGCCATTCGACACGCTTGTCGTTTTCTCAACCAACTTCCACCCGAACGCGATCTTCGACAAAGCGGCCTTGCGTCGTATTTTCTACAAGATCAAAATCGATGGCCCCAACCAAGAGGATTTCCTGAAAATCTTTGCCATGGTTGCGCGCAAGCGGAAAATGCCGCTGGATGAAGAAACCCTCGTCCATCTGCTGAACGTGCGGTATCCGGAAATCGACAACGTCTATGCGAACTATCAGCCGATCTTTTTGATCGATCAGATGATCTCCATCTGTGACTTTGAAGGTATCCCCTATCAGATGTCACCAGACCTGATCGACCGGGCATGGGCAAACATGTTCGTCAAGGAAGAAGACATCATTCACTAAACCTTCCCCTGTTTCCAAAACATAGGCTTCCCCCTACTCTGGCGGGAGGCCTTTTTTGTTGGGGGACCATATGGCAGATATCATCGGCGTTGCCGGATGCGGACGCATGGGGGCGGGCATGCTGGCCAATTTGCGCAAAGCCGGGTTGAACGCAAGGGGCTACGATATTCGGCCCATTGCGGATGTCAGCAATGATATTGACCAGTTCAGCCACGGCTTGAATACCCTGATCACTGTTGTC
Organism: uncultured Paracoccaceae bacterium; assembly: GCA_947503965.1. Classification (GTDB taxonomy): domain Bacteria; phylum Pseudomonadota; class Alphaproteobacteria; order Rhodobacterales; family Rhodobacteraceae; genus Yoonia. Next base: position 275,597 of record CANNFU010000001.1, read on the forward strand.
CGGGATAGTGATGAAACAGATGCGGTACTATTCCATGATCAGGCGCTGATCACCCGCGCCACGTCACTGCGCACCATCGTCATCAGCTCAACGCTATCGCCGAAATACGTCAAGGCGTTGCGCACGCAAGTACCTGATCATATTGCCTTAATCGACGCACCGATGTCGGGGGCGCAAGTAAAAGCACAAGCAGGAACGCTTACCTTCATGACCGGGGGCGACACCACATCCATCATGTCGGCACTGCAGGCGATGGGCAGTGAAATTCACCATATGGGCGACTATGGCGCCGGCATGACAGCCAAGGTTCTGAACAATCTGCTGGCGGCCTCGAACACGGCGATGACGCGACTGGTCCTTGATTGGGCGGATGCGGCAGGCGTGGACGAAGACAAGCTGCTCGGGCTTATCCACACGGCCTCTGGCCAGAACTGGCTTGCCTCAGGCTTTGATGAGATTGAATTTGCCCGCGACGGCTACGCCCCCGACAACACCATTGGTATTCTGGTCAAAGACGTGGCTGCCGCGCTGGACATCGCAGCAGATAACAACACGTCAATGCCCAAGGCGGTGCAAACGGCCATTCGCAATCTCAAGCCGCGCCCAAAACCGCAAGATGGGTCTTGACCCATTGGCGCCGCAACGCAGTTTATGCGCATGACCGCCCTGCCCCCACAATTCAAAAACTGGTTCGCGCAGCGCGGTTGGGCAATCCATCCGCATCAGCAAGCCATGCTGGATCAGTCCGACGCCCCCGCATTGATGCTGATTGCGCCGACCGGCGGCGGGAAAACCCTCGCAGGTTTTCTGCCCTCGCTGATCGAACTCAGTGAAGGGGCCCATGACGGGCTGCATACGCTCTATGTCTCACCGCTCAAGGCGCTTGCCGCGGACATCAAACGTAACCTGCGCACCCCGGTCGATGAAATGGGTCTGCCTATCCGGATCGAGGATCGGACCGGCGACACGTCCTACACCCAAAAGCGGCGGCAGCGGGCCGACCCACCGCATATTCTGCTGACAACGCCTGAGTCGCTTGCCCTGTTAACCAGTTACGAGGACGCGCCACGCATCTTCAAAGGGTTAGAGCGGATCATCGTCGATGAAATCCATGCGCTGAGCGAAAGCAAGCGCGGCGATCAACTGATGCTGGCCCTCAGCCGTATCCAGAACCTTGCGCCCAATCTGCGCCGCGTCGGATTATCGGCTACTGTCGAAGACCCCGAAGCTATCGCCAACGAACTCGCCCGGCATCCCGATCCCTGCGCCATCATCAATGCCGATCCGGGGCCGGATCCCGATATCGCGATGCTGCTGACAAAGGAAAAACCCCCTTGGGCCGGTGGTGGGGCAAAATATGCAATCCCGGCTGTGCTGGACGAGGTGAAGAAACACAAAACCACCCTTATCTTTCACAATACACGCGCCCAGGCCGAGATTTTCTTTCACAACCTCTGGCTTGCCAATACCGATGACCTGCCGATCGGCATCCATCATGGCAGCCTTGCCCGCGAACAACGTGAACGGGTCGAGGCGGCAATGGTCGCGGGCGATCTGCGCGCCATCGTGTGTACCGGGAGTCTTGATCTTGGGATCGACTGGGGTGATGTTGATCTGGTTATACAGGTCGGGGCACCAAAAAACGTCAAACGGCTTGTCCAGCGGATCGGTCGTGCCAACCACCACTATAACGCGCCGTCCAAGGCGCTGCTTGTTCCCGCCAACCGCTTTGAAGTCGTGGAATGTGTGGCCGCCCTTGAAGCGGTCAAAGCCCATGACCTTGACGGCGATCCCAAAGGCCCCGGACCCCGGGATGTACTATGTCAGCATATCCTGATCACCGCTTGCGCCGGACCATTCGACGCGGATCAGCTTTATGCAGAGGTTACGACCGTCGGCAGCTACCGCACGCTGGACCGTGCAGCCTTTGACGATTGCCTCGATTTTTGCGCAACAGGCGGTTATGCCTTGCGTGCCTATGACAAATGGAAACGGTTACTGCAGAACGCGGACGGGACGTGGCAACTGCGCGACCCCCGTGCTGCGCAACGCATCCGTATGAATATCGGCACTATTCAGGACACCGACACGCTTAAGGTCCGCATGAAGGGCAACTTCAAACCCTTGGGCGAGGTGGAAGAGGCATTTGCCGCCACGCTCACCCCCGGTGATACCTTTCTGATCGGCGGACAGGTCGTACGTTATGAAGCCCTCAAGGAAATGACGGTCGAGGTGACGCGACGTGGCGACAAAACCCCCAAAATCGCCACGTTCATGGGCACGAAATTTGCCAATTCCACACAGCTTTCCCAGCGTATCCTGCGTATGTTCCGGCAAGAAGACTGGCCCAATCTTCCCGCCCACACCGCGGAATGGCTTGCCCTTCAGCGCCACGTTTCCAAATTACCGGAAGCGGATCGTATTCTGGTGGAAACGTTTCCCCACGAAGGGCGTCACCATATCTGCGCCTATGGGTTCGCAGGGCGTAACGCGATGCAAACCCTCGGGATGTTGTTGACCCAACGGATGGAAGAACTGGACCTCGACCCGCTGGGTTTCGTTGCCAACGATTACGCGACGCTCGTCTGGGGGCTTGTGCCGGTCAATGACCCTGCCCCGCTATTCACAGCATCGCACCTGCGCGCGGATTTTGAAACGTGGCTTTCCGGCAATGCGGTTATGAAAAAGACCTTTCGTGGCGCCGCAACGATTGCCGGTCTGATTGAAAGGAACCTCCCACAAAGCCGCAAGACCGGCAGGCAGGCGACGTTTTCATCCGATATCCTTTATGACACGCTCATCAAATACGACCCTGATCACCTGATGCTGCAAATCACGCGCGAGGAGGCAATGCGCGGCCTTGTCGACTTCGGGCGGATCGAAGAAATGCTGACCCGTACAGCCGGGAAAATCGACCACCTGCAACTTGACCGCGTCACACCGTTGTCGCTTCCGATGTTTCTGGAACAGGGGCGGATCGCCGTGGCGGGGGCAGCCCAGGACCGTATGCTGGAAGAAGCCGCAGAGCGTCTGATCGCCCAGGTCGGCGTCGAATAACCCTTGATGCACGCGCCACAATCCGTCAAAGAACAGAACATGAACGGGCACGACTTCATCCTTTGCGGTACCCGCTGCACCGCGCTGCCGACCGGTGCGCTTTATCTGCCGGATCACGGCGCGCTCTGCGTTTCTGATCTGCATCTGGGTAAATCTGACAGGATCGCCCGGCGCAGCGGCGTGATGCTGCCCCCCTACGAGGTGCAGGTCACGCTGGAAAAACTCCAAACCGATATCGACCGAATTGATCCGCAAACCCTGATCTGCCTCGGTGACAGCTTCGATGATCTGGATGCCGCAGACAGCCTGCAAGAGGATATGCGCCTGCTTTTGACGGGTCTGCAGGCTGGCCGGAAATGGATCTGGATAGAAGGCAACCACGACCCCGGCCCGGTTGATCTGGGCGGCACACATCTGGCGCAGATCAAGATCGGCACACTGACCTTGCGACATATTGCGACCCCGGAAAAGGCAGAGATTTCAGGCCACTATCACCCCAAGCATCGGGTCACCGGACGCAGCAGGCCAGCCTTTGTCTATGATCAGGACCGGCTGATCATGCCTGCCTATGGGGCCTATACCGGTGGGTTGGCAAGCCACTCACCCGCTTTGCGCAGCTTATTGGGTCCCAAACCCATCGCCGTACTGACGGGCAAAAGGGCCATCGCCGTACCGCTTACAGAAACCCCGCCGCAAGCACATCCTCGCGGTATGTTTTACTGACCGGGACTTCGGTTCCGTCTGACAGTACGACAAACTCGCGGTTCTGTTGTTTAAGACCGCCGGTGATATGCGCAGCAGACACCCAATGCGACCGATGGGTACAAAAGCCCGGCGCGCCATCCATCTCGCGGATCGCATCCATAAGGCGCATCAGAACGCGGTGCCGGCTCCCATCATCAAGATAGACATCAACATAATGGTCATTCACCGTCAGCCGCATGATTGATGCGGTCGTCGCGTCAGGAAGACGATCATAAAGACGGGCGCGACTCTGTGTCAGCGGCTCATCTTTGGCGGCCCAAAAGAAATAGGTTAAAACAGCCATGACCGCTGAAAGTGCGGCGATATTCATCGCAAACAGAATAAAGCCGCGCCAATCGAGAAGGTCGCCATCATACAAGCTGCTGATGCCCCATGCGGCAGGCGAAAATATCACGGTAAAGCCGATCGCATTTTGCGCCAGCCGTCCGGCGCAGCCCGTGATCCGTCCAAATCGTTCGATAGTCCTGTGCGTCAGACGAATGCAGATATCCGCCAGAGCAAGCAAAACAAACCAATAAAAAAAACGGGTCATGAGGCTCAGCGCCTCATAGGTGCCGAAAGGTCCCAGCAATGCAAAAACAACGGCTGCACCAGTGACCAGGAGAAGCCGTAAACCCCACGAAGCGTATGTTTTCGAAGGCGGAAATGCAGATTGCATACGTTTTCATAGCGAACGCAATTCGACCGTACAACGCTGACATGCGTCAGTTGACGTTTGGTCATCAGGCAGTCAGGCCATCAGGCTCTGCAAGGCCGTGCGCCCGACAGCAGGCTGTTACGGTATTCGCCAGCAAACAGGCAATTGTCATAGGACCAACCCCACCCGGTACCGGTGTGATTGCGCCAGCCACCGCTGCACAGCTTTCATACGCGACATCGCCGACCAGACGTGTGCCGCCCTCGGGCTTGTCGATCCGGTTGATGCCCACATCAATCACGGTTGCCCCCGGCTTGATCCAGTCGCCGGGCACCATCTCCGGGCGCCCCACCGCCGCCACCACGATATCGGCCTGCCGCACGACAGCGGCCAAATCCCTGGTGCGGGAATGGGCGATCGTGACCGTGCAGCTATCCCCCAACAAAAGCTGCGCCATCGGCTTGCCCACGATGTTCGATCGGCCCACAACAACAGCATTCATACCCGACAGTGATCCATGATGATCCCGCAGCATCATCAAACAGCCCAGCGGCGTGCATGGCACCATGCTTTTCTGCCCCGTCCCCAGCAGCCCCACGTTCGAAATATGAAAGCCATCCACATCCTTGGCCGGATCGATGCTGTTGATCACCAGATCACTGTCCAGATGGTCCGGCAGCGGCAGTTGCACCAGAATTCCGTGGACATTCGGGTCGTTGTTCAATTGATCGACCAGCGCCAGCAAATCAGCCTCGGACGTATCCGCGTCCAGCCGATGCGTAAACGAGGCCATGCCAACCTCTACCGTCATTTTGCCTTTTGAGCGGACATAAACCTCGCTTGCCGGGTCCTCTCCAACCAGGACAACCGCCAGACCCGGCGTGATCCCATGGTCTTCCTTCAGGCGGGCCACATGCGCACCCACCTGGTTGCGCACCTTGGCGGCAAAGGCTTTTCCATCAATCACGGTTGCAGTCATTGGTTTTCTTTCCAGCAAGACGGGACGGTGGGCGGGGCGACGGCGCAAGCCGAGCGTCGCCCCACCGGTTTAGAACAGGCCTTCGATCTGGCCGTCATCATTCAACATGATCTGCTCTGCCGACGGCACACGGGGCAGACCGGGCATCGTCATGATCTCACCGCAGATCGCCACAACAAACCCGGCACCCGCACTCAGGCGCACTTCACGCACAGGCACAGCATGGCCCGTCGGCGCGCCGCGCAGTGACGGATCAGTGGTAAAGCTGTACTGCGTCTTGGCCATACAGACTGGCAGGTTGCCATATCCCTGCTGCTCCCATTGTTTCAGCTGATCGCGGATCTTGCTGTCGGCAATCACTTCATCCGCACGGTAAATCCGTTTGGCAATCGTGTCTATTTTGTCAAACAGGCTCATCTCATCTGGATAGATCGGTGCAAAATTTGCTTCATCCGCATCAGCGATCTGCGCCACCCGAGTTGCCAGTTCCTTGGTGCCTTCCGACCCAAGCGCCCAGTGCTTGCACAGGATCGCCTCGGATCCTTGCGTTTGCACATAGGCCTTGACGGCAGCGACCTCGGCATCGGTATCCGTGACAAAATGGTTGATAGCGACAACAACCGGCACGCCAAATGATTTCACGTTCTCGATATGGCGTCCCAGGTTCGCGCAACCGGCATTTACCGCAGCGACATTTTCCGCCCCCAGATCGGCCTTGGCGATACCGCCATTCATCTTCATGGCGCGCACCGTGGCAACCACCACCACACAGGACGGGGCCAGCCCGGCCTTGCGGCATTTGATGTTCATGAACTTCTCGGCACCCAGATCGGCACCAAAACCGGCCTCTGTCACTACATAATCGGCCAGCTTCAACGCAGTGGTGGTCGCCGTCACTGAATTGCAGCCATGCGCGATATTCGCAAACGGCCCACCATGCACAAAGGCCGGGTTGTTTTCCAGCGTCTGCACAAGGTTCGGCTGCATCGCATCCTTCAGCAGGACAGTCATCGCGCCATCCGCCTTGATGTCGCGGCAATAGACAGGGCTGCGATCCCGGCGATACGCCACGATGATATCGCCCAGACGTGTCTGCAAATCCTTCAGATTACGGGCCAGACACAGGATCGCCATGACCTCGGACGCCACCGTGATGTCAAAACCCGCCTCGCTCGGAAATCCGTTCGCCACACCACCCAAAGATGCGGTGATCTGGCGCAAAGCGCGGTCATTCATATCCAGAACGCGGCGCCAAGCCACACGCCGGATATCAATCTCAAGCGCATTACCCCAATAGATATGATTGTCGATCATCGCCGATAGCAGGTTATGCGCCGAGGTGATCGCATGGAAATCGCCTGTAAAATGAAGGTTCATATCCTCCATCGGCACCACTTGCGCATAACCACCGCCAGCGGCGCCGCCCTTCATGCCAAAACACGGACCAAGCGATGCTTCGCGGATACAGATCGCCGCCTTCTTGCCAATCGCATTCAGGCCGTCGCCCAGACCCACGGTGGTTGTCGTTTTCCCCTCACCGGCGGGCGTCGGGTTAATCGCGGTCACAAGGATCAGCTTGCCGTCCGGGCGATCCTGCACACTATCGATCAGTCGCTGGCTGACCTTGGCCTTGTCGTGTCCATAGGGCAGCAGATCATCACTTTCGATGCCCAGCTTCGCGCCAATCTCCTGAATGGGCCGCTTGCTTGCCGCGCGCGCGATCTCGATATCCGACTTGTATTCCATGGAAGACTTCCCTGACCTTTGGGCAAATGCCGCGTGTATTCATTGTCGCTTCTATCCGTCGGATACCACCCCATGCACGGTGATTGCGACATTTTCAGCGCCGGAATCGGCGGCCAGCGGCAAAGCCGTTTCGGATGGGAAACCTATGGCTGCCATGCGCGTTGGTCCGGCACATGCAAGCGCACCGCGTCACCGACCTGCACCTGCCCTTCCCGTTCGACCCAAGCCGTGACACCGCGCCTGCCTTTTGCGGCAGCCTTGAACCGGTCTCCCGCGCTGGGATGGTCAAGATTGATGACCTTCGCCGGCAGATGGCACGGGCGGTTTTCCATGTCTACGACGATGACCGATCCATCGGGAAACTGCAGCCGGGAGGAGGGCGGCAAATGTGTTAAATCAGGGATGCCTTTGATGACCATCGATGCGCCTGTCATGGCAGGATCAAGCGTCTGTAGCCCGCAATCCGCAGCAATTTCGGCCAATTCTTCTGCTGACATGACACAAAGCTGGCGAACATTGCGGATCTCGGTGCCCTTGGGGTGCTGGCTGACAACACGCGCACAGGACAGACGGGTCAAACCGCCATGTGCCTCTCCGGGAATACCGGCATAGGTCAGTTGCGCCGCACCCATATGTTCTGACTTCAAAGAGGTATCGCGATCCGGCACAATCCCGATCCACGTCACTTCGCCAGTGATCTCGGTCGATGTCAAAGCAGGCATAAGTGGTCTCCCGAACAGATACGCACCTTGCCTAACCCGGCATGCGGCGTGCTTCAACCGACAGATCGTTTCGCCAGCCGATCAGGCCAACGTGGCATCAAATTTCTAGAAGTATGATCAAAAAAGCCGCCCCATGGGACGGCTTTCTTTGATATCTATACCGACGGCTCCGGTTCCATCCCGCCATCCGGCTCGCGGGGCTTTTTGGGCTTGGTCTTGGGGATGGCCGTCACCGATGGTGTGCCACCCGATGGCGGCGTATCATCTGCATCATCGCCAACATGCGGCGGCTCCCCAGCCATCACGCGCTTGATCTCTTCTCCGGTCAGAGTTTCGTACTCCAACAGGCCTTGGGCCAGCCGCTCGAATTCTTCGTTCTTTTCCAGGATGATTTCGCGCGCAAGCTCATAACCCTTCTGGATAAAGCTCCGAACCTCTTCCTCGATCAGTTCCTTTGTGCTTGCCGAAACCGACAAACCGGCAGTATTGCCCTGATACCCTTCATGGGCTTCGGCATAGTCGATATTGCCGACCTTGTCGGACATACCCCAGCGCAGAACCATCGCACGGGCCAACTGGCTGGCCTGTTGGATGTCACCCGCCGGGCCATTTGATACCTGATCCTCACCGTATTTGATGATTTCAGCCGCCTTGCCCGCCATCGTCATGGCCAAACGCTGGTGGCATTCGTCCTTGAACATGTTCAGACGGTCCATCTCGGGCAGGCTCATCACCATACCCAGCGCACCACCGCGCGGGATGATCGTCGCCTTGTAGACCGGGTCACATTTCGGCAGGGAAATCCCGACAATCGCGTGACCCGCCTCGTGATAAGCCGTCATTTCCTTTTGCTCGGCGGTCATGACCATCGACCGGCGCTCAGCCCCCATCATGACCTTGTCCTTGGCGCTTTCAAAATCGATCATGGTGACAAAGCGCCGCCCCACACGGGCCGCCATCAACGCGGCCTCGTTCACAAGGTTCGCCAGATCGGCCCCCGAAAAGCCGGGGGAACCGCGGGCGATGATCCGCAGATCCACATCAGGACCCAGCGGGATCTTGCGGGCATGCACGCCCAAGATCTTTTCACGACCCTTGATATCGGGGTTCGGGACAGTGATCTGGCGGTCAAAACGACCGGGGCGCAGCAAGGCCGGGTCAAGTACATCGCGACGGTTTGTGGCCGCGACGATAATCACGCCTTCATTGGCCTCAAAGCCGTCCATCTCGACCAGCAACTGGTTCAGCGTCTGTTCACGCTCGTCATTCCCGCCGCCGTAACCGGCACCGCGGGAGCGGCCAACGGCATCAATCTCGTCGATAAACACGATACAAGGGGCGTTCTTTTTCGCCTGCTCAAACATATCGCGCACGCGCGACGCACCGACACCAACGAACATTTCCACAAAATCAGAACCCGAAATCGTGAAGAAAGGCACGCCCGCCTCGCCCGCAATTGCACGTGCGAGCAGCGTTTTACCAGTACCCGGAGGGCCCACCAGCAACGCACCCTTGGGGATTTTGCCGCCAAGCCGGCTGAATTTCTGCGGGTTGCGCAGGAATTCAACAATCTCTTCCAGCTCTTCCTTAGCCTCATCAATGCCCGCAACATCGTCAAACGTGACACGCCCATGTTTTTCGGTCAGCAGCTTCGCGCGTGACTTGCCAAAGCCCATCGCGCCGCCTTTGCCGCCGCCTTGCATGCGGTTCATGAAATAGATCCAGACCCCGATCAGCAACAGGAACGGCAGCAAGCTGACGATAAACGATTGGAAAACCGATGTTTCCTGGCTGCGCGCAGATACAGGCACGTCCGCCTCAATCAGCAGATTTGTGATCTCCGCGTCCTGCGGCATAATGGTGGTGTAATTCCGGCCACCTTCAGCGAACCGGACATTTTCACCGTCAATCACCACATCGGTGACGCGACCGCCTTCGACAGCCTCGACAAATTCGGAATAGCTTCTGGATTCTGAATTCGCGGAACCCGGCGGGCTGCTGAAAAGGTTGAATAGCGCCAGCACCATAAGGAACAGGACGACCCAGAAGACCATGTTACGCGCGTTGCCCAAGGGGGAGACTCCTTTGAAATCGGGAAATGAAGCGACAGAGTCGCCGCATAAGCGTTTCTCCTAAAATAGAGGCAAAACGTTAATCTTCAATGCGCAAACGCGTGTTGATGGAAATCCGCGACAATCTGTGCCGTCCAGCCGTTGTTTAACCCTGCCAAAGGGGCCGCAATCAACGTATCGCCCTGCCAGATTGCGGGTGTTGCGATTAAAGATGTGCGCGGCAGACCCGTATCGCGCCAATCAGGGCAATCGCGAATGCCTTCGCCCAATGCACGCACGTCCAATCCGTCTTGATGCGGCCCTTCAAGCATCCATCGGCCATCCCACAGCGTCGTTGTTGCCGCGCGCATGTCCCGCACCGCCTGATATTCCCGTGTGACCCGCCAGTCCTCCCCTTTTCGGGTAATCAGACAGCCACCGACCGTGGCACTGCCCCCATCGGCCAATCCGTTAATCACATCGCATAATGCACCCTGGCGCGGCGGATAGGTCGCCCCAGAGACCCACAGGACCGCAGCGCGCCACATGCGGCGTTTGATTTCAGAAGGCAGCGGGCCGGTCAGCCCCAGACGCAGAACCAGGTCACCATCCTGCTGCATGATGTAACGGCGTGCCTCAATGCGTGCATAGTGATCCAGCGCGTCACGTGCCGCCTGCATTGACAGGCTCACGCTTTGCAAAACCGGGGCCGAGATGCCAAGTTCCTCCAAAGGATCAAGCGCCTTGCGGGCACGGACGCGGTCAAAGCTGTCATCATAATTGGTCGGATCGTCGATCCAACTGACCTCATTGCGTCGCAGATATGCGCGCAAATCGGCACGGCTCTGGTGCAAAAACGGGCGGGCCCATGTCATGCCATGGCGATCAAATCTCGCATTCATCGCTGCCAGCCCATCCGGGCCCGATTTCCGGGCCAGCCGGATCAAAAAGTTTTCCGCGATATCATCCGCAGTATGCCCCAGTGCAACAGCTTCGATACCTCGCGCCGCCGCCCATTCCGCAATGATCCGATAGCGGGCGTCGCGCGCGGCAGCCATCAGATTGCCATCGCCATTCCAACCATCCCATCGCACGGTCTGATGGGGAACACCCATTTGCTGGCAGGTTTGGGCAACAAAATCAGCCTCGGCTATCGATGCATCGCGCAGGCCATGGTCAATGGTTACAGCTTCCAGCGAGAAAGCCATATCAGGCGCCAAACCTGCAAAAACGTGCAAGAGAGCCATAGAATCGCCGCCGCCAGACACGGCAACCGCTACTTTGCGTGGAAAGAATGAGCCAAACGCTGTGCGTGCGGCGTCTAAAAGATCGTCATCATGCGGATCATGCTGAGGCTGATCAGTTACTGACATCCCAGATTTTGCATCGCCAACTGCGCATCAGACACCGCCGGGTTGCCCGGAAAACGCACACCGACCTCTGCCAGGGTCAGGCAGGCATCCTGCGTCTGACCAATCGCGCCCAATGAAGTGCCCAGCTTGAACAAGGCGTCAGGGGCTTTGGGGCCGGTTGGATCACCTGAAAACGCCTCTAGATACGCGCGGGCGGCATCGGTCATGTCGCCCAGACCTTCCAGCGCTTCGCCCCGCAGGTAATTTGCGTCCGCCGTCAGCGGACTACCCGGGTAGGTCGTGCCAAAGGCCGCAAGCTGGTCAGCGGCGCCGCGAAAGTCACCTGCAGCGAGCGCCTCCTGCGCCCGCTCCAGATCGCTTTGTTCGCCAATGGCCAAAGCGGGGCCACCCGTGGCGGGCGGTGGTGCCACAGCAGGCACACCCGCCCCGTTGTCAACGCCACCCAGCGATGGGGTATCGCCCAACTGGCTGATATCGCAATTCGCCTCCAGTTCGCATAACCGGAACTCCAGATCGCCGATCCGGTTGGTGCCATCCACGGTAATCCGGTTCACGCGAAACTCCAGCTCTTCGGATTTTGAGGTGAGGCGCTGCAACTCTGCCTCGATCGCGTTCAGCCGGTCCAAGGGCGTGTTGCCCACAACACCGCTGTTCAGCCCGCCCGTGGTCGACAATTCGCGGCGCAGGCGCTGCACATCAACATAAAGTACCGTCAATTGTTGTCGGATGTCCGCCAATGTCTCTTCATTCTGAGCGAAGGCAGGCACGGGGGAAACCAACAAAGCGCAAACAAGGGCGATACGGTACATCTTGGGCGTTCCTTTGGTTCTGATCAGCTTGTAATCGCTGAGAATGAAAGAACCGTAACGGCCCGGCGGTTCTGCGCATAGCATGTTTCGTTCGAACAGACCTCAATCGGGCGTTCTTTACCATAGCTGGTTACTTCCAAACGGCTTGCAGGCACACCGCGCGCCACCAGATATTCGCGCACAGCATTGGCCCGGCGGAAGCCAAGGGCAAGGTTGTATTCACGTGTCCCCTGTTCGTCCGCATGGCCTTCGATCACTGCGCGATAATCGGTGTTGGTCAGCAACCACTGCGCCTGCCCGTCCAGAATGGACTTGCCCTGATCAGTGATGGTCGATGTATCGACCGCGAACAGGACCCGGTCACCGATGGTCTGGTTAAAGAACTGCGGGCTTGCCGGATCACTGGCCGACCCGGCCAAGCCATCAGCACCAGCGCCAGAACCCGCGCCACCAGCACCACCGCCAAATCGGTCGGGGTCTGTACAAGCCGCCGTGGCCAGAACCAAAAGGACAACCGCCAGCTTTTTGAGAATATTCATTGGATCATTTCCTGTTATTATCTGCTCGTTTTGCCGGACTATAGCACGGCTTCCCGCCCGAGGGAATCACACATAATTACGGTTGCAACGGCCCCCATGACGGGTCAGAAGCACCACCCTGAATAGGCAACGGCTTGAGGTTACGACCCGAAATATCCACCGAATACATGGATGAGGTACCACCAGCGCCTTGGGTTTCACGGCTGAACATGATGACCCGGCCATTCGGCGACCATGTGGGGCCTTCGTCAAGAAACGATGACGTGAGCAGGCGTTCCTCGGATCCATCCGTGCGCATCACACCAATGTGGAAACGCCCTGCATTCTGCTTGGTGAAGGCCACCAGATCACCGCGCGGGGACCACACGGGCGTGCCATACCGGCCCTCACCAAAGGAAATCCGCCGCGCCTCTCCGCCATTGGCGGACATGATATAAAGCTGCTGTGTGCCCGACCGGTCGCTTTCAAACACGATCTGCGTGCCGTCGGGTGACAGGCTGGGTGCGGTTTCAATCGACGGGGCAGAGGTCAGGCGGACATGCTGACCTGTCGACAGGTCCGTGCGGTAGATATCCGTGTTGCCACCATTGGATAGGCTGTAAATCACCGACCGGCCATCGCGGGAAAACCGGGGCGAAAACGCCATCTCACCCGGTGCGGTCTGCAACTGCTGGCGGCCCACATTGGCGACGTTCAACACGTTGATCCGGGGAAAACCGCTTTCAAAACTGGTATATAGCACCCGGTCCCCATTCGGTGAAAAACGGGGGGCAAGCACGATACTGCTGCTGTCGGTCAAAAACTGCACATTCGCGCCATCGTAATCCATGATCGCCAGACGCTTCAGGCGATTATCCTTTGGGCCGCTTTCCGATACGAACACAACGCGACTGTCGAAATAGCCACCCTCGCCCGTGATCCGGCTGTAAACAGCATCCGCCACCTTGTGACCCATGCGGCGCCAGCCCGCGACGGTGCCCGCAAATTGCAAACCCTCACCCAGCTCCTGCCCCGAAAACACATCATACAGGCGAAACTTCACAATCAACTGATTGCCGCTCACGGTCACTGCGCCGGTAATCAAGGCCTGCGCATTGATCGCACGCCAATCGGGATACGCGATCGGCTGCGCGAAGGAACTAACCTGCGAGATAAACGCCGTTGCAGGCACTTCGCGAAACAGCCCTGTTCCGGCAAGGTCCTGCACCACAAGACGGGACAGATCAGAGGCAACCTGCTGGGCCTGCAGGCTTTCGGCCTCGAAACTGGGGACGGCAAAGGTAATCGGCTCAATCACCCCGTCCGTAATTGTCAGCCGCAAGGGGCCGTTCTGTGCGATGGCCGGTGCCGCAAGCACCAAAACCACCAGGAATGCCAAAATACGTTTCATCATCTTCGCCTCACTCCGCCTGTCCGGGTTCAACCCCGGTACTTAGCTACCGTTCCTTCTTAGCAGGTGCGTGAACTCTTTTCACCTCACCTGCGCGTGTCCTTGCCTAACGTAACCGCATCCCACTGGGATCAAATGTGATTACGACATCTTTCCATTTATCATATTTGTCGGCCGGCAACTGATACCCGCCCCGTTGACAGCGCAAGATCGCGCGACGCGCGGCCTCAAACGCTGTATTTACTGCACTCTGGTCGCCATCGGATGAAATCAACTGGACGTCACCCTGCACAACACCTGAACGATCAAGGCTAAAGCCCACCTCAACAGTCACGCGCGCCGCCACAGAGCCGGGATCGACATTCCAGCAGCTATTTACCGCAATGCGGAAACTGTCACGCTCCGCGCCTGTCATTGGCGGACCAGCAGCAACCGCAGGCGCGGCAGAGGATGCTTCGGCCGCCAACGCCGCCGCAAGCGCGTCTGCCACATCATCCTCACTTGTCTGCGGCGCAGGTTCGGGCTCGGCCGCAGCGGTCTCCGTCTCCGGCTCGGGTTCTGTGGCGGGCGCAGGTGGCGTCGGCCGGTTCGGGCGTGACACGGGGCGCGCCGATGTTGTGGGTGCCAAGTCTGCAATGCCAATCTCGGTTGCAGCTTCTTCGGGGGCTGTCGCCTCCTGTTCCTCTTCAACCACTTCAGCTTCGGCAGACTGATCCGGCACAACCTCCTGTCGCACGACCTCATCCACCTGCGCATCAGGCGGTGGTGGGGCAGAAGGGGTTGAGGCAATCCGATCCGCCTGCGGTGGCGTCGGCGTATCGCTCACTTCGACATCCGGGGTCGGGGGTGGAGCGGCCGGTTGGGCCGGCTCTTGAGGGGCGGCGTCCGTCACTTCGGTATCGGGTGGCGGGGGCGGCGCTGGCGGCGGCGGGGCTTCCACGTCAGGCGGCTCCACTGGCTCTGGTGGCGGTGCTTGCTCTGGTGGGTCTTGTTCGGCTGGCGCAGGCGGCGGGTCCTCATTGATCACGGGCTGTACCGGCGCGTCGGGCGCTGCATTGCCGGGCTCCGGCGTGGTCGCCGCACGCATCTGATCGAACTCTTCCCCACTGATCACAGACACCGAGATATCATCGAAAACCAGCGGTTCAGAATCGAACCCCCAGCCCAAGATCAGCCAGCCAATCAACCCGATATGGCCGATGCCTGAGATATAGGTGCCCGGGCTTTGCATCGTTTATCCGTCAGCGCCGCCTGTCGGGGCCACATCGGTCACCAGACCGATATCGGAAAACCCGCCCGCATTCAGCAGACCCATGATCTGCGCCACACGGTTCCAGTCATTGCGGCCATCGGCGCGCAGGAAAATCTTGTCGCTGGTCCGCTCCGCGGCAATCGCCTGCAGCCGGGCAACCAGCACGTCCTCTGCAACATCCGTTTCCTGGATCATCACACGCCCATCATTGGTGATGGTGACGGTCAGCGGTTCTTCCTCGTCCCCCGGCAATGCCGTGGCCGAGGTTTCGGGCAGTTCCACAGGCACACCCACAACCGAAAGCGGCGCGGCCACCATGAAGATGATCAAAAGCACCATCATCACATCCACAAATGGCGTGACGTTGATCTCTGACATTGGCTGGCTGCGACGCGACCGGCGGCGACCGCGTCTGCCCCCGTCCCCGCCTGAATTCATGACACCTGCGCCCATGTCAGCTATCCAACTGCCTGCTGAGGATCGTTGCGAATTCATCGGCAAACGCCTCGTACCCGCTTACGATGCCATCGCTATCAGAGCTAAGTTTGTTATAGTATATCACCGCCGGAATAGCGGCGAGCAGGCCCAGCCCGGTGGCCAGCAACGCCTCGGCAATACCGGGGGCGACAACGGCAAGGTTCGTCGTCTGCGCCTCTGCAATCTCGATAAAGGCGTTCATGATCCCCCAGACGGTACCAAACAGGCCCACGAATGGCGCGGTCGATCCCACCGTCGCCAAAATCGGCAGGCTTTTTTGCAGACGCGAGGCTTCCTTCGCAATCGCCACATCCATGGAGCGGTCGATCCGGGCGGTCGCATTGGCGATCAGGCCACCGTCATCCTTATGGGATCTTTCCCACTCCTGCATGCCTGCAACGAATATCTTCTCTGATGGCCCGTCCGGGTCGCGGCCGATCTTGGCATAAAGCCCGTCCAGCGGTTCACCCGACCAGAAAGCCCGGTCAAAGATATCCGCCTCGGCCCGGGCCTTGCGATATTGGATGGTCTTGTCGATGATCACCGCCCAGGTCCAGATGGACGCGGCGATCAGCATGATCATGACAAGTTTGACGGTAATCGTTGCGCGCGCGAACAACGCCCACATTGTGAATTCGTGTGCTGCTTCCATATGCCTGCTCTGCCTCTAGGCCCGATTTTGGGCTCAATTTCCGCTCAGCGTACAGCATCGCCGCAGGGAAATCCAACCAATCCCGCATCACATCTGCGAAAAAGCGGCGGTTTCTAATGAACGGACTGGCGGATCGCCGCCGGAAGCCGGGCAACGGCACCCGTTGACGTCAGGCAGACAACCGTCACCGCGGCAGAAAAAAGGGTGACATCGCCACGCTTCACATCCTGATGAAACACCACCCGCGCGCCCGAAGGCTGGTCCATCCGGCTTTCCACAACCAGCTGATCATCATAATGGGCCGGGGCAATATAGTCGGCCTCGACCCGGCGTACGGCAAAGACAAAGCCATCCGCCTTCATCTGCACCTGATCAATCCCCATCTCGCGCACCCACTCCGACCGGGCACGCTCAATAAACTTCAGATAATTCGCATAATAGACGATGCCCGCAAGGTCGGTGTCTTCATAATAGACGCGGATGGGGAATTGATGGGTCATGAAGGCCTCGAAACTCTGGCTGCCAATCGCAAGGCGTGGCTGGGGTCCTGCGCCATCGGCGGCATCACCGGATCGTAGGCTGCCCGCACAACATCCGCAATCTCAGGACGCAACACCGCCTTGCCATCGATCAAGGCCAGCGGTGGCGTCGCGTCAAAGGCTGTATCCGACCACAGCAAGATCGTCTGCACGGCCTGCGACAGGGCCAGGGTGTCTGCCGGGACCGCCGCCATATGTTCATCCAAGCGCAAAAACACGAACGCCGCGCGAATGGCCCCTGCCTCATCAAAGCGGAAAATGCGATACTGATTGGCATCCGCCGCCTTCAGCTTTGCCACCAATGGCGCCAGATCGGGAACCAGTTGATCCAGATGCGGCACCTCCTCCAGTTCCGCCCAGTCCCGGCAGAAAAAGACCATGAAATTCGCACCCAGTTCCGGGTCGGTTTCAGCCATCTGATGGCTGGCCAGGGTTACAACCGCCTCAATCGCGCCTTTGAAAACGGCCAATGTGGCATCATCCACGCCAAACACGACCGGCACAATCGGGCGGCCCCAACGCGCAAACACATAATTTCCGTCAGCGCGGGTGAAAAGTGCGGCGATGTCCTGACTTCTTTCTTCCATAAATACTCCCGCCGGAGGCCTTTCAACCAAACAAATCCGTCTGCGATTTTGGCGGCTCTATCCCTAGATGCGCCCAGGCCGCCTGCGCCAGCATCCGACCACGCGGCGTGCGCTGGATCAGCCCTTTCTGCAACAGATAAGGCTCGATCACATCCTCCAGACTGTCGCGGCTTTCCGACAAGGCGGCCGACATCGTCTCGACCCCGACCGGCCCGCCGCCATAGCTTTCGGCAATCAGGCGCAGATAGCGACGATCCGCATTATCCAACCCCAGATGATCCACGCCCAGCCGGGTCAGCGCCCGGTCTGCAATCGCCTGCGTGACGGTGCCGTCGCCCTCGACAATCGCGAAATCCACTACCCTGCGCAGCAACCGGCCGGCAATACGCGGCGTCCCGCGGGCACGCTTGGCGATTTCGCGCGCGCCCAAATCAGCCGCCGGCGCACCCATCAGCCGCGCCCCGCGTGTCACAATCTCATGCAACTCGTCCTCGGTATAGAATTCCAACCGGGTCGGAATCCCAAAACGATCCCGCAAGGGTGTCGTCAACAGCCCCATCCGGGTCGTCGCCCCCACCAGCGTGAAGGGCTGCAACTCAATTCGGACAGTCCGCGCCGCAGGCCCCTCACCGATCACCAGATCCAGCTCGAAATCCTCAAGCGCCGGATACAGCACTTCTTCCACCGCCGGATTCAGGCGATGAATTTCGTCAATGAACAGAACATCCCGCGCTTCAAGATTGGTCAGGATCGCCGCAAGATCACCTGCCTTGGCCAATACGGGGCCAGAGGTCATCCGAAAATTCACGCCCAGCTCGCGGGCCATGATCTGCGCCAGCGTCGTCTTGCCCAAACCGGGGGGGCCGTGAAACAAGGCATGATCCATCGCCTCGCCTCGCCTGCGGGCGCTCTCGATAAACACTTTCAGGTTCGCCCGGGCCTCACGCTGCCCGATGAATTCATCCAGCGTCTGCGGACGCAAGGCACGATCCGCATCTTCGGGCTGCGGATCAGGACGCAATGTGGGATCAGGCTGGGTCATGTCCCTTCACTACCCCTTGGGTGCCAACAGCTTCAAGGCTGCGCGGATCAGTGCGGGTGTATCGGCATCCGGGTCTGCACCAATGGCCTCGGCCACGGCACCTGCGGCATCGCCGGGCGCATAGCCCAGATTGCCCAAGGCCGATAACGCCTCCGCCTGCGCAGGGTTTGCCTGGCGCACCGGGGCACGCCGGGCCTGATCCGGCGTCTCTACCTCAATGACTTCGTCACCCAATGCTTCGGCAACCGTGCCGCCCATTGCCATGACGCCAGGGGCCTTATCCTTCAATTCGATGATCACGCGCTGCGCCGTCTTCGGTCCCACGCCTTTAGCCTTGGCGACGGCATTCCAGTCGCCCAGCGCAATCGCCCGGCTGACGCCATCCGCCCCAAGGGTGCCCAATATCGCCATCGACGCTTTTGCCCCAATCCCCTGCACCGACATCAGCAGCCTGTGCCATTCCTTTTCCACCAGCGTGGTAAAGCCGAACAGCTGCAGATTATCCTCGCGCACCAGCAGATCGGTATAGAGCGCCACAACCTCACCATTGGCGGGCAACCCGGCCATGACACGGTCCGACACATAGACAATATAGCCCACACCGCGCACATCAATCAGCACGTGATCGGTGCTGCGATATTCCAACCTGCCTGCAATCTTGCCAATCATGCGCGGGCCTTGGCGAGGGCCTGTGACAACGTCACGTTCGACTGCAGATGATGGGCGTGACAAATGGCAATCGCCAAAGCATCGGCCGCGTCGGGGCCTGCGACCTGCACACCCGGCAATTGCAACTTGACCATGTGCAAAACCTGAATCTTGTCGGCATGGCCCACGCCAACGACGGCCTTTTTCACCGCGTTCGGCGCATATTCTCCGATGGACAATCCGACCTGTGCAGGGACCAGCATGGCAATGCCGCGCGCTTGTCCCAGTTTCAGGGTCCCGGCCCCATCCTTGTTCACGAATGTCTGTTCCACGGCGGCAGCATCCGGAGCATGCAAAAGAACGATTTGCGTCAGTTGTTCATGCAAGGATAACAGACGCGCGCCCAGATCGTCCCCGACCGATCGGCAAATGCCATTGGCGACATGCGCAATACGTGGTCCGGACACCTCAATCAGGCCCCACCCCATATTGCGAAGCCCCGGGTCGATCCCCAAAACGCGCATTGCTCGCCTCTTTTCTTATTGTCTTGAAAAGGGCTAGCACAAAACGCGAACAAAAACCAAGGCACTTTCATGACAGGGTTGACGCAGCGGCACTCTGGGCGACTGCCAAATACGCCACCTGGCAGTCAGAAAGCGACAGAATTAACTCTTTATAAATAAAGGGTTTATGGCAAAATACGCCCAAAGATGAGGCATGCTGAAAACGCATATGACCCATGTCAAAATGGCACTAGTCATGCCTGCAAAAGCTTCCTAGATGCGGGTCATCAAGACAACGCTGCAATGCAGCACACACAAAGGATGATGGCTATGGCCGCTTTTGACACAACACGCCCCTCGACCGGCCTCTCCACAGGCCGCATCTCTTCTTTATTCGCGTCACTCTTCGCAGCTGTGACGGCCTGGAATGATGCGCGGATCACCCGCAATTCCCTGTCCAAGCTGACAGCGCGTGAACTTGCTGATATCGGCCTGACATATGGCGACATCGACGAAGTCGCGATCCGCGTCAGCCGCTAAATCGCACCTGATGCAAAATACGAAAGGCCGCGCTGATCAAAGCGCGGCCTTTTCGTTTGGGAAGGTGTGAAAGCTTAGCGCAAAACGCTGCCGACACCTTCTGCAATAAACTTGGTCGCAGGATCAGCCTGCATGATCCAGGCCCCGGCCTGCTCCATCACACTGCCTTGCTGCAAAGCAGCTATGCGGTCGGCATAGGCTTCGGTTCCAAGCGATGCGTAGACGACACCCTTGAACAGGAAACCCATCACAACAATGGCCAGCAGCCCCTTCAACGGGAACCGTGGGCGGTAAACACGAGGGCGCGCAACAATCAGGCCGTCCGACGTGACCGTCTTGACAGCACCTGCGCTTTGTATCCGGTCGTGGCGACGCACGATCCGCTTGAGACGCTTATCAAATGGGACATTGGCCTGCGCCATGACATCCTCCAAATAACTCAACTACGAAAACACCATCAGTTTTCAACGAGAACAGTAAACGAAACAAGTTATTTTCCGTTCATCAAAGCGGATTCCCATCAAACCGGTGGGTTTTTGCTCATCAGCAGGGTGGTCCAATCAACAATTTCGTCCTTTTTGACCAGATTGAACCCGTTTCGTTGATAAACACCGACAACCTCATCGGCCTGTTCGTTCAGAATCCCCGAAAGAATCACATAGCCACCCGGCGCGGTGAAGCGCCCCATATCAGGAGCCAAACCCACCAACGGACCCTTTAAAATATTCGCAAAAACAAGATCATATGGTGCGTATTCGGACAGTGCAGGCGCATCAAAGCCAGCGCCGACCACACACTCGACCCGGCCGGTCAGCCCATTTGCTGCCACATTTGCCGCCGCGACCTCGACCGCAACCGGATCAATGTCGCTGGCAACGATGCGGGCAGGCAACACTTTGGCCGCCGCCATCGCCAAAACGGCCGTGCCACAGCCCACATCAGCAATGCGACCACCGCTGAACCCATCATTCAGCAGCGAATCGAACGCACGCAAACAGCCCAAGGTGGTGCCGTGATGCCCGGTGCCAAAGGCCATCGCGGCCTCGATCAAAAGCGCCTCTTTTCCGTCCGGCACTTTATCGGCATCATGGGCACCATAGACGAAAAACCGGCCTGCCTCGACCGGGGGCAAATCGCGCTGCACCTTGGATACCCAGTCCTGATCCGGCAGTTCTGAAATGGCAAACGGCTGGGCGTGATGCAACGCGCTTAACACCGCCAATGCGGCCGCATCGGGCCTTTCAGTGAAATAGGCGCCCACCTCCCACAATCCTGAACCATCCTCGATCTCGAACACACCAACGCCGGTTGGTTCCGGCGTGATCTGTTCCAGATCATCTGACAGCGCGTATGCGGGTGCTTCGCCCCTGATCGTCGTCAACGCGGTAAATGTGGTCATCCAGATGGCCCCTTTTTAACTCGTGCCCGGTTAGGCGGTGCGGTCCACCCCGTCAAGCAAGGGCGCGTGCGCCATGATCTGTGCCGCCACTTCATCAGCCCAGGCCGCATAAACTGCGGCGCCTGGGTGAAACCCATCCGGCGACATGTTGTGAAGCCCAAGACGCAGGTCAATGGTGATCGCGCTGCTGTCCTTGCGCAGCTGCACCATCTGATGCAGCGCGCGGTCAAAGCGTTCTGCCTGACGCCCCAGCACCCAGCGCAACGGTTGCGGCAAAAGCGGGAAATCACGCATCGGCGGCAGGCCCGACACCGCTACATATTTCGCGCCAAAATCCTTGACCAACCGGTCCAGCAACAGCGATTGCTGGCGCAACCATCGGCGCAGGCTGACCCCTTTGGTCACGTCATTCACACCCAGCGCAACGACGACCACATCAAAATCCACGGATGGCAGATCATCCAGCCAACTCAACACATCGCCCGTCCGTGACCCGGTCACGGCCAACAGCTTGTAATGCACTGTGAAATGCGGGGCGAGCCGCCGTGTCACCTGCCCCAACAAAGCGTCATCCTGATGTGACACGCCCACGCCCGCGGCAGAGCTATCGCCCAGTATCAATAGCCGCAGCGGTCGCCCCGTCCCCACCGTGCCGCTGCGTGGACCGGGCGGCTCTGGCAGACGCAACACCGTCCTGCGCAGGTACAGCGCCTGCCCCAGCAAAACCGGCATCAAAACGGTCCGGACCGTCGCGTCGATAATCACAGATCCAGCATCCCGTTGATCAGTATCTGCACATGGCCACCGATTTTGATCCGGTCACCCTCGCGAAACACGAATACGCGGCCTTCGCGGCCGATCAATGTCCCTTGCGACATCACAAGATCACGGGTCAGCCGTCCCTCTGCATGCATCCATTGTACGATCGCTGCATTCAGCGATCCGGTAATCGGGTCCTCGGACATGCCGCTTGACGGGGCAAGGTTGCGGACCTCGTAATCCGCCTCTGCCCCTTCGGGATAAGGGCCGACAACGCCCAGCGCCACGAATTCCGGCCATCGCACGTGGTCTGCGTCGATGGCCAACACATCCGCTGCACTGCGTAACTCCAGCACCTGCCAGACCGGGCCGTTGTCGAGTTGCGCGGCCCGTACCACCTGTGCAGGCGTCAGATCCAGCGCAGCGGTCAACCGGTCCAGATCTGTCTGCGGCAACGGCGCGACCTTTGTCGGCGGGGCAACAAAGGCGGGTACATCGCCGCTGACTTCAATCTCAACCAAGCCGATCCGGCATTCCTGCCGCACAACGCCCGGCTGCGCCGGCACACCACCACAATGAAGCCACGCCGCACAACTGCCCAATGTCGGATGGCCCGCAAACGGCATCTCGCGGCCGGGGGTAAATATGCGCACCGCATAATCGGCATCAGGCAAGGTTGGCGTGGTCAGAAATGTCGTCTCAGCCAGATTGGTCCAGGTCGCGAAACGCTGCATCTGCGTCTCGGTCAGCCCGTCACCATCCACAACAACGGCCAGCCCGTTGCCCTTGGTGGGAACGGCGCTGAACACATCGCACTGGATAAAACGTCTAGACACCCACACCAATCGGGCAGGTCACACCGGTACCGCCGATCCCACAATAGCCGTTCGGATTTTTCGCAAGGTATTGCTGGTGATAATCCTCGGCAAAATAGAATTCCGGCGCATCAATGATCTCTGTCGTGATAGCGCCATACCCGGCTTCGGACAAACGCGGCGCAAATGCCATTTTCGACGCTTCCGCCGCCGCCTTCTGAGCGGCTGAATAGGTGTAGATACCCGACCGATATTGCGTGCCGGTGTCGTTGCCCTGCCGCATACCTTGCGTCGGATCATGGCCTTCCCAGAACACCTGTAACAACTGATCATAAGAAATGACAGACGGATCATAGATCACGCGCACCACTTCATTATGCCCGGTTTTACCTGAACACACCTCTTCATAGGTCGCGTTCGGTGTATAGCCGCCCGCATAGCCGACCATCGTCGACTGTACGCCATCCAGTTTCCAGAACATCCGCTCCACGCCCCAGAAACATCCCATGCCGAACATGGCCTCTTCCATCCCGGCCGGCACCTCACCCGTCAGTGGCGTGCCATAGACAAAATGGGTGTCAGCGGTTGGAATGGCATGGTCTCGGCCGGGCAACGCGGCATCTTTCGCCACCATTTCGGACTTTGATCGGTTCAAGAAAAACATCTGTGATCTCCAAACTGTTTCTTCTTAGATAGGGCGACAGCGGCCAACAACCAAGGTGGTTGCCATATCTCGGCGATATCTTGAAAGGTCAGCATCGCATACCTATATGTATACTATTGCATACTGAACACGCCAAAACGCATTTATCCGGCGCAAAAAACCGCGCCCCACATCTTGGGCAACCTCAGTCCTGCATCCGACTCGCTTTAGGCGTCGGTTTTTCAAAATCAAAAACGTTCACCGGGTGCCGCATCGGCACCCCGCCAATAGGAGTACGCTTATTCATGCTGGGAGCCATTATTGTCATCACCTTCTGCTATTACCTATTTTCATTCGCATTCGGTTGGGGGCTGGCACAAGCAAACGCCGATCTGCCCTGGGTCGGGCTGATCGCGCCACCGCTGCTGGCTGGCCTTTTCGGTGGGGTCCAATTCGTGCGGACCGAGGCACGTAAACTGCACCTGCTGGGCAGCCTACGGCTGACATTTCAAAGCTGTCTGGCCATTGTGCTGACCCCGATTGCGATCAGTTTCGTCCTGACGCTCGCGCAAATGCTGAACTTCGGGGTCGGCATGATCTTTGCCCTTCCCAATATCGCAGGGTTCATGACACTGACGGCACTACTTGGCCTTGTCAGTATCCTAATATCCAGCTTCGCGCTGATCTTCATCGGGATCACGCTTGGGCAATGGATGCGCAGTCGTCGACAGCGCTATTCTGCTGCTGCCAGAAGGCGGAACTGAAATACGGTCTCATGCCCCGGGGCGGGATGGCGCGGGATCAGCAGCGACAGCAATAGCGAGACAATCGCCATCCCCGCCGCCATCAAAAACACCAGCCCCGGCGAGGTCAGCCAGACATAGCCCAGCAGCGCAGGCAGAAACACAGCCGCGATATGGTTGATGGTAAAGGCCACGGCGGCGGTCGGCGCGATATCCTGCGGATCCGCGATCTTTTGGAAATAGGTCTTGATCGCCAGCGCAAGGCTAAAGAAAATATGGTTCACGATGTAAAGGAACGTCGCCAGCACCACACCCCAGCCGAAGTAATAGATGCCACCATAGGCAAAGAACACGGCACACAGGCCCACATATTCAACAATCAGCGCGCGCCGCTCTCCGAAGACCTGCACCAACCGTCCCAGCAGCGGGGCGGCCAGCATGTTGATCAGTAAGGTGAACATGAACAGCTTGGTGATATCATCAACGGCAAAGTCAAACTGTTCGACCATCATGAAACCGGCAAAAACGACAAAAACCTGACGGCGTGCCCCCGACATGAATTGCAGCGCGTAATACAGCCAATACCGCTTGCGCAGGACCATCTTCTTGACCTGCGGATGCGGGGCCTCGAACTGCGGATAGGCGAGCAGACAGATCGTGGCGACAACGGCGGTGAAACCACCCGAAAGCCAGTAGACAATGCTATAGGTCAGGCCAAACCGCTCCCAACTGATCACGATCAGCAGGTAGACAACCAGTGTCGCCGCTGATCCGGCGGACAGGATCCAGCCCAACGTCTGTGGGGCCTTCTTTTTGTCGATCCACTGCAATTGCAGGGACTGGTTGACCGTTTCGTAATAATGAAAACCAATCGAAGACAGCATGGTGACTGCCAGAATACCGCCCATCTCGGGGAACTGCGCCGTCACCGCAGTGGCCGCGCCCAGCATGATCAGGGCGACCAAGCCCAGAACCTGTTCGCGAATGAACATGATCAGGGCAATCACACCAATGGCAAAGAACCCTGGAATTTCACGAACGGTATGCAGCCAGCCAATGTCTGACCCGTCGAACCCCGCCACCTCGATCACAAAATTATTCAGCAGGGCCGACCACGTCGCAAAGGCCACCGGCATCGCCATCGCCATGACAAACAACAGCGATGTGGGCCTGCGCCACAGCGGCAAATGACGGGCATCTTCGAGGCGAACGATCTTCATGCCACCAGCATTACGCCGCGCCGCCAGAAATAGCGAGAGGGGCCTATCGTTTACACAACAGCTGTGAAAACGCGTCTGCGGGCATCGGTTTGCCCAGCGCGAAGCCCTGCAAAAGATCGCAATCCACCTGCGCAATCGCATCCAAATGGCCTTGGGTATCAAGCCCTTCCATCACGATTTGTAGCCCCTCCAGCCGGGCCAACTGCGACAGCAATTGCAATGTCTTCAATTGCTCGGGTCGCGCAGTAATCGGGGCGACGAGGCTTTGATCAACCTTGATACGATCCGGCTGGATCGCCTGCATGGCGGCAACAGACGAATGCCCCGACCCGAAATCATCCAGATCAATCCCGATGCCCAAGGCACGCAGTTCGGTCAGACGCGCGGCTTGATCAGGGCTAAGATCATCCAGAAAAGCGGTCTCCAACAGCTCAAACGCGATCGCGTGATGGGGCGCGATCAGATTGCGCACGTGGTCGATCAGCTGACCGTTCCTGAACCGGTCCATCGACACGTTCATCGCAATCACAGGATAAGACAGACCAGCGGCAAACCAGCGCGATTGCTGTGCGATCACCTGTTCGAACACATAGGCATCAATCCGGTCGGCCAGCCCCAGCTCTGTCGCGGTGGGCATAAACGCATCAGGTTTCAACACGCCACGGTCCGGGCAGTGCCAACGCACCAGCGCCTCGGCCCCGGATATCTGTTGCGTGTGGGCGTCAAACTGCGGTTGATAATAACACGTGATCTCGCCTTTCGTCAGCGCATCCAGCAGCAATTGCCTGACATGCGCTTTTGCGCGTCCGCTCGTCACCGTTTCATCGGAATAGATACGATAACAGCCGCGGCCCGCCTGCTTGGCCGCATAAAGCGCGGAGTCCGCCCGAATGAAGATCTCTGAATGTTGTAAGGGCGGACCTTGACCAAAGGCGCAGCCAATACTGACACCAAAGGCGCAGTGCTGCCCGGCATAATGGAACGGGGTTTCGAACGCGGTCACAATGGTCTTGCACAGGTTTTTCAGCGCATCGGCGTCAGGTGCCGTTTCAAACAGCACCACAAATTCATCACCACCCGACCGACAGACCAGCCCCCGATCACCGATCAAATCGCGCAGGGTTTTCGCCACATGGACCAGAACCGCATCCCCTGCCAGATGGCCCAGCGTGTCATTGATTTGCTTGAAGTAATCCAGATCGAGATGCATCACCACATATTTGCAATCCGGCGTGGCTGTCGTGCACAGCGCCTCAACCCGTTCATCCAGCAAACGACGGTTGGCCAACCCTGTCAGCGCGTCATGGCGCGAGTCATGTTCAAGCTGCGCACGCGCCGCCTCGAGCTGCGCACTGCGCTCGTAATCTTCGGTGACGTCAATGTTGACGCCAACCAGTTTGGCCTGCTGCGATGACGGGGCCACATATCCGGCAAGACTGCGGATATAACGGATGCCCCCATCCGGCCGGACAATGCGATAATCGCGGCGGAAATCCAGCCCGTGTTGCTGGCAATGATCCGAATAGGCCTGGGTGCTTTCCAGATCGTCAGGATGCAGATAGGTTTTCCACAAATCGCCATGACGGATATTCTGCCCGTCGGTGATCCCGTAGATCTCCAGCATCCGGTCGTCCCAATGCACCTCGTTGGTGGCGCGATCAAATTCCCAGATGCCTATGCCGGACGCATCAATCGCCAGCTTCAGCGTATTGGTCAGTTGCAGCACGTCGCTGTCGCGACGCCGCAGTTTCGTGACATCTGTGTCGGTTCCGACGATGCGCAGCGGCGTGCCGCTCTGGTCCCTTGTGACAACTTTCGCACGGCATAACACCCAGATCCAATGACCATCCATATGGCGGTAACGGTACTGGATATTGATCTGCGATCGCTCACCACGGACCTGACTGTCAAACATGGCCTGCAATGTCACGCGGTCTTCGGGATGGGTGTTTTCCTTCCAGCGGCGGCCCGGCGCGTTGATATCAACATCCACCGCTATCCCCCGTATGTCGCGCCACATCCTTGAAACAGTTAATCGGCCCGATGGCACGTCGTAGTCCCAGACCCCCTGATCAAGATGCTCCATCAGGTAGTTCAGGCGCGGATCGTCCTGCGGCGCGGGCTTTTCAATCTGACACAGGAATCCGGCTGACGGATCGTTGGCTTTCAGCGGTGCCAGTGAAAGATGGAGTGCCGCACCGCCCGACGGAATGGTCGCGCTAAAGGGACGCAGCGGCGCACGCCGCGAAGCCGCGCATTGCTGCAGATAGGCCAGACACGCCTGCCGATCCGCAGGGGCAAGCAGCTCTGCCACCCGCAAACCCGCGGACGCCGTTGTCAGAGGCGCCGCGTGATCGCGAAATGGTCGATTGCAGTCCACAACAACACCGTGCCGGTCCACCAGCGCGACCGGGTGCGCAAGCAACGCGATCACGTTGCCGTCTTGCTGCGAAATCCGTGTCGCGATGTCGTACACTCTTGCGTCCCAGGGCTGGCGTCTTCGGAATGACCAATCAGTCGGGGCAGTGGTAACATACCCCATCGCCACAAAGGTTAACGTGGGATCGATTTTCTTGGATTTCATTCGGAAAATTGGCTGTTTTGGGGCGCAATGGCCATTGTGGCGTATCGACCCGGTCGGTTTTACACATTGTACGTACAGTATATGTACAGGTTATGTACGCATTCTTGCTCAGTCTGAAGGCGTGTTTTGAAGCGGTTGATCGTCGCGGGATGGCAGTCGCACGACGCCAAAGATCGCCTGTTGATCCACATCAAGGACCTTTGGCACGGGCTCTGTAAAACCGATCTTGCGAACAGAAACGTTTCATCACAGGTAACTGATGTCCTCGACCGAGAACCAACCACTCTACGCCGCGCGAGAGCCTATTTTTCCACGGAGAGTCAAAGGGTTCTACCGAAACCTGAAATGGTGGGTGATGGCGGTGACGCTGGGCATATATTATCTGACACCATGGATTCGCTGGGATCGCGGCCCCAATCTGCCCGATCAGGCCGTGCTGGTCGATATGGCCCACCGCCGCTTTTACTTCTTCTGGATCGAGATTTGGCCGCACGAGTTCTACTTCGTCGCAGGCCTTCTGATCATGGCGGGTCTCGGCCTGTTTCTATTCACATCAGCACTAGGCCGCGTCTGGTGCGGCTACACCTGCCCGCAGACTGTCTGGACCGATTTGTTCATCCTTGTCGAGCGCTGGATTGAAGGGGACCGCAACGCGCGGGTGCGCTTGTGGAACGAGAAATGGACCCCTCGCAAGATACGGTTAAGACTGACAAAATGGACGGTCTGGCTGCTGATCGCGATCGCCACAGGCGGTGCCTGGGTGTTCTACTTCGCTGACGCGCCGACGCTCGCCTATAACCTCGTCACCTTCCAGGCACCCTTCATCGCATGGGCCACAATCGGGGTGCTGACGGCCACCACATTCATCTTCGGCGGCTTCATGCGCGAACAGGTGTGCAACTACATGTGCCCCTGGCCGCGCATTCAGGCAGCCATGATGGACCCCGAAACGCTGACGGTCGCCTATCGCGAGTGGCGTGGAGAGCCGCGGGGCAAGAAGCATGAAAACAAGGACGGCGACTGCATCGATTGCATGGCCTGCGTGAATGTCTGCCCGGCAGGCATCGACATCCGCGACGGGCAGCAGATGGAGTGCATCACCTGCGCATTGTGCATCGACGCTTGCGATGACGTGATGGACAAGATCGGCAAGCCACGCGGGTTGATCGATTATCTGGCACTGTCTGATCAAGAGGAAGAGGCGAAAGGCAAACCGGCCAAGAAGCTCTGGCAGCATGTTTTCCGTTTTCGCACCATGCTTTACACGACCCTCTGGGCACTGATCGGCGTTGGGCTTGTCTTTGCGCTGTTCATCCGCGCCGACATCGAAATGACGGTCGCACCGGTGCGCAACCCGACATTCGTGACCCTGTCAGACGGCACGATCCGCAACATCTATGACATCCGCCTGCTCAACAAACACGGTGAAGACCGCGTATTCCACCTGTCGCTGACGTCTGACGAAATCCTGCGTATCGAACTCGAAGGTACAGCAGAGCGCAGCATCACCGTGCCCGCCAACGAAACCTATCTGCAACGCGTCTATGTCTCCGCCCGCCCCGGCGATCCGGCAGCCAGCATGAACCGCGTGGACCTGCGGTTCTGGGTCGAAGACCTCGTTTCAGGCGAACGCGCGCACAAAGACGCAATTTTCAATGGGAGGGCCCGATAATGACCCGTGAATTCACTGGATGGCACATGCTGGCGCTGATGGTCGGCGGTTTCGGCATCATCATCACCGTCAATCTAACGCTGGCCTATAATGCCGTTGCGACCTTTCCGGGGCTGGAGACGCGCAATTCCTACGTGGTCAGCCAGCAATTCGAAGCCGACCGCGCCGCGCAGAACGCGCTGCGCTGGGATGTGGAGGCGTCGCTGGTTGACGGTATCCTGACCGTGGCTATCGCTGACAGGGACGGCAATCCGGTGCAAGCAGACGTCACCCGCGCAACCTTTGGTCGGGCCACCCATACGGGCGAGGACAGCGTGCCTGCATTCACATGGAACGGCACCGCGATGACTGCGCCCGTGACAGCCGGTGACGGCTATTGGAACCTCCGCCTTGAACTGGTCGCCCCTGACGGGACCAAGTTCCGCCGCCGCTTTCCCCTGACCGCGGAATGAGTAACACTGCCGCCTGTCCGGCCTGTATTGGCCTACCCGAGGGGCCGCTTGAAAAAGCGGCTTCAAACGGGACGACGCAGGTGGTTCTATCCCTGCCCGGCATTCATTGCGTGGCCTGTATCAACGCAGTCGAACGTGCCCTGCGCGCGATGGAAGGTGTCGCAAATGCCCGCGTGAACCTGTCAATGAAGCGGGTCACGGTCGGGACCAACCAGCCCGTATCGCCCGAAGCGATGATCGACACGCTGGAGCTGGCAGGTTTCGAGGCGCGCTTGCTGGATACCAGCCTGCTTGGCGCGGAAACCGATGCCTACGGGCGCGGGCTGATGACCCGGCTTGCCGTGTCGGGCTTTGCGAATATGAACATCATGCTGTTATCGGTCGCAGTCTGGTCGGGTGCTGTCGGGGCCACGATGCATATGTTCCACTGGATCACAGCCTGCATTGCGATCCCGGCCTTGCTTTATTCCGCGCAGCCGTTTTTTGACAGCGGCTGGCGGTCCTTGAAAGCGGGCCGCCTGAATATGGATGTGCCGATCTCGCTTGCCATCCTGCTGGCGTCTGGGATTTCACTATATGAAACGCTTTATAGCGGGCGCCATTCCTATTTTGATGCGGCTGTCACGCTGACCTTTTTCCTGCTGATCGGGCGCTATCTGGATCATCGCAGCCGCAAGGCGGCAGCATCGGCTGCAGCACAGCTTTCCGCTTTGGAAGCCCCGCGTGTCATGCGCTTGCGCGATGGGGTGCGCCAGATGGTCGATTTCGGCGACCTCGGCGTCGGCGACCTGGTACAGGTCCTGCCCGGCGGGCGTATTCCGGTGGACGGGACAATCACCGACGGCGAAAGCCAGATTGACCGGTCCCTGTTGACTGGCGAAAGCCGCCCCATCCCGGCCAAAGCAGGCGCATCGGTCACAGCGGGTGAGGTGAATATGACCGGCCCGCTGACCATTCGGGCCGCAACGGTCGGGTCTGACACGACCCTGCGCAAAATGGTCACGATGGTGGATCAGGCCGAGGCGGTACGCAATAAATACACCGCCGCCGCGGATCGGGCGGCGGCCATCTATGCACCAGTTGTGCATCTGCTGGCGCTGGTCGCGTTTGTTGGCTGGATGCTCTATTCTGGCGATCTGCGCCTGTCACTAAATATCGCGGTGGCTGTGCTGATCATCACCTGCCCGTGTGCGATGGGCCTTGCGGTGCCTGCCGTGTCGACCACCGCTGCCGGGCGGCTGTTCCGGGCTGGGCTGCTGGTCAAGGACGGAACGGCGCTCGAACGACTGGCCGAGGTGGACACAGTCGTTTTCGACAAGACCGGCACACTGACAATGCCCGCAGCAGCACGCGATGCGCTGGATGCTGAGACGCAAAGCGTTGCGCGCGCCCTGACGCAAAACGCCACCCATCCGGTGTCGCAGGCCATTGCTGCATCCTTGCATGAGATCACCCCTGCCCCGATCACCGCGCAGCAGGAACATCCGGGCAAAGGCCTGAGCGCAATCTATAAAGGCCGGGATGTCCGGCTCGGGTCGGGCGCTTGGCTGGGGGCCGGACGCGGCACCTATATCCAGATTGGCGATTGCAAACCACAAAAGATCACCCTGAGGTCCGAGTTGCGCGAGGGGGCGGCGGACCTTGTGCGCGGCTGGCAGCAGATCGGCCTTGCGGTGCATCTGGTATCCGGCGACGACGCGGATGAAACAGGAACGATTGCGGCACAGTTGGGCATTTCAGAGTGGACGGCCGAGGCCGCGCCGGAAGACAAGATCGCCTATATCAATGCCCTGACCCAAGCAGGGGCGCATGTGCTGATGGTTGGTGATGGGCTGAATGATACCGGGGCGCTGGCAGCGGCGCATGCATCGGTTTCTCCGGCGACTGCGGCGGATGCATCACGGGCGGCATCAGATATCGTTCTGCTGAATGACAGCCTTGCACCACTGATCGAATTGCCCGCAGTCGCCCGCGCGGCCAAAGCCCGGATCATGGAGAATTTCACGATTTCAACGATGTACAATGTTGTTGCCGTGCCGATCGCACTGGCCGGGTTTGCCACGCCGCTTATTGCCTCAATCGCAATGTCGGCATCTTCGATCACTGTTCTTTTGAATGCGCTTCGGCTAAAAGGTCGGGTATGAACGTTCTTGTTTTTCTGATCCCTGCATCATTGATCCTTGGCGGGCTTGGACTGGTGGCTTTTCTGTGGACGCTGAAGTCAAATCAGTATGAGGATCTTGATGGCGACGCATGGCGGATTTTGTCGGATGACGACACGCCGCCGCCGTCCAGCTGATTTCATAAATACTTCACCAAGGACCTGTTGACAGGCGCCAGTGTGTTTCTTACTTACGCTCCGTTATCACTCGACCTGTTTGAGTGCTAACATGGGAGAAACACGAACTGGAGAAGTTCTGAAAATGGCATTTACACCACTTCACGACCGTGTACTGGTCCGTCGCATTGAAAGCGACGAAAAGACATCGGGCGGTCTGATCATTCCTGACAGCGCCAAGGAAAAACCTGCAGAAGGCGAAATCGTCAGCGTTGGCGAAGGTGCCCGCAAGGACAGCGGCGAGCTGATCGCGATGTCCGTCAAGGCAGGCGACAAGGTGCTGTTTGGCAAATGGTCCGGTACAGAAGTCAAGATCGACGGCGAAGAGCTGTTGATCATGAAGGAAAGCGACATCCTCGGCATTATGTAAGCCGATCCGTCGAACCTCATTCATATCTAATTCAAGGAGCACATGAAAATGGCTGCTAAAGACGTCAAATTCGACACAGATGCACGCAACCGCATGCTCAAAGGTGTCAACACCCTCGCCAATGCGGTGAAGGTTACACTCGGCCCCAAAGGCCGCAACGTGGTTCTGGACAAATCCTTCGGCGCACCTCGTATCACCAAAGACGGTGTATCTGTCGCCAAGGAAATCGAACTGGAAGACAAGTTCGAAAACATGGGCGCGCAGATGGTCAAAGAAGTGGCCCAGCGCACCAACGACGAAGCTGGTGACGGGACAACAACCGCAACCGTTCTGGCACAGGCGATTGTCAAGGAAGGCATGAAATCTGTTGCCGCTGGCATGAACCCAATGGACCTCAAGCGTGGCATCGATCTGGCAACCACAAAAGTTGTCGAAGCAATCAAAGCCGCATCACGCCCTGTGTCCGACAGCGACGAAGTTGCGCAGGTTGGTACGATCTCTGCCAACGGCGAAGCCGAAATCGGCCGCCAGATCGCAGAAGCGATGCAGAAAGTCGGCAACGAAGGCGTCATCACAGTGGAAGAGAACAAGGGTCTCGAAACTGAAACGGACGTTGTGGAAGGCATGCAGTTCGACCGCGGTTACCTGTCGCCTTACTTTGTCACCAACGCCGACAAGATGACGACAGAGCTGGAAGACGCGATCATCCTGCTGCACGAAAAGAAGCTGTCTTCGCTGCAGCCAATGGTTCCGCTGCTCGAGTCTGTCATTCAGTCCGGTAAGCCCCTGCTGATCATCGCAGAAGATGTCGAAGGCGAAGCGCTGGCAACCCTGGTTGTCAATAAACTGCGTGGCGGTCTGAAAATCGCTGCTGTGAAGGCCCCTGGTTTCGGCGACCGTCGCAAAGCCATGCTGCAGGACATCGCGATCCTGACAGGTGGTCAGGTGATTTCCGAAGACCTGGGCATGAAGCTCGAAAACGTCACCATTGACATGCTGGGCTCTGCCAAGCGCGTTTCGATCACCAAGGACGAAACAACCATCGTCGACGGTGCGGGCGACAAGGCCGAGATCGAAGCACGTGTTACCCAGATCCGGACACAGGTCGAAGAGACAACATCCGATTACGACCGCGAAAAATTGCAGGAACGTGTGGCCAAGCTGGCCGGCGGTGTTGCCGTCATCCGCGTCGGCGGCATGTCCGAAGTCGAAGTGAAAGAGCGTAAGGACCGCGTCGATGACGCCCTGAACGCAACCCGCGCTGCTGTGCAGGAAGGTGTTGTCGTCGGTGGTGGTGTTGCGCTGGTTCAGGCAGGCAAGTCGCTTGACGGTCTGAAAGGTGCAAACGCTGATCAGGATGTCGGCATCACGATCATCCGCAAGGCGATCGAAGCACCTCTGCGTCAGATTGCTGAAAACTCCGGCGTTGACGGCTCGGTTGTTGCGGGCAAGATCCGTGAAAGCAACGATGCTGCATTCGGCTTCAACGCGCAGACCGAAGAATATGGCGACATGTTCAAGTTCGGCGTGATTGACCCTGCCAAGGTTGTGCGGACTGCCCTGCAGGACGCCGCATCGGTTGCTGGTCTGTTGATCACCACCGAAGCCATGGTTGCTGACAAGCCCGCCAAAGAAGGCGCCGGTGGCGCTGGCGGCGGCATGCCCGACATGGGCGGCATGGGCGGCATGATGTAAGTCGAAACGCAACGCGTTTCGACGCGGGCAGCAAAGCGGCAGTCGTTTCGTAAGAAATGACGACAGCTTTGACCCCGCATCGGTCTACAAAGGGCGGTCCACAACGGACCGCCCTTTTCTTTTGCGGGCATCCGGTATCAACTCCACATCAGACAAGACGGGGGCTTACATGGATCGTATTGGCGTTATCGGGTTGGGCCGCATGGGCACCACAATTGCGCAGCGCTTCCAATTACAGGGCCATCACGTACTGGGCTGGACGCGCAGCGGGCGCACTGTCGATGGGATTGAAGCTGCCGCAGATATCCCCGCATTGGCAGCGGCAAGTGACACGCTGATCCTGAGCCTTTTGGACGATGATGCGGTCGCGACCGTGCTGTATCAGCTGATCGCCTGTGATCTGACCGGCAAGCAGATCATCGACACAAGTACTGTTATTCCCGACATCCTTAAGAACCGGGTTGACCATATCAACGCAAAGGGCGGCAGTGCTGTGGATGCCCCCATCTCTGGCGGGCCAGAGCTGGTTCTTGCAGGGGCTTGCGGCATCTTTATCGGGGGCGACGCAGACGCCGCATCACATGCAAAGGCGACCCTGTCTGCCATTTCCAACCGCATCTTTCATGTGGGGCCGCTTGGCACCGGGCTGGTCATGAAAGTCATCAATAACGGGATGATACAGGCCTATTTCGCCGGACTGGCCGAGATGATGCCGCTTGCCAAACGCGCCGGGCTGCCGATGGAAACCGCGATGCGTATCCTTTGCGGTGGTCCTGCGGGTATGCCGATGATTGCAGATCGGTTGCCCAAGGTTTTGGGCGAAGATCCGACAGTCGGGTTTGCGATGTCTGCGGTGGCCAAGGACAATGATGTCTTTCGGCGTGTGGTCGGGTCTTTCGGTCTGGACGCCCCTATACTGGCCATTGCCGGGGAACAGCAGAAGCAGGTGCTGGCAGCAGGTCTGGCCGATGCCGACCCCGCGGCCATGATCCCCTTTGCCTATGACAAAGGATAAGCCGTTGCGCAGTTTTGCACGCGAGATGAAGCGCGGCGAAGAAGACCAGGTTAATCAACTGTTGCGCGCCACCTTTGGCGGTACGGCAGAGGCACAACTGGTTCGCAAACTGCGAAAATCCCGCATGATCGCGGGCGAGACCGTATTGCCATTCGAGGAGAAGATCATCGGCTACTATGCCTTGTCTCACTTCGTGAAGCCAAAAAACTGGTTGTGCCTTGCCCCGGTTGCCATCCATCCGGATCATCAACGGCAGGGCCACGGCAAGCGGGTGATGGGTATCCTGACCGAATGGGCGCGGCTGACAAAAACGCCTGTTGTGGTGTTGGGCGAACCGGATTTCTATAGAAAGGCCGGGTTTTCGGTGGCGCATGCAGCGCAATTGCGCTCTCCCTACCCGATTGAGAACACGATGCTTGCCGGTGTCGATGCGCCGGTCGCGGCACAGGATCTTGGTTATTCACCCGCGTTTGACGGGATCTAAGCGATGCGCTTGTTTCTGCTTGTGGCCCTGACGATGACGGCCTTTGCGTCGAATTCGATCCTGAACAGGATCGGGGTCGCGCAATACGGGATGGACCCGATGGATTTCGCAGCCATCCGCACTGCTGCCGGGGCTGTGATGTTGTGGGTGCTGGTCGCAGCGCGCAAGGCGGTGCGGCCCCCGATTTTGACGCCGAAACGCTTTGCGGGTGCCTTGGCGCTGGCGATCTATATGGTCGGGTTTTCGTGGGCCTACATCACGCTGGACGCCGGGCTTGGCGCGCTGATCCTGTTTGGCGTGTTGCAGGTCGTTGTGTTTGGCTTTGCCGTGCTGACAGGGCAGCAAATCCCGCTTTTGCGTTGGGTGGGGGCCCTGATTGCATTGATCGGCCTGTGTGTGTTGTTGTGGCCGACAGGCGAAGCAACGGTTCCCTTTGTCGGTGCAACGGCCATGGTGATCGCAGGTGCAAGCTGGGCAGTTTACACCCTTTTGGGCCGGTCAGAGGCTGATCCCTTGGGGTCAACAGCGGGTAACTTTTTGCTGTGCTTTCCCTTTGTCGCGCTGGCAACATTCCTCAGCGCGCAAGGTGACTTCAGCGCAGGCGGCATCATGACGGCCATCATCGCGGGTGCGATTACATCGGGGCTGGGTTATGCGTTATGGTATCGGCTGTTACCGCAACTGCCCACGACTGTGGGCGGAATTGCACAACTGAGTGTGCCGGTCATCGCCGTTGCCGCAGGTGTCGCGCTGCTGGGTGAGATGCTGACCGCCCGCCTCATAATTGCCGGTGTACTAGTTTTGGGCGGAATTGCAGTATCTTTGATCACAAGACGTTAGGTTCTGTCAAAAACCCCTACAGTTTTTGTGCAAGGCGACTAGGTATGGGTTCATGAAAAGACTTTGTACTGCATTTTTCCTGATGTTCGCCGGAACTGCCGCAGTGGCAGAGGAATGTGTCGTGCTGCTTCACGGCTTGGCGCGCAGTGAGATATCACTGACGCCGATGCAGCTTGTTCTTGAAAACGCTGGTTACAAGGTGATCAACCGCGGCTATCCCTCCACCACAGCGACGATACAAGAACTGGTCGAGGAACATGTGGCCGAGGATGTGGCCGCCTGTGGCGACCTGCGTGTGAACTTTGTCACGCATTCTATGGGCGGCATTCTTGTGCGGGCATGGTTGACCAACAACCGCCCACCGCAGATGGGCCGCGTTGTCATGCTGGGGCCGCCCAATGGTGGGTCCGAACTTGTCGATCTTTTTGGCGATCTTGAGCCGTTTCAGTGGGTTAATGGGCCCGCTGGACTACAGCTGAGCACCGATGCCAACAGCCTTCCCAATACATTGGAGAACCTGCCCTATGAAATCGGTATCATTGCGGGTGATCGGACGCTGAACCCCCTTTATTCCAGTATCATTGAAGGGCCCGATGACGGAAAGGTCTCTGTCGCGTCTGCCCGGCTGGAGGGGATGCGCGATTTCATCGTACTGCCCGTGACGCACACCTTTATGATGAATAACCCGCTGGTGATCGAGGAGACGCTGCTGTTCTTGCAGAACGGGCAGTTCAATCATGGGCTGACGCTGATGGATGTGATCTTTGATGACTGATCAGGCGGGTTTTATCACGCGATTGACATGACCCATCTTGCGGCCTGGCTTGACCTCGGCCTTGCCGTAAAGATGGATTGCTGCATCGGTTTTGGCCAGCGCTGGCACCCGGTCCATATCATCACCGATCAGATTTTCCATCACCATGTCCGCGTGTCGTGACCCGTCACCCAAGGGCCAGCCCGCGACCGCCCGGATGTGCTGTTCAAACTGGCAGATCGTACAGCCATTCTGCGTCCAATGCCCTGAGTTATGCACGCGGGGCGCGATTTCATTAACGATCAGACCATGCGACGTCACGAACAACTCAACCCCCATGACACCGACATAATCCAGCGCGTTCAAAACTTTGGCAGCGATCAGCACCGCATCGGTCCGTTGACTGGGCGACAGTTTGGCGGGCACCGTTGTCGTCCGCAAAATACCAGCCTCATGGACATTTTCACCGGGATCATAACAGGCGACCGACCCGTCAGGCCCGCG
Source organism: uncultured Paracoccaceae bacterium (assembly GCA_947503965.1). GTDB lineage: Bacteria > Pseudomonadota > Alphaproteobacteria > Rhodobacterales > Rhodobacteraceae > Yoonia. The sequence continues at coordinate 314,192 of CANNFU010000001.1, forward strand.
CGCCCCGATAACGGATACCTCATGGCTGAAATCAATGAACCCTTCAAGAATTGCAGGCGCACCGGCCATGGCGTCAAATGCTTCGGATGCGTCATCTGGCGTTATGATCCGCGCTTGGCCCTTGCCGTCATAGCCCATGCGGCGGGTTTTCAGGATCGCAGGCGCACCGATCTTTCCAACGGCAGCCCGCAGGTCGTCAAGGGTGCTTACATCGGCAAACGGCGCGGTTTGCAGACCAAGCTGCTGCAGGAACGTCTTTTCCGTCAGCCGGTCCTGGCTGGTCGCCAAAGCGGTGCGGTTTGGATGGATGGGTGCAAGCGCCTCTAACAGATCCAACGCGCTGGTGGGAATATTCTCGAACTCATAGGTGATGACATCGACGGATTTGCCGAAGGCGGTCAACGCCTTGTCATCATCGTAGCTGGCTGTGGTCACCCGATGGGCCACATCGCCTGCCGGGGCATTCGCACCAGGTTCAAAGATATGCGTTTTCAGCCCCAACCGGGCTGCCGCAACAGACAGCATCCGCCCTAGCTGGCCACCACCAAGGATACCAATCGTCGCGCCAACAGGCAGTGGTTTAGTCATCGGTCGGTTCATCCGGGATCGAGGCTGACAATTCAGCGCGCCAACCGTCCAGGCGCGTTGCAAGCGCTGCATCCTGCAGGGCAAGGATACCGGCGGCCATTAGCCCCGCGTTCTTGGCACCAGCCGCGCCGATCGCCATGGTCGCCACGGGATATCCGCGCGGCATCTGCAGGATCGAGTAAAGACTATCGACGCCCGACAACGCATTGGTCTGCACAGGTACACCGATCACCGGCACACGGGTTTTCGACGCCATCATGCCCGGAAGATGGGCCGCCCCCCCTGCCCCTGCAATGATCACTTGCAGGCCACGATTCACCGCAGTCTTGCCATAGTCCCACAACCGATCAGGCGTGCGATGGGCCGACACGATTTTGGTCTCAAACGCCACGCCAAGCTCTTCCAGGACAGTTGCAGCTTCGCGCATTGTCGGCCAGTCGGATTGGCTACCCATAATGATGCCGACCAAAGGTTGGGTCATGGTGTAAATATCCCACAGCAAAAGGAAGCGGCACTATAGCCATAGCCAGCTTGGCTGCAACGGCTGCCGGTGCGGTATCAGGCGATAATATCGGGCAAGATGCGATCTTCGAGCGCGACAATCTGATCTTTCAGGTTCAGTTTTTGTTTTTTCAGCCGCTTGATCGTCAGCATGTCAGCTGACCCACGCGCGTGCAGGGCGTCAATCGCTTCGTCCAGATCACGGTGCTCGCGACGCAGAACCTCCAGCTTGACGCGCAGCACCTCGATCTGCTCCATTTTGGTGGATTTATTCATCTATGGCAGGTCCGAATTCCATTGCATCGATGTCATATAGATAGGGCGTCTAAAGCCAATTTCCTAATACTTCCTCTTGATCAAATCAGCTTGGACCCCCATATTTTTCTGGAAAGGTCGCCATAACGGGGCCGAAACCGACAGTCGCTTATCAAGAAGGGCATGTCCTATGACGAAATTGGCTTTGGGAACGCATCCGTTCCTGTTGGGGTTTGAGCAGCTTGAACGCTTGGTCGAGCGGACCGCAAAAAGCGGAAATGATGGCTACCCCCCCTACAACATCGAACAAACGTCCGAGAATTCCTATCGCATCACGTTGGCCGTGGCTGGATTTGCGGAACACGATTTGTCCATTACGGTCGAGGACAGTTCGCTTGTCATTCGCGGCCGCCAAGGCGACGACAGCGACGGACGGATATTTCTGCACCGCGGTATCGCCGCGCGTCAGTTCCAACGCTCTTTCGTGTTGGCGGAAGGTGTCGATGTGGGTGAGGCCGTCATGGAGAATGGTCTGCTGCATGTCGACCTGACACGCGCTGTGCCCGAGCGCATTGTACAAACGATCAGTATCAAGAAAGGTTGAATCATGAATACGAAAATCGATCTTAAGACCTTCGGCCACGACATCGTTTACGTAAAGCCTGTGCTTGTCGCTGATCTTCCCGCGGATGTCCAAAGCGAAGTGGGCGATCTGGAAGAGTTGTTTGCCGTGCATAACGCTGCCGGAGAGCAGTTGGCACTAGTTGCTAACCGCAAACTGGCATTCCATCTTGCGCGTCAGAACAAAATGCAGCCGGTGACGGTTCACTGAACATCTGTTAGATGGGTTTACGCCCATCTTACGCACCCGATCACGCCTTGATCAGGCCAAGGCTTTCGAGTTTCAGGATCACCTGATGCGCGCAATTGTCGACAGGTACGCTTTCTGTTTCAAGTCGCAGTTCCGGGTTATCTGGCACATCGTAGGGGTCTGAAATTCCTGTGAATTCCTTGATCTTGCCTTCCCGCGCCAGTTTATACAGCCCCTTGCGGTCGCGCCGTTCACATTCTTCGATTGAGGTTGCTACATGCACCTCGATGAAAGCACCAAATTGTTCGATCTCTTCGCGCACCTGACGGCGCGTTGTGGCGTAAGGTGCAATCGGCGCGCAAATGGCGATACCCCCATTCTTGGTGATCTCGGATGCGACATAGCCGATCCGGCGAATGTTCAGATCGCGGTGTTCCTTGCTGAACCCAAGCTCTGAAGACAGGTTCTTGCGCACGATATCCCCGTCCAGCAGTGTCACTGGCCGCCCACCCATTTCCATCAGTTTGACCATCAAAGCATTGGCAATGGTCGATTTGCCAGAACCTGAGAAACCGGTGAAGAATACCGTAAATCCCTGTTCGGCCCGTGGGGGCCGTGTCTTGCGCAGTTCCTCGACCACAGCCGGGAACGAAAACCAGTCGGGGATTTCCAGCCCTTCCGACAAACGCCGCCGCAATTCAGTGCCCGAGATATTGAGGATCGTCACATCGTTCCGGTCATGGATTTCATCCGCCGGTTCGTACTGGGCGCGGTCCTGCACGTAGACCATGTGCTTAAAGTCGACCATTTCGATGCCCATCTCGTCCTGGTGTTGGCGGAACAAATCCTGCGCATCATAGGGGCCGTAAAAATCCTCGCCCGCGGAATTCTGCCCTGGCCCGGCGTGATCGCGCCCCACAATGAAATGGGTGCAGCCGTGGTTCTTGCGGATCAGTCCGTGCCACACGGCCTCGCGCGGGCCGGCCATGCGCATGGCAAGGTTCAAAAGGCTCATCGTCGTGGTGGATGACGGGTACTGATCCAGCACGGCCTCGTAACAGCGCACACGGGTGAAATGGTCGATATCGCCAGGTTTTGTCATGCCGACAACCGGGTGGATCAGCAGGTTCGCCTGCGCCTCTTTCGCCGCGCGAAACGTCAGTTCCTGATGGGCGCGATGCAACGGATTGCGGGTCTGGAATGCCACAACCTTGCGCCAACCCAGTTTGCGGAAATAAGCGCGCAATTCGTTGGGCGTATCACGGCGGCCACGAAAATCATAATGCACGGGCTGTTGAATACCTGTCACCGGGCCACCCAGATAGACGGTGCCTGCGGTGTTATGCAGATAGTTCACTGCCGGATGCGCGGTGTCGTCAGCGCCAAACACCTGCTTTGCTTCATGCGCTTTGTCGGGCGTCCATTTGTCAGTCACCGTCATCGTGGCGAGGATCACGCCTTCCTGATCGCGCAGGGCGATGTCCTGACCCAAAGCAACCGTTTCTGCAAAGGCGTCACTGACGTCCAGCGTGATTGGCATCGGCCAAAGCGTGCCATCCGCAAGGCGCATCGTGTCAACAACGCTGATATAATCTGCCTCGGACAGGAACCCTTTCAGCGGATTGAAACCGCCATTCATCAACAACTCCAGATCGCAGATCTGGCGCGGCGTCAGATCATGGCTGACAAGGTCTGCAGCCTCCAACTTCATCTTCTGGGCGCTCTCGTAAGAGACGTAGAGTTCCGGAATCGGGGCGAGGTCTTGGGCCATGGTCAACTCAAATTAGAAAAAACATATCGGCTGGCTGATAGACCTCTGGCGCGCGTCTTGTCTAGCGATCATGGTCAAAAAAGACCGCTATTCGCCGCATGGCGGTGTTAGGGGGACAGTTCTTGATCCAACAGTATCTTTTTAGGACACCCACCCGGGGTTACCCCATAATAGGTGGTCCGGCTTGGCAGACTTGCGCTCTGGTCCCATCTTCGTTCCAACGAAACAGTGTCAGATGCGTTTTCTGCGGATCAGTGCGCGATGCATACAGCATGCCGTCCAACCCAAGCGCACGCACCCGGTCAGCAATATCCCATGTTGGTGAATGCAGCCCATTTGCCCTCAGGCTTTGCCATTCAATAGCCCGATGGGTGGTATCAATCGCCAGTGCTGCAGTTGCGGCATCATCCCGCAAATCAACAACCCGCGCGTTGATCACATGCAAAGGAAATATCCCGCGATCAGGCGTTTCATGATCCGTATAACGCGCCGTGGCCACAACGCAGCCTTCGGGTGAGGCAGACAGATAAAGGGCGCGCTGCCCGTCGCGATGGGATCGCCCCTCTGGCGCATGGGCTGGGGCCAGTATGTCGGATGCCTCCGCCAGCGCTTTCATGCGATAGTAGGTACCGTTCAGCGTCAGGACATACTGTTCCTGCACGAGCGCTTACTCCGCCGCAGCCGCAGGTGCGTCCTCAAGCTCGGCAAGATATTTTTCCGCGTCCAGGGCGGCCATGCAGCCCATACCAGCGCTTGTCACCGCCTGCCGATAGACATGGTCCGTCAGATCGCCCGCAGCAAACACACCGGGAATAGCTGTCCGGGTGGTGCCGGGTTCGACCACGACATAGCCGCCATTATGCGTCTCAAGTTGTCCTTTGACCAATTCGGTGGCGGGGGCATGGCCGATTGCGATAAAGACGCCCTTGGCCGGGATTTCAGTGATTTCGCCGGTTTTGGTGTGCTTGACACGGATACCTTCGACGCCCAGCGGGCTGTCGGTGCCGAATACCTCATCCACCTCCTGGAACCAAAGCGTTTCGATCTTTGGGTTCTTGAACAGACGGTTCTGCAGGATCTTTTCAGCCCGCAGTTCGTCCCGGCGATGGATCAGCGTCACCTTGGAGGCGAAGTTGGTCAGAAACAGCGCCTCTTCGACAGCCGTGTTGCCGCCACCTACGACGACAATCTCTTGCCCACGGTAGAAAAAACCGTCGCAGGTCGCACAGGCAGAGACACCAAAGCCCTTGAATTTGTCCTCGGTCGGCAGACCCAGCCACTTTGCGCGCGCGCCAGTACACAGAATAACGGCGTCTGCTGTGTATACTGTTCCGCTGTCGGACTGCGCCGTAAACGGGCGGTTCTGCAAATCCAGCGATGTGATGATGTCACCCACAACCTCGCAGCCCATGGCGCGGGCATGTGCCTCCATCCGGACCATCAGGTCGGGACCCTGCACCTCAGTATCGCCGGGCCAGTTTTCGACCTCGGTGGTGGTGGTCAACTGCCCGCCCGGTTCGATACCTTGCACCAAGACAGGTTCCAACATGGCCCGCGCTGCATACACACCAGCGGTATAGCCAGCGGGGCCGGAGCCGATGATCAGAACTTTGGTATGACGGGTGGTGGACATGGCAGCCTCTTTACATAATCTGCGCCCTACATAGCGATGTCATGCGGCATCGAAAAGGGCACTATCGGCACAAGTCGCAGCCATACTTTGGGCATAAAGCGCATTTAACTTGTTACTGAATCAAAAGGTGTGGGCATGATAGATTGGTTTAGCAGAGTATTTCCTGATTTATCGCAGACGTTTGCTGTCGCCTACTTGCTATCGCCCTTGCACATCGCAACGACAATCGTGATTGCGTGGCTGGTGTGGAAATACAGTCGGGTCGGCGGCAGCTTTGCCAAATACCTGTTTCCCAAGGAGATATACCGGCACGGGTCTTCATGGCTGGACATAAAACTGGCCATTTTCAACACATTCTTTTTGGCTACGGGTGCGATCGCAGCACTTGTCATGCTGCCTTGGGTAACGCTGCAGGTGCATGGGTATCTGGTGATGCTGACTGGCTACGATGCAGTGGAGGACAGTATCGCCCGGGCGGTTTTTGCAGGGGTTGTTTTGTTTCTGGCGCAGGATTTTTGTCGCTACGTCAACCATTTCATACATCATAAATACAAGTACCTGTGGCCGTTTCATGCCGTCCACCATTCGGCTGAGGTGATGACACCAATCACATTTCTTCGCGCCCATCCGGTCTATTACGCGCTGCAAGTCGTGCTGATGTCGCTGTTGGGTGGTGTGGTCTATGGCGTTGTTCTTTTTGCGCTTGTTGGCAATATCACCGCGACAACGGTGTATGTCGGCGTCTTTATTTGGAACGCATATGTGTTTTTCGGCGCACATCTTCGCCACAGCCACATCTGGCTAAGCTATGGCCGTGTGCTGGAACATGTTCTGATTTCACCGGCGCAACATCAGGTGCATCATTCATCCGACCCCAAACATCACGATAAGAATTTCGGCGAGGTGCTTGCCATATGGGACTGGATGTTTGGCACGCTTTACGTGCCTCGTGGCAAAGAGGATCTGACATTCGGCATTGCGAACGGCAAAGGCGAGCGTCTGCCGCAACCATATCCGACACTGCGCGATGCGCTGATCGGGCCGTTTGAGGAAGTCTGGGAGCAGGTAGCCGCTGGCACCTCCTTTGACTTGAACAAGGAAGCCACGATCAAGACCAAAGAGGCAGCTCAAAAGTAATGTGCGCGCCGGAACAATAGCGACCTCATTTTGTTACCCTGATGCGAAATAATATTGCGCACCGGCAGAACCCTGCGTAGTATTTGCAAAAATAACGGGGACCTTCCATGCCGGGCACAAAACTAGACGAAATCGACCGCATGATATTGGCCGAACTGCAGGCTGATGGCCGCATGACCAATGTCGAACTGGCAAAACGTGTTGGCATTTCTGCCCCGCCTTGCCTGCGCCGCGTGCGTACCTTGGAAGAGCAAGGGTTCATTCTGGGCTATCATGCGGATGTAAATGCGCGCGAACTTGGCTTTGAGGTCCAGGTCTTTGCCATGGTCGGGCTTGTCAGTCAGGCCGAGGTTGATCTCTCTGCATTTGAAAAACGCTGCAAGGCTTGGCCGCTGGTGCGCGAGTGTCACATGCTGAATGGCGAGGTCGACTTTATTCTCAAATGTGTGGCGCCTGATCTGCGCACCTTCCAGCGCTTTCTGACCGAAGAGCTGACAAGTGCGGACAATGTGGCATCGGTAAAGACGTCGCTGGTAATCCGTGGTGCAAAAGACGATCCGGGCGTACCGTTCGACGTGCTGGAAGAGCGGTTGGCGCAAGACGCCTAAATTCGCGATTTTCACAGCAAAACATCGCTCAATATATCTGACTAAATTTGTCGGATTGACATATCTTATAACTTCACTCAGGATTAGGGGCAGTCAAGCCACCCCGAATCCAATGCTGGGGAAGCCCGACACGTTCAAGATGTGAGGACTTCCAAGATGCAGCCAATTGCTGAAAAGCCCAAACAATTCGCGCGCAGCAGTGTCGGGCGCCAGAATGTCATGACGTTGATCGATCCCTGCGAAATGCTTGTCACGCCGATTGAGGCCGAAGGGTTTTCGCTGGAATGGTTGGTTGACCGCGCAAGGCAGACAGAAGGGCGCACGACATGACGTTCCACTCAACACCGCCCAAACGTACCCAACCCACATCACTCCCAACCTATGCCGCGAAGGATTTGACCGAAGGCGGCGATCTTGCGCAGATTGTCCTAGATGACCAGACCTACACGCTCCGTGTCACACGCGCCGGAAAGCTGATCCTGACCAAATGAAAATGCATCAGGATCAGCGCGGTGGCGCGCCGGTAGGCTGTCTTGCTGCGCTTGACGACATTGCGGCCACGTCGGTTATTTATTTCCGACTGTGGTTTGATGGCGCCGACGCGCAGGCGCATGTCTGGAATGACCTTGCCAAATATCTGGGCCGTGACCGCGCAGAGCGCGCCCTTGAGGCGTTTGAGAAACTTTGCAGCCTTTGTGCAAGGCATGGTCGTCGGCCTCTGATCCGTCATGCCGTCGGGTGTAAATGCGTCGGAGCTGACGAAAGCTGTTTTGCCAACTTCATTGCGACAGCAACCGATGGTGACCGCGAAGATGCGATGCTGATTGCCACATTGCTGGTCCGTGCAGATGTCGCGCCCCTTATTGCGTCACTTGCGGCGGATTTCGGGCTTGCGCTCAAGCAGATGCAATTGCGTGCGCCACGGGCCGTGTACGGACACGCAGCGCAGGTTTCAGCCACGCTGCATTAAGCGTCGGCCATGCCAACCGATCATATTCATTAAGGCAAAAAGGATTGCTGCGACGCAAACAATAGACGGGCCTGCCGGGGTGTCGAAGACATACGCACCTTGCAGGCCAGCAACGGCTGAGATGGCCCCGATCACCGCAGCAATGCCAGCCATGGCTTCCGGCGTGCGCGCAAGACTGCGTGCAGCGGCGGCAGGGATAATCAGCAACGCGGCGATCAGAAGCACGCCAACAACCTTGATCGCCACCGCGACAGTAATGGCCAGGGCGATCGTCAGGATCAGCTGTTCACGTTTGGGGTTGAGGCCGCTGGCGTAGGCCAGTTCCTCGTTCAAGGTCGACGTGAGCAGGGCCGACCAGCGCCAGAGGATCAGCGCGACAACAAGAGCGGCACCGCCCCAGATGACCAGCAAATCAACGCGCGATACAGCCAGAATATCGCCAAAAAGATACGCCATCAGGTCGATCCGGACACCCGACAGGAACGATACGGCAACCAACCCAAAGGCAAGGGCGGAATGGGCAAGCACCCCCAGCAATGTGTCCATCGCGTAACCCCGTCCGGCAAGCTGGTTCACCGTCAGCGCCATGATAAGCGCGACCGCCATTGCCCCGGCAAACACCGACATCTGAAGCGCCAGCGATAGCGCCACACCCAGGATTGCCGCATGCGCCGTGGCGTCCCCGAAATAAGCCATTCGCCGCCAGACGACGAAACAGCCCAAAGGGGCTGCAGCAAAGGCCACGCCGACCCCGGCGAGCATTGCGCGGGTCATGAAATCATCAAGCATTATTCGGCCGCCTCGTGATTGTGCGAGTGGTCGTGCTCATGCCGATAAAGGGCCAGAGCACCGCCCGTACCCGTGCCGAACAGCGCGCGGTACTCCGGTGCAGAGGCGACAACGGCTGGTGCGCCTTCACAGCAGACGTGACCATTCAGACAAACGACACGGTCAGATGCGCTCATCACCACATGCAGTTCGTGACTGATCATCAGAACGGCACACCCGGTGTCATGACGCACGGCCTCGATCTGTCGATAGAAGGCAGCCGAACCGGCCTGATCCAAACCCTGTGTCGCCTCATCCAGCAGCAGCACATCAGGTTGATTGATCAAGGCACGCGCCAGCATCACGCGCTGAAACTGCCCACCAGAGAGCTGCGACATCTGACGCTTCAACAGATCTGGCACGCCGGCAGCGTCCAGCGCTATCCGGCAGGCGGCCTTGGTGACACCGTCAGACAGACGCATGAAACGTTCGACCGTGATCGGCAGGGTTGGATCGATATGCAACCTTTGCGGGACATACCCGATCTTCAAACCCGGTTGCAGCGTGATCTCACCGCTCTTGGGCTCGGTCGCGCCAATGATTGCACGCAACAGACTTGTCTTGCCCGACCCATTGGGGCCGACAATGGTCACGATCTCGCCCGCATCCAGATGCAGGGCGACGTTGCGCAGGACGGTATTCGCGCCGTAGCCGACGCTGAGGTTCTTGACGTTGATCAGGCTCATGCTTCAGCCTTGTCCAAGCAGGCAGGGCACACGCCCTCAGCCTCAACCACCGTCTTTTCGATCTGGAACCCGGCAGCCCGTGCCGCATCGCCAAGCGCCCCCTTGGCAGGTGTGGATTGTGCTTCGGCCACAGCATCGCAAAGACGGCAAATCATGAAGGCGGGCGAGTGGGTTTTGCCCGGATGGGCACATGCGACAAATGCGTTCAAACGCTCGATCTTGTGGACGAACCCGTGTTCGGCCAGGAAATCCAGGGCGCGATAGGCGACTGGCGGTTGTGACCCAAACCCGGCATCCCGCAGCAGATCAAGAATGGCATAAGCGCCAAGGGCACGGTGTTCCTGCAACAAAAGCTCCAGCACCTTGCGCCGAACCGGCGTCAGACGCAGTCCCTCCGCACTGCAACGAGCATCTGCGGCGGCCAATGCCTGGGCAACGCAGGCTTTGTGATCGTGCTTTTCGAACCCAAGCGGGGGCGCGCTTTCGCCGGACATGCGCTGTGCCTCTCTTGTAATGTTATTGTATATCATTTATAGCGACCGTAACGTTATAAAATCACAAAGGGAATCCAATGTCCACAAAGCACGCCTCACTCTTTACAGTTGCAATCTTGATGGGCAGCACGGCGATGGCCGACGTGCCGAATGTGGCAGTGGACATCGCGCCGGTACACTCACTTGTCGCCCGCGTGATGGAAGGTGTGGGCACACCCAACCTGATCGTGCCTGCGGGTGCCTCTCCACATGAATATAGCCTGCGCCCGTCAGAGGCGACAGCATTGCAGGATGCCGACATCGTCGTCTGGATGGGCCACGATCTGACCCCCTGGATGGAAAACGCTGTTGAAACGCTGGCCACAGAGGCAAGCGTGATGACGCTGCTGGAGGCGGACGGAACGACCCTGCTTGATTTCCGCGAAGGGGCATTATTCGAAGCGCATGATCATGACGATCACGACGAACATGACCATGATAAGGAAACCGAAGCGGCTGCGCATCATGATCATGACGACCATGACCATGCTCATGATGACCACGCCGATGCTGATGCACATGAAGGCCATGACCATGGTGCGCATGACCCGCACGCCTGGTTGTCACCCACAAATGCAGCAACATGGCTGAACCTGATTGCGGCAGAACTCTCATCCGCCGATCCCGACAATGCGGGCACCTATTTTGCCAACGCCGCCGCCGCCCGCACCGAGATTGAGACCTTGACGCGCGAAGTGGCTGAGATACTCGCGCCTGTTCGCGGCGAGAGTTTTGTGGTGTTTCACGACGCTTATCAATATTTCGAAATGGATTTTGATTTCCCGGCCTCGGGTGCGATCTCGCTGAGTGATGCAACAGACCCAAGCCCTGCACGGATCGCAGAAATCAAGGGGCGGGTGAACGCGGAAGGTATCACATGTGTGCTGGCAGAGCCGCAGTACAACCTTGGCCTTGTGACCACTGTCCTTGATGGAACAGACGCAAATACCGGTGTGATCGACCCACTTGGTGTCGACTTGGAACTGGGGCCTGCACTCTATCCGCAACTGATCCGGAATATGGCAAACACGCTGGCCGCGTGTCTTTAGGCAAGTCGCCAGAGCTTCAAAGGTCTATCAACTTAAACGAAAAAGAAGGGCGCCCGCTGTCGCAGGCACCCTTCCCTTCACGAACGCCCCATCCTATGCGCGAACAGACGGCTGAGGCAGCGTGATCCCTTTATTCGCCACCACCAAGCTGGTGAACATAGGCGGTGACGGCCTTGATCTCGGCCTCGGACAGGCGTTCCCCCCATGGCGGCATCACGCCAAAACGGGCATAGCGCACCGTTTCTTCCAGTGACGCCGGATCGCCGCCGTAAAGCCAGATAGCGTCGGTCAGGTTCGGCGCACCAAGGTCATAGTTGCCCATCGCATTATCACCGTGACAGGCCGCACAGTTGTTCAGGAACAGTTCCTCGCCTGCTGCCGCGAGCGTCGCATCGTGTTCCTGACCGGAAATCTGCAGCACATATTGCACCGTCGCGTCGACCTCTTCATTGGTGAAAATCTCGTCATAGGCCGTCATCTCGGAATAGCGCGCATCCCAGTCTTCCTCGTTCCGGATACCGTGACGGATCGTGTATTCGATGTTGTCGAAATCACCGCCCCACAGCCAGTCATCATCCAACAGGTTCGGATAGCCGACAAAGCCTGCCGCACCGGACCCGTGACATTGCGAACAATTGTTCCGGAATACGGCGGCACCAGCCGAATTTGCAAAGCGCAGCAATTCGGTGTTCTCGGCCAAGGTGTTCAGATCAGCCGAGGCCAGTTGCGCCGAAATCTCGGCATTGGCTTCCTCGAACCGCGCGATCTCTTGCGCGACCTCGCCGCGGGTTGAATAACCTAACATGCCGGAGGTGGCACTGTTGATCAGCGGCCATGCGGGATAAGCGATCGTATAGCCGACACCCCAGATGATCGTCAGGTAAAAACACCACAGCCACCAGCGCGGCAACGGGTTGTTGAGTTCCTTGATCCCATCCCAGGCGTGACCGGTTGTGTCGATGCCTGTGACGTCGTCAATGTCTTTATCGTTATTGCTGCTCATGATTGCAGCTCCTCGTTCTTGGTGTCACGGGCGGCATCGCCGGGACGGTCCTCGTTACGGAAGGGGATCTGGCTTGTTTCATCATGGACGGGGCGGCTGCCGGGGCGGAAAGCCCAGACAATCGTGCCCAGAAAGAAGATGAACATCGCCAGCAGAACCCAGCTATCTGCAATTTCCCGCAGGAGTGAATAGGTATCCATTGCTCTCTCCTTATCGGCTGGCGTCGGGGGTAAAGGTCGAGAAATCGACCGTTGTCCCGAGCATTTGCATGTAAGCGATTAGGGCATCCATTTCGGACACACCGGGTTCCCCGTCAAAGTTACGGATTTGCGCGCCCGGATAACGTTCGAGCAGATCATCATAGGCGTCCGTGTCAGGATCGGCCTGGGCGATCACATCCGCCGCCGCCACCTCGATCATCTCGTCGGTGTAGGGTACGCCGACAAAGCGATGGGTTGCGACCAGATCAGCCGTGTATTCGGCATTCACCGGATTATCGAGCAGATAGGCATAGCCAGGCATGATCGATTCCGGCACGACCGATTGCGGCTTGATCAGGTGATCAACATGCCAGTCATCCGAATACTTGCCGCCGACACGCGCCAAGTCAGGCCCCGTCCGTTTGGACCCCCACTGAAACGGGTGGTCATACATGGATTCAGCGGCCAGCGAATAATGCCCATACCGTTCAACCTCGTCCCGCATAGGCCGGATCATCTGGCTGTGGCAGACGTAGCAGCCTTCGCGGATGTAAACGTCGCGCCCTGCCAGTTCGAGCGGGGAATAGGGTCGCACCCCTTCGACCTCTTCAATGGTGTTTTCGAGCCAGAAAAGGGGTGCGATTTCCACGATCCCGCCCACCGTGACCACCAGCAGGGAGGAGACCAACAGCAAGGTGGGGCTCCGTTCAAGGATTGCATGTTTGGCCAGAAAGCCTTTAGCAGGGCCGTTCGATGGTGTTGTATCAGACATGTCTCAGCCCTCCTTATTCTGCCGGTACGCCAACCGGTGCGGCAACGCGTTGGCCGCCCCGGATGGTCATGTACATGTTCCAGACCATGATCAGGCCACCGGCAAGGTACAGCACCCCGCCCAGCGCACGGACCACATACATCGGGAACTTGGCCGATACGGTGTCAGCGAAGCTGTTCACCAGGAACCCGTTGGCATCAACTTCACGCCACATCAGGCCTTCCATAATGCCGGTCACCCACATCGAGGCCGCGTAGAGAATGATGCCGATGGTCGCCAACCAGAAGTGCCAGTTGATGGCCGACATCGAATACATCTGCACCCGTCCCCAGAGTTTCGGAGTGAGGAAATAGAGCGCGGCAAATGTGATCATGCCGTTCCAGCCAAGCGCACCGGAATGTACGTGCCCGATGGTCCAATCTGTGTAGTGTGACAGGCTGTTGACTGCCCGGATCGACATCATCGGTCCTTCGAATGTGGACATGCCGTAGAAGGCAAGGCTGATTACCATCATCCGGATAATCGGATCGGTGCGCAGCTTGTCCCAGGCCCCTTGCAGGGTCATCAGACCGTTGATCATGCCACCCCAGCTGGGCATCCACAGGATGATGGAGAACACCATGCCAAGGGTCGAGGCCCAGTCAGGCAGGGCTGTGTAGTGCAGGTGGTGCGGACCGGCCCAGATATAAAGAAAGATCAGCGCCCAGAAGTGGATGATCGAAAGCTTGTAGCTGAAGACCGGACGGCCGGCCTGCTTCGGCACGAAGTAGTACATCATGCCCAAGAACCCGGCAGTCAGGAAGAAGCCCACTGCGTTGTGCCCATACCACCACTGGGTCATGGCATCCTGCACACCGCTGAAGATTTGCACGGATTTGCTGCCCCAGATGCTTACAGGGATGCTGATATTGTTGACAATATGTAGCATCGCCACGGTGACGATGAAGCTCAGCAGGAACCAGTTGGCGACATAAATGTGCTTTTCAGTCCGCTTGAAGATCGTGCCCAGATACACGGCAAGAAACGCGACCCAGACAATTGTCAGCCAGATATCAACATACCATTCAGGTTCGGCGTATTCCTTGGATTGGGTGGCTCCCAGCAGGTAACCTGTCGCGGCAAGGACGATAAAGAGGTTGTAGCCCCAAAAGACGAACCACGCCAGATTACCGCCCCAAAGCCGGGCCCCGCAGGTGCGCTGTACGATATAGAATGAGGACATGATCAGGGCGTTGCCCCCGAACGCGAAAATCACCGCAGAGGTGTGCAGCGGGCGCAAGCGACCAAAGTTGCCATATGGTTGGAGAACTTCAAAATTCAGTTGGGGAAACGCCAGTTGAAAGGCAATCACGACCCCGACAAGAAACCCGACAACGCCCCACAGGCCCGTCGCGATGACCCCGGCACGGATGACATCATCCATATAGCCATCTGGTGTGGCTTGCACCGGTTCATCAATTTGCCGCAGGACGCGCACGAACATGTAACCAGAAACGCCGAGAATGATGATGGCATGTACGATATATGCCGTATCACGCCCCCAGTTCGCAGCAACCGCAGCAAAGAGTGCGGTACACCCCAGCGCAATCAACTTGATATAGTTCCCCATAAGAGATCCCCTTCCTTTGCCGCACACGAAAACGTCCGACAGCTACTTGGTAATTCTGCTTATGGGATCTCGGGCATTGCGCCGCCTTGATGTGGATCAAGGCTTCATTTGACCTGGATCAAGACGCCCTGCTGCAAAACAGGCAATAGTCATGGGTAAGGAGCGGTTTTGCGCGAACGATCGCCCCCAACGTGAAAACCGATATGGGGAAGGCCGGAACAATGTCCTACAAGATCATTGCGACTATTCTAACGGATACGGATCAAGCCACCGAGGGCCTGGATGCAGCGATTGCGCTTGCTGATCGAATGGACGCGCATCTTGACATCTATGTGGTGACAATCAGCCATACCGAAACCAACAATTACTATCTTGGGGCAGAGGCGCTGATGGTCGCCGAACAAACCCGTGACGCAATTACCCAGCGCGAAGCGTTGGAAGTTTGGCTGAAAGACCGGATGCAGGGGGAAATCGTGCGCTGGTCCATGCAATCAGCCACAGTACAGGGCCCGGCATTGACGGGCTATCTTGCCCGCAAGCTCAGATTTTCTGATCTGGTCGTCCTCCCCCGGCCCTATCAGAACAATCCGGAAGCCGAAGCGCTGGTCGAGGCATGCCTTTTCAGCGCAGAGCGTCCGGTTTTAATGATCCCCAAAGGTTGCAAGGCACCCGATGCGGGTGGCCACGTGCTGATGGGATGGAATGACGGGGCCGAAGCGCTTGCCGCTGCGCGCGCCGCCCTGCCCTTGCTGCAACAGGCAGAGGTGGCGGATATCTGCATCATCGATCCACCGCAGCACGCCGCAGACCGGTCTGATCCGGGCGGGGCAATGGCGCAATATCTGATGCGGCACGGCACCAAATCCGAGGTTGCGGTTCTGGCCAAGACAGAACCACAAGTCGGTGACATCCTGTTGCGCCGCGCCAAAGAGGTGGGCGCACGAATGATCGTCAGCGGTGCCTATGGTCATTCGCGCCTGCGCGAAGCCGTGTTCGGCGGCGCCACCCGCAGCCTGCTGGAAATGGCGGACCTGCCGATCCTGATGTCGCGCTGACGCCGCCATACACACCCGCCTCGGGTGCGCAGCACGACCAGCATGGCTTGGCGCCATGCCGGATGCCATTTTGCCCAACGAAGGAGGAGAAGAACAATGTTCAAGACAATCGTTGTTGCCGTAGACGGCTCTGACTGCGCGAAAAATGCGGTCAACGCTGCCTGTGATATCGCCAAAACGCATGATGGCCGCATGATTATCGTGCATGCGCCGCAGGCAGAAACAAGCGCCTTCATTGTTGGTGGGCCTGTGGGCTACCACGAACTGCTGACTGCACCGTCCCATGCGGAGTTGGAAGAAACGGGCAACAAAATCGTGGCCGAAGCCGCAGCGATAGCAACCGAAAAGGGCTGTAGCGTGGACACAGACATGCATGTCGGCGACCCTGTACGTCAGGTCCTCAAAGTCGTCAAAGACAATGATGCCGACCTGATCGTGATGGGCCGCCGCGGCCTTGGATCCGTGGCAAGCCTGTTTTTGGGCAGCACGTCACAGAAGATCCAGCACCATGCGACCTGCGCCTGCCTGACTGTTGTTTGATATCAGAACCGATAAGACAGGCGGGCCCCCGTGGCGCTGACGTCGAAGTCTTCATCAGTGCCCGCAAAATTATCATACCGATAATGCGCATAGTTCGCGCCGATGCTGACGCTGTTGGTCAGGCGATAATCGATCCCGACGCTTGCAAAGGACCCGCTATCTGTTTGATCCACATCGCCGCCAAGGCGCGCCTCTGAAACACCCACGGCGACATATGGCAAAAAGTCACCCGCATCATAACCGGCGCGCAGCTGGGCCGATGCGATTGTCGAAAGCGGGAAATCACTGCTCCAGCTTTCGACTGCGGTCAGGTTCACCTCCAGTTCAGCACCCACAACAAGTTGGCCAAAGTCGCGCAGATAGCCACCGTGAATACCAACGCCGATCCCATCGCCGGTATCTTCCAGTAGGCTCGAGTCGACTTTTGACAGCCCGAACTGGCCGCCAAGATAAAATCCGGTCCAGTCGATGGCCGGGCTGGGGGTTTCCTGAATATCGTGCAAGTCGGGTTCAAGAATAACCGACAATCCGCCTGCGCTGGCGCTGGCTGCAACGAAACCAAGCCATATGGCTAACAGACCGCCGCGATGTATAATCGACACTGGAAATCTCCATCTTTGAAAATGTATCTAAAGCAGAGCTTACATTTCACCTCTGCATCCATTGTTCCAGATGGTAGCCAGCAAATACCACGGCCGCACACGCAAATACCACGTTCGTTCAAACGGTTAGGTGTCGTTTGTGGAACTTCAGGCCGTGGATAAAGCCGGCCCTAAGCCTCTTCGCCAGCTTCTGACTTCAGCGCATAAAGATCCGGCACGCGGATATCGCGACGATCATCAAAAGCGATCAATCCGTCTTTTTTCAGCGATGACATCTGTCGGCTGACGGTTTCGATCGTCAGTCCAAGATAGTTCGCCATCGTTTCGCGGGTAATTGGCAGGGTGAAACTGGTTTGCGCCGTATCGCCCGGCTCCAGCGATGCCATGCGCGTCGCGATCATATGCAAGAGCGATGCGATCTTTTCGCGGGCGGTCTTGCGCCCCAACACCAGCATCCATTCGCGCGCGGCGTCCAGTTCATCCAATGTCATTTCCAACAGGCGCTGCCCGACATGCGGCGTCTCTTCGATCAGTCTTTCGAAAGGCGCACGCCGAAAACAACACAGCATCACATCGGTTTCGGCAACTACATCACAATCAATCGTGTTGCGGTGCGGTCGCCCCATAAAATCGCTGGGCAACAACAGGCCCACCATCTGCACACGCCCATCCGGCATGGTGCGTGTCAGGCTGGCCACCCCGGATACGATCGAACCGACAAACTCCAATGGATCACCGGCAAAGAATATTGGGCGGCCAGCGGCATAAGACCTGTAGTACTTCGTGTCTTCGAGCTGTGTCAGTTCCTCAGGCTCGCATTTTGAGCACACAGCATTATACCGAATTGGACAGTCAGCGCATGACGACATCTTGGGCACGGCAAGCGTCATTTCAAAGTCCCCGGCATTCTTTTCAGCTTGGGATAGTATGGCTTAGCGCGTCGGTGCATTCCACAGGAAAATCTGACGCAGGCACATGTCCAGAACATCTGACAATTCTTTTTTCTTGATCGATTTGAAAAACTGGATGCATACTCGAATCAATTGTCAGACATTTGATACCTCTGATTACAGGTATCTGGCCCAGCGCCCAAGAAGCCGGAAATCGGCCTTTTTTGATAAGAAATGGGAGGACAACAAATGAACCTGAGACCTGATCCGACATTCTATCCGACGGCGAAAATCGCGATGGAGGCACCGGCGGAAACGCTGGCTTTCACGTTGATGCTCAGCCCGGATGGCAGCCAGCCCGATGGCCTGGCGGTGGTCGATGTCGACCCGAATTCCAAGACATATGGCCAGATCGTACATAGTCTTTTCATGCCCAACAAAGGCGATGAATTTCACCATTTCGGCTGGAATGCCTGTTCATCGGCCCTGTCACCGCTGACCGGTCACGCCTTTCTCGAACGCCGCTATCTGATCATCCCCGGCATCCGGTCCAGCCGGATCTATGTGATTGATGTCAAGGAACCGCTGAAGGCGAAGATTCACAAGATCATCGAACCCGAGGAACTGTTCGCCAAAACCGGCTATTCCCGCCCCCATACGATCCATTGCGGGCCGGAGGGGATTTATGTTTCCACCCTTGGTGGCGGTGGCAAGGACGGCACCGACGGCCCGCCCGGCATCTTCATCATGGACTGCGAGACGTTCGAAATACTTGGCCGCTATGAAATGGACCGGGGCATTCAGGACAAGCACTACGATTTCTGGTGGAATCTGCCTCGCGACTACATGGTCAGTTCCGAATGGGGGCTACCGCCGCAATTCGAAAACGGGATCGTGCCGGAAGATTTGCTAAGCAACAAATATGGCCACACCATCCATTTCTGGGACCTGCGCGGGCGCAAGGTCACGAAATCCATTGACCTTGGGGCCAATCATCAGATGGCATTGGAAATCCGGCCGGCCCATGACCCGGTCAAGGAATACGGGTTCTGCGGTGTGGTCGTTGATACGTCAAATCTGCAAGGTGCCATCTTTACATGGTGGCGCGATGAGGATGGCGAATGGCAGGCGAAGAAGACGATCACCATTGATCCGGTGCCAGCCGATGCGGATGATTTGCCGGAGCTCTTGAAAGCGTTTGGTGCCTGCCCGCCGCTGGTGACCGACATTGACCTGAGCCTTGATGACCGGTTCCTCTATGTGGCCTGCTGGGGGCTGGGCGAGATGCATCAATATGATGTCTCAGACCCGATGAATCCCAAACTGGCGGGCAAGGTCGAGATCGGCGGGATCGTCAAGAAGACGCCCCACCCGAATGGCAAGACCTTTGGTTATGGTCCGCAGATGGTTGAAATCAGCCGTGATGGGAAACGCGTCTACTGGACCAATTCGCTTTATTCCACGTGGGATGACCAGTTCTATCCCGGCGAACGCGGCGCGGCCATGGTCATGGCGGATGTGGGTGAAAACGGCGGCCTGACCCTGAACAAGGATTTCTGGGTTGAGTTCCCTGACGGGTACCGCAGCCACCAGATCCGGCTGGAGGGGGGCGATTGTTCGACCGATAGCTTCTGCTATCCGAACGTCTGATGTTGGCGGATCACGTCCCGGGCTTGACCCGGGACCTCCTCTTCAACGCCAAATCTACGAGGTCCCGGGTCAAGCCCGGGACGGTCGCACATGTTTGAACTGACCACGACAACTGCCCTTTGGTGGGCTGTCATCGTCTCGGGCCTTTATCACGGCCTGAACCCCGGCATGGGTTGGCCACTGGCAGTGTCAGCCGCGCTGATGGAGCGGAAAAGCTCTGCCCTGCCTGGCGCGCTGCTTGCGTTGGCAGGCGGGCATTTCATTGCCATGTGCGCAATCCTGTTGCCATTCTCGCTGATGGTGACGCTTGTCTATTACGAAGGGCAAATCCGGATCGGTGCAGGGCTGCTTGTCATCGCACTTGGCGTTTACCTGCTGATCAACCGCAAACACCCGCGCTTTCTGGCACGTGTACCACCATCACGGCTGGCGCTTTGGTCCTTTCTCGCAGCCATGGCGCATGGCGCTGGCCTGATGCTGGTGCCGATCTTTCTGGGACTTTGTGCGCCCGAAAGCCTCGATGCCGGACATCGCGCTGCCCAAGACCTGATGACAAGCAATATCGGCATGGCTTTTTTCGTGGCAGCCGTGCACACCGCAGCAATGACGCTGGCGGGTGGGCTGCTGGCTGCGGGGATGTATTTCTGGCTGGGATTGAAGTTTCTGTCGCGGACCTGGTTCAATCTGGATGTTGTCTGGGCGCTAAGCCTGATTGTAGTGGGCGGCATCGGCATCATGACCGCCTCTCATAGCACGACGATCTAACGCCCGACGATCTGCGACAACTCAGCCGCGGCACGCTGTAATTCGCCCAGATGTTCGACCAGTTCATCCACATGGCGGCGCTGTTCCGGCGCGTGGATCGACAAGGTCGACAACAGCCGACCGCGATCATCCAGAATAGGCACCGCGATTGCTGTCATGCCGGGCATGAATTCCTGATCATCGGTCGAATAGCCGCGTTCGCGGGTCAATCGCAATTCGGCCTGCAAGGCTTGCGCAGTGGTCAGCGTATGCTCGGTCTTTTGTTCCAGATTGTAGTTACGCAAAAAGCGGTCGAGATAATCCGGTCGCAATGTCGACAGATACATCTTGCCGCTGGCTGTGCAATGAAATGGTACCTGCGTACCGACCGGCAACTGGATACGCAGCGGCCAATGGGTTTCGACCCGGTCAAGGTAAAACATCCCGTCGCGTTCCGGGATCGCGATGTTGCAGGTCTCACCGACAGACATGGCCAGCGATTTCAAAACGGCCAAACGGACCGTCCGCACCCGTTCGGACGACAGCGTATTGATCGCCAACATGCGCATCCGGCGACCGGGACTGTAGGACCGGCCATCGATATCCCGTTGCAGGAATCCCTCCGCCTCGGCGGTGGCGAAGAGGCGGTGAATGGTCGGCTTGGGCAGACCCAGGTTTTCATTCACCACCGACGGGGTGACGGGCACCCCTGCCCGCGCCACCTCCTCCAGCAGCATCAGCAGCCGGAGGTTGGTGGGAATCTGGGCTGTCGTATCGGCTATGTCATTCTCCGCCATCGCCATTTTTTACCTGCTCGGCAGAAGCGCCAATGCTGTTGCGGGCACAAGTGCCACAATGAACCACACGCTGATCAGCGCGATCAGATATGGCACAATGTAACGAAGCAGCCGGAAATACGGAACACCCGTCACACCGGACGCCACGTAAAGGTTCAGACCATATGGCGGCGTGATGAAGCCGATGGATGCCCCCACAAGGAAGATCACCGCAAAGTGGATCGGATCAACGCCGGCAGACACCGCAATGGGTGCCAGGATGGGTGCAAGAATGATCGTCACAGGCAGACTTTCAAGGATCATCCCCGAGAAGAAGACGATGATCATCGCGGTGAACAGCACAGCATAGTATCCGCCCATGGACGTCACGAAATCACCGATCACCGCCTGCGCACCCAGCAAAGACAGGATCTGTTGCATCACCACCGAAATCGCGATCAGCGGGGCAAGGATGCCGGAAATCTGCGCCGAACGGACCACGATAGAGGGGATTTCCCACACCTTGAAACCCTCGACCACGAACATCTCGGACCAACCTTTTTCAGTCACGGGTTTGTCCCTGTCGCTGCCCATGATCTTGTTCAGTGGATAGCTGATCAGACCGGCAATAATGCAGAAACCAACGGTCACGCCAGCGGCCTCGGTGGGTGAGAATTTACCGGTGTAGATGCCCCACAGCACGAGACCAATGGCGAAGAAACCCAGCCATGCGCCAAAGGCGGTCTTCAATACACGGTTCAATTGCAGCGGGATCAGATAACCCCACCCGTTCATGCGGCAGACGATCCAGCAGGCGAACTGCATACCGAACACCATCAATGCACCGGGCAGAATACCCGAGATGAACAGGTCCGAAATCGGCAGGTTCATCAAGAAGCCGTAAACGATGAAGATGATTGATGGCGGGATGATGATCCCCACCGTACCGCCCGCAGCAGCCGTCGCCGCCGAGAAGCGTTCGTCATATCCACCTTTTGTCATTTCAGGATGCAGCATAGACCCAATGGTTGCCGTGGTGGCCGAGTTGGACCCCGAAATCGCAGCAAACAGACCGCAGGCGCCAATGGACGCCATGGCCAGACCGCCGCGCAGCCAGCCCAGACAGGAATAGGCGAAATCCGATAGCCTGCGGGCAATCCCCGACCGATTGATCAGGTCCCCTGTCAGAATAAAGAGCGGCATCGCCAGAAGCGCAAAACCCTTGTTGAACACGTTCAACAGTTCCGAGCCAAGATTGTCGAGCGTCAGCCCCAGCACGAAGGAACAGCCGATGACCCAATAGGCGATGACCAACAAGACAGGCACGCCCAGCATGAAAAAGAACGTCACCCCAAGCGAGATGATGGTGACCCAGGTTCCGGTATCCATTATACATCCCCCCCGATAACGGCTTGTTCGATCAGCGGCTCATTGTTGCGCCAGCGGGAAAAATCATCCGACAGGTTTTCAAACACGCGACCGGCCAGCAGGATGAACGCCACTGGAATGGTTGCGATGAACCACCACTGCATCGTGTTGTCGGTGCCCAGAACAATCTGAAAGTTGGCCGCTGAGTTGGCGGTCAGGCGCATGGTTGTTGTGACGACGATCACGGCCAAACCGAACCACAAAATCGCATCAAGGATCAGGCACCCCATCTGCCCGGCGCGCGGCATGCGGCTGCGGAATTCGCTAAAGCTCAGATGTGTCCGCAGGCGAACGTTATAGGCCGCCCCGAACCAAGCCATGATCATGAACAGGAAAGGCGGGATCGTTGTTGACCACGGTTGCTGGTCATTAAAGATAAAGCGATCAATCACACCCATGAAGATGATGTAGGCGATGGCGAGATAGCTCCAGACCATGATCGTCTTTTCCAGGTGGCGATCAATGAATGGCACCTTTTTGTAGATGAACATCACGATCAGGCCGCCGAAAAGCGTCAAAAAACCACCGAATAACCATGCACCCTCAGTCCGCAAGGCCGTCCGGATCATGAACGAATCCTGCGACGCCATCGCGCTGAAAATATTGATGAATTCACTGAACATGGATATGGCCTCCCCAGCCCATACCTGACCGGTTCACCCGGTTCGTTTGACAAAAAAGCCAGCCCAGTTGTCCGGGCTGGCTTATTCTAGCTTAGAGCAAGATCAGGCTTTCCACCAACGGCGTGGTTCAACATTTTCCGCAAGTGTGTGCGGGTTGGTGCGGACCTCGTCATAGATCTCTTGATAGGTGTCGATACCACCGGCCCAGCCGTTGATCCGCTCACGCCACTCTTCCCACAATGCGGGCTGATACTCGGGCGAGCACATCTCTTCGGCCTTCTTGATCTCTGCATCCGACAGGTTCGCGATGCGAACATCGTTCTGCGCAAAGATCGTATCAGGCAGTTGCGGGGTTGAGAAACCGACAGTGTTGACCAATGCGGCCTCGTTGGCGGCCTGCACATGGACCTGCGCCAGATAAGCGGATTCCATGATCGCGTCCTGCAGATAGCCTTCCATGCTGTCAAAGACCGATGCATTCATCGCCGTATGTTCGGTACCGCAGAAGAAACGCAGGTCAACGCACTGGCTGACCACGGGCGACATGTTGGCGTAAGCCACAGCCGATGCCCATGTTTCAGCGCCGTCGATCAGGCCCTGCTTCAGACCATCAAGCGTTTCTTCCCATGCAATCGGCACAGGGTTCAGGTTCAGCGCCTGCATGGCGATCCGGCCCAGCTGCGTCCCCGTCACACGGTTCTTTGTCCCGGCAAGCTGTTCGACACTCGTCACCGTCTCACGATCTGCCCAGGACAGACCCAGTTGGATACCGCGCAATTCGGCATGGCTGAAGAGGAACTTCAGGCCGTGCATCTTTTCGAACGGATCACGCAGCACTTCCTGGCTTTTTGGGCTGTAAAGGAAGTAATACTGGTCGGCCCGGCTGCGGAACATATAGGCATAGTCCAGCACGTTCAGATAAGGCGCACCACCGGCAGAGTTCTGGGTAGAGGCCGCATACATATCCACGATGCCCTGCTGCGTTTTCTCAACACAGGACAACTGGTTGCAGATCTGGTTGTCACCGATGAATTCAACACGGATCTCCCCGTCCGTGCGGCTTTCAAGGTCACGCAGGAATTCCAGCACACCTGCGCGTTCGACCAGCAGGTTGCGCTGGTTAAAGCCAGCGGCACCCATTTTCAGCGTGTATTTTGGTTCTTTCGCGAACCGCTTTTCGTATGACGATTCCGCCGCTGCAGCCAGGTTTGCAACGCTCATCGCGCCACCAAACGTACCCGCCGCCAGCAAGGTAGAGCTCATCCCGTATTGACCTGCAACTTTGAACAGGTCCCTCCGCGAAATGTGGCTCAGCTTATCTCCAACCTTCATGTCTTCCTCCCATGTTGTCGATTATTGAGACTAATAGTTCCAAAAAAGCCTAGTATAGTCTTATCGATCTGCATAGAGTTTTTTCTACTTTAGGGGAGGATTCTGAAGTTGGACGCAGATTTTATCGTCGTGGGCGCTGGCTCTGCGGGGTGTGTGCTGGCCAATCGGCTTAGTGCGAACCCCCGCCATAAGGTCATTCTTCTTGAAGCCGGGGGCAAGGATACCAATCCATGGATCCACATCCCCGTGGGCTATTTCAAGACGATTCATAACCCCAAAGTGGACTGGTGCTATAAAACGGAACCTGATCCGGGCCTGAATGGGCGGTCGATCGAATGGCCGCGCGGCAAGGTTCTGGGCGGATCATCCTCGCTGAACGGGCTGCTTTATGTGCGTGGTCAGCCGCAAGACTACGATCGCTGGCGGCAGATGGGCAATACAGGCTGGGGCTGGGATGATGTGCTGCCGCTATTCAAACGCGCCGAGAATAACGAGCGCGGGGCGGACGACTATCACGGCGACGAAGGGCCGCTATCCGTGTCCAACATGCGCATCCAGCGGCCAATCACGGATGCATGGGTCGCTGCCGCGCAAGCGGCGGGCTACAAATTCAATCCCGACTACAATGGCGCGGAGCAGGAAGGCGTTGGTTTCTTCCAACTCACGTCGAAAAACGGCCGCAGGTGCAGTGCGGCAGTCGCGTATCTCAACCCGATCAAGTCCCGCGAGAACCTGCAGATCATTACGCATGCGCAGGTCGAAAAGGTGATCTTTGATGGCAAGCGCGCCACGGGCGTCACTTACACTGACCGCAGCGGCACCTTGCAAACCATCAAGGCCAACAAGGAAATCATCCTGTGTGGCGGGGCGATCAACTCACCCCAGATCATGATGCTATCCGGCTTGGGCGAGGCTGCGCAATTGGCCGAGAACGGGATCGAAGTGGTGCAGGACATGCCCGGCGTGGGCAAAAATATGCAGGACCATCTGCAGGCCCGGCTCGTCTACAAATGCAACGAACCCACCCTGAACGATGAGGTGTCATCGCTGTTCGGTCAGGCCAAGATCGGCCTGAAATACCTGATGTTCCGCACCGGCCCTATGACCATGGCCGCCAGCCTCGCGACAGGCTTCATGAAAACACGCCCCGATATCGAAACGCCCGACATCCAGTTCCACGTGCAACCCCTGTCTGCGGAAAATCCCGGCAAGGGGGCCGATAAATTCTCAGCCTTTACTATGTCGGTTTGCCAGTTGCGCCCTGAAAGCAAAGGGGAAATCCGACTGCAAAGCAAAGACGCACGAACCTATCCCAAGATCATCCCGAACTACCTGTCGACCGAGACGGACTGCCAGACCGTTGTCGCCGGGGTCAACATCGCCCGGACTATTGCGCGACATGCACCGCTGACCTCGAAAATCTCGGAGGAGTACCGGCCAAATCCCGACCTCGACATCAACGATTACGCTGCAACACTCGATTGGGCACGTAACAACACCGCCTCTATTTACCACCCGACGGGGACCTGCCGGATGGGACAAGACAAAGGGGCTGTGGTCGACGAAAAGCTGAAGGTGCGCGGCATCGAAGGGCTACGGATTGCCGACTGTTCGATCATGCCGGAAATCGTTTCAGGCAATACGAATGCACCGGCGATCATGATCGGGGAAAAAGCGTCTGATCTGGTACTGGCGGATGTCTAGATACTTGCCGCTTTACGATCAGCAAATGCTTCATACTGTTAGACGCGCCGAAGCCTTTCCAATTCTTTGACCGATCCATGCGTCTGCATGGGAAAGCCGGAATCCGCCAGGCCATCATTTTGGTCAACGCGCCGCGTTTAAGCGCAAAAGAAGCCTGCGCATTGCAACAACCCCTTCCCTTGTTGGCGCTTCCTTAAGGTCTGTTCCCTAAGGACTGTTTTCGACGTGTTCTTGCAAATGAGGGTTATCATGCAACGATCTTTCTTTACCGCCGCACTGCTTGGCATTCTTCCGACGGCCGGTTTTACCGATGGCGATTTCGGCACCCGGGAAGAAGCCAAGCAACTCGCTGAACTCATGATTTCCATTGTGGACCGTGACGGGATCGAAGCGGCTGTCACGGCGATGCATCAACCAGACCAGCCGTTTGTGTCGTCGCGCATGGGGATCAACCTGTTTTCTGGCAGCACTGTGATCGCCGACAACCGCGAGCCGGAAACAATCGCGGCAGATTATTCCGAAACGGCAGACCTGACAGGGGCATTGGTTTGGCCGATCGTAGCAGCCGCCGCCGCGGTCGAAGGCGATGCCGCCCTGAAATGGTATCACTACGACACCCAGGAAGAATACGACTACATGTGCTACTCCAAAGCATCAGCCGTGGGCGACGCCACAGTCATGGTATGCCGGTGATCCCGGCGATATACTGGTGATGTCAAGCGGCACCCAAAGGCGACAAGCCGATCGGACAATCCTGACGGGCGGCCTTGGCCGTGTGCTCTTGGGTGCCATTATCGTGGGGTTTGCGCTTGCGGCGATCCAGATTGTTGCTGTCAGCAAACTGAAACACGAGATTGACCATTGGGCATGGACGTCTGAGATCAACGCAATCCGCGACCGTCTTACCACCGGAACGCGGGAGCTGCTTCTTGATGAGACTTCCACTGCCCTGTCCGACGTGCTGGAGACGTTCCAGCAATTGCGTGGCGCGATCAACGCTTATGACGGCGCGCCCGAGGATCACCTCCAACACCACCACTTTGCCATTATGGAAGAAGAGGCGCGCGCGTTCTTCCTGCAGGCGGAGGATGCCCGGCTCGCGATGGCCCCCCACCGGGATGCAATCGTCCGCAGCGTGGACAACTTGCAGACGCTCAGCGTCGGATGGGCCACCCAGATCCGCAATGAAGAGCGGAATATCGTCCAGGAATATGAAAGGCTCGATGCGCAAAGCCGCCAGATTGACGGTCTCAAGAGGTCGCTTACGGCCGTACTTCTGGAGGCGCAGCAATTGCAGCAGCAATTGATCGCCGTGGAACGATTGATTGGCAGCGCGTCGGATGAGATCACGCAGTCATCGGTGGCGGCGCTAAATGGCAGCAGATTGCCTGCCCTGTGCGCCCCGGGTGTGGCCGAGACCGATATGCGTATCTGCTCGCCAAGTCCTGCGCGGGCTCTTTCAGCGCTAAAGCGGCTACAAGACGGTGCCCCATCCGAAATCCCGCAAAATGTCTCGCTGGCGATCATGGGGCTGCAGGGCTACGTTCGCGCCGGGCAGGGCCGACTTGACCAGTTGGCAACTGACGGCGCTGACGTGCTCGACCAGATGCGGCGTGTTCAACAGCGGCTGTCCGAGTTACGGGGGCTTAGTTCCTCGCTTGTCCGGATCAACCGCGTCCTTCTGGATCTTGATGGGTTATCGGAACGGTCAATGGCCACGCATACAGAGCTGGACGAAAACGACCGGCGCGTGCGGTCCTATGTCTCGCAGATTTACATCCGTATGTCGGGCCTCATGAAAGCGGACTCTGGTCTTGAAGGTGATCCCGCCGTTGTTGAGGCCAGCAGGGATAGCATCAACAGCAACTGGGCCGCGTTACACGCCCTGTCGCTTCAGCGTGTCGATGCGCTCGATGCCTTCGCAGACACGATGGCGGCGTTGTCATCTGAGATCGCCGACCACGCGCTCCAGGTTCGCAGCGATACGATTCTGATGGTCAATCTCTATGCGACGAGCTTTCTGACACTCGGCGGATTGCTCATCGCCTCGACCGTGGGGCTGGCCTTGTTGGCCCGGCGGCGGTTTGTTGTGCCATTGGCGCAGGTGACCCGAACCATCTTTGACCTGGCGCGTGGCAGATTGGACCAGCGGGTCGTTCTGCCAGAACGTGCCTTCGGCTTTGACACGCTGGGTACCGCACTGGAACAGCTCCGCCAGGAAATGCTGGAGCGTCACAGGCTCGCCGAAAGCAACCGCGCACAGCAGGTGATCATCGAATCCAATCTCGAAGAGCTGCAACGCAGCTCACAGGATCTCGCCTGGATGGCGATGCACGATCCCTTGACAGGGCTCGCCAACCGACGGCAGGCGGATGCCGATCTGCAGGAGCTGACTACAGCCAACGCCAAAGCGCAGACCGATTTTTGTGTGATGCAGGTCGATATCGACCGCTTCAAGACGATCAACGATGCACTGGGCCATGCCGCGGGCGACTTTGTCCTGACCACTGCATCAGCTATTTTCAAGGACTGCGCCGGGCCAAAGTCGCGATGCTACCGGATCGGTGGAGACGAATTCCTTATCGTGTGGAGCGGCGTCTATACCACAGCGCAAGCCGAGGCGATTGCCGAGCGGCTGATCCGCCTGATCAAGGCACCGATGGATTTCAACGGTCATCGCTGCAACGTGGGCGCCAGCATCGGCATCGCGCTGGGGCGCGACGCCGGTTTTGATGCGATGCAGGCGGCGATCAATGCCGACCTCGCCCTTTATCAGGTCAAGCGCAGCGGTCGGGGCACCTATTCTTTCTTCACAGAAGATCTCGCCGATTTGACCACGCGGACCAAAGCCCTGTCGGACAGGTTGGTTGCGGCGATCGATCAGAAAAAATTCCAGCCATTCTACCAGCCGCAATTCGATGCGCGCACACGGAATCTGCGCGGGGTAGAGGTCCTGTGTCGTTGGCATGAACCGGATATGGGCTGGATCTCGCCCGGAGAGTTCCTTGAAGTAGCCGAAGATCTGGGCGTGGTGGCAATGATCGACGAGATTCTCTTCGACAAGGTAGCCAAAGACTTGGAGACCCTTGCGGCCCAGGGCCTTTCACTGCCGAAGGTCAGCTTTAACGTGACCGCTGATCGACTATTAAGGGCTGGCCTGGCACATGACCTTTCGAGCCGCATCGGCGCACATACGACAATTGCGCTGGAACTGCTGGAGTCGATGTCGCTGGACAACCCGCCAGAGTCGGTACGCTGGGCCATTGACGACCTGATGGCCCACGGGATCGAGATCGAGATCGACGATTTCGGCAGCGACCGTGCCTCGCTCGCTGGTCTGATGGCCATCAACCCGCAGGCAATGAAGATCGACCGATCCATCGTGATCCCCATCGTCGAATCCGTGCGGCATCTGGATCTTGTCAAGAAGATCATCGATATCGGGGCAGCGTTGAATGTGGAGGTCGTTGCGGAAGGCGTCGAGACAGAGGAGCACGCCCTTCGGCTCGCGTCACTGGGTTGCGGCGTGTTGCAAGGTTATGGCTTGGCACGACCGATGCCGTTTGACGACCTCATCGTCCATTGCCAAGTCAACGAAACCGGGGCGGCAAAGGCCTTGCGCTCAATTGCCTGATGATCCGTGGGAACGATTTGAAAGTGGACGCCTAAGGTCGCAATCGTTCCAAACTACCAGACCCGGAGGCGTATCACACACTATTCGTGAAACCTCAAAATCCGCACATCATTCATCCGGTGACCGCGACCAATCCCTGTGCCTCGATGGCCGCAACAGCACATGCTTCGTCATTGTCCGAACTGTCACCTGTGATCCCGATCGCGCCGATAAGCTGGTCGTCCCTGTGGATCAGGACGCCGCCGGGGACCGGCACGAGATTTCCGTTGTTCAAGGCGTTCATCGCGTCAATGAAATAGGGCTGTTCCTGCGCGCGGTTGAACAGTGCGCGCGAGCCCAGACCCATCGCAACCGCGCCCTTGGCTTTGCCCTGGGCGATTTCGGCACGCAGGTTGCTGGTGCCGTCCTCGCGCTGCAGCGCAACCAGATGACCACCGGCGTCAATGACTGCGATGGTCAACGGTTTCAGTCCATGCGCGCGCCGGTAGTCCAGCGCGCCCGCAATCAATGCATTGGCAAGTTCGAGCTGCATAAGTGTCCTTTCTTGCGCAGGACTGGCCCGCCCGACAGGGAGAGCAGCGGACAGGCCAGCGGCATCAGTTGTAGAAATAGTCCACAAGGAACAACGGGATGGCCGGAATATAGGTACACATCAACAGCACCGTCAGCAGCACGGCGATGAAGTAGATGTTCACCTTGGTCACATCCCAGATGTTGGCCCTTGCCACCGCACAGGCGGTGATCAGCACGCTGGCCACCGGCGGGGTCTGCTGCCCGATGGCGAGGTTCAGCGTTACCACAAGGCCAAAGTGGATCGGGTTGATGCCAACCGCATCAATCAGCGGGATCACGATGGGCACGACAAGAATGATCGCCGCCGCCGAATGCAGGAAGAAGCCGATGATCAGGAAAAAGAAGTTCAGGATCAACAGCACCAGCCACTTGTTGTCGGTGATGCTCAGGATTGCCTGCGCCAGTTCCTGCGGGTATTGCGCCCGGGTCAGGAACCCGCCCATCACCACCGATGCTGCGACAAGGATCATCACCACAGCCGTCTGCATCCCGCCATCCAGCATCGCACGTTGCAGATGCCTGAGATCGACCTGACGATACCACAGGCTGATCACGATCGCCGCCAGAACGGCGAGGCCGGCAGCCTCGGTCGCGGTGACATAGCCGCCGAAAATACCACCAAGGATGATCACCGGCAGTGCAAAGGTCGGCAATGCGTCGACAAAGGCAGTCCACAGGCGACGGCCCGAAAAGGCCTCTTCGCGGGGCAGGTCGTAGCGCCGGGCGAAGTAGTAGGAAACGCCCATCAGGCCCGCAGCCCCCATCAGCCCGGGAATGACGCCCGCAACGAAAAGCTGTTCGACCGACACATTCGCCGAGGTGGCATAAAGGATCATCGGGATCGACGGCGGAATGATGATGGCCAGTGACGCGGACGAGGACGTCACCGCCGCCGAAAAGGCTGCCGAATAGCCACGCTTTTTCATCTGCGGGATCATGACCGATCCCATTGCGGCCACATCAGCCACAGCCGAGCCCGAAATTTCGGCAAAGAAAAGCGAGACGCCGATGTTCACATGGGCCAGACCACCGCGGACGAACCCGATCAGTGCCGCCACAAAGTTGATCAGGCGATCGGTGATCCCGCCTGCATTCATGATGGCACCGGCCAAAACAAACATCGGGATCGCAATCAGCGAGAATTTGGTCGCGCCGCCATACATATCGAGCGCGACATTGACCAGGGATCCCATCCCTTCGATGACAACAAGTCCCAGAATGGCAGACACGGCAAGGGCCACGCCAATCGGCACGTTCAGACAGATCATCGCAACCATTGCGATAAAGATACCCAGCATCAGCATCAGGCGTTCCCCGCTTTCTTCATCTCGGTTTCGACCTCTTCTTCGATTTCGGCATGTTCAAGCGACACGCCGGCTGCGGTCTTGCGCCAGTATTCGGGCAGGCTCAGCATCTGACAGATCAGGAACAGGACGGCGCCAATGGGGATCACCGATTGGGTAAAGCTGATCGGCACCCAGGTGAGCGAGGTCAGCGACATGCCACCCAGCACGGTCATCACCGTGTAACCGGCCCAGGCCAGCAGGATGAAAAAGCCTGCGGTGATAGCCTCGGCCAGTGCGACCGCCCCCATGCGCGCGGGCATCGGAATGGCCAGAAGGACCGTATCGAAACCGATATGTCTGCGGCGTAGCGCGGCAAGTGCCGAACCGTAATAGGTGATCCATGCCAACATGATCGCGGCGACTTCGTCATACCAGGCTAGGCTGGAGCCCAGAAATCGGTAGACGACCGCCACGATGACGATGGTGGTCAGGATCACCATGAGGAGGATCACGAAGTATTCGAGAACGACCTCAAAGAAATTTCGCAGTGATGTAAGCATTGGCTGCCCCTGCCGGGAAATCGCCCCGGTGATTTCAGATGAAGGGTAGATGACTTGTCGCCAAGCCCGAGAGAGGCGCTGACGCACCCCTCTCTTTCTGGTTCAGCTCAGGAACCGGACGCCAGGTTCTGGATCCGCTCGATCAGTTCCGCGCCGCCGTCGACGGTGCTCGCGAATTCTTCGTAGATCGGGGCGGAGGCGGCGATAAAGGCTGCGCTATCGGCTTCGTTGATCGCGACACCGGCCTCGCGGATCACTTCAAGCAATTCCTCCTCAAGCTGGGCTGCATGTTCGTAGACAAAATTCTGTGTCTCGGAACCGCACGCCTCAAGATCGGCGCGCACATCCTCGGGCAGACGCTGCCAACGGCTTTCGGAGACCAGCACATAGCCCGGCGTGTAGACGTGACCGGTGATCGAAAGATATTCCTGCACTTCCTGGAACTTGGCCGATGCGATCTGCGCATAGGGGTTTTCCTGCCCATCGATCACATTGGTCTGAAGCGCGGTAAAGACTTCGGAAAACGCCATTGGCGTAGGATTGGCGCCATAAAGCTGGAACATCTTCACGCGCCATTCGCCATTGGGTGTGCGCAGTTTGACCCCTTCAAGATCAGCGGGGACGGTGATCGGGCGCACGTTGTTGGTGATGTGGCGGAAACCGTTCTCGAAATATCCGATGATCCGGAAGCCCTCACCAAGTGCGGCCTCTTGAAAGACGTCGCCCACCTCGACCTGAATCCGGCGCATGTGGTCGCGGTCCTGCACGATATAGGGCATTTCAAACACACCGAATTCCGGTGCCACCGACGACATGACCGATGACGGCAGAGAAAAATCGACCTGTCCCAGCTTCAGCTTTTGCAGAAGCTCCCGGTCATTGCCAAGCTGGCTCGATCCAAATGTCTGCACCTCAGCCCGATCGCCAAGACGCGCGTTGGCGCATTCGGCAAATGCATTGGCCGAGGCTTCGAACAACGAGCCGGGGTTGCCGACATGGCCGAAGCGCAAGGTGATATCCGCGGCCGAAGCCGAGAGCGGCAATGCAATCGCCGCGACGCCTGCCAGAATTTTGGCTTTGATTTTCATAGTCCTTCCTCCCTTTGGTGCCCTTGTCCAAGGGCCTTTATTCAGCGGCAAATCGCTGTTGTGTCGTATTCTTGAGATGCTCCATCGCAGCCTGTGCCCCCCCGGGCTGATGCGGAATGCCTGCCTTGGCGAGCCCCATCTCGACGCCCGAAAGCGTTGCCATCAACATCAGGTCGTTGAAATCGCCAAGATGTCCGATCCGGAACACCTTGTCGGCGACTTTGGACAGCCCATTGCCAAGCGAAATGTCATAATGTTTCAACGTCGTGGCGCGGAACGCATCGGCCGAATGGCCTTGCGGAACCATTACGGCGGTCAGCACGCCTGATTCCTCGCCCTGACGGGCGCAGAGAACCTCTAGCCCCCAGGCGCGGACAGCTGCACGTGTTGCCGCGCCGTGGCGCGCATGGCGGGCAAAGACGTTGTCCAGCCCCTCCTCGTGCAGCATGTCGATGGCCTCGTTCAGGCCGTAAAGCAGGTTGGTGCCGGGTGTGTAAGGAAAGTACCCCGTCGCGTTCGGGCCCACCATGTCATGCCAGTCCCAATAGCTGCGCGGCATGGTGACGGATTTTGCGTGTTCCAGCGCCTTGTCGCTGACCGCGTTGAAACTCAGCCCCGGCGGCAGCATCAGACCCTTCTGCGACCCCGACACACAAACATCCACGCCCCATTCGTCGAACCGGAAGTCGATCGAGGCCAGACCGGAGATGCTGTCGACCATGAACAGTGCGGGATGCCCGGCCGTGTCAATGGCCTTGCGCACCTCGGCAATGGGTGACACCGACCCGGTCGAGGTTTCATTGTGAACGACGCAGACTGCCTTGATCTCGTGGTTTGTGTCCGCGCGCAGGCGCGCCTCGATCCGGTCAGGCTCCGCCCCGCCGCGCCAGTCCCCTTCCAGGAACTCGGGCTCCAGCCCGATCTTGCGCGCCATCTTGTTCCAGAGCGTCGCGAAATGCCCGGTTTCGAACATCAGAACCTTGTCGCCGGGCGACAGCGTATTCACCAGCGCAGCTTCCCAGGCACCTGTGCCGGAAGCGGGAAAGATAAAGACGTTCTGGCCCGTCTTGAAGATCGTCTTCATGCCCGCAAGCGCCTTTTGCCCCACCTCGGCAAAGTCAGGACCACGATGGTCTATGGTTTGCTGGCCAATCGCCTTGAGAATGCGGTCGGGAACCGCGCTTGGTCCGGGGATCTGCAAAAAGTGTCTGCCAGCTTGGCGCATCGCGATATGTCCTCCCAATAGCGCCATTTGGCTGGCGCGAATATGTGTTGATAAAACGTAATTATGAATTCATAATTCAGTCAACAAAAAAATATCGACCCAAGTGGAGGCCGGAAATCGGGGGTCGTATCAAAGGGAGAAATTCTGGTTCATGCGTGACAATGCACGTATTTTCAAAAGGCTGTCGGACGAGATCGCAGGCGATGTTTTGGGCGATGCGGCGTCGCGCGCCCGCTACGCGACGGATGCATCAATCTACCAGATGATCCCTGACACCGTGGTGATTCCGCGATCGGTCGATGACGTTGAAGCCGCAATGTCCGTCGCCCGCGACATGGAAACACCGATCCTGCCGCGCGGCGGCGGCACCTCGCAATGCGGCCAAACGGTGAACCGGGCCGTGGTCGTCGACAATACCCGTCACCTGAACCGGATCCTCGAAATCGACACCGAAAACCGCATCGCTCGCGTGCAGCCCGGGCTGGTGCTGGATGAACTCAACCGCGCTTTAAAGCCGCATGGCTTGTGGTTTCCTGTCGATCCATCCACCGCCTCGCGCTGCACGCTGGGGGGCATGGCCGCGAATAATTCATCCGGCGGCAAATCCCTGCGCTATGGCATCATGCGCGACAATGTGCGGGCGATCTCGGCCATTTTACCCGATGGGACAAAGGCGCGCTTCAACGGCGCAGACCCGCAACCGGGCCCATATGCCGATCTGGTCACCGACATGCGGGCGCTTGGCCAGCGCGAGGCTGACGAGATCGCGGCGCGCTTTCCCAAGGTGCAGCGCCGCGTCGGCGGCTACAACATAGATGCGCTGACCGGCAACGATGTGAACATGGCGCATCTTCTGGTGGGGTCAGAGGGCACGCTGGCCTATTTTACCGAACTCGAACTGAACCTCGCGACGCTGCCGGGCGAGAAGGTGACGGGTGTCTGCCATTTCCCGACCTTCCATGCAGCCATGGATGCCGCACAGCATCTGGTCACGCTGAACCCGCAGGCGGTCGAACTGATCGACAACACCATGATCGCGCTTGGCCGCGATATTCCGCTTTTCCGCAAGACCATCGAAAGCTTTGTCGAAGGTGACCCCGCCGCGCTGCTGCTGGTCGAATTCGCTGAAGGCAGTGCCGACAAGAACGCCGCGAAACTGGCCGAATTGGCGCAGATGATGGGTGATCTGGGCTTTGCCTTTGCCAGCGACAGCACGGGCTGGGGCGGCGTGGTGCCCGTCACCGACCCCGGCCTGCAGGCGCAGATCGCGGAATACCGCAAATCGGGCCTGAACGTGATGATGTCGATGAAAGAAGAGGGCAAACCGATTTCCTTTGTCGAGGATTGTGCCGTGGCCCTGCCCGATCTCGCGGCCTACACCGCTGGCCTGACCGATATTTTTGCCCGCCACGGCACCAAGGGGACATGGTACGCCCATGCCTCGGTCGGGTGTCTGCATGTGCGACCCGTGCTGAACATGCGCCAGGACAAGGACGTCAGGACCATGCGGGCGATTGCCGAGGAATGCTTTGACCTTGTCAAACAGTACAAGGGGTCGCATTCGGGCGAACATGGCGACGGGATCGTGCGCTCGGAATTCCACGAAAAGATGTTCGGCACGCGGATCGTCAGCGCCTTTCAGGAGGTCAAGGCACGCTTTGATCCGCACGGGTTGATGAACCCCGGCAAGATCGTGCATGCACCCGCGATGGATGACCGGCAGGTCTTTCGCTACGGGCCCGATTATCAGGTGCCCGCCTTCGAAACCGCGCTGGACTGGTCTGCGTGGCCCGGCGCAGGCGGCGGGTTTCAGGGCGCTGTCGAGATGTGCAACAACAACGGCGCCTGCCGCAAACTCAAGGGCGGTGTCATGTGCCCGTCCTTCCGCGCCACACGCAACGAACGCGACGCGACGCGCGGGCGCGCCAATACATTGCGGTTTGCCATCAGCGGGCAGATGCCAGGCGGTCTGACATCGGACGCGATGGCCGATACCATGAAGTTCTGCGTGTCCTGCAAGGCCTGCCGCCGCGAATGCCCGACGGGCGTCGACATGGCGCGCATGAAGATCGAGGTACTGGCCGCAAGGCGCAAGACTGCCAGACTGGCGCTGGCGGAGAAGCTGGTGGGCTATCTGCCGCGATACGCTCCCCGCGCCGCCAAAGTGGCGTGGCTGATGAACCTGCGCAACAAGATCGGGCCGCTGCGCCGTCTGGCCGAAGGTCTGACCGGCATATCGCACCGCCGTGACCTGCCGGTTTGGTCGCCCAACCCGTTCCGGGAAGCCGAGGCGCAGGATGCTGACCCCGATGTCCTGCTCTTTGCCGATGTGTTCAACCGCTATTTCGAGCCGGAAAACCTGCGCGCGGCGGTCCGGGTCTTGCGCGCCGCCGGGCTGCGGGTGGCCGTGGCGCAGGACGGAACGGGAAAGGCGCTGGATTGTGGCCGCACCTTGCTGGCGATCGGCTGCGTCGATGACGCCCGGCAAGAAGCACGTCGCGTGATCGACGCGACGCGCGCGGCGGTGGCCACGGGTGTGCCGGTCATCGGGTTGGAACCGTCCTCGATTCTGACCTTTCGCGATGAATTCCTGGCGCTTTGCCCGGGGCCGGACGCGCAAGCGCTGTCCGCCGCGACGCACACGTTCGAAGAATTCCTGACCAAGCGGCCCGACCTGCCGATGACGACCTTAAACTGCCCGATCTATGTCCATGGCCATTGCCATCAGAAGGCGCAGGATGCGGTGACACCGATGCTCGACCTTCTCAACCGCATCCCCGGCGCCGATGTGCATATGATCGAAAGCAGTTGCTGCGGCATGGCGGGCGCGTTTGGCTACGCACCGGATACGATTGACGTGTCGCTCAAAATGGCGGGCCTCGATCTTTTTCCGGCACTCGATGCAGCCCCAGACGACGCGATCATCGTGGCCGACGGCACATCCTGCCGTCACCAGATCGCCGACGGCACACCCCGGCAGGCGATCCACGTCGCACGCTTGCTGGATCAGCTACTTGTTGGATAGGATGCGAACATGAATCTGACAGAAGCCATCAAACGCCCGACACTGCACGAAGAACTGGTCGAAAGGCTGCGCAACCTCGTTGTCGAAGACGCGCTGAAGCCGGGCGAAAAGGTGCCCGAAAAGGACCTGTGCGAATCCTTTGGTGTGTCACGGACGCCACTGCGCGAGGCGTTGAAAGTGCTCGCATCCGAGGGGTTGGTGGTTCTACAGGCCAATCGCGGCGCACGGGTGGCCAAGGTGACTCTGGAAGAGTTGGAAAACACCTTTCCAGTCATCGCGATGCTGGAACAGCTGGCCGGTGAGCTTGCCTGCCGGAACCTTTCGGATGCGGGTATTGCGCAAATCCAAAAACGCCATGACGCAATGACCAAGGCCTTTGTCGCGCGGGACCGGAAGGCGTATTTTCAAGCCAATCAAGACATTCACAACGCCCTGATAGAAGGGGCGCGGAACGAGATTCTCGAATCCCATCACCGGATGCTGGCCGCGCGTGTGCGCCGGGCGCGTTTTATGGTGAACCTG
The DNA here is from genome assembly GCA_947503965.1 of uncultured Paracoccaceae bacterium. Lineage (GTDB taxonomy): Bacteria > Pseudomonadota > Alphaproteobacteria > Rhodobacterales > Rhodobacteraceae > Yoonia. The sequence continues at coordinate 352,403 of CANNFU010000001.1, forward strand.
TCCGACGAACGCTGGGCACAGGCGATCGAGGAACACGAGCAGATGATGGAAAAGCTGCGCGCGCGTGATGCCGAAGGGCTGGGCCAACTCATGAAGACCCACATGATGAACAAATACGCCGCGCACGTCAAAGCGATGACCGATGCGCCGGACGGTGCCGCGCAGCGCTGACGCGTCCGCGGCCATTTGGGCCGTTATCGGTCAGAAAAATCGATCACGCATTGGGGGGCAGATGACACAGGATCTAATATCCGAAAAACGCGGGGCTACGCTTTGGGTGACGTTCAACCGACCCGAGGCGCGCAACGCAATCACCTTTGACATGTACAAGGCGCTTGCCGATCTCTGCGGATCAGTACCAACCGACGGGACCGTGCGCGCCATGGTCATCACAGGCGCAGGTGGCAAGGCCTTTGCTGCAGGCACCGACATGACCCAGTTCCGCGCCTTCGAGACGGAACAGGACGCGCTCGACTACGAGGACGAGATCACCCGCGTTCTGACGGCAGTCGATCAATGCCCCGTGCCGACTGTGGCGGCGGTCCACGGGGCCTGCACGGGCGGCGGTGCGTCCATTGCTGCGGCCTGCGACATCCGCATCGCCAGCGCCCAGCTCAGGTTCGGCTTTCCCATCGCGCGCACGCTGGGCAACTGCCTGAACGCGGGCAACCTCGCACGTCTAAGCGAACTCATGGGTGCCGGCCGCGTGCGCGAAATGATCTTTACCGCACGCCTGATCGGGGCGGATGAGGCGCTGGGTTGCGGGTTGGTCTCGGAAGTCCTGGCCGATGAGGCGGCGCTTCTGGATCGCGCTGCGGCACTGGCCCAGCACCTCGCCGGAATGGCGTCGCTGACGTTGCGCGCCACAAAGGAGGCGATGCGCCGCAACCGCGCCGCGCTGACCGTGGATGACAGCGACCTGATTACATTGTGCTACATGAGCAACGATTTCAAACACGGGCTCGAGGCGTTCCTCGCCAAGCAGAAACCGGACTGGACCGGGACATGAGCGCCGATGGTCCCCTCAAGGGCATGAAGGTCATTGAACTGGCGCATATCATGGCCGGTCCGGCCTGTGGCATGATGCTGGCCGATATGGGCGCCGACGTGATCAAGGTGGAAAAGCCCGACGGCGACGACAGCCGCCGTTTTTTGCCGCCTGACATCAACGGCGAAAGTGCGGCCTTCATGATGATGAACCGCAACAAGCGGGGCATGGCGCTGAACCTCAAGGACCCCGATGCGATCGGCGTCCTGCGCCGGTTGCTCGACAGCGCCGATGTGGTGATCGAAAACTACCGCCATGATACCATGGAGCGTTTGGGCCTTGGCTACGAGACGTTGCGCACGTCCAATCCCAGACTGATTTACTGCGCCATATCCGGTTTCGGTCGTACCGGGCCCTATGCCGAACGCGGCGGCTTCGACCTGATCGCGCAGGGCATGTCTGGCTTGATGTCCATCACTGGCGAAGGGCCGGGCCGCCCTCCGGTCAAGCCGGGTGCGCCGATTGCGGATATCACGGCCGGATTTCTTGCTGCTTTGGGATGTGTCGCCGCCTATGCACACGCCCAAAAGACCGGCGAAGGCCAGATGGTCGATACATCCCTGTTCGAGGCGGGAATATCGCTCACCTACTGGCAATCTGCCATCGCGTTCGCGACCGGCACGGCGCCCGGCGCAATGGGTTCGGCCCATCCGTTGAATGCGCCCTACCAGTCGTTCCGTACGCGCGACGGCTGGATCAACATCGGTGCAGCAAACCAACGCAACTGGCATCGCCTTCTCGACGTGATCGACGCGCCAGAACTCGACAGTGACACACGCTTCGCCACCAATAGCGACCGGATCACCAACCTCGAGGCACTTGTCCCGCTTCTCGAGGACCGCCTGAAAACGCGCGACACGCATGATTGGCTGCTACGGATGGAGGCCGCGGGGCTGCCCGCAGGGCCGGTCATGGACATCTGCGAGATGCATCGCGATCCGCAGGCCATAGCACGGGACATGATTGTTGAAACAGAACACCCCTTGGCTGGTCCGGTAAAGGCCATTGGTCTGCCCATCAAATTCAGTCAAACCCCGGGCGGCGTTACCCGTCCGGCGCCGACATTGGGCAGGCACGGCCCGGAAATCCTGGCCGAGCACGGATATTCGCAGGACCAAATCGATGCGCTGACAAAAAACGGAACTGTCGTCATCAACTGACTTGTTGCGACATTTCGTTGTCACCCGGTCGTGATGCGTCGCGTGCCACGCAGATGCGAACTGACGAACTGAAAGAAAGGCAGAGTGTTATCACCTTTGCTCACAAACAATGGCGCAAGAGGCTGTTTGCTAGCGTGCCTCTGGGACGATGCGTTTTGCAATTTCAGCAAGAACCGTCTCAAGATCGGTTGGCATCTTGTTGTCAGACAACGCGCCATCAATACTGAGGAATGACAGGCCGTGGACAAAGCTCCACAACATGAATGCTTTTTCACGATCTTCTTGCGCGATCGTTGTGCGTCCATGGCATTTGGCAACTTCCATCTGCACGAATTCGAACTTTGAATCACCCAAAGCATGCAAATTTTCGTCTTCTTCGCCATCACCCGACCACGTGAACATCAATCGAAACACACCGGGCTCGGTCGTCGCGAACCGGACGTAAACGCGACCAAGGGCGATGATCCGTGCCCGGCTTCCATCGGGATGTGGCGCGACTTCTGCAAGCATCTGTTCGGATTGGCGCACCATGCCGTCCACGGCGACCTCACGCAGCATTTCTGCCTTATCTTTGAAATGCTTATAGGGTGCGGCCGTCGATACGCCTGCACGCCGACACGCCTCTGATACAGAAAAATTGTCGGGCCCGCGTTCTTCGACCAATGCCCGCGTCGCGTCGATCAGCTGCGATCGCAAATCGCCGTGGTGATACCGCTTGCGTGTTGTCTGTTCTTTTACGTTTTTCATGATCCAGTCTTTTTCAGAGAACGTAATACTTGTCAAAGTAAGAGTTTCTAACATATGTTAGAGTCTCTAACATTGCGAGAGGTGATCCAATGCAAGACAAGTCAAAACCCAGTGTTGCGAAACGCGGCCTTACAATCATCGGTACTGTCATTGTCATTGCAGGTGCGGGCGCTGCTGTCAGCGGTGGTGCTGCCATACTGACGGATCGCGCGGCCCAGGCCCCATCACCAAATGCGGCAGATATTACGCCCGTTTCTGTGCGGGCGCTGACGTATGAGGATCACTATACCGTCACCCGGCGTTTTTTGGGACAGGTCGAGTCGAATGCTGACGTGACGCTGTCCTTCGAACTTGGTGGCAGGCTTGCCGCATTGCCGGTGGAGGAAGGTGCCGCCATCGAAAAGGGTGATGTCGTGGCACAACTTGATACCGCGCTGTTAGAGGCCGAAGTGATCCGTCTGAATGCGTCGCGCGATGCGACGTTGGCGCAACTTGGCTTTGCGGAAACCCGTCTGCGCCGCGCGACAGAGCTTTTGGGCGACGGGTTTTCCAGCCAGGAAACACTGGATCAGGCGCAAGCGACCCACGATGAGCTGAAGGCGCGCATCGCAGAGATTGATGCCGCCCTGCAAACCGTTCAGATCAACATTGATAAATCAATCATCCGCGCACCGTTGGCTGGCCGCATCGGCACGCTGGCCGTTGAAGCCGAAGAAACCTTGGGTGCGGGACAGCATGTGTTGTCGCTGATTGAAACGACAGACCCTGTCATCCGTGTCGGTGTGCCGCTGGATCTGTCGCCAGAGATGCTGCAACGCGCAACGATCGAGATCGAGGGCGCGCCGCATCAGGCCGAATTGAAGCAATTGCGCCCTGATATCGATCCTGTCACGCGCACACGCACCGCACTGTTCCGCATCTTGGCGGATACAGCCCCTACCTTTGGTCAAACGGCAACCTTGCTGATCGACGCCCCGGTTCAGGCCCGCGGCGCGTGGGTGCCTATGGATGCCCTGCAAGAGGGGTCGGGCAGCATCTGGACAGTGCTGGTTGTGGATGAAGGCATTGTGCGCACCGCCGACGTTGAACTTTTGCACGTGCAAAGGGATGGGGCCTATGTGCGGGGCACATTTACTGATGGCGCACAACTGATCCGGACCGGGGCGCATCGGGTCGTCCCCGGTCAGCAGGTCGCCGTTCTGAAGGCGGAAGGTTGATCCGATGCGCACCCTGACCTTCCGCCAGCCGCGCCTTGTCGCATTGATCCTGCTGGTTCTGATTTCTGCAGGCTTGTCGTCTTTCCTGTCCCTTGGGCGGCAGGAAGACCCCACAATTACCAATCTGTTTGCGACGGTCACCACACAATTCCCGGGCGCTGACCCGGCCCGCCTTGAAACCCTTGTCACGGCTGAGATCGAAGAAGAACTGCGCACCATTCCAGAGGTTGACGTCATCACCTCCGTCTCTCGCTCTGGTGTTTCGGTTGTGTCGGTCGAACTATTGCAGACATTGGATGCCGCCACGATCGAGCAGGTCTGGTCAGAGGCACGCGATGCGGTAGAGGCCGCACGCAGCACATTCCCCGCAGGTGTGCAGGCGCCCGATTTCAATGCCGAAGGTATCTCGGCCTACTCTGCCGTTATTGCGGTCACCGCGGGCCATGACGACGTGCCAATGACAATCGTACAGGCCCATGCCGATGCCCTTGCGGACCGTCTGCGGTCAATCCCTTCGACACGTGCTGTCGATCTGTTTGGCGAACCCGAAGATGAGGTGCTTGTAACTGTTGATGCACAAGCTGCCGCAGCACTTGGTCTGACGGCACGGGATATATCGCAGCTGATCACTGCCGCTGATGGCAAGGTGCAGGCGGGGCGATTGCAAAGCAGTGATGTGGACCTGACAATCAATATCTCTGGCGCGATTGAGGCGCTTGATCGGCTGGGCGATGTCGTTTTGCGCCAGAATGCGGATGGCGCGACTGTCACATTGGCAGATATCGCCGCTATCACGCGCGGCATGCGCGTTCCAGCAACCGAACTGGCCCTTGCGAACGGGCGACCGGCGGTTCTGGTTGGTGTTCTGGCGCAGGACGGCGTGCAGATCGACCGCTGGATGTCGTTCGTACGTGAAGAGCTGGCCACAGGTGCGGACCGGATCCCTGTCGGCCTGTCCGAAGCGCTGATGTTTGACCAAAGCACCTACACCGCTGATCGTCTGGCAGAGGTCGGAACAAACATGGCCATCGGTGTCAGCCTAGTGGTCGCGGTGTTGTTCATCACGCTGGGCGCACGCGCCGCGGCGATCGTTGCCTTGGTTCTGCCCGTGGTGTCGCTTGCGACATTGGCCAGCATGAATTTCATTGGTTTGCCGATCCATCAGATGTCGGTCACTGGCCTGATCGTGGCCTTGGGCTTGCTGGTGGATGCCGCCATCGTGATGGTCGATGAGGTCCGGCAAAGGCTGGCAAAGGGGATGCCGCGCGCCGCCGCTGTGGGCGACGCCACGGCCCGGCTTGCGGCACCTCTGCTCGCATCGACGGTCACGACAGCTTTGTCCTTTACGCCTATGATCCTGCTTCCCGGTCCTGCGGGTGATTTTGTCGGCTCCATCGCAATTGCGGTGGTTTTGATGCTGGTCTGGTCACTGTTCATCGCGCTGACCGTGACACCGGCCCTGGCCGGATGGTTCCTGAAAAGCGGCACAGCCGGCGGGATCCAGCTGCCGCGACTTGGGCGCGGATTCCGCGCATTGATCGGCCTGTCGGTACGCAACCCGGTAAAGTCCATTGCCATCTCACTGATCCTGCCTGTCTTGGGCTTTGCCGCCTTTCCAACGCTGACGGCGCAATTCTTCCCCGGTGTCGAACGTGATCAATTCTATATTGAGATTGATATGCCGCCGGGCACGGCCATTTCCGAAACAGCCCGCATCGCGACCGAGATCGACGCCATTCTTGCAAGCAATGCAGGCATCGATCGGGTCTACTGGTCTATTGGCCAGTCTGGCCCTGCGTTCTACTACAACATTACCGGTGGACGGTCGGCCGAGCCTGCCTACGCTCAGGCGATGATCAAAACGAACACCGCCGAAGATGCGGCGCGGCTTGTCCCCGAACTTCAGGCATCGCTTGATCAGTCCTATCCGCAGGCGCGGATCATCGTGCGCGATCTGGTGCAAGGCCCGCCTGTCGCCGCCCCGATTGAGGTGCGGCTTGTTGGTCCTGATCTGCAAGTTCTGCGTGACCTTGGCAATGAAGCGCGTGCCGTCCTGGCTGATTTACCATTGGTGACGCAAGTCCGGGCCGGTGTGGTCAGCGGTGCACCGCAATTACGCTATCAGATTGACGAAAGCGCCGTGCGACTGCTTGGGCTAAACCTGACAGATGTTGCGGCCCAGCTTGAGGCGGGCCTTGTCGGGGTCACTGGCGGCAGCCTTGTCGAGGGAACTGATCAACTGCCTGTCCGCGTCCGTTTTGGTGACGACCTGCGCAGCGATCTTGAAGGCATCAATGATCTACCGATACTGATCCCGAACGCGGCGAGCATATCTGGTGCGGGCGTCTTGCCGGTTGTCCCGCTCTCGGAGCTTGCGAAACCCCTGCTGGAACCGGCAGAAAGTGTGATCACCCGGCGCAATGGTGAACGGATCAACACCGTCCAGGCCTTTATCGTCCCTGGTGTCTTACCCGAAGAGGCGCTGCAAACAGCACTCGCCGCGCTGGATGCGCGCGGGTTTGATGTGCCGCTTGGCTACCGGATTGAACTGGGCGGTGACAGCGACGCACGATCTGACACGGTAGGCAACCTGCTCGCCTCGGTCGGTTTGATCGTGACGCTGACGATTGCGACAATCGTACTGACCTTCAATTCATTCCGGCTGACGGCGATTGCATTGGTGGTTTGTGTTCTGTCGGCAGGCTTGTCGATGTTGTCGCTGGCAGTCATGCAATATCCGTTCGGGATCAATGCAATCATCGGCGTGATCGGGTCCATCGGCGTGTCAATCAACGCAGCCATCATTATTCTGACCGGCCTCAAGGACAATCCAGACGCGGCTGCGGGCAATACTGCGGCCATTGCAGATGTCGTGACCTCATCAGGCAGGCATATCACGTCGACAACGATCACCACCTTCGGTGGTTTTCTTCCGCTGATCCTGGCCGGAGGAGGCTTTTGGCCGCCCTTTGCCGTTGCCATTGCCGGTGGCGTGATGCTCTCGGCCGCTGTTTCGTTCTTCTTTACGCCTGCGGCCTTTACGCTGATCTATCGCAAAAAACGTGAAGCCCTGGTTCTGTCGCAGCAAGACGCTGTACCCGACAACAAGCCCGAAAATCTGGTCGCCGCGGAATAATTGCAAAAGGCTGCGAGGCGCGGTGCAGCCTACCCTGTGCCCGTCCGCAAGGTTGACGCGCGAACCTTCAGCGTAAAACCAAGATCAATGTTGCGGACTTCCGGTTTGGGGTGTCCCGCGTTCCGGTCTATGATATACTGTGCTGCGCGTTCTCCGATCTCCACCCGTGGCGTGTAGACCGAAGTGATCGCAGGGTTCATTTGCGACGTCGTCCCAAGGTCGTTGAACCCACAGATCCCGAAAGCCTCTGGAACTGCCAGATTGCGGCGCTGACATTCAAGTGCAATGCCGACGGCAACGTCATCATTATTGCAGAACACGCCGTCGCAATCGGGCACCTTGTCCAGAAGCCCCGCAAGAAGGTGACGCCCGATCTCAACGCTGGATTTCTGTGGCGTCGTTATGAAAAGCGATGCGTCGTAAAGTTGATGCTTTCGCATGACCGCCTCGTAGCCAGCCATACGCTGCTGTGTTCGGGGGTCCATTCTTGTCCCGACAAAGGCAATGCGGCGATACCCCTGCGCGACCATATGCTCGACCGAGGTGGCGGCCGCGTCAAAGTTCGAGAAGCCAACAATAACGTCAACAGGATCATCGGTGATATCCATGATCTGTACGACCGGGCAGTCGACATCTTTTAGCATCTTGCGGGATGCTGCGGTCTGATCCACGCCAGCGATGATGACGCCCGCAGGGCTGAGTGAAACAAATTTCCGGATCATACCCTCTTCGGCGATAGGGTTATATCCGGTGTTGGCGATCTGGATCGAATATCCGGTTTTCTCAAGGACGGCATTGGTGCCTGAAAGAACGTCAGAGAACACATTGTTGGAAAACGAGGGCACCAGAACGGCAATGATGGATGATCTGTTCGAGGCAAGTGACGCGGCCGCGGGATTCGGCACATAGCCAAGCTTGTCAATCGCCTTGGAGATTCGGTCGCGCAGAGCCTTGGACACCTTTTCAGGTTCGCGCAATGCACGTGATACTGTGATTGCGCTAACGCCTGCTTCGCGTCCCACATCTATGAGCGTTGGTCTTTTCATAGAGTAAATCGTTATAATTACATGGCATCTCATGCAAGAGAATGCTGATGTCCCAAAACATGATTGACAAATGATTGCGCAATCATTTAGCAATTTCGCTCAGGGAGGAAGTACGTGCCAGAGCAAAGCGAACATATCGCGATCGTGGTCATGGGGGTATGCGGCGTCGGGAAAAGCTCGGTGGCGCAGACGCTCGCGGACGGGCTCGGGGCGCAGTACATCGAGGCGGACGACTTTCACACGGCCGAAAACAGAAGCGCCATGGCGCGGGGTATCCCGCTTTCGGACGAGATGCGCTATCCATGGCTGGCTCGGCTGGCCAGAGCTGCGGAAACAGCGCGCGGGCAAGGCAGTGTGGTCATGGCATGTTCTGCCTTGAAGCGGGCCTATCGTGATGTATTGCGCACCGATATCGGACGCGTTCAGATTATCTTTCTCAAAGGGGACCGCGACCTGATCGCCCGGCGCCTGAGGGACCGTAAGGATCACTTTGTCACCGCTTCGCTGCTGGACAGCCAGCTCGCCATACTTGAGCCCCCGGACCCGGACGAACATGCGCTTGTCGTGGACGTCGCCGGGTCGAAGGACGAGGTGCGCCGGATCGTGGCCGATAAGCTCCACGAACGATTGTTCCGGAACGACACGAAAATCAATCCAAGCATTGACAATGAGGAGAAATTCAATGTTGACCAATCTTAAGACGCTTGCTGCTGCAACCGCTGTAACATTCGGGCTGACCGTCGCCGCGACGGCCCAGGACTATGCGCTACGCTTTCAGTCCTCAGATCCTGCGGGGAACCCGAATTTCGAATTGAAGGTCGAATGGGCGGAAAGCGTCGAGGAACTCACCGGCGGTCGTGTGTCGATCGAAATGCTTCCGGTCAATTCGATTGTCCAGCACACTGAAACACAGGATGCCGTCGCTGCCGGTATCATCGACGGCCATATCACCGATACTTCGTACTTCACCGGCAAGGATGCTGCCTTTGGCCTGATCGCCAACCCGGTCGGCGCGTGGTCCTCGCCCTATGAAATGTTCGCTTTCCTCGAATATGGCGGCGGGAATGAGTTGATGCGCGAACTTCTTGCCCCTTACGGACTGCACTTTATCGGGGCGACCACACCGGGTCTGGAAGCGTTTATTTCAAAAGTGCCCTTGAACGGGGTCAACGATCTGGCCGGTCTGAAAATGCGCGCACCCGAAGGTCTGGTGCAGCAGGTTTTTGCAGCGGCGGGCGCCGCACCGGTCAACCTGCCGGGATCGGAAGTCTTCACCTCCTTGGACAAGGGCGTGATCGACGCAGCCGACTACACCGTCTTTTCGACCAACCATTCGCAAGGCATGCACGATGTTGCAGCGCATCCGGTCTATCCGGGGTTTCATTCGATGCCGCTGGTCGAGGTGTCGATCAACAAGGCGACATGGGACGGGATGCCCGCCGACATTCAGGCAATCCTGGAGATGTCCGTCCGCGACTTCGCACATAACATGGTAGGGCAGCTTGCGGCGCGCGACACACTTGCCGTGGCCGAGGCCAATGCCAACCCAGACATCACCGTTCACAACTGGTCCGCGGCCGAGCGGGCAAGGTTCCGGTCCATCGCACAGGGCGAGTGGAGCAAGGTCGCCAGCCAATCCAGCAACGCACAGAACGTCTATGATGTTCTGACGGGCTATCTGCTCGAACAAGGCATGATCTCTGAATAACGCAATACATCGCCCTGCCGCGTGTTCTGCGGCAGGGCGAATTCAAGACAGGGGCAGCCATGACCAAGGATATTGCTGAGCGTTTGCACAACGACCCCGGCGCCGACATCCACGCCGGGGCGTTGGGTCGGATCATCAATGCTGTCGGCATCGTCTTTGCGCTCGGGCTTCTGGTGTCGGCGGGGATCCTCGTCCTCGAAATCTTCCTGCGCTACGTGCTGAACGCGCCGACCATCTGGGCCCATGAAACGGTCATCTTCCTGACGGCCAGCGCTTTTGTCTATGGTGGCCTATACGTCGTCGCCCGCAATGCGCATATCCGCGTGGTCCTGATCTACGATTTCCTGCCAAAGCGGGTGCGGCGGTACTTTGATATCTACATATCGCTGATCTGTTGCCTGGCATCGGGGATGTTCGCCTGGGCGGCGTGGAAAGGCGTAGAGCGCGCAATCTGGACACCCGCAGGCGAATTCCGTCTGGAGACGTCAGGGTCGGCTTGGAACCCGCCAACCCCGGGGTTGATCAAGCTGTTCCTGCTTTTCATTCTGATTGTGATGACGGTGCAGTTCCTGATCCTGACGGTCGCCTATTACAGAAAAAAGGGCGATTGAAATGGAATGGCTGTCATTGATCCCCGACCTCAAGTCGATGGGCATAGAATGGGCGACGTTCGCCATGTTCGTTTCGCTGCTGCTTTTGCTGCTGACGGGGATGCCGCTTGCCTTTGTCACGCTTCTGGTCGCCTTGATCTTTGCGCTTGGCTGGTTTGGCCCCATGGCGGTGCCCCTGATTACCAGCCGGATTTTCAGTTTCGTCAATTCATTTGTCTTCGTCTCGGTTCCGATGTTCGTGCTAATGGCCGCGATCCTTGATCGTTCGGGCATTGCGCGTGATCTGTTCGATGCGATGCGTCTGGTGGGCGGGCGGCTGCGCGGCGGTGTCGCGATCCAGACATTGCTGGTGGCTGTCGTCCTTGCCGCGATGTCCGGGATCATCGGAGGCGAGGTTGTTCTCTTGGGCCTTCTGGCACTGCCGCAGATGCTGAGACTGGGATACGACCGGAGGCTCGCGATCGGGGTTTGCTGTGCTGGCGGTGCATTGGGCACCATGATCCCGCCATCCATCGTGCTGATCGTTTACGGGCTGACCGCCAATGTCTCGATCGGCGATCTGTTCACCGCGTCCTTCGTACCGGGTCTGATGCTGGCGGGGCTTTATGTCATTTACATCCTTGTGCGGGCCCACCTGAACCCCGAGATCGCACCGATACCGGAGGTCGGCGAGATACCACGTGCAGAGAAGCTGCGTCTTCTCAAGGGTCTGTTCCTGCCGCTATTGGTCGTCTTCTTCGTGCTTGGTTCGATCTACGGGGGCATTGCCAGCGTCACCGAAGCCTCTGCTGTTGGGGTGCTTGGCGTCACACTGTCCACTGTCATTCGTGGTGAGTTCTCGATGAACCTTCTGCTCGGCGCCGCGCGTCAGACCTTGGCGACAGTCGGCATGATTGTCTGGATCGGCATTGGGGCAACAGCGCTGGTGGGCGTGTTCAACCTGATGGGTGGGATCAACTTTGTCTCACAACTGATCACCGGCATTTCCGAAGAGCCGATCATCATCATCCTGTTCATGATGCTGATCCTTTTTGTCCTTGGGATGTTCCTTGACTGGGTCGGTATCGCCCTTCTCACGATGCCGATATTCGTGCCGATTGTCGTGTCGCTGGGCTATGACCCGGTCTGGTTCGGCGTGGTTTTTGCGATGAACATGCAGGTCAGTTTCCTGTCACCGCCCTTCGGACCCGCCGCGTTCTATCTCAAAAGCGTGGCACCGCCCGACATCTCCCTTGGCGAGATTTTCCGGTCACTTCTTCCCTTCATCTGTCTGCAGATTCTGGCGCTTGGCCTTTTGCTGGCATTCCCGGGGATCACCCTAATCGAAGGGCTGTAAAGCGGCGGTGGATTCTGGACACTCCAGAATTCTCAGAGTGAAAATGCGTGGGATGGCAAGTGTCCCTCGCTTCTTGCTGCTGTAGCTTTGCCGTGTTCGTGCTTTCCATCCTATCTTCGCTCATCGATGCCTGTGCGCCGTCGGTCTTCATCAGGACATCTGCGTGCAACTGCGCACTTGCGTAGCAAAATGGGAACGCATTGATTGTTAAGGCGTTAACATTCGATCCACTTGTATTCCAAGTACTAATCCGATGAAGGAGCAGCCGTAGATGAAAGCGTCCGATCTGTTTGTAAAATGCCTTGAGGCCGAGGGGGTCGATCGCATCTACGGCGTGCCCGGGGAAGAAAATGCCGACTTCATGCAATCGCTGGAAGGATCTTCCATCGAATTTATCCTGACCCGGCACGAACAGGGTGCCGCGTTCATGGCCAGTGTTTATGGTCGCCTGACAGGGAAAGTGGGCGTGTGTCTGGGCACGCTTGGCCCGGGCGCGACCAATCTGATGACCGGTGTGGCCGATGGCAATATGGACCACGCGCCGCTTTTGGTGATTACGGGACAGGGCGCATTGACCCGCCAGCACAAGGAAAGCCATCAGGTCATGAATGTGGTCGATATGTACCGGCCCATCACGAAGTGGAGCTGTGCGGTCAACCACCCTGACAACATCCCCGAAATCGTGCACAAGGCCATCAAGCTGGCGGTCACCGAAAAACCCGGCGCATGTCATATCGAGCTGGCCGAGGATGTGGCTGCCATGGACACGAACGCGGCTATTTTGCGTCCCGCACGCCTGCGTCGCCCGGTGCCTGACAACAAGGTCATCGATGATGTTTGGACGCGGCTGCAGTCGGCGAAATCACCTATTATCATCGCCGGTAACGGTGCGATCCGCACCCGCGCCAGTCAGGAACTTCGTGCATTCTGCGAAGCGACCGGGATTGGCGCACTGATGACCTTCATGGCCAAGGGTGCATTGGATCTGGACGATCCGCGCTGTCTGTTCACCGTCGGATTGGGCCAACGGGATTATCCACAACTGGCTATTGATGCCGCCGACCTTGTGATCACTGTGGGGTATGATCCGGTGGAATATGGCCCGTCGAAATGGAACAAGTCGTGCGATGTCGACATCATCCACATGGATTTTGCACCCGCCGAAAGCGATCTGCACTATCAGCCAGAGATCGAGGTGATTGGCGATCTGGCCCATGGTCTGGCCGCGCTGAACGCACGTATCGCCAGTGACGGTGTGCCGAAATATGATGTCAGCGCGCAGGAAACGCTGCGCGCGACGATGCAGGAAGCCTTTGCTACGCATGCCGATGATGAAACCGAAGGGGCGATCACGCCGCAAAAGGCGATTGCCGATGTGCGCGCCGTGCTTGGCCCCGATGACATATTGCTGTCGGGTGTTGGGGCGCACAAGATGTGGGTCGCGCGTCATTATCAATGCCACGAACCAAATACCTGCCTGATCTCGAACGGATTTTGTTCCATGGGTATGCCACTGCCCGGAGCCGTTGCAGCAAGACATGCTCGTCCCGACGCGCGGGTGCTCGCGGTTGTCGGGGATGGCGACATCATGATGAACGTCCAGGAAATGGAAACGGCGTCGCGCCTTGGCTCCGACATCACCGTGCTGGTCTGGGAAGACAACGCCTATGGGCTGATTGCCTGGAAACAGGAACAGGATTTCGGGTCGCATACTGACCTGTCGTTCAACAACCCCGATTGGGCGCATTTGTGTGCGGCAATGGGCTGGCACCATCAGACCTGTGAGGCTGCCGTTGATCTGCAATCCCGCCTTAAAAAGGCACTGGACCACGATGGTCCTGCCATGGTCGTCATCCCGATCGATTATCGTGAAAACATGGCTCTGACCAAGCAGTTGGGCCAGATCGAGCAGACATTCTGATCTGCCAGCATGCCGGATGGAACGATTATTCATTCTGCGTGTTAGTTGCGACACCGAAACAAAAAGGCGGCAGTGATGACTTCTGATAAAAACGATTTCTGGGACACGATCAGCGACACGAGCGTTTGCATGGTCACAACAAACGATGACGGTCTTCTGCGGTCCCGACCAATGGCTCCGTACATAGATGCATCGGCCAAAACCATTCACTTTGTCACCGACAGTGACAGTGCCAAGACATTCGAGATTGCCGCCGATCAGGACATCGGCCTGAGCTTCATGGATGGCGGGAAGATGGTTTATGTTTCGGTATCGGCCAAGGGTACGGTCAGTCGGGACCCAAAGTTGATTAAGCAATTGTGGGGACCTTACTGTAAGGTGTTCTTTGGCGACGGCCCCGAAGGTGCGGATGTTGCCGTGATCAGGGCCGAACCGGTACAGGCCGAGATCTGGGACAACAGCGGCAGTAAGCTCGCCATCGCGGCCGAGATGACGCGGGCCTACTTTTCCGAGGATGGTCCTGACCTCGGCGACAACACTAAAATCAATTTCGCCTAACCCGACTTTCCCCTTTAAGAGGCCATTTATATGAGTTTTTCGCTGAGTGAGCGACATGAAAGTCTACAGGATTTTCTAAATGAGCGCGCCCCGAACGAGCCAGAATTTCATCAGGCCGTTCATGAAGTCATTGACGATATCAAACCTATCATTGACCAATCCGACGCCTACAAGGACGCTAATATCTTTGAACGACTGGTGGAGCCTGAACGGCTGATCACATTTCAGGTCGCATGGCAGAACGATGCTGGACAAATCGAGGTTAACCGCGGCTATCGCGTGCAATTTAACGGTGCGATTGGCCCGTACAAAGGTGGGCTGCGCTTTCATCCAACGGTCAACCCATCGGTTCTGAAATTTCTGGGCTTTGAGCAGACATTCAAGAACGCATTGACTGGCCTTCCTATGGGCGGGGCCAAAGGCGGCTCAGATTTTGATCCCACGGGTCGATCCGAGGCTGAGATCATGCGATTTTGCGTGGCCTTCATGCAGGAACTCCATCGCCATATCGGTCCGGATATCGACGTACCCGCAGGCGATATCAATGTTGGCGCACGCGAGATCGGCTATCTTTTCGGCGCGTATCGCCGGATAACCGGTCAATTCGAAGGTGTTTTGACCGGTAAAGACGAAGCCTATGCCGGTAGCGCCATGCGCACAGAGGCGACGGGCTATGGCGTAGTCTACTTTCTGTCGCATATGTTGCAAGCGCACGATGATGGTATCGATGGCAAGCGGATCATGATCTCTGGTGCTGGCAATGTGGCCACTTATGCTGCGGAAAAGGCTGTGGCCCTTGGCGCCAAGGTGATCAGCCTGTCTGACAGTTCCGGCTTTATCCACGACCCGGATGGTTTGACAGATGAAAAGATCGCCTGGGTTCGCACCCACAAGGCCAAGCCGGGTGCCAGCCTGGCCCCTTACGTGGATCAGTTCGGTGGGACATGGACAGAAGGTAAAACGCCATGGTCGCTTGAGGCTGACATCGCCGCACCATGTGCAACCCAGAATGAATTGAACGAAGATGATGCGAAGATGCTGATCGACAATGGGATCGCCGCCATCATCGAAGGCGCAAACATGCCCGCGACCGCGAAGGCCAAGCAGGTGTTTGCGCAAAGTGACGTGCTGTTTGCCCCCGGAAAGGCCGCCAATGCGGGCGGAGTCGCCGTGTCAGGGCTGGAAATCAGCCAAAACCGGCAACGCCGCGCCAGCGGGGCTGACGAGGTTGATCAGGCCCTGCAATCCATCATGGCCGATATTCATGCCGTTTGCGTGTCCGAAGGCAAACGAGACGGACGCGTTGACTATGCCAAGGGCGCAAATATCGCGGGGTTCCGCAAGGTTGCCGATGCCATGGTAGCGCAAGGCGTTGGTTGATGCTGTGCAACCTGTTCGGATGCGATCAGATCGGTAGCGGCCTAACGCGAGGCGATCGCGAACCTATCGCCGGACATCCTTTGAAACACACATGCCCAAACGGGGTAAAAATGGCTGCGTCAGACGTGAATCCATCTGCATTGCGGCATCCGAGCCCGGCTTAATGCGCAATCATGACATGCCGGACAGCCGTGTAGTCTTCTAAAGCATACATCGACATATCCTTGCCATAGCCAGACTGCTTTAGCCCGCCATGAGGCATCTCATTGACAAGCATGAAGTGGGTATTCACCCATGTGCAGCCGTACTGCAACGCAGCCGAGGCTTCCATCGCCTTGCCGATATCTTGAGTCCAGACCGAGGATGCCAAGCCATAGGGGCTGTCATTGGCCCAGTCGATGACCGGATCATCATCGGTAAAGCGCGTCACAGAGACGACAGGGCCAAAGACCTCGCGCTGGACGATTTCGTCCTGTTGCAGCGCCCCCGCAACAACGGTCGGCTTGTAGTAGAACCCGCCGCCATCCGCGGCAGAGCCGCCGGTCACCACCTCGATATGGGACTGCTCTGAGGCGCGTTCAACGAAGCTCGCCACCCGATCACGTTGGCGCGGTGAGATCAGGGGCGGGATCTCGTTCAACGTGTCATCCGCATTGTTGAAAACAATACTGGCCGCCGCGGCAGAGAGATCCGCGACGAAATTGTCGTAGAGGCTCACGTGAACATAGACGCGGCAGGCCGCCGTACAGTCCTGACCCGAATTGTAATAGCCAAAGGCCCTCAGCCCATCGACCGTCCGTGTCAGATCCGCGTCGCCGTAGACAATCACCGGTGCCTTGCCGCCCAGTTCCAGGTGCGTGCGCTTGACGCCCTTGGACGCGGCCATAAGCACCTTCTTACCCGTCGCCACGTCCCCTGTAATCGAGATCATGTCGATGCCTTGATGGTTCACCAGGGCATTGCCAACCGAACCACCTTGGCCGGTGATCACGTTGACAACGCCTTCGGGCAGGATATCGGCCATGATCTTGGCAAAGGCCAGTGCCGTCAGCGGTGTCTGTTCGGACGGTTTCATGACAACGGTGTTGCCGCCAGCCAGTGCGGGGGCAAGTTTCCACGCCATCATCATGATCGGGTAATTCCACGGCGCAATCGAGGCCACGACGCCAATCGGATCGCGCCGGATCATGGAGGTATGCCCCTCCATGTAGCTGCCTGCCACCGGGCCATGCATGTTGCGTACGGCGCCCGCAAAGTAGCGGAAGCAATCGGCGACGGCTGGAATCTCCTCGTTCCGCACTTCATTGATCGGCTTGCCGCAGTTCAACGCCTCAAGGACCGCAAGGCTTTCAAGGTCCGCCTCGACCGCATCGGCAATCCTCAACAGGAGCGAAGAGCGTTCAGACGGTGTGGTTTTGGCCCAGGCCGGGAAAGCGGCGCGTGCAGCCCCGACGGCGCGGTCAATCTGGTCAGGGTTCGCCTCCGGCATTTTCAGGATTTCCTCGCCGGTGCGAGGGTTCAGAATGGCCTCTTCGGTTTCCGTTCCAGCTTCAAAGGCATTGCCGATCAGCATTTTCGTTTCCATGTCGTCTCTCCCTTGATGTCATTCTTCACTTGCCCTGCCCCGCGACCGTCTCGGTCCCGCGGGTCAGATAATACGCGCCGAGTATCGGCAGGAACGTGACCAGCACCACAACCATCGCCACCACATTGGTCACGGGCCGCTGACGCGGTCGAACCAGCTCTTCCAGCATCCAGATGGGCAGGGTCTGCTGCTGGCCTGCGGTGAAGGTCGTCACAATCACCTCGTCAAAGCTCAGCGCGAACGCGAGCATACCGCCGGCAAGCAACGCCGTAGCGATGTTGGGCATAATGACAAAGCGCAAGGTCTGCCAATAGGTCGCGCCAAGGTCCATCGAGGCTTCGATCAGGCTGGCCGATGTCCGGCGGAACCGCGCCACCGCGTTGTTGTAGACCACCACGATGCAAAAGGTGGCATGGCCCAGAATGATCGTCCAGGTGCTGAACGGCATGTCCGCAATGTTGAATGCAGACCGCAGAGATATCCCTGTGATGATCCCTGGCAGCGCAATCGGCAGGATGACTAGCAGCGAGATCGTTTCACGCCCGAAGAACTTGGACCGCGCCACGGCGGCAGCGCAGAGGGTCCCCAGCACCATGGCAATCACCGTTGAGACACTTGCCACACGCAGGCTCAGCCCAAGCGCCTGCCAGACGTCCGGACGGTTCCATGTCACCTCGAACCACTTGAGAGTCAGTCCCGGGGGCGGCCATTGGTAGCTTTTCTCTTCGGTGGTAAAGGCATAGACGAAAATCAGCAGGATCGGCAGGTGCAGGAAAAGCAGCCCGCCAATCGCCGCGACTTTCAGGCCAAGGGGCGCTTTAGAGTGCATTGAACGCCCCCGCTCTTTTGGCCAGCGTCAGATAGATCCCCATCACCACAATCGGCACTACTGCAAAGGCGGCCGCGAGCGGGATGTTCCCCGCTGTGCCCTGGAACTGATACACCGCCTGCCCGATCATGCGCGCCGACGTGCCGACGATCTGGGGGATGATGTAGTCGCCCATGGTCAGGCTGAAGGTGAAAATCGACCCGGCAATGATCCCCGGCAAAGCCAAAGGCAGGATCACATGGCGCAGCGTCTGGCCGGGCCGCGCACCCAGATCTCCGCTGGCCTCAAGCATCGAGGGTGGCACCCGTTCAAGGGATGCCTGGATCGGCAGGATCATGAAGGGCAGCCAGACATAAAGGAATACCAGGAACGTGCCTGTCCAACTAACCGACAGGGAATTGCCGCCAATGGCCGGAATGGCAAGATAGGCCTCTAGCACCCACGCGAGGTGCAGGGTTTCAAAGAGCCAGTTCAGGATACCTTCCTTGGCCAGTATCAGTTTCCAGGAATAGACCTTGACCAGATAGCTGGACCACAGGGGCAACATGACCCCCAGATAGAACACTGCTTTCCAGCGCCCCCGTGCATAGCGCGCGGCATAATAGGCGATGGGGAAGGCGACAATGGCGGCACCGATGGTGACCGCCGATGCCATGGCGATGGTCCGCAACAGGATGTCGAAGTTCGAGGCGCGCAGAAGCTCGCCATAGGTTTTCAGCGTGAACTCGTAATTGATCAGGCCCGAAAACTCGTCGATCGAGAAAAAGCTTTGCGCCAGAAGCGCAAAGAGCGAGCCTAGATAAACGATCCCCAGCCACAAGAGTGGCGGCGTCACCAGCAGCACTAGCAGAAGGTTGGGACGCCGCCAAAGCGCGTCCGACAGCGGAGAGCGCGCGGCCTTAGCCATTTCTGCCGTCCATGATATGCAACGCATCCGCGCCCCAACCGAGCGAGACCGTCTCACCGATTTCCGGCACCGAACGGCCCTTCGGCAGCAGGACCTTGAGCGTGATCCCTTCGCTCTCGATTTCAATCCGGGTGGCCGATCCCAGGAACGCTTGCGTACTCACTTTGCCCGATAGCGGACCATCACCAATTTGGATGGCTTCGGGGCGCAGGCTGGCCGGGGCGTCCTTGCCCGTCAGGCGGTGGACAAGCTGCGCGGGCAGCACGTTGGAGGCCCCGACGAAATCGGCCACAAAGGGCGTTTCGGGTCGGTCATAGACGTCCTCGGGGCTACCCACTTGCTGTATGCGCCCATCGTTAAAGACCGCAACGCGGTCAGCCATCGAAAGCGCCTCGCCTTGATCGTGGGTGACAAAGACAAAGGCGATGCCCAATTGACGCTGAAGCAACTTAAGCTCGCCCTGCATCTGCTCGCGCAGCTTGAGGTCAAGCGCGCCAAGCGGTTCATCCAACAGCAGCACTTTGGGTTGCATCACCAATGCCCGGGCCAAGGCCACGCGCTGGCGCTGTCCACCCGACAGGGCCGCGGGTTTTCGGTCGCCGAACCCATCCAAGGCAACAAGGGCCAGCGCGTCGTCCGCAGCCGCCCGGCGCGCAGATTTGGCGTCGCCACGCACCATGAGCCCGTAGGCGACGTTGTCCCTCACATTCAGATGGGGAAACAGTGCATAGTCCTGAAAGACCGTATTGACGGGGCGGCGATAGGGCGGTGTGCGCGTGGCTTCGGCACCAAAGATCGAGATGGATCCGTGGGTGGGTTGCTCGAACCCGGCGATGAGCCGCAAGCAGGTGGTCTTGCCAGACCCGGAGGGACCGAGCAGAGCAAAAAACTCGCCTGGTGCGATCTCTAGGTCCACCCCATCCACCGCGCGGACATCCCCGAAATGGCGCGAGACGCCAGAGAAAGAAATTGCTGATGTCATATTCTGCCTGAAAGATTGCGCAGCAGAAGACCCGCCGCGCAAATTGTTAGGGGCGTTACCGTCCACCAATCACGCCGATATAGTCAGAGACCCAGCGATAATAGGGAACGCACTCACCCTGGCTTTCGCAACTGGTCACCGGCGTGGTCCAGAACCGCACTTGTTCGAAATTGTCGAAACCGTTGGCCGTGCAGCCGTCGGCTGTCTGCATGCCGCGCCCATCTGTACAGGCAGCAGGCACAGCCGGGTTTGCACCGAACCAGACCGATAGGTCAGACATCAGGTTCGAGGACAGCGTATGCTCCATCCACATATAGGCACAATTCGGGTTTTCGCTGTCGATATGCATCATTGTGGTGTCGGCCCAGCCGGTCACACCTTCTTTCGGGAAAACAGAGGCGATCGGTTCGCCTTCGCCCTGCAGCAGGTTCCGCTGGAACGGCCAGGAGCCAGAGGCCGCCATGCCTTCATTCTTGAAATCGTCAATCTGGATGAAGGCATCGTGCCAGTAGCGGCTGACCAGCGTGCGTTGCACGCGCAGCAAATCAAGTGCTGCGTCGTATTGATCCTGATTCAACTCATAGGGCGAGGTGATCCCCAACTCCGGCTTATGCGTCATCAGATAGAGCGCGGCATCGGCAATATGGATCGGCCCGTCATAGGCCTGTACCCTTCCTTGGTTGCTTTGCCCATCCGGCAAGGTCGTTTCTTCAAACACAACACTCCATGAGGTGGGCGGGGTGTCACCGAAAATCTCGGTGTTATACATCAGGATGTTTGGGCCCCACATGTAAGGCGTGCCGTAGTGCGTGCCGTCGACGAAATGCCAGGGCGCTTCCTTGAGACGGTCATCGACCGTGTCCCAGCTAGGGATCAGCGAGGTATTGATCGGCTGCACCCGTTTGCCCGCAACCATGCGCAGGGAGGCGTCACCCGATGCTGTCACAAGGTCAAAGCCGCCCTCGTTCATCAGCGCCACCATCTCGTCAGAGGTGTTCGCGGTCTTGACGTTGACCATACACCCTGTGGCCTCTTCAAAGCCGGTCACCCAGTCAAACGTCTCAACCGTCTCTCCGCGCTCGATATAGCCCGGCCAAGCCACGATATTGAGCTGGCCTTCACCTGCGCCGAGCTCGGTCAGCATTTCGGCAGCCAAAGGCTGGACCATCACCGTTGCAGCGACGCACGCCGCGACCGTGGAATTCAAAGCAGCTTTCACGATGCATTCTCCCCTATGTTGTCAGATCTTGTTCTCTTGCGACCATGTAGGCATCCCAAGATTCAGGCAAATTCAATTTTCTGGGTGGTATTATCGGTATTTCCGAATTAACGGAGGCGTGGCGAGTGGAAACTTTGCGCCACAGACAGGAACATGCGCGTCGCGTCCGAGATCTTCGCCCCGCGCCGCCAAACCAGACCAACTTGGATCACTGGCAATTGAGTAGAGACGTCCCGGCTGTCTATCCGGTCGCCTTCAAGCGACCAGGGTCGGTAGACCAGATCAGGTAGGAACGACACCCCTGCCCCACTGGCCACCAGTGAGCGCACGGCCTCGACGGACCGGGTGCGAAACGCAACACGTGGCTTGACCGGAAAACTGGACATCAGCCGCGCAGCCTCGTCCTGCATCTCGTCGACATCCAGCACAATCTGCGGTTCCGTCGCAAGATCCTCGAGCGATATGCTCTCCAGGGCTGAAAGCGGATGCCCCAGAGGGAGCCAAAGCCGGTAGGGCGAGACCGCCAAAAGCTCTGAATGCAAGGCCGCCGGGTTACGCAGCCGATCCACCAACATGACTGCGACGTCAAGCTCACCGCCAACCAACAGATGTTCGAGATATTCCGGACTGTCCTCAAGGGCACTCACGTCAATCTCAGGCTGCGCCCGGCGGAACCGCGACAAAAGGTCGGACAAGACGTAGCCTGACGTCAAAGACGTCACACCAATATTGAGCCGCCCGCTCACATTGCCATGCTCGCCCGCCAGACTCATCTCCGCATTGGATATCTCCGCCAAGATCGCCTTGGCATGGCGCATGAAAACATGCCCGTGGTGGGTCATTTCCACTCCACGGCGACGGCGTTCAAACAGTTTTAGTCCAAGATGCCCCTCGAGGTCTTTGACAGCCTCCGTCAGCGTACTTTGCGAAATGGACAACTCCGCGGCCGCACGGCTAAACGAGCCGTGCTCGGCCACGCCAACAAAGTACTTTGCCTGTTTGAGCGTAAAGGACATTGGTCTGGCCCATTTGATCGCTGCAACAGGTAAACAGACATTTGCTGCAAGGCAATGATCCGGCAAGATTGGGCTTGCGGACAAAGCCGCTCCTGCGGCATTGTCGCGTGTTGTTGGCGGACGACTACCTCGCTGAAGCTGCCTATCGCGAGAGGTGACCAGCCGACAGATGTCGTTGCCGATCAGTTGCGGGCAGATGCGATCGGCCCGCACGGCGGAGATCACTGTGCCGCACAGGCAGGGATGCAAATTGGGAAAGGTAGCAACGCGGTGCACAGCACCCACATTCACGCCCGCCTACCAGGCGTTCATTGTTAGGCAAGGTAAGGAAAGCACGCCGTTTGCTGAGATCTTTTGCGAGGCCGGCATTCGCCTGAATGATCAAGCTATGGATCGGTTCACGAGAATATCCCCTCAAGATCCTGATGCACAAGGCCGCGCTTTCTGAGCGTGTCCACTGGATAAGCCGGATCATTCAAGAACCGGTCCAGGGAAAACCCCGATTCCTTCTTGTTGAGTAAGTCGAATTGAATCTTGGCATCCTCGATCCGGTTTTCGTTCAAATAGAGGCCAAGGAGTTGCCGACGCGGCGCGATGAATTCTGTGCAGCGTACCGAAGCCCGTTCTGCAGAAATCAGTGCTTCGGGGTTTTTTCCTGCCGCGATGCAAACCAGCGCATGATACAAATCCCACAGGTGCCGCGACTCGTCTTCGGGCAAGAGATTTTGGCAGGATTTAGAGAGAAGATACGCGCTTTGTATGTCTCCTGCATTACTATGAACAAGTGCCATCGCCTGGCGGGCAAACAGGTTCATTGGATTGAGCTTCATTGCACGCTCCGCAAGGGCAGCGCATCCGGCGGAGTCTATCTGGCCCATATTTCGCGCAATCGCCACCAGCGCGATCGAAAGCGCATTGTCGCCCGACAGCTCCAAAGCCTGCGCTGATAAATCCTTGAGATCTTCGGTCTTCCCTTCGCGGTCATCACAGAATGAGTCAACCAGCTGCGCCATTCTGATGAACGCCTGCCAAGCGACGAACACGCCGTGCTCGTGAGCCTGTCGTGCCTGTGACATGAAGCCATAAGCTTCTTCCATACTTTCCGGATCGAACCTTAATAGACGTTGCTTGCCAAAATGCGCAAATCCGGCCGCAACGCTTTCAGGGCGGTCAACGCCGATAAAGGCAGGCAGGTTAGCGGAAACTTTGGACGCTGCCGCATGAATGAGACCCGCAAAAAGCTCTTGATCCAGTGCCTCAAGCGGGGCGCCACGGAATTTGCGATAGCCTGAGTACAGAATACGGCCTGATGCAATATGGCCAACAGTCACGTGGACGACGCAGACACCGCCATCCTGCGCCATATCGCACGACACCTCCAGGTCTGCGGAGCTGTCATTTGGTGCCAACTGATTTGATTGGAGCCAAGACCCAAACCAATCTTCAAAGTTTGTCGCGATGTAGTCTGCAATGAGCTGTGCAGCCATACCTTCGGCCCGTGTGTCGATCCGTCCGACGCGACTTCGAACCAGAATTCCTGCGGCAGGCTTAACCAGATGTGGCAATGGTTCGACACTATCCTGCTGAGGCGCGATTTTGTGATCGTACTGCGCCCGCATATCACGCAGCCATTCGTCGAACTGAGGGTCCGGCACGTCGAGCCCCTCAAGAAACTGGCGGTTTGCTGTGCGGCCAGAGGACTTCGGATCAAGGTCCGTTGTAACCATTGTACTGTCCAGCCAGACCTCGCTTCGGTTTGCGATGAGGATTTCCGAATGCCGCCCGAGATCTTTGCGTAACACGCGCAATGCTTCGCGGAAACTTCCGCTGGCCTGTTTTGAGCCTCGGGTACTCCACAAATGATCTTCAAGCCATCGCCGCGAACGGCGAAGGTCTTCGGAAGAGGCAATCAACGCGAGCAACGCCCTATGCCGCGAACTCGACGGAGTTAAATCTTCGTCGTCTGGTGCAAGCAGGCGGAAATTGCCGAAGAATTGGACATTGTAGGACATGTAGCGCTCCCATGCCAACGATCTCAAATATAATAAACTAAAATGGGGCTTAATGCTACCAGCCCGTCATTCTACCGTCAAATCCGACAGGCGTTTCAGAACTGAATTGACTGACTTCTTTGCAATACGCCAAGATATTCGAACACTGAATTGGGGGATTGAATTATGGTGACTTTGGCAGGTCGTGCAGGACGCGCGGGGAGAGCTGGGCGCGCAGGACGCGCTGGAAGGGCCGGACGCGCGGGGCGCGCAGGCGAAGACCTTTTTGAAGATTATGGTGGGAGTTCCGCCGATGCCCTGTTGACCACGCGCGAAGGCGAAATGCCGGTCTGGAACGGAGAGGCAGATCCAGCGCTCAAGCCCAAAGTTGAAACCGACTTGTTTGTTCAACTTGACAAGCTAGCAAAGATACCGCGCGAAGTCGTGATAGATACACGCGTTTTTCCATTGTTTGAGGCCGTTGGGGAAAATGTAGAGTCCAAGCTTCTGCAGGATGCGCCGCATCGCCTGGTAGAACTGTCGCCACCACCGCCGGAAGACGATTTTTGGCGGAAAGCAGAATTGCGCCACGTTCGTGATGCGGCGGATTTACGCAATGATCGTTTGAACGAGATCGGCTTTCAGATCGACGACATAACAACGTTCTTTGCTGCAGCGCTGCGCCTTGATGTTGAGCGCTCAGAGTGGACGCTGGAATGGCTAGAAGCTGTTGTTCGTTTGTGCGGCTACATCGAGTTCCCGCTGAAGTTTGTTCATAACATTCCCCGCCCGGGGGATTATTCGTCACGGGTTTACGCCATTGAGCAGACACCATTGCACGGCAGCTGGCCCAGTGGCCATGCAACCGAAGCGTTCGCCATTGCAACAGTTCTTACGGGTATGATCTTTGCGCGAACGCACGCCACCAATGAAGAGTTTCGAGCCCGGGACGAGATTGCCGACCCCAATTCGGTTGCAAATCTGCTGTTTCGAATTGCGACGCGTATTGCCGACAACCGAACTATTGGCGGTTTGCATTTCCCGACAGACAGTTACGCCGGTGCGCTGTGCGGGATCGCGATCGGTGAGGCTCTGGTTAACCACCTGAGGGAGGCGTCACAAACGACAGTTTTCAACTACCAACCCGTCGAGGCATCTTCGATCGATTTCTCTCTCAGCAACCTTGCGGCTGAGTTGTCCAGTGCGGCGCTGGCGGACCTTGATGGCAGCGCCCCTGATCCATTGCTTATTGCAATCTGGGAGCAGGCCTTGGACGAACTGCCCGAGGGGATTTGAACGGATTTCTGGCGTCGGTGGCTTTGCAACCGTCGTGAGTTCTAGCCGGTTTGGTACTGGACCGTCTATCGTCTGCACGAATAGTCAGGGTCTGCGCCGGATGGCTCTGTTGTCAAGGATGACAGCCGAACCGACCCGCGATCTATCCGACCCAAAGACGACGCCGACACCTGCTGTTGCCATCCCAAGTGCCGTCTCCAACGCTTGCCGTGTCGCAGTTGCAGATGCAGTGCTTGTCCCGCTGAGACGTGCAGTTCCGTTTGAAAACGTGCCAGCCGCCCTGATCCCCAGCCGCGATGTTTCCATTTCGGTGGCCGCACCGCATGTGGGCATGCCGCCAGACCAGTCAGCCCCCATCGCGGTGTAGCTCGCTGGATTGATCTGCGGGCTTTTGATCGGGTCCTGGTGCGGACGGACGCGTGCACCGCCGACAGAAGTGACATTTGCATTCTTCACTTCCGTATAGGCCGAGTTTGAACCGCGATGAACCACCGGGCCATCGACGCCCAGACCGGCGTGCTGCCTTTGGCCGATGTCGAACTCGCGCGTGTTCGGCCCTTCAAAATAGGCCTGCCGGGCGCCGGGTAGAACGCCGGCTGGTCGGTCATCGCGCTGCATCTGTAACAACAATTCCACTGAATGCTGTGGTGAAGAGATAATCAGCGTCCAGCGTCCTGGAGGACATAGCAGGGTACTGGGAAAAGCCGTTTCCGGGTTTGCGCGGGACGGCGCAAGGGCCACGACAAGATGTGCCTTTCGCCCGTTTGCATTTTTTGGAACGAAGCTGACATGCCCGCGAACGGCGCCATCTGTCACGATGTCGCTATCGATGAATCCAGCACCACCTGCACCAACAGTGACCGCGCTGCCATTTGGGGCTACGAATTTCAGCTTCAAAGTGTTCAGGTCGACATCCTCGCAGCCTTTATTGTAAATTTCAAAGTAGCCTGCCGTCAGATCGTCAGGCTGGATCTGCCATTCAATTGACTTGTCCAAACCCCGCGCTGGTGCCAGTTCTGCTGCAAGCTGGTCCTGGTAGGAATTGCCATAAGGCAGAAAAACTTCCAGTTTCACACCAAAGAAGGCGGCCGCGTTGATCGTATCCCTGATCATGATCTCGACGTCAGACGTGCCGTCCTTGGGTCCGGCGGTGATCCCAAGGCTGATATTGACAAGCAAACGTTCGACTCCGCTCAAAAATGCAGTTGCCCATAGAAAGAAGAGGCCACGCTGCAAATCCGGTGCGATCCCGGCACCGGATGTATCATCATAGGATGTCGGACGGATTTGAACGCCAAAAAGTTCGATATCGCGAACGGGGTCAGAGCTGTCAAATGGATCGGCACCGGCGGCAAGGTCAAGCATATGCGTACCATGTGTCTGTAGATCGCGCATGCGATGACTGATCCCCGGCCAATAGACCGCCTTTGCCAGACGCGTGTAGATTTCTGCCTCGGTTTCGGTCTGCAAAGCTGCTGCAAGTGCTGCGATGGAGGGGGTCGGCGTTGGCAAGATTGGATCAGACATGATCCAATGCGCAGCAAATCTTGATGTTGTACCGCGCATGAACCGACTGTTCAGAAAGCCGATGCCGTCGTCAATGATCCCCACGGCGGTTTTACCCGCGGTGCCAGCGGTCGTGCTCACGCCGATAAAGGGGGCTCTCTCGCGGAAAATCATCCCGCTTGTGGTGTTATCCTCTGCGATGAGCGGCAGCTCGAACCGGCTGACCGGCGGGGAGCGATAGATGACCTTAACGTCATCGGGCAAATCGCGCCCAATGCGCACATAGATCACAAGATCAAGAAAGTCCGGCCTGGCGATCCCGGCAAAGAAGAACTGCCAAGGCTCCACGACCACATCAGGCGGATCATCGCGTGAAAACGGCTTTCCAATCGTATATTTATCTTGGAATACGTCTATAAGTCGTCCCCTGATCCTCACGCTCAGCGGTGTCCAAAGGGGTGGGTCTTGGGACAGGTCCTTTTCGTCCGGGGGTACTTTGTTCAGTAGTTTCAAACGATGCGGGTCTGCTTGAATGAGCCGAAGCGCCCAGTCCACATAAGGGGTTCCCGTCGGATTGTCCGGAAGTCCGTCCTCGGCGCCCTTTTTCTCAACCATCCGATCAATCCCCCCTGTCACATCCTAGATCAAAGATACTACGGGGTCCGGTGAAAGCTGAGGGCTAATATCTGTTTTGACGCATTTCTGACGGCGGCTCCAACCAGACCTGTGTCTCGTTGGCATGCTCTGGGGCCGCTTTCAGTTGATGCGAGCCTCTGCATCGAGTTCGATTTTTTCCACAGTGTCCAGAGCTTCAATCTCCGAAATGACTTCTGCGGTTACACTGGCGGAAATCATATTCAACTCATCAATGATGTTGAACTGTGCGACATCAAGCGCCTTGAGCTTGTCGACCACGGCATCGCAGTTTTCCTGGCAAATGATCAGAACCGGATACGAATGCTCCAGCCCCTCCGCCTCGGCAATTGCGTCAACGAGGTTTTTGTCGATCTTTTCCATGGCTGAAGCTCTCCCGGTATCAGATAAGATAAGAAACGCTGCGAGCAGGCAGGTCAGATATGGCATGGTTCCGTCTTTTGAAAGATGGGTTCATGACTGGATATAGGAGGTGGCAGAGCATTCTGCCACCTCCACTTCGCGTTTACCGGACGGCACGATAGGCGTTCACCAGACCAAACCCATAGGCGACATCGCGTCCACTTGGACCGATATCGGTAGCCGTGCGCCACATATGGACGCGGATACGGTCACCGTGCCATGAGGGATGACGACGTTTGATCAGCGCTGCGACCCCGGCAACATGCGGACACGCCATAGAGGTGCCGTTGAGCTTGCGATAGCCGGTTTGCGGATAGGTTGACCATACATCCACACCTGGTGCCGCAAGTTCAACTTGCCGACCGAAGTTAGAAAAGCTCGCACGACGCCGGTTGCAATCGACTGCGGAGACCGCCAGGAACGATGGGCAGCGTGCCGGGTTTCCAACCGGGCCGTTGTCGTTCCCGGCAGCGGCGACCGACAAGATCCCGCGCTGGCGCAACAGTCTTCCAGCGCGTTCATATGCTGCGCTGTAGACGCGTGGATCATGCGTTGTGACGCGACTTCCCAGGCTCAAATTCGCTACATGCATCCTGTTCCGATAGCACCACACCAGGCCGTTGATGATCCAGCTTGAACGGCCGGAGCCGCGTGAGTTGAGTACCTTCACGGCATAGAGGCGTGCATGAGGCGCTACACCAACCACGCCGCGGTTGTTGGCCAGTGCGGCAACGGTTCCTGCCACATGCGTCCCATGCCCATGATCGTCAGCCCATGAACGGACACCAGGCACAAAGCTGGCACCACCGTAAACCCGCAGATCAGGATGGCGTGGCGCAATGCCCGTATCGACAATCGCGACACGTGCGCCTGCACCGGTGGAGTATCGCCAAGCAAGCGGCGCGTAGATGATGCGCAAACCACAAGTGATGTAGTCGCGGATCGCCTGTGTCGAAACATCGTCGCCCGAGACGCCCTGTTCGGACATGATGCGGGCAACCATTGCCTCATCCACGTCTTCGGCCTTGGCGTCGGCCAACTCGGTCATCGCGCATTTCACAACGCAACGGATGAATTTGTAGAGCTTCTTTCGGTCAATACCGGCCATCTCTGCGGTATCAGAAACGGTTGGATCACCCACAGCCGACAAAGCAAAGGCCTGACCCGCCTCGTCGAAGTCGATCTCGGGTTCGTCGAACTCCAAGTTGACCGCATCAGCGGCGTATGCCGCCATTTCCGCATCCGATAGTTCATCAACGTTGTCTTCAGTGACGATATGTGCGTCATCGACCTCTGCCGTCGCATCCGGGTCTTCGTCGACAATATCACCAAGATTTTCGTCAAGATCGCCTGACGCGTGGTTCCACACATCATCTTCGACCACAGCAACACCGGATTTCTTTTCCAGGTCGCGGGCCTCCTTGTCGGTAAGTTCAACCGCCACGGTGTTGATTTCTTCCGTGACGAGAGCGCTATCTTCGCCGATCTCGTCTGCAGAAATGAGTGACATCACTGCATCTTCAGCTTTGAGCCCGCTACGAACTGATGAAAGCTGCTCCATGCCGGCTTCGGCGACCGAGAGATCCTCATCCATCAAAACAAGTCTTGGGGTACGTTTCGTTGCCATTTTTAAGTTCCTTTATAAAAAATTGATTTTGGGCTCAGGCAATGAACCCTTGAGAATAAGCGTTCAGGACCCCGGGTACGGACTAAGAATTGGTGCTAAAAAGAATTTGCCCCGGGACCCTAAACGCTTGAGAAATATAAGCGATGGGGTGTCATACCCACGTCAATGCCGCGTCAATGCCGCGTCAAAAGCGCTGTTGGCGCTCAGTTTTTTACAAATATTTTTGGAATTTGGAATGGCAATCAGTGACTGACGCGACCTGCATTTTGCTTGTTAACTTTCCGGGTTTGCCATGTGCTATCCAGCCGCCGTGGCCTTGATCCTACGGGGCAACGGCTATCACTATGACCGATCTGCTCCCCATTTGTTGGACAGGGTCAGGCGGCGTAGCCTACTTGGTTCACACCATGGTTCAGCCCAGACCGATAGTGGCGATCAATCAAGCCACTTGTTCTACGCGTTTTATGAGGTCAGGGCAGTTGAAGGTGGGCAGCAGTTCTTGCTCAACGCCGCGCAGGAAACCAATGCCCGCTCTGAATGGGAAGAAACTCACGTTCATGAATAATTCTACCAGAAAGTTCATGAGGATATCGCTACAACTGGCTCGCAAACGCAGCTGCAGCACGTACACCATCAACCAAGCGTATGCCGGATAAGTGGGCCGCCCGTTTTTCAATATCGACCATGCCGCCGCAACCCAGCACAATCGTTTGAATGTCATCATCGCACACTGCTTTTTGTATTTCGGACAGGACCCGATTTGTGGCTGCGATGGCATCTTGTTCCAAGGCCAGTACCGGAACGTCGCTTGCGCGCACTTTGCTCAATAGACCCCCTAGCCCATAAGCGCGGATGTTTGCCTCCAGTATGGGGACCGAAACCTTAAGCGTTGTCACGACGGAGAATTTTCCACCGGCAATGGCGGCGAGATGATAGGCGGCTTGTCCAATGCCGATCACCGGGCAGCTTGCGGTTTTGCGGGCGGCATCAAGGGCGGTGTCATCGAAACACCCGATTATGATCGCCGCCGCGCCTTGGTCCGATGCCTTTGAGACCAACCGCAACAGCGGGCCCTCTGCCAGCAATCCATCCGCCGTGCCCTGAATTGCCGGCGGACCATCGTGGGATGTCCAGCCTTCGAATTTCGCGGTCGGCACGGTTTCGCGCGCGGTGCGCAACATGGTGTTCGTCATCGACACCGTGCTGTTGGGATTTATCAGGACGATCACATCATGCCCTTACCAGCATCGGATCCTGCGCGGGCTTTGCGGCGTGTGCTCCATAACGCGAGGCATAGAAAGAGACCGATCATCAGCAACGAAAACACTGTTGTGAGTGTTCCGAGAGCATAGAGAACGGGTGTGGTGACATTGGTTGTCATCCCGAAAATCTCCAACGGCAGCGTATTGTAGCTGCCTGATGTCAGAAGGGTCCGCGCGAACTCATCATAGCTGAGGGTGAAGCCAAAAAGGGCGACCCCGATCAGCGATGGCCCTATGATGGGCAGCACCACATGGCGCAGTGTCTGCCATGAGGTCGCACCAAGGTCGCGCGCCGCTTCCTCGTAGCTTTTATCAAAGCGGTTGAAGACGGCAAACATGATCAAGAGGCCAAAGGGCAGCGTCCAAGTCAGCTGCGATCCGAAACCCGATGTCGACCAATGCACCTCAAGGCCCGATTGTGAAAAGATCAGCCCAACACCCAGAGAAATCAGGATGGATGGGATCACCAACGATGTGATGATCAAGTAAAATAGAATACTTGAGCCACGGAATTTCTTGCGGAATGCCAATCCGCCCATCACGGACAGAACGACCGTGGTGACCATCACCATGAGCCCCAGTGCGAAGCTGCGGCGAAAGCTACCCCAGATATCGCCCACAGCCTGTTGTTCGAACAGATCGCGGAACCAGTGCAAGGATGTGCCGCGCATCGGAAATGTCAGCCCACCTCCAGGGCCTTGGAACGACAGGATCGCTATTGTGATGGTCGGGCCGTACAGGAACAGCAGGAAAAGCGCGAAAAAGGCGCTGAGGAGGTAGAAGGATCTTGGACGCGGTTCCACTTTACAGCTCTTTTCTGATGTCAACGAAGCGCAGCATGATGCCGATCACCAGAAGTACGGTCAAAAGCAGAACGACTGCGGTGGCGGACGCAGAAGGATAGGCCAATAAGGCGATATCATTGGAAATGAGCCGTCCCACATTGGCGGACTGAGAGCCGGACATAAAGCGCACGGTGATGAAGTCTCCCATCACCAGTGTGACGACGAATATTGTGCCGATCATGATGCCCGGTTTGGTGAGTGGGATGATCACGTTCCACAGGATTTGCGCACCCGAGGCGCCTGCGTCCCGAGCGGCCTCGATCAGGCTTTTGTCGATCCGCATCATCGTGTTGAAGATCGGAACAACCATGAACAGTGTGTAAAGATGCACGAAGGCCAGGATGACCGCGAAATCGCTGAACAGCAGCCAGTCGAGCGGTTCGTCAATCACACCCCACGATAGCAGCGTTGAGTTAGCGATCCCGTTGCGCCCCAGAAACGGGATCCAAGAGATCATGCGGATGATGTTCGAGGTCCAGAACGGGATTGTGCAAAGCAGGAACAGGACGATTTGCCATGTCAGGCTACGCACATGAAAGGCCAGGAAATACGCGACGGTAAAGCCGATACCTAGTGTGAAGACCCATGTGATGAAGGCGTATTTGAACGTGTTGAAGAACACCCGATAGGTGACGTTCGAACCAAACAGAAATTCGTAATTTTCAAGATCGAACGCCGGGATGATCGAGAATTCGGTCGCCTGCCAGAAGCTGACCGCAACGATCATCAAGATAGGCAGAACCAAAAAGAACATGAGCACCGCCATAATTGGCAGTGCCATCAGCCATCCAACAAAAGTATTGTTTTTCAGCACATTGGCTCTTTCTGGGTCAGGATGGGATGGGTGCCGAAACACCCATCCCTTTCGTCACTAGGCCGCGATGAACTCGTTCCACTTGCGGACCATGTACTGGTTTTCGTCCATGACGGCATTCCAGCAGGCCACGGCGCCCATCCGGTCAAAGAAAGATCCGCCATCGCGTACCTCGCCCGCTTGGGCCAGCGGATCGCCGGTCGGCGAGGTGATCGTGTCTGTCGCGGCTTTGCCCTCGAACCAGTAGCCCCATTCATTTTCTGACATGAAGTTCTTGGAGGTCTCAGGCACTGCCGAATAGTAGCCCTGACGCATCAGGTAGCCGCCAACCCAGCCGTCAAGATACCAGTTGATGTATTCATAGGCCGCATCGCGTTCCAGCCCGGTAAGCGAGGCCGAAAGCCCAATGCCACCGCCCCAGGAGCGGTAGCCTTCTTCCAGCGGTTGGTAGACGCAAGGCACGCCCTTGGATTTGACCGCAGTGATGGCCGGTGACCACATGGACTGGATAACAACCTCGCCAGAGGCCATCAGGTTCACGCTTTCATCAAACGACTTCCAGAAGGCGCGGAACTGACCGTTTTGCTTGGCCTCGGTGAAGATCGCCATGGTCAGGTCAATCTCTTCGCGGGTCATATTGCCTTTGTCGGGATAGGTATATTCGCCCATGCTTTCCACAACCATCGCCATATCCATTATCCCGATGGACGAAATGTCGAGGATTGAGGCTTTGCCCCTGAATTCGGGGTTCAGAAGTTCCGACCAATTGTTGATCGGACGCCCGATCAGGTCGGGGCGGATGCCCAGCGTATCGGCGTTATAGATGGTCGGGATCAACGTCATCCAACCGCTTTCGTTGTCTACGAAGCTGTTACCCTCGGGACCCTCGACAAAGCCCACCGTATGAGGCGCAGTGCCTTGGGCAATCGTGCTCTCAGGCGTCAGTTTACCATTGCGGAAGATACCCACGATCTTGTCGTAATTGGCGATCCGGGACGTATCCATGGCCTGCAAGTTCCCGGTGGGCCAGACTTTCTTGCAAATCCAGTACTCAATATCGGCGATGTCAAAGCTGTTGGGCTGCGTTGCGGCCCGCTGCGTGACACTGTCACTGTCCAGCGCAGTCATTTCCAGGGTAAAGCCCAGATCTTCCTTCACCTTATTGGCCACGTCATTGAGGTTGGACACGCCTGTACCAAACTGGCGTAAGGTCACGTCCTTGATGTTTTGCGCCCAGATCATCGGGGCACCAAGAGTGGTGCCAGCGGCAAAAGCTGCGCCGCCTTTCAGAATGCTGCGTCTTGATACTTTGGTCATTTGTTTTCTCCTTGTCGGGTGTTCGCTAGGCCGTAAGCTTGTGCAGGTTTGCGTCGTCCCAGATCAAACCGACCTGATCGCCTGGGTTAAGTGGGTTGTTGAAAAAGTCGGCTTCCGGAACCAGGGCGCTGATCTCTTGGTCGCCGGCAATCATCGCGGATACAGAGACATGCGCGCCCTGATACTCCACTGCCAGAATGTTACCCTGCAGATTGCCGCTGTCTCGTTGCGCAATCCCCACGGCATCAGTCCGGATCGCAAAATGCCCGTCGGGCAGCGCGATGACGTTATGGCCGCCAATGAATTGCGCCACGAAGGCTGTTGTGGGGGCATTGAACACCTCGCGTGCCGTACCGGCCTGTTCGATCACAGCGTTGTTCATGACGACGATCTCATCCGCCAATGCGAGTGCTTCGTCCTGCCCGTGGGTGACATGGACAAAGCTGATCCCTAACTCGCGCTGCAGTTTACGCAGCTCACCGCGCATGCGGATGCGCAAGAACGGATCAAGCGCTGACAGTGGCTCGTCCAGCAGCAACACCTGTGGACGTGTGATCAAGGCACGCGCCAAGGCGACACGCTGTTGCTGCCCTCCGGACAGCTGATCAGGCAACCGATCGCTGAGCGAGCTAAGGTCAACCAACTCCAACATCTCACCCGCTTTTTTCAAGCGAGCTTGCTTGTCATCACCACGCATTTTCAAGCTAAAGGCCACGTTTTCAGCAACACTGAGATGCGGGAAAAGCGCGTAATTCTGGAACATCATCGCCGTACCGCGCTTTGCCGGTGGAAGATGCGAAATGTCTGTGCCGCCCAACAGGATCGACCCGTCTGATACAATTTCATG
Source organism: uncultured Paracoccaceae bacterium (assembly GCA_947503965.1). Taxonomy (GTDB): domain Bacteria; phylum Pseudomonadota; class Alphaproteobacteria; order Rhodobacterales; family Rhodobacteraceae; genus Yoonia. Next base: position 387,370 of record CANNFU010000001.1, read on the forward strand.
GCCCGCAATCATCCGCAGGGTCGATGACTTGCCACAGCCTGACGGCCCCAACAGGCACGCATAGCCGCCGGGCTGGAACTTGTGACTGATTGCATTGACCGCCACAGTTTCGCCGTAGCGCTTTGTGACAGACACCAACTCCAGTTCTTTATGTGTGGCGTTCATACGTCCCCCGGGAAGTTGTGCCAATCAACTGGGTTGGCAGGCTGTTAGGCAATTTCGGGTTGCCAATTTTCCTGACTATTAACTGGCGCTGCTCAAAACTTTTGCGCTACAAACCACTTGTGATCAAAAATTGAACACATAATTGTATACAATACAAGAAGAGGTTGGGTACAGAATGACAACCTTGAGCAGTGCCAATCGGTCTGTCATGTGAGAGGCACGAGGAATTTCCATGACCCGCACAACGCTCTTACCCGCCATGCAAAATGCCGCCACCAGTGATACCATCGCCCAAGCGCTATCTTTGGCTATTCACGAACACCGGATAGCGCCAGGCACCAAACTGGGTGAGGATGAGCTGGCAGAAATCTATGGCGTCTCGCGGACGGTCGTTCGGGCGTCGCTACAAAGCCTTTCGCATCTAAAGCTTGTTGATATCCGCCGGAACAAAGGTGCCAAAGTCGCCTCGCCATCATTGACCGAGGCCCACGAAGTGTTTGAGGCCCGCGAGTTGCTTGAACCCCGGACAGCGCGCAGCGCGGCGAAACTGGCGACACCGTCTGACATTGCCTTGCTGGAACGACATATCAATGAAGAGCACACCGCACTGGATGCAGCAGATCCGGGGCGGGCGTTGTATCTATCTGGTCTTTTTCACACTGAAATTGCGCGCATCGCGAACCAGAGTACCATCGCAGGCTTCATTGAAACGCTTGTCGCGCGGTCATCGCTGATCATCGCGCTCTATTGGCGACGCGAAAGTGCGCTTTGCGAGAAACACGCCCATCACGCATTGGTGCGCGCATTGGCTGACCACGACGAGGAACAGGCCGAAGCGCTGATGCGCAGTCATTTGGTTGACTTGCACTCTGCATTGGATTTGCGCGAACGGAACGTTCGGGCGCCATCTCTGAAAGAGGCATTGTCACAATGACAGTGCGCCCCATGACTGTGGATGAACTGCAAATGGTGCTGGGATGGGCGGCCGACGAAGGTTGGAATCCCGGTCTGGATGATGCTGCTGCCTTTCATGCCGCAGACCCGACGGGATTTCTGCTCAAAGAGGTCGATGGCGCCCCCGTTGCCGCAATTTCTGTCGTCAACCACGATCCCGATTTCGCTTTTCTGGGACTCTATCTTTGCAGACCGGAATTTCGGGGGCAAGGCCACGGCATGGACGTCTGGCGTGCTGGCATCGCCTATGCCGAAACACGCAGCATCGGGTTGGATGGCGTTCCCGACCAACAAGACAATTATGCGCGCTCAGGCTTTGTCAAATGCGGAAGCACAGTGCGTTACGAAGGACAGATCGCCCCACTGGCTGATCCACGCATCCGTCCGGCGTTACCCGGCGATATCGAGACATTGATTGCCTGCGACACGCGCGCATGCGGCATAAGGCGCACGGCATTTGCAACTGCATGGTTCGCCCATTCACCGACGCGACAAACCATGGTTCTGGTGGAGGGGGAAGACATCGCTGGATTTGCAACCTTCCGGCGCTGCCCGCTAGGCAGCAAGATTGGTCCGCTTTATGCGGTGTCCGAGACTGACGCACGCGCGCTGTTAGCCGCCAATCCTTTCGCCACATCCGATGAGCCATGTTTTGTCGATGTCTCTCACCATAACGCCCCACTTGCCAAGGTGATTAAGTCGCTCGACTTCGAAGCAACCTTTGAAACAGCCAGAATGTTCAGCGGCGCCCAGCCCGCAACCAATCCAGCCAAGTTCCAAGCGATCGCAAGCATGGAACTTGGATAATCCGGCGAGTCCCGAACCAGAGCGCGAGAAGCGGTCATTGAATACTGAGTAGCCGCTATAGCACAGCTTCGATCAACAAGACCTCTGTGTATGCCGTGGTCTTACCCGTTGGGTTGGTTTGTATGATCGGTTTCTTAAAATGGCAGCCGCTACAAACCCAACCCGATCAGTCCCGGATGATCATCGGGGCGGCGTCCTTGCGGCCAGTGAAACAGACGATCTGCCTCAGCAATCGGCACGTCATTAATCGACGCATGGCGCGTGGCCATGTAACCGTCAGGATCGAACTCCCAGTTTTCGTTGCCATAGGCCCGAAACCATTGCCCATCCGCATCATGGTACTCGTAGCAAAAGCGCACCGCGATCCTATTGTCCGTGTGGGCCCAAAGCTCTTTGATCAACCGGTAGCCTGTCTCGACCGACCATTTCCGTCTCAGAAACACACGCACTTCGTCGCGCCCGTTTAGAAATTCAGACCGGTTGCGCCACCGCGTATCCGTCGTGTAAGCCAGCGCGACCTTTTCAGGGTCGCGCGTGTTCCATGCATCCTCAGCCATGCGGACCTTTTGAACCGCTTCATCATAATTGAAAAGCGGGACAGGAGGACGGGTCACCAGCTATTGTAGCCCAGGTACTTGCCGGACATTTCAACCTTGACCCGGTCCCCCTTCGGATTTTCAACCCGCGTCACCGTCATGTCGAAATCGATGGCTGACATGATCCCGTCGCCGAATTTTTCCTGGATCAGCGCCTTAAGTGTTGGCCCATAGACCCCCACGATTTCATAGAAGCGGTAGATGCATGGGTCGGTCGGCACTGCCTGTTCCCAGATCTTAGTTGGGCTTTCTGCTAGCACGTTTTCGGCTTCTTGCGGCAACCCCATGACACTGACCATCAGCTTGGCCTTATCAGCGGGAAAGGCGTTCATGCCCATCGCCGCAGAATGGGTCCAGACCGGGGACATGCCGATCTTGTCTGCAATCTCTTCCCAAGTCAGCCCGGCCTGTTTCTTGGCTGACAGGATCATTGCGGTTACGTCTTCTTTGGTCATCATCTGCGTCATGGCGATGTCTTTCATATTGGTCTCCTCCGGGTCTTAGCTGTTCACGGCCCGCAGAGCAGGCTGTTGGTCTTCGGGATCGTCGGCAGGTATTGTCTTGTCGATCCGCACCTGTGTGGGCCGGTTCGTTTCACCCGGCGTGGATGGCTGGCCGGACAGTTCCTTGGACCGTTTGCCAAGGAACTGCACCAGATGGTTGCGGATCGCATAATAGTTGGGGTGTTCTATGATCTCTGTCCGGTTGCGCGGGCGTGGGATCGTGATCTCGACGCTTTCGGCGACACGGGCAAAGGGGCCGTTGGTCATCAAAAGGATACGATCGGCCAACAGGATCGCTTCATCAATGTCGTGGGTGATCATGAAGACGGTTTGCTCCATCTGGCCCCAGATTTTCAGCAACTCGTCCTGGATTGTGCCCCGTGTCAGCGCATCCAGCGCGCCAAACGGTTCGTCCAGCAGCAAAAGTTTGGGGTGATTGGCGAAGGCGCGCGCGATTGAAACACGCTGGCGCATCCCGCCGGATAGCTGGCTGGGTTTGCGGCGGATTACGTCACCTTCCAGCCCGACCATGGCAAGAAATTCGGTCGCATGGGCGATCACCTTGGCCTTGGACCAGTCGGGATATCGGGCCTGAACGCCAAAGGTTACGTTCTTCAGCGTCGTCAGCCACGGCAGCAGTGAATAGTTCTGAAACACCACCCCCCGGTCCAGACTAGGGCCCCTGACCAATTCGCCGTCCATTTTGACAACGCCGCTGGTCGGTTCTGCGAGGCCCGCAAGAATGTTCATGATCGTCGATTTGCCACAGCCGGAGTGGCCGAGGATGACGACAAACTCACCTTTCTCGACGCCAAAGCTGGCGTCTTCAAATACGGTCAGTTCATCACCAGCCCCATCTGGAAAACGCTGCGTCAGTTTTTCGATACTCAAAAAGGAATTCATGGCCCGTCTCTCTATTCGATATATGTCACGCGGCGCTGCAAGAAGCCGAAGGCGGCATCCAGCAACATGCCGACAACGCCGATCATGAGGATTGAAAAGATGACAGAGGTCAGGTCGAGATTGTTCCACTCGTTCCAGACGTAATACCCAATACCGGTTCCCCCAACGAGCATCTCTGCCGCGACGATCACAAGCCATGCGATGCCGATGGAAATGCGCATCCCTGTCACGATCGTTGGGGCAGCGGCAGGCAGGATGACCGTGAAGGCAGTTTTGATCGAACCCAGTTCATGCGTGCGGGCGACGTTTACCCAGTCTTCGCGAACGGCGGCCACGCCGAAGGCGGTATTGATCAGCATCGGCCAGATTGAGCAGATGAAGATCACGAAAATGGCGGATGCTTCGCTGTCCTGGATAATGAACAGCGCGAGGGGCATCCACGCCAAAGGGGAAATAGGCCGCAACACCTGAATAAACGGATTCAGCGCCTTGTAGGCGACCGAGGACATCCCGATCAGAAAGCCAAGCGGGATCGCGATGAGCGCGGCCAGCAGATATCCCGTCAGGACCCGGTAGATGGAATAGCCGATCTGGATTCCAATACCTTTGTCATTGGGGCCAGCGTCATAGAATGGGTCGGACAATTGCTCCCATGCCTTGGCAAAGACCTGACTGGGTGGTGGCACACCCGCCTTGGGCTGTCCGCCACCCGTCAGCAGCTCATATTCTGTCAGCTCGCCCACGGCTTTTTGTGCGGGAATGGACATTTCCCACACAAGCAACCCGACGAACAGCAACAGAATGGACAACAGCGCCGCGCGTTTGTTTTCGCTGAGCGTTCCCATCAGTCGGCCTTGATTGCGAAACTGTCGACGTAGGCTTCGGGCTCGTTGTAATCAAAGGTCTTGCCCATGATTGTATGGGATTTGTAGGTCACGTCGGGCGCGTCATAGCCAAGGTCTTCCATGACCTTTTTGGCGTCGGCAGCCAGATAGACCTGTTCAGCGACGGCCTTGTAATCCACATCGCCTTCGATATAGCCCCAGCGTTTCATCTGGGTTAGGATCCACACACCCATGGAATGCCACGGGAACGGATCAAAATCGATGCGGTCGGGGACACGCTGGACCTCACCAAGACCATCGGCATAGGTGCCGGTCAGCACCTGCTGAATGACCGTGACGGGCTGGTTGAGATAGTTGGTCGGCGCTATGGCTTCGGATATTTCAATCCTGTTGTCCGGGTTTGAGGCATATTGCGTGGCGTCAATGATCGACTTCAGCAAGGCCCCGTAGGTATTTGGTAATTCGGTCGCGAAGGACAATGGCGCAGCAAAGGCACAACATGGGTGGCCCTCCCAGATTTCTTTGGTGAGAATGTGGATAAAGCCGATGCCTTCGAAGACGGCCCGTTGGTTGAACGGATCGGGCGACAGGTAGCCATCAAGATTGCCGGCCCGCAGGTTGGCCACCATTTCCGGTGGTGGAACAACGCGGATCTGGATGTCCACGTCCGGGTCAAGCCCGAATTCAGCCACGTAATAGCGCAGTAGGAAATTGTGCATGGAATATTCGAACGGCACGCCAAAGGTGAAGCCTTTCCACTGGGCTGGGTCGCGCTTGTCCATATGTTCGTTCGACAGCACGATGGCCTGTCCGTTGATGTTTTCGACGGCGGGCATGATGTAGGGTTCAGCGATGGAACCCGCGCCAAGCGTCATGGCCAGCGGCATCGGGGTCAGCATGTGGCTGGCGTCATATTCGCCGGACAGGGACTTATCGCGTGCGACCGCCCAGCCAGCGGTTTTGATGACCTGCGCATTCAGACCATAGCGTTCGTAAAAACCCAAAGGCTGCGCCATAATGATGGGAGTGGCGCAGGTGATCGGCACGAACCCAATATTCAGGTCGGTCTTTTCGGGTGGTCCGAGATTATCCAGAATGGCCGACTTGGCCTCGTTGATTGGAAAGACGGAAGCAAGTGCAGCGGCGGCTGTCGTACCACCGACCATGCCCATAAAGGACCTGCGACCAATATCGCTTTGACCAAAGACCGACCGTACAATCGCACTTTCGACTGCTTGTTCCAGCATCTCTTCGCTGGACATCAACTGTGCCACCGGTTCAGCGCTGCTCTTGCATGTGTCACACGTACAGCTTTGCCCGTGCCGCAGGTCGGTTTTGGATGAAAAGGGGTTTCCCAATGATTTAACCGTCATGACACTCTCCGTCGCTGTTGTATCCACATGGTGGCGCAGCCCGGCATCCGAAAAAATACGAGGGTCTGAAAATCGGGAGATTTAAGATTACGATTTCAAATCAATGCATTAAGTCATTATTGCGTTCCTGTTGTACTACGATATTTCGTGAATTACGAAAATTCGTGTTGCCCTCGACGCTAGCGTTAACCTTTATGGCAGCATGGATAGTGAGACGCAGAATTATGATTCCTATCTGGCAGGTGCGTTTGGCCCCACCGTTCTGATCAGCCTTGTCACGGACAGGGTTCTTGCCGCCACGCCAGAGGCTTGCGCGCTTTTTGACGATCCCGCCTTGGTCGGGCGTTTCTTTGCGCCATGCATCAATGACGGCCTTGCTGATTTCGTTGTCTTTATCGACGAGGTACAGCATCGCGGCACCGCATGGACGCGGAAAATCACGCTACGGTCCGCTGCTGATCATGCGATCAAATGCGAACTGACGGGGCGCGTCACGACAGAAAACACGCAACTGCTGTTATTGAACATCCTTGATCTCGCAGATCTTGAACGCCGTGCGGAAGAGGCTGCAGCCGCACAAATGTATGGCGGCGGCATCCTGGAATGGCAGCGCGCGCAATCGTTCTTTTCTGAACTCGAACGGCAGAACCAGCTGATCCTTGATGCAGCGGGCGAGGGAATTTACGGCGTCAATGCAGATGGCAAAACCACATTCGTCAACCGCGCAGCCCAGGAAATGCTGGGCTGGACCAGCCAGGACCTGTTGGGTCACGACATTCACCAGAAAATCCACCACCACCACCTGAATGGCGAGGTCTACCCGTCACAGCAATGCCCGATCTATCAGTCTTTCCGCTTTGAGCAGGTCAACCGGATCGAGGATGAGGTGTTCTGGCGCAAGGATGGCAAGCCGATCCGCGTCGAATATGTATCGACCCCAATCTATGATGGACAGGTATTGGTCGGGGCCGTTGTGATCTTTCGCGATATTACCGAACGGTGGGAAAACGAAACCAAGCTACGCTCTGCCATGGAAGAAATCGCGGCCCTGCGGGATCGGCTGGAACAGGAAAACGCATACCTGCAAGAAGCGATCAATATCGAGCGGGCGCATCATGAAATCATCGGCACCTCTGCGGCGATCCGGCAAACGATCAGTCAAATCGGGCTGGTGTCCCAGACCGAGGCAAACGTGCTGATCACCGGGGAAAGCGGGACCGGAAAATCGCTTGTCGCGTCAGCGATCCACAGCGACAGCAGCCGCAAACGGCGTCCCATGATCCATTTCAAAGGTGGTGCGGTCTCAGGCGACCGTATCGAAAGCGAACTGTTCGGCCACATCCGTGGCGCCTTTGCCGGTGCCGTGCGCGACAGCCCTGGCAAGATTGAACTGGCCCATGGTGGCACGCTGTTCATCGACGAAGTCTGCGATATCCCGTTCGAACTGCAGGGCCAGTTGCTTGAGACACTGCAACAACGATCCGTTATGAGGATGGGCGATCACCGGAGCCGCGCCGTGGATTTGCGCGTCATCGCGTCCTCCTGCCGCAACCTTGAACGCGAAGTCCAGGCAGGCAGACTGCGGCACGATTTGTTGTTGTTTCTGAACGTATTTCCCATCCATTGCCCGCCACTGCGCGACCGAACAGAGGACATTCCCCTGCTTGCCGTGCACCTGCTAAAGCTGGCATGCAAACGGATGGGGCGCAAAACCCCGATCGTGACCGAACGGATCATTACCCAGCTCAAGGATTATGGCTGGCCCGGAAATGTGCGCGAACTGGCCAACGTCATCGAACGTGGTGCCATCGTATCGCAAGCTGGCAAACTGATCGTGGATCTCCAAAGCGCGGTCGCACCCGTCGTTCGGAACACGTCCACTCTGTTGTCAGAGGCTGATATTGAGCAATTGCGGATCGCCAATCTGATCGCCTGCATGACCGAAACAGGCGGACGTGTCGCTGGCTCCGGTGGTGCTGCGGAACTGCTAGGGCTGCGACCAACGACGCTTTACTCTAGGCTTCAAAAACTGGGCCTAAGTGACAGAGACTGGTAAAGTGCAACAGGCGTCGATGCGGTATACGGTCGTGAAATGTATGACATCCTGTGATTGCCGAAGGCATACTCGCGACAGCGCAAGGCTCCGCAGATGCTCTACGTACTCAGCCAAAGCATCTGGCCAATTGCGGACATTGACCCTCGACGCTTTCGCTGCATCGCTGTCTCTTTGAAGCAAACATCCATGAGCGCCCGGCTTATCGCAGCCATGTGCCCATTTCACGCTCAGGATGAGCATGAGCATTCATGGATCTACGTTCGATGGGCGCACGCATTGCCCAACCAAGGAAATTTCACTCAGAATTCTTTCGCAATGTCTCAGCATATTTCGTCCACATGCCCACCGCGTGTGTCGCCCGAAAAACTGCATTTATGAGATGCAGGTTCCGCAAATAGTCAGGCTCAACGAACAGTTGCCGCAGTGAAACGAAGTTACATTCAGCAGCCACTTGGTCGCTCATTTCAGTAATCACGTACGGAAAAATCCGGTTTGGCATCGCACCGAGACTTGGAAAGTACCCCTGACGCGGGACGATATCGATTACAGGGAAGGAGAGGCGATAACCTTCTCTATAACGATCCGCCTCTCTGATGCTAACCGCGCGGCGGGCTTCTTATTGGCTGATGACGTTGGGTGTGAGCTGGTGCATATTGAGGGGAGCGATACCTGGTCGACCCACCATTACCGGCCAAGCCAGCCACGGATCGCGGCGGAGAGTTTCAATCCCGGTGCGATGATCCTTACCTGCGTAGATCTCGAAATCCTCAACGACGATGGCAGGCCGGACACGATCCGGATCACAACTCAACGTGTAGTGCATGTATAACCCAGTCACTATTGGTTCAAGCGGCTTCGATAGGCATGCGGGGCCATACCCACAAGCGACTTGAACGTCCGGCTAAAAAAAGCAGTATCGCGAAATCCACAACGCAGTCCGATGTCTGAAACTGGCATGGACGTATATTCCAGCAATCGCTTAGCTTCCAGAATGCGCCGCTGTCTTACAAGCGCATTTGGAGGCGCGCCAAGCACCGCCCTGCAAATGCGTGTCAGGTGCGACGCCGAGAGGCGCATGAGCGATGCATAGTCCGAGACTGGCCAGCTTTCATGAAAATGCTCTTCCAGCAGCACACAGAACTCTTGGACGCGTATATCCAGACGATCCTGAGGATTGATCGATTTTGTCAGTCGCGGCCCCACCTTGTTTGATTGTGCCTCGACAAGATAAAGCGTGATCAGATCGACAAGAACGGCCAAAACTTCGGCCCGCCGTGGGCCAAACCCGTGATAGGCCCCGTGAAGCTGTCGAAAAAGGTCGGAGATTTCGGTAAATCGCGGTGTATCCGGATCCGCGAAAATACCACTGATTGGGGCCTGAAATACCGCGAAGCGCTCTCTTAAGGCAGCTGATGCTTGATTTATACGGATGCTCAGAACATCACCATCGACGTCTTCGCTGAAATGGAACCCATGTGGCTGCCCAGGATGTACCACAAGTATAGTCGGACATGTCGTGCGATGCTCTATGTCGCCTACGCTAAAGCGTACGTCCGATGATCGAAACAGAAAAACCTGCGCAATGCGCGCGTGGCTATGCACCCGAATGACCCAGTCATGCTGACTGCTTCTCTCGCGTATAGGTTCTATGTGAATAGGGTCCGGCGCGCGCCCAGCAAGCAGTTCGCCATACAGTTCATAACTTGGAATGCTTCGCGCCATATGCGGCCTTCACTTACTATCTAATATGATTCGATAATGATCGTATAGTGCAATGTCTTGCCCGAATTGTCACCTTCGTCTGGCGGAAACGCGCGGGCGCCCTTTGTTGCGTTAAGGTGAAAAGGTCGTGCGCAATAAGAATATAGCTACATTTTTGGTATTCATTTCGTGTTGCGCAAAGCGACTCAAATACCTACGTTTGTTAATGAAATCGTAATATAGTTTGATAGTACAAATCTGAGCAATTTGAGAATTGTTTCGAAATAAGAGGTATCCGCCTTATTTCGACCATATTTGCGGCTATCGATGGTGGAAAGCTGGAAATTGAATCAACATTGTGAGGGATATTCAAATGCGAAATCTGACAGTCCTGCTGGCCGGTTCGGCGGTAAGCCTGTTCGCCACATCAGCAAGTGCACAAAGCATCAGCTGCGGTGCTGAGTATACCGTGCAGTCCGGTGATTTTCTTTCCGGTATTGCGCAGCGTGCCTACGGTGACTTGTCGAACTTCACGATCATCTATGACGCTAATCGTGACGTGATTGGCCCAAATCCAGGTATCATTCGCATTGACCAACGATTGTTTATTCCGTGCATAGGTGGAACGACTGCTGCAAGTGCGACGGGCTCTGCGGTGCCTCAGTCGCAAGGGAGTCGACCGATCAGCGTTTTGACGGCCTCGGGTTGGCGCCCATTCTTCGACGAAGAGAATCCACAAGGTGGGTTGCTGACAGAACTGATGGAGCTGGCGCTAGTCAATTCCGACGATTCTGTCGACTATGAGATCGCATTTGTCTCGGACCTTGATGCGCATCTCGATCCGCTATTGTCGAGCAGCGCGTTTGATCTGAGCATCGGTCAGTTGGAACCCGCCTGTGACGACCCTGCGCAGCTGGGGACAGAGTCGCGGTTTCTTTGCGAGAATTTCGCATTTAGCGATCCGATATACGAAGAGATATTTGGCTATTACTCTGCAGCCAGTGACCCCAAGCTGACCGATCATCAGGCACTTGCCGGTAAGACGATCTGTCGTGCGGCAGATCACACACTGGTCCCTCTGGAAGCGGTAAATCTGTCGGAGCCACAAATCGACATCGTGCGTGCCCCAGACGCGGCGACTTGCATTGATTATATGCTTGCTGGCCGGGCGGATGTCGCGTTGGTCGCCGTCGAAGTCGCCGATGCGCGCATCAGAGAGCTAAATGCTCGTAATGATGTGCAACTGCATGAGGACTTGTCATATATCGACTTCTTTCATGCGGTCGTGGCAGAGGACAATCCGCGCGCTGATGACATCCTTGGTGCTGTAAACAGCGGTTTGACGAACATTAAGGCATCCGGCTTGTGGTTCCAGACCGTGCGCCGACACATGAGTGAGTTCCGTCAGACCAGCGGGTGACATCCGCGCTTCGTTTGCGACACAGTGCTGCACAAACTGACACAGGCACGAACTGCGGCGCAGAAACTACACGTCGTCACGTAAACGACAATTTAAAGGTGCAACATGCGGCCATTACTTTTCGGACTGATGCTGATAGCAAACGTCGGCTGGGCACAGGCCAACCAAGTTACACTGAAATACGATGACGGAACAGGTGTGTCCGGAGAGTTGCTGGAATTCACCGACGGTAACTTTCGGATTCAGGCCTCGGTTGGGCTGATCAGCATCCCCGCGCAAGATGTGTCCTGCATTGGTGACGCATGTCCTGCTGGTACCGAGTTGGAGTTGCGATCAGCACCCGTAAAGCTGACCAGCCTCGACGGCTCAATAATCCTCACCGGCGATGTTATTGAATTTGCAGATGGTGATTATGTGCTGGCGACTGACATCGGCGAAGTGCGAATTAACGCCGACAAAGTCACTTGCGAAGGCGCTGGATGCGTCAGTTCGCAAGAACCAGTCAGCAGAGATGTCGTTCTAGTAAATGGAAACACGATCATAGAGGGTGAATTGGTGCGTTTAGAGGATAAAGCCTACATCATCAATGTTGCGCAACTGGGTGAGGTCCGCATTGATGCGACGTCATTTCAGTGTCGTGGAGAGGCATGTCCATGATAAAGACACGATTAGCCAGTATTCTGGCAACTCCACCACACCAAACACGCGGCCAAGCCGCGATCAAACAGGAAAACGGTTGCACTACAACCACGACGAAAAACATCATGGAGAGAAAGATGAGCTTTTTGAAAGCCTTGGCTGTGAAGTTAGGTGTAGGCGCGGCGACTTTTACCCTCGCAACGTCAGCTGCGGCACAAGAATTCACGTTTTCAATCCATCATTTCCTAAGTCCAAAGGCACCAGCCCAAACGATGTTGATCGAACCATGGGCCGCGTCCATTGAGGAAGCATCGGGCGGGCGGATCGCTTTTGAGATTTTCCCGGCAATGTCCCTGGGCGGCCGGCCGCCAGAGCTTTACAGCCAAGTACGCGATGGGGTTGCGGACATCGTGTGGACGGTGCCTGGATATACGCCTGGAACTTTCCCGCGCACGGAAGTCTTCGAACTGCCTGGTATCCATCTGAGCGATGCGCGTGCGACCAATCTGGCCATTCAGGATCTGATGGAAATTCTGTTGCCCGACTACGTGGGCATACATCCGTTGCTTGTGCATGTGCACGCTGGCAACGCGCTTCACTTCGGCGATGGGACCGCGGCAAGTCTAGCCGATCTTGAAGGCCTTAAGATCCGCAGCCCCTCGCGTACAGGGGCCTGGATGGTAGAAGAGCTGGGTGCAGAGCCGGTTGGTATGCCGGTTCCCGCACTGCCGGAAGCCTTGTCAAAAGGGACGGTGGATGCGGGCCTTATTCCTTTTGAAGTGGCAATCCCCTTGGGGCTTGCTGACCTAACGACATCATCCGTCGAAATGGCCAACGGGGCACGGTTTGGAACATCAACATTCCTCTTTGCAATGAACCTCGATAGTTACAATTCATTGCCCGAAGACCTGCAAAAGATCATCGATGATCATTCCGGCGCGGCCATTGCTGCGCAAATGGGCGAGGCATGGAACAACATTGAACCTGTCGGCGTGCAGCGCGCTTTGGATGCTGGCAACAGTGTGACACAGATGACGCCGGAAGCGACGGCTGAGTTCATGGCACCTTTCGATGCCACAGTACAACGTTGGGTCCAGGAAGCTGCTGTTGTTGGTATCGATGCCGAAGCCCTGTTGGGCAGCGCGCGGACGACAATTGCGGAATACACGCGCCAAGGGCAATAACATCGCTGGACGCCTTGCAATCCGTCAGTGGTTGAAAGGCGTCCACCAATCGGCACCAAATATGCAGCCTTTCAGTGTGCAGGCTGACCATATTGTAGATTAGCTTGTTGGTTTTACCGCATATTGCGAACCGCAGAAGCTGACCTGCGTCTTTCCACCTCAGGGGCATCAGTAGTGGCACTCAGACATTTTTTGATCCGGCTGATCCATGGATGGGCCCTGCTTGGTGGTGTTTTGCTGCTTTTGATTGTGGCGATCACGGCCGTCAATGCAGCCGGTTTTACGGCCAACATGGTCGCGCGCAGTTGGGGCGGATACGTCTCTGGTCTGCCGGGATATGAGGATGCCGTTCAAATACTTGTCGGTGTCGCGGCCTTTATGATGTTTCCATATGCCCAGCTTTATCGGGCACATGCGTCAGTTGATGTGGTCATGCAATTCGCCCCAGCATGGGCAAACCGCGTTGTAGGTGTTGTGTCCGGTCTTGTGTTGGCAGCGCTGTTGATCTGGATGGCATGGATGCTCGCGCAAGGCACTTTGCAGATGCGCGGCGACAGGGTCGAAACGACAGTTTTGGGATGGCCCATCTGGATATTCATGCCTGCTGCCGTGGTGTCATGCGTGCTGTGGGCCGTGGCGACCGTGATCGACACTCTCGCCCCCGAGGAGGTCGTTGATGGAGCGTGAATTGATCGGCGTCTATGGTCTGGTCGCCCTACTTTCCCTCATCATGCTGCGCATTCCGGTGGCCCTGGCGATGCTGATCACGGGTATCGTAGGCACGTGGGTACTGAGCCTCGTCTCGCCCTTCATCAGATTCGTCCCTTACCTGCAGCAATTCAAAACGGCGCTTTGGAATTCGGTCGCTAATTACGACCTATCCGTCGTGCCACTTTTTATCCTCATGGGCTTTTTGGCGGCTGAAACCGGGTTAAGCCGGGACCTGTTCCAAGGGTTGAGCGCATTGACCCGCAAGATCCGGGGCGGGGTGGCCATGGCAACGATCCTGGCCTGCGCAGGCTTTGGCGCCGTGAGCGGATCGTCGATTGCAACTGCGTCCACCATGAGCCGGGTTGCCCTGCCCCAACTGCGACGGCTGAACTACAATGAGGGGCTTTCGACAGGTGTTCTTGCCGCAGGCGGCACCTTGGGTATCCTAATCCCGCCCTCGGTGGCATTGGTCATCTACGCAATCGTTGTTGAAGCCCCGATTATCGAGATGTTCCAGGCGGCCATCATCCCCGGCATCCTTGCGGTTATCTTTTTCTTGATCGTGATCCGCATTCGGATCGCACGGAACCCCGACCTTGTTCCCGTCCCCGACCCGATGAGCGCCGACGAAACGAAACATGCGATTATACGCCTGCTCCCCGTTGGCCTGATCTTTGGGGCAATCATCCTTGGACTTGGTATGGGATTGTTCACGCCGACCCCTGCGGCAGGCGTTGGCGTCTTCCTGATCATGGCCTACGGGATAATCCTGCGGTTCGTCTCGGATGAAGGGCTGACCTTTGCGCAGCTCAAGGCGGCACTTTTGGCTACAGCCAAAACAGCCTCGATGATCTACTTCATCCTGTTCTCGGCCGATATCCTGAAGGGTTTCTTTGCGCGCACTGGGCTACCCTCTGCCCTCAGCGATTGGGCGGCTGCATCAACGATGGATCCCTACCTGATCCTGCTTGCCATGCTGGTGATCCTCATCATCCTGGGATGTTTTCTGGAAAGCCTGTCGATGATCCTGGTTGTCGTGCCGTTCTTCTGGCCTGTCCTGATCCAGTTGAACGGCGGCGATTGGGTCAGCGCAGAAGATGCCGCCTTTGGCATGACAACGGATGAGTTGCGCATCTGGTTCGGTATTCTGGCGCTCATTGTCGTTGAACTCGGACTGATCACACCGCCGGTCGGGTTGAATGTCTTTGTGATCAAGTCTTTTTCACCCAACACACGGCTTGGGGTGATCTTTCGGGGCGTCGCACCCTTCTTCGCGATTGAATTGGTCCGCGTCGGCATCTTGCTGATGCTGCCGATCCTATCGCTCTATCTGCCGCGTGTTTTATAGGTGGCCGCGCACATGACACAGCACCACAAGACGCAAGTTTGCATCATCGGTTCCGGGCCCAGCGGCCTTTTGCTGGCGCAATTCTTGGGACAGGCCGGGATTGAGACGATCATCCTCGATCGCAGGGATCGCACTTATATCGAGGGCCGTATTCGTGCCGGTGTCCTGGAACAGGGCACGGTTGAAGCACTTGAAGAAGCAGGTGTTGCAGATCGCCTTTATGCCGAGGGGCTGCGCCACGACGGTTTCGATCTGGCCTTTGACGGCACGCGCCACCGGATTGACCTGAAAGCGCTGACGGGGACCTCGGTGGTGGTCTATGGCCAGACTGAGGTGACAAAGGACCTATTTGTCGCCCGCGAAAACCAGGGCCAGCGCTTCTTTTTTGATGTCTCGGACGTCATCCCGTCTGATTTGAAGGCGGACAAACCAACCGTTGCTTTCCGCCAGAATGGCGAAGATCACATCGTCTCGTGCGACTATATTGCCGGTTGCGATGGCTTTCGCGGCGTGTCGCGTGCGGCTATTCCTGCGGATGTGCTGAAAACGTTTGAGCGCGTTTATCCGTTTGGCTGGCTTGGCCTTTTGGTGGATCAACCACCCGTCAGTGATGAGTTGATCTATGCAAACCACACCCGTGGCTTTGCGCTTGCATCGATGCGGTCCCCAACCCGAAGCCGCTATTACATTCAATGCGATCTGTCAGATGACGTATCTGATTGGTCAGATGATCGGTTTTGGGAAGAGTTCGCAACGCGGTTGGGCCCGGACACGGCCGCCAACCTGAAAACAGCCCCGTCATTGGAGAAATCCATCGCACCGCTCAGGTCGTTCGTGTCCGAGCCGATGCGCTATGGTAACTTGTTTCTCGCAGGTGACGCTGCACATATTGTGCCGCCAACGGGTGCCAAGGGGCTTAACCTTGCCATTGCAGACATTCGTGTTCTGTCCCAGGCGCTGCTTGCGCATTACAAGGATGGCAGCGATCACCACCTCGATACCTATTCCGAAACCGTTCTGAAACGCGTCTGGAAAGTTGAACGGTTTTCATGGCAGCTTTCCACCCTGATGCACCAGTTCCCCGAAAATACGCCTTTTGAGAAAAGGATGCAGCGGGCAGAGTTTGACTATATCGCCTCGTCCGAGGCAGCATCACGCACGATTGCCGAAAACTACGTGGGCCTGCCGCTGGAGTAGCACGGATGGATGCAGTTTCGATCAATGGCGCGATCGCCGCCTACCGCCATCGCCCCGGCCTTGGGCGGACGATCGTGTTTGCAAATGCGCTGGGGTCGGATCAAAGCATCTGGGACAAGGTGATCGCGGCGCTGCCGCGTGGCTATGGCATCCTGACCTATGATCTGCGCGGACACGGGCAAAGCGAGGGTGCCGTGGATGGTGTCGAAGGTCTGGCTGATGACCTTAGCCAATTGATCGATCATCTTGGCCTGACCGATGTGCTGTTTTGCGGTGTCTCTGTTGGTGGCATGATCGGGCAAGTTCTGGCAGCGCGCCGCCATGATGTCGTGCGCGGTGCGGTTTTGTGCAACACAGCCCCGCAGATCGGGACCGCTGACCGCTGGAACACACGTATTTCAATAGTCCAAGAGCATGGCCTGAGAGCCGCAGCCGAGCAGATTGTGGGCAACTGGTTTGGGCAGGAATACGCAGGGCAAATTGATCTGCAAAAGCTGCATCGCGCCATGCTCGCCCGCACCAACCGCGATGCCTATATCGCAACCTGCAAAGCAATCCGCGATGCTGATCTGCGTGAAACGGCATCGGGTATCACAGTTCCGTTGCTGTGTGTCGGCGGAGCAGAGGACCATTCAGTCACGGCTCAAGACGTTGAAAACCTATCGCAGATCATCCCAAACGCTACTTTCGAAATCTTGGATGGCATCGGCCATATGCCCCCTTTGGAAGCGCCAGAAGCCTTGGCTGCTCTGATTACATCCTTTGATCCGAACGAGACTGATCTGGAGGTATGCGGAACTGCGATCCGCCGGACTGTTCTGGGTGCAGCCCATGTGGACAAGGCCAACGCGCAGACCAGCGTGCTTGACCAGGCTTTCCAAAAACTTGTCACCACAGGCGCATGGGGACAGGTCTGGTCCAGCCCCGCGATATCCGCCCGTGAACGGTCCATGCTGACGCTCGCGCTTCTTGCGGCCCTGGGGAACTTTGATGAAATCCCGATGCATATCCGTGCAACCCGGCGCACTGGGGCGACTGTGTCTGATATCGCGGAGGTCTTCCAGCATGTTGCGATCTATGCGGGGGTACCCCGCGCCAATCATGCGCTGAAACTGGCGAAAGAGACGCTGGCAGAAATGGCAATGGATGACTGATCAACCCTTTAAACCACGCGATCTGTCGTGGCATCCACCTGCATATTTCGCGGACTACCGCTCCACCCATCTGCGCGCGCCAACACAGCCGCTATTGCAGATGCCCCAAACCCGGACCGAGTTGACAGGCCCGACCTTTTGCCACCAGATGCTTGGCCCGCATGACGATGACCTTATCATCAACTACGCCGCCTCTGGTGAAACCGCCCAAGGTGCGCGCATCATCGTCCATGGTACCTTGCGCGACGAAGACGGACGGCCCGTGTCGGGCAAATTGATCGAGGTTTGGCAGGCCAATGCTGGCGGGCGTTATCGCCATGTGAACGACGGCTATCTCGCACCACTTGATCCTAATTTCGGCGGTTGCGGGCGTTGCCTGACCGATGACGAAGGGCATTATAGCTTTCGCACGATCCTTCCCGGACCCTACCCCTGGCCCAATGGCGGCAATAACTGGCGCCCGGCCCATATTCATTTCTCAGTCTTCGGGGATGGCTTTGCGCAGCGGCTGATCACCCAGATGTATTTCGAGGGCGATCCGCATATCGCGCTTTGTCCCATTGTACAGTCCATCCCGTCGGATGACGCCATCGACCGGCTTGTCGCGCGGCTGGATATGGCGCGGACTGTGCCCATGGATATCCGCGCTTATCGCTTTGACATCGTGCTGCGCGGGCGCAACGCGACAGTATTCGAGAACCAGATGGAGGGGACCTGATGGGGTTGAAAGAAACACCCTCACAGACTGCCGGGCCATATGTGCATATCGGCTGCACCCCTCAGATTGCGGGGCTTGAACAGCGTGCAATGGGCGATCCATTGGGGGCGACCATGGTGGATGACAATCAGGATGGCATCAACCTCTCTATCAATGTCCTTGATGGGGCTGGCGATCCTGTCAAAGACGCGTTGATCGAAATCTGGCAAGCGAACCCCCAAGGTGATTTGGCGCCGTCAGAGGCGTTTAGCAACTGGGGGCGTCAGGCCACCGATCTTGCTAGCGGGGTTGCTCGGTTTGAAACGCTGAAACCTGGGCTTTGCGGTGAACAGGCACCCCATATCCTTGTCTGGGTCGTTGCGCGCGGGATCAACCTTGGCCTGACGACCCGGATCTATTTTCCGGATGAAGACAACATATCAGACCCGATTTTGGCCCTTGCGGGCACGCGTGCAGCAACCATGATCGCGACCAAAACGAACGACGGTTACGCCCATATCATACGCCTTCAGGGGCCGGATGAGACAGTGTTTTTCGATGTCTGATCACACTGGAAAGCCCTGCATCCTGTGCTGTGCGATCACGGGCTCCCTGCCACGCAAATCCGATAATCCAGCCGTCCCCATCAGCGTGGCTGAACAAATTGAAAGCAGCCATGCCGCGGTTGAGGCGGGCGCAAGCATCATCCACGCCCATGTCAGAAACGATGATGAAAGCCCTTCCAGCGACCCCGACAAATTCGCGGCTTTGAAAGAGGGCTTGGAAAGGCATTGCCCCGGTGTGATTGTGCAATTCTCGACCGGCGGGCGATCAGGGACAGGGCGGGAACGTGGGGCTATGCTGCCGTTGCGGCCCGATATGGCGTCGCTTTCTGTGGGATCGAATAACTTCCCTACCCGCGTCTATGGAAACGCGCCGGATCTGGTGGCATGGTTGGCCGCAGAGATGCAGAAATATGAAATCACCCCGGAGGTCGAAGCATTTGACCTGAGCCACATCCTGCAGGCCTTGGTGATGCACCAAAACGGCGCGCTTCATGGCAAACTTTACGTTCAGTTTGTCATGGGGGTCAAAAACGCGATGCCGGTGGATAAAGAGGTCTTTGATTTCTACGTCCAGATCATGCGCAACCGGGCACCCCAAGCGCATTGGTGTGCGGCAGGCATCGGTGCAGCGCAAATCGTTGTCAATGAATGGGCCATTGCAGCGGGAGGACATACCCGGACCGGACTGGAAGACAACATTCGGCTCAATAAAACGACGCTCGCCCCCTCGAACGCCACATTGGTCGCCCGCGCGGCAGAGCTTTGCGCCAAATACGACCGACCCGTCGCGACGCCAAGGCAGGCTCGTGCGCTTTTGGGGCTGCGTTCGCATGATTGATATCGCCACCCATCCTTGGTTGAGCGGCCTTTTGGGCGACCAAGAGATGGCCGCGATCTTTGCACCAGAGGCCGAGCTGAAAAGGCTGTTGGACGTCGAAGCCGCTTGGACGCGCGCATTGGGAGAAGTCGAAGGTCACGCCGCAGCGGGTGAAATTGCAACGGCAATTGAGACTGCGGTGATAGATCCGAAAACGCTTGCGGCAGGCATGGCCAAAGATGGTGTCACGATCCCGGCACTGGTGCATCTGTTGCGTGAAGACATCGGGCCGAATGGCGCAGAAATCATTCATACGGGCCTGACGTCACAGGATGTTATGGATACCAGCCTTGTTCTGGCATTGGGTCAGGTTTTGGCACTGTTGCGCACGCGGCTGACGTTCTTGGACCAAGAACTGGCCAAGATACAACAGGCACATGGTGATCGCCCAATGACAGCCTTCACCCGCATGCAACCTGCTTTGGAGATCACAGTTCAAGAGGTTTTCGGCCGATGGCGAAAGCCCTTCGCAAAACTGATTTCAGACGGAGGCGACCTGCAACGCGAGGTGAGCCACATTCAATGGGGCGGGCCAGTTGGGACGCGCGATCATCATCAATCAGACCAGCTTGGG
The DNA here is from genome assembly GCA_947503965.1 of uncultured Paracoccaceae bacterium. Classification (GTDB taxonomy): domain Bacteria; phylum Pseudomonadota; class Alphaproteobacteria; order Rhodobacterales; family Rhodobacteraceae; genus Yoonia. The sequence goes on from CANNFU010000001.1 coordinate 407,640, forward strand.
GCATTTTTTGCACGAAATCTCGGTCTCAACGATCCCGGCGAAGCCTGGCATACTGACAGGACATTCATTCTGGACGTCGCACAATTTTTAACGCGGATCACCATCGCCACCGGAAAGATCGGCGAGGATGTCGCGCTATACGCGCTGGCGCGACCTGATAGCATCAGTTTTGTCGGTGGCAGTTCCTCGGCCATGCCGCATAAAAACAATCCAGTCAAAGCCGAAGCGCTTGTTGCTCTGGCAGACTTTGCCACCGGTCTTGTTGCAAACATAGCCCGTGCATGCCGACACGAGGGTTTCCGCTCAGGCCGGGCCTGGACCCTCGAATGGCTGACACTGCCGCAAATGTGTGTCGCAACAGGTGCCGCGACGACACTGGCGACCAATATGATGGGAGATGTTGTTTCAATCGGCAGGACGTAAGGAAGCTATATGCCAAGGCCACTTGCTGAAATTGAGCTTGCCATGCCTTTGGCCATTGGAACAGCCAGTTCCTGCGGTTTCGCCGGTGGGCCAAGTCCGGTACATTTGAATGTCTTTTCAAAGCTGTGAGCGAAGACCCCAACCTTGAATACTCGCTCATTGGCTGTCAATCGGCATCCAATCGTGACCCCTTATGGCAAGGGGCAGTTCCCATTCTTTGAATGGCGCACCGTTGCGCAAAGCGCCCGGTTTGCGCGCGAGCACAGGCAAATAATGCATCGGATCATAGATGGTCTTGCCGCGCCCGAAGGCCCGCTCATGCTGGCCGACGATCTTGGCATCCTGCCAGCATTCCAATCAATCCGCAGAGGCCCGGACCTCTACTGGGCGACCGACTGCACGGGCGTCGACAGAGTAGCGGTTGTTGTCGAAACGCACGAGGCAGGTCTTGGAAACGGATGCCGGAACCGCATGGAATCCATCAAACGGTCCAACATACGGTACCAAACTGGTGCGCTCTTCTTCGAACACTGCCCAGATTGTCTTGTCCCGCAAGTCTGGGTGTTTGTTTGCCTTGGCATAGGCGATACAGCGATCCTCAAGCCAAGCGTTGAGCTCGGCATAGGATTTGAACTTCAGGCGTGGCACAAAGAACCGCCGCCTGATCACCCCCACCTGGTTCGATCGGTAAGCTCTGAGATTGGTGTTGTGCTTTCCGCTTCTTCTTCAACCTGTTGGTCTTCCTCATCCGGCGGGGCATTCGATCCAGTATCATCTCCAGAGCTTTCACTATTCAGAACATCCTGTACACTTTACAAAATCGACGCAGCAAGATTACCCAGCGCACCGAGTATTCCGAACAGGCCTTGCCCCACATTGTGAGCACCTTGTTGGCAGGGCTCATATGCCTGACAAGCAACACCCGCGGCCCCAATCACGCCCGCACCGATAACCGTATAGTCGACCGTTGTCAGCGAGAGACCACTCGGGTCCACCCAGTTATACGGATCATTCTCGACATATGTATAAAGGTTCAGGTCGCCCCCCCCGCAAAGCCGATCGGGTCCTGCTGCAGGAACTGACCCAGGGCGGGGTCGTAGTGCCGGGCGCAGTAGTAGATGAGGCTAGACTCTGGATCGTGCTCGCGGCCCGTGTAGCCGTAGCGTTGGACAAACGCGCCCTCGGTACGCGTGCCGAAGCTCGCGTAGTCATAGTCCGCAGCTACCGTCCCCGTCGCAGTTTATGCCCGTTCGAAAGGATAAACGCCGAACCCGCATGATTTGAGCGCTTGGCGGCGGTTCGAAGCCATGTGAAATTCTCGGCTTCTCCTCCCAAGACGCCGCGTGGAACAGACCACACAACGTGACGTCGTTGCGGCCCGAAAACCGTATGTACAGCATCTCTTCAACATGGGTCGGTTCAGGATGCTCAGTCCGATTATCTCAAAAAGTCGACAACATACATTCTTAAAATCTAAACGATTTCTGTAAAAAGAATGGAATATTTGGCAATAATTATAGCTTTTTATATACAAGGGCAGCTTGAATTGATATCAGAATCTAAACGTTTAGATTCGAGTTTCTGTATGCCTAGCCTAAAGGACATCAGCAAGAAGTTAGGGCTTTCAACGGCCACCGTCAGCCGCGCGCTGAATGGTTTTGACGATGTGCATCCTAAGACACGTGCGCGTGTCGAAGAGGCGGCGCGCGAGCTTGGGTACGTCGCAAATCGTGCTGCGAAGCTGCTGGTCTCGGGCAAATCCAACATCATTTGTCTGATCGCTGATCTGGAATTGGTCCGCAAAACAAGGGATGCTGGAAGCCCTGATTTTCTAGAGTTGATCTCGCGCCTTTCTTGCGAACTGGCAGAGAGGGGGTTTGATCTGGTGTTTTCCGTCAAATCACCCAATGAAACTGCCGTCGCTAAGTATCAGGACATGATCAAGCGGGGAATCGTGGACGCGTTCATTGTCGGCGCGCCGACACAGGACGACCCGAGGATCGCCTTCCTCGAAGAGGTTGATTTTCCCTTCGTCGTGCATGGTCTACCACCGGTCGGCACTGATCTGCCATTTGTTTCGGTCGACAATGTTCAGATTGTTCGCGATCCGTTGCACGCGCTTCTGGACCTTGGCCACTCCCACATCGTTTTTGTCCAAGGACCACCGAATACCACGCACGCCGTTCAGCGATGTGACACCTTTCGGGAGGTGCTTGGCGAAGCAGGGCTTACAGCTGACGAACGCATGATCATTCTTGATGGCGACAATGGATCAAAGCTCAAGTCGCAACTGTTGGGGCTGTTTTCCGGGCGGCTTGGTCCCAAGCCAACCGCCATCATGTGCGGATCATTGGCATTGGCCCAAGCCTGCTCGGACGTTCTGGATGAATTGGGTCTGAATGTGCCCAGCGACGTATCGCTTGTGGCAAATGATGACGGTGGCGATCCGGTTCGGTTGGATCCGCGGACCCACGATCTGTGCCGCACATATTTCGACTGGAGCGACACAAGCGGCCCATTGGCAGAGGTCGCTATCGAGATCAGCCAAAAGGGAATGAAGCCGGGTCCGTCACAACGTCGGAACCTGGCATGTGAGATGATCTTCGGGCGGTCGATTGCACGACCCAACCCGGGTCTTGGAGGGGAAGCTTAGGGCAACGCACTAAGGGGGACACATCTGCAAGGAAGACCAAACCAACAGTGCCCGCTCGGGCGCTGACCGACAGGTTTTGCCTGCGCTTCACCGCCGCACACTTATCCGGACCACCGGACCAATCAGGAGGAAACAATGAAAAAAACATTCATGGGGACAGCACTGAGTCTTGCCATGCTCAGCGGAGCCGCCGCGCAAGCCGAGGTGACCTATTCACCAACGGGCTATTTGCGCATCGGCGTCGGGGAAAGCAACGATGGCGATTTTGTCGGGATGCAGCTGAACGGCGCTTGGACGAAGTACCGGCTGGGGAACGAGCCCGATTTCTACGGTGAACTTGGCGTCAACCTGACCAATGAATTGGACAATGGCAGCAAGATCGTCGGTGGCATCCGCTATCACCTGTCGGGCGACAGCAACGATCTGCGGGTCAGCGGTGAAGTGGATGCAAACCTCGCACTGCGTGAGGCTTGGCTGGGCTATCAGGGCATCGGTGACGGCGCGCTGAGCGACAGCACGATCTGGGCCGGGCGCCGCTATTACAAGCGCAAAGACATCCACATCATCGACTTCTACTACGAGGACTATTCCAACTTCTCGGGCTTCGGCGCTGGTCTCGAAAACGTCAAGTTGGGCTTTGGTGATCTGTCGATTGCCGCCTTCTCTGATCAGGACTCAAACGTAATCACGCTGGACTCTCGCGTCGAAAACATCGCATTGGGCGAGAATCTTTTTGGTGAAGTCGGCTTCGCCTACGCCACTGTCGATGAGGACGAGCCCGGCGATGACGGCTTTGCCATTCGCGGCCATCTCCAGCGTAACGACTTCTATGGCGGGTTCCTCAAAGCCGGGCTGATGTATTCGCAAGGTGCTGCATGGGGCTTCTTCGGGGATGGTGCCGCCTCTCAATCGAGCGATAACACCCTGACGCGTGCACAGGTCCACGGCCTGGTTCAGCTGAGTGAACGGCTTGAGATGTTCTTTGTCGCCCTGCATCAGATTGCCGACGACGATGGTACAAAGACCTCTTGGACCTCGGCGGGTGTGCGTCCGCAATACACCATCACCGACAACTTCGCTGTCGCTGTCGAGCTTGGTTTTGACTACGTCGATGATGAAGCTGCCGATGAAACCCGTGACCTGACCAAGGCCACGCTTGCAGGGATCTACACCTTCGGCAAGCCTGGCTTCTGGTCGCGTCCGCAGCTGCGTGTTTTCGCGACACAAGGCAGCTGGAGCGAAGAAGACGCCATCGGCAATCAGGCTGCGTTTGACGACGATACCAGTGGCACATCCTACGGTATCCAGTTCGAAACCTGGTTCTAAATCATCCGCTGTTTGATCGCTTTATCAACAGCGCCGCGTCACCCGACGGAATGCTTTCGGGTGACGCAATTCAACCAGTCAACAAAAGGGACAGATTGATGCGTCTCCTTGCCGTTTCACTGAAGGTTCTGTGTTGTCCGCTCTTGCTTGCCTGTGCCAGCCCGTCACTGGGTGAAGGTGAAGAGGCTGCTGCGGCAAGCTCTGACTGGAATCGTGAGATTGTCTATTTCGTGATCCCGGATCGGTTTGCAGACGGAAACCCAAACACGCATGAGGTGGACCGGACAAAACCGGGATACTTTCACGGTGGAGATTGGCAAGGGTTGACCGATCAACTGCCGTATCTGGACGACCTTGGTGTCACGGCCCTGTGGATCACACCTATCGTCGATAACATCGATGGCTTCGTTGATGGCGCGGGTTTCCCGGACTGGGCCTACCACGGCTACTGGGCCGACGACTTCAACGCGCTTGATGAGCGGTTGGGTACGGAGGCTGATCTGAAGGCTTTGGTCGAAGCAGCACATGCTCGCGACATGAAAGTCATTGTCGATGTCGTCTTTAACCATGTGGGCTATGGTAGCGAATTCCTCGACAGGCACCCCGATTGGGTCCGGCAAGGCGCCCAATGCGGGCAGGATGATCAGACCTCTTGCCTTTTTGGTTTGCCAGACCTTCGCACGGAACAGGCGGAGGTCACCGAACACATCCTCGCCGCACATGCGGATTGGGTAGCGCGGATCGGCTTTGACGGCTATCGGATCGACACCGCCAAACACGTGGCGCCGGCCGTCTTGGCACAGAACCAGCAATTAGTGACACAGCGTTTCGGCTCCGATTTCCTCACCCTGGGTGAAGTCTGGGGGGCAAATGCCGCTACGCTCTCCGATGACTATTTCGCACCCAAATTAATGAATGGCGGGATCGACTTTTCGTTCCGTGGCGCAACGCGCGACTGGCTCCTGGGGCGCGGCCGCACGATTGCCTACGCAAAGGGGTTCTTGCCCAAGCGCCACACCCATACCCAGGGCGCGGTCCTTGGCCATTATCTGTCGAGCCACGATGAACCCGGGCTGTTACACGAGCTTCAGGGCGACCGGGACCTGTTCAAACTGGCTGTCGGATTGCAAATGACATCCGTCGGTATGCCAATCATCTTCTACGGCGAAGAGGTCGCGCGTGACATTGGCGAATGGCCCGACAACCGGTCGGACATGCCATGGGGTAGCGCAGCGATCCTGCCTGGCGGCGGGATCGCGCAAGACACCGATATGTTGGCGTTCTATCGCAAACTTATCGACATACGCCGTGCAACGCCTGCGCTGTCCATGGGTACCTACCAACCAGTGTCATATGACGGTGATCTGTTGGTCTTTGCCAGAAGATGGCAGGGGGCCACCATATTGATCGCAATCAATCGCGGCTCCACCGAACAGTCTGTGGCCGTAACTCACGCCTCGCTTCACGAACAGGAAAAATGGACCGACCGCCTGAGTGATCGCGCCATGTCCGTTTCAAATGGTCAATTGCTGCTTGAGGTGCCACCGCGCACCATCTGGATCCTGTCACCGAATAGTGAATGATCTTAGGGGGAGACGATCATGAAACACCTCATTTTTGCAGCCATGTCTACGTGGCTTTTATCGACAATGGCGGCTTCGGACTCGGCTTCTTTTTTGGATCCAAAGGGTGACGATCACGGCAGCGGCACACTGATTTATCCGACCAACCCGGTCTTCAGGCCCGGCGTCTTTGATCTGGTGGCTTTCAAAGCAACACCAGAGGGCGATCGTCTGTATCTTGAATTTGAAATGGCTGCATCGATCCAAAATGAATGGGACATGGCCGGTGGGTTTGATGTCCAGATGTTCTTTGTATTCATTGACTCACAACCAGGTGGGCATAACGGTGGACTTCCAGGGCTAAACATCGCCTTTGCAGAAAATAGCGGCTGGGAACACGCAATCGTCGTTTCGCCACAACCGCTCGAACGGGTTATCTCCGAGATAACAAAAGCTGGTGAATTGGCGTCTGACGTTCTTGCCGCTGTGGACGTCTCTGCTGCGGATCATACAATTAGCGCATACGTCCCCTTGGACGCTCTCGCCAAGCTGCCATTAACGAACTGGGGCTTTCAGGTGCTGGTCCAGTCAAATGAAGGTTTTCCCGAAGACAATAACCTTCTAACCCGCCGCGTGAACGAGTTCGAAAGTGAATATCGCTTCGGAGGAGGAAGCGATGGGAATTGCGATCCTCACATCGTTGATGTCCTGGGTTCTTCCGATCAGCTATCCTACGAATGTGGTGTGAAGACTGCGACCATCCAGATGCTCCATACGAGCGATAAGTAGTTCCATCTTCCGTCGTACAGTTTTTGTCGTTTGTTGGCTCAACTCCGGCAAATGCCGTTTTGATAGCTGCCGACCTCGCGGATGAGGACGCGGCCCTCCCCCTCGGGCAACCCAATTAGACAGGGCCGTGTACTCGGCTGCGCCTGCGGGCCGCACCACCCCTTTCGAATTGAGTTGCCTCGCCCCCTTGCACCGATGTAGTCACTGACCTGTCCGGCGGTAACAAAGAGGCTGAGCGGGCGTCCTTGACTGTCACACACGGCATGCAATTTGGTATTCATGCCACCCTTGGTCCGTCCGATCAGACGCCCACGCCCCCCTTTTTGACGCCCATGCTGGTCGCGGCGCGGTGGGCTTTCAGATATGTTGCATCAATCATGACGGTCTTTTCCTCGCTGTACTCGGCAGCCAAACCCATCATGATTTGAGCAAAGCCCCCTTTCTCGCTCCATCGCTTCCAACGGTTGTACAGCGTTTCCGGGGCTTACGCGGCCCCACTGGGGCCACGGTCCCCTTCAACTGTGCGGACCGTACTCCTTGGGGGCATCTCGCCACCGTAAGCCATTGCGATTGATGAAGATAATGCCGCTCAAGACGCGTCTATCATCAACGCGTGGCTTACCATGTGACTTCGGAAAGTAAGGGGCCAGACGCGCCATCTGCGCGTCATTCAGCCAGTAGAGGTCGCTCATATCACCGCTCGATTTTCGACCTGGGAATCACGCCGTCGCAACGAAATCAATGGGTCCTGACCCTAGTCACATACTGAACATTGATTAGTCCAGAGATCTGGCCTGCTACGGAAACAATCCTTGCGTGGCCCATGAATGGCCGGTCTGGCGAAGCCGCACCGCAGCGACAATCAATGAGATGAACGGCGGGTACGGGCCATGTGTTGAAAAACTCCGTGTTCGAGCAACAGCGACCCATTTGGCAGAACATCCTCCCGCTATATGGTAATATCTCAAACAACGTTTGCCAAACGAATGCTCCGGAGAACAAAATTCCAAGTTTTTGCCGTGAATTTCGGGGCAAGGAGTTTTTCAACACAATCGGCCGACCTTGAACATTGTAGCCAACTGTGTGCGACTGCTTCAAAAGCTCTTCTTATCTGAAGCCAGAGCTTTTGCTCGTCATGCTGCTCTTTTGACCGACGTTCAAAAAACGCGCAATGCTGCCTGTGCTGTGAAAATGGCCTTTGACGGCCAAGTCCGACAAGGATTGAAACGCCAGGACCGAACGAAGGGAGCCAACATGCAGTACCACCTGGAAGGGTTTCGTGCAGGTGATCCATCAGTCGCAGTCGCTAATGATCGCGCGACTGGTGACCGGATCGATGTCCTGATTGTCGGCTGCGGGCCAGCAGGACTGACATTGGCCACGCAACTTAGCGCCCTTGGCCACCTCTCAATACGCATAGTGGAACGCAAGTCCGGGCCACTGGAATTTGGACAAGCCGATGGCATCGCGTGCCGCTCGATTGAGGTGTTTGAGGCCTTTGATTTTGCGCACCGTGTGATCAAAGAGGGCTATCAGGTGAACGAGGTCACCTTCTGGCGTCCGGGGCCTGGCAAAGGGCCGCTCGTCCGGGCAGACCGCATTCAGGATGTCGAAGATGGCCTCTCTGAAATGCCGCACATCATTTTAAGCCAAGCCCGCATCCACGATTTCTATCTAGATGTCATGGCCAAATCCGCCAGCCGCCTTGTGCCGGACTACAATCGCGAGCTAGTGTCTCTGGCTCGTTTTGACGAACAGGATTTTCCAATTGAGGCAACATTTGCCTGCCTCGATCGGGACGGCGAAGCCGAGACCATTCGCGCAAAATATTTGGTGGGATGTGACGGCGCACGAAGCAAGGTCCGCTCCGAGATCGGTCACGCACTGAAGGGTTCATCGGCGCGTCAGCTCTGGGGGGTCATGGATGTTCTGCCAAGAACCAGTTTCCCGGACATTCGTCTGAAATGCGCAATACAGTCCACCAATCAGGGAAGTATCCTGATTATTCCTCGCGAAGGCGGGTATATGGTGCGTCTCTATATCGAACTTGACGCATTGAAGCCCGGCGAGCGGGCCGCCGATCGCGGCGTCACATCAGGCCAATTGGTGGACACTGCGCGTAGGATCTTGGCCCCTTACGACTTTGACGTCGCCGAGGTTGCTTGGTGGTCGGCATATGAGATCGGGCAACGTGTATGTGACGGGTTTGACGATGTGGCTGAAGCTGAGCGTGGGGCGAAAACGCCAAGGATATTCATCGCGGGCGACGCTTGCCACACTCATAGCCCGAAGGCGGGCCAGGGCATGAATGTATCCATGGCGGACGCGTTCAATTTGGGTTGGAAGCTAGCCGCTGTCCTGCGTGGCCAGTCACCGTCAGGTCTGCTCGATACCTATTCAGCAGAGCGCCACGCCAAGGCGCAGGAGCTGATCGACTTTGACCGTGATATGGCACGCCTGTTCAGCGAAAAGCCCAAGACCGAAGATGACGCTGCGAAATTTCAGGCCTATTTCAAGAAACACGGACGCTACACTGCGGGTGTCGAGACACGCTATGATCCATCTCTGATCGTGGGCGACGACCATCATCAGTCGCTTGCATCGGGGTATCCGGTTGGCAAACGTTTCCATTCTGCCCCTGTGGTCCGGCTTGCCGACGCCAAGCCGCTGGAATTGGGACACACGCTCAAGGCCGATGGGCGGTGGCGGATCATAGCGTTTGCGCCACGATCCGATGACGGAAAATCTGACGGTCCCATTGGCGCCCTGTGTCGGGAGCTTGCCAGTCTAATCAGGCGGGTAACCCCGGATGATGAGAACATTGACTCTGTCATTGACGTTCGAGCCGTTTTTCAGCGCCCGCATCAAGATATGGATATTGCGGAATTGCCAGAACTCTTACGCCCCCGAAAAGGTCGCCTGGGCCTCACTGACTATGAAAAAGTCTTTTGCCCGGCACTAAACGGTGAGGACATTTTTGACCTACGTGGCATCGATCATGGCAACGGTGCAGTTATCGTGGTGCGGCCAGATCAATTCGTGTCTCTGGTCGCTCCGATAAACGCGCCAGACAGGATCCATGAGTTCTTTTTTGGCGTACTCTACTGAGATCGCAACCTGTGCATTTCAAACTCAAGCCGCCCGAACCCGACTCTTGGCCGATCTCGCGGAAATCTACTTTTTACGCCCTGCTGACCCAATATAACTCGCCTTTGTACCACCGCTACGAATGTCCGGTAACCAACGACCACTTCTTTCAAAACGAGACCCGCCAAAAATTGCGGAGTTCGCCACTTTAAGACGTTGAGCGTTCAATGACTGTTGTACTCACAACCTTGGTCTCCACAGTCCCACCAAGAGCGCACCGAACCGCGACTACGGCTTTTTCAGCCGCATCCTGTGCCACCGTCGTGAGCCCAATGTCCTTCGCAAAAGGGGCGTCATCGAAGCCGACGATTGCGATGTCCCGAGGCACCTTCAATCCTCGTTCATGGCAGGCATCCATCGCGCCTCTCGCCACAACATCTGACATCGCAAGCACGGCAGTCGGTCGATCCACATTCTGATCTAGGAGCGTATGCATTGCGGCCTTTCCGCGATTCCGTGTGTTCACTTTGCAAATGCGGATCGGGACAGTTGCAGGATCAATCTTGGCCTCTGCGAAGGCTGCTGCGTAGCCCTGCCACCGTTCCTTCGGGAAGCGGATAGAGGCCGTGTCAAAGTCGACAGCCGTACCTTCGCGATCAGTCCGGTGGCGCGAGGTCGGCAAAGAAATGACGCCGATTCGGCGATGTCCTTTCCGGATCAGATGCCGCGCCGCGGCCCTTGCACCACCCACATCATCCACGCCGACGCCGATCACGCCCTCCCTGTCCGGCATGTCGATGCCGATGACCGGGCGGCCTCGTTCCACGGCGCGTTGGATGACTGGATCGTCGCCTGCAAGGCCGTAAAAGATGATCGCGTCCATGGCCGCAACATCGAGCGCGGCAGGTGGACGTGGCCGCTCGCTCTTTTCATGGGGCACAGCCGGCAAGAGTAGAAGGCCAATTTGTCGCTCCTGACAGGCGTTCATCAAAGCCCCCATGAACGTGCGTCCGAACGGGTCCTCTAGCAGGTATGTCATGGGCTCCGGTATATAAAGCGCAATGGCTCCGGCGTGCCCTGTCCGCAGTAGCCGCCCTTCTATGCCGGAGCCACGGTAGCCTAGTTCCTCGGCGCGCTCCAACACCAGCTTGCGCAAGGCTGGGGAGAGCTGGTCGGGACGGTTGAAGGCATTCGATACAGTTGCAACCGATACGCCAAGGGCGCGCGCAACGTCGGCAAGACGCAATCGAGATGGACGCGCATCGATTGGCATTGGCCAATAACTCCTTTCGCGGCAGATTTAGGCTTGTTCTGTAACGTTTAAGTTTAATGCTGGAACGGATCAACAACTTGATCGGACAGCACCATGCAGGACAAAGGCGAAGACCAGAACCACATCGAGGACGACGTGTCCCGATACTATGGGGATAGAGCCGCCCCACGCGCCGGGACACGTGGCGATCCCCGCATGTGGGCAGCCTTCGGCCTGTTCTTCATCCTAGCGTTCGCCTTCGCTTCGTGGCTCCCGCGCCTGCCAGAATTGAAGCGCGAATTCGGTATGACCGAAGGGGATATCGGGTTTGTGCTGCTTGCGATGCCAGTGGCGCAGCTCTGCGTGATTCCATTAGTTGCCTTTGGTTCAGTCCGGCTGCGCCTTCGCACACTTAATCTCATCTGCATCACATGGCTGCTTGTCGCGATTGCATTAACCGGCCTTGCGACCAGCCCCATTTCGCTCGCCGTCGTTGTATTCTTGATCGGCGCTGGCGCGGGGTCCACGGGTGTCGCCATCAACGCTGCCGGGTTTGCTGCAGAGGAGGCGATGGAGCGGCCCATCCTGTCGCGATGCCACGCGATGTATTCGGTGGGGCTCGCGACGGGTAGCTTGACCGCAGGCCTCATCGCCGCTGCGGGCGTGCCGATCATCGTCCACCTCGCCTTGACCAACACTGCACTCTTGGTGGTCCTGCTGGTGATCGTCCGTGCCGTCGTGGATACGCGCAAGCCGGAGGATGATGCGCCCAAGTTCGCATGGCCCAAGGGCGCGCTCTTGATCCCTGGCCTGATTGCCATGGGGTGTCTGATGGCGGAAGGCGTGTCGGTGGATTGGTCGTCCATCTATCTGGCTGAGGTGATTGATGCCCCAGCCGCATTGGTTGGAGCGGGCGTTGCGGCCTTCTCGGGCGCAATGGCGGTGATGCGGTTCGCGGGCGACTGGATTTCGGAACGCATGTCACCCCGTCTGATCGTGGGCGGCGGTGCCATGCTTAGCGCGGTTGGCTACGGCATCACCGCCATCGCACCGAACGCGCCTGTCGCCTTCGTGGGCCTCATCCTTGTGGGCTTCGGCCTCGCCCCAATCGTCCCGCTCGCCTTTCGGATCGCGGGCAAGCTCTCGCCCAATGCGCCGGGCGTAGGCGTGGCCGCCGTCTCGACCTTGGGCTACGCAGGCTTTCTCCTAGGACCGCCCCTTGTAGGGCTGGTGGCAGAAGCAAGCAGTCTGCGTTTGTCGCTAGGAGCAGTCGCGGGACTGCTTTTGATCGTGGCTATTCTCTCCCGTCGGCTACAAACATGAATGCCAGGGAATGCAAACTTCTGACAGAATGGACAGGCGACATATGGCGATAAAGCGGATCAATGCAGCGGATTGGGCCGGCGTCTTCGGTGCCTACGTTCAGGCGCTCGAAGTCAAAGACACCACCCGACGGGTTTACGTGAGTGGCCAGGCGCCCGTGCGACCGGGCGGCATACTTCCCGATACATTCAAAGAACAGGCTGAGGCTGTTTGGAACTGCATTCTAGCACAACTGCGGGCTGCTAATATGGACGCTAAGAATATCGTTAAAGCCACCACGTTTCTTGTGGATCGCAAGTACCGAGATGAAAACCGCGACGTGCGAATGGAGATGCTAGGTGGCCACACCTTCGCGCTGACTGTTGTGCTGGCAGGGATGTTTGAGGATGGGTGGCTTCTTGAAATTGACGCCATTGCAAAGAAATAGCCGCCAACAGTTTTTCAGAAGCCTTCATTGGCGCATCGGCAGCGAAAGTCGGCATCATCCCGCTCTTGAGACGTCGACCACGACCAAGATCGCGCAGGCGCAGCGAATGGCCGCTAAGCGGGCTGCGACCGCAGCATCTTGAGTGTCAGTCCAAGGACCGGAATGGGCCGTCCCTGCTTAGGGTTCTCGACCACCCTGCGGGATGTGCTGCGGTCGATCTAACGGCGGTAGAGAGCCCATTGCGGGCCTACCAATTTCTTGCTGCACGCGCTCGCAACGTAAGAATTGCCGCATGAGCGAGAGGTCTGGTTCCTCTGTGCAGCAAAAGAACCGGCCATTTATCCGGGCTGCGGCGAAGCTAACAGCGTAGACGACCCGGGTCGCGGAGCCCCGCTGCCGAATAGCTATCCAGTTGACGGCATTCCAAACAACTAGGTCTGTTCTGGGGGACGGAGGATACTGCAGATCAGTCAGAAACCCGGTCATAGCGATTGGATTGAGCCGAGCAGAACTTGCATGTATTGGCTTTGCCGACCAAATGCCGTCGAGATATACAACAACACCAATCGACTGCATCAATTGACTTCTCAATGTCGGTTCTATCACCGTCAGAAAAGTTTTGTGACAAACCTTTTGATGCAACAATTAAGCCGCCATGATTATCTGAGATTGCCACTGTGAAGAGCCAACCCGCGTTGTCTATCAGCAGTTTTGCATCGCGTTGCGCAGAGTAAATGTTCGATAGCTCCGTGATTGTAGATGACCGCAGCAGCGCGACCGTTGTTAGCTACGCCGCCTGATGCGCGACGACGGCAGATCGAAAGGAAAATTAATGAACGTCAGAACGATCATGCTGATCGCATTGGCATGCCTTGGCTTGGGCTACTTCGGCTACACGCAGTATACTGCCAGTCAAAACCAGTTGCCCGACGATATCGCTTTCGGGAACGGCCAGATTGAAGCCGTGCAGGTTGACGTTTCAACGCGGATTGGCGGACGCGTATCGGAAGTTCTGGTCGGAGAAGGTGATCTAGTAGAACCGGGACAGGTGCTTGCGCAGATCGACACCTCGCAATTGGAGGCACAACTTGCGCGCGCCCGCGCAGATGTGGCGAGCGCTGAAAGCACGGTTGCGGCGGCTGCGGCAACGATTGCGCAGAATGAAGCGCGTGTGGTCTTTGCTGAGCAGGAACTTGACCGTGCAAAAACGCTGAGGGACCGAGGGACAACAACGCAAGAACAATTGGACACTCGGGTAAGCGAACACCTTGTCGCCGTAGCAAACCTTGAGTCCGCCAAGGCCAACCATATCGCACAGTTGCGCCGTGTTGATGCGGCTGCAGCACAGGTAGCCGAGATCCAGACGCAAATTGATGATGCAGTGTTGAAATCGACAGTGCGCGGACGCGTTCTGTACCGATTGGCCGAACCTGGCGAAGTCATCAGCGGCGGCGGCAAGGTTCTGACAATCGTCGATTTGTCTGAAGTGTACATGGAATTCTTCTTGCCGTCGTCGCAAGCGCATATGGTCTCTATCGGTAGCGAAGCAAGGATCAAGCTTGACATCTTCGATTTCGCAGCGCCGGCCACCGTCAGTTTTGTCTCGCCGCAATCGCAGTTTTCGCCGCGGCAGGTTGAGGTTCTGGATGAACGGGAAAACCTGATGTTCCGTATTCGCGCGAGTGTGCCAGAAGATCTGGTGCAGGCCCGGATCAACGAGGTCAAAACAGGCATCAGGGGCGTGGCTTATGTGCGGCTTGGTCCGCCAACTGATGCGCCTTGGCCTGCCCAGCTGGCACTTCCGACCGAATTGCTGGATTTGCTTGAGGCACAAGCCACCGGGACCGATGGGTCATGACTGCCGGGGAGAGCGTTGCCAAGCTGTCCGGCATTACGCATCGCTATGGCAGTGTTACCGCGGTTGCTGACATCAGTCTTGAATTGCCTGCGGGCCAGATGGTTGGATTGCTTGGACCAGACGGTGTTGGCAAATCGACCTTGCTTGGCCTGATTTCAGGATCACGGAAACTGCAGACAGGAACACTTGAATTGCTTGGTGGCGACATGCGAACTGCACAGTATCGCGCCCTGGCTGGGCCACGCATCGCTTATATGCCACAGGGTTTGGGCAAGAACCTCTATCCAGAGCTGAGCATCGCGGAGAACTTGGATTTCTTCGGAAAGCTCTTCAGTCAGTCCCGGGCAGAGCGCACCGCCCGGATCGCGCATCTTACGGGAGCAACAGGTCTGGCGCCTTTTCTGAACCGTCCGGCTGGGAAGCTATCCGGCGGTATGAAGCAGAAGTTGGGACTGTGTTGTGCGTTAATCCACGACCCCGACTTTCTGATCCTTGATGAGCCTACAACGGGTGTCGATCCGCTATCCCGACGGCAGTTTTGGGAGTTGATTGACGCCATCAGATCAGAACGGCCCGGCATGAGCGTTCTGGTGTCCACCGCTTACATGGACGAGGCCGAGGCATTTGACTGGCTGGTCGCGATGGACGCAGGCAGTATTCTGGATGTGGGCACCCCTGACGCCCTGAAGAAACGGACCGGTGCGGCGGATCTGGAAACAGCATTTGTCAGGCTTTTGCCCGAAGGCAAGCGTGGCGATGCAACGCAGACCGCCCCGCCGCCGCTGGAGGAGAAAGACACCACGCCAGTCATTGTCGCACGAAATCTGACACGCAAATTCGGCGATTTCGTCGCTGTTAACAATGTGAGCTTCAAAATCCGAACTGGCGAAATCTTTGGTTTTCTGGGGTCGAACGGGTGCGGCAAGACGACCACCATGAAGATGCTCACCGGTCTTTTGCCGCCATCAGAAGGCAGCGCAGAGATTTTTGGCAACCCGGTGAACGCGAACGATTTGAATGTTCGTAAACGGGTCGGTTTCATGTCGCAGTCATTTTCGCTTTATGGCGAATTGACAGTCATGGAAAACCTCCGGCTTCATGCACGACTTTTTGACATGGCACCCGCAAAATACGCGCCCCGACTGACGCATCTGATTGATGCATTCGGATTGCAGGACCATGTCGATGCGCCAGCGGGCGAGTTGCCGCTTGGGATAAGGCAAAGGCTATCGTTAGCAGTCGCCATCGTACACGAACCCGAGATCCTGATTTTGGACGAGCCCACCTCTGGCGTTGATCCAGTGGCGCGTGATCGGTTCTGGGAGTTGCTGATTGATCTGTCACGCAACCAAAATGTTACGATCTTCATCTCGACCCATTTTATGTCCGAAGCGATGCGCTGCGACCGGATATCACTGATGCACGCAGGTCGCGTGATGGTCTATGACACGCCCGAGAACCTGATCGAGACAAAGCAGGTCGAAACGCTCGAAGATGCGTTCATCAGCTATATGGAAGACGCGATCAACGAGATCGCGCCCATAAGTAAGGATATTGCTGAAACACCAGCGGCAATCGATAAAGAGTTCGGAGCAGTGAAAGCTGTTACGCACAAACGCAGTCGCTTTAGCCTGTCGCGCGCCCTTGCATACAGCTATCGCGAGACGATGGAAGTGCTGCGTGACCCGGTGCGTCTGCTCTTCGCATTTGCCGGCAGCCTTGTCCTTTTGCTGATCATGGCTTTCGGCATGAACCAGGACGTGGACGAGTTGACCTATGCCGTCCTCGACCATGACCAAAGCCCTGAAAGCCGTCAGTATCTGAACAACTTCTCAGGCTCACTTTACTTCATAGAAGAGCCACAGCTTGTTAATCTGCACGATCTGGAAACCGAGTTGCGGAATAACACGATTTCGGTGGCATTGGAGATACCCCCGGGGTTTGGCCGCGACCTGCGGCGCGGTGATGCTGTTGAAGTTTTGGCGCGAATTGATGGCGCCAACCCATCACGCGCAGACACATTGGAAAGCTATGTCAACGGTGCACATGCTGACTTCGTGCCGCGGTGGGCTTTAGAGAACGGTGGGGATGCGCAAGCCGACGCAGCGGTCACGATTGAACCGCGGTTTGCCTACAATCCAACCTCCGATAGTTTGATGACAATGGGGCCGGCAATCCCAGCGATGCTGCTAATGATGTTTCCGGCAATCCTGATGGCCGTTAGCATTGCCCGCGAGAAAGAGAACGGCACCATCACCAATTTCTACGTCACGCCGACACGGCGAGCCGAGTATTTGTTTGGCAAGCAAGTGCCGTATCTAGGGATCGCGCTGATCAACTTCATACTTCTCAACTTGCTGGTCGTATTTGTCCTTCAGGTGCCTTTGAAGGGCAGCGTTGTTGCCCTTAGCCTTGGTGCGATCCTGTATGCCTTTGCAGCCACCGGTTATGGGCTGGTCATTTCAACGCTAACGAATACCCAAGTGGCGGCCGTCTTTGCCGGCGCGCTCTTGTCGATGCTGCCCACGATGAGCTTTTCTGGTCTGATGCAGCCGGTATCCACGTTGGAAGGCGGTGCCCAGATAATGGGAACGCTTTGGCCTACGACGTATTTTTTGCACCTGTCCGTCGGCACCTATACCAAGGGTTTGTCGATCACCGATGTCAGATCGGACCTGATTGCACTCTGCCTGTTCTACCCTGTCTTCTTTGGAATTGCCCTTGCCACGTTAAAGAAGCAGGAGCGGTGATGATCGGCCAACTTCATAACATCTTCTGGCTGGGTACAAAGGAACTGCGCAGTGTTCTGCGCGAC
This sequence comes from uncultured Paracoccaceae bacterium, assembly GCA_947503965.1. Classification (GTDB taxonomy): domain Bacteria; phylum Pseudomonadota; class Alphaproteobacteria; order Rhodobacterales; family Rhodobacteraceae; genus Yoonia. The sequence goes on from CANNFU010000001.1 coordinate 425,155, forward strand.
AGTGTGATGCTGATCTTTATTATCTGGTCTTTCAGCCTCGGCATCACAATGAAATCGGCAGCGGGCGGCGATACGGTCAACAACGCCTCTGTCGGCATTGTCGATCAGGATCTTTCCGGGCTGTCAGGTCGGATCGCAAATGCGTTGTTCCCACCATACTTTCAGGATCCCCGGATGATCGATGCGTCCGAGATCAACGCCGCGATGAACCGTGGTGATTTCATGTTTGTCGTTGTGATCCCGCCAAATTTCGAAGCCGACATCATCAAGGGCAATCCAGCAACAGTTCAGATCAACGCCGATGCTACAGCAGTCAGCCAGGCCGGGCTAGGCACCGGATACATCCAGAACATCGTCAATGATGAAGTGCAGCGGTTTGCTTCGGGTTCAGACGCGAGTGCCGAGCCTGCAACTATCAATTTGATCCAGAGACGACATTTCAATGCAGCCGGGATCGCGACCTGGTTTAACTCGATCGTGTCATTGCTGGATCAGTTGACGATGCTGACGATCATCCTGACCGGGGCCGCCCTGTTGCGCGAGCGTGAGCATGGCACAATTGAACACCTCATGGTGATGCCGCTGAACTCCTTCCAGATCGCCATGGCCAAGATCTGGGCCAATGGGCTGATCATTCTGGTGTGCTTTGTCGCTTCATTTGTTTTGTTGATCGAAGGATATCTCTCCGTACCATTATCCGGCTCATTCCTGTTGTTGATGGCCGGTACGGTCATCTATCTCTTTGCCGCCGCAGCGATTGGTTTGTTTCTGGGCACAATTTCCAAGTCGATGGCCCAGTTTGCGCTCTTGCTGATCATCACCATCTTTCCGATGCAAATGCTATCGGGTGGGATGGCACCTGCCGAAAGCCAACCTGATTTCATCCGTCCATTCACCTGGTTCTTGCCGTCGCGCCACTATATGTCATTCGGGCAGGCGATTGCGTTTCGCGGTGCCGGGCTGGACGTGGTGTGGCGTGATTTCCTGACGATCGCTGGATTGGGAGCCGCGTTCCTGGCGGCCAGCCTGTTGTTGTTTCGCAGATCTTTGTCGACTGAAAAATAGTAACTCTACAATCACGCGCTGCTCCCAAATTTGTCGAATTGTCTCTGGCAGAATTGATGTCGTTGTTGGGGGGTGTGGTTGTGTTAGCCCAGTTTGGAACAATCGGGAAACCAGCCTTCATGCGCTTATACACCGCATTCTTTCTGCCATGGCTGCCGTTTGCTTTTGTTATCGGGTGCACACAAACCGCAACAGGCGTTAGCATGCCGATCACTGGTATTGAGACAACGGCTGCCTTCTCTGGTGGCGCTGCGGCCTCTGGGCAGGTGATCAGCGCAACACGGTGGTGGACATCGCTCGGGTCAGCACAGCTTGATCAGATGGTCGAGACGTTCGAGAATGGCAATCCTGATCTGGCAGCCGCATCGCTTCGTGTCATCCAGCGCGAGATCGAGCTTTTGAACACGCGCGGTCAAAGATTACCGACGGGGTCAGTTACACAATCCAGTACAGTTACGTCGGCAACTGACTTGAACGGCACACGCGATACGTCAACGTCAGGTAATCTGACAGCAAACGTCGCATGGGAGGTCGATCTGTGGGGCCGCATTGCCGCAGAAGGCGATGGTGCATCAGCCCGGCTTCTTGCTGCCAGCTATGACCGTGATGCACTGGCCAATACTTTGATAGCCTCTCTGATCCGCAACTATATCGCTGCTGCCTTTGATCAGCGCCAAATCGCGGCAACGCGCCGTATCATCGCCAGCCGCGAGGCGACTTTGACCGTTGTGCGTGACCGGTTTGCAATCGGGGTTGAGGACACAACCGCTGGTACGGTCCAGTCCGCTGAGGAAAATCTGGCTGCCGCGCAGGCTGACCTGCCTGATCAGCAGTTATCACTGGTGCAGCATGTAAATCGGATTGATGTGCTGCTTGGTCGGGTCCCGGTCTCGCGCGACCGTTACGGGATTACCTTGCCCGAGAGACCGCCCGCGCGGTTAGATGGTACTGGCTTGCCCACCGATCTGTTGCGGCGGCGTCCAGATATCCGCGCGGCTGAGGCGCAGTTACGCGCCGCGAACGCGGACATCAGCGTGTCCATCGCTGACCGGTTTCCGTCGCTGACTTTGCGCGGAACTCTGCAGTCGAACGGCGATGATCTGGATACCATTTTGGACATCGACAACGTCATTGCTTCACTCGCGGCAGACCTAGCACTGACCGTCTTTGACGGCGGGCGAGGCAGTCGGCTGGTGGCGTTGCGACAGGCGCAGGCAGATGAACTGGCGCGGTCTTATGTTGCGACAGTGCTTGAAGCAGTGCTGGAAGTTGAGAATGCCCTTGCCGCAGAACGCTTGCTGCGTCAGCGCGCTGGACTACTACAGACTCGCCTGCAGGCTGCGCGGCAAGCCACCACGATTGCACGAGATCGCTATCAGCAAGGCACCGGAAGCTATCTAACGTTGCTGGACGCCAGCCGAAGCGAAGTGAACGCCGAAAACGCTTATCTGTTGGTGCAGCGCGACCGCTGGACCACGCAGGTCGATCTGATGCTGGCGCTCGGCGGGTCGTGGCTATCTGAAAATGGCGAGGTGACCCAATGACAAAACCCAAATCAACGGCCCGGCTGTTGTGGAACACCGTTCTGGGCAGTGTTCAGCTTGGCCTTGTAGTCCTGACTGTCGGTGGTGCGATCTTTTTGGCAAACTACATGCAGGCAAACCAGCCAGAGCGTGTGCAGATTGAAACCCGCACGTTCCTGCCAGCGGTGCAGACCGAAATTGTTGCCTTGAACCAACGGAAAATTACGTTGACGGCGACTGGCACGGTCGAGCCTTCTGTATATGTGAACCTGACCCCAGAGGTGTCCGGCGTTGTCTCAGAGGTCTTGCCGGGTTTGGGCAGCGGTGCCCGGTTTGCTGCCGGTGATATCCTGTTTCGCATTGATCCGCGTGATCTGGAGATCGAAGTCCAGCGCCGGGAGGCCGATCTGGCCTCAGCGCGAGCGTCTCTCGATATCGAACGCGCACAATCCACAAATGCTGTGCGGGAATGGGAGGCTTATGGGCGAGGCGAGATTACCGATCTTGCGGCGCGCGGCCCGCAGGTTCGCTCAGCTGAAGCACAGGTCCTGTCCGCCGAGGCCGGATTAGAAACGGCACGGCTGAACCGCGAACGGGCCGGGTTTTCGCTGCCTTTCGACGGGCAGATTGTTGAGGTGTCGGTCGCACCCGGTCAAAAGGTGACATCGGGTCAAAGCTACGGGCGGGCGCATAGCTTTGACGCAGTCGAACTCCGCGTGTCGTTTCCGCCAGATGACTTGAGCGTGCTCGATCCAGTCACGGGCACGGACGCGCAGGTATCTGCGGATGTTCTGGGCCGTACCGTCACGCTGCCGGGTGTTGTCAGCAGGCTGGATGGGGAGATCAGCCGTACAACCCGGCTTGCCACGCTCATCATCAGCATGGAACCGGCGCGCGTGGCCGAAGTTGGCCTGCTTCCCGGTGCCTTTGCAACCGTCACGCTGGTGGGACCTGAAATTGCTGACGTTGCGACGGTGCCGAACGCAGCTCTGCAGGAGGACGATCAGCTATGGATGATCGTAGATGGTGTGCTGCGCATGACGCAGGAAGTCACGGTGGTGCAGCGCGGGCGCGAGACAACTCTGGTGACCGGCCTGCCTCATGGGGCCGAGATTGCAGTAGGCACAATTGCTGGTGCTGTTGATGGCATGAAGGTGCGCGCGATGCGACAGCCACAACAGAATACAATGACCCTGACCGAGCGGCAAAGGGACTGACCCATGACCAACCGCTCGGCGCAAACGGGGATTTTGGCTTGGTTCGCCGGGAATAGTGTTGCGGCCAACATCCTGATGATCGCCTTGGTTTTGGCCGGCATCTACACAATTCAGTCCATGCGAACAGAGGTATTCCCCCAGATTGACCCGCGTACCATCGTCGTCAGTGTCCCCTATTCTGGCGCCAACCCCGAAGAGGTAGAAGATGGCATAACAACTCGCGTAGAAAGTGCTGTTACAGGGATCACGGGGGTCAAGCGGATCAACTCTACAGCGTCTGAGGGGCTGGGGCGGGTAACGGTTGAGTTGACCTCTTTTGCAGATGCAGATGAGGTTCTCGCTGATGTACGCGACGCGGTAGATCAGATCAGTGATTTCCCGCCGGAGGGTGCCGATGACCCATCAGTCGAGAAAACCGCCATTGAACCGACTGTCATGACTTTGGCGCTTTATGGCGCCGCCCCCGAACGACAGCTGCGCGAGGTTGGTGAACGGCTGCGCGATGAATTGCTTGCGACTAATCAAGTGGCCGATGTTGTTTTGAATGGTGTGCGCTCCTACGAGATGTCCATAGAGGTGTCCGAGGAAGAACTGCAACGTTTTGAGCTGAGTTTTGAGACGATTGCGCAAAAGATCTCCGCAGCCTCGCTTGACCTGGCAGGCGGGACGCTACGCACTGCAAACGGTGAAATCCTGCTGCGCACCCCCGCTAAGCGTGTCACCGCAGAAGAGTTCGGACGCACTCCGATCCTGACGCAAGCGGACGGCGCCACCGTGCTTTTGTCCGAAGTCGCGACCATTCGCGACGGGTTTGAGGATGGTGAGTTGATCAACGTCTACAATGGTGAGCCATCGGTCCTTCTGACCATCTACCGGACCGCCGAACAGGGTGCGATAGAGGTTGAGAACGTCGTGACGGAGTATTTGGCACAGGTTAGCGTCCCTACAGGGATGACGCTGGAAATCCGCGACAATGACACCGATGCGTTGCGAGAGCGGATCAACCTGATGCTCCGCAATGCGATCTTCGGTTTTGGGTTGGTATTCTTGTCGCTGGTCCTTTTTCTAGACCTCAAGCTGGCCTTCTGGACGAGCCTTGCCATTCCGATTTCGTTTCTGGGTGGGCTTGCGATTGCGGGCTCTCTGGGTGCGTCAATCAACATGATCTCACTCTTTGCATTGATCATCGTTCTTGGGGTTGTGGTCGATGATGCGGTTGTGGTGGGTGAAAACATCTTTCATGCCCAAGCTCAGGGCAAGCCGCCGTTCGAGGCGACATTGGACGGGCTGCGTGAGGTCGCGGCCCCTGTCACCCTTGGCGTCTTGACCACGATCATGGCGTTTGCCCCGCTGGCTTTCACAACTGGCACACTTGGGCAGGTCATTTCGGTCATTCCAATCGTGGTGATCGCGATTCTGTTCATTTCACTTGTGGAGTCGCTTCTCATCCTGCCCGCGCATTTATCGGGCGGTTCGGAATGGAGCGTGGGGCCACTGAAACTGATCCAACGCGGTTTTACAGCGGCTCTGGAAAGCTTCACTGCCTATGTCATTCGCCCCATGGTGGCCGTGGCTGTCACGTTTCGCTATGCTACTATGGTTCTGATCATTGCCATTGTCTTTATCGCAGCCACTGCGTTTTCGACCGGCTTTCTGCGTTTCGTGTTCTTCCCGCCGACCGAAGCAGACCGTGTCGAACTGACCTTGACGATGACAGAAGGCGCACCGTTCTCTGCGACACGCGCAGCAGCGGAGACAGCGCTTGCCGCCGCTGCCGCCGTCGATGCCCGGATCGCTGCCGAACACGGATCAGCGCCTGTGGCGAAAACATCGGCCACTATCGGGCAATCCGCGGCGGTGTCTGGCCCGGGTGGTGCGGGCGGGTCCAGCACCGCATCAAACATTGCACAAATCAGGGTTGAACTGACACCTTCAGACCTCCGCAACGTCGGTTCTGTTGAATTTGAACAGATGTGGCGTGACGAGATTGGCGCGCTGCCCGGCGCAGAAAGCATGACCTTCATGAGCGGGCTATTCGTTCTGGGAGATGACGTCAGCGTTGAAATGTCTCACGCGGACGAAGAACTGCTGCTCAGCGCCGCTGAGGCCCTGCGCGCACGGCTGGATGCAACCAATGGGGTTTCAGACATCGAATTCTCGTTGCAATTCGGCAAGCGCCAGCTTGATTTCAGCCTCAACGACGTGGGCATCGCGCTTGGGCTGTCGGATGCAGACCTTGCCCGCCAGATCCGCCGTGCATTCTTTGGCGAGCAGGTGCAAACCCTGCAACGTGGCCTGGAAGAAGTTGATGTCATCGTGCGCTACCCTCAGGCAGAGCGGACCAGTCTGGGCGACGTCTACGACATGCGGATACGTTTGGCAGGAGGCGAAGCGGTGCCGGTCACCGCTGTTGCCGATATCGTGGAATCGCGCGGTTTTTCCACCATTGAAAGGTCTGACGGTCGCCGGATCCTGCGCGTGACAGCAAAGGTCGACAGCGATGTCACCACGTCTGATAACGTAAACAACGACCTGAGAAATGCCTTTTTGCCCGAATTGACACAGGATATCGACAGCCTGCAGTGGGCGATGAGTGGTCAAGCCGCCGATCAGCAAACGGATTTGCAAAACATCTTTGGCGCATTGGGTGTGGCGATGCTGGGTATCTTCGTAATGCTGGCTGGGTTCACGCGCAGCTACATCGTGCCGATCGTGATCCTGACAACGGTGATCTATGGTGTCGTAGGTGCCGTGGTGGGGCACATCGCGCTGGGGTATCCGCTGACCTTTATTTCGCTCTTCGGCATTGTGGCGCTGGCCGGGGTTGTGGTGAACGACTCGATCCTGTTGCTTGATGACTATACCCGGCGGCTGAAGCGCGAACCACATCTCGCCAAAGCGAAAGCCATTGTGGACAGCGCCGCGCGCCGGTTTCGTCCGATCCTGATGACAACGATCTCAACGGCATTTGGCCTGCTACCGATGATCTATGAAACGTCATTTCAGGCGAAGTTCCTGATCCCGATGGCAATCAGCCTTGGGTTTGGAATTATCGTGGCTACGCCGATCCTGCTGATGGCCGTCCCCGCCACGATGATGATCCTCGACGATCTGGGGCGACCCTTCCGCTGGTTCCGTAGATCTATAGCTGCAACCGGTCCTGCGCCTGGCCCGGCTGAATGAAACAGTAGATCCAAAGCGAAAGGACGACTCATGCGACAAATCATTTTGACGCCGACCCTTTGTCTTGCCATGGCAATTTCCGCGCAAGCGCAAGAAGTGCCCGAGGGGTTTTCAGTTGGGATTGGGATAGGCGCCGGCAACAGCGCGTATCTTGGTGAAGACGATGTAGCGAGCCTATTACCGATTGTCCGCTACGACAGTGCCGCGTTTTCCGTTGGATTGCCACAGGGCCTGCGGCTAACAGTACTGGATCGCGATGACTTTCGGCTAAGCGCGGTTGTCTCGCCCCGCCTGTCAGAGATTGATAATGCCGACGCGGACGAATTGGACGGGCTTGACCGCGAGATCACGATCGATGGGGGTTTGCGCATGACATATTCGCTGTCCCAGCAAACACGGTTGACCTTCGGTGCGGTCACTGAGCTGACAGATGAACACGATGGGCAAGAGGTTTCGGTGGGTGTAACACAATTTGTGCGCGCAGGTCCGCTACCCGTGATCCTTGGCGCGGGCGCGCGTTGGCAAAGTGCTGATCTGGGAAGCTACCTCTATGGCGTCAGTCCATCGGAAGCGACCGCAACGCGCCCCGAATACGCTCCCGAAGATGCCGTTCTACCCTACATATCAATCGGCTCGATGTTGCCGGTGTCCGACGATGTGCGACTGACCGCAAACCTGCGTGCAGAGTTTTTGCCGGACACAGTCACCGATAGTCCAATCATTGATGAAGATGTCAAAGTCGGTTTTTTGTTTGGTATCATTTACAACTTCTGAAGCCTCTGCGTGCGCGGGACACATCGCGCGCCACTCCAGCACGAAAAGACTCCGATGACACGTCATTCGATATCCCTCATTGCACTGGTGACGGCAGCCTGCACAGCCGAGCCAACGCTGGCACCAGTGCCTCCGGCCACCGCATCTGCGCAAACCGAGACTGTCTATTTCATGACGACCCGTGCTGCCGGGAATGATGCGACGTTATTCTCGGACCAGCGGGCATCAGTGCCCTCATTTGGCGCAGTCGTCGTTGGTATACCCCCGACACATCAGGTTGGGCAGGTCGAGGTTGCCGACGGCACACCTGATCCTACCTGGCATTTTCACCGCGCAGGCTTGCGTGACTATGCCGATCTTGCGTCCTTTGCTGATGCCATCACTGACGATAAGGGCCCTGTGATCATCTATATCCACGGCTACAACAACAGCTTTGCCGAAAGCACCTTTCGTTACGCGCAAATCGCGCATGATGCGGAATTGCCGGGCAAGGCGGTTCAATTCGCATGGGCCTCAAAGGGCGAGGCAAATGGCTACATCTATGACCGCGACAGCGCATTGACGGCGAGAGACGATCTCGCCGAATTGCTGGCGCAAACTGCGCACCGGACCGATCAGCCCATCACGCTGGTGGCGCATTCAATGGGCAGCCTTGTCGCCATGGAGGCGTTGTTGCATCTGTCACTTTCGGATGATGTGCGGACGCTGGCCGAGGTTTCCGAAGTCATGATGCTAGCCCCTGATCTGGATGCCGATCTATTTGCCGATCAGCTGGACCAAATCCAGATGCCTGCAAACCGTTTCGGTGTTGCGATAAACCGCGAGGACCGTCTTTTGCGCTTTTCTGGCCGAATTGCGGGCGAAAGCGAAAGAGTTGGTCGCGACCTTGATACTGAAACCCTGTCGGCGCTTGGTGTCCGTGTGGTCGATTTGACGGGTGTGCGGGACGGCGACCGGGCTGGTCATTTCCTGCCCGCGACATCGCCGACCTTGCTTGCGTTCTTTCGGTCAAGTGCAAGGCGGGGCGGGTCTTAGCGGCTGAACGCCATTTCTCCACCATCAGGGCCTTGCCCAACAAAGCCATCGCCCTGCGCCGTCAGCGTCATGCATCGTTCGCCGCCTGTTGGCATACCGTCCAGACAGACACCATCATCAATGCCCCGCCATGAGATATTGCGTCGCATTATGCCCATCTTCATCTGCCCGGTCCCGTCGGGGTTCAGGGTCATCTGCATTGTTCGACCGTTTGGTACTGTGGCGTTCCACGGTTGGCCATCAGCCATCAGCTCGGTAATGCCATCCGCCATTGCTGGTGCAATGATTGCACTGAAGATCGCTGCGCTCAGAAGAGAAACTCTTGAATATCGTTGCATGTTGGTTTCCAGTTGTTGCGAGGATTTCACGTTTCATCATGCGCCGAATTGTTCGATCGGCGATCTGTCATCAGAAAAACATGACAGTTGAGTAAGCGCCGGCCATGCCAGCGATACACAGAAGCACGGCAATGATCATCCACGGTGTCGAAGAACCCGTTTCTTGGCGCTCCTTGTTTTTCATGCCGGCGTCTCCCTGGGCAGCTGCAAGCACACAATTAGACCGGTTGGCTCATTGTCTTGCAAAGCCAACGACCCGCCTTGGCGGGCCATCAGATCGTTAGCGATTGCAAGCCCCAAACCAAATCCTTTCGCTGAACCCTCTCCACCAGCCTTGACGGCCTCTAACCTGCTGAAGGGCTCCAGAACCACGGTCTGCAGTTCTTGGGGAATGCCGCATCCCTGATCAGAGACCTCAATAGAAGCAATAGGGCCGGGCCCGTCTGTTAAGGTGACATACGCGGCACCGGCATGGACAACTGCATTTCCAATCACATTTTCAAGAACACGCTGCATCAGGGCCGTATCACAGGACACAACAAGATGATCGGGACCATAATAGCTGACGTCCTTTTCCTGATCAGTGAACGCATCACACACCGTCCGGCAAAGGACCGCAAGATCAACCCGACCAAGTTCCATCTGGACGGTGTCAGACCTCATGAAACGCAAAGCGTCATCAATCATCTTTTCCAAAGTGTTCAGGTCATCGTTGATCGCCGTTTCCAGTTCGCCTGCATTTATATTTTCCAGCCGAAGACGCAGGCGCGTGAGCGGCGTTCGCATATCGTGCCCGATTGCGGCAAGTGTTTGTGATCGGTCTGTAATCAGCTTGCGCAGTTTTTGCTGCATACGATTAAAGGCCGCGGTCGCACGGCGCACTTCCTTTGCCCCATCCTCATTAAGATCGGGCGACTGGATATCCCGTGAAAATGCCTCCACGCCAGCCGATAGCCGCATGATGGGAGCGACCAGAGTGGACCCGGCCCAGATTGACAAAAGCATCAAAGGAAGGGCCAGGACGGTAATTACCAGCGTACCACCGACCAAAGGTATGGTCCTGGACAGAATGTCTGGTCTGGGTGTGAAGGTCAGCCAACTTCCGTCAGCCAACGCGACACCCAAACCAAAAGGCTCAATCGGAGGTCCGGGCCATTTCACACTTTCATCAAGAGGATAAACCCTAAGATAGGGAGCCCAGGCCGGATCGGTAGCGGCAAGCACAGCCTCAGTCGCAGTCTCTACCTCGATAGCGTCGGGGATCATCTGCGCGATTGCAAATCGGTCGTCCTGCATCACTAGGTTGGCAATGTGCAGGGATGTTCCGCTGACCTGTCCGGGCGACATCACCGACAGAACGCTCAACATCGCCTCCGACATATCGACCGAACGCTCTAATCTGCGTTCTTCAAATCCAAATACGACAAACAGCAACATCGGCGTCAGCGAAAACGCGAGCACCTGCGTCGTCACAAGTAGAAGGACAATCTGCCCGCGGATACCCAGCCGCCCGATCATGGCGTGCCTGAACCGTGAGAAGCGGCGGATCACGGAAGGATTTCCTCTACTGGGGGCACAAACAGATAACCGCCATTCCTAACGGTTTTGATGAGCTGAGGCGCGCTGGGGTCTTGTTCTATCTTCTGGCGTATGCGGCTGACCAGGGTATCGACACTCCGGTCATAGGGTTCGACATGTCGACCTTGCGCCAGCCGCACAAGTTTGTCGCGGCTCAGCACTTGACCAGCATGTTCGCACAAGACCTTCAAAAGATCGAATTCCGCGCTTGTCAGGATGATCTGCACATCATCCTGATTGCGAAATTCGCGTGACCGTGTGTCAAGCGTCCAGCCAGAGAAAGAGAAAAAGGCGCCCAGTACGCGCCCGTTGGCCTGACCGGAGCGTCTGAGCAAAGCTTCGATCCGCGCCAGTAATTCTTGAGTGCTGAAGGGTTTGGCCAGATAATCATCCGCACCAGATTTCAATCCTTCAATCTTATCGTCAGTTTCCGAAAGTGCCGTTAACATAATCACGGGTGTGTCATGCCGCTGTCGAATACGTTCTAGGACTTGAAAGCCGTTATCACCAGGCAGCATCACATCAAGAACGACCACGTCTGGATTGACGTCATGAAAGACTGTCATGGCAGCCGTCGCGTCACCCGCAAAAGAAGTTCGAAATCCTGCACGTTGCAACGCAGCGATGACGAGCCCCGCAATGGCACTGTCGTCTTCGACGACTAGAATATGAGACGGCCCTGATGCGTATCTTTGCATGCCAACTTTCCCGAGTTTCGTTTCAAACAGCGGCCGTTCAAAAAGCGGTGCGCCCAATCGACGACAAGACCGTTCGACCGGCCACCCGAACACGTTCAGAAAAACACGCTTACCGGATCGCCGTCATCTTTCGCCAATTTACACTCTGTTTGGGGCGTACAGCAAAAAGATGTTTGTCACGAAAGTTGTCGGCGCAAGGCACTCCACAACGCTATTCGCCCCAGTCCAACACAACCTTGCCACTCGTGCCACTGAGCATCACGTCAAACCCGTCGCGATAGTGGTCGACAGGGAACCTGTGGGTAATGACGTTTCGCACGTCCAGCCCGTTTTCCAGCATTGCGATCATCTTGTACCAAGTCTCAAAGATTTCCCGCCCGTACACTCCTTTTATCGTGATCGCCTTGAAGACAATCCGCGACCAGTCCACCGGCGATTTGCCCGGAGGAATGCCCAAAAGCGCAATCCGTCCCCCCATCACCAGGTTTTCAATCATCTGGTCCAACGCCCGCTGGTTGCCAGACATTTCCAGCCCGATGTCGAAGCCTTCTTTCATTTTCAGGCCTGTGCTGATCTCTTTCAGGTCCTGCTTTGCCACATTGACAGGCACAACATCAGCGACACGCGCCGCAAGATCCAGACGATCCTGATTAATGTCTGTGATCACGACGTGGCGCGCGCCGACATGACGGGCGACAGCGGCAGCCATGATCCCAATCGGCCCGGCTCCCGTGATCAATACATCCTCGCCCACTAGATCAAAGCTTAGCGCGGTGTGAACGGCATTGCCCAGCGGATCAAGGATCGCCCCGATCTCGTCATCAATGCCATCCGGCAGGGGCACAACGTTAAAGGCAGGCAGGGCAAGGTATTCGGCAAAGGCGCCTGGTTCGTCGACGCCGATCCCGCGGGTTTCGGGATCAAGGTGGAACTTGCCGGCCCGAACCTGCCGCGAGTGTTGCCCGATAAGATGCCCTTCGCCCGAACAGCGTTGACCGATATGCAAATCATCGACATCACGACCCAGCTCGACAATCTCACCAGCAAACTCATGCCCGGTGATCAACGGTACGGGGACAGTTTTTGCGGCCCATTCGTCCCAGTTCCAAATGTGGATGTCGGTGCCGCAGATGCCCGTTTTATGGACCCTGATCAGAACATCATCAGGACCGATCTCTGGCACGGGCGCAGTCTGCATCCAAAGACCCGGTTCGGGTTTTGCCTTCACCAAGGCCTTCATCTCATTGCTCATGCCAGCACCCCCGTGTCACGCCCTGCGCGGTCAAACGCGGCAAGCGCCCGGTCCAGATCGTCGCAAGTCAAGGCTGCGCTCATCTGTGTGCGAATACGGGCCGCACCTTCTGGCACAACGGGAAAGAAGAAACCCGAGACATAGATACCCAGTTCGAACAGCCGCGCCGCCATATCCTGACTCAAGCGTGCATCGCCCAACATTACCGGCACAATGGGGTGTTCCCCGGGCAGCAGGTCAAACCCCAACGCCTCTAGCCCCGCACGCCAATAGGCGGCGTTATCAAAAAGGCGGGTACGCAGGTCATCGCCGTTCTCGGCAAGGCTGATCGCCTCGATGGATGCCGCAGCAATTGCAGGTGGAATTGAGTTCGAAAACAGATAGGGCCTTGCCCTTTGTCTAAGCAGATCAATCACAACCTGCGGCCCGGCGATATAGCCACCAATCGCCCCGCCAAGTGCTTTGCCCAAAGTCCCGGTCAGGATGTCTACCTTCTCCTGTACCCCGAAGTGGTGTGGCATTCCACGCCCCTGCGGTCCCATGAACCCTGTCGCATGGCAATCATCGACCATCACCAGCGCACCGTAGCGCGCAGCGAGTGAGGTGATCTCAGGCAGTTTCGCGAGGTATCCATCCATCGAAAATACGCCGTCCGTTGCGATCATGATGTGCCTTGCACCATCGGCATGGGCTGCTTTGAGTTGGTCTTCCAGTGCATGCATGTCTGAATTTGCGTACCGATATCGCTTGGCCTTGCTCAAACGGATCCCGTCGATGATGGATGCGTGGTTCAGAGCATCGGAAATCACCGCATCCTCGGGGCCTAGCAAAGGCTCGAACAACCCGCCGTTGGCGTCAAAACAGGCGGCAAACAGGATCGCGTCGTCTTTTTCTAAGAAGGCCGCCAGCCGTTTTTCCAAGGCCTCGTGAACGGAGTTTGTTCCGCAAATGAAACGTACCGACGCCATGCCGTACCCGTCTTGGTCCAGCGCAGCCTTTGCCGCGCTGATCAGATCGGGGTTATCGGCAAGCCCGAGGTAGTTGTTCGCGCAAAGATTTAGCATATCACGGCTCTGAACTTCGATATGCGCACCTTGTGGTGAGGAGATGGGGCGTTCCGACTTCAGCAAACCGGCCCCTTTGATCTCTGCCAGCGTTTGGGCGAGGTGGTTTGAAAATTCCGGTGTCATGACGGACCTCATTTATCACGCGTCACCATGCTATAATGAAAAATCAGGGAGCGATGAACCAATCGCGACGCCAGACATTACATTCCAACCATCACCAAACCCTGATGTCGGGTTTATCCAAGCGGAGAAGCGCCCGCATCGCAAAATCTACTCTATTTCGCCTGCGACGGTCATTTGCATCGACAAGAGTGTCGGTTTTCAGTGTCATGATTGCTGAAAGCTACTGCAGTGGAAGATCGGTCTGGGGGAGAGAGCTGCTTTGAATGACCGCTTCAAAGCAATTGTACTGAACCAGCAAACAGATGAAGCTGCGCATGCAAAATTTTCTGCGTGAGCAATGGCCACAGGTGCGCAAGTCCGCGTCGTCCGAAGACCGTGAGTTCGAGCGGTTTCAAATTTCGCGCTTGCAGCGAATGTCGGAAGTGGGAGCTGCGACCGCAGCATTGAGGTGGTATGGCCAACGGCAGCAAAGGGCCGCCAGCGAAGACGGCCCGAAGTTGCTAGATTTCAATCGCCTCGGCGATCGCTAGCGCGTCCTCAAGTTCGACGCCCAGGTACCTGACCGTGCTATCCATCTTGGTGTGTCCAAGCAAAAGCTGAACAGCCCACAAGTTGCCCGTCTTCTTGTAGATCTGGGTCACCTTTGTTCGCCTCAAGGTCATCGCAACGATTTTCCCTTCAACTGGAGAAGAAGAGCCCGACTTCGGATGCGATCCATGAATGCATCAGCTAGCAGTGGGTCACCAATAAACTCATACCACTCTTCAGGGGCACGTTGGACCTGTCGCGTTTTTGTGCCGCCCCAAGTGCTCGTTTAGGCCACTTTCCTTTCAAAAGCGACGGGGCTTTTCCAGCCCAATGCTGAGTGTCGCCGCCGCGGATTGTAGAAGCCATTGTTGTATTAGAAGATCGCCATCTCAGCTTGCCGCCTTGTCTCCCAAGGATGCCGCCAGATCAGTTCAGCCTTGATGGTTTTGAAGAACGCCTCGACGGCGGCATTGTCGTAACAATTGCCTTTGCCGCTCATGGACACCTTGAAGCCATTCTGACGCAGGATTTTCTGGTAGTCGTGGGAACAATATTGCGACCCGCGATCCGTGTGATGAATGCAGCCTTTGGGCGGTGACCTGAAGGCGATGGCCATGCTCAAAGCCCTGATCGCAAGGTCGCGTTTCATCCGGTTGCTGACAGCCCAGCCAATGACGCGCCGTGAATGCAGGTCCAGGATCACGGCCAAATACAGCCAGCCTTCGCGGGTCCACACATAGCTGATATCGCCTGCCCACTTCTGGTTTGGTTCTTCAGCTGTGAAGTCCCAATCTAAGAGATTGGGCGCGATGTTGAACTTGTGGTCGCTATCCGTTGTCACCTTATGTTTGCGGGTTCTGATGACAGATATACCATTCTGACGCATCAAACGGCCCACACGGCGATGCCCGACGTCCAAGCCAATCTCTTTCAACTCTTCAGTCATCCGTGGCCTGCCGTAGCTGCCCAGGCTGAGACGAGACTGTTCTTTGATGTGCGCCAACGTGACCATATCGGATCGCTGTCTGCGGCTGGCAGGGCGGCTGCGGAAGGCCCGCAAACCACGTGCGCTAACACCGACGACATCGCACAGGCGATTAGCGGGAAAGCTGGCTCTGTGTTCTTCTACAAACCTAAATCTCATTGCTTTAGGCCCGCAAAGAGCTGGGTGGCCTTATTTAGGATTTCCCTCTCCTCCTTGAGGAGCCGGATCTCACGTCGAAGTCGATCATTCTCTTTGGCGAGGCTCAGATCCTCTTTCGACACCACATCGGTGTCTCGGTGTGCTGTGATCCATTTGTTCAGCGTCGACATGCCAACACCCAGATCGTCAGCCACCTGCTTACGCGTCAGTCCACTGGTCAATGCAATGCGCACCGCATATTGGCGGAATTCGTCTGTCCGTTTCAGTCCCATAGTCCGTCTCCTTTGTTGCAGTAAATGCTATCAAAGGAGCGGCATCAAACCGCGACAGGTCCAAAGTGACCATAAATTTGGTACTTTTTTGCTCTTCGATGCTCTTCTTTAAGCTTGAGGAACCCTTCCAACATGGGTAGCAGCGTATCGCGGATAACGGCGTCCGTAAGTCTCTTGGATGAGTAGTACTTTATTTGACTGTGAAATACCTGATCATCTTGAGTGAGCTTATCGTAGTCCTCCACGCCTTCAACTGTATACTTTTCTTCTGGATTGCCGCGTAGGATAGCGAGAATGCTAGCGTCAAATTGATATAAATATCCGCGTATGGATGCGGTGGCCTCTCTTTGGTTTGATTGATGGAGCAGCAAGAGAAACCTTCTTTGTGACTACGGAAAAAGTAACGAGAAAAGGCTACGTTCTCTGAGCCTTCGAAACAACCCATGCGGGTGAATGCTTGCAGTGTCAAGCCACGCCAAGGCATCACTGTGATTGGGCGAATGGCCGGTATGGCAGGCTGCAAAGCAGCATCCTGCGCGCACAGTCGATGTCCGGTGTGGGTCGACGCCTGCCGTGATCGAACGACATTATGATAGTTCGGGTTCGTCCGGTAGCACAACAGTGGCGCATGAGCTTCTCTTTTCACCGATGTAGCATTTCTCAGTATCAGACACGGTGGCAGGTCGTTGTTCTAAACTATCTAATAGAGGTATATTTGGTTGGGGCTTTTCAGCACAGCCCATGACACCGAGTAAAAGAATTAATGTTATTCCGCGTAAGATCATGGCTGCCAAACCTTTCAATTAATGACATGGATGAAGAAGGTGTAGGCTTCTTGTCCTTCGTACACAGCTTTGCCCGCTCCACGGGATGCAACAAATTGTAACCCTGTCTGTTGTTCAAGCCGTTCCACCAAACGTTCAGCCAAACCTCTGTTTTCTTCAACATAGTAGAAAACAGTAGATTGTTCAGCAAACCAACCTAGCGCTTCTTGTGACAAGTAAGACCGATAGCCGGAAAAGTTCAGGCCCAAGTCCTCCATCAACGATTTTGCGCCTTGGAAGCTTTCTTGGTCGACATTGTAGCCAAAAACGGAACCTCGGAATCCAGCTAGCGAGAAGCCTACGTCTGTTCGTGTTGCATCCCTATTGGATGCCCCATTTATCTCGAGTCGAACACGAGTGACTTGATCGATCTTTTCAACAACTGACAGTCCGTCAGAATTATGGAGCAATGTGCAAGTCACGAAGGCTAGATATGCGTCAACAAAAGTACGGTCAGGATCATTGAACGATTGATACAGCTGCTCTCGCTGTAGCTGCATCGCTTCTACCAAGCCAATCCCGTTGATATCGTTACTCAAGTCACGCCTAATAGTTTCGTTTGCTGTTTCAGATATTAGAAGGCCGCGTGGAGCCGCGCCGCAAAGTTCAGCCATTGACTGAGCTTGTACCGAGGTTGCTATACCAAGAGAGGCAAACAAAGCCCCAAAAGACAACCGTTTCACGGGAGAGCTTGTCGCAGCTTGATCAGCAGATCGAACTTTTCGCTTGTTGAAATCGTGTCATCGGAAAATAATTCGGTGCATCCAATGTATAAGATGAACAGGTTCTCAGTTGTACTACCTGGGTCATCATACTCTTGGTTTATTGTCTCCTTAAGACTGGTAATCTCACCATCAAACTGTGCTTCGGCGCTTCCAAGAAATCGCATGGCTGTTTCTAACTCGCCTGCGACTGTTCCTTTGATTGTATCAAACTCATTTTCACTCAAAGAGGGCGGCTTTGATGGTGGTTCGCCGCAAGCTGCATAGTTTTCCTGCCCAAAAGCGGTTTGTCCGAACAAAAAGCTTGAAGTAACGGCATAAATGATTGCCTTCATGTAAATTCTCCAGTGTGTCAAAAATATGCAGGAAATTTGCCTGAGGATTTCATTCAAGGCAAGTGTTTCTGCTGTTTTTTAAAGTTGTCGATATCATTAAATTGGCGCCGCAGACCGTGAGTTCGAGCAACTTGCGATTTCGCTTATGCAGCGAATGGCGGCAATGCGGGCTGCGACTGCAGCATCGAGGTGGCAAGCCCGAAGGCAGGTACGGGCCGGCATGCCTCGGAAGCTGGACAAACTTTGCAGTTTTGCACGGTCCGCTTTCTGCGCGTCGCTGCCCTTCGGGCACCATGCCGCATTAGCCCAGGCTGGCTCTCTAGCGACATATGAATGATTTGGTAAGTTGATCGTTGGCAGCCCCCAATGCAGACCCTGACTTTGGACACCTCGGGCGGGGAGGTGAACTACGCTGCAGGTGCGACGGAATAGCGGATCACGGAGAACACTAAATTATTGTACTGTTGGTTCATCGGATGAGCGGCTGAGAGCGAGTCATGAAAGTCGGCTTTCTTAAGTTGTGCGAGAACATCTTGCGCGCGCAGCGACAGTCTGCGTTCCGCCGCCTTAGTCGGGTGGCCAGGTTTGCAACCCCAGCCACCCAGCTCCCTTTCAGGAGTGTCAGTTCAGCACTTCGCGTTGCGCCAGACGTTGTTCAAGCCACTCTAGCACTTCACTTTCAACCCAACCCACGCGGTTTGGGCCCAGCTGTACCCGCTTGGGGAATAGGCCTGCCTTCTCCAGACGTGCGGTGTATTGCGGTGAGTACAAGACCAACTCCTTGACCTGGCGTTTTGAAAGTATCCTCATCACTATCTCTCCTAGATAGAAGAGCATCGCGATGCTCGGGTTTCGACAAGTTCCCCGAAGAGGTGATAGGCTAACAGCTTGCGGTTGTGGATCAAGCCGTTTTGGCCAACCAAGCAACTTCCACTACGCTCATTGCTGAACATACATGATCACCACTTCGCATCACATTTATGAGACTAAAAAGAGACTAAGAATAGAAAAAGGCTTAGCGACCTAACGCTAAGCCTTTGAATTCTTTGGCGGACTGGGGAGGATTCGAACCCCCGACCCCTTGATTCGTAGTCAAGTACTCTATCCAGCTGAGCTACCAATCCGCGTGTCGGCTGATTTAGACAACGAGACCCAATGATGCAAGAGGTTAATCAGGATTCTTTCGCTATTCGGCAGCAGGTGCCAGTGCCGCGTCTTCCTTGGGTAGAAGAATAACGAAGGTCGTTCCCGTTTCGTCGGTCCTTTGCAACTCCAGCCGGCCACCATGGCCGCGGATCAGGTCTGCGGCGATCACCAGGCCAAGACCGGACCCGCCTTTGCGCACACCGCCCTGAAACGGCTGGAACAGATGTTCTTGCGCCTTTTTGGGCAGGCCCGGGCCGGTATCGGTGATCTTCAACTGCCAGCTGTGGTCGTCCTCGGTCGCGATCAAACCGATCTCACCGGGTTCACCGGTTGCCATGATGGCCTGTCGTGCATTCCGGACAAGGTTGAAGATCACGCGGAACAACTGCTCTCCATCCGCGCGCAGGTTCATTGTCATCGGGATGTCCTCGGCGAACGACAGCGGGTAATCGGCGGCGGCAAGCCGTTCACTGTCGATGACGTCAGCCACGATCTGCGACAGGTTCACGCGGTTCAGTATCGGGGCTGGTTCATCCACGCGCCCGAAGGCAAGCGTTGTTTCACACAGGTTCACTGCGCGTGTGATGGAGTTGACCAGTTTGGGCGCCATCCGTTTGACCAGCGGGTCATCAGACGATTCAATCCGGTCTGTGAAAAGCTGGGCGGATGTCAGGATGTTGCGCAGATCATGGCTGACCTTCGCGACAGCACCACCCAGCTGGGCCAACCGTTCCTTTTGCTTTAGCGCGCCGGTGAGTTGCGTTTGCATCGTCTGTAACGCCTCTTCCGCGTCGCGCAACTCCCTTACGCCCGCCGAGGGCTGGATGATCTGTCGCGCGTCTTCGGGGGCCTTGGCATAAGCCTGCATATGATCGACGACGCCCTTGATCGGGCGAACAAGCAGGATTTGCACCGACAGGAACAAAAGGCTGGCCGTGATGATCGAGATGAAGGCGGAGAGGAAAAGGATGTTCCGCCCATAGGCCAAAAGCGCGTTGCGCAGCGGCATTTCGTCCATCGTGATCTCGATCAGCAGACCACCGTCGCGGACGGGGTTGCCGATGACGCGGATGATACGGTCTTCGGTATCGACCAATGTGCGCAGCGCATCAGCGATCAGGGTCATGCTGCTGGGGTTGCGCATGTCATAGGTTGCGGTGATTGGCGAAGGGATGGGTGACGACAGCGCCAGTTGCCGGATCTCATCCCGGCGCAGGACCACGTTGTAGACTTCGGCATTCTCCAGCAACTCGGCCTCCAGCGCGGGGCTGATCATGTCATCAGCCTCCAGCGCCAGGGATGCGATCTGTGCTCTCTCAAGCCGGGCCAGCAGGTAATCCTCGCGGAAGCGCGCGACCGATGGCACGAAGATGAAAATCTCGGCCAGCATCACGAAAATCACCGTGAGGATCAGAAAGCGGCCTGAGAGAGAGTTGGTCATGTTACCTCGCTGCGGCTTATGGCAGCCACCGCTGCACGAAGCCCACAACACGCTTTACCGTAGGGTTTTCAAATAGTCTTGGGCTAAAATAGGCACCGGCGGCGCGTTTGTTAACCTCACTAACTGTCGGATATGGCAAGACCGTGTTGGCGATGGCGGACATCTTCATCTTGTTGGCAATCGCCATGGCCCACATACCGATCAATTCACCCGCCATATGCCCTGCGATCGAGGCACCCACTGGCTTACCCTTGACCACCATGACCTTGATCAGGCCCTTGGTCTTGCGTTCGGCAATCAGGCGGTCGTTGTGGTGGAACTCGAACCGGACAACTTCCAAAGCATTGCCGTGCTTTTTCTTGGCTTGCGCCTCCGTCAGGCCGACTTGCGCCAATTCCGGGTCGGTGTAAGTGGCCCATGGAATATGATCGGTGCGCTGTTTGGATGGCAGACCGAATAGCATCGAACGGATCAGCACACCGGCATGATACCCAGCCACATGGGTGAATTGCAGCCCACCAGCGACGTCCCCTGCGGCATAGACCTTCTTGTTGGTCACAGACCGTAGATCAGGGCCGACCTTCAGACCGCTTCGGTCATGCGCGATACCGCCCGTATCCAGATCCAGCTTGTCAGTGTTGACCTTGCGACCGACCGCCATCAGCAGGTGAGATCCGGTGAAATCGCCCTTGGGCGTATGTACAGTCACAGCGCCATCCTTGCCGCTGATCCTTTCGGCCTGTGCCTCTTCCACGATGTTGACGCCTTCGGCGCGCAGGTTGTCCAGCACAATCTCGGCCATTTCGGGATCATCCTTGCCAAAGGCTTTTGCGCCTTCGATCACCGTGACGTCACAGCCAAGCCGCCGATGCGCCTGCGCCATTTCCATGCCGATGGGGCCGCCGCCAATCACCAGCAGATGCTTGGGCTTTTCGCGCAGATCAAAAATGTTTTCGTTGGTGTAATAGGTGACGTCCTCGATCCCCGGAATCGGGGGCACAAAAGGGCCGGACCCTGTGGCAACCACAAAGCGGCGCGCTTCGATGATGTTGTCGCCCGCCTGCACCTCGGTCTTCGAGATGAAGGTGCCGAATTCCTCGATCACCTGCACACCCAAGCCCTCGAAGCGCTCGACGCTATCGACAGGCGCGATTGTTGCGATCACATCATGCACATGGTCCTTGGCGGCGGCATAGTCGACCTTTGGCGTCACCTCACCCACGCCCAGCTTTTCGCCGTGGGACATCGCATAGGCCTGCTTGGCCGAAGCAATCAGCGCCTTGGAGGGAACACAGCCATAGTTCAGGCAATCGCCTCCCATCTTGTGGCCTTCCAGCAGGACCACCTTGGCCCCCATCTGGACCGCTCCGGCCGCGATGGACAAACCACCAGAGCCACCGCCGATGATGCAGATATCTGTCTTGATCCGGTTCATGACTTACAGACCTTTCTTGCCGCGCACGGCCTTGATGATGATAGGAAGAGCGGCCAGGGCACACAGGCCCAGGATCGGCAGCAGGATGGCAGGTTCAAAGATGATACCAAGGTTTGGGGTCTCGCCACGGGCAAAGACCTCACCCAGACCCGCACCGACAGAGGTGTAGACCACCGCACCGGGGATGATGCCGAGGAATGTGGACACGGCAAAGCGGAACAGCGGCACACCGACCAGCGCTGGCACGAGGTTGGCCACGAAGAAAGGGACGGCAGGCACTAGGCGGATCAGGAACAGCATCTCCCACTGGTTGTTGTCGATACCTTCCTTGATCTTCTTCACCGACCCTTCCGAGTTTTCCATCTTGGCGGCCAGTTTCTCACCCAGCCCCCAGCGGGCGGCCAGGAAGATGCCGATCGCACCCAACGTGGCGCCGGTGATGTTGAACAATGCGCCGGGGAAGGTTGCGAACAGGAAACCACCGGTCAGCGTGGCGATCGTGGCACCGGGCAGCGAGAAGGCGACGATCACGACATAAGCCAGGATAAAGACCAGCACCGTCAGGAAATAATTGTCATCACGGAAACCGATCAGCGCCTCGCGGTTTTCCGCAAGTGCTTCAAAAGAAAGGTAATCACGAAGGTAAATCGCCCCAAGCACGGCGACGACGATAATCGTCAGCAAGGGTAGATTACGTAAAAGCGGGTTGGTGGGCTTGTCTGTCATCTCGGTCATCTTTCGGGTCCTATGGGCGAATGGATCGGTTGTTTGGTGTTGCAGGTTAGATGGACTGATGCCGTCTTTCGCGATACCCACCTCACGCCCCATTGATGCAAACCCGTGCGGATGTTTCAGTTTTCGGGGGGCTGATCACGAAACCTGTAACATTTGGCAGGCGCGAATAGTCCCGATTGTTGCAGTTTGACCCCGCGATGCGCGTTGACATGGGGCAGTGCCCCCTCTAAACGGCAGGTCTGAAATGTAGATCGGCTTCGAATCCCTCGCTTGGATTTGGCCGCAGTAACCGGAGAGCACGCGATGAAGCGCACGTTCCAACCATCCAACCGGGTTCGCAAGAACCGCCACGGGTTCCGCGCACGCATGGCCACAAAGGCCGGGCGCAAGATCCTGAACAATCGCCGTGCCAAGGGCCGTGCGAAGCTGAGCGCGTAAGCGCCAGTCACGTTTTGACCGATTTGAAACCGCCGGTTGGGCCCGATGAAGGCACTCCGGCGGTTTCCGTTTGTCTGATGGTCCTAAAAAAGCGCGCCGATTTTGTCCGCGCCTCCCACGGACAGCGCTGCGGCACCCCCGGCATCCATCTGCAGGCGCGCCAGCGTTCCGAAGGGGAGGCGTCAGGAATCCGTGTCGGATTTACCTGTTCCAAAAAGGTCGGCAATGCCGTCGCCCGCAATCGGGCCAAACGACGGCTACGTGAGGCCGCGCGGCTGGTCCTGCCGGAACATGGCCGTGACGGATGGGACTATGTGCTGGTTGGGCGCAAGGATATGACGGCCAGCTTACCTTTTGATACACTGATCACCGATCTGAAACGCGCCCTGAAAAGAGTGCACGCATGACCCCGCTCGCCTATCTCGTCTCACTCCCCGTCCGGGCCTACCGCCTGCTGCTGTCGCCATGGGTCGGGCATGGCTGCCGGTTTCAGCCGACATGCTCTGCCTATGCGCTGGAAGCCTTGGAAAAACACGGCGCAATCAAGGGCAGCTGGTTGACCATCCGCCGCATCGGGCGCTGTCACCCCTGGGGTGGCTCTGGTATCGACAACGTGCCGGATTAACTGCAGTCCCAGTTGTAGGCGACCCTGTCAAAACGCTTGGCGGCCAGATCGTCCTTCGCGATCAGAAAACACGCCTCGCCTGCGTCACCCCAGCAAATCTCGACCCCGTCTTCGCGATCCAGGATGAAGCCAAGCTGCAACAGCACCTCGGTCAGTTTCAGATCGTCATCCTCGCGGCGAAAATCCTCTTGCGTGAAATCCGGATGCCCGCCGTAATAGATTATGGCGGGTTTGGCCGCGGTCAGCGCCTCGTAAAAGCTGTCCCACAAATCGCCCGGACAATCGGGATACCAGCCTATGGTCAGGTCCCGGCCTTCCGCGCTGTTGGGCGAGATCGGACCGCTGACACGCCCCCCCGCAATCGCCGCCCCTCAACAGTCAGTTCCTTGTTGAACGGGGTGAAATCCTACGTGTGATCCGGCAGGTCGCGCCGCTGCAACGCATCCGGGTCCTCGTGATAAAGAACCTGAAATCCCGTGCTTCCGACCGACGGGAAATCACACCCGTTCAGGTCATTATCTTCGACAAAGAAGGACAGAACCCCCTGTTCGGGGTACCCGTCCAGCACCGGCATATCCGCGAAATTGATCTGCGCGAGAAAGATCATCGGTTTGCCGTCACGCCCTGCAGGCCATGTGGCGTCAACGGGCAGGCTAGGCCTGCCCCCCATGGACGAATGCGCATCGTCCGTGATCGGGTTCTTCACCATTGTCAGCGCGATGGCCGGGCTGGCCATGGCCAAGCCCACCTCGCGCGCCTTTTCAACAATGGCAGGCCAATCGCGCGTATCTGACCGTGCTTCGGGCCTGGCAGGCTTCTTCCCCGCGAAATATCCCTTTTCCGACGTTTCCCTGCGCCGCTCGCGCACCAGAAAGATGGCAACGACAGCGACCGTGGCGACCAATGCCAGCGTACCAACCAGATTTCCCATGTGACCGTCCCTTCAGATCGTCGTGACGGTCATCGGATGCCGTCAGATCTTTTCGAACGATATCGTCACCACACCAATATCAAACCCGTAACGTTTGACATAGGCGAGGTTCAGCAGACGGTCCTCGGACAAGAGCCACATCCAGTCATCGAAAGTGACGCGCAGAGTCTCGGTCTCGCCGGTGGCCGAGGGCACCGGCAGATCGATCTCGTATTTCCAGTTGAACCGGTTGTCCTGTTCCTGACCCGTGGCCTGCCCGATCACACCGGGGGCGGTGCCGACCCAACTGTCTGGCCCGGTCTTGGTCAGCGTCCAGATCCGCTGTTCGGTCGACCCGTCCTCATAGACGAAATCTTCGACCAGGCGCAGGCGCTCGCCGTCCCAGTCGCCGTCGATTGTGACGACAAAGCTGCGGCGGACAGTGCCGAAGATGTCCTGAAACTGGCCATAGGCCACCAGTTCGCCATCAAAAAACTCCTCAAGGTTCAGCTTGCGATCGCTGAGGCTCGGGTCATCGAATGACGGCTTGCCCGTACAGGCGGCAAGCAGGACAAAAGCAGCGGCAAGGATCAGGCGCATCAGGTTACTCCTTCTTCTGCCCCCGACCTAGCGCGCTCTGGTGGGCTGACCAGTTGCTCTGTTACGGCCGGATCGCAGACATCAATGTAGCGGTCCCTGTCGCGCTGGACAAAACTGGACCCACCGAAAACCGTGACCGTCCAATAGATCAGCCGCGCGCGGATCGGGTTGACCTTGGCCGCCACCATCGCCGCCAGCATGATGTCATCGGCGAAGCGCCGGTCGGCCCGGGTCGGGTTGCGCCCCGGCACGTCCTGCCACGCGATATAAAGGTAATCGTGCACAATCGCCGCTTCAAGCCAAGGGCCGACCCGCCCCACGATCCAGCGCCAGAGGCGGGGAACGCTGGTCAGATCAGTAATCAGCCCCGCAGGCACCCGGATCGGGTGGCGGACACCGTCACCATCCTCCCAGGACACTGCAAAATCGCGGCCCACGATGAAATCCGCATCCTCGCCCGTACGCAGGCGCACCGCATCCTTGAGACGCAGCAGAACTAGCCCGCTTTCATAGCGAAATCGCCTGACCTGCGCGCCCGCGGGCGGATAGGGATCGACACGGTCGGCGGGGTGATCATAGCGTTTCATCATTCAAAACCTCTTGGCGGAAGGGCCCTGGCAGGGTAGGTCGTGCCTTATGCTCGACGATACCGAAATTCACCCGCTTTTCCATGGCGCCCCGTCCAGCACGGAGTTCAAGAAACTGCGTAAACGCATTGTCCGCCAGACGCGCGAGGCGATTGAGCAATACGGCATGATCGAACGCGACACGAAATGGCTCGTATGCCTATCGGGCGGCAAAGACAGCTACACCCTGCTGGCCGTACTTTACGAGCTGAAATGGCGGGGGCTGCTGCCGGTCGATCTGATAGCCTGCAATCTCGATCAGGGGCAGCCCGGCTTTCCGGCGACGGTTCTGCCGGAATTCCTGCAAAAAATGGGCGTGCCGCACCGGATTGAATATCAGGACACCTATTCCATCGTGATGGACAAGGTCCCACAGGGGCGCACCTATTGTGCGCTCTGCTCGCGCCTGCGGCGCGGCAACCTCTACCGCATCGCGCGCGAGGAAGGGTGTAGTGCTGTGGTGCTGGGCCATCACCGGGACGATATACTGGAAACCTTCTTCATGAACCTTTTCCACGGCGGGCGGCTCGCCACCATGCCCCCCAAGCTGGTGAATGAAGAGGGCGACCTGTTCGTTTACCGCCCCCTTGCCCATGTGGCCGAAGCGGATTGCGAGAAATTCGCCAAAGCGATGAACTATCCCATCATCCCCTGCGATCTTTGCGGTAGCCAGGACGGGCTACAGCGCCAACAGGTCAAGCAGATCCTCGACGGGTGGGAGAAAAACAGTCCCGGGCGGCGGCAGGTCATGTTCCGTGCGCTGATGAACGCCAGACCATCCCATTTACTCGACCCGGCACTGTTTGACTTTGCCGGTCTGACCCGTGGCGCTGCGACCGAAAGAGGTGAGTAGCAGAGCATGGGTGATATTCGCTGATCAGGCAGCCCTTGGGCTTTGCGCTGGTTCAACGACGCCTGCTATCAGAAATCGACGGGCGTGATATCGCCTAACATGGGATCACATGCTGTTGTGAAACCTATCTGAGGGGTGCAAATGAGCATCGAAACCCATAGGTAAGGCACATGAGCAAACGTATCTTATATATCGTCGTGTCGCTTGCGCTGGCATTTTATGCCGGTGCGGCGTCGGCCCAGCAACTGTCATTGGCGCAGATCTCGCAATATCTGAACCAGCTGCAAACCGCGCAAGGCGGCTTTACGCAGATCAATCAGGATGGAACCCTGTCCACAGGACAGATTTTCATCAAACGCCCGGGCCGCATCCGGTTCGAATATAATCCACCCAATGAGGCCCTTGTTTTGGCAGGCGGTGGGCAACTGGCGGTTTTTGATCCGCGATCCAATGTTGGTCCGGACCGGTTTCCGCTGAACCAGACACCGCTGGGGATTATCCTGCAGGATAATGTGGATCTGACCCGCGAACGTATGGTCACCAACACGACCTCGGATGGAACCAGCACAACGATCACGGCGCAAGACCCCGATAACCCGCAATATGGTAATATTCAGCTGGTTTTCACAGCAAACCCGGTCGAGTTGCGCCAATGGGTTGTGACGGATGAGTTTGGAACCCAGACGACAGTCATTCTGAATGATCTGGTCGCGGGTGGCGCGATCAGAGACACGCAGTTCAACATCATCGCTGAAATGCGCAATCGCGGATTTCGCTGAACCTTTGCATTGCTGACCCGATTGGCTCAGCCCGCATGATGCGGCGGAGCCTTTCGCATTTCAGATTTTGCCGCACGACCGCAATTGTGTGTCATACATGACAGCACGCGCCTCGACCTCTCCCGCGATCCGGACCAGCCAGCTTTTCGACCGCCAGGTGCCGCGCTTAAAACCGGTCCGTCCGTCGTGATAGGCCAGATACTGGTTGCGCGTATCATTGATCGGAACACCGGTTTCTTTCACGGTCTGGGCCATGTACCAGCCCATGAAATCAGTCGCATCACGGATATTGTCACGCCGCGCACGATTGCCGCCTTCCTGATCCTGATACTCTTTCCACGTGCCATCCAGCGCCTGACTGTAGCCCAACGCGGATGATTGGCGGCCCACGGGGATAACGCCCAACGCATAGCGATGCGGTGGGCGATTGTCGCCGATGAATTTGCTTTCCTGATAGATGATCGCCATCAGCGACGGGATCGGAACCCCGTATCTGCGTTCGACCTGACGGAACGCGCGAAGGTATTCGGGGCGCTCGGACACAATGCTGCAAGCGTTATCAAGGTCACGCGGGGCGGAAAAATCGCCCGAGCTTGACCCGCAACTGCCCAATAACAGCACAAATGCCATGGCGCGAAAGATACTGCTCATCTGCCTCTCGCTTTTTGTTTTTCTTGATCATAGCGGGTTGGTGGCGTTCTGGGAATCCCAAACAGGTGCTTATCAGATCACAAATGCAAGGATCAGCGGCAAAGCGAGCACGGAAAGCAGGGTTGACGCCACAACCAGACCGGCAACGGGCTGTGCATCCGCACCGTATTTTTCGGCCAGAAGGTATGATGTGACCGCGACCGGTGTGGCGACCTGGACGATGAGAACTGCGGCGGCCACAGGTTCCAGCCCGAACCAGGTTGCCACAGACCACGCGGCCGCAACACAGATGATTACCTTTGCCACCGATAGCCACACTGCCTGTGTCATCGCTTTGGTTTCCAGCCGGGCGACGGCGACACCAAGCGTGATCAACATCATGGGAATCGCCATTTGGCCGACCAATTCAATAGCATTTGTCAGAAATTCCGGCGTTTCCCACCCCTGCCACAGGAACAAAGCCCCAAGTAACGTTGCGGCAACCAGCGGCTCCTGCATCACACGTTTGAACGAGCCCTTTCCCGCCACCATCCAGATCCCGATCGTAAACGACAAGATCGCCATGACCGCGAAAATCACCACGGCGTAGCCCAGCCCAGTCTCACCAAATGCGAACAGCGCAAGCGGCAATCCAAGATTTCCGGTATTGCCGAAAATCAGAGGGGCAAGATAAGTTTGCGTGTCCAGCCGTGCGGCTTTGACCAAAGCAAAACATGCAACCATTACAATCCCATAGGCCACGAATGATGCAAGCGACAGCGCGGCCAGCGCCTCGGGCTCCACGTCTGTTTTCATCAGGGCCGCAAAAATCAAGCACGGGACGGCAAGGGTCATCGCCATGCGCGTAACGAACTGCACTCGATACTCGAACCCAAGTTTGACCCAAACAAATCCGACGGCCGCCAAAAGGAATACAGGTGCTGTAATATTCAGCACTGTCAGAGCAAGGTTCACAAACTGTTTCCTTTATTTATTGGGTCTGGACATAGACTTTGCACCTGCAGCAGACATATATAGGCAATGGGGTTTAGTGAAATGTTTAAAACGCACGCCAAATATCACCTCGGCCAAGTGGTCCGTCACCGCAAGCATCCCTTTCGGGGTGTGGTTTTTGACGTAGATGCGATGTTTTCCAACACCGACGCGTGGTACAACGCGATCCCGGAAGATAGCCGTCCGAAAAAGGATCAGCCGTTCTATCACCTGCTGGCGGAAAATGATCAGAGCTTTTACGTGGCTTATGTGTCCGAACAGAACCTTGTTGCAGACTATTCCGGCGAGCCTGTCGACCATCCCGACCTGCCTGATCTGTTCGGCCCGTTCGAGGATGGCCAATACCCGTTGCAGGTTCAGCTGAACTAGGTCCCGAAGGCGACGACCTTCTGGCGGATCGCACCTAATCCTTAGATCTTGGCCTCCACCACATCGCCAGCCTTCAAAAAGCGCGGTGGCTTCATGCCAACGCCGACACCCGGCGGCGTCCCTGTGATAACGATATCGCCTGGATGCAGTGTTACAAATCGGCTGACATGCGCGACGATCTGCGGGACGGAAAAGATCATCGTGGCGGTCGATCCGGTTTGCATGGGTTCCCCGTTCACCTTGAGGGACATGGCCAGATTGTGCACAACTGCAACCTCATCGCGCGTCGCAAGAAAGGGGCCGATGGGTGCAAATGTATCCGCTGATTTCCCTTTGACCCACTGCCCACCGAAGTCCATCTGGAAACTCCGTTCTGACACATCATTCGCAACGCAATAGCCTGCAACATGTGCCAATGCGTGAGCCTCACTGATGTTTTTTGCCGTGCTGCCGATCACCACACCCAGCTCAACCTCCCAATCGGTCTTGGTTGATCCTTTGGGCATCACAATCGGATCATTGGCGCCGGTGACGGCGCAGGCCTTCATGAACAGGATCGGATGTTCGGGTACGGGCAAATCCATCTCGGCGGCATGATCATAATAATTCAGGCCAATGCAGAAAACCCGGCGGACATCGCTTAGAAATGGTGCCGGGGTACCTTCGACAATCGGCAAGCCGGTCAAATCAACATTGCGCAGCGCTGTCAGCCCTTCAGGCGTAATCTGATCCGGTCCGATATCCGCGACATGCGCAGACAGGTCACGAAAACTGCCCGCGTCGTCCACAGCGGCAGGCACTATCTTCGCATCTGTTCTGATCCGGCACAGTTTCATGCAGCGTCCCCCTGATTTCAGACACTTGATAAGGCGAACAATCGTCACATGCCAGAGGGGTGGTCAACGCCAACCACCATGTTACATCCCTTGCCAAGACAAAAAGGATCATTGCCATGTTAGTTGTTGTTTCGCCCGCCAAATCGCTTGATATGGAGCCGGTGGATATCACGGCCACAGCGCCTGTCTTTCAGGAAGACGCCGTGCGGCTATCCAAAACAGCACGCAACCTGACGCTGACACAGTTGAAAGACTTGATGGGGATATCCGACGATCTGGCACGGTTGAACCGGGACAGGTTTCAGGCGTTCGCCGCAGAACCCGATGCGGATGCGACCAAGGCGGCAGCACTTGCCTTTAACGGTGACACCTATCAGGGGTTAGAGGCCAAAACGCTATCCGAGGGTGATCTGGCGTGGGCGCAGGATCATCTGCGCATTCTCTCCGGGCTTTATGGTCTGCTGCGTCCGCTTGACGCGATCCAGCCCTACCGGTTGGAGATGGGCAGCAAGCTGAAAACCAGGCGTGGCAAATCGCTTTATGATTATTGGGGCGATACCATCGCGAAGGCGCTGAATGAACAGGCCGCGGCGCAGGGGACTGACACGCTGATCAACTGCGCCAGTCAGGAGTATTTTGGCGCCGCCGATCGCAAGGCACTGAAACTGCGGGTGATCACCCCCACCTTCATGGAACTCAAGGACAACAAACCGCGCATCGTCAGCTTCTTTGCAAAGCGCGCGCGCGGCGCCATGGCGCGTTTCATTATCGAAAACCGACTGACCGTCGCCGACGATATCAGGACATTCAGCGCAGGCGGCTATGCCTTTGATGCGGACCTGTCCGAAGGCGATAAATGGGTCTTTCTGCGCGATTATCCAGACGCGTCCTAAGGCCGGTCCGCCACCTCAACGATGGGAGGCGGTGCGATGTTCAGAAACAAGTCAGCGACCTTACGCGCATCATCGCCGGGCGAGACATGGTCGCTATAAAGCGCCTCCAACAGCCTGAAATCAGGGTCACGGTTTTCCCGGATCGCGCCAGTATTATCGAAGGTGAAGATGGACGACCCTTGTGAATCGTTCAATAGACCCAAGGTCTGCATGAATTCTTCGTAGATGCATTCTGCAATGGGTGTTGCATCATCGTTATTGATAAAGATAAACCCAGCACGCAGTTCATCATTCTTCGACATCAGATTGAAATAGCAGCGGGTCTGGTCGCCTTCGGCAAATTGGCGACTTAGGTGTTTTGTGCTTTGGGTCAACGCGCCAAGCGTGATCCCGTTTTCCAACCCCGTCAGAAAAATGAAGATGCTGCCGGTCAGCGATACATCTTCGGCATCGTCGCCACCGCGCAGCAGGGCCCGCACAATCGACCCATCGACGCCGTCGAAATCCTTGCGCGGCATCCGGAACTGCGTATTTCCGGCCAGACGTCTGTTGAATTGGGCTAAATCAAAGAATTCAACCTCACCCACGCCGGGGAAATTGGGGATGCGGGAATTGACCATGTCGACCAATCCATGAATGTAATCGCGGTAGGCGTCGCCTTCATGGATGACGGTCACCTTGGGTGGATAAGCCCATCTGCGGACGGTGCCCCGTTCGGACGCGACAATCTCGACAACCTGATCATAAACCGGTTTCTCTTGTGCCACAGCGGCGGCTGGAACCGTCAGAAAACCAATTGCAGATAAGGCGAGTAGTCGAAAAATAGGCGTCATGGCGTCTCTCTTTGTCAGTCGCTGCATCCACCCCATGTGGATAGTATTCGTGGATAAACGTCACAAATCGAGCGGTTTGTTGCTCAAATTGGGGCAATTTGAGATAAGCGCTTTGTGACGTGTCCTGAACGCAACAGATGGCCCGGCTGGTTGTCAAACGGGGGCGCACACGGCCTGAAAAGGATGCAGAAATGAAAATCGCCATCATCGGCCAAGGTGCCATCGCGCAATATGTTCGGGATCAATTGCGCATCCACGGCATTTGCGAAATCGCGCAGATCGTCCGACCGGGTAAGGAAACGGCAGGTACTGTTCCGCATATTGCCGATCTTGATGATTTGCCGGAGACCCCTGACCTGATTGTCGATTGCGGTGGGCACGCGGCGCTGGCGCAGCATGGACCCATCGCGCTGGGGCTTGGTATGGATGTGCTGACCGTATCGCTTGGCGCCCTAGCAGATGCGGCACTTTACGACAGGCTCAAACACGCCGCCACAGACGGCAACGCGCGCCTTCATCTGGCCAGCGGTGCGATTGGCGGGCTTGATGCATTGCGCGCCGCGCGGATCGGCGCGCTGGATGCGGTCACTTATACGGGGCGCAAACCACCGATGGGCTGGGCCGGTTCACCTGCCGCTGATGTGCTTGATCTGACGCAGATCACCACCCCGACGACGCACTTTAACGGTACCGCACGTGTCGCCGCGCTACGCTATCCCAAAAACGCGAATGTTGCGGCAGCGGTGGCATTGGCTGGTCTCGGCTTTGACGATACCAAAGTCGCATTGATTGCGGACCCAACAATACACACCAACATTCACGAAATCACCGCAAAGGGTGATTTTGGCGATTTCCTTTTCACCATCTCAGGCAACAACCTGCCCGACAACCCGCGCAGTTCAGCGCTTGCCGCGATGAGTGTTGTCGCATCACTTGCCGAACAGACCGAACAGATTGGTTTCTAGAGCAACGTCCATTTGATCTGCAATATTTGTTTAACAGCGCGAGGGCAGTCCCCAACCGCGGGTAGGGGCTGCCCGACTTGGCAATCGGGCGGGACCTTGGCCAAGGTATGGTTCAGATTTTTAGGACGACGCTCTGGAACCTAGATCCGCTCAATCGCCAAGGCGATCCCCTGCCCTCCGCCGATGCACATCGTGATCAGGCCGCGTTTGCCTGCGATACGGTCCAGCTCATACATCGTCTTGACAGTAATGATGGCACCGGTGGCACCCACGGGGTGGCCCAGCGCAATTGCGCCACCATTGGGGTTTACACGCGCCGGATCAAACCCAAGCTCTTTCGACACGGCAAGGGCCTGTGCCGCAAAGGCCTCGTTTGATTCAATCACATCAAAATCATCGACCGTCATTTTCAGCTTGACCAGCAGGTTCGCCACGGCAGGGACCGGGCCGATTCCCATCACTTCGGGGCGCACCCCGGCATGGGCATAACCCAGCACGCGGAATTTCGGAGACAGGCCCGCCTTTTCGGCGGCACCCGCAGTTGCCAGCACCACAGCCGCCGCACCGTCATTCAGGCCAGAGGCGTTGCCCGCCGTGACTGACCCGTCTTTCTGAAAGACCGGGCGCAGACCGGCCAATGCCTCTGCCGTTGTCGCCTTGGGGTGCTCATCTGTAACGAAATCCACCATTTCGCGGCGTTGCTTGACCTGTATCGGCACGATTTGATCCGTGAAATAGCCCGCAGCTATCGCCGCTGCAGCACGCTCCTGACTTTGCAGGGCAAACGCGTCCTGCTCTTCGCGCGTCACGTCATGCTCACGCGCCACGTTTTCGGCTGTGACACCCATATGCCCGGTGCCAAAAGGACAGTTCAGCGCACCCAACATCATATCCTGCGTGCGCACGTCACCCATCTTGGCACCCCAACGCTGGTCAGAGATGATATAAGGTGATCGGCTCATGTTCTCTGCGCCACCGGCAAGACCGAATTCTGCATCGCCCAGCATCAGTGACTGCACGACAGATACGATCGCCTGCACGCCCGACCCGCACAGGCGGTTCACGTTCATGGCCGGTGTCGTATCCGGCACGCCTGCATTCATCGCGGCAACGCGGCTGACATACATATCCTTTGGTTCTGTATTGATCACATGGCCAAGCGCGACATGACCGATCTGTGCACCCTCGACGCCGCTGCGATCCAACGCGGCCTTTGCGGCAACAGTGCCAAGCTCAATCGGCGTGGTGCCAGCCAATGCGCCGCCAAACGTGCCGATCGCAGTCCGTGCGCCGCCCAAAATGACGATATCTGTCATGAAAGCCTCCCTTGTGATTTTGACCGTACCTTATCCCGGTCAGGCACAAGGAACAGAAAAACGTCACGGCATCGATCCTCTTGAAACCGTTTTTGAGATACCCATATTGTATACTATAGTATGCAATATTATGGGAAACCCATGCTTCAGGACCTTGTCGCGCAGAATTTCATCGTTGTTGCCGGTGTATTTGTCGTGGTGGTTTGGCTGCTTAGTCGCTTTGGCGGTGGTGGCAAAGGCGGCCCTGATCAGGATAATGGCAAAGGAGGTTCGGATGATTACGGCACTTGATCACATTCAATTGGCGCTGCCAGCCGACGCAGAAGAGGACATGCGTGACTTCTATTGCAACGCGCTGGGCATGACCGCGCTACCCAAACCCGCACCATTGCAAGGGCGCGGCGGGTTCTGGGCGCAGGCAGGCCCGGTGCAAGTGCATTTTGGCATTGATGCGGATTTCCACCCGGCCACCAAGGCGCATCCTGCCTTTGTTGTCGATGATCTGGACGCGTTGGCGGATCGTCTTTCCGGTGCGGGTCACAGAATCACTTGGGACACCGCGCTACCTGCAGTAAGACGGTGCTTTATACACGACCCCGTCGGAAACCGTATTGAACTGATCTCACAGACGTAAGACATGAACTACAGCGAAATTATTCCCTGGATGGTGCTGGGGTTGCTGATCCTTGGCGGTTACGCCCTGAGCAAACGGCAACAGCGTGACAAATTTTCCATATTTGATGCACTCTTTGGCTGGATAGTCGAGATGTTCACGGACCGCCGCGACCTGCCGGACAACCGACCACGCGGACGGCGCGGCCCCGATATGGCCTTAAGCGCGGGTCGTGATCCGGCGCATCAAAATACGCGCTTGCGCCAGATTTTCATCCCCATGGAGCCACACGAAGAAGAAGCGCTGCGCGCGTTCTATCTGACCGAACTGGGCCTTGACGAAATGCGCGCGCCGCAGTCGCATCTGCAACAGGACGGGTTCTGGGCGATTGCGGGCACACGCCAGCTTTACATGGGTACAATGCCCGATTTCAAAGTCGAACGCGGAGAGTTGCCCGCCTTTCCTATCCGCAATATCCGCGATGTTTCGGATCGTCTGACGGTGCTTGGCTATGATACCCAATGGGATCGTAGAGCTGGTTATGTGGAGAAGCTGCTGGTCACTGATCCAGCGGGCAATCGGATTGCGCTGATCGCCGCGTAAGCGGCGCAACCGCGCATTATCGCCGCACTACCCGTTTCCTTATCGTATCGGCGTGTTAGGTCATGCTCAAATGCGAGGACTAATGCTGCTGCACGCCGAAAACATCCACAAAACCTACACCACAGCCGACGGCCCGTTTGAGGTCTTGCGCGGCGTTGATCTGACGCTTGGTGGGGGCGAAACCCTTGCGCTGACCGGTGAGTCGGGAAGCGGCAAAAGCACGCTGTTGCACCTGATCGGCGGGCTGGATACTCCGGACACCGGTGTGATCCGCCTGAATGGCACAGATATGGCGGGGTTGGATGATAGCGGGCGTGCGGCGCTGCGTCGTGGCACCGTTGGGGTCGTATTTCAACAATTCAACCTGATCCCCAGCTTGAAAGTTGCCGACAATATCGCCTTTCAAGCGCGGTTGGCCGATCAGCATGATGCGGCATGGGCCGAAACACTGGCCGAACGCATGGGGCTGACCCCGCATCTGAACAAATATCCCGAACAGCTTTCGGGCGGCCAACAGCAACGCGTGGCCATCGCACGCACGCTTGCCCCCAAACCCCGCCTTGTGCTGGCGGATGAGCCGACCGGCAATCTTGATGAAAGCACCGCCGCGACGGTCATGGACCTGATGCTGGAGCTTGTCTCGGCATCAGGGGCGGGCCTGTTGATGGTCACACATTCCGAGGCGCTGGCGGCGCGCCTGTCGCGCCGCTTGCATCTGAAGGCGGGACAAATCGCATGACACGCGTAACGCTGCGGGCGCTTTTGTCCCATTGGTGGCGCAATCCGATGCAGCTGTTCACGCTGCTTGCAGGCTTGGCGCTGGCTACGGCGCTTTGGTCCGGTGTACAGGCCGTGAATGCCGAAGCGCGCGCAAGCTATGATGCCGCCGCCGCGACGCTGGGAGAGGGGCAATATGACAGGCTGATCCGCCGGGATGGCCAGCCGATGGATCAGGCGACGTACATCGCACTTCGCCGTGCAGGCTGGCTGGTCAGCCCGGTGGTGCAAGGGCGTTACAACGGTGTACGGATCGTGGGTGTCGACCCCCTGACCGCGCCGGGCGGTATCGGACCCATTGAATTGCAGGACGGCACCGATATCGGCAGCTTTTTCACAGGTCAGGGTCAGCTTTTCGCTAACGCGGATACAGCCGCCGACCTGCCTGATCTGACGGTTGTCGTCTCGCCCAATACGGCACCCGGCACGGCTGTCACGGATATCGGTGTCGCGCAAAGACTTCTGGGCAAGGACAATCAGATTGACAGTCTGCTTGTGCTGCCGCGCCAACCGAAAACGCAGGCCG
Organism: uncultured Paracoccaceae bacterium; assembly: GCA_947503965.1. Classification (GTDB taxonomy): domain Bacteria; phylum Pseudomonadota; class Alphaproteobacteria; order Rhodobacterales; family Rhodobacteraceae; genus Yoonia. The sequence continues at coordinate 461,796 of CANNFU010000001.1, forward strand.
CACTAGATGCCGTTGTCCCACAACTGACCCGTCAGCAGGCGCAAGCAGGTTCAGATATCGGGCGGTTGACGGACAGCTTTCACCTGAACCTGACGGCCTTTGGTTTGTTATCCTTCGCGGTCGGCATTTTCATTGTGCACGGTGCCATCGGTCTGGCGTTCGAACAACGGCGACCCGTGGTGCGCACCCTGCGTGCCCTTGGTCTGCCGCTGCGGCGGCTGGTTCTGCTGATGGGTGCGGAATTGATGCTTTTCGCGCTTGTTGCCGGGATTGTGGGCGTGGCGCTGGGCTATGTGATCGCGGCCTTGCTGCTGCCTGATGTTGCCGCCACTTTGCGCGGGCTTTATGGGGCTGACGTTTCGGGCACGTTGCAACTGCGGCCAGTTTGGTGGCTGTCAGGTCTCGCGATCGCGCTGGGCGGCACGGCGCTGGCCGCCAGTGGCGCGCTTTACAAACTGTCCAAAATGCCGCTGCTTGCCGCAGCTCAACCGCGCGCTTTGGCGATGGCTGCGGGCCAAAGCGCGCGGCTGCAAGGGATCGGTGCGGCACTCCTGCTGACCTTGTCAGTCACTCTGATGTTCACCGCGAACGGGCTGATCGGCGGGTTTGGCCTGCTGGCCAGCTTGCTGATCGGGGCAGCACTTGCCCTGCCGCTGATCCTTGACCGCATTCTTGCCGCGGCAAGTGCGATGGCCCGTTCGGTCAAGGCACAATGGTTCTGGGCAGACACGCGACAGCAGTTGCCGGGTCTATCGCTTGCCCTGATGGCGCTGCTGCTGGCAATGGCCGCCAATGTTGGCGTTTCCACGATGGTGTCGAGCTTTCGACTGACATTCGTGGATTTTCTCGATCAGCGGCTGGCGTCAGAGCTTTACGTCCGCACCGAAGACGCGACGCAAGGTGCAGCCCTGATAGATTTCGCGACCCCACGCGTTGACGCAATTCTGCCCATCCAAAACGCTGACGTGCAGATCGCCGGGCAACCGACCGAGGTTTACGGGACCCGTGATCACAGCACATATCGGGACAACTGGGTTTTCCTGCAAAGCACGCCAACCCCCTGGGATACGACATTTGCCGGGCAGACGATCCTGATCAATGAACAACTGTCGCGGCGGGCCGGGCTGAATGTGGGGGATGTGATCCCGCTGCAAGGTCAGGATTTCACAATCGCGGGTGTCTATGGCGATTACGGCAACCCCATCGGACAGGCGGTCATCGGCGAAGATATCTTTGCCACGCTTTACCCGGGTATTGCGCCCGAAAACTTTGGCATCCGCATTAATCCCGATGATGTGCCGACATTCCTTTCAGAGCTTGAAGCGGCCACCGGCATTGCTGCCACCCAATCGATCAATCAGGCGGGGATCAAGGCGATATCGCTGTCGATCTTTGAACGCACCTTCACTGTGACAACTGCACTCAACATCCTGACGCTTGCCGTCGCTGGCTTTGCGATCCTGATGAGCCTTCTGACACTGGCCAGCATGCGCATCCCGCAACTGGCCCCTGCATGGGCCATGGGTATGACGCGCAGCCAGATCGGCAAGCTGGAGCTTTTGCGCGCTGTGCTGCTGGCGGTTCTTACGGCCATGATCGCGCTGCCGCTTGGTCTGGCGTTGGCATGGGCGCTGCTGGCGGTGGTCAATGTGGCGGCCTTTGGGTGGCAATTGCCAATGTATCTGTTCCCGGCCGATTACGCGCGGCTTGGCCTATTTGCCCTGCTCGCCGCCGCCCTTGCCGCGCTTTGGCCTGCCAGACGGCTGGCACGGACGCCACCTGCTGATCTGCTCAAGGTATTCTCGAATGAACGCTAAAGCACTGATCCTTTGTCTGCTGCCGTTGACAGCCACCGCCCAAGGCTTTGCCGGTCTGGGAACAGAGTTGGAGGGTTTCGCGGTCCCGCAACCCGACCCGGTTTTCGACTTCCCGACCGACCACGGTCCGCACAACGACTACCGGATCGAATGGTGGTATCTGACCGCAAATCTGCAAGGTCCAGATGGCACCCCATATGGCTTGCAATGGACACTGTTCCGCTCGGCCATGGCTCCGGAAGAGCGTGAAGACTGGAAATCACCGCAACTCTGGATGGGGCATGCGGCTGTCACGACACCTGACCATCACTATGTCAGCGAACGGCTCGCCCGTGGCGGTGTCGGACAGGCCGGCGTGATCGCGGATCCGTTTGCGGCATGGATCGATGACTGGACGCTGCAGGGCGACTGGGAAACGTTGCAAATGACTGCCAGCGCCCCGGATTTCGCCTATGAGATGACGCTGACCGCCGAAGGACCTTTGGTTTTTCACGGTGATGATGGATACTCGGTCAAGTCCGCCGCTGGGCAGGCGTCTTACTACTATTCGCAACCCTTCTTCCGGATCGCAGGCACGCTGCAACTGCCCCAAGGCGATATCCCTGTCACCGGTAACGCGTGGCTCGACCGGGAATGGTCATCGCAGCCTTTGGCGGATAATCAAACCGGTTGGGACTGGTTCTCGCTCTCGTTCGATGACGGAAACAAGTTGATGGGGTTCCGGCTGCAGCAGACCGACGGGAACAACTATACCTCAGCCACATGGATCACGGCTGACGGACAAACCACGGCCTACCCAGACGGGGCACTCAGCGCCACACCGCTGGACACGCACAATACCGCCGGTCGGGATGTACCGGTCCGCTGGCAGGTGCAACTGCCCGCAAAAGATGTCAATGTGACTGTCGAAGCCATCAATCCCGATGCATGGATGGCCACATCAATCCCATACTGGGAGGGGCCAGTGACGGTCACAGGCAGTCATGCGGGCGAAGGGTATTTGGAAATGACAGGTTATGAGTAATTGGTTCGAAACGCTTGAGGGTATCCATACGCAGGTTTGGGACATCATGGTGCAAGGTGTCGTGGACGCCAACAATCCTGCACGCAGGCCAACATTCGCAACCGTATCGCCAGACAACTGGCCCGAGGCGCGTACGGTTGTCCTGCGCGGATCAGACACAGAGGCCGCAATGGTCTGGGTACATACCGATCTGCATTCCGACAAAATCCGCAGCCTGCACAGCACGCCGCGTGCTGCGCTGCATATCTGGGATGCCGATCAGGCGCTGCAGATCCGAATGCAGGCCGAGATCCAGATCACATCCGGGTCAACCGTGCAACCAATTTGGGACAACATCCCCGACCATTCCAAACAAAGCTATGGCGTGACCCCACCGCCCGGCACAGCCATCGACACAAGCCTCGATTACGTCAAGAACCCTGACCCTGATACGTTCGCCGTGCTGCATTGCAAGATCATGCAGATCGATGCGGTTCACCTGGGCGAACACCACCGACGTTGCAGTTTCTCACGAGCGCGTGGATGGCAAGGTCAGTGGCTTTCCCCGTAAAGCGCCGCCCGTTACAACGCTGATATGAACACACTTCCCCTCACCCGCGACCTTGTCCTGATTGGCGGCGGTCATACCCACGCGCTGGTGCTGCGCAAATGGGGGATGAACCCGTTACCGGGGGTGCGCGTGACGGTGATCAACCCGGGGCCAACGGCACCCTATTCAGGCATGCTACCGGGTTTTGTGGCGGGGCACTATACGCGGGACGAGCTGGATATCGACCTTGTGAAACTCGCGCGATTTGCCGGGGCTCGTCTGATAAACGGATACGCAACCGGCCTTGATCCGGTGGCCAAGACCATCACCGTCGCGGATCGTCCCGCTATTGCCTACGATGTTGCTGCGGTTGATGTCGGGATCACTTCAACCATGCCCGATCTGCCGGGATTTACGGCGCATGCGATCCCGGCCAAGCCGCTTGGCACATTTGCAACCCGCTGGGATACATTTCGCGCCAATGCCGAAAACCCGCAGATCGTGATCATCGGTGGCGGCGTCGCAGGCGCTGAACTCGCCATGGCGATGGCACACGCGTTGCGGGATAAAAACCCCGAGGTCAGACTGGTTGATCGCAGTCGCGTACTTTCCGCACTTGGCTATACCGCCCGACAAAAGATGCTGGCGGCGCTGGCCTCTGCCAGCGTGGAAATCATCGAAGACGCGGAAGTGTCCGAGATTTTTCCCGAAGGTGTCGTGCTGAACGATGGGCGCACAATCCGCAGTGATTTCACCACCGGTGCCGCGGGGGCGAAGCCGCATGATTGGATCGCGGATACGGGTCTGGACTTGCATGACGGCTTCATCACGGTTGATGCCAATTTGCGTTCAAGCGACCCTGACGTCTTTGCCGTTGGTGATTGCGCCCATCTCAGCCATGATCCGCGTCCGAAGGCCGGTGTCTATGCCGTGCGCGAAGCGCCTGTGCTTTATGACAATCTGAGGGCGGTGTTGTCGGGCGGGGATCTACGGCCCTACAAACCACAAAAGGATTATCTAAAGCTGGTGTCGCTGGGCGGCAAATCCGCCTTGGCCGAGAAATTCGGCACCGCCCGCGAAGGGCCGCTTTTGTGGAAGCTCAAGGATTACATCGACCGCAAGTTCATGGACCAGTTCGACCGTCTGCCAGAAATGGAGCTGCCAAAACTGCCCCGCACAGTGGCGCTGGGCGTTAAAGAGGCGCAGGGTGACAAGCCCATGTGCGGTGGATGCGGTGCAAAGGTCGGGCGGGCAGCCCTGCAATCGGTGTTGAATGATACGTTCGGCGATGATGCCGCACAGGTGCAGCCGGGGCAGGTGATCACCACCGATCATCTGCGCAGTCTGACTGAAGACACCGTGATGATGACCCGCATCGCCGCCGTGCATGCGCTTGGCGACATCTGGGCGATGGGCGGCCAACCGCAGGTGGCAACGACAAGCATCATACTGCCGCGTATGTCCGGCGCGCTGCAGACGCGGACCCTGCACGAGATCATGCAGACCGCATCAGCCGTGATGGATGACGCGGGCGCACGGATTGTCGGTGGCCACACGTCACTGGGTGACGAGCTTACGCTTGGCTTCACGATCACCGGGCTGACAAAGACGCTGATCACATTGGCCGGGGCAAATCCCGGCGATGCGCTGATCCTGACCAAACCGATTGGTAGTGGGACAATCATGGCGGCGGACATGGCGGGCAAGGCACCTGGCGCAGATGTCATGGCCTGTCTGGCACATATGGTGCAGCCGCAAGGTGAGGCGTCAAGAATACTGAGTAAAGCAAATGCAATGACGGATATCACCGGTTTTGGCCTTGCCGGGCACCTGCGCGGGATGTGCGATGCCTCGGGGGTTGGTGCGCGGATCGAACTTGGCACCATTCCGTTGATGCAAGGTGCGTTGAAGCTATGCGAACAGGGGATCAGGTCGACATTGTTCGACGATAACCGCGCCGGGGCCGGCGCGATCAACGGACCGGAATTTGACCTTCTGTTTGATCCGCAGACGGCAGGTGGCCTATTGGCGGCCATACCGCGCAAAAGGGCGGATCAGATCCTGAAAAAACTGCGCGATGCCGGGTATCCAGCGGCGATAATCGGTGACGTAACAGATACTGGCGTACTGGAAACCAAGGTCTGACGCCTCGTCCCGGGATGCTATTCAGACAATTGCGCCGACGCCCAGATCAGTGCCTGATTGCCACCCAGCTTGCTGTGCGACAATGGACGATGTTCTTCGGCAAAAGCATCCAATTCCGGGTCCCAGGACAAGGCAAGATACGCTTCAAGCCAAGCGAGTTGAAAACTGCGCAGTTCCTCGGTGCCGTCAAAGTAACTTTGCACCTCACCAGAATAGGCTTGGCTGCGTTCGCCGGTTTCCAGGTCATCCAGCGCAAACCGCACGATGCGATCCAGCGCGTTGTCGCACACACCCCTGATCGACAGGCCTTGTTGCTCCAGCAGCAATGTGGTGACAACCATCGGCGCAATGGCGTGCAACTGGTAGTGCAATGCGTATTTGCCGCGGCGTGTTTCCTGGGGCAGGCTGCCATCGGCGCGCGCCTCGCATTGCATCAATGTGGCCGACCAGGCTGACCAACGCAAAGCGACAGGATCATCATTGATTTCAGCGCTCAGATTGATGGCAAGCGTGGCCCAGCCACGCAAATTACCCAGCCGCGCACCCGATGTGGCGTCCTGTTCCCAGAATGCCATCTGCTCCTCTGTTCGCACGGCAAGCCAGTCTTTGATCTCGGTGCGCTTGGCCGGGTTCGATGAATAAGGCGCGACCTGATTATAGATGAATGCGAAACCGGCAAGACGTGAACCGATGGACAATTGCGCGGTATAGCTGCGCAATTCGGAAAACGCATCGGCTTCGGCCCAAGTGGCAAGCTGCCCGATCACACAATCAGCCTGCGCCATCCGATCACCTTCACCGGCGGTGACGTCATTGGCAATTTTGACAAGATCGCGCAGGAAAGTCTCGATCGGTTCAAGCGCGGCATTGACGGCGGCATTACTGTCTTCGTCGATGTCCGAGCGGCTTTCGCTTTCATCGGTGTACCGGCTGCCATAGTTCAGCGATATGACGGGTTCAGGCGTGGGCGGGCACACAAATGCCGTATCGTCGGCATGCGCGATATGACCGGTTGCACATGTCACTGCGATACAGGCGATGAAAAGCGGTATCTGTTTCATGTTCCATCCCGAAGGTTAAGCAGTGACGTGATTGCGATGGCTTTTTCGGATCCGTTGGCGGCGGCTTTTTCAAGCCAAACCAGGGCCGCCTGCGGATCCGGTTCCACCCCCAGCCCAAAGGCAAGAGCATGACCCAGTTCGGCCATTGCCGTTGTATCCCCACCCTCTGCGGCCTGGCTGAGCCACGCTGTTGAGGTCGCGAGGTCCTGTGCTGACGCCGCGTTTTCGCGAAGATGTAGCGCGTATGTTCGCATCGCGAAAACATCCCCGTTCTCTGCGGCCGTCAGATAGATCGCGGGCATGTCGATATGTGTATCGACGGCAGCCTGCGCTGTCGGGTCTGCCCGCCGATAGCGGCCAAGATAGCCCTCCAGCACTGATCGGTCTGGATTATCGACGGCACTGGCCAACATTTCGGCCGCGCGTGCCGGGTCATAAGTGACGGCATCTTGCGCCAGCAGCAGTTCGAACAAACCACGCGCGGCTGACGGATCGCCCCGTTCATAAGCCTGTTCGTAGAATACCTGCGCGGTGCGGGCAGCGTCCATGCCGCCAATGGCCAGATGGGACCGGGCCAGATCCGTCATCGCCCATGCATTTCCATCAACCAGATGTTGTGCGATATCCATCCAGCGCAGCGCCTCATCGGGGTCATCAAGCGCCAAGGACAAGTCAGCCAAGGTCATGACATTCTTGTAATCGCACAACATCACCCCAACCGCCCGCGCGATATAGCTTTCGCGTTGATCGGGCTCCAGAAATGGAATCGCAAAAATCAGGGCGTCAAAATCACCATTGGCCTCGATCACATCTGCGAATTTTTCGTAGGTCAACCGGCCAGTCGGGTCGTTGGCATCTGTTGATGCCAGAAGGCGCATGGCGGCGCCCTCGCCTGCCGATGCAGGTTCGGTCAAAAGCCGGGCAACCTCTGCACTGCTGTCCACAGCGGCGCTATTGTAGTTCAAAAGCGCTTCGGCCAATGCCAAAGCGGCTGACGCACCGGCGTTGCGATACTCCGTCCGCAGCAAATCAATCGCGGCCAACCGTTCGACGGGATTTTGCGCAAGTTCAAGTTCCAGCTGCGCCAGCGCCTTGAGCACTTGCGTATATTGGCCAGAATACTCTTCCCAGAAGGCCCGGATCTCGGGGGTGGCGCGGTCGTAATACTCCAGAAACTTCAAATAGCTCGCCAGTGATTTGGGGCGCCCATACAGCGCCTGCGACTGGATCGTGGCAATTGTCAGCGGATCATCTTCGGCTGTCAGGGTGATCAGATCATTGGCGGAAATCTCGATATTTGCTGAATCGGTTGCCGCTTCGACAGCACGCCAATGTGCAGCTTCTTCTAATCGCGGGCTGTCTGGGGCCTGACACATGAATGCGGCATGCAGGTGTTTGGCGGGTGTCACACCGCCATAGACGGACACGGTGTGGCTAAGCAGGTCAACGGCCCGTTCGAACTCTTCTGCGCTGCCGCGTCGGCTGATCAGGATCTGGGCAAGGCGGCTCATCCCGTCCATGTCGCCAAGTTCTGCAGCTCGTTCCAGAAGCGTAATCGCCTTATCCTCGCCAGCCCAGCGACCTTCGCGGATCAACACGTCTTGAGCGAGGCGGGTGAAAATCCAACCCGGCGCATCATCAAGCTCTGCCAGCTGCTGAAGGGCGGCATAGCGTTCATCGTCTAGTTCCGGATAGTCATCACGATGCGTTTCCAAAAAAAGCGACAATCGGGTTAGGCCAGGGCGTTTTCCGGTCGAAGCCGCATCGCGATAAAGTTCCAGCGTACGGTCAAGATCTTGTTCAACAAGCGCACCGGTTTCATAAAGTCGCCCCAGTTCGATCTGGGCAAAAGGCAGACCCGCGTCCGATGCCTGATAAAGATATTGCAGCAGGACATCATTGTCCTTTTCAAAACCTTCGGCCTCCATATGGTATTCGACAACCTTCCATGCGGCGTTGGCATCGCCCAGATCAGCGGTGAACCTGAACCAATCATGGGCCAGTTGAACGTTCCGCTGCACCACATCACCATTGTGGAATTCCCGCGCGATCCGCGCCGTCCGGTCGCAGATCGTCGGGTTGAGTTCGCCAACCAAGGCACCAAAGGCCATTGTCACAGCCAGATCCGTTGGCACATCCCAGCCCGCGGGTGCTTCGCCGGCCAAAGCCATCCTGCTTAGCGTCAGCAGCGCGTCGGCATTTCCTGCATGACCTGCCGCGACTAGCAATTGATCGGCCTTTTCGATGTCGCGATCCACCCCGATACCTTCACGAAAAAACCGCGAGAGCGCGTTCTTCAGGCGCGGTGAAAGGTTGTCCGCGTCGGTCGCCAGTTGAACAACCAGTTGCTGCGTGCGGATGCCATCGAAATCACCCGCAGCCTCCATCGCGCCGATCCGCGCCAAAAGAGCGTTATTCCCGGCGAACCCCGGATCAACTTCGGCAATTCGCGTGATCAGCGTATCCACCGTTTCAAACCAACGACGTCCGTTGATGCCCTGCAGACGGTTCATGTCGCGCTTGATCAGCGGAATGCTCATCTCAGGCAATCGGCCGCCGTCCCAGTTGCTCCAGAATGCGATTGTGTCTTCGTCACTGGCGCGGGGGGTACAAATCGGGTCAGGCGCTACGGCAGGCGGTTCGAATTCCAGCGCGATTGGACCTGTCTGCCCAAAGGCATAAGCGGGCAGCAACATGGCACCGACGGCCAACGACTGCGCCGTTGTCCGAATGACATCTTTTGCTTTCAAAGAAATATGCATGCTGCTGCCCCGTCTTTTACTTGAGATACACGTTCGACATGGCTGTGGCCGCGTAGGTGCCGCCAACCTCTGTCAGGATGATCGACACGCCAGCGCGTCGTTCCAGTGCGACCTGCTCGACCGATGCCAGGGTTTCCCCGTTCGCACGCATCTGAAAATCCAGCGTCAAGGGCGCCCGCAAGGCGACTGATGATCCGGTCATCGCATCAATGTCACTGATCGCGGATTGATCCGCCGCCGGGACAAAAAGCTCGACATCATCTGTGCCTGACAGGTTGTAAACGGTGACGTCGGACTTTGCCGGATCCAGAGTGATGTTATCGGTCAGGATCTCCGGCTCCTGCCCCTCTAACAGCACAACAGTATAGTGGGAACTGGGTGCAACTTCCATCGACACGCTGGTGCTGGACAACGTGATGTCAATCTCGCCGGGCATGACATTGACGTAGTCTGACACACCGTCTTCGATATCGCGCACGGTCTTGCCGTTCACAGATGCGAAACTTTGACCCGGCGCAAGAATGCGCACAAAGCTCGAATTGGGGTCAAAGACATCTTCGTACAAACCATCATCATTCGCAAAAGTAGGATAAGCTTGAACCAAAAACGCGGCCAAGACAGAGAGCTTTACAAGTTTCATGAGTCTTCCTTTCTTATTGAAGTGCAAGCATAGACATTCGGGGCGGATGAAAAGGGACGCTCCATCGACACCGCGACCGACGCGGCGCCCTCTGGCCACAGCCCTGAAAGCGGCATGTAAAAGCGACCTGTGCGCGTCAGACGCTCACCCCGGACAATGGTTTTGGTGCGGGTCAAACCATCTGCGGACTGGAAGGTGAAATCGGTCGTCAATCCAAGGGATCGGTTAGTATCCACCAGCAATGTGTCCTCGGGTCCCAGATCGTGACCCGATAAATCCACCGTCAGACGATCCAACCCATCCGTGACCTCTGCGGGCAAAGCAACCGTACAGCTGCGCCCGGCCGCTGCGATCAGTTCACGCATGGGCTGGTCGCCAAACTGGGCCAAATTGTTGTAGATCGGGTTTTCCCAGATCAGAAACTTGGGCCGTGTTTCCTGAAAATCCGCTGATGTGAGAAAGGACACCATCGCCCCATACTGGTTGCCGCCAGTAATGGCATAGTTCACCACCTCAAGTTCAGCATATTCAGCGATGAAACCGGGGAAGTTATTGATCGGGCTGTCCGAAAAGGATGTGCCCGCCAGGGCCACAGGCACGGCATCCGCCCCATCACCGAACAGGTCCAGCCCACCGCCCAGATCGACCGCACTGGTCTGCACGGTTTCATAGGTCATCGTCTCGGCCTCTGGCAGGGTGTCCAGACAATGGGACTGCAGCAATCGCCGCATACCCGAAAATGCGATTTGCACATCCCGTGGCTCGCTTTCAAAGGCGACTTTGGGCAGATCCGCGTAATCCGGCTGCGCGCTGATCACATCCGCGATGGCTTTGGCTGTCTCGCGCGCGCCGCTGGCTGACCAGTGAAAATCCGCCTGAAAGAAGGCCAGATCATCTTCGGGGGCCTGCAACATCGCACTGCGGGCATCGACCGTGACAACCCCGGCGGCCGTCAACCGTTCCAGAATATCGTCATGTACCCTCGTTGCGATCTCAAGATCGAACCCATAAAGCGCGGCGGCATCCGGCAGATGGCCCGGCATCGTCACGCTTTTTGTCGGGATCGGGACATAAATCAGCGTGGTGCCATTTTCGGCCAATGCCTGCGATAGTTCAGCAAGATATGCGACCGTCTGATCCGAAAATGGGTGGTTCATCCGCAGATCGGCATTGATCCGGAAGAATACGCCATCACGCCCTTCAATGCTGGGTAATTCGTGGTTCCGCTCCAGTCCGGTGCAGCCATAGTTGCTTTCGGCCATCGCCGGCGCGGCCCACCCCAGCAAAGTCGCGATCACGCAGGCGCCGATCGGTTTTGTCCGTTTCATTGCGGGTCCTCACTGTTTAGGGGCGCGTATTCGGTCAATGCTGCCTCCAGCACCGGTTCAAGGTTCTGTGCGACAAGCCGGGTTTCCAGCGACGTGGCTTGGCTGGCGGCGGCCAGATAGGTTTGCACATTCAGCAAATCCTGCTTGGTCCGCTGGCGATCTTGCAGAATGGCCACCGCATGGCGAAGTGACAGTTCGGCACCCAATTCCCCATCAAGCCGGGCAAGAACGGCCTCGACCTCGTCGTATAGGGGGCCAAAGGGAACCTGCCGCCAATGGTAGCGGATCAGTGCCTCTGCCGCCGCGCTGTTGCCCGCATTGGCATACGCAACGACGATGCCGCGCAGAAGCCCAAGACGGCGCGGGCCGACATCCGCAGGATCGATCTGATCCAGATGCCGGATCATGTTCACGATCGCCCCACCCCGCCCGGTCGCAGCGGCCATACCGTAGTAATGCGCAATATCGGCCGGGTTATTCGCGCCGCTTTCCTCAAGCCGCTGGGCAAAACGCAACGCAGCGAACCCATCCCCCAGATCAGCCAAGCGGCGCAGCTGCGTTGTCGAGACAAAGCGTCCTTGCGCCAGATCGCGCCGGGTCTGAACCAGGTCTTCCGACGGAAGCTGCAGCCAGGACGTGATACCGGGCGTCATGACAACCGTGATGCGATGCGGGGCGATGTCTTCTGTTTCCGCCATGGCGTTGACCGCAAAGCCGCCAAGACAGACATATGCCAGTGAAAATACTAACCTACGCATTGCCGCCATCCTTCGATACGGCTTGCATAAGATCTGGGTCACTCAGGTAGCGAACCGGGAATTCCCAGATCACAACGGCAGGCGGGCTGGCCGTATCGAGCCGTTGCAGAAAAGCATGCATCGGGGCGACAGGCCCCTGTCCTTCCTCGGCATAGTTAATGACATCCTGCCGCAGAGCCAGTTTCAGGGCTGCGTCAAAGCTCCACTTTGGATTGGCCGAATAGCTGGTGCCGACCAAAGCAATAGCAGCCGACGTATCATTGCCGAACAAATCAAGCGCACCGGACTGCACGTTCTGCGCCACCTCAGCGCGGTAAGACGCGATGCTTTCCTGGGGCAAGCCAACTTTCGGTGCCAGAACATCAGAGGTGACAAAAGTCACCAGATCGCCTGTGAACGGTGCGGCTGGGGCATCGACGCGCGTGACGATGCTATCGCCGATCAACGCCGGATCGGTTGCAGCCACGGCGCCAGCCACCGCCGCGGCACCTTGGGCAGTCCAATGCGTGTCCGTTGCGAAAAATGGCTGATCAATTGACAAAAGTGCGGGCCGTGTGTCCACATAGCTGACATTCAGGCCATCAAGCGCCGACAAAAATGCGTCATAGCTTTGTGCAATCTGGTGGACCGGCGCGGCTGTCGTAAATCTTGTCTGATCAATCTCCAGCTTTGCAGGCAGCGGTACGATGATCAGGTCAGTGCCAACAGCGGCAAGTTGCGTTTGAACATGCGCGATCCAGTCCAGCGGTATCGACATATCATCAACTTCGCGAAACTCTTCTGCGCTGAAAAGCCAACCGTTTTCGCCGACCACGACGCCAGACCGACCCTCGTTCAGCAGCGCATAACGCGCCGCACCAACCCAGCTGACCGCCACGTCGCGATGCGGCAGGTTCGCGCGGTAAATCCCGTCTACCTCTTGCGCGAATTCACCTTTCATAAAGCCTTGCAACGGCGGCGTTTCCACATCACCCGCCAGCAGCGTGTAATTCGCAAAAAGCGCATAGCCAAAGAAGGCGGCGGGTATCATCATCTTTGTGGTGAGTTGGAGTGACATGCCAAACCTCCGGTCAGAATTGGAAATAGAGGAAGGGTGAGAAACTTTGCTCGGCCAGCTTCAGGACGGTCAGCGCCCCAATTGACAGAACCATGAAGGTCAGCGCGATTTGCATGCCCGGCAAGGCGGTAATCGTGCCATCGGCCCTGATGGACCCGCCTGCCTTGTTCTGCCCAGTGAACGCGGCGTGCAGATGCGGTTCGGCACAGGCGACACAGGCGGCAAGCAAGGTGAACATCAGGCTTTCGCGGGTGACGTCGAACCACACGCTTTGATCCCCGATCAGCCCGTTCATCCCGATCATGCCTGCGTAAATCTCAAACGCTTCGCCCACATGGGTTGCACGGAACATCACCCAGCCGATCAGCACAAAAAGCAGCGTCAAAGGCAGCGCGAACCACCGGCTCGCCGCCTTGCGATCCCACCCCAGATAGCGTTCGGATGCCAGCAACCCGCCATGCCAGAACCCCCACAGCACAAAGGTCCAGTTCGCCCCGTGCCATAGCCCGCCCAGCACCATTACGGTCATCAAATTGACGTAAGTCCGCGTTGGCCCTTTGCGGTTGCCCCCAAGCGAGATGTAAAGGTAATCGCGCAGCCAGTTCGACAGTGAGATATGCCAGCGCCGCCAGAATTCGGTGATCGACTTGCTGATATAGGGAAAGCGGAAGTTTTCGAGGAAATTGAACCCCATCATCTTGCCCAGCCCGATGGCCATATCGCTATAGCCCGAGAAGTCGAAATAAAGCTGCAGCATATACGCAATGGCACCCGCCCAGGCGAGCGCCATGCCGGGGTTTTCGGTCGCAAAGGCCAGATCGGCAAGCGGGGCGACAGCATCGGCCAGGATGACCTTTTTCGCCAGCCCGATCAGAAACCGGGTCAGACCATCGCAGAATAACTCGACCGAGTGTTCCCGTTGGCGGAACTGATCCTCCAGATCCTTGTACCTCAGGATCGGCCCTGCGATCAGTTGCGGGAAAAGTGCGATGAAGGCGGCAAAATCAATGAACTTCGCGTCGGCCCGCGCATCGCCGCGATGCACATCGATCAGGTAGCTGAGTGCCTGAAAGATATAGAACGAAATCCCGATTGGAAGGATCAACCGCCAATGCACACCTAGTCCGGCGGCATCGGTACCGAACAGCATCGCGAAACTATCGATAAAGAAGTTCAGGTATTTGAAGACACCCAGCACACCCAGACAGCCGATCACCCCGATGGCCAGATAGACGCGCCCGCGCTGCGTGCCCCTGTGCAGGCTGATCTTTTGCCCGACGAGATAGGCAAAGACCGTCGTCAGGAATAAGAGCCCCAAAAAATCGACCCGCCACCACGCGTAAAAGACATATGACCCGGCCAAGATCGGATAAGACCGAAACCGCACGGGCGTCAGGTAATAGACCGCCAGAAACAGCGGCAGGAACAGAAAGAGGAATGATTCCGACGAAAACACCATGATCAGCCGTCCTGCTCAAAATTGCATGTGCCAGAGAAACCGCCGAAAACTTCGATGCCCCCGGCGACAAGCTGAATTTCATCGGTGCCTGTCAGATTGCCCATGATCTGGTGCGCTTCGCCCAGCAGGTCTCCTTCAACGAGCCGGGGGAACTGGTTGCTGAAGTCGTTTTCGCGCAGCGTCAGAATATGGGCCGAGGCTGACGCCAGCCCAACGCGATTGCCGGCAAAGATGTTTTGCGAAACGAGCGTTTCGTTGCCGTTCGGCTGATCGGCTACCAAAAGCCCGGAACTGTGATTGCCGAAGATCTGGTTGGATGTGACAGCTGCATGCCAGCTGGATTGCAGCTCAATCCCTTTTTTGCTGTTCTCCATCGCGACATTGCGCGTCACTTGCGTGCAGTCAGACCGGCGGATCGACAGGCCCACGCCACCGTTGCGCCACAGGATATTGTCCCGCACGGCCGTATTACGGCTGCCGCGCGTGATCTGGATGCCGGTATTGGCATTGTCAAATATCAGGTTGCCCGCAATCAGGCTGCCCGCCGCGCTATCGGTGATGCGCAGCGCACTGCCGCTTTGTGTTTCGGTGATCAGATTGCCGCTGACCGTGGCACCGTCAGTACCGTTCAACACGATGCCTGCGTTGGTTGCACCTGTCAGAATATTGCCGTGAATGTCGGGTTCTGCCGCACCCAAAAAGGTGACCGCGCCAACATCGCGAAGGACGCTATGGGTCAGAAATGACTGGCCGATGGGCTGATACAGCCCTTTGTTCACCACAGCCAATCCAGAAAACGCTGCGGTCTTGCTGAAACCAAGACCGGAGATTTGGGCTCCGGTGATCTGTGCGATGCCTGATCCGGCTGTGACGACGAAAGGGGCATATTCAGGCACGTTCTGATTTTCAGGCCCCGCGACGCCAATGGCCGCCAGGTCAATGATCAAAGTACCAAGGTTAAGAAGGAATGTGCCGTCAGGACGGCTGAGTTCTAACACATCATTTTCAGACAAGATCAGTTGTGCGCCCTCAAGCACAACAAGCGGCATCCGCAAGCCGACATCTGACATCAAATTGGTCGGGTCTGGTTGCGCTGCAATCCAATCCTTGACCTCGGCCAGGCTGACGGTGCCGTTTCGGATAGCAATGACCTGCGGTTCCAGCGCTGATTGTGCGCGGATGACGGATAGCTGGTCATTGGTGCCCGCGTAGATTGACAGCTGCACAAGTGCGATCCGCAGATCGATGAGTTGCAGTTCAGCAGGTTCCAGTTGTGCGGGCGTGAATGGGACTGCCGCGACAGCGGGTGCCTGCATCAGCGCGTCCAAAGCAGGTGCAGACAGGAGCGCGGTATCATTGGCCGCCTCAAGCTGAGGGCCAAGCGCGGCCAAAGCCACGGTTAAATCTTGCAGATCACGATAATCGTCAAGCGGATCAGCTTGCGCCGCCTGAAGCGACGCGAGGACGCCAATCATGATCAGACAAAGGCGACTAGGCATTAGACACATCGCTTAACCGCAGCTCGGGGGATATGCTGCCGTTCATCGTCACCAACAACACCTCAGCACAGTCATTGGACCGATTGGTCAAGCCGAACTTTTCGCTGACCTCGACCAAGACGCGCTCACCACTGGACAGCTTGCGGCGGCTAAAGCCGTCAAACAGCTCCAGATCGCCGCGACCGGCAATGATCTGACGCCCCGGGAGGGGATCGATATTGATTGATGCGCTTGGGTTGATCTTCAGCACGGTCATTTCATAGTCGGGAGAGGTTAGAACCGATTGGCTTTGCCCCCAGATATGATCACGCTGCAGGTGGTGATGACTTTCGCGGCGTGCCTCGGCCCGCAGGGTTTCCGTCACTTTCTTGACGTCCTGGCATTTGCCGCGCGATGTCACCAGAACCGCGTCAGGTGTGTCGACAACAATCACATCTGACATACCGACAACAGCCACCAGGCGCCCCTCGGACCGGACCAGCGAATTGGTGGTGCCCACGGAAATTACGTCGCCCTGACAAACATTTCCGGCCTCATCCGGCGTGCCGATGGCATGCATGGATGTCCAGCAACCCACATCGCTCCATTCGACGTCTAGCGGGGCAAGTGCCACAGATTTGCTGTGCTCGAAAATCACCCGTTCTGTGGGTTCATTTGTAGTACGGCGGAAACTGTCGGAATGCAAAAGCAGACCAAAATACCCCGCCTCACCCCGATCAATGGCATGGCGTACAGCTGTAAATGTCGCCTTATCCAGCCGGGAAAACTCGGCAATGATCGTATTGGCGCCGTACAGGGAAATGCCGGACGCCCAATACGCGCAGCCGCTTTGCATCAATGCACGGGCACGCGACAGGGGCGGCTTTTCGACAAATTGCGCGACCCGATGCAGCCCGTCATAGGTGCTGAACTGGCCACCATCCGCGATATACCCATAGCCGGTTTCAGGATAGGTCGGCTTGATACCGAACGTCACAATGCGACCGTCAAGAGCGGCCTTGCGCATTGCCATGATCGGAGAGTTCAGGTTGCCTTGTATGATATGATCCGACGGCAGCACCAGCATCAGCGCACCGGGTGTTTCATCTTCGATCACCATTGCGGCTGCCAGCACGGCAGGTCCGGTGTTGCGCGCCATCGGCTCGCAGATCACGGTCGCGTCACATTGGATTTCCTGCAACTGACGCGCCACGAGCTTCGCGTGCTGGAAAGCAGTCACAACGACGGGGCGTCCGAAGCCCTTGATGCGATGGCGTTGTACGGTTGACTGGAAAAAGGTCAGCGACCCCTTGCCTGCGACCGGCTGAAATTGCTTGGGGCTTTGGGTGCGGGACATCGGCCACAGGCGCGATCCCGTCCCACCGCAAAGAATAACTGGTCTTATCTCTTCCATCACACTTCCATCCTTGTTCAGACACTCGGGTCAGCGGCGCTGACCACCCTCATTTCTTTTTTGGTTGCAGTGTTAGTTGATGGCACTCTCCTCCAGCGGAGCGGGCCAGAAGTTACGGCGAAAGCGCAGGCGTGCGGTTTCACCCAAGGCGATCCGGTCAGCCTCGGTATCGCTGATACGGATATCTGCGCTGACCACGTCAGCATTGGCCGGGGCTTCGGATGCGTCCGCCAGTTCCAGCATGACCGGCACGATGCGCCCATCCAAAAAGACCAGTTCAGGCTGATCCCCGGCCAATAGGCGGGCCACACCCTGATAGCTGATTTGCGTGCTGGCCTGTAACGCGGCATCCTGCGCGATCAACTTGACCAGGGGTGTGCCAGCCAGAACCGTCGCCCCTTCATAGAATTCTGGCGCGGGTTCTATTTCACAATCGCAGGGCATCTGCACGCTGAGCAAGCTGCCGGTGTTGGCCCCTATCGAATAAACAACATCGCCAACATTGGCGTTGCTGTCCGCATAGGTGATCTGCCCGGCAGCGGTGGCCCGCAGGGTGTCGCCTTGCTGATCAATCAGAACCGGACGCGCCTCATAACTGAAGGCCAGTCGCTGATGCACCACATTGGCCGCCACTGCCACCAGACCGATGCTGAGCGCGACAAGCAGACCACCGCGCACACCGTCACGCAGCCGGTTCAAGAACGTCCGCTCTGTCTTGGCTGCCTTGGCCTTGACCTGCGTTGGGCCCGCATATTCCATAAAGCGGCCCATCGTGACCAGATCCCCGGCCAGGTGGCTGTTCAGGATGTATCGCAGCGGCGCAAGATGGCTGGCGGTCGGTTCGTTGAAGACCAATTCAAAATCAGCGCTTTCGTCATCGCCGACCTTGTAAATATCAGCCTCCAGAAACAGGCTGACCACAAAACCTTCGAACGCAAAGGCCAGGATCACCGGCTGCCGCTTCCAATTCGCAGCGGGGGCCAACAGACCGGACACACAGGCTTTGGTTACCGAAAGCGATTTTCCTTCCATCCGGCGTTCACCGATATGGACGGAAAAGGGCACTTGCAGTTGCGGATGCTCGTTTTCGTAGACGAACGCGCCAGGCACTTCCTGATCAAGACGCAGCACGGGTTCACTTTCAGTTTTCATCACTCGGTCTTCCTAGGCTTCGGTCGGCGCTACATCACGCCAGTGAGGTACAGGACGCCGATCATCAGCCATCCCATCGTAAGCAAGTGCATGTAAGAAGAGCTGGCAGCGACCAGTCGCGCCCCCAGCGGTTGCGGCTGGCGGTTGGACACACCGCTGGCCTGTCGGGTCCATTTTTGCCGGTCGAGGCGGAACAGGACATAGCTTTTGACTGCCGCCCCAAACAACTGGCTGAAGTAAAGCAGACCTGTGTAGGTAATCGGGAAAGAGCGGCCCCGAAACAGGCAGATCGCCGTGCAGAACACATAGCGGGTCAGCATGACCCAGGCGATGTATGCAGGGATCACCGCCGGATCGAAGGTGACAGCAACGGCCAACACGCATAGTGGCCCGGCCAATGTGGTCCAGATCGACAAGCGTTGATCCAGGATGGACCACCAGGTGAAAAAACCAATCTGTGATGGCGACAGATCCAGCGCGCGACCATTGGTCCGCAGCATGTTGCCAAACCAGCGCACCATCAGGGCAGCAGCACTGCCGACAAAGGTGGGCTTTGGCTGCACCTCCATCGAGGAACTGGCGACATCCGGCAGATAGGCCATTTCATAGCCATGCTTCATCAACCAGAACCATGTGGATTTGTCATCGCCCGTCAGAAAATTCACGCGGCCCAGCCGCCAATGGTCGATAAAGTCATGCTGCACGGCGTTGATGAAATCAGGCTTTGTCGCCAGATCGGCCCGAAACACCGACATCCGCCCGGTCAGTGTCAGAACCCGATTGCTCAGGCCCATGGAACACATCATCACCTGCCGCTGGTCAAAGCGCAGCTCAAACCAGTCGCGAAACAGGCCGGGGGTCGGGATATCGACCTTTTCATCCGTCGTCAGCGCACCCACCTTGCGGTTGGTAAAGACAGGTGCCGATTGGGCGACGATGTCTTCCGGCACGCAGCTGTCACCATCAACAAAGATGATAATGTCATGCGGCGTCGGGCATTCGCGGGCGATCAGGTTCAGGGATTTGGCCAGCGCATCGCGTTTACCCGTGCCGGGGATGCGATCGATGATCAGTTTCACCGATGCCATCTTGACCGGCATGGTGTCGTAAATCTGCTGGATCAACCGCGCGTCCGCGCCATCCACGACAGATGATACAATCGTCGCCCCGTTTTCAGACTTGGACGCGGCCAAGAAGATGCTGCGGTAAACCGGGATCGTGACCTCTGTATCGATCTTGTAAGAAGTGGTCAGAAAAAACGCATGCGCCCGGTGCGGCTGTGCGGCATAGGCCGCATGCGCACGTGCCTTGCGCCGTGGATAGGCAAAGCGCCGGAAAATCACTGCGCGGGTAAAGTTGATCGCCGCCCAGCTATAGCGCCACATGCCCAGGACACCGACGACCAGCACCGCCTGCTGCACCTCTCCCAGAAACCCGGGAGGGACGAGAGAGGTCAGCAGAACGATCACCGACAGATATGCGAGATGGGATAACATCGGGGGGCTTACCAGCAGATCCCGTCATACCCGCCGCCGGTGACCAGATCGCGATTGATCCGGGTCAGATCGACCATCGGTTTGGACTTGGATGCGGCACCCAGTGCCTCGGCCGCGTCCTTGTACATGTTCCCGACAACAATCGCGTCAGAACCATCAATCAATGCCTGCAGTTCCGGCACAAGCCGCTGTTTCAGGTCGGGCACCACATCATTGCCACGTCCAGCGGTGGAGTTTTCGTTGGCATAGGCTTCGTGCACAAATGGATCGTAGATTTCGACGCCGATGCCCGATTTGATCAGGCGTGATGCCAACTCAGCCAATGGACTTTCACGCATATCATCGGTGCCGGGCTTAAAGCTGATGCCGACAAAGCCGACCTTTTTGGCCTTGGAGCTGGCGACCATGGCTTCTGCCTTGGCGATCTGTTTCTCGTTCGCTTCAAGCACGGCCTGCAAAAGCGGGGCGGGCGTGCCCTTCACCTCGGCCAGATGCCGCAGCGCGCGCACGTCCTTGGGCAAACACGACCCGCCAAAGGCAAAGCCCGGGCGCATGAAATAGCGCGAGATGTTCACCTTGTCGTCGGAACACAGGATGTCCATGACAACCTGACCATCCAGACCGCACGCCTTGGCGATATTGCCGATCTCATTGGCAAAGGTCACTTTGACTGCGCGCCAGGTGTTGGATGTGTATTTCACCATTTCGGCCGTGCGCACGTCGACCACATGGATTTCCGCGCCCAGATCCTTGTTCAGATTGGTCAGCAGGTCCGCTGTCTGATGTTCCAGGGCACCAAAAACGATCAGACCGGGATCATAATAGTCTTCGATCGCAGTGCTTTCGCGCAGGAACTCAGGATAATAGCCCACGCCAAAGTCCAGCCCGGCGGTCTTGCCGGATGCGGCCTCCAATGTGGGGATACATGTCTGTTCCGTACTGCCCGGCACAATGGTCGAGCGGACGATGACCGAATGAAAAGCGTCCTTCTTTGCCAAGGCCGCACCGATGCTTTCGCAAACCGATGTGACATAGGTCAGACCCACGGCCCCGTTCGGCGCGCTTGGTGTGCCCACGCAAATGAATGACGCCTCACTATTATCAACGGCGAATTGCACATCGTCCGTCGCGGTCAGTCGGCCTGCCGCCACCACCTCTGAAACCAAGGTATCAAGCCCGTTTTCCACGATGGGCGACAGGCCCTTGTTGATCGCGTCGATCTTGCCTGCATCCACGTCAACAGCGATGACAGTATGCCCGTCTTTCGCCAGACACGCCGCCGCAACGACGCCAACATATCCAATTCCAAAAATGCTAATCTTTGCCACGTTTTCAGCCCCAATCCGTTTCCGCGCAGCGATGAATGCTGCCGATGCGAAAACGATGCGGCGGTGCGGCAATTCTTGTTAGTCAGGAAAATCCTTACAGCGTAGGGGTTTCTCCCAAATTGCGGAAACTCTCATACAACTCATTGATTTCATTATACTTTTTTTCGCCTATGGCAATTGCATCCAGCGTTTTTGCTTCGGCAGATCGTTGCCAAATCACATATCCCGCACTCCTGTATAGACGCAGGTTTTCAGATGGCTGCGCTGATCAGCGCAGCCAACAAGATAATGATGGGTTCTGCGGTCGAACGGCAGAAACACATCTGGCGAATCGACCGGAATTGGACGTCCAGCCTAGTTCAGCCAGCCTTGCGCCATGACGTAATGCACCAGCTTGGCGCGATCACCTAAGTTCAACTTTTGAGTGGCACGCGCCTTGTAGGTATCCACGGTCTTACTGCTGATTTGTAGCTCATGCGCGATCTGCTTGGCGCTTTGACCGCGGGCAAAGCCGATCAACACTTCTTTCTCTCGCTCACTCAGCGGATCATCAGTCGTGCTCTCGGCCAGCATTGGCTGAAGTTGACTACCGAACTCCTTGTCAAAGCACATGCCCCCTGCAAGCACTACCGCCAGGGCGGCCTCAACTTCTTGCAGTCGCGCATTTTTTGAGATGCAGCCATGAAAACCTGCCTGGATCGTGGCGCGGATCATGGCCAATGACACCTTAAAGCTGTACCCTAAAAGCTTTGTTTGCGGGTGCGCAATACGAACTTTTTTGACAAAATCGCTGATGTCATTTTCCGGCCTGAGCTTGAGATGCATCGGGTCCAGCAGGAATACGTCAGGTGCAAGCCTTGCAATCTCAGAGCACAGGTTATCGTCAGTGCTGACAAAGTCGCAGTCAAGGTCGCTCTCGGCGCTGAGATGATTTGCAAGAACCTCGCCCAGCACCGGGTTCCTGTCAGCAATAACAATCAATTGTTTCTTCTTCGATCCAGCGGCGCCAATGCCTGGGCTGGTCAGATCTATATTCGTTGAATTTGAAGGCATCTTAAACGTTAACTCCCACCACGGTTTCGAAGCCTCCTCCCTAAAAGATCATGTTACCCCTTCTTCGCTTCGTTCTTTTCACCCATTCCGCATCCCATTGATAAGACGATATGAATTGCAAATACGGTTTCTGAAATACCCTATTTTAAAACAGGCAATTCGCCGCCGCTCTGATCCGACATTGTAGCGTTATCAGGGTGTTGGTGCGTTTTACTTTGGTGACAATTTTAAAACAATTGCGTGTTCTGTCGGTGATTGTATCGACCAATTCCTGCACCCTCGCCACAATTCACCCAAACTTGCGGCATTTCATGGCATCCGCGCGGATTGTCGCCGATTTTGCATGAATTGATGAAAGATTTTGCGGTTCTTGCTTTCGCATCACGCGATGCGCATCTGCCTAAAAACTTCGCAAAGTCAAAACCGTAGGAACCTGCCGGCAACGCGGCACCCGATTCTAACGAATGTGAAAACCGGCCGTGCCGTTCGTCGTACTTACACCGCTGAAGAAAGGACCCGACGCGCCAACTGCCACACTACTTTGCCGAGATGAACCCCAGCATCAGATCTTTCGCTGCGGCCATTTCCAGCCTGCAATCTCCTTCGCCGATTTTGTCAAAAACCGGTCGAATGGCACCGATGACCTGATCATTGCGACCTGTCTCTTGATAAAACCGGGCCAGATCAATACTGGCACGCAATTCCCAAAGCACGCCACCGGAATCTTGCGACAGGGCAATCGCCTTCTTGAGGTTCTTTTCGACCGCTTCGTCGTCGCCCAGCTCGCGCGCGAATGTCGCCCGTAAGCGGTAGATATCGGGCAACCAGCTTTTCTCGCCTGTTTCGTTCATCAAGGCGCCCGCCGATTGCATGAATGTGCGCGCTTCATCGAACCGGCCGAGCGCAAGTGCACGACGCGCAGCAACGACCCGGTTGCCTGGTACCAAAAGCCGGATATTCGCCTCAATCATCCGGGCATCCGCGTCCTGATAAGCGGCCAGTCCGTCGGGATCACCATCCGCCATTTGCAGCAACGCGATGCTCGCATTGTTCCACATCCGCGAAGCCGACACATCATGCTCTTCGACCAGTTGCTTCAAGATAGTCAGATGGCGTCTTTCAGCTGTCATATCGTCGGCCAGATGCGCACACGCCACCAAAAGACCATGCATCGTACAATCGGTATTTGGGTGGTTAAGCTGTTTTGCACGGCGCTCGGCCTTTTCGCGATACTCTTCAAAAACGCGCGTCCTGCCCTGAAATATCGCGCTAAATGCCTGATAGATCTGCACACCGATCACCGGATCATGTCCAAATCGGGCTGCAAGGTTCTCTTTCGCTGCAGTCTCACACAGAGCTTCGGCCTCATCCAGATAGGATTGGGCCTCTTCGAAACGCCCCATCTTGAGCCGGACGATCCCTGCCAACCGTTTAGCGACCAAAGCCTGGGCCACATCCCCGGACGATTGCGCCAAAGCAATCAACTCATCCGCGCGCGCCATACTTGTTTGCAGACTGCCACGGAAATACGTGCTCAAAAGCAACCCATAGATGATGTCGCCCTGCAACGGATTGTCATCAACGCGCTTTGCCAGCGTCAACGCTTCTTCCAAAGTTGCAAGCGCCTCGTCCGCCCACAGCCCCTTACCCGGCGCAAGGGCCACAAACAGCTGCACCTTCAAGGCAATCGCACGCATTACTGCATCTTGGTCATTCGCGGCAACCAAAGGCGCATTCAGCGCGATTGCACGTCGTAAGTGCGCCTCTCCCTCCTTATATGCAGGACGCGAGATTGCTGCATTTCCGGCAGCTTCCCATAATGTGATCGCCTGCTCCGTTAGTTGGGCTGCCTCGGCGTGCGCCGCCAGAAGCTCCGGAGCGGTTGCCGGATCAGTTTCAAGCGCATCCAAAATCTTGCGATGGTACTTGCGCCGCACCTCTTTCAAAAGGCTTTCATAGGCGGCGTCGCGGACAAGAGCATGCTTAAACAGAAACGTAGCCTCATGCGATGTTCCGTGTCGCTGTACCAACTCGGCCGCGATCAACTGTTCCAAAGCATGATCAAGTGCCTCTTGCGGCCAATCGCACACCATTTCCAGCAATCGATAACTGAACTCTCGCCCGATGCAGGACGCGATCTGCGCGATCTCCTTTGTCCCGCTTAACCGATCCAGACGCTCTGTCAGGCTGTCATGCAAGGTGGCTGGAATAGCAATATCGCCCAGCGCACCGTTCAAAACATACCGCTCCTCATCTTCCGAAAGCACGTCGGACTCCAGAATTGTTTTAGTCAATTCTTCAACAAACAACGGCACACCGTCGGTGCGTTGCGCAATGATCTGTAAGATTTCGTCGGGGAAAGACTTTCCAAACGTCAGCTTGTCCACCATCGCGTAAATCTCTTCTCGCCCAAGACGGCCTAACTTCAGATGCGTGATCGTCTTTTCTTTTGGGAAATCAAGAATGAACGATGGCCGGCACGTTGCCAATATCATGACGCGCGCATCGCCCGAGGCCGCAAGTATCAGTTCCAACACCTCAAGCGATGTCGGGTCAATCCAGTGCAGATCTTCAAAAATCAGCAATAGCGGCTTTTCCTTGGCTTGGTTTTGAACGACCTTTACCAAAGTTTTCATCATCAATGCGCGATGCTCGGTCGGGGATAACTCGGACACCGCGTAGCGCCCCAAGCCGTCCAAACCTAACAGTAATGCGATCGGGGCGGCCAACACAGTATCGCCATTTGTCATTGCCTCGATCTTGTCCAGACGCATCTCGGCCGTGTCCTCGGCGACGATACCGGCAACATGCGATATCTGTTGAATAAACGGATAAAACGCACTGTCGGCGTGATATGGTGAACACTGATAAAACGCGCGCGTATGATTATTGAGCGCAGCCACATCAACAATAGATTTGACGATCCGGGACTTCCCGATACCCGCTTCACCGCTGACCAAAACCATCTGTCCCCGCCCAGCCAAGGCATCGGCCCAACGGTCAATTACAATATCAATTTCGCGATTTCGCCCCACGATCGGCATGATCTTTCCCGACCGTCTGGCAGAAAACCGGCTTTCGACAAATGTCTCACCCTCGACGACGAATGCCTCGATCAGCCGCGCGACACCTTTGAGCTTTTGCGGACCCAGTTCTGTAAGTGCAAAATTACTGCCTAGCAACGGCAATACTTCGGCCGGAACAACCAGCTGATTCGGCTTAGCCAGGCCTTGCAACCGCGCTGCAAGGTTTGGCGTTTCACCAATCACGGCAGCTTCCTGGCGCGCGGTCCCGCCGGTCAGATCGCCGACCACCACGATACCTGATGCCACACCAACGCGTGACGCCAGCGCAGTTCCATCAGGGGTGGTGATCTGCTGGGTGGCGGCAATAATGGCAAGCCCCGCACGCACCGCACGGTCGGTGTCGTCTTCATTTGCGTGCGGCCATCCGAAATAGCATAGCATCCCGTCGCCCAGAAGTGTCGCAACAAACCCGTTGAAATCATCGACAACTTTCGCAACGGCCTTTTGATACGCGGTAATGATGCCGCGCATATCCTCGGCATCCATGCGCATTACCATTTCGGTCGAACCGACAAGATCGACAAACATAACCGTCAGATGTCGGCGTTCTGCTTGTGCCGGGGCAAGTGCGATGGAGTTCGCAGAACCGGAATACTGGGGCGAGACATTCGGCATCCGCGACAGTGCTGACCATATCTTGCGCCGTGGGCCCAATGGAAGGCCCATCTCTTTCAGATCATCTTCGCGTAATTCAGGCAGTGTCTGAAAATCAACTTCGGCCTCGTCAAAGGCGGCCTGATACTTGCTCAGACCAAGACCATCCAGCCAAGAGCCGATGTCTGACATGCCGCCCAATCCCCAATATCAATGCAACAAAAAACAGCAGAACCACCCTAGCCGGGCAGCCCCTTGTTACCACGGTTTTGGCAATGGTAGCCAGATTCTTTCGGAATCGAAATCCGGTTGCTCAGTATCGTCGCGAAATTGATACAGGATCACGCTCATCGCTTTACGATGCACAAAAAATGATGGGCCAGCATAGCTTGGCCCATCATTGACTGTTTCGCCGAGAGGCGCGTCATTTATCCTGACTTGCTGCCATCATCATCTTTACCAGTGGTTGGCATCTGGCAGGCGCCGGGCATCTGGCATGCACTTGGCATTTGACAAGCCGCAGCGATCTGGCAGGCAGACACTGCAACCTGGCAAGCGGCCACCGGCAGCTGGCAGGCTGCTATCGTGTACTGGCAAGCCGCAGAAACCTGACATGCAGCAGGTGGTAGCTGGCAGGCACTCGGTGACTGACATGCAGGTGCCGCCTGGCAGGCTGTCGGGATCTGACAAGCAGGTGGCGCCTGGCATGCCGGGGCAGCCTGACAAGCCAGCGGCATCTGACAAGCGGGAGCAATCTGGCAAGCGCCCGGGATCTGGCACGCCGCCGTTGTCGGCAACTGACAGGCAGGCGGCATTTGGCATGCACCAAGCGCCGTTGCGACCCTGGTATAGGTCGCCATGTCCTCATCACTAATGTTAAGCGCCTTCTGCTTGTCTTCCAAATCAGCGACACGCATTTCAAGGCTTTTTTGCTTCTTACTGTCCGTCATAACACTTCCTAAAATAATGAATGCACTCACAACCGTGACACGAACCTGCTGTTGGGTCAAACATGCATTTTTGCAATGATATGAATGTTGTACGACATCCACATATCTTCAACTGCTGGGTAGCTGACCTGCCAAAGGAAAATCAAACCAAAATCGTCAGATGCGCACGCAACTAGCTTCAATGCGCGCGAAAGACGGGCGATATGCTGTCGGAAATCGGTTTGGTCAGATACTGCACAAACGTACGTTCCGCCGACTGGATAATGACTTCGGCCGGCACGCTGTGAGTGGGCGTCCAGCCGGGCATATGCCCTTATTTCATCCAGATGCGGATCGCTGACCGAAATGACAAAATAGCGCGGTTGAGGTGACGGCGGCCGAAGGGATCAACTGCGCAATCTGGGGATCATGAAAGGCTACGGCCTGGATTTGCGATGCGTGTTACAGAAAGAATACCTGAGGCTAAATCTCCACCAAGCGCCTCGATGCGCACTGCGAAACCTGCGGATGTCGAAATCCGCCAGTTTCCTTCGTTCTCATAAGACACTCCAATATCCGCCGGCGCCAAGAACGACGGAAATACCTCTCGGGCCCGTTAAACATTTATCCAAGCACCCGGAGGCTATCATGAAGACACTCGGCACAACACTCGCTCTCACGCTTTTAACCGCCGCTGCGGTTCAGGCGCATGTGACGATAACCGTAGATGGGGATCAGCGCTGTATCACATCCGATGGTGTACCCGATCACGAAACTGGACCATGGCGCGAAGGGGCCACCGTGCAAGAACAGGACCATCGCTTTTGCATGGATGCGACGCCAGAACTGACGGGCACAATCATCCGGCGTGTTCGCATTTCGGGCATTACCGTGACCGGAATTCCCCTACGTCCCGGCACCGCCGAATACTATGATCCCTCTACTGATCGCGGCTATTCGCGTGATCCCTCTTCGGGATGGAATGTGGAAGGCATCGGCGGGCTCATCATGGACGCACAGAATGCGCATGTGGATGGTGACGGGATGTATCACTATCATGGCATCCCCTCCGTGGTAACAGGCGCGCTTGAAGGCACGCTGTTTGGCTATGCTGCGGACGGGTTCGAAATCCACTACATGGGTGATCAAGCGCGATCGTCATGGCAGTTGAAAAGTGGGCAGCGCACATCCGGTCCAGGTGGCGCGCATGATGGTACCTATGTGCAGGACTATGAATTTGTTGCAGGCTCCGGTGACTTGGATGAATGCAACGGGGGCGTCCTTGATGGGCAGTATGTCTATTTCGCAACCGATGCCTACCCGTTCTTCCCACGCTGTTTCAAAGGAACGGTCTCGGACGATTTCGTCGGTGGGCGCGGCGATCGCCCCCCGCCGGGTGGCAACAACTGAAAGAAGGGGTCATTTGAAACCTCATCGTGAATACATGGTTGGTTTCACTTTTCCGGACACAGTCATTGGCTCCCAATCATTTCAATGATCGTTGACCACAAGAGAGACGGTGTCAAACCGTCTCTCCGGCATCCAACCGGTTGAGAAATGCGGTGGCCTCCGTCAAGACGACGTCCCGCCGGTTCTCATCCATCCTGTCCCAGACCCGGTACATATTGCCCATCCGCGGATTGTTCGAAAACCGGTCCCGGTGCCGGTCAAGGAAATGCCAGTAAAGCAGGTTGAACGGACAGGCCCCCTCGCCCGTCTTCTCCTTGACCTTGTAATGACAGGCCCCGCAATAATCCGACATCTTGTGGATGTAGTTGCCCGACGAGATATAGGGTTTTGACGCGATGATCCCGTCATCGGCGAATTGCGACATCCCGATCACGTTGGGCGCCTCGACCCATTCATAGGCGTCGGCATAAACGGCCAGATACCATTCATGGACCTCGCGCGGATCAATCCCCGCCAGCAGGGCAAAATTGCCTGTCACCATCAGGCGCTGGATGTGGTGGGCATAGGCCTCGTCCCGCGTCTGGGCCACGGATTTGGCAACGCAGTTCATCTTTGTCTCGCCACCCCAATACATCGCTGGCAGCTTGCGATCATGGCCCAGCGCATTACGGGTCACGTAATCCGGCCCTTCGCGGAAATAGATGCCGCGCACATATTCGCGCCAGCCGATGATCTGGCGGATGAACCCTTCGACGGCGTTCAGGGGCGCATCGCCATCGCGATAGGCCTGTTCGGCCTTCTGGCAAACCTCCAGCGGGTCCAACAACCCGGCATTGATGTAAAGCCCGATGATTGCGTGATAGAGGAAGCGGTTGTCATTCAGCATCGCATCCTGAAAATCACCGAATTTGGGCA
Organism: uncultured Paracoccaceae bacterium; assembly: GCA_947503965.1. Taxonomy (GTDB): domain Bacteria; phylum Pseudomonadota; class Alphaproteobacteria; order Rhodobacterales; family Rhodobacteraceae; genus Yoonia. The sequence continues at coordinate 491,231 of CANNFU010000001.1, forward strand.
GGCCGCCCTTGATCCAATGCGCCAGATGCTGCCGCGCCTGCCTAGTATCGGTGGCAAACCAGAACGGGCGCAGGGTGCCGAAATTGTCGGCAAAGCGGTCTTCGACCAGATCCAGCACTTCTTTCACAACATCATCCGGCGTGAACTGCATCGGGCCGCCATAATCCACCTGATCCGGGGCGGGTTTGCGGTTGTCGTGGTCATAGTTCCACTTGCCCCCTTCCGGGTCGTCGCCATTCATCAAAAGACCCGTCTTACGGCGCATATCACGATAGAAATATTCCATCCGCAGCGCCTTGCGCCCGTCGGCCCAGTCATCGAAGTCCTGATGCGACGCGATGAACCGGTCATCGGGCAATTGATGCGTCTTCAGCGGCATGTCACCCAGCGCCTCGATCAGCCGCCATTCGCCCGGTTCTGTATAGACGACACCGGCGGCATCGTATTCCGACGCACGGCGGATCAACTCGCCAGTGATCGATCCGCAATTGTCGGGATCATCCAGCTTGGTATAAGCGACCTGCCAGCCATCATCGCGCAGCTTGGCGGCGAATTTGCGCATGGCGGCAAACAGAAACGCGATCTTCTTGGGGTGATGGGGCACATATTCCGCCTCATCCGCGACCTCTGCCATGACGACCACATCACTGTTCTTGTCGCATTTGCACAAGGCACTGAGGTTTGGCGACAGTTGATCACCCAGAACAAGAACCAGCCTCACCAGACAATCTCCTTGCCCGCGTAGTCGTAAAACCCGCCGCTCTGCTCCGGCGTCAGCCCCTCAATCACACCCAGCAGATTGCGCGCCGCCTCTGTGGCAGGCACTGTCTTGTGGCGCCCTGCGTAATCAGACGTGAACGACGTCGCCACTGTTCCAGGATGCAACGCCACGCAGATCGACTGCTTGTGCGACCGGCCCAGCTCAATCGCCGCCCCGTGCACAATCTGGTTCAGCGCCGCCTTGGACGCGCGATAGGAATACCAGCCGCCGATCTGATTATCGCCAATCGACCCCACACGGGCAGACAATGTCGCCACCACCCCGCGCCTGTCCTTGGGCAACAGCCGGGCCGCATGGCGCAGGATCAACGCCGGACCAATCGTATTCACCGCAAAGACGCGGGCCATCGTCTCGGCATCCACCGCGCCCAAGGCCTTTTCAGGCGCACCGCCAACCGGGGCCAGAATACCCACCGCCACAAAGATCAGATCGAACGGTCCCGCGATCGCATCCAGACAGCGATCGACCGTCTCGGCGCGGCCTACATCAAACCCGTCAACAGACCGCGACAGGCCCGTCACGTCCCAGCCATCCGACTGCAGCTGTTCGCAAACAGCCGACCCAATTCCACCACTGGCCCCGATCACCAATGCCCGCATAAACACCTCTCCCCTTTGACTTGGCACGACTTAGCGCCACCTCTTTGATGAACAAGGAGAGCCTGATGCGTACCGTCCTGACCTGTCTTTGCCTGACCGCCACACCACTGGCGGCGCTCGACCTCACCTACCAGACCAGCTATGATCTGAACCGCCCCGCCAGCATTGATTACGACCCGACCTTCTGCGGGCTCTGGATCGCGAATGAAGGGCCAGAGGTGATATTGGTCACGCTTCAAGGCGACGAACTCCGCCGCATCTCCAGCGATCTGACCCGGATCAAGGCCATCACCATCGAGGGCGATCACCTGCTTGTCGGCGACGGGTTCGGTGCCATGCAACGGATCACCAAAGACGGCGCACCGCTCGCCCCGCCCTTCCAACTGGGCATGAACTGGGCCGATACCGAAGGACTGACCGTCACCAGCGACGGCACCATCATCATGGTCGAGGATGACCCCGAACGGATGACCTGGCTGAACCCCGATGGCACAGTACAGCGCCAGATCAATACGCTGAACCTTGATCCTCCCCTGACCGAGGCACAGGGGATCGCCTATGACCCACGCACCGGATACCTGCTGATCGTAGATGACTGGGAAGGGACCAATAGCCTGTATGAATTCGACAGCGACGGCACCTTGCTCGGCACAACGTCGCTCCTCCCCTATGGCCAAGATCCTGAAGGGATTGCGCTGCGCCCCGGCTCGAACGAGCTTTTCATCGCCTTTGACGGCGGCGCCAGCATCGCATCATTCACTTACAACCCGACACTGCCGGCAGGTGCAGAGCCTCTCCCGCCGGGACCGGATTGCCTGATGTTCTAGCCCGACAGAGGGTCGGGCGCGGTCGGTGCCGAGGTCACGAGCTGGAAAACAGCAGCCAACAAATCATTCACTCTTCCACTCCCAAAAAACCATTGTATAGTCACGCCCATGACGAACCGCGCACATATCCCAAGCACAGGCTCCAGCAGCCTGCTCCTGCGCGACATCCTACTTCTTAGCAGCCTCTGAGCGTGCCATTCGGCGCGACCGCTCAGAGGGGACCAGCGCCGGACTTTTGCTAAGAAACCAAGGAATAATCTAATGACCAAGGATAAAGTCCTGATCTTCGACACCACCCTGCGCGACGGCGAACAGTCGCCGGGTGCGACTATGACCCATGACGAAAAGCTGGAGATCGCCGAGCTGCTGGACGAAATGGGCGTCGATATCATTGAGGCCGGTTTTCCCATCGCCTCCGAAGGCGATTTCAAGGCGGTCAGCGAAATTGCCGAACGCGCGAAAAACGCCGTCATCTGCGGCCTCTCCCGCGCCAACTTCAAGGATATCGATCGCTGCTGGGAGGCCGTCAAACACGCCCGACAGCCACGCATCCACACCTTTATCGGCACCTCACCCCTGCACCGGGCGATCCCGAACCTGACGCAGGATGAAATGGCAGACCGCATCCATGATTGCGTGACCCATGCCCGCAACCTCTGCGACAACGTGCAGTGGTCGTCGATGGATGCCACCCGCACGGAAGAGGATTTCCTTTGCCGCACCGTCGAAATCGCGATCAAGGCGGGGGCGACGACCATCAACATCCCCGATACCGTTGGCTATACCGCTCCGGTGGAAAGTGCCGACCTGATCCGCATGTTGATCGAAAAAGTGCCCGGCGCGGATGAAGTGGTGTTCGCCACCCATTGCCATAACGATCTGGGCATGGCGACGGCGAACAGCCTTGCCGCTGTCGAAGGTGGCGCGCGTCAGATCGAATGCACGATCAACGGGCTGGGCGAACGGGCCGGTAATACCGCTCTGGAAGAGGTCGTGATGGCGCTGAAGGTCCGCAGCGATATCATGCCCTATGACACGGGCATCGACACCCGCAAGATCATGAATATCTCGCGCCGGGTCGCAACCGTGTCCGGTTTCCCTGTCCAGTTCAACAAGGCCATCGTGGGCAAGAACGCCTTTGCCCATGAAAGCGGCATTCATCAAGATGGGATGCTGAAGAACCGCGAAACCTTCGAGGTGATGAAGCCAGAAGATGTGGGCTTGTCGGGTACGTCCCTGCCTTTGGGCAAACATTCGGGGCGCGCCGCACTGCGGGCCAAACTGTCAGAACTGGGCTTCGATCTGGCCGACAATCAGCTCAACGATGTGTTCGTCCGTTTCAAGGATCTGGCCGACCGCAAAAAGGAGGTTTTTGACGACGACCTGATGGCGCTCGTCTACCAGAACGATAGCGGCAGCGACCGGCTGAAGTTGAAATCCCTTCGCGTTGTCTGCGGCACCGATGGTCCGCAAAAGGCCGACATGGTGATGGAGGTTGATGGTGCGGACGTCGAAACATCAGCCACCGGCGACGGCCCGGTTGATGCGACATTCAATGCGGTCAAGGCGCTGTTCCCGCACGGCGCACGCCTGCAGCTTTATCAGGTCAGCGCCGTAACCGAAGGCACAGACGCACAGGCCACCGTCAGCGTGCGGATGGAAGAAGACGGGCGCATCGCCACCGGCCAATCCGCCGACACCGATACCGTTGTCGCCAGTGCGAAGGCTTACATCAACGCGCTCAACCGTCTGCTTGTCCGGCGCGAAAAATCCGCACCCGGATATGACGTCAAAGAGGTCAGCTACAAGGACGCCTGACGCACGCAGCGGCGACTCAAGACAGACAGGCGATCCGAACATTCGGATCGCCTTTTTTGGTGCACATCCAGATCACGACAGCGGATGATGGCTGAACTGCCACAGCAGATATGGTAAAATCATAACTTCAAACGGCATATTTCACTAATCTGCCGTAATCTATGTTGAAAAAAGACAAGCAGCAGATTGCCGCCGGGTTCTTTTCGACAAGGGCTTCTATCCCCACCCCACCCGCTTTATAAGCATTTGAACGCGGCGCTACGGGACTGTGCCGCACAAAACACTGGGTATGGGAAGACCAAGGGTATGGCAGGCTTCGGCGGATTGTTTTCATCGGATATGGCAATTGATTTAGGCACGGCAAACACGCTGGTCTACGTCAAGGGCCGGGGCATCATTCTGTCCGAACCCTCGGTCGTGGCCTACCATGTCAAAGAAGGTGTTAAAAAGGTGCTGGCCGTGGGCGAGGACGCCAAACTGATGCTTGGTCGGACCCCCGGTAGCATCGAGGCCATTCGCCCCATGCGCGACGGTGTCATCGCCGATTTCGACGTGGCCGAAGAGATGATCAAACACTTCATCCGCAAAGTGCACCGCCGCTCGACCTTTTCCAAACCCAAGATCATTGTCTGCGTGCCACATGGTGCCACGCCTGTCGAAAAGCGGGCGATCCGTCAGTCGGTTCTGTCCGCTGGTGCCCGCCGCGCTGGCTTGATCGCCGAACCCATCGCAGCCGCTATCGGGGCCGGCATGCCGATCACTGACCCCACCGGCAACATGGTTGTCGATATTGGTGGCGGGACGACCGAGGTTGCCGTGCTGTCGCTTGGCGATATCGTCTATGCCCGCTCCGTCCGCGTCGGTGGTGACCGCATGGACGAGGCGATCATCAACTACCTGCGCCGCCAGCATAACCTGCTGATCGGGGAAAGCACCGCTGAACGGATCAAGACCTCCATCGGCACCGCCCGCATGCCCGATGACGGGCGCGGACAATCCATGCATATCCGTGGCCGCGACCTGCTGAATGGCGTGCCCAAGGAAACTGAGATCAGCCAGGCCCAAGTGGCCGAGGCGCTGGCCGAACCGGTCCAATCTATTTGCGAGGCCGTGATGACAGCGCTTGAGGCGACCCCACCAGACCTCGCTGCCGATATTGTTGACCGTGGCGTGATGCTGACCGGTGGTGGAGCGTTATTAGGCCAGCTTGATCTGGCCTTGCGCGAGCAGACGGGTCTGGCGATTTCTGTGGCCGACGAGTCACTCAATTGTGTGGCTTTGGGCACCGGTCGGGCGCTAGAGTACGAAAAACAGCTGCGGCATGTGATAGACTACGACAGCTAACCCGACCCGAGGAGCGACTTGGCCAAGGATAGACACAGCGAAGATTACATTGGCCCGATCCGCCGCCTGCTGGTCGGGGTGCTTGTTCTTGCGCTGATCGGCCTTTTCCTGATCTGGCGGATCGACAGCCCACGCGTCGAACGGCTGCGTGCGCAAGCCATTGATACATTCGTGCCATCCTTCGAATGGGCGATGGCCCCGATCAACGGGGTCATCAACCTGATCAGCGACTTCGAAAGCTATCAGCAGTTGCGCGCCCAGAACCAGGATCTGCGGCGCGAACTGCAACAGATGAAAGCCTGGAAAGAGGCCGCACTGCAGCTTGAACAGGAAAACGCCAAGCTGCTTGATCTGAACAATGTCAGCCTTGATCCGCAACTGACCTATGTGACCGGTGTGGTGATCACCGATAGCGGCTCACCCTTCCGGCAGTCGGTGCTGGTGAATGTGGGCGCACGCGACGGGATCATTGATGGCTGGCCCACGATGGACGGGATCGGGCTGGTGGGCCGGATCGCCGGTGTTGGCCAGAATACCAGCCGGGTCATGTTGCTGACGGATACGTCCAGCCGGATCCCGATCACCATCCAGCCATCCGGGCAGAAGGCGATCCTTGCCGGTGACAACACGCTGAACCCGCCGATTGAATTTCTTGAAGACAGCGCAATGGTACGGCCCGGCGACCGTGTCGTATCGTCCGGTGATGGGGGTGTTTTCCCGGCGGACCTGCTGGTGGGTCAGGTCGCCCTTGGCACTGATGGCCGTTTGCGCGTGCGGCTTGCCGCCGATTACCAGCGGCTTGAATTCCTGCGCGTCCTGCGATCCCAACCGCACGAGGATATTCCTGATCCCACCGATCTGCTGGCACCCGAGGCCGAATTCTTCGGCCCCGCGGCCCTGACCCCATCGGCCCTGACCACAAGCGAGGTGGGCGATGGCTGAACGCGCAGATGCCCGCACCTGGATGAACCGCGGCATATTCATGCTGCTGGCCTTCATGATCATCGTCGCACAACTTGTGCCGCTGGATATGCGGCCGATCGGCTGGGCACCGCCTGATCTGCTGCTTGTGATCACCCTTGTCTGGGTCGCACGCAAACCGCACTATCTGCCAGTTTTTGTCATCGGCTTTCTGTTTCTTGCTGCGGATTTCCTGTTCCAGCGGCCGCCGGGCCTGTGGGCGGCGCTTGTCGTGATCCTGACCGAAACCATCCGCCGCCAGAACCGTGAATTCCGGCAAATGCCGATCATGGTGGAATGGGGCACGATCACCTTCGGCGTCATCGCGATCACCCTTGTTAACCGGCTTGCCCTGTTCGTCACCATGGTCCCGCAAGCCCCACTGGGTATGACCCTTATTCAAATGATCGGCACGATACTCATTTACCCACTTGTCGTGGTAATCGCGCATTTCATATTCGGGGTCAGCCGTGCCGCCCCGGGTGAAATCGGCAGCCGAGGACAGCGCATATGAAACGCCCCCCGAAGGATATCATCGAAAGCGCCCGCATCATCAGCAGGCGGGCCTTGGTCATGGGCGGGGTGCAACTGGGCGTGATCGGCGCGCTGGGATGGCGGCTGCGCTCCATGCAGGTCGAACAGGCCGATGAATTCCGGCTTCTGGCAGAAGAAAACCGGATCAATATTCGCCTTTTGCCGCCGGCACGCGGTCTCATCTTTGACCGCAACGGGGTGCCCATCGCGGATAACGAACAGAATTACCGGGTCGTCATGGTCCGTGAAGATGCAGGCGACGTGGGCGAGGTGCTCGCCAAGCTGACCGAGATCGTGGAAATCGACCCTGACGACCTGATGCGTGCGATGGATGAAATGCAGCGCCGCTCCCCCTTCGTTCCCGTCACAATCGCCGACCGTTTGTCGTGGGAGGATGTGGCCCAGATCAACCTCAACACCCCTGCCCTGCCCGGCATTCAGGCGGAGGTGGGTCTCAGCCGTGTCTATCCTTGGGGCGCGGACCTTGCTCACGTGGTCGGCTATGTCGGCCCCGTCAGCGACTATGACCTAGGCCGGATCGAAGACCCCGATCCGCTGCTGCAAATCCCGAAATTCCAGATCGGCAAGACCGGCGCGGAAAACAAGCTCGAACAAACCTTGCGCGGCAGCGCTGGCACCCGCCGGATCGAGGTGAACGCCGCTGGCCGGATCATGCGCGAACTTGACCGGCAAGAGGGCGACCCCGGCAAGGATATCCAGCTGACCATCGACAGCCGCCTGCAATCCTATGTGCAGGCCCGCATGGATGGCGAAAGCGCCGGGGCCGTGGTGATTGATCTTGAAAACGGCGATCTGCGCGCCGTCGCTTCTGCCCCGGCCTTTGATCCGAACCTGTTTGTACGCGGCATCTCAACAACCGACTGGAAAGCGCTGAACGAAGACAAATACCGCCCGCTGGCGGCCAAGGCCGTGCAAGGCACCTACCCGCCCGGTTCGACCTTCAAGATGGTGACACTTCTGGCGGCCATGGAAGAAGGGCATGTTGCGCCTGACGAAACGGTCTATTGCCCCGGTTTCACCGATGTTTTCAACATCCGCTTTCACTGCTGGAAACGTGGCGGGCACGGCAATATCAATCTGCACGAAAGCCTCAAGCAAAGCTGCGACTGCTATTATTACGAAATCGCCCAGCGCGTCGGGATCGACAAGATGGCCGAAATGGCCCGCAGGCTGGGCCTTGGCGTAAGGCATGACCTGCCACTGTCCGCCGTCGCCCAAGGGCTGGCACCGGACAAGAAATGGAAGGCCGAAGTGCGCGGCGAAGACTGGCGGATCGGCGACACCGTCAACGCCTCTATCGGGCAGGGTTATGTCTTGTCCTCGCCTTTGCAACTGGCCGTGATGATGGCGCGGCTGGCAACAGGGCGCGAGGTCACGCCGCGTTTGATCAAACTGATCGACGGGGTCGAGCAACCATCTGGTCTGAGTGAAAGCCTCGGCCTGAACGAAAACACCCTGCGCCGTATGCGCGCCTCGATGAATGATGTCTGCAACCACCGACGCGGCACTGCCTATAGCTCGCGGATTGTGGACGAGGCGCATAAGATGGCCGGCAAAACCGGGACCAGCCAGGTCCGCCGCATCACGCCCGAAGAACGCGCTGCCGGGGTGACCAAGAACGAAGACCTGCCTTGGGAACGCCGTGACCACGGGCTGTTCGTAGGCTACGCGCCCTATGACAACCCGCGTTACGCCTGCGCCGTCGTGGTGGAACATGGCGGCAGCGGGTCCCGCGCCGCAGCCCCCATCGCACGCGATATCCTGCTGCAAGCCCAATATGGCGGCCCGCCCCCGCTTGAGGCCTATCCGACAGCGATCCGCGACCAGATCGCCGAGCAACAGCGGCGCATCAACGCCCGCATCCCGCCCGGCGCACAAGGGCGCAACCGGGTATGAGCTATTTAGAGTACAACACCAAGTTCACGCCGACAGGTTTCCGCAAACTCTGGTACCTGCACTGGCCGATCATCATGCTGTTGATCGCCGTGGCCTCTGCGGGTTTTCTGATGCTGTATTCCGTCGCGGGTGGGTCCACATCACCATGGGTCGAACCGCAGATGAAACGCTTCGCCCTTGGCATGGTGCTGATGATTGGCGTTGCAATGGTGCCTATCTGGTTCTGGCGCAACATGGCGTTCGTGGCCTATGGCGGCTCGATCGTGCTGCTTCTGGGCGTCGAATTCTTTGGCGAGGTCCGACAGGGCGCGCAACGATGGCTCGACTTGCGCTTCATGCTGCTGCAACCGTCCGAGCTGACCAAGATCACGCTGGTGATGTTTCTTGCGGCCTATTACGACTGGCTGCCGAACAACAAAACCTCACACCCGCTTTGGGTGGCATTGCCGGTGGTTTTCATTCTGGCACCCGTCGCGCTGGTGCTGAACCAGCCTGACCTTGGCACAGCACTATTGCTGCTGATGGGCGGGGCCACGGTGATGTTCCTCGCCGGGGTCCATTGGGCCTATTTCGGCACGGTCGTGGGCGCAGGCGTTGCAGGCATCATGGCTGTGTTCCAAAGCCGGGGCACGCCCTGGCAATTGCTGCAGGATTACCAGTACCGGCGCATCGACACGTTCCTCGACCCCGCCAATGACCCGCTGGGGGCTGGATACCACATTACGCAAGCCAAGATCGCTCTTGGCTCTGGCGGCTGGACCGGGCGCGGGTTCATGCAAGGAACCCAAAGCCGTCTGAACTTCCTGCCCGAAAAACACACCGACTTCATCTTCACCACGCTGGCCGAAGAATTCGGCTTTGTCGGCGCCTTCACCCTGCTCACGCTTTATCTTTTGATCGTGGTATTCTGTATCATCTCGGCTCTGGGCAACCGGGACCGCTTTGCGTCACTTCTGACCCTCGGGATCGCGATGACGTTCTTTCTTTTCTTCGCGGTGAACATGGCGATGGTCACGGGCCTCGCCCCGGTTGTCGGTGTACCACTGCCACTGGTCAGCTATGGCGGCTCTGCCATGCTGGTCCTTTTGGTCGCTTTTGGTCTGGTACAAAGCGCGCATGTCCACAGACCACGCTAGGGGCAAAGCACACGTCCGGAGGTCAAGCGCCGCTGTTACCACTCTGAATAACCCGTCCCGGACCTGATCCGGGACCTCCCCCTAAGGCCGCCCACATGCTCAACATCCTCTTCTCCGCCCAACCCGACCGCTGGGACGAATACCAAACGCCGCTGAATACGGCCTTCGCCAAGGCCGGACTACAGGCAAACCTCGCGCGCGACCACGCCCCCGAAACCGTCGACTACATCGTGTTCGCCCCCAACGGCCCCGTCACCGATTTCAGCCCCTACACACGCACCAAAGCGGTCATGAGCCTCTGGGCCGGCGTGGAAACCGTCGTGGACAACGCCACGCTCACCCAACCGCTCTGCCGTCTGGTCGATCCAAGCCTGACAAACGGCATGGTCGAATGGGTCACCGGGCACACCCTGCGGCATCACCTTGGCATGGATGAACATATCACCAAACAGGACGGCATCTGGCGCAACTTCATCTACCCACCCGTCGCTGCATATCGACCGGTCACAATCCTTGGCATCGGCGCATTGGGGGCGGCTTGCGGACAGGCACTGCACAGCCTCGGCTTCCCCGTCACGGGGTGGAGCCGCCGCGCGAAAGACATCCCAAACATCCGCTGCCTGCACGGGGATGCGGGACTGACAGAGGCGCTCAGTGATGCGCAAATCGTCATCCTGCTCTTGCCGCAAACTCGCGAAACCGAAAACATCCTGAACGCAAAAAACCTTGCGCTTCTTGCCAAGGGTGCCTTCATCATCAACCCCGGACGCGGGCCCCTGATCGACGATGACGCCCTGCTTGCGGCGCTCGACAGCGGGCAGATCACCCATGCCACGCTGGACGTGTTCCGCACCGAACCCCTGCCCCCTGAACATGCCTTCTGGGCGCATCCACAAGTTACCGTCACGCCCCATATCGCCTCAAGCACACGACCCGAGACCGCCTCCGAAGTGATCGCCGAAAACATCGCGCGCGGCGAAGCAGGCAAGCCCTTCCTCTATGTGGTCGACCGCACCCTTGGCTACTGATCCACCTGATTTCATCCGCTGGACCAGCCGGATCACAAAGGCGCAGACCTTCACCGTTCTGCCCGATGGCTGCCGCGATATCCTGATCCGTGAAACAGCAACCGGCACGCAAATCACGCTGACAGCGCTTGATCTGCAACCGCGCCAAATCATGCTTTTGCCCGGCGACAGGATGACAGGGTACCGGCTGCGGCCCGGCTTGCAGATCGACCCCAGCAACCTGACCGAAACCAGCATCCCCGACGCGATCAGCCACGCCAGCCGCAAGCAAACGGACCTGAGCGCGGCAATCGCCGCACTCGGCAACAACAACACGCCAGCGCAGACTATCGCCAGACAACTCGGCGTCAGCCTGCGCACGCTGCAACGGCATCTGGCAAAGCGCAACTTGCCGCCGCCGGACTTCTGGCGGTTGCTGGGACGGGCACGCCGCGCCGCCATCGCGCTCGGCGCGGAGACACCCCTTGCTGATATTGCGGGACTATATGGCTACAGCGACCAATCCCACATGACGCGCGCCTGCCGGTATTGGTTCGGACACAGCCCCCGACAAATCCGCCAGAGCACCACGATACAGTCAGACATCAACCAACCCGCATTGGGAACGTGGAGACGATAGCCACGATTCATAGGCGAGGCATCGAATTTCCGCTCTGAGCCCAGAGTTCTATGATTGCAATGGTGCAGCGAATGGCAGCTAATCCGCAATTGCACTGACCTTGCATTTATCAGCTAGAGTGTATTGGATCGTCAAGCGAATGACGCCTTGCAAAGTGTCGCAGACAGAGGGTGTTTTATGACAGAGGACGAATTTTGGAACATCATCGAACTGACAAGGTCGGAAGCGCAACGTGATCAACTATCAAAGTTGACTGCTCTACTGCAACAAAGAGAGGCAGAGCAGATTGTGGCTTTCCAAGCTATATATGACATGGTGCATGAAAACGCATACCGCCACAATCTAGTTGCTGCCGCTGATTTGATAAATGATGGAATCTCAGATGATGGCTTTGACTATTTTCGTGATTGGCTCATCTCGCAGGGTCGTGCTGTGTACGATGCGGCGCTTGCTAACCCAGATAGTTTAGCTGACGTGATTACATCCGAGTATGTCGAATTTGAGCTTTTCAGATCTGTGGCCCATGATGTGTATCAGGCCAAAGTTGGCGGCAATATATATGATGCGCAGGCGGATGCGTCGGTTCAGCCGATCGAACACGATGAGGATGATCCGGAATTTGACGAGAGCGATGTAGAAACCAAGTTTCCACGCCTTTTCGAGAAGGTGCACCAGATACGAGCTGAAAGGCCACCCGACACATCGGGATGGTTTGAGAAGGTGATGTTCTGGAAGTGATCCTTGTACAGCAGATCCCTTGTTTTTTGGCCAAAATGGGCAAGAAATTTTATCGCCTAAGACTTCCTATTTCGCTGAAAGACACCGCGCTCCAAACACATTGTTCCGGCAGCTGGACTAGTGGTATCGAAGGAAAAACGACCGCCCGCAGCTGACGCAATGGCTGTTTCTACCAAGCTCTGTATTGTCCACATGGCTGACCTTGCCACCATCTCGTTAAAATCCAAAGCGCCCAGACCGTTCGCACCTCACCTATCTTTAAACCTATCCCATCACAGCCGAACATAACTCAATCAGATATCCATCCGGATCACTGACAGAACAGGTTGTCTGCCCCCAGGGCTGTTCCACGATGGGCTTTTCCAAAACTGCCCCTGCCGCCACAGCAAGATCCAGATCACGCGCCACATCATCCGTCTCGAACGACAGCCCAAAGGCCGGGGATTTGGGTGATACGGCCATCGGTTCTTCTCCCAATTGCCGGATCAGGTCCTTCGCCGCAAAGGCCAGCTTTGTCTCTCCCGTCACCAGTTCCCCGTAATCCTTGCCCTCGTGCAGGAACGCGATCTCAAAACCAAAGGCGGCTTTGTAGAACGCCAATGCCGCAGGCACGTCATCTACGTACAAGATCGTATAGCGAAATTTCATGGCAAAAGACCTTCATCTGTTGATCGGGATCACAGTGCCACATCGCACCAGCATCCGTCTTGAAACATCGCGACAGCGTTCCTGCCATATCATGGACCGGCGATATGTTCCCGGGCGATGCGGAAGGCATTTGTACGTACCGTGTATGTACAAGATATGTACAGGTTCTGTACGCGATATGACCGCGCCCCGAACCACGTTGACGATTACCGCAGCCTTGGCGGCTTGTCCGGGTCCATGCCCGGTGCGGCGGGTGCTTGCGGCGTCACAGGTTCCGGCAAATCGAACCGCAATCCGACCTTTGCCAGATGGGCCGCCAGCGGATCAGCAGCGCGGGCAAACATCACGTCCATCACCCCTGCTTCGATCCCTGAAAAGGTCAGCGCCTCACCGGCGGCAGAGGCCAGCGCTTTTTCCGACCCGTCCAAAGCGTCAATGAAAACAAGCACATGTCCCTTCGCACCATCGTCATAGGTCGCTGCCGCCAGATAGGCAAACCGCGCCAGGCCGCCTGCAATCGCCAGCTTGCGATCCAGTCCGGCAACCACGGCTTCTGGCACATGGGGGGCCGCGATTTCGGTTAACCTAGCCTCGGTCTCTGCGGGACCATGCGACAGGGTTTGCACCAGCCAATCCACAGCCTCTGCTGGGATCAGCATCGCCGAAGGCGCAACATCCAGATTAAGGGCCAGCCCAATTCCTTGCCCGGCCAACATCCCTGCCAGATCACGCCCGGGCAAACCCGCATAAGGGGCCACGCGACCCACGAATTGGGACAGGCGCTCCTCGCGGTCGAAGACTAGCGTAAATCTTTGATTTTCAATCTCAAATAGCTCTGGTTCGATCTGATTTCCTGCGGGCTCACCGTCCAGAAGCATGAACAGTTCTGTATCTGCAAGACGTTCATAAAACCGCAGGCGCGCCGCATCGTCATCCGGCGCCGCGTCCATCACCGCATGGGCATCGTCCAGGTCAGTCATTCCAGCACTTCCTTCACGGCATAACGCAATCGGGGCAGCAATTCGCGCGCGAACCAGGGGTTTTTCTTCAGCCACCCGGTATTGCGCCACGACGGATGAGGCAAGGGAAACACGCGCGGTGCATGCATCTGCCAGTCGAAAACCGTCTGCGTGACACTGCCGCGCGCGTCCAGATGCCAGCGATGCGCGTAGCCACCGACAAGAATGGTCAGAGGCACATCACCCAGATGGGCCATCACACGATCATGCCATGTGGCCTTGCAAACCGGCGGCGGTGGCAGGTCGCTGCCCTTGCCATCATAGCCCGGAAAACAAAAAGCCATGGGCACGATCGCGATGCGGCTGCGATCATAGAAAGTTGCGGCATCAACACCCAGCCATTCCCGCAAACGATCGCCAGAGCGGTCCCAGAACGGCTTGCCGGCCTCGTGGACGCGGATGCCGGGCGCTTGACCCGCGATCAATATGCGCGGGGCCTGATCAAACCAGACAACCGGACGCGGCGCATGGCGCGTCGCCGTCTGCGCAAAGCGATCCGCGCAGATACGGCAGGCTGATATGTCGTCTTGTAGCGTCACGCGACCGAAGCGTGGTGCATTGGCGCCGGATGATCAAGACCGGGGGATTTGATGGACCAGCTCTTACGCTATTCCTTGTAGCCAGGGTCGATTGAAAACCGTCCGACCATGCCTCAAACGCGCCGTTCACGGCCTGATCACACAGATATCGCTGTATTGCTGCCGTATTTTTGCGATACTGGTCTGACACACGGCCTTTGTGATGGGCTGTTAATGAATTCGATGTAAGCCCGATCGCGCAATGGTTGGGGCAAGAGCAAGGTTGAAATGCTGGAGTTTGCAGAGGTCAGCAAGTCTTTCTGGACCGGCACACAGCGCAAGGTGATCCTTGATCGCGTTTCATTCCGCGTGGAATTGGGCAATTCGTTGGGTATTCTGGCCCCAAACGGCACTGGCAAAACGACCCTGATCAACATGATGGCAGGCCTGGAAAAACCCGACGAGGGCAGGATTACGCGCGGCTGCAAGATATCATTTCCGCTGGGTTTCATGGGCGGGGTGGTTCCCAAGCTCAGCGCATTGGAAAACAGCCGCTATATCGCCCGCCTGTACGGGCTTGATCCCGATTATGTTGAGGCGTTTTGCCGCTGGCTGTGTGATATCAAAGAGTATTTCGATATGCCGGTCGGCACCTATTCCAGCGGCATGCGCGCCCGGTTTTCATTTGCGCTGATGTTGGCGTTGGAATTTGATATTTATCTGATAGACGAAGGCATGCCCGGCGCCACCGATGTTGAGTTCAACCGCAAGGCAGGCGTCATCCTGCGCGACAGGCTTGAGAAGGCAACCGTCGTTATTGTATCACATCAAGCGGCAACGCTGGAACGCTTTGCCCGATCAGCGGCAGTGCTGAAAAACGGCCAGTTGCATGTGTTTGACACCTTGGAAGAGGCGAAAGTGCTGTATGACTACGAAACCCAAGGTTAAGAAATTTCGCATCCGGCGCGGCAAGGTCACGCCCGATACAGATGCGCCCGCGCCTGATGCAGCGGAAGCACCGGCAGATGAGACGCCAACGCCATCTGCGCCATCGCGCGCCGAGATGTTGGATGCGATCAGCAAAGAAGGGCTGACGGGTCGCCAATTGCGCATGGCCCGTCGCGTTGCGCAGAAAAACGGGATCGAGGCATCATCGGATTTCATCGCGGTCTTGAAGCTGCGCGAGGCCGGGATTGATCCGTTTCAACGCAACTCCGTTCTGGAACTGGTCAAGCCTGACGCCGCAAAATCGCAATCGGATACGGACCGTATCCAGTTGCCCGAAACAACCGATCCCAAAGACATCATCCCCGCACCGATCAAACAGCCAAAGCCGGGCAGTCAGATGTCCGAAATCCGGCGCATCCAGCAAGAGATTGCCCAACGCCGCCGCCGCAAGCTGGCGCTGCTTTTCACACGGCTCGCGGTTTTCATCTTTCTGCCCACGGCATTAATGGGCTGGTATTTCTACAAGGTGGCGACCCCGATGTTTGCCACCAATTCCGAGATTGTGATTCAGCAGGCGCAGGCGCAAGGGGCCTCTGCCGGTGGTCTGGGAACACTTTTCCAAGGGACATCCATGGCCACCCAGCAGGATAGTATTGCGGTGCAATCCTATCTTGCGTCGCGCGAGGCGATGTTGCGTCTGGATGCTGACCACAACTTCAAAGAACATTTCAGCAGCCCTGAGATCGACGAAATCCAGCGCCTGCCAGAGGGTGCCACGAACGAGGATGCATTCGGCGTTTATTCTGATCACGTGCGCATCAGCTATGACCCGACCGAAGGGATCATCCGGATGGAGGTCATCGCCGTTGATCCCGAAACCAGCCAACGGTTTTCCGAAGCCCTGATTGGCTATGCCGAAGAGCAGGTGGACCAGCTGACCGCGCGGTTGCGGGCCGACCAGATGCGCGGTGCTTTGGCAAGTTATGAAGATGCCGAACGCCGCCGGTCAGAGGCATTGGCAAAATGGCTGTCTATTCAGGAAGCAACCCAGCAGATCGATCCGCGCAGTGAATCGTCCGCGCAACGCGCCCGGATATCCACGCTGGAAGCCGAACAGGACCGGCTTGAGGGGATCTTGCTGGCGCGCCTCGGCGTTGAACGCCCAAGCGAGGCACAGGTGCAGTCCCTGCGCGATCAGATTGCCAATGTGCAAATCCAGATCGCCGAGATTCGCCAGGAAATGGCCGGGACCGACGATACCACCGTATCGCAAGCATCCCGCAATCTGGACCTGTTGACCGCCGAAGAGGATTACCGGTTTCAGGTCGCGATGGTGCAGCAGGCCCTGACCCAAATGGAGACCGCCCGGATCGAGGCGAACCGCCAAGTCCGCTATCTGTCACAAAGTGTGCGCCCCATCGCCCCGGACGAGGCAACATACCCCCGTGCCTTTGAAAACACGATCCTGGCGTTTTTGATCTTTTCGGGCATATACCTGATGATCTCTCTCACCGTCTCCGTCCTTCGCGAACAGGTCAGCTCTTGATGCACAAAGTCGATATTGGCTCCCTCGAAGTCAGCAATGATAGCCCGCTATTGATCATGGCGGGGCCTTGCGCCTTGCAGACCGCAGATCACGCACAGATGATTGCTGGCCGCATGGCCGAGATTTGCGCAGCCCATGGTGCACAATACATTTTCAAAGGCAGCTTTGACAAAGCCAACCGCACATCGGTGTCCGGCCCGCGTGGCGCGGGTATGGAAAACGGCCTGAAGATCATGCAGGGCGTCAAAGATACGATTGGCTGTCCTGTCGTCACAGATATTCACACGGCCGATCAATGTGCACCTGTCGCCGCAGTTTGCGATGTGTTGCAAATACCTGCCTTTTTGTGCCGCCAGACCGATCTTTTGCTGGCGGCCGGAGAAACCGGCGCGGTGATCAACGTCAAAAAGGGGCAATTCCTTGCACCTTGGGACATGACAAATGTGGTTTCCAAGATCGAAAGCACGGGCAACCGGAACATCATGCTGACCGAACGTGGCGCATCGTTCGGATACAATACGCTTGTTGCCGATATGCGGTCACTGCCGACGATGGCGCGCACGGGTTATCCGGTTGTGATGGATGCCACCCATTCGGTGCAACAACCCGGCGGGCAAGGTGGCTCATCCGGCGGACAGCGCGAATTTGCACCAGTGATGGCACGGGCGGCGGTGTCGCTGGGCATAGCGGCGGTTTTCGTCGAAACCCATGAAGACCCCGATACCGCACCATCGGACGGCCCCAATATGATCCCGCTGGATCAGATGGATGCACTGATCAAAAGCCTGATGGCTTTTGACAGACTGGCCAAGGCCGACCCATTGCGGGTGTGACGAACGGCTTTGCAAGTCTGACGCGACGAAGGCGTTCGACTGTTCCAGCCATGCGCAAGGGTTGCGGTTGCACGGGATAAAGCAGCTTCGCCATAGCCTTTTGGGTTGTCATGCGAACCGGATATTTTTTGTCTGCCGCCCGATATGCGTTACCCATCACGTCCGGGTTCATTTGGATCGGCTGAAAACAAGGCGATCTTGTTGCCCTGCGGGTCGCGAAGGTAGCCGACATAAAAATGCGGCCCATACGACGCGCGAAACCCCGGCTGCCCCTCGTCAGCGCCGCCTGCGGACAGGGCGGCTTTGTGAAGATCACGAACCTGGCTTTGAGAGCGTGCCTCGAATGCGACCATCGTACCGTTCCCGGCAGAAGCCGGATGTCCATTGAAAGGTGGTTTGACATATAAATCGGGCATCGCGGCAGACTGCCCCGGAATGGGAGGCAGGACATAGCTCAGACCCTCGGGACCCTCCTCTAAACCATAGCCAAGGGCTGGAAGGAAAGCAGAATAAAACCGTTTCGCGCGGGCTATATCGTCGGCGCCAACAGTGACGTAGGCAATCATTCTACATTCTCCTTTCAGAACGTTTGATCATTGGCGCAAAGCTGTCAGCTTATTGGCAGGTCAGCACATTTCCAAAGGGGCGCATGTGACATGCTCATCTATCCGGACACCAGAAAATGACAAATTCCGTTGATCCCCGCCGGATCGCGCCGTGGATCATTTCTTGCGATCTGCACCACCTTGTTTCTGCTCTGCTGATTGCGCCCATAGATTGATCTGCTCCTCATCAGCATATTGATCGATCAAAGCAAGTTCTTCAGCACTGAATGAAAGATTTGCAACCGCACCCGCGCAATCCACGACCTGCGACGGTTTCGAAGCACCAATCAGCGCGGTTGTTATGCCGCCATCGCGCAAGACCCACGCAATGGCCATCTGTGCAAGAGTTTGCCCGCGGCCTTTGGCAATTTCATCAAGCTTGCGGATATTTCCCAAAGCCTTTTCGTTCAGCATAGAAGGAAACAGCGACTTATCTTGCGCGGCGCGGCTGTCTTCGGGGATACCGCCAAGGTACTTTTTGGTCAGCATCCCCTGCGCCAGGGGCGTAAATGCAATCGACCCGACGCCCAGCTCCTGCAACGTCTCCTTTAATCCGTCCCGTTCTATCCAGCGGTTCAGCATGTTGTACGAGGGCTGATGGATCAGGCAAGGCGTGCCCAGATCATTCAGAATGGCCACAGCCTCGCGCGTGCGCTTTGAATTGTAGGACGAAATGCCGGCATAAAGCGCACGACCGGACCGCACGATGTAATCCAGCGCGCCCATGGTTTCTTCCAATGGCGTATCAGGATCAAACCGGTGGGAATAGAAGATATCCACATAATCCAGTCCCATCCGCTTCAGCGACTGATCGCAAGAGGCGACCAGATACTTTCGGCTGCCCCATTCCCCATAAGGACCGGGCCACATGTCGTAACCGGCCTTGGAACTGATGATCATCTCATCGCGATACTGCGCAAAATCCTCTTTCAGGATCGAACCGAACGCATGTTCCGCCGACCCTGGAGGCGGGCCATAATTGTTCGCCAGATCAAAATGCGTGATCCCGTGATCGAAGGCCGTCCGGCAGATCGCCCGCTTTGTTTCATGTGGCGTGTCATGCCCGAAATTGTGCCACAGGCCCAATGACACGGCAGGCAGTTTTACCCCCGATGCGCCACATCGGTTATAGACCATCCGTTCATAACGATCCGCTGCCGGGACATAGACCATCTGTGTGCTCCTGTGACAATTTCAATCAAGCGACCATGAGCGTCACAAGATGTCAACGATACGGAAGATGGCGCTTGACCCAGCGTGCCTGCGGGAAAATGCTTGGGCCCATGCAATACCGCACCCTTATCCAGACGATCACTCTTGTCGCGTTGGCCCTGCTGGTGCTGCCGTTCAGCCTTTACGCGCTCAACTTCGGGCAAGGTGGGCTGCGTCAATCACTGCCGGAGCCGCATTACATCTTGTCGGATAACATTCCTGCCAATCTGGCGATTTTCATCCACATGATCACTGGCGGGATCATCACGTTTCTTGTCCCTTTCCAGCTGATCAGCGGTGTGCGCCGCAGGTATCCCGCCGTGCATCGCTGGTCGGGGCGGATCATTGGAACCGCAGCGATCATCACGGCTATCGGTGGGCTTGTCTATATCCCGCTGCGCGGCACAATCGGTGGCTGGCCAATGGATGCGGGCTTTACGCTTTACGGATTGCTCACCCTGCTAGCCGCGATCCAGACCATACGACATGCACGTGCCAAAAGATTTGATGCGCATCGGGCGTGGGCGCTCCGCCTGTTCTGGCTTGCCATCGGATCATGGCTTTACCGCGTGCATTACGGGCTGTGGTATCTGGCGACGGGCGGTTTGTGGTCGAACCAAGCGTTTACCGGTGCGTTCGATCTGATCCAGAATTTCGCCTTCTACATCCCCTACCTTGTCGGAGTCGAAATCTATTTGGCGCGCAAACGATACCGGGTAGTCGTTAACTGATCCGATATGGCGCTGGTCTTGCTATCGATGAAACCAAGGCCGCGCATGTGGGTACGGATCATCGTGTCACCCACAACGGCGGCTTTTCCCTTTCGATGGACCATCCAGATATGCTTGTCTGGATATGTAAGGGCGAGGTCCGAAGCGGCCTGCAAATCCGGCTCTTCCATCAGCACAGCCAGCAGGATCGCTGCGTCGTCTGGCGTCTTGACTGTGGCACCCGCTAACGCGCGAGCCAGCGGCACATCATCGTAATCGCCTTGTACAAAGGCGGGCGTTTGTGCCGATATTCCCAGTTTCTCCGCCAAGGTCGGCGGCTTTTTCAACAAAGCCTTCTGCCAGCGCCCCGCCTCGACCTCTCCCAACTCCATAATCAGTTCAGGGCCATCCGTCAGAACACGCAGGCCCTCACTACTCAAGACTACATCCCGAATATCATTACGCGGAATGTCCAATCGCATCTCGCCCCGTAGACTCAGCGCCCTACTGTCCAGATGCAATTTCGCCTCGGCCACATCCCCTTGCCAGTGACACACAGCAACCGCTTCACGTCCCATGACGAACTCCTCTTGCGATGCCTTTTCATCCTAACACACCCATGTCACTCTGCCGAAATGACAAATCTGACGACGCGCAACGGTACGCCCGTATCCCAGCTTACTTTCGGCACCATGCAATTCGGCGGGACCGCTGATGAGGCGGCAAGCGCGGCCATGTATGAAGCCGCCCGCGCCGCCGGTATCAACCATTTTGATACGGCGGTCGGCTATACCGGCGGTGCATCTGAAACGATCCTGGGCAAGCTGATCAAAAATGACCGCGACGATATCTATCTGGCCACCAAGGTCGGTTATGTCGGTGGTGCCTCAGCCCAGAATATCACCAAGCATTTCGACACTTGCCGCAAGCAATTGGATCAGGACGCCGTGGACCTGCTTTACATGCACAGGTTTGATGATGACACGCCGCTGGAGGAAACGTTTGGCACCCTTGCCGCGCTGCAATCGACCGGTGCGATCCGGCATATAGGCGTGTCGAACTATGCCGCATGGCAGGTGATGAAGGCGCAGGCCGCCGCGCAATCACTTGAGACCCGAATTGATGCCATCCAGCCGATGTACAGCCTTGTCAAAAGGCAGGCCGAGGTCGAAATCTTCCCGATGGCGCAGGATCAGGATATCGCGATTATCCCGTACTCCCCTTTGGGCGGGGGGCTGTTGACCGGGAAATACACCAAAGGCGAAACCGGGCGTCTGACCGACGACGCCCGCTACAAGGCCCGCTATGGTCAGGACTGGATGCATGGCACGGCAGCAACGCTGGCGGATCTGGCAAGCGCCTATGGCGTGGCGCCTGCGACACTCGCTGTGCGATGGGTCCTGGCACATCCGGCGCAACCATCACCCATCATCTCTGCACGATCAGTCGTCCAACTGGAACCTTCGCTTGCCGCCAATGATTTCGAGATGGCTAAAGACCTTTATGATGAAATCACCGGCCTTAGCGTCACGCCCGCCCCCGCCACGGATCGGTTGGAAGAAGGATGATCGACTTTCTGATCATCGGCGGCGGCATCGCGGGCGTGTCCGCTGCAGCGCGCCTGTCTGAACTGGGTCATGTAACCCTGCTGGAAGGCGAAGACGCGCTGGCCTATCACGCATCGGGCCGGTCCGCGGCGCTGTTTGAGGAAAATTATGGCAAGTCCTCGACTGTTGCGCTGAACGCGGCAAGCCGGTCGTTCCATGAAAACGCCGGGGTACTTAGCCCGCGTGGCCTTTTGCTGATCGGCAACCCTGAAAATGCCGATCTGTTTTCGGCGGATCAATCTAGCATGCAGCTTGACCCGATCACAGTTGCAGAAGCGCGATCCATGGTGCCGATCCTTGACCCAAACACGTTTGACCGCGCCGCTTTTGACAGCGATGCGTGGGACATCGACACAGACAAGCTGATCCAAACCTTTGCACGGCAAGCCCGTGCAAATGGCGCATTAGTTGCGACGAAGGCACGGGCCACTGCGATCAGGCGGACATCATCGGGTTGGGTTGTCAGTACTGCTACCCAGACTTACGAGGCAAAATCAATCGTCAACGCGGCGGGGGCATGGGTCGACCAGATCGCGCAGATGGCGAGCGTCACACCCTTGGGCTTTACGCCACTGCGCCGATCTATGGCGCGTATTCCGGCACCGGATGGGCATGACATCAGCGCATGGCCCATGCTTTTTGGTCCGGGAGAGGAATGGTATGCCAAGCCGGACGCAGGTGCGCTGATCGTCTCACCCGCAGATGAAGATCCGGTTGATCCGCACGACGCCTATGCCGAGGATATGACATTGGCCGAAGGGATCGCACGGTACGAAGCACATGTCACCACACCAGTCACTCGCCTACTTGCGTCTTGGGCGGGGTTGCGCACCTTTGCGCCGGACCGAACGCTGGTTCTTGGCCCTGATCCGGGTGATCCCAGCTTCATCTGGTGCGCAGGTCAGGGCGGCTATGGTATGCAATCCAGCCCCGGCGCAAGCCAGCTTCTTGCGGATATCGTCGGTGGGCGGCCGTCGGATCTGGCCCCGGATACCATCTCTGCTCTTTCGCCGGCCCGTTTCGCATGACCCACTTCAATGACCACGGACAGCCCGTTGGTGCGCCCGTCCCCAACTGGACCAGCTGCGCGCCAATCCCACATACGCCGATGCAGGGGCGCACCTGCCATGTCGTCCCGCTTGACCCGTCCCATGCTGCTGGCCTGCACGCGGCGTTCAGCGCGGACATGACCGGCGCGCTCTGGACATATATGCCAACAGGTCCTTTCGCGACCGGGGCCGATTACGCCGCATGGGTCAGCGATGCCTGCCGCAGCAAAGACCCGCTGTTTTTCACGGTCATCAACCAGTCAACCGAGGACCCTGTTGGTGTCGCCAGTTACCTGCGCATGCAACCTGCAAATGGTGTGGCCGAGGTTGGCTACATCACCTTTTCCCCCGCCTTGCAGCGTACCCCCATGGCGACCGAGGCGATGTATCTGATGATGAAACGCGTTTTCGATGAGCTCGGCTACCGCCGTTACGAATGGAAATGTGACGCGCTGAATGCCCCATCGCGCCGCGCGGCAGAGCGATTGGGCTTCAGCTATGACGGGCTGTTCAAGCAGGCGCTGGTCTACAAAGGGCGCAACCGGGACACGGCGTGGTTTTCAATTCTCGACAAGGATTGGCCAAGGCTGCGAACCGCGTTTGAAACCTGGCTTGATCCGGAAAATTTTGACGCGTCCGGGCACCAGAAACAACGCCTGTCAAGCCTGATGAAACCGTAGCGGCTTACTATCCTCACGGATCACAACACCTTTGGCTTCCAGATCAAGCTGGACGCATTTCTGCCACCAGCCCGACGTGGCCCCGCCGGGAAACAGATCTTCCGGCAAATGTGCTTTGGCCGCATCTTTTGATTCCTTGGCCGTCATTCCGGGCGCGGATCGGGGCAACGTGGCCAACATGGCCGCCTTCATCGCCTCGTATTTTGCCCGGTCCACCCGGCTGGTCCGTCCGGGTGTGTTGATATTCTCAACTTCGATTTTATCGTCCATCAGAGCCTCCGCCAAGATGGATTAAGTCCATCTTACGTTGTGGCCGCTGTCAACCATCAGCCCTGATCGTGGCATTCTGTGGATCATAGGGGCTGTCCTCGACAATCTCGGCATTCCACAACTGATCCAGCATCTTGACCTGCAATTTGGTTCCCACCTCGGCGAGCGCAGGTTTAACATACCCCATGCCAATCGACTTTTCGAACGCCACCGAATACCCGCCAGAGGTCAGACGCCCGACCCGATTGCCATCCATATCATACAGCGCCTCGCGGCCCCACGGATCGGCATCATCCGGCCCGTCGATCAGCAGGGTCACGCATTTCGACCGGATGCCCTTCGCCTCCATCGCGGCCTTGCCGTGGAAATCCTTGGACAAGTCAGCAAAGCGCGGCAAATCTGCCTCCAGCGGTGTCGCATCCCGACCCAACTCGGTCCCGAATGCGCGATAGCTCTTTTCCTGCCGCAACCAGTTCTGCGCGCGGGCACCAACCAGCTTCATCCCGTGCTTCTCACCCGCCTTTTCCAGCAGGTCGAACAGGTAATTCTGCATCTCGATCGGGTGATGCAATTCCCAGCCCAACTCACCGGTATAGGCCACGCGGATCGCATTCACCGGGCACATCCCCAGCTCGATCTGCTTGGCCGACAGCCACGGAAACCGTTTGTTCGACAGGGCGGTCGCCGGGTCCGCATCCTTGATCACCTCGTTCAGGACATCCCGTGATTTCGGCCCGGCAATCGCAAACACGCCCCATTGGGTCGTCACATCCTGCTCGTTGATCCGGCCAAACTCCGGCTCTTTCTCCATGATCGCCTTGTACAGATAATCCTGATCATAGGCATGCCATGCCCCGGCAGAGACCAGATAATAATCATCCTCCGCCAGCCGCACGATGGTATATTCCGTCCGTGTCGTCCCATGCGACGTCAGCGCATAGGTCAGGTTGATACGGCCGACCTTGGGCAGCTTGTTCGTCGTGAACCAATCAAGGAAAGCCGTCGCCCCCGGCCCGCTGATCCTGTGCTTGGTAAAGGCGGTCGCATCGATCAGGCCGACACCCTCGCGGATCGCCTTGGCCTCTTCCACCGCATATTGCCACCAGCCACCGCGCCGGAACGACCGGCTCGCCTTGTCGTCAAACCCGGCCGGGGCATAGTAATTCGGGCGCTCCCATCCGTTCACAAAGCCAAACTGCGAGCCCCGCTCCTTCTGGCGGTCATAGGCCGGCGAGGTGCGCAGGGGGCGACAGGCCGGCCGTTCTTCATCCGGGTGATGCAGAATATAGACGTGATCGTAGCATTCCTCGTTCTTGCGCGCGGCAAACTCGGTCGTCATCCAGTTGCCGTAACGCTTGGGGTCAAGGCTCGCCATATCGATCTCGGCCTCGCCCTCCACCATCATCTGCGCCAGATAATACCCCGTGCCACCGGCGGCAGTGATACCGAACGAAAACCCTTCCGCCAGCCACATATTCGTCAGCCCCGGCGCAGGCCCCACCAGCGGATTGCCATCCGGCGTATAACAGATCGGCCCGTTGAAATCGTCCTTCAGCCCGCTTTCCTCGCAGGACGGAATCCGGTGGATCATGGCCATATACTGATCCTCGATTCGCTCCAGATCGAGCGGGAACAGATCAGCGCGAAAGCTATCCGGCACACCATATTCAAAAACCGCTGGCGCACCCTTTTCATAAACACCCAATATCCAGCCACCCCGCTCCTCGCGGACATAGGATTGCGCGTCGGCATCGCGGACCACAGGGTGCTCCACATTCCCCTCGGCCCGGAACTTCACCAGTTCCGGGTCCTGATCCATGACGATGAACTGATGTTCAACCGGGATCGCGGGGATCTTGATGCCCAGCTTCTTCGCCGTGGTCTGGGCATGGTTGCCCGACGCGGTAACAACATGTTCGGCGGTAATGACAATCTGCTCGTCAGAAGGAACCAGATTGCCCCCCTTCTCGACCATCCTGGTGCAGGTCACTTCCCACGCGTCGCCATTCCAGTGAAACGCATCCGCCTGCCACTTGCGCTCGATCATCACGCCGCGCTGGCGGGCACCCTTGGCCATCGCCTGCGTCACATCGGCCGGGTTAATATAGCCATCCGTATGGTGATACAGTGCGCCTTTCAGATCATCGGTGTTGATCAGCGGCCACTTCGCCTTGATCTCATCCGGGGTCATCCAGACATAAGGGACATCGCAAGTCTCGGCGGTGGACGCATAAAGCATGTACTCATCCATCCGCTCCTGCGTCTGGGCCATGCGCAGGTTGCCGACCACCGCAAACCCGGCATTCAGGCCGGTTTCAGCCTCCAGCCTCTTGTAGAAATCTACCGAGTATTTGTGGATATGGGTCGTGGCAAAGGACATGTTGAACAGGGGCAGCAGACCAGCCGCATGCCAGGTCGACCCCGATGTCAGCTCATCGCGCTCCAGCAGCATCACATCGTCCCACCCGGCTTTGGCCAGATGATAGGCAATCGACGTGCCCACTGCGCCACCACCGACAACCAATGCTTTCACTTGCGTTTTCATGATGGCGACTCCCTTGGACCAACTTCAGCATAATCTGCGTTAATCCGGGAAGCGACGAAAGAACCAGCCGACACCTTGGCGTCTGATTGCGACGCCGCACTGGTCGGGGTCAGGCTTTCCCGACTGGACCTGACGTCAAGACACATGCTTTGCTTCAGCATTATGGAGATTTAATTATGATGAAGTTTGCAATTGAAGATGCGGCCAAGTTGGCCGAAGCCAGTTATTCCTCGCATCGTATCACGTCACCCAAGGTGATGCATTCCTGCCAACACCCGGATGTTCAGGCCCATATTCTGGAAGGTGACATTCTGCTTCTGCCGGGGTCAAACTCGATCCGCGATTACATGCGGTATAATCTGCGACCGCTCCGTTTGGGTCAAAAACAGTATCGCATGAGCGATGATCAGACGGCAAAGGGCCATTCCGGCACAACGTGGCATCAGGGCTTTCTGGCCTATTCGGTTGTGGTGTTCGAATGGCTCAAGACGCTGAATATTCGACCAAAATATGTGATCGGACATTCACTGGGGGCGGCAGCGACGCAGATCTTGTCGAAAAGCTATGGCGCACCCGGCATCGGTTTTGCCGCACCGCGCCCAAAATTCATCAAAGGGCCGGTCAAACATCATGAAAAGTGCCTGTTGATCAACAGGTTCGATGATGTCGTACCAAAGCTGCCCGGCGCCTTTAACCACATGGGCTGGGTCAAGGAACTGGCGCCGAAACAAAGCCGACCATTTCCGGCACATTCGATGAGACATTACCGCGAAATCGTCGACCTGGCGCAGGCGTCAGCAGTGTTGCCCAAACACTGGGCCGGCAAAGCGTAGTGACGGCGCTTGTGTCGTCCGGGATGTAACACCCCGGCCCGGCGGCCCTTTAGTTGCTGCCGACGACACAGCGCCTTGCGCCATTTTCCAACACGCAGGTCGCTGCTCTGCGTAATCCTGTCGTGGGGACAATGCTTGATTGAACCACTTCTGTTGTGTTTACCTGCTGGTCGTTGCCCAGCGGCAGACGTTTTGCCAAGGCGATCACCTCCGGTGCGACATCAAACTCGCCGGCAAGATACTCCGACAGGTCGGCTTGTGTGCTGCCAATTTCCGCAATTGTCGACAGAACATGGTACTCGTGACCGGTCCAGGCGCGGCCACTGTTGCTGAGAATAGCAGCGAAATATCGCGCTGTGCTGGTTTGCGATCCATCTTCCAGCACCCCAAGCAATTCATGAGGCAGGGTATCAATGCGGGGATAGCGCGCCTGCAACTCGTCCCATGATGTTATTACACCATTACGGATCTGGACCAGTGCATCTTGCCAAGGGGCTTCAAGCACCTGACCAAAGGCCAGCAGTTCAAGCGCAAGATACGCTGGCGTGGGGCGCGGTGGTACATCAGATAAAGGCAGAGGGTCGCGGGTCATCACACCCGCCGACAGGATGACACGCGAATCCGGCGTCGGCAGTCGATCATTCAACGCAGCCATATCCAGACTGTTCAAAACAGCAACAAGTGCTGCATCACTGCTGTTTGTGAGAAATGACAATTCCAGCGCCTCATCCACGGTCTGATCACCAATCGTCAGGGTAAAGTACCGATAATTCACTGGCAGTGGCGCTGCGGCGTCATCCACGATGGAAACACGTGGATGTATAACCATTGGCAAGCCCGCAACGGTCGCAAACACGGAATCGGGGTCCAACGTATCGCTGTCGGACTGTCGACCGAACCGTTCCATCAATGACACGCGTTTTGGTTGATGTGGTGTGATATTCATCCGCAAGGCAATCATTTGGTCATCGCGCCAGAACGTCTTGACCGCGCCTTCATGCAATCCACCGGTTGGTATATTGAAACTTTCCAGTATTTGCGCCGTTGTCCCGACCTCCACCGCCGGATTGTCCGCTACACCGGTGATCAAGGCGCCATCAGCGGCGCGATAAGGCCGCACCGACCATCCGTCAGGTGGGGCAATCTGCATGCCACCAAGGCTGTTGGAAGCAACATAATCGTCAATCCCTGCTTTCACGACAAAGATGACGCCAGCCGCAAAAACGGCCAGAAGCACACCATAGATGGGCAGCAAAATGCGCATAGATCAATGATCCCAGATATCGGCGAGCATCAAGATGCACACCTCTTCGTTATGATTTTAGTACGGTTCTAAGGGGAAACGGATCACCAAATTCTTAACATTGGTGAACAATTACAGCATAGAC
Source organism: uncultured Paracoccaceae bacterium (assembly GCA_947503965.1). Classification (GTDB taxonomy): domain Bacteria; phylum Pseudomonadota; class Alphaproteobacteria; order Rhodobacterales; family Rhodobacteraceae; genus Yoonia. The sequence goes on from CANNFU010000001.1 coordinate 519,943, forward strand.
GGAACTACCAAGTCGGGTGGCCGATGACCATCCTCGAACGTTTTGATATTCACTATAACCTTTTCGCCCATTTCGATACGGCCCTCAAGCGTTGCCGACCCCATATGTGGCAAAAGGATCGCATTCGGCAACTCTTGCAGCCGTGGGTTGATCATGTCTCCCCGTTCGAACACATCCAGACCGGCGCCCGCAATCTCGCCTGCGCGCAACATCCGGGTCAGCGCGTTTTCATCGATCACCTCACCGCGTGACGTATTCACGATCACCGCTTCCGGCTTCATCAGCTTCAACCGCCTTGCATTCATCAGATGAAAGGTGGACGGCGTATGCGGACAGTTGATGGACAGGATATCAACACGGGCGACCATCTGGTCCAGACTGTCCCAATAGGTCGCCTCTAACGCGTCCTCGATCTCGGGGCGGAGGCGTTTGCGATTGTGATAATGCACCTGCATGCCAAAGGCGGCGGCGCGTTTCGCAACAGCCTGCCCGATCCGGCCCATGCCCAGAATACCAAGGCGACGACCCTTGATCCGCCCCCCCATCATGGCGGTGGGCGACCAGCCAGACCATTCCCGGGACTGTGCTACGCGCAAACCTTCTGCCATGCGCCGGGTTACAGCCAATATCAGCGCCATGACCATATCCGCGGTATCTTCGGTCACGACACCGGGTGTATTTGAGACATGGATGCCACGTTGGCGCGCGGTCGCGACATCGATATTATCAACACCCGCACCGTAATTTGCGATCAGTTTCAGACGTTCACCTGCGCGCCCCAGCAATTTGACGTCGATCTGATCAGTAATCGTCGAAACCAGTACATCCGCCCGGCCCATTGCGGCGGCCAGTTCATCCGCCGTCATCGGCCGGTCGTCTTCACGCAGTTCGACATCGAACAGCTCTTTCATGCGGGTTTCCACGACCTCAGGCAACCGTCGCGTCACGACAACACTTAATTGCTTACCTGGCATGCAAATCTCTCCCACGGGTTTTCAAAAACTGTTTGTCATGGCAGGTTGCGCCAAAGGGACGCGCAGCACAAGAACCGCGCGCCAGAATAGAGCAGTTAAGGGCAGACAATGGGAACATTGGTGCAATGGTTTGGCATCGTAAGGCTTGCGCTTTGCGCGGGATTGCTCGCGACAGGCATGTTGCATGCCCAACCCGCGAACGAAACGCCAACGCTAGGCCCTGAAACCAATCTTCCGTTACCCCGTTTTGTGTCGCTCAAAGCATCCGAGTCCAACGTGCGCCGGGGACCATCGCTTTCGCATCGGATTGATTGGGTCTTCAAACGGCGCAACATGCCGTTGCAGGTGGTTGCTGAATACGGGCACTGGCGGCGGGTCATTGACCGGGACGGTCAAGGCGGTTGGGTCCATTACACCATGTTGTCAGGCGCACGCACGGTGCTGATCGATGGAGAAACCACAGCATTGCGGTCGCGCCCTGAGCCGGACGCATTGGAGAACGCAATGCTAGAGCCTGGGGTGATCGCACGGCTGGGCCAGTGCAACCCGGATTGGTGCCGTCTGACAGCGGGCGGTTATCGTGGCTGGGCGCCGAAATCTGTCCTCTGGGGTGTCGCAGAAAGCGAAATCCGCGATTAAGCCGACGCGCAGATCATGCCATCAAATGACATGGCGTATCGCGCCTTGATGTGCATGATGCAAAACCATGTCCGCGGCACACGATACCAGACTTAACCTTTCTGCAGGACTGCTGTCTGTCACGGTCGCGCTTGTTTTGGTGCTTTTGAAACTCTGGGCGCTGGGGCAGACCGGTTCGCTGGCCGTCGCGGCCACGCTGGCCGACAGCGCGATGGACCTGATGATGTCGCTTGGCGGGCTGATTGCCATTGCCTATGCGGCCAAACCAGCCGACGACGATCATCCGTTCGGGCACAGTTCTGCCGAAGACCTTGCCGCCCTTGGCCAATCCGTCTTTATCCTTATCTCTGCCGGAGTGATCGCAACCGCCGCAGTTCTGCGCCTGCTTGATGATACCGTCACCCTGCCCGAGCAAGAGGGGTTGGGGATCACGATTATTCTGTTATCCATCGCGATCACGCTTGGTCTGGTGATGTGGCAACGGTATGTCGCACGCAAGACCGGGAACAAGGTCGTCAAGGCTGACAGTCTGCATTATCTGGGCGACCTGATCCCCAATGTCGGGGCGATACTCGCACTATGGGCTTCGGCGACATTCGGGCTGCATCAGATTGACAGTATTGTCGCTCTGGGGGCTGCCGCGCTGCTTGCGATCGGGGCGATACGGATCGGAAAAATCGCCTGGGATGCTTTGATGGATCGGCAGGCCGACCCGGATATGATCGCCGATATTGGCGCCATCGTGGCCGACTTTGAGGGCGTGCATGGGTATCACGATCTGAAAACCCGCGTCGCGGGCAGCCAGGTGTTCGTCAATCTGCATATCGAGCTTGACGGGCGGCAGACGCTTGACGAGGCTCACGCCATCGGGGCCGCGCTGCGGCGGGCGATCACCGCCAAATACCCCCGGGCTGACGTGCTGATCCATAAGGACCCTGTGGGCGTGGAAAGACATCCTGATGATAATCGCTAGGCGCCGTGGACCAGCGATACAGCAAAATGCGAGCTGCAACCTCTGAAAATAGAGTTCAGGCGGCCTTGTCCAGGCCGCGCCCTTTCAACAGCGCCTCTACCCCCGGCAAACGGCCCCGGAACGCGATATAAAGGTCAGCAGCATCGACAGACCCGCCTGACGACAAAACCGTCTCTTCCAGCCGCTTTGCCACGTCGGGGTCAAACGGATCTCCGGCCTCTTCGAATGCCTCAAAGGCGTCGGCATCCATCACCTCGGACCACATGTAGCTGTAGTAGCCGCTGGAATAACCATCGCCCGCAAACACATGCGCAAAATGCGGCGTTGCATGGCGCATCCGGATGGCGTGCGGCATTCCGATCTCTTCAAGGATTTCAGCCTGTTTCTGCATCGGATCATTTGGCGCAGGACCATCATGAAAGCCAAGATCAACAAGGGCCGAGGCAATGTATTCGACCGTCTGAAACCCCATATCATATGTGGCCGCCCCCAGCATCCGCTGCAGTAAATCCTCGGTCATCGCCTCACCCGTCTCGGCATGGGTCGCAAACTCTGCCAGCACGGCGGGCACTTCCAGCCAGTGCTCATACAACTGGCTGGGCAGTTCCACGAAATCACGCGCGACAGACGTGCCGCTGATGCTTTCATAAGTCACATCTGACAGCATCTGGTGCAACGCATGCCCAAACTCATGAAAGAGCGTCCGCGCATCATCGTAAGACAGCAGCGCAGGTGCGCCTTCGGCAGGTTTGGCGAAATTGCAGACATTGACCACATGCGGGCGTATGTCCCCGCCAAGCCGTTTTTGCGACTGAATGGCAGAACACCACGCGCCAGATCGCTTCGACCCGCGAGCATAGTAATCACCTATGAAAACCGCAACATGTTCACCATCGCGAGTGACGTCCCACAACCGCACGTCCGGGTGATAAACCGGGCCTTCAATCTCTTTGAATTCCAGACCGAAAAGACGGTTTGCACAGGCAAAGGAGGCGTCAATCATTCGGTCTAGCTGCAAATAGGGCTTCAGTTCGGCCTCGTCGAGATCATGCAGCTCCTTGCGGCGTTTTTCCGAGTAATAACGCCAGTCCCAAGGCTCTAATGGGCCATCAAACCCGTCACGGTGCAGCATCTTTTCCAAAACCGCCGCATCCGCCTCTGCGACAGCCTTGGCCGGTTGCCAGACCTCCATCAAAAGATCACGCACCGCAGCAGGGGTGCCTGCCATCTCGGTCTCGAGCTTGTAATCGGCGAAGGTCGGGTAGCCAAGCAACTTTGCCCGCTCTTCGCGCAGTTTCAGCGTCTCGGCAGCGATCCCGCGATTATCGGTCTTGCCGCCATTGGCGCCGCGCGCACCCCACGCTTCATAGGCTTTCTGGCGCAGATCACGACGATCCGAAAATTGTAGGAAAGGCACGATCAAGGACCGCGACAGGGTCACGACGGGCCCGCCCGCCTCTTTTTCCTGTCCTGCGGCTTTGGCGGCAGCAATTACAAAATCAGGCAGACCTGACAATCCGTCATCCGCCAGCGTCATGAACCACTCCCGTTCATCAGCCAGAAGGTTCTGGGTGAACTGTGTTCCCAACACGGACAGACGCGATTTCACGTCGCGCAAGCGCACTGCATCATCCCCTTCCAACTGCGAGCCAGACCGGACAAACCCGCGCCGGGTCAACATCAGCACACGCTGTTGTTCATCCGTCAGGTCAAGCGTATCGCGTGCGTTCCATACGGCCTCAACCCGGGCAAAAAGCACCTTATTTTCAGAAACTTCCGAACCATACGCGCTTAATTTTGGTGCGAAATCACGCTGCAACTCTTCGCGCTTGGGGTTACTATCAGCACCGGCCACATTGTAAAACACGCCCAGAACCCGGTTGAGCGTTTCATCCGCCTGTTCCAGTGCCTCGATCGTATTGGCAAAGCTCGGTTCATCGGGATTTTCGGCGATCGCGGCGATATTCTCGCGCGATTGGGCCAGGGCCGCATCCAGCGCGGGCGCAAAATCATCATCGGAAATCAGATCAAATGGCGGCAATCCAAAGGGTGTGTCCCAATCAGCAATCAGCGGGTTTGTCATGGCAAATCTCCTTTGCCGATAACCTAGTGCGCGCAGCAGGGACTTGCCAGCTATCGTTCGCGCATCCGCTTTTCAAAACGGCGCAGCGCCAGTGACAAGGTAATCGTGATCGTCAGATAGACCAGCGCAACCACGTTATAGGTCTCGAAATACCTGAAATTTCCCGCAGCCGTGACTTTGCCCAGCTGGGTCACGTCCGTTACCCCTAAAACGCTGACCAAGGACGAATCCTTGACCATCGCGACAAAATCATTGCCCAAGGGCGGCAGGATCGTTCGCAGTGCCTGTGGGAACACGATGAAGCGAAAACGCTGCCAGCGGGTCAGGCCCAGCGATTCTGCGGCTTCGATCTGCCCCTGATCAACTGATTGCAAACCGGCGCGAAACACCTCGGCCAGAAAGGATGAATAGGCAATCGTCAGCGCGATCACCGCCCGCCACAAGAGGGAAAAATCACGCATCCGGATCGGGTCAAACCCAAGCGATTGCGCGACCCAGTTCCAGCCATTCACCATCGCAGGGGCCAGCACAAAGGCCACGTAAAGGAGCAGGACGATGATGGGGATGCCCCGTATGATTTCGATGTAAAACCGGGATATCTGCCGCAAAATTAAAGATCCTGACACCTGCGCAAGCGCAAGGCCAAGACCCAATAGGCACGCCAGCGTATAAGAAACCACGGTTACGTAGATCGTAATCCAGATCCCCCTGCGCAGGGTGTTCAGGACGCGGCTATATTCCTCAACCGTCAAGACCTGCCAGAACAGGTAAATGCCAATCGCCACAACAGCGACCAGCCACCAGGGAAAGTCCTCATCATTCGGGGAGGTCGGGATCATCCGGGCGCGTCCCGGGCTTGACCCGGGACCTCTACTTCAACGCTTACTCGCCCAGTTTGTAATCAAGGAACCATTTGGTGTTCAGCGCATCAATCGTGCCATCCGCCCACATATCGGCAATAGCGGCATTGATCGGCTCTACCAGGTCGGACGCTTTGGGATAGATGAAACCGAAATCCTCGGTGCCCAGTTTCTCACCAATGATCTTGAGCCCGCCATCGGATGCTTCGACGTAACCATTGCCCGCTGTGCCATCGGTCAGAACCAGATCAACGTCACCTGCCCGCAGGGCCTGCACAGTCGCGCCGAAAGTTTCCATCAATTTGATCCGCGGGTTCGCCTCGTCCCCGTCAAGCACGTCGTAGACACCAACATAAAAGGGCGTCGTGCCCGGCTGGGCTGCCATCAACAGGTCGGCATCTGCGGCAAAGCTCGCAGCATCAGTGAACCGGTCTTCGTCGCCACGCACCAGCATCACCATCTCGGATGTCATGTATTTGTCCGAGAAATCAACAACCTCTGCGCGGTCTTCACGAATGGTGATCCCGGTCATGCCAAGGTCGAACTGTCCTTCGGACACCGCCGGGATCATCGCGTCCCAGCTGATATTTTCGTAGACGACCGTTGCATTCAGCCGTTCTGCGATCTCGGCCATTGCGTCATATTCCCAGCCGACGGCATCGCCGTTGCTGTCAACGAACTGCAACGGCGGATAGGCATTTTCCGTGACAACGACAATTTCGCGCCCTTCAAGATCAGGCAAATGGCCATCGGCAAGGGCTGCGGTCGCGAAAACGGCAGCAGCCAGTGTTGTAAGAATACGCATGGTGGTCTCCCCAGATTTGAACTCCACTCCGCAGTATGAACCTCAAACCTGCGCGTGCAAGCCTTTGCCACCGCATGCCGCACAGTCGCCGCGCGGTTTGATGCCAATAATGCGCGTCTGGGCATATAGTGCGTCATAAATCAGCAGCCTGCCGCCCAGCCCTTCACCAGCACCGGTAAGGATCTTCAGCGCCTCAACCGCCATCATCGCGCCGATCACGCCGGGCAGCGGGCCAATGACGCCAGCCTCGGCACATGATGGAACCAGCGCCGCATCCGGGGCGGTCGGGAAAACGCATTCGTAACAGGGCGTCCCGTGGGCCGGATCATAAAGACTGATCTGCCCTTCCCACTGCGTGAGCGCAGCAGCGATCAGCGGTCGGCGCTTGGCCACTGCTGTCCTGTTCACCAGATAGCGCGTGTCGAAATTGTCGGTACCGTCCAAAACCAGATCGTAGTCATCGAACAGATCGCCCGCGATGTCCTCGGTCAGACGCCGATGATAGGGCCGTACGGTGACGAACGGGTTTTGGGCCGTCATAGCCTCTGCTGCGGAATGCACTTTCGGCATCCCGATATTGCGGTCAAGATGAATGATCTGCCGCTGCAGATTGGCATTTTCCACAACGTCAACATCAATAACGCCGATTGTACCGACCCCGGCGGCGGCAAGATATTGAAGCGCGGGCGCGCCCAGCCCCCCTGCCCCAACCACAAGCACACGGGCGTTGCGCAACGCCTTTTGCCCCGGGCCGCCAACCTCGCGCAGAATGATATGCCGGGCATAACGGTCAAGTTCGGTTTCCGAAAAGGTGTCAGAGCTCGGCACGGGTGTTGTCTTTTCCGCCACCCGCGCCCGCAGACTGCCCAGAAATTTGCGATATCCCCAGACCATGAACCCAAAGGCGATCAGGATACCCCAAAGCCGTGCGTCACCGCCTGTTGCCATCCGCAGCGGATGCCCGTTTGGCAGGATCACATGGATCACCATCACGCCAACCAGCAGGATACCCATCATGTTCCAGCGCACCGCATAGGGCACCTTCATCGCGATGCCGATCCCCCACAGGGTCGCGGCCATTGCCCCGACCATGATCATAGGCCGGTGGACCCAAAACCGCCTGCACCCCGGGCGGTTACCCCAAGAATAGCGACACTTTTGAACGCAGCTTGCACGACGGGCGCGACGATCATCTGCGCAACCCGCATGCCATGGGTGACGGTAAAATGATCCTGACCCAGATTAATCATGATCACACCCACGGGCCCGCGATAATCGCTATCTATTGTGCCGGGTGCATTCACCATCGTTACACCGTGTTTGAGCGCCAAACCCGACCTGGGTCTGATCTGAACCTCATATCCGTACGGGATCGCCATGCGCAGGCCCGTGGGGATGAGAAACCGTCTTCCCGGCGAGAGTTCAATCGACCGCTTTTCGACTAGATTGGCCCGCAAATCCGCCCCGGCCGCACCCGCTGTCTCATATAATGGCAGACCCAGGCTTGTGTCTGCGCCATCGTCCCATTGAAACTGGATTTCGACCGTCACACAATCACCTCGGCGATGCGTTTGGCCAGCGCCTCTGCCACGGCATCCTTGCTCATCCGGGGCCAGGTTTCAGCGCCGACATCGGTGATCAGGGTCACGGCATTCTCACGTCCACCCATGATCCCGGTTGCGGGCGAGACATCATTCGCAACGATCCAATCGCAGCCCTTGCGTTGCCGCTTGGCCGTTGCATGCGCCACCACATCGTCCGTCTCTGCGGCGAAACCAACCACCAGCTTGGGTCGCCCCTTTGACATCTGTGAAACAGTCGCGAGGATGTCAGGGTTTTCAGCAAATTCCAGTTTCGGCAGTCCGCTGCCATCTTTCTTTATCTTGCTGTCACCCGCATTCACCACATGCCAATCGGCCACGGCCGCTGCAAAAATCGCAACCTCGACCGGGCGGGCCGCCTGCACGGCCTCCAACATCTGTTTGGCCGTTTGCACTGCTATGACATTGACACCGGGCGGTGGCGGCACATCCGCCGGACCGGTGACAAATGTCACGTCAGCCCCCATATCCGCCAGCGCCCTTGCAATCGCTGTACCCTGCGCGCCGGACGACCGGTTTGCGATGTAGCGGACCGGATCAATTGGTTCATGTGTTGGCCCTGACGTCACCAGAATATGCCGCCCCTTGAGCGGGCCATCTGACAGTGCCGCATCAATTGCTGAAATGATTTCAGGCACTTCCGCCATCCGACCTAGCCCGTATTCGCCGCAGGCCATATCACCCTCGTTCGGTCCGACGACCAGAACGCCATCACCCTGAAGGGTTGCAAGATTGCGCTGCGTCGCGGGATGTTCCCACATGCGCACATTCATCGATGGGGCAATCAGAACACGTTTGTCAGTGGCCAAAAGCAGCGTTGAGGCCAGATCATCGGCATGCCCCCCCGACATCTTCGCCATCAAGTCCGCCGTCGCCGGGGCCACGACAATCAAATCTGCCGCGCGGGACAATTCGATATGTCCCATTTCGGCCTCGTCGGTCAGGTCAAATAGATCCTGATAAACTTTCGCGGCTGACAATGCCGATAGGCTTAGCGGGGTGACAAATTCCGACCCCGCGCGGGTCAAAACTGGTGTCACACGCACGTCGTGCTCGCGCAGACGACGCACAAGATCCAACGCCTTGAAGGCGGCAATGCCGCCTCCGACGATCAACAAGATATGTTTGCCAGCCAGCATCGGGCTCTCCGGTCCTGAGTCAGGCCGACACTAGGTCAGTTCAGGCCGGAAAGACAATGTTGCGATCAGACGAAAAACGCGTGTACTTCAGAGCTTTGCGACTCCAGACTTTTGCGCATCTTACCGAAAGCGGCCGCCTCTAGCTGACGAACCCGCTCTTTCGACAGGCCAAGTTCGGTACCAAGGCTTTCTAGTGTCCGGGGATCATCCCGCAGTTTGCGTTCGCGCACGATAAACTGCTCGCGGTCATTCAAAGATGACAGCGCCGTCATAAGCCACTGGCGTAGTGTTGCGTTATCGTGGCTGTTTTCAACCTTTTCGGCCGCCTGTGGACCATCATCTTCAAGCGCGTCAATCCATTCACGCCCCTCATCTTCGCTGGATTGCGTCGCATTCAGCGAAAAGTCCGAGCCGGACAGGCGCCCTTCCATCATTTCGACGTCATGCAACGGAACACCAACTTCGACCGCGATCAACTCGCGCATTTCCTGACGATCCAGCTCACGCCCCTCAGCTGCGGCTTCGCGTTCCAGCCGGGCCTGAACGCGGCGCATGTTAAAAAACAATGATTTCTGGGAAGAGGTCGAACCAGTCCGCACCATCGACCAGTTTCGCATCACGTAATCCTGAATAGATGCCTTGATCCACCACACCGCATAGGTCGAAAAACGCACGCCACGATCAGGGTCAAATTTGTCTGCCGCTTTCATCAGCCCAACAGATGCTTCCTGAATTAGATCATTCATCGGCGCGCCATAACGCTTGAACTTGGACGCCATTGAGATGGCAAGTCGCATATAGGCCGTAATCAGGCGATGCAGGGCTTGTTCGTCGCGATCGTCGCGCCAGGCGTAGGCCAGCGCCAATTCTGTCTCTGCGTCAAGCAGTTCAGCCTTCATTGCGGTCCGTGACAAAGTCTGATCAGAAAAACCGGTCGCGCCCATGTTTATTCTCCCAATTCACCGTGCGAGGCATTAACTTTTTTGTCTGATCTGTTTACGCAACGGTACAGCAACTGGATCACATAAAGTGTTGAGAAAATGTTACCCAAGCTATCACTCGTGCTCGGCGGTGCGTCTTCAGGCAAATCCGACTATGCTGAAAACATGATCCTGAACACAGGGTTAGCACCTGTCTACATCGCAACCGCGCAGGTCTTTGACGATGAAATGGCTGCCAAAGTCACCCGACATAAAAAATCACGCGGCGATGGTTGGCACACGATTGAGGAACCCATCGCCGTGGCCGAAACCTTAATGCAAATGGACGAAGGTCGGGCCGTCCTGTTGGATTGCGCAACACTGTGGCTGACCAATATCATTCTGGGAAAGCATGATCTGGCCCAGCACACAAGCGATCTGATCGCCGCTATGCGCAACTGCAAATCACCCGTGGTCGTGGTGTCAAACGAGGTTGGTCAGGGGATTGTCCCGGACAACGCATTGTCTCGCCAGTTTCGCAACGCACAAGGCACGCTGAACCAGCATATTGCAGCAAAGGCTGATTTGGTTGTGGCCGTTATGGCTGGCCTGCCAATGATATTGAAGGGCCGCGCGTCTTGACCCGGCTGTGGTGGGTCCGACACGGACCAACCCATGAAAAGGCATTTGTCGGATGGCGTAATGTCCCCGCCGACTTGTCGGACACTGCATTCATTGACCGCGTTGCCAAATACCTTCCCCCGCATGCGCCCGTGATCTCATCGGACCTGATCCGCGCAGTGGCGACGGCAGATGCCATCGCGCAGGGACGCACCCGTCTGCCCAACCACCGTGATCTGCGCGAGTTCAATTTTGGTGTCTGGGACGGTATGCATTTCAAAGACGTTGCCGCCCGCGACCCTGATCTGAGCCGCCGTTTCTGGGAGGAGCCCGGTGACCTGAGCGCGCCCGGCGGCGAAAGCTGGAATGCAGTCGCTGAGCGGGTCAACCGGGCCGTTGACGGCCTGCTTGATCAGCATTCCCTATCTGATCTGGTGCTGGTTGCGCATATCGGCGTGATCATGACCCAAGTCCAGCGTGCCACCGGGGCGACTGCATATCAGGCCATGGGCCATCAGATCGACAATCTGTCAGTGACAGATATGCATGTCAAAGACGGGAGCTGGCGCATCGGACAGATCAATCACATCCCGTGATGTGCTGCGTCACGAAAGTGCGTTGGATGTCGCCAGCAACCCCGATTAATACCACAGCATGACATATGAACTTTATATCGGTGACCGGACGTTTAGCAGCTGGTCTTTACGCGGCTGGTTGATGCTTGAGAAATTCGGGCTCGATTACAACACGCATCTCGTTGGCCTGTACGCGGGCACGTATCGCGCAGAGCTGGCGCATCTGGCGCCTGCGCGCACCGTCCCCGCAATGCAGACGCCGGAAGGGCATGTATTGACAGATAGCATTGCTATGGCAGAAACGCTGGTCGAACGGCATCCCGATATCGATCTTTACCCGCGCGATCCCGCCGCCCGGGCGCTGGCGCGATCCATCACCGCGGAAATGCACGGCAGTTTCATGGCGTTGCGCAACGACTGCCCCAACATGATCACCCATGTATGGGAAGGCTTTGTGCCATCCGATGCCGTCCGCGCAGATCTGGAGCGTATCGAAGATTTGTGGGCGTTGGCAAAGGAACGGCATGGCAGGGATGGGCCATGGCTATTTGGGACCTACACGATAGCAGATGCATTCTATGCACCCGTTGCGCTGCGTATCACCGCATATGACCTGCCTATCAGCGCCGCGTCGCATACTTACGTTGATGCACACCTGCAAGATCCGGCCTTTCTTGCATGGCGCGCGGCGTCCCGGTCAGAAGTGTATGACCCATGGCCTTATCCCATGAATCTGGGCCGCCGCCCGTGGCCGGGTGACGACGGTTAACCATTCCTAAACCAGCGCCAATTACCCGTTAACCAAGTTGCGGGAGTTGGGCATGGTCGCATTGACCTACACAGTAGCATTTGAAGGGATCGAGGCACGGCTGGTCGAGGTTCAGTGCGCCGTGACGCCCGGTGTTCCGGCGTTTTCGATTGTCGGTCTGCCCGACAAAGCCGTGTCAGAGGCACGCGAACGAGTCAGGGCGGCGCTGACCGCAATGGCAATCGCCCTACCGTCGAAACGTATCACGGTAAATCTTTCGCCCGCTGATCTGCCGAAAGAAGGGTCGCATTTCGATCTGCCCATAGCAGTCGCACTCTTGGCCGCACTTGAGATCATCCCAGCCGACGATGCCGCACAAACCGTGGCCTTGGGCGAATTATCATTGGATGGGACGCTGGTATCTGTGGTCGGCGCACTTCCCGCGGCAATGACCGCAGCGAAAGACGAAAAGACGCTTCTTTGCCCGCAGGCGTGCGGCCCAGAGGCGGCATGGGTAGGCGCGGCGAATGTAATCGCGCCCCTCACACTGGGTGATGTTGTGCGTCATTACACCGGACAATCGGTGCTTTCCGCGTCAGAGCCGGGCGAGGTGCACAATTCAGCCAGCGGACGTGATCTGTCTGAGGTGAAGGGGCAGGAACGGGCCAAACGGGCACTGGAAATCGCTGCCGCTGGACGGCATCACCTGCTGCTGGTCGGATCACCGGGGTCGGGTAAATCCATGCTGGCAGCGCGTATTCCGGGCATCTTGCCGCCACTCACCCCGGCCGAGGCACTGGAAACATCCATGATCCATTCGCTTTCCGGTCTGCTGGACGAAGGCGGGATCAACCGCGAACGGCCCTTTCGGGAACCCCATCATACCGCGTCAATGGCCGCAATCGTCGGCGGTGGGCGCGGCGCAAAACCCGGCGAGATCAGTCTGGCGCATAACGGGGTACTTTTCATGGACGAATTCCCTGAATTCCCGCGCACGGTTTTGGAAACGCTCCGACAGCCGATTGAAACCGGTGACGTGGTCGTCGCAAGGGCCAATGCGCATGTGCGCTATCCCTGCCGCTTCATGTTGGTGGCCGCGGCAAATCCCTGCAAATGCGGCTATCTTGCCGATCCTGCGCGGGCCTGCGCAAGGGTGCCCATTTGCGGCGAAGACTATATGGGGCGCATTTCGGGGCCGTTGATGGACCGGTTCGATCTGCGGATCGAGGTCCCACCGGTGGCATTTACCGATCTCGATCTGCCCGAAGCCGGCGAAGGATCAGCAGCAATTGCCGCGAGGGTCGCCGCCGCGCGTGCAATACAAACAGAACGCTTTGCCGGCCACGATACCGCGCGGGTCAATGCGGACGCCGAAGGCCACTTGCTGGAAGAAATCGCGACACCGGATACCGAAGGTCGCGCACTTTTGGTCAAAGTCGCCGAGCGGTTCGGCCTGTCCGCACGCGGTTATCATCGGGTTTTGCGTGTGGCGCGCACAATCGCCGATCTTGAGGGATCGCAAGATGTGCGCAAACCCCATGTGGCCGAGGCGGTCAGTTACCGGCTTGCCATGACCAAAGAGGTTTAGCGCCGCGCCTCGATCGCCTGCCAGATTTTCTCGGCGATGTTGACACCGTCAAACCGTTCAAGCTCCTGAATACCCGTGGGTGAGGTCACGTTGATCTCGGTCAGCCAATCCCCGATCACATCAATACCGACAAATATCTGACCCTTTTCCTTCAAAAGCGGACCGATGCGGGCGCAAATCTCACGATCGCGATCCGTCAGATCCACTTTTTCCGGGCGCCCCCCGACATGCATGTTGGATCGGGTTTCCCCTGCAGCCGGTACGCGGTTGATCGCACCAACCGGTTCGCCATCAACCAGAATGACGCGTTTATCACCTTTAGCCACGGCAGGCAGGAACTTTTGCATGATCAACGGCTCGCGGTTGATCCCTGAAAAGAGTTCGTGCAGCGAGGCAAGGTTGCTGTCACCCTCTTTCAACTTAAAGACACCCGCACCGCCATTGCCGTAAAGCGGCTTGAGGATCACATCACCATGGGTCGCGCGGAATGATTTGAGCGTGTCCAGATCGCGTGCAATCATCGTTGGCGGCGTCAGGTCAGGGAATTGCAGCACAAGCAACTTTTCCGGATAGTTGCGCACCCAAAACGGGTCATTCACCACCAGCGTGTCGGGGTGTACCATGTCGAGAATATGCGTTGTCGTGATGTAGCCCATGTCAAATGGCGGGTCCTGACGCAGCCAGACCACATCAAAATCCGAAAGATCGACAGTCGTTTCATCGCCAAGCGTGAAGTGATCACCCTTCACCCGCTGCACCGTCAGCGGCCATCCACGCGCTGTCACGCGCCCCTGATCATAAGCGAGCTTGTCAGGCGTGTAGTAGAACAACGCATGCCCCCGCGCCTGTGCCTCTTCGGCAATTCTGTATGTGCTATCCGCATCAATGTTAATCGGCCCGATCGGGTCCATCTGGAAAGCAATCTTGAGCGGCATGCGGCAACCTCATCCAAAGCAGTTATTGCCCTGTTACATGGCGCAGGCGTGCAGGCAGCGCAATGGTCTGGTCATGCCTCCATAAATGCGTTCTCGATCACCTTGACTGCGCCAGCGCCGTCGACCATCGCGAGGTCGAAACGAACATCGGTCAACTGCCCGCGTGGTTCGCCCGCCAGAAACTCAGCGGCTGATGCGCAGAGACGATCCATTTGACGGCGCCCCAGCCGTTGCGCGGCACGCGCAAATGTCTTGCTTTTCTTGACCTCGACAAAGACGACCTGATCGCCGTCGCGCGTGATCAAATCAATCTCACCACTTGCGCCGCGCCATCTTTGCGCAGCAATTTCATTATGTCGCTGCCGGTAATGCTGCGCGACGATCTGCTCGGCGGCCAAGCCCGCATGATATCCGACCGAACCTGTCATGTCTCATCCTTCAAGTTCAGCGCGATTTGGTAAACCTGCCTGCGCGGCAAACCCATTGCACCAGCAACCAGCGTCGCCGCATCCTTTACACGCATGGTTTTCATTGCCTCATGCAACGCTTCAGTCACATCCGTTTCGGCCACATCGGTTGCACCCTGCCGCCCGACCAGCACGACCAATTCACCTTTGACATTTCGCTCGGCAAATTCCGCAGCAACGTCACCAAGCGTGCCCCTTGTGATCTCTTCAAACTTCTTCGTCAGTTCACGACAAACAACCGCCTCGCGCCCCTCACCCAGAACATCCCGCAAATTAGCTAACATTTCCCCAACACGTTTCGGGCTTTCATAAAACACCAGCGTAAAAGGCACATCCCGCAGCATCGCGATCTCTGTTTCGCGCTGCTGTTTGCTTGCCGGCAGGAAACCGACAAAGGCGAACCGGTCAGTCGCCAGCCCGGACGAGGTCAGGGCCGCCAAAATCGCCGATGGACCGGGCGCAGACGTAACTGGCAAGCCTGCTGCAATCACCGCACGGCCAAGCTCATATCCCGGATCCGCCACCAGCGGTGTGCCTGCTTCCGAGACATAAGCCACCGATTTGCCTGCCGCGATATCCAGAACAAGACGGTTGGTCGCCCCTTCACCGCTGTGATCATGGAACGCCACAACCTTGCGTCCATTCAGCGGAACCCCATGAATTTCCATCAACTTTCGCGCGGTTCGCGTATCTTCGGCCGCAATCAAATCGGCCGAGGCCAGAATATCGAGCGCACGCAGCGTGATGTCCCGCGCGGCCCCGATCGGCGTTGCCACGAAATACAGCCCGGCAGAGAGTGGCTTGGTGATAAAATTCATCTCTGGACCCGCCTGCCCCCTGCTTTATGATGCCCTCAATTCGCGGCGGGTGAAACCGGCGCATGATCCAGGAGGGATGTCCGCCATGTTTGCCCGTTTCCGCAATGCCCGCAAGGCAGCCGCGCGTATTTTTGCTTTTCTATCCTTGGCTTGGCTGGCAGCCTGCGATGTCACGTTAGATCCCAATGCGAATGTCGGTCCGCAGATTGATCCAGAAGATCCGGTTCAGGTTGCGCTTCTGGTGCCCGGCGGATCAGGGGAAGGCAGCGATGCTTTCCTTGCAAAAAACTTTGAAAATGCGGCGCGCCTGGCGATTGCTGATTTGAACGGGCCAAAGGTCGAACTGCGTGTCTACAATACCGGCGGCAGCCCAGCCTTGGCGGCGGATGCGGCCCGGACAGCCGTGAATGACGGCGCACAGATCATTCTGGGTCCGCTTTTTGCAGAATCTGCAAATGCGGTGGGTGTGGCTGTTGCGGGCGACAATGTGAATGTGCTCGCGTTTTCGAACAATCCGACAATTGCCGGCGGAAACGTCTTTGTTCTTGGCTCAACCTTCGACAACACTGCCGATCGCCTGGTGCGTTATGCCAGCCGTCAGGGCATCAGCCGCTATGTCGTGCTGCATGGCAATGACTTTGGCGGCGGCGTTGGACGCGATTCGATTACACGCGCCGTTGAAAGGAATGGCGGTCAGGTCGTGGCAGTCGAAAACTATCCGCTGTCGCAACAGGGCATCTTCAGCTCGACCCGCCGCATTTTGTCGACGGTCCGAAGCTCTGGTGCCCAGGCAGTGTTCACCACGGCAAGCGCGAACGCGGACCTGCCGATTGTCGCTACAGCATTGCCTGATGCGGGCATGGACACCGCGGCAAGCCGGTTCATTGGCCTGACCCGCTGGGATACTGTACCACAGCTGCGCGATTTGCCGGGGCTGGAAGGCGGGCTTTTTGCGATGCCGGACCAGTCAACGGCTTTGCTTTTTGAAAACCGCTACGCCGCGACGTATGGTTCACAACCACATCCGCTGGCAGGTCTGGCCTATGACGGCATCGCTGCGATTGGCGCGCTTGTGGCCTCTGGTAATGACGACGCGCTGACCAAAGCCGCGTTGACGACGCCGCAAGGCTTTCGCGGGACATCGGGCATCTTTCGCCTGCTGCCCAATGGCCTGAACGAACGCGCCTTGGCCGTTGCAACCATTCAAGACAATCAGGTGGTCATCCTTGAACAAGCCCAACGCAGCTTTGGTGGTGCAGGGCTCTGACCCGCACCTGACGACCGCTCATGATGCGCCGGACGGATTGATCTGTCCGGCGAATTCTATTTTTGACAAAGACGCGGTGATGGCCGGGATCACGGCAGATCTTACCGACGCCGCATCAGAAAAAGACGTACGAGCGGCGGCTGTCAAAGTCCTTAGACAAGCGCGACAGGCGGGAATGGATACCATTGCCACAGCATTTCGCGCACAGCCATTTGCCGCAAGACCAACCACGACGGCGTATAGCTGGCTTGCCGATCAGGTCGTGTGTACGGTTTTCGATATTGCAAAGGACATCTTGCACCCACTTCCCAACCCGACCGAAAGCGAGCGGCTGACGGTTATCGCCGTGGGCGGATCAGGACGCGGAGAGATGGCGCCCTTTTCGGATGTCGATCTGCTTTTCCTGACGCCTTACAAGATGACGCCCTGGGCTGAGAGCGTGATCGAATCCATGCTCTATATGCTGTGGGATCTGAAGCTGAAGATCGGCCATGCCAGCCGAACCGTCAAAGACTGCATCCGCCTGGCGCGCGATGATTATACGATCCGCACCTCGCTTGTGGAATATCGCTTTCTTGCAGGCGACCCCACATTGGCCGACGAGCTTGGCCAGCGCCTATGGAATGATTTGTTCCAGTCAACTGCCAGCGATTTCATCGAAGCCAAACTGGCCGAGCGCGACGAAAGACACCGTAAGCAAGGCGGGCAACGTTATGTCGTCGAACCGAATGTCAAAGAGGGCAAAGGCGGTTTGCGCGATCTGCAATCGCTTTTCTGGATCAGCAAATACGTCAATGACGTCAAAGATGCTGCGGACCTTGTCGGATTGGGTGTTTTCACCACCGAAGAGTTCGAGACCTTTGTCACAGCAGAGGATTTTCTGTGGGCGGTGCGCTGCCATCTGCATTTGATAGCCGGGCGCGCCGTGGATCAGCTGACCTTCGATATGCAAGTCGAGGTGGCGCAAGCCATGGGTTATCGCGACCATGGCGGGCGGCGGGCGGTCGAACACTTTATGCAGGCCTATTTCCGGCAGGCCACGCGCGTTGGTGAGCTGACGCGCATCTTTCTGACAGCCCTGGAAGCAAACCATACCAAGGAAGAGCCGATGCTGGTCCGGCTCTTTACGCGCCGCAAAAAGGCAAAACTCCCTTATACCATCAAGCAAAACCGGCTGACGGTCGTCGATGAGGCCGCGTTTTTTGCGGACAAGCTGAACATGCTGCGCATCTTCGAAGAGGCGTTGCGTACCGGTACCCTTTTGCATCCTGATGCGATGCGCCTGATCTCGGCCAACCTGCATCTGATCGATGACGACATGCGCCAGAACAAAGAGGCCCGGCGCATCTTTCTGGACCTGATGTTGAAACACGGCAATCCGGAACGTGCGCTGCGACGGATGAACGAACTGGGGGTGCTCGGCACTTTTATTCCCGAATTCGCCCCGATCGTCGCGATGATGCAGTTCAACATGTACCACCACTACACCGTGGATGAGCATACAATTCAATGTATCAGCAATCTGTCGCAGATCGAGCGCAAGAAACTGATCGAGGAACTGCCTGTCGCCTCTGGCATCCTGGAACGTGGTGTGAACCGCAAGGTGCTATATGTCGCGCTATTGCTGCATGATATCGGCAAGGGTCGGGACGAAGATCACTCTGTGCTTGGCGCGCAGATCGCCCGCAAGGTCGCGCCGCGACTGGGACTCAACAAAAAAGAATGCGAAACGGTCGAGTGGCTGATCAGATACCATCTGTTGCTATCCGACGTTGCCCAAAAGCGCGATATCGCAGAGCCGCGCACGGTCATCGGGTTTGCCAAGGCCGTAAAATCGGTGGAGCGTCTGGATTTACTGACGGTTCTGACTGTCTGTGATATTCGCGGCGTAGGCCCCGGCACGTGGAACAACTGGAAGGCGGTGCTGATCCGCAATCTTTACAAGGCGACGAAAGTCGCACTGCAAACCGGCCTTGAGGATCTGAACCGCGAAAGCCTTGAAGCCGAGGCAAAGCGCGCGCTGCGGGCCGAATTGTCCGATTGGGATCAGAAATCGCTCAAGACCGAGATTGGGCGACATTACGGGCCTTATTGGCAAGGCATGCCACTGTCGGCGCAAATTGTTTTTGCCGGTTTGCTACGTGATATTCCGGATGACGAAATTCGCATTGATCTGATGCCGGATGAAGACCGGGATGCCACGCGCGCCTGTTTTGCAATGGTCGATCATCCTGGTTTGTTCAGCCGCATGACCGGCGCCCTGGCTTTGGTTGGCGCCAATGTCGTGGACGCACGGACATATACATCCAAGGATGGCTATGCGACGGCGGTATTCTGGGTACAGGACAACGATGGCAACCCTTATGAAAAAGCCCGGCTGCCCCGTTTGCGCCAAATGATTGCAAAGACGCTGACAGGCGAGGTTGTTCCGCGCGAGGCGCTCAAAGACAAGGACAAGATCAAGAAGCGCGAACGCGCGTTCAAAGTGCCCACCAATATCAGCTTCGACAACGATGGGTCTGAGATCTACACGATTATCGAAGTCGACACCCGCGACCGTCCCGGACTTCTGTTCGATCTCACACGAACTTTTGCAAATAATAACGTCTATATCGCCTCAGCCGTCATCGCCACATATGGAGAGCAGGTTGTGGATACGTTCTATGTCAAAGACCTCGTGGGACTGAAATTCCATTCCGAAGCCAAACGCGCCACGCTAGAGCGCAAATTGCGTGAAGCCATCGCCCAAGGGGCCGAACGGGCGATATCGTGAAAATGACACCACTGTATTCGGCGTCAGCGTGCGCGCCATGAAACCCATTCGGCTGATGTCCGGCTTCTTTACCGTCGGTATCTGGACCTTGCTCAGCCGGGTTTTCGGTTTCGTGCGCGATATCATGATCGCGGCCTATCTGGGCACAGGCCCGGTGGCAGAGGCGTTTCTGGTCGCTTTTTCGCTGCCCAACCTGTTTCGTCGGTTCTTTGCCGAAGGTGCGTTTAACATGGCCTTTGTGCCGATGTTTTCGAAAAAACTTGAGGCCGGCGAAGACCCAAAGCGATTTGCGCAAGACGCTTTCGTCGGGCTTGGCAGTGTCTTGACGGCGTTTACGGTCATCGGCGTCATCTTCATGCCCGCACTGGTCACGATGATGGCCAGCGGTTTTCTTGGGACGGAACGCTTTGATCTGGCCGTGTATTACGGGCGCATCGCGTTTCCATACATCCTGTTCATCTCACTCTCTGCCCTGCTATCTGGCGTTCTGAACGCAACAGGGCGGTTCACCGCTGCTGCAGCTGCCCCTTTGCTGCTAAACGTCATCTTTGTCGGCGCATTGCTGATCACAGCATTCACCGTCGGCAGCGATGATCAGACCAAAATGGGTGAGGCACTGGCCGTTGCCGTTCCCATTGCGGGCATCGCACAGTTGACGCTGGTTTGGTTTGCGGCAAAGCGCGCGGGCTTCCCGCTGCGGTTCGGCCGACCAAAGCTGACACCCGAGCTGAAGCGGTTGGCCATTATCGCGGCGCCGGCTGCCCTTGCGGGCGGTGTCGTGCAGATCAACCTGCTGGTCGGGCGTCAGGTTGCCAGCTTTTTCGAAGGGGCGGTTGCATGGCTCAACTATGCCGACCGGCTTTATCAATTGCCGCTGGGTGTGGTCGGCATCGCGATTGGCGTCGTCCTTTTGCCCGACCTGTCGCGCCGACTGCGCGCAGATGATGAGGCAGGCGGCCGGGACGCGTTCAACCGCGCAAGCGAGATCAGCCTCGCGCTGACTGTCCCTGCGGCGGTCGCGTTGATGGTGATCCCCCTGCCGCTGGTCAGTGTGCTGTTCGAACGCGGGGAATTCACCAGTGACGACACGGCGGCAACCGCGCTTGCCGTGGCGGTCTACGGATTGGGTCTTCCGGCGTTTGTGATGCAGAAGACGTTCCAGCCGCTTTTCTTCGCTCGCGAGGACACCAAGCGACCGTTTTACTACGCGCTTATTGCGATGGTCCTGAACGCCGCTTTGGCAATCGGCCTGTCGCCGGTGATTGGTTTTATCGCTGCCGCTATCGGCACCTCACTGACCGGGTGGGCGATGGTGTTCCTGCTGTGGCGCGGGTCGCGGAATATGGGAAATGCAGCGCATTTTGATGCGCGCTTCAAATCGCGGGTTTGGCGCGTCGTACTGGCAGCATTGTGTATGGGGCTGGTGCTGGCGACAGCCGCAACAATCATGAAGCCATTCTTTGGCATTGCGACAGTTCGGTACATCGCCCTTCTGTGCCTGGTGATGATCGGCATCGTGACATATTTTGCCGTCGGGCAGATGATCGGCGCGTTCAAACTGTCCGAATTCAGGCGCAACCTGCGCCGTCAGGACCGCTGACGCATCCGCGATACAAATGACGCCCAGCCGCCGGGGGCAAGCAGAACCGAAATGGCGAAACCCGCAACAAAGCCCGAAAGCTCGGAAATCCAGGCAGGTGGCGGCGGTGTTTCATAAAGAAACCCCGAGACGATGCCAAAGATCAACTGCAGCAAAAGCAGAAAACCGATCAGGCGGAATGCCAAAATCTGTTTTTCACCCGCCTCCCCCAAACGCAGCCACAGTGCATAGGTATACGCACCAATCAAGCCGTAGACCGGGGTAAAGCCGCCCAACAATGGGTAATTGGTGCTGACCAGCAGACCAAAGACAATCGCACCAACAATCGACGTCAGCAAATAGACAAACAGTATCTTCAGCCCGCCATAGTATTCCGCCGTAAACTTGCCCAGCGCCAGCGTAAGCGCGACACAGAACGCAACTTGCGTCAGATCCACATTGATGAACGGATAGGTGACAAAGCGCTTCAGCATATCAAACGAATAGTCGCCATTCACCAGAACACGGTCCAGAATAGCGGCGGAAAAGCCGTAATTCTCGATCGCCTCCAACCGCCAACCCACACCACGCGGGCCACCGATGATGCCCTGATTGGCCAACTGAAACACGCATTCGATCACAACGATCGAAAAGCTCAGGCCAATGATCACGGGCGGCAATGCGTTAATGGGGCTTTCAGGCTTCATAAGGGCTCTCTGGCGCAGTTGAAGTTGACGGGTCTGTCTGGCATGGGTATGCGACCCCTGCCCCGAAATCCAGCCCGGACATGCACCAATGACAGACACAACTTTCACACCGCGCGTTTTCTCGGGGATCAAGCCGTCAGGTGGTCTGACGCTGGGCAATTACCTGGGCGCGATCAAGCGTTTCGTCGGCATGCAGGGGCAGATGGAGACGATCTATTGCGTCGTCGACCTGCACGCGATCACGGTTTGGCAGGATCCGAAAGAGTTAGCCAATATGACCCGCGAGGTCGCGGCAGGCTATCTTGCGGCTGGCCTCGATCCAACCCAGTCGATCCTGTTCAATCAAAGCCAGGTGTCGGCCCATGCAGAGCTGGCGTGGATTTTCAACTGCGTGGCACGCGTCGGCTGGATGAACCGCATGACCCAGTTCAAGGACAAGGCAGGGGCGAATGCCGAACAGGTCTCACTGGGCCTTTATGCCTACCCGGCACTGATGGCGGCGGATATTCTGCTCTATCATGCGACCCATGTGCCTGTGGGCGACGACCAGAAGCAGCATGTTGAACTGACCCGCGATATCGCGGCGAAGTTTAACCATGACTTCAAGACCGATTTCTTCCCGCTGACCGAACCGGTCATCGAAGGCCCCGCCATGCGCATCATGAATCTGCGCGACGGGACCAAGAAGATGTCGAAATCCGGCGAAAGTGACATGGAACGCATCAACATGACGGACGATGCCGACCTGATCGCGAAAAAATTCAAAAAGGCAAAGACAGATCCGGAACCACTGCCCGAAACGCTTGAAGGGCTGGCAGACCGGCCTGAAGCACGCAATCTGGTTGATATCTACGCCGCCCTTGACGACAAGACGCCAGAGGCGGTCATCGCAGAATATGCAGGCGCAGGCTGGGGCCGTTTCAAACCCGCGCTCGCCGATCTGGCTGTCGCGAAGCTCAGCCCGATTTCAACCGAGATGGGACGACTGATGGCCGACCCGGCAGAGATCGACCGGATTTTGGGCGATGGATCAGAGAAAGCACGCACGATTGCGGAACCAATCTTGCGTCGGACCTATGATATTGTGGGAATGCTGCGAAGTTAGCAACTTCAGCTTAAGCGCGTCCACAAAGTTTTGCGTCAACATACGCTAGGATAGCTTCACGGACCTCTGCTTCCATTCCGGCTTGACCCGCGTCAGCCCTTCGCGTTCGGGTTGATCGCTCGGGCCGAGGATCTTGCACGCCAGACCCATCGCCTCCAAGCATTTAATGAACCAGTAACCTGGATCGGCTTGGCCTTTTTCGATGCCCAGTCTTGCGGAGTGCGGGAACGCGTGATGATTGGCATGCCAGTTTTCGCCAAAAGTAATAAGGCCCAGCCCTCGCAGGTTATATCCTTGTACCGGAAGGCCGCGTATGTGCCATCCCTGGTGACCAGACTTATGCGCGAAATGCCCCACCAGCCAATGGCCAATCAGCGAAACGGCAACCCGCAGACAGACACCCCAAAGTACGAAGCCAATATCGCCAACCATATAGAGCGGAACGGCGACAAAAAGTTGTTGGGACATCCAGTATCTTTCCATCCACTGGTAGATACGGTCATCCGCGATCTCTGGCTCGATTTGAAATCGTGGAGGATTTTCGAGTACAAATTTACAGTGCATTTGCCACCAGGCGTCTTGCCAGAAACTGGCACCATGGCTCGGGTGAGGTGGGCACTCTGACTGGCGCTGATGCCAGTCGCGCATGTCATGTGCCTTGATCATGCCAAAGGGGCCTGCCATCCCAACAAGAGTGCCCAGCCAAACAAGGATGTATTCCAGCCACTTGGGCGTCTGAAAGGACTTGTGGATAAGAAGACGGTGCATTCCGACCGAATGACCTGCACAAATCGTGACGGCTGTTGTTCCAAGAAACACCAAGACCCCGCCCCAGTTAGGTGTCAGCGTGATGGCCGCAATACCGCCAATGATCATGAGAAAGAGCCAGATCGATTTGAGAGCATCCCAGCGAATGGCGCCTTTCTGAGCGTTCGTCGAGGTTTCTGGGGAAACACGTTCAGTGACATGTAGGCGCATGTTGTATCTCCATTCGCTTCGGCATAAAGTATAAGATATAATACTATATAACTAATAAGTTAAAAGGTGAAATCATGTCAACACCTGATAAGGTATTTGAGGCGTTGGCTTCGACAACACGTCGCCGGATACTTGCCTATCTTTCGGAAGGGCCATTGACTGCGGGTGTCGTTGCCGAGCGGTTTGAGATGTCTCAACCCGCTGTTTCCAAGCATCTTTCAATTCTGGAATCCGCAGACCTTATCTGGAAGAAGCGCGAAGGTCAGTTCGTGAAATACGGAATGAAAGCTGATAATTTGGGGAGTACCCTAGCCAAGTTCATGCAGGAAGTGTGCCCGCCAAGTCGTGCACTAAAAGCGGAACGACGTGCCGAGAACGACCAAGAATAGCAGCGTTCCAGCTTTCATCCGGCATGATTGAGCGCGTCCGATGTAGAGCATCTGACAATTCACGCATCTGCGTAAAAGAGATCGTCCCCAAACTTCTAAGAGACGGTTAGCGCTAAAGCCGTCACAAAACTGAATCGCACACATGCAAAAGTTGTGGTGCGGCATGGATTCGCTCTGCCGGTCCCCGCCCGGGTGTCCCATCCCGTCCCTTGGCCACCCTGGGTTTACAGGCGTTCGGTGTTCCCCGGCACCGAACGCCTCACCTGCTTTACCTCTTCGGATGACAGGCTTACGTTCCCGGCAGGGAGGAACGCATATGGCAACCGGCTCAAACATCCGCACCTATTTCGAAGGCGCATGGCACGACGGTGATGTGCCTATCATGCGGGCTGCCGATCATGGATCATGGCTGGGCACGACGGTCTTTGACGGTGCCAGGTTCATCAACGGCCTCGCGCCCGATCTTGATCTGCATTGCGCGCGTGTGAACCGCTCTGCCGAGGCGTTGATGATCAAACCGACTGTATCAACCGACAACATGATTGCCATCACCCGCGAGGGGCTGGCGCGATGTCCCATTGGTGCGGCGGTTTATATCAGGCCGATGTACTGGGCCATTCACGGCGATCCGACGGCAATTGTGCCCAGCGACGCAGAGACCGGTTTCGCCATCTGCCTGGAAGAGATACCGATGGCCCCGGAAACGGCATCGACCACTTTGGGCCTGACCCGCTTTCGCAGGCCGGTCGTCGACGATGCCGTCGTCAACGCCAAGGCCGGATGCCTTTACCCCAACAACGCACGCATGCTGGCCGAGGTCCGTGCGCGCGGCTTTGGCAACGCTCTGGTTGCTGATGCGATGGGAAATGTGGCTGAAACGGCAACCGCCAATGTATTCATGGTCAAGGATGGCGAGGTTTTCACGCCGATCGCCAATGGCACATTCCTGTCCGGGATCACACGTGCGCGGCATATCAAGAACCTCGCTGCAGATGGCGTAGTGGTTCATGAAACAGTCCTGACCTTCGATCATTTCCGCGAGGCTGATGAGGTATTCCTGTCCGGCAACATGTCCAAGGTCACGCCTGTCACAGCCTTCGAAGATCGGCAATATCAGGTCGGCCCAGTGACACGGAAGGTGCGCGAGATGTATTGGGACTGGGCCGCGTCAAACCCATGACGCTGGATTGGGCGGCCGCCGGTCGATTTATAGCGCTCGCCGCACTAACGGCCATCGGCGCGCTTGGCGGCATCGCAATCGGGATGCCGGTACCCTTGCTGACAGGGCCGGCCATTGCCACGACCGTCGCATGTCTTGCCGGCGCGCCGCTGCGCTTTCCCTTGCAACTTAGAAACGCCGTGTTCTTGTTTGCCGGTATCGCCATCGGGGCGACGGTCTCGCCCGCCTCTGTCGCGGCCTTGGCGCGGTGGCCGTTTGCCTTTGCGCTGCTTGGCGTCTCGATCGTCTTGATGGTTTTTCTTGGCCAGCGCCTGATGCGGCGCATGATGCAAACCGACGACCGGTCAGCATTGTTGGCGGCAGCACCAGGACATCTGAGCTATGTGATCGCCTTGGGCGAAGATCTTGGGTTGGACACAAGCCGTGTTGCGGTTGTCCAATCGATCCGGCTTTTGGCGCTGACGCTGCTTGTCCCGTTCCTGGTTGCCTTATCCGGCATGGAGACCGGAGTTGGGCTGACACCCAGCGACAGTGACATTGCCGAAATGACACTGCTCCAAACCGTCGTTGCAATCGTGCTGGCCATAATAATCGCACCATTGGTGAAACGAACCGGCGCGCCCGCGCCCATGCTGCTTGCCGGTATGGCCGTGGGTGCGGCATTGCGGCTGACCGGCTGGGCACCCGGTGGGCTGAGTTACTACATCGCATTTCCCGTGCTCGCCGCCATCGGCGCCCTGATCGGTACGCGGTTCGCGGGCACCTCCCTGTCTGAACTCAGAGAAGCCGCACTTGCCGGGATCGCAGGTACGACACTGGCCGCCTCATTGACCTTGGTCGCCGCATGGCTGGCAATGGGCGTCGTTGATATGCCATTGGCGCATGTGTTAGTCGCCTTTGCCCCCGGCGGGCTTGAGACAATGGCCGTCATAGGCGCCGCAATTGGCGCAAACCCCGGCTTTGTCGCAGCAGCGCATGTTGGGCGGCTCTTGCTGCTTTCGGTATTGATCCCGATCTTCGTTGGACGTGCGCAAGGCCCGTTGCCAGTCCGCGATTGATGCTCCACTATCGGTTAGAAGAGGGAGTGCATCATGCGAAAGTTCTTGGTCGTCTTGGACGACAGCCGCGAATGTCTGAATGCGATGCGGTTCGCAGCGATGCGGGCCGCGCGGTCGGGCGGTGGCGTCGCGATTTTGTCAATCATCCCACCGGACGAGTTTAATCACTGGATCGGTGTCGGTGAGATCATGCGCGCCGAAGCGCGCGAGCGGATCGAAGTGCATTTTGAAGTTTTCGCCAAATGGATGCGCGACAAACAGAACATCAACCCTGAACTGATCATCCGTGAGGGGGAGCCGCTGGTCGAAATCATGAACCAGATCAACGAAGATCCCGACATTGGCGTGCTGGTCCTTGGGGCCGGAACCGACAACAAGGGACCCGGTCCGCTGGTGACGCACCTTAGCCGCCAGTCCGGCAGCCTGCCGATCCCGATCACGATTGTACCTGGTGATCTGTCCAAAGAGCGGCTGGAAGCCATCACCTGATTTATGACGATAACGCTCTGGCGGCTGCTCGCAGCTATGACGACGCTGCGAGCGTGTCCTTCTGCAGTTTAGAATCGTTCCAAACCTTGACATACGGGCGAGGCAGGCTCATATCTTAGTCCTGACAAAAAAGGTTGGTCGCCATGTTCATCCAAACAGAATCCACACCAAATCCAGCAACGCTGAAGTTCCTGCCGGGCCAGAACGTGCTTGAGGTTGGCACCGCAGACTTTCCTAGCGTAGAGGCCGCAGAAAACTCACCTCTTGCGAAACGCATCTTTGCGACAGGTAATGTGAATGGTGTGTTCTTTGGCATCGATTTCATCACAGTCACTAAAGACGACGACGTTGAATGGGATCATATTAAACCCGGTATTCTGGGCGCGATCATGGAGCATTATCAATCCGGTCAGCCTGTCATGGCCGATGATCACAAGCCCGCCAGTGGCCATGCAGAGCATTCTGGCGAAGACGCGGAAATCGTGGGCCAGATCAAGGAATTGCTTGATACCCGCGTCCGGCCTGCTGTGGCCCAGGATGGCGGTGATATTACGTTTCACGGGTTCGACCGCGGGATCGTGTATCTTCACATGCAGGGGGCTTGCGCAGGCTGTCCTTCATCGACACTGACCCTGAAGATGGGGATTGAAAACCTGTTGCGGCATTATATCCCCGAGGTGGTCGAGGTACGGCCCGTTGCCGCCTGAGCCGAGACTGATCGCATTCGATACATCGGCGGCGCATTGCGCCGCCGCTTTGCTGTTGGGGGATCGCGTTGTGACACGCGTTGATCCTATGGCCAAGGGACAGGCCGAGCATCTGATGCCCATGCTGCAAGAGATGTTGCAGCACGAGGGGCTGACATGGCAGGACCTTGATGCAATCGGGGTCGGGATCGGGCCCGGCAACTTTACCGGCATTCGGATTGCCGTGTCATCCGCGCGTGGATTGGCGCTTGGCCTTGCAAAACAAGCCATCGGGGTTGACGGGTTTGAAATGCGCGCGCGTGGCGAAGCGCGTCCCTATACCGCAACAATTCCTGCACCGCGCGATCGGTCATATGTGCAGACCTATCAGCCCGACGGCAGCCAAACTGCCCCTCAGTTGCAAGAGCAACCCGCGGATACACAGAAATCAGCGGCTGTGCTGATTGCCGCAGCGGCGCGCATCGCCGCAAGCCGCATCGGGCACAAACTGCCCCGCCCCGCCCCGCTTTACCTGCGCGCCCCCGACGCCGCGCCACCCAAAGACCACGCACCTGTTATCGTGCCATGAAGCCGCAGGAATTTGCGGCACTACATGCCAAGGCATTTAGCGCGACACGCGCATGGTCCAGCGCAGAGTTTGCCGCGCTTCTTCAACAAAAGACCGTGACATGGCACGGCGATCATCGCGGCTTTGTCATGTTGCGCACCGTCGCGGATGAGGCCGAAATCCTGACCCTAGTCACTGATCCGGCCTACAGACGGCAGGGTCTGGCGCAGATCAACCTGAAACGTGGTGAACAGGTCGTAGCGCGCGCCGGGGCGCGGATCATCTTCCTTGAAGTCGCCGAAGACAACATGGCGGCCCGCGCCCTGTATGATACCGGCGGCTATAAGCAGATCGGGCGCAGGCCGGGTTACTACATGCCCAAAGATGGTGCACCTGTTGCCGCCCTGGTGCTGCGCAAGGAACTCAAGACAACCTGATCGCTTGTCAGCCTGTGTATAACTTGGCTTTTCAATGCGGAGTTCGGCCATATCGGCCAAAAAGCGGTTGATCTTCCCAACAAGGCAAGGCCTTATCTGACGATGACCGACATCAGATCGGCTCGGCTTCAACAGAGGGGGCGTGTGTCGCCCGAAAAAACCTCGCGCAACGATCTTGGGAGAAACACAATGACCCTTATGCAGAAATTCCTTGGCGCATCTGCTGCGCTGGCCTTGACGGCCGGTACCGCCGCGGCAGAGCCTGCCATCCTGTTCGACCTTGGCGGCAAGTTCGACAAATCCTTCAACGAAAGTGCCTTTAACGGGGCAGAGCGTTGGGCCCAGGAAACCGGCGGGTCCTATGCCGAGGTTGAAATCCAGTCTGACGCGCAGCGCGAACAGGCGATCCGCCGTTTCGCTGAATCAGGTGCAAACCCGATTGTCATGGCAGGCTTTTCATGGGCCACACCGCTGGCTGAAGTGGCCGCTGACTATCCTGACACCAAATTCGCAATCATCGACATGGTTGTTGACGCGCCAAACGTGCGCTCGGTTGTCTTCAATGAACATGAAGGGTCCTATCTGGTCGGTATGATGGCCGCGATGGCGTCTGAAACAGGCACGGTGTCTTTTGTCGGCGGCATGGACATCCCGCTGATCCGCAAATTTGCCTGCGGTTACGCCCAGGGCGTGAAGGCCGTGAACCCTGACGCAACCGTGATTGCGAACATGACCGGTACAACACCAGCCGCCTGGAACGATCCGGTCAAAGGGTCCGAACTGACGCTGGCGCAGATCAGCCAAGGGTCTGACGTCGTCTTCGCCGCCGCTGGCGGCACCGGCGTTGGTGTGCTGCAAACGGCGGCTGACGAGGATATCCTTTCCATTGGTGTGGACGCAAACCAGAACTACCTGCACCCAGGCGAGGTTCTGACCTCTATGCTGAAGCGTGTCGACAATGCCGTTTATGAGGCGATGCTGGCAGGCGAAAACCTCGAAACCGGCTTTAATGTGATGAGCGTCGCCAACCGTGGTGTTGGCTTTGCGATGGACGCCAATAACGAGCCGATCGTCAGCTACGACATGTTGGCCGCCACCTACGCCGCTGCTGCTGACATGGCAGAAGGCACGCTGACCGTGCATGACTACACCAGCGACGAAAGCTGCCCCGCGCTCGACTTCTAAAGCGTGGCGCAGGCCAAAACTTTAAGGCCGCGCAGACGATCCGCGCGGCCTTTTGCATATCAGACAGGTGCCCCATGACCGAACAAGCCCCCGCCATTGAGCTCAAAGGCATCTCGAAATCATTCGGGCCTGTGCAGGCCAACAAGGATATCTCGATCCGCGTGATGCCCGGCACGATCCACGGGATCATCGGTGAGAACGGTGCGGGTAAATCGACGCTGATGTCGATTTTGTATGGATTCTATAAGGCTGACGCGGGCGAAATCTTTATCGCGGATCAGAAAACAGCAATCCCCGACAGTCAGGCGGCCATCGCTGCGGGCATCGGAATGGTGTTCCAGCATTTCAAACTGGTCGAGAATTTCACCGTGCTTGAAAATGTGGTGCTGGGGGCCGAAGACAGTGGCCTGCTGCGCCCTTCGCTTGCCCGCGCGCGGCGCGAATTGAAAAATCTGGCCGAAGAATATGAACTGAATGTGGACCCCGATGCGGTCATTCAGGATGTGGGCGTCGGCATGCAGCAGCGTGTCGAAATCCTCAAGGCACTGTATCGCAAAGCCGATATCCTGATCCTGGATGAACCAACCGGTGTGCTGACCCCTGCCGAAGCCGATCACCTGTTCCGCATTCTTGAGAACCTCAAGCGCGAAGGGAAAACGATCATCCTGATCACGCACAAACTGCGCGAGATCATGGAGATCACCGATACCGTCAGCGTCATGCGTCGGGGTGAAATGACCGCAACTGTCAAGACGTCCGAGACAAGCCCGGCGGAACTGGCGGAACTGATGGTGGGCCGTAAGGTTTTGCTGCGCGTGGACAAGAAACCTGCCCAGATTGGCCGCAAAATCCTTGAAGTGCGCGACCTGAATGTAACCGATGACAAAGGTGTACATCGCCTGAAGGGTATCAGTTTTGATGTGCATGCCGGCGAAATCCTCGGGATTGCCGGTGTCGCGGGTAACGGCCAATCGGAACTGCTGGAGGTGCTGGGCGGCTATCAGAAGGCCACGGGCTCGGTCCGGTTGAACGGTGAGGAGATCGACCTGACCGGCACCAAATCGGACGGACAAAGCCGCCGAGCGCGGGGGATAAGCCATGTACCAGAGGACCGGCAGCGCGAAGGGCTAATCATGGATTTCCACGCTTGGGAAAACACGGTCTTTGGGTATCATCATGACGACCGCTATCAACGCTCAAAGCTGTTCATGGACAACGCCGTAATCCGCAAGGACACCGAAGAAAAGATGGGGCGCTTCGACGTACGCCCCCCTGATCCCACCCTTGCCGCCAAGAATTTTTCCGGCGGAAACCAGCAAAAAATCGTCCTTGCGCGCGAGATTGAGCGCAACCCTGATCTGCTGCTGGTGGGCCAACCCACACGTGGTGTGGACATCGGGGCCATCGAATTCATCCACCAGCAGATTGTTGCACTTAGGGATCAGGGCAAAGCAATTTTGTTGGTTTCCGTAGAGTTAGAGGAAATTTTGTCGCTCTCGGACCGTATCGCCGTTATGTTCGACGGAAAAATGATGGGCGAGCGGATGCCTCAAGAAACGGACGAAAAAGAGCTTGGTCTTCTCATGGCAGGGATGACGACCGAGCCAAAGGGCGCGCTGCATGAAGCAGTCGAAGCCAACCTTGCGCTTGCCGGTGGCGACGCCAGCAAGGAGGTCTGAGGCATGGACGTGATGCCAAAATGGGCTGATGTTGTCCTGATCCCGCTGATCTCCATCCTGCTGGCGGCTTTCCTGTCAGCGCTTGTCATCCTCGCGATCGGTGAAAATCCTTGGGAGGCGCTTAAGCTGATGGTCGACGGCGCGTTGGGCTCCACTTACGGATGGGGTTACACGCTCTACTATGCCACGAACTTTATCTTTACAGGTCTGGCTGTAGCGATCGCATTCCATGCGCGGCTGTTCAACATCGGAGGCGAAGGCCAGGCTGTTCTGGGTGGCCTGGGAGTTGCACTCGCGTGTCTTTATATTCCATGGCCGCATTGGTCGCTGGCCCTCATCGGTGCCACGGTCATGGCCGCCCTCTTTGGTGCGGCCTGGGCTGCGATCCCTGCTTTTCTGCAAGCCAAACGCGGTAGCCATATCGTGATCACGACGATCATGTTCAACTTTATCGCAGCTGCCCTTTTGAATTACCTACTGATCGGTGCGCTTAAGGCGCCCGGAATGGAGCCCGCCACGCCACGTTTCCCCGAAGCGACCCACCTGCCGTCATTTCAGGATATGTTCAATTTTGGCGAAACCACATTTTTCCGTGGCGCACCGGCCAATATCACATTCTTTGTCGCCCTCGCCGCCTGTGTCGCCCTCTGGGCGCTGATCTGGCGGACGCGTCTGGGCTACGAAATTCGGTCATTCGGTCACTCTGAATCGGCCGCAAAATACGCGGGCATCAGCCCGACCAAGATCATCATGGTTGCCATGCTTATCTCAGGCGCTCTTGCCGGCATGATGGCCATCAACAACGTCCAGGGCGAGGCCGAACGGCTGGTCCTGAACGCAGTGGAAGGGGCGGGCTTTATCGGCATCGCCGTCGCACTGATGGGGCGCAGCCATCCTTTCGGGGTATTGCTGGCGGCCCTTCTTTTCGGCTTTCTATATCAAGGCGGCGCAGAACTCGCCCTATGGACGTCGATACCCCGTGAATTGATCATCGTAATACAGGCATTGGTGATCCTGTTCACGGGCGCACTGGATAACATGGTGCGCATGCCGCTCGAGCGGCTATTCCTGGCAATGAGGAGAGCATAATAATGAAAATGGCAGGACCACTTAAAATTGGTGTCGAAGACGACACCGGGGCAGATCTGGGCTTTGTACTTAGCTGTCTGGCACTGGGCATGATCACGATGGAAGAGTTCCACCAGTGGATTCACATGGTGATCGACAATATCCCCGGCAATGACGTGCCGCCCCATCTGATCGCGCTTTTGGCGGTCAAGAACCGGGCCAACGTGTTTCGCCCGAACGAGGCCGTGATGCGCCGCATCCCGCATGATCCATTCATCACCGATGACCGGTTCGACGCGATGCTGGGGCTGCAGTTCTTCATGCGGCGCGACAAGCCGCAGGCGAACGATATCACCCAAGCCGAGGCCGAAGAAGCCCTGCGCAGCAATCCGGAAGTGGCTGATCGTTTCTTCGCCCTCTTCCCCTTCCTGATGGAGAAAGCCGCCTAGATGGACTTTGCGACCCTTCTGCAAATGCTGGACGCCACGTTGCGTCTGGCAACCCCGCTTCTCCTGGCCTGCCTTGCAGGCCTGTTTTCAGAGCGGGCCGGTATCTTTGATATCGGGCTGGAAGGGAAAATGCTGGCTGCGGCGTTTCTATCTGCTGCCATTGCGGCTGTATCAGGCAGTGTCTGGCTGGGGCTTTTGGCCGGTATCGGCGCGTCGATGATCCTGTCGGCTGTGCATGGGCTTGCCTCGATCACGTTTCGGGGCAATCAACTGATCTCGGGCGTGGCAATCAATTTCCTTGCGGCAGGTCTGACCGTGGTGATCGCACAAAGTTGGTTCCGCCAAGGCGGGCGGACACCCCAACTGGCTGGCGATGCGCGGTTCAACCCGATTGAGCTGCCCTTTGCAGATGATCTGCAAGACGTGCCGTTTATCGGCCCGATTTATTATGAACTTATCTCCGGGCACACCATTCTTGTCTATGTTGCCCTCTTGATGGTGCCCCTGACATGGTGGGTGCTTTATCGGACCCGCTTTGGCTTGCGCTTGCGCGCTGTTGGTGAAAACCCTGCGGCGGTTGATACCGCTGGGGTTTCGGTTATCTGGCTGCGCTTTGCGGCGGTCGGCATCTGCGGCATCCTGTGCGGGCTGGCAGGCGCCTATCTTGCCACGGCATTGCAAGCAAGTTTCGTCAAAGACATGAGCGCGGGTCGTGGCTTTATCGCGCTTGCAGCACTGATTTTTGCCAAGTGGCGGCCTTGGTACGCGCTTTATGCCTGTCTGCTTTTTGGTTTCCTGCAGGCGATGTCCCTGCGGGCAGATGTGATCGAAGGCGTTCTGGGTTTCCAGGTCAATGGACAACTTCTTGATGTGCTGCCTTATATCCTGACGGTCGTGATCCTTGCTGGTTTCGTTGGCAAGGCGATCCCACCACGCGCAGGCGGCGAGCCTTATGTCAAAGAACGCTGAAACCGTCGCGGCCCAGATCAAGGATGCCGTAGGCGCGGATCCCGTCAGCGTTGGGCTGATCCTCGGGTCGGGCCTTGGGCATATCGCGGAAGCGGTTGATGGTATTGCCATCGCTTATGACAACCTACCCGGCTTTCCGCATGCGGGCGTGTCCGGCCACAATCCCAAACTGGTGATCGGCGATCTGGAAGGGGTACGCGTTGCCGTGTTCGGCGGGCGGTCACATTATTATGAAAGCGGTCGGGCCGACGCAATGCGGCTACCGTTGGAGGTTCTCAAGGAACTGGGCGCGGACACGATGATCGCCACCAATGCGGCCGGTTCCATGCGTCCGGATATGCCGACAGGATCGATCATGTGCCTGTCTGATCATATCAACTTTTCCGGCCTGAACCCATTGATCGGTGAACCCACCGATGCCCGTTTCGTGCCGATGAAGGACGCCTACGATCCAGAAATCCGAGACGCCCTGCATCAGGCGGCCAAAGACGCCGATATTGATATGCCCAACGGCGTCTATGCTTGGTATTCCGGCCCCTCGTTCGAGACCCCGGCCGAGATCAGGGCTATCGCTATGTTGGGTGCAGATGCGGTGGGCATGTCCACCGTGCCCGAGGTTATTCTCGCACGGTTTCTGGGGCTAAAGGCGGCCGCAATCTCGACCATTACCAACATGGCCGCCGGATTAAGTGATGAATCAATCAGTCACGAACATACCAAGGCAAGGGCCCCTATTGGCGCGGCCAAGCTGGAAAAAGTTCTGCGCGGGTTTCTTCGCACGAAATCATAGGTCCAGTTCCCCAACACCGATGGTGCCACGTGGCGGAATTGCTGCGATTGCAGCATAATCGTCTTCACTGCATTTGACACAACACCCCTAAATCGTTTTCTTATCGCACAGGGGCACAAGCGCCCGGATCAGTTCATGCAGATTTACCTTCCCATCGCCGAAGTTTCGGTGAACGCCTTCCTGTTACTCGGGCTGGGTGGGATTGTGGGTATTTTGTCGGGCATGTTCGGAGTTGGCGGCGGGTTTCTGATGACCCCGCTTCTGTTCTTCATCGGTATTCCACCCGCGGTCGCCGTCGCAACCGAGGCGAACCAGATCGTGGCCTCGTCCTTCTCTGGCGTGCTCGCGCATTTGAAACGAAAAACCGTTGATCTGAAGATGGGGACGGTGCTGCTGATCGGAGGCCTTGTCGGCTCTGGCCTCGGCATCATCCTGTTCAACTATCTCAAGGCGTTGGGCCAGGTCGAACTGCTGGTGCAGCTTTGTTATGTCGTGTTCCTGGGAATGATCGGCACCTTGATGTTTTTCGAAAGCCTCAAGGCGATCCGCAATGCCAACAGGGCGGGCGGTAAGGTGATCCCGACCCGGCGCAAGCATAATTGGGTGCATAACCTGCCCTTCAAGATGAAATTCCGGGTGTCGGGCCTTTATATCTCGGTCATTCCGCCTTTGCTGGTCGGCGTGCTGGTTGGGGTGCTGGCCGCGATCATGGGCGTCGGCGGTGGTTTTATCATGGTGCCCGCCATGATCTATCTGCTGGGCATGCCGACAAAAGTTGTTGTCGGCACATCACTGTTCCAGATCATCTTTGTCACCGCCTTTACTACCATGCTGCACGCCACAACGAACTACACCGTTGATGTGGTTCTGGCCGTTCTATTGCTGGTCGGTGGCGTCATCGGCGCACAGATCGGCACCCGGATCGGGGTGAAGATGAAAGCAGAACAACTGCGCATCCTGCTGGCAATCATGGTTCTGGCGGTCTGCGGCAAACTGGCCTTTGACCTGCTGGTGCAACCGGCTGAACTCTACACGCTGGGCGAAAGCGGACATTCATGATCCGGCTTTGCGCACTTCTGCTGCTTCTTGCGCTGCCCGCCAAAGCCGAAGAAATCGTGCTCGGGCTTAGCCGCGATCAGGTTGCCATCACCGCAACGTTTGAAGGCTCCGATATCCTTGTTTTTGGCGCGATCAAACGCGAGGCACCGATCCCGGATCGCAGCGAGCTTGGCGTGATCGTCACGGTCGCAGGCCCCGACGAACCCGTGCTGGTGCGCCGTAAAGACCGCAGATTGGGCATATGGGTGAATACGGACGAGGTCGAAGTTGACGCCGCACCGTCTTTCTACGCTGTCGCCACAAACCTGCCCATGCGCGATGTCATCAAGGATGTCGAAGACCTGCGGTACGGCATCACGATACCCCGCGTCATCCGATCGGTTGGTGCACAGGTCGGTGACAGTGCGGCATTCACCCGGGCGCTGATCCGCATTCGCGCAGCCGAGGGGCTGTATCAGGTGCTTGAAGGGGCGGTTGATCTTGAACAGGAAACGCTTTTTCGCGCGGCGATCAGCTTGCCTGCAAACCTGACCGAGGGCGAATACGAGGCGCATATCTTCCTGACACGGAACGGGCGGGTGGTCGACGAATACATCACCACAATCCCGGTGCGCAAAGTCGGGCTGGAACGGTGGCTGTACAATCTGGCCCATGAAAACGCATTTCTCTATGGGCTGATGTCGCTGACAATCGCCATCGCTGCGGGCTGGGGCGCATCCGCCGCCTTTACGCTTCTGCGGCGCTAACCCCGGCCGATATGCGGCATCTTGGTCGCCATGATCATCATGCTTTGCACATTGGCTTCAGGCGGCAATGCCGCCATGTGAAACACGGCCCGCGCGACGTCTTCAACGGCCATGCTGGGCAACGGGTCAAGGCCCTGCGCCGCGCGCGTTTTTTCCAGACCTTTTACCAAATCTGTCCGCGCATTCCCGATATCGATCTGACCACAAGCGATATCAAACGGGCGGCCATCCAGTGACAAAGTTTTTGTCAGCCCCGAAACCCCATGCTTGGTTGTTGTATAGCAAACCGACCCTTCACGCGGGCTGTGGGCCGAAATCGACCCGTTGTTGATGATCCGCCCGCCTTGCGGGTTCTGACCGCGCATCTGCCGAAATGCGGCCCGCGCGCACAGAAACATCCCCGTCAGGTTCACATCTACAACCTGCCGCCAGTCGGCCAAGGATATCTGATCAATCGTCGTCTGCGGGCCGAACATGCCCGCATTGTTAAACAGCACATCCAAATGACCAAAGCTATCGAATGCCGCATCAACCGCCGCTTCATCAGTAACATCACAGGGTAACGGCACGGCGTTTGCATGGCTGATATCCATCAGGGCATCGGCACGCCGTGCGATCAAACCGACACGCCAGCCATTTTCAAGGAAGTGTTCCGCCGTAACGCGCCCGATCCCGCTGCTTGCGCCCGTGATGATAATGCTTTTCATATCTCTTCGCTCTTTAGTTCAAGTGGCGCTGCGGGCACATCCAGATCATCAATGCGCAACACACCCTCTGGCCGAGCCAAACGGTTTCGCACGACCCAACGCAACTGTGTCTCGGCTCGGGTGATCGCAACATACGCGAGGCGCTTCCAAAGCGGTTGCCCCGCCTCAACCCGCCCCATGCGGGATGCAGCATAAATATCCGGCGCAAAGACCTGTACCGTGTCCCATTGGGACCCTTGTGCCTTGTGAATTGTCACCGCCGCACCATGCAGGAACGTCGCCCCCATGCGGGCGGCGAAGGGGATGAAGGGTTCTTCATCGCCCTCTTGTTCGATCTTCACAATACTGGCGGCGCTCACTTGCGGGTCTTCCGCGCCCATCACATGCAACCGCGAAAAACCTGGCTTGCGGCCGGGCCCCAGATAGATCACCTGTGCACCTTTGATCAGTCCCCGCGCCTCAAGATCCAACCGCTTTTTTCGATGCTTCAAAGGCAGTTCGATCCCGTCGCAAATCAGCGGTTCACCTGCCAAAAGCTCATCCACCGGTGCGCCAAACGCGGACCGAAACGCATGGATCAGCCGGATGCGGGTGGCGTTGCGCCACACCAGACAGGGGCTGCGGGCCATCAGATCCGCCTCGACCCGCTGCGCCATCACAACACGCTCATCCGTCTTGGCCGCATCTTCGACCATCCGCTCAAACGCACAAAAATCCAACTGTGGATCTGCCAAAGCATGGGCCAGATCAAGAATAGGATTGTCCGCATCCTGACGATGAATACGGTTCAGCGTCAGAACCCGTTTCTCTGGCAGTGTCTCAAACACCATGCCACCCGACGACTGCACCGGCGGCAACTGCGCCGGATCGCCAAACAGCAGTAGGGTTGGGAAAATTTCTTTGAGGTCGTCGAACTGCTTTTCATCCAGCATGGAGCTTTCATCAACAAAACCGATATCCAACGGCTCTTCCCGGCGCTTCCAGCCAGTGATGAAGTCAGAACCGCGCAAACCGGCAGCGGCCAAGGCCGCCGGGATCGATTTATTCGTTTGATAAGATGCAAAAGCACGATCAAGGGCGACCTCGGTCAACCCTTCAATCTCGGGCTTGTCGCCTTGGCCAGCCAGCCATTCGGCAACCTTCTCATATTCCGGATCATAAACGGGGGTATAGAGGATGCGATGGATTGTCGTCGCAGGCACACCCCGGTTGCGCAACACACTGGCCGCTTTGTTGGTTGGGGCCAAAATCGCAAGCGTCCGCCGGTCCTTGCGCTTACGCCCTTCCCAATCACCCGAAATGACATCGACGCCCGCTTCTTCCAGCGCCTGATAGAGCTTGGCAAGCAGCATCGTCTTGCCGGACCCCGCCTTGCCAACCACGGCCAGAACAGAGGTGGTGTCAGACTGCGGCGGCTGCAAAAGAGCATCATCCAGATCGATACCCGATTGGCGCATTGCAAGAGCGACATTGTCCCAGGCTTCCGCCTGATCATCCGAAAATGTGATGGTGGGTGCATTCATGCCGCGACAGTATCCCGCCCATCGCGGCATCACCAGTGCGTTAGGCGGCCTTTCGTACCGCATGGATCGCATGCCCAAAGGAACGGCTGAACCAATGCTCCGAAATCTCTGACGACAGGCCTGCACGCTTCAAAACTTGAATACGATCCTGTGGCCGGAATGGCCAAAGCCCGACACTGATCTTGTCGCGACCTTCACCGGCGCTGCCAAGCACCTCGGGCGATGCGCCGATCATCGAATAGATACGAACCATGCGTGGGTCGAACACCCCCAACAGATGGGTCAATGAAAACGCGCGCATCAACTCCCCGCCCGCCAGCATCATCGCGGCCGCGACGCGCGAATTGGCGCCCGGTCCCAGCACAAAACGGGTACATTCCCAAATGAACGGGCTGCGGATATCGACGCCGTTCAGCAGATTGCTGAAATGGTCATTTACCATCGTCTGTTCTGTTGTGGGCAGAAAACGCATTGATCCCCCATGGGTGCCGTCGGGATTCTCCCAAATCACATAAAGCGGGTTCAGCGCATCGTATTCATCACGCTCCCACCCGTTTTCATCAACTTGCACCGCCCATTTCAGGCGCTCGGCAAATTGTGTTGCGCGGTCACGGTGCATGGTGTCCTGCAGAACAGGATAGGTGGACAGGTCTTTTCCATAAATATAACGCAGCATACGTTTTACCCTTCTGATGATGATTACAACCATCAGGGTAGGTCGCCACGCGGCCGCAAAGGTTAACGGCACGTACGAAGGGTTTACCTTTTGTTAACTGGCCGCTGTCTTGGAGATCTTGTCGTCAGTTTCGCGCCCTGGCCAACCGCCAGCGGCAGCGCGGGCCGCACCACCAATGATGATCAGCCCCTCGCTCGTGGCGCGTGCAACCGCGTGGGTCGTGTTCAGCGCGCCGAGCTTAAAGCGTGCGCTTTCAATGTAAGCACGTAGCGTATGCTCTGAAATGCTTAACAAGTCAGCAACCTGCCCCCGGCTGTAACCCATGCCCAGATAGGTCAGTGCGTCCGTTTCACGGGGGCTTAACGCTCTGACAGGTTCAGGCGTGCGCCCTTTCTCCAGCTGCAGCGCCTTCTGGTTCAGATAATGCGCGATCAGTATCCAGTCGCGCTGATGCTTGGAGGTGAACGCCGCCCAACTCTCATTATCTGTTGAATGGGAGGCCGTGAAAAGGGCCAGTTGCCCATTTGGACCCCTTATTGGAATCGAAAAACCCTGGTTCCCGATACCATAAGCGATCGCTTCCTTACGAAACTCACGCGCCGCTTTGGAAGACCAATCAAGGCGTTTCCAGTCAACCGGATGAAATTGCTGAAAACAGCCGATGATCACCGGATCAACACGAATGTAGTCCCGCTCCTGATACCGCGCCGCCCACGCCGGATCATAGGTACCAAAGCCGTACTGCTCGCCATCGGCGCTGACCCAATGATAGACGACGTGGTCGATCTGAAACGTGTCGCGTAGTTCGACAATCAGTTGCTGGATTTGGTCAAGCGCGTCGGCTTGCTCCAGCGCTTGCAAAAATGTGTCGAGTTCCAGCTCCGTCACCTCGCGTCATGCGGGACGGTTGTTCTTTCCTGCCATCGATCTCCACATGTGCAATGAACGCGGCCTCTTCCAGCTGCGCGGCAAGTTGTGGTAGATCATTCGTGCTCGCAAATGATTTAAGGTCTGCGAGAACGTCGATAATCCATTCGTGTCCCATGTACTAGTCTCTCTGATAATCGTTAATGAATTGCTAACAACCTATGGTAGCATAACAAAGGTTAGCATATTATTCACGGCTTCCGATCCCCCAAAAATAGTGAGTAGACAGATATAGTTGCTTTGCAAAGTCGGCCCCTGAACAGGAAAAAGACGTGGCCAGTCGCAGCCACGCCCTCTTTTACAGCATTGTTTTTATTAACGGTTTTGGGATGCTTCCACTGTGTCCTCAAAGGTGCGTAACCCGGTCACTGGTGCCTGCACAAGAACCGCCATATTGCCAGGCTTATGTTCATTTTTGCGCATCTTGGTATGTGCAGCGGGTATCTCCTCCCATCCGAACACTTCTGACATGCATGGGTCCAGACGTCGTTCAATCATCAGCTGATTAGCCGCACTTGCCTGTTTGAGATGGGCAAAGTGGCTGCCCTGCAGACGCTTTTGATGCATCCACATATACCGCACATCGAAGGTGCAGTTGAAACCGGTTGTCCCGGCGCAGATGACCACCATGCCACCCTTCTTGCAGACAAGCGAGGACACCGGGAACGTGGCTTCACCGGGATGTTCAAACACCATATCGACATTCACGCCTTTACCGGTGATCTCCCAGATCGCCTTGCCGAACTTCCGGGCCTCTTTCAGCCAGGTATTGTATTCGGGGGTATTCACGGTCGGCAACTGACCCCAGCAATTGAAATCATTGCGATTGATGACACCCTTGGCGCCCAATGACATCACAAATTCGCGCTTGCTTTCGTCGCTGATGACACCAATCGCATTCGCGCCGGCCGTATTGATCAACTGAATGGCGTAGGATCCAAGGCCACCGGATGCGCCCCAAACCAGAACGTTCTGGCCGGGCTTAAGGTCATGTGGCTCGTGCCCGAACAGCATACGGTAAGCCGTTGCTAGCGTCAGCGTGTAGCACGCGCTTTCCTCCCAAGTCAGATGTTGCGGACGTGGCATAAGCTGCTGCGACTGCACGCAAGTGAACTGCGCAAACGATCCGTCCGGTGTCTCATAGCCCCAAATCCGCTGGCTATCGGAAAACATCGGATCACCACCATTGCAGTGCTCATCGTCGCCATCATCCTGGTTACAGTGAATGACAACCTCATCGCCGACTTTCCAGCGCTTCACCTTGTCGCCCACGGCCCAGACAATGCCCGAGGCATCCGAACCCGCGATATGAAAGTCAGCACCATGTACATCAAATGGGCTGATCGGCACGCCCAAGCCTGCCCAAACACCGTTATAGTTCACGCCTGCTGCCATCACGAGCACCAGAACCTCATGGCTGTCAGGCTTTGGGCAATCGACGACTTCGATCTCAAACGCCTTGTCAGGTTCACCGTGACGCTCGCGGCGAATGGTCCAGGCATGCATATGCGCTGGCACATAACCCAGCGGCGGCATTTCTCCGACCTCGTAAATGTCCTTTTGCGGAGCATTATAGGCTGCCCCGTGGGCAGTTTGATCAAGGGCCATTTCAGTCTCCATCATCCAATATCCATGTACTGCTGCACCGCAGAATCGGGCGCGCTACAGGATGATTACATGATGAGAAGGTAACTTTGCAACCCAATCAGATCAAAAATTGTAATTTAATTACTCTGCAACTGCAGCATTTTCGGATATTCCCTTTGCACTGGCAGAAAAATGGTGATCGATAGAGTTTGCATAAAACGTCAGAACATCGCGCCCCCGGTCTGTGACGAACAGACCTTGCGCAGATTCGGTAACCAACGCCCGCGCCTTCATCCGACCCAGCGCATCCGCAACAACCTCGGGCCCCGAACGTCGCGGCGACGGCAGCTTACGATCCTTCAGCGCGGCAATCGATGCGGTCACCACGGTTTCCAGCTCTGCAACCGTCACCGCCTCTGTGGCTAATAGATGCCGCGCAACCAAGGGAACGCCCGGCACCGGGATCACGTCCGCGATGCGCTGCATCAGTTCTGTTGCAACAGCTTCGGTCAGGTCACCTGTCACCGTTGTCCTGAATTCCGAAAGCTCCAATGGCACGCCAAAGCTGACCGAAGCGGTCCCAAATCCACGGAACCGACGTGTCACCCGCAGCCAGAAATGGCGACTGACGCGACGCACAACATTTGTAAGCGGTGGTTTAAAACGGCGTCTGCCTGATTTATCGGCCGCGATCAGGATCGTATCTTCCAGAACCCGGTCATAGTTGAGCGCAACCGGGACAAAGATAACCTTGCGCACCTCCGGGTCAAAATCATCAATGATGTAGTTCAGTAGACCCATGCGCGGTGGTGCAAGCTTGCCATCAAGGCTTAGCCCGCCCTCGGGGAAGACAGCCTGACTCACGCCCCCGCGCGTGGCCATCTGCACGTAACGCGCAAGAACCTTACGATACAATGCGCCCCGCGACTTACGCCGTATAAAGTACGCACCCATCGCCCGGATAATCGACGAGAGCGGCCAGACGCGGGCCCATTCACCCACCGCATAAGACAGCGCACCCGCATTCGCAGCCAGATAGGTGACCAGCACATAATCCATATTGCTGCGATGGTTCATGACAAAGATCACAGCGGCATCCGGATCAATCTCAGCCAGGCGCTTGCGGTCAAACGTGCCCAGCTTGATCCGGTACAGCGACTTTGAAAGCCAGCGCGCCAGCCTGATGCCGATGCTGAAATAGGCCGTGGCCGAAAACGACGGCACAATTTCGCGGGCATATTGCTGTGCCTTCTCAAAGGCTACATTCTCGGGCACCTTCTCTTTGCGGGCATAGTCGACAATCGCCTGCGTCACCTCGGGGTCATAGATCAGCCGCTGGATCATGTCGTAGCGGCGCGCCAGCTTGAAAGGTTCGATTGGGCGCTGCAACCGTTCGTTCAACCGGGCAATCGCTCGCTCGGCGCGTTTGCGGAAAAACCATCTGACGGATGGAAACAGGAAATGCGATGCAAAGGTGACGCCTGCAAACAGGACAATCAGAACAAAGGCCCATAAGGGTAAGGAAACAGTTTGCGTCATGCGCAGACCGTGACAGGGATCGGCGGCAGGGTAAATCCCGTCATGCCGCAACGCAGCGAATTGACAGCGGCATTTCATTACCTATAACGAAAGCATGGCGTAATAAAGTTGCGCAATGAGATTCGAGGAGTGCATCATGTCGCAGACGCAGAAAGACCGCCCCTGGCTGTTTCGGACTTATGCTGGCCATTCCACCGCAGCTGCCTCTAACGCGCTTTATCGTGGCAATCTGGCCAAAGGGCAGACAGGGCTTTCTGTCGCGTTCGATCTGCCAACCCAAACCGGCTATGACAGCGATCACATTCTCGCCAAGGGCGAAGTGGGCAAGGTCGGTGTGCCGATCAGCCATCTTGGCGATATGCGCACCCTCTTCAACGATATCCCGCTGGACCAGATGAACACGTCGATGACGATCAATGCAACTGCCCCCTGGCTTTTGTCGCTTTACATCGCCGTGGCCGAGGAACAGGGCGCCGATGTCAGCGCGCTGCAAGGC
Source organism: uncultured Paracoccaceae bacterium (assembly GCA_947503965.1). Taxonomy (GTDB): domain Bacteria; phylum Pseudomonadota; class Alphaproteobacteria; order Rhodobacterales; family Rhodobacteraceae; genus Yoonia. Next base: position 564,305 of record CANNFU010000001.1, read on the forward strand.
ACCGTGCAAAACGACATCATCAAGGAATACCTGTCGCGCGGCACATATATCTGTCCGCCCGAGCCATCCCTGCGGATGATCACGGATGTGGCGGCCTATACCCGTGAACACCTGCCCAAATGGAACCCGATGAATGTCTGTTCCTATCACCTGCAAGAGGCCGGCGCGACACCGGAAGAGGAATTGGCATTTGCGCTTGCCACCGCGACAGCCGTTCTGGACGATCTGAAAGGCAAAGTACCAGCTGAACATTTCCCGGCCATGGTCGGGCGTATTTCATTCTTTGTGAATGCCGGTATCCGATTTGTGACCGAGCTTTGCAAAATGCGCGCCTTTGTCGAACTCTGGGATGAAATTTGTGAAACGCGATATGGTGTCGAAGATCCGAAATACCGTCGTTTCCGTTATGGGGTACAGGTCAATTCGCTTGGACTGACCGAACAACAACCGGAAAACAATGTCTATCGTATTCTGCTGGAAACGCTCGCGGTCACACTTTCCAAAAAAGCGCGTGCGCGTGCTGTCCAACTCCCAGCGTGGAACGAGGCCCTCGGCCTGCCTCGCCCATGGGACCAGCAATGGTCACTGCGGATGCAACAGATCCTGGCATATGAAACTGACCTTCTGGAATTCGACGATCTTTTCGACGGCAACCCGGCCATTGATCGCAAAGTGAATGAACTCAAAGAAGGTGCGCGCGCCGAATTGGCCCAAATCGACGGGATGGGCGGCGCTGTGGGTGCAATTGCCTATATGAAGTCGCGGCTGGTTGAGAGTAATGCGGCTCGGATCGGGGGTATCGAAAAAGGTGATACAACTGTTGTAGGCGTCAACAAATGGCAATCCGGCGAACCCTCGCCTTTGACCGCTGGTGACGACGCGATCATGGTCTCTGACCCCAAGGCCGAAGCGGATCAATTGCGCCGGCTGAACGCATGGAAGTCGGATCGCGACAATAACGCGGTCACACAGGCGCTTGCAGCCCTGCGCGAGGCTGCACAGGACGGCAGCAACATCATGCCCCCGTCCATCGCCTGCGCACGAGCGGGTGTCACAACGGGTGAATGGGCCGACATTATTCGCAGCGTCTTTGGGCAATACCGCGCGCCAACGGGCGTCAGCAGCAATCCGTCCAACCGGACCGAAGGGCTGGAAGAACTGCGCGAACAGGTTGATCTGGTCAGTGCCGCTTTGGGGCGGCGGCTGAAATTCCTCGTCGGCAAACCCGGCCTTGACGGGCATTCAAACGGCGCGGAACAAATCGCCGCCCGCGCCCGCGATTGTGGGATGGATATTGATTACGAAGGTATCCGGCTGACACCTGATGAAATTGTGCAGGCGGCCGCCAATAATCAGGCGCATGTCATCGGACTTTCCATTTTGTCCGGCTCGCATATCCCGCTTGTCCGCGACGTCATGACCAAACTGCACGAGGCGGGGCTAGACCATATTCCCGTCATTGCGGGCGGGATCATTCCCGATGATGACGCAAATGAATTACGCGCAATGGGCGTGGCCAAAGTCTATACACCCAAGGATTTTGAATTGAATAAGATCATGGGCGACATCGTGACATTAGTTGACCCCCGGTCGGTTGCGGCGGAATAACGCTCTACGCGGTTGCACTTTTGTACAGAGTAATCATCTTTTGGGATGCACATCCCAAAAGCGAGTGATATGCGACCCAGCACCAAATTGGAGCGCGAAATGAAAACTGACCTCAAATCAATGACCCGGAAAGAGCTGGAAAAGCTCAAGGTCAATGTAGAAAAAGCATTGGCAAAGCTGGCCGAGAAAGACAAAAAGGCCGCACTTGCAGCAGCGCAAAAAGCCGCAGCAGCGCATGGCTTTTCTCTTGATGAAATCACGCAAGGGGTTGCCGCCCCGAAAAAGCGGAAAGCCAAATCCGGTCCCAAAACCGTCTCTGCCCCAAAATATCGCAATCCCGATAATGCTGACCAGACCTGGACCGGCAAAGGGCGTCAGCCAGACTGGTTCAAGAAAGCACTTGCTGCAGGCAAAACGCCTGACGCGATGGAAATCTAAACTCCCGCTGCCGGCAAAACTATTCTATTCTGAGCCTCAACCAAAAACGGAGGCTCAGAATGACAGTCCATATTGGCGCCGAAAAAGGCGACATTGCACCAACGGTGCTGATGCCCGGCGATCCATATCGCGCCAAATGGGCGGCTGAAACCTTTCTAAATGACGCGCGCTGCATCAACGAGGTGCGCGGCATGCTGGGTTTTACCGGCACATGGAACGGGCATCCGGTCACAATCCAAGGCTCGGGTATGGGGATGCCGTCCCTTTCCATTTACGCCAATGAACTTATCAAAGACTATAACGCCCAAACTCTGATCCGCATCGGGTCCTGCGGCGGTATGCAAGAGCATGTCAAAATCCGCGACGTGATCCTCGCCATGACGGCATCCACCCTGTCGACCCCGTCGCGCGGGATCTTCAAGGAATTGAACTTCGCGCCTTGCGCCGATTACGGCCTGCTTGCCGCGGCCCACAAAGCCGCAGCCGATAAAAACGTGCCGACCCATGTGGGCGGTATCTATTCCTCGGACGTTTTCTATGACGAACGCCCTGACCTGAATGAACAAATGGTGCGGCATGGGATACTTGGGGTCGAAATGGAAGCCGCAGAGCTTTACAACCTCGCCGCACGGCACAAACGACGCGCGCTTGCTGTTTTGACGGTCAGCGATCACCTGCTGACGCACGAAGCACTTCCCGCAGAAGATCGTGAAAAGACCTTTGGTGACATGGTAGAGATTGCACTACAGGCCGCCTTCGCATGAAGCAGCGAACATTCGGCGCATCCGGACCAAAAGTCGGGGCGATTGGCCTTGGTTGTATGTCATTCGGCGGCTTTTCGGGAGAAACCACAACTGCCGACAGCTTTGCCGCCATGGACCAGGCGTGGGATATGGGCATTACGCATTTTGATACGGCAAATGTCTATGGGCCGCATGTTTCGGAAAACGTGGTCGGCGAATGGATCGCCAGCCGCAGGCACAATCCCAGCATTGCGACCAAGGCGGGGATACAAAGAAATCCCGATCATCCGGTCAACAACGACCCCAGCTATCTGCGCGCCGAACTCGAAGGCTCTTTGCAGCGGCTTGGTATCGACTATGTGGACCTGTTCTATATCCATCGCCGCGAACAGTCGGTCCCGATCGAAGACGTGGCAGGACTGATGGGCGATCTTGTTGCACAAGGGAAAATTGGCGGTTGGGGGATGTCTGAAGTGTCGCCCACCACGCTACGCCGCGCACATGCCGAAACGCCGGTACGGGCGATCCAGAATGAATACTCGCTTTGGACACGGCAGCCGGAACTGGGATTGCTACAGGAATGTCAAAGGCTTGGCGTTGCGTTTGTCGCCTTCTCTCCGCTGGCGCGTGGTGTATTCGGGCGATCAATCATCGATCCCGATCATGCAGATTTCGGCGGTTTCCGCAAAGAAGTGCCGCGCTTCCAGCAGCCGAACTGGGCGCACAACAAAGCACAAGCCATGGCATTTCACCGCCTCGCGCAAGAGCATGGAACAACCGCACCGGCGCTGGCCCTCGCTTGGCTATTGGATCGCGGTGATCATATTATACCTATCCCGGGCAGCCGCCACGCATCCCACATAGCCGATTGGGAGGTGATTACCATGACCCCTGACCTGGCAGCACGTATCGACACCATTCTGCCTGTTGGCTGGGCTTGGGGCGATCGCTACAGCGAGGCGCAATCACGTGCGCCGGAACGGTATTGCTAAGGATTAGCGCCCGTGGCTGCGGTCATACAGGCTCGGAGACGGCGGTTGCCACCCGGCCAGAGCATCCGGTATCGGTTGGAAAACCTGCATAAGCAACGGGTAGCAATTGGCAACATCGCTGGAATGTTCCGCGCTACAATCGCCACCGGGACAGGCGCTAAGCACGGCAAGCAGGTCGATCTCAGCCAAGAACTCGATATAGTCACCGGGTCTGACAGGGCTTGCCTTCATAAAGTACTGGCCGGTATCATGGGTGAAGCCGGTGCACATAAAAACGTTCATGACATCATGCACGTGATGTTCTGCCTTTGCCAAAGGCAGACCTGTGTGATCCGCCAACGCACGGGTCAGGTTCGAATGGCAGCAGTTATGGTAATGAATGCCTGATAATAGCTGACCCGTATAAGGGTCACATCGCGTGCCAATGACATCATGGACACTGGCACCATAATCGTCGATCCCATACCAGTCGAGGCTGTCATGAACGATCGTCGCCATCGGCCTCAACTGTGGGAATACGGACCACAGCCGATCTCCGGTACTCAGATGTGTGCCATGCAAAGCACGGGTCTTGCCCGAATAGAAGCGCTCCGAAAGGTCATGTGCATTGAATAGATTCAAATCGCCAACCTGTGGCCCTTCCACGCTGGTGATCCGCAGAAAAGACCCGGCAGGTACACGAATGCAAGACGCATCGCGCGGCGGGACTGTCACGCGCGTGGTCTCGGCAGCGCCATCTCTGGCACGCTGATAAGGTGCCAGGTCAGCTTGCGGCAGGGTTGCCGTCGGATAGCAGATTACAGGCTTTACCGCGCGGCGGTCAGTGGCGTCCTGAGGTGGAATATTTGAACTCATACCACACTCTCGCGCCCGAGACCGCAGATGTGCAACTGATTTCGACATACGCTGGCCTTTGCGTCGACCCTTCGGGATGTCTTTACCCAAGAACCACAGTGCTGCCAGTAAGAAATCGCAGCATCACCTAACGGCAGAGAAGGCGTCAGGATCAAAGGCGCAATTGCTGCACCGCGCCGAAGAATAGCTAGTTGCCGCGTGGATATACCGCCAGATAAGCATCGATATCGACCTTTTCAAAGAAGCTCTCGATGCAATGGCGGGTCACATTGCGCCCGCAATCAATCAGCGCATCACCCAGGATAAGCCCGTGCAAAAAAGGGCGCAGAGTCGGCACGGGCAAAGCGCGTTGCTGCGTCGGCGCAAGAATATCGCGGCGCAAAGATACAACATGCAGATCTGCACTCTCAGAAGCTTCGCTTTGCAGCAGCTCAGTTGGGGTGAAAACGGCACCCGCTGTCCCTGCGCCTGCATTTTGCGATTGCATCCACTGTGCCTTCAGCCGCGCCTCGGCCTGATCGATGCGCGGATCAAGTTGTGCCGCAAGCTCGGTATCAAGCATCATTATATCACCGGTCGTCGTCAGTTCCAGCACACGGCCAAAGGCGCCGCCTTCAAGATTGAACCGCTCAGCCGCGAGACGAAGCCCCGTCGTACCGGCAGAACCCGGTGATGCACCGATGAACACAGTTGTCGGTCCGATGCCCCGGTCTTGATCGACTGCAATCTGTCTCAGGTATAAAACAAGGCTGTCCATAACCTGATCAGTCACAATATAACGCGGCATGGCGTCTGAAAGACGGCGACCATCTGGCGCGATACCGTCGCGCAAGGCAGTGGCAAAAGACGCCGCAGAGTACTGTTTCTGCTCCCGACCGGCCGCGCTGAGTGTGGGCCAGTCAATGGCTGGAAAATCAGTTCCACCTTCGCGATCCCCGCGCGCATCCTTGCCATGGCATCCCGCACAGGCGAAACGGCCGGCGGGCAACCTGAGCGTTCCATCAAGCAGCAGTACCTCGGCGCCGTTGCCATTCAGAAAAAGGTCCTGCCCACTGGCAGGCACGTCCGCACCAGCCGATTGGGCGGCCAGCAGAAAAAGCAGTTTGATCAGGTGTCGCATTCAGGCAGGTGTGCGGCCAGTTGCACAAGATCCTCGGGGTTTGCCAGCCCCACGACCCGGGTAAACCGACCCGAACAGGCCCGTCCGACCAGAAAAACAGGATCATGGTCCTCGATCACGCCAGCCGGAAAGCGCAGTGCGTCCAAAAGAGGCTTTGTCCCGCGCACGCCCGCCGTCAACCACAACCAACGCTCACTTGACCCCAGGCTGTCACGGGTCGCCTTGAGTTGTTGCGGCGTATCATTGACAGGGTCGATCGTCAGCGTTGCAATCGTCACTTCGGGCAAACCCGCTTCGTACAAGTCATCATCAGCTCCGAGAAGGATTGCGTTGGTCACGTCACAAAGCGACTGGCAGCCTGTATAGGTAAAACTCAGGATCACGGGCGCGCGCGCGGGCAGCATCTCGCGCAGCCCCAGCGTGACATCATCGGCACTGGTGACGGGAAAATCCGGCAGGTTCAGCATCTCTTCTCCGGACGTCATGGCGATCACTTCGTGCTTGTGATCATGCGCATCATGGTCATGTTCCGCGTGCTGCGCCTGCACAACGCTGCCGAAACACACAAGCGTGCAGATCATGGCAGATGTGAAATTGCCCATCAAAAATCCTCCAATAGCAATGGTTCGACTGCAATTGTGTCGTCTGTGTCGAGCCTGACAACAATCTCGTTGTGGCGTGGTAGGGCATATGCAGCGGTCGAAACGCCTTGCGCATCCGTGGCGAATGGCGCCGTTGCTCGCCATCCACCGACCAATGCGCTGAATGTGATTTGCCCGCTAAGGTCCACGCGCGGCTTGCCGTCTGGGCCGATCACTGTGAAACGCATACCGGTTCCATCCATCGTCGCGCTCAACCGTCCGGTCTGCAAATCAACGCGCCCATCGGGGTCGGCGACCGGCACCTCCGCACAAAAGCTCAACGCGCCCAAACCGGTTGTCGCAACCAGTTCAAAGCGGCCCGGACCCGGCAAGCTGGCGGTTGTTTCAAAAACGCCAGGCATCTGTTCGACAAAGCTGCGATCCAAGGTGGCAACAAGGCGCGGTATGCCACCACGCAGAGAGGTCGCCGTCATGGCCGGGGCGTCGCCCATGACTGATCCATCCATGATCCGATATCCCTGATAGCTGTCCGCATGAACGGCCAACATCCCTTCCATCGGCCAAAGTGGTGCCAGCAATTGCCGTCGCGCATGATCCGGCGATATCGCGTTCCCGATCTGAATTTCGCGAAACGTTGCATCCTCGCCGCGCGCAATGGCGTTCAGATCAAGCGCACCCACATGTGTCTGGCTTTCCAGCATCAGGAACGCGGTCTCATCGGAAAACGCCACTTCGGAAAAGGCTGCATTTGCGCCAACGGCACGCACAAGACGACCACGTGCCACATCAATGACGTTCACCTTGCCTTGTTCAGGCGACCACGCCAACAGAACACGGCCATGTGGAGAGGCAACCAGACGTGTCGCCTCGGGTGCCGCAAGCGCAATGGGAACCCCGACCTCCGGGGCATCCAGATAGTGGATCGCCACGCCATCAGAGGAAAGTAGGGCCAATGCAAAGGGTGCATCTGCATCAGGCGTTGTAAGAACGGCCGCATCGCGGAGACCCTGCGCCGCCAACGTCTGAACCGCCTTGCCACTTTGTGCATCGATCAACAGGGCTTCGTGAGGCGCAACTGCAACCGTCCAGCGTGGATCAATCGAAGGGCGCAACGCGCTGATGTCTAAAGCCACCGGTCGGACCTCATTCTCATCACCCAACATCAGCGTGCCGTCAGCCAACAGGATCAGTGCACGCCCATCTGGCGCAGCCGCAAGATCGGTCGGGCGTGTCAGCCCTGTGATCGTCAAAACTTCATTGCCGGATGGGCCGATACCAACAACTTTCCCCTCGTCGGGAAGAGCGATCAGAAAGCGGCGATTGCCATGATCGGACACCATCGCGGACGGACGGCTCGCGAACCTCAAGGCGCTGACGATATTCGCTGATGCGAGCGAAAATTCCGGATCGGACAGAATCATCGCGTTGTCTCGCGTCACCACACCGATCACAGGGTCGTTCAGAAAGATGGTCCCTGTCGGCAGACGTCCGGTACGTTGAAAAGCCTCTGCGGCTTGCCCACAGGGCAGATCACTGTCGCCAATCCGGCGCAGCCATCCAAACAAAGATAGCCCGCGCGGCGGCTCATCCGCGTAACCACTGGAAACAGTGGTACGGATCACAAACGGCTCCCCCGCCCCGACCAAAGACATGGGCGCCCCATCTGGGGTAAGAAAAGCCGTTTGCGCCGTAAGTGCCGGTTTAAGATCCTCGGCCCTTGCAGTGCCGATCAACGCAAACCATGCCAGACACAGCGTTATGCTCAACCGCCACATTGTGCACTGTCCGCCGCCGCCACATCTAGCAACCCCCAGGTTCCACCCGCTCTGAGATGGGTGGGACCGTCGTGCCAGACATAGGTACCCGCGACCGCCTCGGGGCGCAGCCATGCGGTCATCGACTTGCCCGGCGCGAGCAAGGCCGACCGCGGAAAGCCAAAGCCGGGGAACAGATCATCATAGCTGTGTCCGTTCATGACAAACGCACGCTGGCGTGCGCGCCCGCCGGGATGGACAACGCGGATCACGACCTGCTCACCCGCGCAGGCCTGCAATCTGATCTGGCCCGCGTCCGCTGTTACGTAGTCGGCCGGGAAAACATAGGCGTTCAGATCGCTGCTTTCTTCGATACCGGGGCGCAATAACAAGTCGCGCAGCATGCGACTATAGGCTGGTGAAGATTGGCTCACCCCCGCCTCGCCACGGTCATAGCTGTCATCACAAACGATGCAGTCAGGGACCGGCCGCAGCCTTTGTCCATCCGCATCGCGGGCAAAGACGCTGGGTGTATCGTCCCAGACCACCTTCAGCTTTGATCCATCATCCCAATGGTTCAGACCATCCTGATAGAAAAGGATGAATTCACGCACAGCGACCGGGGCGCTTGCGTCGGATTGGACAGTGTACTGCATACCCTGACCACCGCCGCGACCCGGGACAAAACTGGCCGAGCATCTTTCAAACCCGCGCACCGGTTCTGCACAGCTTAACCCGTCCGCTGCCGAAGGGGTCCAGTTGACCGGCACAACATCAATTGCCCCGAACAATCCGTGCGGTGTTTGCGAGATGACATCGCCGGTTGGGACCACTGGCACAGCACCGAACGCATAGGGGATCCAGTGCGTCAGATCATCTGTGGCCTCCCACAGCGATGCCTGCACGATCTGTTGCAGATCGCGATACAGCAGTTCGGCCGCAGGGCACGTAGCTGTGCCGCACAGATCCGCGATCACAGGATCAAGTGCCGCGGCATCATCACCGATCAACGACGGCGTTCCACCAACCAGTGCCAATAGGTTAAAGTCACGCCCAAGTGCCTGACCAAGCCCAGCACTGCCTGATCCTGGCTGAACGATGAACTGTACATCGGGTGGCGTCTCACCTTCGGAAACAAGCGCGCCAAACAATGCCGCATAGCCTTTGGACGCATCGTTCAGCTTGTCTGTGGCCCGACCCGCGACAATAAGGTCCAGCGCGTCCTCATCGTCGACATCCAGCCGTGTCCGCCCCGCATAAGAGGTCAGCATGCGGCTGACAGTGACCCCGCCCGCAGCGGCATCAAGCGCCTTGCGGTTATATCCATAGCCTTTGGGGACGTCGCGGATCAGGTCGAGACCCGGTAAACCAAAGCTCAATGCAACAGCAGCCGATGGCCGCACGCCGCCCGGATTGTTGGGGTCTGGCAGACGTGCCAGCCGAAGCTCCTGTGTACCGTCTTCGTTTTCGTGCATCTCCGGGATCGGATCGGCATTCAGCGGCACGATTTTGGGCAGAATAGCGTCCCCGATCTGGTCGCGCATTTCGCCGTTGGCGTCGCCCATCAGATTGACGATGCGCAACCGCAGACAATCCCCTGCCCGTACCCGCAACACGAAAGGTTCAGGCTGTTGCCCATACACGGTGCGAATATCCGCAATCACCTGATCGGCGGTCAGGGTTTTCCATGCTGCATCATTGGCGATACTGGCGATCCCCAGATCCTCTGGCGACATCAGGGCCAGCATCACGCCATCAGGATCGTAAACCGTGTCGCCGTACCGCGTGCCAACTGGATCAAACACGCGCCGCGTTTCAAAAGCGACAACCGCTGCATCAACAACCCGCTGCGCCGGCTCGTCCCCTTGGGGAACCGGGCATGCCAGGCCTGTGCCGCCAAAGAACGTGTCAGCGGCAGACTCAGCGCCTTCAGTGCTGCGCACATTGGCTGTCAGCCGGTCACCAATTGCGGTGACCGGACCTACTGATGCAGTGTTCAGCTCTGGCACCGTGGCCGGGTCAGGCGCAGTCGGATCTTCGTAGATGCGCACAAGCCCCCAGGCACCATTCCAAAGCGCATCAACCGATCCGAAATGATAAAGATAATCCGAAGACGTCTGTGGCACGCCATCAGAAAGCTCCGGATCGTCCGGGCTTGATTGGCCTGTCTCCCCCGCAAACTCGACACTGACAGGTACATCCGCACGCAGCGACCCTTGCATCTCAAAATGCTCGGAAATGCCGATTTCCTGCGCAAACGAAAACCCTTCGATGTTATCACACTCCGCCAAAGCTGCTTCATAGGCGTCCCAATGATCGCGCTGTTCCGGTGTCCAGCCCGTCCGATTGGCGGGCGCAGTATCAAGCCACTCGCGGTACTCGCCGGGCCGGGAATTGAACACCTCTGCGCGCTCTCGGCATTGCTGTTGCAGTGACGCCGGTCCATCCATTGCAAGCGGGCGCATCCCTTGTGCAAAGGCCTGATCGATATTGCGTTTGAATGGCTGACCCGAAAGCACAAAGGTATGCTGCACCTCTTGCGCGCCCTGGATCATCCGGAATGCCAGGCGTTCGCCGGTGTAAGCCTCTAGAACCGGCGTTTCTGGGTCCCAGTGCACGCCGGAATGCAACGCGCTGGCCAGATCGCCAATTGGTCCCGTCATCTGATGCGAATAGGAACACTGTTCGAACTGACCGCCGGCCAGTTTTTCAACGGCATCGCTTGAACCGTGCTCTCCCGGACGGTTGAGCGTCAGAGGAGCACAATCCGAAGACCGGTCCGGCCCACCATCTTTATCCGCGATGCGCAACGGGATCGGTGCGCCACGGTAATTGATAAGGTAAGGATCATGATGATCGACCGAGATCGACTCTGGCCGGGCAGGTGCGGCAACCGGCCCCGCCATTGCGCCCGACTGTGGGGTGCCATCCTCATCAAATGCCGGAGAGCCCGGAACAAAGGTGCCCGCAGCCTTCTGGCGATAGCTGACAAGATGCTCTAGCAAATTCTGCACCTCGCGCGTGCCGTCCGGTTGAACGGTCAGGAAATCCCCCTGATAGCGCAGCCTGTGCACATCATCGCGGAATGCCCCGCCGGCCAGCCAGGCGGGCGGCAATTCACCGGGATACGAAAAGCTGAGACCCGGGCCATCGCGTGTGTATCCTGTGCCGCAGACCTGCTCCATGTTGAACGGGCTCAGGCGGTGTCGTGCCTCGCAATAGATCCTGGTCATCCCATCAAGCCCGCCAAGTCCGGACTCTGTCTGACCTGTTGCATCACGCATCGCGCTGACAAATTGGGCGGCGTCATCGCGACTGCGCGGGTCGTATAGAAGTGCAAAATCAGCAATTGATAGCGCAAATTCCCGGTAGCTGGGGTGCTGCGGATCGTCCAGACTGGTGCGGATCAGCTTGCGGGTGCCTTCCCATTGATCGCTGCCCCAGGCCACGCTTGCCATTGCCTGAACCGGATCAAGCGGTGTCGCGCAGTCAGTGCCCGCCGGGTCATCATCAAAATCGCAAATCTGCCTTAAAAGCGGTTCCCGATCCGGGTCCCCCGCCATGCCGGTCTGCGCTGGCGGCTCGATCACAAGCGCACTGTAAAAGCCGTGTTGCTGAATCGAAGATGGCCCAAAATGGTCGTGGGTAAAGACCGTTCGCATCGTCCGGTCGATCGCCTGTCCGCTTTCGTCATATGACAGCATCGGGTCGGCAAACCAGCGCTGGGTCGTGGTCTGGAACAGGAACGGAAACTGGCTGCGCGGCAGCCGCCAAATCCGGTGGTCTTTGACAACCGAGGACTGACAGAACGGCGCGTCAAATTCTGCGGCAAATTCTGGTGTCAGCGCATCATCAATCGCAGCCTGCAATCTGTCGATTATTGCGGCGGCCTGCGGATCACCGGTTTTGTCCCACGCACACAAGCGTGCCGTGATTTCATCCGGGGCAAAGGTTCCGTCCTCGTAATTCCAGCCATTGCCGGAGCCATCCGACGCGGTCACATCGAATTTCACAAGATGGATATGTTGACCGATCGTGTCGGTCGGTGTCCTGACTTGAAAGTCGTCAAGTTCCAGTTCCTTCGGCAACTCATTCGTGTGACGAAACTCAATGCATTCGCCCGACAAGGCGCGGAAAAAGAATGGCTCTTCACTGTCGCTGATCAGCGGCGAGATCAGGCCAGGGCCACTTTTGAAACGATCCGCTTCAGCCGTCAGGACGTTGATCCGGGCCTGCGGGTCATGCCAGCCTGCGCGGTTGACAATCATATCAAGCTGAACAGCAGAAGCCTCATAACGACGATAGCCCGCGACGTCCCGATCATGCTGAAACGCATCCGTCAGCCAACTGCCCGTAAACGGGTCACGCTGAACCACACTATCTTGTGCGGCCCATCGTCCGCATGGATCAGCAAATGGCGCACCGGGACGGGGCGCGGCCCCGTTGACGTAAAACAGCGGCAATTGCGGCTGCGCTGCACCGGGGGCCGCGGCAACCGACGATTGATACCCGCCCTCTGATTGCAAGGGCGCATCCGTGCCATCAACCTGCCTGAGAACCAAAGCATCGGACCCTGCATCAGGGCGATACAGCTGACCATTGAAGTGAAAGCCCATCGCCGCGCGTTCCAGCCGCTCGCCCGCAGGGTCAAGTGGGTCGATCACGGCGGATATCATTTTCCCGCTCAGATCGCCCAACGCAAACGCCTTGGCAATCACTTGGCGCATCGCGTCGACCTGTTCTTCCTCTGTCAGCGCCGCGAACTGGTTCGGATCAGTGATGACCGCCGGCAAGGCCGTGCCCAATTCGCGCACAGAGCCTGATGTGACAACATGCCGGTTCAGCCCACCATCCAGCCAATCACCGGAACTGGCAAACGGACCACTTGCATCACCGTCCACCCTGTCGTCTGTCAGGTTTGAATCTGCATTTGGTGCGCCAAGGTTCCGCGCGATATCCAACGGGGCTTGCGGTGGTCGATGGCCGGGTTGCCCGGCAATATAGAACGGGTAGCCCGGCATTGGCGTGGCCGCATCTGCCAGCAGCTCGCCCGTTTCAGGATCAACGTCATCTTCACTGGCGTAAGTTGGCAGAAGCGGCAGCGCTTCGCCCGGCAAGGGCACGATCGCAGGGATCGGCGTACCTTCTTGTGTATCCAGCCAACGCCCTGATGTTCGATCTATGCTGCCTGATCTTGCCTCTGCGCGTTCCGCGAAAGGCGTGAAATCAACAGATAACCCAGCGTGATTTTGCCCGTCCGGCAGCAATCGCGTGCCATCCTCCAATACGTCGTGAACACGCCACAATGCCCACATGCCTTGGGCAAAATGCGGGTACAGGTGACAGTGAAAGATTGAATCCCCGACGGTCCTGTTTCGATTGCCAGAGCCCTGACTGTCCCACCAGCCCTCCCCCGTATCGCCGGGCCCGCGCAGCCCCCCGTGATAGATATTGTAGCTGAACCCTTGCTGGGGTCCGACCGTCTGACTATCCAGATAACTACCCTTATTGGGATCGTTGCCGGCAAACCATTGATGCGCATGCAAATGGAACACATGGGTTTCCTTTGGTCCGGCATGGAAATTCCGGAACACGACCGGATCGTTCATGTAGGAATGATGCACATTCGACGGATCATCGGGGTACCATTCCAGCAAGGCCGGGTCGCCGTTCACCCAAGAGGCCAGAAAAAACTCTTCGTAAAGACATTCCATGCAATCATCAGCCGGACCGATCCCTTTGCGGTTGGCCAGCAGCAGCGACCCCATGCCAGAGGCGCCATAGTTGATCGCGAAACCGTCCTTGACCCCCGCAAGCTGACCGAACTGATCCAGCTCGCGGAAATTCTTGGTGTAGAACGTCTTAAGCTCATCATGGAAAAACACCGAAAACTCGCGAAACGCATTATATGTGGGCTCTGTAGTCGTGCTTGCTTCACCCTGGGCCACGGGTGACGCGCCGCATTCGGCGCCCGCCATGTCAGGATCACAATAGATAATCGCGTTCAGATCAGCGTTGATGATTTCGATGGCCTGAGCGGTCTGAAAACCGAACTGCGGCGTCCCGTCCAATGGCATTGCCATATTGAGGATGGGAACACCGGCATCATCTGTTCCTTCGTAATCCGGCCCGGCGGCCCGCGTTTGATTTGGAAGCGCGCCCGTTGGCTCCCACACGGCATTCAACGCACCGCTTGTGGTTTGGCTGCGATACCAACGCGACCCCGGTCGCTGTGCAACGACGGCCCCGAAAAGACCATGCACGAGCGATCCGCCATTGCCTTCGCCCCCTGCGGGTGCCGCAAGCGATGCAAAGAAATAGGTGCCTTCCTGCTGGATGTGATATCGGCAAAAGAAATCTGCATCAGGCGCAACAGCGCCCGTACCGTAGCAAGCCTGATGTGGCCGCTCTTCGCCGGGCATCGCCACAGGGACCAAACCTTGCACCACGAAATTCACATCGCGTGTATTGGGCCAGTCGGGTGGGTCGGCACGCTCGGACACGTCACCAGGTGTCTTGTCATTCCGGCAAGTTGCCTCTGCATGCTCTACCAAAAGCCTATCACCTTCGGCCACCGCATCCCGCACTGCTTCTCGGCCATGATCGGCGGTTAGACCTCTTTCAACGCAAAAATCATCCGAAAAATCCGGCGAAACTGGTGGCGCCAGCAGATTGCTGACATGAACGACCAATGTGTCGCCCACGTTGACGCGCAAAACCATCGGGCGTGGGCGTTTGCAATCGCGCAAACGTACATTTCCTGCGGACAATGCAACATCAGGATCGCGGGTCTCTGTTCCCAGCAATACCGAACAGTCAGCAGCACTCAACGGCGCATCAAGGGACAGATCGACAACCCCGTCCGCCTCGGTCGCAGGGGTCAATGCGGCGACGTCTCGGTTCAGGGCAAAGATCATCCCGAACGGATTGAAAGAGCCGAACCTGTTGTAAATCAGCGTTTGATCGATCGCCGCTATATCAGCACAGACAACGCGCGCGCTGTCGGTTTTCTGGAGATCGAGACATGCTTGTCTCACCTCGGCATGCGGCATACCGCCAGATGGCAATGACTGCGTTTCTGCAGCTGCGCTGCTGCCCAAAAAGCCACCAAAAATCGCGCCGAAAAATACCGCGAAAGAATTCTGAAAACCCATCGTATACCCCACTACACGAACTAATGAGGGCTCGAAAATTCCGTCCAAATACGGGAGGAAAAATCAATCGAACCCGTGTCAAAATGCTAAAATGCTTACTTCTATTCTGAAGATAGCGTAACATAGAGATTATTTTTTTCAAATATCCGGTTGAGGATTTTCATGGAGACCGCATTTCATCTCCGCGATCTGATGGCAGGTCATCGCCCTTCAGACGTCACCAAAAGCCGCGTTGGATCTATAATAAAATCGATCAGACCCGCATTGATTTTGGACCGGGACACCTGGCCTGATCAACCTGAAATTGAAGGCGTATCAGAAGGCTCGCGTGCGCTTTTGAAACAGCGTGTCGCCAAGGTTGCACCATCCGTAGGTGCTGTCGAAGTGCACGATGGCAACGAATGGATCCGTCTTGGGACATGTTTCAGGGTAACGGCCAACAAGACGCGCGTTGCGACCGCCAGGCATATGCTGCGCGCATTGCTGAAACCCGGGGTTCCCATCAAGTGCGCACCTGATTCTCTCCCGATCGCATTGGACCCGGCAGGGCCATTTCGTCCAGCGCGCGTTATTTTTGAAAATTTTGGCGGCGCGGCAGATATCGCCATTGATATCTCCGGTATCGAATGGGCGCATTCAAAATGGGACCTGATGCTGCTGAAGCTGGCTGAAGAATGTGATCGCGCCGGGGTTGTCATTGCCCACGAAAATACGGACGATTTTGGGGCCTCAAACGAGGTTTGCGTTATCGGATACCCAAAAATATCAAATGCGGCATCCTCTGCAAACGCATTTTCCAGTGTTTTTGATGGTCCACTGGGAACCAAGCGCGGATCGTATGGTATCAGGCGGCAGCCATCCGACGGCATTTTTGGGCATGATGCATCAACGCTTCCTGGGAACTCTGGCTCACCCATTGTGTGTCTCAAGACCGGACACATACTTGGCGTTCATTACTTCGGCGGCAGCGGTGTTGATGATCCGAACCGGGGTGTATTCTTCCCGCAGGCCCTGTCCGAAAGCCATTTGTGCGCGCGTATGGTTGATAATGCCCCCGACGGCGACAGCACACCCGCCGAATGGCCCAACGTGCCCCGTTTTCGTTTTGGTCAGTCACTTTCTACAATCCGTTCGGATGGCGAAGAATCTGCTGCGCATGACCAGGATATGGCAGAGGCTGTGGCCCTAATGCCCGACCGCAAAGATATTCGCGATCGGTTCTATCAACCCCCTTTGCAAACGGCACGACACGCCATCCTACCCGAAAAACCGTCTGATAAAGATATCGCGCACCAGCAGGACCCATTTAGCTGTACGGGGTTTGCCGTAGCCGCAGCGATCAATAAAGAACTCCGCGGATCAAAGCGCACCAAGGATCAGCGGGTTAGCCCGACGATGATTTACGCGCTCGCGACACAAAACGATGAGTTCGTCGATGATCTGCCCGGCGGATCATCTTTGCGAGGTGCGATCAAGGGTCTTTATCACTTCGGTGTCTGCTTGGAAGATACAGCACCCTATACGGGTTACGATCCGGGCTGGCACCTGACGATCAACGCTGCCAAGGAAGCACGCAACTATACGTTGGGTGCCTATTATCGTCTCAAGGCCGTGCTTACGGATTATCAACTTGCCATCCAAGAGGCCGGGGCCGTCGTTGTATCTGCGCACCTGCATGCTGGCTGGAAACCCGGAGCTAAACCGGTCAAGCGCATCCCCTGCAAACCGGGGCGTCTCGGGGCGCATGCCTTTGCCCTTGTGGGCTATGATGATCGCGGTTTCATCATTCAGAACTCATGGGGCAAAGACTGGGGTGAATGGAAAGGTCGCAAAGGCCACGCCCATTGGAGCTATGCGGACTGGGCCGCCAATGTAATTGACGGCTGGGTCTTGCGTCTGGCACCACGGGCACCGCAAGCGTTTGATTTGCAGGTACGCCAGGGCACGCCGCAGCCCAAGCGGGAAAAGAGCACCAATCCAATTGCAAATCTGCGCGACCCCCGCCGTTTCGCGCTGATCGGGCACACGGTTCATGCCGAACGCGAAGGTATCCGGGACTACGGCCGCATCGGCATCGGGGCGCAGTCCTTGCGCGAGACCGCGCTGTTTCTGGCCTCTGATATTGGGTGCAAGAAATACCCAGAGCTGGCGCTGATCTTTCATGATCCCACGCTTGGCGACGATGCCATCGCACGGATCAGTTCCACTATGATCGAACCGTTCAAAGCCAATGGCATTTATCCAATCCATATCGCCTACGGCATAGACGAGATGCGGTCTTTGGTCGTGCGGATGCAAGATGAAAGCCGCATAGTCGCAGACCGGGCCAGTAGCGCATCTGACGATTTGACCTCATTCCTCAACCGGCGCGCTGCAAAAATCCTGCGCCCGATGCTGCAAAACTGGCTGAACGGCATTGACGATGCCGTGCAACCGGGCGGCGGACTTTGGCAAAGCCTTGCCTCGATCGGTATTGAGGCAGGCAGCTTGCCTAAAAATGAAGTCTCACGACCAGTACATGTGCTGTCATTTGGCTGCGGGTGGGGCCCAGCGAGCAAAACAATCATTGCCGCTGCGAACCTCGGCTTTCACCGGATTGAAAGCATTGGCCGCGTCGCACCTTCGTTGGGGGCCGATCCCGTGCCGGCACCTGGCACACGGATCAAGGACTGGTACCTTGCACCACCAGCCCCATCAGGAGTGGCTTTGCAGAATTACACTGGCGATTGGCCTGATCTGTTTGCGGCACTACTGCCAGACCTTCCCGCACGCCCCCGCATGAAATCAACCGCAGCAGTCGGCGCCGACCTGGCATCGGTTTGTTGTTCAACAAAGGTCATGAACAACACCCTGAAACTGATGCTGGGACGAACCCCCGCAGCAACACGGCGGTTCGTTTGAACCTGAGGCGGGTCAAAATATCGTGTCCGCGATGGATACCCCCGGCCATGACAGCGCAGAAAGCCCATGCCCAGATAAAGCCCGACAGTTGCCTGATGCTCGGACAGCATCCCCAACCAACCCGGATCGGATGTTCAGGGAGACCGCCTCAGACACTCACTTCAACCTTTTTTGTCAGACGACCCGTTCGACCATCATCCCCTTGATATGGGCAATTGCCTTGGCCGGGTTCAGGCCCTTTGGGCATGTCTTGGCGCAGTTCATGATCGTATGGCAGCGATACAGCTTGAACGGGTCTTCCAGCTGGTCCAGCCGTTCGCCCGTTGCCTCGTCTCGGCTGTCAATAATCCAGCGATAGGCGTGTAACAGGGCCGCTGGCCCCAGATAACGGTCGCCATTCCACCAATAAGATGGGCACGAGGTCGAGCAGGACGCGCACATCACACATTCATACAACCCATCCAGTTTCTTGCGGTCCTCGATGGATTGCCTCCACTCTTTCGCGGGGCGATTTGTCTTGGTTTCAAGCCATGGCATAATGGACGCATGCTGGGCATAGAAATGCGTCAGGTCCGGGATCAGATCCTTGATCACCGGCATGTGCGGCAACGGGTAGATTTTTACATCGCCCTTGATCTCGTCCATGCCATAGATGCAGGCCAGCGTGTTGATACCGTCGATATTCATCGCACACGATCCGCAAATTCCTTCGCGACAAGAGCGCCGGAAGGTCAGGGTGGGATCAATCTCGTTCTTGATCTTGATCAGGGCATCCAGAACCATTGGGCCACAGGTATCCATATCGACGAAATAGGTATCCAGGGATGGGTTTTTGCCGTCATCCGGATTCCAGCGATAAATCTGGACCTTGCGCAGGTTTGTGGCGCCTTCCGGCTTGGGCCAGGTCTTGCCCACCGTCATACGTGAATTCTTGGGAAGTGTTAGTTGTACCATCTTTTTGTTCCCTTTTTTATCATTGCGATCGGCAATTGAGTTGTTTTGCAGCTTTGACTATTTCGAGTGCACGAGCATCAAAACTATGTTTTTCCCTCATCTCCAAAGCGAATGCCACACGTGCTTTCTTTTTGGCTTTCGTTTCGGTGCGGATATCAGCGACAGCTTTCAAGAATGTGTCCGGACTGTCAGCAAATTTAACAAATTTCTTCATTTCCGGTGGCAACCCCTCGATCGGGTCGGAAATCACCGCAGCGCCACAAGCCAGCGCATCGAATATCCGGTTAGAGACAAGCCCTGCATCGCGCATTGTTGGGGTGTGATCGTTTAGGACAATCTCAGCTGACGTGTAGACTGCATGTATCTCGGTATTAGCAAGACGAGGAGCGACAACATACTTTCCCGCAGGTGTTTTTTCCCAGCCCTCGCCCCAAATCCGTATCTGGGTATCAGTTTCAAGGGCATAACCGACAAGTGGCCTTTTTCCATCGCGGCAAATGCCAACAAAGACGATACCATCCCGCACATTATCGACAACTGGCGCAGGAACACGATCTGCATCAAATGCTTGAAGCAGTACTGACCGCGAGGGACCGTCTTCGCCTATCTGGCTGTTGTCGAAAAGTTCATTACTTGCGAAAAAGACGTGATCGACATCATCGATTTCAGTCGACGAAATTGACCACTGCATCAGTGGATGTCCTGGACGACGCTTGAAAGACGTATGGCCCCGCAAGACCAAATCAATCTCCCCCGGCTGGCTGACTTTCGCCCAATGCATTCGGGTCCTAACCTCAGCCGTGTGGCCTGCACGCACCAGCGCATTTCGCAAACCAGATGCAAAATGATAATCGCCCCAATTAAGTTGCACGCGTGGCCGCGGAACATTCGTCTGAATGGCAAAGTGCAGTTTTTCGCGGACGATGTCTGACTCAGGCCGCCAAGGGCTATCGACAGATTGAATAATATCTAAGTCTGCATAATACGCAGTGAGGTCATCTGAATTATCAAATTCGACGGTAATAGCATCATAATTTTTAGAAAGCGTGTCATTCTTTGGATCAAGGTCCGATACAACTACTAGTCCCGTTGGTGCAGCGTCGAATATCTGAACCTTTAAGTCAGGACGGTACCTCTTTAAAATTGGCACCAGTTTCCAGACGTCACCAGTCCACGCGGCACCCTTGACTTTACTGCGGTCGCGCTCTGCCATGTTGGCTGACCAGGGCAAACAATCATGAAGGACGATAACTCCATCCGGCTCCATATACTTTTCCGTATTAATGAAGTCGCGCAGCAGGTAATCATATAGATGCATACCATCCAGGAATGCCATACTAATCCGAACCCCAGATTGCGCCAACCAATCGCTTGCAAAAAAATCGTCACTGGTTTGCTGAAAAAGATGTAGTTGTTTCTTGTTGGACCACACATCGTGTTTCAATACAAATTCCGGATCTACCGAAATCGAGTTGGCACTAGACTTTAACAGGCTTGCGCCAGTTTGTGTTCCGATCTCAAGATACCAATCAGGATCAATTGAGATATGCATCTCTTCAAGAAATGCCAGGTAGTGACACCCTCGTACCTTGGGAAAGGTTTGCTCTGAATTATTTGCTGCCAATTGCGCTGCCATCGAAACCTCTCTCTACAAGGCCCGCAAACGAGCCGGCCGGATGGGTGGCCGGCCTGTCAGTTCAATGACGCAGTCTTCGTAGACATCCAATGGATCACGCCCGCGCAGCAGGTCCGCTGATACGCCGATGCTGATCCCCACGGAGGGGCCGCTGTTGCTACTGATCCCAACCGCGCCGCTCACCTCTGGTGCTTGCGCAGCTTGCGCGCGTTGTTCGCACCGTTGTGCGGCCTGTTCCGGCGTAGGCGGTGTGGTTTCGCACGCCGCAAGCACAAGGATCATCAAAGCTACGGCAATCCGGATCACAATGTCAGCCCGGGCACGCCAAGCGACTTGTTCAATGCGCAACGGACCGTTTCAGGCCGCGCTGCGATTTGCGTCACCAGCTCTGTTGTGGCTTGTGTCGTGCCAACAATCGCCGCCTCGGCGATTTGCAGTATCTCTGATCCCGTCGCATTGTCGATGATGCAATCGGTATAAGGTGCTGCATTCACGCCCGGAAACCGGGTTTGCACCACACCATTGACCACACCCTTCGCCGCATCGCGTGCCAAAGTATCGCCCGCAGGACCCAAATCCTGCATACACCCTGACAGTGTGGCAACAATACCGACGGTCCATAAAATCCGCATCAGAAAGTCCTTTCTTTGGGCGCGATCTTTGCCTCTGAAATCCCGCCTTCGGCTTCAGTCGTCAGCGCATCCGTGATCACCGGACGATAGCTCAGCTTGACCTTTGCGCCATCGACATGGCTGATCGTGTGAACACGCCATTTTTCATCGTCGCGCGTTGCGTAGTCCTCGTGCGCATGCGCGCCGCGGCTTTCCTTGCGCGCTTCGGCCCCGACGATTGTCGCCAGCGCGTTTGGCATCAGGTTGGTCAGTTCCAGCGTTTCCATCAGGTCGCTGTTCCACACAAGGCTGCGGTCGGTGACTTTCAGATCGTCCATCTTGCCTGCGATGGCCGTCATCTTTTTGACGCCTTCGCCCAGCGTCTTGTCGGTACGGAACACAGCCGCATCGGCCTGCATCGCCTTTTGCATCTCCAGACGCAATTCGGCGGTGCCGGTTGTGCCATCCGCATGGCGCAACCCGTCAAACCGGTCAAAGCACTGGTCAATTGATGTCTGGTTCAAAGTCGGGTTTGGTGCATCCCGATCGACAACCTTACCGGCCTGAATGGCCGCTGCACGCCCGAATACAACGAGGTCAATCAGGCTGTTTGATCCCAACCGGTTTGCGCCATGAACAGATGCACAGCCCGCCTCGCCCACGGCCATCAGACCGGGCACCACACGGTTAGGGTCTTTCTTGGTCGGGTGCAGCACCTCGCCCATATAATTCGTGGGGATACCGCCCATATTGTAATGCACGGTGGGCAATACCGGGATCGGCTCTTTGGTCACATCCACACCTGCAAAGATGCGGGCGCTTTCCGAAATACCCGGCAAACGCTCCGCCAGCGCCTCTTTCGGAAGATGGTTGAGGTTCAGGTGGATATGGTCGCCGTCGGCGCCCACGCCGCGCCCTTCGCGGATTTCCATCGTCATGCAACGGCTGACATAATCGCGGGGGGCGAGGTCCTTGTAGTTGGGCGCGTAACGCTCCATGAACCGCTCGCCTTCGGAGTTGGTGAGGTAGCCGCCTTCACCGCGCGCACCTTCGGTGATCAGGCAGCCTGCACCGTAGATGCCAGTGGGGTGGAATTGCACGAACTCCATATCCTGCAACGGCAACCCCTGACGGGCCACCATCCCGCCACCATCGCCCGTGCAGGTGTGCGCGGACGTGGCGCTGAAATAAGCGCGGCCATAACCACCCGTCGCCAGAACAACTGTCTTGGCGTTGAAAACATGCATTGTGCCGTCATCCAGCTTCCACGCAATGACCCCCTGACAGATGCCATCATCTGACATGATCAGATCAAGCGCGAAGTATTCGATGTAGAACTCAGCCTGCTGTTTCAGCGATTGCCCGTACAATGTGTGCAGGATTGCGTGGCCGGTGCGGTCAGCCGCGGCACAGGTGCGCTGCACCGGGGGGCCTTCACCGAATTCCGTTGTGTGGCCGCCAAATGGGCGTTGATAAATCTTCCCCTCTTCAGTGCGGGAAAACGGCACGCCGTAATGCTCCAATTCATAAACCGCCTTGGGCGCTTCACGGGCAAGGTACTCCATCGCATCGGTGTCACCCAGCCAATCTGACCCTTTGACGGTGTCATACATGTGCCACTGCCAGTGATCAGGGCCCATGTTGGACAAGGATGCCGCGATCCCGCCCTGTGCCGCCACAGTGTGCGACCGGGTCGGGAAAACTTTGGTGATACAGGCGGTGCGCAGGCCCTGTTCGGCCAGGCCCAGTGTTGCGCGCAGACCAGCGCCACCTGCCCCTACAACAATCGCATCATAGGTGTGGGTTTCGTATTCATAAGCTGCCATGTGGGTTGCTCCGGACGGATTAAAGGGCGATGCGCACGATTGCGAAAATCGCAAAGGCGGCAGCGGCGTAGGACACGCAGATCATCGCGATGATCAGAACTTTGCGGGCAAGTCCGTGAACGTAATCCTCGATCAGGGTCTGCACGCCCAGGCGGAAATGAAACCATCCCACCAGCATGGTCAGGATCGCAACAACAGCGGGGAATGGGCGCTGGTAATAGGCAATCACCTCTTCATAGGGCGACCCAAGGATCCAGCCAAAGGTGAACACAAAAAGCGGGATCAGGATCAAAAGCGCGGCGGATGTCACCATCATCTGCCAATGATGCTCGGTCCCGGTCTTGGCCGAACCCATACCCTCAGCGCGCTTGCGGTCAGTCAAAAAAGCCATGAAATCTGCCCCTTACAGTACAATAACGGTGAAGATGGTCATCAGCACCGACACCACCATCATCATTTGGCCCGCAAGCTCGGATTTCTCAACGTCCAGCATCCTGCCACTGTCCCAGATCAGATGGCGAATACCGCCAAGCATGTGATACCACAGCGCCAGAACCGAAAAGAACATCACCAGATCGCCAAACCAACTTGTCAGGAAACCATTGGCTGTCGCAAAAGCCTCTGGCCCTGACGCGGCGGCGACAAACCACCAGACAATCATAAGGGCGGCAACAATCAGCGCGTTCCCAGAAATACGCACAAGGATCGACGTCATCGACGTCAGTTGCGGACGATAAATCGTCAGGTGCGGAGAAAGAGGGCGATTACCCCGATTAACATCAGCCATATTTGTTCCCTTCGGTGGCTATCTCTGTCTGGCTCGACAGCGCCTTGGCCCCGTTTTGCACCATTCCGTTGCAAGAGTCACGCCGGGCGATACCCGAAAGACGCGAAAAATGGTCGCGATTCACGTAAATTTCCAATATGTGATCACAGCCAAAAAATTTGTGATCACAGGCGGCATGGTGGGGAACCGATGTGCATCTGTGATGAAATCGCGACGTTCGAAACATCTCCGTCCCTGATACCACTGTCGTCGCTTCAAGGATCAGCTTTCGGGTGATTTGAAACCTGTTTGTTGTCATGGCAATGATCAATGCAATATCGGCCAAAGACCAAATCGCTGCGGCAGTGTTGGGGCGGTCCCTCAGATCGCCTGGAACTTTGCAGCTGTGGGATGCACGCCGCGGCGTGTCTGACCGACTTCAAAGAATACGCATGCGAAACCGTTTGATCGGTAGCTCTGCATCGCCAACCATGCCTTTCTGGCCTCAGCGATATAACTTTCGTCATCAGCGTGTTGAACGGGTTGTGGATTAAAGCCCAGAACAATCGTCTTTCTGGTAACGCGACAAAATTCGGCAAGGATATCCAGCCATTGATCCGGATGGGCGTATGCCTCGATCGCCTGATAACAGCACAGCACGTCAAAGCTTTTATCCGCATAGCCGTAGGGCAACGCGCCGCCGTCAAACAGATCCACCTCAAGATCAAGGGATTCGATAATCGATTGGTAGGGCCAGCCAGCGACAGGCTCAGACCGGGTATTTTCATGCGCAGTCTCTTTGACCTGGCTCAGCAGATCGCTGTGCCATGTCTTGCGCACGCCTTTATGCATCGCGCCGCTTCCTTCAACCGCCCAGGCGTAGTCGGTTCCCCGAACCTTGTGGCCATGATTGCGCCAAATCTCGAGCATGGCACCATGTGCGGTTGAAAACTCGAGAATATCGAGGCTTTCGCCAGTCGTCAGCGTTTCCGGCATGTGCATGTTGATACGCGCCCATGCACGCCGACAATTCTGCCCACGATGGAGGTATTTCCACATCGTGCGCATGATTTCTGCGTCAGTATAGCCGCCCAGCCGATAGTGCGCCCCGTAGGAGGCATCAAGATCCCGAACCCAGGCGTTGGCGGCATTAATCATATAGTTTTGCATTTTGAACCACGCGGTGTTGCGCACCAAACTGGTGGGTATTCTTAGCTGACGACGTCCGGCGAAAGTCTGGCCGAAGCGCCTATCATTGCGTTACGTCAAACGTCAAGCAATCCTTGTTCCACAGTCATCTGCACAAGCAGGACGCCGCCTGAACAGGGCCGCGAAATTACAGACGGCCAGCATTCAAACGGGCATCAACGCCCAGTAGTCAAGATCAAGCAGCACATCCGGGTGGTACTTACCGTCGTCCCCGCGCAGAACGCCCCCCTCGCCCTTGCTTGCGACAAGCCGCAGACGGATCGCGCCAACACCGGGCGCGTCTACCTCCGCCACATCCAAAACCTCGGACCAGGCCCGCACGGTATCACCAGCAAAGCACGGGTTCGCATGTGCGCCGCCATTCAGCGCAACGATCATCTGCGCATTCGCCAACCCATTAAACGACAACGCCCGCGCGAGCGAGATCACGTGCCCACCATAGATCAACCGCTTGCCATCGGGCCGGTTGGTCGCGTCAAAATGCACCTTGGCCGTGTTCTGCCACAGGCGCGTGGCCAGCATATGTTCGGCCTCTTCGACCGTCACACCTTCCACGTGATCAATGATTTCGCCGACCTGATAGTCACCCAACCGATGCGGCTCTCCCGCCAGCGCAAAGTCATAATCCGCGAAGGACAGCCAATCCGGCACTAACAGATCCGCCGGGCAGACCGAACCGGCCAGCTGCGGAAGAACTGCGTCTGGCGCAGGCCCGTCGCCGCGTTTGCGGACCATCACCCAGCGCACATATTCCAGAACATCCTCGCCCCGCTGATTGCGTCCGGTTGTGCGCACCCAGACAACACCCGACTTCCCATTCGAATTTTGCTTGATCCCGATTACCTCGGAAACCGAAGTCAGCGTATCGCCGGGATAGACCGGGCGCAGCCAGCGCCCCTCTGCATAACCCAGATTAGCCACCGCGTTCAGCGAAACGTCGGGAACGGTTTTCCCAAACACCGTATGAAACGTGATCAGATCATCAACCGGGGACGCCGGCAAACCGCAGGCCCGTGCAAATTCGTCAGACGAATAAAGTGCGGCGCGCGCAGGATATAGCGCGTGGTACATCGCCCGCTCCCCGCCCGAAATCGTGCGTGGAACCGCATGGGTAATCACGTCACCAACGGCATAATCCTCGAAAAACCGGCCTGCGTTTGTCTTGCTCATTGTTCACCCAGTTTCATGTCCGACGAATAGGGTTTTTCGACGTCCTTCGTCACCGCCTGCCCGCAGCGCATCACACCGTTCGCGTGGTCATAGGCATAGGTCGGATCGCCATAAAGCTCCCACCCCTTTGACAGCGCCTCTGACACTTTGTGGCAAAAGGCAGAGGTGTCATCGTCGGTCAACAACCTGTAAATCTTCATAGCTTTACCCCCAAGGTGTCACGCCCAGCGCGTAGTGAATGCCCATCACGACGACAGTGACAATGAAAGTGATTACAATCGCCACGATCTCTTTCTTGAACGGCGCGCGCTGTGGGCGTTCCCACGGGCCGTCCTGCGCGTTGATCAGCAGCACCTCGACGATCGCCCACGCCAACAGACCACCAAACAAAACAAATGATGGCAAATCGCCATTCACCAACAAATGTGCCACGGCCCAGATCGAAAAGCCGGTCAATTGCGGGTGGCGTACCTTGGTACCCAGCCAGATTTTTGCACCTTTCGCGCCACTGGCCGCATAAAAGTAAAAAGCCAGAACCATCAATAGGTTGTTGATGCCAACCCACATCGGGTCGCGCCCCCAATAGACCGGACCGTCTGCTGCGCGATAGCCCAGCACCATCAAGATAACGCTGATCACGATCAGTACCGCAAACAGCCCCTTGCCCTTTTCACCTAATGCGGCACGTGGTCCCGGGGCCAGACGTTTGAACAAATGGGCGCCCCACCACAGGGCAACACCGGAAATGAGAAGTGTCATGTATTCTCCAACGCAGCGATTGCTTCAGCTTTCGCCAAGGTCGCCCGCGCCGTGACGATATGCAAGTTCTCAACAATGCGGCCATCCACCACGGCCACCCCCTGCCCCTCGGCCTCTGCCGCCTCGAACGCGGCGATCTGGCGGCGGGCCAGGTCGATCTCTTCTTCCGTCGGACCAAAGGCCGCGTTGGCGATGGCAACCTGAGCCGGATGGATCAGGGTTTTGCCGTCAAAGCCCATATCGCGGCCCTCCGCACATTCCGCGCGCAGGCCATCCTCATCCTTGAACGCGTTATAGACGCCGTCCAGCACGACAATCCCGGCCGCGCGCGCGGCGAGCACACAAATCTGCAGCGAAGCCGACAAAGCGGCGCGCGTGCGCGACCCCAGATCTTTCGCCAGATCATTCGTGCCCAACACAAAGCCCGCGATACGGGGATGGTTTGCAATATTCGGCGCATGCAGAATGCCTTGCGGTGTCTCCATCATCGCCCAGATCGGCAAATCCGGGATAAGGGCCGCAAGCGCATCAACATCATCGGTGCCATTGACCTTAGGCAGCAGGATCGCGTCGCATTCCATGGCAGCAACCGCTGCGGCATCCGCCCGTCCCCATTCGGTATCCAGCCCGTTGATCCGCACAATCCGCAACCGGCTACCATAACCGCCATCCGCCAATGCGGCATGCAGCGTATCGCGTGCGGCCACCTTGGCATCTGGGGCGACTGCGTCTTCCAGATCAAACAGGATTACATCAATGGGCAATCCCCGCGCCTTGTCCAGCGCCCGATCCTTTGAGCCGGGGATATAAAGCGCAGAGCGGTAGGGGCGTTCATGCATCGAATCTTCCTCGTAATAATGTTGCGCGGAAAAGGGCAGAAATTCACAAATCATTCAAGGCAAAATTGCCGCGATGCAGCAAATCACGCACCGTCACGGTGTATTAACCAATTTGCCTCAAGTTGAACTGACAATTTGCTCCACTTGCCCGACTGCGACGGACGATCAGCCGCGGTCTTCCTCTTGCAACAAGGTGAACCAAATGAAGCGTAATATCTTTCTGATGTCTTTTGGCTTTGGGGCCATGATACTGGCTGCGGGTCAGGTGAATGCCCAAACCCGCAACTGCGCCGATCACGCCCAGGTCGTAGAACGGCTTGCCGAACGCTACGGCGAAAGCCGCCAGTCCATTGGCCTTGGCAGTGACAACGCAGTGGTTGAAATGTTCGCGTCAGCTGAAACGGGATCATGGACAATCACCGTGACACGGCCCGGCGGCCCGACATGTCTGGTCGCGGCAGGTCAGGCCTATCAGCATGTCAACGAACCACTGCCAGTGGACGACAGCGGCGCCTGATCATCCCAAACGCAAAAGGCCGCCAGATCAGGGCGGCCTTTTTCACGTCAGCGCCATCCAGATCAGGCGCAATCCGGTCAGGACCAGCAAGATATAGGTCAGCGCAAAGAACGCGCGTTCGGGCACCAGATGATGGGCCTTCAGACCAAGCCATGTTCCCAACAGCGCGAATGGCGCAAGCATCACGCTGCCCACGATACTATCCCAACTGAAGATCCCTAGGAAAACATAAGGGACCGCCTTCATCCAGTTGACAGCCCAAAAGACGACCACTGTCGTCGCCTGATAGGCGGTCTTGCCCAAACCCTGCGACAACAGAAAAACCGCCGCCGGCGGCCCGCCCGCATGGCTGACAAAGCTGGTGAACCCGCTGACCAGCCCGGCAAACCAAGCGACAGGGTGCGAAAACGGCACCTTGCGCACATGCAGCCAACCCATCGCGCGGCTGATCTGAAACACCACAAAAGCCAGACAAATCACGCCGATCAGCAACCGGAACACATCCGCATCCACCACCGTGTAAAGCCAGGCCGCGATGATACAGCCGGGCACCGCGCCGATCATCAGCCCCTTGGCTGATGGCCAATGCCACTGCCCCCAATAAGGCTTTAGCGTCGCCGCATCGACCAGCATGAATAGCGGCAGCACAATGCCCAGCGCCATGCCGGGCGGGACAACCAGCGCCAGAATCGCCCCCGCGGCGAATGCCGCGCCAGAGCCGAATCCCGCCTTTGATATCCCACCGAAAATGATCGCCGGGATACCCACCGCAAAGAATTGCCATCCAAATTCAATCACATGTGGTCCCGAATTTGCCCTGCATTCACCCTTCGTTAGCGACTTGGGGGCAGCTTGACCACTCTGTCGCGCGTGATGCCGCAACGCAGCACCCTTGCACGCATCCGCGCAAACCCTTACCCAATGCGCCAAATCCAAACCACCAAAGGATCCATTCCATGGCCAGACCCAAGATTGCCCTTATCGGCGCCGGACAGATCGGCGGCACGCTTGCGCATCTCGCAGCTGTCAAAGAACTCGGCGATGTTATGCTTTTCGACATTGCCGAAGGCGTCCCCCAAGGTAAGGCGCTTGATATCGCTGAATCCGGCCCTGCCGCGAAGTTCGACGGTAGCTTCAAAGGCACCAACGATTATGCCGATATTGCAGGTGCGGATGTCTGCATCGTGACCGCCGGTGTGCCACGCAAGCCCGGCATGTCGCGTGATGATCTGCTGGGCATCAACCTCAAGGTCATGAAATCCGTGGGCGAAGGGATCGCGGCACATGCGCCCAATGCCTTTGTGATTTGCATCACCAATCCGCTCGACGCGATGGTCTGGGCGCTGCGTGAATTCTCTGGCCTGCCCGCTGAAAAGGTCTGCGGCATGGCTGGTGTGCTCGACTCTGCTCGTTTCCGCCACTTCCTGGCTGAAGAATTCGAAGTCTCCATGCGCGACGTCACCGCCTTTGTTCTGGGCGGGCATGGCGACACGATGGTGCCACTGACACGCTACTCCACCGTCGCAGGCATCCCTCTGCCCGATCTGGTCGACATGGGCTGGACCACGCAGGAAAAACTCGACGCGATCGTTCAGCGCACCCGCGATGGCGGTGCCGAAATCGTCGGACTGCTCAAAACCGGGTCGGCCTTCTATGCGCCCGCCACATCGGCCATCGAAATGGCCGAGGCTTACCTGAAAGACCAAAAGCGGCTGTTGCCCTGTGCCGCGCATGTGGACGGCGCCTATGGGCTGAACGGTTTCTATGTTGGCGTGCCGACCATCATCGGCGCTGGCGGGATCGAACGGATCGTCGAAATCAAGATGAACAAGGACGAGCAAGCCATGTTCGACAAATCCGTCGAAGCGGTCAAAGGTCTTGTCGAAGCCTGCAAAGGGATCGACAACAGCCTGAGCTAAAACTCTGATAAAAAGACTATTTTTACGGGCGCCACTACACGGGCGCCCGTTTTCGTTTAAAGCTATTTTGGATTTTTTGCCTATCGCCCTTCACAATCATCAATTTATGAACTATGTTCACGTTTAGGCAATTTGGAGTGAACACATGTCTCGTCTCATCTGCATAACGGCAATTACCGCCAGTCTCGGCATGTTTGCACATGCCGCACAGGCGCAGGATTACAGTGCCCAGTTCGGCAAACTCGGCATTAACGGAACGGTTGCGGCGCTCTCTGCGATCGAAGACCCGACACCTTCGGACCGGTTCGCATTGGGTGGCGCATTGTTCCTGCAAGGGATCGAAGCCACGTTTCAGGAACGCTACCGTGTTGGCATCAATGATCTGGGCCTGGGCATTCCGGGACTCAGTACAGAGCTGAATTTCAACCCTACCCCCGATCCATTCACGCCGAACGTGATTTCGGACCTCTTCACGCAAATCGGAACCAGCATGGACCGGGCGCAAGAGGTAATGACTCCGATCCCCAGCGCGGATGACGTCTCTGTCACCCTCGATCTCAATCAGATCTGGTTTGATATCAACGCGAACGAAGTCCGCGACGCGGGCGAGGATTTGCTGCCGATCATGGTGCCATTGTTCGTCAATCGCTGGCAGGTGCAGGACACGCTGGCCGCGTTCGAGGCGGCGGGCGGCGCACCGACGATCACCTTTGATACATCAGATGTGGCCTGGCTTCAGGCCTACACCCATGTCTTTGCGGGCACCGCCGAACTGGGCATGGCATTTGATCCAACCGACGTGATCGCGAAGGTTCAGACCAATGCCAACACCATCGCCGAAATGCGTGGGGGACCCGGCCCCATGATGTTCATATCGCAGGAAGACGAAAAAATCGCAGATATCGTGACAATTGTTCTGGACGTTCTGGAACAGGAACCGGACCCCATCCACACGCGCGCAGCGCTCGAAGATTTCCGCGCTGTCATCCGTCATAATCTGGAATTTTGGGACCGGGTACGAGCAGAAACGGACAACAAACGGGAGTTCATTCCCAATGCCACACAACAAAGCGCACTTGGGATGCTGTTCCCCGAAAACATCGACACCGCTTGGCAGGCCGTTCTGGCCGAGGCATCGATGGTGCTTGAGGGCGAGCTGTTAATCCCACACTGGCGCACAGGTGATCGAGTGGGCATCAACATTAACAAATGGCTGGAACATCCATCGCCGCTGGACGTCATCGGGGTTATCGCCGGCTCTGACCTTGCTCCCTACATGGAACGGGGTCGCGTGGCGACCGGTGACGCCATAGCACAATTCGACCGTGCCACCGGCGGCAACTTTGCCCTTTTCGCTTTTACGCTGAATTAGTCGGCACACAGAAATATGAGGGGCAGCCGGGTCGGCTGCCCTTCTCGTATCAGCCGCATCGTCAGCAGCTGATCACGATCGTCCAGACCTCATTTGCACTGTCATACTTATCCTGACTGGACAGCCGGCTCAAGTTGCCATCGCACCCCCGGGTACTGATATAGGCGGCAGCGGCAGCGCTGGCTGAACGGCTATCCTGATCAAATGTCAGCGTCCGGCGCGCGGACCGCACGGTGATATAATACGGCCGTTCGAATGGCACGACATATGTGCGCATATCGTATCGGGCCCCGGTGGGTGACAGAAAATCATTTACCCGGTTCTCGGTCACTTCAACCGCACCTTCGGGCAGGAAACCCCCGCCTGCCTCACACGCCGTCAACATTGCCAAGGCCATCGCGGCCAATCCCAGTCTTTTCACGTCTTGTCCCCTTTTTCTGCGCGACACCGACACGATAGCGGTCCGACCGCATCAGGACCAGTGACAGGTTTCATCTATCCTCATCCCCGACAACGTCGTGTATCAATGCGGATTTGTGGGCCCATATCCAGTCATCGACATCTTTCGGCAATAGCGCGATGTCCAAACCGGGAAACACATTAGAAATTGCGCCATCGGGGGAAAAATCCACCTCAAGCAGCAGATCCAATGCGGCCAACTGGTGTAGGCAGGCCCCGTCGACACGTTTCAGCCGGTCATGCAAGGCAAACGCAGCTGACGGATCAGCCAGCAATGCATCTGACTGGCGCTGCCTATGGGGGCTTGGGGCCTGACCATTGTGATGCGCCACTGCATTCACTTTGCGCAAAATTTTATACACCCAATGCAACGGGGTCAGCCCGTCAAAGTGCAGCAGTTCCAACGCTTGTGTCCGCTCCACAGCAAGTTCGGCCGATGCGACTGGTTTGGGCCGGTGGATTGACGGCGTTAAGGGACGGCCTCGGCGCAAAAAGCTCTTTCCGATCGCGTGCCCGGTCAAACCGCGCTGGGTCAGCGCGTAAGCATCGCCAAATAGTCGGCGGCCCATTGCGGGTTTGCCTGCAAACGGGCGACGAAAGACGCCATCAAAGGCAGATTTCGTCGTCATTTCATGATGATAAATGCGCTCGGCCACGGGCACGACAACACAGTCGGTCGTCTCGTCTGCCGCGTCCAAACAGGCCGCTACCGTCTGCGGCGCCCACAGGAACTCATCTGCATCACAATGAAACAGCCAATCCGCCGCAATCGTCTGATAGGTCTGTGTCGCATTGACCACCTGACGAACTTGATGTTTGTCCGGGCGATGCTTGCCAAGCTGAGCCCAATGGGCCGCATCACAACGGATCGCGCGAACCCGGTCCAGTGGGGCGACCAGATCAGCCGCCGGGTCATCGGGACGGTCGAAGTAAAGCACAATCTCCGACGCCCCAAGCGACAGATGCCATGCAAGAAAGGCCGCCACCAGCATGGGCGGTTCATCAACTGTTGCAACGACGGCCCAGGTGGATGTGTTGTGCGCCATAGCCTGATGCATAACACCGGGGCGAATCTATGAAAACGGAATAAAGTTGATCGAAATCAATGAGACAGTATTTTGTGATCACACGAAAAAAATCTGTGATCACAAATGTTCGATTTTCCGCCGATTTGGCAATTTTCCCTTAGAACCCGCAATTTTTCTATGTTCTAAGGGTCCGCAAATGTAGCCAAATTGGAATTGTCTTATGAACATTCATGAATACCAGGCCAAGGCCCTTCTGCGCAGCTATGGCGCGCCCGTATCCGATGGACGCCCTGTCATGCGCGCCGAAGAAGCCAAAACCGCTGCAGGTGAACTCGACGGCCCACTTTGGGTGGTCAAGGCACAAATCCATGCAGGCGGCCGCGGTAAGGGCAAATTCAAAGAGGCTGACGCGGGCGAGGCTGGCGGTGTCCGGCTCGCCAAATCGGTAGAAGAGGCCGCACAGGAAGCCAAAAAGATGCTGGGCCGCACGCTGGTCACGCACCAGACCGGACCAGTTGGCAAGGTCGTGAACCGCATCTATATCGAGGATGGCTCCGGGATTGAGACCGAACTCTACCTGGCCCTTCTGGTCGACCGCCAGACCAGCCGCATTGGTTTTGTCTGCTCCACCGAAGGCGGGATGGATATTGAAGAGGTCGCTGCCTCCACCCCCGAAAAGATCCTGAACTTCACCGTTGATCCCGCGACAGGCTACCAACCCTTCCACGGGCGCCGCGTCGCTTTTGCACTGGGCCTGACCGGCAACCAGGTCAAGCAATGCGTGAAACTGATGGGCCAGCTTTACACAGCCTTTGTCGAAAAAGACATGGAGATGCTGGAAATCAACCCGCTGATCGTCACCGACAAGGGCGATCTGAAGGTGCTCGACGCCAAGGTCGCCTTTGACGGCAACGCCGTTTACCGCCACGCGGACGTGGCCGCCCTGCGGGATGAGACGGAAGAAGACCCAAAGGAACTCGCCGCGTCGAAATTCGATCTGAACTACATCGCACTCGACGGCGAAATCGGCTGCATGGTGAACGGCGCAGGCCTTGCCATGGCGACGATGGACATCATCAAACTCTACGGGGCCGAGCCTGCCAACTTTCTCGATGTTGGCGGCGGGGCCACCAAGGAAAAGGTGACCGAGGCGTTCAAGATCATCACCTCTGACCCAAACGTCAAAGGTATCCTTGTGAACATCTTCGGCGGCATTATGCGCTGCGACGTCATCGCCGAAGGCGTTGTGGCTGCGGTGAAAGAGGTCGGCCTGCAAGTGCCCCTCGTCGTACGTCTGGAAGGCACGAACGTGCAGCAGGGCAAGGACATCATCAACAATTCCGACGTGGACGTGATCGCGGCAGATGATCTGAAAGATGGCGCGCAGAAGATCGTGAAGGCGGTGAAGGGGTGATTGGGCTTCTTGGAAAAGGTCCGGGGGACCTTTTCGCCCAATCACGGGCGGAGCCCCGGACAGGTGGCGCCACTAAAGCGGCGTTATATCTGGCATTGGCGTTGGGAACTGCGGCTTGCGGATCTACTGGCCAAATCCTGACACAAGAGGAGAGTCTCGCAAAGATCCCAGTGTCAAGAAGTGCTGGGCCCGGTCAGAGTGTGATGAGCGGCTATGATGCAGGCGTCATCTTCGCCAATACATGCCTCGTACGCGGTCCAAATTTCGACAATTATGCCTATGGGCTTCGTGTCCACGACGTAACGCGCAACGAAGTGACGGGCACGTTTTACCACAACACTGCCAATCTGTCAGTCCGGGTCGCAGACGGTCAATGCTCACTTGTTTTCTTCAGTGACGCATCAACTGACAATGTTGTAAGTCAGTTAGCCGATGGCACACTTTCTATAATCGCACCGGTTCCGCGTAATATCAGCGTGACGTCTCGTGCAGCGCCAAGTGGGGATGGGCGCTATTATCGAATGGCCATTCAAGCACCGGTCGTAATTCCCGAGGGAGCTCGCCGTGGAGGATAGACAGAAGTAATCGTCCGCCTTCGATAACTCACAGAGTTTAACAAAAGACAAAACACGAAAAGCTAGGACCAAACATGGCCATTCTCGTAAACGAAAACACCAAAGTCATCTGCCAGGGCCTCACCGGCTCGCAAGGCACGTTCCACTCTGAACAGGCCATCGCCTACGGCACCAAGATGGTCGGTGGCGTGACCCCCGGCAAGGGCGGCACAACGCATCTGGACCTGCCAGTCTACAACTCCGTCCACGAGGCGAAGGCAAAGACCGAAGCCAACGCATCGGTCATCTACGTCCCCCCTCCCTTCGCGGCAGACAGTATCCTTGAGGCCATCGATGCCGAGATGGAACTGATCATCTGCATCACCGAAGGCATCCCCGTCCTCGACATGATGCGGGTCAAGCGTGCGCTCGAAGGCTCTGCCAGCCGCCTCATTGGCCCAAACTGCCCCGGCGTCATCACGCCCGACGCCTGCAAAATCGGCATCATGCCCGGCCACATCCACAAGCGCGGCTCGGTCGGCGTCGTGTCCCGTTCCGGCACGCTGACCTATGAGGCGGTCAAACAGACCTCTGACAGCGGCCTTGGCCAATCCACCGCCGTCGGCATCGGCGGCGACCCGATCAAGGGGACCGAACATATTGATGTGCTCGACATGTTCCTCGACGACGATGAAACCCATTCAATCATCATGATCGGTGAAATTGGCGGCACAGCCGAGGAAGAAGCCGCCGAATTCCTGACCGCCCAAAAGAAGAAAGGGCGCTGGAAGCCCACCGCAGGTTTCATCGCGGGGCGCACCGCCCCCCCCGGCCGCCGCATGGGCCATGCCGGTGCCATCGTGGCAGGCGGCAAGGGTGATGCAGAAAGCAAGATCGAAGCGATGAAGAGCGCCGGGATCGTGGTGGCCGACAGCCCAGCGACACTGGGCGAGGCTGTGTTGGAGGCGATTGGGTAAATGTTCAACCGTGCTGCATCAGAACTGAGGGCAGCGCGCGACCCTAGGAGGGTGCAAAGCGCCCGCCCGTGGGGAGGGTCGGGTGCGGCCTGGCCTATCAGCCGGGCAGGAATTGGCCTTGTGACATCCGTTACAATGTTAACTCTTTCGACGACAATGGCATTCTCGCAAAGCACTGACGACGCCTTTATCTGTGCAGACCCGTCACTGACCACGACACAGATTGCCAGCTTTGTCTCAGAGGCCAATTGGGACCGTTCCGCGCCTCCTAAGCAAGACGTGATGTTTGCAGCGATTTTCCTCGGGAATACAGGCGCGGATGAGGCCAGCATGCGCGAGACTTGGAACTGGGCAGAGCATTTGCTGGAAGCGACCTCAGGAAGAGATACCGACGAGACGCATACTTTCGACAACTCTACTATTCTTCTTGGCGTCAATAGCGCAGAACAGCGGTACTGCCTGTTCGTTTCAGATGAACTGCTCATGGAACAAATGACCAGCCGCTTTCCTACTGCACGTGTAGTAGCTGATGGTGCACGAACATTTCTTTATTATAGTGATGAAACCATCAAAGTGTCTGCCTCACAGTTACCACAATCAGACCGGCCAACCGAATTTCATCTTCCAAACCAGATCCAATTTACGGCAACCTTTGTTGCCAGCAGATCGGTAGAATAGGTGCCACAATGAGCAAACAAAATGCCAACGACCTCTTCCACACCCTCAGCTTCCCGCAGGGGCACGATCCTGATTACATCGAACAGCTTTAGACCGCTCAGCCGCTATAATCCTCTGAGGAATGCATTAGGATACGACGAAAAGAATGGGACCGCTCGACGCCATCAAGACTTGCCTCGCCAAGTCATCCCAGTTCAAACATCGCGCCGCGTGGTTCGTGTCTGGGTGGATGGCGTACGCTCGCCAGCAAGGTAGCACGTTGCAATGACAGCCATTCTGCTGACCAGTACAATCGCGCCCAAGGCAGATGCATCCAAACACGTTCTGTTCGACGTTCAGGATAGGCTTGCCCAATACATCGCGGCGCTGAAATACTATATCACGGCGTCTGGACCGGGGTATAAAATACTTTTTGTCGATAACTCCGGTCACCCGGTCGACAAGTTGCAAGAGGTGGCCGCCGACAATCCGCGCGCCGACCGGCCCGTGTTCATCTTTAGCTATGACAGCACCGTTCCGGCAAGCTGGGGCAAGGGTCACGGTGAAATGCGCCTGATTGAAGAGGCCTTGTCACATTTTTCTTCAACCATCGACGAAAACGAAAAACTGTGGAAGATCACCGGCCGGCTGCAGGTCCGAAACCTGGGGCGCATGATCGAAACGGCACCGGCTGACTTTGAAGTATATGCCGATTTTCGCGATGTGCCCTTGATCGGAGAGTCACTGGGCGGAAATCAATGGATGGACACCCGCATCTTCGGCTTCACACCAAAAGGCTACGACAAGCATATCCGTCAGAATTGGCCAGAGCATGTTTTTGTTCTGGAGAAACTTCTGTTTTCGCAATTAAAGCCCCGGCTGCAAAGCGAACCCGGCATCGTTCCGCGGTTTGCCGTTCAGCCGGACATCAACGGAACCAGTGGCGGCTCCGGCAACGACTACACATCGTTTTCGTATCGCTCGAAAAACAACCTTCGCAAGCTCAGCCGCATGATATGGCCAAAGCTATGGCTGTGAAAATTCGCAGGAGGGCGCATATGACCCCTTCACAAGTTCGAAAGGACGCATAATGACCGAACAACCCACCAACGACGTCTTCCACGCCTCATCCTTCCTGCAAGGACATAACGCGGAATATGTGGAGCAGCTTTATGCCCGCTACGCCGACAACCCCGGCGCAGTCGATGAACAATGGCAGGCCTTCTTCCGCTCGCTCGGTGACGCCCCCGCAGACGCCAAGGCCGAGGCCACCGGCCCAAGCTGGGCCCGCACCGATTGGCCGCCGCAACCTGCTGATGATCTGACTGCCGCCCTTGATGGCCAATGGCCTGCCGAACCCGAGGCAGCAGGGAAAAAGATCAAGGACAAAGCCGCGGAAAAGGGTGTGAACCTCTCTGAGGAACAGGTACGCCACGCCGTTCTCGACAGTATTCGCGCGCTGATGATTATCCGCGCCTACCGGATCCGGGGGCACCTGATCGCCGACCTCGACCCGCTGGGCATGCGCGAAAACACCCCGCATCCGGAACTCGATCCGGCCAGCTACGGTTTTACCAAGGCCGACATGGACCGGCCGATCTTCATCGACAACGTTCTCGGGCTCGAAGTCGCCACGATGAATGAAATCCTGGCCATCGTGCAGCGTACCTATTGCGGTACGTTCGCCCTGCAATACATGCATATCTCGAACCCGGAAGAGGCCGGTTGGCTGAAAGAGCGGATCGAAGGCTACGGCAAGGAAATCGCTTTCACCAAGAACGGCCGCAAGGCGATCCTGAACTCCCTTGTTGAGGCAGAGGGTTTCGAAAAATTCCTGCATGTCAAATACATGGGCACCAAACGGTTCGGCCTTGATGGCGGCGAAAGCCTGATCCCGGCGATGGAACAGATCATCAAGCGCGGCGGCCAGCTGGGGCTAGAGGATATCGTGATCGGCATGCCCCACCGGGGCCGCCTTTCCGTCCTCGCCAACGTCATGGAAAAACCCTACCGCGCGATTTTCAATGAATTCCAAGGCGGGTCGTTCAAACCCGAAGATGTGGACGGCTCCGGCGACGTGAAATATCACCTCGGCGCATCATCCGACCGGACATTCGACGACAACACCGTTCACCTGTCGCTGACAGCAAACCCCAGCCACCTTGAGGCTGTGAACCCCGTCGTTCTGGGCAAGGTCCGCGCCAAGCAGGACCAGAAACACGACACCGACCGGACCAAGGTCATGGCGATCCTGCTGCATGGCGATGCGGCATTCGCAGGTCAAGGCGTGGTGGCCGAAGGGTTCGGCCTGTCCGGTCTGCGCGGGCACCGCACCGGCGGCACGATGCATATCGTGGTCAACAACCAGATCGG
The DNA here is from genome assembly GCA_947503965.1 of uncultured Paracoccaceae bacterium. GTDB lineage: Bacteria > Pseudomonadota > Alphaproteobacteria > Rhodobacterales > Rhodobacteraceae > Yoonia. The sequence continues at coordinate 603,512 of CANNFU010000001.1, forward strand.
ATTCACGACCGCACCACATTTCAGCCGCTCATCGCCCTATCCGACCGATATCGCCCTGATGGTCGAGGCGCCGATCTTCCACGTGAACGGTGACGACCCAGAGGCCGTGGTTCACGCCGCCCGCGTGGCCACCGAATTCCGCCAGAAATTCCACAAGGACGTCGTGCTCGACATCATCTGCTACCGCCGGTTTGGCCATAACGAAGGCGATGAGCCGATGTTCACCAACCCGCTGATGTACAAGAAGATCAAGAAGCAGAAGACGACGCTGACGCTTTATACCGAACGGCTGGTGCGGGACGGGCTGATCCCCGAAGGCGAGATCGAGGATATGAAGGCGGCGTTCCAGGCGCATCTGAACGACGAATTCGAAGCCGGGAAAAGCTATAAACCCAACAAGGCCGACTGGCTGGATGGCAAGTGGTCCCATCTCGACCGGATGAAGGAAAAGAAATACCAGCGCGGCAAGACCGCCATCGAAGAAGCCACCTTCAAACAGATCGGCAAGTCGCTGACCACCGCACCAGAAGGCTTTGCGCTGCACAAAACGGTAGCCCGTCTGCTGGATGCCAAGGCAACGATGTTCGAAACCGGCGAAGGCATCGACTGGGCCACGGGCGAGGCTTTGGCATTCGGCTCGCTTCTGACCGAAGGCTACCCGGTCAGGCTCGCCGGTCAGGACAGTACACGCGGCACCTTCAGCCAACGCCACTCCGCCTTCATCAATCAGGACACCGAAGAACGGTATTACCCGCTCAACAACATCCGCGACGGGCAGGCCCATTACGAAGTCATCGATTCCATGCTGTCGGAATACGCGGTGCTGGGCTTTGAATACGGCTACTCGCTGGCCGAACCCAACGCGCTGACCCTCTGGGAAGCCCAGTTCGGCGACTTCGCCAACGGTGCGCAGATCATGTTCGATCAGTTCATCAGCTCCGGCGAAAGCAAATGGTTGCGCATGTCCGGCCTCGTCTGCCTGCTGCCTCATGGCTACGAAGGACAAGGGCCGGAACACTCCAGCGCGCGTCTGGAACGGTTCCTGACCATGTGCGGCGGCGACAACTGGATCGTGGCCAACTGCACGACCCCGGCCAACTACTTCCACTTGCTGCGCCGACAGTTGCACCGCACCTACCGCAAACCGCTGATACTGATGACGCCAAAATCGCTTTTGCGGCACAAACTGGCCGTGTCCAAGGCCGAGGAGTTCACAAACGGCTCCAGCTTCCACCGTGTCCTGTGGGATGACGCGCAGCACGGCAATTCCGAAACGACACTGGTGCCGGACGATCAGATCAAGCGGGTCGTGATGTGCTCGGGCAAGGTCTATTACGACCTGCTCGAAGAACGGGACGCGCGCGGGATCGACGATATCTACATCATGCGCTTTGAGCAGTTCTATCCGTTCCCCGCACAATCCGCCGTCAAAGAGCTGGAGCGGTTCAAGAACGCAGACATGGTCTGGTGCCAGGAAGAGCCCAAGAACCAAGGCGCTTGGTCCTTCATGGAACCCAACATCGAATGGGTGCTGACCCGGATCAAGGCTCAGCACACAAGGCCCGCTTATGTTGGCCGTTCCGCCGCCGCCAGCCCCGCCACCGGGCTTGCCAGCCAGCACAAAGCACAACAAGAGGCGCTCGTGAATGACGCCCTGACCATCGAAGGAAACAAGTAATGAGCACCGAAGTCCGCGTCCCCACCCTTGGCGAATCCGTGACCGAGGCCACCGTCGCCACATGGTTCAAGCAACCCGGCGATGCCGTCGCTGTCGATGAAATGCTGTGCGAACTGGAAACCGACAAGGTCACGGTTGAGGTGCCAAGCCCCGTCGCCGGCACCCTGTCCGAAATCGTGGCTGCCGAAGGCGAAACCGTCGGTGTCGACGCGCTGCTTGCCCAGATCGCCGAAGGCGACGCAGCCCCCGCGCCGAAGGCAGAGGCACCAAAAGCAGAAGCCAAGGCCGAGGCTGCACCAGCCCCTGCAAAGGCGGCCAAAGATGTCGAAGACGCCCCATCGGCCAAGAAACTGATGGCCGAAAACAACCTGACCGACGTGCAAGGCACCGGCAAGGATGGTCGCGTGATGAAAGAGGATGTGTTGAACGCCTTGGCCGGCAAGTCAGAGGCACCTGCCCCCGCCCCGGCCCCGCGCGCACCCGTCCCCGCCGATCAGGCCGACCGCGAGGAACGGGTCAAGATGACCCGTCTGCGCCAGACAATCGCCAAGCGGCTGAAAGACAGCCAGAACACCGCCGCCATGCTGACCACCTATAACGAGGTCGACATGACCGAGGTCATGGCGCTGCGCAACGAATACAAGGACCTGTTCCTGAAGAAACACGGCGTGAAACTCGGCTTCATGTCCTTCTTTACCAAGGCCTGCTGCCACGCCCTGAAAGAAGTGCCTGAGGTCAACGCGGAAATCGACGGCACTGACATTGTCTACAAGAACTACGTCAACATGGGCATCGCCGCAGGCACGCCGACCGGCCTTGTGGTACCGGTGATCAACGACGCCGACGCGATGTCCTTCGCCGCCATCGAAAAGGCAATTGCCGAAATGGGCGCGAAAGCCCGCGACGGCAAGCTGAGCATGGCCGAAATGCAAGGCGGCACCTTCACCATCTCCAACGGCGGGGTCTACGGGTCACTCATGTCCTCACCCATCCTGAACCCTCCGCAATCCGGTATTCTGGGGATGCACAAGATCCAGGACCGGCCGATGGCGATTGGCGGTCAGGTGGTTATCCGGCCGATGATGTATCTCGCGCTGTCCTACGACCACAGGATCGTCGACGGAAAGGGTGCGGTGACATTCCTCGTGAGGGTGAAAGAAGCGCTGGAGGATCCACGGCGGTTGTTGATGGATTTGTAAATTGCAAGGTGAGCTACTCAAGGACGATGTTTCTTCGGTTTTTCAGACCTTTGGCATTGGTTCTATCGCGATATTGTCTACTGCATGGTTTGGTAGATACGGACTAATTGAGTGGCTTGGCGGCAAAGATGTGCAGACCTCACAATTCTCTGAGCTACAACTATTGCTTATTCCGATGGTCATTTTTGCTGCTTACACCGTTGGTCTTGCACTGATAGGTTTTGGGTCGATTATGTTCGGTGACGACCGCGACTTGCTCGGGCGGCCCGAGGAATTGGAAGCAACTTGCTTGAGAAGCGACAACTCGCGGCTCTGGTTAGCATATCAAGCCATGTTGAAGAGAGCGTCTTTTTTCTATGGGCTATCATCTCTGATGGCATGGCTTGCTCTGCTGGTACTGGCAGCAAATGTGTCAAATTGGTATAGGGAAATCGGTTTCAGTTTTCCGTTCATGATAATATTTGTGGTGTTGGTTGGTACGTCACTAACAGCTGGCCTCAATGCTAGGAAAGTAAGGCTGAGTTTTGCTGCCATTCTCGATAGACTAGAGTCACGGCGAGCATGAAACGCCTTTTAATCTCGAAAGAAAGGCCAGCGCCTGGACCTCGGGGTGGGTGCGAAGCGCCCTCCCCATGGGGGAGGTCCGGGCGCTGCCCGGCGATGCCGGGCGGGACATCGCTTCGGCATGACACACTTCGTAGGATGTGTGCTTACACCCATCATTGAGACGCCAGAATGACCCGCCTGATCAAACCCCTCGCCCTCCTTGTTCTCCTAGGCCTCGGCACTGCCGCCTACACCCAAGTCATGCTCCGCACCGGCTCTGGCACCCCGCCGCGCATGGCCCCCGCCGACCAACAGGCCGACGCGATCCATGTGGACAAAAGCGACCGGCAACTGACCCTGCTACGGAACGGCGCCCCGATCCGTACCTACCAAATCTCCATGGGCGGCAACCCTGAAGGTCACAAAACCCAAGAAGGTGACGAACGCACCCCCGAAGGCACCTACATCATCGACTGGCGCAATCAGAACTCCATCGCGCATCTCAGCCTCCACATCTCCTACCCCAACGCCGACGACATCGCCCAGGCCGAGGCGCGCGGGGTCTCACCCGGCGGAAACATTATGATCCACGGCATCCTCAACGGCTTGGGCGCGCTCGGGCCGCTGCAACGCTACTGGGACTGGACCAATGGCTGCATCGCCGTCACCAATGCCGAAATGCGCGAAATCTGGTCGCTCGTGCCCAATGGCACACCGATCACTATCCGGAACTGACATGCGCGCCGCCTACCGCCACGCCATCGCCCAGCGCCGCGCCTTCCGCCTGCCCGGCTACAAGAAGCTGGCCGATGCGGGAATGGAGGGCGACTGGGTCTCGCCCATCCAGATGACCTCCGGCAACCCAGACGGGCCGATGTTCATCTCGAAAGACTGGCTTGACTACCCGTCCACCATCGCCAACCACGCCCAGCTGCGTAAAACCGGCTACCTGCCCGACAACCCGTTCAACAAGGTGATGGACAAGGTGTTGGCGCGAGCGAACCTTTCCCGCGCCGATATCTACATCACGCCCGTCTTCCACCTGCTGACCGCGCACCGATCCTCCACCATCCCGCCCGCCGACGCGCGCGCGTCATTCGAAGCGGTCGTGCAGCACGAACTGATGGGCCGCCGCCCCATCGCGCTTGGCACAGATGCCGCCCGCGTCTTGCACCATTTTGGCATCGCGCATATCAAAACGCTGCACCCCTCTGCCCGCACCGGCAGTTTTAACGACAAAGCCGATCAGATCAGCGAGGCACTGTTGGCCGCATGACCCCCGAACTTACCGTCCTCGCCCTTGCCGGTCTGTTGCAAGGGCTGCAATTCTGTCTCTACTCAGCCACCGCAATTGCGCAGGTTGGTGCGGGCAAGGCCGCTGGCCCGCGCGACAAGACGATCGAACTGACAGGCGGTGCCGGACGTCTGCAACGCGCCATGAATAACCATTTCGAGGCACTGATCCTCTTCACCATCGCTGTCGTCGTCATCACACTCGGCGACAAAGGTACCGGCCTGTCCGCCGCCTGCGCCTGGACCTATCTGGGCGCCCGCGTTCTTTACGTCCCCGCCTATTATTTCGGCTGGACGCCCTGGCGTTCGCTGATCTGGTTTGTGGGGTTTCTCTCAACCATCCTGATGATAGTGTCAGCCCTGATATGACGCTTTGTACATACAGCGTCTGTACAGGTTCTGTACGCAGTCTTGCACCCCGAAGGAGGACCCATGTCCAGCTATGATGTCATCGTAATCGGCGCCGGCCCCGGCGGCTATGTCTGCGCAATCCGCTGCGCCCAACTGGGCATGAAGGTGGCCTGCGTCGAGGGGCGCGAGACGCTGGGCGGCACCTGTCTGAACGTGGGCTGCATCCCGTCCAAGGCGATGCTGCACGCCACACATATGCTGCACGAGGCAGAGCATAATTTTGCGACCATGGGTCTGAAGGGCAAAGCCCCCTCTGTCGACTGGAAACAGATGCTGTCCTACAAGGAAGAGACGATTGCCCAGAATACCGGCGGCATCGAATTTCTGTTCAAAAAGAACAAGGTAGACTGGATCAAAGGCTGGGCCTCCATCCCCGAGGCGGGCAAGGTGCAGGTTGGAGACGACGTGCATGACGCCAAGCACATCGTGATCGCGTCAGGGTCCGAAGCATCCAGCCTGCCCGGCGTTGAGGTGGATGAAAAGACAGTCGTCACATCCACCGGCGCCTTGGCGCTGAACAAAATTCCCAAAAAGCTCATTGTCATCGGCGCAGGCGTGATCGGGCTTGAGCTTGGGTCGGTCTACTCTCGTTTGGGGGCCGAGGTGGAAGTCATCGAATTCCTCGACGCGATCACCCCCGGCATGGATGCTGAAATCGCACGTCAATTTCAGAGGATGCTCACCAAGCAGGGGCTCAAGTTCACATTGGGCGCTGCCGTTCAGGGGGTCGCGGTCAAAGGCAACAAGGCGACGGTGACCTACAAGTTACGCAAGGATGACAGCGAACATCAGATGACTGCAGACACGGTGCTGGTCGCGACAGGCCGCAAACCCTATACCGACGGGCTGGGCCTGGATGCATTGGGTATTGAGATGTCAGAGCGTGGTCAGATCAAGACCGACAGCAAATATGCCACCAATATCGCGGGCATCTATGCCATCGGTGACACGATTGCAGGCCCGATGCTTGCGCATAAAGCCGAAGACGAAGGTATGGCCGTCGCCGAAGGCATCGCCGGTCAGCACCCGCATGTGAACTATGGCGTGATCCCCGGCGTGATCTATACACACCCCGAGGTCGCCAATGTCGGCGAAACCGAGGAAACACTGAAAGAACAAGGCCGTGCCTACAAGGTTGGTAAATTCCCCTTCATGGGCAATGCGCGGGCCAAGGCGAATTTCGCCGGCGAAGGATTCGTCAAAATCCTCGCCGACAAGGAAACGGATCGGATCCTTGGTGCGCATATCATCGGCCCGATGGCAGGCGACCTGATCCACGAGATTTGCGTTGCGATGGAATTCGGTGCCGCGGCCGAGGATCTGGCCCGCACTTGTCATGCGCACCCCACCTATTCCGAAGCCGTGCGCGAAGCGGCGTTGGCCTGTGGAGATGGCGCCATTCACGCCTGACGGAACACACCGCGCGTTATCCTGACACGACAAAAGGCCCGCCATGTGGTAGGGCCTTTTGTCAAAAGTACCAAAGATTTAATTGTTTCCAGATTATTAATATTAACGAAAAATTAACCTTATTGAAAAGAAAACTGTTGCCAAATTGCTACCAATTCACGCTTTGAATCTAAATTGCCGCAGACAAGGTCCCAGTCAAACACAAGTGCGCCACATTTCTAAGGTCTTTTGGCCACTATACCGAGTACTTCGATCTGAGAACCTCATGAGAATGCGCACTCTATTAACGATACTACTGGCTCTGATTTCTCAGCCGGCATATGCGTTTACAAATGATACAGGGTACTTTGAAGGCCTTGAATTCGTAGCCGAAACGACAATTCCGGGTCCTGAAGTCAGTTCCATGTCGCTTTGCTATGTCACACGCGATTTCAGGATATTGGGCCTGACGCTGACCAGTGACATCACCGGATATGCCCTTGCGGATGACGGATGTACAACCACACCGTTGCGCCCATTCAGCGAAGAGCAGATGATCACCGCACAATCGCTAGAACTGGTTCCCGCGGACCTTCCTGCTGTTGCGCGCAATGATCTGGAACGCAATCTGAAAAACTATGGGCTGTGGGCTGCAATCGGGCTGGGCCTGATTGCCGTGATTATTCGGCGCATCAAATCACTGCTGGGCTTTGATTTGCGCGGCCCGCTGCGGGCCAAGGCATCCAGCCGGATCCTGTCGACCTTATGTTACGCGGGCAGCGCGGCCGGTGTGATGGCGTCGAATGATATTGCAATTGTCGTGCAGGCCGCACGGCGTCTGACGCGACGCAACTATCAGCCGCAGGATATCATCCGCATCGCCGATCACCTTGACCCCGGCCTTAGCCCTCAGGATTACATTGATTTCGGGCGCGGTCTTCGGGACGGTGAAAAAGACATCATGATGCAGGGCGTGCTTTACGTGGCGATGGCAAACGGCAGGATACTGCCCGGTCAATATACCTTCGCGACAGAGCTTGCGCACGGTCTCGGCATGCCAGCCGAGGATTTCCGCCGCGTCTTGCGAATGGCCATGGCCGATCTGGATATGTACCCGCCTAACCCTTCAACATCCTAAGGCCCTGGGTCGCGTCGGTACGCACGGCCAAACGCAGCCCCGGTTCATCGCCCGCCTTCAGCGCACTGATGATCAGCTTGTGATGATGAGGCGGCTCGGTACGGTTCAGCCTTCCGTAAAGCGCACGCATCGTCGGCCCCAGCTGCAACCAGACCGTTTCAGCCATCGCCAGCATCGCAGGCGCCTGCGCCCGCAGATAGAGCGTCCGGTGAAATTCCAGGTTCATCCGGATGTACCCCGTCGCGTCGTGGCGTGCGATCATCTGGCTAACACCTTGATTGATGACCTCCAGCCGTTCGATCAGGGCGAAATGCGCGCGTGGCAAGGCGCGTGACGCCAATTCCGGCTCCAACATGGCGCGCAATGTTGCAAGCTCTTCAATCCGGTCATTCGACAGGGCGGGTGTCGATACCCGACCGGATGAAGATAAGAACAAGGCGCCTTCGGCCACCAACCGGCGCACGGCCTCACGCGCGGGTGTCATGGAAACATCGTAGGCTTCGCCGATCCCACGCAGGGTCAAAGCCGCGCCAGGTTCAATTTCACCGTGCAGGATGCGGGTGCGCAATGCGCGATAGACCCGTTCATGCGCGGCAGTCGTCGGATCAAGCGGGCGGGGTTGGATCATCATGATCAAACTGTGATCACAAAGTCCGTGACGGTCAATTGTCGAACTGAACCCGATGAAGCGTGTCTCCATGATCACGCAACCATTGTCGTGGCTCCGCATAATCAGGATAAAGACTCGCAACCACGTTCCAGAAGGCCGGAGAATGGTTCATCTCGGCCAGATGCGCCACCTCATGCGCTGCGACATACTCCAGCACCTCAGGTGGGGCCATGATCAAACGCCATGAATACATCAACACGCCAGCGCTTGAACAAGATCCCCAGCGTGACCGCGTGTCCCTGATACTCAGCCGGGTGTAGGGGCGACCTAGCTGTTGTGCGTATTGGTCGGACGCGGTGGCCAAGGCATCGCGCGCCATCTGCCTGAGCTGCGCCTTGATCCGCGGGGCCGCCGTTTGCGCATCAGGCACCTCGATCGCAGTTGGCGTGATGCGCACGCGTTTGCTTAGCCCCATGACAATCGGCAACATCTGTCCGCGCAGCATCAGCTCTGCACCTACGGTAACGGGGCGGACCGGGGTCAGCTGGCTCAGATGCTGTCTGAGCCAGCTTTCCTTTGATCGCAAAAATGCGATTCCCTCGCGTTCAGCGGCCGACTGCGGCACCGTCAGGGTCACACGGCCATCCAGGCGGGAGACGCGCAAAGAAAGCCGCCGCGCGCGGGCAGATTTGCGCAAGCTGACCTCAATCGGGGGGTTGCCTTCCAGCGTGTGACGGCCCATATCCAGCTACTCATATTTTCATGTGTCAAAGGCTTTGACACAGCCCCTTGCTTATGGCAGGTGGCACCGATCACCCGCAAGGGTCCGAGCAAGATTTTGAAGGGATAGCCAATGCCTAAGGAAGAGTGGGGCACAAAGCGTCTTTGCCCCGAAACCGGCAAACGCTTTTACGACCTGAACGCCACACCGATCATCAGCCCCTATACGGGCAAAGAGGTGACGATCGACACGTCCAAGACCCGTACCATGGTCGCTGATGCAGAGGACGCACAAAGCAAGAAGGCCGAAGAGGTCGCAGACGATGATGATCTGGTCCTTGATGACGCCGACGACGATGATGATGTTGATCTGGGCGATGATGTTCTTGAGGATGACGATGATGACGACACCGTCTCATTGGACGAACTCGCCGACGTCGCCACAAACGACGACGATTAATCAACAGGGTCGGGCGTGATTTTCACTTGATCTCGCCCGACGCGCTGCATAGACAGCAAATCGCAGCCTTTTGCTGCGCCCGACAGCGTAAGTTGTCACGATGGGGCCTTAGCTCAGTTGGGAGAGCGCTTGCATGGCATGCAAGAGGTCAGGGGTTCGACTCCCCTAGGCTCCACCATACCGCGCCGCACGGCGTTAATATCCTGACGCATTGAAAAAGTAAGCTCGTTTTTGCGATTCGAAGACCTGCTTTCTGTCGTAGTTAACGGACTCCGTAAATGCCATTCTGAGCACTGCTCTTCTACTTTGAGATACTCACTTTGCCATTTTTTCGAAGGGTTTACGCGAAATATATGGGCGAGTTCGATAGTATCCTCGAATGCGGCGGATGGAACACTTGCGGTCTTTGGCACTGTCCAAGCCCACCGTTATTCGCGCCAGTTGTTCCGTAGTTTCCATTGCTTGGAACGGCGACTTGTCGGTAGCCGCCCGCTTACTGCGACAAATATTTCGGTTGCCTCCAGCATTTCCTGACAATAAAAGTCGGATATAGCCAGGGTAATTCTGCTACCGCGCCCCCAAGCCAGAGTGACATCACGAGAAAGAGGAAACTCAACCGTTTCCAAGGACACTTGGCTTTTGCGACCATGAACAGGCTTGTGACTTACATGCTGCCCTACAGGGGCACGGTGATCGTCGTCGTGTTGGCGATCCTTGCCGTCACGGCAACAGGTCTGCTGGCGCCTTGGATGATACGCGAGATCGTATTGATCATTGAGACGGACGCGGAAGATGCCGCCACAGGTCTGACGTTGATCGCGGCGGCCCTTGTCATGATCTATGTCGCGCGCAGCACAGCTGAAGCAGCCGTGTTTCACTATTCGCATGTTGTCGCCTTCAAGACCTGCCGCGATTTGCGCGATGCGGTTTACGCCCATCTGCAACGGCTGTCGCCGAGCTGGTTTGCCGCGCGCAAATCGGGCGACATCACCAAGCGGGTGATTGATGACACGCTGAAGCTGGAGCCCGTGATCGCGGATGCAGTCTATGGGTTCGTGGTGTCCATCATTCTGTCGCTTGGCATTCTGATCATCCTGTTCAACTTCTCGCCGGTCTTGACCCTGCTCGCACTGATCCCTTTGCCGGTTACGTTGATCATCATGTTCTCTGTTGGCCGCAAGGCGATCCCATCGTTTGACAACGAGGCCGACCGGGAGGGCGATCTGGCAGCATTGGTGCAGGACCATGTCAGCGGTATTCGCGAGATCCAGATCTTCAATCAGGAGGTGGCGACGCTGCGTAGGTTCATGCGCAAATCCGACTTTCTGGCGCGGCGTCAAATCCGGTCTCGGACGCTGATTGCTCCGTTTGATCCTGCGGTTGAAGGCGCGATTGGGGTGTCCACTGCTTTGGTCGTGCTTGTCGGCGGGCGCATGGCCTTGGCGGGTGACCTTGCCGTTGCTGATCTGGTGGCGTTCATCCTGTACATCGTGTCCCTGTATCAACCCTTGTTCACGGTTGTTGAGGCGACCGAGGCAGTGCAGCGCGGCCTGTCCAGCCTCAAGCGTGTCAATGACCTGCTGGATACGCAGCCAGAGGTCGCGGACCCTGTGACGCCGCGTCGCTTGCCGTCTCCTTTGCGTGGTGAGATTGCGCTTGAGGGTGTCAGTTTTCGGTATCGTGACGATGGACCCGTCTTGCAGGATCTGACCCTCACCATTCGGCCCGGCGAAACCCTGGCGGTGATTGGCCCGACGGGGGCGGGGAAATCCACACTCGCCCATCTGATTGCGCGGTTCTATGACGTCACTTCGGGCAGGATTACACTGGACGGTATCGACTTGCGCGATGTCCCGCTTGCCGACCTGCGGCGCAATACGGCGATGGTGTTGCAGGATGTGTTCCTGTTCAATGGGTCGATCCGTGACAACATCCGGTTTGGCGATCAAATGGCGGATGAGGATGCGCTGATCGCCGCGGCAAAGGCCGCTGGTGCGCATGATTTCATCTGTGCGCTCCCGAAGGGCTATGAGACCATTGTTGGCGAACGCGGCGTGCGGCTGTCGGGTGGGCAGAAACAGCGTATCTCTATTGCGCGCGCACTTCTCAAGAAAGCCCCGCTCTTGATTTTGGACGAAGCGACCAGCGCGATTGATACCGAAACCGAAGCCGCCATTCAGGATAATCTGAATGTCTTGCTGACCGGATGCACCGCAATTGTGATTGCCCACCGCCTGTCCACGATCCGCAGGGCCGACAGGATCGCGGTGCTGGAAAACGGACGGCTTATGCAACTTGGACCCCACGATGAAATTGCAGGGCAAACCGGTGCCTATGCGCGGCTTTTGCAAGCACAGGAGACTGCTGCATGACAACCAGTTCACCTTTGACGGCCAGCGGACTCTCGGTCGGTTATGGCGACACCACCATCGTCAAAAACATTGATCTGGAGATCGCGGCAGGCCAGATCACGGCGCTTGTGGGTCCGAACGGGTGCGGGAAATCGACCTTGCTCAAGGCTTTTGCGCGGATCCTGAAACCCAAAACCGGCCATGTGATGCTGCAAGGCCGACCGATCACGTCCTATCCCACGCGCGAGGTGGCGACCCGCCTGGCGATCCTGCCACAGGGGCCGGTTGCCCCCGAAGGTTTGACCGTCACCGAATTGGTGGCCCAAGGTCGGCTCCCCCACCAGACGCTATTTCGCCAATGGTCGCCTGGTGACCGCGCGGCGGTAGAGCGGGCTATGGACATGACGGATCTGGCAGAGTTCGCTGACCGCCCTGTCCACAGCCTGTCTGGCGGGCAGCGCCAGCGCTGTTGGCTGGCGATGGTGTTGGCGCAGGATACGCCACTTCTTTTGCTCGATGAACCGACGACCTTTCTTGACCTCAAGGTGCAGGTGGACTTGATGGCGCTGCTTTCGCGCATCGTGCACGAGGACGGGCGCACCATGGTTCTTGTCCTGCACGAGTTGAACCTTGCTGCTGCCTTTGCCGATCGCATCGTGATGATGCGCGAAGGAGAGATTGTCGCGGAAGGCGCCGGCGCAGAGGTCATCTGCCCCGACCAGCTGCGCGCGGTTTTTGATCTCCGGTCCGATGTGATCGCCGATCCTGAAACGGGCCGCCCGGTGTGTCTGCCACGCACGCCAGATCATGTGCCAATGCACGCGCTGGCGGCTGCCGCGGAATGAACGCGACACGCACCATATTTGCCGCTACCGGGTTTTGGCTCTGCCTCGGGGGGGTCGGGCTGGCGTTTTTGTGGCACATATCCGTCGGCGCAAAGGCGATCCCGCTGGGGGTTGTCTGGCAGGCCATCGCGGCCCCGCAAGTTGGGGTGTTTGACCATGTGGTCGTCCGCGATCTGCGGATGCCCCGTGCGATCTTTGCGATCAGTGTGGGTGCGGCGCTGTCGGTTGCTGGCGCTTTGATGCAAGGGGTGACGCGGAACCCGCTGGCGGAACCTGGGATACTGGGCCTGATGGCCGGGGCGACATTTGCGGTGATCATCGGGATTGGCTGGTTCGGGCTGGCAGGTACCGCATACGTGCCGTTGTTCGCAGCCATCGGTGCCTTGATCGGTGCGATACTGGTCTGGACTATCGCGAGTGCGGCACCGGGGGGTGCGACGCCGCTGACGCTGATCCTTTCCGGGGCTGCGGTGGGTGGATTTCTTTATGCGATCGAAAGTGCTGCAATCCTGCTGAACGAAGACACGTTCCGCAATTTCCGGGTCTGGTTGTCCGGCTCGCTGGCCGGGCGGGACATGCAGACCTATCTTTGGGCGCTGCCGTGGTTCATCGCCGGTTTGATCGCCGCATTGGTGATCGCCCGTCAGGTCACAGCGCTGGCCATGGGCGAGGAAACGGCCGCAGGGCTTGGCGTGGATACGTTCCGGATCAAGGTTATCGCATTGGGGGCGGTCGTTGTTCTGACGGCGGCGGCGGTATCGGTCGCCGGGCCGCTTGGGTTTGTCGGACTGGTCATCCCCCATGTGGTGCGCCTGTTCGTGGGATCGGACTACCGTCTGATTGTGCCATTCTCGGCGATTGTCGGGGCGGGCTATGTCACGGTGGTCGATATCGCAGCCCGTGTCGTGCTGGCCCCTGTCGAAATCTCGACCGGGATCGTCACCACGATGCTGGGTGCGCCAGTGTTCATCTGGCTGGTAAGAGCCAAGCTATGAGCATGGCAACGTTAGAAGGCTTTGGCGGACGGCTTGCCCTGCGTGTGCCCTGCCGCGCCGTTCTGGTAAGCATAAGTCTGGCTGTCGCCATCATCGGTGTGCTGACTTGGAGCCTGATGACCGGGTCTTACCCGCTTGATGGCGTGCAGGTCTGGGCGACATTGTTTGGCGATCCACCCTCTGACACGGCCTCGACTGTCGTCTGGGAGTTTCGGTTTCCGCGCAGCCTGGTCGCATTTATCGTTGGCGCGTTTCTGGCGCTTTCAGGGGCCGCACTGCAATATGTCACGCGCAATCCTCTGGCAGATCCCAGTCTTGTGGGGGTTAGCCAAGGTGCGGCTTTGGTTGTCGTTTCGGTCACAATTCTGGCCCCGGGCATGGGATACTACATGCGGCCAATTCTGGCCTTTGGTGGGTCACTGGCCGTCGCGGCATTGATCCTGCTGGCATCATCATCTCAGCGCGGGGGCGAAACGCTGCGCTTTATTCTGATGGGGATCGGGGTCGCGGCGCTGATTTCATCCATGACTTCAGCCTTGCTCACTTACGGTGATATCGACCGCGCGATGTCGGCACTGGGCTGGCTTGCCGGGTCCGTGCATTCGGTTGGCTGGGACGAAGTCCGATGGCTGACAGTGACAGCGATCTTTGTCGTGCCTGCCTTCATGGCAGCTGCACGCCCCCTTTCGGCGATCCGGTTCGGCGAAGACGTGGCCACGGGTCTTGGCATCCGGGTGCGCATGGCGCGCTGGGGCTTGATCATCCTGGCTGTTGCACTGGCCGCAACGGCCGTTGCTGCGGTAGGTCCCTTGGGCTTCGTTGGGCTGGTTGCGCCGCATCTTGCCCGTCGTCTGGCGCATTCCGGTGTCGGTATGCATCTGGTGCTAACCGGATTGACCGGGGCTTTGCTGGTCGGTCTGGCAGATTTCGCAGGGCGCGCCGCATTTGCCCCTGTTCAGATCCCCGCCGGACTGGTCACCGCGATGATCGGCGTGCCCGTCTTTGTCGCCTTGATCCTCAGAACACAGGCGAGGAGCCAGCTTTGACAGATCAGATCAAGACGACAGGGCATCCGAGTAGCCAAATCAACCGCCAGGCAACGCCTTTCCGCGTTACCCAGCCAATCACATGACAAAGGAAGTGAACATGAAACCTCTTTACGGGGCCTTTGCTGCCGCTCTTGTTCTTTTTGCCACGCCTGCCCTTGCGCTCGACTGTGATGTTGGCATGCGCGCCTTTAACCATGCAGGCGGTGAAACCTGCATTCCCGAACAGCCGCAACGCATCATCGGTCTGCATGATCAATCCGTCACCTTGACCCTTGTTGAATTGGGCGCCCCTGTTATCGGCAGCCATGGCCGTGTGGATGATAACGAACAGCTTTACATGCGTTCGGTTGATCTTCTCTTTGGTCTTGATTTTGACAGCGGCCAGATCGGTTTTGCCGGCACCTGGGATCAGATGGATTTTGAAGCGATGGCGGCGATGACCCCCGATCTGATCATTGGTCGTGAATACGATATGGAGACACGCGAAAAATATGAAGCCATCGCGCCCACGGTTTTCATCGCCGATACGCCGACCGACCCGATGGCCTTTCCACGCGGAATTGCTGATGCGGCGGGCGTCAGCGATACCTATGCCACGCAGCTTGCGATCTATGAGGCAAATCTTGAACGCGCAAGATTTGCTTTGCCGCAGGTGCAAGGGGCCACCTATTCCAAGATACAGGGGTGGGAGGGCAAGCTTGAAGTCTACGCAGGCTATGGCGGGTTGACCAAAGTGCTGGCTGATCTGGGTTTTGAGCGCGGCGCCGCTGGTCAGGAAATGGCAGATCGCGGTGTCGTTTGGGGTGAAGAGGTCAGCGCGGAAATCCTGCCCGAACTTGAGGCGGACTATCTGTTTGACACTTACACGATTGCCTACGGCGACACGCTGGCAGACCCTGCGTTGCGCCTGAACGACGCTGTGCCTGGATGGTGTGGCTTTCTGACGGCCTGCACCGAAGGCCGCTACATCGTGCTGCCGCGCGAGTATGCGACAGGATTTTCCTTCACCCAGTTGAACATGCTGTTGCAGATGATCACCACCAACGTGGCCACAAGTGCGGCACCGCAAGGTTAAGCCGCCACGAACGCCAACCATTCGGTCAGGCAGCTATCGCGCCACCCAGCCGTTCCAAACCGTCAAGGAAATTTGGTTTATGAAACATGCACTTATCACTGGCGCGGCACTCGCCACTTTGGCCACGCAAGCATCGGCAGACTGCAAAGATGATCAGCGCGCTTTCGTCGATGACCGCAACGTCAGCGTTTGCATCCCTGCCGATCCGCAACGGATTGTCACGACAGTGGACGAGGCGATTTTTGTCCCACTTTATGAGCTGGGTGTTGTTCCGGTCGGCACGACTGGGTCCACTTTGCCCGACGGCTCGCATTTCATTCGCGGCGGCATGAACAATGTCGGCGTCGATTTTGCTACCGCCGATAACGTCGCCTTTATCGGCGACTACGAATTCATGGATTACGAGACGATTGCCGCGTTGAACCCTGATCTGATTATCGTCGGGCATTGGGGCGATTGGTTTAACGGGGATATTGAGAAACTGTCGCTGGTTGCACCGACAATCAGCATCAATATCGAAGAACGCACGGGCTTTGCCACCCACGACTACCTTGCCGATATCACCGGGACCCAAGCGGAACTGGCAGAGGTCAAGGCCCGCTACACCTATCAGATCGAGACATTGCGCAGCGTGGTGCCCGAAGGAACAACCGCATCCATTTTGGTCCCCGGCGACGGGGAACTCTATGCGTTTCACACCTGGCCCGGGCTTGGTCAAATTTTGCGCGATGCCGGTATAGATGCACCGGATATCATCAACGCCATCCCCGAAGGCCAGTCCGACACGTTCTCGGCCGAAGTGTTGGAGCAATTCGATGCGGACTGGGTGTTTCTTTCTTACGCCAACCAGAACGGCGAAACGCCTGCGGACGCCATTGCCAATATGGACGCATTACTACCGTCCTGGTGCGCGGCACTTACTGCCTGTCAAGAAGGACGGGTGATCCCGGTCCCCATTGTCGAGGCTGCAAGCTGGTCGCCTGATGCATTCTTCGCCACGACGATGATGCTGATCGGCACGATGGGAAACCGACTGAACTACGACTGATCAGAAGTGCAAGCCAGCCTCGGCCCGGGGCAAGCCAGCATCATGCACCGATGCGAAAGGACGCGCTTTGAAACATCTCAAGTTAGTTTTGGCAACGTTAGTGATAATGGTGTCTCCTGCTTTTGCGCAGGAATACCCTGTGACAATCGAACATAGGTTCGGCACCACAGTCATCGAGGCGGCGCCGACGCGTGTGGCCAGTGTGGACTATAACGGTGCGGATAACCTGCTGGCCCTTGGTATTCAGCCCGTCGCGATCCGGTACTGGTATGGCGATGCCGAAAACGGGCTATGGCCTTGGGCACAATCGTTGCTGTCATCCGACCCGGAGGTCCTGCGAGGCGATCTGAACTTTGAGCAGATTGCGGCATCTGAACCCGATGTCATCCTGGCCATCTGGTCGGGTATCACCCCGGACGAATATGACCAACTGTCCAAGATTGCACCTGTTGTTGCCGTGCCGAAAGGCGTGGGCGATTATGCATTGCCGTGGGATCAGCTTGCGCTGATCGCTGGCGAAGCAACGGGCAAGCTGGGAGAGGCTGAAACGCTGGTCGCAGACCTGCGCGCAGATATTGCCGCGATGGCCGCGCGCAACCCTGAGTGGCAAGGTCTGACTGCCGCTGTCGCATATTACTGGAACGACATGCTGGGCGTCTACGCAGGCAACGATATTCGGCCCTTGTTGCTGTCCAACCTTGGGTTTCGTGTCCCTGATCAAGTCACCGAAGCCACGCCAAGCGGGGAGTTTGCCCTTACGTTCTCAGAGGAAGAGTTGGACATCATTGATGCCGACGTTCTGATTTGGGTCACGAATGGCAACCAAGACCAACGCAACAAGATCGAAGGCCTTGCCCTGCGTCCGGCACTCACGGCGTTCCAGGAAGGGCGAGAAGTGTTCACAGACGATGTTCTGACGGCGGCGTTCAGCCATGGCTCCCTGCTCAGCCTGCCCTTTGCGCTTGCGCAGCTTGAACCAAAGATCAACGCCGCAATCGACGGTGATACGGCGACAGAAGTTTCAGAATAACTCACCATTTTCACACCCAAAGGACGACACGATGAAATCCCTCATCAAGATCACTGCCTTTATCCTACTCACCGCAACCCCCGCCGCTGCACTTGATTGCGCGGACGGCTTTCGTGCGTTCGCCCATGCAGCCGGTGAAGACTGTATTCCTGCAAACCCGGAACGTATCGTCACCCTGCAGGACCAGAACGGCCTGTTGCCACTGTTGGAACTGGGCGTCACACCCGTTGGCAGCGCGGGCCATATTACCGAGGATGGCCCGGTGTTCCGCAGGTTGCGCAGCTTTGATGCGACGGACGTCGCTTTCATCGGATCATACCGCGAACCGGATGTCGAAGCCGTTGCCGCCCTTGTCCCTGATCTGATCATCGCAACCCCTTGGCCTGAAGGCGCCTATGAAACCTATAGCCGCATCGCACCAACCATCATAATCGACATGTTCAGTCAGCCGATGGACGCAACCCTGCTGCAATTCGCTGACGCGGTGGGCCGTATGGACGAGGCAAAGGTACTTCAGGCCCAATTTGAAGCGGAAATCGCGACAATCCGGCAAGAGATCGACGATGTACTACCTCAAACGACTGTCTCTTTCGTCGAATATTGGGACAATACGATCTCGGGCGTTCCGAACAAACAGTCTCTCAGCCTCGCCATACCTGCTTTGGATATTGTCAGAACTCCCTACGAACAGACGATTGACGACTGGGTCCCACTGTCGGTCGAGATATTGGGGAACAACCCTTCCGACATCATGATCCTGATCGCCAATGCAGATGATCAGATTGGCTCAATGGATCCGGCCGTTGCTGAATTCATGGCTAATCCAGTGGTGCAAGCGACCGAAGTGGCAAAGGCGGGTCAGGTTTTCGCCGTCGATAGCAAATCCGTCTACGGTACCTCTTGGGGGTCGGTTCTGGACGCGGTGCGTGCCTTCGCCGAGGTCATCGGACAGGATGGCATCAATCGCGATCTCGTTGTCGAATGAGCCAGATGCCGCGCGTCATGCACGATATATTGGCAGATCTTACGCCGCTGGAGGGGACGTTTTCCCCTGTTCTCAGGCTGGACAATTCGTCTGCGGCCAACCTGTCGCTGTCGGATGTAACAGACGATTGCGCGCGTCGCCTGATGGCGGATGCAATTCTCGATGAACCGGGCGGGGACGCCAAGCTCGCGGCGGCGTATCTGATTGGGACGGTGTCATACAGTATCTGTGAACCGCTTGCAGGTCTGGCTCTGCACGGCCTTTGGCTTGCTGCGGCAAAACCAGATGCCATCAGCCTGTCTGAACGGTTTGTGCATTGGGAGGAAGATGGCGAAAAAGGAGTGAGCCTCGCATTTGACCTGAACATCAACGAAAGCGCGGTGGCTTTTGTCGATGTGCCGGCAACCCACGGACTTGCCATGACATTGGAGCAGCTGCATGCACCTCTTATCGAGACGCTGCATCGGATCTCCGGCCTGTCGTGGTCGGCCCTTTGGCGATTGGTGTCCGACAGCCTCGCCTCCGCCTTTCTGGAACACGGGCGCGCGATCGGTCGGGCCGAACCCGCCATTGATCACGCGCGCATCACTCTGCGTGATCGCGGATCGAAACTGTTCAACAAGCAGACCGATTTTGAATGGGTTACCCTACCAGAAGCTCCAAAAATCGGTGATTGGATGCGCATCCGCGGCGGCGGCTGCCGATATTACACGTCTTCTGGCGAAGATGCCGCGTACTGCACAACATGCGTCTTGCGACCAGCTGACAGCCGCCGAGAGCGTTATCGAGACTACCTGCGACGGACAAGGTTGCCGTGAAAGGCGGACGTACATGACAGTGAAAGCATGGTTTTTTCGTACCGCATTTCGACTTCGATCCCATCATAGGCTTTGCATCTGCAGCGAATAACCGCAAAGCGGGCTGCAGCCGCAGCATCCAGACCGAGTGCTCAAGATCGGATCCGGGCTGGTCGCGCAGTGTCATATGTTTACTTGTTTGGGTAAGCAGTTTGGGCCACGTTGCTGTCATGAAACTTAAACTACATCACATCAACCTATGCTCGACCAATGTACCCGAGATGGACCGCTTTTATCGCGAGGTTCTTGCACTAGGGGATGAAGAACCCGCGAAATTGCCGCCCTTGAACACCGAAAAGGGACTCGTGGGTGATGTTTCGTTTGTGACCGATGGCGATATCCAGATGCACCTGACGCCGCGCGACGTTTTGAATTCATTTCGTTCCGGTCAGGTCGTAAATCCGCTTGAACGCGGCCATATTGCCTACCGCACAGACGATATTGCTGCTTTCATGGCCCATCTCGATGCCCAAGGTGTGCCTTATTCAGACTGGGGCAGCAGCGCTGTAAAGGGATGGCATCAGGTGTTTTTCTACGATCCCGACGGAAATGTGATCGAAGTTCATCAACTTGTCGACGTTGAGTAAAGCCAAGGTGGGGTTAATTCCCAATAGCACAGCGCATCGACACTCACGCTGATTTAGGCGCTGTGCGCGAGTATCTCGATCTGCTGGATGCCAAAGCCTTTGAGGTGGGCGGCAATAGCGCGGCCTGCCCTCCCAATGCCGCCCTATTCTTGCAGCAAAATTCCGAGTGTCTTTGACTGCGCGCTTTCGATATGGCGTTTCATTGCCAACGCTGCGGCTTCGACATCATCTTCCATCAATCCCGAAACAATGTCTTCATGTTCGTGCCACGACTGTTCAGCGGTCACGCCCAAGCGGACCACCACGCCCATCGAGCGCCTGATATGATGCCAGTTCAGCCGCATGGTTTGCAGGATCGTTTCATTACCACTCCAGCGGTAGATCATCTCGTGAAACTCGAAATCGACCTCGATTTGTGACAGGGCGTCGTGTGATTGCACGGCGTGCCAGCCGCGACGGATGATATCTTGCGCCTGTTTCTGTGCGTCAGTCGGGCGGCGGTCATGTGCGAGGCGCACGGCGAAGGGTTCCAACCCGCTGCGGAATTCATAGATGGCACGGAATTGATCAACGCTGATGTGCGATACGATGACCCCGCGACGGCCCGTATCCTCGACGAACCCATTTGCCTTCAGCATCGAAATCGCACTGTTCACGGGCTGGCGCGATACTTGCAATCGCGCGGCGATCTCATCTTGATGCAAGCGCTGGCCCGGCGCGAACTCACCGGAACAAATCGCGTTGAGCAGTATGTCGTGCGTCTGCTCGGTGAGCGATTTTGGCTGTTCGATCGTATCCATCCGCAGGCTCCTTCTTGTGACGGTGAATCACATTCTGGCTTCGGCTTCTAGACAGAATGTGAAATTTCGTATACGAAATTTTCGGTGGTTTGAGATTTGGGGGAGGTCATCATGTGTGAAGTCTTTGCCGGGCAGGACCCGGACAGGTATGCCTGCACGACCCGGCGACTGCGTTTGAACGGCCAAAGCACATCCATTCGGTTGGAAAACGCATTCTGGAAAACGCTGGACGACATCGCTGCGCGGGATGGTGTTTCAACGCCGGTCTTCATCTCCACGCTTCATTCAGAAGTACTGGAACGTCGGGGAGAGCCATCGAATTTCACGTCCCTTCTGCGCTGCGCCTGTCTGAAATTCATGGAATTCTCCCGCGCCGAACCCGCCCACATCTTCGCGGCCGAGTAAGGCGAAATCTAATTCGTAAGAAATTTCGTGGGTAGTAAAGGCATACTACCCGTCACCGTGGCGCAAAGAGTTATCCTGCAGTCAATATGTACTGATTGCAGGAGCTCACCTTGGCCAAACAAATCCATTCGATGATCCGGGTTCTTGATGAGGACCGGTCACTTAAGTTTTACGACAAGGCGTTCGGTCTGAAGGTCGCTGATCGTTTCGACTTTGACGATTTCACGCTGGTCTATCTGAGCAATCCTGAATCCGAATTCGAATTGGAACTGACCATCAACAAGGGGCAGTCTGAACCATACGACGTAGGCAATGGCTATGGCCATCTTGCGGTGTCGGTAGACGACCTTGACACCGAGCATGCCCGGTTCGAGGTCGAAGGTCTTGCACCTCGCAAACTCGTTGAATTTGCACCCGGCGGTGAACGCATTGCCCGGTTTTTCTTCGTGGCTGATCCCGACGGTTACCAGATCGAGGTTCTGGAACGCGGCGGCCGCTTCAAATGACATCAAGGGAGGACGAACGATGATGTCTGATACAGCAAGCCCTAAGGGGCTGACACGGCGCCAACTGTTGTCGCGGGCTACCGCGGCGGGCGCATCATTTGTGGTGGGGGCAGGTTTTCTTGCAGCACCTGATGCAGCCTGGGCTATGGAAACCGTCGCATTGAAGCCTGAAACCATGGCAACGCTCATCCAGATGGCCCGCGATATCTATCCGCACGACAAGGTGGGTGACGAATATTACGTCGTGGCGGTCAAAGGCTATGACAATGCCGATGCCGCCCAAGGGATCGAGGCCGGCATCGCCGCACTCAATGCCGCCGCTCAAGGCAAGGGGCATGCCAATTACCTGTCGGTAGGTTGGGAACGCGACCGCGTCGCTATTCTGCGCGGCATGCAGGATAGCCCGTTCTTCCAGCAGATCCGCGGCAACCTCGTGACTGGACTTTATAACCAGAAAGCTGTCTGGCCGATCTTTGGCTACGAAGGGTCATCTTTCGAGATGGGTGGCTATCTCGAGCGTGGCTTTGACGACATCAACTGGCTGTAAGCCAAAGGGGAGGACAGCGAAATGGCTGCACCATTTGATCTGAACGACGACAGTGTTGTCGTCATTATCGGCACTGGCGCCGGTGGCGGCGTGCTGGCAAATGAACTGGCCCAGAAGGGCGTGGGTGTTGTCGCACTCGAAGCGGGCGGGCGGTATCTGCCACAGGATTATGTCAACGATGAGTGGGAAAGCTTCGGCCAGCTTGCTTGGACCGACGCGCGCACCACATCTGGCGACTGGCGGGTCGCCAAGGATTTCAGCGGCCTGCCCGCCTGGATCGTCAAGGCTGTCGGTGGGACCACAACGCATTGGGCTGGCGCATCGCTGCGCTTTCAAGAGCATGAATGGAAGGCAGCGACGACCTATGGCACCGTGCAGGGCGCAAATCTGCTCGACTGGCCGATTGACGCCGCCGAGATGGACCCATGGTACACGCTGGCCGAAGACAAGCTGGGCGTGACCCGCACCGGCGACCGTCCTGGCCTGCCCGGCAACAACAACTACAAAGTGTTCGAAGCCGGTGCGAGGGCGCTGGGTTACGAACAGGTATCGACAGGGCGTATGGCCATCAACTCGGACGAGAGCCGCGACCGGATGATGTGCCAGCAGACAGGGTTCTGTTTTCAGGGCTGCAAATGGGGCGCAAAATGGTCCGCGGCCTACACAGACATTCCCGAGGGCGAGGCAACTGGCAATCTGGAATTACGCGAGCGCGCCCATGTGGCCCGTATCCTGCATGACGACACCGGCAAGGTTACGGGCGTCGAATACTTCGATGCCGAGGGCAATCTGCAGATGCAGAAGGCGCGGATCGTCTGCGTCGCGGGCAACACGTTTGAATCGCCACGACTGCTGCTGAATTCCGCCTCGTCGATGTTTCCTGACGGGCTGGCCAATTCATCCGGGCAGGTGGGGCGCAACTACATGCGTCACGTGACCGGGTCGGTCTACGCTGTTTTCGACAAGCCTGTGCGCATGTGGCGTGGGACAACAATGGCCGGCATTGTGCAGGACGAGGCGCGACACGACACCTCGCGCGGCTTTGTGGGCGGATATGAGCTTGAGACGCTCTCGCTCGGCCTGCCCTTCATGGCGGCTTTCCTCGACCCCGGCGCATGGGGGCGTGAATTCACGACCGCGCTCGACTCTTACGAAAACATGGCGGGCATGTGGATCGTGGGCGAGGACATGCCGCAGGAAACCAACCGTGTCACGATCAATTCCGACGTAACGGACCAGTGGGGCCTGTCAGTCGCCAACGTGCATTTCGACGATCACCCCAACGATATCGCGATGCGCAACCATGCCTACAAGCAAGGTCAGGCAATCTACGAGGCCGTGGGCGCCACCCGCACTATGCCGACTCCGCCTTATCCGTCGACCCATAATCTTGGGACCAACCGCATGTCGGCCAACGCCCGTGACGGGGTCGTCAACAGATGGGGCCAGACCCATGACATTGCGAACCTCTTCGTCTCGGACGGATCGCAATTCACAACCGGCGCGGCAGAAAACCCGACACTGACGATCGTAGCCTTGGCGATCCGGCAAGCCGACCATATCGCCCGCGAGATGGCCGCACAGAACATCTAAGCAAAGAGTGTGGCGCCCATATGGGCGCCGCCTTCACTTCAAGGGAGGAAAAATCATGAAGACATTATTGATCACAGTGGCGCTTTCCGCGCTGGCAACTGGCGCACTGACACAGACTTCGGAGGTGCCTGACAACCTCGAGAAACTGTCGAATTTCCAATCCACCGGTGTGACAGAATTTACGTATGTGGAACAGGGCGGGGCGTATGCTGCCGGGATCGAACGGATCCTTACCGAAGAGATCACCTTGCCCGAAGGTTTCAAGATCGAGCTTTATGCCATTGTTCCGGATGCCCGCAGCATGGCTGTTGGCCCGCAGGGAATCGTGACCATTGTCGGCACCCGCAAAGATACCGTCTGGGCGGTGACCGACCGCAACAAAGATCGCATCGCCGACGAAGTGAAAAACTTCGCGCCGTCGCTGACCTTCACCATCCCGAACGGGCCGTGCTTTTCCAAGGACGGGTTCCTCTATATCGCCGAGCAGAACCGCGTGCTACTGTTCCCGGCGGCAGAGTTCTTTTACGAAAGCCCGGACGTGGCGGCGTTCAATCTGGTTTCTGAAGGCGACCTGATCCCGCCCGAAGAGGAAAGCTTCAACCACTCTGCGCGCGTCTGTCGGGTAGGCCCCGATGACCGACTTTATATTTCGCTTGGTCAGCCGTTCAATGTACCACCACCCGAAAAGATGGACCTCTATAACGAATGGGGCATCGGCGGCATGATCGCAATCAACCGCGATGGATCCGGGCGGGAGGTCTACACCTATGGCATACGCAACTCTGTTGGGCATGATTTTCACCCCGAAACCGGAGAGCTGTGGTTCACTGACAACCAGGTCGACGGCATGGGCGACGACATCCCACCCGGTGAGTTGAACCATCAGACCGCTGCCTACCAAAATTTCGGCTTCCCATGGTATGGTGGCGGTGACACCCGCACCATCGAGTATACCGCAGAGACACCACCCGAAGGGTTGATCTTTCCGGCGGTGGAAACCGTGGCGCATGCCGCCGACCTCGGCATGACGTTCTATTCCGGTAGTATGTTTCCTGAAAAATACCGCAATGCGATTTTTTCGGCTCAACATGGGTCATGGAACCGGACAGAACCGGTAGGTGCCCGCGTGATGGTGACCTTTATCGACGAAGAAGGGAACGCCAAAACCGAACCTTTCGCCGAGGGCTGGCTGGATGAAAACGGCGAATACCTCGGGCGCCCCATGGATGTGGCGCAGCTGCGCGACGGGTCGATCCTTGTCTCGGACGACCTCGCCGGTGCGATTTACCGCATCAGCTACGGCGAATGAAGCGCATTATGGCACTGGCGTTCGGCGGGCTCACGCTCGCCGGCGCCGCTTTGGCCCAAGAGGGTGATCCGGAAACTGGCAGCAAGATCGCCAATATGTGCCGGACGTGCCACGGAATGAACGGCTATGCCCAGATTCCCATCGCACCCCATATCGGGGGTGAATCGGAAATCTATCTTGCTGCGCAGCTTTTAGCCTTCAAGTCAGGCGCACGTGCGCATGAAATGATGACTGTCGTTGCTGCGGGTCTCAGCGACACGCAAATCGCTGATGTAGCAGCCTGGTATGCGGCGCAGACAGCCGTGGCCAACCTGACGGCCGACCCGGAGCTGGCACCAATGGCCTGCGCTGGTTGTCACGGTGCCGATGGCATCGCTGCCATCCCCGATGCCCCCAACCTTGCCGGCGAAACCAACATCTACATTGAAACGCAGCTCAAGGCATTCCGTGACGGGAAGCGTGAAAGCGAGATGATGGCAGGCATCGCTGCCGAACTGACCAATGAAGAGATGCGCGAACTGGCCAATTGGTTTGCGGCGATCGAGTTAGAGATCATCCCACCTGAATAGATAACCTGCTCGACAGATATCCGCGATTGGGACTTGCAGCGGTGGCATATGCAGCGAAAGGCGCTCGTTCCGATGCATTCGACTTAAGTGGTCTACTCCATCACTGAAAACGGAATTCAGAGCTCGAAAACCCAAAATGAAAACTGTACGCCCACAACCAAGCCTCGCCCAGCCGGTCTATCACGCGATCGTCGATGCGATTTGTGATGGAAGGCTTACGGCTGGCGCGCATCTGGTGCAGGAGCAACTGGCGGCGCAGCCTGGTGTTTCGCGTCAGCCGATCCAGCAGGCGATGGCGCTTCTGAAGGCAGACGGCATGGTCGAAGAGATCGGCATGCGGGGGCTGCGGGTCACGGCGCTGGATCTTGACCTGATGCGCCACCATTACGACATCCGCGCAGCGCTCGGCGGCATGGCGGCACGAAAATCGGCGATACGCGCCCGGGATATTGCAGGGATGGCAGACCAGATCGCAGCGCGTGGTCGCGAGATATTGCGGCAGGGCCAAGCAGCAGTGGACCGTGCCGATGTCGGCGACCAGATCCGCTGCGACGCTGAACTGCATGCGCTGCTCTATGAAGGTTCAGGCAATCCGCTGCTTGCCCGCACTGCCGATCCACACTGGCGGTTTCTGAGCCGGGCAATGGGCGACGTGCTGCGCTCGGCGCAACTTCCGGCAGAGATTTGGCGCCAACATGCCGAGATCATTGATGCGGTTGTCCGTGGCGATCCGGATCGTGCCGAGGCGCTGATGACCGATCATGATCTTCATGCCGCCGACGCGCTTTGCGCCGCGTTGGCCGATCAAACCAGCGAAGCGGCGTTCTGACAGGAGATGATCTGATGACATCGCTTATGACGATCGGAGAGATGCTGAGTACGCAGGCACGTTTGCAGCCGGATCGGCTTGGCGCACGCGATCTGGAACGCGCGATGACATTCCGTGATTGGAATGACCGCGCCTGTCGCCTGGCCAATGGGCTTTCGGGGCTTGGGCTTTCAAAAGGCGATCGCGTTGCCGTTCTTGCCTACAATCGCGTCGAATGGGCCGAAATCTATGCTGCCGTCGCCAAGACCGGGCTGGTGGCGGTGCCGATTAACTTTCGCCTGACTGGGCCAGAGGTGCGCTTCATCTGCGAAGATTGCGGCGTTGCCGCGGTGATCGCCGAAGCGGCGTTTTGCCGGCTGGTCGAAGGCGTCCGCAACAGCCTCGCGGCGCTGCAAGACCATTGCGTACTTATCGGAGAGCCGCGTTCAGGATGGTTGTCCTACGAAACGCTTATCGCGGATGCCGCCGCAGCGGAGCCTGATAAAAAAGTGACGCCAGAGGACACTTGGTGCCTGATGTATACTTCGGGCACGACGGGCAACCCCAAAGGTGCGATCCGCAGCCATCGCGGCATGGCGATGCTGGCGCTGATGACTTGTGTCGAACTGGGGCTGAAGCGCAAGGATGACGCACTTCTGGTCATGCCGATGTGTCATGCAAATTCCCTCAATTTCTTCACTGCTTTCCTTGCGATCGGCGGATGCGTCACGATCTTTTCGCGGCCGAACTTTGATCCGGCACTCTGTCTGCGGACGATCGGCGATCTTGGTGTCACATTCTCGTCTCTTGTGCCAACGCACTACACGATGATGCTGGACGTGCCCGAAGCCCAACGTGGCGATGCGGGATTTGAGCGGGTCGAGAAGCTCATGGTGTCTTCGGCGCCTGCGCGGGTCGAGATCAAGCGCGCGGTAATGGAAATGTTCCCGAATTCCGGTCTTTTCGAGCTTTATGGCTCGACCGAGGCGGGTTGGGTGACGTTCCTGCACCCAGATGAGCAGTTCGACCACCTTGGCACTGTGGGGCGTGAAGTGGTGGGTTCGGCACCGATCCGCCTGCTGGATGACGACGGCCATGATGTCCCTGACGGCGAAGTGGGTGAGCTTTATTCCTGTTCACCTTACGCCTTTGAAGGCTATTGGAATCTGCCGGAAAAGACCGCCGAGGCATTTCGCGGCGACTACCTATCGGTAGGCGACATGGCCCTGCGCGACGCGCAGGGGTTTATCAAGCTCATCGACCGCAAGAAGAATATGATCATTTCGGGTGGCGAGAATGTCTACCCGACCGAGGTCGAGGCTGTGCTGGGTCAGCACCCCGACGTCAAGGACGTGGCCGTGGTCGGCCAGCCGGACGACAAATGGGGCGAGCGCGTCGCGGCGGCCGTGGTTCTAAAAGATGGGTCTGCACTGTCGGCGACCGATTTGATTGATTGGTCCAAGGACCGGCTTGCCGGTTACAAGCGACCGCGCACCGTCATGTTCCTCAAACCAGATGAAATGCCACGCAACACCACGGGCAAGATCCTTCACCGTGTCCTCAGGGACATGCTCGGCGCGCATGCTTCTTGACGCGCCACCATTAAGATCCCCAATGTCAGGAGACATCAGATGACCGAACAGCAGGACCTGAACCGCGACGAAGACAATGTGGCCGCCTGGATTGCCGATGTGTTGGTGGCCCGGGGCGTCGACCGGATTTTCGGGTTGCAGGGGGGACATATCCAGCCGATCTGGGACCATGCGGCCAAACGAGGCATCCGCATCATCGACGTGCGCGATGAAGGGGCAGCGGTGCATATGGCCCACGCCCATGCTGAACTGACCGGCACGCTTGGCGTCGTCATTGTCACCGCAGGGCCTGGTGTGACCAACTGCGTGACGGGCATTGCCAATGCGTCGCTTGCGCGTGCGCCGGTGCTGGTCATCGGCGGCTGCACGTCGCGCCCACAGGCCAATATGGGCCCGCTCCAAGACATCCCCCATGTCGAAATCCTCCGCCCGATCACGCGCTATTGCCGCACGACCCGCGTGCCAGAGCAGGTCCTGCGTGAGCTGGACGAGGCTATCGCATGTGCCATGGGCGACATGGGCGAACCTGGCCCTGTCTATCTTGAGGCACCAACCGATGTCCTCCGCACGACCATACCCGCAGGTCTTGTGCCTGAGGACTGGATCGCGCCGAAGGCGACGCGCCGATTGGTGCCAGACCCGGCCATTATCGCCGAAGCCGTCGAAGCAATCCGTGCAGCCAAGCGCCCGCTTGTTGTGAGTGGTCGCGGTGCACGCCGTGCGGGGGCAAAACTGGTGCATTTTCTTGACGCCGCGCAAGCGCTCTACCTTGATACCCAAGAAAGTCGCGGCCTGGTGCCGGCTGAACATCCGTCGGTCGTTGGCGCTGTGCGGGCCGCTGCGATGGCGCAGGCCGATCTCGTCATCACGCTGGGCCGAAAACTTGACTACCAGCTCGGCTTCGGTTCGCCTGCCGTCTTTCCCGATGCCCGTTTCCTACGCATTTCGGACACCGCTGGCGAGTTGATCGACAACAGGCGCGGGACGCCAGAAATCTTGGCTTCGGTCGATCTGGCGCTTACTGCCTTGACCGAAGCCCTTGGCAATAATGCAGGTGCGCGAGATAAAGACTGGCTCGACGGTTTGCGCGCCAAGCACCGTGCGCGCATCGCCAAAGGCGAAGACACCTCCGCTCCGCAAACAGGTCCTGACGGCAAGGTGCATCCGATGGCAATTTTCGAGGCACTGAAACAGGTCGCTGACCCTGACTATATTGCCATTGCCGACGGTGGTGACCTTCTGAGTTTCGCGCGGGTTGGCCTGGCAGCCAGCACTTACATGGATGCCGGTGCCTTCGGTTGCCTTGGGGTCGGCGTTCCATTTGCTGTGGCTGCAGCGCTTGCATTCCCGGATCGTCAGGTGATCTCGGTGAATGGCGATGGCGCCTACGGCATCAACGCGATGGAGATTGATACTGCGGTGCGCCACGGCGCGACAGCGGTGTTCATCGTCTCCAATAACGCGGCGTGGAATATCGAACGTTATGATCAGGAATTCAATTACGGCGGGCGGGTTGTCGGAACAACGTTGCGCCACTCTGACTATGCCGCCATGGCCCGCGCACTTGGCGCCCATGGCGAACGGATCGAAGACCCGGCAGACTTGGCCGACGCAATCCGCCGTGGGCTTGCAAATGCCCCGGCGGTCATAGATGTCGTGACGTCGCAGGGCGCAGTATCGTCTGATGCGCAAAAGGGGCTTGGCTTTGTGCCTGATTATCAAGCCCTGACGGCCTGGGACGACGCCGAACGCAAACGCCGCCAAATAGCATGACGATACAGCTACGGACCTGAGGCTTGACGGAAAGCGCGCGCCTTGTCACCGGCGCCTCTGGTGGGCTTGGCCTGCACTTTGCCCACGTGCTTGCCGAGGCTGGCGCGAAAGTAACGCTGGCTGCGCGCCGGCTGAGCCAGCTTTCGGCCCCCGACCCACCGCTTCTGCTTCTTGCACGGTATTACGCCGCGCATATGACCGGATTGGTTATCGCGGTTGATCGTGGGCACTTGGTCTCCGGATTGTGAGGCGCGAAGGGCGTAACAAAATCAATGTTAGTGATGGATGTATCAAGCTGAAGCCATCATTTCCCCATTGCTGAAAATGGCGCACTGCGCGGTCGCAAGCTGCCGTATTGACATCAAAACTGCACAAGTTACGTACACGGTACGCCAGGGGCGCCGTATGGCTGAGATGAACCCTTTGAACCTGAACCAGATAATGCTGGCGGAGGGAGGCAGGGTCGTCATCATTCATGTGGCCCGCGCCCTTCCGCCTTCGAAAGGAAGCGACGCGATGACACCCAACAAAGCCTTGCAAGAGATGCGCGCCCGTGCACCGCTGGTCCATTGCATTACAAACTATGTCGCCATGAATATCGCGGCAAACGTCGTTCTGGCTGCCGGGGCGTCACCCGCGATGCTACATGCATCCGAAGAAGTGGCCGATTTTGTTCCCGCTGTCGGCGCTTTGACGATCAATATCGGCACTTTGTCCGCGTCCTGGGTGGACGCCATGAAAAAGGCCGCCATTACCGCAAACGATGCAAACGTGCCATGGGTGCTGGACCCGGTCGCCCATTTTGCGACCCCCTATCGGGCCACAGTGGCACGCGATCTGATGGCGTTACATCCGACGATCATCCGTGGCAACGCGTCTGAAATTCGCGCGCTTGCAGGGCAAGGTGCGGCGGGCAAGGGGGCCGATAGTGGCGATAGCGTCGCAGATGCGCGCGATGCTGCAATCAGGCTGGCACAATCGCAGACCTGTATCGTCGCCGTCACCGGAGAGACGGATTTTGTCACCGACGGCAATCGAAAAGCCGATATCGCAGGTGGCGCAGATATCATGCCGAAAGTTACCGCGCTGGGGTGTTCATTGACGGCCCTTGTCGGCGCATATGCAGCGATCTGCCCGCCGATGGAGGCAACCGTTGCCGCCTTGACCCATTTTGCCGAAGCGGGCGCAAGTGCCGCCCCCACCAGTCACGGCCCCGGTAGTTTCGCCGTACAATTTCTTGATCAACTGGCGCAGCTAGGCCCCGGTGATCTGGAAGAAAGTCGCGTGACATGGCGCTAAGACCCGAACAACTGCGCCTGTATCTCGTCACTGATCCGGATTTATGCGCCGCTTACGGCCTTGCCGATACGGTCGTGGCTGCTGTCGCGGGCGGGGTCAGCTTCGTACAGGTGCGCGACAAGACCGCCACTACGGCCACCCGCGTTGCATGCGCGCTTGCCCTGAAAGACGTTTTGAAAGGCACGGGCGTTCCACTGGTGATCAACGATGATGTCGAGGCCGCAATCGCTGCGGATGTTGATGGTGTCCATGTCGGGCAGGACGATATCGCCGCAGCAACCGCTCGCGCCAGACTGGGCGCTGACAAAATCGTCGGTCTGTCTTGCGACAGCGAAGACAATATACGGTCCGTTGATCCTGGGGTTGTTGATTATGTTGGTGTGGGCACCGTCTTTGCGACGACGACCAAAGCCGATCACAAACCGATCATCGGTCTGACCGGCCTTGGCCGACTTTGCGCGTTGTCACCTGTACCTACCGTCGCAATTGGTGGCCTGAAAGCGTCGCATGGCAAAGATGTTCTGGCCGCAGGTGCCGATGGTATGGCCGTTGTGTCGGCAATTTGCGGCCAGACAGACCCGAAAGCCGCCGCGCAGGCAATTCTTCATGAAATGGGAAAAATCAGATGATCCGAAACGTGTTGTCCATTGCGGGTTCGGACCCGTCAGGCGGGGCCGGCATACAGGCTGACATCAAGGCGATTTCAGCCAATGGTGCCTACGCCATGGCTGCAATCACGGCACTGACGGCCCAAAATACCCAAGGTGTTGCGGGGATCGAACTGGTCGAAGCGGAATTTGTCGCGGCTCAGATTGCCGCAGTCTTTGCGGATGTGCGTGTTGATGCCGTGAAAATCGGTATGATTGCGACGGCGGACATCGCTGCCGCCGTTGCCAGGGCGTTGGCCGATCAACATGATGTCCCAATTGTTCTGGATCCCGTCATGATCGCCAAAGGTGGCGCACCGCTTTTGGCCGATGATGCGATTGCCACATTGCGCGACCAGCTGTTGCCACTGGCCACACTGGTGACGCCCAATTTGCCAGAGGTTGCGCATTTGCTGGGCCAACCTGTCGCAGACACCCGCCAGGCAATGGCCGCGCAGGCCCGGGACCTCGCGCTGCACAGCCAGAACGCAGTTTTGGTCAAAGGCGGGCACTTGGCCGGTGATGATAGCCCAGACGTGCTTTTTGCTGATGGTAGCCTGCATTGGTTCGAAAGTTGTCGCACAGCCACCAAAAATACTCATGGGACTGGCTGCACCTTGTCCGCGACGCTTGCGACGGAATTGGCCAAGGGTGCAGACGTTATAGAGGCCGTCCGAGCGGCAAAAACCTATGTTTCGGGCGCGATTGCTGCTGCTGATGACCTGCGCGTCGGCCATGGCCACGGGCCGGTTCATCATTTCCATAGCCTCTGGAACATCTGAACATAGTCATGCCACTGAACAGACAGGGCATTGCCTGATGGCCCATCTCACCTAGCTGGAGCGTATGGATAAGGAATTACCCAATTTTCGGCAGCCTCCGCGCGGAACAAAGGCTCGCGCGGTCGCCATTCCAGCAGGCCGCGCGTCGCGGTTCACACAGCTAGGCACCATGACCGCCAGCGTGGCCGGATCAATGGCTGTCAACGGGATCGCGCAACTCGGCAAAGGGCAGCGTCCATCCTTGCGCAACCTTCTTCTGACTCCGCGCAATGTGAACAAGATCACCGATCAGCTGGCCAAGATGCGCGGGGCCGCGATGAAGATCGGACAACTGGTTTCGATGGATACCGGTGAGGTGCTGCCCCCCGAACTGGCCGAGATCATGGCGCGCCTGCGGGCCGATGCGCATTTTATGCCACCCGCACAGCTAAAGCAGGTTCTGAACGAACAGTGGCCCGCTGGCTGGCTTGGCAACTTTGCAAAGTTCGACGTGCGCCCCATCGCAGCCGCCTCTATCGGGCAGGTGCATCACGCACGCCTGAAAGACGGGCGCGAGGTCGCGATCAAGGTACAATATCCCGGCATTGCGCAAAGCATCGAAAGCGATGTGGCCAATGTAGGTGCGCTGATCAAAATGTCCGGCCTGCTGCCAAAGGGGTTTGAGCTTGAGCCCTATCTGGATGAAGCCTGCGAGCAACTCCATCAGGAAACCGATTATGCGCGCGAGGGCGCGTATCTGGAGCGGTTCAATCATTTGCTGGCCCAAGACACCCGGTTCCACCTGCCGCAGTTGATCCCCGAATGGACGACGCCGCGCATTCTGACCATGGATTACGTCAGCGGCATTCCCATCGAAGATGCCATAACCTTGCCACAGGCGGCCCGCGATCAGATTGCGCATGATCTGATCGATCTGATGTTGCGTGAATTGTTCGGTTTCGGGGTGATGCAGACGGACCCGAATTTCGCCAATTATCGGTACGACCCGGAAACGGGTAAGATCATCCTGCTGGATTTCGGTGCAACGCGGGAAATTGCAGCCGCCATCAGGTCGCAGTACCAGCAACTGATGGTGGCCGGTCTTGCCCGTGATGCGGCGAAACTGCACGACATCGCGCTGGACATCGGCTTTTTCAACGAAGACACCGCACCTGCACATCAAAGCCAAATCATCTACATGATGGGTCTTGTCTTTGACGCGCTGCTGCAAAACGAGGTCTTTGATTTTTCCGACACTGCGCTGTCACAACGGATGCAAGCGGAGGGTATGAAACTGGCCGAGGATGGTTTTGTTCCCCCACCTCTGCCCATTGATATCCTGTTCCTGCAGCGCAAGTTTGGTGGAATGTTCCTGCTTGCCAATCGGCTAAAGGCGCGGGTGCGCGTGGCGGACATGCTTCATGAGCTAATCTAGCGCCCTTTCCAGACCGGGTCGCGCTTTTCCGCAAAGGCGCGCGCGCCTTCCAGCTGGTCTTCGGATCGGTACAGTCGTTCAACCGTTTCAAACTGGCTTTTGGTGATCCTGTTAAGGGCGTCCTGGAATTTCATGTCTTCGGCTTCCCGCACGATTTCCTTGATCGCGGCATTCACCAAGGGCGGGCCTGATGCGATCAACGCGGCCATCTCGCGCGCCTGGATCATCAGGTCACCTGCCGGCACCACCCGGTTGATCAGCCCCCAGCGCGCCGCCTCTTTCGCGTCCAGCCAACGCCCGATCAGCAACATCTCCATCGCGATATGGTAAGGAATCCGTTTGGGCAGCTTGATCGACGCGGCGTCGGCCACGGTGCCGGACCGGATTTCAGGCAATGCAAAGGTCGCATGATCTGCGGCCAACAAAATATCGGCGGATAAGGCAAGCTCCAGCCCACCGCCACAACAGATCCCGTTGATGACGGCAATCACAGGCTTGTTCAAACGCGGCAGTTCCTGCAATCCGCCAAAGCCACCACGGCCATAATCGCCATCGACCGCATCCCCATCTGCCGCTGCCTTCAAGTCCCAGCCGGGGCAAAAGAATCTGTCACCTGCCCCTGTCACGATAGCGACGCGCAAATCAGGGTCATCGCGGAAGTCGGCAAAAACATCACCCATGATCCGACTGGTCGCCAGATCGATGGCATTGGCCTTTGGCCGGTCCAGCGTCACCTCAAGCACATGCCCGTTGCGCTGTGTTCTGATGGGTTCATCTGTCATGAGGTGCATCCTTTGATAATCAATGCGTCTGCTGCAATGGCACCATGTGGCAGGCAAAGCAGCGGGTTCACCTCAACCTCCTGCGGTCGATGCGCAATCACATAGGACTGGATCGCGAGAACCGCGTCAATGATCGCCTGCACGTCCGCAGCGGGCCGTCCACGATAGCCTGTCAGCAATGGAAACGCTTTCAACTGACCAAGTGCGGCTGCGATATCAGCGCGCGTTGCCGGGACCAGCAAATGCACACGATCCGCAAGGATTTCCGTCAAAACACCACCCGCAGCAATTGTCAGAACAAACCCATGTGCGGGGTCCCTGACCACGCCGACAAGCAGTTCGGCAACGACATCTGTGACCATCTGCTCAACAAGAAACGAAGAACATCGCATCCGCTTTGCCGCCGCGACAACCTGATCAATCGTCAGCAGATCCACAGCCACGGCGGCAGCTTCGGTCTTGTGCGCGATACCTTCGCCCTTCAGGGCGATTGGGAATCCTATCGCTTGTCCCGCATCGGCCAGGCCATCAATAGTATGGACACTTTGGGACAGCGGTACGTGTACGCCAAATTCGCGCAATGCCTGCTTTGCCGCGGCCTCACCTAAAACCGCAGGCTGGCTCGCGTCCTCATCAGGCAACAGCAGGTCTGTCGGATCCATTGTTCCGTTCAGAACCGTGGAGGCAACGCCAATAGCCTCCATCGCTTCGGGGATGCCGCACAGTGGCAGAATTCCGCGATCAACCAGGTGTTTGGCGATATCTTCCGGCATGTTTTCGACCAGGGAGCTCAGCAACGCCACCGGTTTACCGCTTGCGTCCTGCGCCTTTGCCACTGCTTCGATCACCGGTTCCCAAGCGGCAGCGTTGCAACGATCGCTGCGCGGGAAATCGAGCACCACGA
Organism: uncultured Paracoccaceae bacterium; assembly: GCA_947503965.1. Lineage (GTDB taxonomy): Bacteria > Pseudomonadota > Alphaproteobacteria > Rhodobacterales > Rhodobacteraceae > Yoonia. Next base: position 639,508 of record CANNFU010000001.1, read on the forward strand.
CACCCAGGCTCATCCGCGCGTCCATCATTGCGGTAAAGGTTGCCGCCATCGCATCCACATTACCCCAGATATAGGTGTGGTAATCCAGCGGGTTTGCCAACGCGACCATAGGGCCAAGTACGGCGCGCAAAGCGGTTCTTTGCGGATCGGACAGGGTTGGGTAGGTCACATCCGAACCATGCGCGGCATCCGCCATCAGGCTGACCTCGCCCCCGGAACAGGACATGGATGCGACGTTGGCCGACGGCAAAGGGCCGATCACATGCAACAGTTTCAGCGTCTCAAGGAACGCGGACAAAGACTGGACCTGCCCCACACCCAAACGTTGAAAAAGCGCCCGCGCGCCTGCGTCGCTGCCCGCCAGTGCGGCGGTATGCGACACTGTCGAGGCCCGCGCCTGATCCGATTTGCCCATCTTCAATGCGACAATCGGTTTGCCCTTTTGCCGCGCGGCTTTCGCCAACGCCTCAAACGCGCGCAGGTCGCCGACGCCTTCAATATGCAGGCCCAGTGCGGTGACGCGCGGGTCATCCAGCAGCCCCCGCCCAATATCGGCGAAAGAGGTTTGCGCCTGATTTCCAACCGTAACCACATAGGCAATCGGCAAACCCCGCGCCTGCATCGTCAGATTGATCGCGATGTTCGAAGATTGGGTAATCAGCGCCACACCAGTGTCGACAGGGACCCCACCATGCTGGTCGGGCCACAGCGTCGCACCATCCAGATAATTCAGCAGACCATAACAATTCGGTCCGATGATTGGCATGTCGCCTGCGGCATCAAGCAGGGCATCTTGCAGATCAGCGCCGGCGGCATCTTCCTGAACCGCCTCGCGAAACCCGGATGCAAAGCAGATCGCGCCCCCTGCCCCCATTGCAGCAAGGTCGCGCACAATCTTGATCGTCGCATGGCGATTGACGCCGATATACGTCGCATCCGGGGCGTGTGGCAAATCATCCAGGCTGCGAAACGGTGTCAGACCGGCAATGCTGTCCTTGGTGGGATGCACCACCCATAGATCCCCTTGAAACCCGATCTTCTGACATTGGTGCAACACCTCGGCACCCCATGCGCCGCCGCCCACAACGAGGATCGAACGCGGACGCAAAAGCCGGTCAAAGCGGTTCACCTAAGCCCCCAATGGCCGCAACAGTTCACGACTGATGATATGGCGCTGAATTTCCGACGTGCCGTCCCATATCCGTTCAACCCGTGCATCGCGCCAGAACCGTTCAATGGGAAAATCCTCCATCAATCCCATACCGCCGAATATCTGCAAGGTGGTGTCGGTCACGCGGGCGAGCATCTCGGTCGCGTAAAGCTTGGCAGAGGCAATTTCCCGGTTCGCAGGCAAGCCCTGATCAAGGCGCCAGGCGGCAGCAAGGGTCAGGAAATCGGCCGCATCAATTTCGGTGATCATATCGGCAATCTGAAAACCGACGCCCTGGAACTTGCCAATGGGTTGACCGAACTGTTCGCGTTCCGCCGCATAATTCAGGGCGTAATCGAAACACCGGCGCGCGCGCCCCACCGACATGGTCGCAACCGTGATGCGCGTGGCGTAAAGCCATTCATTCATCACCGCAAAGCCACCATCAACCGCGCCAAGAACCTGCGCATCTGGCAGGCGGCAGTCATCAAAGTTCAGGATACAGTTCTTGTACCCCCGATGGCTGACAGAGTTGTAGCCGGAACGCACCTCAAATCCCGGCGTTCCGCGATCAACAAGAAATGTCGTGATCCGCTTCTTGGGTCCGCGTGGCGTTTCATCGACCCCGGTGGCCACAAATACGATGAAGAAATCCGCATGATCGGCGCCAGAGATAAAGTGCTTTGATCCGTTCAGCACCCAGTCACCGCCATCACGCACGGCGCTGCACTTCATCCCGCGCACGTCCGAACCCGCATCAGGTTCCGTCATCGCCAAGGCATCCATCCGTTCACCCCGGACGGCCGGCAGCAGATACCGTTCCTTTTGGTCACCCTCGCAGGCCATCAAAATGTTCTGCGGACGGCCAAAGAAGTGGTTCAGCGCCATTGAACCGCGCCCCAATTCCCGCTCGACCAATGCAAATTCCAGATGGCTCAGACCCGCACCGCCGACACTTTGCGGGAAATTGCAGGCGTAGAACCCAAAATCAATCGTCTTGCGCTTGATCTCGGCTGCGATTTCCTTGGGGACTTCGCCCGTGCGTTCGACCACGTCCTCATGTGGGTAAATTTCGTTTTCAACAAATGATCGTACGGTTGAAACGATCATCTCTTGCTCATCGGTCAGGCTGAACTGCATCGCGGGCTCTATTCTGAGGTCTGTCAGACGAGCCTAGAGACGATTTTGAGGATTGCAATCAGATGTGGTCAGGCGACCTGCTGACCATCCGCCCAAACAGTCCTGACCACGGGCACATCATGCAACATCGAAAAGCGTAGGATATCGGCGCGCTTCCCAACGGCAATCATGCCACGGTCATCCAGATGCACATGTTTGGCGGCGTTTGCGGTTACCGTGGCGATACCCTTGGCCCAGTCATCCCAAATCTGCGACACCTGCACGGCCCCCATCAACAAGGCTGCCGGAACATAGTCGGACGACAGAATATTCAACCGGTCCAGCCGCGCCAGTTCATGGGCGGCCACATTGCCGGAATGGGAGCCGCCACGGACAAGATTGGGGGCACCCATGATCGTGGCAATATCCGCCGCATGGCATGCCTCTGCTGCCTCAACCGTGGTTGGAAACTCGGCAATCGTGACACCATGTGCGGCACTTGTCGCGACCTGATCTGCGGTCGTGTCATCATGACTTGCCAGTGTTGCTCCATACCGCCGGGCGGCAGCAACCGCCCCGGCCTCGTGCGCGGCGCCCAATCGATCCTGAAGTCCGTAAAGAAAATCCATGTAATCAGCAAAACCCGCGCGGTCGAGGTTATGCTTGCCGCAGACATAGTCTTCGAACTTTTTCAGATCGCGGAACTGGCGTTGTCCCGGTGTATGATCCATCAATGATACAATGCCGACACGGTCTGCATCACCGAACTCGGCCATTTCATCTAGCAGCGTTTCGGAACAAATCTCAGCCCGCAAATGAATATGGTGCGAGATTTTCAGCGCACCGGCCGCGCGCATCTGCAAAATCTCGTCTGCCATCTGGCGGGCGTATTTGCCATAGCGCTTGTTCTTGTCTGATACGATGGACCCAACACGGATCGCGTCGAAAACGGTGGTGATACCGGTCGCGGCCAGTTCGCGGTCATGGGCCACAATGGCGGCGCGATGCGGCCAATCCACCCTAGGACGCGGAGTAATGTGGCGTTCCAGATTATCGGTGTGCAACTCAATCAGACCGGGACAGACAAAGTCGCCCTCGCAGTCGATGGCTTGGACCGGGACAGATATGCCTTGCGAGATATCCTTGATCTGCCCATCCCGCAGGACCAGCGCACCATGAACGACCTCATCAGCAAGGATGATCCGGGCATTGGCGATAATAATGTCTTGTGTCATGGAATTGTCACGCTGCCTTGGCAAAGGGTTTTTGATGTTCAAACGTTATGCGATATTCTACACGCCATCGCCGGGACCATTCGCCGACTTTTGCGCAAGCTGGCTGGGTTGGGACAGCCGCATTGGCACCGCGATACGCCACCCTGTTTGCGACGGGGTCGACATTGCCTCGGTGACGCGGGTGCCCCGCAAATACGGGTTTCATGGCACGTTGAAGGCGCCGTTCAGGTTGGCTGATCATCAGACCGTCGATGACCTGAAATCCATGACGGCCGCATTTGCGAAAGGCACCAAGCCTGTCCGCCTTGACACAATGACGCTGCAGCATCACCACGGCTTTCTTGCCCTGCGCCCTGTCGGCGATACGGCTGCGCTGAATGCGCTTGCAGCGCGTATTGTCGCCGATCTTGATCCTTTCCGCGCCCCGAGCACGCCCGAAGATCTGGTGCGTCGCCGACAGGCCGGACTGACCGGACGACAGGATCACAATCTGATCACATGGGGCTATCCTTACGTGATGGATGACTTTCATTTTCACATGACGCTGTCGGGGCGCATGACCGCTGACACAGCCCATGAGATCATCGCCACACTGAACCCGCGGCTGGACCCGCTGATCCCAAAGCCCTTTGTGATCGACCACATCACCCTGATGGGGCAGGCAGAGGACGACATGTTTCACGAAATCCAACGCTATGCCCTCGCCGGTTGAAGCACGCGCAGGACGGCGTTCACCGTATCGGACAATGCGCCGCTGTTGTCGATCTTGTGTGGTTGCAACTCTGGCGACAGATCGAAGTCGGCCTGCGCCAGACGGCGGGCAATCTCGACGCTATCCTCGCGGCCACGTGCGCGCAGACGATCCTCTAAAACCTGCGGCGAGGCCTGCAACATTATGACAGCAAAGCGCGAAAACACCTGTGCCGCCTCTGGCAATACCGTGCGCGACAGATTTGCCAGAACATCGCGGCCCGCCAGCAATTCGTCTGACACGCTACGCGGAATACCATAGCGCAAACCATGTGCAGACCACGACATCACAAAGCTGCCTGCGTCGGACATTCGGTCAAATTCATCGTCCGACACACCATCAAACACCTCTCCTCCGGCGTCAGAAGGGCGCGTGATGACGCGACGGGCCAGTACAATATGGGGCGCAGCCGTGGACACGGCGCGCATCATGCTGTCCTTGCCCACTCCGGATGGGCCGACCACGGCAACGAAACGACCGGTCATGCGACCGCCTTGGGGGTAAATGCGGTCACATCAATCTCGCGGTCGCAGACCTGCGCCCGCGCGGCATCGTCATGAAATATCCCGACAATCGCGGCACCGCGCGCCTTGGCTGCCGCAATCATTTCAAGCACGACAGCCCGGTTCGTGGCGTCAAGGCTGGCGGTCGGCTCATCCAGCAGCAGCGCCGGATAATCATAGGCAAAGCCACGCGCGATATTGACCCGCTGCTGTTCACCACCAGAGAACGTTGTCGGGCTAAGCGACCATAAGCGTTCGGGCACGTTCAAACGTGTCAGCAAAATCTCTGCGCGCGCCAGCGCATCTGATCGATCCCAACCTGTCGCCAACAGCGGCTCGGCAACCACATCAACGGTGGACACACGCGGCACAACACGCAGGAACTGGCTGACGTAACCAAGACTATATCGCCTAAGCTGCAATATCTCACGCGGCGCAGCACTCGCCACATCAACCTCACCAATCTGGATGCGGCCCGATTGCGCAAGGTAATTGCCATAAAGCATCCGCATCAGCGTGGACTTTCCCGCGCCGGATACGCCGACCAAGGCGACACATTCGCCGGGTGCAACCTGAAACGACGCGCCGTGCATGACAGGTATGCGCGCGGCCCCTTGATTATGCAGAGTAAAAGATTTTGAGACGTTTTCGACGTTAATCATCTGCTTACACCTGCAATACCGACGAAACTAAAAGCTGCGTATAGCGATGCTGCGGATCGTCCAGAACCTGATCTGTCAGACCCGTTTCCACCACGTGTCCATCCTTCATGACCATCAGACGGTCCGCCAAAAGGCGGACCACGGCAAGGTCATGGGTCACGATAATGGCGCTCAGGTTCATTTCGCGGACCAGACCACGCAAAAGATCAAGCAAACGGGCCTGCACGCTGACATCCAGGCCCCCGGTCGGTTCATCCATGAAGACCAGACGCGGGCCAGTCACCAGATTGCGGGCGATTTGCAGGCGCTGCTGCATGCCACCCGAAAACGCGGTCGGGCGATCATCAATGCGGTCCACGCTGATCTCGACCCGGCCCAGCCAATCTGTCGCCGCCTCGCGAATGTCACCGTAGTGACGCGCACCAACGGCCATCAGCCGTTCCCCCACGTTGCCGCCCGCACTGACATTCATGCGCAGCCCATCACGGGCATGCTGATGGACAAAGGCCCAGTCCGTTCGCGACAGCATCCTGCGCTCTGGCTCGCTCATGCTAACAGTATCGCGCAGGCCGTCCGCACGGGTGTCAAAGCAAACGGATCCGCGATCAGGTGTTAGGTGCCCCGCAAGGCAGTTGAGCAAGGTCGATTTGCCTGATCCGCTTTCACCGACAATCCCCATGACCTCACCCGGGTAAAGGTCAAAGGACACACCGGTGCAGCCGATCCGTTGCCCATAAAACTTGGCAATATCAGTAACCTGTAGCAACGGGGTCATGCCGCATCCTCAGCCGCTTGAGCACCAACATGACCCTGCGCGCGGCGTTTCGCGCAGTAATCCGTGTCTGAACACATGAACATCCGCGCACCGGCATCGTCGACTATCAATTCGTCCAGGTAACTGTCTTCGGCGCCACAAAGGTCACATGCATGGTCAGCCTTGGTCGCCTCGAACGGGTAATCATCGAAATCCAGACTAACGACCTGCGTATAGGGCGGGATGGCGTAGATGCGTTGTTCGCGGCCTGCGCCAAACAACTGGATTGCCGCCATCTCTAGCTTGGGATTGTCGAATTTGGGGATCGGTGATGGGTCCATGACATAGCGGCCTTCTACCTTCACCGGATAAGCATAGGCGGTCGCAATGGCACCGTGCTGGCTGATATCTTCATATAGTTTCACATGCATCAGCCCGTATTCTTCGAGACTGTGCATCTTGCGCGTCTCCACCTCAGACGGTTCAAGAAAGCGTAAGGGTTCCGGGATCGGGACCTGATAGACAAGGATCTGATCATCGCGCAGCGGTTCTTCCGGGATGCGGTGGCGGGTCTGGATGACGGATGCGTCAGACGTCGCCTCTGTGACCGCGACACCCGCGGTCTTTTCAAAAAAGCGACGGATCGATATCGCGTTTGTCGTGTCATCCGCGCCCTGATCGATCACTTTGAGCGTGTCATCGGGTGTCAAAACTGCTGCGGATACTTGCACACCGCCCGTACCCCAACCATAGGGCATCGGCATTTCGCGGCTGGCAAAGGGGACCTGATAGCCGGGGATGGCAAGGCCCTTCAGGATCGCCCGCCGGATCATCCGCTTGGTTTGCTCATCCAAGTAAGCAAAGTTATACTCTGTCATAGCAATGCCGCTTTCCCGATGATGATAGAGGCAGCACAGGGCAACACCACAGGACAATCCCAATGTTCGAACCATGCGTCGAAACTGTCAGCATCCTTCACGCCATCATTTTCGGCGCAGATGGCGCCTGCCTGAATATCGGAACAGGGTCGCTGCTGGCTGCATTTGCCGCTTTCATTGTTGTCCTGATTGTCGCGCAGTACATCGCGCGCAAATTGTGGAATAATCTGACACGCCGCAGCCCGGGCCATCGCACAACGGCTGATGATGCGGTCGATGACGACAAATTCAAGGACAGCGCCGTGTGGTCGGCGCGCAAGTGATGGCCGGTTCATTCTGCGGCCTCGTGCGTACTCTGCGCCTCGCGACGCAGCTTTCGGATCAGCTCCAGCTCTGACTGGAAATCCACGTAATGGGGCAGCTTGATATGCTCCAGAAAGCCTGTCGCCTGAATGTTGTCGGCGTGATAAAGCACGAACTCTTCATCCTGCGCGGGCGCGCCAAGGTCATCCTCACCCAGTTCCTTCCAGCGCAACGCGCGGTCGACCAAAGCCATCGAAATCGCCTTGCGTTCGGTCATTCCGAACACCAGACCATAGCCACGCGTGAACTGCGGCGGTTCGGTTTTTGAGCCTTTGAACTGGTTGACCGTTTCACATTCTGTGAGGGTAATTTCCCCGATCTCAATCGCGAAACCCAGCTCTGGAATATCCATTTCCACGGCAACGGTCCCGATCCGCAATTCCGCCACAAAGGCGTGATTTCGGGCATAGCCGCGCTGAGTGGAATAGGCCATGCCAAGGATAAACCCTTCATCCGCGCGCGTCAGCGATTGCAGCCGCAAGGCGCGGTCCGCTGGCAATTCCAGCGGCGTGCGGGTCAGGTCAGGGGGTGTATCGTCGCCCGCTGGCTCGGGCTGGATCAGATCCTCACGATCCAGAAAGCCCATGATATGAGGCGTGTCTTGAGCCAATGCATCCGCATGTGTGGCATCGGGCACCGCGCCATCCGCCATGAGTTTGAAATCCAGAAGGCGGTGGGTGTAGTCGAATGTCGGCCCGAGCACCTGCCCGCCCGGTGCATCCTTGAACGTGGCCGAAACGCGACGGTCACAGGCCATCTTGTCCGTTTCAACGGGCTTTGATCCGCCAAAACGAGGCAGTGTTGTGCGATAGGCGCGGATCAGAAAGATCGCCTCGATCAGATCACCGCGCGCCTGTTTGATCGCCAAGGCGGCCAGGTCCGCATCATAAAGAGAGCCCTCGGCCATGACCCGGTTGACCGCCAGGGCAAGTTGTTCCCGTATTTGCGCAACCGACAATTCGGCAGTGCCCGGATCACCGCGCCGTTCTTCAGCCAGCCACGCATGGGCGTTGTCGATTGCAGCCTCGCCGCCTTTCACAGCCACATACATCAGGACACCCTTGTCGTGCGAGGCAGCGCCGCAAGGCGGTGCTGGCAGGTGAAAATGAAATCAAGACCCAGCGGGAATAGCGCGGCATTGCGCTGAAACGCCTGCACCTCTGGCAATGAGAGGGTGGCGCTGTCCTTGATGCCCGGCCCTTGCAGCGTCGCGCCTTCGTTCGCCAAGTGATCAACCGCCACAATCAGTGTTGTGGACCGATCAGGATATTCCGGTGTCCCGACAGAGAAAGCATCCAAAGACAGATCGTCCCATGCGCCCAACGCAAAGGCCGCATCTTTTGCAGCTGCGAATGGCGCGCCGGTATAAAACGTAATCCAACTGCGCACCTCTGGCGTGTCAAGGGTGGGCGACAAAAACAGCGGGGTGTCAGGATCACAGAGCGTCAGAACAACCGCCCCCGCCGCGACCGACATGGGCGCAGGTGGCACGGCCCCGTCGACCGCGCGAATGGTGCCCGGTCGCGCCATCGCTGTCATGATCTGACGAAAGGCAAAGGCAGCCTCAACCGGTACATCCTGAAATCCGCCTTCCAATGCTGCCGCCTGCATCAATCCTCCCCCCGCACCATTGTGAAGAAATCCACCTTGGTCGCTGCGGCTTTGGCGGCCCGCTTGGCCTTTGCCGCGCTGATTGATGCGGCCAACGGGGTCAGGATCGCGGCCCGAACCGCATCCGCACGATCGGTCCGCATCAATGCATCGACCAAAGCAGCGGTCACCGCGTGGTCCTTGTCGCGACCCTGCACATAAGCATGCCCTACCGCACCGCAGGTCAGTTTCACCGAGCAGCGGGTCACCGTCATCTCACCCAGATTGAACGTCGCACCCACCGCCCCCGCCCGCCCGCGCACCATGACGCCGCCGATCTCTGGTGGGCGTAACAGATGATGATCGGGGGTATCGACAGAGGCCCATAGCTGCGCGAGGTCAGCCGCAGGCGCCTTCGCCAACAGGCTCATCCAGGCTTTCCTGTCTGCACTCTGATCTGTCATCACGTTCATCTAGACACCTTGCGGATTTGTCGAAATAAATATACAACTAGACAAATATTAGCGCGAGTCGCTTGCGACTGGCAATCCCCGATGATGTGAAACTTTCGTAACACCATGCCCCGCACTGCAATCTGGACATCCATCGCCTCTGCCTTGACAAGCGATATTGCCGAAGGCCGCTATGGCCCCGGTGATAAACTGCCGACCGAGGCCGCATTGGCCGCCCGCTTTGGCGTGAACCGGCACACCGTGCGGCGAGCCCTGGGGGCCATGGCCGAAAGCGGTCTGGTTCATGCCCGCCGCGGTTCTGGCGTCTTTGTTGCGCAAACACCGACCGATTACCCTATCGGGCGACGTGTGCGGTTTCACCAGAACCTTGCCGCCGCAGGGCGCACACCCGCCAAGACAATCCTGACACTGGAAACGCGCGCAGCCGATGAAAGGGAGGGCAAGGCGCTGCATATTGAACTGACCCAGCAGGTCCATGTCTATGAAGGCCTGTCACTAGCCGATGACACACCCATCGCCGTCTTTCGCAGTGTCTTTTCGGCCAAACGCTTTCCAGGCCTTTTGCAGGATCTGGACCAGACAAAATCGGTTACAGCCGCACTGCAACGGCACGGGATCAACGACTATACCCGTGCATCGACCCGACTGACCGCAAAGCAGGCCAATGCCACACAGGCGCTGCATCTGCGCATCTGTGAAGGTGCGCCCATCCTGCGGACCGTCGGGATCAATGTCGATGAAGACGGCACGCCAATTGAATACGGCCACACGTGGTTTGCCGGCGAACGGGTCACGCTGACGGTCGATGATCTTTAGCCTATTCGTATTTTTCAAGAAACGCCGCCGCAGGCAGTTGCCGGAAATCGGTCAAAGCTGCGCGTAGCCTGTCATGCGACCAATCCCACCACGCCAATGCCATCATCCGTTCGGCAATCTGCGTATCAAACCGGCGTCGCAGCGGCACGGCAGGAACGCCCGCGACGATGATGTAGGGCTGCACATCCTTGGTCACGATGGCCCCGCCTGCGACGACTGCACCATGGCCAATTGTCACCTCCGGCCTGATCTGCGCGCCGTGGCCGATCCAGGTGTCGTGAACGATCAAGGCACGCCGCGACCGCCGGTGCGCAAACCAATCCTCATCATGGGTCGCACCATCGAAATAATCAGCAGACCGATAGTGAAAATGATGCAGACTTGCCTTGTCCATCGGGTGATCGGTCGCGCCGATGCGGACATAGCTTGCGATGTTGGAGAACTTGCCGATTTCCACATTGGCGATGTCCGCGTAGCGGTCGCAATAGGAATAATCACCCAGCGTGCTATGCGCGACCCGGCTGCCCCGCCCAACTTCGGTATAGCGCCCGAATTGGCTATCCGTGATTTCGCAGTCGGGGTGCACGAATGGCACATCTGCTTTTAGTCTTGCCACCTAATGCCCACCCTCGTCGCCTTTGATCAATTTGGTGCGCAACCAGCCCGAGAACGTATCCATCAGCATCACCATGATTACGATCAGGACGATGTAATATGTCACCTCTTCCCAATCCTTTTGCGTGATGATCGCCTGCGTCAGCAACAGCCCGATCCCGCCGCCCGTGATCGCCCCGATGATCGTCGCAGAGCGAGTGTTGGATTCGAGGAAGTATAAAACCTGGCTCAGCAGGACCGGTGTGATCTGTGGGATCACCCCAAAGCGATAGCGTTGCAGCGGTTTGGCCCCGGTTGATGCGACACCTTCGATCTGTTTGCCATCCACATTTTCCAAGGCTTCCGAGAACATCTTGCCGAACGAGCCTGTATCGGTCAGCAAGATCGCCAGCGACCCGGTCAGCGGTCCCGGACCGAATGCACGCGACAGCACAATCGTCCAGATCAGCCCGTCAACGCCGCGCAGAAAATCAAACACGCGGCGCACGGCAAAGCGCAGACTGCCCAGCGGGGTAAAGTTCCTGGCGGCCAAAAATGCCAAGGGCAAGGCGACCAGCGCCGCACCGAACGTGCCCAGAAACGCCATCAGGATCGTTTCAACGATCGCCCAGGCCACGTCGCCATGCCGCCACATCGTGTTGGTCCAGAAATCCTGCCAGATGGCCCCGGCCTCACCACCGAAGGCGCGAGTCATGAGTTCACCAATTCCCATCCCGTGGTAGGGGCTGTCGAGCGTGAAAAAGAAGAGCTCCCACCCGATTGCGTAGCGAAACACCTCTGACCTGTTGCGGGTCACGGTCAGGCGTCCGGCATCGGTGGTCACCGTCAGACGGTTCTTTGAGGCATTGATCCATTCGGGCAGATCACCATCGGGCAGTACCGCGTTGACGCCACCGCTACCCGGTTCGGTCACAATAATCCCGTAGCCCGGGATGTCATAGGTGACTTGGGGACCAAAGGTCACGACATGACCGCCGCCCAGATCAATGACGGTCTGGTCGCCCAGTTCCACCCAATCGGGGCCTGTTCCTGCTGCATAGCGGCCCTTGCGCTCACCCTCAATTGCAACGGTCACCTCGCCAGACCGGTTGTCGCGGGTCACGTGGGTTTTGTAGCTATACGTGTCAGCGACCAGCGCGCGGGCATTGTCGATACTGGCCCGTTGCGCCAACCCCGCGATGTCGAAGGCTACAAAGATGTAGGCAAAATAGGCGAGGATCGCAGCAGGGACGGCGAAGGCGAACAGCCGCTTGCGCCGGAACAGCGCCATGCTTTGCGCTTCAAGTGACAGGGCGTTCATCGGTGCAGCTCCACATTGGTCGCACCATGGGTCAGGCGGTCACGGAAATAGCTGGAGATTTGGTCGACCACGACAATGGCCGCAAACAGCAGCAGGAAAATAGCCGCCGCCTCATCAAACTTGCCCTGTCCCCAGCTCATCGTGTTGCGCAGATCATAGCCGATCCCGCCGGCCCCCACGAAACCAAGGATGGCGGAGGCGCGAATATTGATCTCAAACCGCAACAACGCGTAGCTGAGGTAATTGGGAGCCACCTGCGGGATGACGCCGAACCACATGCGTTGGGTCCAGTTCGCGCCGACGGACTCCAACCCCTCAACCGGCTTGAGCGATGCGTTTTCATTCACCTCTGAAAACAGTTTGCCCAGCGCGCCAATCGTATGCAGCGCGATTGCGATCATCGCAGGCACCGGACCGCCGCCCAGAAGAAAGATCAGCACCAAGGCGATCACGATCTCGGGCACCGCGCGCAGGATATCCAGACACCGGCGCAACGGTCCAACCAGCAATGGGACAGGGGCAAGCCCACGGGTCACCATCAATGAGATCACCAAGCCTATGATGGCACCAATCAGGGTCGAGGCCGCGGCGATATTGATCGTTTCGATCAAGGACGGCAGGTATTCCCACAGATACCCGGGCAGCAGATGCGCCCGTTCAATCGCCTCGCCGACAACATCGCCGGGAAAGTCGAATACATTCGGCAGCCCGTTCCAGAACCCCCCAGCGTTGCGACTGTCAGCGGTCTGAAAACCTGCGATCATCAATGCGATGAAGATCACAACCAGAATCAGGTTCATCACCCGTTTGGCACGTACCTGCGCCATGTAGTCGGTCTGGGCACGGTCCATGACCCGCCCCGCTGAAACGTCACCCATGGATGATCCTCGCATGAATTGCAGGCCCCGATATGAAAACCGGGGCCTGCAGATCGTGATGAAAATTGAGTGGATTAATTGGACTTCGCCTGACGGGCCGCCACGATGGAGATGTAAGCGTCATGCGTAATTGGATCGAAGCCAAGGCTGTCACCCGCCGCCACACCATAGGCGCAGTCTTCATCGGCTTCATGCAAACCATCGACAAGCGCGGTCATGCTGGCCTTCACGTCCTCTGGCAGGTCCCGACGCAACACGATGGGACCTTCGGGGATCGGAGCAGAGCGCCAGATCTCGACCAGATCGTTCATGTCCACCAGACCTGCATCAACCGCTTTGCGCAGCGCGCCAGAGTTATAGCCATCTTCCCATGCGCCTTGCCCATCGGCCCAGGTGACACCGCCATCAACATCGCCATTGGACACGGCAATGATCGTCTGTTCGTGGCCGCCAGTGAATGTAACCTCACCAAAGTAGTCACCTGACTCCATGGTAGCGCCTGTCTTCTGCGGGATCTCGATGGACGGGATCAGATAACCAGAGGTGGAGTTTGGATCACCAAAGCCGAAAACCTTGCCCTGCATATCTTCCAGCGACGCAATCCCGCTGTCGGCGCGGGCAAAACCGATGGAGTGATAACCGTAAGACCCATCAACGTTGATCTTGACCAAAACGGGTTCAACCGCGCCCGGGTCCTGCAGATAGATCGCGGCATAGGCCGACGCACCCAGCCACCCCATATCCAGCGTACCGCCCAGCAGCCCCTGAATCACACCGTTATAGTCAGCTGGGGCAAAGAGTTTGGTTTCCACGCCAAGCGCCTCTTCGGTATAGGCGCGCAGGCATTCGTAGGAATTCAGCCTGTCCTGCGCGTTTTCACCGCCCAAGATACCGATGCGGAACTCTGTGATCTCCTGCGCCAGCACAGGGCCCGTCAGCACGGTCGTTGCAAGTGCAGCAGCAATCAAATTCTTCATTGTCTTCTCTCTCGTTAAGCACCCCGGGCAGCGGGGCGCGGGGGTTAAAGGGGGAATCTGTCAGACGCTTTCTGCGACCTTGGCCAGCTTGAGTACCTCGGTATTAAGCGTTTCAATTTCGGTGGATGTCGCCGCCTCCGAGAATGTCTCATCCGCGCCATAGATGTCGCGGGCGACGCCGGTGGTCAGTTGCGCGGGCGTGCCATCAAAGACGATGCGACCATCGCGCATACCGATCACACGGTCGCAATAGCGACGGGCGGTGTCCAACGTGTGCAGGTTGGCGATGACCATCCGCCCGTCTTCCTCGTGGATACGGCGCAGCGCATCCATGACCACCTGCGCATTCATCGGGTCAAGCGAGGCGATGGGTTCATCGGCCAGAATAATCTTCGGATTCTGCATCAGCGCGCGTGCAATCGCGACACGCTGTTGTTGGCCGCCCGACAAAGCCTCCGCCCGTTTCGGGGCGTGCGCAGCAATGCCGAGACGGTCCAGAATTTCGATCGCCTTGTGGATATCCTCGGTCGGGAAAAGGTTGAACATGGTCGCAAAGGTGGATCGGCGGTTCAACGTGCCATGCAAGACATTCGACACGACGTCCATACGCGGAACCAGATTGAACTGCTGAAAGATCATCGCGCATTGGGATTGCCATTTCCGCTTGGCCGCACCGCGCAGGGCGGTGACGTCCTGCCCTTCATAGGCAATCGTACCGTCGGTCGCATCTGTCAGCCGGTTCAACATACGCAAAAGCGTTGACTTGCCCGCACCCGATCGTCCGATGATGCCGATCATCGTGGGCTGGTCCACCTTGATTGTGGCAGCGTCAACAGCGACGTTTGCACCGAACGCTTTGGTCAGTTGATTGATATGCAGCATTATCATCCCCGTTACTGGGCCCGACATGCCGTTGCCGCTTTGCAGATTTGTTGCAGAAACACGAAGTTTTTGTAAAATCGCCTCCTCACTCTGCCCCGTCCCTGTGGATATGTTTTCCTTTTTCCGATGCGCGAACGTCGCTAGGGTGACGTTGGGGAATCAAAGGACGGGTGTCTGCGCATGGAAGACTTTCAACAGGTTGGGCAATCAGCCTCGCAAGAGGTGTTGAGCATTGAGAAAGGCGGCGCCGTCGCCTTTATCCAGCAACGTTTGCATGACCGAAATCTGCATGAAACCGTTGCGAAGCTGAACCAAGAGTATCTGTTCGGCTCACCTGCCGAACGCGAAGATGCGCGCAAGGCGCTGACGCGGTTGGGATTTGCCGAAGTCTAAGCGCCGGCGAGTGTTATCGCCCGTTTCCACCAATAGCCGTGGTCAGCGCCCTGGCCGCCTGCATCACAGGCTCTGCCAGTTCTGCGATCCGGTCTTCGGTGATCCGGCTGGTCGGGCCTGAGACAGAGATACCTGCCACCGCCTCTCCGAACACATTATAGACCGGCGCCGCGATGCAGCGCATGCCGATGTTGCGTTCCTCGCCGTCAATCGCATAGCCGCGCGCCTTGGTCGCGTGCAGATCGGCGATCATCGCCTCGGGGTCGGTCAGGGTATATGGCGTGAATTGTTCCAGCTTGCTGGCGGCCAGCACCTGCCGTTGCCGCGCGTCATCCATGCGGCTGAGAAGCGCCTTGCCAATGCCAGATGAATGCATCGCCGACGCCGTGCCGGGCGGAAAGAAGGCCCGGATCGTGGCATGGGTTTCGACCTGCCCAAGGAACAGAACCTTGCCGTCACGCTCAATCCCGAGATTGGCGGTCTCTCCCGTCGCCTCCATCAATTCGCGCATGATCGGCCGCGCCCGCTCAACCAGCGAGGTGCGGCGCAGAAACTGCGAGCCGGTCAGGAAGGCCGCAGCACCAATGTTCCAGACCTGTGACTGTTCGTCGAAATCGGCAAAGCCGCGCCCCTGAAATGTGGTCAGCACGCGATAGACCGTTGCCGGGGACTGATCCAAGGCGCCCGCTATTTCCGATAGGGTACCACCGCCCATATTGCCCAGCGCCACCAGCACCTCTAGCGCGCGGTCCAGCGATTTGATTGTGTTCTGCTGGCCTTTGTCATCCCATGCCTTGGGGCGGCCACGGGCGCGTTTGATGTCCTCTTCCACGATTCTCTTCCCGCTTATGAAAAACAATTTCATAATATGAAAAATACAAACATCTGACAATAAACAGTTTTCCGGGCCACTTGGTTTTTGAAAAACAATTTCAAAAAAATTGAGTGACGCAGGGGCATCTGGCAAAACAGCATCAACCTAATGGAGGATAGGCCAATGAGTTTTCAGAACCCCGTCTTTATTCCCGGCCCCACCAATATGCCCGAAGCGATCCGCAAGGCATGTGACATGCCCACGATCGACCACCGGTCACCCTTGTTCGGCCAGATCCTGCATCCGGCCCGCGCCAATGTGCAGCAGATACTGAAGTCCGACAGCGCCGAGGTTTTCATTTTCCCGTCGACCGGAACAGGCGGCTGGGAAACAGCGCTGACCAACACGCTGTCGCCCGGTGATACCGTGCTCGCTTGCCGTAATGGCATGTTCAGTCACAAGTGGATCGACATGTGCCAGCGTCACGGGCTGAACGTCCAGATCATCGAAACACCATGGGGGCACGGCATCCCGGCAGGTCAGATGGCCGAGGCGCTGATGGCCGACGAGGGTCACGAAATCAAAGCGGTGCTGGCCACCCATAACGAGACCGCCACAGGCGTTAAATCTGACATCCGCGCCATCCGCAATGCCATGGATGCTGCCGACCACCCTGCCCTGCTGTTTGTTGACGGTGTCAGCTCAATCGCGTCGATGGATTTCCGCTTTGACGAATGGGGCGTCGATATCGCTGTGACAGGCTCTCAGAAGGGTTTCATGTTGCCTGCGGGCCTGGCCATCGTCGGGTTCAGCCAGCGCGCGATTGATGCCACGACGACGGCAAAGCTGCCGCGCACCTTCTTTGATATCAATGATATGACCAAGGGGTATGCTGCCAACGCCTATCCCTACACCCCCGCGGTGGGCCTGATGAACGGTCTGTTGCTGGCCACCGAAACGCTGCTGAAAGAAGGGTTGGACAATGTGTTTGCCCGCCATCATCGCATCGCGTCCGGCGTGCGGGCGGCTGTAGACGCCTGGGGGCTGAAGCTGTGCGCCGCATCCCCGGATGTGGAATCGGACTCTGTCAGCGCTATCTTGACACCCAAGGGGTTCAACGCCTCGGATATCGTCACGCTGGCCGCCGAAAAATACGGCGTCGCCTTTGGCACCGGTCTGGGTGATGTGGCGGGCAAGGTGTTCCGCATCGGGCATCTGGGCAGCATGACCGACGTCATGGCCCTGTCCGGCATCGCGACTGCCGAGATGTGCATGGTTGATCTTGGTCTGGACATCAAACTGGGCAGCGGCGTGGCAGCTGCGCAAGAATTCTATCGCGGCAATGCCGCACAGACACTGAAGGATGCAGCGTGATGAAAGACGTCAGTGACATGTATATCCCAACCTATCAGGACATGCTTGATGCGCATGAACGGATCAAGCCCCACATCAAACGCACCCCGGTACTGACCTCGGCCTATCTGAACGAACTGACGGGGGCAGAGCTGTTCTTTAAATGCGAGAATTTTCAGGAGCCCGGTGCGTTCAAAGTCCGCGGTGCCGCGAATGCTGTCTTCGGCCTGAGCGATGAGCAGGCGGCGAAGGGCGTGGCGACCCATTCATCGGGCAATCATGCCTCCTGCCTCAGCTATGCGGCCATGCGCCGGGGCATCCCTTGCAATGTGGTCATGCCGCGTACAGCACCGCAGGCCAAAAAGGACACGGTGCGCCGTTACGGTGGAGTGATTACCGAGTGCGAACCGTCGACCACATCGCGCGAGGAAACATTTGCCAAGGTGCAGGCCGAAACCGGCGGCGATTTCGTGCATCCCTATAACGATCCGCGCGTGATCGCGGGTCAGGGCACCTGTTCGAAAGAGTTTATGGAACAGGTGGACGGGCTGGAAATGATGGTCGCCCCCATCGGCGGTGGCGGTATGATTTCGGGCACCTGCCTGACATTGTCGACGCTTGCACCCGAGGTGCAGATCATCGCGGCCGAGCCCGAGCAGGCCGACGACGCCTATCGCAGTTTCAAGGCGGGACACATCATCGCCGATGATGCGCCCAAGACGATTGCCGATGGGCTGTTGGTGCCGCTCAAGGAACGCACCTGGCATTTCGTGTCGCATTACGTCACCGACATCTACACCGCGTCCGAGGAAGAGATCATCGATGCGATGAAAATCACCTGGAAGCATCTGCGGATCGTGATGGAGGCAAGCTGTGCGGTGCCACTGGCGACCATCCTGAAGAACAAGGACCGCTTTGCCGGCAAGCGCGTCGGTGTGATCGTCACTGGCGGCAATGTTGATTTAGATAAACTGCCCTGGATGCAGGGCTAAGGGAGAGAAACAATGAACGATATGAGCAATCTGAGAAACCTTGAAGTCGGCTATGATGTCCCCGCCCTGCCGGGCATGGACGAGGCTGATATCCAGACCCCATGTCTTGTGCTGGATCTCGACGCGCTGGAACGCAACATCAAGAAAATGGGCGACTACGCCAAATCACACGGCATGCGCCACCGGGTCCACGGCAAGATGCACAAATCGGTTGACGTGGCCCTGTTGCAGGAAAAGCTGGGCGGGTCCGTCGGCGTGTGCTGCCAGAAAGTTTCCGAGGCCGAGGTATTCGCCCGTGGCGGCATCAAGGATGTGCTGGTCTCAAACCAGGTCCGCGACCCGCAAAAGATCGACCGTCTGGCCCGGATGCCCAAGCTGGGCGCGCGGACCATTTGCTGTGTTGATGATATCGATAATGTGGCCGACCTGTCGACCGCTGCGCAAAAGCATGGCACGACCATCGAATGTCTGGTGGAAATCGACGTGGGCGCGGGCCGCTGCGGCGTACAATACGGCCAGCCGGTTGTCGATCTGGCCAAGGCGATCGACGCGGCCCCCGGTCTGAAATACGCAGGCATCCAAGCCTATCAGGGCGCGATGCAGCACCTTGATGACTATGAAGAGCGTAAAGCCAAAACAACAATCGCCATCGATCAGGTCCGCGAAACGCTCGACATGCTGAAGGCTGAAGGGATCGAGTCTGATATCGTCGGCGGTGGCGGCACCGGGTCCTACTATTTCGAAAGCAATTCGGGCGTGTTTAACGAACTGCAGTGCGGGTCTTACGCCTTCATGGATGCCGATTACGGCCGTATCCTCGACAAGGATGGCAACCGGATTGATGAAAACGAATGGGAAAACGCGCTGTTTATCCTGACCTCCGTCATGAGCCACGCCAAGGCGGACAAGGCCATCGTGGATGCAGGGCTGAAGGCCCAGTCGGTCGATAGCGGCCTGCCAACAATCTACGGGCGTGACGATGTGGAATACGTCAAATGCTCCGACGAACATGGTGTCGTGGCCGACCCCGATGGTGTGCTCAAGGTCAATGACAAGCTGAAGCTGGTGCCGGGCCACTGCGATCCGACCTGCAACGTGCATGACTGGTATGTGGGCGTGCGGAACGGGAAGGTCGAAACGCTCTGGCCGGTATCCGCACGCGGCAAGGCGTATTAAACAACACCCGCTCCGGGCTTGACCCGGGGCCTCCACGTCACACCACGAAGTCCCGGGTCAGGCCCCGGGACTCGTCGCACCCAATGCCGAAAGACCCACCATGATCATCGTCCCCGAAGCCGCGATTGCGGATATCCTCACACGCGCTGACGCCTTTACTGCCGTAGAACAGGTTTTTGCAGCCATGGCTGCAGGCGATGCCTACAACTTCCCCGTGGTCCGAGAGGCGATTGGCCACGAAGACGCGCTTTACGGCTTCAAGGGCGGGTTTGATGGCAAGGGCATGTCGCTGGGCCTGAAGGCTGGCGGGTACTGGCCGCACAACCTCGAACGGCGCGGGCTGATCAACCACCAATCCACCGTGTTCCTGTTCGATCCGGACACCGGCAAGGTTGCTGCCATGGTCGGGGGAAATCTGCTGACAGCATTGCGCACCGCGGCGGCGTCCTCCGTGTCGATCAAACATCTCGCCCGCAAGGACGCCAAGGTCATGGGCATGATCGGCGCGGGCCATCAGGCCAAGTTCCAACTGCGCGCCGCCCTGGAAACCCACAATTTCGAAAAGGTCATCGGCTGGAACTACCACCCTGAAATGCTGCCCGGCCTGGCCGAAGTCGCCAAAGAAGCAGGCGTGCCGTTCGAAGAGGTCAGCCTTGACGGGATGGTCGAGGCTGACGTTGTCATCTCGATCACGTCGGTCTTCTCACCCATCTTCGGCGCGGCCCATATCAGCCCCGGCACCCATGTGGCCTGCATGGGCACCGACACGGTCGGCAAGCAGGAATGCGAAACCGATCTGGTCGTCAAGGCCACCGTATTCACCGATGAGATTGCGCAATCCATCACGCTGGGCGAGGCGCAACACGCGGTAAAGGCAGGGTTGAAAACCGAGGATGACATCACTGAAATCGGTGCGGTCATCAATGGCAAGCATCCAGGCCGGACAGGCGACGATGAAATCACGCTCTTCGACGGGACCGGTGTTGGTCTGCAGGACCTTGCCGTGGCATCCTCTATCGTTGCACTCGCCGTCGAAAAGGGCATGGCGACTGAAGTCGACTTCTGAAATGAAAAGCCCCCGCCGCTTTGGCGGGGGCCAGCGCAATCTGATCAGTCCAGGTCTTTTGGCAATATCAGGTTCAATCCGATCGCCATGATCGCCGTCGGCGCCACCGCAGACGTCGCAAGCGTATTGATCACGCCCGGCAGATACTGCACTGCTGTCGGAACAAGGTTCAGCCCCAGACCAAAGGCCAGCGAGACTGCGATGATGATCATGGTGCGTCGGGTCATCTTTTCTTCGCAGAGCACATTCATACCAGCCGCCGCGACCATCCCGAACATGACGATCACACCACCGCCCAGCACCGGCAACGGCATCGATGCGATTACGGCGCCGATCTTGGGCACCAGCCCACAGACGATCATGATGATCCCGGCAATCGTCACCACATGGCGGGACATGATCCCGGTCATGCCGACAATCCCGACATTCTGGCTGAATGAGGTATTCGGCAAACCACCAAAGACCCCGGCCACCGCCGTACCCAGACCATCGGCATATGTGGCGCCTGAAATCTCTTCATCCGTTGCCTCGCGATTGGCCCCGGCCTTTGCAGTGGCCGACGCGTCTCCCACCGTCTCAATCGCGGAGACGATGGACACTAACGTCACTGCGATGACCGCGCCCAGATTGAATTCGAACCCATAGGGCAGCGGTGTGATTGATGTCACCCAGGCCGCGTTCGCCACCGGTGCGAAATTCACCATGCCCAGCGCAAAGGCCAGCGCGTAGCCCGCCAGCAGACCCAACAGAATGGCCGCATTGGACAGCAATCCCTTGGTGAAGAACTTCAACGCCAGCGACACGACGATCACCGTCAAAGCAACCGACCAATGCTTGAGCGAGCCGAAACTCTCTGCTTCCATCTGGAACTGCGCTGCCCCACCGGCGGCATATTTGATCGCCACAGGAATCAGATACAAACCAATCGCCAGAATGACCAATCCCGTCACCAAGGGCGGGAAGAGCCAGCGCAGGTTCTTGATCACCACACCAAGGCAGAAATGGATCACACCCCCGATGATACAAGCCGTCAATGCCACGCTTAGCCCCATCGTCGCCGCAACACCGGCCAGCACACCCACAAAGGCAAAGCTGGTCCCTTGCATGATCGGCAGCCGCGCCCCGATCGGGCCGACACCCACGGTTTGAAACACAGTTGCCACACCGGCAAACAGCATGGCCATCTGGATCAGGTAAATCTGTTCCGGCCCGCCAAAGGCGAGCCCTGCCGCCCCTGCCACGATAATCGATGGCGTTACATTTGACGCAAACATCGCCAGCACATGTTGCAACCCCAGTGGCACCGCCTGTGCAATCGGCGGCGTCACATTCGGATCGCTATAAGTCGTATCAGTCATTTAGGTTGTCCCCTGTTACGTGGCCGGTCTTCCCGCCGATCCACTTGTCAAAACACCACGCGGTAAGGCGTGGCAAACACATGCTCCTCCAAATTCGGGCCCTCGCCGATACGGTCGATCACGGCAAAAAGGCCGGGGCCGGTTAACGGGGTGAGCACCCCATGCCACACCCCGCGATGGAAATTGATGCCCTCTCCCGGGGCGGTGATGAAGGCCTTTGGCTGAAGGTCGGCGTCGGCGACGATCACCAGAAACGGGTCCATGCTCATCGGGATGAACGCCTGTGACCCAAGTGGATGTCGTTCGACCAGATCCAGCTTGTAGGGCAATTGCCGCAGTTCCGATCGGAACAGGCTGATGCCCACACGGCCATCCACATCAACCCGCGCGCGGTCATGAAACCGCCCGCACAGTCCCGCATTGATGATCTTGTCAGGGTCACCGTCGCAATTCAGCACATCCCCGAACGGCGCTAAGGCTGCGGCTGTCAGCGGGGATATGATGATATCGCGGCTCATCCCGGTAACATGTCCTTCAGCCGGTGCAGTGCAATGCGTTCGACCTGATGGCAGGCCTCTGCAAATTCTGTCTTCCGATCATTTTCCAGCCGCGCCGCGAATGCAGCCTTGATCGACGCCTTGTCGTGGTCTCGGACCGCAATGATGAAAGGAAAGCCGAATTTCTCGGTATATGCCGCGTTTTGCGCCGCAAATTCGGCGCGTTCATTGTCCGTCAACGCATCCAACCCCGCGCTGGCCTGCTCTGCAGTGCTTTCCGCCGTCAGCCGCTTGGCCGCGGCGAGTTTGCCAGCAAGATCAGGGTGGGCCGTCAAGACGCTCAGCCGCTCTTCCTCGGACGCAGCCCGGAACGCCCGGCACATGGCATTATGCAGCCCGGTCGCGGTGTCATGAACAGTGCCAAGCTCCAGATCGAAGGCCCGCTCTTCCACCCAAGGCGAATGCTCGAAGACATGGTCGAAATTCTGCATGAACGTCGCCTTGTCCATCTGCGACGGGCGCGCCCAGCGCTGATGCGGATGGGTCTTGGCCCAGTGATCGGCAATCTGTTCGCGTGTGGCGAACCAGACCCCTTCATGGCTTTGGGCGTATTCAATGAACCCCCGCAACGCCTCTGCCCGTCCGGGCCGCCCGATCAGGCGGCAATGCAACCCGATGGACATCATCCGCCCGCCTTCGCGGTAGAGCGCATCAAAACTGGCCTTGAGGTAGTCAAAAAACTGCGCGCCCGCATTGAACCCCTGCGGCGTGGCAAAGCGCATGTCGTTGGCATCCAGCGTATAAGGGATGATCAACTGGTCGTGCCGCCCGAACTCCATCCAGTAGGGCAGATCATCAGCATAGCTGTCCGCGACATAGGCGAACTGACCGGTTTCTGCGGCCAAACGCACCGTATTCATCGAACAACGGCCCGTGTACCAGCCGCGCGGGGGTGTGCCGACTACCTCGCTATGCAGCCGGATCGCCTCCGCGATATGCGCCCGTTCCACATCCTCGGGCGCGTCCTTGTATTCGACCCATTTCAGCCCGTGGCTGGCAATTTCCCAGCCCGCATCCTTCATCGCCGCGACCTGTTCCGGCGCGCGGGCCAGCGCGGTCGCGACCCCGTAAACCGTCACCGGCAAATCAGCCATCATCCGGTGCAACCGCCAGAACCCGGCGCGGGCCCCGTATTCATAGATGGTTTCCATGTTCCAGTGGCGCTGGCCAGGCCAGGCGGCGGCCCCGACAATCTCTGACAGAAACGCCTCTGATGCAGCATCACCATGCAGCACATTATTTTCGCCGCCTTCCTCGTAATTGAGAACAATCTGCACGGCGATCCGCGCGCGCCCCGGCCACTGCGGGTCAGGCGGGTGCGCCCCGTAGCCGATCATGTCACGTGGATATCTTTTCACGCGCTTACTCCCATTCATTGTCAGGTTAATCTGAAAGATCCCCGGCGTTTTTCAAATTCTTTACGAAACACTTTCGGCGGCTTTGATCGCGCTGGCAATGCGGCCTGTCATGAATTCCATGAAAAGGCGGGTTTTAGGGTCCTGATGCCGACGATGGGTATAAAGGCACGCCATCTGCACCGGTTCCGGCGGAGTCGCCTCTGCCACCGGGATCAAGGCACCGGACGCCAGATGCTCGGCCACTTCGAAACGCGGTTTCAGAGCGACCCCCTGCCCTGCCAACGCCCAATCGGTCAGCACATCGCCATCATCGCTTTCCAGCCGTCCGGCGACGCGGAATTTCTGAGGGCCGTCCGCCGTCATCAGCCGCCACTGAAACTCCGACGCGCCCGGAAACCGCAGGTTCAGGCAATCATGACCGTCACCGACCAGCGCGGTCCCATCCACCGGATGCCCGCGTCGCGCGATATAGGCAGGCGACGCGACCAGCACGCGCGCCACATCCGCAATCTTGCGAATGCGCAGGTTGCTGTCGGCGGGCTTGCCCAGATGAAATGCCAGATCAAGGCCCTCTGCCGTCATGTCCACATTCCGGTCTGTCATGCGCAGACGCACGTCGATCAGCGGGTATTCAGTGGTGAAATCAGGCACATGTGGCGCAATCAACCGCCGCCCGACGCCCAGGGGTGCGGCCACATGCAGCAAGCCCTTGGGGTTTTCGGTCAGATCGGTCACCTGCGCCTCGGCATAATCCACCGCATCCAGCACCGAACAGGCCCCGCCATAAAACGCCTTGCCCTGTGCGGTTGGCGTCAGGCTGCGCGTGGTCCGCTGGAACAGGCGGACCGCCAGATGATCCTCCAAAGCCGATATCCGGGCCGAGGTGACCGCAGGCGATATCCGCAAATCGCGGCCAGCCGCCGACATCGACCCCAACTCGTAGACCCGCACGAAGGTCCGGATATTCTCAAGATACGACATTATTTCGCAATTTTTGATAGAGCCTTGCAATATCAGGGAATACAAGAAAACCAACGCCCTGACTAGACTGGGCGCAAAAGGGAACGTGCCATGTATGACATCGCTATCTTGTGGGACTGGATCGCCTTTGCGGTGCGCTGGCTGCATGTGATCACGGCCATCGCCTGGATCGGCTCATCCTTCTATTTCATCGCGCTCGACCTGTCGCTGAACCGCGATATCGACGGGCCTGCGGATGGTGAGGAATGGCAGGTCCATGGCGGCGGGTTCTATCACATCCAGAAATACCTGGTGGCGCCCGAGGCCATGCCCGAACACCTGACCTGGTTCAAATGGGAAAGCTATTGGACCTGGTTGTCAGGGTTCGCCCTCCTGGCGGTGGTTTATTGGGTCGGGGCAGAGCTTTACCTAATCGACCCCAACAAGGCCGATCTGGCAATCTGGCAAGGCATCCTGATCTCTGCGGCATCGCTCGCCTTGGGCTGGATCATCTATGACCTGCTCTGCAAATCGCCCCTGGGCGAACAGCCCACAACCCTGATGGTCTTGCTGTTCATCCTGCTGGTGGTGATGTCCTGGGGCTACAATCAGGTGTTCACCGGGCGGGCCGCCCTGCTGCATCTGGGCGCTTTCACCGCCACGATCATGACCGCCAATGTGTTTTTCATCATCATGCCGAACCAGCGGATTGTTGTGGCGGATCTGAAGGCCGGACGCACGCCCGACGCCAAATACGGCAAGATCGCCAAGCTGCGGTCGACCCATAACAACTACCTCACCCTGCCCGTGATCTTCCTGATGCTGTCGAACCACTATCCGCTGGCTTTCGGCACCGAATATGCATGGATCATCGCCGCACTGGTTTTCCTGATGGGCGTCACGATCCGGCATTATTTCAACTCCATGCATGCCCGCAAAGGCAGGCCAACATGGACTTGGGCCGTCACCGTGATCCTGTTCATCCTGATCGCCTGGCTATCGACCCAACCGGGGCATGATAGCTATGAAGAGGCCGAGGCGCGCGCGCTGACCCCTTACGAACAACGCTTTGCGAGCGCAGCAGGGTTTGAGGAGGCGCATGACATCGTCATCGGCCGCTGTTCAATGTGCCACGCCCGCGAACCGGTCTGGGGCAACATGCAATGGGCACCGAAGGGT
Organism: uncultured Paracoccaceae bacterium; assembly: GCA_947503965.1. Classification (GTDB taxonomy): domain Bacteria; phylum Pseudomonadota; class Alphaproteobacteria; order Rhodobacterales; family Rhodobacteraceae; genus Yoonia. The sequence continues at coordinate 665,660 of CANNFU010000001.1, forward strand.
GTGTTTCTGGAAACCGAAAGCGACATCGCACGCTACGCACGCCAGATCTATCTGCAGGCCGGGGTCAGCCACGCCATGCCGCCCGCCAATATCACCAATCTGGGGCCAGAGGACCGGGCCAAGCTGATCGCGTGGTATCGGGCCGGATCGTAGGATGGGTTGAAACCCATCCTGTCAGAGATCGATGCGCATCCCCGTCTCAGCCTCAAAGAAATTCAGCACGCCGGGTGCAATCGACAGACCGACCAGATCGGTGCTGTCCTCGTCCATCCTTCCGGGCAGGCGGGCGGTCACAGTCACCCCGTTCAACACGAAATTCAGATAGCATTCCGCGCCCGTATTCTCGATCATCGTCGGGGTGACCTGCATATCGGGCTTGCCCGCCGCCAGCATCAGATGCTCCGGGCGGATCCCAACCTGTACCGCATCCGGCAGGCCCGCCGGTGCGGCAAGGGTCACATCACCAATCACCAACCTGCCACCATCGACCTTGGCCGGGATGATATTCATTGGCGGTGAGCCCATGAAATCCGCGACAAATGTATTGGCAGGGCGATCGTAAATCTCCTGAGGGGTGCCGATCTGCTGGATATCGCCACCTTTCAGCACCACGATCCGGCTGGCCAGTGTCATCGCCTCGATCTGGTCATGGGTCACATAGACGATACTGGCACCTGTCGTTTTGTGCAGGCGCTTGATCTCGGCCCGCATCTCGACCCGCAGCTTGGCGTCGAGGTTCGACAGGGGTTCATCGAACAGAAACAGCTTGGGGTCGCGGACCAATGCCCGGCCCATCGCCACCCTTTGCCGCTGGCCGCCGGACAATTGCGACGGGTTGCGATCCAGCAGGTGATCGATCTGCAACAGCGTCGCTACCTCCTTGATCTTGGCCTCCATATCCGCCTTCGGCACCTTCCGGATTTTCATGCCAAAGCCGATATTCTCGCCCACCGACATGGTGGGATAAAGCGCATAGCTTTGAAACACCATCGCGATATCGCGGTCCTTGGGTGGCTCCTGCGTCACATCGCGCCCGCCGATCATCAACGACCCGGCGGTGATCTCCTCCAGCCCCGCAATACAGTTCAGCAAGGTGGATTTGCCGCAACCGGATGGGCCGACAAGCACAAGAAACTCGCCCTGCGCCATTGAGATATCGATATCGCGCAGCACCTCGACAGCGCCGTAGGACTTACCCAATCCGCGCGTTTCCAGCGCGGGTTGCATGCTCACGTCAAAGGCCATGGGTCTTGCTCCTCCTTCGGGACGGGACCGGTCGATGCGCGCACAATCAGCTCGGCCCGGTCGATTTTCTGTTCGGCTGGTGCGCCGCCGACAAGGTCGATCAGTAGGTTGGCCAGCGGCACACAGGCATCACGCAGCGGCGCCCGCGTCACAGTCAGCGCAGGGTCGAAACTGACCGCGCGCATCAGTGGCAGCGCATCGTCATGGGCCATGACCGACAGATCGTCGGGCACACGCAAACCACGATCCTTTGCCGCGCGGATCACACCTGCGGCAATCAGGGTGGAGGCACAGATCATCGCAGTTGGGCGCGCGCCGTCGCGGCCCGACAGCATGGAAAGCGCGGTCTTATAGGCGTCCATTTCCGTCTCTGCATTCGCGGCGACAAAGGCATCCGGCACGACCAGCCCTTCGGCGTCGACCGCATCGCGAAACCCGCGCCGGCGATCCACGGCATAAGCATAGCGCAACTGCCCGTTGAGCAGCGCAATCCGCTTGTGACCCAGCGAAGCCAGCAATTTCACCGCATCCTCGGACACCGCGGCGTTGTCGATCCCATAGCAGGCATAATCGACATCGGGCGCTGTCTGCCCATGCATCACAAAGGGAATGCCCTTTTCGCGCAGAAACGCGACACGCGGATCGTCAGGCACCGGCGCGTTCAGGATGAAGCCATCCAGAATGTCACGCTCCATCAATTTGCGGTAGGGCAGGACCGGATCGTCATCCTGATCGACTGCCAGCACGAGGTCCACATCGCGCGCGCCAAGTGCGGCGGTCAGCCCTGTCAGCATCTCGAAAAAGGTCTGATCGGCGCTCATATCGGCCCTGATCTTTATGATCATGCCGACCATGCCGGACCGGCCGGTGACCAGCCGCTGCGCCACGCGATTCGGGCGGTATCCCAACCGCTCGGCCGTTTCGCGGACCTTGTCACGGGTCTTGATGTTCACTTCGGGAAAGCCGTTCAATGCACGGCTGACGGTGGCTGCCGACAACCCCAGCTCTGCGCCGATATCCTTGAGCGTCGCCACTCGCTTCCTCCTCAAAGCGATTGCATTCAAGCAATACTCTAGCGCAAATATTTCTAAATTCATAGTTCAAATCACTAATTAAAACGTTTTGAATTTTGAAACTGATTTGTTAACTTACCCCCGAATCAAGGAGGCACTCGCATGAGAGAATGGTGGCGTGACGCGGTGATCTATCAGGTCTATCCGCGTTCTTTTCAGGACGACGACGGTGACGGTGTCGGCGATCTGAAGGGGATTACACGTCGCCTGCCCCATATCGCGGCCCTTGGCGCCGATTGCATCTGGCTGTCCCCGATCTTCAGATCCCCGCAGAAAGACATGGGCTACGACGTGTCGGATTATACCGACATCGATCCGCTTTTCGGGACACTGGAAGATTTCGACGCTTTGATCGCCCGCGCCCATGAACTGGGACTGAAGGTGATCACCGATCAGGTCCTGTCGCACACCTCCGACCAACACCCGTGGTTCCGCGAGTCCCGTGTCAGCCGCGATAACGCAAAGGCCGATTGGTATGTCTGGGCAGACCCTCTACCCGACGGATCGCCCCCCACCAACTGGCACAGCCATTTCGGCGGGCCCGCTTGGGAGTTCGACCCGCAGCGCGGGCAATACTATCTGCACAACTTCCTCGCTGCCCAGCCGGATCTTAACTTTCACAACCCCGACGTGATCGACGCAATCCTCGGGACCTGCAAATTCTGGCTTGATCGGGGCCTCGACGGGTTCCGCCTCGACACGGTGAACTACTACTTCCACGACGCGCAATTGCGCTCGAACCCGCCAGCGCAGACCCGCCCGCAGGTCATGGCGACCGATCTTTATGGGATGCAGGACAACATCTACAATAAGACGCGGCCGGAGAACCTGAACTTTCTCGAACGGTTGCGCGCGCTGACCGACCAATACGACGACATCATGATGGTCGGCGAAGTGGGCGAGATGGGGCGCAAGTCGATCCAGATCATGGCCGACTACACCGCCGGCACCAGCCGCCTGCACATGGCCTACAGCTTTGCCATGCTCGGCCCTGACTTTACTGCTGATCATTTCCGCAGCTGTATCGAAGGGTTCCAGCAAGGGGCACCCGATGGTCACCCCAAATGGTCCTTCAGCAACCACGATGTGCCCCGCCATGTCACCCGCTGGACTGATCATGCCGTCAGCGACGAACATATTGCACGGCTCGCCTGCGCCATGCTGATGTCGTTCGAGGGCACCATCGGGATTTATCAGGGCGAGGAACTGGGCCAGACCGAAACCGAACTGACCTATGACGAGCTGACAGATCCACCCGCGCTGCGCTTCTGGCCTGCGATCAAAGGGCGCGATGGCTGCCGGACCCCGATGGTCTGGGAAAAGGACAAACCCAATGCCGGTTTCAGCACCGGACGGCCATGGCTGCCGGTCAAACCGCCGCAAGCGGCCCTGTCCGTCGACGCGCAAGAGGCGGCCAATGACAGCACGTTGCATTTCTACAAAAGCGCCATTGCCTTCCGCAAAGCACAGCCTGCGCTGACCGCTGGCAAGACATCATTCATCAACCTGCCCGAACCGCTGCTGGCCTTTCATCGCAAGGCAGACGGGCAGACGATCACCTGCGCCTTCAACCTGTCAAAGGACCCACAGGTCATCCAACTGACCGGCGCGGCGACCCTGACCGGACCCCGCCACGCCAATCTTGACGGGCCGACGCTGACACTACCCGGCAACGGCTTTGCCTACCTGACCCATGACGGGGCGCTTGCCCTGTCCGCCTGATCCAACTCTCTGGGAGGAGAAAAATGAAAAAGACCCTATCAACCCTCGCGCTGTTGCTCACCACAGCCGCCCCGGCTGTCGCATTGGAAGACGGCAAGATCCTGATCTGGACCGGCGACAACCGGGACCGCGACGCATTGCTGGAAGCCGTGCAGCCTTTCATCGATGACCTTGGCGTTGAGGTATCCGTCGAAATCGTGGACCCCGATCTGCCCCAGAAGTTCCAACAGGCGGCAGCGACCGGTGACGGCCCCGATATCGTGCTCTGGGCGCATGACCGGTTCGGCGAATGGGCCAGCGGTGGCCTGATCGCGCCGGTGCAGCCATCGGCCAGCTGGTCTGAGGATATCCTGCCCGCCGCAATGGATGCGATTCAGTTCGATGGCAAAACCTGGGGCTACCCCCTTGCTGTCGAGGCCGTGACCCTGATCTACAACAAGGACATCATCGACACGCCGCCCGCCTCTTTCGAGGAAATCAAGGATCTGGACATCGCAGGTCAGAAGATCCTCTGGGACTACAACAACACCTATTTCACCATGCCCATGCTGATGGCCGGTGGCGGCTATGCCTTCCAGAAGGTCGACGGGTCCTATGACGGCTCTACCACTGGCGTGAACACTGACGGGGCCATTGCGGGTGCCGAGGTGCTGAAATCGCTTTTTAACGATGGTGTGATGCCGCAGGGCGTCGATTACGGCGTCATGGACGGGGCGATGAATAACGGTGAAGTCGCCATGGTCCTGAACGGCCCATGGTCCTGGGCCGGATTCGAAGGTTCCGGCATTAACTTTGGTGTCGCCCCGATCCCGACCGTGAACGGGCAGGTCTCACCACCTTTTCTGGGCGTACAGGCGCTGGGGATCAATGCCGCATCGCCCAATCAGGACCTTGCGGTGGAACTGATCGAAAACTATCTGGCCACGGATGAAGGGCTGGCGATCTGGAACGCCAAGAACGGCCTGGGCGCGCTGGCCGATGCCTCTGCCGCCGTGGCACAGAACAATCCACTTGTGACTGATATGCTCGCTGTCGCCGCCAATGGTGTGCCGATGCCGTCCAACCCTGAAATGGGGGCCTTCTGGGCTGCGATGGCTCCTGCGCTGACCAACATCACCACCGGGGCCGCCGCACCGGCTGACGCGCTGAACGACGCCGCCGCGCGTATTCTGGGCGAATAACGCCCAAAAAGGGTGGCGGACCTCCCGCCGCCGCCCACCAAATGCTTTCTCTTGACGCAGATCCGTGCCGCCTGTTCTGTCAGGTCAGGGTCGGATTGCACCGCAAGGACGCTGCATATGACAATCGCCGCAGACATTCCCGTTGCCGAAGGATCGCCGCTCCCGCGTCTTATCACGGTTGCCGCAGTGTCGATCGCGCTACTGTTCGGGTCATTTTTCCTCTACCAGATCGCCCAGCCGATTTACGGGGTGATCATGCTGGCACTGGCCACCGGCTTTGCGATCATCTTTGGGGCCAACCGGTTCTATGGCGCGCGGTTCATCTTTCCCGGTGTCGCGGCGGTGCTGATCTTCATCGCCTTCCCGGTGGTCTATACGATCTATATCGGTTTCACGAATTACAGCAGTTTCAACCTGCTGACCTATGACCGCGCGGTCGAGGTGCTGACCTCGCGCGGCTCTGTCGATCCTGACACCGAACAGCCCTTTGCCGTGGCCCGCGATGGCGACCAATTCCGCATATGGCTGCCGGATTCCGGGCTGCTGTCCGACCCCGTCAGCCTTGATGACGTGGCCGAAGCGACGCTGTCGCCTGCCAATCCGCCCGCCGACCTGCTGGAACGGCGCGACGCAATCCAGCTGCGCAGCGGTCTGCAGGCGCTGACCCTGACCACACCGGATGGCACGATCATCCAGAACGCCAGCCTGCGCACCTTCGGCACGTTCACGCCGGACTACGTGCGGACCGGCCCCAACACGCTGACGCGGTTCGACGGTGCCAAACTGGTTGCTGATCACGAAACGGGGTTCTTCGTCGATGAGGCCGGCCAAAACGTGCCCCCCGGCTGGCGTGTCGGCATCGGCTGGGACAATTTCGAACGCATCTTCACGTCCGAAGGCATCCGCGGCCCGATGGTCAGCATCTTCATCTGGACCTTCGTTTTCGCCATCGCCTCGGTCGTCCTGACCTTTGCCCTTGGGCTCACGCTGGCCGTCATCCTGCAATGGCCGCATCTGCGGTTCAAGGCGGTCTACCGGATCCTGCTGATCCTGCCTTACGCGGTCCCCGCCTTCATCTCGATCCTCGTCTTCAAGGGACTGTTCAATCAGAATTTCGGCGAAATCAACCTGATCCTTGAGGCCCTGTTCGGCGTCCGCCCCAACTGGTTCACCGATGGCAATCTGGCACGGGTCATGGTGCTGATCGTGAACACCTGGCTCGGCTATCCGTACATGATGCTGCTGGCCATGGGGTTCCTGCAGGCGGTGCCGGAGGATCACAAGAAAGCGGCAGCACTGGAAGGGGCCAGCGCGCTACGGGTCTTTTTCACCATCACCTTGCCGCAAATCATCCCACCTTTTCTTCCCCTGCTAATCGCGAGTTTCGCGTTCAATTTCAACAACATGGTCCTGATCTTCCTGCTTACCCGTGGCCTTCCAGACATCCCCGGCACGGTCATCCCGGCAGGCGAAACCGACATTCTTGCCAGCTTCACCTACCGCCTTGCCTTCGACAATGCAGGCCAGCAATTCGGCCTTGCGGGCGCGATCACATTGCTGATCTTCCTTGTGGTAGCCGCCATATCCTATGCCAATTTCGTCGCCATACGGCGCGCGGCGCAAAAACGATCAGGGAGGGTCAGCGCATGATCGTCGAACGCCCAAAGGACCTGCTGGTCAAGAAGATCCTCGCCCACGGCTTCATGCTGATCTTTCTGGCGCTGATCCTGTTCCCCTTCTTCATGGTGCTCTCGATCAGCTTTCGCGAAGGGAACTTTTCAGTCGGCTCCATCATCCCTGAAAACCCCACGCTGGAACACTGGTATCTGGCCTTCGGCCTTGACTACACGCGGGCCGACGGCACCGTTGTCGAACCGCCCTATCCGGTGATGCTGTGGATGTGGAACTCCATCAAGATCGGGCTGATCGCAGGGCTTGGTGTGCTAGCCATCGCGACGATCTCGGCCTATGCGTTCAGCCGGATCAGGATCAAGGGCAAGGGCGCGATGCTGGATGGGCTGTTCCTGATCCAGATGTTCCCGACCACGCTGGCGCTGGTCGCGATCTACGCGATCTTCGATGCGCTGGGCGAGGTCAGCCCGATCCTCGGCCTCAATTCCCACACCGCACTTGTGCTGATATATCTGGCCGGGGTCACGTTACATATCTGGACGATCAAGGGCTATTTCGACAGCATCGACACCGCCCTCGACAAGGCCGCCGCGATTGACGGGGCCACCCCCTGGCAGACCTTTCGGTTCATCTTCCTGCCGCTCGCCGTGCCGATCATGAGCGTCGTTTTCGTGCTCGCCTTCATTGGGTTCATCAACGACTACCCGATCGCCTCCGTCCTGATCCGGTCTGAGGACAAGATGACCCTCGCCGTCGGCTCACGGCTTTATCTCAATGAGTTCCAGTATCTCTGGGGCGATTTCGCCGCCGCCGCGATTCTGTCAGGCCTGCCGATCACGGTCGTCTTCCTGATCGCGCAACGCTACCTGGTCTCGGGACTTAGTGACGGTGCTGTGAAGGGATGACGGGGCCGCACGTAAGATGGGTTTAAACCCATCTTACCTGTCGTCAAAACGTGATCTCGAAGACCGCTCCAGCGCCATCGCGCAGCACGATCTCGGCCCCTTGCGCCTGCAACATCCGGCGCACAATCGGCAGGCCCATCCCGGTCCCGCCATCCTCGCGCCGGGTCGTAAAGAACGGATCGAACACCCTATCCCTGTTCCCCTCCGATATCCCCGGCCCGTCATCGCTGACCCGCAGCCGGTCACTGTGCAGATCGAATGTCACCGCACTGGCCCCATGCGCGCGCGCATTCCCGATCAGATGGGTCGCCACCAGATCCATCACCTCTTGCGGCAGCGGCACGGTCCCATCACGCGGCAGAACCACGTCATGATCCGCCAAAACCTCTGACAACACACATTCCCCCGGCGGCATCGGCTCTTGCGCCCGGGCAAGCGCGCGCTGACTGTTCAGCAACGCCTCCATCCGGCCCACGGCCTCGCCGATATTGCCCAGCATCGTGGCCCGGTCCGCATCCGGCAACCCGGGATCGTCCAGCAACTCAGCCGCGCCCCGGATCACGGTCAGCGGCGATTTCAACTCATGCGTCACATGATCCGCATAAGACCGCAGCACCGCCTCGCGGCCTCGCAAGGTCGATGTCATGCCGATAACGGCCTGTCCCAGATCGGAAAACTCCGGCGTGCCGAAATGGGTCGGCACCTCTGCCTCGCCTTCGCTTTGGGCATAGGTGGTCAGCGCCCGCACCGGCTGCAAGACCAGCCGCCACAGCAGATAACCCAGCACCGCCGTCGCCACAAACGCCATCCACGCGATCATCCAGCTGGTCTCTGCCCAACCCAGAATGCCCCCGGCCAGCCGGAAATAGGCGATGCCGATGATCGGCAGGAAAAACACCGCCGCCAGCGTCCCCCCCAGCACAAAGGCGAGCGGCGGGCGCCATTTGCGGATTACCCGGCGCGGCATGCACCCATCCGGATACCAACGCCATGCACCGTTTCAATCGCATCCACACATCCGGCCTTGGCCAGTTTGCCCCGCAGATTGCGCAGATGGCTGTCCATGGTCCGGTCGCTGACATGCACATTGGTGCCATAGATCGCATCGACCAGTTGCGGGCGCGACATCACATTGTCGGGGCGGCGCATCAGATGCACGACCAGTTCCATCTCGCGCGATGTCAGGGTGACGGGCGCATCCTGCACGTGGCACAGGTGACGGTCCGGATCGATGCTCAGCACACCACGGCGCATCACCACATGGGCCGCCTGCGCAGGGGACGCGCGCTTCAGGATCGCACGCACCCGCGCCACCAGCTCGCGTGGCGAAAACGGCTTGGGCACATAATCATCCGCGCCCAGTTCCAGTCCGACCACCCGGTCAATCTCGTCCCCATGGGCGGTCAGGAATACCACCGGCACGTCAGAGGATTTGCGCAGCTCGCGACATACCGCCAGCCCGTCCATTTCCGGCATCCCGATATCCAGAACGATCAGATCTGGGGTCAGGCTGCGCGCCATTTCCAGCGCCTGCTGGCCATCCGCCGCCTCGGCCACCGTGAACCCTGCCTGTCCCAACGCGATCCGCACCACATCGCGGATCTGCCCATCATCATCGGCGACCAGTATCTGACCACTCATCCCTGCACCTCATTCATTGCCGCCAAACTACGGCGGAGCCTTGCATTCCGGAACCCCCATTCGCGCCAGTCATCCGGGGGGCTGACCTTGTACCCGCAGATCAACTGGCCATCCGCCACAACCGCCGGTGCCGCGCCTTCGCTGAGGTCACACAGATAGTAGGGATCCGCCTTACCCGCAGCCAGGTTATGCCGGGCGATGAAACCATCCACATTGACCAGCGACACACCATAAAGCGCGATCAGCCCCAGCCCGGCCGCACGCAACATGAACCAGCCCACCGTCTGACGACCCACCATCTGCATGATCATCAACACCAGCCCCAGCGCCACCAGAACCATCCAGATGAACGCCGCAAAGCGCAGCCGGGTCAGCCCATAGGCATCTACATACAAATCCAGCCGCAGGATCGAGGAGATCACCAGCAAAACGGTCTGCGCGACCCAAAGATAGAGCAATGCACGCAACACCGGCCGGGCCTCCAGAAACCGTTGTGTCAACAGGGCGAACAGCCCTGCCAGTAACGCGGTCGCCAAGAGCGGATAGGCCCCGCGATGGGCATAATCCGCATATGTCATACCGTCAGGCAGGCCGACACCTCCCCAAAGGTAGCCGACATCCAGCGTCGTCTGGACCGCAAAGATCATGTTGAATAGTACCAGCGCGCGCAGCACCGACCGGTCGTTCAGCAGCCCACTGCGCCACACACGGGTCCTGCTGACAGGGGCACGGCCAAGCATGTCAGCCAATTTGGCAAGACGCAGGAACGGCCAGACCATGCACAATACGACAGCCCAAAACGCCAAACGGCCAAAACTCACCGAAACACCCGGATCAAACGCGCCAAACCGCTGCAGCCCGACATCGACCACCGGGTTTGCCGCAGCCATCAGCACGACAAACACCGCACCGATCCCAAGCGGGATCAGCCAATCGCACAAACTCGCCTTGATCGTCCCAGTCGACGGGGCGGACACACGCAAGCCCGTGACATCGCGCATGTTCTGCAACACACCAGCACCCGGCAACCGCAGCATGGCGCGCAGGATCACGGGCACATCCCAGCGGCCGAGCGCCATGATTGCGGCAAATGCCAGCAGGCCCGACAGGGCAAAGAGGATCGAAAGCGCCTGAACCAGATCCACCGCCGGGATCAGCGAAATCAGCAAGGTGGCCCAAGCGGCCACGCTGCGGCGCACACTGACCTTGTCCCAAAGAATAATCTGTGCCGCCGCGCCGACAGCCATAATCCAAACGATCAGACCCAGACCGGCCGACACATTCCAAATTAGCGCATCGGCCAGCGCAACTGCCGTCAGCAATAACACTCCGGGCAACCACCTGACCGGGTTCGCCGCGCCCTCATCCAGCCACCACGCATCCTTTGCCAACCGCTCTGGCACGCCTCTCACAACCATCATTGTCCCTCTCACGTCTTTTGAGAGCCATGGCTAGGACAGCAGCGTGCAGACCGGCATGCACAAATGTGCAATTCTTGCGCAGATGGTCCAAAACAGGGCTTGCAAATCCAATAGCATCATCCTTATATAAGAGATGCCTTATGAGAATCAATTTGCCGCACTTTCTCACTCTTTGCGGCAAGAAATCCTGACCAGACTGCAATCCGCGCCGGCAACCGTTGGCGAATTGACAGGTATACTGGACGCCTCGCAACCCGTCGTTTCACAGCACCTCAAGGTACTGAAAGAGGCGGGATTGATCAGCGCTACACCCGCAGGATCAAAGCGGATCTACCAAATCGAAGATGCTCAGCTCCGGGACTTGCGCGCATTTCTCCAGGCCCGTTGGCATGGGGCGCTACAATCACTTGATGACAAAGACGAAAACCATGATTGAGCCAATCGAAGTTGTAACAGTCGTAAATACCAGCGTAGAGGATGCCTTTCAGGCCTTTGTTACGAACATCAACGACTGGTGGCCGATGGACCCCTTCTCTCTGTCAAAGGGGACGCTCACGCTGGAACCCAAACTGTCAGGCAAGATAATTGAAACGTCGGAAGAGGGCGCCACTTTCGTCTGGGGTCATGTCACGCGCTGGGATGCGCCCCACCGACTGGACATTGCCTGGTATGTCGGCGCGATAGAGGAAACAGCCACGCAGGTCTCCGTAGAGTTTGCAACCACAGATGATGGCCGTACTGGCGTCACCCTGATCCAAACCGGTTGGGAGGCGTTGGGCGATCTGGCGAATGATATACGCAACCGCAACAACGCCGGTTGGACCACCATTCTAGGGACCCACTACGCAAATTATGTCACCGCGCATTGTCCTCAGATCGTCTAAAGGAGATACCCATGCCTGAACTCGTCATCCTGGGCCTGCCGCCTAGTTCTTGCGTCCGCACGGCGCTGCTTGTCTGCGAAAACAAGGGCGTGGATCATCGTCTGCAGCCGGTCGATTTCCGCAGCCCGGAATACCGGCAACAGCATCCATTCAGCCGGATGCCCGCGCTGGAACATGGTAATGTCAAGTTATTCGAAGCACTGGCAATCGCGACCTATATCGACGAAGCGCTGGACGGACCGCCATTGCAACCCGAAAGCCCCGCCATCCGCGCCGAGATGCTACAGTGGATCAGCGCCACCAATGATTACCTCTATGATAGCATCGTTCGGCGCTGCGTCTCTGAACGCTTCGTCAAACCGATGCGCGGGCTGGACCCGGATGAAGAACTAATCGCCAACGCACTTCCGACAATCACGATGCATCTTGACGTGCTTGATGACGCGCTGGCGGATCGCACCTTTTTCTGCGGTGACAGACTGACGCTCGCCGACCTTTTCGTCGGGCCGATCATCAGCTACTTTGCGGCCACTCCCGAAGGAAAATCCACAATGCCGGACAGGTCAAACCTGAGCGGCTGGCTCAACGCAATGGCTGACACCACCGGCTACACGCGGATCAACAAAATTGGTCGCTAGCTGATCAGGCTTCCGCAGCCGCGCGGATCGCCCGGATGTTCGCCCCATAAGGCTCGGGATCACTGACCGACCCGCCCCGGAACACGGCAGAACCGGCGACCAACACGTCGGCGCCTGCGGCGGCTACCAATGGTGCGGTTGTCGGATCAACACCGCCGTCAATCTCGATATGTATGGGCCGGTCGCCAATCATGGCGCGCAATTCGCGAACCTTGGCGGTCATGTCGATGAATTTCTGCCCCCCGAACCCGGGGTTCACGGTCATCACACAGACCAGATCAACCATATCCAGCAGCTCGGCCACGGCAGAGGCCGGGGTGCCCGGGTTCAGCGCGACGCCCGCCTTGGCACCGGCCCCACGAATGGCCTGCATTGTGCGGTGGATATGCGGACCAGCCTCCACATGGGCGGTGATGATATCGGCACCGGCCTTGGCAAACGCCTCAATATAAGGATCGACCGGGGCGATCATCAAATGCACATCCATGACCGTCTTGATATGCGGGCGGATGGCGGCACAGGTCGCGGGACCAAAGGTGATATTGGGCGCGAAATGGCCGTCCATCACATCCACATGGACCCAATCGGCACCTTGCGCCTCGATTGCCTCGCACTCGGCCCCGAAATTGGCGAAATCGGCGGACAGGATGGACGGGGCGATCTTGATCGAACGGTCAAAGGACATGGGGTTTCCCTTCAATTGTGGCGCGTCCGGGCCATAGCGCGCATCGCTACTATTGTCACCCGGCGATTGGTCGCTGCACCACCGATACCAGTATTTCTATGCAAATTTGACATTTTGATGCTGAAAGCCGCACTATCATATGCTAATTAAAGACATGGTACACACACTCCGCCACCGCGACATCCTGCAGAACGATGCACAGATTCGCCTGACACGGGCCACGCTGACCACGGCGCGGCCAAAATCGCTGCATGACCATGACTTTTACGAACTGTTCTGGGTGCAGAATGGCACGGTCCGGCATCATCTGCCAGACGGGGGCGACACATTGCGCGAAGGCGACGTGATCTTTCTGCAGCCGGGCCAGCCGCACGCCGTGCAGGGGCGCGGGGAACACGCGCTTGTCGTGTCGCTCTGCATTCACCCGACCACCATCAAGGCATTGGCCAAACGGCATCCAGGCATCAAGGGGCATTTGTTCTGGTCACCCGGCGGCCCGGTCCAGACCCGGCGCGACATCCGGCAGCTTGCCGCACTCAACCATGCCGCCGTGCAACTGGAACGCAGCGCCTGCGACACCCTCGCGGCAGAGGCATTCTTGCTGCCGCTCTGTGCCGATCTGACCGCCGACACCTATCCGGATGACGCGCCCGCATGGCTGACAGCAGCCTGCACGGCGGCCAAGGACCCGGCCGTCTTTCGTGACGGCTCCGCCGGTCTTGTAGCTCTGACGGGCAAGGCGCATCCCCATGTCAGCCGGACCATGCGCAAATTCATGGGCGTGACCCCGTCCGACTATATCAACCGGCTGCGCATGGCCCACGCCGCCCGCGCGCTGACCACCGACGGGGATCCCGTCGCGCAGATCGCGGCCGATTGCGGCATCCCCAACATGTCGCATTTCCACAAACTTTTCCGTACGGCCCATGGCCTGACACCCCTGCAATACCGGCAGAAATATCAACGTCACGTCGTGCAACCGACATAGTATTTGACCAAACGGTCAAAACTTGCCAAGAACCCGGCAGCATGCCACGCTATCCCGGCAATGCAGGAGGTCCCCTTGCAGACGATTCATTCCCCTTCGCTGACCGCAACCCAGCTGCCGCAGGTCCAGGAACAGCGCAACGATGGCATCCCGCTCGATCTTGACTGGGTTATGGCCGTGCAGGCCAACACATCCGCAATCGAACGGCGCGCGGCCACCCTGCCCGGACGACGCAGCGTGAAGAAAGACCATCAGGCTGCATGGCTTTGCAAGGCGATCAGCCTGATGGACCTGACCACCCTTTCAGGGGACGATAGCGAAGGCCGCGTGCGGCGTCTTTGCGCCAAGGCGCGCCAGCCTGTCGCGCAACCACTGCTGGAAGCGCTCGGGATGCAGGGCCTGACCACCGGCGCTGTCTGCGTCTATCACGACATGGTGCCCACCGCCGTTGATGCACTGGCCGGCAGCAACATCCCCGTCGCTGCGGTCTCAACCGGTTTTCCTGCCGGGCTGTCACCCTTCCACCTGCGCATCGCGGAAATCGGAGAAAGCGTCGCCGCGGGGGCGCAGGAAATCGACATCGTGATCAGCCGGCGACACGCGCTCACCGGCAACTGGCAAGCGCTTTATGACGAGATGAAGGAAATGCGCGAGGCCTGCGGCGATGCCCATGTCAAGGCGATCCTCGCCACCGGCGAACTCGGCACCCTGCGCAACGTCGCCCGCGCATCGCTGGTCTGCATGATGGCCGGGGCCGATTTCATCAAGACCTCGACCGGCAAGGAACCCGTCAACGCGACCCTGCCCGTGACGCTGACGATGATCCGGGCGATCCGCGACTATCAGGACCGGACCGGGATCAAGGTCGGCTACAAACCCGCCGGCGGGATCAGCAAAGCCAAGGACGCGCTGGTCTATCTGTCCATGATCAAAGACGAGTTGGGCGACCGCTGGCTGCAACCCGACCTCTTCCGCTTCGGCGCGTCCAGCCTGCTGGGCGACATCGAACGGCAACTCGAACACCACGTCACCGGCGCGTATTCGGCGTCCTGGCGGCATGCCATCGGATGACCCGCATCCTTGCATATATGTCCCGCCCGGCGGCACGCCGGGCAGCCCCCGACCGCCCCCATGGGCGGGGGCTTCACCCCCACCCGCGGTCCGGGGCCGCCCTCAGCACTTTGGCAGCAACGCAATGACCATCAAAGAAATCTTCGACACCATGGATTACGGCCCCGCCCCCGAAAGCAGCGCAGAGGCGCTGCAATGGCTCGCCGATCGTGGCGGCATCGCGGGTCACTACATCAACGGCAAATGGGGCCCGCTGCGCGACGATTTCCCCTCCAACAACCCCGCCACCGGTGAAAAGCTGGCTGGCGTGACCAAAGGCACGGCAGAGGAAATTGACACAGCTGTGCAGGCCGCCCGCAAGGCGCAGCCTGCATGGGCCAAGTCCGGGCACAAACGCGCCCGCGTCCTTTATGCCATCGCACGCGGCCTGCAGAAACATTCCCGCCTGCTCGCCGTCATGGAAACACTCGACAACGGCAAACCGATCCGCGAAAGCCGCGACATCGACGTTCCCCTCGCCATCCGCCACTTCTACCACCACGCCGGTTTCGCCCAGCTGATGCGCACCGAACTACCCGACCGCGAACCGCTGGGCGTCTGCGGGCAGATCATCCCGTGGAACTTCCCACTGCTGATGCTCGCCTGGAAAATCGCACCCGCACTGGCCATGGGCAACACTGTCGTCCTGAAACCCGCCGAATACACCTCGCTCAGCGCCATGGTCTTCGCCGAAATCTGCACAGAGGCTGGCGTGCCCCCCGGCGTCGTCAATATCGTCACCGGCGACGGCGAAACAGGTGCGGCGCTGGTGAACGCAGCGGTCGACAAGATCGCCTTCACCGGTTCGACAGAGGTTGGCCGCAAAATCCGCGAGGCGACCGCCGGATCAGGCAAGGCTCTCTCCCTCGAACTCGGCGGCAAATCCCCCTACATCGTCTTCGACGACGCCGACACGGACAGCGCCGTCGAAGGCTTGGTTGACGCCATCTGGTTCAACCAGGGCCAGGTCTGCTGCGCAGGTTCGCGCCTTCTGGTGCAGGAAGGTATCGCCGACAGGTTCTATACCAAGCTCAAAGCGCGCATGGACGGTCTGCGCATCGGCGACCCGCTCGACAAATGCATTGACGTGGGTGCAATCGTCGACCCGGTTCAACTCGACCAGATCAGCAAAATGGTCTGCGCCAACACCGAAGGCGAAACCTACCAAACCAAGGCGCCCAAGGGCTGTTTCTACCCACCAACCCTGATCACCGGCCTCTCCCCCGCATCAACCCTGATGCAAGAGGAAATCTTCGGCCCCGTCCTCGTCGCCACAACCTTCCGCACGCCCAGCGAAGCCGTCGAAATCGCCAACAACACCCGCTACGGGCTGGCGGCCTCCGTCTGGTCTGAAAACATCAACCTCGCCCTTGATATCGCCCCGAAACTCGCCTGCGGGATCGTTTGGGTGAACGGCACCAACATGATGGACGCCGCGGCCGGTTTCGGTGGTGTGCGCGAAAGCGGGTTCGGGCGCGAAGGCGGCTGGGAAGGCCTCTCAGGCTACACCAAACCCAAAACCAGTGCCAAGCCGCTGAAAAAAATCGACGCATTCACCACCGAAGACGGCCACCCCGCCGACCCACTGGACCGGACAGCAAAGCTCTATATCGGCGGCAAACAGGCGCGGCCCGATGGCGGCTATTCCACCCCCGTCTACAGCTCCAAAGGCAAATTGCTTGGGCACGCCTCCAAAGCCAACCGCAAGGATATCCGCAACGCGGTTGAGGCCTGCAATGCGGCCAAAGGATGGTCCAAAACCACTGGCCACCTGCGCGCGCAAATCCTCTATTATATCGCCGAAAACCTGTCAGCCCGCGCCGACGAATTTGCAACGCGGATCAACAACATGACCGGCGGACGGACTGGCGCAGACGAGGTCGAAACCAGCATCCGCACGCTCTTCACCTATGCCGCATGGGCCGACAAATATGACGGGCAGGTGCATGGGGTCCCGATCCGGGGCGTGGCATTGGCGATGAAAGAACCCGTCAGCACCATCGGCATTCTTTGCGACGATGCCAAACCGCTCGCCGGGCTCATCGAAACCATGGCCCCCGCCATCGCCATGGGCAACCGGACCATCATGGTCGCCAGCGAACCGTTCCCGCTGGCCGCCAGCGATTTCTACCAGGTGCTGGAAACCTCCGATGTGCCTGCAGGCGTCGTCAACATCCTGACCGGCAGCCATGCGGAACTCGCCCCGACGCTCGCCAAACATCTTGATATCGACGCGATCTGGTCCTTCTCCTCTAGCGACCTCTCGGGCGCAATCGAAAAAGCCAGCGCCGGAAACCTCAAACGGACATGGGTCAACAACGGCACCGCTCTCGCGCCCGACACGCACAGCTACCTGCAGGCGTCAACAGAGGTCAAAAACATCTGGATCCCCTACGGCGAATAGGCTTCTTTCTTCCAAAAATACTTCGGGGGAGTCCAGGCACGGGACGGGGGCAACGCCCCATCCAGCTCATGTCGTCGGCGCAGCCGTCCGTTTGACTATTTCTTCGCGCGCCACGTCCCCAGCCAGCGCGAAAGCCGACCCTTGCGCTCGGCGACGCCAGCCTGCACTTCATCGATATGCTCACCAGCCGCATCCAAAAGCGGATCGACCGAGCGTTCGCGGAATTGCCGCCAGGCCGCACGGACAAACAGAATTGCCGCCATCAGAAAGATAAAGAAGAAGATATTGAACCACGGGATGATCGTGACATCAGGGCCGGAAATCGTGCGGACCGCAACGGCATTGGGATAAATGCTCGCCCAGCGGATGCGCCAGCCATAATGGGTGACGACAGCCCACTCGTCACCGCGGGCCAGATTCGCCGCTTCGGCCTGCAGGTCGGCGCTGTCGAATTTGAAATACGGGGGATAGATCCACCCAGTATCTTCGTTCCGGTACACCATCACCCGGCTACTGTCGCGCGGCACAAAGCCCAGCAGAAACGTGTTCTGCTTTTGGGTATTGATCAGGCGCAGATCGCGCGTCGGTTGCTCGGCGGCCCCGGAATCCGCCTGCGCATAGAAGATGCGGTTAAAGGGGCTGAAATCCGTACGGATAATCTCAGTTGAGGTGATCTTTACGACATCATGCTGCGGCAGGATGTAGTGGAAATACAGCGCCAAAACCGACAAGACCACCACACGCAGGATCGTTTTGATACGTTGCATTCGAAAATCCTTAGTTTGTATTGATCGTATAGGCGATTGCCGCAACCACAACAGTCGGCACAACGTAAACCAACCCGATCAGCTTTGGCCGGATCGAGCTGTCATAGGCCTTCAGACCTTCGGCAATGAACGCGTCGCGGGCACCGGGCGCGCCGCCGTCAGGATTGTCCTTGTCGAACGCATTCTCCAACCGCTCCTTGCGCACCGACCGGGAAAACAGCGCAATTGACCAATAAATCACCGTCAGTCCGATAAAACCGAAGACAACCAGTTTGATAAAACCCATCAACCCCTCCTTGGTGCGACCGCGCCCCACGGACCCACACGGGTGATCAGATCGGGCTGCGCCAGGGTCTGCGGCTCTTCCATCGGCGCCTCATGACCAAAAAGTGCGGCCCGCGTTCCCGCCTTATCGACTTGGTATTCGCGGTCAAGAAAATCAACAACATAGGCCTGTTTTTCATCGGGCCAGCCGGCATAGGTGCGATAAAACACCTCTTTGTGGCAGATAAACAACTGCCGCACATCCAATGGTGTCAGCTCGGCCAGCAGCATATTAACGAGATCTGCATCGACATGCGCTTTCGCGCGCAATGTATAGAAATAGGCCGAGTGCTCTGACGTGATCCTGGGCCATGGCCCATCCTCTTCTGCCCAGCGCACAAGGGCGGCCAGACCTTGCCACGCCTCTGGCAGCTTCTTTGCATATTGTCGGCCCAAGCGACGCAAATCGCGACGGGTGGCGCCCGAAAGGTCCTCACCCATCTCCGCCGCGACAGAGGCCACGATAAAGTCCATCTTCTGATGCAGGATCGCGGCGGCATCCACACCACGCGCATCCACAATCGGCTCAACCAGGTCATTAAGCTCCAGAAACTTTGCAATCGCCGAACGATCATCGAAATCAAAGACATGCGGAACCGGCAGGTCATCCATCTTTGCCTTGTCACCCGCCACGATCGCCGCAGGATGGTCCACACCGCGAAAGACGTAGATGCCCCCGAAATGATCGGTCCAGAAATTGTCCTGCAAGAACTCCATCTGCCTCAACTGCACGGGATTGCGCAGCACATCGCCGGTTTGCTTGGCCATGCCGATCATCTCGGCAATCAGGACGTCATCATACCATGCGTCGACTTCAGTTTTGAAACGGTCGATCATCTGCCCCAGCTTGGCCGCGGCAGCGACGGTTCCGCCGGTGGTATCGGCCTCGATCCGCACCTTGCGGATATCAAACAGACGCGCCGGGCTGTCGGCCACATAGACGGAATTCACCAACTCACCTGCCACGGCATCGCGTGCCGTCAGGGCAAACAGCTGTGCCCGGTTTTCGGTGATGAACTGCTTGAGGATACCGCGTGACGTCGAAAACTTCGCATTCAGCAAGGGGGCTGTCGCCTGCTCGGTCGTCAGCAGAATGAACTGGCGGTTGACGCCGGCATGATTGAGATACAGATCATCATCAAACGCATCACCCACCTCGGGCGAATACCCTGAAATATCAATATGGAACGCATCCAGATGAGTTTCGCGGCCAGTCAGATGTTTCAGCGCCCGATTATACCGCTCCACCAAAATGGGGCTGTCCACCCGGATCAGGTTGCCGAACATCAGGCCTTTTTCAATCAACCGATGCATCGCACCCCCCGTAGGATGGATGATTTCACCCATCTTGCTTGCCAAACCCTCACCACGTCTCTTTCACCCATTTTCGCGGCAGCCCCGCCACCGACAACAGCATGATCGGCACCCAGATAATCGCCGAAGCCAGCCCCAGTTTGCCAAAGAATACCACATTCGCGACAAGACCGGGGGCCATCAAATCCGCGATGTCCGCCCCTTGCCAAAGATAAAGGCAAAAGAAAAACACCGCACTCAACACGCCAATGATCAAAGTCGACAGGAATGCATTCAACAGCAGTGGCTTCACCCCTTCCGGCAGGACACGCGCCAGCAGGCGCGGCACCACAAATGCCAGAACCGCCAGCAAGACCGCGGGCAACAGCAGGCTGTCCGAGAACAACTCCATCCTAGCGCCACTCGTCCCGCACCCTCATCACCCCTTGCTCTCAAGATATCGTTTCTTCGCAATCTCCTGCCGGCCAAAGTCACGCACCATCGCGTCAATCGCCACCTCATCAGACTTATCGGCATAGCGGAATTCGCTATCCGCGTAGCGGTTGATCTCCTGGATCACCATTTCCACCGTGATCGGCTGGCGCAATTCGGAAATCATGGCCTTCTTGGTCTCATAATCCTTGAACAGGAACAGATCCGGCTCTTCCATCCATTCGTCCGGCAGTTCGAAATCCATCGCGCGGACCTTGACCGCATCGGTGATGTTCTTGATTGCTCGGCCGGTAAAGCGTTCATCGGCCTCCTGAATACCCTTCAGATAGGTGCCCAGCTTGGCAATCGTGTCCAGTTCACCGACCTGCGCATGCACCCGCTCGAACACACGCATCAGCCCCTCTTCATGGGGCCGAGCATGGCTTTCGAACGAAGCAGCCACCGCCGTCTTGATCTCTTGCGCCGAAAACACCTCGTGCGCGCCGACCGGGATATCGTGGTTCTTGCCCATCAGCAGATACAGGATATCGATGTAATCTTCGCGCGTCTGCGGCCCATCCACCAGAAACCGGGCGCCGGCGCGTTGGCGCAATGCATCATCGACGTTCTCGGGGTAGTTCGAGAACATGCCAAAGGTGCAGTTGCCGCGCACCACAGTGTTTGCCCCGGCAAAGCTTTCCATCAGCACGGCAGTAATCTCCAACTGCCCGGCAGAGGATTGACGGTCCCCCCGCTTGCCGGCCAACTGGTCGATATCATCAATCGTTCCAAACCCGATCACATGCGGATCCAGCACATTGTTGATAAAGGCCTTGGCATTCTGGCCCGACTTGCCTTGATAGCTGTCGATATTGTCGGTCGACAGGTTCTGATAGCGGAACGGATAGCCTGCAATCTGGCAGTAATCATTGATCATCCCCGCCATCATCTGGATCAGGGTTGTTTTCCCAGTGCCGGGCTTCCCGTCGCCCATGAAGGTGAAAATAAACCCGCCAAGTTCCGCAAACGGGTTTAGGCGACGATCAAAATCGTAGGCCATCAGCATCTTGGACAGTTTCATCGCCTGATATTTTGCGATGTGGTTGCCCACGACCTCGTTCGGCTTCTTGAAGGTCATGGTCAGGGTGCTGCCCTTGGCCTTGCGGGCCGGGGTGAACCCTTGCACGACGAAATCATCCGCTTCCACGCGCCACGACGCCTGATTGAAGCTCGCCAATCGGCCAGCGGTTGAGGCCCGCAACGATACCTTGCCCATCAACTGTTCACAAAACGCCAGCATCGTGGCAATCAGCGTGCCCTCATCCTTGGCAAACTGGCCGAGCTTCTGATCCAGCTCCCAAATCGCGCCATGCAAGGCCAGCGGAGCATTGTCTGTTAAAACCTCATCCACCGCACCCACTTCAACACTCACCTCTGTGGCTTGTGCGGCAAGCAGAAAAGACGTTGCATTGGCGAATGTATAAAGCGCCACCAGCGATTCAGCGGCAAGGTATTCGGTGAACTCCACCGACCGATCCTGCGGCAACCGGCCTTGCAGATTGATCCGCTTCAATTCGGTCAGCGGGGTCTGATCGGAAAATGCGTCTGCAACGGTCAAAGCAATCGATAAGGCCCGACGCAGCGCATGTGCGACCGCGGCTTGCGCGGGGGATGTCAGCGGATCATCCTCATCACTTTCGGCAATCCGGTCGAGCAGACGCACGCCCCCCGAAGGTGCTGTGGTGCGCGACAAAAGCCCTGGCGTGGTCGACCGGAACCGGCGGCGGGTTGCGGCAACATCCGGCGATTTCTCGGGCTGCTCCAATGACAGACGGGCCTGCGCGAGACGTGGTGTATGATCCAACTGCATCAGCATCTCGGATGCTGGGCCATAATGGGCGCGAATATCCTCTTCGCGCAGTTCCATCTGATCACTTGATTGGCTCATATTCTCTCCTTCATCGCACGCGACCGATTACTTATAGCTCAAAACGCGCCCGCCATCGCTGACGACAAATTTCCGCACTTGCCGGAACCCAGGCGGATTACGCTCTGCCAGCGCCTGATAGGGCCGCTCTGGCATAATCAGTGATCTTTCCATCCGGGTGGCCCCTGTCTCGGCCCCGCCACCTTCGAACGGGTCAAGCGCAAAGATCTGGCGTTCGACCGATCCAAACCAGCCTGATTTCACCTGCTCCACACGCTCGGACACAAGTTCTTCCTCGGTCCAGACCAGCGCCCAATCTTCCCCAACGGGAGAGTTCGCAGCCTTCAACACATCGCGCAGCGGGCCAGATTGCTGCGTGAACGCATAGGAATACATCGGGCCGATGTGGAAACGGCGCAGCCGGGTGGGATGCAGATCAGCAAAATCCTCATCAAACCCTTTCGCAATTGTCAGCAGCTTCAGATGCGCCACCGATTGGGCCATCAGATGGGCCTGTGCCTCTGGCCAGCGGCGTTCGTCCTTGGGCAGTCCGGTGCGGCCCGTATCTTCCAGATCCATCAGGTAGATCGTCGGCAGGTTCACCTGACTGTCATAGACCGCCCAATGCACCAAAAACTTGCGCCGATCCGCGTCATTGCCCAGCCAGACGGCCTGCGGATCATTGCGGGCCCAAAACTGATCGCCGCGCCTGAGTTCCTCATAATAGAGCCGCTGTGACAGCGCAAATTGCAGCTTGGTCGGAATTTCCTGCTCGGACAGGATCACGCGGACCATCTGATCCTTCAGATCCCCGACCGAGGGCATGGAGGCCAGATGCCGCTCTGCCTGCTGGGCATCATTCGCCATCTCCAGCAGTTCCTGATAGACAGGAAAGCCGCTTTCCCGGCGATCAAAGGTCAGCTTGCCCGAATGGGCAAACCGGCCGGAGAAATGGTACTTGTGCGACAGTGCCGTAAAGGTCCAGTTGAGACCCACCAGATAC
This sequence comes from uncultured Paracoccaceae bacterium, assembly GCA_947503965.1. Taxonomy (GTDB): domain Bacteria; phylum Pseudomonadota; class Alphaproteobacteria; order Rhodobacterales; family Rhodobacteraceae; genus Yoonia. Next base: position 688,935 of record CANNFU010000001.1, read on the forward strand.
CGGGCCATTGCGTCGATATCCTTGCGACCAAAGCGCCCCTCGGCTTCCATGGTCGCGGCAACCTTGGTCAGATAGCCGGTGATCTTGGAGAACTTCCCGAAATACCGACGCGTGACGCGGGTATCTTCCAGCTTCATATGGTCGGCTTGGAGCTCAATTTGAGTCATGAGTTAACCTGAAACCAACAATTAGACGATGCTTCCATCGGGAAAACTCGAAAGACGGAAACAATCTAACGTCACGTTAGCCTCCTGAGCCATCACCTGTTTTCCCTAGACCGGACCTGTCAGCCTCTGCATCACCACTAATATAGGCAAGCGCAAAAATACCAATCGCAATGCCCGGCAAGTACCACAGGTAAGATGCCTCAGCTAAAACGCACAAAATGATGAGTAAAGCAGCAATAGCCAACATCAAACCAGCGACTTTAAGGCGACGTTTCATTGCGCCCCATACTGATTGCTATCATGCTTCTCCACGATCTTCTGGAACCGGCGGATAAAGCGTTCGTCCGCCTTTGCCTTCTGCTCCAGCACCTCTCGGGCGAACACCATGTGATCTTCATGCGCTTCCAGCATGTCCGCCATCCGGGCGTTCGTGGCTGATCCAATCGCAGCCATGGCTGATTGCGCCTCTTGGTCGGTCTGCACCCCTATCTCATTGATCTGGTGGGCCACATCCTGTTGCTGGGCCGTCTTCAACGACTTAGACAGGGCGTCATAAAGCACGACCCGCTGCTTGGTATCCGTCTGCAGCTTGTTGATCAGCACCATCTGGGTCGCCGCCTGGTTCTGCAAACTGTCGATCCAGGTCTTGCCCTTTTCGATGTACCGTTCCAACGTCTGGCTTTTTGCCAGCTTGACCTGCTCTTGCTGCACCATCTCATTATATTGCGCGTTCAGCGCGGCCAGTTCCGTTTCCAGCTTGGTCCGGGCGGCGGCATCCTGTTCAACGGAAATCTTGCCTTCAAGCTCGATGATCTTGGGGTCCATCGCCAGAATATCCGCGCGCACGCTCTCCAGCTCGCCCACAGTCACCTCACGCTCCTCCAGCGTCCCGGCAAGGTTCTTTTCCACGCTCACTTTCTGCTCGTTCAGGATACCCAACTGGCCCTCAAGCAGCTTCATGATCACGTCTGATTTGCTGATCAGGTCCTGCAGCTTGTCGTCAATGGACGCGGTGCGCATCCGCTCCTGACGCATGCTGTCGGCCTTGGCCTTGCTGAAAAAGCCAATCAGGCTTTCCATGCCGGTCTTCGACCGCATCTCATCGAAATCCTTGGAGAACGCGGAGGTCACATCGTCCAGCCCCATGATCAGCTCGGCAATGTTGGCGTTCATCAGCTCTGTATGAGCGTGCACATCCTCAAGACTGGCGTTTTCGATATCGACAGAAATATCCGTGCCCTGCGCCATCTTTTCACGGGCCGTTTCGATCCGGCTGGTCAATTCTGAAATTTTGCTTTGCGCCGCAGCGACCTGCGCCTGCGATTCCTTAATTTGCGTATCAAAATCCGCCATATACTATCCCTCTTTTATTCTTTGATAACAGACAGGTAAGTATTTCTGTCATCAGTTTCAAACGGCGGGCGCATCAAAGCACACCACATTCGGCGCAAGTCTACCCGACAGTGGGGCAATTAAAAGGCGTTAAGCGTCGTCAAAAACGGGCGGGCGATCCAGCGCTTCCGCCTCCGGGCCAAGCAATTGGTCAGGGTCGATAATCTTGGGCGGCAATTCGATCCCACGCTCATAGTTTTCGGGGTCAACACGCAGCGATTCCTCGCGCGATCGGATATGTACCTGCATCGGTATTTCAATCTGATCGTAAAGATGGATGATATCCTGATTGAACATCCGGATACAGCCTGCCGATCCGGAATTCCCGATAGATTCCAGATCGTTGGTCCCATGAATACGATAAAACGTATCCCGCCCGCCACGGTACAGATACAGCGCACGCGATCCCAACGGGCTGCGCAAGCCACCGGGCAGACCAGCGCGGAAAGGTCCATAAACCTCAGGCTCAGTGCGCAGCATGTTCTGCGTCGGGGTCCAGCCTGGCCATTTGCGCTTTAACCGGATTGTTGCCTTGCCGCGGATTGACCGGCCCTGGCGACCCACGCCCACCGGATAGCGGGTTGTCGTTCCATCCTCGCGGATATGGTACAAAAATTTTGCAAACGGGTCGACATCAAGCATGTTTGGCCCCTGCTCCCCGTTATAAATCCCCGTCATGCGGCGGTTCACACCTTGGGTATAACGGGTCGGGATACCCGGCAGATTATAGCCCGAGTCAGGTATTGGGCCGTAACCCGGCAGGAAATCCGCACGCGCGGGCAGATCAAGGATCTCTGTCGGCTCGACACGCGGCGCACAAGCTGCCGCAGTGCTTGCCAGCATCATCGCCCCAAAAGATCGCCGTGTCAGTCCAGTCATTACGCGTTTCATCCCACCAGGTTTTCAGCGAATCACCTGATAACACCTTGAAGGCAGGGGGCAAAACACCGCGCAGGCGACTTTCTGCATTTGCATTACAAAACGTGACAATCCGGGCGCGTTAGCCAATCACATTATGTTCAGGCCCATACGGGAACCCGGTGATATTCTCGTTCCCATCCTCGGTTATGAACAGGATATCGTGCTCCCGGTATCCGCCCGCTCCCGGCTCACCTTCTGGAATGGTCAGCATCGGCTCCATGGAAATCACCATGCCGGGCTGAAGGATCGTGTCGATATCCTCGCGCAGTTCCAGCCCTGCCTCGCGCCCATAATAATGCGACAGCAGCCCGAATGAATGGCCATAGCCAAAGGTGCGGTATTTCAGCAAATCCCGCTCTTCAAAGAACGCGTTGATCTGGGCAGTCACCTCGGCGCAGGACGCGCCCGGTTTCAACAGCGACATTCCGTATTCATGGGCGGCGACATTCACCTCCCAGATCTTTCGACTGGCGTCATCGACTTCGCCTACGAATAGCGTGCGTTCCAATGCGGTGTAATAACCACTGATCATCGGGAATGTATTCAACGACAGGATATCGCCCTGCTGCAATTCCCGCGCCGTCACCGGGTTATGGGCACCGTCGGTATTGATGCCGGACTGAAACCAGACCCAGGTATCGCGATATTCTGCCTCAGGATAGCGTTTCGCAATCTCCAGCTCCATCGCATCGCGGCCTGCCATGGCCACGTCAATCTCGCGCGTGCCGGGCTTGATCGCATCGCGAATGGCTGCGCCCCCGACATCCGCCACAGCGGCCCCGGCGCGGATCAAGGCGCGCTCTGCCTCTGATTTGTACATCCGCTGCTGCATGGTATCGGGCGAGATATCGATCAGCCCGGTGGGATGCAGGTGATGGCGCAACGCCTGCGCCTGAACCACGCTGATGTGATCCGCCTCATAGCCGACCACCCGGCCAATCCCGGCGACCGACCGGACGGCGCGCCAATAATTGCTCCGCTCCCAATCCGTATAGGTGATGTTGTCACCAAATGACCGACGCCAAGGCTGTGCAGCATCGATCCCCGCACTGATTGTCACGCATTCATGCTCTGTCACGATCAGCGCGTAGGGACGACCGAATGCGCAATACAGAAACCCGGAATAATATGCGATATTGTGCATCGAGGTGAAAACTGCCACCGCGACATCACGATCCGCCATGATCCGGCGTAGCCCTATCAGGCGGGCCTCATATTCCGCGTCGGCGAATGGCAGCGATTTTTCGCCCTGATGAAAACGATAATACTGCGGGCGATCAGTCATAACAGACCCTTTGAGCAAAAGGTCCCGGCGTTCAGGACGATAGATAGCAAGGCACGCGACAACGCCATTGCCGCTGCGCGACGCTAACGGCTGGTCTGCATCAAATCAACGGCCATCAGCATCTTCGATCAACCAAGCCTATCACCCAAACGAAGACCTTTCAGCACGTCGTCCGCCGGCATTGCCTTTTTTCCTGGCCTTTGCGCCTGCGTGATTTCAACGGCATTGTCGCCACAGGCAATGACAAAGCCACCCAGCACGGCACCCGGCGCGCCAATTCCCGAAACCACCCGCGACCCCAGCAGTTTTACCCGCTCTCCGGCGATCTCGCACCAGGCGCCGGGAAATGGCGACAATCCCCTGATCAATCGGTCCACCTCGGCGGCCGGGCGGGTCCAGTCCACCCGCGCTTCGGCCTTGTCGATCTTGGCGGCATAAGTGACGCCCTTATCTGGCTGCATCTCTGGCATCAGATCTGGCAAAACCTGCAAGGCCTGCACCACCAGCCGCGCGCCCAACGCGGACAAACGATCATGCACTTCGCCCGTGGTCTCCTCTGCGCCAATCTGCACAGCGTCACGCAACAGGACCGGCCCCGTATCCAATCCTGCCTCCATCTGCATGATGCAGACACCGGTCGTGGCATCTCCGGCCATGATCGCGCGATGGATGGGCGCCGCCCCGCGCCAACGGGGCAGTAGCGATGCGTGGATGTTCAAACACCCATGCCGGGGCGCATCCAGAACCGCCTGTGGCAGGATCAGGCCGTACGCCACGACCACCGCGACATCCGCATCCAAGGCGGCAAAATCCGCCTGCGCCTCCGCCCCTTTCAAGGATACCGGATAACGCACTTGCAAACCCAGCGTTTCTGCCCGGCGCTGCACCGGTGACGGGCGGTCTTTCTTGCCGCGCCCAGCAGGCCGCGGCGGCTGACAATAGACGGCTGCAATCTCATGGCCTGCGTCAACCAATGCATCCAGAACAGACACCGAGAAATCAGGCGTTCCCATGAAAACAATGCGCATCGCCCAACCTCTTTCCTTGTCCAATCAAACGCCTGCCATCGTCATGCAAGCCATCAACCTGCCGCCAGCTTCCGCGCCTTCTTCACCAACATATCCCGCTTCACACGGCTCAGGTGATCAAAGAACATCCTGCCTTGCAAATGATCGATCTGATGCTGCACGGATGTGGCCCAAAGCCCGACGAATTCCTTGCGGTCCCATTGTCCATGTTCATTCAGGAACCGGACCGTCACCGCACGTGGCCGCGACACCTTGGCCCAGACACCGGGTAAATTGGGCGAGCCTTCTTCGTGTACGCGCATCTGGGTGCTGGCATGCAAAATTTCCGGATTGGCAAGGCGCACCGCTTGCCCACGCGCCTCGGATGCATCAACCACGGCCAAGGCCAGCCCGACCCCGAGCTGCGGTGCCGCCAGCCCGACACCCGGCATTGTGTCCATTGCGGAGATCATCTCGTTCCACAATGCGCGGATTTCATCTGTGATTTCTTCCACCCGCGTCGCTGGCGTCCGCAAAACAGAATGCGGCCAAGGGACGTAAGGCCGGTGCGTCACCGTTCCACCCCATGATCGGTAATCAGCACGCCGTTCAAGTGATCGAGCTCATGACAGAAGCAAATTGCCTGCGGTCCTTCGAACCGGGCTTCGTGCCCGGCGCCTTGTGCATCGCGCCACCGGGCCGCAACCCAGACCGGACGGGCCACGTCAAACGCACGTTCAGGGATGGACAGACAAGCCTCGGTGCCGATGGATGTTTCTTCGGCACGCGCCGTGATTTCCGGATTCACGAAAACGATTGGGGTCCGTTTCGCGTCTTTCCAGGTTACATCCGTGACAAACACACGTGACGACACGCCCACCTGCGGCGCGGCGAGGCCACGCCCGGGTGCGGCATACATCGTCTCGAACATATCCGAAATCAACGTAGTCAAACCCGCATCAAAAGAAGCTACAGGCACCGCCACCCCTCGCAACACCGGGTCCCCGTCAAAACGCAGATTCAGCAGCGCCATCAGCCGCGCGCCATCTCGCGTTTCAGCTTTTGCATCTTGCGGGTGATCATCTGCCGCTTCAGCGGCTTGAGGTAATCGATAAACAGCGTGCCATTCAAATGGTCAATCTCATGCTGCACACAGGTCGCCCACAACCCGTCAAAGCGTTCGCGCATGGCCTTGCCATCCAGACCTGTCCACTGCACCTCGACCTCTGCAGGGCGTTCGACCTCGGCATATTGCTCGGGGATCGACAGACAGCCCTCATCATAGACATTGCGCTCTTCCGAGGTCCAGACGACCGCTGGATTGATCAACACCATCGGATTGGGAGTAGCCCCCTCTTCTTTTTCACAATCCATTACTATCAAACGGTTCATCACCGCCACCTGCGGGGCCGCCAGACCGATCCCGGGTGCGTCATACATCGTTTCCAACATGTCATCGGCAAGACGACGCACATCATCATCGACCGACGCAATCGGGTCAGCGGCCTTTTTCAGGCGCGGATCAGGATGGATCAGGATCTTACGCAATGCCATGCGGCTGATTTATGCGGCAAATCGGCAAAATGCAACTCACCCGATTTGTAACCTTGACGTTACACAACGACTCGCCCTATGTAACCTCAGGGTTACTCGACAAGAAAGGAAACAACCATGTCTGCCAACCCCGTCAGCCGCGCACGCCTTATCGGTAGTGCTGCCGTCGTTATCGTTACCTGTTGCGCGTTCATCGCGGCGTTCTTTTCGGTTGGACCGTCAGGCCTGACCTGGGCCTACATCATTGGCGGCATCGCTATCGGCTATGCCGTGCTGTCGGTTATCCTGCACCTGCGATATCCCGAGGCAGCAGATGCGGCATGGGACGAACAGAATAGCCAAGCGCACCGGGATAGTCTGATCTTTGGCTTTTGGGCGACGCTCGCGGTCTTTTTGGTCTTTCTGTCGCTCAGCTTAACCGAACGAATGGACCCGGCACACGCCTTCTACTGGCTTGGCCCGATCCTTGGCGTTGCACCGTCGGCCCACTACCTGACGTCAGTCGCCCGTGGACGCGCTGAATGACCACACGACTAATCGTGCACCTGCGCGCCCACCGCACGAAAGCCGGGATGACCCAAGCCGAATTGGCTGATGCGGTGGGCGTGTCACGTAAAACGATCAACACGATCGAAAACGGGGTCTTCACGCCCTCGACGATCTTGGCACTGACCCTGGCCGAGGAACTGGATTGCAGCGTACACGACCTGTTCGAACTTCCGCAGTAGGACCCGCAACGAGACATGTCTTAGGCACACCCGAAGTGAGCGGAATACATTTCCGTCTTGCACTCCGCCGCACCTTCCGTAGCCTGCACGGCGACCAGCAGGAGAGCCCCATGACATTCGACCACGCCCCCGACCGCCGCAACACCCACTGCGTGAAATGGGACGCGATGGAGCAGCTTTTTGGCGTCAGCCCGGATGACGGTCTGTCCATGTGGGTGGCCGATATGGAATTTGCTGCCGCCCCCTGCATCCAGCGGGCGGTGCAAGCCATGGTCGATCACGGCGTCTACGGCTATTTCGGCGATGAAAGCAAATATCGGGCTGCGATCCAATGGTGGATGGCGGAACGACACAACTGGCAGATCGACCCGTCGTGGATCTTTACTACCCACGGGCTCGTCAATGGCACGGCGATGTGCATCGACGCCTATACCAAACCCGGCGACGGCATCGTCCTGTTCACCCCGGTCTACCACGCCTTTGCCCGGGTCATCGCCGCCGCCGAACGGCAGGTCGTCGAATGTGAACTGGTCAATAACGATGGCCGGTACGAGATGGATTTTACCGCCTATGACGCGCAGATGACCGGCAACGAACGGATGGTCGTACTCTGTTCCCCTCACAACCCCGGCGGGCGGGTCTGGAGCAAGACAGAGTTACAGGCCGTCGCCGCCTTCGCCAAGCGGCACGAACTCATTCTGGTCTCGGACGAAATCCACCACGACCTGACCATGCCCGGCCAGACCCACACACCTATGGCACATATCGACGGGATCACCGACCGGCTGGTGATGATGACCGCGACCACAAAGACGTTCAACATCGCAGGCAGCCATGTCGGCAACGTCATCATCGAAGACCCCGATCTGCGCGCGCGCTTCGGCGCCCGCATGGCGGCCCTAGGCATGTCACCCAACAGTTTCGGGCTGTTTATGGCCACGGCAGCCTACGCCCCCGAAGGGGCAGCATGGGTGGATGACGTGCGGACCTATATCAACGAAAACCGCAAACTTTTCGATGACGGGATCAATGCCATCCCCGGTCTGGCCTCCATGAACCTTGAGGCGACTTACCTCGCTTGGGTCGATTTCGCGAATACGGGCATGAGCCGCGAAGAATTCACCACCCGCGTCGAACAAACCGCCAAAATCGCCGCCAATCACGGGCCGACCTTCGGCAAAGGCGGCGACAGCTTCCTGCGGTTCAACCTTGGCGCACCGCGGTCACATGTCGAAGACGCAGTGGAACGGATGCAAAATGCATTCAGCGATCTGCAGTAAGCATTGATAAAAACGGATTTCTTTATGAACAAACTCATACCGTTCGGGCTGGCACTGATTGCTGCCGTCGCTATCACGGCGTGTAAAGACGATGTCGAAAGCCAACTGGCGGCGTTGGACGCCGCACACGAAGCACGGCGCGAACAGGTGCAGAAAATCCCTGATGCTGAGGCACGCGACACATTCGCATTCCTCACCCGTATTCTGCACCAGATCGCAACAAGTTACATCGAAATCCAGACCCCCTATGTCGGTCCGACAAGATATACCCAACCCGTGCTTCAACGTTTGACCGACTATGGCAGCGCCGACGAATTGGCGGAGGTTTTCGCCGGGTCAATCTGGGCCGAACTCACGTACACTGCGTCCGTCGATTTTCAGTTGCCGTTCCTCAACCCCCTGCCGCATCAATTGACCTGGACCAGCGTAACGCTTTCAGACGGTCGCGAAATCGCGATCACACAGGACTATGACGCGACTTCAGCCGACATTCAGGCTGTCGAAACCAGCTTTGACATTCGAATAATCTATGCGCCTGACGGCAAGATACCCGAAGATGCGCCTTTGGCGACCACACTGACGGGTCAGTTTGAACAGCAAATGCCGCAGGCGGTGCTCAACACGGTGTTTGGTGCAAACGACACCGGCGACACCCGGCAGCTTGACGAATTTGACGTCAAACTCGTTGCCGCAGAGGATCATCTGGTCAAGGTGCAAATCAGCCGATCCGATGGCGCGGAGATTACATTGGACGATGATGCCATCTTCATCGAAGCACGCGATGAAACCGGTGCATATCTGCGCAGCTACCGCAGTTCATGGGGCGATCCAGAACAGCTCAGGGCGGCGGTCGGCGTTTTCGATGACCTGATTGAGGCGGCCATCGATGGCACGCTCGACGACATGAGCGAAAAGGCGCTATCAGCCGAAATGACCAAGCGGATTGGGAGCGATCAGTCAGGCCGGCTTTATGGGCAGGTTGGTTTTGCCGGCATCGTCGATCAGGTCGAGATCACGATTCTGCCGCCCGGCGACAACCCGGTGACCTACACGCAGCAAGTCACAAGACCGACGCCCCCACTCAGCGGGTGGATCCGCGACACCGAAATACCGGACATCGCCGTCGTCGGTTCTGTTTATGACTATGAAACCGAGATTCTGCTGGCCTCGGCCCAGATCGACATCAATCCTGCCGAGGTATCGCAGGCCATCAACGTGCAGCACGGCGATTTACAGTCTATCGTCCGGTTCGAATACCCCGATACGCTCAGCGGGATCTTCCTCGATACCTTCGACCGCTATGACGATGACGCTGACGATCAGATCGTCGTCACGTTCTACGATAGTGCCAACAATCCGATTGACCCTGACAGAAGCGATGCCTTCGAATTCACCATCAATCGGGTTGAATATGATCTTGCGTTGTTCCCAACACCGCCGGCCCGCGTTGCAGGGCAGTTTCCGGTACGTGTCATGACAGACATGCCACGCGAGATATTCGTCAAAGATACCGACCCGGACGCGGTCCGGATCACCGGCAATCAGGTGCATATCAGCCGGGAGCTATTTCGAAACTGGGATAGCAACTATCACGTGATCGCACGCGATGACGCCGGGCGTCCGCTGGCTAAAATTACAACGCAAGATGTTGATACCACGACCGAGGCGCGTCCAAAGATCTACCACTTTTACGGGCAGGTCGCAGAAGTCGAATTTCTGAAACGCGGTCAAATCGAAACGGTGATCTACACGTTTGATACGGCGCTCGAGACGGCTGACTAGGTGCCATCTTTTGCCAAAACTCGGGCGCGTCTATCGCCCACTTCCCGACAGGCTGCAGATTAATCGCGGCCGCCCAAATTGACACCGATCAGCCGTTCCAGTTCCGGATGCGGGAAACTCCGGCGGACCGTCACGGCGAAAAAGCTTTCCGAGATATTCAAATCAAACGGCGCTGTGCGCAGCATCCCTGACGCGATTTCATCTGCCAAAACAACAGTCGGCGCGACAGCCAGCCCCGCATCGGCCCGCGCCAGAAGCCGCACCATCGCCATGTCATCCACATCCGCTACAATCCGTGGCGAAACCCCCAAGCGCGCCACGAGGCTGTCAAACGCCACCCGGATCGCATTGTCAGTTGGCACGATGAGCGGTTCAGTTTTCAGCATGTCCTTCAAGGACCCGTGACCCATCCGGGCGGGCGCCCCATGCAGCGCCACCGTCTGTTCGGCAATGCGGTGGGCTGTGAAATCGCCACCGGCCTGTGGTGGCTCTGTTGTCAGAACAACATCCAGCGCCAGCGATGTCAGCGCCTCGAATAACACTCGCGCGCTTCCTGACTTCAGCACCAGATCCATATCGCCCGTGGCAAGAATCGGTTCCAGAAACCGCAACTGAAAATTCCGGGACAGGGTCGACAGCGCCCCAACCCGCAATGGCGCTTTCACATCACCACTTGAGGCCAACGTGGCTAATAGTTCCGCCCCCGTTCCAAAAATCCGATCCGCATGATCCAGCACAATCCGCCCGACCTCTGTCAGTTCCAGTCGGCGACCGATCCGATCAAACAAGGCATGGCCCAACCGTTCCTCTAACTGCTTTATTTGTATGGATAAAGCCGACTGCGACAGGTTCACGCGTTCCGCCGTGCGGGTCAGATTCCCGTCATGGGCAACCGCATGAAAGTAGCGCAAGTGGTGATAGTTCAGATTGTCCATAGTTCTATTTTATAGAATGATATTGGATAATCTTTATATTTTTAATGAAGGTAAATCTACTCCATATCCTCTGCAACACCAGATTATAGGGGGTCCGCATGGATATCATCATCGACATTGCCACCACCATGGTCGCGCAGATGCAAAAGCCGACGCTGGCGTTTTTGCTGGGCGGCATGATGTTGGCCGCATTGGGCAGCAAGCTGGAAGTTCCTGATCCTGTTTACAAATTCATCGTGATCCTGCTCCTGCTCAAGGTCGGGCTTGGGGCCGGCATCTCCATCCGCGAGGCTGATTTTATCTCGCTCATGGTGCCCGCTGTCGGTGCCGCGGTGATCGGCATTGTGATTGTTCTGCTGGGTAGCCAGACACTTGCCCGCTGGCGCGGCGTTTCGCACATGGATGGCATGGCCACCGTCGGCCTTTTTGGGGCTGTGTCAGCCTCCACCCTCGCCGCGGGCATGGCCATGCTGGACAGCGAAGGCATCTACTATGAAGGATTCATCGGCGCACTTTATCCCTTCATGGATATCGCCGCGCTTGTCACCGCAATCGTCCTTGCCCGGATGAGCGCGGCACGCAAAACCGCCAGTGCAACCGCTGGCGGTGCAGCAGTCATGACGGTCGGTGGCGGGACGGGTGGTACCAACTTCAACGGCGATCTCATCAAGGGCATCCTTGTCGACACACTGCGCAGCCCTGCCATCTCTGCCTTGCTTCTGGGTATCATGATCGGCCTCTTCGCCCGGCCCGAGAGCGTCTATGAAAGCTTCTATGAACCGCTTTTCCGGGGCCTTCTGTCAGTCCTCATGCTGATCATGGGGATGGAAGCCTGGTCACGCCTGTCCGAATTGCGCAAGGTCGCCCATGCCTATGTCCTTTACGGGATCACGGCACCGATTATTCACGGGCTTCTCGGCTTTGGCGTTGGCCTTGCGGCCCATCACCTGACAGGCTTCTCTGCCGGTGGTGTGGTCCTGCTGGCAATCATGGCGGCTTCCAGCTCTGACATCTCTGGACCGCCCACCATGCGCGGTGCCCTGCCAGACGCAAACCCGTCCGCCTATGTCGGATCGTCAACCGGCCTCGGCACGCCCGTCGCGATCCTGAGCATCCCGCTCTTTATCGCACTCGCCGAACAATTCATCGGCTTCTAGACAACACAGTGCCATCGCTGCAAATGCAGCGGTGGCCTAATTGCCGATCAACCCGGCCGGTACAAAATCCGGCCGCACAAAATCGGCAGCGGGTTTATCGGCCACGGGTGTCAGCCATTTGAACTCAAACACCCGCTCATCACCCTCATCGATAGATGACACAACCAGACATTGATAAAGATGCTTCGGACCATCGTAGATATCAACGTGCCCGCGCAACCGCTCCGATCCTTCCAGATCAAGAGCAAAGCCCCCATCCCAGAAGCGTCGGATGCGATAGGTAGCGTCGCCGTCATGAACCGACAAACGATCCTTGCGCTTTAACGCCGCTTTTCTTGCTTCTTCTAACCCCTGACGCACCGCCTCAGGCAAAAACGTATACATAACAGTCCCCTCCAGACGTGACAGAACATGACTGGAACAAAGTAAATATCAAGTAACAAATTCCGCCGCAGCGCGGAAATTCCTTATATTTTTGCTGCCGCGCGCGGACGCAGGACATGCGGTTTGGCCGCATCATACAGCGCAGAGTCCGGAAACCCGTGCGAATCGCCCAGCGCAGGACCAACCAGGATCAACGCCGTCCGGGTGATCTTGGCCGCGCGCACTTTCTCACGCACATCCGTCAGCGTCCCGCGAATGATCATCTGATCCGGCCAGCCCACACGGTAGATCACCGCGACCGGGCATTCCGCGCCATAGTGCGGCACCAGCTGCCGCTCGATCTCGCGCAAGGCCCGAATACCCAGATGAATAGCCAGCGTCGCACCCGACCGCGCAAAATTCTCCAGCGTCTCACCCGGCGGCATCCCCGTCGATTTCATCGACATCCGGGTCAGGATGATCGACTGCGCCACTTCCGGAACGGTCAGTTCCGTTCCCAAAGCCGCAGCAGCAGCCGCGTAAGCCGGCACGCCGGGAATAATCTGATAATCAATCCCATCCGCCTTCAACCGCCTGATCTGTTCCGCAATCGCCCCATATAACGACGGATCACCGGAATGCACCCGTGCCACATCCTGGCCACGCCTATGCGCTGCCAAAATCACCCCGTGCGTCTCATCCAGAGTCATCGGCGCGGTATCCATCACCAGCGCTTCCTCCGGCGCACAGGCCACAACCTCCGCAGGCACCAGCGATCCGGCATAAAGACACACATGGCATGCCCCGATCACCCGCGCCGCCTTCAGCGTCAAAAGCTCCGGATCACCCGGTCCGGCACCGATAAAATAAACCGTCATTTCTTTCTTCCTCAAATACTCCCGCCGGAGGCAGTGGGATGGCGGGTGGGGCGTCGTTCGAAGAACACGCGTCACCCCGCCAGATCACCATCAATCTTGCGGGCATAACCCCGCGGTGTATACATCCGCGGCCCCTCGCCCAATTGCGTCAGCCGCGAATGGGACGACCCCACCAACACCACGGTCAGCATATCCACCTCGTCCACTTCCAACTCGTCCAACCGGCGATAGCGTACATGCTCCTCCGGTCGGCCCAGCGATGACGCCAGCATCACCGGCGTCGCCCCCGGACGATGCTTCAACAAGATATCCCGCGCTTCCGCCAACAAGGTGCGGCGCCGCATCGACACCGGATTGTAGAAGGCAATCACGAAATCCCCCTCTGCCGCCGCCCGCAGACGTTTGATGATATCCTCACGCGGGGTCAGCAAATCCGACAGCGAAATCGCACAGAAATCATGGCCCAGCGGCGCGCCCGCTCGGGCAGCGGCCCCTTGCAACGCACTAACCCCCGGCGAACAAACCACCTCAACCCGGCGGGCCGCATCCGACACGCCCATCTGATCCGGCCCACGATCCATCAACTCGAACACAAGCGCCCCCATCGCATAAATCCCGGCATCCCCCGAACAGACAAGGGCGACATTCCTGCCCTTCCCCGCCTGCTCCAACGCATAACGACAGCGATCCTCCTCACCGCCCAATGGAAAATCCGACCGGTCCTTGCCCGCAGCCAACGGCCCCAGCAGATCAATATACAGACCATAGCCCACCAACTCATCCGCATCGGCGACGAGCCGCGACACCTCTGGCGTCCGCCAAGCCGCCTGCCCCGGACCAATGCCCACAACCGACAACCGACCGCGCGCCCGACCGCGCAGTTCCACCAATGCCTCAGGGGAAATAACCAAAGCACAGGTCGCATTTGCCGTCTTGCGCTTCGTCACCAGAAACTCACCCGCTGGCCCGGCCTGCGCCAGTGCCGCAGCTTCGGCCACGCCATGCGCGCCAACCTCGGCAAAGACCACTTCGGACGGATTGACCAGCCGCGGCGTCTCCGCCTCCAACGCATCCGCCTCGAACAACCGCAAAGGCACGGCCAGATCACCGGCCAGAGCGATAATCGCAGGCTCATCCGCCTTCAGCGTAATCGTATTCACCGAATGCACCGCCGCGGGCGTCACGCCGGCCTCTGCCAGCACATCGGCAACCAGCGCCGCAAGCTCTTCCGGCGGACAATTCCGCGCGCAGCCCACACCCAGCGTCAGACGCTGCGGCGCAAACTGCAAATGGGCAGGTCCCAGATCATCCTGCCGCGCCATCCCGCAGGTCAAACGCACCGCATCGCCTTTCGGCAAATCAACCAGCCACGGAGCATCACCACGGACATCCGCTCCGCCACCCGACAGCAACGCAGCCATGGCGCCTTTTGCATCGTCACGGTTTACCAGCCGCCACCCCGCAGGCGGCGCATCCAGTGCCACGCCCAGCGCCACATCCCCTGCCGTCGTCACTGCCGCCACAGCGCCCAGCGCCTCCGCAATCTGTGCAGCCAACCGGTTTGCCCCGCGATGCCCGCCCAGCAGCGGCACAACCACAGCCCCGTCATCCGACACCGAAATCACCGGCGGCTCTGTCGTCTTATCGGCCAAGAGAGGTGCAACGGCCCGGATCAATATCCCCGAGGCACAGACTCCTACTACTGGCACACCCGCCGCAAACAGATCACGCGCATGGTCCAGCGCATTGGGAAAGAACGCATCGGCCCTCTCCACACGGCCTTCGCGGCCATGCACCTGCGCACCCAACACGCCAGCGACGCGATGCGCCGTGTCCTCACCCGACCGGGACAATGCAAGCACGACAGGTTTCACAGCCATGGATCGGCCCCTTTGGTCAGTAAGATCATCGAAAAATAGGGGGCCGTTGCCGGCGCCTCCGACAGCGGCAGCACAACCTCTTCCGGCAATGTCGCCCGCTCCACATAAACCGCCTTTTCGGTCAGACCCAGGCCGTCGATCACCGCGCGGATCTTCGGCAGATGGCGACCCACTTTCATGATCGCCACGCTTTCGGCGCCATCGATCCGGGCGCGCAACTCATCCTCGGGCAATGGCCCCGGCAACACTGTCAGCCGCTCATTACGGGCCGCCAATGGCATGCCTGCCCGCGCCGCACAGGCCGTGATCGACGTGACACCGGGCACCACCTCAACCCGATAGCGATCCGCCAGCCGGGCAAACAGATACATGAAAGAGCCATAGAAAAACGGATCCCCCTCACACAGGCACACCACGTCGCGGCCCGCATCCAAAGCTTTGGCAATCCGCGCGGCGCCATCGTCATAAGCATCCTGTGCCGGCGCACGCTCCACGCTCATCGGCACATCCATCACGATCTCTTCGGCCGCCGCCGGGATCAACCCTGCCGCAATCCCCCGGGCAAAGCTTTCCGCCCCCGCCAATGTCGGATAGGCCACGACCGCGGCCCCGGCAATCAACCGCGCCGCGCGCAAGGTGATCAGGTCCGGTGCCCCCGGCCCCACACCCACCCCGTAAAGCACCCCACGGGATGGCGGGAGGGGCGCATTGGCATCGCCAACAGCGTCACCCGTCATCGCTTCACCAAACTCCACTGCGTCACCGGCATCAGCGGCCGCCAGCCGGTCAAACGACCCACAGGCTCGGCGCGGTGCACAGACAATTTCACCAGATCACCCCCGCGCTCCTTATGTAGCGCAATCAGCTCCGCCTCACTCTCCAGCGTCACCGCATTGGCTACCATCCGGCCCAACGGGCGCAATGCCTCCCACGCTGCCTCAAACGTCTCGCGACTCAACCCGCCGCCAATGAAAATCGCGTCCGGCGCATCCAGACCGTCCAGCGCATCCGGCACAACCCCGTCCACCAGTTCCAGCTTCGGCGCACCCAGCGCCAGCGCATTCGCTGCTGCCATTGCCCGCCTGTCGGCGCGTGGCTCGATCCCCACCGCACGGGCATAACGCGCCGCCCGCATCCACTCAATCGCGACCGATCCACAGCCACAGCCGATATCCCAGAGCAGCGCCCCGCGCATCGGCATCAGCTTGGCCACCGTGGCGGCGCGCACCTCCTGCTTGGTCATCGTGCCATCGGACTGAAACAGATGATCCGCCAGCCCCGGCACACGGGGCAACAACGCGGCATCCGGGGCGGCAATGCATTCCACAGCCAGAGTGTTGAACGCCGGCACCACATGATCCCACGCTGCAGCGACACCATCGAACCGGGCCTCATTCTTGCCCCCCATGGCCGCCAGCACCGTCATCTTCGACTGACCAAACCCGCGTTCGGTCAGGAACCGGGCAATCTGCGCCGGTGTCTCCTCGCCCGTGGTCAGCACCAGCAAACGTGCATCCGGCTGGATAAAGGCGATCATCTGTTCGACAGGGCGGCCATGCACCGTCAGCGTCTCCACATCCGGTAGTGACCACCCCATACGCGCCGACGCCAGCTGAAACGCCGACAATTGCGGATGATAGACAATCTGCGCGGGGTCAATCGCCCGGCCAATCTTGGCGCCCACCGAATACCAAAGCGGGTCACCAGTGGCGAGCACGACAACACGCCGCCCGCGCAACCCGTCAATGGTGTCGATCAACGCATCAAACGGATGCGGCCATGCCATCCGCTCCGCCACCAGATTATCCGCCAGCGTATGATGTCGCTCCCCGCCAATGATAATCTCGGCCGCCTCCACAACAGCGCGGGTGGCAGGCAACAGCCCGTCCATTCCGTCTTCGCCAATGCCGACAATATGCAGCCAGGGGTCAGACATCTTCCGGCAACCCCGCTGCCAGCGCATTTACAGCCGCCGAGGCCATGGCCGACCCGCCACGCCGCCCGCGCAAGGCGACATATTCGCAGCCACGCGGATCGCGAGCGAGTTCCGCCTTGCTTTCGGCAGCGCCCACAAAGCCAACCGGGAAACCAAGGATCAGCGCAGGCTTCGGCCAGCCTTTTTCCAAGAGTTCCAGCAGATGAAACAGCGCTGTCGGGGCATTGCCGATCGCCACAACGGCACCGGCCAAATGGTCGCGCCACAACTCCACCGCCGCCGCAGATCGTGTATTGCCAATCTCCAGCGCAAGGTCCGGCACCGCCGCATCATTCAACGTCACGATCACCTCATTCTGCGCGGGCAGATAGCGGCGGATAATCCCCGCCCCCACCATCTCGCAATCGCACAGCACGGGCGCACCGGCCTGCAAGGCCGCGTGACCCACCGCAGCGGCATGGGCGGAATAGGACAGACGGTCCGCAATCTCGACCATGCCGCAAGCATGGATCAGGCGGGTCATCAACGGGCGCATATCCGCCGGAAACCGGTCCAGCCGCGCCTCATCGCGCACAGTGGCAAAGCTCTGTGCATAAATCGCCTGCGGGTCTTTTTCATACGATCTCAACAGCATACCTTATCCGCGATGGACGCCAATTTTCTTGCAAGAAAATTGCTCCCTAGCCCCTCGTCTTGCGCGCGCTTTCCGGACCATGCGGATGGTCCGCATGAGGGTAGGGCGCGTGATGATGGTGATGATGATCGTGGTCGTGATCATGATGATGGTGGTGGTCATGCGCATGCTGCGCCTCCAACCGGCACATCCCCGTGCAGAACGTGTCGCACAGTGCGCAATCCGCCACGTTCGAGCCCGGCGCATTGGCGCCCTGCCCTTCGACATGGTGGTGATGGCTTTCCTGCACGGCACCAACATCCGCCTCGAAACCGACAACCTGCACCCTGTACTTGCACAGCACACAGGTCGGCGGCGGCACGGCACCAAAGGCCGGATGGTTGCGATCCTCCGCTTTGATATGCAAATGCCCGCCATCCTCCAGCGCCAGCACCTGCTCGCGATAACCACAAATCCCGCAATTTGGTGGCGGTGTATCGCTGTCCTGCTCCATGATCCGTTCGGCAAAGGTTTCCAGCACCTTCGGGTGATCGCCAAGATAGCCCGCCTTCACAAACTGGATATCGGGATGTTCGGCGGCCACCTGATCGGTGAACCCATAGATTCGGTCGATCAGAATGCCCGAGAACAGGAAATACGGGAACACGATGACACGCTTGTAAGGCAGCATCGCCACATGTTGCAGGCACGGTTCTACCAGCGGGAATGTCACCCCGGAATAGCCCACCTCGCACCAGCCGAACCCCATGCCTTCCTGCAGCATCCGGGCAATCTTGGACACATTGCCATTGGCATCCGGGTCAGAGGCACCGCGCCCGATCACAACCAGACAGGTCTCGACCAGTGGCATCTCACCCAATTCCGCATTGGCGCGATCCACGGCCTCCTGAATGCGGCCGGCGGCAGCGGCGATCATCTTTGGATCAACGCCCAGCTCGCGTCCATAGCTGACCTGCATGCCATGTTTGGCGGCATAGGTGTTCAGCACCGTCGGAATATCGTTCTTGGCATGCATCGCGGCAAACAGCATCCCCGGCACCGCCAGGATACGTTCGCACCCGGCCTCGCGCAGATGATCCAGACCATCGCGGATCACCGGATTGGCAAATTCCAGATAACCATAATCCGTGATCCAATCCGGGGGCAGATAATCAGGCAGTTTCTCGGCCAGCACCGCAAATTCATCCACCGCCGACTGGCTGCGAGAGCCATGGCCGCAGATCATCACACCCGTTTTCATGCGGTTTCCTCTTCCGACTCTTCTTCTTCCGGCTCCGGGTCCTTCTTCTTGCCTTTCAGCGCGCCCCAGATTGCGGCCAGCCCGGCCAGACCAATCGCCGCCCCGGCAACCCAATGATCATGCCCTGCCAATTCGCCCCAATGACCGGGATGGGCCATCGCCACAGAGCCTGCAAAAACCAGCATCAGGGAAAGCAAAACACGCATCGGGTCCTCCGTTTCATATCACGACCAGAGGCCCGGATGATCCGGGGTTTGACGACGTGGTGCTTTGGTCCCCGTTTTGGGTCAACCGCCACACCTCCAACCGTTCTGGCCACATCGGGCTTCGTCTGGAAAGACGTATAAGGCCCAGAACCGCCCGGGGCAAACCGATATGCGACGGTTCGGAACAATCCGGCGGCAGCATATCGGTGAAACGACGCGGGGTTATTGCCACTCCTCCCTGGCGCAGGCATCTTCCACCCTCATGAACCATCAACCCATCATCCGCGCAGCCGGCCCCGGCGATCTTGAAAACCTTCAGGATCTCTACGCGCAAATGACCCCGAACCAGCAGCGTTGCCCGCCCGAAATCGCCACCGATATCCTGACGCGGTTCGAAAAATACGATGGCAGCGCGATCCTTCTGGCCGAGATTGACAGGACCCTCGTCGCATCCTGCGCGCTGATCATCGTCCCCAACCTGACCAGAGGCGGGGCACCCTTTGCCCTGATTGAAAACGTGGTCACCGATACGGGCCACCGGCGGCGGGGCTATGGCAAACTGATCCTGAACGCCGCCGCTGACCGCGCATGGCAATGCGGGTGTTACAAGGTCATGCTGCTGGCGGGATCGCTGGAACCATCGATACTGTCCTTTTACGAAGGGGCCGGATTTGCCCAGTCAAAGACCGGTTTTCAAATGCGGCGGTCGCCAAAGCGCCCCGCGTAAAGCGCCCTACCGGCGACCAAAGCACACCAAATCCGGCCCTATGTGCAGTTGCGCACGGTCCCTGCGCCTCGGTCCGCATTGGTTCATTAACGCAATTGCGCTAACTCCTCCTCCAGCAAGAGGAGCATCGCAATGGGCCAACTGGTTGACGGCGTCTGGCATGACGTCTGGTATGATACGAAATCAACAGGCGGGGCATTCAAACGCTCCAATGCGAAGTTCCGAAACTGGATCACCGCGGATGGGTCCGCCGGACCATCAGGCGAGGGCGGGTTCAAGGCCGAATCCGGGCGCTACCACCTCTATGTCTCCTACGCCTGCCCCTGGGCGCATCGGACGCTGGTCTTCCGCAAACTCAAAGGACTGACCGACCACATCAGCATCTCGGCCGTCCACCCCGACATGCTGTCCGACGGCTGGACGTTCGAGACCGATGACAAAGGGGCCACCGGTGACACGCTCTACGGTCTGCCTTTCGCGCGGGACATATACATCAAAGCCGACCCGAACATCTCTGGCCGCGTGACTGTGCCCATCCTCTGGGACAAACAACGCGAAACCATCGTATCCAACGAATCCTCCGAAATCATCCGGATGTTCAACAGCGCCTTCAACGACATCACCGGCAACAGCGATGACTACTGGCCGACAGACCTGCGGGCAGACATCGAACCCGTCAATGACAGGATCTACGACACACTCAATAACGGGGTCTACAAATCCGGCTTCGCCACCACGCAAGAAGCGTATGACAAAGCCGTACACCCGCTTTTCGACACGCTCGACTGGCTAGAGGACCGGCTGGGGCAAAACCGCTACCTGATGGGAGACCAGATCACAGAGGCCGACTGGCGGCTCTGGACAACGCTTGTGCGGTTTGATCCGGTTTATCATCTGCATTTTAAATGTAACCGCAAACGGATCACCGATTACCCGAACTTGTCAGGCTACATGCGCGAGCTGTATCAGGTTCCCGGTGTGGCTGAGACGGTGAATATGGATCACATCGTGCGGCACTATCATTATAGCCACGAAACCATCAATCCGCACCGGATCATCCCGATCAACCCGGTACAGGATTTATCTCTGCCACACGGGCGACACTAGCGCAGCCGTAATGATGGACGATCGCGGCAAGGTCTTTGGGCGGTGTCGCGGTTTGGATAAAGGCGCGGGCATTGGCGCTGTGATTGAAGATCGATCCATCTGAAAAGAAGGTCGTATCGGTCACGAAAACCACATTCGCGTCCGGCTGGCGGAACTGCGCGAAATCCGCAACCGTCAGGGCACTGCCCTTCTCAAGCACCAGATCAAGCACGATCACATCGAATGGCTCTGTCTCGATCCGGGCTAGCGCATGCTCGCCGGTATTCACAAGGAAAACATCAGCGTCTAAACGTTCCAAATGGCGCTGCCACAGCAGCCCCAGGTTCTTGTTGCTTTGGACGATCAAAACGCGCATTTCTTCTCCGCCAGTCCACACATTTTATTAACCGAGGATGAACAATTGGTAAATTAACCTCGTAAGACCACAAATCTGTCCAAATACCTAACGAAGTGTTAACGCGGACGTAAGCCTGTACCAAAGGACACTCACAAACGCTAAAGTCGACGTGAACGGCAAGAATCCGCCGGTAAAAATGATAACAAGAGCAGATATTAGACAGATGACAACCTGGATAACCACATGTGACACCTGTAAACGCGACGGATGGGAAGATGGCGACATGACCCAGACAGATGGTGAGTCGCTGGCCAGCCTGATCGAAGCCGCCGCCACTGGATTGTCTGATATCAAGACCCGGCGCGTGTCCTGCCTGATGGGCTGCAAGAATGCCTGCAATGTGGCAATACAGGGACATGGTAAACTCAACTACACGCTTGGCGCTTTCGATCCGAACGCAGAGGCCGCGTCAGGTATTGTGGCCTATGCGATGGCCCACGCGCAGTCGGACACCGGTCAGGTGCCGTATCGCGACTGGCCGCAAGCCATCAAGGGGCATTTCGTAACGCGCCATCCACCACTTCCGCGCGACGAATGATCGAAGCCCGCGATCACGGCGGCGGAATTGACGCCGCTATCGCCACCTATGGGGGCACGCGCGCGGATTGGCTTGACCTCTCGACCGGTATCAATCCGGTCGCTTACCCCATGCCGAAACTGCCCCCCGACGCCTGGACCGCCCTGCCCGATCAAGCCGCTTTTGCACAGCTTTACGCACGCGCACGCACCTTCTGGAACGTGCCCGATGGCGCAGCAATCATCGGGGCCACGGGTGCGTCTGCCATCATTGCGGCCCTGCCGCGTGTCCTGCCATACGACAGCGTCTGTATTCCCGGCCCCACCTATAACGAACATGGGGCCGCCTTTCGTGCCGCCGGTTGGAGCCTTGGTCAGGATGCAAGTGACGTGATCGTCGCCGTGCATCCTAACAACCCGGACGGGCAGCTTTGGGTCGATGGCGATCTTAACGCAAAGATCACGATCATTGATGAAAGCTTTTGCGACACCGCACCCGACCAGTCCATGATCCACCGCGCCGCAAGCCCGGGCACTGTTGTTCTGAAAAGCTTTGGCAAATTCTGGGGGTTGGCCGGTTTGCGCCTTGGCTTTGCCATTGGCGACCCAGACATCATCGGCAAACTGACCGAGTTGCTGGGGCCGTGGCAGATTTCTGGCCCCGCACTTGCCATCGGGGCCGAGGCGCTGGCCGATCCGCAATGGGCCGATGAAACCCGCGACAGACTGGCTGCCGATGCCGACCGGCTTGATGCATTATTGACCAATACAGGGGCCGAGGTTGTGGGCGGCACAACCCTGTTCCGGCTTTACCGGGTCAAGGACGCGGTCGCAGCACAACGGCATCTTGCGCGATCCCATGTCTGGTCACGCATCTTTCCTTATGCCGATGACTGGCTGCGGCTTGGGTTGCCCGCACCAGACCGGTGGGCACAACTCGAGGCCGCATTGTGACGCTGATCCTCGGGATGCTGCTGGACGCGCTTCTGGGCGAGCCGCGCTGGCTCTGGTCGCGCGTCCCGCATCCTGCGGTCCTGATCGGTCGCCTGATCGGCTGGTGCGATGAGACATTCAACAAAGGTGATCATCAGCGGTTGATGGGTATCCTGACCATTCTCGAACTCTGTATTGCCGCCGCCGCGCTTGGCTGGCTGTTGCAGGCCATCCCCGGACAGATCGTCGACATCATCGTACTTGCCATCCTGCTTGCACAGAAATCGCTGGTCGATCATGTGCAAGCCGTGGGCCATGCGCTGCGCCTGTCAGTGGGTGACGGTCGCAGATCGGTCGCGATGATTGTCGGACGGGACACGCGCAACATGGACAAATCCGCTGTCGCCCGCTCTGCCATAGAAAGTGCGGCAGAGAACCTGTCTGACGGGGTGATTGCCCCGATCTTCTGGTTTGCCATCGGTGGGCTGCCGGGGCTTTTGATATACAAGGTGACAAATACCGCCGACAGCATGATTGGTTATCGCACGCCCAGGCATGAAAAATTCGGCTGGGCCGCGGCACGGTTTGATGACCTTCTGAACCTGATCCCTGCACGGCTGACCGCACTGCTGATCTGGGCGGTGACATCACGACCCGGCATCCGCCAGATCCTGCGCGATGCCCCACTGCACCGTTCCCCCAATGCAGGGTGGCCCGAGGCGGCAATGGCCCACGGGCTAAATGTCGCGCTTAGCGGCCCGCGCAGCTATGACGGCGAAATGCGGGATTATCCCTTCGTCAACGAAGGCGGGGACCACGACCTAGGCCCCGACGACATCGACAGGGCAGTTCGGGTGCTGTGGCGGGTATGGACGCTTGCACTAGCGCTGGCAGCGGGCGGGTTGGTGCTGACGCTTTAGGGTGCCCGCTTACTGACTAACGCAACCTCGAAAATGCTTGATCTGCGGCCGACGACACGGACCTCAATTCAGCGCGTGCACAAGGTCAGCGCCGACGACGGCCGACAAGTTTGCGTACAGGTTCTGTACAGGTTCTGTACGCAATCTTGCTCGGCGTATATCGGTCAGGCAGACCGGTTTAGGTGATGCTAACCGATTGCAAAATCCCACATTTGCGCAGGCGGCGCGCCCTCAGCGACGAACCCGATTTCCACTGTCTCGCCGGGTGCAATGTCCGTTTCGCGCCCGATCCCTGACACCTGCGCCTTGTCATTTGTCAGGTTCAGATCGGCGCTCCAGAGTTTTTCGATCTCGAAACCGTCCAGCTGCAATTGCAACAGCCAATCATCCATTGTGTCAGCGGTGGTGTTGGTGATGGAAAGCTCGGCCTTGAAGCCGCCGGTCCAACTCTTTGAAACGTCAAAGTTTATCTCGGGTTCTGCCCCGTCAGCCTGCTCATCAACCGGCTCGGGCGTGGCGGGCGCTGGTGCGACGGGCGCGTCCGGCTTCACCACCACCTCTTCTTTCACCTCTTCGTTGATCTGCGGTCCCGCATCTGCTTGTTCACCCAACCCAACATCGGCGGGGTCAGTCGAAACGACGATATCATCGAAATAGGCGCTGACGTCATCATCCGGCAACCAACCATCATCACCACCGCCAAAAAAGCTGCTGAAATACAAGCGGTCCACGCCAGACCCATCTGTCACAAACCGCAACTCATCAAGATCAAGCACCTGCACGCCGTCCATCCAGACCGCAACCTCACCGTTCGACCGGCCTTGATCGTTGACCGTCACACGCTGGGTCAGTTGGTGCCATTCGCCCGGTTCAAACTTGATCGGGTCACCGTTGTCATCAACAAACTCAAAGCTCTCACCGAACTTGCCGGGCTTGTCCATATGATACAGATACAGCTCTGCCGCCCCATCTTCGCGCCACATGTAACGGGCGGTAAAGCCGTTTTCGCCAGTCACATTGCTGCCGCCGCTCGCCAGCCCTTCGGATGCCAGCCCGGGGAGCTTGCCACCGCTGTGATCATCACCGTCAAAGTCGAAATCTTCCTCGAACATGACCCAATAGGACAGGTAATAGGTGTCTTCTTCCGGCAAGACCCACGATGATGCCGCCGCTTCGTTTTGATCGTCCTGATAGGTCACTTTCAGCGAATGATCGCCGGACACCGCATACTCGTCACTGATGGATGCATTTTCAGCAGTTGTTTCACCGAACGCGACGTCCCAGTCGTGTTGCTGCAAGTCCATGCTGTAACTTTGCCCGCTGTCATGATTATCGAAACCACGTTCAATCGCGCCTGTTGTTATCGTACCGTCTGAGCTTTCATAGGTCTGCATTTCTGACTCCGATCGTTGCTGAGTCCTCCCTTCTTGGTGCGCTACAGTTGCTGTACCCATAATTCAAAACCGTTCTTCCCGTTTCAGCAAAATCAGCGGAAACCAGCATTCCCCCTGCAAGGACCCGCCCATGCAGGTCGCCACAATGTCTTGCGCAATGTATCACCGCTGCTAGGGTCCGCCCGGAACACTATCGGAGCTGACCAATGCGCCTCGCCCTTACCTTTTGCCTTCTCGCCAGCACTGCAACTGCCCAGACCTGTGGCGGGAATGTGAACAGCTTTATCGAAGGCGTCAAAATCGAGGCGCGGGCAACAGGCATCCCTGCTGCGACAGTCGATCAGTTTTTTCAGGGTGCGCAGATTGACCAATCCGTGTTGCGGGCCGACCGGGCGCAGGGTGTGTTTCAGAAAGACTTCATCAGCTTCTCACGCGCCCTTATCTCGCAGAACCGTATCGACAACGGGCGCATCTACGGCAATCGCTACGACGCGACCTTTAACGAGATCGAGCGCCGCTTTGGCATCTCGCGCGGCGTGCTTTTGGCATTCTGGGCGTTTGAAACGGATTATGGGCAGGTTCAAGGGTCATTCAACACCCGCAACGCGCTTTTGACGCTGGCACATGACTGTCGCCGCCCCGAGCTGTTCCGCCCACAACTGATTGCCGCGATTGAGCTTTTCCGCCGCGGCGGCATGGACCCACAGCGCACGACAGGTGCTTGGGCCGGTGAGATCGGGCAGCTGCAAAAGCTGCCGCGTGAAATTGTGCGACAGGGCATGGATGGAGACGGTGACGGGGTGGTTGATCTGAAGAACTCTGCCCCTG
Organism: uncultured Paracoccaceae bacterium; assembly: GCA_947503965.1. Lineage (GTDB taxonomy): Bacteria > Pseudomonadota > Alphaproteobacteria > Rhodobacterales > Rhodobacteraceae > Yoonia. The sequence goes on from CANNFU010000001.1 coordinate 715,102, forward strand.
ACGCGTTGATGACCGGGGCGAATGTGCTGTCATCCCTGGGCTGGCGGGCAAATGAACCCTGGCTGCAAGAGGTGAATGTGCCTGCCAATCTGGATTGGTCACAAACCGGACTGAACCATAAATTCAGCGTCAGTGACTGGGCCCGGCGTGGTGTGACAGCGCGACAAGGCAGCTTGGGTCCTGCAAATCTGCAAGCCTCGATTTTGCTGCCGATGGGACGCAACGGGCCAGCCTTCCTCGCCTACCCGAACTTCGACGTGTATTTCGACTGGAACAAGAGTTTTGTCTACGTGACGACAGCGGCCTATTTCGCAACCCGTCTTGGCGGTGCGCCGGTCTATAACGCAGGCAATCCCAGTGCACCCCTGAGCGGCGCGCAAATGCAGCAATTGCAACAAAAGCTGACCGCACGCGGCCATGATGTGGGTGGTATCGATGGGATTTTGGGCGCAATGACGCGGGCTGCGGTGCAGGCGGAACAGGTGCGGCTTGGCCTGCCAGCCGATGCCTGGCCAACGCTGGATTTGCTTGGTCGTCTTTGATCCTTAGCGAATGTTGCGCACCGGGTAACGCTGACCGTCCTCGGTCAGCAGCACCAATCGATCACCAGCCTGCACGAACATGTCACAGCGACTTCTGAGCGTGCGAAAATTGATACAGACCACACCGTCATTGCTCATCGCGTAAACGCCGAACCAGTTTCCACCACCATTCGCCGCAGAATAGGTCCAGCTATAGCTGCCACCGGGGGAATAGCGCGAAATGCCCCCATCAAAGAATTCCAGATCACGTCCCAAAACAAGCCGGGCGAACCCATCTGCATCCAACACGATATCGGACGGACGCATCTCATAAGACTGGGCGTTAGCTGCGGTGGCCGCGAGAATAAAGACAAAGAATAAACGAAGCATGTGTGCCACCCTAACCTATGCGCATAATTGTCCAATTCACGAATTGGTGTCGCTTGCGAGGCGAGACACTGGCCTACATCTCAATTTCCGCCGCAACTTTGCGCTGTACACGCGCATCAACAGCGCGGACCATCATGAAACGACCCGCCCATTTGGGGTCCTTTGGGAACCGCCAGACACCATCAATTCGGGTCATCGCCGTGTTCAACGCACCTTCGTAAACTGGATCATCGCCCTGATCAAAACCCTCATATGTCTTGCGAAATGACACATCAACACCCACACGCTCGCCAATCAAAAATGCGGCCAGATGGGCACCCATGTCGTGGCGAAATGTATTGGTTTCGGTGATTTCACCGGACACTAGCCCGGCGCTCTCCTCCAACACGGCTTCGAAAGGAACGGGCGCGGCCAGACCACCGTAATCATATCGCCCGGTCCAACGACCGCTGATTGATTTTTCATTGTCTACCATTGCAACGTGGTCATTCACAAAGAACGATGCTGGTCTACCGGGTGGCCGCGAGCGGGGCGCATTGCGTCTGCAACAACGCCACCTGTCAGGCCACCATCGCAGCCGCCCGTTTCAAATCGACCGAGACCAATTGCGAAACACCCTGTTCGCCCATCGTCACGCCAAAGAGCCGGTCCATCCGGCTCATCGTCACCGCATGGTGTGTGATGATCAGGAACCGGGTTTCGGTGCGGCGCGTCATCTCGTCCAGCAGATCACAGAACCGCGTCACGTTGGCATCGTCCAGCGGCGCATCGACCTCGTCCAGCACGCAGATTGGCGCGGGATTGGCCAGGAACACAGCAAAGATCAGCGCGAGCGCCGTCAGCGTCTGCTCACCGCCCGACAACAGCGACAGGGTGCTCAGCTTCTTGCCCGGCGGCTGGCACATGATCTCCAGCCCGGCCTCAAGTGGGTCATCGGATTCCACCAGAACCAGCTTTGCCTCGCCGCCGCCAAACAGGTGGGTAAACAGCAGGCCGAAATTATCATTCACCTGCTCAAAGGCGGTCAGCAACCGCTCGCGGCCTTCCTTGTTCAGGCTCGCAATTCCCGACCGCAATGCGGCAATCGCCGCCTCAAGATCGGTCTTTTCGGACACCAGATTGTCATGCTCAACCTGTACTTCCTTGGCATCCTCTTCGGCGCGCAGGTTCACAGCCCCCAGCGAATCCCGCTGCCGTTTCAACGCATTAACCTGGCCTTCGATCACATCAGAGGCTGGCATCTGATCCAGATCCGTCTCCAGCGTCTCCAACAGTTTCTCGGGTGTGACCTCCTGCGCCTCCATGATCCGCTCGGCCGCGTAGGCGACCGTTTCACGCGCCGCATCCGTACGGGCCTCCGACCGGGCACGCGCCTCGCGGGCCTCCGACGCCAGACGCTCTGCATCGCGTTCCTGATGGCCCGCATCACGCAGGACATTCTCAGCCTCGGCCAGCTTATCGGCCGACGCCTTGCGCCGGGTCTCGGCCTCGTCAATCGCATCAGCCAGTTCAGCCCGCTTTGCCGCGATCTCTTCAGGGGCCGCTGTCGCCTCGGCCAGTTCCGCCTCTGACGCCGCCTTGCGTTCGGCCAATTCCGCCGTGCGCTTGTTGGCCGTCTCCAACCGATGCTTCCAGCCCGAGATTTCCTTGGTGATCTCCTGGCTCCGCTTCAGCCGCTGCTCACCCTCGCGGCGCACCTCATCATGGGTGGACCGGCGCGACATCATCGTGATCCGCGCGGCCTCGACCGTCATCTTGACGTCCTCGACCGACGCACGCGCCTGATCCAGATCCGGCAGGCCCTGGGCGATCTTTTCCGCCTCGGTCAAGGCCTTGCGCGCGATCATCGCCTCTTCTTCATGGCGCTTCACGGCCAGTCCAAGACTGTCCAGCTTGCCCTGCGACAGGTTCCGATCCGCCTCCGCCCGGCTTGCGGCCCGGTTTGCATCCGCCACCGCCCGGTCGGCATCACGGCGGGCGGTGCGTGCGGCGTGGTCGGCCTCCGTCTGCTGTTTCAACAGCGCGGTCAGCGCCTCATGCGCCTGCGCGGCCCCGACAGCCGTTGCCGATGCCTCCTCCAGATCGCGCTTCAGCTCGGTCAGGCGGTTCAACTGCTGCAACCGCAAAGCCGCCGCCGATGGCGCATCCTCGGCCCCAGCGCGGAACCCGTCCCAGCGCCACAGATCACCATCAATCGACACCAGCCGCTGCCCCGGCTTCAACGCCGCTTGCAACCGTGGGCCATCGGCGGCATGCACCAGCCCCACCTGGCTCATCCGGCGCGCCAGAACCTCAGGAACGGTCACGTAATTCGTCAGCGCCATCACACCATCAGGCAAGGTCTGCGGCGTGGCATATCCCGGCAACAACGCCCAGCCCGATTTCGCATCAGCGCCGACCTCAGGTGCGCGCAGATCATCGGCCAGTGCGGCACCCAGCGCCTTTTCATACCCGCCCTGAACGCGCAACAGATCAAGGACTTGCCCGCCCTCAGCCGTATCGCGCTCCACCAGCTTGGCCAGTGCGGCCACCTCGGCGCGCAGGGCATTCGCCTCACCCTCCGCCTCGGACCGCGACGCACGGGCATCGCTTTCGCGACCTTGCGTTTCAGCCCGTGCCGCCTCGGCCTCGGCCAGCGCCCTGTCCGCCGCTTCGGCTGCCGCAACCGCCAGTTTTTCGGCCTCGCCCGCCGCTGCAAAATCCGCCTCGGCCTTGGCGAGCGCTGCCGCAGCCTCTTCCATCGCGGCCTTGGCGCGCGCCGCCTCACCCTCGTTCTTTTCCAGGGTGGTGCGGTTGTCTTCCACCAGACGCTGCGCCGACTGATGACGCGCCGCCAACCGGGCCACGTCTTCGGTCAATTGCGCTGAATCCGCCTCACGCTCCTGCAGCACACCTGCCGCCTCGCGGGCAGCAACCTGCGCCTCTTCCAGGCGCTTTTCATGCCCTTCACCAGCCTTGGCAATCTCGCGGGCTTCCCATTCCAGCCGCTCAATCGTCTCGCCCGCGTCCTTGTTTAGCCCGCTCTCGCGTTCCATATCGCGGCCCAACTGGTCAATCCGGCTGCGCAAGGTCTCGATCATCTCAAGCGCACGCGCTTCCTGATCCTTCAGCGTATCGCGCTGCACCTGCAGGCGCTGCAATACGGCTGCCGCAATCGCCTCTTCCTCGCGCAATGGGGGCAATGCATCCTCGGCCACCTGACGGCCCTTAGAAGCCTCGCGCGCAGCCTTCTCGGCCTGCGCCGCAGCCGTTGTCCGCTCGCGCAACTGCTCGGACGCCGCCAACAACGCCTCATCCGCCTCTTTCCAGCGGCGGAACAGCAACATGCCCTCAGCCTTGCGCAGCTTCTCACCGATCTCGCGATAACGCGCCGCCTGTTTGGCCTGCCGGGCCAGCTGGCCCAATTGCGACGCCAGTTGTTCGATCACATCATCAACGCGGGTCAGGTTGGTCTCCGCCCCTTTCAGCTTCAACTCCGCCTCATGGCGGCGCTGATAAAGCCCGGAAATACCCGCCGCTTCTTCCAGAATACGCCGCCGCGATTTCGGCTTGGCGTTGATCAGTTCTGAAATCTGGCCTTGCCGCACCAGCGCGGGTGAATGCGCACCGGTTGAAGCATCAGCAAACAGCATCTGCACATCGCGGGCGCGCACATCTTTGGCGCCGACCTTATAGGCAGATCCGGCATCGCGGGTGATGCGGCGAATGATCTCCAGATTGTCATTGTCGTTGAAGGCGGCAGGTGCCAGCCGCTCACCATTGTCGATGACCAACGAAACCTCGGCAAAGTTGCGGGCCGGTCGGGTCGCAGCGCCGGCAAAGATCACGTCTTCCATGCTGCCGCCACGCATCGCCTTGTGGCGATTTTCGCCCATGACCCAGCGCAAGGCCTCCAGCAGATTCGATTTGCCACAACCATTCGGCCCCACAACACCCGTCAGACCATCGGCAATGATTAGATCGGTGGGGTCGACAAAGCTTTTAAAGCCATTCAGTCGTAGCTTGCTAAATCGCACTGGATACCTGCTCTTGATTCCCTCAAGTTGACAAATCCTGTCCCCGCAAGGCCCCCGGAGTCAACGAAAGCCATCTACATAAGGCCAAATCACGCCACTTATCCACAAGATATTGCGGTAATCCACCTTCTTTCTTCCATAAATACTCCCGCCGGAGGCTGCCAACCTGTCAACCAAGGCCGCCCTCGGCCCTGTAAACGTCGGTTTCCACCTTGACGGCGTGGCCTGCAAAGGCGCACAACATTCCTTGTATGGTTCCCCGACGATGCCAAGCCTCAGGGGATCAAATGGGAATGTGGACGGGCCGATCCAAATCGGGGGCCTCAAGCCACAGCCGCCCCCGCGACTGTATGCGGAGAGTGCTTTGCGATAATGCCACTGGGTCCGCCCGGGAAGGCCGCAAAGTGCATCGACCCGCCAGCCAGGAGACCAGCCATACGTCGGGGTCAGTGCCTCGGGAAACAACAACGGACGGGGTGTTCCGTGGGGGTTCTGGCCGGGGCAGATGCCGCGACCACTCCATGAAATCCCCCCTTTAAGACGATCCAAAGGGGACGACATGAAACGTATTATCACAGCCGCAGGCCTCAGCCTCGCCGCCTCACCCGCTCTCGCACATCACCCGCTGAACGGCATGCCAATGGAGACATTTGTGCATGGTCTTGCCTCAGGTGTGGGCCACCCGGTGCTGGGCTTTGACCACCTGTTCTTCGTGGTCGCCATGGGGATCGCCGCGCTCTTCACCGGGCGTAAGTTCTTGACACCCGCCGCCTATATCGGGGCCATGCTGATCGGGACCGCGCTGATGTATGCAGGCATCGCTATGCCGATCGCCGAAACAGTGATCGTCCTGTCATTGATCGTGCTGGGTGGCATCGTCCTGTCCGGCAAGGCGCTGAACACCACCGCGGCAATCCTGATCTTCGCCACATTCGGCCTGTTCCACGGTTCTGCCTTCGGCGGCTCCATCGCCGGGCAAGAGGGCGGCGTCGGCGGCGCGGTCCTGCTGGGCTATCTGATCGGGCTTGGTGTGATCCAGTACGTGATCGCCATCGGCGCAGGCTGGGTCGTCACGAAACTGGGCGCATCTGATGCAACCGCCATCAACGCCCGCCTTGGCGGTGCAATGGTCGCAGGTGTCGGTGTCTTCCTCGCGCTGGAAATCGTGGAAGGCCCGGTTGTGGCGCTCCTGGCCGCCTAAGCGCCAAACAAAACATGAAACATGGCGGCCCCGCAGGGGCCGTCATTCCGTTTGGTCAACCCTGTCAAGGACGCGCAAATGCCCGCCAAAATCCCCGCCACCGTCGTCACCGGCTTTCTCGGCGCCGGGAAAACCACGCTGATCCGCCACATGCTGCAAAATGCGCAGGGCAAACGGATCGCGCTGATCATCAACGAATTCGGCGACCTCGGCGTCGATGGTGACATCCTCAAAGGCTGCGGGGATGAGGTCTGCACCGAAGACGACATCGTCGAGCTGTCCAATGGCTGCATCTGCTGCACCGTCGCCGATGATTTCATCCCCACGATGGAGGCGCTTCTGGCCCGCGATCAGAAACCCGATCACATCGTCATCGAAACCTCGGGCCTCGCCCTGCCGCAACCACTTGTGCGCGCCTTCAACTGGCCCGGCATTTCCACGAAAGTTACCGTCGATGGTGTGGTCACCGTCGTTGACGGTCGCGCCGTGCATGACGGCCAGTTCGCCCATAACGTCGCCGCCGTCGATGCCCAGCGCGCGCAGGATGAAAACCTCGACCACGAAACCCCGCTCTCAGAACTGTTCGAAGACCAGATCGCCTGCGCCGACATGATCGTCGTAAACAAGACCGATCTTCTTGACGGGTCAGAGGCCGACACACTTACCGCCCGGCTAAAATCCGAAAGCCGCTCTGGTGTGCAGGTTGTCAAGGCCAGCATGGGCGCGCTGCCGGTCGATGTCCTGCTCGGTCAGGGGATCGGCGCGGAAAGCGACCTCGCCGCGCGGCACGAAATCCACCATCACCACCATCATGATGATGACGAAGAAGAAGACCACGATCATGAACATGAACACGGCCATGACGAATTCGAAAGTTTCATCGTCACCCGTGGCGAAATCAGCGACGCCAACGCCTTCGCCGAACAGGTGGCCGACACGATCCGCGCCCATGACATCCTGCGGCTCAAGGGTTTTGTCGCCGTCACCGGCAAACCCATGCGCCTGACGCTCCAAGCAGTCGGCCCGCGCGTCGATACCTACTTCGATCAGCCATTCGGCGATGCGCCCCGCCACACCCGCCTTGTCGTGATCGGCGAGGCAGGGCTGGATCAGGCCGTTATCACCGCCGCCTTGTCGCGATGATCGTTGTCGAACGCACCGACCCGCGCCATCCCGGCGCCGTGGCCCTGCTGCAGCGAAGCCACGCCCTGATGCAAAGCCTGTTCCCGCCAGAGGATAATTTCTACCTCGAAATCAATGATCTGGCCGCAGATCACATCCATTTCTTCACGGCCCGGCAGGGCGACAACATCCTCGGAACTGGTGCGCTGGCGATCAAGGACGGTTACGGCGAAATCAAGTCCATGTTCGTGGATCAGGCCGCGCGCGGCACCGGCGTCGCCGATGCCCTGATGCGCCAGCTTGAGGATGCGGCACGCGAAAACGGCGTAACCCTGCTGAAACTCGAAACCGGCAATGTACTGCACGCGGCCCATAAACTCTACCGGCGTCACGGCTTCACCGATTGCGGGCCGTTCGGCGACTATGTCGCCGCTAAAAGCTCGATCTTTATGGAAAAGAAGCTGTGATGTCAGCCCGGCCGCTGATCCAGATCGCGCATCGGTTTGCCGCGCGCCTCGTCCACATCCATGTCATCGGCAGGATCAGATGGGCGATCCTGGCTTGGCTTCCCACCGGCGGCCTGCGCCTTTTTCATCCGGGCGAGCAATTCTGCCTTGCTTTCACGCTGACCAAATGGCTTTTTCTTCGACCCGTGCGCGTTGTGCTCCTCGTGCTTTGGTCCCTTCTTGCCCATATTTGGCGCTCCTGCGGCTTTGTAGTCCATGATCTTTCCTCTCCATCTAGGGCGCAGCTAACACAGGGCCAGCGCTGATGCATCTGCTTGCTGCAAGCCCCGGTGCTATTTCTGACGGAACCGAACCTGTCGATCTGGGTCAGACCCCCGCCGATCTGGTCATCATTTCCGCCGCCGACACCGAACTGGCCGCCCTGTCGGATGCGCGCAGCGAAATGGCCGATCCGCCAACCCTGCGGCTGGCCAACATGATGCACCTGACACACCCGATGTCGGTCGATTTGCATCTGGACAATTGCGCCACGAAATCCCGGCTCGTCATCGCCCGCATCCTCGGCGGGGCCGGCTACTGGAAATACGGTCTGACCCAATACGCGGCCCTGCTGCACGCGGCAGGCATCCCCGCAGCCTTCCTGCCCGGCGACGACAAACCGGACCTCGAATTGCGCGGGCTTTCGACCGTCAGCGCACAGGATTACGACACCCTGTGGTCCTACCTTGTCGAAGGCGGCCCGCAGAACAGCACCAACCTGCTCGCCTATGCAAAGGCCATGCTGGACGGCGGCGAAAAACCCGCCGCCCCCCAACCGCTCCTGCGCGCCGGTGTCTACTGGCCCGGCGCCGGCATCGCCGATCTCGCGGCAGCGCAAGGAACATGGACTGACGGCGCGCCCATCATCCCCATCATCTTCTACCGCGCCCTCGTCCAGGGCGGCGGGCTGAACCCCATCAACCGGCTGACCCGCAGCCTGTCACGCGCAGGCCTCAACCCACTGCCGATCTTCGTGGCCAGCCTCAAGGACCCGGTCAGCACCGCCACACTGAAATCACTCTTTGACACCGCCCCGCCCGACGTGATCCTGAACTGCACCGCCTTCGCGGTGGGCTCTCCGCATGACGGCGACGACAGCCCCGAAAACCCGTTGCTGACCAACAACGCCCCGATCTTTCAGGTCATCCTGTCAGGCGCCGCCGAATCCACATGGGCCGACGGGCTGCACGGGCTAACCGCCCGCGACATCGCCATGAACGTGGCCCTGCCAGAGGTCGACGGGCGCATCCTTTCCCGCGCCGTCAGCTTCAAGGGCGAGGCGTTCTTTGACGACGCCACCGAATGCCCCATCGCCACCTATCAGGCGCGCGGCGACCGGATCGATTTCGTCAGCCAGTTGACAAAAAACTGGGCCAAACTGCGCCACACGCCACCGCAGGACAAGAAGGTCGCCCTGATCCTCGCCAACTACCCCAACAAGGACGGGCGCCTCGCCAATGGCGTCGGCCTCGACACACCCGCCGCGACAATCCATGTGCTGACCTTGCTTCAATCCGAAGGCTACACCGTCACACCACCCGCGGACAGCGCCGCGCTGATGCAACAGATCATGGACGGCCCCACAAACTGGCTCGCCGACCGGGCCAGCAAGGACGGCGGCGAATTCCTCCGCCTCGACATCTACAAACAGCATTTCGACGCACTGCCGTGGGAGGTTAAAGACCAAATCACCACCCGCTGGGGCCAGCCCGAAGATGACCCCTTCTTTTGTTCAAAAATACCGCCGCCGGAGGCATCCAATGGTGCGACCGACGCAGGTTTCGCCCTCAGCATCCACCGCTTCGGCAACGCGGTCGTCGGTCTGCAACCGGCGCGCGGCTACAATATCGACCCGACCGACACCTACCATTCGCCCGATCTCGTCCCGCCGCATAATTACCTGGCCTTCTATTTCTGGCTGCGCCACCACTGGGGCGCGGACGCCATCGTGCATATGGGCAAACATGGCAACCTCGAATGGCTGCCGGGCAAGGCCGTGGCCCTGTCAGAAACCTGCTGGCCCGAAGCCGTCTTCGGCCCTACACCCCATATCTACCCTTTCATCGTCAACGACCCCGGTGAAGGCACGCAAGCCAAACGGCGCGCCAGCGCGGTGATCATCGACCACCTGACCCCGCCACTCACCCGCGCCGAAAGCTATGGCCCCCTGCGTGATCTGGAGGCGCTGGTCGACGAATATTACGAAGCCGCAGGCGTCGATCCGCGCCGGATTGACCATCTGCGGCGCGAAATCCTGTCCTTGTCAGACGTCACCGGCCTTGCAAAAGACGCAGGCTTCACCGGCGACAATGACAGCGATCTTGGCAAACTCGACGCCTATCTTTGCGAATTGAAAGAGGCACAGATCAGGGACGGGCTGCACATCTTCGGCCAGTCGCCCACCGGGCAACAGGAACGCGATCTGGCCATCGCACTCGCCCGCGTGCCACGCGGCGATGGCAAGGGGGCGAACGCCTCGCTCCTCAGGGCACTGGCAGCTGACCTGAACCTCGGCATCGACCCGCTTGATTGCGACATGGGCGCAGCGGCGGCCGAAAAACCCGATGCCCTTGCCGATGGCATCACCTGGCGCACCAATGGCGACACAATCGAAAAACTCGAAAACCTCAGCCAAAAACTCCTGCGGGACGGCGGGTGGGGCGATGTGGGGTTCACCCCACGAGCGTCACAGGCCGTCCTCAGGGAAATCCGCGACCACATCCTTCCCACAATCCAGACCTGCGGCCGGGCCGAAGGGGCGGCCCTCCTCACCGCCCTTTCAGGGCACTTCGTCAGCCCAGGCCCGTCCGGCGCCCCAACGCGCGGACGGCTCGATGTGCTGCCCACAGGGCGCAATTTCTTCAGCGTCGACAGCCGGGCCGTCCCCACCCCGACCGCTTGGGCACTGGGCTGGAAATCCGCCAACCTTCTGATCGAAAAACACCTGCAGGACCATGGCGACTGGCCACGCACCATGCTGATCACCGCCTGGGGCACCGCGAATATGCGGACCGGCGGCGATGACATCGCGCAGGCACTCGCATTGATGGGGGTCAAACCAACCTGGGACAGCGCCAACCGGCGCGTCACGGGCTTCGAAATCCTGCCTCAGTCCGTCCTCGGCCGTCCGCGCGTCGATGTGACCTTGCGCATTTCCGGCTTCTTCCGCGACGCCTTTCCACAACTCATCGCACTGGTCGACTCCGCCGCCCGCGCCGTACAGGCACTCAACGAACCCGATGATCTCAACCCCGCCGCCGCCCGCACCAGACAAGGCCAGGATCAGGCCCGCGTCTTCGGCTCCAAACCCGGGGCCTACGGTGCCGGCCTGCAGGCCCTGATCGACGAACGAATCTGGACCGACAAGGCCGACTTCGCCGAGGCTTATCTGGAATGGGGCAGCTACGCCTACGGGTCAGGGGCCGAAGGGCGAAGGGCACGCGCGGCCATGGAACAACGCCTGTCCCAGACCGAGGCCATCGTGCAAAACCAGGACAACCGCGAACACGATATCCTCGACAGCGACGATTATTACCAGTTCGAAGGGGGTGCCGCAGCCGCCATCAGCACATTGCAGGGTCAGGACCGGCCGATCTACCACAACGACCATTCCCGCCCCGAACGGCCAATCATCCGCACGCTGGACGATGAAATCGGGCGCGTCGTACGATCCCGCGTGGTCAATCCCAAATGGATCGACGGCGTCAAACGGCACGGCTACAAAGGCGCGTTCGAAATCGCGGCCACGGTTGACTATCTCTTCGCCTTCGCCGCCACCACAGGTGCGGTGCGCAACCACCATTTCGATCTGGTGGAAGAGGCTTTCATCAAAGACGACGCCACCCGCGACTTTATCGCTGACGCGAACGCACCTGCACTCAAGGACATCGCCGAACGGCTGCAGGAAGCCATCGACCGCGATCTGTGGCAACCAAAATCCAACTCAGCCCGCGCGCGCATCGCAGGGCTTTTGGCGTAGGATGGGTCAAGACCCATCTTGCGCGGATCATCTGCGGCATGCAGGGAAATCGGATGCCGCGCAGCGGGCGGCCCTCACCGATATCGTGCGGTCCTGCATGCCACTTATGTCAGCCTTCACACAGGCGCGCGCACTCAACCTGCCTGACTGGTGGATCGTCTCTGGCGCGATCTATAATCAGGTCTGGAACCATCTGACCGGCAGGCCAGACCTTTATGGCGTCAAAGATATCGACCTGTTCTACTTCGACACCGATACCAGCTATACTGCCGAAGATCGCATCATCAACCGTGCAAGTCAGCATTTCGACACAACCGTCCCGGTCGAGGTCCGAAATCAGGCGCGCGTGCATCTTTGGTACAAGGACCATTTCGGTCAGCACTACGATCCGCTGACCAAAACCACTGACGGGATCGACAATTTCGCTTGCAAAACCCATGCGGTCGGTATGCGCCTGAACGCTGATGATACGTTTGATATCTACGCGCCGTTCGGCCTGAACGACATCTTCAGTTTCCGACTGACCCCGCATACCAAACGCGACAATCGGGCGACGCATCTGGCCAAGGGCCAAAGACAAATGGCGCTCTGGCCGGAACTGACATTCGTTGCATGGCCTGATTGAACCCGGCGACACCACCCGATACGCTTGTACCCAAAGGGAGCGCAAAGATGACCGACGACACTGAACGCCACGCAATGAAGATGGCCAAGAAAAAGGCCGCCCGCGACAAGATCATGGCGACCAAAACCGACAAGAAGGGCCTGATCATCGTCCATACCGGCAAGGGCAAGGGCAAATCCTCGGCCGCTTTTGGCATGATCTTCCGCTGCATCGCCCATGACATGAAATGCGCCGTGGTGCAGTTCATCAAGGGTGGCATGTCCACCGGCGAACGCGACCTGATCCTGTCCAAATTCAGCGATACCTGCGCCTTTCACACCATGGGCGAAGGGTTCACCTGGGAAACCCAGGACAAATCCCGCGACACAGAAATGGCGCAAGCGGCCTGGGCCAAGGCCAAGGAATTGATCCTTGATGAAACCAACCACATGGTCCTGCTGGACGAGATCAACATCGCGATCCGCTATGATTACGTGAACATAGCCGAGGTCGTCGATTTTCTGAAAAACCACAAACCCGAAATGACCCATGTGGTTCTGACGGGTAGAAACGCCCATGACGACCTGATCGAAATCGCCGATCTGGTCACTGAAATGGAACTGGTCAAACACCCCTTCCGGTCTGGGATCAAAGCGCAGATTGGCGTGGAATACTAAACCCGGATGGCAAGACCGCTTTCCCTGAACGGTCAGGATCCGGTGGCCCAAGGCCTGCAGCGGGCTGTTTACCTGCATCCAGACGACGACACCAAACTAATCAAGGTCCTGCTGCCGCAGGCAGAAACCCACAACAGGTCCGTCTTTGGCAATTGGGCTGAAAGCACGTTCCCATCCTTGCGCAGTCGGCATGTGCGCAAGGAATATCTGGAATACCTACGGGTCATGCTGGCCAATCAAGCGCCGGAATTTCAGCCCCCCATCAGCCATATGTACGGATTTGTCGCGACAGATCGCGGGCTTGGTTGCCTGACCGAAAAAGTGATGGGCGAGACGGGCGGGTTGGCTGTCACCTTGCGACAGCTCTTGGTCGAAAACCGGTTGAGCGATGCCCATTTGGAGCTGCTCAACACCACGGTCACCCGGCTTTACGATCTCAACATTCGGGCCAGTGACCTCAAGACGCGCAACTTTGTTTTCGGCAAAAGGTTTCAGGCGGGGTCACTTGGACCCATGGAATGTGTCCTGATCGACGGGTTCGGCGATATTCACGCGATCCCTGTGCGGTCTATGGGACGGTGGCCAAATCGCCTGGGGCTGGACGACAGTTGCAAACGTATGGCAGCGCGCCATGGCCTGATTTTCGATATCCGCCAGCGACAATTTCGCAAGCATGTGCGATAATCTTTTCAGCGATATCGGAGAAGTATCGCCGATCCCGTAAATTAAAGGCCTTCGCGGATTGTATGGAGCGCATTCGTGTTTAGTTAACAAATCATAACAATCGAAGATGTCATCATGGCATATGCACTTGCGCTTCCTCAATCAAACCTTGTTGCCAGCGGCGTTCAGCGGGCTGTCTATTTGCATCCAACCGATCGCACAAAGCTGATCAAGGTGCTTAAAAATGCAGCCACAATGCCACGCAGACAGAATTTCAACGGCGTTATGGATCGCTGGTTTCCCAGCACAAGACTGCGCCAAATTCGCAAAGAATACGCAGAATATCAGCGGGTGATGCTAGATCACCCTGAACCCGAATTTCGCGCGCCCATGTCGCATATGTTCGGCTTTGTGACGACAAATATCGGCCTGGGATGTCTGACCGAACGGGTGATGCAACCCAATGGCGGTTTGGGTGAAACACTGAGTGAGAAGATCAAGGCGGGAACATTCAGCGATGCCCATCTTGCACTGCTGAACGACACAGTCGCACGTTTGTTTGACTACAATATCCGGGCGAGCGACATGAACCCCAGCAACTTTGTCTTCGGTCAACGTGACAATGGCCTTGGGCCCGGGCCCGAAGAATGCGTGCTGGTTGACGGCTTTGGCGACATCCACGCGATACCGGTACGGTCGATGGCCAAATGGTCCAATCGGATGGGGCTGCATGACAGTTGCAAAAGGCTGGCGCGCAATACCGGACTGGCTTGGAACCGCGCGACACGACAGTTCTCGCGCTCATAAAATCCATGCGGTAGGATGCTGTAAACGGCATCTATTCAAAGGATTTTGCACATGCCCAAACATCGCCTTTTGACGGAGTTCGGCACGGGCACCAGCCTGCGCCGTCAAGACTATACGCAAGCGGCAAGGCGGGGTCTGCAAGACGCACTTTGGCATAACTCAATCAACATGGCAGAGCTTTTCGGCTTTGAAAAAGAGGCGATGCTGATTGATGTGCAGATCGGCGTGCAGCAACCCGATCAGGTGGATGCAAAAAGCCTTTTGGATGTTTTCCCCTACGGTCAAACGACCGTGACCGTTCATCATGGCGGCCTCGATATCCCGCGTCCCGATGGCAAGCCGACCGTGATCGCCAATGTCGCCATCAATGTATCGTTCGAGATGGAACGCACATGATAGAACAACGCATCATCATCGAAATGGGCATGGGCAATGACCTGCACGGGATGGATTACCAAAAGGCCGCGACGCGCGCGATCGAGGACGCGATCCGGCATTCCACCTTACCGATTTTCGAAAGCATCGGCCTGCCGCATACCGAGATGCGGGTGCAGGTAACAATTGGTGTGCAAGAGCCTGACAAGATCGATACACAAGCCCTGATATCAGGCCTGCCGCGCGGGCGTGCGACAGTCCAGGCCGTCAAAGGTGGGCTGAACATCCCCAATCCGGAAACCGGGGATACCGCCGTGGTCGCAACAGCCGCGGTCGAGGCGTTTCTGCCTTCGCAAAAGGGGAAATGGAAAACGTCCTGATGGAACTGACAATGGCCCACCGTGCCGCACTTGACGATATCCTGCGATGGCGACGAGACGTGCGGCATTTCCAGCCCGATCCGATCCCCCGGGATGTTCTGGACCGGCTTCGGGCAGCGATGGATATGGCCCCCTCTGTCGGAAACGCGCGCCCTTGGCGGGTTTTACAGGTCACGACACCGGCGCTGCGCGATGCTGTGATTGCAAATTTCGAGGCTGCGAACAACGCCGCCGGGGCGATCTATAATGAGGAAAAACGGGCGGCCTATGACCAGTTGAAGTTGGCAGGGCTCCGCGATGCGCCTGTGCACCTGGCCGTGTTCACCGAACAAGCACCAGCAGAGGGTCACGGGCTGGGACGGCAAAGCATGCCGGAAATGCTCAGTTATTCCACGGTCTCGGCGATCCACACGCTCTGGCTGGCGGCGCGTGCTGAAAACCTTGGGCTTGGCTGGGTATCAATCCTTGATCCAGACGGGATCGCCCGCATCCTGGATGTACCGGACAGTTGGGCATTGACCGGCTATCTTTGCCTTGGCAAAGCCGCGTTTGCTGATGACACGCCGCTTTTGGAGCGGAATGCGTGGCAGGCGCATACAGAAACGGTTTGGACAGAGGTGTGATCCGGCGCGCCAGATTTTTGGAAAAATCTGGGCAATTTCTTTCCAAAGAAATTGCTACCGCTGCAAAGCGGCCTTGCGCACCGCAGATAAGGTGGCACCTGTTGCAAGCGCCTCTTCATCCACCTGACATTCGATCACGGCCACCGTGCCTGCGTCCTGTGCGCGGGCAAATGCGGTCGCGAAATCCTGTGTTCGCGTCACCACTTCCCCATGGCCGCCATATGCCCGCGCAAGGGCAGCGAAATCCGGGTTCGTCAGCGCCGTGCCGGACACGCGCCCCGGATAGGTCTTTTCCTGATGCATCCGGATCGTGCCGTAGCGGCCGTTATTCATGACGATCACAATAGGTTTCGCCCCGTGCTGGACCGCCGTCGACAGCTCATTACAGGTCATCTGAAAACACCCATCCCCGGCCAGACAAACCACCGTCCGGTCAGGATATTCAACACTGGCCGAGATCGCCGCAGGAAACCCATAGCCCATCGACCCAGAGGTCGGGGCAAGCTGCGTGCCATATCGCTTGTAAATGAAATATCGATGCAGCCATGCGGCATAGTTCCCAGCCCCGTTGGTGATGATCGCGTCATCTGGCAGATGATCCGAAAGCCATCTGATCACCTCTTCCTGCTTCAACGCGCCCGGGCTTTCCTGAGGCTGCACCCAATCCTCGTAATCAGAGCGGGCTGCCGCCGTCCAATCCGGCCATGCACCTGCGGGGGCTGCGTCCGCAAGCGCACGCAGGACCGCTGGTGCTGTTGCGGTGATCCCGATATCCGGCGTGTAGACCCGCCCAATCTCATCCGCATCTGAATGGACATGCACAATGGTCTTTTGCGGATCCGCCGGATTGACCAGAGTATACCCCTGGGTCTCGATATCGCCGAACCGGGTGCCAAGCAAAAGCAGCATATCCGCATCGCGCACCCGCGCAGCCAGCTTTGGGTTAATGCCGACATTCAGGTCGCCCGCATAGCTCGCGTGGTGGTTTTCCATGTAATCCTGTCGGCGAAACCCAAGCGCCACGGGCACTTGCTGGCTTTCGGCAAAGGCGTGTAGATCGGCTTGGGCTTGTGCGTTCCAATGGGGGCCACCCACCACGATCAGTGGTTTCTCAGCTTGCCCAAGGGCATGCATGATTGCCTGAACCGCACTTGCGGGAATGGACTGTTCAAGCATTTCCGGGATGCGCAAATCTGCCACGTCGGCCGACGCGCTGAGCATGTTTTCCGGCAACGCAAGAACAACCGGACCTGGCCGCCCGGACATTGCGACACGAAAGGCACGAGCGATATATTCTGGCAGCCGGTCGGTATCGTTGACCTGTGCCACCCATTTCGCCAGACCGCTGAAAAGCGATTTGTAATCGATTTCCTGAAATGTTTCGCGATCCGTATGGCGATTATCAATCTGGCCCACGAACATCACCATTGGGGTGCTGTCCTGCTGTGCGATGTGGATGCCGGCGCTGGCATTGGTGGCACCGGGGCCGCGCGTGACAAAGCAGACGCCGGGCTGACCGGTCATCTTGCCATAGGCCTCGGCCATCATTGCGGCACCGCCCTCTTGCCGGCAGACCACGTTCTGAATGCCGCTGTCATATAGCCCGTCAAGTGCTGCAAGGAAGCTTTCACCAGGAACCGAGAAAACACGCCGTACGCCCAGCTTAACCAACTGATCGCTCAGTATTTTTCCGCCATGTCGCAACATGAGCCGCCTCCGCTTTGGTCCCCGCTTTGATCATGTGCCAAAGCTGTGGGTTGCGCAATCGGGCAATCGCATTAGCTTTCCCTCAAACGACCAAAGGGACGGACTTATGACAACACTTCTTGGGATTTCAGGCTCGCTGCGCAAGGCGTCAACGAACACGATGCTGATGCGGAACGCCGCAGAGATTTTCGGACCGGATGAATTCATCGAAGCCGATATCAACTTTCCGCTTTATAACGGCGATCTGGAAGAGGCAGAGGGTATCCCACCGGCGGTGCAGAAACTGGCAGATCAGATTGCCGTTGCAGATGCCGTGATCATCGCAACCCCCGAATATAACAAGGCAATTTCCGGTTCGCTCAAGAACGCGCTGGACTGGGTCAGCCGCACGAAAGGAGGGCCTTGGAACGGGAAACCGCTGGCGATCATGTCGGCGGCGGCAGGTCGCGCGGGGGGTGAGCGGACGCAGTTTTCATTGCGGCTGGCGATGATGGCGTTCCGTCCACATATCTTGCAGGGGCCAGAGGTGCTGGTGGCCAATTCATCCAAGGAATTCAACAGCGAAGGCAAGTTGACGGGCGAGATGTACATCAAACTGCTAACCGAATTGATGGATGAGTTACGCAGCCTGACCGGAAAGGGTTAACCCTATAGAACGCACTGCGACGCGTGTATTGACTGCGTACAGAACCTGTACATACAGCGTAAGTACAATTGTACAGCACGGTGCGTTCATCCCGCCCCGTGCGTTGCGTGTCTGGCAATCGGACAGATCTCGGCATAAATAGCCGTGGCAGGCGAACGAACGGGGAGAGTACGATGGCGCGCGGTGCAGGCGGAAGCGACGGCGGAACGGGCAGCTTTCTGATCGGCTTGATCATGATGATCGGAGGCGGCTATCTGCTGCTGAACAACATTGTTGTCCGTCCCAATTTCGGGATGGGTGCCGTGGCGTTTCGGTTTGGTGGGTTTCCCATCACCAGCGGCATGATCCTGATCCCCTTCATGTTCGGCGTGGGGATCATTTTCTACAATTCTAAAAACTGGATTGGCTGGCTGTTGGCGGGCGGGTCGATGGTTGCGCTGATCTTTGGGGTGATCGCGAATATGGAGCTTCAACTGGCGCGGATGAGCGCCTTTGATCTGATTGTTATTCTGGTGCTGCTGGTTGGCGGGATCGGGTTGTTTTTGCGGTCGCTCAGGGCGGGGTGAGTTTGGTGAGTGTGAGCGTCGCTCGCGATATGACATGAGTGTCTGCTTAGCGGACAAAGTGGGCTTTCGCTGAGGCTGCGCCAAGGTCAGTTTTCGAGAAGCGGCGGTGCCAAAAACGGTCGTTACCGCCGGTGGCAGAAACGGTTGAGTTCTGGCACATCCTGCGTTGCGACGAAGTTCCGGAAACAGCTCGAAGCGCCCCAGTTATCTGAAGCGCTTCGAGCCTCTGCCTGCGATCACGCCGCCGTCGCCGGAAGCATCTGCGCGGCGCCAATCTGTTGAAACAAGTCCAGCGTGTTCAGTTCGTCCCAGTGTTCGACGAACTTGCCGTTCTTGACGCGCCAGATGTCGATGGAGCGCATCGAGATGGCCGATCCCGTCGCAGCGTAGCCCATGAACGGGCCATCATGGGTGCCAGAATAAGTATATCGTCCGATCACTGTCTGGGTTTCCACATCGGCAATAACGCTTTGGGCAGTCACCGTCAGATCGGGCACCGCGGACATGAAGTGACCGAAGAAGCCGATGACGCCTTCGAGGCCCTGTTCGACGTAGGGATTGTGGTTGATGTAGCTCGGCGCGACCAGATCGGCGAAGCGGGTGGCGTCGCCAGAGCTCGCAATTACCGCGAACAAGTTTCCGAGGTCACAGAGATCTTTGTAAAAGTGCATGTCGTTTTCCTTTATACGATACTATTGCGTATCGCATCATCCATACGATACGCTCCGGTATCGAGTCAATAAGAAAACGGACGGAGAAGTTCATGTCTCAAAAACCCCCCAAGCTCAGAGGCTTTTCTGATGGCGACCCACGTAACAAGCGGATTGACCAGAAAAGATCCGATATTCTCAAGGCAGCGCGCGAGCAGCTATCCGAATTTGGATATGAAGGCATGACGGTCGACGCGATCTCGGCCCGCTCAGGCATCTCGAAAATGACGATCTATCGGCATTTCGGATCGGGAGCAGCGCTCATGGAAGCTCTTATCCTGTCCCTTTTGGACGGCTTTGATTTTGCAAGGAGCGCCCGTCCGGACGGTGCCAATTTGGCTGAAAGCTTGGAACAGTTCGGAATGGGGTTCGGCGCTGCGCTCATGTCCCCGGCCAGCCTGCATCTCTATCAGGCTATTGTGCTTTCATCTGAACGGGCGCCAGCTCTGGCCAAGGCTTTTCAGGAGACGGGCCGATCAGCCGCGCAGGCTGTGGTGGCGAACATGCTGCGCAAGGGGCTGGCCCTTTCGGAACCCGAGGCCGCGCAACGCGCAAGGGAATTCGATGCCTTGGTCCTCGGTGATCTATTTCAAAAGTGCCTGTTGGGACTGTCCGGCTATGACGAAGATGCACATCGCAAACAAGTGAGACGAGCCGTTGATATCGTGGCGGGAAAACATTAGGAGCCGCGAGGCGAAAAACTGCTTAGTCAACTGCGGACATAAACCCCCTGCCACAACCTCCGCGCCAAAAACGGTCGTTTTTGTCCCGAACGGTAGTAGCACCAAAATCATTTAAAAATCTTGTGCCACAAACCCTTGGCAAAACTCGGTCTGGTTCTGTCACGTTTTTGGCCGCAGCCTGAATCGCGGACATTGGTGCGAGTTGCAGCATCCGGGAGTAAGGGCTCCAAGCAGACAAATAGGCGTTGTCCAGTCGGACAACCAGAGTACCGAATGCCTGTTCTTTCACGAACCTGCTTGTTTCCCTAGTACCCGACCGCGCACCCGTCTTTCCTTGGGTCGCTGCCTGCTTCCAGTACGCCGTCGTCGTGTATCATGATGGCTTGCGCGCCGCCGATGGCTGTGGCGGGAGTTTGGACGTCGTGCCCCAGCGCGGCCAGTTCTGCGCGGACGGTGTCGCTGTAGCTGGTTTCGACGTTCAGCACGTCCCCTTCCGCAAAGCTGCGGGGGGCGTCGATGGCGGCTTGCGGGCTCAGCCCGAAATCGGTCACGTTGGTGACGAAGCGGCCGTGTCCGGCTGACTGGTATTGCCCGCCCATCACGCCGAAGGGCATGTGGACCTTGCCGTTCTTTTTCAGCATCGCGGGGATGATCGTGTGCATGGGACGTTTGCCCGGCCCGACCTCGTTCGCGTGCCCTTGTTCGAGCGTGAAGCCCGCGCCGCGGTTCTGGAACAGAACGCCGAATTTGTCGGACGCGATGCCAGCGCCGAAGGAATGGAAGACCGAGTAGATGAGCGAGACGCACATCCGGTCCTTGTCGACCACGGTGATATAGATCGTGTCCTTGTGCACCGCCTCGGCCCCCGGAACGTTGCCTGGCATCGCCTTTTTCGAGTCGATCAGGGCTGCGAGTTTTTCGGCCGTTTCGGGCGATGTCATGTGGTCGAGTTTCGTCATATGCGCAGGATCGGCCAAGAAACGGTTGCGGGCGTCGTAGGCGAGCTTGGTCACCTCGGCCTCGATATGGGCCCGTTCGGCCCCCCACGGGTCCATGCTGGCAATATCGAAGTGCTTGAGCATGTTCAAAAGCAGAATGGCCGTGGCCCCCTGCCCGTTGGGCGGATGCTCGTAAAGGTCGAGCCCGCCATAGTCGCCCATGATCGGGTCGGTATAATCACAAGCGGTGTTCGCAAAATCGTCCAGCGTGTGGGTGCCGCCCAGCGCGCGGAGGGAATTCACCATATCCTCGGCAACCTCACCTTCGTAGAAACCAGCGCGCCCTTCCATGGCGATTTCGCGTAACACTTTGGCCTGTCCCGGCGCACGGAAGATCTGACCGGGCGTGGGGGCGGCCCCGTTCATCAGGAACAGATCGCGCGCGTGGCCGGACAGGTTGTCGGTCGCCTGTGCCCAGTCGGACGCCACACGCTCGGCCACGGGGATGCCAGCCTCGGCATAATGGATTGCGGGGGCCAGGATCGATTTCAGCCCGATCTTGCCCCAGTCTTTCGACAGCTTGCAGAAGGCATCCACCGCACCCGGGATACTGACCGCATCCGCCGAATAAGGGGCGATCACGTCGCCCTTGGCGCGCAATGCGTCTGCGTCAATGCCTGCGGGCGCGCGGCCTGATCCGTTCAGCGCCTTGACCTCGTCCGACCCGGGCGGTGTGAACAGCACAAAGCAATCACCGCCGATCCCGGTCATTTGCGGCTCGCAGAACCCTAGCAGCACCGCGCCCGCGATAGCCGCATCCATGGCGTTTCCACCCGCTTCGAGGATTTGCACGGCTGTTTTGGCGGCAAGCGGGTGCGATGTCGCGCACATGCCGTTGGTGGCATAAACGGCAGAGCGACCGGGTTTGTGGAAATCACGCATGTTGGGGCCTTTCTTCGTGTTGGCTGGGAACTTAGGCTGCTGGTGGCGAGGTGCAACGCAAATCTGTCCTATTGCCTTTGGCGTCGGGCGGCGTAGCCTGTGGACAGGCCGACAGGAGGATCACCATGCGCGATGTCTTTATCACCGGTGCCGCACGCACCCCGATGGGTGGGTTTCAGGGTGTGTTTTCGGATGTGGATGCGCCGCATCTGGGCGGTGCCGCGATCAAAGCCGCAATGGACGGCGCAGGCGTGTCCACAGTGGATGAGGTGCTGATGGGTTGCGTTTTGCCCGCCGGCCAAGGCCAGGCGCCCGCCCGGCAGGCCGGATTTCTGGCAGGTCTGGGCGAGGACGTGCCTGCCACAACCCTGAACAAGATGTGCGGGTCGGGGATGAAAACCGCGATGATGGCGTTTGATCAGATTGCACTTGGCGGGGCCGATGTGATGGTCGCGGGCGGCATGGAAAGCATGACGAACGCCCCCTATCTGATGCCGAAAATGCGCCGTGGTGCCCGGATCGGCCACCAGCAGGTGCAGGATTCGATGTTTCTGGACGGGCTGGAGGATGCCTATGACAAGGGGCGACTGATGGGCACCTTTGCCGAAGATTGCGCGGAGCAGTTCCAGTTTACCCGCGATGCCCAGGATCAATATGCGATTGCGTCGCTGTCCAATGCCTTGGACGCGGAACGATCAGGCGCGTTTGATGCCGAGATTACGCCGGTCACCGTGCATGCCCGCACCGGGGAAGAGGTGATCACCCGCGATGAACAACCCGGCAAGGCGCGGCCCGAGAAAATCCCGACGCTGAAACCCGCCTTTCGCAAGGATGGCACGGTCACGGCGGCGAATGCGTCAAGCATTTCGGATGGCGCCGCAGCGCTGGTTTTGTCTTCGGACGGTGGCCGCGCGCGGATTTTGGGCCATGCGAGCCATGCGCAGGCCCCGGGATTATTCACAACCGCCCCGGTACCTGCGGCGCAAAAGCTGCTGGCAAGGATCGGATGGTCAATCGACGATGTCGATCTGTGGGAGGTGAACGAGGCGTTCGCCGTGGTGCCGATGGCGTTCATGCACGAAATGCGCATTCCGCGCGACATCGTGAATGTGAATGGCGGGGCCTGCGCCTTGGGGCATCCGATTGGCGCGTCGGGTACGCGGATTATCGTGACACTGCTGAATGCGTTGGAAACACGCGGCCTGAAACGCGGTGTTGCGGCAATCTGTATCGGCGGTGGTGAAGGGACGGCGATTGCGATTGAACGTGTGTGATCCTAGTTCGTGATCTCGACCGTGACAGCTGTAAAATCGCCCGCTTTGAGCGCGTTTCGGTCGATAAAGAACACGACAGAGTACAGGTCGCCCCAGATCCAGCCGGGCAATTCGCTACTCTTGAGTTCAAGCAGAACTTCGTTCGCGGTGCCCGGACCATAGGGTGTGTATACATGTCCTGCCGGGGCATGCCCCATCATGCCACCTTCGTACATGGCTTCAATCGACCAGATTTCCGTCAACCGGTCACGTTGCGGCTGCGGCAGGGCGTGACCATCGGCAAAGGTGTGCAGGCCCTGCCGGTAAAGCCGGTTCAGATAATCATGGCGCCAATGCACATAGGTACCCGGTGCGACATCGCATAACCCGACATCGTGAAACTCTATGACGGCGGTCCCATCTTCATCGTTTTTAAGGTAATTGAACGCTGAAACCCGAAGGGTTGCCAGTTGCGCCATAAAGGATCGTATCGCGGCCCCATCAAATCTGGCCTCATATGGCGCGAGCGAAGTTCGTATCTCGTCGAATTGGGCCTGTGTTCCAGCAATGGTGTCTTGGGCGGCTTTCAACAATGCCTGATCGGAGGGGCGCAGTTTTTTGGCCATGAACCCATCAAGCGCGCGTGCGCGGCTCGAAAGATCAACCGCAATCGACTGGAGCAGAAACCGCAGCATGCCACGATCAAGGGGATGAAATTGCGGATCTGACAGATCGAAAAACTCGGCCGTGCGTGGATCGGGCAGACCCGCCGCATGGCCCGTTCTTTTCAAGCAATAATCGGGCAGAACACCTGTATGTCCGATCATCTGTATCGGCAGCTTTGGCAAATGATCTTTGAGCGGCTTTTCGGAATAGGTGCGCGGATAAAACCATTCAGTGTCGGACTGACCCGGTCCTGCACGGTCTTCAAGCGGACCATCGACATGCAAAACAACGGGGTGCATCTCTTGCTTTGCCATGAAGACAACCATCCAGCCGTGCCTTGGCCCACACCCTGACCAGATGTTCTGCGGCAGGTCAGACAGGGAAATCTGACAAACAAACCTGAGCGGTTCGCCCTGATAGCTTGGCCACTCCACAGATTGCGGCAGTCGCGGTGCCCCGCCAAACCAGCCGGAGTGTTTCACCGACCCAGTAGAAAAGTCAGGCCGGAGAAAGACGCAAGGCTGGCCGTCGCTGCGTGCTGCATCTTGCCTGTCTCTTGTTTCGGTTTCTTTGATCACCATTTGCAACAGCGTCGCGCGCAAATCGGGACCGAGCGGCGCAGCGGTGGCCCGTTTTGTCGATTTTCCCCGTTGGGTGACGTTCAACAACAGGACCAGCACCCCGCATACGGTCGCGGCAATGGCCGCATATCGAAAACTCAGTTTCAACCATTCCGCCGCAGCGCGATGCCAGTCGGTGGGTGCTACTTTCAGCGATATATCCACAAGAATACCGCCGCACATAATCAGGATGACGCAACTGACCTTGAAGCCGATGACAGCGCTATTTCTCAGATGCTGCAAGACGATGATCCCTATCCTATGGCGACAACAAATCGAGGCGCATAATGGCCGTATTGTTCCATAGCCAAACCAACACTTTTGATAACATCAATCTTAATGCGGGCCGCAATGCATGACGTTGGGGCATTATCAGCGCTGGTCCTCTTACCTTATGCGGATCGTATTGCCGACCCGAAGAAACCGTGAAACGCTCTGACATACGTATGTTGCATTGCGTCACTAGTGCCTGATTTCAGAAAACCAATAATTTCGCGCCTCGCTGGGTGAGGTGTGCCTATGCAATGGGAAGGGGAAAACATGTCCGATCTTATGATTACCGGTGTCATCGATGGGGGTCTTAGCGGTGGCCTGCCGAAAGCGATCCAGCTTTTTGCCGTGAACGATATTGCCGATCTTTCGGTCTATGGCGTCGGTTCGGCCAATAACGGCAATGGCGGTGGTGCGCAGGAGTTTACGTTTCCAGCCATTGCACTGCCGGCCGGAACAACGATTTATGTGGCCAGCGAAGCCGACAGCTTTACCGCGTTCTTTGGCTTTCCACCGGATTATACAAGTGGTGCCGCAATCATTAACGGCGATGACGCGATTGAACTGTTTGAGAATGGCATCGCTGTTGATGTGTTTGGCGATATCAACACCGATGGTACGGGCGAAGTTTGGGAATATACGGATGGCTGGGCGTCACGCGCGCCTGCGGTTGGCCCGAACCCGGTGTTTGACCCTGCAACATGGACCTTTAGCGGGACCAATGCGCTGGATGGCGTGACCACAAATGCGACCGCGCCCAACCCGTTTCCGGTGCCCGATGGCGGCACGAGCGATCCACAGATCGTGATCAACGAATACCGGATTTCGTCGCCCAGTGCGAGCGATGACACCTCTAACTTTGTAGAGCTGTTTACCACCCCCGGCACATCGCTGGATGGCAAGACCCTGCTTGTCCTGTCGGGTGAGTTTGCCCCCGGCCAGGTTGATTTCGCGATTGATCTGACTGGTGCTGTCGCGGATGATAACGGGTTTGTTCTGATTGCCAATGATCAGAACCCAGAGCTTGGGGCCGGTGATATCGGCGTGCCGGGCCTTGATTTCTTTGGCTCACCGCAGACCTTTTTGCTGGTTGATAACTTCACCGGGGCTGTTGGCGATGATCTGGATGCCAATGATGACGGGACCTTTGATGTCACCCCCTGGGACAGTATCCTTGATGGCGTCAGCGCCGAAGATGGCGATGCCACCGCAGATGTGAACTATGCCGATACGGTCATCCCGGCAGATGGAAACTTCACCGCCGCAGGCGCTGCGCGCGCAGAGGATGGTACCGGTGATTTTGTCGCCCTGCCCTTTGGCGATACCGACGGCGATACGCCCGGATCAACCAACGATCCAGAGGTGGTGGCCGAACGTGTCACCATCATGGAAATTCAGGGTGCAGGCCACGTGTCCGGTCTGGTCAGTGACACCCCGCTTGATCCGACAACGGGCGGCAGTGGGCCCGCAGTGATCACCACGGGGATCGTAACGGCGGTGGATTCCAATGGCTTCTACATGCAGGACGCGGTGGGTGATGGCGATATCGCGACGTCCGACGCGATCTTTGTGTTTACGGGCAGTGTCCCCGGCGTGACCATCGGGGATGAGGTGGATGTGACCGGAACGGTCAGCGAATTCTACCCCGGCGGACAGGGCAGCGGGAACCTGAGCACGACGCAATTGGGCAACGCGGATGTCACGGTTCTGTCCTCTGGCAATGCACTGCCAGAGGCCGTGATCCTGGGCGCGAATGGCCGTCCGTTGCCGTCCGAGGTGATCGAGGATGACGGTTTCACCTCGTTCGATCCCACGACCGACGGGATCGATTTCTGGGAAAGCCTGGAAGGGATGCTGGTCACAGCACCACAGCCCGTTGCCGTATCCGGCACCAGCCGGTTTGGCGAGATCTTTGTCGCTGTTGATGGCGGCGCAGATGCAACCGGTCTGTCGGATCGCGGCACGCTGAATATCTCACCCGATGACTTCAACCCGGAAAAGGTGCAGATCGACTGGGACTTTGGCCTTGATGCGATTGACGCGAATGTCGGCACGACGTTCGAGGATATCACCGGCGTCGTGTCCTATGATTTCGGCAATTTCCAGATCAACCCGACCGAGCAATTGGTGGTTGTAGAAGAGTCGACGCTGGCGCCGGAAGTAACCGAACTGGCCGGATCGGAAAACCAGTTGACCATTGCCAGCTACAACGTGCTGAACCTTGATCCGGTGGTCGAGGATCAGGCGCTGACCAATAATGGCGAGGCACGCAATGTGGATGATGATGTGGGCAATGGCCGGTTTGATGCGATTGCCGAACAGATTGTGAATAATCTGGGCAGCCCCGACATCATCGGATTGCAGGAGATTCAGGACAATACCGGTGGTGAGACCGGCGATGGGGTGATTTCGGCTTCCGAGACGTTCGAGACCCTGATCGCCGCGATTGATCTGGCCGATGACGGGCTGATGAATGACAGTTCCGGTTATGCCTATATCGACAACACGTTCATCACTGATCTGGCCAGCGGCGGCCAGCCCGGCGGCAATATCCGCACCGGGTTCCTGTATAAAGAAGATCGGGTGAGCCTTGTCGAAGGATCGGTGCAGACCATCGGTACCCAAGACCCCGGCGGTGCGTTCGAAGGAGCGCGGTTGCCCTTGGTTGCCACGTTCGCATTCAACGGTGAAGAGGTCACGGTGGTGAACAACCACTTCTCCTCCAAGGGTGGCAGCGCGCCGATCCTTGGTGTGGAACAGGACTTTGCCGACCGGCAGGAAGACGTGACCGTCAACGGGTCACTGGATGAACGGCAGGCGCAGTCCGAGGCCGTTGCCGGGTTCGTCGAAGATGCGCTGGCGGCTGATCCAAATGCCAATGTCGTGGTTGTGGGTGATTTTAACGAGTTTGAATTCGTCTCACCCTTGACGCAGCTGGAAGAGGCCGGGTTGACCAACCTGACCAACACGCTGGATGAAGATGAACGCTATACGTTCAATTTTCAGGGCAACTCTCAGGCGCTGGATCATATCCTTGTGTCGGACGCGCTGGCGGGAGATGCGGAATACGACATCGTGCATGTCAATTCCGAGTTTTTCGACAGCGATAGCAAGGCCAGCGACCATGATCCGACGCTTGTGCAGTTGACCATCGGGGATATCGCGCCAGAGACGATCGAAGTGGCTGTCGCCTTTGATCCGCGCGGGTTCTTTGGCAGTCAGGCGACCGAATTCATCGGTGACGAGGCTGTAGATGTGGACCGGCTGCCGTTCATCAGAAATGCTGTGAACTTCAACGATGTTGATGTGCGGATGACGGCGGAGGCACCGGGGCGCGAGAAGCTGGTCTTTGTCGATGGTGAACTGGGTGTCTGGTCGCGCGGCGATAACTTCTTCAAGGGCGAAACCGGGCTGGTCAATGATGACGAGCAACTAGCATTCAGCCTAAAAGACGGTGATTTTGGCGATGCGCTCGAGGTTGAGTTCGAATTCGCCGATCTGCGTGGCGCGGGTCAGGTCGAGGTCGAGTTCTTCGATGATGGCGTGCTGATTGGCACCGAAATCTACGATGCCACAAGCGGGTCGGTTACGGCAGGTCTGGATGGTGACAGCTTTGACGCGGTCAAGATCGGGGCCGTCGATGACACCGCATTTTCGCTTGATGGTTTTGGGTTCGAGCGATTGGTCGTGACCGACAGCTTTGATTTCGTCTAAAACAGTACCGGGTCCGGGCGCATCTGCGTCCGGACCTATGAAGTGCAATCAGGCGTGCGATAGCACCAACGCCATTCGCGCGTCGGTTGTGAGTGATGCAGAAACTGCCAAAAACAACCGCAGAAGCAGTGCTTTTCCCCCTAAAATCAGGCACGAACAGCATCCTTGCTAAAGGCAGCGATGCCAGCGTATTCTTTGCGGCAGTAGTAGGTTCCCAGTTGCCGCGACGTTTCGTTCGCTGATGTACGTCAGACGCTTGAAAAATCGTGGCTATTACCTGATTGGCACTGCCAGAAGGTTAAGTGGTATGACAGCCATGTGCATGGTCGTTGACACAATGAAGGAATCGCAGGTCGAAAATGAAGCACCTTGTTCAAAAAACTCTGGTTGTCGGGAAATGTCTTTTGTTATCAACTGCGTTGGTTTGCACCGGCTCTTTTGCCGCCGCGCAGACGGATACCGGTACGCGGGCTGAGAACACCGTCACAATCAAGTTTGACGAAAGTGACGGGATCACTGGCGAGCTTCTGAGTTTTTCAAATAATACACTGCGGCTGAATTCATCGGTCGGGACGGTGACAATTCCTGCCGACGACGTGACGTGCATTGGCGCGGCCTGTCCTGAATCCCTGCGCCTGCAAGTCGCATCATCACCCATCGTTTTGACGTCGATCGACGGCGCGATCACATTGGCAGGTGATCTGATCGCGGTAACGGACACGGAATATGTGGTTGCAACGGCGGCCGGCGAATTGCGGATCGAAATCGACAAGGTCACATGCCAGGGCGAGGGTTGCGTGGTCGAAGTGAGCGCGCCAGCCTTTGGCGGACCCGTTGTCTTGTCGAACGGTGCGACCGAGATTGCCGGAAATCTGGTCGGCGTCGACGAAAATTCGTATCTTGTCGAGGTGGAAAATCTTGGGGCAATCCGGGTCCAGCTTGAAACGTTTACCTGCACCGGCGACGGTTGTCCGGCCAACTGATCCCGGCATAACGCGCGGGACCACATACAAATCCTGTTTTCTGTCGGTCGTGTATCACAAACCGGCTTCAAACCGGGCGTAGGATCGCCTTGGCTGCGCACCTGATCCTTCATTCTGTTATTCGTGCAGTACCTGGTCTAAGTGAGCCAAGGCCAAACTGCCAAAGGACGTTATGGATGCGCGTGGATTACGAAACACTGACCAAGACAATCATGTCACTGACCGAAGGTGAGACAGACCACGTCGCCCTGATGGCGACGATCGCATGTGAGGTACATCACAGCGATGATCGTTTTGACTGGACCGGGTTTTACCGTGTGGTCGCGCCTAATCTGCTTAAGATCGGTCCTTATCAGGGCGGGCATGGGTGCCTTGTCATCCCCTTTGACAGGGGCGTCTGCGGTGCCGCGGCGCGTACGGGTGAGATACAGCTGGTATCGGATGTCGATGCTTTTCCGGGCCATATCGCCTGCGCCAGCACGACCCGATCCGAACTGGTGTTGCCTGTGTTTGACACATCGGGCCAAGTAATCGCGGTGTTTGATATTGACAGTGATCAGCCGGACGCATTTGACCCGACTGATGCTGCCGGGCTTTCCGCAATCCTGCATCGTGTATTTGCTGGCTGACGCGAAATTATGGGTTTTCTGGCCCGTCGTGACAGAATAACGTTGATCTCTGAAATTGTTCACGCCAAATTGAAATTTATAGAGGTTTTTTCATGAGCCGTACCGTGCTTGATGCCGTCGAGAAACAACAAACGCTGGGGGCCGATATTCGTGCCCTGCGCAAGGCGCGGGGCATGACGCTGACCCAGTTGGCAGAGGCGATGGGTCGGTCCGTCGGATGGCTGAGCCAGGTGGAGCGTGATCTGTCAAACCCCGCGATCATTGATCTGGGAAAGATGGCCGAGATACTTGATGTCTCTGTGTCCAGCCTTGTGCAGACAGGTGTGGTGCCGGGCGAAGAAGGCATTGTTGTACGCGCCAATGCCAGACGTCCGATGGGCAGCCGAACAGCGGGCCTGACCGAAGGTTTGCTATCGCCCGATCTGACAGACAGTTTCGAGATGATTCATTCCCATTATGAACCCGGAACGCGCCTGCTGTCCCCTTTAAGCCGCCCAACCCAAGAGGTTGGTTACGTCGTCAAAGGTCAGATCGATTTTGTTATCGGGGGTCAGACATTTCGGCTGCGTGCTGGCGACAGCATCCGGCTGCGCGGGCAGGAATTCCTGTGGGCCAACAGCTCTGCCAAAGAGTGCGAGATGATCTGGGTCATTTCGCCGCCTGTGTATTAATGGGGTCTGCGGTGATCACCGGACTTTGTGACTGTGGTGCAGTCACATTCACTCTATCCAATGCACGCCATACGATCCCGGACGACGACCCCCCTGTTCAAGAGTAGAGAGAGTGACCCCTGATGGCTGAGTTTCCGACGACTGCACGTGTTGTGATTATTGGTGGCGGCGTCGTCGGTGTGTCGACTTTGTATCATTTGGCCAAAGAGGGCTGGACCGACTGCGTTCTGCTGGAAAAAAATGAACTGACTGCCGGGTCCACGTGGCATGCCGCCGGAAACTGCCCAAATTTTGCGCCGAACTGGGCTGTGATGAATATGCAGCGGTATTCGCTGGAAATGTATCGCACATTGGCGGCCGATGTTGATTATCCGATGAACTATCACGTCACCGGTTCCCTGCGGCTGGGCCATTCCAAAGAGCGGCGTCAGGAATTTCAGCGCATCGCGGGCCAAGCACAGGCGATGGGTCTGCCGCTTGAGATGATCAGCCTTGCCGAGGTGAAGAATTACAACCCCTTCGTGGAAACCCATGATTTGTCGGGCGTGTTGTGGGACCCCTATGATGGTGACATCGACCCTGCCCAATTGACCCAGGCCATGGCCAAGGGCGCCCGCGATCTGGGCGCCCGGATCGAACGGTTCTGCCCCGCGACTGGCGTATCCCGATCCGACACCGGCGAATGGATCGTTCATACCCACAAGGGTGATATCACCTGTGAGAAGGTCGTGAATGCTGCCGGATACTATGCCGCGCGTGTCGGGGAATGGTTCAAACCCTATGGCGGGCGCGATGTGCCGATGATCGTGATGTCCCACCAGTATTTCCTGACCGACGAAATCCCCGAAATCGCGGCATGGACCAAGGAGAACGGCAAGAAGACCCCGCTGATCCGGGATGTCGACAGCTCTTATTATCTGCGGCAGGACAAGAACGGCCTGAACCTTGGCCCGTATGAACGCAACTGCAAGGCTCATTGGGTCACGCTCGATGATCCGATGCCCGATGATTTCAGCTTTCAGCTATATCCCGACGATCTGGAGCGGTTGGAGTGGTATATCGAGGATGCGATGGCCCGTGTCCCGGCACTGGCGACGGGCGGCGTTGGCCGCAACATCAATGGTCCGATACCCTATGCCCCCGACGGTTTGCCGATGATTGGCCCCATGCCGGGCGTCAGGAACGCGTTTGAGGCCCATTCCTTTACCTTTGGGATCGTGCAGGGCGGTGGCGCAGGCAAGGTCATGGCCGAATGGCTGATCGAGGGCGAGACAGAGCGCGACATGTGGTCTGTCGATCCGCGCCGCTATACGGATTTTGCCGATTATGACTATACCCATCAAAAGGCGGTGGAAACATATGGCCATGAATATGGCATGCATTTCCCCCACAAGATGTGGCCTGCCGGGCGTGACAAAAAACTCTCACCCAATGACGCAAAGGTCCGCGCGTTAGGTGGCCAGATGGGTGCCTATGCCGGTTGGGAACGCGCGAATTGGTTTGCTAAGGAGGGCGATGACACCTCTGTTGAAGCGACCGAAACGTGGGAGCGCGAGGGTCCCTGGACAATCCGGGTGAAGGAAGAATGCGAAGCCGTGCGCGACGGTGTTGGCGTGCTTGATCTGCCAGGGTTTTCCCGGTTCAACCTGTCCGGTGACGGTGCTGCGGAGTATCTGCGCGGGCGGATTGCGGGGGCCTTGCCCCGCGTGGGCCGCATGAACTTGGCGTATTTCCCCGACAGCCGTGGCCGGATATTGACTGAAATGTCCGCGATCCGGCATGGCGATGACGATTTCACCCTGATCACGGCGGCCCCCGCGCAGTGGCACGATTACGAGGTGCTGGCCAAGGACCTGCCGTCAGGACTACGCCTCACAGATGACACGACCACGTATTCGACCCTGATCGTGACCGGTCCGAAGGCGCGTGATCTGTTCAAGACGATAGGAACCGAGGCCGATCTGACATCAGGCTGGCTGTCCCATCAGCCGGCCAAAATTGGTGGAACCGATTGTATGCTGGTGCGCGTCAGCTTTGCGGGTGAATTGGGGTGGGAAATTCACGCAAAGCTCGACGATATGCCCGGTCTTTACGAGGCTGTTCTTACAGCGGGCGCGGTACCGTTTGGCATGTTCGCCTTGAATGCGTTGCGCATCGAAAAGGGCTATCGCGCATGGAAAGGGGATCTGTCGACTGATTACAGCCTTCTTGAAGGCGGGTTGGACCGCTTTATCCGCTTTGATAAACCGCAGGATTTTCCGGGCAAGGCAGCGCTTCTTAGCGAAAAGCAGCGTGGCCGCAAAAAGGGCTTTGCCACCATGACCCTTGATCAACCTGGCCCGGCGGATGCGCCTTACATGTCGCCGATCTGGGCAAACGGAGAGGTTGTGGGCGAAACAACATCGGGTGACTGGGGCTTTCGCGTGAATAAATCCATCGCACTTGGCATGGTCCGGTCGGACGTGAATATCGTCGGCGGCAAGGTCGAGATCGAGATTTACGGCGAAAGATATGCGGCCACTATTCATGAAGATCAGCCGCTTTGGGACCCCGACAATGAACGTATCCGGGCCTGATGCTGTCGGCGCGACCAGGGACAGCATGATCGCGCCATATAAAGCGAAATTTGTGGAGATATGCCCATGATGGCGATTACCCTGCTGGACGGTGGGATGGGGCAGGAACTGATCCATCGCGCCGGTGACAAGCCAACGCCGCTGTGGTCCACGCAAGTGATGGTTGATCATCCGGGGCTGGTCGCAAAGGTGCATGCGGATTACCGCGATGCGGGGGCAACGGTACACACCACCAACACCTACGCCATCCATCATGATCGGCTGACGGGCACGTCGCTGGAAGGGCAGTTTGCGGATTTATATGCGCGCGCCTTGGAAGAGGCGGCGGGCTTTTCGGGCGTCGCAGGGTCGATTGGTCCCTTACGCGCCTCGTATCGGCCTGATCTGCATCCGGCGCATGATGTGGCCGTAGCGCTTTATGCAGAGATTGCAGAAAGTCTGGCGCCCGGTTGTGATCTGATCATCTGCGAAACCGTGGCGTCGGTGGCCCATGCGCGGGCGATCCTGGAAGGGGCCGCCGTGGCGGGCAAACCGGTCTGGCTGGCCCTGACGGTGGATGATGCGGATGGCACAAAGCTACGCTCGGGCGAGCCGCTGGCGGATGCGATCCCGGTGGCGGAGGCTGGCGCGCAGGCGGTGCTGATCAATTGCTCTGCGCCCGAAGCGATTGGCGCATCATTGGATGTGCTGGCCACTGGCACACTGCCTTTCGGTGCTTATGCCAACGGGTTTACACAGATTACCAATGATTTCCTCCAAGACAAACCGACGGTGGACGCACTGAGCGCCCGACGCGATCTGAGCCCGGAAACCTATGCCAAAACAGCCCTTGGCTGGATCGGCCAAGGTGCCACGATTGTGGGTGGCTGCTGCGAGGTTGGCCCGGCGCATATCGCCACGCTGGCTGCTGCCATTCGGGCGGCAGGCCACACGATTGAATAGACAGGAAGGACCCTGACCATGGCGACGATCCCTTCCCATGCGCGTGTAGTGATCATCGGGGGTGGTGTGGTTGGCTGTTCGGTCGCCTATCACCTGACCAAGCTGGGGTGGAAAGACGTTGTGCTGCTGGAACGCAAACAGCTGACATCCGGCACCACCTGGCACGCCGCTGGTTTGATCGCGCAGCTACGCGCGACGGCGAATATGACGAAGCTCGCCAAGTATTCGCAGGAACTGTACGGCAATCTGGAGGCCGAGACCGGCGTTGCCACCGGTTTCAAACGCTGCGGGTCGATCACGGTGGCCCTGACAGAGGCGCGCAAGGAAGAGATTTACCGTCAGGCCGGGATGGCCCGCGCCTTTGGCGTGGACGTTGAAGAGATTTCACCCGATGAGGTCAAGCAGCGCTATGAGCATCTGAATATCGATGGTGTGACAGCCGGGGTTTATCTGCCGCTGGATGGTCAGGGCGACCCGGCGAATATCGCGTTGGCGCTGGCCAAGGGTGCCCGCCAGAACGGCGCACAGGTGTTTGAGCATACGATAGCCACAGGTATTGCCCGCGCAGGTCGCCGGATCACGGGCGTTGATTGGGCGCAGGGTGATAAGACCGGCCACATCGCCTGTGACATGATCGTCAATTGTGGCGGTATGTGGGGCCATCAGGTGGGCCGGATGCTGGGCGTTAATGTGCCCCTGCATGCGTGCGAACATTTCTACATCGTGACCGAGGCGATCCCGGGCCTGACCCAGATGCCGGTGCTGCGGGTGCCGGATGAATGTGCCTATTACAAAGAGGACGCGGGCAAGATCCTGCTGGGCGCGTTTGAACCCAATGCCAAGCCTTGGGCGATGGATGGCATTCCGGCAGATTTCGAGTTTGATCAACTGCCCGAGGATTTCGACCATTTCGAGCCGATACTTGCGGCCGCTGTAGAGCGCATGCCGATGCTGGCCGATGCGGGCATCCATACGTTCTTTAACGGGCCAGAGAGTTTCACACCGGATGACGCCTATCACCTGGGGCAAGCGCCGGAGATGGATAATGTCTGGGTCGCGGCAGGCTTTAACTCCATCGGGATCCAGTCCGCGGGTGGTGCAGGTATGGCGCTTTCGCAGTGGATGGATGCGGGCGAGAAACCGTTTGATCTGGGTGATGTGGACATTGCCCGGATGCAACCCTTTCAGGGCAACAAAACGTATCTCTTTGAACGGTCAAAAGAAACGCTGGGTCTGCTATACGCCGATCACTTCCCGTTCCGCCAAAAGGCCACCGCACGCGGTATCCGCCGCACGCCTTTCCATCAGCATCTGCTGGACCGTGGTGCCGTCATGGGTGAACTGGCCGGGTGGGAACGGGCCAACTGGTTCGCCCGCGACGGTCAAAACCCTGCATATGAATACAGTTGGTCGCGCCAGAACTTTTTCGACAACGTTCGCGCAGAACATATGGCCGTGCGCCAGAATGTCGGCATGTATGACATGTCGTCATTCGGGAAAATCCGGGTTGAGGGACCGGATGCGATGGCCTTCATGAACCACATATGCGGTGGCGATTGCGACGTGCCGGTGGGCCGGATAGTCTATACACAGTTTCTCAACAACCGTGCAGGGATCGAGGCGGATGTGACCGTCACCCGCATTGAACCTGACTGCTTTCTTGTCGTCACCCCCGCCGCGACCCGGCTGGCGGACCAGACCTGGATGCGCCGCCACAAGGGCGATTTCAACGTGGTGATCACGGATGTCACCGCAGGCGAAGGCGTGCTGGCGATCATGGGGCCCCGGTCGCGCGCATTGCTACAGGCGGTGTCGCCCAACGACTTCTCAAACGCGGTCAACCCGTTCGGCACCGCACAAGAGATCGAGATCGGCATGGCGCTGGCCCGCGTGCATCGCGTGAGCTACGTGGGAGAGCTGGGATGGGAGGTCTACATCCCAGCGGATATGTGTGGCCACGTGTTTGAGGTGCTGCATGCCGCAGGTCAGGACACCG
Source organism: uncultured Paracoccaceae bacterium (assembly GCA_947503965.1). Classification (GTDB taxonomy): domain Bacteria; phylum Pseudomonadota; class Alphaproteobacteria; order Rhodobacterales; family Rhodobacteraceae; genus Yoonia. The sequence continues at coordinate 751,478 of CANNFU010000001.1, forward strand.
GGCTGACGCTCTGCGGGATGCATATGATGGATAGCTGCCGGATGGAAAAAGGGTTCCGCCATTTCGGCCATGACATTACCAGCCAGGATCACGTCCTAGAGGCCGGTCTGGGCTTTGCGGTCAAGACGGACAAACCCGATTTCATCGGGCGCGAGGCCGTTCTGCGCAAGCGCGAGACCGGATTGGAGCAGCGTCTGCTACAGTTCAAGCTGACAGATCCAGAGCCGCTGCTGTATCACAACGAGCCTGTCCTGCGGGATGGGGAGGTTGTGGGGTATCTGTCATCTGGCGGCTATGGCCATCATCTGGGGGCGGCGATTGGCATGGGGTACGTACCCTGTGCACAGCCGGGTGAGAAGGCCGCCGATATGCTGGCGAGCAGCTATGAGATTGACGTGATGGGCACGCGGATCAGGGCCGAGGCGCAGTTGAAACCGTTCTATGACCCGGCAAGCGAGCGGGTAAGGATGTAGCGCGAAGAAGGCCGCAGACGGGGATATGGTTGGGGTGGTAAAAGCTGATGGGTTGGATGGCTCCTGCTTCAACCGGCGTCGCAATGCGCGATAGTGCAGGTGTCAGAATCTGCTTTTGAGAGGAGCCACACCATGCAGGTTACCACAATCGGCGTTGATCTGGCCAAGAATGTTTTCCAAAGTCGCGGTTGAAGAACATGGCCCTAAACAACCGTGGTATCGGCTGGCAGCAAGGTCTCCAACTCAATTGTTTTCATTGCGCACCGCTTGAACCCGACGATTGACCCCACCAATCAGGAGTCGATAGACCCACATACGCAAACCGTCTGGCCGGTTTCTGTAGTTGTCGCTTACATAATAGGCCGCGGGATCGTCCCAGATGCCATGATCAGCGGTGACTGCTGCCATCTGCTGATAAACCTCATTTTCGAGGTCCAGATCTGCGCTTGCTTCGTCATCTTCCTGCGCAACCGAATAGCCCACCGACCAGCCCAGGCATTTGATTTTGGCTTTTGCTGCTTCGAAGAGCTCTAGGTCGTTGATGAACGTGTCGATCCGTCGCCATCGCCCCTCAATTTCAACCTCGATCCACGAATGGGAGATTTCCTTCGGCATTAGCCAGTAGGCGAGGCCGGTGAAGAAGCCCTTTTGAATGTCCTTGGTGATGAGCGAGAAATGGATACGTGCCGGGATGCCAACCGCCTTGCACAAAGCGAGCAACAGCGTCGCCTTCGTATTACACTGCCCGTATCCCAACCGGACCGTTTCCGACGCTTTTACGAAATCGCCGTTGATAGGGAATCCAAATCGGATACCGTCGCGCACAAACTGAAAAATGCGCTTCAGCTTGCCGCGCTCCGTCGTTTCGTCGCGGGTTAAGTCAACGGCCAAGTCCTTGATAATTGGGTGATCATAGTCGGCTAGTTCGTTCATGTCGTTACCCTACCACTTCCAGACGTGGCGGGCATTGAAACAGATCAAAGTCACAAACGGCGGCTCACTTCTGACCTGCTCCCCTGAAATGTCCGGCGTTCATAGAACGGGGCTTAGAATGCATTTTCACCCCGTCCAACAAACGACCCCATCTTGGCCAAAACACTTATCGCATGCGTGACATAGTGATCCGCGGTTTTGCGTCCCTTTTCCGCCGTGGCGAGATGCGCCTCACCAGCGACACCGGCGGGGTTTACATCAGAGGCAATCCAGCCATGTGCAACAGGGCCGACCGGCGGGATGTCGCCTTGTTGATGGACCCAGCGGAAATCCTCGGCTTTTGACATATCCACTGTGTCGGGCCGAAAATACAGCATCAGCGATGTTTCATTGTCACCGCCATGTATGCCCTGCGCCATTTCCTGCGCGCTGTATACGCCTTCAGGCATGCCACCAGCGCCCCAGCCCATGCGGACGCAATACATGTTTGCCTGAACACGCAATTCGCGTGCGATGATAGAGATCAGGTCGGTATTGCCGCCGTGACTGTTTACGATCAGCATTTTGCGGACCCCAGCACGCGCAACAGACAGGCCAATTTCGGTCCATGCACGCAGCGCAGTTTCGGCGGTCAACGTCAGCGTGCCGGGCGCGTAAAGATGTTCGTTCGACTTGCCGACGGCCATGACCGGAAGGATGCGGATGTCGATCGCGGCAGGGCATCGTTCGGCAAGCAGATCGCAAAGCCCCTGATTGATCATCGTATCGACACCGACCGGCAGATGCGGACCGTGCTGCTCTACAGCGGCGGTGGGCAGGATGGCGATGGTCTTGTCCGGGTCAATTGCAAGATCAGTCGCCGGGTAGTCGATCCAATAACGGCTCATTGCGTTTGCGCCTGCGTGAGCATGTTGGTGGCCCGCGTTCCAGTCAGCTTGTCGACCTGCCGCGCGACCTTAGCGAGATGCGCCTTCAGCGCCACCTCTGGCGCGCTGTCCATCAGGTAGTGCGCGGCAAAAACCTTGTGGCTGCGCCGGGCAAGCAGCAGGCCGACGCCACGCATCAGCGTCCGCTTACCTGGTGCGCCGATGAAGAAGGTGAGCCATCGGCTCGCCCCGCAGGTGGTGAAGACGCCGAGTTTGTTGATATGTTGCAGGCCTGGTTTGATCGTCTCACCCTCAGCCTTCGGCATAATGAAAGCAACATCCGGCAATAGAACCCGGTCGAGCCATCCTTTCAGCATCGCCGGTAGACCATACCACCATGTCGGATAGACAAAGATCAGTGTGTCGCACCAGCTGATATCTGCCACTTGCTCCGCAACGGGGTCCTGATTGGCGGGGCATTCCTCGTAGCCGGTCCATTCGTCGGTGGTCAGAACGGGCTGAAAGCCTTCCTTGTAAAGGTCGTGCAACCGAACTTCGGCGCCTGCCGCGCTCAGCCGTTCCAGCACGGTGTCACGCACAGCTGACGTAAAAGAACCTTCGCGAGGGTGGCAATAGACGACGAGCGCACGCATGTCAGAAAGCCTCCATTTCCTTTTTCACCCGGGCGAGGAACGCGTCGCAGCCAGCAGGTGAGATGTTGTTCATGTCGTATTGTGCGATATAGCGCATCTTTTCGGGGCGGATCGTGCCCCAGACCGCGCGTTTGAACAGGCGTTTGGGTGGGTCACCGGCCAGAAAGGCGCGTAGCGGGGTTGCGCCATAAGTCGTCACCGCCGCGATCTTGCGGATGTTGTTCAGGCAGGCCGCGATCTTGCCGTCCCGCAGGTCAAACGCGACACCGGGCAGCATGACGCGATCAAAGAATCCTTTCAGGATCGCGGGATAACCGAAATTCCACACCGGATGGCACAGGATGAACGCATCGGCGGCGCGCAGCCTGTCGACATAGGCCTGCACGGGCGCCGTGTTGATGCTTGTGTCATGATACTCTTCCCGCTCTTTCCGGCTCAACACCGGGTTGAAATCTTCAGCGTAAAGGTCGCAATCATCCACTTCCCATCCCGTGGCCGTCAGCGTGTCCACGACCACCTGATGCGCCGCTGCGTTCAGGCTGTCTGGCACCGGGTGGGCAAAAAGAACAAAAGCCCGCGCCATTCATTCTGCCGCCGTTTGGGGTTGCAAGCCGGGCCAGGCATACATGCGGTCATAGGACCAGTCGGGATCATCCCACGCGATCATCTTGCCGGGGTTGAGAAGGCCCTTTGGATCAGCCTCGCGCTTAAAGTCCAACTGGCGCTGATCAACCGATTGCCGCCCGCCCTCTTCGAGGGTGTAGCGATGGGGGTTGAAGTTCATCGCCCCCATCTCTTCATGGATAGCGATGATTTCGTCCAGCCGTTCTTCGGTCGTGAATTTTACCAGCGTCAGACCGCCCATCGCGACTTTACCGTTCATGCGGGTGACTTCGATATGCTGCAGCACCTCGGGCGACAGCCGGTCCTTGACCGCCTTGATCAGCTTGATCGGGTCGTCATTGCCATAGGCGATCTGCAGATACGTTATCGACGCATCGACCTTCAACGCGCGCAGTGTCGTGTGGTTCCAGCCATACTCAAACACCAGCCCAGGGTCGCGCGGCCACTCGGTTTTGCCCTGGATGTAAATCGTACGCGCACCGGGATAGTCGGCCGTAAACGTCTCCCACCCGGGCATGGCGTGGGGCGCCACCATCAGCGCGACAAGGGCGTCGGTGTCTTTCACATGGGGCGCCACACGTTGGAAGTAGTCTTTAGCAATGGGCGCCTCGAAAACTGTCGCGAGTTTGATCAGCAGCCCATCGCAAGACGCGAGGTCATAGCTGTATTGCAGCGCCTCATCAAAATCCTTGAACGCGACGAAAATGCCCTTCCAGTCATAGGCGGGGGCGAGAGGAATTTCGATTTCGGTGATGATCCCGTTAGTGCCATAAGCATGGCTGACGCGGTGCAGGTCGTGGCCCGCAATCTCAAGCGTGCGCGGATCTGCTTCCATCGTGACGACGCGCAGGCGGATGATGTTGCCGGGGTCGCGCAGACTGCCCCAGCGGACTGACCCGACACCACCAGACCCGCCGGCGATGAAACCGCCGATGGTCGCGGTCGCCCACGTCGAAGAATACATGCGGATTTCCTGACCGGTTTCATTGCATGCCGCATCAAGGTCTTTCAGCAGAACACCGGGTTCGCAGATCACACGACCAGGGTGAATTTCCTTAACCGCGTTCATCTGGTTGAGGTGCAGGACACAACCACCTGCCAGCGGCATCGCCTGCCCGTAATTGCCTGTGCCAGTGCCTCGGGTTGTGACGGGGACGTCATGCGCGTAGCAGGTCTTCAGTATCGCAATGACGTCGTCTTCGGTCTTTGGTGTGGCCACAAAGTCAGCAACCACATGGTCCAGCCGGTCTTTCAGTACTGGCGAATACCAGAAGAAATCGCGACTTTTCGCCTTCACGCTAGCAGGCTTCGTATCTATGTCGATGCCCTGTTCGGTCAGGGCGGCGATTGCGGCGTCGATGTTCATGGCATCTCCATCAGATGATCGAGTTCGGCGTAGTCGGGCAAGGTGCGGTCGATCTGTTGCCCATCCCGGATCACGATCCGATCCGATTGCGGGCGGGCGAAAAGCTCTGTCCACGTGCGGGCGTTAAAGATGACCAGATCGGCAGGCGCGCCGGGCGCAAGGCTCGGCGTCTCAAAGCCACAGGCGGCAGCAGGGTTTTGCAAATAGCTTTGTGTCCAGTCCACGACAGAGTGGTCCAGATGGCCGATGCGGGTCGCCTCGCGCATAACCTCAATCATGTCCATGTCACCGTAGGCATAAAATGGGTCGCGCGTGTTGTCTGAGGCAAAGCTGACAGGAATGCCACGCGCGGCCATTTCATGCACCAGCGTGATGCCCCGATTGCGCGGCGTGCGCGCGGCATGCCGGTCTTGCAGGTACATGTTGCACATGGGCAGGCTGACCACGTGCAGCCCCGCACGTGCGACGATGTCCAGCGTATGCAGCGCCTCGGTCTCGTCCATGACAGAAAGTGAGCAGAGGTGACCCACCACAACCGGCTGATCAAAACCCCGGTCGATCACCGTCTGTGCGATATCACGCAGGGTGTTCACCGTTGGGTCCATCGTTTCATCGACATGAAAATCGACGGCGAGGCCCCGCGCCTCTGCCGCCGCGAATAAAGCGTCCAACTGCAGCTGCAGGTCCGGGTTTGGGAAGGTGACCATGCCAAGGATACCGCCAGCCTCCGCAACCAGATCAGCCGTCGTCACGAAGTCATCTGTCAGCGCATAGTCGCAGGTGATCAGGCAAGCGGCCTGCAGGTCAATCCTGCCCGCCCACGCACTGCGCACTTCCGGAAAGACACCCCAGCTGATCGCATCTTGCGGCGCGTGACTGTCAAGGTGCGTGCGGATGGCGCGCGTGCCGTGGGCGTAGGCGCAGCGCAGTGAGAACTCCATCCGTGCGCGCACATCCTCTGACGACCAGCTTGCGGCAGTGTCGGCGCGTACCGCACCCAGCGCCCCGTCAAAGCTGCCGTCAGGATTGGGCGAGCGCGGCCAGATATGCCCCTTGTCGAGATGTGTGTGCATGTCGATGAAGGCCGGAAACGCGATGGCGCCACCCATATCAACTTCCGGCGCTTCGGCAGCCTCGACAATCAATCCGTCGGCAAGTGTTAGTGCCGCCATGACCAGCCCATTGCCGCCATCCAGACATGCCGCCGGTACGCGCAGGCTCGTCAGACGGACCGGGCTGGTCGGTATTTCTGGCAAGGCCATCGGCTATTCCCGCTTCAACGCGGATTCGTGCCACTTGCGCAGGGCAAAATGCGCGATCAGCGAGGTCGTGGCGTAGATGATCACCCCCGTGATAGCGATCAGGATAAGGGCCGCGAACATGCGTGGGATTTGCAGACGGTACCCGGCCTCCAAGATACGGAAGGCGAGTCCCGAGCCTATGCCGCCTGTGCCTGCGACATACTCGGCCACCACAGCCCCGATTAGCGCGAGACCCCCGGCAATCTTCAACCCACCCAGAAAATAGGGCAGCGCGGAGGGGAGTTGTAGATGGATCAGCCTCTGCCAGCGGTTCGCCCGGTAGATCGTAAAGAGGTCGCGCAGGTTGTGATCGGCAGACTTCAAGCCTAGCGTCGTGTTCGCAAGGATCGGGAAGAAAGCCACGATCCATGCGCACAAGAGCAGGCCGATCAGGCGGCTTTCCACGTAGATGAAAATCAGCGGCGCAATCGATACGATGGGCGTCACCTGCAGGATCACCGCAAAGGGTGAAAACGACATCTCGGCAAAGCGCGACAGCGAAAAGAGCACGGCGAGGCCGACGCCACCAACGACGGCGACGAGCAGAGCCAGCCCAGTGATCTGCAGGGTAACAAGAAGTGAGGCCGACAGCGTCTCCCAATCCTCGATCAACGTCGACAGGACTAGCCCCGGGCGGGGCAGGACGTATGGTTCGATTTCGTTCCAGACGACCAGCCGATCCCAGAAGAAGATCGCGAGCGCCATGACCGTGACCGGGATCACATATTTCGCGATCTCTTCGGTGCGTTTGCGTCGCGCGCGGCGTTCCTCATCCGCGTCAAACATCGGCCCGCGATCGGGTCGGATATCTTTGGCCGTGTCCACTTCGGGGTTCAACGTCATGCGACAAGACCTCCTGCCGGGTGAAGCGCGCCGTTCAGCGCATCGGATGTTTGGCGCGCGATCTCGCCATAGCGTGGCGATGTGCGCCATTCGAGGCCGCGGGGATAGGGGGCGGTGACGTCAATTTCTTCGATCACGCGGCCGGGGCGGGCGGCCATGACAAGAATGCGGTCCGACAGAAACACGCTTTCGAACACCGAATGGGTGACAAAGATCACCGTAGCACCGGTGCTGGCCTTGAGTGCCAGAAGATCGTCATTCAGTTTCTGCCGCGTGATCTCGTCCAGCGCCGCGAAGGGTTCATCCATCAGAATCAAACGCGGGTTCGTGGCGATAGCCCGCGCGATGGAGACGCGCATTTTCATGCCACCGGAGAGCTCGCGCGGGTAGCGTTCGCCGAACTTCTCCAATCCAACCAGCGCCAGCACCTCATGGATCCGATCGCGGACCGAGCGCAAGCTTTGCCCGCGTAGGCGGAACGGCAGGTAGACGTTCTTTTCCACTGTCGCCCAAGGCATGAGCGTCGGTTCCTGAAAGACGACGCCAATGTCATCCTTGCCTTCCCCGTCTTCCCACATAATCCGGCCAAGCGTTGGCGGCATCAGCCCTGCGATCAGACGCAGGGCCGTAGATTTGCCGCAACCGGACGGGCCAAGAAGGGAGATGAAGTCACCTTCATTGACCTGCAACGACATGCGGCGCAGCGCAACCACCTGCCCGCTGAAGGTCTTGTCGACCTCCTGCATGCGCAAGATCGGTTCCCGGTCTTTTAAAGCGGCGACTGTCATGGTGGCGGCTTACTCCGGCCTTAATTCCAGCCCCAGGCCCTGGTTGATGTAGGTCAGGTCGTAGGCTGCCGCGAAATCAAGTCCTTCGGGCAGCACGCCAGCATCAACCATTGCGTTGTAGAACGCCTGTGACCGTGCTTCGGTCATCGCGCCGATGCCAAGCGTCAGCGTATCGCCACCATCCACGATCCCGTTGTCGATCATGGCTTCGATCGCAAAGTCGATCTTGTCCTGCGTCATGTCGGGATTGTCCGACAGGATCAGTTCGTTCGCGGCCGCATTGTCGCCGTAGAGGTAGTTATACCATCCGAGGATCGAGCCCTCGACAAAGCACTTCACCACCTCTGGGTTCTCGTCCAGCATATCCTGCCGTGTCTGAATTGTCGTCGAATAGGCGTTGTAACCGGCGTCGGCGATCAGCCAGACATCCACTTCAATCCCGGTCTCCTGCAGGATCGCGTATGGCTCGGACGACAGATACCCTTGTTGCGCGCTGTCTTCGTTCGCAAGGAACGGCGCGGAGTTAAAGGTGTAGGGCTGGCGCACCTCATCGGTGAAGCCATAGGCGGCTTTCATCCATTCATAGTAGATAGCTGCGTCCTGCACGATCATTGTCAGATCGGCTTCTTGCATTCCGGCAAAGCTGTCTACCTTTCCCGGATGGGTCATCAGAACTTGGGGGTCTTTCTGGAAAGACGCCATGACATTTACGATAGGCAGCCCTTCTTGCACTGCGAAATAGGCGTCCAGATGGCCCCCCATATAAAAATCAAGCCGCCCGGCCAGCATAAGGGCCTGGTTGTTCACCTGCGGACCACCCGGCACAATCGTGACATCAAGCCCGCATTCCGCATATGTTCCGTCGGCAACGGATTGGTAAAAGCCGCCATGTTCGGCCTGCGCGACCCAGTTGGTTCCGAAAGTAACCTCTGTCTGCTCTTGAGCGTTTGCAGGTATGCCCAGTGCAGTCATCAATGTGACGGTGGCGCAAATGCGCGTAACGCGATAAGTCATGATCATCCCCTGTTAACCATTTGCTAAAAGAGAACAGGGTGACCCAACGCACAAGGATGGGCAGGACGCAGCAACGGCTAACCCCGGAAGCGCACATTTGGCTGGCGCTTTGGTGGCAGGTTTGCCCAATAAAGTCGCATCTGGACATTCAATCAATCCCGCAGACACAAAGGTTGGACAGAAGCTAGATCGCAATGCACTGAGGAGTAACGCAGAGGTTTTGGACCCATGAAGGCACTCAATCCACCCTCAATCGCACCCCCTTTCGGGAATTACGCGCACGGCATCAGTGTCCCGGCCGACTGGCGTCTTGCCTTCACCTCCGGTCAACTGCCGCTGGCTGCTGATGGCACGGTGCCCGATGGTGCAGAGGCGCAAGCGACGCTTTGCTTTGCGAATTGCGCCGCGATCCTTGCCGAAGCGGAGATGAGCCCCGCCGATACCATACGCATCGCCGCCTTCGTCACCGACCGTGCGCATATGCCGGCATACATGGCCGCGCGCGATGCTTGGCTCGGCCCGCGCGACGTCCTGCCTGCCTCGACACTGGTGATCGTCTCGGGCTTCACGAGGCCGGAATTTCTGGTCGAGGTGGAGGTCACTGCAGCGCGGCCTGACGGTGCACTTGCTTAGTTCGGCAACCAGAACAAGGCGTAGGAGGTTGTTTCGCCGGTCTCGCAAATGACCCCTCTTCGGCAAAGAGGCTTGCTGGTTTAATCGCGCTGCTTAAAGCTAGTTGGTGGACTTCAACCGACCATACTTTATCATTGAGTACCGGTGGAATATCTGCCCTCTTCGCCTACACGGACGCACTCCCAATCTACCCAAGCACAATTCATCAATCATCAAGGCGTCAGTGTGCCAGATCCGCGATCAACGCCGCAAGTTGTTCGGGCCGGGTCAGATAAGGCGCATGGCCCGTGGCGATATCGAGGACATCCGTCACGCTCGAACATTCGATCATCATCGTCTGTGACTGGGTGGAAACGGTTCTGTCTTGGATTGTGCGGACGTACGCTTTGTCGACCACGCCATAGCGCGCGTCTGTCAACGTCACCGGCGTTGCGATTGGTGCCAGTGGTTCGCGAACCATTGAGACTTGCAATTGCGTGGCCTGTTCAGGCGTCGCATCCTGCGCGAAGACCCTCACTTGGTCTGACGCAAGGATCCGAGCATAGGAATAGTCTTCCGCGATCACGAATTTCTCTTCACTGAATTGATTGCACTGTCATCAAGGACGAGCTGTTCCGTCGACTCGACCGATGCGGGGATGTAGGCCGCAACATAAACCAACCGACTGATCTGCTCTGGCACCGCTTCAGCAACGCCGGAAATTGTCATACGGCCGAAGCTGTGCCCAACAAGAATGACAGGGTCTTCGGATGCAACGACTTCGTCGGTGACGGTTGCGATGTAGCTGTCGAGGGACGCAGCCTTGGTAGTGTTGCCTTCTGCATCACGACCGGGAAGTTTTTACGGCAATCGCGATGTGCCCCATGTCCTCAAGTTCGGTTGCGACCGCACCCCAGCTTGCCGCGTCATGAAAAGCACCATGTACCAGAACAAACGTGTCCGCTTGTTCGCCAAAATGCAGAGCGATACGACATTGGTTACTGCGAACCGCTCTTACCAGATCGGACCGTTCAATGTCTCAATTCTTCGGCACAGCCGAAACCGAAAGGACCAGATGCTATCATGGTGCCTCGAGAAATTCGATGTATAGCTTCGGGAGCTTGCCGCAGATTGCGCAATTCAGGCCGATCAATATCTCCACAGTGATACGCGGAGTCATTTGCTCGGTAAGATTAGCGGTGATTTCAAACCAGAAAAAAGGCGTACTCCGGTCTTAGAGCCATTCATTTGAAGATCGGCTTCCCGCATTACGTAATAGTCCTTCGCTACCGCAGCGAACTTCCGCTCTCCTGAAGAACCGTCCCGAGACAGGACCAACCAGAAATCTCGACTTTTAAGGTCTGCTTTGGCGGCTTCGCAAAGTCCCCGCCGCATCGCGGCGAATTCACACTTTCCGCCGGACGTGCTTGACGGCCACGTCCGCTTAGGGCTGACAAGCGTTATTCCTTACGCAGGAACCGATGCCCGCGCTTTGCGTGTATGCGGCAAGGTTTGAGACAGGTGTTATCCCAGCTTACCGCACGCCCCGCATTATGGATTCAACAGCGCCGTTGGCCCCAGTGCATTCAGGCCCTTCAGGATATCGATCGCATAGGCGAGCTGATAATCCTCTTCACGCAATTGCGCCGCTGTTTCGGCCCGCGCCCGATCTTCTTCGATTTGCCGGATCTCATCCTCGGTCAGGCTGTCATTATCAAGCGACCCGCGCAGATCCGCCTCGGACCGGCGCCGTGGTGTATCCTCTTCCTCCTCTACCTCGGCAACCGGGCGGGGCTGTTCGACGATGATGTCGGGAGAGATACCAAGCGACTGGATCGACCGGCCGGAAGGCGTGTAATAGCGCGAGGTCGTCAGGCGCATCGCCCCGTCACCGCGCAATGGCACAACCGTTTGCACGGACCCTTTGCCAAAAGAATTCGTGCCAACCACAATTGCCCGCCGGTGGTCTTGCAACGCACCCGCCACAATCTCGGATGCCGAAGCAGAGCCGCCATTAATCAGCACCACAATCGGCTTTCCTTCGGCCAGATCACCAGGGGTGGCGTTGAACCGATCCCCATCGGCTGCGTCGCGGCCACGGGTTGAGACGATCTCGCCCGCGTCAAGGAACGCATCCGAGACATAGATCGCCTGGTTCAGCAGCCCGCCCGGGTTGTTGCGCAGGTCAATGACGATACCGTCGATATTCTCGATCCCACCGGCGGCTTCAATCTGTTCTTCCATCCCTTCCTTGAGGTTGGGGAATGTCTGATCGTTGAACGTTGTCACGCGCAGAACAACGGCATTGCCTTCGGTCCGGCTGCGCACAGCGGTCAGTTTGATCGTATCACGGATGATGGAGACATCGAACGGTTCCACCTCGCCCTCGCGGACCACGGTGATGATGATCTCGGACCCGACAGGGCCACGCATCAGCGATACGGCATCATCCAGCGTCAAACCAAGAACGCTTTCGCCATCGACGGCGGTGATGAAATCACCTGCCAGAATACCGGCTGCATCTGCGGGCGTGCCATCCATCGGGGCGACGACTTTGACAAAGCCCTCTTCCTGCGTGACCTCGATCCCCAGGCCACCGAATTCGCCGGATGTGCTGACGCGCATGGCGGCGGCATCTTCGGCAGACAGATAGCTCGAATGCGGATCAAGCGAGGTCAGCATGCCGTTGATCGCTGCTTCGATCAGTTCCTTGTCATCAACGTCTTCGACATATTCCGCGCGAATGCGTTCGAATATGTCACCGAAAAGATCAAGCTGTTCGTAGACATTGGTTCGATCCGATTCCTGCGCCAATAGCGGCCCTGCCACCTGACTGGTCACCAGTAATCCCAGTGCTGCGCCGCCAAGTGCGGCCATCATCGCCTTTTTCATTCCGTATCCTTGTCTACTCTAACGCAAACCACGCGTCCGGGCTGACGGCAGATTGCCCGTCTCGCACCTCAAGATAAAGCACTTGCTGCGTTTGACCCGCATTTGGGTCGTCATTTTCGGTCAAAATACTGTCAACACCGTCCGGTGTGCCACCCAAAAGCCCAATCGGCGCACCCGCCGACAGGATTTCGCCGGGTTGGCCAAAGACCTGCGCAAGCCCGGCGAAGATGAACATGACATCTGCGGTTGGTTCAAGGATCACCACATTGCCGTAGTTCAACAGTGGGCCGTGAAACAGCAGCGTCGCATTGACCGGTGTCGTAACAAGCGACCGGGGGGGTGCTGCGATGTTGACACCGGGCCGCGTCGCGCCGCTGTCAGGCAAAACGATCCCGGCCACTGGCAGGGGCAGATCACCCGATGCTGTCAGCGCATTTTCTGGCGATGGCGTCGCTGTGGCCAATTCATCCGCAAAGTCGCCCAGCGTTTGTGCACTGGCCACCAAAAGCGCGGTTTGCACCGGGTCCTGATCGAACCGCAGCGGCAGTGTGGTCCGGTCAGAAATGGCCTGCCCCAAGGCCGCACGTGCGGTTTGCGCCCCCTGCAGCCCGTCGTTGAGTGTTTGCGCAGCCGCTTCGCGCGCTGTCCGTAACGCTTGGGCTTGCTGCAATTGGGTGGTCAGTTGTTCAACCTCTGCCTGCAGTGCCGGCGCCATGTCCGCAACCAGCATGCCTGCACGTGCCGCGTCTTGGGCGCCTTGCGGATGGCTTTGGATAACGGGTTGGGGCGTCTTGCGGATCGCGGATAGCGCGCCAAGCAATTGGGCCAGTTCCGCGCGCCGGTCTGCGAGGTCTTGCGCGATCTCAACCTCACGGATGGTGATCTGCCGCAGCCCGTCGCGCATGGCGACCAATCCGGCCTCATAGGCCTGCACGGTTTCGGTCAGCGCCTTGATCTGGTCGCGCCCGCCTGTCGCCGCCTGCAACAGGGCGCTGGCGGCTTGCAACTGCTCGGCCGCGTCGGCTGCATCCTGTTGCGCCGCAAGCGGGGTCGCGAGGCAAAGAAGAAGTGCCGCCAGCCTCATGTGATCAGCGATTTTCCTGTCATTTCCGGCGGCAGATCCAGCCCCATGAGGTCAAGAACCGTTGGTGCCAGATCGGCAAGGCGACCATCGCGCAAATTGGCCCCGTCTGGCCCGCCAACCAGCGCGACGGGCACCGGATTTGTCGTATGGGCCGTATGCGCACCGCCTGTTTCGGGATCAACCATTGTTTCGCAGTTGCCATGATCGGCGGTGACGATCATCGCGCCACCCGCTTTTTCAAGTGCCTCGAGCACGACACCCAACCCCTGATCCACCGCTTCACATGCCTTGATTGCTGCGTTCAGATCACCGGTATGCCCGACCATATCCGGATTGGCATAGTTGGTGACAATAAGGTCATAACCTGCCTCGATAGCCTTCACAAAATGCTCTGTGACTTCTGCCGCGGACATCTCCGGCTGCATATCATAGGTCGCGACTTTGGGCGAAGGCGCCATGTAGCGATCTTCGCCTTCTTCTGGCGTTTCGATGCCGCCGTTCAGAAAGAATGTCACATGTGGATATTTTTCGGTCTCGGCCAGCCGGAACTGTCGCAACCCGTGTTTGGCGACCCAAGCCCCCAGCGTGTTCTGGATGTCGCGTTTGGGAAAGACGGCTTCAAACCATTTGTCATGTTTGTCGGAATAGCTGACCATGCCAAGCTGTGCGGCAAGTTCCGGTTGGCTGCGGTCGAACCCATCAAAATCCGGATCAGCAATCGCAGCAAGGATTTCGCGTGCCCGGTCAGATCGGAAATTCAGACAAAAGAACCCATCGCCCGCCGCAAGGCCCGCGTAGTCACCAATCACGGTTGCAGGGATGAATTCATCGGTCTTTCCGTCATCATAGGCGGCCTGAACCGCATCCAGGGCACTGTCAGCACTGCCCCCCTGTCCCTTGATCATTGCGTCATAGGCAGTTTCAACCCGCTCCCACCGGTTGTCGCGGTCCATGGCAAAGTAGCGTCCTATGACCGTGACGATCCTGGCGTTGTCGGGCAGGTTCTTTTCCAACTCTGCCATGAAATCGGCGGCAGAGGACGGCGCCACGTCGCGCCCGTCGGTGATGGCATGGATCGCCACCGGCACGCCAGCATCGGTAACGGCTTTTGCTGCGGCAACGATATGGTCGATATGCCCATGCACGCCACCGTCCGAGACGACACCCATCAGATGCGCGGTACCACCGCTATCTTTCATTTTCGCGATAAAGGCTTTGAGTGCGTCAGCCTCGAAGAATGATCCATCTTCGATTGCAAGTTCAATCTGGCCCAAGTCCATGGCAACGACGCGCCCCGCGCCGATATTGGTATGGCCCACTTCGGAATTGCCCATTTGCCCTTTGGGCAGCCCTGCATCATTGCCGTGTGTCAGAAGCTGCGCATGAGGACCTTGCATCACTTTGTCAAAGTGCGGGGTGTTCGCCAGCTTTGGCGCATTGGCCGTGCTGTCATCACGCAGTCCCCAGCCGTCAAGGATACATAGAACAACGGGTTTGGGGGTGGTCATGGCGTGCTCCTGATCTTTTGTCGGGGTTTAGCGCATCCTCATGCCCGATGGTAGGGGCCGCCAGAGAGGATGGAGGCAGCACGGTAAAGCTGCTCGGCCAGCATCACGCGCACCAGCATGTGCGGCCAGACCATCTTGCCGAAACTCAATGATGCATCAGCCTGCGCGCGCAGCTCCGGATCAATCCCATCAGCACCGCCGATCACAAATGCCACGTCCTGCCGCCCCTGATCCCGCCAGTTGCCAAGCTGCGTGGCAAAATCGGGCGAAGACATCACCTTGCCCCGCTCATCCATCGTACAGATCAGCGCACCATCGGGAATCGCACGCCGTAACAGGGCACCCTCTGCGGCCATGCCGCCGCCCTTCTTGTCTTCGACTTCGATGAATTGCGCCGGGCCAAGGGCCAGTGCCCGCCCGGTCCGGTCGAACCGGGTGAGGTAGTCGTCATACAGGTCGCGCTCGGGCCCTTTGCGCAATCGGCCCACAGCGCAGATATGCACGCGCATCAGCTTGCTGCGGCTGCCCCGGGCTGCCACATCTTTTCAAGCTGATAGAATTCGCGCACTTCGGGCCGGAAAATGTGAACGATCACATCGCCTGTATCGATCAACACCCAATCGCCTGCCTCTTTGCCTTCGACCTTGCAGATGACGCCAAAATCCTGCTTGAGCCGATCGGTCAGCTTTTCGGCCATTGCCGTCACCTGCCGGGTCGACCGACCGCTGGCAATCACCATGTAATCGCCGATCTCGGACTTACCGCGCAGATTGATCTGCACGATGTCTTCGCCTTTGTCATCATCGAGGGATTTAAGGACAGCGGCCAACAGGCTTTCGCTGGTCGCCGTTTTTGGAGCACTCATTGCTGGAGCCCCTGTTTTGGCTGCCGATGCAGCCGCTGGATTAAGAGACAGTTCATTGTCCTCCTTAAAGCGCGCCGTCACGGCCCCGGCGCAGGGCATGCGTTGAAAATAGCAAGTGACCCCGGCTTTTTCAACAACCGGGATCACCAAGCAGTGTCTTTACGGTGCGTCTTCCGTCGAAAGACTGCCTAGCGCGCCCCGATCCGTACGACGTCGCCGTCAAAGGTCGGCACTGACATCACGAACTGATCGGTCGGATAACACAGTGCCTGTTCCTGCAAGATGCCCAGCGCGATCTGCTCACCCATGCGGACGCTGTCATAGTAGTCCGAGAAGAAATGCACCCCGGCCATGTTGCGCCCGATCGAGATATTGGCGGCCAGCTTGTTCAACTCACCCTCCAGCGTCAGCGAACAATCGGTGGCGCACTTCGTTAACGTGTCCTTACCCTTCTCTGCAACGAAGTGGATGGGGGTGGCATTCGTGGTGTCGTTGGTGAAACCGATGCTGCCATCGGCCCTTTCGACCAACACCGCACCCGGATCAAAGAACGCCTTGAGCATCGTGACACAGGCGCCCGCGACCGTCGCGTGACCGGCCCCATAGGTCGGGTGCATCGGTGACCCTTCTTGAAACGCCATAGGCAACAGTGCGGTGGCATCGCCAACGGCCGTGCTGTTGAAATCGCGGATTTCGCCCACAACGGCACCCACCTGCTCTGCGAACTTGGTAAAAGCCCCACAGGTCGATGGGTGACATTCATCAATAACGCCCGCCTTTTCGATCCGTGCTGCCAACACCTCTGGTCGCGCGCGCAGATGCACATTGAATTTCTGGTAGCGGACTGCCTTCAAGGCGCGGGTCGCCACCTCGGTCACCATGGTCAGCACATGCGGCCCACCATAAAGCGCGAAACCACCTGCATTCGGGGGCACGCGCGCACCCGATCCGGCATCATAGTGATCGCGCATGCCCGACAGGTTGGCAAAACCCGGATCAAAGGGCGCACCCATATCCAACAGCAGCAGACACGCATTCAGATAGGCCTGATACAGCGCGTCAAAATGCACGTACGTGGCCAGATCACGCGGTGTGCAGATGAAATGCCGCCCCGACAATGTCTGTCCGGGGCTGCCGCCATTGACGTCATACCCCTGCTGCACGCGCAACCACGCATCCCATGTCTGCATGTGGTCTTCACCGGGTGCGGCTGCCAGTACACGCTGATCAATCGCGTTGGCCCCATATTTGATATGGCCATCCGCAACACCCCGGCCTTCTTGCGGGATATCGCTGCCGATCACCATGAACTGCGACAGGTAAGGACCGACATCCACACCGGGAGAGCTGCCACGGAAGACCGTTTGCCGTGTCAGGTTTCCAGTCTCATTGATGCGCGGACGGTTCTGGAACCCGTCCTGTGCATATGGCATCGCGTTCATCCGCGCGACAGAGGCGTTCAGCGTAGCACTTCCAGTGCCACCGCCTGTGTCAAATGTCGTGAATGGGACATCGCGCACCAGTGCCAGTTCATAGACCTCTGCCATTTCAAAGGCCAACTCATCACTGCACAGTTCCGGCGCAGGCGGCATTGTCACAGCCTGCGCGTCAGGGCCTTGCAGATCATAGGCTGTACCGGCTGTCGGTGCCTCCCACAGCCTGCGCGGTTCATCGCGGGGAACATGTACGTCTGATGTAAACGCGCCGATCTCGCCGCGATCAATGGCCTGGCGGAAGCTTTCGAAATCAGCCTTGTCGGGGACAAGCCCGGTCGCGTCGCTATGTTCAAGCCCCTTGGTAAAGCTCATCGGGTAATGGGCGGTGCTATAGCGTTGCTCATCTCCGTTGGCTTTATGTGCGGGGTGATCACGATGCTCTGCCATATAGGCCGCATCGGCGCGCACCTGGTGCGCGGTCGCTCTGCGTTCTTCAGTCATTTGGTTTCCAATCATTTACTCAAAAAGGTCTTCACACCCCGAAAAATATGAGGCGGGTTAATGATTGGTGTGTCTTGGACACCTTACAAGTATGGAATTACTGACCCGTCGGACAGGCTGGCATATCGCGAAGTTGCTCTTCTGATGTGACGGCAGATATCGGCCCGTTGCGGACAAGGGGCAGGAATGGTCCGTCTTGTTTCATCTGGATGGCCACGCTTACTTTTGCGTCATCCGCGGGGCCATCCCCAAGCAGACAGGGTGACAGATTGATCGACAGTGATCCGCCGGTGGCATCGTCGTTTTCGGCTTTCCACTGACGTGCCGTCGCTTGCAACGCACGCAAGGCGGCATGGTCTGCCGGGTCTACCCGAAAGACCGACCCATCGCGTTGCAGCGTAAATACGCCTTCTTCTGTTTGATCAACATCCGTGCGGGTGACGGTAAACAAAAGCTTGGCCGTACCCGGGCCGAGATCGATGCCAGCGGGCAGTGTCAGATCAACCGCGAAATCAGCCGGATCGGCGGTGGTGGGTGACAGTCCACTCAGCTGCATGGCTGTCATGGGTACAATGCTGGTGCAGGCCGAGAGGGCCAGTACAGATAAAAATGCAAATCGCACGCGAATCTCCTTTGACAGATATTTTTTACTGTTTTACATTAAATTTTAGAAATAAGAAGGTGAAAAATGTCGAAACTACATAAGGTCTCGAAATGGGCTGGCATCCTGCATAAACTGACAATAGCAGCGATGGTGGTTTTGCCAGTGACCATCCTTACCGGTCTGGTGAGCACGACATCAGTCCTGTCACTGCTGGATATGTCTTGGCTCAGATATCGCAGTTTGGGAAATCTCGTTTCCGGACAAGTGGTCGGAGCGCTTGCACTTGGCCTGATCAATCCACTGATCCTGCTTTTCACCTTGAATCAAATGCGCAAGCTTTTCGCAGCTTACACAAGAGGCGAAGTATTGACGGATCACTGTGCATGGCTGATCCAGCGGATTGGGAAGGGTTTCTTGGCGCTGGCGATTGCAACGTTTCTGATCCGTCCGATGCAAATTCTGTTGCTGACCATGGCATTGCCGCAGGGACAGCGTAGCATAGCAATTGGCCTGAATAGCGAGATGATTTTTTTCGCCATATCGGGCGGCCTGATTATCGTGATCGGCTGGGCGATGCGCGAAGCCTCGGCCGCAGCTGAAGAAAACCGGGCATTCGTATGAAGGATTTAGAGATCATCGTCCGCCTCGACGTGATGCTGGCCCTGCGCAAGATGAAGTCCCGTGATCTTGCGCAGGCGATCGGCATAACAGAGCAGAACCTGAGCCTGCTGAAATCAGGCAAGGTGAAGGGCGTTCGATTTGACACATTGGCCAAGATTTGTGCCGTGCTCGACTGTCAGCCGGGGGATTTGCTGGAAGCCACCGAAAGGGTGCCGGATTCAAAGCCAACATGATGGACTGCAAAGGTGCTTCGATAATCGGCAAGAAAAAGGCATTGAATTAAAATGACTTACTGATTCGGCGGCAAGTTAACGCGCAGAAAAACAACCCCACTTGTCTGCTACACGCTCCAAAATGAATATAGATTCAATAACTTAACTGGAGCAGTTCCCATGAAATTTTTCAAACAGAACCCCCGCGCGCATGTGGCGGGCTGTGTTGTTTCAATTGGTCTGGTATTTTCGGTTTCTCCCGTGACCGCAGAGCAGACGATCACTGCACCGCAATTTGTCAGCGCAACCTTTGATATTGAATCAGATGGCGCAGACCGCATTCATGCGGTTGGCCAGTTGCGGACGCTGACCCAGCAGGTCGCTGCTGCATCCTGTGCGCTGGCAACGGATATAGAAACTGACAACACACGCCGGGGTCTGCGTCTGGCGATGACCGATTTCGACCGCTACCTTACCGCCCTGCGCGACGGGGATGCCGCGCTCAACATTCTTGCACCCGAAAGCCGCCGACAGACGATCGCCAGCATTGATGCCATCGGAGATGAGTGGTCGAAGGTTCAACTGGCCGTCGGGGGTATTCTGGAAGCCACCGATGACGCGACAAGCCGCCAGATTGTTGATGACCACAGCGCCAAACTGCTGGCGCTTGCGGACGTTCTCGCTGCCGATATCACCGGCCAATATGCGCATCCCTATGAGGTCACGACCGCCGATGCGCTGCTGATCGAATTCGTGGGACGCCAACAAATGCTGATCCATAAAATGGCCCACGGTACCTGCCAGGTCTGGAGCGGAAATGGCAGCATCGCGGCAAAGGAGCAACTGCGCGATACGATGAACATGTTCGAGGCATCGCTGAATGCGTTGCGCTACGGCATGCCGGAACTGGGCGTCAGGGCTGCCCCCAATGACGCGATCCGGAGCGATCTGGATCAATTGACCGCGCGCTGGGAGACTGTCAAAGCCAATGGTCAGATGCTGCTTGATGCCGACACATTGGATCGCAATCAAAGTGCCGCAGTCTATCACACAATCGAGGTTGAGCTGGCTGCCTTTGACGGGCTACTTGATGACTATAGACAGCACGCTGAGCGCGCGCATTAGATAGTCATCCCAACCTGCTTATTTTGAGGGGCGACGCATTTACAGGGTCGCCCTTTTGCGTTCTGCCGCTACCCGCGTGGATCAATAAACGCCTTTCCATCTGGCATGGCCAAGACCTCTGGCAGTTGGTTCATTGCCGCGCTCAGCGGCACGATCCCGGCCACATCCGTGGTCCATTTGCCCGTTACGAAACGATCCTGGATTTCAACGAACGCTGCTGGAATACGCGCAGGATCGACCTGTTTCATCCAGCGGGTCAGCCAGAACCCCTCGATCACCTTGTTCTGGAAAATCATCTGGCCCAGCTGGCTCAGCGCCGGGGCTTCGGTCGACAGCTTGCCGTAGTTGATCCAGCGCGCATGGGCGGACATGGCAAAAAACAGATCGGATGTGAATTGATCACCGACCGCATCCAGCAGGATGCGTGGCTTCCGCGTCTCGAATATCGTTTCTGCCTGTCCCAAAGGGTTCATCTCACCTGTCACGATCACTTCAGCGGCGCCCAATTCCTTCAACGGCGCCGCCTGCGCACTGCGCCGCACAACGGCAATCGGTGCGATCCCGTGATCGCGGCCCAGCGCGATCAGCAATTTCCCAAGTTGTGAGCCCGCGGCGTTGAGGATGAAGCTGTCCGCGCCGCTCTCCTTGACGATGTCGAACATCGCGATGGCTGTCAGCGGGTTCACCAACTGACCCGCCGCATCCGGTTCCGCCAGATCAGGACGGCAGGGCACCAAACCGGTAACGTCCGTCATCGCATATTCAGCCCATGTGCCCGATGCGCTGGCGAAAAAGCTGACCCGCTGCCCAAGCAGCGGTGTGTTCCCTGCCACGACCTCGCCCACGGCCTCAAAACCGGCTGGCATGCCTTTGACACGGGGCTGACCGTATTCGCCCTTGATGAAATGAATGTCAGACGGGTTCACGGCGGCCAGATGCACCTTGATCACCGCCTGACCTTCGCCGGGATTTGGCACGGGGATATACTGCAAGGCCAGAAATGGTGACATGTCATCGATATTCGGGCCGGTCTGTGTACCCGCATAACCGTCGTGCAACTGGACCAGCGCTTTCATCGTGTCGGGCAATGCCATCAGGGACTCCTACAGATCAAAGGTTGCAAAAACCGGCGCATGATCGCTGGGTTTTTCCCAGCCGCGCGCATCACGCAGGATGCGGCTGGAATGCGCGGCGTTCTTGATGTCAGGTGTCGCCCAGATATGATCAAGCCTGCGGCCCTTATCGGCGGCGTCCCAATCCTTGGCGCGGTAGGACCACCAACTGAACAACTGACCTTCGGGAATGTCGTTACGGGTCACGTCGGACCAATTGCCAGCCTCCATCACCTGACTGAAATGGTCGACCTCGATCGGGGTGTGACTGACAACCTTCAAAAGTTGTTTGTGGCTCCAGACATCATCTTCACGGGGCGCGATATTCAGATCGCCAACAAGGATTGATTTTTCCGGTCTATCCGCATGAAAAGCGTCGCGCATCTCGGTCAGGTAGTCGAGTTTCTGGCCAAATTTCTCGTTCACATCCCGGTCGGGCACATCCCCACCAGCGGGAACGTAAAAATTGTGGATGGTGATCCCGTTTTCGAGCCGCGCTGCGATATGACGGGCATGACCCAATGCTGCGTAATCATGTGCCCCTGCTTCCTCCATCGGGATTTTGGAGAATATGGCAACGCCATTATACCCCTTTTGCCCGCGCGCAACCATGTGTGTGTAGCCAAGCGCCGTGAACTGCTCCACCGGGATTTTGTCGACCGGACTTTTGCATTCTTGCAGGCACAGGACATCCGGCGCTTGCTCGCGCATCAACTTCGCAACGATCTCCTCGCGCAGGCGGACGGAATTGATGTTCCAGGTGGCAAGAGTAAAGGGCATCGGATGACTTTCTGCTGCTGGTAGGGGTGGCGTGACACAGTCCTGTCTGCCCTGTCCGGCCGCATTGATCAACCATCCGAGCCGACTTGCAAGGCACGATCGTTCATCAAGTCGAAACGGGTAAACTGTACTATTGATCAGGTCGGCTTTGCGCGCGCAGCGCAATAAGTTGCGCAGAACGATGATTTTGACCTGCCCAAGGAATACCCATGGTTCTTCGCACCTTCTTTGCCATCGACAATGACAATCTTGTTGTCACGTCGAGCACTAATGGAAGTCTTATCGGCAACGGGATTATCAATAATTCCGACACGCCAAATGGCACCACCTTCACCTATAGTGCAGGCGGTGGCACCTCGGTCACGATTGATGATGCCGGCGCATTTGCGGACGCCATACCAGAAGACAACAACCTGTTCTTTAATGACGACGAAACTGCAGACCATGTGGTGACAGACGGCGGCGGCATTGTTGCCAATGGGCAGAACGTCGAAGCAGAATCCACCATCCTGCTGCGCGCCCTTGACGCATTCGGCAATCCGACCGGTCCTACGATTGAACTCACGGTTTTTTCGCAGGGTGGCGTCACGCAAAACGTCTGGGGCTTTGGCTCTGACACGCCGCTTGTCGACGGTGTGTCCTATATCAAAGTCGGCGGCGACAACAATGGTGACGTTCTGTACACCGATTTCATTCCGTGTTTTGCAGGCGACATGCTGATCAAAACCCGCGATGGGTTGATCCCGGCCAAGGATATCGCAGTGGGAGACTTGGTCTGGACACGCGATGATGGCTATCAACCGGTCCGCTGGGTCGGCGGGTCAACTGTAGCGGCGCAAGGTGCATTTGCCCCGATCATCTTTGCGCCCGGCGCCATTGGGAATGACGCGGAACTGGTACTGTCGCCAGAACATCGTGTGTTGGTGCGTCATGCGCAGGCAGAGCTCTTTTTTGGCGAGCATGAAGTCCTGATAGCGGCCAAACATCTGTGCGGTCTGCCCGGCGTGGCCCAGCGGACGGGCGGCCACGTACACTATGTGCACTTCATGTTCGACAGACATCAGATCGTCGATGCAAATGGTGCCGCATGCGAGAGCTTTTTTCTGTCTGGCAATTCCCTGTCAGGCATCGACGCGGCGCAACGGCGTGAACTCATCGCTTTGTTTCCATCGCTTGCCAATGGCATCGCAGATTTTGGTGGTACGGCGGCCCCGACGCTCAAAGGGTTTGAGGCGGCAATGTTGCGCGATCATCTGATGAAATCGGCGGGAATTGGCGATCTAAGTTGACGTCAGCTTTTGTGCGTCGCAGGCCGCTCTGCCGTTGTCTTGTTGTGCCAGCGCGGGATCACGTAAGGTACGTTCGCCCGATAATCCGCAAATCGGTCGCCATAGATCCGGGCAAACCGTCGTTCTTTCAAGCGTGGCGCAAACAGACAATAGACGGTGTACGACATCGCCAGCACCAACTGGTCGGGTGTCCAGACCGGCACGGTCCAAAGTGTCAGCGCGAAAGCCACATAGATAGGCTGTCGGATCAGACGGAATAGCCCGGTCGTCGGCATGTCGGGAAAGACCGGTTTGATCTTTTGCATCAGTGACATCCAGCCCAGCGCACCGGACTGCACCTCGGCCCCGGCATCATAGCTGGCCTTGATCAGCAGCAACCATGACAGGGTGTAAGCTGCGCAGACGGCGACAAAGGCCGCGCCTTCTGCACGCCACCAGATAATCCCGCTGGGTGTCCATAACGCAAAAAGCATCAGCAGTTGTGTAGACGCGATAATCGCATAGGTCGTCGTGCCCAGCGTCTTGCCGTAGCCGGCGGGTGCCAGCCGCGAAAGGATGGCGCGCCCCTTGTCTGAAAGCAGAAAAGAATGTGCCAACGGGAATTGCACAATCAGCAACATGTTCGCCACCCAAGCCCAAGGTTGCGGCACCGTGCCGAAACTCGCGCTCATCCCGAAAAACATCGCCACGATCATCGCCAGCACCGCAATCGTGAAGATCGCATGACAGATCACGCCATAAAGCAGCGCAATCATGATCCGCCTGCGACCGGGTGGTGGGCGCAAATTGCCGATGACCAGCCGGTACAGGCGGTCGAAATGATAGGTTTTTGATATTTTCATATGTTAGCGAGGTAACTCCTAGCCCAGACGGGGCAAGCCGTGCTGACAACCTGTCGCATGAGGTCGACCTTGCAGATCATTCCGGCGGCGTGACGTCGTACCGGATGACATTCACCAGCCGTCCCCGATAGTCGCCGTGCAGCGCATCAAACAGATACTGCGCATTTGCCGCAAAGGCCTTCATGATCTTGCCGACCGCCTTATCGACATCGATCAAATCCTGCGGCTTCAACCGGAAGGGGCGGCCCACGGCAAACGGATGCCAGATCTTGCCTGCCTTCAGGTGATACTGGGTGTAGGGGCGGTGCAACCACATGTCCGTCCAGTCCCCTGCATCTGCGGGTAGGTCAGCAAGGCCAGTCAATCCAAATGAGTTTGCGGACCGGATGATGTCGAAACGGAATGTCCGGCCAGCGGGATAAAGGGCGACTTCGAACTGATCGACTTGATCCGCAACATACGGGCAGATCAGGCTGCCCTGATAAGCCTGATTGGCCGGTTCCCATCCGGTCGGATAAAGCGGATGCGGCCCAAATCCGTGTGCTTTGCCAAGGGTACTGACAGCGTCAAATACCGTCAGAAATATCTGCTTGCTCGGCTTCACGTCCCGTCTTTCAGCGCAGCGCCGGGCTGGGCCGAATATCACCGGTATGTATCTCACGCCTGTTCAGTACGGGCGGCATCATCCGCGCCTGCGTCGCCGGATGGTCGGCGGCGAGCACACCCAGCTTTACCAGGATCGCCGCTATGGCAGCTTCGCTCGCGCGGGTGGCGCCATCGGCGATCTTCAATGCGACACCCAGCCGCTTTTCCGGAATAATCGCGATAAACACACCTTCGGCCCCGGTCTTGATAGCCACTTTGCCGTCCATTGCGCGCATCAGATCGGTACAGGCCCGTGTTTCGCCGGCAACAAGCTCAGGATGGCTAGCCATCGCTTGCGTCAACCGCTGTGCGGCCTGACTGCGCCGATCCGACCGATCCCCGGCAGTTGCAAAGAACGCCATGGCGCGGGCCAGTCCATGCACAGTGCAGGCGTGGTTTGGGACCGAACAGCCATCAATCCCGAACATCGGACTGGTTTCCTGCGTGACCTCTTCAAAGGCAGCCTTGCAGGCCTGCTGCACCGGGTGGTCGATCAGTTCGTAATCCGGTCCTGCACCCAGATGTTTGGACAGGGTCAGAAAGCCCGCATGCTTGCCGGAACAGTTGTTGTGTATCTGGCACGGCTCTTCATATGCGCGGATCAGACGATAGCGCGCATCCTTGTCGTTGGGCATCTGCGGACCACAGCGAAAAGCATCATCCGTCAGCCCAAGATCCTTGAGCCACGCGGCAACACGATCCGTGTGGATCGCCGCCCCTTGATGTGATGCACAAGCCAGCGCCAGTTGTTCATCGGGCAGGTGGGCCCCTACTCCGCTTTCCAGCAGCGGCAGCGCCTGGATCATCTTGCAGGACGACCGCGGATAGATCAGTGCTGTGGGATCGCCCCACACATCAACGATCTGTCCGGTCCCGTCACACACAACCGCGTGACCCTGATGCACGGATTCCAAGAGGTCACCGCGCCAGACTTCGACCAGATCAACGGGATTTGTCATGTTTTTGCCTTTTTGGATGGTATAACTCGCCCGCGTAGCGTGAATTTTGGGGGCTTTCCCCGCCGGGCGATTTCTTGCTAGGCTCCACGCTATCGAGTTGAAACAAGTCTCGCCAGTCGAAAAGGTGCCATCAGATGCATCACCTGGCTGAAACGAGGCATCCAGAGGCAAGGACAGCTTGGAGGCTGTGAGATGATTTTGAAAATGTCCCGGACCCTATGTGTGATTGCGGCCTGTTTTGTTACCGGGTCTGCAATTGCACAGGAAGAAAGCGATAACCGGATCGCGGCGAACACAGATTGGAGCGTGTTTGTCGAAAGTGAACCGACCGAATGCTGGGCTGTTTCTGCGCCCAAGGAGACCGTCAACACCCGAGATGGCAATACCGTTACCGTCCGTCGCGGCGACATCCGCCTGATCGTGTTCTATCGGCCATCCGATGATATTTCGGGTCAGGTCATGTTCACCGGCGGTTATCCTTTTGCCAGCGGCTCCACCGTGTCGATGCAGGTGGGCGACACGACATTCCAGATGTTTACCGAAAATGAAACAGCCTGGCCTGCCACACCGGAAGACGATGCGAAATTCGTCGAGGCCATGAAGCGTGGTGCCAGCGCCATTCTGACCGGTCGGTCTGGCCGTGGCACGCAGACACAGGACACATTCAGCCTGCTGGGCTTTACGGCCGCTGTTGAAGAGGCTGCAAATCGCTGCTCTGGCTAAGGGCGCTGCGACATACATGACATCAGGGTCGGTTTTCTTGTGAAAACCGGCCCTTTCTCTTATATGCCAAGTCTTATTCAGAAAACGAGTCGTACCCATGCCCGCCAGTGCCCCGATTACACAGGACGTCATGACCTTTCCGCGCAAACTGCCGGATGGGCCACCCAACCTTGTCGGCATGACCCGCGATGCGATGCGCGAGGCCCTGATCGCTGTCGGCACCCCCGAAAAGCAGGCCAAGATGCGTGTGGGGCAGATCTGGCAGTGGATCTATCATTGGGGCGTGCGTGATTTTGCGCAGATGACGAACCTTGCCAAGGATTATCGCACGATGCTGGCCGAACAGTTCGTGATCGAGGTGCCCGAGGTTATGACACGTCAGGTGTCAGATGATGGCACGCGCAAGTATCTGGTCCGCATCGCCGGTGGGCATGAGGTCGAGGTGGTGTATATCCCCGAAACGGACCGTGGCACGCTGTGCATTTCCTCTCAGGTCGGCTGCACCCTCACCTGTTCGTTTTGCCACACCGGCACACAGAAGCTGGTGCGCAACCTGACCGCCGGAGAGATTATCGGACAGGTCATGATCGCCCGCGACGATCTGGGTGAATGGCCAGTGCCCGGCGCGCCCAAGGATGAAACCCGCCTCTTGTCGAATATCGTGCTGATGGGCATGGGCGAGCCGCTTTATAATTTCGAAAACGTGCGCGATGCCATGAAGATCGCGATGGACCCGCACGGGATCCAGTTGTCGCGTCGTCGGATCACATTGTCGACCTCTGGTGTGGTGCCAGAGATTGCACGGACAGCACAGGAAATCGGCTGCCAGTTGGCGATCTCTTTCCACGCCACAACTGACGAGGTGCGCGACAAGCTGGTCCCGATCAACAAGCGCTGGGATATTGCGGAGCTGCTCGATGCATTGCGCAGCTATCCCAAAGTATCGAATTCGGAACGGATCACCTTCGAATATGTGATGCTGGATGGCGTGAACGACACGGACGAGGATGCACGCCGCCTGATCAAGCTAATTGATGGCATCCCGGCCAAGATCAACCTGATCCCGTTCAATGAATGGCCCGGCGCGCCTTACAAACGCTCATCGAATAATCGCATCCGAACCTTTGCGGATATCATCTACAAGGCGGGCTATGCCTCGCCCATCCGCACACCGCGGGGCGAGGATATCATGGCCGCCTGTGGTCAGTTGAAATCCGCGACCGAACGGGCACGCAAAAGCCGGGCGCAGATCGCGCAGGAAGCCGGGCTTTAAAATCGTCCTTAAGACCTGAGCCATACCTTTGCTGAGGGACCGTCCGATTGACAAATCGGGCAGCCCCTGATCGCGAGCTTCATCGCCCCGGGATCGCGCCCCGCTTGACGCCCTTGCCTTCCCAGTTGTCCAGCGCCGCCACGGCCTCCTCCGCTGTTTCGACGAAGCGGAACAGTTTCAGATCATCCGAGGAGATCGTGCCGGCGTCCGCAAGCGCGTCCCAATTGATGATCTTGTCCCAGAAGTCCCTCCCGAACAGCAGGAATGGCACTTGCGCCATCCGGCCCGTCTGGATCAGCGTCAACGCCTCGAACAATTCATCCAGCGTGCCGAACCCACCGGGAAAGACGCAGACCGCAGAAGCGCGCATCAGGAAATGCATCTTGCGAATGCCGAAATAGTGGAAGTTAAAGCACAGCTCCGGCGTGACATATTCATTCGGCGCTTGTTCATGCGGCAGTACGATGTTCAGTCCGATGGATTTGCCGCCCGCGTCCTGCGCGCCGCGATTGCCTGCCTCCATCACGCCGGGGCCGCCACCGGTAACGATGACATCATCCGTGCCCCCATTCGCCAGCGATTTGGCGGTCATGATCTGGGCAAATTTGCGCGCCTCGTCGTAATATTTGGTCAGGTCGGCCAGCGTCTGTGTGCGCGCCTTGTCCTTGTTGACCGGATCGGGAATGCGCGCCCCGCCAAACAGGACGATGGTAGAATTGATCCCCGCCTCGTTCATCAGCAATTCAGGCTTGAGCAGTTCCAATTGCAACCGCACAGGCCGCAATTCTTCCCGGCACATGAAGTCTTCGTCCGCAAAGGCAAGCCGGTAGGACGGTGCGCGGGTCTGCGGCGTGTCCACGGCATGTGTTGCGGCCTCGCGGTCCTGATGGCTGTCACGGAATGGATGCTTGCGGTCGTCTTTCATAAACTTTGTCCTGTCATGGTTTGGCGTCAGCATTTCGCGATGCGGGGGCAGATGCAATGGGCATGGTTATGATTGCGCAAGGGGGGACCGCCCATTATAGCCATGCCGAACTGACCCGACCGGAGGACCCCATGTCAAACGCTGCCCTTGAGACCGCCATCGAAGCCGCGTGGGAGGCTCGCGATACCATCACCCCCGCGACCACGGGCGAGACCCGCGAAGCGATCGAGGATACGCTGAACGCGCTCGACAGCGGCAGCTTGCGCGTGGCCGAGAAACAGGGCGACGGGTCATGGCATGTGAACCAGTGGGCCAAAAAGGCCGTGCTGCTGGGCTTCCGGATCAAGGATATGGAAAAACAGGATGGCGGTCCGCAAGCCGGTGGCTGGTGGGACAAGGTCGACAGCAAGTTCAAAGGCTGGGGTGACAACCAGTGGAAAGCCGCAGGCTTTCGGGCCGTGCCGAACTGTGTCGTGCGCAAATCCGCATTCATCGCCCCTGGTGTGGTGCTGATGCCGTCCTTTGTGAACCTCGGCGCCTATGTGGATGAAGGCACGATGGTCGACACCTGGGCGACCGTGGGGTCCTGCGCGCAGATCGGCAAGAACGTGCACCTGTCTGGCGGTGTCGGCATCGGCGGCGTGTTGGAGCCGATGCAGGCGGGGCCGACGATTATCGAAGATAACTGCTTTATTGGCGCACGGTCAGAAGTGGTCGAAGGCTGTATTGTCCGTGAAGGATCGGTGCTGGGCATGGGTGTCTTTATCGGCCAGTCCACCAAGATCGTGGACCGCGAAACGGGTGAGGTTATGTATGGTGAGGTGCCACCCTATTCGGTCGTTGTCGCGGGTTCCATGCCATCCAAGAACGGCATCAACCTTTATTGTGCCGTGATCGTCAAACGGGTGGATGAACGCACCCGATCCAAGACCGGCATCAACGAATTGCTGCGCGACTAGCATGATCCTGAGCCGTGTTCTTGCGCGCAAGCGTATCGCGGCAGGTGTCCGGCCATCGTTCAAGGCCGCGTGGCTGCCGGTTGCCTTTGACGTTGTGGTGATCGGGCTGATCCTGGCCCTGATGTTTCTGCCGGCGGTATCATTGACCATCGTCATGGAACTGACCCTGTTCTGGCGGATCCTGTTGCTGATGGTCGTGATCTATGCCCCGCTGCAGATCGTGATCATCGTCTCAACCATCTGGGCGGTGCGGTCGCGTTGGGAAGAAAAAGGATAGCGGTCGTTAGTCGTCGCTATAAGCCGCCCCGAACCATTCGGCCCGCAACTGATCGTAGTCGCCGTTTTCGCGGGCATGCAAAAGCGCGCGGTTCAACGGTTCGCGCAGCACGCTGCCTGTCGGCAATGCAATCCCATAACCTTCGCGCCGAAAGATGCGGTCAACCAGACGTGCATCGTCGGGCGCTTGGGTGCGCATGTAATAGGCCAGAATGGGTCCGTCAAACACGACGGCCTCAATATCATTGTTCTCAAAGGCATCCAGCAGCGCCTCCAGCGTTGCAAATTCCCGATGCTGCACGCCGCGCAGGTTCAGGAATGTCGATGTGGTCGACCCTTCGGTGGTGCCCACGCGCATCCCGTCAAGATCACTGATGCCGGTGACATCTTCGGATATTGCATTGATCGTCAGCGCCGCCGTGATGTTCGCCGTAAAGAACGAGATCAGAAACAGGCTGCACACCAGCATGATCGTTCCAAAGACACGGCCCAGCGCCGAGCGTGGGGCCTCTTCCTCGTGCGCGCTTGAGATGATCAGGTTCAGCGCCCACCAAAAGGCGGGAAACGCCGCCTCCCGCGCGGTTTCACCGAACATCTTCTGCTTGCGGCGTTCGAACGCCCACATCAACATGCCGATGGTCAGTGTGATGATCAGAAATATCACCACCGCCAGCAAAAGACGCGGCGACAGGATCGACCTGATTAGTGCGAGCGTCCCGTTGCCTTCACCGCGCAGCATGATCTGCAGGCCGGTTTCAAAAATCGGTTGCGTGAAATCAATGCGCGTCTCGCGTTCTTCGGTGATCGAGATATTCGCGATGGCTGCATCGGCCTGCCCGGCCTCGACCGCATTGATCATTTCAGTAAAGGTATCAAACCGGACCCATTCGTAGCGCAGTCCGATATCTCCGGCCAAGGCATCCCATAAAGCCACGCTAAAGCCCGTGTCTGTGCCATCCTCGACCATCGAAAATGGGGCGCGCGTGACGGTCGCGACCGTCAGGATATTGTCGATCCCTTCCGGCTCCTGGGCCTGGGCGGGTATCAGCATCAATGAAAAGGCCCATGTCAGGCATGCCACTATGATCTGACGCAAATATCCGCCCCCGCTGCTACCATCTCTATGTCCACTTTACCCAACGTCAATGCAAGACCCGTGCGCTGACTTGACACCGCCGGGCGTTGGCCGCATCCAGCAGTGCCAAAGCCTGGGGGCCGCCATGACCGACAAAAAATCAAGACAAAAGGTGTTTACCTTGCTGGTCGAGGTGGGCCGCAATGCGGGCGATGGCCTGCCCGAAGGGGCCACAGGTGGCGCGCTGATGTGTTATGCCAGCGGCGTGGACGAGGCCGAAGCCGTGCGCGAGACGGTCGCGATCCTGAAACAGGCCGATCTGGCGCCGCTCGACGTATCAGGCTACGGCACGTTAGAGGAACGGCTGGCCGAGGGTCATGATATCTCGGAGGATGAAAAAGCATTGATGGCGCGTGCGCTTGAGGAAAACAGCGTCATCGTAGCACAGATGACGCCGTTTTTTGATGAGGATGCGTGACGCGACGACGCTGAACCGGAAGGCCTGGAATGCGCAGCGTTACGACGCCTGGGTCGCCGCATACGGAAGCCCTGAAGACCAGGCGGGGCGCATCATCGCCAACCCCAACCATGTACTGCGCCGCTTGATACCCTATCTTGGCGAGATCAGGGACAAGCGGATCTGCAACGTACAAGGGTCCCATGGTCGTGTCGCGGTTGCGTTGGCGCGGCTGGGCGCACAGGTGCAGGTCATCGATTTTGCCGAAGAGAACAGACGCTACGCACTGAACCTCGCCGCAGCGGCGGGCGTTTCGATCGACTATGCTGTTTGCGATGTGATGGAGGCGGGCAATCTGGGGCTGCATGGCCGCTTTGACATGCTGGTTCTTGAATTGGGCATTCTGCACTATCATCAGGACCTTGATACCTTCTTCGCTGTGATGCACGGGCTGACGGCCAAGGGCGGTCAACTACTGTTGAATGAATTCCATCCGGTCCAGCGAAAGCTGTTCTGGCCAGATGGCCCCCACGACTACTTTCAAAGCGGCCTTGTGACTGCTCATGTTCCCAACCCCGATCCGGGTGGGGTGCCGCTAGGACACTGCCACTATCGGTTCTGGACCATGGCCGAGGTGATCACGGCAATCATCAACGCCGGTTTCACCATCCGGCGAATGGATGAAC
The DNA here is from genome assembly GCA_947503965.1 of uncultured Paracoccaceae bacterium. GTDB lineage: Bacteria > Pseudomonadota > Alphaproteobacteria > Rhodobacterales > Rhodobacteraceae > Yoonia. Next base: position 783,800 of record CANNFU010000001.1, read on the forward strand.
ATCCTGAACACGATGAACCGACTATTCCGGGGAGCTTTACTCTTCTTGCGGATGTCTGATTGTGTGGTTGTGCCGATCATAAGGCGGCAAACGATCACGGGTATGCCTTATTCACCGCGCCGACATTTGTATCCTTGGCACCTAAGGTCGGGTAAGAGCCCAAGGTGTTGACCAAACCTCTCGTCTCACAATCGAAATCGGAGTACCAATGTACCTGTTGGTCACTCGTGGAAAGCTCGATCTATGCCTAACATTTACGATTACATCGACGAGATGCAAAAACGCCCCGGCATGTTCACGGCAAACCAAACTCTCGGTCCTCTTGAGACCCTTCTCCACGGATACTGCACTTGCCTGCACTTGAATGAAATTAAGGAGGTTTATGAAGGGCGCGAGTTCAATCCCCGGAACTTCTCAGCCTGGTTGTATGATGAGCTTGGCTGGTCGGGTGCGCTTGGATTCGCCTTTGCCATCGAAGCTAATACTACCGGGCCCAAAGACGCCTTTGACACGTTCTTTAAGCTTGTACAGCAGTTTCGACATGGCATGGCGGGCCACCAGTGAATGTCGGCGCTGTCCGCAAAGCCGCCGACCTACTCCGCCGGAACCGCCTCAATATCATCGCGCGCTTCGCTTGGCTTGACCGTCAGGACCAGCCGCAACAGCGGTGGCAAGGTCAGCAACGTCAGGAACGCCGACATTGACAAACCACCCACGACAACCGCGCCCAGACCACGATAGAGTTCCGATCCTGCGCCCGGGAAGATCACCAGCGGCAGCATCCCGCAGACCGACGTCAGCGTGGACATGAAGATTGGCCTGATCCGGTTTCGCGTCGCCTCTTCGATGGCATCAACCGGCGTCATCCCCTCTTCTCGCAGCAGGTAGAGCGATTGATGGACGATCAGGATTGCGTTGTTCACCACAATCCCCACAAGGATCACAAACCCCAATAACGTCAGCATATCCAGCGGCTGCGTCCCGATGATGTTCAGCACCGCAAGGCCCCCCACGCCTCCTGCCGCCGCGACGGGCACCGAGATCATGACAACCAAAGGCAGAATGAAACTCTCAAACAGGATCGCCATCACCAGAAATACAATCAACATCGCCACGATCAGGTTGATCTGGATGGCCCCCCATGTCTGCGACAACTGATCTGCCGTGCCCGACACCGAAAGACGCACGCCGGGTGGCAATCCCTGTTCTTCCAAAGGTGCGATCACTTGCGTTTCCAGCAACTCGACTGCGGCCTCAAGCGGCAGGGCGTCAGACGGGCGTACCTCTAGTGTAACGGTCCGCAGTCGTTCCAAATGCCGGATTTCGGTTGGCCCCGCAGTAACCCGCACTTCGGCCAATTCAGATGCGGGGATGATCTGCCCCGATGGTGTGACCACCGGGAACGACCCGATGTCCTGTGTACGCAGGGCGCTTTGGACTGTCTCATCACCTTTCAGCGTCAGATCAATCCGGCGATTGCCCACGTTGATTTCGGCCACGCGAATGCCGTCGTTATAGGCATCAATGGTCGAGGCAAGTGCCTGCGTCGTCAGCCCCGCATCCGCAAGACGCAGACGATCCGGGATCAGCCGCACCTCTGGCGCGCCCAGTTCAAGCCCCGGGATGGGGCGGAACTGGTGGCCTTCGGATCGGGGAAGCAATTGTGCGATTGTCCCTGCGGCCTGCCCGGCGACGCCCAAGATCTCTTCCAGTTCGTTGCCGGTGATGTTCAGTTCAATTGTACGGCCCCCGCCGACACCGCGACCAAAAAGCGAGGGTTGGGTCATGAATCCGAATGTTCCCGGCTCTGCAAAGATCGGCCGCGACAGAATCGGGATCACCTCGGCCACGCGGTCACCGTCGACGGCAGCCGCACCCACAAAGCTGTTGCCAGGGGTCGCCACGAAAAAGAAACTTTCCAGTGCGGGCGTGCCTTCTGCGGTTTGTTCTGCGGGGGCGGCTTCCCATAGTGGTCGCGCGACGCCTTCGATCCGCTGGGCAATCGTCTCGGTCGTTGCAAGATTGTAGCCCGGCGGCGGGATGATCAGGCCGAAGACCAGATTGCGGTTGCCTTCGGGCAGGTATTCCAGTTTGGGCAGAAAGGTGATCGCCGCCACCGCGGCCCCGGTCGCGATCAAGGACACAAACAACAGACCCAACGCGCGGAACCGCACGGTCAGGCGGACATAACTCATCACCAGCCAGCTAAATGCGCGGGCAAAATGATCGACTCCCGGTAAGGGCATGACCTTGGCATCGCCGGACGCGAGAATACGGCTCGATAGTGCCGGAATGACCGTGACAGCCACGAGGAGCGACAGCAGCACCGACACGGAAATCGCCACGGCGATGTCACGGAAAAGCTGCCCCGCTTCCAGTTCCATCACCAAAATCGGGATGAACACCATCACCGTGGTCAAGGCCGAGACAAGGATTGCGCCCCAGACCTGCCGCGCCCCGTGATAGGCCGCCTCGCGCCGGTTCATGCCCTTTTCGCGCAGTCGATAGATGTTTTCCAATACTACAATCGCAGCGTCTACGATCATACCGATCGCAAAGGCGATGCCCGCCAGCGAGATCACGTTCAGCGTGCGCCCCGTTGCCGCCATCGCAACAAATGTCGCGACGATGGACACCGGGATCGCCAAGCTGATGACCAATGTCGCGCGCGGGCTGCGAAGGAAAATCAGCAGGACAAGCGCCGCCAGCAACCCGCCGATCCAGATGTTCTGAACCACCAGATCAATCGCACCTTCGATATAGATTGTTTCATCGTAGACCTGTTGAAGCACCAGGTTTTCACGGGCAATCGGCCCCGCCTCAAGCTCGGCCAGAACCGATTTGACCTCTTCCATCGTCGCAATAACATTTGCCCCCTGTTCGCGGACGAGATTGAATGCCAGCGCCGGTTCCCCCCGGAAACGCAACTGCGCGGTGTTTTCTTTGTAAGCGAAGCCCACATCGGCCACATCTGATACACGGACGCGGCCCAAGATACCGGCCGACCCCTGCCCTTCGCTGCGCAGCACCACATCCTCAATGGCCTGGATCGTATCCAGCCGCCCTTCGGCACGCACCACATAGCGGCGCTTGCCTTCGTCAACCTCACCTGCGGAGACGCTGATGTTTTCGGATCGCAGACTTTGTACCACCGCCGGGATGGTCATATTGTACCGGGCAAGCTCGTCCGGGTTGATCACGATCTGCAATTCGCGGGACACGCCGCCAAAGACATTCACGGTCGAAATGCCGTCGATCCGTTCCAGCCGCTCCTTGATCTCATCTTCCAGAAAATCGCCGTATTGCGGCAGCGGTGTTGAGTTACCCTCGCCCGCGCTGACCATCACCCAGGCAATCGGGCTGTCGTCGGAACCAGAGGTGTTCAGCGTCGGCTCACCGGCCTCCTCCGGGTAGCCACCCACACGGTCAAGCCGGTTGGAGACAAGCAACAAAACATCACCCATGTCCGAGCCAACCGCGAATTCCAGCGTTACCTCGGCCTGTCCGGTGCGCGACCGGCTGGTCATCCGCTCAAGCCCTTCCAAACCCCGGAATGCATCTTCCTGCGGGTTCACGATCTCGCGTTCGACTTCAGCCGGGGCGGCACCGGACCAGACGGTTTCGACAACAACAATTGGTTTGCGCACATCAGGGGCCAGCTGCACCGGGATACGCGACAGGGCCAATGCACCAAACAGAACGGCCATGATCACCACGGCCATCACGGCAATGGGGCGTTCAATTGCCAGACGGATCGGGTTCATCGCTTAACCCTCCTCTGCCGGGGTTTCACCGGCTTGTGCTGCCGCTGGCGGGCCACCAGCGCCCATCGGCGCGATGTCCTGACCGGGGCGCAGCCGTTCATTGCCACGCACCACAACTTCGTCACCCGGGGCAAGGCCGCTGACCACTTCGAACGTATCACCCAATGCGGCCCCAATCGTCACGGTGCGCGGCGCTGCTTTGCCATCTTCATTCACAAATGCCGTCCACCCACCGCGCGCCTGCACCAATGCATCCTTGGGCACGACAATCACGTCACGGACGGCCCCGATGGGCACGTCCAGTGTCACGGGCTGCCCAATGGCAAAGGACGGATCAATCGCCTTCAGGGTAAAGCGTACCGGTCGCGTCCGGGTCTCGGAAAACTCTGTTGGCAGAACTGCGCGCAGGATCATTGTCAAATCGCGGCCTGCATCATTCCTTCCCGTCACGTCACGACCCGGCTCTAACGCGGCGACAAAGCGGGATGGCACATTTGCCTCAACCTCCATCGTGCCGATGTCAAGCAAGGTGGCTACCTGACTGCCGGACGCGGCAAACTGGCCGACCTGGGTGGTCACATCCAGGACGATGCCGTCAAACGGCGCGCGGATTGTGGCGTTGTCCAAATTGTAGCGGGCAAGTTCTATCGCGTTTTCAGCCGCTGCGATGCGCGCGCGCGCCTCGGCCAGTCCACCAAGGGCGCTGGCCAGATCACTGGCGCGATCATCAAACTGCGCGGTCGAGATTGAGGCATTGGCGACAAGGTTTTCCGCCCGATCAAATGCAATCTGTGCACGGTCCGCCTGCACCTGTGCCACCTCCAGCCCGGCACTGGCGATGGCCAGCTGCGCCTCGGCGCTTCCCACTTCGATCTCAAGCCGCGATGTGTCCATGCGGGCCAGCACATCGCCTTGATTGACGACAGCACCAACCTGAATCGGCACCCCGTTCACGACACCTGCAACACGGGTTGCCACATCACTTTCGCGGACCGCGACAATCTCACCGAAAACGGTGACGGTCTCTGTCATCTCGGCCATTTCGACCAGATCGGTTTGCACACTTGCGGGTCGTCCCTGGGCGATTGCAAAGGCTGGCGTCATCACCGCCAAAGCAGCGGCTAGTTTCAAAGTGCGAAGGCGCATGACGATCCCCGAGGTTTCGAAAAGGTGAAAATGTATAGTATCTGTTACGCGTTGACGTAGCGTTCGGATGACATCGGACCAGCCGGGTACGTTCGGCAGCCGCAATTCGGGCACAAGCAGACCTGCCTGCAAACTATGGATATCCCGGTCTACCCGCGCGGGGCCGCCGCCCGCCGCAGCCGATCATTGATCGCACGGCCCAGCCCGTGATCCGGGATCGGCGACACCGCAATGGCTGTCGCACCCATTGCATCCAGTTGGTGCAGACAATCAAACAGCCGGGCCGCGGCTTCGGTCAGGTCCCCTGCGGGCGACAGGTTCAGCGCCGCGTCAACTGGCCCAAAGCCCAATAGAACCTCGTCATGTCTGGGTGTTACCACATCCAGTCGCACGGTTCCCTTGGGCGCGTAATGTGACGCCAATTGCCCGGGGGCCACAGGCGTTTTCGGATTTTCAGACCGGGCCAGCGGCCTGCCTAGGCAAGCCTCTAACGCTTCAATCGGAACACCCCCGGCGCGCAGCAGCGTGGGTGTATCACCGCATGAAACAATTGTTGACTCAACCCCGACCGCGCAAGCACCGCCATCAATGACCGCGTTGATTTTGTCATTCAATCCATCGACGACATGCTGCGCCGTTGTCGGGCTGATGCGACCCGATGGATTGGCCGAGGGGGCAGCGACCGGTCCGCCAAATGCGCGTAAAAGCCCCTGTGCCACGGGATGATCGGGTACGCGTATCGCCAGCGTTCCCAACCCCGCAGTGACCAGTTTTGAGATGCCGGATTGTTCGCGCAGCGGCAAAACCAGGGTCAGCGCACCGGGCCAAAACGCTGCAGCAAGGCGCGAAGCATCATCGTTGAAATATGCATATCTTTCAGCGTCTTGCTGGGTCTGAAGATGTACTATGAGAGGATTGAAACTGGGGCGCCCCTTTGCGGCATAGATCCCGGCGACCGCCCGGTCGTTACACGCATCAGCACCTAGCCCATAGACCGTCTCGGTCGGGAATGACACCAAGCCTCCGTCCTGCAAAATGGCCGCCCCGGCGGTCAGACCGGCGGTATCTGGCTGAAGTATCCGCAAGGGCGCTTTGGTCATGACGTGGCGTTTCGGTTGATGGGTGGTGGGGCTAGTTTAGTGTGGATCACAAGTTTGAGATGCATAGACTCGGGCGCAGCCTTTGCCAAGCTGCCGAACAATTCGGAGATTTTACAATGCCTTACCGCGCACCAGTGAGCGATTTTCGCTTTTTGATGGATCATGTTGTCGGGTTTTCCGAGGTGTCCGCAACCGCGCGTTTCGCCGAAGCGACGCCTGATATGGTCGATGCGATCCTGTCGGAGGCCGCGAAGATGTGTGAAGAAGTCCTCGCGCCGCTGAACCGCAATGGCGATCTGCACCCGGCCCATCTGGAAAACGGGGTGGTTCGCACCTCGCCCGGGTTTGGCGATGGCTACCGTGCCATTGCAGAGGGTGGCTGGATCGGCATGTCGGCAGATCCGGAAAATGGCGGCATGGGGCTGCCCATGACGCTGACGACGGCTGTCAATGAAATGATGTCCAGTGCCTGTCTGGCGCTGCAACTGAACCCTTTGATGACACAAGGGCAGATCGAAGCGTTGGAACATCACGCCTCGGACGAGATCAAGGCAACTTACATCCCCAAACTGATCTCGGGCGATTGGTGCGGCACCATGAACCTGACCGAGCCGCAAGCCGGATCGGATGTGGGCGCGCTGCGATCCAAGGCAGAGCCAAACGGCGATGGCAGCTATGCGATCACCGGTCAGAAAATCTATATTAGCTGGGCCGATAACGATTTCACCGAAAACGTCTGCCACCTCGTGCTGGCGCGCCTGCCGGACGGCGTAGCAGGCACCAAGGGTATCAGCCTGTTCATGGTGCCAAAATTCATTCCCGATGCGGATGGAAACCCCGGCAAACAAAATGACCTGCGGGTGGTCAGCCTGGAACACAAAATGGGTTTGCACGGCTCTCCCACAGCGGTCATGGAGTATTCCGGCGCGACGGGCTGGCTGGTTGGCCCCGAACATGGCGGCATGGCTGCAATGTTCACGATGATGAACAACGCCCGCCTTGGCGTGGGTGTCCAGGGGATCGGCGTGGCCGAGGCGGCACTGCAGCACGCCATCGCCTACGCGCAGGATCGCAAGCAAGGCAAGGCGCCCGGCACCGGTACGATCATCGAGCACGCTGACGTGCGCCGCATGCTGACCACCATGAAGGCCGAGGTTTTCGCAGCCCGCGCCATTGCGCTGATGAACGCAGTCGCCATCGACATGGCAATGGCCACGGATGATGCGGGCTGGGACGCGCGTGCTGCTTTCTTGACACCCATCGGCAAAGCCTTCGGCACCGATGTGGGGATCGAGGCGTCGACCACCGGCGTGCAGGTTCACGGCGGCATGGGCTTTATCGAAGAAACGGGTGCGGCCCAATATTCGCGCGACGTACGCGTGACCGCAATTTACGAAGGTACCAATGGCATTCAGGCCATGGACCTTGTCGCCCGCAAACTGATGGACGGGGGCGAGGCGGCGTTCCGCCTGCTGGAAGAGATCGAGCAGGGTGCAGAAGCGGCCAAGAGCGCGCATCCCGAACTGGCCGAGGCTGTCTGGCAGGCCGCCGAAACGCTGCGTGAAGCAACTGAATGGCTGGTCAGCCAGGAAAACCTGAACCATCGTTTCGCGGGTGCGGTGCCGTATCTGCGCGCGTTTGCACGGGTGCTGGGCGGTCATGTCCATCTTGCCGCTGCGATGACAGGCGATGAAGCCCGCCAAAAGCTGGCCACGTTCTACATCAAACGTCTGCTACCGGAACATGTGGGGCTTCTGGCACATACACGCGAAGGCGCAGATGATCTGATGGCGATCACGGCCGAAGAACTGGCGGCCTGATGGCAGATGGAGTGGGCGGTATCCGGTATCCGTTTCCGGAAGCCCCAACCGAAGGTGAAGCAATCAAGGTAGCCGAAGGCGTCCTTTGGATGCGTCTGCCGCTGCCCATGGCGCTGGATCATGTGAATGTCTATGCGTTGGACGATGGTGACAGCTGGACGGTGATTGACACTGGCTTTGCATCCAAACGCAGCCGGGCGATCTGGAAAACACTGCTTGATGGGCCCTTGGGCGGCAAGCCAGTGAACCGCTTGATCGTCACCCATCACCATCCCGATCATGTCGGATTGGCGGGGTGGTTTATCACGCAAGGTACAGAATTATGGATGCCCCGCACGGGCTGGTTGCTGGCGCGGATGCTGACGCTGGATGTCCAGGAGTTGCCGACCCCGGAAGCCCTGACATTTTACACCCGTGCAGGCATGGATGCCGCGGAGTTCGAAAAGCGCAAGACCGAGCGCCCGTTCAACTTTGCTGATTGTGTTGTACCCCTGCCGCAAGGCTTCAATCGGCTGCAGGACGGTCAGACAATCACCATGGGTGGCCGCGCTTGGGACATTCGCATGGGCGATGGCCATGCCGCCGAACATGCAACCTTCTGGAGCCGCGATGACAATCTGGTCATTGGTGGCGACCAGCTTTTGCCGTCGATCAGTGCCAACCTTGGTGTCTACCCGACCGAGCCGGGTGCTGATCCGGTCGCAGACTGGATTGCCTCTTGTGAGGCATTTCAGCCGTTGGCCCGCGATGATCAGCTTGTACTGGGTGGTCACAAACTGCCCTTTACCGGATTGCCCTTGCGACTGATCCAGATGATCGAAAATCATCATGGTGCACTGGCCCGATTGTTAGAGCATATCACGACAGCCAAGGCGGCAGGCGAATGCTTCGCGCCGCTGTTCAAGCGCACTATCGGACCTTCGGAGTATGGGCTGGCCCTGGTTGAGGCGGTGGCGCATCTGAACCATTTGCATCAGACCGGCAAGGCCAGCCGGACATTGCGCGATGATGGGGCGTGGGCCTTTCAGGCCGTCTAAGCGGCAACCATCGTGCCAAGCGGCTCCGATTTCCAGCCTGCCGCATTTACGGCGCACAGCGTGTCGCTGGGCAAGGCTGTCCATTTGTCGGCCATTCCGCAAAGCGGTTCTGACGCGACGGCCCTGCCACCGTTATCCAGGGTACCCGATACATACAATGTCGGCGCTGTGCCCCGCGACGCATGGCGGAAGGCATAGAGCGTTTCCCCGTCCGAAAACACGCAAGTCAGCTTGATCGGTCCATCCGGTTGATCCGGTCCAATAGCGGCCAAAGTGGCCCTTACCGCTTGCAGCGGATCATCCTGCAATCCGTTGGCCAGTAGCGTCAGAAAGATCAGCTCACTATCGGTGCTGCCGCGACGCAGCGCATATAAGCCGTCGGGCAAGGCTGCCTCCATCTGCCTTCTGATCTGCGCGAAATGCGGGATCTGTCCGTTATGACAGAACGACCACGTGTCATAGGTGAATGGATGACAGTTCGAGCGGCTTGTCTCGCCCACAGTTGATGCCCGGATATGCGCGATAAAGTGGTGCGACCGCACCATCCGGCACAGGTTCGTCAGGTTATCGTCAGCCCAAGCCGGCAATACATCACGATAAAGACCGGGCGTGCGTGTCTGCCCGTACCACGCAATACCGAACCCGTCGCCATTGACGGCCAGCTTGGCCTCTGTCGCATGCTGGCTTTGCTGCAATAACGAATGCGCCGGACGCACGACGATGTTCTCAAGCGGAATGTCGGGGCCGGTATAGGCCGCGATCCTGCACATTAGTGTCTGCTCTCGATCCGGGCGTGAAGGCGTTTGAGGATACGGCTGGCCGTTGTTTCGCAGATTGCGGGGATCACCGCATGTACCAGTGCCGCAAATGCCGCCACCGCAAGCCAGAAAGCAAAGCCCAAGGCAAAGCGCATGTGCCCGAAATAGCTTTCGTTCACGGTTGCCGGGTGATCAAGGAACATTGTTGCGAACAGATTGCGTAATTTTTGCTGCGTGCTGATGTCGGACATGCGTTTCCTTACCCCTTTTTGCTTGGGGCAATGTATCGGCAGTTTGGCGCATAAACATCCCAATTATGATTGTAGATCATCCTAATCTCGGGATATTGTCCCATCTATGACACCAAAATTAGATCAGATAGATCGCGATATTCTTCGTTTGCTACAAAAGAATGCCGCATTATCCGTCGACGACGTCAGCGCAAAGGTGCATCTGTCGCGCAATGCCTGCTGGCGACGCATCAAGGCGATGGAGCAGGCCGGCATCATCAAGGCCCGCGTCGCGCTGGTCGACCCGGCGAGTGTTGGCGTCCCGTTGACGGCGATGATATTGATCCGGACAAATGCCCATGACGCGGCATGGATGAAGAAATTCCAGGCCACGTTACAGGGATTTCCCGAAGTGGTCGGCGCGTATCGCATGACCGGCGATCTGGATTACGTGCTGCGGGTGCGCGTGGCGGACGTGCCTGCCTATGACGCGTTCTATAAAAGACTGACATCACGGATTTCTGTCTCGGACATCTCGGCAAGTTTCGTTATGGAAGAGATCAAGGAAACAACGGCGGTACCCTTATGACCAAAGACATCCCCCTGCAAATGAGCATTGATACATCGGCTGAACTGATGGAAAACGCTATCCTGCCGCGTTTGCGCGAAGTGCATACCGACCCCGATGTGCGGTGCCCTTCGCAGGCGGATGTTCCGGCGGCGATGACAGAACCCGTCGCCAAGAAAAGCCCCGCCCAATGGGCCTATGAACGGATCATCATGTATATCCAGAACTTTGAAAAACAGCTGGACAACGATCACGAGGTTGGCATGGGCCTTGCCGGGGGTGAGGCTGGCGTTATCCGCATCGAAGGTTTGGGGTATTATGACCCGGACATCGTGACTTATTACGGGGTGAACGGGGCGGGTGCAAAGACCCAGTTGATCCAGCATGTCAGTCAACTGAATGTCACGCTTGTCGCCAGTCCCAAGCACATCGATCAGCCAGAACCGAAGCGGATCGGCTTCCGGCTGGCCAAGGGACTTGAGCGCGACGAAGATGTGACCACCTGACCGCGTGACAGACCCGTGTGAATCGTCTAGACGATGTTTCAAACAGAGACACGAAGGAGCCGAACATGGCCGAGCACAAGCAAGGTGAAATGGACATCACCACACAGGAAAAAACCTTTGCAGGTTTCGTCAGCATGAGCACCAAGGCCACGATTGGTATTCTGGTGTTTCTGATTTTCCTTGCCTTGATTGCCGCCTAAGCTAGGTTGGTGGATCGCCGTAGCTTTTTGATCGGCCTACCGCTGGCCCTGTCGGGGTGTACAGCGCAAGAAGTCTGGGCGCCCGAGGACGTGGTGTCGCGCGCGATTTATCGCAAGCCGGGCCAGAAGTATCTGACCCTTTACACGATGAGACACGTCGAATCGGACGGTGGAGAGCATTCCGCGCTGCTGATCAATGCCAGCCAAAGGGTGATGTTTGATCCGGCAGGCGCGTGGGAACAAGACCAGATGCCAGAGCGGAATGATGTCCTGTTCGGTGTCAGTCCGCGAATGGAAGAGTATTACGTCAGTTTTCATGCCCGCGTCACTTATTACGTTGTAGGCCAGAAAGTGCCCGTCACGCCAGAGGTCGCCGAACAGGCATTGAACCTTGCATTGGTGGCGGGCCCCGTGTCGCAAGCCAATTGCGCGCGATATACATCGCGTCTTGTGCGTCAATTGCCCGGCTTCGAAGGGGTGCGCCAAACATGGTTCCCAGGCAAGCTTGACGAAGATTTTGCAAAAATGCCCGGCGCGGAAACCACCGTCTACCGCGAAAACGATGACGATGATAAATCCGTCGCCGCGCGGGAAATCCGCGAAGCGCTCAGATCAGAGCAGTCATCGCCATAGCGCCATAAAGCGTCACAGCCCCGGCTGTGATGGCCCAAAGCACATTGCGCGTCCAGATTCCAACTGCCACCGTCGCCAATGCCGCCAGCATGCGAATAGGGTCCGGGTCACCACCCGTTGCGGGCGGCCAAAGCACGAGGGGTGCCACCATGCCCGGCAAAACGGCGACAGGCGTGAACCGCAATAGCCGCAGCACAAAACTGGGCATGGGCCGGTTTCCGATCAGCCCAAGAAACGAAAAACGTATTAAGAAAGTCCCGACGCCCATGATCGCAATGATCAGCCAGATCTCTGCCGCAGTATAGGTCATGCCTTGCGCCCTTCCATCCAGATCTCAACTAATGCACCGGTCAGCATCGCCGCCCCTGCCGCAATCAGCAGCCCTGTACCTGATGGCAGATTGATCAGCGCCAATGCCACGCTCATCGACACGCAGGTCGCCGCGACATGCGCAAGCGATTTCACCATGGGTGCAACCATCGCCAGGAACATAATCGGCATAATGAAATCAAGCGCCCATGCTTCAGGTATCGCAGCCCCCGCGATGATGCCCACAAATGTCATACCCACCCAGAACGGCACAATCGGTGTCGCCACCCCGACGAAATAGGCCACCCTTTCCGACACTGTCATCTCAGGTCGGCTTTCGTACCGCGCGACCGACACAATGTAAGTCTGATCAAAGTTCAGGTAGGCCACCAGCACCCGCTGCCACAACGGTGCCGCCCCCAGATATGGCACAAGAGACGCCGAATACATCGCCATCCGCAAGTTCACAGCGAGTGCGGCGAGCAGCACAAAAGCGATACTCGCATTTTCGATCATCATCTGGATCGCCGCAAATTGCGACGCGCCGGCGATCACCAGCACACTGAACCCCATCGCCTGCGCCAGCGTCAGCCCGGCATCCGTGGCGATCACACCGAACACGGTGGCAAATGGTGCCGCCATCAGAATGAACGGCAGCCCATCCCGAAACCCTGCCCAATAGGGCGATTTTGCGGGTGTTTTGACGGTGGAAGTTGTCATGGCTTTGCCCTAGCTTGAGGCCGTTGCGACAGGCTTACCCCTGCGATGAAGGAATGACAATTGGCGCGTATTGACGACACGTCTGACTATCTGATTGCGCCTGAACCGGGCGCGCGTCGCCTGACCCGTGCAGTTACGGGAACAGATCAGAACGGTGACCCGATGGACCTGAATGTGGTCGAGGAGCGCCCGCTGACGATCTTTCTGAACGCGCAGGAAATCGTGACGGCCATGACAATCGGGGATTATCCCGAATACCTTGCCCTTGGATTTTTGCGCAATCAGGGCATGCTGCGAGATACGGATGTGATCAAGGGCGTTGATTACGATGAAGAGCTTGAAACGGTCGTGGTTCGCACGGAGGCGCAGACAACCTATGAAGACAAGCTGAAGAAAAAGACCCGCACCAGCGGTTGTGCCGTTGGCACGGTCTTTGGCGATATGATGGAGGGGTTGGAGGGCGTCGTGCTGCCGGACGTGCAGGTGCGCACCTCTGATCTTTATGCGCTTGCAGCAACCATCAACCGCACCCCTTCGCTTTATCTTGAGGCAGGCGCGATCCATGGCACGGTCCTGTGTCAGGGCGCGCGCCCGCTGGTCTATATGGAGGATGTGGGCCGCCACAACGCCGTGGACAAAATCGCGGGCTGGATGCTGTCCGAAGGTGTGACCGCCGCCGACAAGATGCTTTATACAACCGGGCGGCTGACGTCCGAAATGGTGATCAAGACCGCCCTGATGGGAATCCCTGTGCTGGCATCACGGTCCGGGTTCACTGCTTGGGGCGTGGAAATCGCCCAACAGGTCGGCCTTACCCTGATCGGGCGGATGAAGGGCCAGCGTTTCGTCTGTCTGGCAGGCGAAGACCGCCTGCTCCGCGATGCCGACCCCACGTTGGTGGCCGACGAACCGCGCAAAAGCGGGCGGAAGGGGGCAGGATGAGCGCCGTACAGATAACCTACAGTTCGCTGTCTGACATCAAACAGGCGCTCAATCTGGTGCGTGGCAACCGGTATTATATGCCGCGATACGCCTGGATCGCGGAAGCAGTGCGTCTATTGATTGTTATCATACCAGTGCTCTTTTTTGTTGCTGGCCTCATTGGCGAAAGTGCACTGATTGCATTTATCATCGGGTATCTGATCACGCGGATTTTCGAGAAACGATTTAAGCCACTCATCTACCAAAAATTTGGCCCTCATTTTTCCACGACTGCTCACGCTTGGCCCATGACGATCAAACTTGAACCCTCAGGTTTGCGGATGGAAACGCCATCTTCTCAGTCTTGTCTGGGCTGGGCGGCGCTGCCTCTCCCGGAGCTTCGCGATAACGGCATGCTGATCCGCGTAGAACCGGAACGCAGCGTTCCCATCAAAGCCACTGATTTGCCGAAAGGTGTCACCTGCAGCGAATTACTTGCAAGTATTCAACAATGGCGCATGCCGGGATGACCTTAACAGTGAACAAGGCACGCTATAACTTGATAGCACTGCAGCAGGGCCTTTCGCAGGTAGTGTTATGACCGCACCACTTGGCGTTATACTAGCGGGTGGTCAGGCCACCCGGATGGGCGGCGGCGACAAGGGTTTGCTTGCGCTGGGTGACAGCACAATCCTGCAGCACGTCATTGACCGGCTGGACCCGCAAGTGGCCGCGCTTGCCCTGAACGCCAATGGCGACCCCGGCCGGTTTGATCATCTTGGTCTGCCGGTGATTGCAGATAGTATCGATGGGTTTGCCGGGCCGCTTTCGGGGGTTCTGGCAGGCCTTGACTGGGCCGCCGCCCAAGGGGCGACCCATATCGTGACCGCTGCCGCCGATACCCCCTTCTTTCCCTGCGATCTGGTGCCACAACTGATGTTGGCGGCAGAACAGACCGGGACACCAATTGCCCTGGCAGCCACCTCAGGGGGACGACATCCAACCTTTGGGCTGTGGCCCACAGCCTTGCGCCATGACCTGCGCGCCGCGCTGAATGACGGGTTGCGCAAGGTGATCCTGTGGACTGACAGACATGGCTGCGCGATGGCGGAATTCCCGGATGACGCTGCCTTTTTCAACGTCAATACGCCCGATGATCTGACCAAGGCGGAAGCGATGTTATGAGGATCTACGGCGTCGTCGGCTACAAGAACGCAGGTAAAACCGGCCTGATGGAGCGGCTGGTGACCGAAATCACCGGGCGTGGGTTCACGGTTTCAACCCTAAAGCATGCGCATCATGTGTTTGACGTGGACCAACCCGGCAAAGACAGTCACCGGCACCGGACAGCGGGGGCGCATCAGGTCCTGCTTGCCTCGCGCGTGCGATGGGCGTTGATGACAGAACTGCGCGAGAATGATGAACCGCCCCTGGCTGATCTGTTAGACCGGCTTGATCAGGTCGATCTGGTTCTGGTGGAAGGATACAAACGCGACACGCACCCGAAAATCGAGGCGTATCGCGCCGAGACGAAGAACCCGATCCTTGCCCATGAAGATCAGACCGTGCGCGCGATGGCGAGCGACACGAGCGTCGACCTTGATCGCCCCGTCTTTGATCTGAACGATACCAAAGCGATCGCCGATTTCATTCTGGCCGAGGTCGGATTGTGAGCTTTGATACGTTCCTGATGGTTGATTGGTCCGGCGGTAATGACCGGGGATCGACACCCAAGAAAGACGCAATCTGGGTCTGTGCCGCGCGGGGCGGTATTGCCGATGACCCGGTTTATCTGCGCAATCGGGCGGTGGCAGAGGCGTGGATTACAGCCTTCATTGCCGATGAACGCGCCGCAGGGCGCAGTGTTCTGGCCGGGTTCGATTTTGCCTTTGGGTATCCTGCTGGTTTTGGTCATGCGCTGACGGGCAGCGACGACCCTTTTGCCGTCTGGGACTGGTTTGCCGCCCGGGTAAAGGATGCGCCGGACAACAATAACCGCTTTGATCTGGCTGGCCAGATTAATGCATTGTTTCCGGGTATCGGTCCATTCTGGGGGAACGGTCGAAAACGGGACATCCCGCATCTGCCGCGGAAAGGTTTGGACCGGGCAAATCATGGCATGCGGGAAAAACGGTCGGCAGAAAAGCAGGCAAAAGGCGCGTTTCCGGTGTGGCATCTGTCAGGTGCCGGGGCGGTTGGATCGCAGGTCATCATGGGCCTGCCTGTTCTGTCGCGTTTGCGCGCCCGTTTCGGGGATGAGCTGCGTGTCTGGCCGTTTGAACCGCTTGACCAACCAATTGCCATCGTTGAAATCTGGCCCTCGCTGATTGCCAAGGCGGTTACGGCGACAATGCCCGACGGTCAAATCAAAGATGCCCATCAGGTTGCGTTGCTAGCGCAAACGCTGTCGCGACTTCCACCAGATCAGGTGCGGGCGATGCTTGATGTGCCCTATACGGTCGAAGGATCGATCCTTGGCATCGGTCATGTTGAGATGCTCGAAAACATCGCCTGTCCGCCTGCGGCACCCCCACCGCTCAAGAATGATTGCTTTGCCATGCCGCAAGGCGCGCATTGGACGCCTGTGGATGACGCGCTGGCACATCTTCGCGCGCATCTGGCCACGGTGACTGACATAGAAACCGTATCACTTGACCAAGCTGCGGGTCGCTTTCTTGCAGCGGATGTCATAGCCGTAAGGGCGCATCCACCTGCGCCCAATGCCGCCGTCGACGGATACGGCTTCGCCGGGCCTGCAGGCGAAGGAGTGCAGAACATGCCGCTGGTGGCCGGACGGTCTGCGGCGGGACGACCTTATGATGGTGCTGTCCCAGCCGGTCACGCCATTCGGACTCTCACAGGGGCCAACCTGCCCGACGGCGTCGATACCGTCGTACTGCAAGAGGATGTCACCGCGACCCAAACCGCGATCGCCTTTCACGGGCCGCTGAAACAAGGCGCGAATGCGCGCAAGGCCGGCGAAGATTTGCGCCAAGGTCAAATGATCCTGCCCGCCCATCGCCGCATCACACCTGCCGATCTTGGCACGATGGCTGCTGCGGGCGTGGGCCAGGTGCAGGTTAGACAGCGTTTGCGCGTTGGTATCCTGTCCACCGGGGACGAACTGCGTGATCCCGGCAGCCATGCTGATTCAGGTCAGATATATGATGCAAACCGTCCAATGCTTTGCGCGCTGATCGGGCGCTGGGGATACGATGTGGTTGACCTTGGTCGCGCACCTGATGACCGCCCGGAACTGCGCGCGATACTGGATGATGCGGCACGCCGTTGCGATGTGATCATCTCATCGGGGGGCGCATCCGCAGGGGACGAAGATCACATGTCAGCACTTTTGGAAGGGACCGGATCGCTCGCGCTGTGGCGGATTGCGGTCAAGCCGGGGCGCCCATTGGCGTTGGGTCTTTGGCACGGCAGACCGGCGTTCGGTCTGCCCGGAAATCCGGTGGCCGCGATGGTTTGTGCGATGGTCTTTGCGGCGCCTGCCTTGCGCGTGCTGGCGGGCGGCGATTGGACCACAGCGCAGGGCTTTCAAATACCAGCGGCGTTTTCGAAATCTAAAAAGGCGGGGCGGCGCGAATATCTGCGCGCTCGCATTACCGACGGGCGGGTCGAGATCTTTGCCTCCGAAGGCTCTGGCCGGGTGTCCGGGCTAAGCTGGGCCACAGGTCTGGTTGAACTGGGCGACGCGGCGCAAACAGTCGCACCCGGCGATCTTGTCACTTACATCCCATTTGGCAGTTTTGACCCATGAAAATCACAACCGGTATTCCAGAGGCCAATCGCGGTGAAGCAGCCGCCCTGTATTGGGAGGCATTCGGCGAAAAGCTGGGTTTTGTGCTTGGCCCAAAGTACCGCGCACTGATCTTTATCACCAGCGTGCTGCGCGGCGATCATGGGATTTGCGCGCATGACGACCGGGGTCGTCTGCTTGGCGTGGCTGGCTTCAAAACATCGCAAGGGGCGCTGGTTGGTGGCGACTTTACCGATCTGCGCCGGGTCTACGGCTGGGTCGGTGCGTCGATCCGCATCCTGTTGCTGGCAGTACTGGAACGGGACACCGAAAATGATCGATTTTTGATGGATGGTATCTTTGTGGCCCCAGAGGCGCGGGGGCAAGGTGTGGGAACCGCCCTGCTGGAAGCGATTTACGAAGAGGCCAAGAAGCGGGGGTATCATCAGGTCCGTCTTGATGTGATTGATACCAATCCGCGGGCCAAGGCCCTTTATCTGCATGAAGGGTTTGAAGAGGTGGCAACCCACAAGCTGGGCATATTGCGGCATGCGTTCGGGTTTAGTGCGGCAACAACCATGGTGCGCGATGTCTGAGTGACACTGCCGTATACGGGCATTGCGCGAGCCTCTTCCAAGTATGGAAGATGATATGTTTCACACACTCCCAATATGGCTTTGGAAGAAGGACCACGGCCATCGATCAAAAAGTAAACCGTTCGGTTCATTTTTTACTTGCGAAACTGAACTGAACTGTTTAGTTATATCCTTGTTGAATATGTTAACAAAGGAAAGTCGCCATGAAACGCATCGTTCTTGCCCTTACTGCAGCCGCGATTGTCGGCGTGGCCGCCCCCGCTTCGGCCCTTTCACTTCAGTTTGATCTGCCTCGTCTGACCTTCCCCACACAGCCCGCACCTGATGCGACACAAGGCTGCGCGGATCTGACAACGATCAAGGGCGATCTGTGCGTTGCACCCGCCAAGTAATGCGCTCTGGCGACGGGGTCCTGATCCTTCCGTTGGGTCCTGTCGCCGCAATATCCTTGCTCAAAATGAACCGGTCAGTTTATAATTGATCTAAATCGGGAGGACGCGATGCCGGACGGCACTATGGAACCCAAAAAAGGTCGGAAGTTTGATCAGGTCCTTGAAGGGGCCAGAACGGTATTCCTGTCGGATGGGTTTGAAGGTGCGTCTGTCGACGATATTGCGCGTGCCGCAGGCGTGTCCAAGGCCACCTTGTACAGCTATTTCCCCGACAAGCGGTTTTTGTTCATGCAAGTCGCCAAGACCGAATGTCAGCGTCAGGCTGATCTAGCGATTGAGACCATCGACATGGATGGACCTATTCGGCAGGTCCTGCATGACATCGCGACCGAGATGGTCGATTTCATGACATCTAAATTCGGCAAGCAGGTCTTTCGGATTTGCGTTGGTGAAAGCGACCGCTTCCCGGAATTGGGGCGTGAATTCTATGAAAGCGGCCCAATGCTGATCCGCAGCAAATTGATTGATTTTTTTGAAAAAGGTGTCGCCCGCGGCGATTTGAAAATCGACGATCTCGAACTGGCCGCCGAACAGTTTCACGAACTGAGCAAGGCTGATCTGTTCCCGAAAATGGTTTTCAACATCGTTGATGACTTCACCCGGGACGAAAAAGAGCGTGTCGTGAATGGCGCGGTCGACATGTTCATGGCCCGCTACGGCGCTTAAACAGCGGCGATTGCTTCGAAGATACGCAGTTCTTCCAAAGAAAAATCATCATCTTCATCGCCAATGGGATAGCCGTTCAGGGCGTAGGCGAAGCTGATACCTGTCTCAGCGTCATACCAGACACCACCTTTGAACCCATAAGCACTGCCGAAATGTCCCACCAACGCATGCGGGAAAAAACGCGGCTGATGGTAAATCTGCAGACCCGGACCGTAGCATTCGAACAATCCAGACAGATAGTTGCCCGCACCCATCGACGGTGTCCAAAGCGTGGTCTTGTCCGCGTCCCGCAACCTTTCCGCCAGTTGCAGCATGCCTGCCAAAGAGGTGCGCAACCCGCCTTGGGGCGAATAAGCACCGACATTTCGCGATACCGCGATGGGCGCGATATCGGTATCGATCTGCGCTTCGAAATCACCAGCGTTGGATCGGTATGTCGGCAGCCGGTTTATCGCCTGTTCTGCCGGGACACCGTGCCAGTTAAAGCCCCCGGGGTTGGGTAGATGCGGGGCAATCGCTTCTGGGAATGGCAAGCCGGACAGGCATTCCAATGCTTCAGCAAGGATCAGATAGTTCAGATTGGCATAATCAAAATGGGTGCCCGGCTGCGTGGCAAAAACTGGCTGCGCCGTGCACCATTTCTGCAAGCTGACATCTGGCGGGATGATATAGCCTGCATCGTCGGTCAGCCCAGCACTGTGGCTTGCGACCATGCCCAATGTCACGGGTAAATCGGGAAAGGAAGGGTGCCGCAGCTTCCAGCCAAGAACATCACAGATATCAGTCTCCCACCCGATCGCCCTGTTCTTGACAAAGGTTGCGATGGCCTGACCGACAACCAGTTTCGATACCGACGCGACCCGGAATATCGTATGCCTGTTCGCGGCAATGCCGGGGGCGGTCGCAATCGAAAGGTGCCGCGCATCCCCCTTCGCCACAGCGATCCCGCAAAACGCAAAAGACCCGGCCAGCGACCGGGTCAATGCATCAAGTGTATCCGTCTTCAAAATTCCACAACAGCTCGGATGCTTTCGCCTGCATGCATCAAATCGAACCCCTTGTTGATGTCATCAAGACTGAGTTTGTGGGTGATCATCGGATCAATCTCGATCTTGCCTTGCATGTACCAGTCCACGATCTTGGGCACGTCTGTCCGGCCAGATGCACCGCCAAAGGCTGTCCCGCGCCAGCTGCGACCTGTCACCAACTGGAAGGGCCGGGTTGAAATCTCGGCGCCTGCGGGGGCCACACCGATAATGATGCTTTCGCCCCACCCTTTATGTGCGGCCTCTAACGCGGTGCGCATTACTTCAACATTGCCGGTGGCATCAAACGTATAATCGGCCCCACCCCCGGTCAGTTCGACCAGATGGGCGACCATATCGCCGGTGACATCCTTGGGGTTCACGAAATCGGTCATACCGAAATGCGTGGCCATTTCCACCTTGCCGGGGTTCAGATCGACGCCGACGATCTGGTCAGCGCCCGCCAATCGCAGACCCTGAATGACATTCAGACCAATACCGCCCAGACCAAAGACGATGGCGCGACTGCCGATCTCGACCTTGGCGGTGTTGATCACAGCGCCAATGCCGGTCGTCACACCGCAGCCGATATAGCAGATTTTGTCGAATGGGGCATCTTCGCGGACTTTGGCAAGCGCAATCTCGGGCAGCACCGTATGGTTGGCGAATGTAGAGCAGCCCATGTAATGCAGGATCGGCGTACCATCGAGCATCGAAAACCGGCTGGTCCCATCCGGCATGACACCCGCACCTTGGGTACTGCGAATTTTCTGGCAGAGGTTCGTTTTTGGGTTCAGGCAATATTCGCATTCGCGACATTCGGGGGTGTAAAGCGGGATGACGTGGTCGCCCGGCTTCAAACTGGTGACACCTTCACCCACCTCAACCACGACACCTGCGCCTTCATGGCCCAGAATGGCAGGGAACGCCCCTTCGGGATCGGCCCCGGACCGCGTGAATTCATCCGTATGACAAAGTCCGGTCGCCTTGATTTCCACCAGAACCTCACCGGCCTTGGGACCGTCAAGGTTCACTTCCATCACTTCCAGCGGTTTACCCGCTTCCAATGCCACGGCTGCACGTGTGCGCATATGCTTTCCTCCCGATTATTGTTGTGACGATCAGACAAAGGCGGGCGGAATTCAACCATGCAGTTTGTGCGGGCTTGCCAATCTGAGGAAATTGTCGCCAAGGTAGCGGTATGAAACGCTTGTCCCTTTTGCTTTTGCTTGCAGCCTGCGCACC
Source organism: uncultured Paracoccaceae bacterium (assembly GCA_947503965.1). Lineage (GTDB taxonomy): Bacteria > Pseudomonadota > Alphaproteobacteria > Rhodobacterales > Rhodobacteraceae > Yoonia. The sequence goes on from CANNFU010000001.1 coordinate 805,247, forward strand.
TGCCAGGCCGTCATTGCCGCCAACCATTGCGGACACATGCGGAGCGCGGGACTATGGCAATCTGATCGGTCAGGATGTGACAGCACTTGAAAAGGTGCTGATCCTTGGCCCAGTGCGTGTCGTTCGCCCGGGCGATATGGTCACGATGGATTTCCGCGAGGACCGGATCAATTTCGGGATCGGCACCGACGACAAGATCGTCGAGGTGTCCTGCGGCTAAGCAGTTGTCGGCGCGGATCTTCAGAGACCGCCACTATTGTCGGCTGGCGGCAAACGATAGGCGTAGACGTTGTTGAGGTAGGCTTCGTCATCAATCCGGAACTGCGTCTCCCCGATATGCTGAAACCCTTGGGCGATGTAAAACGCGATTGCGGGCGTGTTTTCGGCATTCGTCGCCAGCCAAACCACGTCGATCTTTCGTTCGCTGCAATGCCGCAGTGCCGCCCAAAGAAGCCGCTTCCCAATTCCAGTCCCGTGATGCCGCGGCTGCACGTAAAGCGTTGCTATTTCGACGTCGCCCCCTTGGGCCACAGGTGCCTTGCAACCGTGGGAGACGCGAATGTACCCATCGATCCCTTCGGCGTTTTCGGAAACCAGCATGATTTGCGTTGGGTCCGCGATCAGCGTCTGGATGTTTGATGTCGTAAAGGTTGCCAGCGCATAATCCGCGAAATGTGCGCTGACGCCCCGCTTCAGATAGGTCCCGACCCAGACCTCGATCGAAATCGCGGCGATACTTGAGGCATCTGATTCTTGCGCTGGTCTGACTGTCATCCCGCCACTATGTCAGAGAATACTCCGAACTAGAACGCGAACCGGATGCTTGCGAACAGCAATAAGGCATACAATACACTGAGTGATGAAGTGGGTATCGCGGTTTTTTTCGGGGAGAGACCGAAAGGTCCCCGATGTCACGAACTGGGTGGGGGCTATTGACCGCAACATCGGGGTAGCATTTCGCTATGACGTCTTTATCCGGTTCAGATGTGTTCCCAGTTGGTAAGTGCTGCGGCGGGCCAGTGGTGATTTCGTGTCATTAAAATGGCAGATCACGAAGAATGCTTGATTTTTAGGGGATTCATAGCAAATCTGACTGCATGACGTTACATACCCCCCCGCCCATGCAGACCCCCCAACAGGTTGCGTTTCACCGGACAGAGCTGAATGTGATTCTCAGGCTGTACGGCAAGATGGTCGCGATAGGGGAGTGGCGCGATTACGGCCTGTCCCATTTGCGCGATGCGGCCATATTCTCAGTCTTTCGGCGCACGGCGGAACATCCGCTTTACCGTATTGAAAAACGCCCCAAGCTCCGCCTACGGCAGGGGCAATATGCGGTTATCGGTATGGACGGGCAGATTTTGAAACGCGGCAATGATCTGCGTCAGGTCCTGCGCGTATTAGAGCGCAAGCTTATCCGCGCCGTGGATTAAAGCCGTTTGCGGGCCAGGACAGGCCCATCGCCCTGTGCTGCGATGCGCGTGATCGCATTTTCGATTGGCTCATAGACCGTTGCCATATGGTGCGCATTGGCATGGATCATCGTATCTGCATCCACCATCATCCCCACATGACCTTGCCAGAATATCAGATCGCCGCGCTGCAGCGGGTCGGTCACGTCGTGCCCCAGTCCTTCGCGCTGCATGTCGCTATCGGCTGGGCAGTCAATATCGCAGGCTGTCAGGCTGGCCGCGACCAAACCCGAACAGTCGATCCCATATGTGGAATTCCCACCCCACAGATAGGGCACACCGAAAAACAACTGGGCCACGGTGGCGGGGTCGGAAAAGGGGCGGTCGAGCGGTCGCAGATGCTTTTTCGGCACAAAACCTACATTGGTTTCAAAGAACTTCTGCCGCTCGTCGATGACCGTCAGCAGCACACCAAAGGGCAAGCTATGAATGTCGGGCGATTTGAAGTCTTCCGCCGCATAAGCATGCGTCGCCACGGTGGCGACCCGGTGTGTCGGCGTGGTCGGTTCGTGTAAGGTATTTGACGGCAGATATCCCACATAGCCATCTGCGGACTGCACAAAGGACCAGCCGTCCCGATCCTCAAACACAGTCACGGCAGCACCAAGCAATAACTGCCGGTCGCGGGGGCCGCCGGGACTGGCGCAAAGATCGGTGACGGGGTTGCGCAACATCATGGACGTTCCCGCGACATATCTCTCTGCCGTCACCTGCCCGGCCAGATGCATCGCCGCAACACGGCCGTTGGCAGGGGTCAGGCGCCGATCACTCATAGGTTCAACATCCTGGGCAGCGCGTCCAGTATCGCACGTGCGCCCATACCAACCCCGCCTTTGGGCCGCGATGGCGCTGCGGTGGGCTGCCAGCCATAGATGTCGAAATGGATATACGGGCTTTCGACAAAGCGGCGCAGAAATAACGCGGCCGTGATACTGCCCGCAAACCCGCCCTTGGGTGCGTTGTCGAGATCGGCGATGCCGGGTTCTATCATCACTTCATAGGGTTCGTGAAAGGGCATGCGCCAGACCGGATCCGCAACCGCCTGCGCGGATGCAGCCAATGCCGCCGCGTGATCATCATTGTCAGTATAAAACGGCGACAGGTCAGGCCCTACGGCCACCCGCGCCGCGCCCGTTAAAGTCGCCATGGAAATCACCAGATCGGGATCATCTTCATCCGACAGGGTCAGCGCATCAGCGAGGACCAACCGCCCCTCGGCATCGGTGTTGTTGATCTCGACGGTAAGCCCCTTGCGCGAGATCAGGATGTCCTGCGGCCGGTAGGCATTGCCGTCGATCCCGTTCTCGACCGCCGGGATCAGGACCCGCAGCCGCAATGGAAGGTTGAGCGCCATGATCATCTGCGCCAACCCCAGCACCGTGGCCGCGCCGCCCATATCCTTTTTCATCAGGCCCATTGATGAACCGGGCTTGATATTCAGGCCACCAGTATCAAAGCAAACGCCCTTGCCCACCAGCGTCAATTGCGGCCCCGCATCGCCCCAGCGCAGATCCAGCAGACGCGGCGCACGGGTCGAGGCACGCCCAACCGTGTGGATCATCGGAAAATTCGATGACAACAGATCATCACCGGTCGTCACATTGATGGATGCCCCATGATCGGAGGCCAAGCTGCGTGCAGCATGTTCCAGTTCATCTGGTCCCATATCCGACGCAGTGGTGTTGATCAGATCGCGGGTCAACGCCTCAGCATTCGCAATAACCGCGATCCGGCTGGCTGCAACATCATCAGGGGCCACAAGCTGTGCAATCGGGGTGGCCGGTTTGACATATTGGTCAAAGGTGTAACCCGCCAAAAGCCAGGCCAAAGCAGCCTCTTCCAGATCTGCGCCCTGCAATCCGCTGACGATCTGATAGATACCTTGCGGCAGAGCTTTCGCCACAGCACCCATATGAAATCTGCTGCGGGCGCGTTGGGCTGCGGTGCCATATCCAACCAACACCTCTGCGATGGTACCATCAGCATCCGGCAGGGTAAGTGTCTCGCCCAGTTTGGCCGCAAAGCCCTGTGCGGTAGCCCATGCACGGCCCTGATCGGACAAGCGGTTCAGCGCATCATCCAACCCATCGGCTTCGACAACGCGAATGGGAATCGCAGCCTCAGTATATTCGGCGAAGGCTAAGGGCATATGTCATCCTGGCTTATTCTGGTCAGGACCTAACCTAGCCACCAGCCGATCCGCCGCAAGGGGCTAAAGCTCTCGGTAGTTCCAGATCTCGGACACTGCCACATCAAAACCGCGTTCCAGCCGGGCCAGCGTCGCCTCTAACGCGATACCGTCCATTTGTTCCAGACATGTAACGACATGGCCAGCCGCCGCTGCGACCTCCGTCAAGCCAATCTGGCCGGCAACCAGACCAATACGGCGAGCCGGTTTGAACATACGGTCAAATTGGCTTTGGCTGCGACCCTGCTGCAACATGTCGAGGCGCATTGCGATATCTTCCAGAACGCGGCACACCACCTCTTCGGCCTCGACCACGCCCTTTTTTGCAAACAACGCATTCAGCGCGGTCGGATCGAAGTGCAAAGGGTCTGCGCAGCGCAGCACAATGACATCGGTTTCGGCATCAGGTACGGGTGCCAGGAAAGGTGTGATATTATCCATGGCCGCAGTCCTAGTTCATCAAGGTTGGCAGAAGGTTTAGCCATCCGGCAGAAATCGCTCGAAATTTATGAAATTGCGACGTATCTCTGACAGCAGCCGACAGGGAACTTACGATGCAATACGCCCGGCCTTTGCCCAATTATCTGATCAACCGCTATCACGGTTGGAAAGCCACCGCCTATGCCGACAATAAAGGCTGGTATCATCGACTTGCCGAAGACGGGCAGCACCCGCGCGCTATGGTCATCGCCTGCTGTGATAGCCGCGTGCATGTGACATCGATTTTTGGCGCGGACGAGGGCGAGATTTTCATTCACCGCAACATCGCCAACCTGGTGCCGCCCTTTAACCCGGACGGGCATCATCACGGCACGTCCGCCGCTGTCGAATATGCGATCAGTTCGCTGAAGGTCGCGCATCTGGTGGTTCTTGGGCATTCCGGCTGCGGTGGTGTGGCGGGCTGCTATAATATGTGCGCGGGCAAAGCCCCTGAACTGGAAGATTCAGCCAGCTTCATCGGACGCTGGATGAATATCCTGCGCCCCGGCTATGCGGATTTGCCGGATGGCGACGACGCGACACGCATGCGTGCGCTGGAAAAAGCATCCGTCGTGATTTCGCTGGAAAATCTGATGAGCTTTCCTTTCGTCAAGAAAGCCGTGGAGAGCGAGAACCTGTCGCTTCACGGTCTTTGGAACGATATCGGCGAAGGCGTGCTTGAGGCCTACAGCCCCAAGACCGGCGGTTTCGCGGCCATCTGACGATGACGGTGCGACGCTGGCTGATCCTTGGCGCGTTGATGGCCGTTGGAGCGGTCGTGATGTTCATGGCAGGACTTCAGGATTTTGACATCTCAGAATTCGATCAGACGCCCGTGAGCTTTGAGAGTGACGGGCATATTCTGTCGGGCACGCTAATCATGCCGAACAACGCGTCCGACCCGCCGGTTGCCGTCATCGTCCACGGGGACGGACCGCAAGATCGCTTTTCTGCGGACGCATATCTGCCGCTTTTCAATGTGCTGTTGGACGCAGGTATTGGCGTATTCTCTTGGGACAAACCGGGGATCGGGCAAAGTGGCGGGAACTGGCTGGATCAGTCGATGGAGGACCGTACGAGCGAAGCGATCGCAGCGTTGCAGGCGGTGCAAGCCCTTCCCTCCGTTCCCGCTGACAAGGTCGGTTTCCTTGGCTTTTCGCAGGCTGGTTGGGTCATCCCGGCCGCGACAACCACGATGACCCCCGCATTCTCGGTTCTAATCGGTCCAGCGGTCAACTGGCAGCGACAAGGGGCCTATTTCACTCGCAAGCGGATGGAGGCGGAAGGTGCCACAGAGGCCGAGATTGCCGCCGAAATCACAGCCAATGCCCAGCGCAACGCCATTATCTTGGCACCTGATTATACCCCGACACAGGATGACCTACACAGTATGACGCCTGCGCGTTTCGCCTTTGTGGCCCGAAACCACGGCGCAGATGCAAAGCAAAGCATTGCCGGCATGACCGGCCCGGTTCTGGCAGTCTGGGGGGCCGATGATCTCAACGTCGATACCCAAACAGACGCGGCCACCTACAAAGCCATGCTGCCCGATCCGTCACGACAAACCGTGCGGATTATCCCGGATGCGACCCATGGCCTACTGCGCGCCCGTTATTTCAACTACCAACTGGCTGACCAGTGGCCCGCCTACGCCAAGGCGCTCTTTCTTTTCGAGGGCAGACGCGCCTTTGCACCCGGCGCGCTGGATGGCATCACCAACTGGATCAAAGCCCAGGTGCAGTAGGGTCATTTGCATTTGGCATCGATTACAGTAAACCGCCACAAAACGGTCTGAGGGACGTGTATGTCAGAAATACTTAGCCTGGCGGGCGAGAACCTGATCTCGCCCATTATCCTCAGCTTTGCGCTGGGGCTTGCGGCGGCGCTGGCACGGTCCGACCTGACCATCCCCGAAGCGGTGGCCAAGGGGATGTCAATCTACCTTTTGTTCGCGATTGGCTTCAAAGGCGGTGTAGCGGTTAGTGCGAATGGGCTGGACCAAACGCTGATCCTGTCGCTGATCGCGGGTCTGGTGCTGTCTTTTGCGCTGCCACTGCTTGCTTTCGCGCTTTTGCGGATCATGACGGGGCTGTCGCATATTGATGCTGCTGCGGTGGCCGCGCATTACGGGTCGATCAGTATTGTGACCTTTGTTGCAGGGACATCCGTGCTGCAAGGACGGTTGATTGATGCCGAAGGTTATATGGTGGCGGTCGCGGCCGTGATGGAGGCACCGGCCATCCTGTCTGCCCTGTGGCTTGTGGCGCGCGGTGGCAGCGGGACCAAGATGGAACCGGGCCTGATCCGCGAACTGCTGTTGAACGGATCAATCGTGCTGCTTGTCGGTTCGTTCTTTATCGGCGCGATCACCGGCGAGGAAGGCCTGGCCGATATCAGTGCCTTTATCGTGGCCCCCTTCCAGGGGGTGTTATGCCTGTTCCTGCTCGACATGGGCCTGATTGCAGGGCGCGGGTTGCGGGAATCCAAGGGGATATTGGGGATAGGTGCCGTTGCCTTTGCGATCCTGATGCCGATGATTTCGGCCAGCATCGGATTGGCGGTTGGCATGCTGATCGGACTGTCGCTGGGTGGTATTGTGCTACTGATGGTCCTCTCGGCCTCGGCCAGCTATATCGCCGTTCCCGCCGCGATGCGCGTGGCATTGCCAGAGGCGAACCCGTCAATCTACCTCACCCTGTCATTGGGCGTGACATTCCCATTTAATCTGACGCTGGGCATCCCGCTATATCTTGCCGTTGCACAGACAGTCACCGGAGGCTGACATGGAAACCCATACCGCAAAACGCGTTGAAATCGTCATTGAAGCCCCACTGGAACGCCGCCTGACTGATGCGCTGACCAGTGCCGGGGTCACCGGCTACACGATCCTGCCCGTGCGCGGCGGATCGGGCCGCTCGGGAAAATGGACCCGCGAAGGGCAAGTCGGGCGTGCAGGCATGGTATCGGTTGTCTGCCTGATCAAACCCGAACGGCTGGACGGGCTGCTCGATGCGGCCTTTACGGTAGTCGAGAAGCACATCGGCGTGGTCAGTATCACCGATGCGCAAGTGCTCAGGGCAGAGCGGTTTTAGGCCACCGACACGCCATGATCACCGATAAAGCAGGCCTTTGTGAACAGCCCCAAGTCAACCGGATTTGGCAGCCGCACATCTGATATCTCAGGGTACGGGCGTGCGACCGGATCATAGTTTCGGTCAATCTGCGAAATCAGGACGATAATCAGGGCACGGGCCTTTGCGCAGTCACGCAAGGCCACCACCTGTGCTGACAGATCGGGACTGTCACGCTTTTGATCAAGCAATTGAAGATAGTCGACAACCACGACACTTCCCTTCGGCAGATCCGACACCGCTGCGACGATATAGGCTGCATTGATATCGTCGGACGTATCCAGCGCAAATGCATCACCGACGTCTTGCGGCGACATACCAAGCTGTTCCAGACGTGAAATGACATCGATCGGTGTGTAGTCCAGCGTGAAGAACGCGCCAACACGATCCTGCCGAATAGCATCAATGATCAAGGTCAGCCCCAACAGCGTCTTGCCCTTGCCCGGTCGCGCGCCCAGCAGCACCAGATCACCGGGCGTGAATTGCGAAAGTAACGGGTCATGCCGCCCAGAATGTGCCCGGTGCGCGCTGAGCAAACCCCATTGCGCAAAACCGTGCGCTTGTGCGATCCGGTCCAGTGCGCTGCTCAAACTGATGTTCTCTTTCCGGGCAAGTGCCTTCGCACGGCTTTTCAGAACGGGAATTGGAATTGCGGTTTTCATGTCAGACCTTTCCATCGCTGGTGATCCTTTCGCAGCCCCTCCTTTTGCGTGACACCAGCATGGTTGGTTTGATCAGAAATGCGTTCGACAGGTTCGCTGCTTCCCGATTTGGAGGGCGGAGGCCGGAACGGCGGCCTGCCCACAGAATAGCCGCATGCCAAACAGAAACAACCCCGCTAACCGACCCAATCCGCTGATTGCATCTCGCGCAGGCGGCTGGCGGTCCGTTCAAATTCGAACGTCCCCTCCCCTTCGACATACAGCATCTCTGGCTGGGCGGCTGCGGTGGCGATCAACTGGACTTTCCCTTCGTAAAGCGCGTCGATCAGGGTCACAAAACGCCTTGCCTCGTTGAAGTTGTTGCGCGACAGCGCTGGGATCTCCTCCAGGATCAGCACGCGCACCGCCTCGGCCAAGGCAAGATAATCGGCCGCCCCAAGCGGTTTGCCACAGAGATCAAAGAATTTCGCACGGGCAACGCCGTTGTGAAACTGTGGCAGCTCAACCTGCCGTCCCTTCACATGCAGAACCAGCGTTTCGGACTGACCATTGCTGAGCCGCGCCCAGATGTCTGACACAGCCTTGCGCGCTGCTGCATCAATCGGGCTGAAATAGCTTGGGGTTCCTGCCAGACGGTCCTGCCGGTAATCGGTTGCACTGGCCAGTTCATGCACCACCATGCGCTCTTTGATTAGGGCGATGAACGGCAGGAAAAGCTGGCGATTTAGGCCGTTCTTGTAAAGATCATCCGGCGGACGGTTTGAGGTTGTGACCACGACGACGCCCGCAGCAAAAAGGGCTTCAAACAGCCGCCCGACGATCATCGCATCGGTGATGTCCGTGATCTGCATTTCGTCAAACGCCAAAAAGCGGACCTGCTCGGCCAGCTTGGCCGCGACGGGTGCGATGGCGTCATCAACACCTTTGGCGCGCGCGGCGGTCATCTCCGCATGGACCCACTGCATGAACGCATGGAAATGGCGGCGCTGTTTGGGCGCATTAACATGATCGTAAAGCAAGTCCATCAACATGGATTTGCCGCGGCCCACACCGCCCCACATATACAAACCAGGAATGGGTGGCGGGGCCTTGCGAAACAGTCCCTTCTTGGGCGCGGGTTCCGCCAACGCCAGCCGGACACGCTCCAACTCGGGCATCACGGCAAGCTGGGCCGCATCCTCGTGTAAATTGCCAGCGGTGACCGCAGCGTGATATGCCTCTTGCACTGTCATCGCGTCTGGATAGCTTGGCACCGTTCTGTTGAAAAGCACCCAAGCACATGCTGACCCCACGACCCGCCACGGTACATGACATTAATACGCTTGCCCGCATTCATGTGCAAAGCTGGCGGGAGACTTATGATGGCCTACTGTCGGCGAAGGAGATCGGTGCGAAAACGGTCGCGGGTCGCACGGCACTTTGGCAAAAGGCATTTGAATGGGGCGGTAGCCGCGTATGGATCATCGGTGATTTCGGCTTTGCCCAATTCGGACCGCAGCGTGAAGAAACGTGGCGTGTGAAAGGATACCAAGAAGAGCTTTATGTCATCTATCTTTTGCGGTCGGGCTACGGATATGGGCACCAGCCACTCAGCGCGGCCCACGGCCCTGAGGGCAAGCCCTTTACCACCTGTGTTCTGGCTGGAAATGCCCGTGCTTGCGCATTTAATGACAAAACAGGTGGGAAGCGTCTGACCACCCGGTCAGAACAAATCGGCAAGAGCAAAATCAAAGAGCATGTTTACGGCTGGACGGCGCTGAACCCACCGTAATCGTAAAGAATTTGCTAAATCATCATACTCAATTTGAAGCAAATCCCGACAACACGGACAGGTTGTTCGGCCTATTCTGCGATCTTGTTAAGATTGCCGTTACCAACATCGCCATAGGGTAGCCATACGACACAGGATACATCCCTATGCTACCGATCTTTGACAAATTCATGCTTCTTGTACCACCGATCGCATTGGCTGTCTTGTTGATCTACACCTATGGTCTTTTCTTCAGATCTATCCAAAATCGTCATCTGCTGAACGTCATTATGGGAGTTGTGTTCGGGTTTGCGGCTGCGGTGGCCATGTCTGCGCCCATTCCGATTGCCGACGGCATGATCATCGATATCCGCACGCTGTTCATTGGTGTCGCTGCGGCGTATTTCGGCGTTATGGGGGGCGCGGTCACGCTGATAGCGGCGGTATCTTTGCGCATTTCGATCGGCGGCGACGGTGTGGTGATTGGCGTGGCCGGCATGATCATTACAAGCATCATGGGTCTGCTATGGGCACAATACATTCGACCGAAGGTGCAAAATGTCTTCAAGTCGCATTTTTTCCTGGGTCTGATGATCTCGGAAAGCATCGCATTGGGTGTCTTTTTTCCGCCAGAGGTACGGATCAACTTTTTCACGGGGCTCGCGCCGGTATTGTTGGTCGCAAATGTGTTTGGGGCACTACTTCTGGGTAAGCTCATCTTGCGTGAACAGGCATTGGTCACTGAAACGCATCGGCTGATGAATGCGGCGACAACAGACCCGCTGACCAAGCTGGTCAACAGAAGGTCTGCAGCGACCGCCTTTGATGCCTTGCCCGACTTGCACGACATATCACATGGCCAAAGCATGTTTTGTATCGATGTCGATGACTTCAAGGGGATCAACGACACCTATGGTCATCTGTGCGGGGATGCGGTGCTGGTCGAAATATCCAACCGGCTGTCGGCCTGCCTGCGCCCAGAAGACATCATTTCGCGGATCAGTGGTGATGAATTTGTGATTGTCCTGCATGCCGTGACGCAAGCACAGGCGAAGGCTGTGGCGGAAAGATGCCGCGCCGCCATCAGCAAAGTGCCTGTCGTCGCCGAGGATGAGAAGGTGCAGCCGTCGATCAGTGTGGGGGCTGTCTGGACCCGGTGCAGATTACCCTTCAACGCCCTGCGTGAAAAAGCGGATGAGGCGCTGTATAAGGCAAAATCAAACGGGCGTAACTGCGTCGCCTTTGAAATCCGCGCCGAGGCTGAAATGATCCGCGAAAACGCGGTGGCCTGATCAGTTCCGCATCGCCTTGCGCAATGCTTTCAACAATTGATCGCAATGTGTATAGGGCAACGCGTGGTCAGCCTCTGCAACGACTTCCTGACGTGCGGCCCGATTCCACTGCGCAAGGACACCCAGCGCGGAAATCGGGATGATCTGGTCTTCCTCAGCCCATATCGCAATCACCGGCACGTCTTCACGCGCCAATTTGCGATGATCCTTTTGGGATGATCCAGCCAGCATCCCGCGACGGCTGGACAGAATGGCCGGCAAATAGCCGCGGCGCGACAACTCTGCCCGCTGCGCCACCAGAACGCGGTCGACATAAGGACTGGTGGCATCAAAGGGGATGGCGCGCAGGATCCGGCGATGCACAAACATTCCGTGCCACCAGTCACCGATGACCGGCACCGTCCGGCAAAAACGCGAAAACCCGCTTTCGTTTGTCACGACGCCTGCAGAGGCCACAAGGATCACGCGGTTGATCCGATGCGGGTTCTCAGCCGCATAGGCTGTGGCGATAGCCCCACCCATGGAGTACCCGACGAATGTAATTTCTTCCTTGATGTTTTGTTCGGCCAACAGTTCTGACAATTGCTGCAGAAAGAAGGCACGGCTCTGCCTTCCAACCGGCGCATCAGAAAGACCGCGCCCGTACAGATCATAGGTCAATACGCGATAGCCCATTTTGCCCAAGCCCTCGGCCAGGCCCTCCATCGCGATTTGGGGCGACGCCAAACCATGCACCAAAACCGCAACCGGACCCCGGACGGGACCGACCCATCGATAATGCGTCACACCCTGTGATAGTTCAGCAAATCCACCTTCGGCACCCTTGCGTTGTTGTGGGCCGATCGGAGTTCGCATCCGCTCGAGCAATGCAGGCAGCACAGCAAGCAAAAGGGCAACCGCAATTCCCAAGCCATACCACATCGTGTCTGTTGTCCCCTTAACCCTGCCCCGTCGCGCTGCCGCCTGCGGCGCGCCAAGCCTGCAAAATGTACCGGCTTGTCATCAAATCCAAATGCGCCCCGCCACCATTTTTGAACAATGTGATCTCGGATGGATCACGACGCACAAATCGCGCAATGTCATAATAGTCTGCAACAATATGCCCCTCGTCAATAACACCTTGAGAAATCGGGATTTTTAACTCTCCGATGTGGCCGATTGTCGTCTCTCGGCTATCAACGAATATACGGGCGCGCAGCAGGGCCGCATCATCAACCTCGCGCATGTCAGGCCGATAAGCGCCAATAAGATCAATATGTTGACCGGGTTGCAACCATTCGCCCCTAATCACAGGCTCGGTCGACATGGTCGCACAGGTCACGATGTCGGCGGCGGCCACAGCCGCAGCCAGATCAGTTGCAATTTCAATCTCTGGATGCATTTCCTGAAATGCGGCCGCACCCGCCGCCGTCCGGTTCCACACGGTGAACTGCGCCTTCGGAAATGCTGCGCCATAGGCGGCAAGCAGTGATCGGCCAACCGTTCCCGCCCCAACAACCAGGATATTGCGGCTGTCAGGCCGCGCCAGACGCCGGGCCGCTAGCAGGCTATCGCCTGCTGTTTTCCACTTGGTCACCAAATGAAAATCAAGGATCGCCTCCAACGCCCCGTCCTGCCCAGAAAAGAGGTTCACCGCACCACCGATCGCAGCTTTGCCAGCCGCGCGGTTGGCCGGAAAGATCGTGGCGCATTTCACCGCCAACCCCATCCCGGGGATCCAGGCAGAGCGGTTCAGCAGCGTGTTCTCCCCTTCATATAAGAACACATCCGCCACCTCAGCCTTTGGCGTATCATGACCAGCGGCAAGCGCATCTGTCAGCGCCAGCCAATCCAGATGGCGCTCTCCCTCTTCGAAAGAGATCATGGCGGTCATTGCGCCGCCTCCTTGGTCAGCACACCCGCATCAACCAGCCGGTTTGCCCAGCCTTGCGGCCCGTCAAACAGATGGGTTTGCCAACCGCGCGCGCTGGCGACGTTGATATTGTCGATCCGGTCATCGGTGAAGAGCAGCGTTGCTGGATCAAGCCCGCAATCGGCCTCAACCAACTCATAGATGCGGGCCTCGGGCTTGATCACGCCCATATGCCCCGAGATATAGCGCCGGTCGAACTCCCCCAGAAAGGGATAGACAGGCTCTGCAATCTCAAACGTCTGAATGCCGAAATTTGTGAGTGCAAAAACCGGGACGTCAGCGCTGCGCAAAGCACGTAACAAACGGACCGAGTGTTCAATGACCGGGGTCGCCATCTCGATCCAGCGGTCATGCCACATCAGCACCTCATCACGCCAATGCGGGTTCGCATCGGCAGCGGCATGGATTGTGTCGCGGAAATTTCCGCCCCGATCCACGACATCGTTGATCCCATGCAGGTCTATCGCGGCAAACATCGCCTTGCGCCGTTCGGGGCCGATCACGCTGTCATAAAATCGCTCTGGCTGCCATTCGATCAGCACATTGCCGATGTCAAAAACCACCGCTTGGACGTCTGCCATATTTGCCCCCTTTAATCACGGGGTCACAGTACTTGCGCAGTCGATGCTGTAAACCACCCGATTTTCAGCGGCGCTTTGTGACAAGCCACCGTCGGTCTACGTCAAAGCCTTGCGGTTTGTCGCACAGCACGTTCGAGCGCATCTAGAAACCGCGCCCTGTCCGCCTTGCTAAAGGGTTTGCCACCGCCCTGCCGAAACGGGTCGGCAGCGCGCATATCCGCCATCAGATCACGGGTGGCGAGCACGTTACCGATATTGGCCTGCGTCAGCGCCTCTCCGTTATGTTTCAGGACCAGTGCACCGTTTTCGATACAGCGCGCGGCCAGCGGGATATCTCCGGTAATGACAACATCGCCCGCCGTCGCCCTGTCCGCGATCCACATATCTGCCACATCGGGGCCGTCGGGAACCACAACCGTTTCCACGAAAGGGTTGGCCGACGGACGAATGCCGCCGTTTGAGACAACGAATACCTTCAGTTTATGTCGCGTGCCGACACGCTCTACCTCGGCTTTGACCGGGCACGCATCGGCATCAACGTAGATCATCCGTAAAGCGCCTCTGCATGGAAGGCGACATGGTCTTCCATGAAGCTGGAGATGAAGAAATACGAATGATCATATCCCTTTTGCAACCTGATCTGCGCTTCCTGCCGACGCACAGCCATTGCTTGCGCCAGATGCTCGGTTCCCAGCAAGTCGCCAAACTGATCATTCGTGCCAGTATCAATCAGCACCGGCCCGTCAAACCCGCCCTTCTGCATCAGTAACGTCGCATCATGGGCCGCCCGTGTATCCTCATCAGCGCCCAGATACGCCGTTAGCTGTTTGCGGCCCCAGTCGCTTTGCGTTGGATGGCAAATAGGGGCAAAGGCCGATACGGAGCGGAACCGCCCCGGCAGGGACATCGCAAGGGTCAGCGCACCGTGCCCGCCCATGGAATGCCCGGCAATCGCCTGCCGCTCCATGTCCAGCGCGAAATTCTGGCCCAGAACTGTTGGCAGTTCTTCCGAAATATAATCCCACATCTGGAAATGCGTCGCCCAAGGCGCCTGTGTGGCGTTCACATAGAAACCCGCACCCTTGCCCAGATCATAGGCCTCATCATCCGGCACATCATCCCCGCGCGGCGAGGTGTCGGGGAACACCAAAGCAATCCCCTGCTCGGCAGCCCAGGCCTGCGCGCCAGCCTTGGTCATCGCATTTTCGTGGGTACAGGTAAGGCCCGACAGAAACCACAGGACAGGAACCGGGCCATCGGCGGCCTCAGCAGGCAGAAACAGCCCGAATGTCATGTCACAGGAACACGCATCGGACTGATGCGCATAGACCCCTTGGGTCCCGCCAAAACAGCGGTTTTCAGATACAGTTTCCATCGCGCCCTCCTGTCGTTGAACAAGGGCTAACCTAGGCGGATAACGTTGTCACCCATGCAATCACCAGCGACACGGTCACCACGCTTGCCATTGTCGACAGCAGGATCGAGGCAGACACCCGCGTCGGTGCCACCCCATAATGCTGCGCGATGATATAGACATTTCCCGCAACCGGCAGGGCTGCGGCGGCAATCATGACGCCCGCGGCATATGGGTCGACATCAAAGATAAACAGGGCCGCCACAGCGACGGCGGCTGGATGCAACACCAGTTTGCAGAACGACAACCAGCCCGCGATTGCGACCCGCTCTGCCGATTTATACGCCAGTGACGCACCAATCGCGAAGAGCGCACCCGGCGTTGCCGCCGCGCCCAATAAGCTAAGAAATTCATTCACCGGCAGCGGAATTGCAACATCGCTGGCCGACACTGCCAGGCCCAGCGAGATCGACACGATCATCGGGTTCTTCACCAGTCCCACCGCGACCGTCCACAAAATGCGCGGCGACATGCGCCCATCACGCGACCCGGTGATCAGGATCACGATCAGGCTGCCAAAAACGATCAGATCAACTGCCAGCACCATCATGACTGGGCCGACTGCCGCCTCGCCCAACAAAAGCACCAGCATCGGGATGCCCAGAAAACCGACATTGCCGACCACGGCGCATTGCGCCTCGACCGCTGCCTCGGTCACGGGTGCATTGCGTCTGATCGCCACCACCGTCGCCACAATGTAAACAACTGTTGTCGCGGCCAGATAAGCCATCACGAACTGCCAATCCAGAATCGCATCCAGTGACAGATTGGCCGAAAACCGGAACAGCATGGCCGACAGGGCAAAGTAAAAGACAAACTTTGTCAGATAAGCGGTCGCTTCCTCGGAAAAGAAATTTGACCTGCCTGATGTGTAGCCCAGCGCGATCAGCATGAAGAAGGGCAATGTTTGCAGGAAAATATCAAGCATATGTTCTAATCAAACGTCCCGGTGACGCGACCCAGCACCATGAACGCGCGCGCTGTCCGGGTTTCTGCCAGTTCCAGAAGGTCGGTATCCGTCGCATGTGCTTCAAACGTGACCAGCATCTGGTCAAACTGGCGCAGGAAATGATGAACCGCATCGCGAAAGATCGTGTCCTCGCGCATCCGGCCCGCCGCCAGCGCGAGCGATGCACGGTCCCGCACGGCCCCTAGCGTATCAATGCCGCGCCCCCGCTCTCCCTGGGCAAAGCGGCGCCACAGGTCGGAAGGCACCGGGTCAGGGCGCAGATCGTCCATATAGATGCCGTCTTGCGACAACAGCGTCAGCACATCCTGGCTGGCCTGCACCAGTCTGCGTGCTGCACGGTCACGCAAGGCCCGACGTAATGCTGCAAAGCCGTCAGTGTCATGTTCATCATCAGGAAAGTTCAATGCCCGGATCAGGTCCGCACGTTCCAACGGTGGCGCTATGTCCTCTTGCGACGTACCCAATGCCAGCGCGGGTTGATCGCTTGGTTGTTGCGGCGCGGCGCGCGGTACAATCAGGCGTGACACTTCGCGACGCGACGCAAATTGCGAAACAGCGGTTTCAGTATTCTTGGCCGATTGGGCAATTGCCTCCAGCTGCTTTTCGACTGCGGGCTCGGCTACTGGTTTCATCGTCTGTTGCGCCAGATACGTCTGGCGCATCCCGTCAATCGCGGCCTGCACGCGAAAGCTCTCTTCCCGCATGATCCGGGCAGAGCGGGCCGCAGCGGCAGCCACCCAGATGAGGCCCACAGGCATGAAAATCGCGATCAGCATCAGCACAAAGCGCAGACTATCGAATGGTGCGCCTTCGGGCTGTACGGGCGGCAAAATCCAGAAAAACAGACCAACCGCAACCATCCATCCCACCGCTAGTGCGACCGCAATCGCTTCGGTCTTGGTCAGACCTTGGGCATCACGCGCCCTGTCACTTATCGGTTGTTGCGCCATACCACGCGCACTTTCTACTTAAAGGTGATCGATAAGATCTCGTAACTGCGCACGCCACCGGGGGTGCGAACTTCGACGCTATCGCCTTCGTCCTTGCCGATCAAAGCACGCGCCAAGGGCGATTTCATGTTCAGCTTGCCGTTCTCTATATCGGCCTCGTATTCGCCGACGATCTGATAGGTTTTTTCTTCGTCAGTATCTTCATCCACCAGTGCAACTGTGGCTCCGAACTTGATCGTGCCGGACAACTTGGTCGGATCAATGACGTCCGCCAGCGAAATCACGCCCTCCAGCTCTTTCACCCGGCCCTCGATAAAGGACTGCTTTTCCTTGGCCGAGTGATATTCCGCATTCTCGGACAGATCGCCATGCTCGCGCGCCTCGGCAATCGCGCGGATAATCGCCGGGCGCTCCACGGATTTCAGGTGCTTCAGCTCTGCATCCAGCTTGTCAAAGCCGGCGCGGGTCAGTGGTATCTTGTCCATCGTGCTTCCCCTCCTTGGGGGGCAAATTCTGTCAATCGAGCGTTCATAGCCTATTGGGGACGCCCAAAGTCAAGACGCTGCCGCGATTTGGTGTCGCGACGCCGCGTTTTGACGTGGTGTCTTGATTGCCCCTTAACTGCCCTTGAGGTAACCGTTGCCGAAGCTAAATAAAAGGGGTGTTTCCCCCGAATGAAAGCCAATGTTTGAAGGATGTGCTGATGGCCGAGATTGAACGCGAAGCGATGGAATATGACGTTGTAATCGTGGGTGCAGGACCTGCGGGGCTGTCAGCAGCCATCCGGCTGAAGCAACTCGACGCTGATCTGAATGTCGTGGTCCTTGAAAAAGGGTCCGAGGTTGGTGCGCATATCCTGTCCGGCGCGGTGCTGGATCCGGTTGGCCTGAACAAGCTGATGCCCGATTGGAAAGAAAAAGGCGCGCCGTTGAACGTGCCTGTCAAGGAAGACAATTTCTATATGCTGGGTGAAGCCGGTCAGCTGCGCATCCCCAACATCGTCATGCCACCCCTGATGAACAACCATGGCAATTACATCGTGTCGATGGGCAATGTCTGCCGCTGGATGGCGGAGCAGGCCGAGGAACTGGGTGTTGAGATTTTCCCCGGTATGTCGTGTTCCGAACTGGTCTATGGCGAAAACGGCGAAGTCAAAGGTGTCGTCGCGGGCGAATTCGGCAAGAACGCCGATGGTACGCCCGGCCCATCCTATGAACCCGGCATGGAACTGCACGGGAAATATGTCTTTCTGGGCGAAGGCGTGCGCGGGTCGCTGTCCAAGCAGGTGATCGCAAAATATGACCTCGACGCGAAGTCTGATGTTCAGAAATACGGTCTGGGCATGAAGGAAATCTGGGAAATTGATCCTGAAAAGCATCGCGAAGGGACCGTGACGCACACAATGGGCTGGCCATTGGAAGGGAATGCGGGCGGTGGTTCGTTCATCTACCACCTGGATAATAATCAGGTTTACGTGGGCTTTGTGGTTCACCTGAACTACAAGAACCCGCATCTGTTTCCTTACATGGAATTTCAGCGGTTTAAGCATCATCCGATGGTGGCTGACCTGCTGAAAGGCGGCAAACGGGTCGCTTACGGCGCGCGCGCAATTTCCGAAGGCGGGTACCAGTCCATGCCGAAACTCGAATTCCCGGGCGGCGCCTTGCTGGGATGTGCGGCAGGCATGGTCAACGTGCCTCGGATCAAAGGTAACCATAACGCGATGCTGTCCGGTATGGCGGCGGCAGAAGCTGCCGTTGACGCCATCAAGGCCGGGCGCGGTGGCGATCTGCTGGACGGCTACGACAGCGCCGTGCGCAAGGGCGAGATCGGCAAGGATTTGAAAAAGGTCCGCAACGTCAAACCCTTGTGGTCGAAATACGGCTTGGTCGCCTCGCTTGGTATTGGCGGTATGGATATGTGGATGAACACATTCGGCGCAGGCATTCTGGGCACGATGCATCACGGCAAATCAGACGCAGACGCGACCGAAGAGGCCAGCAAGCACAAACCCATCGACTACCCCAAACCCGACGGCACGCTGTCCTTTGACCGGTTGACGAACGTGGCGTTCAGCTTTACCAACCACGAGGAAAGCCAGCCTGCGCATTTGCACCTGACTGATCCATCGGTGCCTGTCGACATCAACCTGCCAAAATATGCCGGCCCGTCAGCCCGTTATTGTCCGGCGGGGGTCTATGAATTCGTCGGCGAAGGCGATGACACGAAGTTCCAGATCAATTTCCAGAACTGCGTCCACTGCAAAACCTGCGACATCAAGGACCCAAGCCAGAACATCACATGGACGGTGCCGCAGGGCGGCGACGGGCCGAACTATCCGAATATGTGACAAAAAAAGGGGGCGCCGCAGCGCCCCTTTTTTTGCCCGCACATCTCGCAAAGCAATCTACGGCTCTTATGGGATTGTATCACGCGCCTCAGCTGAGCCTGTAAGCTCCGACCACTGAATTAACTCATCAATGAGTGTTTCCACGGAACTGTTTGCAGGCTGAAAAAGTGAATGCGCTTTCGTCGGTAATTTTGCCGTTTTGCACCATGAGCCAAAATTCAGTTTGAGCGTTACATCACTGTATTCCGCACATTCATCAAAAGTGATGCTCCTTAGGTCAGAAAGTGGGTAAGTCTTACGACTTACGCCAAGCATACGACGGCGATGAACATTAACCTCATCCGCCTTCCTATCAAGACACACACTTATCTCCCAAGATGCGAACAAACCGGCCACAAACCCGAACAAAGGGATCAAAAATGTACCAGAGTTCGACCAAATATCCGGCCAAACAGACCAGATCATTGCCGCCCCCAAAGCGAGTGTGACCACGCTCCAGACGATGACGATAGCTAGCTCAAATCGCTCCACCCATGGTTTTCGGCGCAAAATAAGCAGATTTTGGCTACGCTCAACAATTTGCATACACTTCCTCGGCCCCAGCCCAGACATCATTCGGCAATAATGATGGTTAGTCAGATATTAACGCAACACATACCCAGTTGGCCATGTCAGGGTATATTCCAGCGATACATTCCGGGTCTCACCGGCTGCAACCTCCAGATCCCATTCCAGAATGCCCCGCTGCCCGTTTGGGTCACGGCGGGTGACAGAGGGGGAGGCCTTGAATTCCACCTCCAGATCGTCCTGCTCCGAATAGGGGATCGCATCGCGCAATAGCACACGAAAATCTTGTCCTGTCAGGTTCTCGACCGTCATTTCGGCCAGTTCTGTCAGTTGGTTGGAACTCGAAAAGACACCCACGTCTCCTTCGGATTTGTTTGGCGTGGTGCGGGTCAACCGCAACCCGTCAAGTGGACCAAAGCCCATTTCAGTATCAGCACCGGCGGCCAGCAAGGGCAGCTGGCTGAACCCGATCATCGTACCGTCCGCAAAGATCAAGGCCTGGCCCGGCAACAGGAGTTCATCGGTGGTATTGGTAAACTCGGCCATCCGATATGCGATACTGTCCCGGCTTGGTGCAGCTTCGGCCCACACGTCGGCCTCAAGCGCGAGTGTATCCAGCGGCAGGCGCAGATCATCCACGCCATTGCGAATATCCACGCGGCCCGGATAGGTATAAGTTACCGTCGCGCCGCTGAAATTGGCTTCGGCAACCATGGGTGCCGGGGCCTCCATCATGACCCCTTCATCCGCCATGGCCGATATCGAACGGCCGATCATCGGCACGTTATCCGCCAACATTTGGTCGCGACGTTGCTTTTCCAGCTCTTCTTCAGAAATGATGCGGCGCACGGGTGCCCACACGCCGCTTGGCGCGATCTGCTCTCCCGGGCGGGCAGTGGACAGGACCAATTTCACATCCAGCCAGTCCTGACCTGTCTCTTGGCTCACGACAACGGCGCGGTCGATATCAACGCGCGCGTCATCACCTGTGGTCAGGCGCATATCATACACCGGCGACCAATTGGCGAACCCCTCAAGGGTGCTGACATCGATCACCACCTCACCGGCCGCGGCGGCGTTCACGGTAAAGGTCAGAACGGAACCCTCATCCTCTGGTGCCATCAACGCGGCCAAGGCTTTGCGGGCCTCATCCAATGCATCGACATCATCTTGCCGCGCACGGGTCGCAGCCTGCGCTTCCTGTTCGGCGGCAAATGCGGCCTCGCGCACCGCCAAAGTTTCAGACCCGACCATCTGCGCCAAGGCCTGAATATCCGCAATCGAAGACGCAGTCAGCGTTTCACCCGCGCTCGCCTGGCTCAGGCTTTGCAGAAACGTGATCTGTTCTTCTGCGGCCTTCACCCGCAACCGGATCTGCGCAATCTCGGCATCTCGATCACGCAGGACACCTTCCAACCGCTCCACCTCATCCTTGGCCGCCTGTATCGCGGGTGATGTCTGATCCGGCGTCACCGGCAAACGGTCATAAGCCAAATTCACGGCACCGATCTGCACGCCTTGCGGCGCAGACAACCGCAACCCCTCGGTCGCCAGTGATTGGGGCAAACCGGGCACGATGATCTCGTGCGATCCCGCAGGCAGATCCAGCGTCACAAGACGGCTGACGGTCGCAAGGCCCGGATAGATTGTGACCGTATCAACCTTGGCCTCACCGGTAATCGTATCGGCAAAGGCGGGTGCTGTCAGTGCAATCAGGCTGGTTGTCAGAAAAAGGCGAAGCATAAGGTGTCTCCTGCAGTTATTGCATCGTCATTATACACCTTTGACGCGGCGCGGCAGGCGATCCTTGGTGAGCGATGAAAAATAATGAAACTTGGCACAGCAGATCATGTAGCTGCTCCAGAACTGCCCAAATTACCCTACATTATCCCAGAAATGGAAACGCATTTCACATGGCTTTGAGTCAATCGGCAATAACCATGTAAATATTTGAAAATACGAAGTTATTTTTCATATTTGGCCTTTTTCGGGTTGTAGTTTGAAACCCATAATCCTAACCAGCCACCACGTGCAAATGCACCGTTCACGATGGCCGGTTCTCAGCCGGTTGTTTTTTGACATCACATTGGAGAAATAGATGACATCGACATTTATCAGGATCACTGGCGGTCTGGCTTTGAGCCTCTTTGCAACCGCTGCCGTTGCAGAATGCACAGCAGAAGTCATGCAGGAAAAGACAATGTCCTTGACCGAAAGCATGCAGGCCCTGGCCGCAACTGATCCTGCCAAAATGCAGGAAGTCAGCATGAAAATGCAGGAATCGATGACAGCCGCAGCGTCGACAGGTGATCAAGAGGCCGTATGCGCGGCTCTGGACGAATTGATCGCCGAATTGGCAGAATAAATAAATATGGTTTTGATGTGCCCGCGTTAATTGCGGGCACATCAGCCAAGTAACAAAAAAGGCGCCATTGCGGCGCCTTTTTTTCGACGTTCAAGCTGGAAACCTCAGCCCTTTTTCAGGCACTCGCGCCCCAGAAGCTCTGCGATTTGCACTGCATTCAGGGCCGCACCCTTGCGCAGGTTGTCGGACACGCACCACAGGTTCAGCCCGTTGTCGATCGTGCTGTCCTGCCGGATGCGGCTGATAAATGTCGCAAAATCACCCACACATTCGACGGGCGTGACATAGCCGCCGTCTTCGCGTTTATCGATGACCATCACGCCGGGGGCTTCGCGAAGGATGTCACGAGCTTCGTCTTCATCAAGGTGATCTTCGAATTCGATGTTGATGGCCTCTGAGTGGCCCACAAAGACAGGCACACGCACACAGGTCGCTGTCACCTTGATCTTCGGATCGACGATCTTTTTCGTCTCGGCGACCATTTTCCATTCTTCCTTGGTCTCACCGCTATCCATGAACACATCGATATGCGGGATCACGTTGAAGGCGATCTGCTTGGTGAATTGTCTGGCCGGTTTGTCGTCGGTCGGATTATACATCGACTTGGTCTGGTCCCACAGCTCATCGATGCCGCCTTTGCCAGCGCCCGAAACAGACTGATAGGTGCTGACGACAACACGCTTGATCGTCGCGCGGTCATGCAGCGGTTTCAGGGCCACAACCATCTGCGCGGTCGAACAATTCGGGTTCGCGATGATGTTTTTCTTTGCGTAGCCGTGGATCGCATCAGCATTCACCTCTGGCACGATCAAGGGCACATCCGCGTCATAGCGATACAGCGAAGAGTTATCGATCACGACACACCCGACCTTTGCGGCCTTCGGCGCGTAGTTCTTGGTCGCCTCGGACCCAACCGCAAAAAGCGCAATATCCCAGCCGGTAAAATCAAAGGTATCGAGGTCCTTGGTCTTAAGGGTTTTATCACCAAAGCTGACTTCTGTGCCCAGCGATTTGCGGCTGGCAAGTACGGCAATCTCGTCAACGGGAAAGGCCCGTTCGGCGAGGATATTCAGCATTTCGCGGCCCACGTTTCCCGTGGCGCCGACAACGGCGATTCGATAGCCCATAGGCTGGCTCCTTGTCTTCAGATGCGCCCCTTTACCGTGTGGGGCAGGCAAGGGAAAGGGGCAGTGGATCAACGTTAGCTTGACAGTACTCCATTAATCCATTAATCCATGGATTATGAAATCAAATGAAGCAATCACTGGCCTCAGCGCCCTTGCCCATGATGGGCGGCTTGACCTTTTCCGTAGACTCGTTCGGGCAGGTCACGCAGGTATCCCCGCCGGGCAACTGGCCGAAGCGACCGGGGCCGCTTTCACCACGACATCCGCACAACTGAATGTGCTGAGCCATGCAGGTCTGGTGAAAAGCCAGCGCGCAGGCCGGTCCATCATCTATTCGGCGAATTACAATACGATCCGGCAGCTGTTCGGCTTTTTGCTAGAGGATTGCTGCCAGAACCGCCCCGAGATTGTGAAAGACCTGCTGACCAACACGCAAACCTGCTGTGCCTCTGAAAAGGAGACCCAAGAATGAACCGGTTCCACGTCCATGTGAATGTCGATAATCTTAAGCAGTCGATCAGTTTCTACTCCAGCCTTTTTGGGACCTACCCGGCCGTCACCAAGGACGATTATGCCAAGTGGCTGCTTGACGACCCGGCGGTGAATTTCGCGATTTCGGTGCGGGAAGGGGCCAAGCCAGGTTTGAACCATGTCGGGCTGCAAACCGGAGACAGTGCCGGGTTGACGGCGATCAGTGACCGGCTGAAGGCGGCAGAGGCCACGACATTTGACGAAGACGCGACCACATGCTGCTATGCCGTGTCTGACAAAACCTGGGTTCAGGACCCCGCCGGCCTGCGGTGGGAGACGTTCTACACCCATGGCGACGCAACCGAATACGGGGTGGATGCGTCGGATACGATTTATACCGCTATCGACACCGATACGCCCAAAGCGACACCCGCCTGTTGCTAAAGCTGTAAATCCGGCTAGACACTTGGGGCCGCAACGATAGGCTGTCTATATGGCAGGCCCCATCGAAACACCCAAATTTCGGGACCCCGCCGCTCGTGGCCTTTGCACCGATTGCGGCGTATCGCGCATGGCGGACCCAACCGCCTGCGGGAAGGCGTGCCAGTTTATCAAACCGGACTATCCAGGGCTTGAAGCACAGGTACATGGGCGCAGTGCACAGACCGAGGGCGACGAACGGTTCTTTGGTGTGACCGGTGCGATGTACCGCGCAGCCCTCACACCTGCCCGCAAAGGGGCGCAATGGACCGGGCTGACAACGCGGTTGGCAGAACGACTGCTGGAAACAGGCGCAGTGGATGCCGTTCTGACGATGATCCCGGACGCGGCCGATCGCTGGCGCCCCCGCCCTGCGATCATCACGGACCCCGCCGATATGAAAGAGGCGCGCGGCATGCGCATGGGCTACGCGCCACTTCTGGCCCTGCTGGAACCCGCCAAGGCCGCCGGGCATCGCAAGATCGCCGTGATCGGTATCCCATGCCAGATCTACGCCCTACGCGCATTGGAAAGTGACCTTGGGTTTGAACGCATTTATGTCATCGGCACACCCTGCTCTGACAACACCACGACCGCGAATTTTCACAGCTTCCTTGCGCGCCTGACCGATGCCCCGGACACCGTCACCTACCTCGAATTCCGCGCCGACTATCATGTTGAGTTGCGGTTCACGGACGGCACCCAGCGCCTGATCCCGTTCCTGAAGCTCCCGCTTTCAGACTTGCCTGCGGACTTCTTTCCGGTAACGTGTCGCACCTGCGTCGACTATACCAACCGGCTGGCCGATATCACCGTGGGCTATATGGCGGGCGAAGGCGACCAATGGCTGATCGTGCGGAATGAACGCGGTCAGGAAATGTTGGATAACGTGGGCAATGAGGTCATGCTGGCCGCCCCCGGTTCACGCGGCAAACGTGCCGCATCGGTGAAGGGGTTCGTGGAAAACACGCGCCTTGCCGCCGGTGGTTTGCCACTGCGACGCATGCCCGACTTCATGCGCGGTGTCATGGGCTGGCTGATGCCAAAGATCGGGCCGCGCGGTCTCGAATTTGCGCGCGCGCGACTTGAGATGAAAGCCGCAGAAACCGTGCTGCATCTGCGGCGCGAAGAACCGGCCAAGATCAAGAACATGGTCCCCGAACATGTCTGGAACCTGGCCAAGCCATACGGGCTTGAACCGCATGATGACGAGGCACCCAAATCAGAATTCTAGAACTTTGATCAGCACCGAAGAAAATTCGCGAATTTTCTTCACTACACCGGCAGCGCCGTTGTTTGCCTGACTGTTCGTAACGCAAACGACGACTGCATCTGCGCCACCCCCGGCAACGTTGCCAGATACTTGCGATGGATTCGCGCGAAATCTTCGGTATCGCCCGCAACGACCTTTAACAGGTAGTCCGCTGTTCCGGCCATAAGATGACATTCCAGGACATCCGGCACACGGGCCACTGCGCGCTCGAACGCATCCAGCACCTCATCGGCCTGCCCGCTCAGCGTGATTTCCACAAATACAGTCGTCGGTCGCCCCACCTTGCGTGGGTCAAGCAACGCCACATAATCGCGAATGTAGCCGTCTTTCTCTAATCGCTGCACACGGCGGTGGCAGGCGGACGCAGACAAGTTTGCCCGCTCAGACAATTCCGCATTGGACATGCGGCCTTTCTTCTGCAGCACCTCAAGGATTCGGCGATCTATACTGTCGATATCCATCTGACGCAAAATCCTTCGAATAGATGACAATTTTGTGCAACATTTTATCTGTTATTAGCCTCGTTTTCAACAAATACCCCCATGAAATTGCAAAGTGAAAGGCAGATCATGATTTCTGAGGAAGAGGAGGACCCCGGTCATGCATATTGGCTGCCCAAAAGAAATCAAACCGCAAGAGTTCCGCGTCGGGCTGACACCGAACGCGGCGCGCGAAGCCATCAATCACGGCCACACGGTCAGTATCGAAACCCGCGCAGGAGAGGGCGCAGGCTTTCCTGACGCAGATTACATCGCCGCTGGTGCGTCTATTGTCGGCACCGCGACCGAGATCTTCGAAACCGCCGAAATGGTTGTAAAAGTGAAAGAACCGCAAGCGGTTGAGCGGAAAATGCTACGCGAAGGGCAGATTTTGTTTACCTATCTGCACCTTGCGCCTGATCCCGAACAGACCAAAGACCTGATGGAAAGCGGTGCCACCTGCATTGCCTACGAGACTGTCACGGATAATAGGGGCGGTCTGCCATTGTTGGCGCCCATGTCCGAGGTGGCGGGGCGATTGGCCCCGCAAGTCGGTGCCTGGACACTGCAAAAGGCGAATGGCGGGCGCGGTGTCCTGATGGGCGGGGTTCCCGGCGTTGGGCCGGCGCGTGTTGTCGTGATCGGCGGTGGTGTCGTCGGCACACATGCGGCCAGGATCGCTACCGGCATGGGCGCGGATGTCACTGTGCTGGACAGATCATTGCCGCGCCTGCGCTATCTTGATGATGTCTTCGGGGGTCAATTCAAAACGAGCTATGCAAGCGCCGGTAACACGATTGATTTGGCGCGCGAGGCTGACCTGATCATCGGCGCGGTCCTGATCCCCGGTGCGGCGGCACCCAAGCTGATCTCAAAAGCACAGTTGGCCGAGCTGAAACCGGGTGCTGCGCTGGTGGACGTGGCCATTGACCAAGGCGGATGTTTCGAGACATCCAAGGCCACAACGCATCAGGACCCGATCTATGACGTGGACGGAATCATGCATTACTGCGTTGCTAACATGCCCGGTGCGGTCGCCCGGACCAGCACCATCGCCCTTGGTAATGCCACGATGCCCTTCATGCTGTCATTGGCTGACAAAGGGTGGCGGCAGGCTTGCGAAGACGATTCGCATTTGCTGGACGGGTTGAACGTGCATGCTGGCAAGCTGACATACTATGCGGTCGGTAAGGCGCTTGGGATTGACGTCTTGTCACCCACCCTCGCCTTAAAGGCCTGAGAAACAGAAAAGGCCTGCCGATGCAAGCAGGCCTTCAATGAATGCGCGGATGTGATCAGTTCTGCTTTGCAAGCGCATCACGAATTTCGATCAGGATATCCAACTCCGATGGACCGCTTTCCACTTCCGGTGCGACTTCTTCCGGCTTTTCCGCTGCGGCTTTGATCCTGTTGACCATCTTGACCAGCATAAAGACCACGAAGGCCACGATCAGAAAGTTGATGACGGCCATGATGAATTTGCCGATTGCGAAGACCGCCGCACCGCCTTCTTGGGCGGCTTCAACCGAAGCGAATTCGCCATCACCCAGCACATAGAACCAGCCGGAAAAATCGATGCCCCCGGTGAAAAGTGCGATGATCGGGTTGATCAGGTCGCCCACAAGCGACGTGACGATCGCCGTAAAAGCCGCCCCGATGATGATACCGACAGCCATGTCCATGACATTGCCCTTGGCGATGAAGTCTTTGAATTCGTTGATCATGTTTGTTCCCACTCACTGTTAACTGGCGCCGGATCTTTTGTCCGCTGCGCAACTGCGCACAGTCTTACCCAGATTGCCTCACAGAACCACGGGTTTTATTTCGGTGCGTTCCCCTTAATTGTAATTAACAGGATTTTTCAAAGGATACCGCCACCATGACCGATCTTTCCGCTTTCCCCATCATGGACCGCTGGCCTGCCAAGGACCCGTCGGTTATTCAGCTTTACTCATACCCGACACCCAATGGGGTGAAGGTGTCTATCGCGCTGGAAGAGATGGGCTTGGCCTACGAACCGCATCTGGTCACGCTGAAGGATGAGGATGTGAAAAGCGATGCGTTTTTATCGCTGAACCCCAACAACAAGATCCCCGCGATTATTGACCCCAACGGGCCAAATGGCCCCATCGGCATTTTTGAAAGCGGTGCAATTCTCCTGTATCTTGCTGAAAAATCGGGGAAATTTCTGGGAAACAATGCTGCCGACAAGGCACATATCACCCAATGGCTGATGTTCCAGATGGGCGGATTGGGCCCAATGCTGGGCCAGATGGGCTTTTTCTTCAAATTCGCGGGCAAGGACATCGAAGACGAACGTCCGCGCAACCGCTACCGTGACGAGGCGATCCGGCTACTGGCCGTGGTCGACAAACAGCTGGAAGGACAGGACTGGATCACAGGTGATTATTCTATCGCCGACATGGCGATTGCACCGTGGATCAATGCACTGGAGTTTTATGGCACCAAAGATGTTGTGGGCTACCACGATCTGAAAAACGTGCCCGCATATGTTGAGCGGTTTTTTGCCCGGCCCGCTGTGGAGAAGGCCCGACGCATTCCTGATCCATCCTAAAGTGGGTTGGAAACTGCACTATGCGGGCAGGGTTCCGTGCATGACATAACGCAATATATCAACCACTTGCTGCGGCTCTTGCACCACGGCAAGTGCCGCCGCGTCCACCTCTTTCAGTGGGTGTTGATGATCGGGGCCGTGCATGACAATCAATGACTTACCCAGCGCCGCAGCATAGCCTGCGTCAAATGCCGCGTTCCACTGTTTGTATTTCTCGCCAAAGCGCACCACGACGATGTCGGCATTCTCGATCCCGTGCCGCGTCCGGATCGCATTCAGCTTGGCGCCCTTGTTGTCATGCCAGAACTTGTCTGGCTCTGCCCCCATAATCGCGACCCCGCAATCATCAGATGCTGCATGATCCGTGACCGGCCCGGTAAAGTGCACATCCATGCCCGCCGCACCAGCGGTGATCTGGTCACGCCAATCGGTGTGAATTTCGCCCGAGAGGTAAACATTCAACATGATTTGTCCTTTCATTGGTGTGCACCCGGATGTCGATGGACATAGAGGCCGCAACCCGTCTTTCCAGTGCTGCAGGTTCAGCCGCGCAAGGTGCCACCTGTCGCCTTTGCGACCTTTTCGACGATCTTGGCGCTGACCGCTTCGATATCGGCATCCTTCAGCGTTGCCTCGGTCGGTTGCAGCCGCAATGTCACAGCGAGTGATTTCTTGCCCTCGCCCAGCGATCCACCGATGAATTCATCAAAGACCCGCACGTCGGCGATCAGCGCTTTGTCGGCACCGGCGGCGGCGTTGATGACTGCCAGCGCCTCGACCTGAGCGTCCACCACAAAGGCAAAATCCCGTTCGACCGCTTGCAGATCCGTGGCAGTCAATGCGCCCTTATTGATGGTCTTCTTCTTGGGCAACGGCACCTCGTCCGGCCAGATGGTGAAGGCCACGGCGGGTCCCTTGACATCCATCTCGCGCAGTACGCGTGGGTGCAGTTCGCCAAAGATACCCAGCACCTTTTTGGGGCCAAGACAGATCATGCCGTGCCGGCCCGGGTGCCACCAATCCGATGCCCCGCGCAGGATCTGCACCTTGGCGGGCGCGCCGATAGCGGCCAGGATCGCTTCGGCATCCGCCTTCACGTCATAGAGATCAACGGGCCGCGATGTCCCGTGCACATCTTTTGGCCCAGTGCGCCCGATCAGAACACCGGAGACCAGCATATGCTGCTCGCCCGGTTCACCGCCATGAAAGCCCGCGCCCACCTCGAACAGCGCCATATCCATGAAGCCCCGCGCCTGATTCCGCGCTGCGGCCCGCAACAGGCCGGGCAGCAGGTTGGGCCGCATATGCGACATTTCCGACGAAATCGGGTTTTCCAGCATGGTGCTGTCATCACCGCCGCCGAACAGCTTGGCGGCCTGATCATCGATGAAGCTGTAGGTCACGCATTCATTGTAGCCCAGCGCCGCCGCCGTCCGGCGTGCGGCCTGCTGGCGCGACTGGCTGGCGGTCAGGATCGGTTTCGGCACGCCAGCGTGAATGCGGGGCATCGGTTTGCCCTGCAGCTTGGTCAGCGATGCGATGCGCGCGACCTCTTCGACCAGATCAGCCGTTCCTTGCACATCGGGGCGCCAGGACGGCACATGGGCCATGTCGCCTTCCATCCGGAAGCCAAGCGCGGTGAGCGTCTGATGCTGCGTCTCGGCGGGAATATCCATGCCCACAAGCGAGGAACACCTTGCGGTGTCCAGCTTATAAGCGCGGGACGTGTCGGGAACCTGCCCCGCCTGGATCAATTCGGAGGCTTCGCCACCTGCATGATCCACGATCATACGCACGGCATGCTCCAGACCCACGGGGGTGAACGCCGGATCGACACCGCGTTCAAACCGATAACGCGCATCGGAATTGATCTTCAGCGCGCGGCCCGTATAGGCGATCTGGATCGGGTCCCAATAGGCGCTTTCGACGAATACATTCACCGTATCCTCGGTGCAGCCCGTTTCGGCCCCGCCCATGACACCGGCAATGCTTTCAGGCCCCTGATCATCAGAGATGACCATCTGGCCCTTTTGCAGCGTGTATTCCTTGTCATCCAGAGCGACAATCGTCTCGCCCCCGGCAGCACGATGCACACGCAAGTTGCCCTTGACCTTATCTGCGTCGAAGACGTGCAGCGGACGGTTCAGGTCGTATGTGAACCAGTTTGTCACATCTACGAGAAAGCTAATGGGCCGCAAGCCGATGGCACGCAGTTGCGTTTGCAGCCAGTCGGGGCTGGGGCCGTTCTTGACACCCCTGATCAAACGGCCACAGAAAATCGGGCATCCATCAAGGGTATCGTCATCAATGGACACATTCAGGTCAGACGTAAAGCTGGCGGGAACCGGGGTGACCTCGACCGTTTTCAGCGTACCAAGGCCACGTGCGGCAAGGTCGCGCGCGATACCATGCACGCCCAGTGCGTCAGGGCGATTGGGGGTAATCGCGATCTCGATCACCGGATCGACCTTGTCGGGTTGGTTCGCGGCGAGCCAGTCGATGAACCGTTCGCCCACTTCGCCCGAGGGCAGTTCGATAATGCCGTCATGTTCATCCGACAGCTCCATCTCGCGTTCGGAACACATCATGCCGTGGGACTCAACGCCGCGAATCTTGCCCACGCCGATGGTGGTGTCGATGCCGGGGACATAGGTGCCGGGGCTGGCGATGACCACGGTGATCCCAGCGCGGGCGTTGGGGGCGCCGCAGATGATCTGGGTGGGGCCGTCTTTGGTATCGACTTGGCAAACCTTTAACTTGTCCGCGTCGGGGTGTTTTTCCGCTGTCAGCACCTTGCCGATGGTGAAATCAGCCAGTCGTTCGGCGGGGTTTTCGATGCCTTCCACCTCAAGCCCCAGATCGGTCAGGGCATAGGTGATGTCATCGACGGAGGCGTCAGTGTCGAGATGGCGTTTCAGCCAGGACAGGGTGAATTTCATCGGAGCATCCAGCGTCAAATTCGGGTCGGACAGGGCTTAACGGATTACGCGGTAAGGGGGAAGAGGTGGTGGGTGTTTGGCCTGGGATGACCCGTCCCGGGCAAATCAGGTGGTCGATGCGGCGGGCAACGGAAAGGCAGCGCCGGGACTAAGGGGTGGGCACAGCACCGGTCCTGTTTGGCGGGGCTTGGCGTCCATTCGTGACAGCAGTGCGGGTTGCGGCGTTGCAGAAGCGCCCTCCCCGTGGGGGAGGTCCGGGCGCTGCCCGGCGATGCCGGGCGGGGTTTGTTGGCTAGGGTGGGTGAAACCCCACAAGCGTCGTTCAATTGGTAATTTTGAATCGTATAGGTTTCACCGATCCTACTTATTTCGGTTAGCTTTCATCCGCTTCAGTTTTTGTCGAAGCAAAACTCCAAAGCCGATCACAAGACAAATCAAATAGATGCCAATGGCCAACGGAGCGGTGATCACAGCCACAACAATTGCGATACCGTAAGTACCAGCAATATAACCACCAACCCCAGTCAAGATCGTTGCGCCCGAGCTATGTACAACGGCAGAAAAACCCAACGCGGACAAAAGCTGAGTTGCTCCGAGTCCAGCGGCTCCAAGTCCAGCTCCTGCGCCGACAACCCACGACTTTGCACTTCCCTGCGGACGGAAGCGTCCGATAAATAACAATGTGGAGGTAAGATAGGCGCTAACTGGGTTCACCTACTCAACCCACCATGCAACGTCGGCTGATCCAGCGCAGCAAACCCATAATGCCGCAACCACCGCAGATCTGAATCAAAGAACGCCCGCAGATCAGGGATCCCGTATTTCAGCATCGCGATCCGGTCGATGCCCATGCCAAAGGCAAAGCCTTGCCATTCCGCCGGGTCGATCCCCCCGGCTTCGAGCACCTTGGGATGCACCATGCCTGAGCCCAGAATCTCAAGCCAGTCATCGCCCTCGCCCACTTTCAGCGTGCCGCCTTCCCAGGAACAGCGGATGTCGACCTCGGCCGAAGGCTCCGTGAACGGGAAATGCGACGCGCGAAAGCGGATATCGACGTGATCGACCTCGAAATAAGCTTTCACGAATTCCTCCAGCACCCATTTCAGGTTCGCCATGGAGATATCGCGGTCAATCGCCAGCCCCTCGACCTGATGGAACATCGGCGTATGGGTCTGGTCGTAGTCCGCACGATATACACGGCCGGGGCAGATGATGCGCGTCGGCGCACCTGTCTTTTCCATCGACCGTATCTGCACCGGGCTGGTATGGGTGCGCAGCACATGCGGCGGGCGGTTATCGCCCTCGCGCCGGTGGGTATAGAACGTGTCCATTTCCGCCCGGGCCGGGTGATGGCCGGGGATGTTGAGAGCGTCGAAATTGTACCAGTCGCTTTCGATCTGCGGGCCTTCGGCAACGGCAAACCCCATATCGGCAAAGATCGCTGTCACCTCTTCGGTCACCTGTGAAATCGGATGGATCGTGCCCTGACGGCGACCACGGGACGGCAGGGTCACATCCAGCCATTCATCGCGCAGACGGGCATCAAGGGCAGCATCGGCAAGGGCCGATTTCTTGGCAGACAAGGCTGAATTGATCTCGTCCTTCAAGGCATTCAGCGCAGGACCTGCGACCTGCCGTTC
Source organism: uncultured Paracoccaceae bacterium (assembly GCA_947503965.1). Classification (GTDB taxonomy): domain Bacteria; phylum Pseudomonadota; class Alphaproteobacteria; order Rhodobacterales; family Rhodobacteraceae; genus Yoonia. The sequence goes on from CANNFU010000001.1 coordinate 838,315, forward strand.
CTCCGGCGTCATCTTGCCCAGCTCGCGCATTTTCAGGCTGATCTCTCCCTTCTTGCCGACAGCCTGCACGCGCAGGTCCTCGATCGCGGTTTCATCCGCGGCATCGGCTATCAGGCCAAGGTATTTCTGTTTCAGATCGTCCATCGGGCGCCTCACATCACTGTCGCGCCGTGCTAACCCGGCTCTTTGCAGCATGCAAGTAAGTGCGATCTTAAGACATTGACCATTAACAATCACCATGACCCGGACGGACCGCTTTGCTACCCTATTTGAGCTGGCACAGCATGCGTGCAACAGCACCGATCAGGATGCAGTACAGGTCCCGATCGGATTTCTGCATGACCTGACCCATGCGACAACGCGGGACGATGTGTTGCGGGCCTATTCGCTGTGGTCCAAAGCAATTGTGGATGCGGACCGGTGTTCCATCGCATTGGACGGCGCAGGTGATGACCTGAGCGTGACTGCCATGAACAACAGCAGCGGGCTGGAACCGCCTGCCAAATTCAGTATCAGCGAAACCGTCCTTGGCGCGGTCTATCGAGAACAGCGACCGGCGTATGTGCCCGATATGTCGCGTGTCGATTCGTGCGGCATACAGATGCTGGCAAAGCAGGGCTATCGCAGTCTGATCGTGGCACCGCTTTTGACCAAGGTGCGCTGTTTTGGTGTGATCGGCATCACCTTTCTCGGCGAGGTGCGCGATCCCGGTCCGACTATTCGCATCCTGGGTGCAATCGGGCGTTGTCTTGCCATGCAATTGCAGGTCGTCGAACAGATGGAAGATCTGGCCCAGATGGCGCGGACGGATGTGTTGACGGGCGCAGGCAACCGGCGGCTTCTTTACGAAGAGACCGCAACGATCTGGGACAGTTGGCAGCAGGATCAGCAGCCATTCAGCTATCTGACCATGGATATCGACTACTTCAAACAGATCAACGACACCTATGGTCATGATGTGGGCGATGATGTGCTGCTCGCCTTTGTCCAACGCGCCAAAGGGCATTTACGCAAGGGCGACATACTGATCCGTACCGGCGGAGAGGAATTTGGCATCGTAATGATGGGCACCACCCTTGAACAGGCCACGGGCATTGCCAAGCGGCTTTGCGATACGATGGGGGCCACACCCTTTGCAGTCACAGGAATGGAGCTGTCGGTGACTGCCAGTTTCGGGTTGACCGAGGTGCATCCCGACGATCTGAACCTGACAGACATGCTTAAAAGGGCGGACCTGGCGCTGTATCAGGCAAAGACCGGGGGACGTGATCAGGTTGTGGTGCTGCAAGGCGAAGATATGGCGGCGTAACCCGGTGGAGGTCAGCCAAGATGGCGTTTGAACCAATGCCTGTTCGGGCGTTGGGATCGCCTTCATCTATCATTTTGGTATGCTGTCGTATTCGTCAGTATCCAAAAGAAAAAGGCCCGGGTGATTACCTCACCCGAGCCCCTCAATTTGTATCAGGCCAGCCTCAGGCGGCCAGCGCATCCTTGGCTTTGCCCACGATTGTGGCAAACGCGTCAGGTTCGTTCACGGCCAGATCGGCCAGAACCTTGCGGTCCACTTCGATCCCGGCCAGCGTCAGACCATTGATGAACTTGGAATAGTTCAGTGTCTCATCAACCGAACGGACACCTGCGTTGATCCGCTGGATCCACAGCGCACGGAAGTTGCGCTTGCGGTTGTGACGGTCGCGTGTCGCGTATTGGTTGGCTTTGTCGACGGCCTGCTTGGCGACCTTGAAGGTCTTGGAGCGGCGATCGTAATATCCTTTGGCAGCGTCGAGAACTTTCTTGTGACGACGGTGCGTGACGGTTCCACCTTTGACTCTCATCTCAAACTCTCCTTAACGCGCGTAGGGCATCATTGGCTTGATGATACCTTCATCAGCCTTTGACAGGGTTGTCGTACCACGTGCATTCCGCAGGAATTTGTTGGTGCGCTTGATCATGCCGTGACGCTTGCCAGCCTGGCCCGCCACAACACGGCCAGAGGCCGTCACTTTGAACCGCTTTTTGCAGCTCGATTTGGTTTTCATCTTCGGCATTTCCGTCTCCTCTTTGGGTCGGTCGAACGCGCGACTCGGCATGCCATATTGGCCGGACGCGCGGGTGAAGGATGCCGTATAGGACGCATCATTAAACGGCGCAAGGGTTATTCGTTCAGGAGCCAGCCAATCACACGCAGCACCGTTTCATCCACCGTTGACAGGCTATATGCGCCGGGGTTCATCACAATCGCATAGTAGATAATGCCACCGCCAATCAACACGAGCAGCAGAGCCCGCGAAGGGCGGCGTTTATCCGCATAGGCACTTGCAAATGACGGTACAGCAAAAACCGCAATCAGCAGTCCCAGCACAAAAATAAAGTCAAATTCCACGGCAATACGCCCTTTTGCATTGCCCCCGGGGGCAACCTACTCTGACTGGTTGGCGTAAATCAAACGCTCTTCACAGGGAGCGACCCGCAGGATGTTTGTTGATCCCGGCGTATTGAAAGGCACACCAGCGGTCACAACCACCATGTCCGCCGTGGTCGCCAGTTCCTGGGAAAGGGCGGCCCGCACCGCTGCAATCACGGCGTCCTTGAAACGGTTCACCTCGCCCGACATCACACAGTTTGTCCCCCAGGACAGGCACAACCGACGGGCCGTTGTTTCATAGCTGGTCAGCGCAATGATCGGCACGCGCGGACGTTCCCGCGATACCAGCAACGCCGTTGTGCCAGATTGTGAGAAACAGCAGATTGCCTTGACATCGGTGGTTTCCGCGATCTCGCGGGCGGCAGACACGATCCCGTCAGCCACGGTTTTGCCATCAGACCTGCGCGAGGCTTCGATGATGTCGGTATAGGTCGGATCAGCCTCCACCTCCGTGGCTACATTGCTCATCGTAGTCACGGCTTCGATCGGGTAAGACCCGGCGGCAGATTCCGCCGACAACATGATTGCGTCCGCACCTTCATAGATCGCGGTCGCCACGTCAGACACTTCTGCCCGTGTCGGCATTGGGGAATCGATCATTGATTCCAACATCTGCGTCGCCACGATAACGGGCTTGGCAGCAGCGCGGCACTTGCGCACCAGCTGCTTTTGGATGGGTGGTACGTTTTGCACGGGCAATTCAACGCCCAGATCGCCACGGGCCACCATGATCCCGTCAGAGGCGGCAAGAATATCGTCAAACGCTTTCACCGCATTGGGCTTTTCGATTTTCGACAGGATCGCGGCGCGCCCCTTGGCCAGTTCACGCGCCTCTTCCACATCCGCCGCACGCTGGACAAAGGACAGCGCCAACCAATCCACGCCTAGTTCACAGACAAATTCCAGATCCTTGCGATCCTTGGGCGACAAAGCCGCCACAGGCAGCGTCACATCCGGCACATTCACACCCTTGCGGTTTGAAATCGTGCCGCCAACCATCACTTCGCAATCGGCGAAATTCGCGGCACAGTCCTTCACGCGCAGCTTGATCTTGCCGTCGTTGACCAGCAGATGGGCCCCCGGTTCCAGCGCATCGAAAATCTCTTTATGAGGTAATTGCACGCGGGTTGCGTCGCCCTCGGCATCGTCCAGGTCCAGCCGGAAATCCGCACCTTCGACCAGTTCTTCCTCACCGTTCTTGAACACACCGACACGCAGCTTTGGCCCTTGCAGGTCAGCAAGGATGGCGATGGGACTGTTCAGGTCCTTTTCCACCTGCCGAATGATCGCGTGCCGGACCTTGATCTCGGCATGATCCCCGTGGGACATGTTCAGACGAAACACATCCGCCCCCGCCTCGTGCAATGCGCGGATCATCTCATAATCGTTCGAGGCCGGGCCAAGCGTGGCGACGATCTTGACATTGCGGTGGCGTCTCATTGGTTTTCCCCTCATCCGTCCCAGCCGTTAGCGGTAACGGCAGCGTTGCGCCTGTTATACGCAATTCCATTCCCTTCACAACTAGCCTAAATGCGGTGGCAAAGGAATGACACTGCATGACCGACCAACCATTTGAAATCATAGGCGCAGATCGGCCCGGGCGCTGGCTGATTGCGTGCGATCACGCCTCCAATCATATCCCCGACTGGGTGCATGGCGGCGATATCGGCCTGCCGCCCGAAGATATGGAGCGCCACATCGCCTATGACATCGGTGCAGCCGGGGTGACGCGGCACGTCGCCGACCTGATGAACAGCCCCGCAATCCTGTCGCGGTTTTCCCGGCTGGTCTGCGACCCCAACCGGGGCGAGGATGACCCGACAATCATGATGCGCCTTTATGACGGCACGATCATACCGGGCAATCGCCACGCTGATGAAGCCGAGAAAGAGGATAGGCTTCGCCGTCTCTACCGCCCCTACCATTCCGCCTATGCAGACCTTGCCAACAAGATGGACAATCCTGCCATCTGCGCCGTGCACAGCTTTACCCCCCGCCTGCGCGGGCGCCACCCGCGACCCTGGGAAATCGGTATCCTTTTCGCAGATGACGACCGGCTGGCGCGGCCTTTCATTGATGCCTGTCGCGCGCAAGGCTGGTGCACCGGCGAAAACCAACCCTATGCGGGGCATCTGCCCGGTGACGCGGTGGACCGGCACGCCTTGCAACACGAGCGGCCCAATGTCTTGATTGAACTGCGACAGGACATCATCGCCGATGAAAGGGGCCAAAAACTTTGGGCCGAACGATTGGCCCCTATATTAACAGATATACTGGCCCAATCCGGCCTTTGAGGGAGACAGACATGGACGACCAAACCCGCCTCGAAATCGAAGCTGCCGCATTCCGGCGCTTGCAAAAGCACCTGCTGGAAGATCGGACGGATGTGCAGAACATCGACATGATGAACCTTGCCGGCTTCTGCCGAAACTGCCTGTCACGCTGGTATCAAGAGGCGGCGAACGAACGCGGCATCGAGATGAGCAAGGACGAAGGGCGCGAGGCTTATTACGGAATGCCTTTCGCAGAGTGGAAAGAGAAATATCAGACTGAAGCCAGCGCCGAGGCGAAAGAGGCGTTCAAGACGTCACATTGAGTGGGTCAGGTATGGGTGACAAAACCAGCCTTCGCTACGGCGAAACCGATGATCGCTTTTCGAAGTTAGATGGTGAACGTTGATCTGTTCAGAGCAAGGTAGCCACCGACTTTTCGGACGATTTGATCCAGGGTGGTTGGCGGAAGCTGGTTCTACTGATCTGGATTTACGAGAGCAGAACTGATCGCTGTTACAAGACTTTCGGCAGTGAAAGGTTTTTTAGCGATGATCGCAGGTGGATAGCTGGCCGTTATACTTTCGGTGTCACCATAACCAGTCGCGAGAACAAAGGGGATGTTGCGATCCGCCAAAACTTGCGCGACTGGAAGAGACGTCTGGTCGCCCAAATTTACGTCAAGCAGCGCGAATGTGATTGTGTTGGCCTCAAGAACAGCCAGCGCATCGGCGACAGAGCCGGACATGTGAACATTGTCCGCTCCATTGTCTTTGAGAATATCGGAGGCATCCAGCGCGATCACCATATTGTCCTCAACCACCAGGACGTCGCCGCTCAGGTTTATTGATCGGCTTTCGTTATTGTCCATGACGCTCAGGCTGTCGTCCGCAACAACCTCCTGGATATCAGAAATGGCAATGGATGGGATCATGATGTCTGCTTCAAACCCGGTCATTAGGTAACGCGTTTTGACCGTACCCTTGAGTTCGTAAGGTATCGTTTTTTCAATGATTGTCGTTCCAAACCCCTGACGGGATGGGGCCTGTACCGGTGGCCCACCAATTTCGCGCCATTCAATCTGCAACGCGCCGTCATCCTGAATGCGAAGGTCAATTGAAATTTTTCCAGAACGGTCCGTCAGCGCGCCGTACTTGGCGGCGTTTGTCACCATTTCGTGGATCACTAATGCCATCGTCGAGAACGCATCAGGCCTGAGCATGGGCGCGTCCCCTTTGATAGTCACCCGATCCTTCGCGTCCGTCAGAAATGCGTTTACTTCGACTTCAACCAGCTGCCTCAACGAACTGGGTGACCACTCCTGCCGCGTGAGTTGATCATGCGCGCGCGCCAGCGCCTGCACGCGTCCATCCAACACTTTGGTGTAAGTTGCGACGTCTTGCGCGCCCGCCCGGCTTTGAGAGACCAAGCCTTGGATCAGATTGAGGATATTGCGGACACGGTGGTTCAGCTCTGCGATCAAAAGTTCTTGCTTGTCAGCGGCTCTCTGGCGGGTTTCATTCGCGTCGTCAGTTAGTTTCAACACGATCTCGATCAGCGACACCCGCAACGACTCGCCTGTCTGCACCTCACTATCGGTCCAGTGTGCTGATGTGTTCCTGACCATTTCCGACCATGCTTCGAAGCTTTTGCGTGGTGTCAGGCGTGTCCCGTTCGGGCCGACTTCGACCGGTTTGTTCGGATCACCTGCCCATTTGACCGATTTGGCGACCTCACGGCGGAAAAACACGATATAGTCCCGTGGCGTGCGCGAAATCGGAACCGCAAGGACACCCGCAACATCAGCAGAAAAATCCGCAGCATCCGGGTACAGCGCCGCAAGCCTGTGCGTTGCAAATACCTGACCTGTCGGAGCCGTGTTCAGGAATCGTGCCAGTTTCTTGAATTCCACCTCGTCAGGTGCGTCCCCAACTGATGCATAGCGCCCATCAGAGTAGACCGCGACACCATCGTTTGCGATGAGGCCACGCAATTCGTCCGCGATCATCTCAAACCCATTAATAAGATTTGTCCCGCCGGAGAGTTGGATCATCAGATTGTCATGCATCTGCCGCGCTTCGCTGCTCTGAACACGGGATGCTATGTCGATCTTCTGAACCAGCTCATACGAGAAGAATTGGGCGAACAGCTCGATTGCAGTGCGCCGCTCAAAATCGACGTGGTGAGGCGTTTCATGGTGGCAGGCGAACAAACCCCAAAGCTTTCCATCTTTGATGATCGAGACGGACATAGAGGCCGCCACACCCATATTTCGTAGATATTCCAGATGGATAGGCGACACGGCGCGCATGACAGACAACGACAGGTCCATTGGGGTGCCCTGCACATTCGTGGGCGGCGTAATCGGCGATACCGCCCCGTCGACATCGGCAATAAGCCGCAGCGTGCTGCGCAAATACAAGGCGCGTGCTTGCTTCGGGATGTCACTGGCAGGATAGCGAAGCCCAAGAAAGGGCTCCATGCTTGGCTTACGCTTTTCGGCGATGACCTCACCGGTGCCGTCTTCGTCAAATTGGTAGACCATCACACGGTCAAAACCGGACATGACCTGAACAGCCATCGCGGCCTGATCACAAGCGGCCTTGATGTCATTGGCGCGCCTTACCCGCGCGATCAAAGGCTGGACCAAGCTCATTTCGTCGCGATTTTCGGTATGAATCTTGGGTTCAAATTCGAAGACATAGGTTTGATCCAACATGTGCACCGACACGTCGAACAACTTGCCGTCGCCCAGTGCGTCGTATCCAAACAACCGGGACGAATTGGTCTCTACGTTCAGCATTTGCAGTTTTGTGCGTAGATCGTGAACCGTCTTCTCAGGCAGCAAGTCAATCAGCCGTCCACCGACTGCGTCGTCTGGCGAGACCTGCAGGATATCCTGCACATTTTCCGAGACATGATTAACCATGAAATCAGAAGACGTTGCAATCAGACACCCATACCCCTGCACACCGCCGAGCAAGTGGATTGGTTCTCGGTCACAATTGGTAAGGTCAACCGCTTCGTCTGATGTGATATAGTTTTGTTCATCCGTCATACGAGCGTGTCCTCAGCTGTGACTATCTTGGCGAACGCCGCCGCGAAAAGTTGGAATTGTGTTCTTGTGTCTTCGACGATGGCATCAGCGCGTGCGCTACTAGGTGGCACAGCTGAGAGCGCACGACATGTTTTGGGCCAGAGTTTCGGATCGATCGCTTGCCCAAAGTAAGAGTTTGCGCGCTGGACGCAGGGATCCGTCGATGTTTGCCATCTTTTGCGCAGGATTTTTGAACCAAGCCTCGATCCCGCCACCATATAATCGACAGACAAGGGGTCGAGCGCAGATGGCGTCGGCAGGTCAATCGTACGTCGATTATCGGATACAACATCAAGATCCGCGGCAAGGCCATCGATCATGTTAGAAAGTGCGACCATCGAAAGCCCCTGACCCAATGATCGTGCCTGGATCACCAAAAAACAGGAGTGGTGTATCTGCAAGAACACCCTGAAATCACGCAGTCGCGCAATGTCGAGCGTCGAGATCATACGATCCAAAAGATCATGATCCGTGCGTGTTTGCTCCCGAAGCGCGTGTCGAAAATTCGTTTCCATCATGGCCCTGCGCCCCAAAAGCGAAGACCGATTTGGGAAATTGTTATGATTTGGCGTGAAAGTCCCACAGCTCATCATCTTTGTCATTAATCTATGACATACATACCGACTGCACTTATTCATTAACAGCCCTTGGGCCATCCGCAGGCGCAATATCCATACCAAAAGGCTGGATTGCCGCTCATCAATGTTGGCCGAGGTTGTTCCTAGCTAAGGGCGGCATCTGAGCACTCAACAAAGCCGACATTGGTGTGGTTTGCAGCATCGGTCAAAGTGGTCTCAAACCTGCTCTTGACCAAACCTCAGGGCTTCCAGATAAATCCAATTTCAACACCTCATAATTGCAATGGCACTCACACAATTGTCCGGTTAATTTGCTTTCAGACGAAGTGAACTGGAGCCACTCACATGCTCGAACGCCTCACCAGCTTTTTCGGCAACCCATCCAGATACAAGACGCCACTGCCAGAGGCGGATGCGCCTCATGCAATGGGCGCACTTCTGGTTCGTGCCGCAAAAGCCGACGCCTCTTACTTGTTCGAAGAGATCGCCATTATCGACAGAATCCTGGCAAAGCGGCACAAACTGAACCCGGTTCAGGCGGCCAAGATGCGCGCCGAATGCGAATTGCTCGAGAAGAAAATGCCGCAAACCTCCGAGATCGCCGCAATTCTCGAACACGCCATCAGCACCGATGAAAAAGAGGCGACCGTGCTTGCACTTTGGCAGGTTGCGCTTGCGGATGGGGCTATCCACACCGAAGAAGACACGCTGCTGCACCGGATCGAGGAGGTGCTGGGCGTACCATCAGAACGGGCCAAGGAGTTGCAAACACAGGCGCAGGAGCGGCAGTGACGCAAAACAAATGCGTCATCGTGCCTAGCAACGAAGCCGCCGTTGACCTGCGGCGGTGTCAGCTGCGCCGATCGCGTATCGCAACCTCGCCTACCTTTGACACAACCGACAAGCCTCCCGAGGCTGCCAAATGATGCATGCCATCTAACGGTCGCCCAAACATCATCGGGCAGACCTGTCGTTCTGTTGACGACAGACGCCGTTCCACGAAAGTAGATGACGCGCAAATTTTGTACAGTTTCTTGGCATTTCGAACCGTCGGGGGCTTGTAGTCCACCGCGACTCCTTTTAAACCACCCGAACTTGGCGCGGGATGGAGCAGCCCGGTAGCTCGTCAGGCTCATAACCTGAAGGTCGTAGGTTCAAATCCTACTCCCGCAACCAAAATCATACGCCTGGACCCACGTGGCCCGGGCGTTTGTGTTTTTGGCGCATCAAGATGGTCGGTCACGTCAGCCGCTTCGCGGATTTACGTGCCGCATTGCGTAGTGGTTCCGCAACACACTCAGCATCTTACGATAAGCCGCGCGATGGCGATTACGTGCATTCACACCTGCAAAAACGGCTTGGGTGATGACCGGTGCGTCTTTGACCAAATGGCATGTCCCTGCCCCGATCAATGCTTCCGCTGAATGTCGCAGAACATAACCTGCGCCAGAGAGCGACGTCAGCAAATCCACCATCGCGGCGTTTTGCCCGATCGAAAGCGACACGTTCGTCATCTCTGGCAGCAAAGCCGCATGTGCATGCGCAAAAGCGGGTGAATAATTGGCGAGGATATACTGTTCTGCAGCAAGATTTTGCAGCACAGTCGCTTGTGTAGAGATCATAACATAACTGACCTCTCCCAGTGTTTCGAAATGAAGGTCGGGATGCGTTCGCGGTGAATAAAGGACCGCGATGTCCTGCACCCCGGCGACAAGATCAGTGCACATCTGCGTCGAATAATCGGCCTCAAAAAGGAAGACCGTATCCGGCAGCGTATCCCGAAATGCACCGATCAGGCGGCTGATCTCAAGCCCGACCAAATCATGTTGCAGCCCGATCCGCATCGTCACACCCGCCATGCCGGTGTCGCGGGTCGCGTTGAGTGCTGTGATCCAATTGTGCCGCAGGCTGCGGGCGTGTGGTTCAAACCGCAATCCTTCGGTCGTCAACGCGGTGCCTGAACGCGAGCGTTGGAACAATCGCCGGCCAACCGTATTCTCCAACGCCTTGATCCGCCCCGAAACTGTGGATTGGGTCAAACCCAGACGTTCAGCCGTCTTGTTGAAACTGCGCGTTTCGCAGAGATCCAGAAATGTTTCGATCAATTCAATCTGCATGGCGACAGTCTCGTCTAATCGGAAATCCAGATCAATAACAACCGAACAGGCGAATTGATCGATCTGCCAGACAGGACGATACTCCTTTCCATATCAGGGAGGATGCACTGATGAACAAACTCGCCAGACGAAGCGGTGGGCGCGCGGCGCGCGTTGCGCTGCGTAATGCGCCTTTGGCCGAAGACTTGCGCCCTGTGCGCGCTGGTCTGACGGGCGGACAATATAAACCCCTGTCAGAAACGGATGTCCTGCGCATCCACGCAGCGGCGCTTGATGCGCTTGAACAGATCGGGCTGTCTCAGGCACCGCCATCGGGCGTCGATATCATGACAGGCGCAGGCGCCATCCTGGGCGATGACGGACGCATCCGGTTTCCCCGCGCACTGGTCGAAGACATGCTTGCCAAGGCCGCGCGCAACATCACGCTGCATGGGCGCGATCCCAAGTATGATCTGCAACTGACGGGGACAAATGTCCACTTCGGCACGGCGGGGGCCGCCGTTCATGTCGTTGATTTGGAAACCAACACCTATCGCGACAGCACCGCTCAGGATCTGCATGACGCAGCGAAGATCACCCATGCCCTCGACAATGTGCATTTCTTTCAGCGGGCGATGGTGGCGCGGGATGTGACGGACAATCTGGAACTGGATCTGAACACGATCTACGCCTGCACCGCCGGGACCACCAAACATATCGGCACGTCATTCAGCGAACCCGACCACGTCGCGCCCGGGCTGGATCTGCTCTACCGGCTTGCGGGCGGGGAAGATGCGTTCCGCGCACGCCCGTTCATGTCGAACTCGAATTGCTTTGTGGTCCCGCCGATGAAGTTCGCCGAGGAAAGCTGTATCGCGATGGAGCATTGTATTCGTGGCGGCATGCCCATTCTGCTGCTGTCGGCGGGACAGGCCGGTGCAACAGCGCCTGCGCCTATTGCGCTGGCGATTGTTCAGGCGGTCGCTGAATGTCTGGCTGGCGTGGTTTACGTGAATGCAATGGCACCGGGCCACCCCGCCGTCTTTGGCACATGGCCGTTCGTATCGGATCTGCGTACCGGGGCAATGTCCGGTGGCTCTGCCGAACAGGCCTTGCTGACAGCGGGCTGCGCCCAGATGCATCGGTTCTACGACCTGCCTGGCGGTGCGGCGGCGGGCATCTCTGACGCGAAACTGCCGGATATGCAGGCCGGTTGGGAACAGGGGATCACCAATGTGCTTGCGGGCCTCTCGGGTCTGAACATGGCGTATGAGGCCGTGGGCATGCACGCATCGCTTCTTGGGTTCTGCCTTGAATCCCTTGTACTGGGCGATGATATCCTTGGGCAGGTTCTGCGCTGCGTGCGTGGCATCGATGTGACCGAAGACAGCACCTCGATCGAGGCGATGAAAGCGGTTTGTCTGGGCGGCCCGGGACATTATCTGGGATCGGAACAAACGCTCAAGCTGATGCAGACCGAATACATCTATCCCACTTTGGGCAACCGGATGAGCCCGAAGGAATGGAACGAGGCGGGGCGGCCTGAACTGATCGCACAAGCCATCGCGCGCAAAAACAAGATCCTGGCCGAAGCGCAAATTCAGTTCGACCCGGATTTCGACGCCGCGATCCGCGCCGATTACAACATCTATTTCAAGTAAGGATATGACGATGCATTACGGCTATATCGGCCTTGGAAACCTTGGGGCCAATTGCGCCGCAAGCCTGCGGCGCGCGGGCATGGATGTCACCGTCACCGATCTGAACAAAGCCGCTGCCGCCGGGGTTCTGGACCTTGGGTGCGCATGGGCCGATACGGCAGAGGATGTTGCGGCCAAGGTTGATCATGTCATCACCTGCCTGCCGTCACCCGCGATATCAGAACACGTGCTGGACCGCATTTTGCCGGTGATGCGCAAGGGCAGTCATTGGATCGAGATGTCGACGCTGGGGCGCGATGAAATGCACGCGCTCGCCAAAAAGGCCGCCGCCTATGATGTGCGTGCGATGGAATTGCCCGTGACGGGCGGCGTGCATCTGGCTGCGCAGGGCAAGATCACCATGCTTGCCGGTGGGGACAAGGACATGTTCGACCTGCACCTGCCTGCGCTTCAGGCGATGGGTGATCAGGTGTTTCACATGGGGCCGCTGGGATCCGCCGCGATCATCAAGGTGATCACCAACATGCTCGCCTTTATTCATCTCAAGGCCTGCGGTGAGGCATTGATGCTGGCCAAGCGCGGTGGGCTTGATCTTGGGCAGGCGTGGCACGCGATCAAGGCATCATCGGGCAACTCGTTCGTACATGAAACCGAAGGGGCGCTGGTGTTGAACGGGTCTTACGACGTGGCTTTCAACATTGATCTGGCGTTAAAGGACCTTGGCTTTGCCATGGGGTTCGGGCGGGAATTCGAGGTGCCGCTCGACCTTGCGGCGGCAACGGCACAAACCTATATCGCCGCGCGCGCCGCCTATGGGGGCGAGGCGCAATCACCCATGATCGTCAAACTGCTAGAGGACCTGTTGGAGACCGACCTGCGCGCTGACGGGTTCCCCGCGCGACTGAGCTGACGACGTTACATTACCTTTGCGCAGATGGGACCAGTCTGCGGAAATATCGCAGGGGGATATACCGGTCGATGCGAACAGACTATGCAGCAAGGGGTTTCTAGCTGATGATCGACTGCCATGATGCTGTGAGCGTCGCTATCTGATCCGACGCAAACGCACAGATGCAGGCATCATCCCCGGCCACGGCAAATGCAACAGCGGTCCCCGCCCCCATCGCCCCGTCAAAGCACATCATCTGCGCACCGGCCTGCTTTTTGGCAATCGCTTTCTGGCTCTTTCGCAGGGTCATGACCTGTTCGTCCCAGATCAATTGCAAGGCTTCGGTTTCGCCCGCACTTTCAACGATATCCGCGCCGGAAATCAGCAAGTGACCACCAAGCACGCTGGCGTTGGCCGCCAGGAAACGGGCAATCGGGGGCAGTGGTCTTGCGTTCAGGTCTACATTCCACAATTCCGCCAGCCCCTTGGCTGAAATCCCCGCATCACCACCTTTGCTAAAGGGTTGGATCGGCTCTGCGCGTACGGTCACGCGGCTGGCCTTGTCACAAAGCGACGTCATTAGATCGCCCGCCGCCTGCAGTATTTTCGGCTCTTCGCGCGACAGGGATTGACCAATCGCCGCATCCGAACTGCCAGAGACCGACAACAAACCTTTCAGACGACGGCCCGCGACGATCAATGATGCAGACACATCGCCGATACCGAAAACCAGCGTCCGCTCAAGGATGGTCGCATCGATTTCCCGTAGAATTGCGGCAAGGGCCACCTGCCCACCGTCCTGGGCGATCACCCTTGCGCCGGCGACGAATACGTCATCCTCTGCGGCAAGGGCAGAAAGCTTTTCGGTCAGGGCGGTCATATCACTCAACTTCGGTGATCCAATTTGGTTCAATACATAAAGACGGGCTTACGCGCCGCCGCTAATCTGTTCAAGGCAGGCACGGGCTGCAGGTAAGAATTCGACAACATCGACATCCGGCTGACACACGCAACACAAGACATCCGATGGCTCTTGCGAGGCGCGCATGAAGACACGCAATTGATCCTGACCCGAAACGATTGCGGTCGCGCTCTGGTCAGATCCGACTGCGATTTTTCCCTTTGTGCCAAGGGTCAAAGCGGCCTCTTTACAAAGCGCATCCAGCGTTTCACGCGGCGACGCGGTGGTCGAGTTTGTGACAAGGATCATCTGGGTTGAAAGATCGGCAAACGCCAGCGTTTCGCACCCGGCAAAACTACTTTGCAACCTGTCCAACGCATCGACGACCATGATCTGGCTCGCTTTTCATTATTGTTTCATATTGACTACGGCAAAATGCGCGAAGGGGAAAGCCCGCCAAGGCCAGACGCCGATCAGGAAGATCGCAGGATCGGACCTTGTGGCGTTGTATCGCCAGTGTCAGGCTCTGCCGCGGGGCGTTCGCGCTTGGACGCTTCACCATCACGGCTACGCTGAACACGGCGCGGCGCCACAGAACGCAAGATACGGTCTGGGATCGGTTGCCCGTTGGGGATGTTGTATAACGGGAGCTCCGTGCGTGCGGCGATTTTCGTCAGCGTTTCAATCGTCTCGATCAACCGGTTTACAAAAGGACCAGCACCGCTGGCATCCCAGCGATCCTGATCTTCACCGGCGGCAAGCGCCTGAAGCAATGAAACAGGGTATATCCCACTGAACAGCCCTGCAGTTTCGCGGCTGACACGTTTGATGACACGGCTTCGGTCCCGTTCGGACGTCAGTTTGTCAAAGCGTGTGACCAGCAGGATCGAATGATTGCGCACTGCATCCGGCATCGTGTCCCAGACAGCAGCTTCTGACTGGCGCCAAGCCTGTGTGGCGTGGGTACACCAAATGACGGCATCCACCTCTGGCAGCACACGTTCCCATACTTCCGAGGACATGTTGGGGTCCGAAATGCCGGGGAAATCGATCAAATCGCAAACGCTGAGGATATCTGCGTCCACAAACAGACGGATCGCGAATGTTTCTTCGACAGGAACCGATTCCAGTTGATCGATCGATATCGGTTCGGTCGTGCCATCCGTACCAATTCGGTAGGGGGTATCGTTGCCTTGCGACATCCAGACCGGCGACAGCCGGGTCGCGGTCACTTTTTCGGGCAGCGGACGCGAACCCATCAACAGGTTGGACAGGGTGCTTTTGCCGGCACTGAACTCGCCCATCAAAGCGATCCGCGGTTTTCGGGGCCCACCTGTAGTGGGTGTTTCTTCACTCATTACGCACGTCCTATTGCTTCAGCAGGTTCGCTATCGCTGAGTTCTTCGAAAATGTAATCGAACATCTCTTCACGCTCCTGCTGGGCAGTGATACCAAAAATATCTTTCAAATCGTCAACGCTCAGCTCAGATTTGTCGCTCATGTCGCCCAGCAAACCACGCTGCTCGGCCAGAAACTCGCGCAGTTCGCGTTCGGCCATGTTACGAATGTCTTCGGCCTGACGGACCTTGAGCTCATCCACGATCGGGGCTGTCTCGGCCTCGATCAGGTCATAAAAGCCGCTTGCAAAGGCGCGATAGCCCTTGCGGCGTTTCCACCAGCCTTTCCACCAAGATGTCTGCAGGTCCAGCGCGATGGTCTGCCCCAGTGACACAGGCGCCGGTATCTCCGGCGCGGCTGGCGGCGTGATCGAAAAGTTTTCGACCTGCACCCCGAACGCCGACCGATAGGTTTCTGCAAGATCCGCGGCGGTCGCAGCGAACACCTGATCGCAGGACGATGACACGTTGCGGCGCATCACCTGATAGCTGGTCCGCAGCAACATGCGCAGACCATCGGGGCTGTATTGCCAAACCTCGTCTTCGCCATTCGTCTCAAGATGCTGCAACAGCGACTCCAACGCACGATCAAGAAAGCGCTTATGCGACTGATCGACACGCGACCCGAATTGCTGGAACACGATATCCAGACGGTCATTCAGGAACTTCAGGCTGTCTTTCTCCAACTTGTCGAGATGGGCCATCAGTTCATGCTTTGGCATGACCTTGACCTGCCCACCGTCCAGACGCATCGAAACCATCGCATTCGACGCACGCACGCCACCCACAAGGTTCAGCGCGCGCTTGCGCGACGCGGCAAGTATCTCTGTCCCCGGCCCTTCGGAAATCCGCTCTGACAGCGCTTTGTAAAGCTGCGGGACACCGGACAGATGCCATACCAGTTCGTTGGTCTCCATCCCGGCAGTTTCTGCATCAAGTGAGGCCTCGGCCCAGTTGAACATCGCGGCGGCACTGTCAGCGACGATATCGTCCAGGTTTTCACCCAATGCGATGTTCGCCCAATAGGCGCTGCCAAAGATCAGCTGTGGGTTTTCCGGACCGTTGTGATCGGCCAGCGTTTGCAGGATGCTGTCACGGATTTCGGGAACCTGTTCCGCCGGGTTCGATAATTCGTCGATCCGGTTCACGAAAATAATGACCTCGCGCGCCTTCACGTTCGAAATCAAACGGATCAAGCCCATGTCCATCGAACTTAGCGCCTGATGGGCGGACAGGACGACAACGCAGATGCGGCTGTCGCGCAGCGCGTTGATCGTGATCTGTTCGCGCATCATGAAAGTATCGTTCACACCGGGGGTGTCGCGGATACACAGCGGCATCGGGATGGCCTTGGCCTTGAGGTACAGATCAGCCGATTTGGTGATATCGGCGAACTGACCCTGCTGGTCCTCTTCGTCCATATCTTCAAAATCATCGCCCATGCAGACATAGCGCTGAACCAGATCGTCGGTCAGTTCGGCATAGTTATGCTTTTGCCCCAGAAGGAGTTCAAACTTGCGGCCCAGACGCGCCTTTGTTTTCTCGCGCATCTCGGCGATTTGTTGCCGGACTTTCTCTAATTCTTCGTCAGCACCTGCGCGGGCGGACAATTCACCGATTCGGCCCCCATTTTCGACCAAATGGTCCCATTCGCCCTGGCTGAAGAACTGGAACGTCGCAGTGGGCGCATCCGCAGGCAGCGGTGCGTTCAGATGCAAAGAGGTTACAACAGAGGTCCACGGGTTCACATCAGCAGGCAGCAAGTCGGGACGCCCGATCATGGCATTCACCAAAGATGTCTTGCCGGATTTGATCTGCCCGATCATCGTCACGCTAGGCTCAAACATACGTAACTGCTTGATAACTCTCGCAGCTTTCTTCTCGGTGTCTTGCCCGCCCAGCTTTACGACATCTGCAAGTGTCGCCTCCAGATCCAGAATATCCTCATGGAAGTCATCCAGCTTTTCCAAGCCGATGCGCATGAATGGGTGGTGCGCTGCCGGGACTTTGTAACCGTCCCCTTTTGTCAGCTCTTCCATTTTCATTCTTGTCCGTCCTCAATCACTCGTGTTGGCACCACCTTTATCAGTTGTTAGTCCCTTCGCCAAATTTCGGGAATAACAAAGATTTATTGCCATAATGAAAACAGGGCTGCACGCCGAAAGTGTGACGCTGTTTTCACAAAATTTGCAAGTGTTGCCGTAGGTTAGGCGGCCAGATCCGCCTGAAGTTCATGCTTAATCTGGAGCAGGATGCTCACAGCTTCAATAGCTGCACTGTCACGTTTTTCCATTTGCATCAATTGTACCAGATCTGCAGCGTCAAACGCTGCGTCACGTGCGCGCTGCAACGCTTCATCCGCGTCATCGCCATGCTCGTTCAGATAGTCGCTCAGCCACTGCACATGCTCAACCGTTTCGGCCATAATCTGTGCGGGGGCATCGTCCCCCAACTCGGCGGCCAAATCCGACAGGGCACGCCCTTGTTCGGTAATGTAGCTGACGACATGAGCATAGGCGTCACGTGTCGCCGGGCGCAATGTCACTACCGTGGCGGTGGCAGGTTCCTCTGCTTCCTCTGCAATGTCGTCGGGCGCGGGCGCGGGCGGTTCCGTGGTCGCATCATCCACCTCGACAACGGGTTCAGCCGCCGGCGCAGGTTCAGCAGCTGTTTCCGGCTCTGAATGCGACCCGGACGCCCCGATGATGGCCTGCAGCATCTCTGTATCGGCCTCAGGCATCTCGGGTACGCTACCGTTCAACAAGTCAGCATGCTGATGCAGCAGAACGTCCGCCATATCCACGTCAGACTGGCGTCCTTGATCAACCTGTTTCAAAACAGCCGAGATAAGGGCGGATCCACCGCTGCGGCGCATTCTGTCCTTATCAACTGTTCCATCAAGGCGGCGGGCGGAGATCGCATCTAACGTGGCAATTGGCAGGATGTCGTTGAATTCATGCCCAACTAAAGCGCGCGTCGCTTCAAGGATCTGGTCCAGCGTTCCCTTTTCCCGCAGGACATCAGCCTTGGTGAGCATCAGGAAAGCATGATCCTTCAGCAGATCGGGCATCTGGGCCCATATGGCCTGTTCGTTGGTATCGAATGTCTCTGTGCACCAGATCGCCAGTTCGCACCGCTTTGATGCCCACTGGCTGGCCTTGTGAATGGCATTTGGATCATTGGGAGTGACGACCTCAAGAACCGAAATCTTTTTCAAGGCAGGCAGTGGCAATCGCAGCTCGACAAAAACAGGCTTCAGCTCGGCAATGTCATAGGCGTTGGCTGTGTCCAGCTCTTGCTTGCTGCCATCGGTCAGGGTGCAGGTTGCACCGGCTTTGTCGGAATGAACGATTTGTGTTGTCGGCATGCGCATGTCGTCGGGCAGCACCTCGCGACCGACCAACAGGTTCACAAGGGATGATTTTCCGGATTTCGGGCGGCCCAGGACGGCCAAACGTACCGGCTGTTGCAGGCGTTTAAGCAATTGTTCCGCCCGCCCAACAACATCAGCAGGCAAGAGGCCCGAAGCCAATGCCTGCGATAGTCGTTCCTGAACCTGGTTCCCCAGTGATTGATTCGGCATTATTTACCTCCAGCGGCTATCTTAGCCGGAGGCGCAGCCTCATCAACCTCCTGTGTCTTATCCTGATCGTCGGCACCTTCGACTTTCTGGACGGGCTTCACCTCTTTGATCACAGGCTTTGCTGCCGTGTCTTCCGCAACCGGGTCACTTTTACGCGGCCGTGGCGGATGCGCCTGACCTGCCGCGGCTTTATTCGTCACACCGGCATCATTGCGCAATTTGGCTGCAATCGCGTCATCATCGTCAAGTTCGACAACGCGCGTGACATTTGACGTGTGCGTGTCAATGTGACCAACCGGCTTGGCGCGGATCGCACGAATCACTGGCTTGTTGTGGTTCAGCTTGATGACCGAGAAGGAGCAGTTGTCCTGATCAGGGTCCGCGAGGGCCTCGATCGCCTCCAGCAGATACCCACAGATCTCGGCGCTCTTGCGGCGGCGATAGCGGTGCAGGATCTTCTGGATCTTGTCGTCTTCCAGATATTGCAACCCGTCAGAGGAGACGACGACAATATCGCCAACCTGCAATTCGAACGGGGTCTTAGGGCAATCGGACTTTGCCACGCGATCACCTAGGATCACAGATGTCAGACAGTTGCGGTCCGGGTGGTTCTTGCCCGTCTCGGCGTCCAACAAACCCTGCTTGACCATGAAATCGATCTGAGGCGCCATCGAATGGTCCTCGTTCAACTGCTGCATGGTGCCACTGCGGTAGTGGTAAAGGGGGCTGTCGCCGATGGACATCCAGAACATGCGGTTTTCGATCAGAACCAGCGAAACAAGGGTCGCACCCATACCCCGGGTTTCGGGGTGGGCCATGACATATTCGCGGACCACGTTATTCGCATTGACGGCCGCCGAGGTCAGATACTGCGGGATCTCGGTCTCGAAATCTGCAAAGTTTGCGGACTGAAATTTCAGTTCGCTGTAGACTTCGGTCACGACAATCTTGCTGGCCACGTCACCGGCGGCATGGCCACCCATGCCATCCGCCAGAACCACGACGCCACTGTCCATGCCGAACGGAAAGTCGGTAACAATTGCGTCTTCTTGATAGTCACGTCCGCCCTGACAAATCGCCGAAGCGACATCAAAACGCGGTTCAGGCGATCGCCACATCTTCGTCCTCCCCGCCCGCGCTGTCCGCCCAATCGAACGTATCACCGCAAAGCGCCACAAAGCGTAAAACAGTCTCACCTATACGAATTACATCACCTGATTTCAAAGCTTCATTGCTGATCAATGGCTTGTCGTTCAGGCGAACGATATTGGATTTGCCGCCATGACCCAGCAGAAATTCCTTGCTGTCGGTGTCATACACGATCGCGGCGTGGTTAGTACGCGAGATCGAGTTATCGCCGAAATCAAGCTGCACAGCCTGATCTTCACCACGACCAATCTGCGACATGCCTGCCATCAGGGGGAAGCTCTCACCGCGACCCGGGCCCTCGGCGACAACAATCCAGCCCACAGGGAACTTGACGCTTTTGACGGCAGGTGCACGTGGGGCATCGTTGAACAGATCAACGACATCACCGTCGGACTTTTCAAAGCCGATCAAGCGCGTCTTTGTGCGGCGAGACCGGCTTGGTGACCGGGCAGCAGCACTGGCTGCAGCTGCCGGGCTGCGTGTCGGACGCTCTGGCGCCTTTGACGGAAGTTCGGTTGACGTACCGTCATCCTCAAGATCCCAGATATTCACTTCCGGGGTGTCTTCCACTTTGACAACGCGCACATCTGATGCAGCGGTTGTCTTTTGTGCAACGTCCGTCAGGATATCGGAAACAGATGCGCCTTCTTTGTCATCGACAATCGATCCAATCGTATCACGATAGGATTGTTCCAGCGATTCAACAGTCTTGCGAGGTGTTGGAGCCTCGGCGCTGCGCTTGTTTCTACCTAGTAGATCACGAATAAACTTCATGTTGCTTACCTTCCAAACTAGACGACGGGGATAACCCTGAAAGGGACCACGTCGCTGGATTACTCCTCTACACCATCGTAGTTCAGTGCTGCGACCCACATGCCGCCCCCACGTTCAACTACAAACGTAAACTGGTCCGTCCCGTTGTTCAGCTCACGATCAAAGACGGATTGCAGGCTGTCCCGCTCGGTGATTGGCTCAGCGGTCTGGATGTATGACTTCACAATATCACCAACCTGTAAACCTCCGGTCACGCTTGCCAGGCTTTCTGGCAGGTCCGCCACTGACGTGCGCCACTCTCCGCCCGCAAAGACGGTCTGGAACGCGACACCGTTCAACAGTTCCAGCTTCTGAACAACAGGCAGAACCCAGTTCTGAGAGACCTGCTCACCAGATGCGGGGTTCAGCGTCCCGAATGTGACGGGAAGCGTTCCTGCCAGGTCTTCGGATGCGACAGTCTGGTTCAAGACAGTCGGAATGTCCGAAATCGCATCAATTGGTGTGTCATTGACCGATGTGATCACCAGACCTGGCTGCACCCAAACCGGCGACACGGCCCCGGCTTCGGCGATGATGTTGGACTGTGGGCCCGCTGCCGTGAACGGCAACTGCACGGTCCAGCTTGCGATCAAACTCTCTGGCTCTTGAACCAGTTCATTGCCAGGTGTGATGGCCGCGATATCCACTTCAGGGCCGGTTCCCACAGCTTCAACTGTGTCAGGTGTCGTGGGCAGGGCAACTTGCGCTGTATCGCCATCAGCAACGGGACGATTGCCCGATTGATCAGGGAACGCGCCGCTTGCTGCTGGTTCCGTTGTCACCGGACGTGGCGTTTCCAAAGGTTCCGGCAGCGGCTCTGGTTCTGGCAGTGCCGCGATTTCCACACTTTCAGGGCGCTCGCTTGGGCGCACTGTCGGTGCAGGTTCATCAACGATGACAGGGCCTTCAATGACAAGCGGTGCAGCGTTTTGGCTGATGACTGGTGCGGGATCTTCGACCACAACAGGCGCAGGCGCTTCGACAACAACTGGTGCGGGCTCTTCGACCACAACAGGAGCTGGCGGCTGTTCAACAATCTCGCGAACCAGTGCGTCTACAACAGGCTCTTCAGCAACAGGCTCCTCCGCGACAGGTGCCGCTTCTTCCACCACAGGTGCAGGTTCTTCGACCGGCGTCGGCGTCGGCGCAGCTGCACTTGCCACAACCTGCGTTGTCGGAGCATCGTCGCCACCGGACATTGTCAGAACACCAACACCAACCAGCAGAGCCACGGCAGCGGCAGAGCCAAGCAACAGCGGCATCTTCGACTTTTTCTCGACAGCGGCTGCGGGTGTGTCTTCTTCCGCCTTCGCGGTTGTCATGGCGGCGGCAACGTTCAACGCAGTTACGTTGCCCGAACTGCCTTCCATCATGTCAATCCACGCTTTTGCAGACTGAAGACGATCCTTGGGCAGCACGGCCAATGCCTTGTCGATGGCCGCCAGGAAGTTGTCATCGTAATCAGGGAAACGCCCGGCCAATGGCTCGTATGGGTCGGCATCGCCTGACGCAATCGCAGCCAGTCGGGCCTGAGAGTTCGGCGGCACATCCTTGTTGATCAGATGATAGAACGACGCGGCAAGCGCATAAAGGTCACTGCTGGGGCTTTGCTCGGACCCGGCAATGTAGAATTCCTGCGGGGAATAGCCGTCCTTAACCACACGCAGCGCCGACAGAACGCGGCTTTGCTTGGTGGCTTCTTCGCGGGCGGCACCAAAGTCGATCAGCACAGGGTGCAGATCCTGATTGATCAAGATGTTATCGGGCGAAATATCACGGTGCAGGATGCCCTGATCGTGGATAAAGCCGACAGCACCCAGAACTTCCTTGAGGATGATCTTGATCTGGGGTGGGGTCAGCGTGTGATTGGGATCCTCGATCGTATCCAGCAGATCACGACCTTCGACAAAATCCAGCGCCATATAGGCCGTGTCGTTGTCTTCGAAGACCTGATGCACACCCACAATGTTCGGGTGGTCCAGCTTGGCCAGACTGCGGGCCTCTTGGACGAACAGCCGGACAATCGACTTAAGCTCGTTCTGGTGCGCACGCGAACGGGCTTGCACCACATAACGGCTGCGGCGGCAGAACGCGCCGGGGAAACACTCTTTAATCACGATTTTGCGGTCAAGGCTGTCTTTGGCAAGATAAGTAATGCCAAAACCGCCAGCGTTCAGGAAGCTCTCGATCGTGTACTGACCGTGCATCAACTTGGTGCCCGGCTTCAGCTCATCGACAAAGCTGTCCTTGTCGTCCGCGTTCTCTTGTACTTGCGCCTTCGCCATCTTTACATCCAGCTTTCAACATCTGCGGCAACGTGAGAAAACCCCACTCGCCCTTCATTGTTTAGTCTCATTCAAATTAGGCCAAAAAGTGACGCTAACTTGTTGTTTCATGGTTCTTAATCCCGGATTTTGCCCGGCATTATCGTCGCTTTGTGAAACAGTATCCGGCAAAAATCCGCCGATAAACACTTATTTTCACTGGCCACGTATACTTTTACGCAGAATCTACACTGCACCCCTGCAGCGTGACTTTATTCACACTAACTTTGTGAACAAGTTGTCAGTTCTTTCAGCGACTGCGGTGAGTTTAATCATTTATTAAGCAGATTTGGCACCGATTCTTTGTCGTTTTGGTAAACGCTTCCATGCGTCTCTCTTTCGGTTGCCATATATAACGGTCCCGCGCGCGCATGAAACCCCGCTTGTGACAAGTGACGCAACGGTGCAGCATCACGGCAACGACGGTGGGGAAGGAAAGCGTCATGCGCAACGTGTTCATCAACGGCTTTGGCCGGATCGGGCGGACAACCTTGCGCGCCTGGGCTGGCGGCGCATGGCCAGAGATTCGGATTGTCGGGATCAACGATATCGCGGCACCTGATCTTTGCGCGCATCTGTTCACCTATGACAGCGTCTTTGGCCCTTTTCCCGGCACGGCCGATCTGGAAGGTGACGCGCTTGTGATCAACGGGCGCACAATTCCACTGCATCAGACGACCGATCTCAGCACGCTTGACCTGTCGCATGTCGATATCGTCTTTGAATGCACCGGTCGGGCAGGCGACCGCGCCTTTGCAGAGCGGGGGCTAAAAGCCGGGGCCACACGTATCCTGATCTCCGGGCCGTCCGAAACAGCCGATCTGACTATGGTGTTGGGGGCCAATGATCATCTGCTTGCCGATCAACCTGTCGTGTCCAACGCATCGTGCACGACAAATGCGCTGGCGCCGCTGGTCAGGCTGATCGATGACACTTGGGGGCTGCAAACTGGCTGGATGACGACAATCCACTGCTACACTGGCAGTCAGCCCAGCATCGATGCCCCACGCGGCGACATGATGCGCAGCCGGGCTGCGGCGCTTTCCATGGTGCCGACGACCACATCAGCGCAGCAATTGCTGAATCAGGTCCTGCCCGATATCGCGGGCCGGATCGAGGCGGCAGCGGTGCGCGTGCCCGTCGCCTCTGTCTCGGCGGTTGATCTGACAGTGACGCTGGACAATCAGGTTGGGCTGGACGAGGTCCATGCGGTGCTGAAGCGACAATCAGGGGTCATCGGCTGGACCGACAAACCGCTCGTCTCGACCGATCTGCGGGCACGGTCCGAAAGTCTGATCGTCTCGCTTCCTGAAACGCGCGTCACGGCTGGCGGGTTGGTCCGCATCTTTGGCTGGTACGATAACGAATGGGGGTTTTCCTGCCGGATGCTGGATGTTGCAGGAATGATGGATCAATCCTAACGCCCACCGCCTGTCGGACGGTTGATCCGCAGGATCAGCGGAATGATCGCGATAATCAGGACGGCACCCATCAAATACGGCGCACCGGGCAAATAGAGTCCCTCATCATTCACGAACCGCTCAAAAACACCTGTCAGGGCAAGCGGCGCAACAACAGCCGCCACCGATGACAGGGATGCGATCACTCCCTGCACCAGACCTTGCTGATCTTCGCCCACGCGATTGGCGGCAAAAGCCGTCATCAAGGGCGGGGCCATATCCGACAATGCCGCAATCGGCAAAAACACCACCACCGCCCACACCGCACTGGTCCCACCAAAACCAACCATGGCGATCACGGCGGCGATTGTCGCTATCCTGAGCGTCTTGAAATCACCCAGCCGTTTGGTCAACTGCGGCAGCACACCCGCCTGAACCACCGCGATCAGAATACCATAGCCCGACAGCGTCAGACCAATGGTGAAACCGTCCCAGCCAAAGACCTCACGCCCCCAAAACGCCCAAAGCGTCGGATAGACCATATTGGCGAACTCAAAGACAAAGATGCAGATCAACGGAATGGCGAGGCCGGGGATCACGAAGGCCCGGATGATCGTGCCAAACGGGTTCAGATCGCGCCGCCCGAAAGGGCGCCGGTTTTCCGGCTTCAGCGATTCCGGCAATACAAAAAGCCCAAACGCCACGTTCAATGCCGACAGGCCCGCCGCGATCCAGAACGGTGCGGTGACATGCCAGCCCGACGCCATCCCGCCCATCGCAGGCCCCAGCACAAAGCCGATCCCGAACGCGGCACCGATCATGCCAAAGGCCGCCCCGCGCTCTTCCGGCTTGGCGATGTCGGCAATATAGGCAGTCGCGGTGATATAGGTGGCCCCCGCCATCCCTGCCACGACCCGGCCCACCAGCAGCACCCAATAGGTCTGCGCCATCGCCATGATCATATAATCAATGGTCAGCGTGAGAAGCGCCGCGATCAAGACAGGTTTGCGCCCATAGGCATCCGACAGGCTGCCCACAATCGGCCCGAACAGAAACATCGCTGCCGCATAGGCCGACATCATGATGCCACCCCAGAACGCGCCCTCGGCCGTGCTCGAAGCACCCACGCGATCCATCAGGTCCGGCATGATCGGAAACACGATCCCGATCCCGATGGCGTCGATCATCAGGGTGGCAAGGATGAACAGAAAAGGACCGTTGAGTTTCATGGCGCCACACGACACGCGAAACGGATGTCATACAAGCCCGAAAGCCCGGTCTCCCGACAGTTGCTGACGTGTTAGCCGTCGCCCCCCAGATCATCCCATATCGCGCGCACCCACCGCATGATCACCTGCGCCTCTTTCCACCGGTTCGACATCTCGCGGCCTTTCGCATCGGTCATGGCATATTCCGGCGGACCAAGCTCGCAGACAAAGATGCAGTCGCCCGATGGGTTGCGTGCCCGCCAATCGGCCAGCCCCTCGCGCCACCAGCCCTTGAACAAGTCCACCCATTTCTGATGCTGCGGGAAGTCCAACTGCAACTGAATCTGCTGACGGGATGCCACGCGCCCCTGAAAGCTGTCGGATCGCTGCAATATCCGGCTGATCAGCCCCTTGTCGTGGTCGGACAAGGGAAACCAGAACTCCCGATCCACCACGTAATGCGACAAGTCGGCACACATCCGCATCTGCGGAATGCGATCCAGCAATTGCAGGGTCGTATAAAGATCGTTGGTGATGCAGTTGCGATGCGTCTCGAACTGGACGGGCACACCGATCCTGTCTGCCATCGCGATCCAGGTTTCGATCACCGGCACCATGTCATCCAGCGCTATCGGCATCACCTGTCCGATCACATCGACAAACGGCGCGCCGAAATCGGCAGCCATATGCAGCGTGTCTTCAAGGCTATCGATTGTCTTGGGAAAGGCCACGATCAACGGCGTCAGCCCCTGCGCGTCCATATGCGGACGCGCCGCATGGGCCACCGCCACATCCGATGCACCCAGATCAATGGCCATCCCGTCAAACCCGGCCCCGGCGACCATTGCGCAGACCTGATCCAGCGGCAGCTTCACCCCCGTCTGGTCATGCGGCTGCATCGCCCAAAGCGAGGTATAGACCTGTAATCGCCGCATGCGCTGCCCCCAATTGTGCCACAGGCACTGTCACGCAGGGCCGCAAGGCACGCAATGCAAAACTAATTCACCTCTGATCTCGCCTGCAAAGCCCGGCGGGTCATCCAGTTGGAAAACGGAACGGTCCACAACAACGTGGCAGCGATGGCCAGCTTCTCCAGCCCGCCATCAATCCAGTCGGGGGCAAGCTTAAAGGCGGTGGCAAAAACCGCCCATAACACCGCTGAGACCAGAAACAGACGGGCCGTCGACGGGGCCGTGTCGCGAAAGGAATACCACATCAGAATCGGCCCGATCAGGTAAAGCGGTCCAAGCAGGAATGTCAGCCGCGTATGTACGCTCATCCCATCGGTTTCAGCGGTGCGACCAAAGGCATCCCACAAGCCAATCGCGACAATCACCAAGGCCAATAAGGCAAAACACAGTATACTGGCGGTCCAGCGTTTCGTGCCCGCATGGATATGTGCCGCACCAATCGACAACGCCAACAAGGATGCGGAATTAATGAAAAATCCGCTATCCATGATCCAGCGGTGCGGTCCGCGCCCCAGATCGCTGACGGTATCGGCAAGGAAATCATGCTCGGCCACAAGGCTGGCCCAGATCAGCGCGCCGGTCGGGGCAACGCTGCCGATCAGGCCCAAAATCCCGCAAAAGGCCAACAGCAAGGGCTCGATTCTGGGGGCGGACAGGGCGTCGTCGGTTGAAGCAGGCATAGATCAATCCATCGTGGCAATGCCAGTCATCAACGGCATGTGGGCCGAATGGTTCCCTGACTACTCCGCCGGGATCCGGCTGACCCGACCACCGGCGCGGGGAATGACCCAGACCTCATCCATCGGATACTGGCTTTCATCCTTGGCCATCAGTTTACGGATCACCTCGATCTGGAACTCGATCCAGCCCATGCGATGCACCGCGCCCGCCTTCCTCTCGATCCGGTCATTCAGATCGCGCAGTTTCCAGAACGGCACGGCGGGAAAGGTATGATGGGCGGTATGGTATGGCATCTGCCAGCACAGCCAGCGCTGCAGGGCATTGGCGCGGGTGGAGCGGGTGTTTTCCATGATGTCGTCTTCATGGGATAACCCCAGATGCTCAATCGTGTTCTGCAACTGATGGATCGGTTTGGTCAGCACCATGGGGATCAGCCAGAACGTCAGTGCCGCCCATGACCCCAGCCAGACAGAAATCAGCGCGATCACCGCATAACCCGCCAGATGTAACCGGCTTTCGCGGATCACCTTGGCCTCTTCCTCGGCGCGGATGTAGGGCTCAATGATGATGCCCCTAGCGCGGCGGATGATCCCCACAACGCGGTTACGCCAATAGGTAACTCCGCTCAGCCACATCAAGTATGTGGTCAGCGTATAAGGCTCGCGAACCAACTCACCATCGCGTTCCCAATCCTGCGTATACTGGTGATGGGCGAAATGCATGATTTGGTCGAAATCGCGGGGAAAAAGCTGGATGAACCCGATGATCCGGCCGAAGACCTCGTTCAGCTTGCGGGTCTTGAACACGGTGGCATGGGACAACTCATGCTGGGCGGCATAAAGGAAATTCAGCAACACGCCCAAGACCAGCCCGGTCAGCCAGACCCATGCGGTGCCCATCACCTGGGCATGCAGCACACCAACCAAGATAATCGCGCCCACATGGCTGGCCATCTGCATTCCACCCCACAGGTCGGATCGTTCGGTCAAACTGCGCAACTCCGCTGGCGTCAGCAGCTTGCGACGGGAAAAGCTCGCTTCCATGTTCATCTCTCCTGTTGACCAACCTTAATGCTGCCGCTGGCACAGACAAAACACTTCTTGACGCAGCCCACGGGCGAAAATACCGTCTGCCCAGATTTTCGGCGCTGAGCGCGGCACCCCAACGCAAGGGGGCAACCGCGGCGCTCGCCCGGAAATGTTTTCATCAGACATCCGGGCGTTCAACACCGAAGGACAACCAGATGAAAACCATTATCGAACCATTCCGCATCAAATCGGTCGAACCGATCCGGGTCACAACCCGATCCGAACGCGAGGCAAAACTGCAAGCGGCGCACCATAACCTATTTAAGCTGCACGCCGATGACGTGCTGATCGACCTGCTGACCGACAGCGGCACCGGTGCCATGAGCGCCGAACAATGGGCCGCCATGATGCGCGGCGACGAAAGCTATGCAGGATCCCGGTCTTTCGAACGGTTCACAAATGCCGTGCAAAACCTGATGCCTTTCAAACACATCATCCCAACCCATCAAGGCCGCGCCGCGGAGGCGATCCTGATGTCCATCTTTGCCGGCAAAGGGCACAACATCCCCTCAAACACGCATTTCGACACGACCCGTGGCAATATTGAGGCCAGCGGCGCCTTCGCCCATGACCTCAACATCGCCGAAGGGCGCGACGGGCAATCCGAACACCCGTTCAAGGGCAACATGGATCTCGCAGCGCTTGAAACCTTCATGGCCACTCATGGCGACAGCGTCCCCATCGTCATGATCACCATCACCAATAACGCAGGCGGCGGTCAGCCCGTCAGCCTTGAAAACATCCGGGTCGTCGCCGACATCGCCCGCGCCCATGGCAGGCCTTTTATCATCGACGGCTGCCGCTTTGCCGAAAACGCGTGGTTCATCAAACAACGCGAGCCAGGGCAGGGTGACCGCTCCATCCCCGAAATCGTGCGCGATTGCTTTGCGGTGGCGGACGGTATGACGATGAGTGCCAAGAAGGACGCATTCGGCAATATCGGCGGCTGGCTGGCGCTCAATGATGATGGCTTTGCCGAACAGGCCCGCGTGAAACTGATCCAGACCGAAGGCTTTCCGACCTATGGCGGGCTTGCCGGACGGGACCTCGATGCACTGGCCCAGGGGCTGACAGAAATCGTGGACGAAGACTACCTCCGCTACCGCGTTCGCACCAACGAATACATCGTGGAACGGCTGGACGCGATGGGCATCCCTGTGGTCAAACCGGCAGGCGGCCACGCAGTATTCATCGACGCCAAACGCTGGCTACCCCACATCGACCCGCTGCATTACCCTGCGCATGCGGTCGCGTGCCGGCTGTATGAAATCGGCGGCATCCGGTCCTGCGAGATCGGCAGCGTGATGTTCGGACGGCAGCCCGACGGGTCCGAGAAACCAGCCGCCATAGAGCTCGTCCGCCTGGCCTTCCCGCGCCGCACCTACACACAAAGCCATGCCGATTACGTGGTCGAGGCATTTGGCGAACTGCAGTCCGAAATCGATACGCTGAAGGGATTTCAGATCACCAAGGAGCCCGCGTTGATGCGTCATTTCACCTGCCAATTTGCGTGTTGTTGACGGGCGCCAGGTGGCATGACGCCGCCGTTGCCGCAAAGAATGGGTCGAGGATTAAAGATGCTTTAGGGGAAACACCGTCTACCAAAATCATCTTGGTGTTCCGCCGACACGAACAACCCGGCTCCGCAGCTTTGGGTTAGGCATAGCAGGCGCGTCGCCCTCGTTTACCAACCAAAACTGCCGAATTGACATATCCTATAAAATCACTCAGGTTTATACAGATCCAGCCACCCGCGCCCTGCGCTTGGGAAGCCCGACATTTCCGATAATGAAAGGACACCCAGCCATGCGAAATGCGCGTGACATAGGCACAGAGCCGCCAGACGATCTATTGCAGGTTCCGACCAAGGCCGAAATTCTGACCATATTGCTTGATGACGGAAAACAGGCTGCACCACACGGACGGCAAATGACCCGCACCATAACAACGTCCGGTTCGACGACCTGCGCAACTTAGCCAGAAACGGCCAATTGGCGCAGATCAGCGTTCAGGCGCGACAGCTGCGGGTGGTCGTGGTGATCGGCAGGATGCCCGAACAAACCCAAGCAAAACTTTATCCACAGGATCAACTTTCATGAAATCCAGTCTACTTGCAGGGACCGTGCTGTGTCTCTCATCCGCGATGCCTGCACTGGCCATCGAAAAAGCCGACGTTCTGGTGAACTACGCCAATATGGCCGCGGCGAAATACACCGATAGCCTGATAACTGCGCGCACCATGCAGGCAGCCATCAATGATCTCGTCGCCAATCCATCCGCCGAAAACCTGCAAGCGGCAAAAGATGCCTGGCTGGCCGCCCGCGTACCTTATCAACAAACCGAGGTCTTTCGCTTTGGGAACGCCATCGTCGATGACTGGGAAGGCAAGGTAAATGCCTGGCCGCTTGATGAAGGTCTTATCGACTATGTTGATGCGTCTTATGGTGGCCTATCCGATGAAAATGCGGCCGCCGCGTTGAATGTCATTGCGAATGTATCGTTCACGCTGGGTGGTGAAACGATTGATGCGTCCAGCATTACCCCCGCCCTGCTGGCGGACACCTTGCAAGAGGCTGACGGTGTCGAGGCCAATGTCGCCACCGGATATCACGCGATTGAATTCCTGCTTTGGGGTCAAGACCTGAATGGTCACGGCGCAGGCGCAGGCAACCGGCCGTGGACCGATTATGCGGCGAGTGATGCCTGCACGAACGGGAATTGCAACCGGCGTGGAGAATATCTGATCGCGGCCACGAACCTTCTTGTCTCTGATCTGGAATGGATGGTGGCGCAATGGACCGATGGCGGCGCGGCACGCGCGGCGGTCACCGCTGATCAGGATGCAGGTATCGCGGCAATCCTGACCGGCTTGGGGTCGCTGTCCTATGGCGAAACCGCCGGTGAACGGATGCGTCTTGGCGTCATGCTGAACGAACCCGAGGAAGAACATTCATGCTTTGCCGATAACACCCATAACGACCATTTCTACAATGGTCTGGGCATCCAGTCAGTCTATCACGGCACGTATACACGTATTGACGGCTCGGTCGTATTAGGCCCTTCACTGTCAGATCTGGTGGCCGAAACGGACCCGGCGCTTGACATGGAGATGCAGATGAAACTGTCCCACGCGGTGACCGCACTCAGCCGGATCAAGACCGCCGCCGAGGCTGGCTTTGCCTATGATATGATGCTGGAACGCGGCAACGACGCGGGTGCGGCGTTGATCATGGGCGGCGTGAACGGTCTGATCGACCAAACCCGATCGATCGAGCGTGTGATCGCCGTGCTGGGCGTGGATGGTATCGCAATCGAAGGCTCTGACAGCCTTGATGACCCGGAAGCCGTCTTTCAATAGGTCCCGCCACGGCATTCATAATGCAGCATCTTGCCAAGATCAGTGCGATTGCAGCCCTCGCGGTCGCGTCAGTTGCCGGGGCCGATGGTTTGGACGAACCGCATCTGCAGATCATTCCCCGTACTGCCCAAGAGATCGCCCGAATTGAAGCCGTGACCGCACCACCCACTGACTTTTCGGCACTCAGCCCGTTCGAAGAGCGCACAGCCGGGGCAGCCACCGTCAGAGTCCGCGATAACGCAGATGCATTCTCGCAACCGTCAGCAAACATCACATTCGCGGATGAGTTGACGTTCAAGGTCGGTAACGGGTTGTTTCGCAAATTATGGGTGTCGTCGCCCGCATCCACGCTGGCCTCTGACGGGCTTGGCCCTTTGTTCAACGCCCGGTCTTGTCAGCGTTGCCATCTCAAGGACGGGCGGGGACATCCGCCCGAACCGGGCGATGACAATGCAATTTCTATGCTGATGCGCGTGTCGATTCCCGATCCCGCAAGCTATGGCGCAAAAAATTTCGCACTCAGGCAATATCTGGCAACATTGCCTGACCCGACCTACGGCACCCAAATTCAGGACTTTGCCATTCAGGGGCATAAGGCCGAAGCCCAGATCAGCATTGTCTATATCGAAGACCCTATCACCCTTTCGGATGGTGAGGTCGTGTCACTGCGCAGGCCCAGTTACGCGCTCACTGATCCGAGCTATGGCCCGCTGCATCCTGACGTCATGCTCAGCCCCCGCATCGCGCCGCAGATGATCGGGCTTGGTCTGCTCGAGGCCATACCGGCTGCCGATATCATGGCCAATGCAGATCCCGAAGACAGCGACGGTGACGGTATTTCCGGGCGGGCAAACATCGTGTGGTCCAAGGAGTTTGAGCGGTACATGTTGGGTCGTTTTGGCCACAAGGCGGGTACACCCACGATCCGCCAGCAATCAGCGGATGCCTTTGCGGGTGACATCGGGATCTCTTCCCCGATCAACCCCAACGGTGCGGGTGAATGCACCGCAGCCCAAGTCGGTTGCCAAACAGCAATGCATGGCGACGGTGATGCGCGCATTCATGAGATCGATGACGAAATCCTTGATCTGGTGACATTCTATAGCCGCAATCTTGCGGTGCCCGCCCGCCGCGACGTCGATGACCCGCAGATACTACGCGGCAAAGAGGTATTCCACGCCACAGGCTGTGCATCCTGCCACACACCCAGCTTTGTGACCCACCGCCTTGAAAACCGCCCCGAGCAGAGCTTTCAATTGATCTGGCCTTATACCGACATGCTGCTGCACGACATGGGTGACGGTTTGGCCGATCACCGGCCAGAGGTACTGGCCAATGGTCGGGAATGGCGCACCGCGCCACTTTGGGGGACTGGCCTGACCGAACAGGTCAACGGACATACATATTTCTTGCATGACGGGCGGGCGCGGTCGCTGCTGGAAGCGATCCTGTGGCATGGCGGAGAGGCGGAAAGCCAACGCGATGCAGTCATCGACATGCCCAAGGCCGACCGGGACGCGCTGATCAGATTTGTGGAAAGCCTATGAAAACATGTCTTGCCATCTGCGCCATTGCGTTTCTGCCCGGTGTCGCGTCAGCGCAGGACGTCACACAAAACATCGTCAACGATCATATCCTGCCGCGCTTTGACGTACTGGCCGAAACAGGACAAACCTTGGAAGAGACGGCCCTTGCTGATTGTTCCGCAACGTCCGAGCCTTTGCGTGCTGCATTCGGTACCGCCTTTGACGCCTGGGTCAGTGTCAGCCACCTGCGTTTCGGACCGACCGAGACCGATGACCGCGCTTTTGCTCTGGCGTTCTGGCCCGACAGCCGCGGTGCCACGCCGAGGACACTTGCCACTCTGATCCGCACCAAAGACCCCATCACGCAAAGCGCCGATGCCTATGCCGACATGTCCATCGCAGCCCGCGGGTTCTATGCGATGGAATTCCTGCTTTATGATGCGACCATCAGCACCTTTGGCGATGATGAGTACCGCTGCAAATTGGTGCAGACAGTAACCGCAGATATCGCAAAGCTGACCCAGGACATCGCGACCGATTGGCAGAACAGCTACGCGGGGCTTTTGACCAATCCCAGCCCGGACGGGCCATACCGATCCGATCTTGAGGCCAAACAAGAGCTTTTCAAGGCGCTGACGACCGGACTGCAACTGACGTCTGACGCCCGGCTTGGCCGTCCCTTGGGCAGTTTTGACAGGTCGCACCCCACCCGTGCAGAGGCATGGCGATCCGGGCGTTCCGCGCGTCACGTGGCGTTGTCGCTTGAAAGTCTGCGTGACCTGGCAACTCATCTGGCGCAACACGACCCGCCACTGCAAGCGGAACTGAACGCCGCCTTCGCCCGTGCCCAGACCCAGCTTGCCGCTGTTGACGACCCGGCGTTTGCCGGCGTGGCAAACCCACAATCGCGTATCAAGATCGAGGCGATCCGCAGCCGCGTTGAGGAAATCCGCGCCATCGTCCGCAATGCGCTCGGCAGTAGCCTTGGGGTCGTGTCCGGGTTCAATGCATTGGACGGCGACTGATGACAAACCGGCGACAATTCATTGCAGGGCTGTTGGCCACCGGTCTTGCGCCACGCAGCACATGGGCGGATGTCGGCGCGCCCGCGTTCCTGTCAGCGGCAGCGCGGGATGATGGGACTTACGTCCTTTGCGGGATAAGTGCAGCACTTGATGTGCTGTTCAATGTGCCACTGCCATCTCGCGGTCACGCCGCAGCGGCACACCCAACGCGCGCTATCGCTGTCGCCTTTGCCCGCCGACCGGGCACATTTGCCCATGCTGTCGATTGCGCAACGGGGCAAGTCATTGCGACCCTTGATGCTCCGCAGGGCCGACATTTTCACGGGCATGGCGCATTCAGCCGGGATGGCACGTGGCTGTTTACAACCGAAAACGACTATGAGGCAGGCCAGGGCCGCGTCGGTGTCTGGGACGTCGCAGCGGGATTTACCCGTGCGGACGAATTCAGCAGCGGCGGGGTCGGTCCGCATGATATCAAGCGCGTGCCCGGCAGCGATACGCTCGTCATTGCCAATGGCGGCATTGACACGCATCCTGACAGCGGGCGGACCAAGCTGAACATTGCCACCATGCGACCCAACATGACCTATGTCGAGGATGGTCGATTGGTCGAAACAGTAAGGCTGGAGGGTGAGCATC
This sequence comes from uncultured Paracoccaceae bacterium, assembly GCA_947503965.1. Taxonomy (GTDB): domain Bacteria; phylum Pseudomonadota; class Alphaproteobacteria; order Rhodobacterales; family Rhodobacteraceae; genus Yoonia. The sequence goes on from CANNFU010000001.1 coordinate 873,394, forward strand.
ATAAAAACTCTATCCGGCACTTGGCGGTGAATGCAGATGGTCGCGTCGCGTTTGGCATGCAGTGGCAAGGCGGTGGCCCCGCCCCGGCGCTTGTCGGCCTGCACAAGCGCGGTAACAGCGTCCAACTGCTGTCTGTAGCGGACGAAGCGTTGCGGCACATGCAAGGCTATGTCGGCAGCATTGCCTTTGCCGTTGACGGCGCACAGATCATCGCCACTTCGCCCCGCGGTGGCATGGTGCAGCAGTACGATACAGACACCTTGACCATTGTCGACCAAAACACACTTGCTGACGCCAGCGGCGTTGCCACCACGCCAGACGGTGTGATCATCACGACGGGCACGGGCAAACTCGTGAACTTGCACGGCCATCATGCAGAAACGGTGGAAAACACGACGCTGCGATGGGACAACCATCTGGTGCCGTTGGGCTAAGTATCACAGTCCGCGCGGCACGATCACCGATTGAACGATGGGTGCAGCATTTTTCATTAATCGGTCAGCAACCAGCTCAGGCGAATGGCAGAGCAAGTCGGGCGATCAGACGGTTCCGCCCAGCGACCCTTCCAGCACGGCCAGTTCCTGACCACCGGCCATCATATCCTGCAACTCTTCCGGGGTGATCTCCCCCTTGCTGGCGGTGCCAAAGGTCTTGCCACGGTTCAAAACCGTGAACCTGTCGCCGACTGCCATCGCGTGACGCACGTTGTGGGTGATGAAAACAACCGCAATGCCTTGTTTGCGCACCTTGTCCACCGTCGCCAGCACATTGGCCGTTTGCCGGACCCCCAATGCGGATGTGGGCTCATCCAGGATCAGCACCTTGGCACCGAAATGCACGGCACGCGCAATGGCAACGGTCTGACGCTCGCCACCGGACAAGGTACCCACCGCCTGATCGGGGCCGCGCAGATTGATCCCCATCTGCTTCATCTCGCGCATGGTCACGTCATTGGCGTATTCATGATCAAAGAACGACATGCCAAACCGCTTTTTGATCGGTTCATTGCCCATGAAGAAATTCCGGCTGACCGACATCAGCGGGATCATCGCCAGATGCTGATGCACCGTTGCAATCCCTGCTGCAATCGCATCACGCGGATCGGCAAAATCCAGCGGCTTGCCTTCAAAAATGATCTCGCCCTTGGTGGGTTTGTGCACGCCCGACATGGTCTTGATAAAAGTCGATTTACCAGCACCATTGTCACCCAGCAGGCAATGACACTCGCCTGCATGCACATCGACCGACACGCCTGCAAGGGCGATGACGGAGCCGAAGTGCTTTTCGATATTCTTCATCCGGATAATCGGTTCAGCCATCTTACCGCTCTCCCGTGATGATGCGGCGGATATAGGTGTTCAGGATCACCGCAAACAGCAGGATCACCCCCAGAAACACCCGGAAAAGTGAGCTTTCGACACCGGCAAAGAACAACCCTTGCTGAACCACGCCAAAGATCAGCGCGCCCAGCGCCGCCCCGATGACCGACCCATAACCGCCGGTCAAAAGCGCACCGCCGATGACCACGGCGATGATCGCCTCGAATTCCTTCAGCAGGCCGCGATCCGCCCCGGCGGACCCGAATTCCATCACCTGACACACCGCCAGGACCGTGGCGCAGAATGCGGTGAACATGAACATCAGGATCTTGACGCGGCTCACCGGCACACCCGAATTCCGCGCCGCGTCTGCATCGCCGCCAGCGGCAAAGACCCAATTGCCAAACCGCGTGCGGGTCAAAAGGATATGACCAAAGATGACCAAGGCAATCGCCCAGACGATCAGCATCGGGATGCCATCGACAACGGGCTCCCCCGCACGCGAACCGCGTTCGAACACTGCGATAACTCCCGCTTCGCCCAGCCACTGAAACAAGGGCTGACCGATCTTCCCCCCGAAAAGCCATGCCAGCCAGTCGCCTTCGGCTGCATCGCGAATACCGCCGATGATCGTTTTGTTTTCAATCGTCTGCGGGATGTAGATGGTAAAACCGCGCAGGATAAACAGAAAGGCCAGCGTGACGATGAAACTGGGCAGACCGGTGCGCACCACAATCCAGCCATTCAATGCGCCGAGCGCCACGCAAATGACGAATGTGATGATAATCGCCATCCACATCGGCCATGCCAGCACCACGCCGAACACGGCGATCATCATGCCTGCAAACCCGATCATGGAGCCGACGGACAAATCAAACTCGCCCGCGATCATCAACAGGCAAGCACCGACCGCAATGATCATGAACTGGGCCGATACGGTCGACCAGTTCATCACGCCCTGGGAGTTGAACATCCCGCTGTCAAAGGCAAAAAGCAGAAAAAGCGTAAAGACAGCGACGGTCCCCACGATGCCGCCCAGTTCGGGCCGGATCAGGGCGCGGCGCAGAGGGGAGATGTCCTTGATCCGCTCGTCAACTTGCGAGGTGTCAGCCATCGGAGGACTCCTGAAGAAAAGATGAATGCGGGCGGTCCCGGGGTCATCGCGAACCGCCCGGCATGTATCGTTGACTTAACGGTATTCGCCCGCGAACTCTTCAACCTTGGCCAGTCCATCCTTGGTGACAAAGCCGGGACCAGAGTTGATGTTGTTGCCAGGCAGCACGCCGTAGCGGTCCCAATTGGCCAGGATCACAACAGGCATATAGGCCTGCAGGAACGGCTGCTGGTCGATCCCCCAGTTGATGATATCGTCCTTGATCCCGCGCACGATTTCTTCGCCCAGATCGAAGGTGCCAAAGTGGATATCCCCGGCCATCCCGTTCTCTTCCAGCGCGGCAATGGTCGGATCAGCCGAAACGGGACCAAGTGTCAGGATACCGTCCACATCAGGGTTCGCCGACAGATAGGCCAGCACCTTGTTCTTGATTTCGGCGGGGTCGGTGCCGCTGTCCATCATGGAGTTGCCCAGTTCGACCCCCAGACCATCCGCATAACCGCGACAGCGTTCGCCCACGGTGGGTTGCTGAATGGCATGGTTCACGCACAGAAAGTTGGTCACGCCTTCGCCCTTGGCACGCAGGCCTGCGGCATAGCCCGCATCATATTCGGGCTGACCCACATACATCAGTGCGCCAACCTCACGGGCCTGCTCTGGTGTGCCGGTGTTCATGATGATCACGTCGATGCCTTGATCAACCGCCGCCGTAATCGGGCCTTTCAACACGTCGAAATCGGCCAATGTGGTGATGATACCATCTGGATTGGATGCGGCAGCCTGTTCGATGATCCGTGCCATGTCGGCGATGTCGCCGGTTGGCGGATTGCGGTATTCGACATTTGCGCCTACCTGCTCTCCGGCCAGCGCGATACCGTTCTTGATGGTGTTCCACCAGCTATCGCTATCGGGTGCGTGGCTGACCAGAATATATGTCTCGCCCTCCGCCGCGGCACTTGTCGCCATCATGAATGGTGCGGCAACCACAGTCGCGGCAAGCAGCACATTCTTCATCTTCGATGTCATGGTATTCCTCCCAAAGAATTCCTGTTCGTTATTGGCAAAGGCGGACAGAAATCGCCTCCCGACTTTCAGCAAACCACGAAGCGTTGCTTTTTGCAACCGGTTGCAAAAATTTGTGTGCGGACCAATACTGCGTTCGACAGGGAATTGCGCTATCAAACGTGGGATTTGCGAAAGGGTCCGTCAAAACCAATGCCTGCCACACTGAAAGATGTCGCCGAACGCGCGGGTGTTTCACGCTCTGCTGTCTCACGCACCTTCACCGATGGGGCGTCGGTGTCGGGCAAGATGCGCCGCAAGGTGGAAAAGGCTGCCGCAGAGCTGGGCTATAGCCCGAACTTCCTGGCCCGCAGCCTGACCACCCGACGGACCAAGCTGATCGGGTTGATCTCGAACAACTTTCACAACCCCATTTTTCTTGAGGTTTTCGACCTTTTTACCCGCAAGCTGCAGGAACGTGACCTGCGGCCATTGCTGGTCAACCTGTCCGATGAAACCGATCCCGAAAACTCGGTCCGGATGTTGCGCCAATACTCGGTCGACGGGGTTGTCGTCGCCTCCTCCACCCTGCCGCCGGGCTTCTCAAAAGCGTTCCGCGATGCAGGCGTGCCGGTCGTGCATAGTTTCGGACGCTATTCCACGTCACCGCAGGTGCATGTGGTCGGTATCGACAACAGGGAATGCGGGCGCATGGCGGCCCAGGCGTTTGTCGAACGTGGCTACAAGCGGGTCGCTTTCCTGGGTGGTCCCGAATCGGCGACATCCACCCAAGACCGTTTCGCCGGGTTTCAGGACGCACTTGCGGCCCATCCCGATATGACCCTCACCCACTCTTTTGCCTCTGCCTATTCCTTTGATGCTGGTCGGGCGGAAATGCAGCGCCTTCTGCAGGAAGGTCCGCCAGCAGAGGCGTATTTCTGCGGCGATGATGTTCTTTCCATCGGTGTCCTCAGCGCGATCAAGGATGCCGGCCTTGCCGTACCGGACGATATAGGGATCATCGGCCTCAATGACATGGAGATGGCGGCTTGGGAAAATATCGATCTGACGACGATACGCCAGCCTGTAGCACAAATCATTAACTCATCGGTCGAGCTGATCGTGGCCATGCTGGACGAACCCGATCGTTACCCAGAAGCACGGCTGTTCCCGTGCACATTGGTTGAGCGAGGGACGTTGCGACCCGTCAGGTAAGGTGGATCTTGATCCACATTACGCTAACGGAACATTGGTGGGCGGGCATCCAACCACTTGCCATGCTCTCTGCCGGACTGGGCCACAGCGTAGACGGCGGCCATCGACCGCAATCCATCCTCTGCGCGCGGGTAGAGATTGGCCGCAGGGTCCATCACGCGGCCCTCTTTGCGGGCACTGATCGCTTCCGCCAGATCGGTGTAGATATTCGCAAAGGCTAGCGGCATGCCTTCAGCGTGACCGATTGTCACGCGGGTGGTACGGTCCGCCTCGGGTGACAGTTTTGCCTCACCCCGTTCGATGACCTGAAGCCGCTGTCCGAGCGGCATGTAGTAAAGTTGATTTGGTTGTTCCTGCGACCACCGCAACCCACCGGTTTCGCCGAAAACCTGGATGGTCAGGCCGTGTTGGCGTCCGATAGCGATGGAGCTGGTCCACAGCCGCCCAGCAGCCCCGCCATCCATCCGGAAGTTCACCTGCGCATCGTCCTCCAGCGTCCGCGCATCGATGCAAGACACTGTATCCGCTGACAATTTTTCCACCTCCTGCCCGGTGACAAAACTCGCCATATGCAGCGCATGAATCCCGCAATCGGCGAATTGGGCGGATACGCCGGCCTGTGCAGGATCGTAGCGCCAGCGGACGCGCGGGTTGTCGGCGTCGGTGGCGTCAGCGTGGTGGCCATGGGCGAATTCGGCGTTGACCAAGCGGACCTTGCCGATGTCGCCGCGCGCGATCATCGCTTTCATATGCCGGACAAGCGAATAGCCGGTGTAGCCGTAGTTGACCGCGCAGATATTGCCGGTCTTTTTGGCGATCTCCACGATCTCTTCGCCTTCCTCGACCATCATTGTCATTGGCTTTTCGCACAGGACGTGAAAACCGTTTTCCAGGAAGGACTTAGTGATCTCAAAATGAGTCGCATTGGGTGTCGCAACCGTTACCAGATCGACCTTGTCATCGCGCTTTTTCTCGGCCTCCAGCATCTCTTGCCAGCCGCCATAGGCGCGGTCGCCAAGGCCCAGCCGTTTGCCATATTCCACCCCGTATTCAGGCCGGTGATCAAGCGCACCGGCGGCGAATTCGAACAGCCCGTCGAGCCGCGCGCCCAGCCTGTGGGCGGGTCCGATCTGGCTGCCTTCGCCACCGCCGATCATGCCCCATCTGAGTTTTTTCATGGCGTTTTCTTTCGTATGCTTTCCATGCAGAACCTATGCAGAAACCATGCGCATGATCGTGCGCATGGGACCCTTGTCAGAACCCGATTCTTTCGAGGTATTGCCGATTGGCCGCTGCATCCTCTAGCGGGGTGCCGGACAGCGACGGGTCGCAATCCTGTTCGACCGTACACCATCCGCTGAAACCCGCATCCAACAGTACCTGTCGCACGGCGGGGAAATCCACGTCGCCCTGACCAAGATTGCAGAAAATCCCCTGCCCGCAGGCCGTGTAAAAATCGGTGCGGTTCGCAACCACGTCAGCCTTTACCGCCGGATCGATATCCTTGAAATGCATATAGCTGATCCGGTCGATATGCCGTTTCATGAAGGCCACTGGATCATAGCCCGCATAGGAGTGATGCCCGGTGTCAAAACAGATTTTCAGGATGCTTTCATCGACCTCATCCAGCAGCCGCTCCAGCTCCGGTTCGAAGTCGATGAACCCCGCCGCATGGGCGTGCATGCCGACGGTGAGCCCGTATTCCTCGGTCCCCATTTTTGCGACTATCGCGATCCGGTCGCGGAACGCGGCCCATTCGACGGCATCCATCTGTTCGGCTTCGTTGGCCCGGCCCGCAGTTGGCGCGCGACGGGGTGAGATGCTGTCGATCAGCACCAGATGCTCGGCGCCGTGGGCAACCAGCGCCTTGCAGGTGCGCACCGATGCATCCATCACATCGTCCCATTTCGCGGGGTCGTGAAAGGCGCGGAAGATGACGCCGCCGATAATCGACAGATCGTTCTTCGCCAGTTCGTCCCGCAACACGGCCGGGCCTTCGGGCATGTAACCGATGGGGCCAAGCTCGATCCCCTTATACCCCGCCTGCGCGCATTGTTGCAGCACCGACTGCCAGGTCGGGTAAGCCGGGTCAAAGGCGAATTCGATGCCCCAGGAACAGGGGGCGTTGCCGATGCGGATGGTCATGGTGGTCCTTTAGAAATCGTTGACGTTTCGCCACGCCTTTGCCTGCGATGAGGCATGGGCGGCCGCGATGATCTGGTTGACCGCCATCCCGTCGCGGAAGGTGGGCCAGATGTTTTTGCTGGTTTCGATGGCGCGCAAAAAATCGCGCGCCTCGATGATGATCTGATCCTGATAGCCGGTGCCATGGCCCGGCCCCTGGCAGAAGGGTTCATAGTCAGGATGGGCAGGGCCGGTCAGGATCTTGGTAAAGCCGCGCTGCGCCTCTGGCCCTGTCGCCTTGTAAAGATGGAGCGCGTTCTGGTCTTCCTGATCAAAGCGTATCGCACCCTTTGTGCCTGTGATTTCATAGGCATAGCCCATCTTTTGGCCCGTCGCGACGCGGCTGGCATAGATCGACCCAAGCACGCCGCTTTCGAAACGGCAGAGCATATGGGCGTGGTCGTCATTCGTCACCTTGCCGCCGGGGCGGTCGGTGTGGACGGTTTCAATCTCGGCCAGCAAACTGTGGACCGGCCCCATCAGCCGCAGCGCGCAATTGATCGGGTGAGGTGACAGATCGCCCATTGTGCCATTGGCCAGACCTGTCGTGCGCCATGTGGCGGGGGCGTTCGGGTCGGCCAGAAAATCCTCGGTATGTTCGCCGCGAAAGCTGGTGATTTCGCCGATCTCGCCCGATTGGATCAGCGCGTATGCGTATTGGCTGGCGGGGGTGCGAATATAGTTGAAGCCCACCATGTTGATATGCCCCTCAGCCGCCGCAACCATGGCGCGGCTGTCATCCACATCCTGCCCAAGGGGTTTTTCACAGAAGACGGGCTTGCCAAGGGCAAAGGCTGCCTCAGCCACGGGACGGTGCGTGTGTTGCGGGCTGGCGATGATGATGGCATCGACTTGCGGGTCGCTGACAAGGGTGTGCCAGTTATCCGTGGCGCGGGCAAAGCCATAGGCGGCGCGATATTTCTCAGCTGACGCGGCGCTGGTGGCGCAGACCATTTCAAGCCGGGGCCGCAACGTGGTGTTGAAAACGGCGCCTACGGCAGACATCGCCACGGCATGGGCCTTGCCCATATACCCGCCGCCCACGATTCCGATGCCGATATCGGCCATTCGTCCCCTCCCCCGGAAAACCGTTTGCAACCGGTTGCAAAATTTGTATCCTTGGATTCGAGATCACGCAAGCGGCAAAAAGCTGCCGCCCCGCGTTTTGGGGAGAGCCATCAGATGAGCGACAAGACCATTCGCCTGACCACGGCGCAGGCGATCATCCGCTATCTGGACAACCAGTTCATCGTCATCGACGGGCAGGAAATGCGCCTGTGCGGTGGCGGGTTCGGCATCTTCGGCCATGGCAATGTGACCTGTCTGGGCGAGGCGCTGTATGATCACCGCGCGACCCTGCCGCTTTATCGTGGGCAGAACGAACAGGGGATGGGCTTTGCCGCTGCTGGTTACACGAAGCAGTGGCTGCGCCAGCGGTTCATGTTCTGCACGGCGAGTGCGGGGCCGGGCACGGCGAACCTGCTGACCTCTGCCGCTTTGGCCCATGCCAACCGGTTACCGGTGCTGATGCTGTGTGGTGATACGTTTCTGACCCGCCTGCCCGATCCGGTGTTGCAGCAGTTGGAGCATTTCGGGAACCCGGCCTATGGGCTGAACGATGCGTTCAAGGCGGTCAGCCGCTATTGGGACCGGATCACGCATCCCGCACAGGTCATCCAATCCCTGCCTGCTGCGATTTCCACCATGCTGGATCCGGCGGATTGCGGCCCCGCCTTTATCGGCCTGCCGCAGGATGTGCAGGGCTGGGCTTACGATTATCCAGAGGCGTTCTTTGCCAAGCGTGTGCATCGAATCCGCCGCGTCACACCGGACCAGAACGAGGTTGCGGCGGCCATGGACGCGCTGCGCAGCGCCCAGCGCCCGCTGATCATTGCCGGTGGCGGCGTGCAATACAGCCGAGCCGTGGCCGAACTGACAGCCTTTGCCGAGGATCATCAGATCCCGGTGGTCGAGACGATCGCGGGCCGTGCGAATATGAAGGCGGATCATCCGCTGAATATCGGACCTGTCGGCGTGACCGGATCGGACAGTGCCAATGCGGTTGCGGAACGGGCGGATGTGGTGCTGGCTGTTGGCACGCGGTTGCAGGACTTTACGACCGGGTCGTGGACCGCCTTTGCCAAGGATGCGCAGTTCATCGGCCTGAATGCCGCCCGGCATGACGCAATCAAGCATATGTCACTGCCGGTGGTGGGGGATGCCAAGCGCGGGTTGGAATTGTTGCAGCGCGACAGCTACAAAGCACCGCAGGACTGGGTCGATTTCGCCAAGGCGCAGCGTGCGAACTGGGATGAATATGTGGCCGGGAATGTTGCCCATGGCAATCGCCCGAATTCCTATGCGCAGGCGATTGGCGTTGTGAATGATCTCTGCGACCCACGCGACCGGATTGTCGCCGCTGCCGGGGGTTTGCCGGCAGAGGTCACCGCCAACTGGCGCACGCTGGATATCGGGACGGTGGATGTGGAGTTCGGGTTCTCCTGCATGGGCTATGAAATCGCAGGTGGCTGGGGCGCGCGCATCGCACAGGCCGAGCGCGAACCGGATCAGGATACCATCGTGTTTACTGGCGATGGATCGTACCTGTTGATGAATTCGGACGTCTATTCATCGGTACTGACCGGCAAAAAGCTGATCATTATGGTGCTGGATAACGGTGGCTTTGCCGTCATCAACAAGCTGCAGAACAATACCGGCAACGAGAGTTACAACAACCTGATTGCGGATACGCCCACGGCCACGGCACCGTTTGCGGTGGATTTCGAGGCGCATGCGGCGGCCATGGGGGCCACAGCGGAAACGGTCGCCAACCCGGCTGAATTGGGCGAGGCGTTCAAGCGGGCGAAGGCCAGCGACAAGACATATGTGATCGTCATGAAGGTCGATGCCTACGAAGGCTGGACGACGGAAGGCCACACATGGTGGGAAGTGGGCACGCCGCATGTGTCGGATAACGCCAAGGTGACCGCAGCGCATAAGGATCAGGAAGCCACCCGCAGCAAGCAGCGCAAGGGCGTTTGATGGATGTTTTCGCGGGCATACGGCGCAACGACTTTCTTGTCGTCGGTCGCGTGGGGATGGACATGTTTCCCGACCCGCCGGGAACGGGCATCGAGGACGCCACCGTGATGCACGTGGACATGGGCGGCTCTTCGGCCAATATCGCCGCCGGTCTGGTCAAGCTGGGGGGTAAGGCGGCGCTGGTGACTTGCGTATCGGATGATGCAATCGGCCGTGCCTGCCTCAAGATGCTCGACCACTACGGTGTGGATGCGATCCATGTGCGTACCGTGGGCGGCGAGGCCCGCAATTCGCTGGCGATCTATGAGAGCCGGGTGGAAGCGCACCAATCGGTGATCTATCGCAATGGCGCTGCCGATTTCGAAATGACCGAGGCCGATGTGGCCGCAATTGATTATGGCCAATATGGCGCGCTGGTCACGGCAGGCACGGTCTTTGCCGCTGAACCGTCGCGCAGCGCTGCGTTCAGGGCGTTTGAGATGGCGCGGGCTGCAGGCCTGCCGATTATCTTTGACATTGATTATCGGCCCTATTCCTGGCCCTCGGCGCAGGTGGCGGCTGATGTGCTGTCGCGTGCGGGGGCACTGTCCGATGTGATTGTCGGCAATGACGAAGAATTCGGCTTCATGGCAGGCGGCATCGACAAGGGGCGGCAAAAGGCGCGCGATCTGGCGGCCGCGACCGCAGATATCGTCATCTACAAGATGGGCGAAAAGGGCGCGATCACCTTGCACGCAGGCAGGGAAACCCGCACCGGCATCTATGCCGTCGACGCACTTAAACCCACTGGGGCGGGCGACAGTTTCATGGCCGGGCTGTTGTCGGGCATCGCTGCGGGCCAGACAGTGCATGACGCGGTGCTGCGCGGCTCTGCCTGTGCGGCCATCGTTGTGGGCAAACCCGGTTGCACCCCTGCCATGCCCTATCCTGCCGATCTTGACGCGTTTCTTGCCGCGCATCCCGGCCCGACAGATCCTTGAAAGGACGACCCCATGCATATCGCCCCTCATGACAACCTCAACAAACCAATTGTCGATGCCGATGATCCGACGGTGCCGCTGAATTATTTCAACATCGTGAAGCTGAAAAGGGGGCAGAGTTTCGATTATCAGGTGCCGGGGTATGAGACCTGTATCGTCCCTGCGACCGGCACCGTGGATGTACATGTGGAAGGGATGGATTTTCTCAAATTGGGCAACCGGGGCGACGATGTCTGGGATGGTGAGCCCGAGGGGGTTTATATCCCCGTAGGGGCCAAGGTGACGATCTCTTGCGTGTCAAATGACACCGAAACCTTTATCGCCGGCGCGCGGTTTGACGAGGTGCTGGAACCCTTCGATGTGCGCACCCCCGATCTGGTGCAATACGGGTCGGACGACACCAAGACCCACCGCAAGATCAAGCATATTCTGGGCCAGAAGGAACATGGCAAGGTGGGCCGCCTGCTGGTGTCAGAGCTGTTTACGGTGGGGCAAGGCGGCTGGTCCGGCTTTCCGGCGCATAAGCATGACACGGATAACTTGCCGCATGAGACCCGCCATGATGAGACGTATAACTTCCGCTTTCGCCCCAAACATGGGTCGGGCGTGCAGATATTGCAGCGGGAGGAGGGCAAGCCAGGGGATGCCTATCAGTTGATGGATGGGTCCACGATCATGATCGACAAGGGCTATCACCCTTGTGCAGTGATGCCCGGCTACGAAATGTATTACTTCACGATCCTTGGCGGCCTGAGCCAGCGCAGTCTGGTGCAATATTTTCAGCCAACCCATGCCTATCAGATCGAGACGATCCCCGGCATCAAGGATATGGTCGCCAAGTTCAAATAACATCCCGGGCCGCAATCAAATTTCTGGAAATTTGATGCCCCCCAACGCTGGTATCCATCATGCCGCTTGTCACGCTTGCAGATGTCCTGCAACCCGCCCTGAAAAACGGCTATGCCGTGGCTGGTCTGGTCACGCTGGGCTGGGAGGATATGCGCGCCTATGTGGCGGCAGCAGAGGCGGAAGCCGTACCGGTCATTCTGCAGGCTGGCCCGTCCTGCCGGGCGCATACACCGCTGCCGATCCTTGGCAAGATGTTCCAACATCTGGCCGAAGGGGCAAGCGTACCTGTCGTCGCGCATCTGGATCATGGCTACACGATGGAGGAATGCCGCGAGGCGCTTGACAGCGGTTTTACCTCGTTGATGTTTGACGGCTCGCGCAAACCATTGGCGCAGAATATCGACGAGACCGCGCAAATTGCCGAAATGGCCCATGCCGCTGGGATTTCCTGCGAGGGCGAGATCGGTTTTGTCGGCTATGCGGATGGGGAAAACTCCGCCGGGACGGACCCTGACGAGGCCGCGCAGTTCGCACGCGAGACAGGCGTGGATGCGATGGCGATTTCGGTCGGGAACGTGCATTTGCAACAGGACAAGGAAGGCGGGTTGGACGAGGTCCGCATCCGGGCCATTGAAGCGGTGACAGATGTGCCGCTGGTGATCCATGGCGGGTCGGGTGTTCCGGTGTCACAACGCAGCGCGTTGGCGCGCGGGTCCAATATCTGCAAGTTCAATATCGGGACGGAGTTGCGCATGGCCTTCGGTGCCGCCCTGCGCGCGGCGGTGCATGCCGACCCTGACAGATTTGACCGGGTGCAGATCCTGAAGGGCACACATGACCCGCTTGTCGCTGCAACGCGACAGGTTTTGCAGGCATTCAAGGGGCAATGACATGCTGAATATCGGACTTTTGGGATGTGGGCGGATCGGGCAGGTGCATGCGGCGTCCATCGCGCGGCTGAATCATGCGCGACTTGTGGCGGTGGCGGATGCCGTACCGGATGCGGCGGCAGCACTAGCCGCCCGCACCGGGGCAGAGGTCCGCAGCAGCGACGCGATTATCGCAAGCGATGATGTGGATGCCATCATCATCGGCACCCCGACCGACACCCATTACGACCTGATCCATGCCGCAGCCAAGGCGGGCAAGGCGATCTTCTGCGAAAAGCCAGTGGACATGTCCGCAGAGCGCATTCGCGACTGTATCACCGTGGTCGAGGATCAAGGCGTCGCGTTCCTGACCGCCTTCAACCGCCGGTTCGATCCGAACTTTGCGCATATTCAGGCGCGGATTGCGGGCGGAGAGATTGGCGATGTGGAAATCGTGACGATCCTGTCGCGCGACCCTGCCCCACCGCCGATGTCCTATATCACAAGCTCTGGCGGGATTTTCCGCGATATGATGATCCATGATTTTGACATGGCGCGATTTCTGTTGGGTGAAGAACCGGTGCAGGTCTATGCGGTAGGATCATCGCTGGTTGACCCCGCCATCGGGGCTGCGGGCGATGTGGATACGGCGGCGGTGACGCTGACAACGGCCAGCGGCAAAATCTGCCAGATCTCGAATTCACGCCGCGCGACCTATGGCTATGATCAGCGGATCGAGGTGCATGGGTCACGCGGCATGCTGCGGGCCGGGAACGTGCTGGAAAACACGGTCGAGGCGGCAACCGAAACCGGGTTCAACCGCGCACCGACGATGCATTTCTTTCTGGAACGGTACGAGCGGGCCTATATCAACGAGATGGCGCATTTCGTGCAAGCCGTGGCGGCCGGCAAAGCGCCAACCCCCGGCATCGAGGACGGGCTGCGCGCGCAGCTTCTGGCGGACGCTGCGGCCCTGTCGCTGGAAACGGCTGCGCCTGTCAGGCTGTGATCTTCTGAAGACGAGGCGTCACGTGGTCAGCCCTTTGTCGTCCCGCCAGCGCTGATCAATCATGTCATTGCAGGTCGCTCATCAGGGCAATTCCTGGTGATATTCACAACGTTGCGGCTTTTATTCATCCACAACCCTCCGAACCGGCATGGAACGCTAACGCACTGGTTGCGTTTTGTTTCCATACGAGAACGTGAAACGAAAAAAAGGAGACCACCATGGAAAGCGGATTTGTCGTTATCATGCTTGCGCTTTTTACGCTACTGGCCGTTATCGTCATGGCCATCGTGAGCAAGCGCAAGACAGAGCAGCGTATGGCAAATGACACGGCTGAGAAATCAACGCTGGCGGCTGACAAGTCGTCACATGGCAAGCCGGCTGACGTTTAATTGAAGGACAACAAATGGCAATGAAACTTGCCCTGGCCCGCATCGCGTCTCGCATAGAGCGTGGGCTGGATAAGGTACGGCGCGGCCCCGCTGCGGATAATCCGATCATTGATTGTTATGGGGGATATACAACGCCTGACATGATCATTTTGCGGGGTCGCGTGCTTGCCAAGGCACGTGCCATCAGCGCCGTTGGCGAACAGGGACGCTGGCGCAATTTTCTTGATTTCTTAAGTCTTTTCCGAACTGATGAATTGCGCGGCGTGGAAATTGTGGCCAGCGATGGTACGGCGCGCACGATCACTGATGAGGAGGGTTTTTTCACCCTGTCCATCCATCTGCCGACACCCGACATTCCGAAGGTAATCGGCATTCGTGCTGCTGGTACGGACCAAACACATGACGTCCCCATCTTTTCCAGCCGCGATGAATCCATCGGTGTCATTTCCGATATAGACGATACACTGTTGAAAACCGGTGCCTTTTCGTTGATCCGGAATTTGTGGACCTCTGCGACGGGTAATGTGCATCAGCGCGAAGTGTTTGCGGACGCGACCCAGCTTTTGCAGCAATTCGCCGAACAGGGTGCGTGTTTTTTCTATGTCAGTTCGTCGCCTTGGAATTTGTATGATTATCTGCAATCCATCTTTGCGCGCACCGGGTTGCCATTGGGCCCGTTTTTTCTGCGTGATCTTGGTATCTCTGAAACACAGTTCATCACCGGGACCCATGGCGATCATAAAACGATGGCTATTCAAAAGATCCTTAATGCGAACCCTCATCTGACTTTTACGCTCGTGGGTGATACCGGGCAGCATGATCCGCATATCTATGCGGATATTGTCGATCAGCATGCAGACCGCATTGATCAGGTTATCCTTAGACAACCGAATAATGGGCCATTGTCCGAAAGGATTAGCCAAGATCTGGCAAGGATCGAAGCTGCGGGCGTCCCTGTATCAATGGATCAGGATTACCGGGCCCTGCTGTCGTCGGTCGTCAAGACCGTGGCATGATTGAGTGAAGAAGGTGTAATCGCCGCTGCACATCTGTCACGGCAATCAGGGATGACGATTGTAAGCGTTACGTCTGGCACCAGCCGCGCGTTGTGTGTCAGAGCGTTATCCAATTGATCTACAATGCTAGTTTAACAGCGCGAGGGAAGTCGGGCGGGCCGTCAGCCAAGGTATGGCTCAGATTATGAGGACGACAATCTAGACCGCAGCCTTGCGGCTTTCGTCCAGGTAAATCTCGCGCAATCTGGCGGCGACGGGGCCGGGTGTGCCGCCACCAATCGCCGTGCCGTCAATCTCGACCACGGGCATCACGAATGTGCTGGCCGAGGTGATAAACGCCTCATCCGCTTCCTGCGCTTCGGCAATAGTAAAGCTGCGTTCTTCGACCTTCATCTGTGCTTCTTTGGCGAAACGCAAAACGGCAGCACGGGTGATCCCGTGCAGGATTTCATTGCCCAGATGACGGGTGATGATCGTATTGTTTTTAATGATGTAAGCATTGTTTGACGTGCCTTCTGTCACCGCCCCATCCTCGACCATCCAGGCGTCATCGGCGCCGGCGGCTTTGGCCATCATCTTGCCCATCGACGGAAACAAAAGCTGCACGGTTTTGATATCGCGGCGCGCCCAGCGCTGATCCTCAATGGAAATCACTTTGATGCCCTTCTGCGCCGCAGGGTTGTCGGCCAGCCCCGGCTTGTTCTGTGTGAACAGCACAACCGTCGGGACGGTTGTGGTCGGGTCGGGAAAGACAAAGTCACGGTCCGCAGCGGCCCCGCGCGTGATTTGCAGATAAACCAGCCCCTCATCCACGTCATTCAGGCGCACCAATTCCCTGTGTATTTCCAGAAGGTCAGGCAAACAGGCCGGATGGGGCATATCCAATTCACCCAAGGACCGCTCTAACCGCTTCGCGTGGCCATCGAAATCAATCAGCTTACCGTCCAGGACCGATGTCACTTCGTAAACGCCATCCGCCATCAAGAACCCACGATCAAAGACCGAGACTTTGGCTTCGTTTTCAGGCAGGTAGTCGCCGTTGACATAGACAGTGCGCATGGTCATCCCCACAGTGCGGCGGCGGGCGGGTGCACGCCGTGTTCATCGAATAGCAATGGTGCATCCCGGTCTTCGGCCAATAACAGCGGCCCGTCAAGATCAGTAAAGGCCACGCCTTGCGCGAGGATCGTTGCAGGGGCCATCGCCAGCGATGATCCCAACATGCAGCCCACCATGATGTCGTAGCCTTGTGCGATTGCTTCGCTTTTCAGAGCAAGCGCTTCGGTCAGGCCACCGGCTTTATCCAGTTTGATGTTCACCATGTCATACTTGCCTTTCAGCCCCGGCAGGCTGGCGCGATCATGACAGCTTTCATCGGCACAGACAGGCAATGGCCGCGCAATCTCGGCCAGCATCCCGTCATCACCGGCGGGCAATGGCTGTTCCACCATACGGACACCCAGACGGATCAAATGCGGTGCCAGATCAGCATAGATATCAGCCGTCCAGCCTTCGTTCGCATCCACGATAATCGGCGCATCGGGCGCGCCGCGGCGCACGGCTTCCAACCGGGCCATATCGTCGGGTGTTCCCAGTTTTATCTTCAATAGCGGCCGTTTCGCGTTCAGGGCGGCCTGTGCCTGCATCGTATCAGGGGTGTCCAGCGACAGGGTAAATGCCGTGATTTCCGGCCGTGGCGCGGGTAATCCCAGCAGGTCCCAGACCCGCCGACCGGCCTGCTTTGCCGCCAGATCCCAAAGCGCGCAATCCACCGCATTGCGGGCGGCGCCTGCAGGCAGGAGGGTCTGTAAACTTTTCTGCGTCAGCGTTTCTGGCAGGCTTTTGATCTGTGCCGTCACGGATTCCAGCGTCTCGCCGTAGCGGGCATAGGGCACGCATTCCCCACGCCCCACACCATCAAGTGTCACCGTCAGCACATCTGCCTGGCTGCGCGACCCGCGCGCGATCGTGAAGACCTGCGCAAGCCGAAACACATCGTGGGTCACGTCAATCTGCATGGCTTACCTGTATTACGCGCATGACCATCCCCGGCGCAGCCATCAAAGCTGGGCCAAAGCATCCACCAGGCGCCCCGCACCTTGCCGGAAAGGATCGACCGTTGGCAGCCCCATCCGGTCCTCGACCTCGGCCATGTAATCCAGCGCCTCGTCTTCGTTAAGATGTTGCGTGTTAATCGAAATCCCGACAACCTCACAGGCCGGATTGGCGACCCGCGCAAGCGGTAGCGCAGTGTCACGCAAGACCTCAAGGCTTGGCAGATCGTAGTCAGGCAATCCGCGCATATGTTTACGGGTCGGTTCGTGGGCCAGGATCAGGGCATCAGGTTGGCCGCCATGGATCAACGCCATTGTGACGCCGGAATAGGATACATGAAACAGGCTGCCCTGCCCCTCGATATGGTCCCAGTGATAGGGGTCATTGTCAGGCGTCAGGTATTCGACCGCGCCCGCCATGAAGTCGGCGATCACCGCGTCCAACGGGACGCCGCCGCCCGTGATAAGAATGCCTGTTTGCCCCGTGGGACGAAAGGTAGATTTCAGGCCGCGTCGCTGCATTTCGGCATCCATCGCAAGGCCGGTATACATCTTGCCCACAGAACAGTCGGTGCCGATGGCCAGACACCGCTTGCCACTGCGTTTCTTGCCGTTCGCGATGGGGTAGGCAACGGATGGGATACGTACGTCGAACAAGCTGCGCCCGTTCACCCGCGCTGCGGCGACCAGTTCATCCTCGTCGCGCAGCAGGTTGTGCAGGCCCGATGCGATGTCAAAGCCCATCTGCAAAGCCTTGACCAGAACATCCTTCCACGCCTGAGAGATGTAGCCGCCACGGTTTGCAACCCCGATGACCAGGGTCTGTGCACCGGCGGCACGCGCCTCTTCCAGTGTCAGCTCATTGATGCCCAGATCGGCACCGCAACCCTTCATGCGGTACTGGCCAACCGCGTTCTCGGGGCGCCAGTCCTTGATGCCTTGGGCCACCTTTGCAGAAAGCTGATCCGGGGCGTCACCGAGGAACAAGAGATAGGGGGTCTGGATCATGACAAGGGCTCCAATCAGAACGAGGATTCGCGTTGCTCACAAGATATCGCGCCTTTGATTGCAAGATCATCATAGAATGCACCATCTATGCCGCCATTTACGGCAATAGCTTGCGAGAAGATGAGAGTATGTGAAAGATCCTCCCATCATGATGACTTGGCGTGCGGCTTTTGCCCACTCAACGAAAAACCCGGGCGCGAACGCCCGGGTTTATCTTATCAAACTGAAAGGGTGACGATCAGCCTTTCGAGAACTCTGGATAAGCCTCCATGCCAAGTTCCGAAACATCCAGGCCGTTGATCTCGGCCTCTTCGGAAACGCGGATGCCCATCAGCATCTTCAGCAAGAACCACACCACCGCAGAGGTAACGATCACGAACAGGCCGATCACGACGATACCCATCAGCTGACCACCCAATGTGGCCTCACCGTGGTAACCGCCTGTGATGACAACGGCCAAGGTGCCCCAGATACCTGCAAAAAGGTGAACCGGGATCGCGCCGACAACGTCATCGATCTTGAGCTTGTCCAGCAAAGGCACGGTCAACACAACGATGACACCACCGACAGCACCGATGATTGTCGCCAGACCCAGCGTAGGGGCAAGCGGTTCGGCGGTGATAGAGACCAGACCGGCCAAGGCGCCGTTCAGGATCATTGTCAGATCGGGCTTTTTGTACAGGGCCTGGCTGAGAACAAGTGCAGTCAGCGCCCCACCAGCGGCCGCGGCATTTGTGTTCGCAAAGACACGACCAATATCTGCCACATCGCCGACCGTACCCATGGCAAGCTGCGATCCACCGTTAAAGCCGAACCAGCCAAGCCAAAGGATGAATGTACCCAAGGTCGCAAGCGCCAGGTTCGAACCCGGGATCGGGTTGACCCGACCATCCTTGTATTTGCCCAGACGCGGCCCAAGGATGATCGCACCGACAAGCGCTGCCCAACCACCGACCGAGTGAACAATCGTCGAACCCGCGAAGTCAGAGAAACCATATTGCGTTTCAAGGAAACCGCCGCCCCAGTCCCAAGCGGCCTGGATCGGGTAGATGAAGCCGGTCAAAACCACAACAAACAGAAGGAAGGGCCACAGTTTGATCCGCTCGGCCAATGTACCAGACACGATAGATGCGGCCGTGGCCACGAACATCAGCTGGAAGAAGAAGTCAGCCGATGTGGCGGCATAGCCATAATCGTCAGCGGCATCACGGCCAACGCCCACCGCTTCAAGCACGGCAACACCAAAGAGTGCGGACAAGTATCCACCGCCGTCTTCAGTGCCGATGGCCCAGCTGCCCAGCGGGTACATCAGGTTGTAGCCAACCAGATAATACATGATCGCCGCAATCGAGAAGAGCGCGATGTTCTTGGTTAGCTGGGTCGTCACGTTCTTGGATCGCACCAATCCAGCTTCGAGCATGGCAAAGCCAGCCGCCATCCAGAACACAAGAAAACCGCCGATCAGGAATAGCAGTGAATTAAAGATAAATATCGTATCGGACGCGGCATCGACGCCCGGAACGGCATCCTGCGCGAGCGCGAATGTCGGCAGCAGCGTCAACGCCGCCCCGGCAGAAAGGAGTTTGGTTAGTTTCATAGCATTGTCCCTCTTTACGCGATCACAGCGCGTCATCATTGGTCTCGCCGGTGCGCACGCGCATCGCGCTTTCCACGTCGAGTACGAAAATCTTGCCGTCACCGATTTTTTCGGTTTTGGCGGTGGTAGCGATGGTGGACACGACCTGATCGGCCATGCTGTCCTGCACGACGATCTCCAGTTTGACCTTCGGCACGAAATTCACGGCATATTCTGCGCCACGATAGATTTCGGTATGGCCCGATTGTGAGCCGAAGCCTTTGATTTCTGACACCATCATGCCGCGCACGCCCACGGTAGTCAGCGCTTCGCGCACCTCCTCGAGCTTGAACGGCTTGATTGTTGCAATGATGAGTTTCACGTTCTTCCCCTTGCAATTTTATTTGCGAGCCCCTGACGCCAGTGCCCGCTTGCACGAGATGACAAAGCGTGCGGGCACAGAGTCGGCAAGATTGCTGCAGCTGCTAAGTACTGTGAAACGCGATGCATTTGCACAATTTTTGCACAAATTGACATGAACGCCTAATTATTACGCACCATAAAAAGCGTTCAGTCGCTGCATCTCAGCGCTCTACATTTGCAGTTGGTCCGGTTATGGTGTGTCAAAACAGACGAAACAGTCAGTCGAGCGGAACATGAGTGGAAACGGCAAAAAGCGGACACCGTTGGTGGCCGAGCGGCGGTATCCTGCCAAATCAGGCGGCAATAACAATTCCGCCGCAGGCAAAGGTGCGCCCAAAAAGACGACGCGCAAGCCAGCAGCGCGGCGCAAGCCTGCGCCCAAACGCGCCAGACCCACGGGGCCTGTCGGCTGGGTCCTGCTGCCACTTCGGTGGGCGGTACGCATTCTTTGGGCGTTCAGTTGGCGTATCGGCCTCATCACGGCCCTGATCATCGCCGGGTTTTCGTTTTACTTCGCCGCACAAATGCCCGCGATCGACGACCTGATCGATGGGCGCACGCGCGGATCGGTCACGATGACCGACCTCACCGGCGAGGTTTTCGCCTGGCGTGGCGACCAATTCGGCGGGATGATCACAACCGACACTGTTTCTCCCCATTTGCGCAATGCGGTCGTCGCCACAGAAGACAAACGATTTTACCGTCACTTTGGCATCTCGCCGCGTGGTATCGCATCGGCAGTGCGGATCAACTTGCGCGAAGGGCGCGGCCCGTTGTCAGGCCATGGCGGGTCCACCATCACGCAGCAAACGGCCAAGCTGTTATGTCTGGGCGTCCCCTTTGATCCGGCACAATGGGAGTCTGAAGCCGCCTATGAACGCGATTGCCGCCGCACGACCCTGTGGCGCAAGGCGCGCGAGGCTGTGTTTGCTGTGGGAATGGAGATTGCCTATAGCAAAGATGAAATTCTGACGATCTATCTCAACCGGTCCTATCTGGGCGCTGGCAGCCGCGGGTTCGAGGCGGCCGCCCAACGGTATTTCGGGGTGTCGGCGGCGCAGGTAAACCCTGCGCAGGCTGCAATGTTGGCCGGGCTGCTAACGGCACCGTCGACCAACGCCCCCACCCGCAATCTGGAACGCGCACAAAATCGTGCCGCCCTGGTTCTGGGTCTGATGCAGGAACAAGGCTATCTGACAGCAGCCGAGGCCCAGCAAGCCCGCGCGAACCCGGCAGGCCTGTCCCAACAGGCTGCCCAGGATTCAGGCGGCTTCTTTGCTGACTGGGTCATGGAAAGCGGCCCGGAATTCTTCACCCGCGATACCACCGAAGACGTGATTATTCGTACAACATTGGATCAGAATATCCAGAAAGCAGCAGAAGATGCGTTGATAACGGTCTTCGAACGCGATGTACGCGAAGGATCAGAGGCGCAGGCGGCGATTGTGGTGATGTCTGCGGACGGTGCCGTGCGCGCCATGGTCGGTGGCCGCAATATTAGTGCGACGGGTGCGTTCAATCGCGCGACGCAGGCGTTGCGTCAGACCGGATCGGCCTTCAAACCCTTTATCTACGCCACGGCGCTTGATCTGGGTATGTCGCCATATGCGATGATCGACGATGCACCGACCTGCTGGCAACGGCGCGGATCGCCGGAATGGTGCCCGCAGAATTATGACCGGCAGTTCAAAGGGCCGGTAACGATGATACAAGCGCTCGCTGAAAGCCGGAACATCCCGGCGATTGTGTTGTCCGAGGATGTGGGCCGCGAACTGGTCCGCAACGTGGCCAACGGGTTTGGCCTGCAGGGCGATCTGGCAGCGGGCCCCGCACTGGCGCTTGGCGTGTCGGAAAGCACGTTGTTGAATATGACCAGCGCTTATGCGGGTATTCTGAACGGCGGCTCTGCCGTCGAACCTTACGGGCTGACGGATTTACGTATTCAGGGTGACCCTACATCGCTGATGGACGCGCAGGGGGCTGGTATCCGGGAAAGGATCATCCGCACAGAAGCCGCCCGAGAACTGACATGGATGATGACCAAGGTCGTCGAGGAAGGCACCGGGCGACGCGCGCAGATCAACGGCTGGCAGATTGCGGGCAAGTCCGGCACGACCAATTCGTCCCGCGATGCGTGGTTCATCGGGTTCACGGGGGATTATGTGACCGGCGTCTGGATGGGCTACGATGACAACCGGCCCTTGTCCGGGGTGACAGGCGGCGGCCTGCCCGCGACGATCTGGCAGGAAACCATGGTGCGCGTGCTGGCGGACAAGCAGCCCACGCCGCTACCGATGACTGCACCGCAAGAACCGCTCAATACCGGGCTGTTGCAAAGCAATGGGGGTGTGATTGCTGACGGTGCAATCCTCAACCTGCTGGAAAACATCATTACTGAGGCAGAGGCAAATAGCGGCCAATAGGCGCGGCAAGACAACAGCCTGCGTTTCCGCGTCGCGTTGCGACTGAGATCTGATTTGAAGACGGTAATGTACGGGCCGGTGCGCGCTTGCGTTATTCAGCCCTACAACTCGCCTTCTTCGCAGCGTTCATACCGAAACGCATAGCCGTCCCAGATCATGTAGATCCCGGCCTGTTCGGCGTCATGCATGATCATCGCGCGTTCGGTCCAAGCCTCGCCCTCGCCCGAGCATTCCATGTGGTAGATTGTGGCGTTCATGTCGTTGATATCGACGGGGCGGGCCATCCGGCATTCAACCTCGACCCCGTAAAAGATGCTTTCCTCGATCTTCAGGGAACCGCCATCAGCCCCCACAAGCGAACATTCGGAATGTGCGGTCTGCTTGTAGACCCCGTCATAAGGACCCGCGAAAGCAGCAATCGGGCAGAGAAGCAAGATCGATAGATAGCGCATGACGTCATGATTGCGACAACTGGCCCATTCAATCAATCCTTTATGCAAAATTGCGCGCATTGCTCTGGGCCTTGCGGATACGCTATTAACCGGCCACATCTATGCTATAGCGCTTTACATGAGACTCATAAGGCGACCGTAACTGCATGTCCGATGACCAGATAGCCCGGGGCAAAGCCGAATTGCTTGATGCCCGCCGCGAAAGCCGTGCGCTGTATTGGGCCGTGGGCGTTTTCAGCTTTTTTGTGAACATGCTGATGCTGACCGGCCCGCTTTATATGCTGAATGTCTATGATCGCGTCCTCAGCTCCCGGTCGTTTGAAACATTGCTGACCCTGTCGGTTCTGGTGGCGTTTCTTTACGGGATGATGGGTATTCTGGATTTCGTGCGCGGACGTGTCATGGCCCGTGTCGGTGCGCGGTTTCAGGCCCGGCTGGACCGGCGTGTCTTTGGTGCTGTGCTGCGGGCGACAACCCTGAACCGGGCCCCGAAAGAGGCTGCAACGGGCCTCCGCGATCTGGAATCGGTGCAGCGCCTGATCACATCGCCCGCGCTGATGGCCTTGTTTGACCTGCCATGGGCGCCGCTGTTCTTTCTGGGCATTTTCATCTTCCACCCGCTGATGGGTATTCTCGCACTGGTCGGCGCGGCAATTCTGGTGACGGTCGCGATCTTTAACCAGATCAGTACCCGCAAGCCGTTGGAAAAAGCGAACGCAGCCACCTTTGCGTCAGAGCAACTGGGCAGTCAGATCCGCAACGAAAGCGAGATGGTGCATTCGCTGGGGATGCGCGAGGCCGCGTTTGACCGCTGGCAAGTCGCCCGCAGTGCGTCGCTGGATGCCACGATTGGCGCTGCGGATGCCGCTGGCACCTATACCGCTGGCACAAAGTCGTTCCGGTTGTTCCTGCAATCGGCCATGCTGGGTCTTGGGGCCTATCTGGTGTTAATGGGCGAATTGTCCCCCGGTGCGATGATCGCAGGGTCCATACTGTTGGGTCGTGCGCTGGCCCCCTTGGAAATGATCGTCGGGCAATGGCCGGCCTTCCAGAAGGGACGCGAAGGATGGCGCCGGTTAAGCGTTCTTCTGGGTACCATCCCCGAAGAAGCGACCCGCACCCAACTGCCCAAACCCAAGGCGCGTCTGCTGGCCGATCAGGTCACCGTGATCCCGCCCGGCGAACAACAGGCCGCGCTGCGCATGATCAGCTTTGAGATACAGCCAGGGCAGGCTGTGGGTGTCATCGGGACCTCAGGTGCTGGTAAATCGACGCTGGCGCGGGTGCTGACCGGGGTCTGGCAACCCGCCGCAGGGAAAATCCGGCTGGATGGTGCGGCGCTTGACCAATATGACCCGGATGTTCTGGGCCAGCATATCGGGTATCTGCCGCAGCGCGTGCAGTTGTTCGATGGCACGATCAAGGAAAATATCGCACGTATGTCGATGCAGCCCGATGATGCGATGGTCGTCAAAGCTGCGCAAAAGGCCGCAGCGCACGACATGATCCTGAAACTGCCTGATGGCTATGACACGCGCGTCTCTGCCAATACGGGGCGTTTGTCCGGGGGGCAGATCCAACGCATCGGGCTGGCCCGCGCGATGTATGGCGACCCCGTTGTACTGGTACTGGATGAGCCGAATTCAAATCTGGATAATGATGGTTCAATCGCGCTGAACACAGCGATCAAGACGCTGAAATCAGAGGGCAAGATTGTCTTTATCATGGCCCACCGACCCGCGGCCATTCAGGAATGTGATACGTTGCTAGTGATCGAAAACGGCGTCCGCCGTGCCTTTGGCCCCAAGGACGATGTGCTTGCCGAAATGGTCAAGAACCACGATCAGATCAAGCGCAACGCCGGCAAGGCCGGGGGTGTGTCATGACACAAGACGCGCCCAAGGCACGCTGGTCCGTCAACCGCCATATGATGATCGGCCTGATAACGCTCGCCATTCTTGTGGGTGGGTTCGGCACATGGTCGGTGCTGGCGCAGATCACCGGTGCGGTGATCACCAGCGGCCAGATCGAGGTCGACCGCAACCGCCAGGTCGTGCAACACCCCGATGGCGGCGTGGTCGAGGAAATTCTTGTCGATGAGGGCGATACAGTCGCAGCAGGTGATCTGCTGATCCGGCTGGACGCGACCGAATTACAATCTGAACTGGCCGTCGTGGAAGGCCAGCTGTTCGAGGTGCTCGCCCGCCGTGCCCGGCTTGAGGCAGAGCGTGACGACACCGAAACGCTGACCTTCAGCCCCATCCTGCTTGAGGCGGACGATCCCGATGTGCGCGACCTGATCGAAGGGCAGGAACGCTTGTTTGAGGCGCGCCTGCTGACCAATCGCCGTTCTGTCGAACAGCTGACCCAGCAGCGTGCCCAGATTGCCAGCCAATTGTCAGGTATCCAGTCGCAGCAAACCGCGCTCAGCACCCAGCGCGACCTGATCGCACGGGAACTGGCCGACCAGCAAAGCCTGCTGGACCGTGGCCTGGCCCAGGCCAGCCGGGTGCTGGCACTACAGCGCGAAGAGGCAAGCCTGCTAGGCAGCGTGGGTGAACTGACGTCACAAGCCGCCCAAGCCGCAGAGCGGATGACTGAGATCGAGATCCAGATCCTCAGCCTGTCGTCCACCCGACGGGAAGAGGCGATCACGCAGTTGCGCGATCTGCAATTCAACGAGCTGGAGCTGGCCGAACGCCGGCGCACCCTGACTCGGCAGCTTGATCGGCTTGATATCCGCGCGCCAGTGTCAGGCATCGTTTACGGAATGCAGGTCTTTGCCCCGCAATCGGTGATCCGGCCCGCTGATCCGGTGCTGTTTTTGATCCCGCAGGACCGCCCGCTGGTGATTGCCACGCAGGTACAGGTGATCGATGTCGATCAGATCTTTGTCGGTCAGGATGTGACCTTGCGCTTTTCCGCCTTTGACCAGCGCCGCACGCCGGAACTGAACGGCAAGGTCACGCTTGTATCTGCCGATGCTTTTCAGAACGAAACCTCCGGTTTGTCGTATTATCGGGCCGAGGTGCAGTTGAACGAAGGCGAGATTGACCGCCTGCCGCAAGACATGACGCTGATCCCCGGCATGCCCGTAGATGCCTTCGTGCGCACGGCAGACCGCAGCCCGATGGATTACCTGCTCAAACCACTATCGGACTATTTCACCCGCGCCTTCCGCGAGTCCTGATTGCATGGCGTAACGCAGCCCGCTAGCGTCTGCCAGACTGACAGGAGGATGTGATGTCTGCAATCGAAGCCAAACTTGCCGAACTGGGTGTGACCCTGCCTGACATGGGCGCCGCTCCACAGGCCAAGGGCAATTACCTGCCCTTCGTGACCGTGGGTGAGATGGTCTATGTCTCGGGTCAAATCTCGCAGAATGACGATGGACTTGTTACTGGTGTTCTGGGCGATGATTTTTCAATCGAACAGGGCGTAGAAGCTGCCAAGCTATGTGCCATCGCGCTTTTGACCCAGCTTAAGATCGCTTGCGATGGCGACATCGACCGGCTGGTGCGCGTTGTAAAACTGACCGGCTTTGTAAACTCGACCCCCGATTTCATCCAACAACCGCAAGTTATCAACGGCGCGTCCGACTTTCTTGTCGCCGCATTGGGTGACAAGGGCCGCCATGCGCGCGCAGCCGTCAGTGCGGCCAGCCTGCCGCTCGGGGTTGCTGTAGAGATCGAAGCGATCTTTCAGATCAGATGAGCCTGCCTGCGTCCTTTTTTGCCCGACCGATCACGCACCGCGCCTTGCATGACCGCAAGGCCGGGCGCGTTGAGAACAGCATCAAGTCGATCAAGGCCGCCATTGACGCGGGATACGGTATCGAAATCGACGTGCAGTTGACAAGCGACGGACATGCCATGGTGTTTCATGATGACCAGCTTGATCGGCTGACGAGTGAAAGCGGGGCCGTTCGTGACCGTGCCCGCGCAGAGCTTGAGGCGATCCCGCTGAAAGATGATGCCGGAACGATCCCGTCTCTAGAAACCGTGCTTGCGCTGGTCGATGGGCAAGTGCCCTTGCTGATCGAGATCAAGGATCAGGATGGTGCGATGGGCCCCAACGTCGGCGCACTTGAAAAGGCGACATGTGTGGCACTTGATGGCTACAAAGGCGATGTCGCCTTGATGTCCTTTAACCCCCATGCCGTCGCCGCCTGCGCAAAGTTGGCGCCAAAGGTCCCGCGTGGCATCGTCACCTCCAGCTATGAAGCGCAATTCTGGCCGGACCTTCCCGATCAGGTCAGGAACACTTTACGCGAAATCCCGGATTATGACCGGGTGGGAGCCTGCTTTATCAGCCACGAAGCCAGCGACCTTGACCGCCCGCGCGTGGCCGGCCTGAAGGCGCAAGGCGCGCACATCCTCTGCTGGACGATCCGATCCGCCAAACAAGAGGCGGATGCCCGCCGCATTGTCGATAATGTGACCTTTGAAGGGTATCTGGCTTGACGGCTGACGCGCGCCACACAAGTTGCACCGTATGAGCGACGCACCCATCGAAATCACCGCACACCCCACGATCAACGCGATTGACCCCACCGATTGGGATGCCTGCGCATGCCCTGAGGCAGCAGATGGACGACCCAATGACCCGTTCACAACGCATCGGTTCCTGAAGGCGGTGGAAGATAGTCAATCGGTCGGGCCGGGCAGCGGATGGCAACCGCGATACCTTAGTGCAGCGCAGGATGGGAAAACCATCGCCGTTGCCCCGCTTTATGCTAAGGGGCATTCCCAAGGCGAATACATCTTTGATCACAACTGGGCACATGCCTATGAAAACGCAGGTGGGCGATATTACCCCAAACTGCAAATCGCCGTGCCCTTTACACCTGCCACCGGGCGGCGATTTCTGACCCGCCCGGGGTTTGAGGTCACGGGCATGTCTGCCCTGATCCAAGGGGCCGTTCAGATCGCGGCGGACAACGAAATCTCATCCCTGCATGCCACGTTCTGCACCGAGGCCGAGGCGCTGGCAGGTGTGGAAATGGGCCTGCTGACGCGCACCTCGCAGCAATTTCATTGGGTGAATGATGACTACGCGGATTTCGACGCTTTCCTCGCCTCGCTCTCCAGTCGCAAGCGCAAGAACATACGCAAGGAGCGGCAGCAGGCGAATGGATTTGGTGGTGAGATCGTGGAACTGACCGGCGACCAGATCAAACCTGAACACTGGGATGCGTTCTGGGTCTTCTATCAGGACACCGGCAGCCGCAAATGGGGGACGCCGTATCTGACACGGACGTTCTTTGACATCGCCCAGGACACACTCCGCGATGACTTGCTGATGGTGCTTGCCATCCGTGATGGACGACCCGTTGCCGGCGCGCTGAACTTTATCGGGCGCGACACGCTGTTTGGGCGCTACTGGGGCTGCACCGAACACCATCCCTGCCTGCATTTCGAACTGTGCTATTACCGTGCCATCGACTTTGCGATCCGGCACGGGCTGGGCAAGGTCGAGGCTGGCGCGCAAGGCGAACACAAACTCGCCCGTGGGTATCTTCCCGTTGCCACCCATTCGCTGCACTGGTTCGGCGATGCGGGCTTTCGCGATGCTGTCGCCCGGTATCTTGACGCCGAAAAAGACGCAATTGACCATGAAATCGAGGTGCTGACCAGCTACGGCCCCTTCCGCAAAACCGATATGGAGGATCACCAATGACCGATAAACTGACCGATACCGAACGGAGCGAACAGATCGACCCGCTGCTGGCTAATGGATGGGAGATGGTTGATGGGCGCGATGCAATCCACAAGACATATCAGTTCAAAAACTTTGTCGATGCATTCGGCTTTATGACCCGTGCCGCCATCTGGGCCGAAAAATGGAACCACCACCCCGAATGGTCAAACGTCTACAAAACCGTCGAAGTCACCTTGACGACGCATGACGCAGATGGCCTAAGCGCGCTCGACGCCAAACTGGGCGCAAAACTGGACGCACTTGCCGGGGGCTGAATTGGAAGACTTATTGAATACTGTGATCTGGGATGGACGGACCATCGCAGATTTGTTGACGCTTGAGTTTCTGGCCTCTGCCGTTGGTAGCGTATTGGCCGCCGTCGCTATTATCATTGTCGGGTTTATCCTTGGCGGCTGGGTCCGGCGCCGGTTGATTTCACTGGGTGGCAAACACGCCCATCTTGATATCACGCTGTTCAACTTCCTGGGCAATGTCGCGCGCTATGTCGTCGTAGGCTTTGCCTTCCTGTTTGTGCTCAATACTTTCGGGGTGCAGACAACGTCGGTTATTGCCGTTATCGGTGCGGCCGGTCTGGCGATTGGTCTGGCGTTGCAAGGCACACTGTCCAACGTGGCCGCCGGCGTGATGATCGTTTTCTTCCGCCCCATCAAGATCGGTGATTTTGTGGAGGTGAACGGGCAGATGGGTACGGTGAAAGAGATCACACTGAACTACACAGAGCTTGCGTCCATCGGCAACGTCCAGATTATCATTCCCAACTCGGAAGTATGGGGAAACACGATCGCGAACTATTCCACCTATGCCACACGGCGGGCGGAATGGACATTCGGGGTGGGCTATGGTGCCAACCTGAAACTGGCCGAAGAGACGATCCGCACAACCATCATGGCCGATCCGCGCGCCAAGGCAGAGCCTGAACCCTTCATTCAGGTGAACAATCTTGGCGACAGCTCGGTCGATTTTCTGGTGCGTATCTGGTGCGACAGCGCAGATTACTTTGCCTTTCAGGCCGATATGAAGCGGCAGGTGAAAGAGGCGCTGGATGCGGCAGGGGTCGATATTCCCTTCCCAACGCGCAAGATTGTGCAGGTGGACGGCTAAAAAATACGTCCACCCGTATCTTGCTATGCGCAATCAGAATTGCGCCGACGGCATCTGAAAGTATCGAACGCGGGCTATTCCATCGCCTCCAGCAATGTCTCACCTGCGGAAATCTCGCATTCGCCGGGGTTCGATTCGGCGTTCAGAATGGTCACGACGCCATTATCCACCAGCATTGAATACCGCTTGGACCGGTTCACGAAGCCGACCGGCGGCGCGCTGAAATTCATCCCAATCGCGGTGGTAAATGTACTCTCGGCATCTGCCAGCATCGTGATGCCTGTCTCGATCGCGCGGGTGCTGTCGCCCCAGGCCTTCATCACGAAAGGGTCGTTGACCGCGACGCAGATAATCTCATCCACGCCTTTCGCTTTGAAATCATCAAATGTGATCATGAAACTTGGCACATGCGCCGTTGAACATGTGCCCGTATAGGCCCCCGGCAATCCAAAGATCACCACTTTGCGGTCTTTCAGTTTGTCCGCCAAAGCAACCTGCTTTGGTCCGTCTTCGCCCATCTGCAGCAGCGTTGCATCTGGCAACGTATCACCGGTCTTGATTGTCATGAACATAGCCCCTGTTCGCAATTGTGTCCTCTGACGCTTCCCATATAGAGTCGCGCAAAACAAGTGGTTACTCATCTAAAGGGATTTTCCCCATGCCCCATGTCGTCGTCGTCGGAGCCGGACAGGCTGGTGCCTCTCTCGTGGCCAGATTGCGTGCGCAAGGGTTCGAGGGAGAGATCACACTGATCGGTGCGGAAACGGTGCCGCCCTACCAACGGCCACCGCTCTCAAAGGCTTATTTACTTGGGGAAATGACCCAAGAGCGGCTGTATCTGCGCCCAGCGGAGTTTTATGCGGACAACGACATTCGCCTGCGGCTGAACACCCGTGCCGTGGCCATTGACCCTGCGGCACATCACGTCCTGCTCAACAATGATGAACGGGTGCAATACGACGAACTGGTGCTGGCGGTCGGCGCACATCCGCGCACTTTGCCTGCATCTATTGGTGGTATGCTGGATGGCGTGTTCGCGGTGCGCGATCTTGCTGATGCCGATGCGATGACCCCGGCCTTTACGGTGGGCAAGCGCGTTTTGATTGTGGGCGGTGGATATATCGGGTTAGAGGCCGCGGCGGTTGCGTCAAAACTGGGGCTGAACGTCACGCTGATCGAAATGGCGGACCGTATTCTGCAACGGGTTGCGGCACCGGAAACCTCGGATTATTTCCGCGCCTTACATCAGCACCATGGTGTCGACATCCGTGAAGGTGTCGGGCTTGATCATCTGCTGGGTGATGATCACGTCGCAGGTGCCATGCTGACCGATGGCACCGAACTGAATATCGACTTTGCGGTCATCGGCGTCGGCATCACCCCCGCCACGATCCTCGCGGACAGCGCAGGACTGACCGTGGCGAACGGGATCGTCACCGATGCCTTTGGCCGCACCTCGGACCCGCATATCTGGGCCGCCGGTGATTGCGCCACCTGTCAGTTCAGAGGCGAGACTATTCGGCTGGAAAGCGTCGGCAACGCCATTGATCAGGCAGAGGCTGTCGCGGCAAACATCATGGGTGCCAATCAAGCTTACCTGCCGAAGCCTTGGTTCTGGTCCGATCAATACGATTGCAAACTGCAAATCGCCGGGCTGAACATGGGCTACACGGATGTCTTCGTGCGCAGGGGCGACGAGCCGGGTGTGCAATCAAACTGGTACTACAAGGGCGAAACGCTGCTTGCCGTGGACGCGATGAACGATCCACGCAATTACATGATTGGCAAACGGTTGATCGAAGCCGGACGCAGCCCCGATCCAGCCGCCATTACCGACCCCGCGACAGATATGAAAGCATTGCTCAAACCGTGAGGATCATCGGCGGCACCCATCGTGGCACGGCCCTTGCCGCCGTTGGCAAAGGCGACGCGGGCGCGCATCTGCGCCCGACAACAGACCGGGTGCGCGAAAGCCTGTTCAACGTGTTGCAGGGCGGGCGGTTCGGTGACCCAATCAGCGACGCGCGGGTGCTGGACATGTTCGCAGGCACCGGCGCACTTGGGTTAGAGGCATTGTCGCGCGGTGCGTCGCACGTCACGTTTGTTGATAACGGGCGCATTGCGCAGAAGCTGATCCGGGACAATATCGCCAAGCTGCGGCGGCAAACCGATACAACACTCCTGACATCTGATTTCAGTCGTATGCCTGCAGGGCAGCCCTGCGATTTGATCTTTCTTGACCCGCCTTATGGGCAAAACCTCGGCCTTGGCGCACTGAAAACAGCCATGTCCCAAGGCTGGCTTGCCCCTGATGCGCTGATCGTGTGGGAAGAAAGCACCGCCCAAATCGCGCCATCCGGTTTCGACAGTCTTGATCAACGCCGCTATGGCGACACATGGGTCAGTTTCCTGCGCCATGACGCCTGAGCTTGTGATCTTTGATTGCGATGGGGTGCTGGTGGATACCGAGATGGCCACCAACACTGTCATCGCAGAAAACCTGCAAAGCTACGGTTTGCAGATCACCCCCGACGAAACCATCACGCTTTTTGCTGGCGGCACGATGCAGGCCGCCGGGCAAGAGGCGGCGCGACGTGGTGCCATCCTGCCCACGAACTGGTTGGATGAAATCTATGATCAGGTCTTTGCCCGTTTGCGCCAAGGTGTTGCCGTGATTGAAGGTGTCTGGGATCTGCTAGACAGGTTGGGCGACACACATATCGCGATTGCCTCGAACGGACCGATGGCGAAGATGGAGGTGACGCTGAAACCATCCGGCCTGTGGGATCACTTCGCCGAACGCATCTATTCCGGGCATGATCACGGGCCGAAACCAGCACCGGACATGCTGATCCGGATCATGAAAGATGCAGGCGTCAACGCGGCGCAAACCGTCATGATTGACGATATGCCATCCGGTTGCAGGGCGGCACAGGCGGCAGGGGTCAGATGCTTTGGCTATGTCGCCGCTGGTGATCCTGCGCGGATCAAAGGGACCGGCGCAGTGCCCGTCACATCAATGGTGGCGATTGCCAAGATGCTCAATTTGCGCTGACGGGCACCGGGCGCTAGACTTGCCAGATGACACAGGTTGCTGACTTCACCACGCTAGCCCGGGTGCAAAAGCCCATCGCGGCCGAGATTGCGCTACCTTCGCCAGTCCCGTTCGGCGCACCGGTCCTTATCGGGGATTGCGTGACACCGCTGGCCGGTGAAACAGTGCTCAGTCTGCTTTGGAAACGGTTGGATCAGGCGGGTTCTGATCCTGAAATGGACGGCTGACAGGCAAAGAACCTGCACAATCTGGCTATAGAACTGCCGCCGGTGCGACCCACCAATTCATCTGCGAGACCTGAACAATCCGCGCCACTTGTCGGGCTGTGGCCATATCCTTGACCAGACCAAAGCAGGTGGCCCCCGACCCCGACATGCCTGCAACACTGACGGCGGGCAAGGATTTCAACTTTGCAATCGCCTCTGACACGGTTGGCGCGATCTTTTCGGCAGGCGTACGCAGATCATTGCGCTGCGCGGCAAGCCAACGGGCAAAGCCATCATAATCCAACCCATCGCGCAACGGGTCCATCGGCGTGCCGTTCTTGTCGGCCAATGCCTTGAACACCGCCGCCGTCGACACCTCTACCGGTGGCCGAACAAGCACCAGCGCACATTCTGGCAGCTTGGTCACAGCGGTCAGTGTATCGCCGATACCGGACATCCGTGTGGGTTGCGGCGCGCGCAGACAAACCGGCAGGTCGGCCCCCAATGCCAGAACCTCTGGCGCGGTGGATGGTAGAGGGGCGACGCCCCACAGCTCGGCCAGCATCGCCAGTGTCACGGCCGCGTCGGACGATCCGCTGCCGATACCGGCGGCATGAGGCAAATGCTTTTCCAACGTCAACGCGGCACCCTGGCTGACACCGCGCACGCTGCGCAGCGCCTCGGCCGCGCGCATCATGAGGTTGGTGTGATCCGTGGGAATGCCGGTGGAAAATGGCCCGCTGACTGATATGCGCAGATCGGGTGCGGCGGTCGCACCCAGCTGGTCAGCCACATCCGCAAATATCACCAGACTGTCCAGCGTATGATAGCCATCGTCCCGCTGACCCGTCACATGCAAGGTCAGGTTCACCTTGGCAGGGGCAATGGCCTTAATCGTTGCCACGGGCCACACGGATCGGGCTTTCACCCTCGTCCAGCAAGACCAGATCCAATCCGCGCGATAACTTGTCGCGAATACGCAGGCCGTCCTCTTCCTCTGGGTCAAAAGACAGGGCGCGCTGCCACTGAAACCGGGCCTCAATCTTGCGGCCCACGGCCCAGTATGCATCACCCAGATGATCGTTGATCACCGGATCCGTCGGCATCAGCGAGGCCGCGCGTTCCAGATGCACAACGGCCTCATCATAACGGCGAAGCTGGTAATATACCCAGCCCAGACTGTCGACGATCGCGCCGTTATCGGGGCGGGCGGCGGCAGCCGTCTCGATCATCTCCAATGCTTCACCCAGTTTCTCGCCCCGTTCCACCAGCGAATAGCCGAGATAGTTCAGCACCTGCGGGTGATCGGGGTTCAGCGCCAGCGCCGCTCGGAAATCCGCCTCTGCTGCGGGCCACAGGTCAAGTGCATGATTGGTGATGCCGCGGGTGTAATGCACAAACCACTTGGCTGTACTCTGGTCGTCGTAAAGCTCAAGCGCGCGGGTATAGGCGTCGTTGGCCTGATCATAACGTTCGGTCTGGCGGAAGGTATCGCCCTTTGTCGCCCAAACCTGCGGCAGATCGGGATGGCTGCGGGTCAGCGCCTCGAGCACTTCAATCGCCGCATCGTCCCGACCGGCGCTGCGCAACGCCTCTGCACGGCCAAGCTCGGCTGCGTGGAAAGACGGATCATCCCTTGCGATGGTGGAAAATGTCGTGTTGGCAAGATCGTATTGGCCCAACTCTTCCAACAGCCCAGCCGTCATCAGCACTGCGGGGGTGTTCGATTGGTCCAGATATGTCGCCGCACGCGCATACATCAGCGTGAAAGATGGCGGTGCTTCTTCCTCAACCAACCCCGCGATCATGTGATAAAGATCGGCCATACCGGCAGCTGGGGTTGGAACGGCGTCATATGCCACAGCTTCACCCGCACTTAGTGCATCACGCATTACCATCACAGCCGGGTCAAGCTGACGACCAAAGATCGCGTCAATGATTGCCAGCGCGTCGTCGTTGCGACCCAGCTGGCTCAGGATTTGCGCGTGGGCAATCGCGCTTTTGCGGCTATAGCGCAGACCACCGGGAACCTGGCTTTCGAACATGGCCGCTGCCCCTTCGAAATCACCGACCGATGCAAGCGCATAAGCCTTGTGCGTGACCCCGTAAACCGACATGCCCCGCGTTTCGATCACCTGATCGAAACTGGACAACGCGCGCGTCATGTCGCCTTCGCCCAGATGGGCCCAGCCTTGCGCCAGACCATCCACCAAAGGACCAACAGACCGGCCTTGCTCCAATCCACTAAAGATTTCCGACCAATCACCGTCCTTGGCGTTCTGCACGCTGAGCGCCAGATTAGCGATCTGGCTTTGAAAGCCCTGCTCGACCATCACCTGTGCGACAGGCACAGCGCGACTGAACTGACCCAGAGCGATAAAGGATGTCATCGCACTTTCCAGCATGTGGCTGTTGGAAGGGTCACGCAGCAACGCCTTGGTATAGTAGCGGGCACTGTTCAGAAAATCGCCCTGCGCGTTTGCCTGACGGGCGGCCAGATAGGCGCCGGCATCGACATCAGCCATAACGCTGGTTGCAGGGGTCATCATGCATGCGCATGCGAGGGCGGAAATTGTACGTTTCAACACAGTCGGGATAACCCTTTCGTCATCGTTGCGGCAGCCTAGATGTCGGAAGGCTTGCATGTAAATATGACAAAGTCTTGGCGGCAAATTGTTGCGGATAAGTGCATTCAGGTTGCATGATGACCGCCCGCGGTAGGCAAACAAGAAGACAGGCCCGAAGGCCCGCCCGCTCGCCCTGCCAAGACTGCTCGCGCGCGCCTATTTTTATGGCGCTTTGCGTTAGCTGGCACACTACGCGAATCAATGATTCGCAGTCAATAGACTGATTCGCGAAACGTCTTCTTTTGATTTCGTCCGCCGCGTGGGCGTAGATGGGCGGGTGAGCCAGGCAGCGCGATCTGGTAGAATATCCACATCGCAGGTTTGAGCTTATTTTGTTGAAGAAGTCTTGTTGCTTTGGGGCAAGCCATTTGATTCACTCGTTATTGTAGGATGAGGAGG
>CANNFU010000002.1 GCA_947503965.1 uncultured Paracoccaceae bacterium
GTTCACAAAATGCACGACGTCAGGAACAATGCGAAACATCAGCCACAAGCGCCAATGCCGCGCGAGCGGCTTCGTCCGAGTCCGCACAGCGGACGTCCACCCTATAACCTACCAAACCGCTCTTTCTGCAAATCTGTCCAGAACACCGTCATCTGATAGCCGTCCGCGGTCTGCACATCGTCGGTCACAATGCCTGCCTCAAAAAGCCAGGCCCGCTTGCGCCCGTCCGAGAAACCCAAATGCAATGTTGCGGTGCTGCGTGGGTCTTTCAATTTTTCCGGGATCGCGGCCAAGAGCGGCTCCAGCCCCTCGCCCGTCACCGCGGATATGGCGTATAAATCATCCATCCGCGCCGCCTGCGTCAGCGTCGCGTCGCGCGCATCGCCTTCCAGCAGATCGATCTTGTTCCAGACTTCGATCAGCGGCGCCTCTTCGGCCACGCCAAGACTTTGCAGGATCGTCATCACGTCCAGCGCCTGCTCTTCGGTTTGCGGGTGGCTGATGTCCCGGACATGCACGATCAGATCGGCGTCCAGCACTTCCTCTAACGTCGCACGAAATGCGGCGACCAGTTCCGTCGGCAGATCGCTGATGAAACCCACCGTGTCGGACATGATCACCTCATCCCCTGTCGGCAGGACGATCTTGCGCATAGTCGGGTCAAGCGTGGCGAACAACATGTCCTTGGCCAGCACATCTGCGCCGGTCAAGCGATTGAAAAGCGTGGATTTTCCGGCGTTCGTGTAGCCCACCAAAGCAACAATCGGGAATGGCACCTTGGCGCGCGATGCACGGTGCAGTTCGCGGGTTTTGACCACCTTGGCAAGCTGTTTGCGCAGCCGGTTGAGTTGTTCATCAATGGCGCGGCGGTCCGCCTCGATCTGTGTCTCACCGGGACCACCGACAAATCCCAGACCACCCCGCTGGCGTTCCAGGTGGGTCCAGGCGCGGACCAGCCGCGTGCGCTGATAGGACAAGGCGGCCATTTCGACCTGCAACACCCCTTCAGAGGTGCGCGCGCGGTCGCTGAAAATTTCCAGGATCAGCCCGGTACGATCCAGCAGTTTCACGCCCCATGCCTTTTCCAGATTGCGCTGCTGGACGGGCGTGACCGGGCCATCAATCAGAACCAGCTCAACCTCTGCCGCTTTGAAAACACCCTTCAGTTCTTCGATCTTTCCCTTCCCAAACAGCATACCGGGATGAATGCGGGGCAAACGCACGACATCTGCACCTACAACCTCCAGATCAGGCAGGGCAGCGGCCAGCGAAATAGCCTCTTCCAGCGCGGGCCCTGCCGCGCGCCGCCCGTGGTCGGTTTTCAGATCAGGATGCAGCACCCAGGCCCGTGTGATCGGGCTGGCATGTTCAAGCAAGGTTACTCTTCACCTTCATAAAGGCTGATCGGCTGTGCCGGCATAATGGTCGAAATCGCGCTTTTATAGACAAGCTGCGACTGTCCATCACGGCGCAGCAGCACGCAAAAGCTGTCAAACCACGTGATCACACCTTGCAGCTTGACCCCATTCACAAGGAAAATCGTTACAGGAACCTTTGTCTTCCGGACATGATTCAGAAATGCGTCTTGCAGATTCGCTTTGTCGGCGGCCATTACGACACCCTTTTTTTGTTATTGTGGCCGCGCATCGGCCCCCCAGGTTGAGTGTTCAGTATGTCTTGAGCCTTGCCGACTTTCCAGCCCCAAAAAGTCAAAGACTTAGCGCGGTTTAGCGTTGCCAGATTTCGGGGTTGAAAAGGGCGATGATGGCAAGCGTTTCCAGTCGGCCCAACACCATGGCGCCTGCCAGAATGGCCTTGGCCGCATCGGGGATACCTGAATAGGCAATTGGTGTTTCCGCCGCGACAGCCGCCAAAGGCCCCGTTGTGGACAGGGCCGACACCGCCAGCACCATTGATGTTTCGAATTGCACGCCTGTCAGCGACAACATCAGCATGACAGCCGCAATGCTGAGCGCGAACAGCATGAAAAACACCCACGAGATGAGCGCGCCCTGCTTGCGCACCAACCGCGCCTCACGCCCGCCACCGCCGACCGAGGATGGATGCAGCAATCGTTCCTGTTCACGTTCGCCGTGCCGATAAAGCGCGTAGATCCGCAACAGCTTGACCCCGCCTGCCGTTGTCGCCACGCCGCCACCGATCAGCGCCATGCCGATCAGGAAAAGCCCCGGCGTGCGCAGCCCGGACCAATCGGTGGCCCCATCCCAGTAATGCGATTCAAAGCCGGTCGTTGTCAGAAAAGACGTAACGGTGAAAAGCGCACCCCAAAGCGCCGCCCCCACCTCTTGCAATGTCGCTGCATCTTCGCGGTCAGCGGCACCCACGAAATGCCGCAGGAAAAGTAACAGCGTGACACTGCTGATCAGGAATAGCGCGGTCAGAAATTCCGGATCGCGACGCAAACCCGTTCCGCCTTCGCCAATCATGCCTTTGCTGAAAGTCAGACGTGACAGCGCGAAGGCGAAGAAACAGAAAATCAGCAACTCGCCCCAGAACCGTGACGCTGCAAAATATAAACCATTGATCGGCGATATGCCCGAGGTCGACAACGTCGACATCGCATGGATCAGGCCGATGTAAGGAAATTCGCCCATCACAACCAGTCCAAACCACAATGCCATTGTCAGGCCAAAATAGATTGGCGTCAGCGTGATTGTGTAGCGCACCAGTCGTTCTGACGGGTCAGCGATCCTGGCGATCTGTGTGAACGACTTGGCCGCCCCCTTGCCTGCGCCAGAGGTCGCCCGCACCTCAAACCCGCCCAGGTTCATCGGCGCAAAGATCGATATGGCCGTGACCCAGATCAACAATCCACCCAACCAACCCACCAGCCCCCGCCACAAATGCTGTGACGGTGTCAGTCGCCCGGCCGTGTCGTACACAGTGGCACCGGTCGTCGTGAAACAGGACACCATTTCAAACCACGCGTTGATAAAGGTCGTGTTGCCCACGGCGGCATAAAACGGGACTGCAAACATCACCGGCAGAACCGAGAACGCAGAGAGCAGACCGACAAGCTGACTGCGCGCCACGTTTTCCGGGGCATACCCCGCCGTTGCCAGACCGATCAGCAATGTGAGAACCGAAAACAGGATGAAGCCATAAAAGAAGATCCGCATCGTGGTGAAATCTTCCATGATCACGCCGTGGAATGCAGGCACAAGCATCGCGAGTGCCCCGATCCCCATCAGAACCACGAAAAACGGCAGGCGGATAATCCAGGCCATCAGAAAAAGTCGATCGAAACCTGCAAGAGACGCTCAACCTCGGGGACATCTTCGCTCATGGCAAAGATTGCGATGACATCGCCCTCTTCGATCCGGGTTTCGCTGGTCGGTTTGACGACCTTGCCTTGCTTCATCAACGCACCAATCAATGTGCCTTCGGGAAAATCCACATCCTTGATCTTTTGACCTGCCATGGGCGAGGTGCCAAGAACCTGCGCTTCGATCACCTCTGCCTCGGCGTCCCCGATGGAGTAGACGCCGCGAACGCGACCATGCCGGATATGGCGCAAAATCGAACTTACCGTTGTTGCGCGTGGGTTGATATAGGCGTCGATGTTCAGCGGTGTCATCAAAGGTACCAGCGTTGGATCGTTGATCAACGTGATCGCCATGGGACACCCCAGTTCCTTGGCGCGGACCGATGCGAGCAGGTTGGTCTTGTCATCATCGGTCACGGCCAGAACAGCGTCGGCGGTCGCAATGTTCGCCTCTTCCAGCAGACCGCTATCCAGACCATCGCCGTTCAGCACAATTGTCCGGTCCAGCGCATCCGCAGCACGTTCCGCGCAGATGCGGCTGCGTTCGATCATTTTCACACGCACACGCTCGGTCCGGGACTCGAGCGCCTGGGCGACAGCAAGCCCTACGTTTCCGCCACCAATGATGACAATACGCTCTTGTTTTGATTGGGTTTTCCCGAATATCTCAAGCGTGCGGGTCATGTCTTCGGTGTGGGTGAAGATATAGCATTCGTCGCCTGCAAAGATCTGATCGCCTGACGATGGCACGAACAGCCCACCATCCCGCCGGATGCCCACCACAATCGCACGCAAGGTCGAAAACAGATCGGTCAACTGCCGCAATGGGGTATTGATCACAGGACAGTCTTCATCAATCAGAATGCCCAAAAGCTGCGCCTTGCCTTCCAGAAAACTTTCGGTGTCAAAGGCCGCCGGGGCCGCCAAACGCTGTAATGCGGCGTCGGCCACCTCTTTCTCGGGCGAGATCACAACGTCGATAGGCAAATGATCGCGGCGGTACAGGTCGGAATAAATCGCATCCAGATAGCTTTGTGCGCGCAATCGCGCGATCTTGCGTTGTACGGCAAAGACCGAATGTGCGACCTGACAGGTGACCATGTTCACCTCGTCTGAATGGGTGGCTGCAATGATCATATCGGCGTCACGCGCGCCCGCACGGTCCAGAATATCCGGGTAGCTTGCGAAACCTGCAATCCCTTGCACATCCAGCGTATCCGTGGCACGGCGCACCAGTTCGGGATTGTTATCAACGACTGTTACATCGTTGTTTTCACCGGACAAATGGCGTGCGATCTGCCAGCCGACCTGACCCGCACCGCAAATGATGACCTTCATTATGTGTCGCCTTCAACATAGGCAACGCGACCGCCTGCCTTG
The DNA here is from genome assembly GCA_947503965.1 of uncultured Paracoccaceae bacterium. Classification (GTDB taxonomy): domain Bacteria; phylum Pseudomonadota; class Alphaproteobacteria; order Rhodobacterales; family Rhodobacteraceae; genus Yoonia. The sequence goes on from CANNFU010000002.1 coordinate 4,667, forward strand.
TTCGTCGTCACAACCCCCAGCGATTTCAGTTTGCGGTGCAGGGCCGACCGTTCCATCCCCACGAATGACGCGGTGCGGCTGATATTGCCGCCGAACCGGTTGATCTGAGTCAGCAGGTATTCACGTTCGAACAACTCACGCGCCTCGCGCAGCGGCAGCGTGGCAAGACCACCGGCCAGCACAATGCGGCCCTCTTCACCCCCGGCATCGTCGGTTGCAGGCAGCTCTTTGGCGAGGATATCGCCGGTGTTTTCCCCAAGAATAAGAACACGTTCGATAACGTTCTTCAGCTGACGCACATTGCCTGGCCATAGCATCGTCTGCAGCAACGCGCGCGCGTCATCGGCCAATTGGCGAAAAGGCAAACCCTGTGCCTTGTTGAAAACCTCAATGAAATGTTCTGCCAGTACCGGAATATCCTCGCGCCGTTCCTCCAGTGATGGCACGGCGATCGGTACCACGTTCAGCCGATGATACAGTTCCTCACGAAAAGTGCCCGCTTCAATCGCCATGGGCAGATCGCGATTGGTGCTGGAGATCACGCGCAGATCCACCTGTACCTTGTCGTTGCCGCCGACGCGCTGGAACCGTTGATCCACCAGAACCCGCAGGATTTTTGACTGTGTTCCCAATGGCATATCGGCCACTTCATCAAAATAGATGACACCGCCATTGGCCTCTTCCAAAAGGCCCGGTTCAATCCCCCGACCGCTGTCTTCACGACCAAAAAGCACCTCTTCCATCCGCTCAGGTTCGATAGAGGCGGAATTGACCGTGATAAACGGCGCTGACGATCGGTTCGAATTGGCGTGGATGTAACGAGCGGCAATTTCCTTGCCCGCACCTGCCGGGCCGGTCAGCATGACGCGTCCGTTTGATTTGGTCACTTTGTCCAACTGCGATTTCAGCGCCCGGAAAGCAGCGCTTTCGCCCAGCATCTCGGCGCTGGCGACTTCGCCACGCTTCAACTCGATGTTCTCGCGGCGCAGACGCGACGTCTCCATCGCGCGGCGGATCACCACCAGCAGCTGGTCAATATTGAAAGGTTTCTCGATGAAATCATACGCACCCTGCTTGATCGCGGCGACTGCGATTTCGATGTTACCGTGACCTGAAATGATTACGATGGGGATATCGGGGTGATCACGCTTGACCGACTTTAGAATGTCGATCCCATCCATGTTGCTGTCTTTCAGCCAGATATCGAGGATCATCAGCGCCGGCGGCTCTGCCTCGATCTGGGCCATGCATTCGTCGGACGTGCCGGCAAGGCGGGTTGTGAAACCTTCGTCCTGCAAAATCTCTGATATCAATTCGCGGATATCACGTTCGTCATCAGTGATCAGAATATCGCCCATATCGCCCTCATGCTGGTATTTTTGTGGCCTGTGTCCCGGCGGACAAGGCAGGAAGTTGAATAATGGCACAGGCGCCTGCGTGTTCCTGGCCTTTGAAAATTTCGGCGTCTGTCAAGGTCAGAACACCGCCATGTTCTTCGATGATCTTCTTGACGATCGGCAGGCCAAGGCCTGTGCCGCTGTCGCGTGTCGTCACGTAGGGTTCAAACAGGCGTGCGCGGTCTTCGGGCAGGCCGATGCCGTTATCCGAGATCTTGATCGTGATGTTTCCGGCATCATGCGCCATCTGCACACGGACCTGGGGCCGGTAGTCTTTTGGTTGATGCTTTTGCACGTATGTTTCCGTCGCCTCGCCCGCGTTCTTGATCAGGTTGTTCAGCGCCTGACTGATCATGGTCGAATCCATGTCTGCCAGAACGGCCTCTCTGGGAAGGTCGGCAACGATCTTGACCTTGGGCTGTCCGGCCTTTTGCAGCGTGATCGCGTCCTTGATCACCGTATTGATGTCGGCGATGGTCAATTGTGGTTCGGGCATCCGCGCGAACTTTGAAAACTCATCAACAATGCGGCGCAAGTCATTGGTTTGACGCACAATAACGTCAGTCATCTGATCCAGCTTACCGGATTCTTCGCCCACCCGCGCGCTGAACTTTCGCTTGATCCGCTCTGCGGACAGTTGGATCGGCGTCAGCGGGTTCTTGATCTCGTGCGCGATCCGACGCGCCACGTCACCCCAGGCGGCCATGCGCTGCGCACTGACCAGATCGGTCACATCGTCAAAGGCGACCACATAGCCTTCCAGCGCACCGTCGGCGTTGCGACGTGGGGACATGCGCACCAGCAGGCTTTCCTGCTGCCCCTTGCGGATCAGATTGACCTGTTCCTGCACGCCATCACCGCCAGACTCGCGGACTTGATCAAACAGTGCCGCAAATTCGGGAATCGCAACCGATAGCGCGGAATCCGCCTGCTCCTCTCCGACCGACAGCAAGCGGCGCGCCGAGGGGTTCACGAATGTCACACGCCCATCGGCATCCAACCCCACAACGCCCGACGTGACCGAGCTGAGCACGCTGTCAAACAGGCGTCTGCGCCGTTCAGTCAGGCGGTTCGTTTCCAGCAACTCATCGCGCTGCCCCTTCAGCCGACCCGTCATCTGGTTGAAATAATGACCAAGCTGCGAGATTTCGTCGTCGCCCTCATCTTCGATCACGCGCACGTCCAGATCACCCGACCCGACACGCTGTGATGCCGACACAAGACGCCCCACAGGTCGCGACAGACGTTCCGCGAACCATAACCCACCCCAGATCGCCCCAAGAACCAGGATCGCTGCAAACCCAAGGTAAAGCAGGCCGAACTGGAACAGGATCTGGCCACGCTCGGTCGCGAGTTCTTCGTATTGCTCAACCGTTTCGGTGGTATCATCCAGAAGCGAAAGGACGTTCCCGTCGACCTCGCGGGTCACGTAAAGATACCTGTCACGGAAGGCCGAAAGCGGCAGTAGGGCGCGAAATTCATTATTCTCGAAATCCTCGATGATCACGATCCCGTTTTCCCGCGCCAGCGCAAAAAGCTCGGTCACCGGCCGCTCGTAATCGAAATCATAGGACCCCGATCCGCGTGCGGCGATATCACCCTGCCCGTTCAGAACAAACGCTTCGCTGAGCCCGCGGTCGATCTGCGCCTGCACATCGCCCAACGCGCGCCGCACCTCGCCGTCATCCATGAACAGGTTCGACTGCCGTTCGCGATTAAGATACGCCGCAAGGCCTCGCCCATCGCGCGTCAGCTCTTGTTTATGTTCCTCTTCATAGGCTTGCGCGGTTGTCAGCGATGTCCGCAGAACGTTGCCAACCGGCTGCGAAAACATGCCCTCCAACGCGATCGAGATCAAAAGAACCGAAAACACGGCCACAAGGATCGTGGGGATCAAGGCCGCCAATGCAAAGACGCCAGTCAGCCGCAAATGCAATCGTGACCCCGCCGATTTGGCGCGGCGGGCGGCGATCATCCGCGCGACCTGTCGCATGACCAGCGCCAGAACAATCAGCACATAGGTCAGATCCGTCAGCAGCACCAATTGCAGCAGCGTGGACGAGGCACCGCGATCCATCGGGACCACAACCACATAGGTCAAAATCGCCAGAAACGGACCGGCAATAACCAGCCCAACCGTCAACGCGCTTTGCACGTGCCGCTGCCGTTGCCACCGGCTGAACCGGTTGAAGTTGAGGCCCAAAAGGGTCCGCCGCACGCTTCAAGCCCTGCATTGAGGTGGGGCTAAACCCCACAAATACCGCCGTTATGTGTGATCTTACCGACACGCTGACGCATCGGGGTCACGGTTATGTTGCGGTTTTACATCAATTTGCGGCGGCGTGTCACGCGGATATCGAGGTCGGTGATCTTCTTGCGCAGCGTATTGCGGTTGATCCCCAAGAGATCAGCGCATTTGGCCTGATTGCCGCCCGTCGCATCAAGCGCAATCTCGATCAGCGGACCTTCCACCTCCTTGAGAATACGGTTGTACAAGCCCGGCGGTGGCAAAACCCCACCATGCAGATCAAAATAGCGGCGTAAATGCTTGGCCACGCTGGCAGAAAGTTTCTCGCCCTCTCCCCCGGATCGTAACGGTTCGATGGCCGGCTGGTTGCCCAGCACCATCTCAACCTCGGCACGCGTAATCTCTTCCTCGGCGGCGGTGAACACCAGACGCCGAACAGCATTTTCCAGCTGCCGCACATTGCCCGGCCAGCTATAGGCGCGCACCAGATCAAGCGCGGCGTCGCCGAACCGACGCGCAGGCGCCCCATCACGTTCGGCCCGTGCTAGAAAATGCGCCGCCAAAAGCGGAATATCATCAACCCTCTCGCGCAAGGACGGTACGTCAACCGTCACACCGCCAAGACGATAGAACAGGTCCTCGCGGAATGTCCCCTCTTCCATCCGGGCCATCAGGTCAGATTGCGATGTGGCCATGATCCGTGGCGCGTTGTCACCCAGCGTGTCCAGCATCCGCACGATCCGCGCCTGTGCTTCATCCGACAGATCACTGACCTCATCAAACAGGATCGACCCACCCTTCGCGCGGCTGAGCACGGTGGATGGGCCATCCATGCCTTCCAGATCGTTGGCGGACACGACAACAAAAGGCAGACTGCGCCGGTCCGAAAAATCATGCACCGCGCGGGCGATCAGCGATTTGCCCGTTCCGCTTTCACCGGTGATCAGCACGGGCAACTGCGTATTCATGACCCGCGCCACAAGCCGGTAAAGCGCCTGCATGACCCCGGTGCGCCCGACAAGCGGCAGATCACCCCCCTGCTCGGTCGATGTGACATCGGGCGCGCGGGTCACGGGCGCACGACGCTTGACCTCAAGCGCACGGGCGGCGCGTTTCATCAGATCAGGCAGATCAAACGGCTTGGGCAGATAGTCATAGGCGTCCGCCTCGGCGGCCTGGATGGCGGTCATGATTGTGTTCTGCGCAGAGATCACGATCACCGGCAGACCGGGTCGCGCCTCTGATATCTGGGGCAGTTGCTCCAGCCCGTTACCATCCGGCATCACCACGTCCGAGATCACAAGATCGCCCTTGCCCTCATCAACCCAGCGCATCAGCGTGACCAGCGACGATGTGGCATGCACCTTACAGCCTGCGCGGGTCAGCGCCTGAGTCAGCACGGTCCGGATCGTCCGGTCATCATCTGCAACAAGAACGGTTCCGTCCATCAGTTCTCTCCTGTTTGGAAGTCTTTGGGGGCCAGCGGCAACGAGATACGAAACACCGTGCGACCCGGCACGCTATCAACCGAAATCCAGCCGCCACCATCCCCGATCAGCTTGGACACCAGCGCAAGGCCCAGCCCGGTGCCGTTTTCCTTGCCTGACACGAAGGGTTCAAACACATCTTCGGCGATCTCGGGCGGCAGACCGGGGCCATCATCAATAATCTCGATCTGCAGCGGCAGGCGCGCCTGCGTCCCATCGGACCGGCGCACGCGCAGTGACGTCTCATAGAAGGTGTGCAAACGGATCGCACCGCCTTCCTTGTTCGCCTCTGATGCGTTTTTGAGAAGGTTCAAAAAGACCTGCAAGAGCTGATCCGCATCCGCCATGGTCTGCGGCAGGGACGGATCATAATCCTCAATAAACAGCATATGCGCGCCAAACCCGACAGCCGCCGACTGGCGCGCCCGGTCCAGCACATCGTGGATATTCACAGGCTTCAGCAGCGGCGGGCGCAAATTGCCGAACTGTTCGACCTGTTCCAGCAGCTTTACGATGCGGCGGCTTTCCTCGACGATCAGGTCGGTCATTTCCTGATCCTGCGGGCTTAACCCCATCGACAAAAGCTGGGCCGCGCCCGTGATCCCCGCTAGCGGGTTCTTGATTTCGTGGGCCAGCATCTCGGCCATGCCAATCGCCGATTTCGCAGCCTTTTCCGAGGAATGGTTCTGATTGATCCGGCTGGCAATCTCGCGCGGGCTGATCATGACGATCATCGTGTCATCACTGCCCTGCAACGGTGCAAACTGTATGTTGCACAGCCGCGGCGCACGTTCGCCGCTGCCGACATCCACATCGTTGACGAACAGCGATGTGCGGTTCGCGCGGGCGCGTGCAAAGGGCGCTTCAAGCGGTGCGTCAATCATCACTGTGTCCCACAGCTTTTGTTTGGTCAGCGCCTTGGTCGACATGTTCAAGAAAATCTCGGCCGCCGGGTTGGACGAGATGATCATATCCTCGCCGTCCAGCATCAGCGCTGGCACCGGCAGCGAATTCCAAAGGGCTGTGTCGATAATCATGCGGCCACCCGTTGGCACAGCGCATCCGGCATGTCGCGCAGCACGTCATCCGGTTCGGCATGGGTCAGAATCGCCTTACGCAGCGCAGGTGGGGTTCCTGCGTCATCCATGTACCACCCCAAATGTTTGCGCGACACTTTGCGCCCCAATTCATGGCCGTAGAAGGACAGCATCGCCTCGTAATGGGTGCAGACCATATCGATCAGAGCAGCGCCTTGCGGTATGCGGGGGGCAGCTGTTCCATGCAGCTTCGCGGCCACATCGGCCAAGACCCAAGGGCGACCTTGCGCGCCTCGCCCGATCATCACACCATCTGCCCCTGACAAATCCAGCGCCCGCCGTGCCGTGGTGTCATCCACGATATCACCATTCGCAATGACAGGGGTGGAAACCGCATCCTTGACGGCGCGGATCGCCGCCCAATCCGCTGATCCTTTGTAAAACTGGCACCGGGTCCGCCCGTGGATCGTGACCATTCTGATCCCCGCCGCCTCGGCCCGTTTGGCAACATCTGCCGCATTCAAACAGTCATCATCCCAGCCCAGCCGGGTTTTCAGTGTCACAGGGACATCAACCGCATTCACAACGGCCTCGATCAGCGTCAGCGCATGATCGGGCGTGCGCAGCAGGGCCGACCCGGAATATCCGTTCGTCACCTTTTTTGCTGGACACCCCATGTTGATGTCGATCATCGCAGCCCCATTGGCTTCGACCATGCGCGCGGCCTCGGCCATCCAGTAGGCTTCGCGCCCGGCGATCTGCACCGCCGTTCCCGCCTGATCAAACCCCAGTTCGGCCCGTTCGCGCACGCCCGGCTTGGCCTGCACCATTTCCTGACTGGCCACCATTTCGCTGACCACCCAGCCCGCGCCGAAAGATGCAACAAGCTGGCGGAATGGCAGGTCTGTGATGCCCGCGAGCGGGGCAAGTGCGACGGGTGGCTGCAACGCCACATCGTCTAAAACCAAAGATTCGGTACGTGCCAAAGGAACAGTCATTCGCTCAAAGGGTGTGCGCTCCAATTGAAATAGGTCCAAACCGCTTTGATCACAACGAAACCCAAACAGCCACATTGGGAAAAAATAGCATATGCCCAATTATTAGGCATATCGCCCGCATAACTGACGAATTGCACCTCGGCGAGACTGCTCTTACACGTAATGACATGACGGAACCGCATCACCCCAAGACCGCAGCCATCATCGTCGCCGCAGGGCGTGGCACCCGCGCAGGCGGCGAAATACCCAAGCAGTGGCAACAGCTTAGGGGGCGGCAAGTGGCGTCCTATACAATTGAACGGTTTCTGGACCATCCGCGTATTGATCAGGTCGTTCTGGTGATGCACCCCGATGACATTGCGGCAGGCATGACGCCCGATATTCAACCGCATGCTATCTTTTCAGGCGGCGCAACCAGAAAGGCATCGGTTCTCGCGGGGCTGGAAGGGGTTGCGCAGGATGTTGACAGGGTGCTGATCCATGATGCGGCCCGCCCGCTTGTCAGCAAGGACATCATCGACCGCGTTCTTGACGCGCTTGAGGCGTATCAAGGCGCCGCCCCTGCCGTGGCCGTGACCGACACGCTGTGGCACGGGCAGGATAATCTGGTGACAGGACTGCAGGATCGCGCGGGCCTTTACCGCGCCCAGACACCGCAGGGGTTTCACCTCACCCCCCTGTTGGCCGCGCATCGGGCCAGCGCGGATGACGCCACCGATGATGTGGCCGTCGCCCGCGCGGCAGGGCTGGACGTCGCCATCGTGGCGGGCGATGAAGACAACATCAAAATCACCACGCCCGGCGACTTTGCACGCGCCGAAAAACTCATGGACCATCACATGGATATCAGATGCGGGAATGGCTATGACGTGCACCGGTTCGGACCGGGCGACCATGTGTGGCTGTGCGGTGTGCAGATCCCCCATACGCGCGGCCTCAAAGGACATTCCGACGCTGATGTCGGCATGCATGCGGTGACCGATGCGATTTACGGGGCGTTGGGCATGGGCGATATCGGCCAGCATTTCCCGCCCTCTGACCCGCAATGGAAGGGGGCCGCAAGCCATATCTTTCTTGAGCACGCTGTTGCGCTGGCGTCAGAGCATGGCTTTGCCATTAGCAACGCCGATTGCACGCTGGTGTGTGAATATCCAAAGATCGGCCCGCATCAACCGGCGATGAAAGCCGCACTTGCGTATATCATGGGGCTGGATGCCAACCGGATCAGCGTGAAGGCCACGACATCCGAACGGCTGGGCTTTACCGGGCGCGAAGAGGGTATTGCCGCAATCGCAACTGTGACGCTGGTGAAATCATGACCCATCTGATCGCCACCTTTTTCTATGTGGGCCACCTGCGCCCTGCCCCCGGCACCTGGGGGTCGCTCGCCGCCCTGCCCGCCGCCTGGCTCATCTATGGCCTGACCGGACCAGGGGGCTTGCTTGTCGCCGTCATCCTGTCCTACGCACTCGGCGTCTGGGCCACAGGGGTCGAGACGAAGGGCAAGGACAATCACGACCCGTCCGAGATCGTGATTGATGAGGTCGCAGGTCAGTGGATCGCACTGCTGCCGGTTGCCTTTGGCGCGCAGATGATGGGCGTCAGTATCACTGCATTGTGGCCCGGCTGGATTGCGGCATTCCTGCTGTTCCGGCTGTTCGACATCACCAAATGGGGTCCGGTAGGCTGGGCCGACCGGATGCACGGTCCCACAGGTGTGATGCTGGATGATGTGATCGCCGGGGTCTTTGCTGCTACCGGCGTCATTGCCTTTGCCGCCCTTTACCATGTGGTGCTGATGTGAACGCGGAGCGGCTGCTGCAACTGGCCAAAGCCAAGGGCATCACGATCGCCACCGCAGAAAGCTGCACAGGCGGCATGGTCAGCGCAGCGATTACCGATATCGCGGGCAGTTCTGCCATCTTCGACCGCGGGTTCGTGACCTACACGAATGCCGCGAAAACGGCGCTGCTCGGGGTGAAGCACGACACCCTTGCTGCATACGGCGCCGTATCAGAGCAGGTTGCCGCAGAAATGGCCACAGGTGCCATTGCGCATTCTGACGCAAACTTAGCTGTTTCGGTTACGGGGATCGCGGGACCCGGCGGGTCTGATCACAAGCCCGAAGGTCGGGTTTGTTTCGCAATCGCGACAACACAGGATTGCCAGGCGGAAACGATCGAATTCGGCGCATTAGGGCGGGGTAAAGTCAGACAAGCCGCGACAGAGCATGCGATGACACTTCTCATCAGCAAGGCCGAAAAAATGCCCAAGCCAAGTTAACGCCCGGGTCCGTAAAGTACCGCCGCGCGCCGCTCGAACGCGCGAACCACACGTTGCATCGCATCGTTGAAGAACACATTCGCCGCACCCTGTAACAGCCTGCTTTTGAACTCAAAATCAACCGCGAATGATACTTCGCACCCGCCCTCGACGTCCTTGAAATTCCACTGGCTTTCCAGATATCGCACAGGGCCATCCAGATATTCGGTGTCAATGCGCATATCATCCGGCCACATTGTCACGCGGCTGCCAAAGCGTTCGCGAAATACCTTGAACGAAATCACCAGATCGGCCAGCATCACGATCTTGTCGCCCTGATCTGTCGTGCTGCGAATGCGGGCCGCCGCTGTCCAGGGCAGAAATTTGGGATAATTGGCAACATCTGCAACCAGGTCATACATCTGTTGTGCCGTATACGGCAGGACCTTGGTTTCAGAATGAGACGGCATCTTCGGACTTTCACGGACAACTACACACCACGATGTCCTAAAATACGTGAGGAAAATCAACCCACGAAGGCGCGAGCGGTCCACATGCCGCATCACCTATTTCGGTGCATCTTCCGGACCTGCGGCCTTGTCGATATCAGCCTGCAGCTTTGCCGCCATTTTATCGGTGAGCGCTTCCATGTACTTTTGCAGGATCAACGGTGGATCGGCCGGTGCAAGTTTGACGCGCAGCGTGCTCGATCCTTCTTGCGAATAAGCGTAACGCGACGAATAGGATGCGTTTACTGACGCGGCGAAGGGGCCCCAGCCAGCCTTGGCACTGGCACTGCCACCCTTCTCGGTCGTCTTTGCCATTGTGATGGCCATTTTGACCTCAATCTCCGCCTCTTGCACAGCGTAGAATGTTGGCAGAAACCCCATCGCAACCAGCGAATAGTCTTTCGTGTTCTCGGGTTTCGTCAAATCGGGAAGCGAGATTGTCTGCTTGCCCATATAGCTGGCCACTTCAGTCGAATTCATGTCCAGCTTTGTCTGCGACTCCGCCACGGCAATCGCCAGCTTGGACACCATTTCTGGAAACGGTGTGTTCAGTAACTCTTGTCCAACGCTCATCGGTATCTCCTTGTTCTCAATACCTTTACTTCACTACGGTCGTGCGTGTTTTGCGCCGCAGATTGAACTTGATCCGCGAGGCCGTATCGCCCGTAATGGCGCGACGTGGGTTTGTACCCACGACAACACCATCTTTTTCATCATGCCCTACAGCACCGGCTAATTCGATTTCGATACCGTCGAGGCTAAAAGGGCTGTCTTCTGGATGGGCATTGACGATGTCATCGGCAAGTTTGCTGGCAAGCTCGCGCGCATCGGTAACCTGCGCATCGGGATCATTCTGCGATGTCGGTGGCAAAACAGGCCCGCCTGCGCCAAACGGGCCGCGGGGTTGGGCCCTATCCTGCTTTGCTTCAAGTGCGGCAATTTTTTCGCGCAACTCAGCCTCGCGCGTCTCCATCGCGGCAATCCTGTCTTGCAGTCCGGTCAGGGTCGCGAGGATATCATCCGACATACCCACAATCCGCACCTCGACAGGGCCGTTGTCATCCTTTTTGGTTGCACGTTTGGCCATCTACTGGCCCTCTTCCAACTGCGGTGGGTGTGGTTCCACTTCGGGCGGTGGACCCGGCGCAAATCGCATGCGCAGACTGGATGCACCGGTCACATCAAATTCCTGACCATTCTGGTAGTCTGCATTCACCGGCGTGGCACCAATGATAAAATCCCAGCCGCGACGGATGATCCCACGATCATCTTTTACCGCTTCACCCGAACCGGGGCTCATATGCAGCGCCAGCTTCAGTTCGACCTCGACCTCTTGCATATGAAAGATGGTGGGCAACAGCCCCATATCCCGCAACGCTTGCGGATATTGCTGCAAAGCCTCGATCTGCTGTGTGTTCAACTGAACGGAGGCTTCGGCGACACTCGCCCCGATCTGTTCAATCATTGACGCAATCGGTGCGACCAGAATACCGCCCGGATCAGGATCCGCCATAAACACCTCCCACTCAGTAATTTCATGACGTTAGCACGAGATCACTGGTTTACCTAGCGTCAACTTTCTGCAGAAAATGCACTGTTGCAGGCCGGTTGATTATGGTTTCACATCGCCACAACAGAAGTCGAAAAACGGAGCCGTCAATGTCAGCCCCCGATCACACGGCATACCTGATTGATGAACTGATCAGCGCCAAGGCGATTGCTGCCCGGATCGAATCGCTTGCCCGTGAAATCCGTAATGAATTCGCGGACACTGATAAACTGGTCGTTGTCGGCCTCTTACGCGGTTCATTTGTTTTCATCGCCGATCTTGTGCGCGAACTGGATTTGCCGGTCGAGGTCGATTTTCTTGAGGCGTCATCCTATGGCGACGGCATGGAAAGCACCCGCGAGGTGCGGATCCTCAAAGACCTGCGCGGCCAGATCGAAGGGCGCGATGTGCTGGTGGTCGAGGATATCGTCGATACCGGACACACGCTGGACCATGTCACCAAATTCCTGACCTCTCGCAAACCGGCGCGGCTCAAGACGATTGCACTGCTCGATAAGCCTGCGCGACGCGAGGTGGATTTCAAGGCCACCTGGACCGGCTTTGAAATACCTGACGAATTTGTCGTGGGCTATGGGATCGACTTTGCACAGCGCAATCGCAACCTGCCATTTATCGGCAAGGTGCGGTTCAAGGATGCGGATCGATGAACCCGTTCTGGCTTCTGCGCGCCAAACGCTGGCTGCAAAATCCGCCCTCGCCGCAGCGCATTAAGCTGGTTTTCGGGATCGTCGCGTTTTGCATCACACTGGCCATCATCGAATGGCTGGGCTTCTGGCCCGATTGGGCAACAGCAGAGCGGTTAAGACCCTAAACCACACCCAGTTTCGCATTGCGTGCTGCCCGCAGCCGGGAAAAGTCGTCGCCTGCATGATAGGACGACCGCGTCAGCGGCGTCGCGGATACCATCAGGAACCCTTTACCATAGGCTGCTTTCTCGTACGCCTTGAATTCTTCGGGTGTGACAAAGCGGTCTACCTTGTGGTGCTTTGGCGTTGGCTGCAGGTACTGGCCGATGGTCAGAAAGTCGATATCGGCGGCCCGCATATCATCCATCACCTGTGTGACGGCCTGCTTATCCTCGCCCAGGCCCACCATAATGCCAGACTTGGTGAACATGGCCGGATCAAGCTCTTTGACGCGCTGCAACAGGCGCAGCGAATGGAAATAGCGCGCACCGGGGCGGACCTCCGGGTATAGGCCCGGGACGGTTTCAAGATTGTGGTTGAAGACGTCAGGGCGGGCTTCGACCACGATTTCAAGAACGCTGGGATCGCAACGAATGAAATCAGGTGTCAGGATTTCGATTGTCGTATGCGGTGACTGACGGCGAATAGCCCGGATCGTCTGGGCGAAATGCGCGGCCCCGCCATCTTCGATATCGTCACGATCAACCGATGTGATCACCACATGGTTCAGACCCAATTTCTTGACCGCGTCCGCGACGCGGCCCGGTTCGAACACATCCAGCGCCTCTGGCGGCTTGCCGGTTGCGATGTTGCAGAAGGTGCAGGCGCGCGTGCATACCTCGCCCATGATCATCATCGTGGCGTGACCCTGGCTCCAGCATTCGCCCACATTCGGGCATCCAGCCTCTTCGCAGACCGTGACCAGCTTGTGTTCGCGCAGCGTATTGCGGGTCGCTTTGTAACCCTCGGATGTGGGTGCCTTGACCCTGATCCAATCGGGCTTTTTCGGCTGCGGCGCATCCGCACGGCGCTGTTTTTCAGGGTGGCGCTGCGCCGGAATTTTCAGGTCACGTGTGGGCATCGTCAGGCTCCGATTACTCTGCACCTTACGTAACGCTCCCCTGCCCGCTTGTCCAACCGTCACAGTGCCGCGCATGGCGGCACTGCGCAGCATGCATAGGCTGATTAGCCGATCATGGGACCGTATTTGCCCTGGGTATCTTCATAGTGACGCTTGAGCCGTTGCAGCGCGATGCGCAACACGATCTTCCCAGAGCGTGCGGACCAGCCCATTTTCTTTTCTGTCTGCTCAAGGCCTTCCAGATAACAGCAGCAGCGCAGCACCACATCACCCAAACCCGGGCCAAGATCCCGTAGCGCATCACGCACGCGCGTCTTTGCAGCCGTCGCCCCGGCCGAGGCTTCGGGGCGCAATTCGACCACGTCACCGGTGACAAATGCCTCCCAGCTTTCGACGCCCTGTGCGCCCACCTGTGCGAGTTCAAAATCCTCGCGCAGCCGCTCACCCGCCGCCACAAGATCGCGTTTCAGAAACAATTCGCCATCCCGGTCCCGTCTGCGCGCCAACCCGACCAGGGGGCTTTCGGTAACATGGTACCGATGCGCCGGCCGCGTTTCGTCCTCTATGCTGGCAATATCCCAGCCGGCATCTGCGGCATCGGCCTTTTTCTCGGCAAAGCCGTTGGCGCGGTTTTCGTCCTGGGCTGTGAGGCGACGCAGGGCCGCGCGACCTGTATTGGTGATGAAGTAACGCGCAACGCGGCTGTCAGGGTCCGGACAGGTGATCCAGTCCTTTAGCGCCATGGCTTCGGCAATCTCACGGTCAACCACGGCGGTGCGTAATTGCTCGCCCGCCTGCCCTTCACGGACAACAACAGCCGCATCCATTTCGCGGGCGACCGCCAGCACGGCCCCCGGTTCACATAAACGGCGCAGAATACGCTTTGCGTCTTGATCAATTTGTTTTTGTGTCAACGGTGCTGCTTGCACCGGTGCCATCTCTATACAGTCAACATTCGTCATTCCCATTTCCCCTTTTTGTTGATCGTTAACGGCCGTTACTCGGGCAGAAAGGGATTTGAGTGCAGCATCAATCAGCGGATCGTCACGCCGGCATTCAAACCGGCGCACCTGACGCAATACTGTTGAGGGATGACAGTCACTGGCACGTGCCAGTGCGCGGATGGATTGACCTGTTTCTGTATGTGCCAGATAGTGTCGGGCTGCATCAGGTACCCATTGCGGAAGCGCGTCAGGCCGAAGCGGCCCCGGTTGTGCAGTCATCTCACTCGTCCTCTTACCAGTAGTCCCGAGACGCAAACGAAGAGCCACCCACACCGAAAGCGTATCGGCGACGCAACTTATGCGTGCATGGTTACTCATTTGTTAACGACGTGTTTCGTCCGTCAACTATTCTTTCTGAAAGATAAACAATCCTGACCGGAGCGTTCTTAACTAATGGCGTTTCCGCAACACCCTTCAAACGTGTGTAAACCTACAGCGACTCAATTAATGTCAACCAAGGTTTACAAATGCTTGATATACAAACACGTTTAACCACTTTGAAACGCCCAACGCTACTGGCACGGGCCGTGCGATTCGGTCTTGATGAATATCGTCGCGAGGTACATCTGAAACGGCTGCTTCACTGCGAAACCTTGCCTCGGCCAGCCGTGGCGATCATGCAGCTTTTTGATTTAGAGGCTGAAGCAAACGGCTGGCGCACGCAGAAATCCGGCAATTACTCGGTTGCGCGTCATGTCGAGATTCTGATTGCGCTGTCGGGCGAGGCCCGCCTGATGCAGGCCATCGCCCCTTCGATCAGCTGAACGCGTCCGGCATACTTGCCTTCTTTTCAGCAACATACGCCCGCAGCCGTGTCTCGATCTCAGGATCCAGCGCGGGTTGCTGGTATGTTTCAAGCAATTTCTTGACGCGTTGGGTGGCAAGGGCCTGCGTATCGCGCGCGCCCTCCTCTGACCACGTCTCGAACGGTTTGTAATCAAACAGATCAGACCGCCAGAAGGCGGATTTGAAATTCGCCTGCGTATGCGCACAGCCCAGGTAATGCCCACCCGGCCCCACCTCTTCGATGGCACCCATGGCCTGACCGTTTTCGGACATATCCACGCCACGGGCAAAATGATGCAGGGTGCCCAGCTGATCGGCATCCATCACGAATTTCTCGAACGACGCAACCAGCCCGCCTTCCAGCCAGCCACAGGCATGCAGCATGAAATTCACGCCCGACAAAAGGCCCATCTGCAAACTGTTCGATGTCTCATAGGCGGCCTGCGCATCGGGCAGTTTCGATCCGCAGAACGACCCGGCCGACCGATAAGGCAGGCCCAGACGGCGGGCCAGCTGCCCGGCACCATAGGTGATATGTGCCGCCTCTGGCGTGCCGAATGTGGGCGCGCCGGAATTCATGTCGATAGATGTGACAAACGCACCAAAGATGACCGGCGATCCGGGCCGGATCAGCTGGCTATAGGCGACACCCGCCAGAACCTCGGCCAGAACCTGCGTCAGCGTACCCGCAACCGATACCGGTGCCATCGCACCGCCCACAATGAACGGGCTGATGATCGAGGCCTGATTGTTTTTCGCGAACACCTCCAGCGCGCCCATCATGATACTGTCGAATGTCAGGGGCGAGTTGATGTTGATCAGCGATGTCATCACCGTGTTGTTCTGCACGAAGTCCTTGCCGAACAGGATCTCGCACATCTCGACCGAATCCTGCGCGCGGCTGGGTTCGGTGACCGACCCCATGAACGGCTTGTCGGAATAGATCATATGCGTCAGCAGCATATCCAGATGGCGTTTGTTCACCGGCACATCGGTGGGTTCACACACCGTCCCGCCCGAATGGTGCAGCCATTTGGACATATAGCCCAGCTTCACGAATTTCTCGAAATCGGCCATCGTGGCATAGCGGCGGCCACCCTCGGCATCGCGGACGAAAGGCGGGCCATAGACCGGGGCCAGAACCAGGTTCTTGCCACCGATCACCACATTGCGGTCAGGGTTGCGTGCATGCTGGGTGAATTGCGACGGGGCCGTCGCGCACAGCTTGCGGGCCAGGCCGCGCGGGATACGCACACGTTCGCCATCCACCTCGGCCCCGGCGGCTCTCCAGCGGTCCAGCGCCTCGGGGTTTTCAACGAAATTCACACCGATCTCGGCCAATACCGTCTCGGCATTCGCCTCGATCACCGCCAGCGCGTCCTCGGTCAGCACCTCGTAATTGGGTACATTCCGTTCAATATACTTGGCTGTTTCGACACTGACTGCCGTCCGCTCTGCCCGGCGGGCGGCACCGCCACCACCGCGCGCGCGGCGTCCTGATGTCACGGGTGCGTCCGACATAAATGATCCCTCCGGCAACTGGTTGGGATGTTCTTAGCGCCGACGCCGCCGCAACCTTGCTGAATTTGCGCCACCTCCGACGCAAAAGCGACATCGGCCTCTCTTGCGCCGCCTTCCCAAGCAGCTATAGAGACGGCCATGGAACACAGCACCCACCAACGCCTCCTGATCATCGACTTCGGCAGCCAGGTCACCCAACTGATCGCGCGCCGCCTGCGCGAGCTGAACGTCTACTGCGAAATCCACCCCTATCAGAACGTCACCGACGATTTCCTGACAGATTTCGCGCCCAAGGCGGTCATCCTGTCCGGCGGGCCTGACAGCGTGACCCGCGAAGGATCGCCGCGCGCGCCTGACCGCGTGTTCCAGATGGGCGTTCCCGTTCTTGGCATCTGTTACGGCCAGCAGACCATGATGACGCAACTGGGCGGCAAGGTGGTCAGCGGCCATGGCACGGCCGAATTCGGCCGCGCCTATGTCACACCAAAGGGCAAACTGTCGCTTCTGGATGGCTGGTTTGCAACCGACCGCGAACAGGTCTGGATGAGCCATGGCGACCATGTCTCTGAAATCGCTCCGGGATTCGAGGTTTACGGCACGTCGCCCAACGCGCCCTTCGCCATCACCGCCGACATCGCCCGCAACTTCTACGCCGTGCAGTTCCATCCAGAGGTGCACCACACGCCCAACGGCGCGAAGCTCTATGAAAACTTCGTCCGGCTGGCCGGCTTCACCGGCGACTGGACCATGGGCGCCTATCGGGAAGAGGCGATCCGCCTGATCCGCGAACAGGTCGGCGACAGCCACGTCATCTGCGCGCTGTCAGGCGGCGTCGATTCGTCCGTCGCCGCCGCCCTCATTCACGAGGCGGTGGGCGATCAGCTCACCTGCGTTTTTGTCGATCACGGCCTCCTGCGCCTGAACGAGGCCGAAGAGGTCGTGGGCATGTTCCGCGACCACATGAACCTGCACGTCATCCACGCCGACGAACGGGAACTGTTCCTTGGCGAACTCGAAGGCGTCAGCGACCCCGAAACCAAGCGCAAGATCATCGGCAAACTGTTCATCGACGTCTTTCAGAAATACGCCAACGGGATCGAAGGGGCGGAATTTCTAGCCCAGGGCACGCTATACCCCGATGTCATCGAAAGCGTCAGCTTTTCGGGCGGGCCATCCGTGACCATCAAAAGCCACCACAATGTCGGCGGCCTGCCTGAAAAAATGGGCCTGAAACTGGTCGAACCCCTGCGCGAACTGTTCAAAGACGAGGTCCGCGCGCTTGGCCGCGAACTCGGCCTGCCCGCCAGCTTCATCGGGCGCCACCCGTTCCCCGGCCCCGGCCTTGCCATCCGCTGCCCCGGGGAAATCACCCGCGAGAAACTGGACATCCTGCGCAAGGCCGACGCGGTTTATATCGACCAGATCCGCAAACACGGGCTTTACGACGAAATCTGGCAGGCGTTCTGCGCGATCCTGCCGGTGCGCACCGTGGGCGTGATGGGTGACGGACGCACCTACGATTTCGCCTGCGCCCTGCGCGCGGTGACGTCCGTGGACGGGATGACAGCAGACTACTACCCGTTCAGCCACGAATTCCTCGGCGAAACCGCCACCCGGATCATCAACGAAGTGCAGGGGATCAACCGGGTGACCTATGACATCACCAGCAAACCTCCCGGCACGATTGAATGGGAATGATCCCCAACAGGATCAGACATTTCCCAAAGGCCGCTTATCAGCGAAAACAGAATTGAACGGGGTCGAATTCTTTATCAATTCTTTGCGCTAACCTGTCACACCGGCGCGCCAGCGCCTGCCGTCTGACACGCGCAGAAAACGTGGCCAGCGGAACCGCCTTGATATCGCCAAAGCCGTCAACCGCGATAAACATCTCACGGTCGTTTCGTTTACCAAGCACGATATTCCGGCGACTGATATCGTTGGTGGGAATACCCCAATCCAAAAACGATTTCACAAAAATGTTCAGCAAATCAATATGATGCACGGTCAACGCACCATCACTATGCAATTGCGCCAGTGTCGGGCCCGGCGTCAGACCGTCAAGCGAGACCTTTTCGGAAATCTGAACGAACCCGATATCCGCGCCTGCAAAGCCATATAACTTGTTGACCGGCAATGTATCAATATCGCCCTGTGGGGCCAGACATGCTTTCAGATAGGCCGCGTATTCACGATGCACGATCCGATTTGCAAGCGATGGGAACCAGCGGATTGATCTGCCCTTCATGTTGTTCTTCAGAACACGGGCGCTTGCTGGTTTTTGCAGCTTAAAGATACAGTCCGGATAGTCAGGGTGCTGATAAACCCAACGCTCTCCGCCCTCGGCGATCAAATCAGCATCGCGCAATATCAATTCAGAGGTAAAGAAAGACATGATCTAAGAACTGATGCTCCACTTGGTAGGCCCCGGCGTTGTCTCAGAACTATCGCAACGCGGCAACCAGCAAATCCGACGTAAATTCACCAGGCGCGCATGCGGCCAAATCGCCGCCCTGCCCGATCTGAAACCATGTATTGCGCGCATCCAATGCAATACTGATTTGCGGTCCGATACGCAGCGGGTCGCGGCCCCAATGGATGTCAGCAAAAGGATCATCGGTGAACCAATCGGTCAGCGCGGCCGGTGGCAGGTCAGCTTTGTGCATCAGGAACCCGGCAATGCAATCCACCTGGCGTTCAACAAGCCCGCGTAGCATCGTTTCTTCATCCGGACGACTGCGGATCTGCCCAAGCGCAAAATCCGCCACACCATGACGTACCTGAACCGCATGGCCATAGGCATGCGCCACCAGATACGCAGCCTCAGGCAATGACCGCGCTGCTTGGGTCAGGAAAATGACATTCTGACTTGTGCAGTAAGCAATCTGGTCATTCACCGTTTCATCCACCCCACATCGGCTCGCGATTTCTGGCAGGGTCTGAACAGACGGCATGCTCGCGAAGGCGGCGGTCGCTGCATTTTCAATATCAGCCACCGGGTCGGCAGATGCGAACGGCACCCAAGCCAAAAACACGAAAAGCCAACGCATAGGGTGATCCTTTCTTCTGCAATTCAAACTGGCACATCCCACAAAGGGTTGCAAAAGCCGCAGGCAAGGTGACAACTGCGATCCATGATTCAGCCTCACCCAAGCGCGATGAACACCACCCTTCGGGCCGCGCTTTGGATGATCGGCGCGATTGCTTCGTTCACGACCATGGCGGTAGCAGGCCGGACGGTCAGCACGGAACTCGATACGTTCGAAATCATGCTGTTCCGCAGCCTGACAGGGATCGTCATTGTCGTCGGGATTGCCGCGATGTCTGGCACTTTGCCACAAGTCGGCACGCAAAGGCTCGGCTTGCACGCCACACGCAATATCTGCCATTTTGCAGGTCAGAACCTGTGGTTCTTTGCCATCACCATGGTACCCTTGGCGCAGGTCTTCGCACTCGAATTCACGACACCCATCTGGGTGATCCTGCTGTCGCCACTGTTGCTGAAGGAACGGATGACAGCCATCGGTCTGATCAGCGCGCTGATCGGATTTGCGGGTATCCTGATCGTGGCGCGGCCCGATCCCGCAAATATCAGCCCCGGCCTGATCGCGGCCGCCGCCTGCGCGGTCTTTTTTGCGCTGACGGCCATCATCACACGCAAACTGACCCGGACCGAGACGATTACAACGATCCTGTTCTACCTGACGGTGATGCAGGCTGTCTTTGGATTGATCTGCGCAGGATATGATGGCGATATCAGCCTGCCATCGGCGGGCAATGTACCATGGGTCATCGTGATCGGGATTGCAGGTCTGGTGGCCCATTTCTGCCTGACCAAGGCGCTGAGCATTGCACCGGCGAGCATCGTGATGCCGATCGACTTTGTCCGGCTGCCGACCATCGCGGTTGTCGGTATGCTGCTGTACGACGAACCGCTTGAAATGCTGGTTTTCGTTGGTGCCATCGTGATCTTTGCCGGCAACTACCTCAACATCACCTACGCCACACGCATGCCGAGAACTGAACCGAGCGGTTCAAATATTTCAAAATAGACAGACGTAGTGTATTTTTGTGACGCTACGAGCTATGCTGCGGCGTGACGTGGCGTCAATAATTGACGTAAAGGTTAGGCACTCCTTAGGGTCGAATGCACAGATTTTATTCATGACAGGGATGAGGACATGAAACAGGCACTGACAGCAGGCGCAGCACTGCTTTTGACAACCAGCATTGCAAGCGCGGGGGGAGTAGAGCGCTCTGTGCCATCAGTTGCGTTGTTGTTCGAGGAAGGCAATTATCTTGAGCTGAACTTCGGCTACATCGCGCCAGAAGTCAGCGGTACTCAGGCAATCCCTTTCGCAAGTGCACCCGCAGGTGCAGACTCAGGCGATATCGCAGAGGATTACACACAGCTTAGCTTTGGTTATAAGAACGACCTCACCGATAATCTGTCCATGGCGCTAATCATTGATGAACCTATCGGCGCCGCAGTTGATTATGCGGGTGACACCGATTACGCCTATGGTGGCGGCATAACGCCGTTTGGTTCAACTGCAACCATTGATAGTATCGGCCTGACGGCATTGCTTGCTTACGAAGTGCCAAGCAACATCACCGTTTACGGTGGCGTACGTGCTATTCAGACATCGGGCGAAGTGGCGCTTTTCAATAGCTACTCAATGTCCACAACGACGGAAACCGACTTTGGTTACGTTGTAGGTGCCGCGTGGGAACGCCCCGAGATCGCCGCACGGGTCGCGCTCACCTATCATAGTGAGGTGACACATGACTTCACAGCAACCGAGCAGGTTACTGGCGTTCCAATGTTGGCTCCCCCAGTGCCGGAAACAGAAACAGAGTTTTCAACCACTATTCCGCAGTCTGTGACGCTCGAAGCGCAGACTGGTATCGCTGCGAACACTCTGCTCTTTGGCTCCATTCGCTGGGTAGACTGGTCAGAATTCGACATCTCGCCAACCATCTTTGGTGCAGGTGGGTCCTCACTGGTGGATTATGAAGACGATACAATCACCTATAATCTGGGCCTTGGCCGTCGGTTCAATGAAGAATGGTCCGGCGCCGTCACGGCAGGTTATGAGGCGGCAAATGGCGGCTTTTCCGGCAACCTTGGCCCAACAGACGGCAACACCTCTCTTGGTGTCGCTGTGACCCGAACAGTTGATGCGGTCCGCATCACCGGTGGTGTGCGCTATATCTGGATCGGCGATGCAGAGACGCAAGCGCCAGCACCTGCGCCAAGTGGCCTGACCTTGGGTGAATTCGAAGACAACAGCGGCTGGGCAGCCGGGCTTCGGATCGCGTACAACTTCTAAGCCGCTTTCAACTTCTTCCTAAAGCCCCGCCCATCCGGCGGGGCTTTTTCGTTTCTCCAACACGATCCGGGTTGTGCCGCGGGTCCGAAACGGATCAAGTCCGCCCATGGTAACCGCACAAAAAACCATCTCAACCCGCGCATGGATCGAGCTTTTGATCCTCGGTTTCATCTGGGGCGGCTCTTTCCTGTCGATCCACATCGCGCTGGAAGAGATCGGCCCCCTGACGGCGGTCGCACATCGCACAACTTGGGCGATGCTGATCCTGTGGGGCTATGTGCTTTTGCGCAGACTGACGATTCCCACAGACCCGCGCATTTGGGGCGCATTTCTGATCATGGGGCTGATGAATAACGTCATCCCCTTCAGCCTGATGGCCTGGGGCCAGTTGCATATCGAAACCGGGCTGACATCCATCCTGAACGCGGCCACGGCGATCTTTGGCGTTATCGCCGCGGCGATCTTTTTCGCGGACGAACGGCTGACACTGCGCAAGATCATCGGCGTGACATTGGGGTTTCTGGGGGTGGCGACTGCGATTGGTCTGTCAGCGCTGACGCAGTTCGATATCCGGTCGCTTGGACAACTGGCCGTCATCGGCGGGACGATCAGCTATGCGCTGGCGGGTGTCTGGGCGCGCAAGACGCTGGGCGGGCTGACACCACAGGTTGCCGCAGCGGGCATGCTGACAGGCGCGACCCTGATCATGCTGCCAGCCGCATGGTTGTTTGAAGGGCCCATTCGTTTCGATCTGACCGGGCCGACATGGGCCGCGATTTCTTATTACGCAATCGCCGCAACCGCGCTGGCATACCTGCTGTACTACCGTGTGCTGGTCATGGCTGGCAGCGGCAACCTGATGCTGTGTACGTTACTTGTCGCACCGGTTGCCATCATCCTTGGCGCGATCGTGTTGGGAGAGGCATTGCCGCCCCGCGCCTATGCAGGCTTTGCTCTATTGGCCATTGGCCTTGTGGTGATCGACGGTCGCTTGCTCAAACCGCTGCAGCACCGCCTTGGCCGCACGTAATCCGGGGGGCTCCCCGCCCCGCCCCAGCCGGTCCATCGTCAGCGCCATCGCCGCCTTTTGCGCATCCGGATCGGCCAATACCGCAAGCACGGCATCGGCAATCGGTTCTGGCTTGCAGTCTTTGCCGATGAATTCCGGCACCGCGCGTGTTTCGCTGACCAGATTAACCAAGGTCACCGTATCCACACGCAACATGCGCGAGATGATGATCCGGCTCAGCCACGCCATATCATAGGCGATCACCATCGGCGTGCCGTTTGCGGCCAATTCAAGCGACACGGTTCCGGATGCCGCTAACGCGACATCGGCGCGCCGAAACCACGCCGCTTTGGCCGGTGAGCCCGGGTCAAGCACTGTCACAGGCACCGACCAATGTGCGACTCGTTCCTGAACCATGGCGTGCACGCCCTCGGTGGTCGGGATCACAAACTGCGTGTGCGGCACGGCAGCCGCAATGCGCAGGACGGCCTCTCCAAACCGATCGGCCAGCCGCGACACCTCCCCCTTGCGGCTGCCCGGCAGGACCAGGATCACCGTTCCTGCGCCCATGGCTGCGGCCTCATCATCGCGCGCAATAGGTTCGGCCACCACCGGGTGCCCGACAAAATCACACTCCATCCCCGCCGCCTCCATCAAAGGCGGCTCAAACGGGAACAGCGCAAGCACATGGTCGATATGGCGCGCCATCTTTTCGGCACGGCCCGAACGCCAGGCCCAGACCGTCGGGGCGACGTAATGCACCGTGCGAATGTCGCTGGCCGCCTTTACCAGGCGAGCCACACGGAGACAAAAATCAGGACTGTCGATGGTGATCAGGATATCCGGCTCCGTCTTCAGAACAGCCTCTGCCATCTGCCTGATCCGGGCCTTCAGCGCGCGATATTTCGGCAGGATCTCGGCCAGCCCCATCACACTCAGCTCGTCCATGGGAAAACGGCTGACCAAACCTTCGGCCTGCATCAACGGTCCACCCACCCCGTCAAACTGCACGTCAGGGCGCAACTGTTTCAGCTCCGCCATCAGGGCCGCGCCCAGTTTATCGCCCGACGGCTCGCCAGCGATCACAAAGACCTTCATGCCCCGCCTTTCGGGCGCACCCATAGAAAGGCCCCATGGTCGTTCAATATCTGCGTCACCCGTGGCGCGTCCAGCACCATGACGCCGCCCGCTTCAATCACGATCCCGGCCAATCCTGCTGCAATCGCGCGCTCTGCTGTTCCCGGCCCGATGACGGGCAAGTCCGCACGCCGATCCTGGTCCGGTTTGGGCGCCTTGAACAGTATCGTGCCGCCTATGTGTCCCTGGCCGTGAGCTTCGCCCACCAGCCAATCGGTCAGGCCATCAAATGCCGCCACGGCTGCGTCCGACACCGCGTCAAGCAGATCACCGCCTTGTTGATCAGACGCCTTACCATAGGCATCCAGCATCGCATCCGTGCCATCCGGCCCCTCGGTCGCGATAACGCGACCCCCGCGGATCAAACAAGCCTGTCCCACGTCAGCGGCACCCATCGCCGCCACACAGGCCTCTCCGGCCTGCGCATCCGCGTGATGCACGTCCCTAGGTGCGTTTTTTGTCAAAACGCTCGGCTCTGGCAGTAAATCCGGCGCGATCTCATGGGCGGCGACAACGGTAAACCCCTGCTCCTCCATCAGCGTGATCAGCACGCGCAATGCCCCGTCATCGCCTTGCGCCAATGCCGCCGTCAGCCTTGGCACCAAAGGGGCTGTTGCCGCGTCAATTGCAGCCGGGTCAATCTCGGGGCGGCGCACGGCCCCCGCCATGCAAATGCGGGTCACACCTGCCGCTTTCAGTGTTTGCAGAAAGGTCCCCAGATGCTCGAGCCGGAACCTGATCTTGGCCGGTATCGCGGGCGCGAATCCGTGCAAAGCACATACCAGCGGCCGTTCCGGCAACCGCGCCATCAGCGCAGGTGGCAAATCGCCCATCCCTGCGATCAGCGCCAGCATCAGCTGCCGGGGGTCAGGATATTGCGGTCTGTATCACCCAGGATGAACTCTACCATCTGCTGCACAAACGGGCTGTCGCTTTCATCCGACAGGCGATTGGCGCGATCCTGAAATGTGCCCTCGCCATCCTTGAGCATCTGAAACGCGGCGCGCAGCGCGGTGATATCGGCCCGCCCCACGCCCTTACGCTTTAGACCGACGAGGTTCAGCCCATCCAGAACGCCACGCGGACCCTGTACCAGCCCATGCGGCAAGACATCCTTGGTCACCATCGTGACAGCGCCGATAATCGCGCCCTGCCCGATGCGCACGAACTGATGCACACCACACAGGCCGCCGATAATGACGTCGTCCTCGATGATACAGTGCCCCGCCACGGCCGAGGAATTCACCACGATCACGCGATCGCCGATCTGCACGTCATGGGCCACGTGGCACCCGGCCATGAACAACCCATCATCGCCAATCCGCGTTTCGCCGCCGCCACCGGCGGTGCCGGTATTGATTGTTACATGCTCGCGAATACGGTTGCGGGCGCCGATCCGCAGGCGGGTCTTTTCACCCCCGAATTTCAGATCCTGCGGGATCTCTCCGATCACCGCAAAGGAGTAAATCTCGGAGTTGGCGCCGATATGTGTGTCACCTGCCAGAACCACGTGGCTTTTCAGGATCACACCTTCACCCAGCACCACCTCTGGCCCAATGACACAAAACGGCCCGATCACGCAATCGGCGCCAATCTGGGCGCCTTCTTCGATCACGGCAGAGGGGTGGATCTGTACCATCAGCCTTGCATGTCCATCATGGCGGTAAATTCGGCCTCGGCGGCCATTTCACCATCCACCGTGGCTACGCCCTTGAAGCGCCAGACCTTGCCGCCGGGCTTGCCGCGTGTGGTTTCCACATGCATCTCAAGCACGTCACCCGGCACCACCTTGCGACGGAATTTGCAGCCGTCAATGGCCATGAAATAAACCAGCAGATTGCCATCGGTCAGACCCAGCGATGCCCCCACCATGACGGCAGTGGTCTGGGCCATCGCCTCGACAATCGTGACACCGGGCATGATCGGATTGCCGGGAAAATGACCCTGAAAATGCGGTTCGTTCATCGTGACGTTCTTGATCCCGACGGCAGAGGTCGTGCCATTGATGCTGTGCACCTTGTCGACCAGCAGAAATGGATAACGGTGTGGCAGAATTTTCTGGATAAGCTGGATATCGGCTTCGGTCACGGCGTCGGACATGAGGCAGCAGTTCCTTGTTATTGTTGCGGTTCTCGGTCCGCTTTCCCCTCAGTAACAAGCCCGCGACATCCGGGCAAGCATCCGCTAGCGGGTGCCATCACCTAAAGCGGCATCAATACGGACAATAAGATCGTCGGTGATGTTGGCCGCACGCACCGAAAGGATC
Source organism: uncultured Paracoccaceae bacterium (assembly GCA_947503965.1). Classification (GTDB taxonomy): domain Bacteria; phylum Pseudomonadota; class Alphaproteobacteria; order Rhodobacterales; family Rhodobacteraceae; genus Yoonia. The sequence goes on from CANNFU010000002.1 coordinate 30,998, forward strand.
ACATTACGCTGATCCATCACCATCAGCGCGCCACGTTCCAGCATCACGTCGATGATGACACTTTGCACGCGTTCTTCGAACTCGGCACGGGCCGCGGTGCTGGCGGCTTGCAGCTCTGTGTTCTTGGCATCGCGCGCACGGCGCACCTCCTGCACCATTTCATCAAACGCATCGGCCTCTGCGCGAAATTCTTCGGGCGTCATGTCGGGGCGGCGCAATGTCAGGCTGCGCTCTTCCTCGGTCAGTGTTTCGACGATACGGTCGTTTTCGGCCTGTACTGCGGCGGCCTGTTCGGCCAGATCACGTGCCAGCCGACGACCGTACAGCGTTTCGAAATATAGCCGCTCACTGTCGATAATCAGAATTTGCGGGTTTACCGGACCTTGCTGGGCTGCCAGGGGCACCGCCATCAGCACCCAGACAAGGATCGCGCAAACCAGCCGCATCAGAAACTGGTCGAAATCGTCAGATCAAAGGACTTCGGATTGTCGAAATCCTGCACGTCCAGCGGTTCGGTAAAGTTGAACCGCAGCGGGCCAATTGGCGTGGTCCAAAAGATAGATGCACCAATAACCGACCGGGCAAGCGGGTCATTCGACAGCACATTCGCCGTTCCCGTCTCACCCACATCCCAAACCGAGCCAATGTCAAGGAACAGACCGCCACTGATCCCGTATTCACTGGGCAGGCCCAGCGGGAACTCGGCCTCGAACCGGGCTACTGCAAAGGCGTTGCCGCCAAGGGCATCATCGGTATCAGCATCACGCGGCCCGATGCCGCCCGGATCAAAACCACGCATCAGGCGGCTGTTGAGGAAAAACCGGTCGGTGACGCGGCTGCTGCTATCCTGATAATTCAACAATCCCCCCTCTAGCGTCGCCCGCAGCGTGACCTCTTCGTTGAAAATCTTTGTCTCTGCACCAGCAAGGGCTGTTGTCTTGATGAACTGCGCGTCACCAACGCCAAATTCCTGCCCAAACCGTAGAATGATACCGGCGTTGGGATTCAATCCTGTCCGGCGAGTGTCATAACTGTAGTTGTAGCCAAGCGCGTGTGTGGTCACAGCCCCCTCGTCCGCCTCATTCTGAATGATCTGGCTGGCCGAATCCGACACATCCGACAGGTCGGTATACTCAAGCGCATAAAACACAGACAGGCGGCCATTTTCGCTGACTGGAAAGCGCAGTGAAGGGCTCAATCGCACGGCTTCAGTGTCATAAAGTGCGTTTTCGTTGTTCGTTGTCCGATAGGACAAATCAACGCCAAATCGCAGATCGCGCCCCAGAAGATTGGGTTCGGCAAAGCCGATACCATAACGTTGGTTATTCTCGGCGGTCGAGATGTCAAAACTGAAACGCTGCCCGCGCCCTCTGAAATTCCGCTCACGGTACGACGCAATCAGGCCGAAACCGGTGTCACTGCTGAAATTAGCCCCGAAGGAGAGTTCTCCGGTCGGGCCTTCGACCACATCCACATCGACGATCACCTGGTTGGGTGATGATCCGGGGCGTGTGTCCACGCTTGCGTTCTGAAAGAACCCCAAGGCGCGAATGCGCTGTGCGCTTTGGCGGATTTCGCGGGGGTTGAACGGATCACCCTCAACCACCCGGAACTGGTTGCGGATCACACGGTCAAGCGTGGTGCCGTTTCCTTCGATGTCGATGCGCTCCACGAAAATGCGCGGTGCGGGCACCAGGACATATTCGACATTCAGCGACAGATCGCGGTCGTTACGGGTGATGCGTGGTTCAACCTGGACAAAGTTCAGACCACGCTGCAGCGCCAGACGTTCAATCCGGTCGACATCCGTATCAACCGGCACGGGCGAATAGGTCGCGCCCCGGCGTACCTTGACCGCGCGTTCGAAATCAGCGGCATTCACACTAGGGATCTCACTGCGCACCGAAACATCGGCAAAGCTGAACCGCTGCCCTTCACGCAAGTTGAAGGTGACCAGATAGGCATCGCGTTCATTTGTCAGCGTGACATCGACGTTCTGAACCACAAAATCCGCAAAACCGCGCGACCGATAGAAATCAGTCAGCAATTCGCGGTCACGGGCGATCCGGTCCGGTGAATAGGTGTCCCGCGACACCAGCGTGCGAAAAATTCCCGCCTGTTTGGTATCGAGCACACGGCGCAGACGCCCGTCAGAAAATGTGCGGTTGCCCAGAAAAGACACGCGCTCGATCTCGGTCACTGCGGATTCGATCACTTCAAAGACAAGGTTCACGCGGTTATCGGGCAGCCTGATAATCCGCGGTGTGACCACCGCGTTGATCCGGCCCTGCTGGGCATAGGCTTGCGTGATGGCGGCAGTATCCGCCTCGGCCTGTGTCGGGTTATAGACACGGCGCGGCTGTGATTGAACCAACTGCAAAAGCTGGGCATCGCGCAGACGCGCATTTCCTTCGATGTTGATCAGGTTGATCGTCGGGTATTCAACCACCTCGATCAGCAGTACGCGCCCGCGCGGTATGACATCCACACGTTCAAACAGACCTGAATCGCGGATACGTTGCCCGGCATCGTTCAGTTCCGCGGTGCTGACCGTATCGCCGACATCTATACCGGCAAAGGTCAGAATAGTCCCATCCGCAACCCGTTGGTTGCCTTCGATCGTGATCGCCGTGACGGTCACCGACTGGGCATGTACTGCAGGTGCGGCCCAAACAACCATCAGCAATGCAACACAAAGTCCCGTTATCACCCGTCGGCTTTGCGCCGTGATCTGCCCGACAATTCTTTTCATTTTTACCGCCCGTCTCACGTCCCAGTCCTTGCCGAAGTAGCCGCTCTGCAGGGGGATGTCAAAACGGCAAATGCACGACTTTCGACTTTTGCGAAGCCCGCAAAAGCACCATGAAACAAGCTGGCCTATGGCTGTCACGGCACCCGGATTAGGGGCACAACACCGTATCGTTGAGAATTGTGAACGACATCAACGACAAGATCAGTGCCAGACCAACGAACATGAACACCTGCACGGCCCGATCGCTGGGCTTGCGGCGGGCCACCGCCTCATAGACATAGAACATCAGATGCCCGCCATCTAGGACAGGAATCGGAAAGAGGTTGATCAGACCCACCGCTGCCGACAAGGCCCCGATAAACCAGATGAAACTCTGCGCGCCCTGTTCGGCCATTGATCCGCTGGTTTCGGCAATACCTACCGGACCAGACAGATTGCAGGTCGAAATCTGGCCAAACAGGATATGTTTCAACGCGGACAGCGATGTGGTGACGGTGTTCCACAACCCCTCTGCCCCCAGCTGTATTGCTTCCATTGGCCCGATCGCCTCGGTCTGCGCGGCAAAAAACAACTGGCCCGTGATGCCGATCCGGTACACCGTCTCGAACGTGCCGCCGGGGCGTGGTTCATCGGTCGCCCGCGGCTCAAGCGTGACGGTCAGCTCCTCACCATCGCGCCACAAGGTCAGCTCTAAAGGCGCCCCTTGGGCCGCCAACACCAGTTCCTGCAATTGCGGAAAGGCGAAAATCGGCTGGCCATCCACGGCCATGATGACGTCGTTCACCTTGATGTCCGCATCATCAGCCGCCGATCGCGGACTGACGCTGGCAACGGCTGTGGGCATCAGGTACGGCCCCGCCACGGTAATCTCCTGCCCGTCGCGCAGTACCTGATAATCCAGACGCTCTTCCAACGGCAGCGCATCAATCAGATTGCCTTCGCGGTCGGGGTTATCCCAAAGCATTCCTTCAACCGCGACGAACACATCACCGGGCTGCAAATCCGTGGTGTAGCTTGGCGGCAATTCGCGCAATTCACCAAAAGTGACAGGCGTGACCGCGCGGCCCTGATGCATGATCGATCCGGCAAAGATCGCAATCGCCAGAATAAAGTTGAAAATCGGCCCTGCCGCAACAGTCGCCACCCGCGCCCACAACGGCGCACCTAGCATAGTGCGTCGGGCATCAACGGCTGAAACAGTCCCGTCAGACCCGACACTGGCAGCATTGGCATCGCCCAGAAACTTTACATAGCCACCCAGGGGGAGTGCCGCGACCTGCCATTGCGTGCCACGCTTGTCCGTCCGGCTATAAATCACCGGACCAAAGCCGAGCGAAAACACATCTGCATGAATACCGCACCAGCGACCGACGATGTAGTGACCATATTCGTGGATCGCCACGATCACAGACAGGGCCACCACGAACGCGATGATCATATAAGCGAAATTGCCGAACATCGGCACAAATTGCATCAGGTCCAAAGCATTATCCCAACTGGCTGATGGCCTCACCCGCGCGCACACGGGCCAGCCTGTCTGTCTCAAGCACATTATCTAGGGTGATTGCGGCATTTTGCAGCCCACCCTCGGATGACATTTTGTCCAACGTGGCGGCAACGACCCGGGACATGTCCAAAAAACCGATCTCGCCCGCGATGAACCCGTCCAATGCGCGTTCCTTTGCGGCGTTGAACACGGCCCCCGACAAACCACCCGCTTCCATGACCCGCTTGGCAATGCCAAGCGCCGGGTAGCGTGCGTCATCAGGTGCCTCAAAACTCAGGCTGCCGATCTGCGCCAGGTCCAGCCGTTCGACCGGCAGCGCCTTTCGTTCCGGCCAATGCAGCGCATAGCCAATCGCATGGCGCATATCCGGCGGGCCCACATGGGCCATCAGCGCGCCGTCGTTAAAGCCAACCATCGCATGGATCAGGCTTTCACGATGCACCAGCACCTCAATCATATCTGGCGAGACATTAAAAAACTCTTTCGTCTCAATCAGTTCCATGGCCTTGTTGAACATGGACGCACTGTCGATGGTAATGCGCTGTCCCATATCCCAATTGGGATGGCTCGATGCTTCGGCCAATGTCGCCGTTGCCAATTTTTCAACGGGCCAATCACGGAACGCGCCACCGCTTGCGGTGATGATCACCCGCTCGACCGCCGCCATATGTTCGCCCACCAGCGCCTGAAACACAGCTGAATGTTCGCTATCCACCGGCAGCACCGTTGCCCCATGCGCCTTGGCCCTGCCCAGTAACAACGGTCCCGCTGTCACCAGCGACTCCTTGTTGGCCAGCGCCAGCGTCGTGCCATGTGCCAACGCCTCCAGTCCCGGCACCAGCCCCGCCGAACCCATAATCGCCGACAATGCCCAATCAACCGGACGCGCCGCCGCCTCTGCCACTGCATCAGGCCCGGCCGCAACCTCTACCCCACTGCCCGCCAGCAGCGTCTTCAATTCACCATAACATTCCGGATAGCACGTCACCGCCAGATCGGCCTTCAACAGCACCGCATCCTTGGCCAATTGTTCCAGATTGCGGCCACCGGTCAGGGCCACCACGTCATAGGCCGCATCATCCCGCGCAATCAGATCAATCGCAGACTGCCCGACCGATCCCGTTGCCCCGAACAGCGTGATCCGCCTCAAAAGACGACCCCCGGCACATCCGCGATATCAGCCAAGAAAATCAGGAACAGCGAGGCACCCAACAGCGCATCAAACCGATCAAACAAGCCGCCATGGCCGGGGATCAGGGTCGAGCTGTCCTTGACCCCCATCCGACGCTTCAGCGCACTTTCGGCGATATCTCCCATCTGTCCGGCAAAACTCAGCACCATCGAAATCAGGACAACCCAAATCCCGGCATTGGTGAACAGCGTAAAGATAAACCCCACGATGCCCGCGCCGATCCACCCGGCCACGGTCCCGCTCCAGGTTTTCTTGGGGCTGATCTTGGGCCAGAATTTCGGACCGCCAAAGGACTTACCGGCAAAATATCCAAAGATATCGGTCACGATGACGACCGACATCAGCCACAAAAGCCAGGTAAAGCCAAAATCCATCCGGAAATGAACAAGCCCCCAACCGGCCACCTGAATACCCAAGGCAAAGATAAAGAACGTCTTGATTTCGGTCTTGAGCTGCGTGATCCCGATCAGTGGCACCACCAGAAACAGCAAAAAGCCCCAATAAGTGCCTTCCGCCAACTGTCCCGACATGACCGAAGCGGCAAGAGCGGCGAGCAACATGCCCTTGGTCGGCTCGTTCGGCCGGATCATCATCCAGAGTTCCCAGATCATCACCGCCGAGACGAAAACAACCATCATCTGGAACCACACGCCGCCCAAAATGACACCAATGGCCCCCACGACCACCATGGCAGCACTTGAGGCCATCCTGACTGTTAGATCATCCCACTTTGTCGGATTTGCAGGTGGGGTCGTCATATTCAGGCCAACACTGCCCCGAACCGACGTTCGCGCCCACCATAGCTCGCCAGCACTTTTGCAAACTCTGCCGCAGTGAAATCGGGCCAAAGCGTATCGACAAATTCATATTCCGCATAAGCCGACTGCCACAGCAGGAAATTGGAAATCCGCGCCTCACCACTGGTGCGGATCACCAGATCAGGGTCTGGCAGAACATGGGTGTCCAGAAACTTCGAAAGGGTCTCGGCATCCACCTCATCATGGGTCAATCGGCCCTGCTCGATCTCAAAGGCCAGCCGTTTCGCCGCACGGGTCACCTCATCCCGGCCGCCATAGTTCAAGGCGACGGTCAGATGCACACGGTCATTCTGGGCCGTGCGCAACTCCAGCTCATCCATCAACGACACCAGCTTGTCATCCAGCCGGATGCGATCTCCGATGAACCGCACGCAGACACCGCTTCCGAACAAATCCTGCGCTTCACGCTCCAGATATTTGCGAAACAGGCTCATCAGCCCGGCGACTTCGGTCTGGGTGCGCTTCCAGTTCTCGGTCGAAAAGGCAAAGATCGTCAGATACTTCACACCCAGATCAGGACAGGCCTTCACGATCTCGCGCACGCGTCGGGCACCGGCATGGTGGCCAAACAGGCGCGGACGGCCCCGTTTTTGGGCCCAACGGCCATTGCCATCCATGATGATGGCCACATGGGCCGGGTTCGTCTTTGGGTCTGCGTCCTTGGGCATGGGGCCCCCTTGCTATTTGGGTCGGTCAGACCTGCATGATTTCGGCTTGTTTGGTCTCAAGCGTTTCATCGACCTTGGTGATGTATGTGTCTGTCAGTTCCTGAACGGCGCTTTCCCAGAACTTTTGGTCGTCCTCGGACATCCCATCAGCCTTGGCCTTCTTGATCTGGTCCATCCCGTCCTTGCGCAGGTTGCGGATCGAAACCCGCGCGCTTTCGGCATATTGCCCCGCGACCTTGCTCAGCTCGCGGCGGCGTTCCTCATTCAGTTCCGGAATAGGCAGCATGATGATCGTGCCGTTGAGTTGAGGATTGATACCCAAGCCACTCTCACGAATGGCTTTTTCAACCTTGCCCACCAATCCCTTGTCCCAGACATTGATCGTCACCATCCGCGGTTCCGGAACATTCACCGTACCCACCTGGTTGATTGGGGTCATTGATCCGTAAGCATCCACCATCACCGGCTCCAGCATCGAACCAGAGGCGCGGCCCGTGCGCAGTGACGCCAGTTCAGTGCGTAAGTTCGCAATCGCGCCATCCATCCGGCGCCCAAGATCATCGGTATCAAGTTCGAAATCGTCAGACATGTTCGTGCTCTTCCTCGGGCGATGTTTGCCCAGCTTTTCATCGTTCTACGCAAATTGGGGTGGCTTGTATAGGTAGGGAAATCGGCACCGGATGTGCAGATTTCCAGCAGCAGCGGACGGTCAGTCTTTTACAATCGTATACGTGCCCTCGCCCGCCATGATCCCGCGGAAGCCACCGGGTTCATTCAACGAAAACACAACAATGGGCAGATCGTTGTCGCGGGCCAGCGCAATCGCACTGGCATCCATCACACCCAGACGTTTCTGCAGCACTTCATCATAGCCGATCCTGTCCAGGCGCACCGCATCATCATGTTTCTTGGGGTCTTTGTCATAAACACCGTCGACATTCTTGCCCATCAGGATCGCCTCGCAGGCCATCTCGCTCGCACGTAGCGCCGCAGCCGTATCGGTCGTGAAATAGGGGTTGCCCGTTCCGGCTGCAAAGATGCAGACCCGCTTCTTCTCAAGGTGGCGCACGGCGCGGCGGCGAATATAGGGCTCGGCCACCTCGTTCATGGTAATGGCCGAAATCACGCGGGTATGAATGCCCAGTTCTTCCAATGCCGACTGCATCGCCAGCGCATTCATCACGGTCGCCAGCATCCCCATGTAATCCGCCGTGGTCCGCTCCATCCCCTGCGCCGAGCCTTGCAACCCGCGAAAGATATTGCCGCCCCCGATGACCATGCAAATCTCAACGCCCATATCATGCACGGATTTCACCTCGCGGGCGACCCGTTGCACGGTTGGCGGATGCAACCCGAAAGACGTGTCGCCCATGAGCGCCTCGCCTGAGATCTTGAGCATCACACGTTTATACGTCGTGGTCTCGGTGTCGGTCATGGCGTCCCCCTGATGCGCTGTCTGATTGGCGCGCAAAATGTCGGAAAAGCCGGGCGGGTTCAATGGCTGCTTGCCGATAATGCAAAGGTCTTGCAGTAAGGGCGCGATGATCACGATTGAACCGCATAAACCTGTGCTGATCGCCGGCCCCACGGCGTCCGGAAAATCCGCGCTGGCGCTGCATATCGCGCAGACGCAAGGCGGGATCGTCGTAAATGCCGATGCACTGCAAGTCTTTGACGGTTGGCGGATATTAACAGCACGACCCAGTGATGAGGACCTTGCCAGTGCAGAACATGCGCTTTACGGGCACATCGCCTTCAATTCGGATTATTCTGTTGGTCATTGGCTGCGGGATGTCACGCCATTTCTTGATGGCGAAAAACGCCCGATCATCGTGGGCGGCACCGGCCTGAACTTCAACGCGCTGACAAAGGGGCTGGCTGAAATCCCCGCCACACCCGACGAACTGCGCGCGCATGCGAACACCCTGCCTCTGGACGATCTACTTGCGCAGCTTGATGACGAAACCACCGCGCGGATCGACACCCAAAACCGGATGCGGGTGCAGCGCGCGTGGGAGGTGTTGCAGAACACCGGGCGCAGCTTGGCCGATTGGCAGGATAAAACCCCACCCCCGCTTTTGCCGCTGGATCAGGTCACCGCGATCACGCTTGACGCGCCAAAGGAGTGGCTGAACGACAGGATCGAAAGACGCTTCGATCTGATGCTATCGCAAGGCGCATTGGACGAAGCCCGCGCCATGCTGCCCAATTGGAAACCTGACCGTCTGTCATCCAAGGCCATCGGCGCGCCTGAACTGATCGCTCATCTACGCGGTGAGCTTACATTGGAAGAGGCCCGCGAAGCCGCCATCATCGCCTCGCGCCAATATGCCAAGCGGCAGCGCACATGGTTTCGCGCCCGGCACAAAGACTGGCATCATCTGCCCATCGCCACGGCTGACATATCCGCAACACTGCGATTCGTCGATCACTCAGCCGATTGATTCCAAAGCGATTTCTGGACAGACTTGTCAAAAATCAACATTGAGGCAAAGTTGATGACCATGATAAGCGACATCAAACCGGCGCTTGCGTTGGCCACCCTGACCTATGGCGGTCCCGCATCGAAATGGCGGACGGAGGCCATGCGCAGCCATGCGACGCCAAGGCTGATCCATATCACCAAGGGTCAGGGGCGGATCACCGTCGCCGGGCTGACAAATGGCTATGGGCCAAATAACCTGATCTTCATTCCCGCAGGCACGATTTACGGGCTTGAGGTGGGACCAACCGTCTTTGGCCAGATCATGACCCTGCCTGACGGGGCCGACTGGCCCGATGCCCCGTTCCATTTGCGCCTGCTAGACGTCGCCCCGCAAAAAGAGCTGCAAGGCTACATTGAAGCCATCGAACGCGAATTGCAGCCCAGCGGGGATCATCGGGCGGCCAACTGCCATCTGGGCCTGCTTGCAATTTTCGTCGAAAGACAACTGGCCAAACGCGACACCGGCACAATCGACAAACGGCGCAACTCGGCCGCCGGACGGCTGGTTGCACGTTACAGCGCCTTGATCGCCCGCGATTTTGCCAGCGACCGCAGCGTCGCAGATTACGCAGCCACCCTGAAAGTCACGCCAACCCACCTCACGCGGGTCTGCCAGCAAACCTGCGGGCGATCAGCGCTCAGGCTGCTGAATGAACGGATCCATTACGAGGCATGCATGCTGCTGCGCGATACAAATGTGCCTGTGCAGGATATCGCGAAACTGTTGAGCTTCAGATCACCGGCCTACTTCACCCGCAGCTTTCAGGAAAAATCGGGGCAGACACCCTCTGAATTCCGGCGGACAAGTGGTGGATCAGCACGAATCTGACCGCGTCAATATGCTGCGGCGCAGCGTCAAAGCGCTTTAAAACCAAAGCCAGTCAATGTCGCTTTCCGACATGTCAAATGTCGCTTTTGGCAAATGTTTGACAAAAGCGTTGGTTGACCTCTGCCCGCAAAACGTGCGGAATAGTGCCGACGGGTTTGCAGGCCGCCCTTGGGACGGCGGTTTTCAAAACACCGACAAAAATAAAAATGATGTGTCACAGGGAGAAAAGAATGACGCAATCGCACAATCCAATTCATCCAGCCGCGTTGATGTACGCCGAAGAGGCCAAGGCAGGCAAACTCAGCCGCCGAGAGTTTCTGACGCGCACAACAGCACTGGGTGTCACCGCGTCGGCGGCATACGGGCTTTTGGGCATGACCGCCCCGGCCCACGCGGCAGGCCACGCGCAGCAAGGCGGCACAATGCGTATGCAGATGGAGGTCCGCGCGCTCAAGGACCCGCGCACTTATGACTGGACACAGATCGCCTATTTCACCGCAGGTTGGCTGGAATACCTTGTTGAATACAACTCCGACGGCTCATTCGAACCGATGCTGCTGGAAGGCTGGGAGGTCAACGACGACGCCACCCAGTATACCCTGAACGTCCGCCGCGGCGTCATGTGGAACGACGGCACCGAATTCACCGCCGAAGACGTGGCGCGCAACATCGAAGGCTGGTGCGACAGAACCATGGAAGGCAATTCCATGGCCGGGCGCTTTGCCGTGCTGATCGACGAAAGCACTGACATGGCCGTCGAAGGCGGCATCGAAGTGGTCGACAGCCACACTGTGCGGCTTAACCTGCCTGCCTCTGACATCTCGCTGATTGCAGGCATGTCCGACTATCCGGCTGCCATCGTGCCTGCCGGATTCAACCCCGACACGATGCTCGACAATCCCGTCGGCACCGGCCCCTACATGCCCGAAAGCCTCGAAGTGGGCGTCAAAGGCGTGATCGTGCGCAATGAAGGCCATGACTGGTGGGGCTACGCGGCTGGCAAGGGCGCCTTCCTCGACCGGATTGAATACATCGACTATGGTCAGGACCCCTCCGCCTGGGTCGCCGCTGCGGCTGCGGACGAGGTCGACATGACCTACGAAACCGTGGGCGACTTTGTCGACATTTTCGAAAGCATCGGCTGGGAACGCTCCGAGGTCGCATCAGGTGCGACCATCGCGATCCGGCCTAACCAGCTGGCCGAAGTTGACGGCATCCGGCCCTACGCAGACAAGCGCGTGCGGCAGGCCATCGCGATGGCAGTCGACAACGCTGTCTGTCTTGAACTGGGCTATTCTGATCTGGGCGAGGTTGCGCGCAACCAGCATGTGGGACCGATGCATCCGGCATGGGCAGATGTCCCTGGCCTACCTTACGATCCGACAAAGGCATTGGAGCTTCTGACCGAAGCAGGCATGGCCGATTTTGAAATGGAAATCACATCCATCGACGATGACTGGCGCAAGAACACGACCGACGCGGTGGCAGCCCAGCTGCGCGACGCGGGCTTCAACGTGAAGCGGACAATCATCCCCGGCTCCACCTTCTGGAACGACTGGACCAAATATCCATTCAGCTCCACGAACTGGAACCACCGCCCGCTTGACACCCAGATCCTCGGGTTGGCCTACCGGTCAGGCGAGGCCTGGAATGAAAGTGGCTTTGCCAATGCAGAGTTCGACGCACTTTTGGCCGAAGCCAACTCAATCGCCGATGCCGACGCGCGGCGCGAGGTGATGGGCAAGCTGCAGGCCATCATGAGCGACGAAGGTGTGACGATCCAGCCATACTGGCGGTCGCTTTACCGCCATGCCAAGCCTGGTTTCGTGGGCTGGGATATGCATATCGCATACCTGCCGCAGATCTATAAAATCGGTTTGGCTGCCTAAACCAAGATCGGGCCGCTTCCTGACAGGGGGGCGGCCCTTTTCATAACATGCACCACCGCGAAACGGTGGGCATGTCACCGGGACAATGCGCCCGAATACGACCAACAGGGGTCTTGATGGGACTATTTATTCTGCGCCGCTTTGGGGTGATGATCCTCACGGCTTTATGCCTGACGTTTATCGTTTTCTGGCTGACGAACCTTGCACCAAACCTTGAAAAACTTGCTAAAACGCAAGGCAACGCAAGGATGAGCGATGAAGCCGTGCAAACTTGGCTCGGCAATCGCGGGTATCTGCAGCCCCTGCCTATCAAATACGGTCAGTGGCTGGGTGTCGTGCCCGGCTATGTCATCGAAGGAACCGATGGTGAGGTTCGCGGACGCTGCATTGACCCGCGACGCCCTGACGATGAAACGCCACGTTTCTGCGGCATCCTGCAGGGCGATTGGGGCTTTTCCACCGTCGCCAAGGAAGACGTGAGCGAGGTGCTGCCCACCCGGCTTGCCAATACGGGCAAGCTGATGTTCTGGGTCATGGTTGTAATGGTGCCCGGCGCGCTGATCGTCGGCGTCTTGGCAGGCATGCGCGAAGGGTCGCGGACCGACCGGACCCTGTCCACCGCATCAATCGTATCGACGGCCACACCTGAATATGTATCAGGTGTTGTCTTCATCGCGCTTTTCGCCACGTCCGCCTTTGGCATGCAATGGTTCAAAGGCTCGGCCAGTAGCGCGGTCCAGGACGCCACGTTCGAAAACTTCTTTCTCCCCGTCATGACCATCGCGCTTTACGGCATGGGATACATCGCGCGGATGACCCGCGCCTCAATGGCCGAGGTGATGACCGCGCAATATATTCGCACGGCCCGGCTCAAGGGCGTCAGCTTTCCCAAGATCGTTCTGAAACACGCGCTGCGCAACGCGCTGATCGCGCCGTTCACGGTGATCATGTTGCAAATCCCGTGGCTTCTGAACGGCGTGGTGATTGTGGAAACGCTCTTTACCTATCAGGGCTTTGGCTGGGAACTGGTCCGGGCCGCGTCCAACAACGATATCGAGATGCTGCTTGGTGTCTCTGTCATCTCCGTCTTCGTGGTGCTTCTGACACAGCTGATTTCCGATATCGGCTACGTGTTCCTGAACCCGCGCATTCGCATTTCATAAAGGGAGCTGGCACATGGAACCGCTTACATGGACAGGCAGCCTGGGCACGATCCTTAACCCCATCTTCGGGATCGGCGTGATCCTGTTTCTGGTCTCGGTCGTCACCCAATCGGTGCTGACCTTCTTCGAAGGCCCGGTGACTCTGCAAGCCAATCCCGACGGCACGCTGCAATCACGTGGTGGCCTGATCGGCATGCTGGGAACCGCCAATAAGTATCTGATGCTTGTAATCGTCGGCGCGGTGCTGGCCTATATCATCATCCCGTTTTTCATGGGCTACGGTCAGGCCGGGATCGTGGGTGAGATGGCGAAACGCTTTCTGCCCGTCTGGGTCGCACTGGTCGCGTTGTTTGCCATTTCGATCCACTACAAAAGGCGGCTTGGGCTATATGGCAAGCTGTTTGACAGCACCGTCGGCATGATCGGTTTTGGTCTTGTGATGTTCTGGGTGTTCACCGCGTTCTTCTTTGGCGTCTTCGACTGGATCGCCACGCATGACTACCTTAGCCAGGTCTCAGGTCTGAAAAACAAGGTGCCCGGCGTGCCGGTTCCCGAAGGCACCACCGGGGTGCTGCCCCATTATCTGCTGGGCGGTGATAACCTGGCCCGTGACGTGTTCAGCCGCATGGTGGCCGGGTCCACCTTTGTGATTGCCATCGCACCGCTTGCGACCGTCTTTGCCTTCATGGTCGGCATCACGCTGGGTCTGCCAGCGGGCTATTATGCCGGACGGCTCGACACGATCCTGTCGTTTCTTGCCAACCTGATCCTCGCCTTCCCGGTCATTCTGCTGTTCTATCTGCTGGTCACACCGGAAATCGTGCTGACAGGCATCCCCTCCTACATGGCGGCTTTTCTCTTCTTCTTCCCGCTCATCTTTTTCTTCGTGCTGCTGAATTCGCGCTACTACACGCAACCGGCCAAACGCACGGCGATCATGATCCCCGTTCTGGGCATCCTTGGCTGGCTCTATCTGTCGGTCATCAACCAACGCGGCACGGTGATCAACTTCCTGCCACCCTGGCTGGATGGGTTCGACATCACCGTTCTGGTGGTCTTCGTCTCGGTCGTCTTCGTGAACGCGCCCACCGTTTTCCGTATCGTGCGCGGCCTGACGCTGGATTTGCGCACCCGCGATTATGTGGCCGCGGCACAGACCCGCGGCGAAGGCGCCTGGTACATCATGCTATGGGAAATCCTGCCCAACGCGCGGGGCCCACTGATCGTCGATTTCTGCTTGCGGATCGGCTACACCACAATCCTTCTGGGCACCTTGGGCTTCTTCGGATTGGGCCTGCCACCTGAAAGCCCCGACTGGGGATCAACGATCAACGAGGGCCGTAAACTGCTCCTCGTCTTCGCCCACCCGGCCCTGCCGCCGGCGATTGCACTCATGAGCCTCGTTCTGGGTCTCAACCTGCTGGCCGATGGCCTGCGCGAAGAAAGCCTGAGGGACTAGAACATGACCGATGAACCCATCCTCGAAATCGACAAACTGTCCATTTCCTTCTTTACCCGGCTGCGCGAAATTCCTGCCGTCATGGATTTCTCGGCCAAGGTCATGCCCGGCGAGGCCCTTGGTCTTGTGGGCGAATCCGGTTGTGGTAAATCCACCGTCGCGCTGGGCGTGATGCAGGATCTGGGCGTGAACGGGCGCATAGTCGGTGGGTCCATCAAGTTCAAGGGCGAAGACCTGTGCGAGATGAGCCCTGAGCGCCTCCGCGATATCCGTGGTTCTGAAATTGCCATGATATATCAAGAACCTATGGCGTCCCTGAACCCCGCGATGAAGATCGGCAAACAGCTGATGGAAGTCCCGATGATCCACGAAGGGATCGGCGAAAGAGAGGCCTATCAACGCGCCCTTGAAGTCGTCACCGATGTCAAACTCCCCGATCCCGAACGCATGCTCAAAAGCTACCCGCACCAGCTTTCCGGTGGCCAACAACAGCGCATCGTGATCGCCATGGCGCTGATGTCGAAACCGTCCCTGCTGATCCTCGACGAACCCACAACCGCACTTGACGTAACGGTGGAAGCCGCCGTCGTCGAACTGGTCAAGGACTTGGGTAAGAAATACGGGACCAGCATGCTTTTTATCAGCCATAACCTGGGGCTAGTGCTGGAAACCTGCGACCGGATCTGCGTGATGTATTCGGGCGAAGCCGTCGAACGGGGCAGTATCGAAGACGTCTTTGACGAAATGCAGCACCCCTATACACAAGCCCTGTTCCGGTCGATCCCGCTGCCCGGCGCAGATAAGAACGCACGCCCGCTCATCGCCATTCCCGGCAACTTCCCCTTGCCCCATGAACGGCCTCAGGGGTGCAATTTCGGGCCGCGTTGCGATTATTTCCAAAAGGGTCGGTGTGACGCCGGTTTCATCCCCATGGTCCAGATCAAGGGAGATGATCGCCACCAGACACGTTGCCTGCGGCACGAGGAAATCGACTGGAACGCCCCACCCGAAGTCGCTGAAAAGAAACAGAAAGGCGAGATTGGGCAGGTAGTCCTCAAGATGGATAACCTCAAGAAATACTACGAAGTCGCAGCCAATGCCCTGTTCGGCGGCGGTGACAAAAAGGTCGTCAAAGCCAACGAAACCCTGTCGTTTGAGGCGCGCGAAAGCGAGACACTCGCCATCGTCGGGGAATCCGGCTGTGGTAAATCCACTTTCGCCAAGGTTCTCATGGGGTTAGAGACGGCGACGGATGGGCAAATCCTGCTTGACAACAAATCCATCGGCGACATCCCGATCGAAAACCGCGACACCAAAACCGTCGCGGATATCCAGATGGTGTTCCAGAACCCGTTCGACACACTGAACCCCTCCATGACAGTCGGACGGCAGATCATCCGGGCGCTGGAAATCTTTGGCATTGGTGCCAATGACGCCGAACGCAGGGACCGGATGCTGCAACTTCTGGACCTCGTGAAACTGCCCCGCGCCTTTGCCGACCGGATGCCAAGACAGCTATCCGGCGGGCAAAAACAGCGGGTTGGCATTGCCCGTGCTTTCGCTGGTGATGCACGCATCGTGGTTGCCGATGAACCGGTTTCTGCTCTCGATGTATCCGTTCAGGCGGCAGTGACCGATCTGCTGATGGAAATCCAACGCGAACATAAGACAACGCTGCTTTTCATCAGCCACGACCTGTCCATTGTGCGCTACCTGTCTGACCGCGTGATGGTGATGTATTTGGGGCATGTGGTGGAGCTTGGCAGCACCGATCAGGTTTTCTCACCCCCCTACCACCCCTACACAGAGGCGCTGCTGTCCGCCGTCCCGATTGCCGATACAAGCGTGAAAAAGAAACACATCGTGCTGGAAGGCGACATTCCGTCCGCCATGAACCCGCCATCCGGTTGCCCGTTCCAGACGCGCTGCGGCTGGAAATCCAAGGTCGCGGGTGGTCTGTGCGAGAAAGAAGTGCCGCCCCTCCGCACGCTGGCCGAGGGCCATCAGATCAAATGCCACCTGAGCGATGCTGAGCTGGCCGAAATGGAACCGGTGATCAAGATCGCGGCAGAATAAAGGGAACCATCTTTGCGCCCGGTGATTGTCCTCATGTGAACAGGGGAGCTACGATGACCGACAGCAACATGAACTGGGCCTTACCAATCATGCGTCTGGGATATGCAGGCCGCGGCATCACATATGTCGCCATTGCGGGGCTTTCGCTTTGGGCAATCTGGCAAGGTGGCGAGGCGCAGGGCACATCCGCCGCACTGAAAAGCATCGAAACATCCCCCTTTGGTATGGTCATATTATTGGCCATCGGGATTGGCATGCTGTGCTATACGACGTGGCGCATTCTGGACGGTGTTGCCGATCTTGAAGATGAAGGTAGTGATGCAAGCGGCTATCTTGCCCGTGCGGGGATGGTTGTGACGGGCTTGATCCACGCAGCAATCGGATTTGCGGCGATTGCGTTGGTGATGGGCCGAGGTGGTGCTGGCGGAGATACGTCACGGATTGAACAGGCGACACAGACGATCATGGCCGCACCCTTTGGTGCATGGCTCATCGGTGCTGCAGGCGTCATCACTTTTGGTACGGGCATCTACTACTTACACAAAGCGTGGTCAAAATCCTATCAGACCAAGCTGACAGCCAATCATTTCACGACACACTGGGGTAGCCTGCTACAATTTGGTGTAGCGGCGCAGGGTATCGTTGTGATCATTATCAGTGGCTTTCTGACATATGCGTTCTGGACCCATGACCCTCAGCAAGCCGGCGGTCTGGGACAAACATTCAGTTGGCTTGGTGATCAAGTCTATGGTCAGCTTTTGGTGACGGTGCTGTGCTTGGGATTGCTCAGCTTTGCTTTGTTCCTTTTTGTGAATGCGCTGTACCGCGTCGTGCCACGTCTGTCAGACCCGGATCTTCGCACCGTTTCTGACGCGATCAGCTAGTTTCCCCAAATGACCTGCACATAGTTTTGTGTTTCGGCGAACGGCGGCACACCCCGATATTGTGCGACAGCACCAGGCCCTGCGTTATACGCGGCCAGCGCAAGACGCCAGGTACCGAAGGTTTCGTATTGTTCGCGCAGATACCGCGCACCGCCATCCAGGTTTTGGTCTGGATTTAAGGGGTTGACACCCAAGGCGCGGGCCGTGTCTGGCATCAGCTGTGCCAACCCCAGCGCGCCCTTGGATGAACGCGCATTCGGGTTCCATCCGCTTTCCTGCTGGACCAGTCGCAAAAACAGATCGGCAGGCACACTATGGCGTGTCGCCGCCCGGCGTGCCACATCAAGAAACGGTCCGCGATACGATCCGGTATAGCGCGGCAGCATGGCAAGACCATCCTCGCGCGGCGGCTGAAGCCGCACAGAGTTCGCATATTGTTGCGCCGCACGCCCATCCAAAATAGCCGTCTGGCTTTGCAAAAGACCGCTGCGCGACATGGTCGAAACTTGTTCGTCGGCCCAGACACCAGATGCGGCAAGTAGCAAAATGCTGCTGCTGATTGTTCTGAAATGGCGCATGCAAATCATCCCCGGTTTCTCGACACTCACTAATCTAATGTTTTTGCGCCTAACAACCAAGACCACACGCAAAGGAACCCTCTGTTAACCTTGTTGCGGCATCCCGTGTCTGTCACAAATGCGCAAATCAGAATCGTCGGAGGTGCCAGAATGGCCGGATCAGTGAACAAAGTTATTCTTATCGGTAATCTGGGCGCTGACCCCGAAGTGCGGACATTCCAGAACGGCGGCAAGGTTGCCAATCTGCGCATCGCCACATCCGAGACGTGGAAAGACAAAAACACCGGCGAACGGCGCGAAAAGACCGAATGGCATACGGTTGCGATCTTTTCCGAAGGTCTGGTTCGGGTCGCCGAACAATATCTCAAGAAAGGGTCAAAGGTTTACATCGAAGGTAAACTTCAGACCCGCAAATGGCAGGACCAGTCCGGACAGGACCGCTATTCAACCGAGGTTGTTCTGCAGGGGCTCGGCAGCACGTTGACCATGCTGGACAGCCGCGGCGAAGGCGGCGGCGGTGGCAATTACGGCAGCGGCAGCAGCGGTGGTTACGGTGGCGGCAGCGGCGGTTATGGCGGGAATGACGGTGGCTATGGTGGCGGAAGCGGCGGCGGGAACGCACCGGCTGGCGGCAGCGACATGGATGACGAAATCCCGTTCTGATCCAAAATGGTCATGACGCCCGAGGCCCAGATCCTGTTTATCAACGGCGTGATTGTCGCCGTTGCTTATCTGGGGATCTATCCAAGCCTTGAACATAAGACGCTGAACCGGATCATGACGATTGATCTGGTTTTGTCTGCCATGGCCCTGACCGTGGCCGGCGCATTATTCTGGGGATCAGGTACGGGTTTCACCCTGTTGTTTTTCCAAACAAATTGGGCAGTCTTTACGATCATCACTCTGATGATCATGGAGATACCCTGCTTTGTGTATTTCATCCGGAAATACGGGATCAACCTGTTTGACGACAATCAGGACTGATGCCGCGCCAGCGCATCTTGCAGGACTGACAACACTGCATCATGGGGCACGTCCGACGTGATAAACGCCTCTCCGATCCCACGCGCAAGGATGAAGCGCAGTTTGCCATCCTGCACTTTCTTGTCCTGCCCCATCAGGTCCAGCAGCGTTTGCGCATCTGGCAGATCACCAGGGATATCCGCGATGTCTACCTTCATCCCCATATCCCGCAGATGCGCACGCACCCGGCTTGGGTCCTCCTGGCTGCAAAGCCCCAGCCGCGCAGACAGCTCAAACGCAAGCGCGCAGCCAATCGCGACACCTTCGCCATGCAAAAGCCGGTCGGAATACCCGGTCGCCGCCTCAAGCGCGTGGCAAAAGGTATGCCCAAGATTAAGAAGCGCACGGTCGCCCTGCTCTGTCTCGTCGCGCTGCACGATGTCGGCTTTCATCTCACAGGATCGGGTGACGGCGCGCACGCGCGCATCCATGTCGCCCGTCCGCATGGCAGATCCCTGTTTTTCCAGCCAGTCGAAGAACGCGGCATCCCCCAGCAATCCGTATTTGACGACCTCACCATAACCGGCAAGAAAATCCCGCTGTGTCAGCGTGCCAAGCAAGGCAGTATCGGCCAGAACAAGGCTTGGTTGATGAAACGCGCCGATCAGGTTCTTGCCGCTGGGCGAATTGATCCCGGTCTTGCCACCAACGGAGCTGTCGACCTGTGCCAGCAGGCTGGTGGGGATCTGCACAAAGCGCACGCCGCGCCGCAGGATGGCCGCCGCAAACCCCGCCAGATCACCGATAACACCGCCGCCGAAGGCAATCACAACATCGTCACGCTCCACTTTTTGGGCAAGCAGCCATTCCGTTGCGCGTTCAAGCTCTGCCCAGCATTTTGTGGCCTCTCCCGCAGGCAGGGCGAGGGCGTCGCTTGTCAAACCGCTTGTCTGAAGTGCGGCTTGCAAAGCGCCCAAATGCAATTTCGCCACGTTCTCATCCGTTATGATGCACACGTGTTTGCGCCTGCTCATGGCCGCGATGCGCGACCCGGCCTCCTCCAGCACGCCCGGTCCGATCAGGATGTCATATGCGCGACCGGGCAAATCGACATGGACGGTGGCAGTCATGAACGGGTCTCCAGTATGTCGGGATGTCGGGCGAGTGTGTCGATAACGGATTGGGTCGTTTCTTCGATGCTGGCATCGGGCACGACACGCATCCGCAGGCCTGCGCGGGCATAGATGGGCGTGCGTTCTTTGTAGATCTTTGTCAGCGTCGCCAGTGGATCAGCGGTGCGCAACAGGGGCCGGGTATCTTTGTGACCCACCCTGTCCCAAAGTGTTTTCAGGTCCGCATCCAGCCACATAGCCACCCCCATCTGGGCAATCGCATCGCGGTTCTCGGCGGACAGGAACGCCCCGCCCCCGGTCGACACGATGCCGGGTGGCCCTGACAGCAGCCGCCGCAAAACCTCTGTCTCGCGCTTGCGGAAGAACGCCTCGCCATCGCGTTCGAAAATCTCGGCAATAGTCAGCGCCGCCGCTTCTTCTATTGCGGCATCACTGTCGACAAAAGGTACATCCAGACGTGCGGCCAATGTGCGCCCGATCGCCGTCTTGCCAGAGCCCATCATACCCACCAGAACAACGGTCCGTTGCAACTGGTAGATCGGCTCTTGGCGCATGTTTTAACCTCATAAAACTCGGCCAGTGAGTGCCGAACGCGAAAATTAATGAATGAATGCCGTGATCTTGCACAAAAGGCCATATATAAAGACTTACATAAGTGGCATTTAAACCACATATTGAGGCAGAATTGGAAGGCTGGGGCAGATAATGTGGCGTCTCATCAAAGTACTGTTGTTTTTGATCGTTCTTGGTGGTGCAGGACTGGTCGCTTATGCTTATATCGGCCCCGTGTTCTTCCCCGCTGATTTTGCAGCCCCCTCACAAGAGGTAACCCGCCCTGTTACGCTGGAAACAAACTAAGGCGCTGACGTTTGCGTTTTGCGTGACCGGTGGTGCGGCTTACGCGCAGGACGACGCCCCGCTCTCTGCGATCGACTGGTTGTCAGAAAGCGTTGAGGCGTCGCGCGTGCTAGAGGCGCCGGTGACGGGCACAGCCAGTTCGCCCGACGTGACAGTCACCCCGCTTGATCGCCCGTCAAAGGACCCGGTTGGCCTGTTGCCATCGGATGTCACCGGCCTGCCCCGCACGATATGGTCGAAAAGCGATGAGACCACGCTTGTCAATCTTGTGCGCGCCGAGCGGGTCGAGACATTGCCCGCCATGCAGGATTTCCTGCGCGTGCTGATGCTGGCCGAGGCAGACCCGCCCTTTGACGCCGGCCCGGATGGTGCGCTGTTTCTGGCGCGCGTCGATAAACTGCTGGATCTGGGCGCGCTGGAACCTGCGCAATCGCTGATCGAACAGGCTGATCCGGACACGGTTGCCCTGTTTCGTCGCTGGTTCGATGCGGCCCTGCTGACCGGTACCGAAGATACCGTCTGCGATGTGATGCGCGACAACCCGTCGGTGGCGCCCACGTACCCGGCCCGCATTTTCTGCCTCGCCCGGAACGGGGATTGGGCCGCTGCTGCGCTGACGCTGAACACCAACCGCGTCCTTGGCGATATCTCTGCGGACGAGGAAATGCTGCTTGCGCGCTTTCTTGATCCCGAACTGTTTGAAGGCGATCCGCCACTCGACCCGCCTGCCCGCGTCAGCCCGCTGACATTCCGCATGCACGAGGCGATTGGCGAACCACTGATCACGGCCAATCTGCCGCTGGCGTTTTCCCATGCGGATCTACGTCCGACGACCGCCTGGAAATCGCAGCTTGAGGCGGCAGAGCGTTTGGCGCGCCATGGCGCGATTTCGGAAAACACGCTGCAAAAATTCTACACTGCCCGCACCCCCGCCGCATCCGGTGGTGTTTGGGATCGTGCCGATGCCGTGCAACGGTTTGATGCCGCCCTTGCCGCCAAAGATGCAGAGGCGGTGATGCGCACCTTGCCTGTGGCATGGACCGCGATGCAAGAGGCGCGCACCGAAGTGCCATTTGCAAAGCTATATGCCGATGCCCTGCAGGATTTGCCCTTGCGCGGGCAAGCGTCAGAGATTGCCTTTCACGCGGGCCTGCTGTCACCCAATTACGAAGCCGTTGCGATTGCCGCTGCCGAGGCCGATCAGGGCTTTAATCCGTTTCTGATCGCACTGGCCCGCGGTGTGCCGCAAGAGGTGCGCGTTACCTCAGCACAAGAGATTGCATTGCAGGCGGCATTCAACGGCGCGCCCGCCTCAGCGGCGATGCAATTGCTGGTCGCCGAAGGCAAGTTGGGAGAGGCGCTGTTGCGGGCGCTGGCACAATTCAACGAAGGCTATGTCGGTGACATGCGCCTTGTGACCGATGCGCTGGCGCTGATGCGGTCGGTCGGGCTGGAAGATGTCGCCCGCCGTGCCGCACTGCAACTGCTTATACTGGATCGCGCGCCGTGACAGTCGCCGATCACCCGATGGCCCGCTGGGTGCAGGTCTTTCTTGAGGCGCAGGCCGCAGAACTGGATGCGGCGACAAACACGCAGCTTGCCTATGCCCGCGACTTGCAGAATTTCGGCGATTGGCTGGCGGATAAATCCTTGCACTTCGCGACTGCAACCCGGGATCACGTCGAAAGCTATCTGATTGATTGTGAGGCTGAAGGCCTTGCCAAATCAACCCGCGCACGACGTCTGTCGGCGATCAAACAGCTTTACCGCTTTGCATTCGAGGAAGGCTGGCGCAACGATAACCCCGCGATCCAGATCAAGGGTCCGGGACGCGCGCAAAGGCTACCCAAGACGCTGGATATCGCGGAGGTTGACCGGCTGCTTGAGGCCGCGCGCAACACCCCGAAAGAGACATTGCGCAACACCTGCCTGATGGAACTGCTTTATGCCACGGGGATGCGGGTCACCGAATTGGTCAGCCTGCCGGTATCCGCAGCCCGAGGTGATCCGCGCATGTTGTTGGTGCGCGGCAAAGGCGGCAAGGAAAGACTGGTGCCGCTGTCGCCGCCAGCTCGCGCAGCACTGGCCGCATACCTGACCGCCCGTGACGAGGCCGAAGATGCGGGGCGCAAAGATGGCAAACCGGCATCGAAATTCCTGTTCCCCTCGCGCGGAAAATCCGGGCATCTGACGCGGCACCGCTTTTTCGGCCTGATCAAGGAGTTTGCCGTCGCGGGCGGCGTCTCTCCGGCGAAGGTCACGCCGCACACGCTGCGCCATGCGTTTGCGACCCATTTGCTGGCCGGTGGCGCTGACCTTCGTTCGATCCAGACGATGCTGGGCCATGCGGATGTCGCCACCACTGAAATCTACACTCATGTGCTTGACGAACGCCTCAAAGAGCTGGTTCTGGAACATCATCCGCTTGCCAAACCGGCCAAGACTTGAAGCCGCAGATCAGAGCCTACATAACTGCCATGATATCGCGTGAAAGCAACTGATGGAAACCGCCTCTCTCGACGCCGCATTCTGGGCAACTGCCGGCGCTATTTTGATCCTTCTTGTGATGTCCGCTTTCTTTTCGGGCTCTGAGACGGCGCTGACGGCGGCGTCGCGCGGCAAACTGCGTTCAATCGCCGATAAGGGATCAAAGGGGGCCGAACGCGCCCTGAAAATCACCGAAGACAACGAACGCCTGATCGGCTCTGTGCTGTTGGGCAATAACGTCGTGAACATTCTAGCGACATCTTTGGCAACAGCGGTTTTAACCAAACTTTTCGGCCAAAACGGTGTGGCGGCTGCGACGCTGATCATGACTTTGCTGGTGCTGATCTTTGCCGAGGTCCTGCCAAAGACATTTGCCATCACTTATCCCGAAGCAATGGCAGCGCGTGTTGCGGCCCCGATTGCGTTTGTGGTGCTGGTCTTTTCGCCCATCGTGTCGGCCGTGCGTTATCTGGTGCGCGGTGTGTTGTACGTCTTTGGCGTGCGCACAGACCCGGACAGCAACATCCTTGCGGTGCGCGAAGAAATCGCAGGGGCGTTGCAACTGGGCCATTCCGAAGGGATCGTTGAGAAAGAGGACCGCGACCGGATTCTGGGCGCACTTGATCTGAACGAACGCACGGTCGAGGAAATCATGCTGCACCGTTCCGGCATTGAAATGGTCGACGCCGCCCTGCCCCCTCAGGATATTCTGGCGCAAATCCTGACCAGCCCTTACACCCGCCTGCCCCTGTTCCGCGACGATCAGGAAAACATTGTCGGCGTGATCCACGCCAAGGACCTGCTGCGCGCGATGCACAAACTGTTGGGCGGCGGCAAGCAGAACGCCCAAGGGCTGGCCGCCTTTGACGTCATGAAAGTGGCGATGCCCGCCTATTTTGTACCCGAGACGACAACGCTTGACGATCAGATGCGCAACTTCCTGAAGCGGAAAACCCATTTTGCGCTGGTCGTCGATGAATATGGCGGTCTGCAGGGTCTGATCACGCTTGAGGATATTCTGGAAGAGATCGTGGGCGAAATCGCCGACGAATTCGACGATCACGAGGAAGAACAGATCGCCGCCACCGCCGATGGTGCCTATATCGTCGATGGCGGTATGACGATCCGCGACCTCAACCGCGCACATGATTGGAACCTGCCCGACGAAGAGGCCAACACCGTCGCCGGTCTTGTCATTCACGAGGCACAGATGATCCCCCTTGAGGGACAGGTGTTTTCTTTCCACGGCTTCCGGTTCGAGGTGCTGAGCAAGGAAGAGAACCGGCTTGCGACACTGAAAATCCGCAAGCTCTAGACTTGCTATCGGTTGACCAAGGGTCAATTGTCGCAACATTCATAGCAAGAATGAGGACGACAATGACCCTACGCCATCTGCTCCCATCATGTTTGTTAACCATGTTTCTCGTCACCCCCGGCTTTGCGCAGCAAGCCGCCGACGCCGTAGAGCCGGAAGAAGACACCGGTATCTCTGCCTTTGAAAACCTGACGGACGCGGCCCAAGAGGCACTTGCCGTCAAAGAGGCGGGTGAGCCTGTTACGGCAGAGGAATGGATGGTTGTTGCCGCCAATCCACTGGCGGTCGAGGCTGGCGCGGATGTGCTGGCCAATGGCGGCACCGCAGCCGATGCCATGGTTGCCGTGCAGGCCGTGCTGGGTCTGGTTGAGCCGCAATCATCCGGTCTTGGCGGTGGCGCGTTTCTTGTCTGGTACGATGCCGCATCGGGTGAAATGACCACGCTGGACGGGCGCGAAACCGCCCCGCTTGCGGCCAGCCCAACACTGTTTCAGGACGAAAACGGGGAACGGCTTGAGTTCTTCGACGCTGTTGTGGGCGGCCTGTCTGTGGGCACCCCCGGTACCCCGAAGCTGATGGAAGACGCACATCGGCGCTGGGGCCGCGCGAATTGGGGCGACTTGTTGCAGCCTGCGATTACCTTGGCGGAAGACGGCTTTGCCGTCTCGCCGCGCATGGCCGCAGCTGTCGCCGGTGATGCGGAACGGCTCCAGCGTTTTGCGGCTACGGCTGCCTATTTCTTCCCCGATGGGGAACCGGTTGCTGAAGGCAGCATTCTGCAAAACCCCGATTACGCCGATACCTTGCGCCAGATCGCGGCAATGGGCACTGACGCGTTCTACACCGGTCCAATAGCCGAAGATATCGTGGCGACTGTGCGCAATGCCGACGGCAATCCGGGCGTGCTGTCAACGCTGGATCTGGCGCTTTACAACGTCATCGAGCGGGATCCGGTTTGCGTAGCGTTCCGCGTCTACGAAGTTTGCGGCATGGGCCCGCCTTCATCCGGCGCCCTGACCGTGGGGCAGATCCTCGGGATCATAGATAATTTTGACTTTGATGATCCGGAGGATCCCAACACATGGCGCTTGATCGGTGATGCATCCCGCCTCGCCTTTGCGGATCGTGGCCGGTACATGGCCGACAGTGATTTTGTGCCGATGCCAACGCAGGGCCTGGCTGATCCCGCCTATCTGGAAGAACGCGCCAGCCTGATCGAAGGCGATAGCGTTGCCCTGGCTGAGGTCGCACCGGGTGAACCGGAATGGGACCACGCCCAGCTGTGGGGTGATGATGTCAGCATCGAACTCCCATCGACCTCGCATATTTCAATCGTGGACAGCTATGGCAACGCGCTGTCGATGACGACAACGATTGAGAATGGGTTTGGGTCCCGGCTGTTTGTGCGCGGGTTTCTGTTAAACAACGAATTGACCGATTTCTCTTTTTCGACCCACAGCGATGGCTACCCGATTGCCAACAGGGTCGAACCGGGAAAACGCCCGCGTTCCTCCATGTCGCCCACAATCGTGACCGAGGATGGCGCGCCCGTGCTGGTCATCGGCAGCCCCGGTGGTAGCCGGATCATCGGCTATGTGGCCAAATCGATCATTGCGCATCTGGAATGGGGCATGGATGTGCAACAGGCCGTGTCGATGCCGCATCTGGTCAACCGCTTCGGCACCTATGATGTAGAGGAAGGCACGGATGCGGTCGCGTTTGAAACGCCTCTGACCGAATTGGGGTACGAGGTGAACGTGCGCGGACTGAATTCCGGCCTGCATGCCATCGCGATTGGTAAAGAGCTAAGCGGCGGTGCCGACCCGCGTCGCGAAGGCATTGCAATTGGGGATTAACCAGCCTGCCACCCGGGATCACCGGGTGGCACGCCCCGATACGCATTAGCTGGCCGCCACGCCATCCAAACGATTGCGTTCGCTGATCCAGTTTGCCGCAAACCGCACCAGCGGCCCATAATCCGTAAGCAGGGACTTGGCGCCTCCCATCATGCCTGCGCGCACCTCACCTTCAGCCTCCCACGCCGCACCTACCAGCGGGAAAAGCGTGTCCAGGTCATCGGCGACGTCGGGGGCGTTTGTCCACACCCCGTCCCTTTGATCGCCCAGCTTGAAATGTCGGATCTTTGTCCGCTTGTGCTTTGCTACGCTTTCGGCCGCGTGCAAGGCTGAACATCTGTTCCAGCCCACACCGATCAGCAGGATTTTCATGCGCCGCCTGTCCATCAGTTGCCCCCACGGGGACGCCGGACCAGTCGCCCAGCCATGCGGATCATGATTTGCAGCATAAGCAGAGGCATCCCGCCCCCATAGCAGGACCGAACTGGTGGGATGGGGACTGCGCACAGCGCCCGGCCACATCCGGAATGCTTCTGGTACCGATCCGTTCTGACTGGCGTTCGAACGCGAAGGATCAAACCCCGGCACCTGATCTTTGATCCGGGCATGTTCGGCATCTGATACCTTGACGTCATGCATTGTCACGGGATCATAAGCGTCCCGACTGAACCCCGGCATACCGATCAGCCCGGCATCGCCCACAACGTCAATCATGGCTTCGATCAGGCCGCGTGGCCCACCGATGACATATCCGATTTGCCCCAAGGCAGAATGCACAAAAACGCCATCACCAGCCGCCAACCCAAGCGCCTTTAGATCGGCAACAAGATCGTCCTTTCCGACAATTGGCTTTGACGCATCTGACACTTGATCACCTCTCGCCCATCATCGTCCTTTGAACAAACTACCCAGAATACCCCGCACCAATCGACGCCCTGTCGTTCCCTTCAGCTCTTTCGCGACCACGGATGCCAAGGCACCGCCAAAACCACTGCCAGAGGACCCGCCGGACCGGCGCGATGACGTGCGCCCGCCCTCATACCGGCGTGCGGCTTTGAATTCGCGCTCTTTTTCTTCCAGCAGCGCCTCTGCGGCTTCCGCCTCTTCCGCCGCCTTGGCAGCGGCATCGGCGCGTTTGCGCAGCATTTCGAACGCGCTGTCCCGATCAACAGTCTGATCGTATTTTCCGGCCATGTCAGAGGCTTGCATGATCGCGTTTCGCGTCGGTCCATCAATCGGGCCAAGCTGCGATGACGGTGGACGGATTAGCGTCCGTTCAACGATCTTCGGGATCCCTTTGGGATCAAGGAATGACGTCACGGCCTCGCCCGTGCCAACCTCTTGAATAGCCGTTGCGGTGTCGAATGACGGGTTATCGCGATAGGTCTCGGCGGCGGTTTTCAGTTCCTTGCGGTCCTTGGCCGTAAACGCGCGCAAGGCGTGCTGTACCCGGTTGCCCAACTGTCCGAGCACATCGTCGGGAATGTCGCCGGGGTTCTGGGTCACAAAATACACACCCACCCCTTTGGACCGGATCAGGCGTGCGACCTGTTCGACCTTGTCCACCAGTGCCTTTGGCGCATCGTCGAAAAGCAGATGCGCCTCATCAAAGAAAAAGACCAGTTTGGGTTTATCGGGGTTGCCGACCTCTGGCAGTTCCTCGAACAGTTCCGACAGCAGCCACAACAGGAAGGTCGCATAAAGGCGCGGACTGCCCATCAGTTGATCTGCTGCCAGGATGTTGATTTCACCGCGCCCGTCGCGTTTGCGCATCATATCGGCAAGCTCAAGCGCGGGTTCGCCGAACAGCGCATCACCGCCCTGATTTTCCAGCACCAGCAATTGCCGCTGGATCGCCCCGATGGATGACAACGCGACATTGCCATAGCGCAGCGACAGGTCCTTGGCGTTCTGGCCGACCCAGACAAGCAGCGCGCGCAGGTCTTTGAGGTCCAAAAGCGGCAGCCCCTCTTCATCGGCCACGCGGAAGGCGACGTTCAGCACACCTTCCTGCACGTCCGTCAGCTCCATCAAACGTGACAGCAACAGTGGCCCCATCTCGGCCACGGTCGCCCGGATGGGGTGGCCCTGCTGGCCAAACAGATCCCAGAACGTCACCGGAAAGCTGTCATATTGCAGGTCAAGCCCGATGGTACCTGCACGTTTCATGAAGGGTTCGTGCAGTTTGAAATCTGCGGACCCGGCCACAGCCAAACCCGACAGATCCCCCTTCACATCAGACAGGAACACCGGGACGCCTGCCGCCGAAAACCCCTCTGCCATGATCTGCAGTGTCACGGTCTTTCCCGTACCGGTCGCGCCGGCCACCAGCCCGTGCCGGTTTGCCTTGTCCAGCAACAGCACCTGCGGCGCGCCGTAAGCGTCACCGCCGCCGCCCATAAAGATGTGATCGGTCATGTGTAAGGTTCCTCGTTAATATTTCCAGCCAAAATACATTCTTAACCAATACGTGCCAGTCTAAAGCACGCCTTTCTGCAACCGTTGTGCAGACTGGCATACTTCCTCCCTGTTAGACTTGCCGTGCCTTCGGGCACGGCTTTTTTATGGGTCCGCGGTTGCCCCTACGTCACGGTTTTGTCAAAGATTCCCGGTTGACGGGCGCACGCCCATTGCGTAGCTTTCACGCCAATTAGTCGGCCAAGTCCGACAGGGAGAACAGGAAGAAGGGTCCAATCGGGCCCTTTTTCTTATGTCCGACACCCGCGAAATCGTGAGCGACTAATCGCCAGAACACCCTGTTTTGACGCTGACAGACCACGGGGTGCATGATAAGCCGCTGCCCAAAGAACAAAGGACGATATCGATGCGCAGTATCCTTCACACAGTTTTTCTGACCATGTTGCTGGTCCTTGGCAGCGTTGCCCTTGCCCAAGACACGACCGAAGCCGCCGAACCCCAAGACACGACAACCCCGTTCGATGATCTGAGCCTGGGCGAACCGGTGGGTCCGCAGGTGGGCCAACCTTATGTGCTGGAGGAATTTGGCGATTGGGAAATGCGCTGTGTGAAGGCCCCCGAAGGTCAGCAAGATCCGTGCAATCTGTACCAGCTTTTGCAGAATGACGACGGCGTGGCTGTTGCTGAATTCAACATGTTCCGCCTGCCCGAAGGTGCGCGTGCCGCCGCCGGTGCCACGGTTGTTGTGCCGCTTGAAACGCTGCTGACACAGCAACTGACCCTTGCGGTTGATGGGCTGAATGCGCGCCGGTATCCGTTTACATTTTGCAACGCCGCAGGCTGCGTCGCCCGGTTTGGATTTACCGAAGCCGAGGTACAGCAATTCAAACGTGGTATTGTCGCCACCATCCGCCTTGTACCCGCCGCTGACCCCAGCACCGAGGTTGTGCTGGACGTTTCACTGACCGGGTTCACTGCGGGTTTTGAGCAGACCACGACTGTTGAATAGTTTTTCTGGCGCTACTCGGATATCTTCAGAGCGTGGCCCTACTAATCTAGAATACCTGTTTAACAACGCGAGGGCAGTCGGCGGGAGCTCAGCAAAGGTATGGTTCAGATTTTGAGGACTATGTCTAATGCTTGCGCAGCACCAAAACCGCATTCAGTCCACCAAATGCAAAAGCGTTCGATAGTGCGACGTCCACATTCGCATCGCGCGCCACATTGGGCACCACGTCCAGCGCACATTCCGGATCGGGTTCTTCATATCCAATTGTGGGTGCAACCACCCCGTCCCTAAGCGCCATGATACAAGCCAACAGCTCAACGGCGCCTGTGCCCCCGATCAGATGCCCATGCATCGATTTGGTCGATGATATCATCAGTTGATCCGCATGCGGGCCGAACACATCGGCAACTGCCGCGCATTCTGTTTTGTCATTCGCTGCCGTCCCGGTGCCATGGGCGTTGATATATCCAACGCTCTCCTTGGCCAGCCGCGCATCCTTCAACGCGCCCGCAATGGCGCGGGCGGCGCCCTGTTTGGACGGCATCACGATATCTGCTGCGTCAGAGGACATGGCGAACCCGACCACTTCACACAAGATATCCGCACCCCGCGCCTTGGCGTGTTCATAATCCTCGAACACGAACACGCCTGCACCTTCGCCTTGCACCATCCCGTTGCGGGTGGCGGAAAACGGGCGACAGGCGTCCTTGGACATCACGCGCAGCCCTTCCCATGCCTTGATCCCGCCAAAACACAACATCGCCTCGGACCCACCGGTCACCATCACGGGCGCCATGCCACATCGCACCATATTGAACGCCTGCCCCATCGCGTGATTGGATGACGCACAGGCCGTCGCCACGGTAAAGGACGGCCCGCGCAGGTTCCATTCCATCGACACATGGCTGGCGGCGGCGTTGTTCATGAGCTTGGGCACGATAAAGGGATGAACGCGGTTCTTTCCCGCCTCATAGACCGCGCGGTAGTTTTCATCCTGCGTGTTCAGACCACCACCTGACGTGCCCAGAACCACGCCAGAGCGATCCGCCAGATCACCGGTAAAGCTCAACCCCGATTGCGCAATTGCTTCGCGCGCAGCCAACAAGGTAAACTGCGTAAAGCGATCATAAAGCGCGATTTGCTGGCGATTGAAATGCGCGGTCTCATCATATCCTTTGATCTGACCGCCGATCTGGATTGAAAGCCGCCCCACATCCGCGATCTCAAGCGGACCAATCCCGCACTGCCCTTCGCGCATGGCGGCGAATGTGGATGCGACATCGGCCCCTAATGGGTTGATCGTGCCCGCACCGGTAATGACGACCCGGTGCATTTACTTGCCCTGCTCCGCCCGAAGTTTTGTCACAGCATCGACAATGGCGCCGACCGACGAGATGTCGAAATCGCTGGCGCTGGGTTCATTGGCGTTGAAGGGCACCGCGATGTCAAACGCCTCTTCAATCGCAAAGATGCTCTCAACCAGGCCAAGGCTATCGATGCCGATATCCTCAAGCGTGTTTTCCATTTTGATATCAGAGGGTTCCAACATTGCCTGTTCCGCAATGATCGCGATCACCTGTTCCTTGATGTTCATCGACGTAAGACCCGTATTGCTGCAAGATCATATCGTTGCCGGGGATGTAGTCGTTTTAAGAACCGTTTGAAACCTGCAATCACCGTTTTCCAAGATCACGCAAAAGCCGCGGCAGACGGCGCAACGCCTTGTAGCTGTCGATATGGGTCTGCATCTTGGTCGCCGGATACCCCATCATGACGCGGCCCGCCGGGACATTGGACAAAACCACCGCACCGCCGCCCAGAACGACATCATCCCCCACCTTCAGATTGTCGGCGACACCGGCCTTGCCCCCAACGACGACCCGGTCACCGATCATCGTTGATCCGGCAATGCCCGCCTGCGCGCACAGCAGACAGTGTGCGCCGACGATCACGTTATGGCCAACCTGCACAAGATTATCGACCTTCGTGCCCGACCCGATCCGCGTGGCCCTGATCGTTCCGGCATCTACCGTGGAATTCGCCCCGATCTCTACATCGTCACCGATTTCAACACCGCCGAGCGAATGTATGCGATGCCAGGTCGGGTCATCGGGCGGGGCAAGCGGCGTGTTTCCCAGTGTCTCGCGGGCGATTTCGACATTTGCAGGTGCCACGCTGACAAAGGAAAACCCATCACCACCAATCGCAACATTCGGTTGCAGGATCACCCGCGCCCCAACCGTTGTGCCGCGCTGCAGGCGCACGCCGGCATGGATCTGACAGTTCTCTCCGATAGCAACACCGGGACCGATGCTGACGTGATCAGCAACCCAGCTTCCCGCGCCAATCGTCGCGCCCGCACCAACCATCGTAAATGGCCCGATACTGACATCCGCACCAATCTTTGCAGTTGGATCAACCAACGCATGCGCAGACACACCCTGCCCCGGCAGTGGTTGGTCCAGCATTTGTGTCAACTGCGCCATCGCGAGCCGCGCGCGCGGCGCGATGATGGCTGCCACAAGCCCCAGCGCCTGCCAATCCGCACCGGGCCAGACAACAGCGGCACGCGCGTTGCCTTGGGCCAACGCATCCGCATAGGCAGGTGTCATCGCAAGGGCGAGATCATCCGGCCCTGCACTGCCAGGCTCTGACGCACCGGTAACCGACAGATCAACGGCGCCAAGGGCCTCTGCCCCCAGCGCCGCTGCGATGTCTTTTATGGAATGTGCCATTATGCCCCCGGATCAATGCCCGAAGTCAGATTTACCCGCCAACAGCGCGGATCACCACCCCTTCGCGGGCCAGCGCGTTCCAGATACGCCCGTCACGTCCGTAGACATCGCGGCGGTACTGCATCGGGCCTTCGGCTTGCGTGAAGGCCGTGCGATACACCAGATGCACCGGCACAGGCTCCGCCAGATCAACGCGGCGTTCACGCCCTGTGCGTAGCTCTGCCTGAAAGAATGCCTCTGGGTCAGCCGTTTGCCGCGCCAGCAGCGCATAGGCAAAATCGAACGGGTCCGCCAAACGGATACATCCGTGGCTGTAAGCGCGGGTTTCGCGACCAAACAGGCTTTTGGCAGGCGTATCATGTAGATAGATGTTGTAACGGTTCGGGAACATGAACTTGACCAGCCCCAGCGCATTGCCCCGGCTGGGCGGCTGACGCATCGAATAGGGAAAGTTCGTGCGGCTGTAATTCGAGAAATCAACCGCGTTCCGATCCACCACACGGCCGCGCGCGTCTGTGATGATCAGTTGATTGACTGCGTTGGGATTGCGCTGCAGTTGCGGCAGATATTCCTTGGTGATGATCGAACGCGGGACATACCAGCTTGGGTTGATCACCATGAATTCCATCACGTCCGAAAACTCGGGGCTTTCGCGATCATTCTCACGCGCACCGATCACCGAGCGGGTCGAGAATGTCTCAACATCATTGTCGATGATCTTTGCGGAAAAGTCGGTCAGGTTGACCCAGATATGCCGCTGTCCCTTCGGGCGGTTGATCCAGCGTTCCCGTTCCATCGCGACGATGATCGATTGCAGACGCTCTGCCACGGTCCGGTTGATCTCGCGCAGCGTGCCCGGCCCGGCTGTGCCATCAACGGCTAGCCCATGTGCCTGCTGAAACCGCTGCACAGCGGCGACGATCATATCGTCATAGCTTTGCGTATTAGTGCGGCGCAGAAAACCCATTGTGATCAATCGGTTGCGCAACGCCACAACGCGCGCGCCGGTATCGCCGCGTTCAAGTTTATTGCCCGGCACCGTGGGGCCCCAACCCCCATCCGCCAACAGACGCTCCAACTCCATCTTTTGGCGCATCAGACGTGTGTATTCGGGTGAACTGGGTGGCAAAGTGCGCAGAAACGCAGCGGGGTTTGATAAGGTAAACGCCTCGATCGTTTGCAACCGCGACCGATACGGAACCTGCCGGCGAATATTGCCATCAACCTGCGACGGGACCAGCATGCCGGTTTGAACGTCGCGGACATATTGCAGGAACTTGCGGCTTAGCTCGACTTCCAACCGACCTTGCTGCGCGGGCGTTTGTGCGGCCTGCAACTGCGCCATCAGCGCATCCACATCATAGCGCCCGGCGGGCAAACCGTGATCACCGGCAGCGGCAAAGGCGGTCATCAACGCATTGCGACGGCGGCGATCCGAACTTGTGCTCCAAATCCCTTCAAAGTTGCGCGCCCGGTAAAATGCGACCAAATCATCGTCACGCGCCGCAGCTTGGGCGACTGCCTGACGAAATTCGGAGACTTGCGCCTGAGCAGCAGGCGCGATGGCAAAAAAAGCAGCGATAAGTGAAAGAAGTGGAAAAATCTTCAACGTAATCAAAAGACTTGGCAGACGAAAAAATCGCATAATGACGAACCCTTACCTGAGTATACAAAAAACTGTAATGCAGCAGACACTGTGTGTTGAGTAGGATTATCCTTACCCGTTACAGCTGTTTTCATAAACAAGCGAATGGCACTGAAAACAGAAAATATACACGACCGTTGCCGCAATAACCGATATTCAGGTCAGAAAACCTTACCACTTCTGCGCAGATTCTCGCCGATTTTCCCGACGTTAACCTTCAACGCGGTAAACAGGACTTGGTCAACGAATCGAAATATGCCATACATGTCTCACATCTTGGGGGCATAATGGCAATAAATCCGCTGTAAAGCGGATAGAGATGGGCGACGGGACAGGCGCTGTAGACATGATGAAAAAGACTTCCGCGGGAATTTCCCGTCGTGGATTGTTGGGCGCGTTTGCGGCTTCTGCGGTAGCGGCAGCGCCAACTTATTCAAACGCAGCAGGCTTTTTGCGCGGCGCAGGCGACATCCGCCGCATTGCAATGCATTCCGGCCGAACCGGCGAACATCTTGAAACGATCTACTGGATCGAGGGAGAGTATATCGCCGAAGCCGTGCGTGAAATTAACGTACACATGCGTGATTGGCGCACAGGTGAGGCTGTTCAGATGGACCTGCGCACCATCGATATCATGTCCGCAGCACTGAACCTGATGGATACGGATGAACCTTACCTGTTGCTGTCGGGCTACCGTTCGCCTCAGACCAACAATATGCTGCGTTCAAGATCAGGCGGTGTTGCACGCAACTCCTTGCATATGCGTGGCCAGGCCGCCGATTTGCGGCTGACCAGCAGAAGCCCAACCCAGATCGCAAATGCTGCTATCGCGTGCCGTGCAGGTGGTGTCGGCAAGTATAACGGGTCCAACTTCGTGCATATGGATTGTGGTCCGATCCGCAGCTGGCGCGGCTGATCCGGAAAGGCACGCATCGGGTAAATGCACTTTGCCGGATGGACTGCGTTGTCAGTCCAGCACCACCGGCGACGGACCGGACCGCAGGTTATCACGCACAGCCGAGATAATCGCATCTGACAAAAGCCTGAACATATCGGCGCCAGACCCGCTGCGCCAGACCAGCCCAATCGTGCGCATCATGCTGCTGCGCCGGAACGGTATGACCGTTACATTGCTCGCCCTGCCCTCGATCTCGGATTTGACATAAAGGCGCGGCAAACAGGCGACGCCCATGCCCATGCCGACCATCTGGCGAATGGCATCCAGACTTGTCCCTTCATAATCACGCGCCAGTATAGCATCATGTTGTCGACATAGCGCCGCGATTTGCGCGTGCATGGCATAATCCGGCCCCAGAGATAGGACGGTCTGACCTGATAAAGCATCCTCGCTGACAATGGTTTCACGTGCGAGCAGGTGATCAGAGGACACCGCCATCAAAAACGGTTCGCGAAACAATCGCTTCGCTGTCAGGTCCGCGCCCGGTTCCGGAAGTTGCGTCAAGATCACATCAAGGCCGCCTTCCAGCAGCCCACTACGCAGGTCGCGTGGTGGTGCCTCGCGAATATAAAGCCGCAAGTCAGGATATTGCGCATGCAAACGCTCGACCACGAAAGGTAAAAGGTAGGGGCCGATTGTCGGAGTCGTGCCAAGCCGGATTGTCCCGGCCATGCCGGTCCGCAAACGTGCGGTCATATCAACGATGCCACGCACCTCATCCACCGCACGCCGCGCGCGCGAGAGCACCTCGCGCCCCTCTGGCGTCAATGTTACCGGGCCGCGCCCGCGTTCGACCAGCCGGACGGCAAGCAGTGTTTCCAGATTACCGATTTGCAAGCTTAACGAAGGTTGACTGATCCCCAGCATCTCGGCCGCCTTGCGAAAATGGCGCGTCTCCGACAGCGCAATCAGATAGCGTAGCTGACGCAAACTTGGCAACGAACTCATAAATGCTCCATCTGATAGGTTTTTCCTATCATATTGTAGCAGATGATTGCCTTTACACCTAGTTACATCCGTTTATGTATGCATTTAACCAAAACGTCTGAGGTAAAAATGCGCAATCGAACCATATCGCCATGTCAAACACGCTTTGTGGATCAACTGATTGCCTCGGATGATCCGGGCACTATGTCGCAGTCTTGAAGAAAAAACCTTTTTGTCCGGAATAATCAGAGTGAATGAATCACCCTCCCCACGCTGGATAACGCCCGCCGGTTTGTTGCCTGTGGTCGTGGCAGGTGCACTGTTTTTCTACTTTGTGCAGATGGTTCCTGCAATCGCGGATGGGCAGACGCTGCGACATGTCATAGAATGGGTGCCCAGTCTTGGGGTCAATATCAGCTTTCTGATCGACGGGCTTAGCCTGACCTTTGCCCTGCTGATCACGGGTATAGGCGCACTGGTGATGCTGTATTCGGCCCGCTATCTGGCCGGGCACGTGCATCAGGCCCGATTTTCGCTGTTTCTGACCAGCTTCATGCTGGCCATGCTTGGTGTAGTATTGTCCGACAACCTGTTGGGTTTGTTCGTTTTCTGGGAACTGACGACAATTACCTCCTATCTGTTGATCGGCTTTAGCCACGCGACACAGAAATCGCGGCGCTCGGCCTTGCAGGCGTTGCTTGTGACGGGCGTGGGTGGGCTGGCTTTGCTGGCGGCGATTGTGCTGATCGGAAATGCGGCTGGCACATTTGAATTATCTGAAATCCGCGCGATGCCCGGCGTCCTGACGCAAAGCGTCGCATATCTGCCGATCCTGCTGTTAGTCTTGCTGGGAACGTTCACCAAATCCGCGCAAATCCCGTTCCATTTCTGGCTGCCCAATGCAATGGCTGCCCCGACCCCGGTCAGCGCCTATCTGCACTCTGCCACGATGGTGAAGGCCGGTGTCTATCTGATGGCGCGCATGCATCCGTCACTCAGCGGCACAGACGTCTGGCTGTGGACGTTGACGATTGCGGGTGCGATCACGATGGTTTTTGCGTCTGTGATGGCGCTGCGCCAGACCGACCTGAAGCTGGCACTCGCCTACACCACGCTGATGGCGCTGGGTGCGCTGACACTGCTGTTGGGCAATGACAGTGCCTATACCATCACGGCCGCCGCAACCTTCCTGATCGTGCACTCGCTTTACAAGGCTGCTTTGTTTCTTGTTGTCGGCATTCTGGATCATCAGACAGGCACGCGGGACGCCAATAAACTGTTTGGCCTTGCATCAGCCATGCCGGTTACGGCGACCGCTGCGGCTATTGCGGCGCTTTCGATGGCTGGTTTTCCCCCATTCCTTGGCTTTATCGGAAAAGAGCTGAAATATGCAGGCGCGCTTGCCGTGGCCTCTGAACCGATCCTTGTCGCCGGGGCTTTCTTGATCGCCAGCGCGCTGATGGTCGCAATCGCGGGTATCGTGTCCTTCCGCCCGTTCTGGAGCAGATCCGGCGACCCGATCCCCAACGTGAAAGAGGCACCGTGGCCGATGCTGGTTGGTCCGATCGTTCTAGCCGTTCTGGGCGCGTTGTTCGGGATTTTCCCTGATCTGCTGGCCGCTTCTCTGGTAAATCCGACGGTCGAGGCGATCCTGGGACCAGCGCAAGAGGCGAAACCGCTTCAGCTGTGGGCGGGTGTCAATCTTCCGCTGGCGCTGAGCGTGGCGACGTTTGTTCTGGGCTTCACCCTCTATTTTTACAAGATCCAACTGCGCAACATGCTGATCAGACTAGTGGATAGCAGCCCCAGCTTTGATCGCGGATGGGACAAGCTGTTGGCGGCTGTTCTTGCAGGCGCCAAATGGCAAACACGTGTTATTCAGACCGGCGTGCTGCGCCGCTATATGTTCATCACGTTTGGAACGGCATTGGCCGCAATGGCCGGTACGCTGATCATCAAGGATGTGGTAATGCCTGTGCTGGGCGTGCCAGACGTCACAATTGCGGACTGGCTGGTATTCCTGCTTGTCCTGCTGGGCACCGGGCTGACCGCGATTACCAACTCTCGGATCGCGGCGATTGCCGGTCTTGGGGTTGTTGGCATCGGCATTGCGATGATCTTTATTCTTTACAGTGCGCCAGATGTTGCGATCACCCAGCTATTGGTTGAAACACTGATTGTCGTGCTTTTCGCTGCCGCCGCACTGCGCCTGCCCGGCATGGGCTCAGAGCCGTTGCGATCACGTCCGTTGGACGCGTTGCTGGCGATTGGGCTGGGCGTGTCCACGACGGCCGTCTTGCTGATGGTCACGTCAGGCCCGATTGATCTTGAACTGACCACGTTTTTCCAGACGGCAAGCTGGCCGCAGGCGTTCGGACAGAACATCGTCAACGTGATCCTTGTTGATTTCCGTGCCCTGGATACGTTTGGCGAGATTGCCGTGGTGATGGTGGCCGCGATTGCGATCTATGCCCTTCTGAAAAGCAAACCCGAAAAGGACCAGACATGAATTCCGTCATCCTGATCGCCGGGGCCCGGCTGCAGGTTGTCCTGCTTTTGGTTTTTTCGGCCTATATGCTGTTGCGCGGACACAACGCGCCCGGTGGCGGTTTTATCGGTGGTCTGATCGCGGCGACAGGCTTTGTGGTTTATGCGATTGCCTGCGGCACAAAAGATGCCCGCGCCGCATTGCGCTTTGACCCCGCGAATATTGCAGCGGTCGGATTGGGCGTGGCGCTTTTGGCCGGGATTGTCGCGATCCTGTGGGGTGATGCATTGTTCACAGGCCAGTGGTTGTTCATCGGCGAGACAGAGACCGACAAGGGGCTGCCCCTGTCCACCATTCTGGTCTTTGACATCGGCGTTTATCTGGTCGTGCTTGGCGCGGTTCTGTCCATCGTCTTTGCCCTGGAAGAGACGAGCTGATGGAGCAATTGCTTTCTGTTCTGATCGGCGTGCTTGTTGCCGCCTCTGTCTATCTGATGATGGGGCGCAATCTATTGCGTTTCCTTTTTGGGCTGATCCTGTTGTCAAACGCGGCCAACCTGACAATTTTCGTGGCAGGCAGGCTGACACCCGGTGCGCCCGCGCTGGTTCCCGAAGGTCTGGATGCGCCAGTGGGTGATGTGGCGAACGCCCTGCCCCAGGCGCTTGTCCTGACGGCCATCGTGATCGGCTTTGGCCTGTTTGCCTTTGCACTGATTCTGGCGGTGCGCGCCTATCGCAGTCTGGGCACTTTGAATACCGACGACATGCGCGTCGCCGAACCGAAAGATCAGGTATGAGCTGGTATCTGACCCTTCCACTGGTCATCCCATTCGTCACGGCCATCATTGCGTTTCTTTTGCGCAATAGCCCAAGCGGGCGCTGGGTCTCGGTCGCGGGATCAGCCGCCGCGCTGGTCGCCGCCATTGCGTTGATGCGCGTTGTGCTGGATCAGGGCGTTCTTGCGGGCCAGATGGGCCAATGGGCGGCACCCTTTGGGATTACGCTGGTCGCGGATCTGTTATCCGCAGTGATGGTTTTGATCACCGCGATCACGGGGCTTGCGGTTGCAATCTACGCCTTGGGTGACATCGAAGAACGGCATGAAAAGCTGGGCTATCACGCGCTTTACCAGATCCTGCTGGCGGGTGTGACCGGCGCATTCCTGACCGGCGACCTCTTCAACCTTTATGTCTGGTTCGAGGTGATGCTGATCGCGTCATTTGGCCTGCTGGTCCTGAACGGCGACAAGGAACAGATCGATGGCGGCGTGAAATATGTCGCACTCAACCTGATTTCGACCATTCTGTTCCTGACCGGGATCGGGTTGCTCTACGGGATGACAGGCACGCTGAATTTCGCGGACCTCGCGGTCAAAGTTGATCAGGTCGAAAACGAGGCACTTTTGACCGTCGTCGCCATGCTGTTCATGGTGGCTTTCGGGGTCAAGGCGGCGGTGTTTCCATTGTTTTTCTGGCTGCCTGCGGCCTATCACACGCCCAGCTTTTCGGTGTCCGCGGTTTTTGCGGGCTTGCTGACCAAGGTGGGTGTTTATGCGCTGATCCGCATGTTCACGATGATCTTCGATCACGATATGGCCTATACACACACAATCCTGTTGTGGGTGGCGTGCTTTACGATGGTGACGGGCGTCCTGGGGGCGGCGGCACAGTCGGATTTCCGCAAGATCCTGTCATTCCATATCATCAGCCAGATCGGATATATGATCCTTGGTCTGGCGCTGATGACGCCGCTGGCAATCGTAGGTGCAGTGTTCTACCTCGTCCACCATATCATTGTGAAGGCGAACCTGTTCCTGATTGCCGGTATCGCCAAGCGCCTGACGGGCTCGACCGAAGTGTTCCAGATCGGGGGCCTGTATAAATCCAACCCGCTGCTTGCTGTTCTGTTCCTCATCCCTGCCTTCTCACTTGCAGGTTTCCCGCCGCTCTCGGGCTTTTGGGCCAAATACATCATCGTCAAGGCCACGCTGGATATCGAGATGTGGTTTGTCGCCTTCATCGCGCTCGCCGTGGGTCTGATGACAATCTATTCGATGACCAAAATCTGGGCAGAGGCTTTCTGGAAAGACCACCCCGACGGGCGTGAACCGGCATTGGCGAAACTGCCAAACCGGGGCGTGTTGTTGATCCCTGTGGCCGCCCTTGCCATCTTGACGATGGTGATCGGCCTGATGCCCGAACCATTTGTCGTCTTTGCCGAACGCGCGGCGGATCAACTGCTTGATCCCACCGCCTATATCAATGTCGTGTTGGGAGAGGCACCATGAACCTGTTTCTCTTGAACCTGGTGCTAGCGATTATCTGGGCCGCCCTTTGGGGCAGCTTTACGCTGACACAATTGGTCACCGGCTTTGTCGTCGGCTTTGCCACACTGTGGATCGCGCAGCCCTTATTTGGCGGAACCAGCGGATATTACATGCGTGCCTGGCGTATCGTCCGGCTGATCCTGTTCTTTATCTATGATCTTTGCGTATCCAGTATCCGCGTGGCCTATGACGTTCTGACACCCAAGGATCTGAGCAATCCGGCCATCCTGGAAATGCCTTTGGACGTGAAATCGGATATTGAAATCCTGCTGGTGACCAACCTGATCTCACTCACCCCCGGCACGCTCAGCCTGGATGTGACGCCAGACCGCAAAACGCTGATCGTTCACGCCATGTTCGCCGACAACCCGGATGAGGTGATCGCCAGTCTTAAATCCGGGATGGAGCGGATGGTGAAAGAGGTATTCGAAGAATGACCCTTGATGCAATTCTTGACTGGTCCGTCGATATCGCCCTGATCATGGTGATCCTGTCGCTCGCTATCGCCTTTGTCCGGCTTGCACGCGGGCCAAGTCTGGCCGATCGGGTTGTCGCACTTGATATGATGACGGTGACGATTATCGCGGTCTGCGGCGTGCTTGCCATCAGTACCGGTGAAATCGCCATGCTGGATGTCGCGCTTGTACTGGCGCTGGTGGGTTTTTTGGCCACCGTCGCCCTGGCGCGCTACGCGGAACGGCGCGATGCCAGCGGAAAGGAGGCGGCCGATGAGTGAGATCATCATTGCAGCCTTCATGCTGTTGGGCGGCTTCTTTGCATTGATTGCAGCGATTGGCGTGTTGCGCCTGCCGGATGTTCTGACCCGGATGCACGCATCGACCAAGGCCGGAACACTGGGCAGTAGCCTTATTCTGATCGGCGGCGCCGTTTATTATGCCGAGACCGAGGTGACTGTGCGCGTTGTCGCCATCATCGTTTTCTTGATGCTGACCGCCCCCATTGGCGCACACATGTTGGGCCGTGCCGCCGCACGCGACGATCAGAAAAAGAAGCAGAAATAAATCATACGCCGCTTGCGTCTGTTTCGGAACCAAGGGCAACATGCAGCCATGGGAACGGAGATGACAGCATGAGCGGCCAATGCGATCTGGTCATCAGGAACGGTCGGATCGTGACGCCTGATGGCGTCATCTTGGGCGATATCGGGATTACAGACGGTATAATCGCGGCGATTGCCCCCAACCTGCCTGCCGCCAATCAGGATATCGCGGCTGATGGCAAATGGGTCATGCCCGGTGGTGTAGACCCCCATGCGCATATCGAACAGATGTCAGGCATGGGCCTGATGAACGCCGACACGTTTGAGACCGCGACACGC
The DNA here is from genome assembly GCA_947503965.1 of uncultured Paracoccaceae bacterium. Classification (GTDB taxonomy): domain Bacteria; phylum Pseudomonadota; class Alphaproteobacteria; order Rhodobacterales; family Rhodobacteraceae; genus Yoonia. The sequence continues at coordinate 73,754 of CANNFU010000002.1, forward strand.
TCTGCCGCGATGGGCGGCACGACCAGCGTCATATCCTTCGCCGCCCAAGCCAAGGGGCAAAAGCTGTCAGATGCGATGGCCGATTACAGCGCCCGCGCGACCCGCGGCGCGATGATAGATTACGCTTTCCACATGATTGTGTCGGACACCGATGTGCCTGATCTTGAAACAGATCTCGGTATGCTGATTGATGCTGGCAACCGGTCGATCAAGGTCTTTACGACCTACAATATCCAACTGAACGATGCGCAAATCCTGCACGTCATGTCCATCGCCCGCGCACATGCCGCGCTTGTCTGCGTCCATGCCGAAAACGACGCCATCATCGCGCGGGCGAAGGCCGCGCTGATTGCCGCTGGCAAGACAGCGCCAAAATATCACGCCGCATCGCATCCGCGCATGGCCGAGATCGAAGCTATTGAGCGGATCTGCCATTTCGCCGAACATCTGGGGCAGCCGGTCATGCTGTTTCACATCTCGACCATAGAAGGGGCCGCCGCAGTCCGGGCCGCCCGCAAGCGTGGTGCGCCTGTCTGGGCCGAAACCTGTCCGCATTATTTGTTCATGACCGAAGAAATCCTGCATCAACCCGGTGTGGAGGGCGCGAAATGGATGTGTTCACCACCCCAACGCACAGCGGCAGATCAGGAGGCGCTTTGGCAGGCGCTCGCGCAGGATGATCTGCAAATCGTGTCGTCTGACCACGCACCCTATCGGTTTGACACCACAGGCAAACTTTCTGCCGGACCGGCCCCCGCGTTCCAGGACATCGCCAATGGCCTGCCGGGGCTGGAAACCCGGCTCCCACTGATGTTTGACGCGATGGTCAGCCAAGGGCGCGGCGGGCCAGAGGCTTTTGCACGGCTGACAGCCTCCGCCCCTGCCAAGATTTACGGGCTGCCCGGAAAAGGCAGGCTGGCCAAGGGGATGGACGCAGATATCACGCTGTGGGACCCGGACAAGACGGTCACCTACGGGGAAAATGATCTGCACGACAATGTAGGCTACAACCCATGGGTCGGGCGCACCATCAAAGGCTGGCCCACAGATGTATTCCTGCGCGGCATGCCACTGGTCCGGGATGGGCAGTTCAACGGCACGCCGGGCTGCGGCCGCAAAATCGACCGCCCCACCCTTGCTGTCAAGCCGACACCCCCGATTGCATGAGGACACAGAATGCCCCCCGCCCAAACCGAAAACCAGCTTGCCATCACTTTCTTCTACTACCGGGATCTGCCTGCCGCGATGCGGTTTTACGAAGATGTCATGGGCCTGCCGCTTGCCATCGATCAGGGCTGGTGCAAGATCTACCAGATCTGTCCCGGTGCCCATGTCGGATTGGTGGATGAAACAAAGGGCATGAACAAATGGGCGCCTGTGAAACCGGTGCAACTTTGCATCCGGGTGCCCGATGTTGACGCCTGGTATGCTTATGCCAAAGAGAAAAGCCTCGACAGCCTGTCCCAGCTTTTCGTCAATGATGAAATTGGCATCCGCGCCTTTGTCTTTAACGACCCCGAAGGCTACCAGATCGAAATCCAGTCCGCCACGCGCGAGGGCGCATGAGTAACGACACGCTTATTGTGATCAACCCAAACGCATCGAAAACGGTTACCGCCGGGATCGACAAGGCAGTTGACCCTCTGCGCCGGTTCGGCACGCCCATCCGCTGTCTTACCTTGGCAGAAGGGCCACCTGGCATCGAAAACCAGCTGCAGGCGGACCTGACAATCGCGCCGATGCTCGCACTTGCAGCCGCGCAAACTGATGCAGCAGGTTACGTTATCGCCTGTTTCGGTGATCCCGGCCTGCACGCCTTGCGTGATCAGACCGCCCTGCCCGTTCTGGGCATTCAGGAAAGCGCAGTCATGACCGCACTGACCCTTGGGCAGCGCTTTGGCGTTATCGCCATTCTGCCGCAATCCATCTCCCGGCATCTGCGCGCCTTCGGGGCCATGGGCGTGCTGGATCGGCTGGCTGGTGACAGGGCGCTGGGGCTTGGTGTTGCTGATCTGGCGGATCCCGACAAAAGTCTTGATGCGATGATCACCACAGGGAAACGCCTGCGAGACGCAGATGGTGCCGATGTTCTGATCATGGGCTGCGCTGGGATGGCGCAGTACCGCGAAACGCTTGAAACCGAAACCGGGCTACCTGTAGTCGAGCCGACCCAAGCCGCCGTTGCCATGGCACTGGGTCAGATCGCGCTTGGCCTGAGACACACAGGATCACACCATGCTTGATGAAACCGCCAAGGGCGTCTTTACCATCGCCGTCACGCCATTCCTGCCCGACGGGGCGCTAGACTGGGACAGTATCGACCGCATGGTCGACTTCTACATCGAAAAAGGGGCGACCGGCCTGACGATCCTAGGAATGATGGGCGAAGCGGGCAAGCTGACGGCAGAGGAATCCATCGCCGTGGTCAAACGCGTCACCGCCCGCAGCAGCGTGCCCGTTGTCGTCGGCGTGTCCGCCCCGGGCATTGCGGCCATGAAAACGCTGGGTGCTGCCGCAATGGATCTGGGTGCCGCGGGCCTGATGGTGGCACCACCCGCAACCCTGAAAACCGACGACCAGATCATCACTTATTACCACAACACCGCCGAGACCTTGGGTGAGGCACCCTTTGTGCTGCAGGATTTTCCGCTGGTGACCAATGTGCAGATCGCACCCAAAGTCATCCTGAAAATCGTCCAAGACTGCCCCACCTGCGTGATGCTGAAACACGAAGACTGGCCCGGGCTGGAAAAGATCAGCGCTTTGCGCAAGGCATCAGACAATGGTGCAAGACGCATATCAATCCTTTGCGGCAACGGCGGGCTTTACCTGCTGGAGGAAATGCTGCGTGGTGCCGACGGGGCCATGACCGGCTTTGGCTATCCTGAAATGATGGCGCAAGTGATTGCGGCCCATAACAGCAATGATCTGAACCGCGCGCGCGACATTTTCGATGCTTACATGCCCATGGTGCGGTACGAGGCACAGCCTGGCCTTGGCCTCGCGATCCGCAAATACACGCTGGCCCGGCGCGGTGTCATAGCCCATGCCACTTTGCGCAAACCCGGCGGCACGCTGAGCGCCGCGACCATCGCAGAGATCGATGCCATCGCTGAACGCCAGGAAAAGCGACTGTTGTCGTTGGGCTTATAGACCGGCAAAGCCGCACATCAGGCATCAAACCCCATTGTCACGCGGCCCCTATGGTCGACCTGATAGCAGTTCGACAGCGCATAAAGCGTGTCAAGCTCAGGGCGTTGGATCTGCCAGGCCATCATCGCAATTCCCAACATGCGTGGCATCAGCATCGGCCATATCTGGCTATCCTGCGTTGTGAATTCAGACCAGAACGCGCCCTGAACACCCATGATCCGGTCAGAAAGCCCAGGGTCAGGGACCGGGTCCCAGGCGATCGTATCAGGCAAATCGACAAAGCCCGCCCAGCTTGCACCCCAATCATCAAGGTCATCGGTGTGGGCCATGTCCAGATAAACATGCTGTGCCGGGGTCATGACAACATCGTAGCCTGCGCGCGCAGCATCCAATCCCGCCCCTTGTCCGGTCCAACTGAACAGTAAGGCATCGCGGCCAATACCGCCATTCGATCCTTGCGCTGCCTCTTCCCACGCTGCAGGGCGCTTGCCCTTGCGGGTTGCAAACTCGGCGAGTTTCGCAATCGTCCAGCCTTGCAGATCCTGCGTCGTCTCTAAGCCGTGTTCCGCCATTAACGCGCGTGCGCGCGGGCTGCCCATCCATGTATCCGTGGGCAGTTCGTCACAGCCCAAGTGCACATACCCAAAAGGGAAAAGATCGCAGATGTCGTTGATGATGGTTTCCAGCAGGTCCCATGTTTTGGGCATCGCTGGGTTCAGTGCATTGCGCTGATAGCCTTGCACTGACGTCTCGGTGCCGGTGTCATCGGGGTCCCGCGTTTCGGGATAAAGCGTTGTCAGGGCAAGCGCATGGGCGGGCGTTTCAATCTCGGGCAGTATTTCGATATTCAAAGATGCGGCATGGTCAATAATCGCGCGAACCGCCTGCCGGGAATACATACCGCCCTCGTGCGGGCCTCCGGCAAACAATGCGGGCAGAACCTGCCCTTCACCCCGTAGCGCGGTTTTCTGCGCCAGTTCCGGCAAAACATCCAGCGCGACCCGAAACGCCTCATCATCGGCAAAGTGCCAATGAAACCGGTTCAGCTTCAACAGTGCCATCAGATCAAGCAAAGCCTTGATGGTGCCCGGCTCGTAATAGTGGCGGGCCGTGTCCAGATGCTGCCCGCGCCAGCCAAATCGCGGCTGATCAAGGATTTCACCACAAGGCAGTGGACCATGCTGAAGCAAGCTCAGCAACGTGATCCCGGCATAAAACTGACCGCCATAAGATGCAGCGCCGATGGTGATACCGTCCTTGTCAATCGTCAGCCGATACGCATCAGTCGGCAGGTCTTGCGTGATCAATTCCACCGGGAATGTGCCGTCAAATGGCACCTTTTGCCGTGTCGCCAGCGATGCAACTGCTGTTAGCGCATCACCAGTCACCACAAATCCGTCAATGGCGTCGGTTTTGGCACCTGTCGGCGTCCATTGGGTGGGTTGTGGCACCAGCGGCAGCCCATCAAAACACGCGGGCGCCAAGGGCTTTGCAGCGCGGCGACCGGCCGGGGTTGCCGGCAAACGGATAACGTCGTTGTCGTGGCGCAAATACGGACCAAGCGGCATCCATGCCCGGTTCGCGGGCGTATACCCACCTGCATAACGAAGGCGCACGATATGCGGCCGATTGGCGGGCATGTCCGGCAATGCAACCTCGGTATAGCTGCCTAAAGAACATTGCAGTTTGCCACCTGCAACAGGGGCCAAGGGCGCCATCCCCGAAAAGCAGAAAACAGCACCTGTCAAATGGCGATCAGGTGTCAGTGTACAAATCAGCAGATCACCATCGATGCGGCAGGCATAGTCCATGTCAATCCAATCGCAATTCCGAGACAAAGTCATACACGTCGGAACGGTAAAATCCGCTCGTATACTCAATGGGGCGTCCTGATGCCAAATAGGCCGTGCGTTCAATACGCAGCACCGCAGTACCGTCCGCGAGGTCCAGATGACTGGCAACCGGACCGGGAGCATTGACGGCGGTGACACGCTGCATCGCGCGCGTGGGCGCCTTGCCGCGGGCGCGCAGCAATTCGTAAAGTGATGTCTGTATCTTGTCAGGTCGTGGTAATACATCTTCGGGTAATGATGAATGTTCCAACGCCATGGGAACGCCATCGCCGCGCCGCAGGCGATGCACCCGCGCCACCTGATGATGCGCAGACAATCCTAGAACCATTGCCTCGGTCGGTGTCGGGCGAAACACGCCATTCAACAAAACTTCGCTGGTTGATACGATTCCGCGTGCTTGCAGGTTTTCCGTAAAAGAAACCAGCGACGACAGGGATTGTTCGAACCGTTCGGCACCGCTGCGTACGAATGACCCTGCCCCCTGTCGTTGCTCGACCAGACCATCAGATACCAGTTCTGCAATGGACTTGCGGACAGTGACCCGGCTGACCTGTGCGATATCGGCCATATCGCGTTCTGACGGCAATTGATCATCTGCGGCCAGACTGCCCGCTGCGACCAACCCGCTGATATGGCGGCGTAGCTGTTTGTAACGCGGACCGCGCCCGTCGCGATACCATCTGCTTTGGTCAAGCTCATCCCTGAAGTCAGTCATCTCGCGCCTTGTCGTTATTGGAAACGTGGTATCTGAAAATAATACCATTACAAACCAATTTTTATGAGCTCCCTCTCACAATGAACTTAGCATTCTGACAACTAATCATATTTTTGGGTGATACGCTTTGGTACTATACTGGTAGTAAAAATGGAGATTCCCGGTAATCTGATTGTGGAGGGTCGATTCGAGGATCATCCAATGGGGGAATTGATGACGGAGACGACACCAGCTTCTGGTCATACCGCAGCTTTGCAGGCTGCCGGTAAAAAGGCAAAATCATTGCCCGAGGCTGTTTTTGCCTGGATGTTAGTCGGCCCCGCAATGCTGTTCATCGCCGTGATCGTCGCTTGGCCGCTGGCTGAAACCATCCGTCTGTCATTTATGGAGGCCGGTCTGGGCGGCGAAGAATATGTGGGCCTTGCCAACTATCAGGAACTCGCCGAAAGCCGCAGGTTTCATCAGACGATCATCCGCACCTTCTATTGGATGTTCCTTTCCGTGGCGCTCAAGCTGGTGCTTGGCCTGATTGGCGCGACCTTGCTGAACGCAGCAATTCCCGGCCGGGGCCTGTTCCGTGTCCTGGTCATGCCCCCCTGGATCATCCCCATGGCGATCGGAATGATTGGCTGGCTGTGGCTTTACAACGGCTATTTCGGTGTTTTGTCCGGCACGATGATGTCGCTGGGCATCACTGACAAACCATTCGAATTTCTCGCCTACAAGAATTCCGCCTTCTATTCTGCCGTGGTGGCCGATGTCTGGGTCGGCACACCCATGGTCACGCTGTTCTTTCTGGCTGCGATGCAAGGCGTCAGCCGCGATCTTTACGAAGCCGCCTGGGTTGACGGTGCTGGCCGCTGGTATCGGTTTCGCCGCATCACGATCCCGCAAATCATGCCTGTGATCGTGTCGATGTCGCTTTTGTCCGCCATCTTCACGTTCAACAGCTTTGAGATCATCTGGATCCTGACCGAAGGTGGCCCGCGGGGGGCGACGACCACACTGATCGTGGACACCTACAAGACCGCCATCAGCAATTTCAAATTCGGCGAAGGCTCTGCCCGCGCCGTGATCATCGTGATCCTGCTTGGTCTCTTTTCGCTGATTTATCTGAACGTACTCAAATACGTGAACCGGAAATACGGGACCAGATGATATGATGGACAAGTATACCAAATTGCAGATGGTAGGCATTTACGCGGCGATAACGGTCTTTCTGATCTTCATCCTGCTGCCGTTTTTCGAGATGTTCATGGCGTCGCTACGTCCGCTAGAGCACCTGTTCCGCAGCCCCTATCAGTTCTGGTCGGACGACTTCAGCTTTCAGGCCTACAGCGACATGTGGGAAACCGTGCCGCTGCTGGGGCGCTACATCTTCAACTCGGTCTTTATCGCGACCGCCGTGACGCTGATCACAATGGTTTTTGTGGTGCCCGCAGCCTATGCCTATGCCCGTCTGGACTTTCCGTTCAAGAACGGATCGCTGGCGATCTTTCTGGGCGTGAACATGTTTACGGGCGCGGTTTTGCTGATCCCGCTTTATCGGGTGCTGCGGTCGATGGGCTTGCTGAACACCTATTGGGCGATGATCGTCCCTGGTGTCGCCTTCCTGATCCCGACGGGCATCTGGCTCTTGCGGTCGTACCTTGAAAAGATCCCCCGCGAACTTGAAGAGGCTGCTTTCGTGGATGGCGCATCGCGCATGTACACACTGCGCCGTGTGGTCCTGCCGCTTGCCACACCCGGCCTGATCGTGGTCGGGACGGCGGTGTTCATAGGCGCCTATGCCCAGCAATTTCTGTTTGCGATCACCTTCAACCAGCAACGAGAACTACAACCACTGCCAGCCGGATTGTTTGAATTTATCGGCTATCAGGATGTCACCTGGAATCAGATGATGGCCGCGGCCCTGACGGGTATTCTTCCGGTCATGCTCATCTTCCTTTTCCTTCAGAAATACCTTGTGGCGGGTCTGACGGCCGGTGCGGTCAAAGAATAGCCATTTACCAACTTAGGGAGATCACAATGAAACGAACAAAACTGACGATCGGGGCGATGTTGCTGTGCAGCAGTGCCAGCATGACCATGGCCGAAAGCCACGCAACCGAGTTGCATTTTATCATGTGCGGCGGCGAAGTACGTGAAGCCGATCAGGCTGTCGTTGATCAGTTCGAAGCTGACAATGAGGGCGTGACAGTCAATCTGGAAGCCGTGCCATGGGGCACCTGTCAGGATAAATCTCTGACGCTCGCCGCCGCCGGTGATCCGCCTTCGATTGCCTATATGGGGTCGCGCACCCTGCGCCAGCTGGCCAACAACGATCTGATCGTACCAGCCGAGATCGACCCGGACGCGCCTTATCAGCCAGGCGTTCTGAATACTGTGACCATCGAAGGTGTGACTTGGGGGTATCCGCACGCCTTTTCGACCAAGGCGCTTTACATCAACTGCGATATCATCGAAGCCTCTGGTCAGGAATGTGTCGCCCCCACCACCTGGGACGAGATGTACGCCATGGCGCAGGGCGTGGTCGACAATACCGACGCAGCGGGTGTTGGTCTTGCTGGCAAAGACTTTGACAACACCATGCACCAGTTCCTGAACTATCTCTATTCCAACGGTGGCATGGTCATTGATCCGGTAACGGGCGAGAACATGCTAGATAGCCAGCAGACGCGCGAGACGCTTGAATTCTATGGCAAGCTGGTATCGGTGGCACAGGAAGGCCCAACCGCATGGGAGCGTGACCAGCTCAAGGATCTTTTCAACGATGGCCAGATTGCGATGTATGTGCAGGGTCCATGGGGCTATAACCAGCATAACGACGACATCAATCAGTTGGTTGCCCCCGTCCCTGCCGGTCCGTCCGGGCAAAGCGGTTCGATCCTGATCACCGACTCGATCGTGGTCTTCAAAGGGTCCGGTCACGAAGAGCTGGCCCAAGACCTTGCCAAGCGGATCACGTCAGGCGACGCGCAATATGACCTTGATAGCTCCTGGGGTTTGACGCCGATCTATGATTACGCGGCCATGGGCAAAGATGACCTTTACTACCAAGACGGCATCTGGCCGAACTTCACTGCGTCAATCTCGACTGGTGGACCAGAGCCGATCGTCGAAGACTTCAAGTCCCTGCAATCTGTATTCACGAACATGGTCCAGGGCATCATCCTGCAGGATGACACCGTGGACAATCTGGTAACGATTGCCGCCGAAGAACTGGACGAGGCGCTGTAGGGCGCATGTCTCTTCCCCGGGCGACTAGGCAGGCAGGTTGGCCGGGGGATCTTTTGCATCCGCTTGTGATGATTGGACCGACATATGGCGACGCTTTCCCTGAATGCCATCAGTAAATCATTTGGTGCAGCAAAGGTGCTGCATGACATCAGCCTTGCGATCAACGACAAGGAATTTGTGGTTTTTGTCGGCCCGTCCGGCTGCGGGAAATCAACCCTTCTGCGCATCATCGCGGGTTTGGAAGAGGCGACCGAAGGATCTATCGTGATCGGCGGCGAAGACGTCAGCACGGCACCGCCGGTTGAGCGCGGCATATCCATGGTGTTTCAATCCTACGCGCTTTACCCGCATCTGAGCGTTTATGAAAACATCGCATTCCCGTTGCGCGTTCAGAAAATGGAGAAGGCTGAAATGGATGCCCGCGTCCACCGCGCAGCCGATATTCTGCAACTGACCGACAAACTCCATCTAAAACCAGGGCAATTGTCCGGCGGCCAGCGCCAGCGGGTCGCCATCGGTCGGTCTATCGTGCGCAATCCCAAAGTCTTTCTATTTGATGAGCCGCTGTCCAATCTGGATGCAGCGCTGCGCGGCGATATGCGCGTGGAGCTTAGCCAGCTTCACCGCAGCCTTGATGCAACGATGGTCTATGTCACTCATGATCAGATCGAAGCCATGACAATGGCGGACCGGATTGTCGTGCTGAACGGCGGCCGTGTCGAACAATTCGGCACCCCGATGGAGCTGTATCACCACCCCAGTACGAAATTCGTGGCGTCCTTTATTGGACAACCAAACATGAACCTTGTGCCCGCGATCGTGGAAGGCGTTGATGTAACCGGCGTCAAGGTCGCGCTGAGCGGCGGTGCCAAAATGGTGTTGCCGGTCGATGGTTCAACAGTCAGCACCGGCGACAAGGTCGAAGTCGGCATTCGCCCGGAACATGTCCGACTGGGAAATTCCGGGCTTGAGATTTCTGTTAACGTGCTCGAACGACTTGGCGGTGTCTCAATCACCTATGGCACAATTGCGGGCGATACACGTTTCTGTGCCTCGCTGCCGGGCGATGCCGCCATCAGGGAAGGCACATCAATCATACTCGAAGTTTCGCCAGATGCCTGCCATGTCTTTGACGCGGCAGGTGATGTGTTGCGGCGCAAGTCAGCGCCCGAACTCGTCGCTTGGGGATAGTTTCATGAAAGTCGTCACCGCCGGCATCGGATTACGCGCGTCACATGTGCTGTCAATTCTGAAAGACGCCATGCCAGAGGCAAAGCTGGTTGGCTACTATGACCCGCTCCCCCCGTCAGGGCTAGAGGTTAATGGAACACCAATCAGCGAAGACGCTGCGCGGTCTTTGATCACTGATCAGGTCTTTCCCGGCCATCCGGACGCCCGACAGATCCGGCAGCTTCAGAACGCATTTTCCGCCTGCGCGAATTTGCGGCGCAACACCCCGCGTTTCGACAGCGTCGCGCAAATGCTGACAGACACAAAACCGGATCTGTTTTTTGTCGGGTCCCCGAACAGTTTCCACCTTGATCACATCAGGGCGGGCCTGCAAGCCGGGGTACGCATCTTTACCGAAAAGCCCGTTGTGATCAGCAAACAAGAGACGATGGAACTCGCCGCGTTATTGGCGGAACATGGCGCCGAACGGGTCATCGTGGGGCTTGTCCTGCGCTATTCACAGCACATCGTTGATCTGGCCGCGGTACTGAACGATCTTGGCCCGGTCGTTTCGCTTGAAGCCAATGAACATATCGCGCCCTATCACGGGGCGTTTTTCATGCGGGACTGGCGACGCATGGTGTCATGGTCGGGCGGTTTCATGCTCGAGAAATGCTGCCATGATATCGACATCTACAACATGGTGACCCGGTCCCGGCCCACAAAAGTCGCCAGTTTCGGTGGCCGCAAATCTTTCGTGCCGGAAAATGCGCCCGTGGCGAATGATGAAAACGAAATCATGCACGCAAAACCATCTCTCTGGAACACCGTCGATGATCCGTTTCATTCTGATGGCGATATCATCGACTACCAGACCGCGCTTGTGCGCTATGAAAGCGGCGCATCCCTGGCCTTTCACACCAACCTTAATGTTCCGGACGAACATCGGCGGTTTTGCGTGATGGGCACGCACGGCATGGCCGAAGGTGATTTTGTTCGCGGATATCTCAAGGCGACCGCACGGAATGGGGCGATTATTGCTGATCACGACTACACCACGATGGATGCCGCACGGGCGTCTTCCCATTACGGGGCCGATCACATGATGGTTGACGATATCGTCGCGTTTCTGCGGGGCGAGACCGACACGCTGCCGGTCGGCGTTGTCGACGCTCTGGAGGCGGGATTGGTTGCCCTGGCGCTGGATGAGGCGCGGATCAGCGGCGATATGGTTGACATGACGTCGACCTGGGCCGCCTTTGACGCGTTCGGATTACGGACATGACGCGCGAAAACAAGACACCCGGCTGCCTGATGGCCGCCGAAGCAGCCCAAAGCCCCGGCGTTTTTGCGCGCGCCGCTGTCCAATCCATCCCAAGCGTGATCAAGTTGCCCAAAGCCATCTATACGATCGCGCGCGGATCATCCGACGCGGCCGCCAATATCCTGTCTTACGAGTTCATGCGCGAATTGGGCATCCCTGTCACCTCGCTCCCTCCGTCGATGTTTTCGCTGGGAAGCGGTGTTGACATGAACGGGAGTGCCGCCTTGGTTATCAGCCAGTCGGGATCAAGCAGTGATCTGGTCCTGTCGGCAAAAGGTGCCGGACGGTCCGGGGCGCGGGTTCTGGCGATCACCAATCAACCAGACAGCCCGGTCGAGGCCGCATCTGATGTGACCTTGGCCATCGGCGCAGGTCCGGAACTGGCCGTGCCCGCGACGAAATCCGTCATCGGGTCCGTCGCGGCAGGCATGGCATTGCTGACCAAATTGAAACCGGCTTACATGACCAAGGCACAAAAAGCGGCAAGCGCCATTGAAACGATGTGCCTGCAGCACCCGCAAGCCGCTTCATTGCAGGCGGCTTTCCTGCGTGCACGCCATGTCTACGTGATCGGGCGCGATACCGGGTATGGGGCCGCGCATGAAATTGCGCTGAAACTGAAAGAATGTTGCGCCATCCATGCAGAAGCCTATTCAAGCTCTGAGGTGTTGCACGGACCACTGCAACTGGCCACCAACCCGCTGATGGTACTGCTGTTGGATACCGGATTTACAAAGATCCAGGACAGTCTGGATCAGGCCGAAGCACGGTTCCGGGCCGCAGATTGTGACGTGCATCGTCTGCGCATCGCTGACATGGGGCTGGATGACGTGCCACCAGCCGCTGCAGCGGCTTTGCTTGCCGTGATTTATCCGGTCATTCTGAACACCGCGCTTGCGCTTGGACTTGACCCGGACGCACCGGAAACCCTGTCAAAAGTGACACAGACAATATGACCGAAGCCCTTGAAAAATGGGCCACATGGCATGAAATCCAGGGCCAACCGGACATCTGGCGCAGCTGGGGAAACACGCTTGATGTAACAGGGCTGCGAGACTGGATTGCAAGCCAGGACTTTGACGAAGTCTGGTTTTGTGGCGCGGGCACCAGTGCCTATATTGGCGACATCATCGGGGCAGCGGTCAAAGGCACGCGGTCTGTGCCAAGCACCGATATCGTCGCCAGCCCTGCGCATGTTCTGACAGGTGCACGACCATTGGTCGTGAATTTCGGACGGTCCGGCAACAGCACCGAAAGCATCGGAACGCTGGACGCGCTTGATGCGCTGGCACCATATGTCCCGCGTTTGAATATCACATGCAACAAGGCCGGCGTGCTGGCCACGCGCATGTCGGATGCGCCGACAAAAACCGTGGTATTGCCCGACGCAACCCATGATGCGGGCTTTGCGATGACGTCCAGCTTTTCCACCATGTTGTTGACCGCCTTGGCCCTGTTTGACGCACCATGTGATTGGCCCGCACGCCTGAATGTGCTTGCGGACCAACTGAAAAACCTGCTGCCGAAATTCGTCCCGGGTCCCTGCCCCGCACGCGCCGTTTACGTGGGATCCGGCCCCTTGGCCTTTGCCGCGCGTGAATCGGCGTTGAAGGTCATGGAGCTTTCTGCTGGCAGGATACCGGCATTGTGGGACAGCACCCTTGGTTTTCGGCATGGTCCGAAATCATTTGTCACCGACACCACCAAAATCACCGTTTTTCTCAGCCCAGACCACCCCACTCACAACTATGACACCGATCTGGCTGTGGAATTGCGTCAGCAATTTCCACAGTCAGCGGTGCAAACCATTGGTCCGGGCGGCGATATCGACATCGCTATGCCATATGGTCCCGCCTGGGCCGCACCACTTTGCGTGGCTGCCGCACAGATCAGCGGTGTGACATGGGCGCATGGCCTGGGCGTTAATGTTGATGACCCCTTCCATGGGCAGGCCACGCTCAGCCGTGTGGTATCGAACGTCACACTGTATCCGGCGATCTCATGAAGGCGATTGGGATTGATCTGGGCGGCACGAAGATCGAAACGCAGGTCTTTGATGACAACTGGTCGGTGGTCGCCCGCCAGCGGCATGACACGCCACGCGATTATGCAGATCTGGTGCGCGTTGTGGTCGAGCAGATCAAGTGGGCCGAGGCACAGGCAAACACCGACACACCTGTCGGTATTGGGGCGGCGGGCCTGATCAACCCTCATGACGGATTGGCACTGACCGCCAATCTGCCTGCCACCGGCAAGCCATTTCCGGCCGACATCGCAGCCGCCGCCGGACGCCCCGTAACCTATATTAACGACTGCCGCGCGCTGGCGCTGTCAGAGGCCGTGTTTGGGCAGGGCAAGGGACACCGGACGGTGATGTCCGTCATCCTTGGCACGGGGGTCGGCGGTGGAGTTTGCGTCGACCAACGCATCTTGCAGGGACCAACCCTGACGGGGGGTGAATTTGGGCACACCTCTGCGCCAGCACATCTGATCGCACAGCATTATCTGCCCATTCGGCAATGCGGTTGCGGGCTCATGGGCTGCATCGAGACCTACATCGCGGGGCCCGGGCTGCAACAGCTCGCCAAACACATCACCGGGCAGGATCTGACGCCGCGCCAAATCGCTGCAGCGCGGGACAGTGCAATGGCACCTGTTTGGCGGGTTTGGTGCGAATTGACGGCAGACCTGCTGCATACGCTGACACTGACCCTGGATCCCGATATGATCGTGCTGGGTGGTGGCTTGTCGCGGATTGCGGGTATCACTGATGATCTGGCGCTGGCGGCAAAGTCTGCACAATTTGCCGGTTTTGACAGCCCGCCCCTGGTTCTTGCTCAGGCTGGCGATACAAGCGGCGCGCGCGGCGCGGCCTATGCCGCATGGCAGGCACAGACGGCATGACCGAGATGTTGCGCGATATCATCCGACACAACCGCGCCGGGCATGCCGTTGCAATTCCGTCGGTCTGTTCAGCCCACCCTGACGTTCTGCGTGCATCGCTCGCTCTGGCGCAGCATCTTGATCGCCCGATCGTGATTGAGGCCACATCGAATCAGGTCAATCAAGACGGCGGCTACACCGGCATGCTTCCTGCCGATTTCATACGCTATGTCAATAAATTGGCGGACGATACTGGCGTAGATCGCGACCGGGTAATCTTTGGCGGCGACCATCTTGGGCCGCAAGCGTGGCGTGCGATGGACGCCACATGCGCCATGGCAAAGGCCGAGGTGATGGTCCGCGACTATGTCGCCGCCGGGTTTGGCAAAATACATCTCGACTGTTCCGAAGGCTGCGCCGATGAACCTGCGCAACTTGGCGATGACATAACAGCATTGCGTTCTGCCTGTTTAGCGCAGATTTGTTGCGACAGCCGCGACGATATCCTGTTCGTGGTTGGTACAGAGGTACCACCGCCCGGCGGCGCACGGATTGACGCGCAGGGGGATATTCCGCCCACATCGCCCGATGCCGCGCGCAAGACATTGGCCGCCCATGATGCCGCGTTTGGCGACATGGCCAGTCTGATTGGCGGCCTGGTCGTGCAGCCCGGCGTCGAATTCAGCCCGACCAAGGTGCATCACCTGCCGATGGACCGCGACCCGCATTTGGCGACGGCATTGACCGATCATCCCCATGTCTGTCTTGAAGCCCATTCGACCGACTACCAGAACCCGGCCGTCTATCCACGGTTAGCGGCGTTGGGTTTTGCATTTCAGAAAGTTGGTCCCGCACTGACCTTTGCCTATCGTGAAGCACTTTATGCGCTTGATCAGTTGCGACCATCCAAGGGTGCGTTGCAAGCCGCGATGGAGGCTGTGATGCTGGACGATCCGACATATTGGCAGGCCCATTATGCCGGCGACGATGCCGCGCTTTACGCCCAACGCCACTTTGGATTGGCAGACCGTATCCGGTACTACTGGCCGCAACCCAAAGCGCAGGCAGCCGTGCAGGCGCTGATGGCAGAGTTTGATACCACTCTCCCGGATCACCTGCTGATCCAGCAATTTGATCAAGCCGTTCTGGATCGCGCAGAAGCATTGCAAGGTGGGCAAGCGCAGCGGCTTGTCCATGCGCAGATTGCCTGCGCGCTGGCGCCCTATTTCTTTGAGGATACAGCATGACCGATATCTGGATCGCACCCAAGCACGTGTTCGATGGTCAGCGCGTTCTTTCCGGACATGCCGTGCGTGTCGTGGACGATATTGTGGTTGATCTGGACAAAGCACCGAAAGAGGCGCTGCAGATCAACGGGTGCGTCACGCCGGGCTTCGTCGATTTGCAGGTGAATGGCGGTGGCGGGGTCATGCTGAACACCACGCCGACGCGCGAAGGTATGGCAAGCATCGCGTCAGCACATCGCCGATTCGGGACCGTGGCCATCATGCCAACCGTGATCACGGACACCGCAGGGGTTTTGGACCGCGCCGCCGAGGCCGCAATTGCGGCAAAAGATGACGAAGGGATCATCGGACTTCATATTGAGGGGCCGCACATCTCGGTCGCGCGGCGCGGCACGCATAACGACGCCAATATCCGTGACATGGACATCCGCACAATGGATGTGGTGGCAAGGCTGCGACGCCTTGATATCCCGGTGATGATCACCCTCGCACCAGAGGCCGCATCCGAGGCTCAGATCACAGCCCTTGCCGATATGGGGGCGGTAGTATCGATCGGTCACACGGATGCGTCAGCCAATGATGTGGAAGCCGCGATTGCGGCGGGTGCAAGCTGCGCAACGCATTTGTTCAACGCCATGTCGCCGATGACCGGGCGCGCGCCCGGCGCTGTTGGCGCGATTATAAATTCGGGCATACATGCCGGCATCATTTGCGATGGACATCACGTTGATGATCGCATGATCCGCCTTGCGTTGCGGGCGCGGCCCGCGGACGATCTGATGTTTCTTGTCTCGGACGCAATGGCAACGGTGGGCGGACCAGATCATTTTGAGCTTTACGGTCAAAGCGTTCGCCTGACGCAGGGCCGCCTGATCAATGCAGAGGGCAATTTGGCAGGCGCACATGTCACGCAAGCCGCCGGGGTCGCACGACTGGTGCATCATGTGGGCATCCCGCTTGATCAGGCGTTGCGGATGGCTGTCACTGTGCCTGCACAAGTTATGGCGCAAGACAGGCTGTCACAGATCGTTGGCCGACACAGTCGTGATCTGGTCGTATTGTCGGATGACCTGACCCGAACACATGGGTTTGCCGATGCCTGCGCTGGGATCGTGGCGCAAAATGCAACCGAATAACCGCTATACGCTCGAAGTCTGCGTTGAAAGCCCCGCAGCTATCGCCGCATGCGTTGGTGTTGCTGACCGGATCGAGCTTTGCAGCGCGCTCGACCTTGGCGGTCTGACACCCGACATCGGCATGATGGCATATGCGGCATCACTGGGTATAGAAACGCACGTACTCATCCGGCCCCGGAGCGGTGATTTCACAATGGATGCACACGACATCACAGTGGCCGTTTCAAGCATCCGCGCAGCACGGCAGACCGGGTTGAAGGGTGTCGTGATCGGGGCGGCGCGTGACGGTGTGCTGGACCGCAGCGCCCTCGACATCATGGTCGCGGCTTCGGACGGGCTTGACGTGACATTGCACCGGGTGATCGACGCGGTCGATGATCCGCTTGCCGCACTTGAGGTCGCCATCGAAATCGGCGCCGTTCGGTTGCTGACCTCGGGGGCAGCCGCGACGGCGCCGGATGGCATCAATGGCCTGAACAGTCTGTTCCGTGCAGCTGATGGCCGGATAGAGATCATGGCCGGCGCCGGGATCAATAGCAAAACCCTGCCCGCCATTATCGCACAGACACCCATTACCTCTTTTCACGCATCCTGCACATCGCACCGCGTTTTGGATCAACGCTATGGCCGTATTGGATTTGGCAAAACAGCGCGTTCCCTTGATCTGGCAGAGCTGACCCGGTTATCTGCACTTTGCAAAGGCTGAGACAGGCGCGTTTGCCTGCGCATCAGATTGCTTATGCCGGAACTGCCTGGGTGGGCGGTTCCTTGGCACCAGTCATAAAGGCCACCGCATCCGACATCGTATAATCCTTGGGATCGACCACACAAAGCCTGCGCCCCAAACGATGCACGTGGATACGGTCGGCAACCTCGAACACATGCGGCATGTTGTGACTGATCAGAATGATCGGAATGCCGCGCGAACGCACATCAAGGATCAGTTCCAACACTTTGCGGGACTCTTTGACACCCAAGGCCGCCGTCGGTTCGTCCAGAATAATCACCTTTGATCCAAACGCCGCGGCACGGGCCACCGCAACACCCTGACGTTGACCGCCAGAAAGTGTTTCGACCGCCTGATTGATGTTCTGAATTGTCATCAGCCCCAAATCATTCAACTTTTCGCGCGCAGCCCTTTCCATGGCGGGCTTATCTAGCTGCTTGAGAAACTTGCCGCGCCAGCCCGGTTTGCGCAATTCGCGGCCCATGAACATGTTATCTGCGATAGACAGGGCCGGACTGACCGCAAGCGTCTGATAGACCGTTTCGATCCCGGCATGGCGTGCATCGTTCGGAGAAGAGAACCGGACGGGCTTGCCTTCCAATATCACCTCACCACTGTCAGGTGTCACGGCCCCGGACAACGCCTTGATCAGCGTGGATTTACCCGCGCCATTGTCACCGATTACCGCCAATATCTCGCCCGGATAAAGTTCGAAATCGCAATTGTCCAACGCAACAACTTTGCCATATCGCTTGGTCAGGTTGCGGCCTCTGAGAATGGGTTCCATTACGCTGCTACCTTTCTGATCCACTGATCAATGCCCACGGCAAGGATGATAAGGGTACCAATCAGCATAAAGGTCCATTGCGGGTTCACACCGGCCATGCCAAGGCCCAACATAAAGACCCCCACAATCAACGCGCCAAAGAAGGCACCCCAGATCGACCCACGCCCTCCGAAAAGCGATATCCCTCCAATCACCACAGCCGTGATTGACTCAATATTGCCCTCAAGACCTGTCGTGGCACTTGGAGAGACGGACGCAAAACGCCCAATCAGCGACCACCCAGCAATGGCCGAGATCAGACCCGCAAGCATGTAGACCGACATCAATGTGCGCTTCACGTTCACGCCTGCCAGTTCCGCCGCCTCCGGGTCATCCCCCACGGCATAGACATGGCGGCCCCACGCGGTCGAACGCAACATGTAGGCAAGCAGGAATGTCATACCGATCAGAACCAGAACCCCATAGGTAATTTTGGTCTGCCAGATCAGATCCAGCAGAAACTGATCTGTGTCATTGGGGCGAATACGCTCATAAGTGATGCCGCGCAGGTTCTCGATCCATCTGACAAACTGTTCGTTCGGCTTCAGGCCCAGCCATTGCAGCATTGGGGCCTCTTCGCGGATGTCGCGGGCACGGATGGTTTCGTTTCTTGAGAAGATGTAGTTGGCCGCCAGGACGATCTGCCACACACCCAGCGTCGCAATGAATGGCGGGATCTTGATGCGCGTGACAAGCCAGCCCGACAAGGCACCGATCCCCGCACCCACAGCCAGCCCGCAGGCAACGGCCATGGCCGGTGGAAGCCCATAGCGAAAGGTGAACTGGCCCATGATCACAGAGCAGAACACTGCAATCGCGCCGACCGACAGATCAATCCCCGCAGTGAGAATGACCAATGTCTGCGCCAGCGCCAAAATGCCGACGATCTGGATCTGCTGGAAGACCAGTGTCATTTGCGGCAAAAAACGTGGGCCAAGCCACCCGGTGAAAATCATGATCGCACAAACAAGAACGATCAACGGCACCAAGGACGGCGTTTTGTGCAGCACGCCCTGAAACCGCATCAGCAGGGATTTATCCGTCACCTGAAAGGACGCGACCTGCTGCGATGCACCGTCTAGTCCTGCTTCGAAATTGTCAGATTTGTCGGCCATCCGGCGTTCCCCCAATACGTCATGCAGCGCCGTCAGATAGCTGCGCGGTCTTGCAAGGGGCAGACCTTGCCGCCCCTCACAGCTTTCAAGATCGGCATGATAGCCGGATCAGATCAGCCCCAGCAAAGTGCGGTGCCCTCTTCGACCGAGATGCTTTCGACGCCATCAACAGGGGTACCCGTAACCAATGCTACGCCAGTGTCGAAAAACTCTTTGCCGGCGGTGTTTTCGGGCAATGTGCCGTCTTGCGCGTATTTTGCAATCGCTTCGATCCCAAGAGACGCCATCAGCAGCGGATATTGCTGCGATGTTGCGCCGATCACGCCGTCAGCGACGTCAGCGACACCGGGACAGCCGCCGTCGACCGAAACGATCAGCACGTCATCTTGGCGTCCCACGGCCACCAACGCTTCATACGCACCGGCCGCGGCTGGTTCGTTGATCGTGTAAACCACGTTGATATCCGGATCAGCGGCCAGGCATGTTTCCATGGCGGTTCGCCCGCCCTCTTCGTTACCTGCTGTTACTTCGTTGCAAATGATCCGCTCATCGGTTTCGTCACCCCACATGTTCGGGTCAACCACATCAATGCCAAAGCCAGTCAGAAAACCCTGATCGCGCAAGACGCCCACAGATGGCTGGCTGATAGCAAGGTCCAGCATTGCGATTTTCGCATTTGCCGCATCATCGCCAAGCGCCCCCGCAGCCCATCTGCCGATCAATTCCCCCGCAAGGAAGTTGTCCGTCGCAAATGTGGCGTCTGCGGCGTCAATCGGCTCAAGCGGCGTATCCAGCGCGATGACCAGAATACCCGCATCGCGCGCATCCTGAACCGGCTCGACGATCGCGGCAGTGTCGGAGGCCGTGATCAGTATGCCGGACGCACCATTCGCGATGCAGGCCTCGATCGCGGCAACCTGTGCTTCGTGGTCGCCGTCCACCTGCCCGGCGTAAGAGTTCAGTGTGATGCCAAGTTCGGCAGCAGCGGCCTCTGCGCCTTCGCGCATTTTGACAAAGAACGGGTTTGTATCCGTTTTGGTGATCAGGCAAGCAGACGTGCCATGACCATCGGCCATCGCAGCGCCAGCAGACGTAATTGCGGCAGCGGCGGTGCCAATCAACAGCTTTTTCATAATGTCCTCCCAGACGTATGTTGCAGAGCCTCCGCCCCGCGTTTGCAGGCGGATATTCCGCCAATACAACCCAAAAAACCCGATTCGACGGATGCTGTCAATTAATTAGTTAACTTTCCTTATTAATGAGAATCGCCTATGTTTCTGCAGGAGGAGACCGAAAGAATGCGCCCATGCAAGCCGGGGTAATCCGATCCATCAGCACCGGGCTTAGCCAGCGCGGCGTACGTGATCATAACGAAAGGCTCTTGCTTTCGTTGATCCAAAGGCATGGCGGTCTGCCCGCCAGCGATCTGTCAAAGCAGGCCAACCTCTCTCCTCCGACAGTGTCCAGTATCCTGCGGCGACTTGAGGCCGAGGGACTTGTGCTGCGTGGTGACCCGGTGCGCGGCAAAGTCGGCAAACCCTCCACACCGATGCTTCTGAATTCCGAGGGCGCGTTTTCCTTTGGTCTCAAAATCGGGCGGCGCTCTGCGGAACTTGTCTTGATCGATCTGAACGGTGTGATGCGTCATGAACGGCGGCTGACATATGCGCGACCGACGCCGGATCGCATCTTTGCATTCGTCGCCTCCGGCATATCCGAAATCTCCGCCGAGCTTTCAGACGATCAGGCAACACGCATCTGCGGGTTGGGGGTTGGCGCCGCGTTTGAAATCTGGAACTGGCCGGATCGGGGCGCATCTGAACAGGCAGAGTTTGCGGAATGGCAGTCGATTGATCTGCCCCGCGAACTGCAAACGCGCACAGGATTGCCGGTGTCGTTGCTCAATGATGCAACTGCAGCATGTCAGGCTGAGCACAGCTTTGGTCGCGGAAAGGAATTTCGCGACTACGCCTACTTTTTCATTGGGGCCTATATCGGTGGCGGCATTGTTCTGGACAACGCCGTGTACGAGGGGCGTCAAGGCAATGCCGGTGCTTTGGGATCTTTACGCAGCATCGGCCCAAATGGTGAAAGCATGCAATTGATCGAGATGGCCTCGATCCGCCAATTGGAACTGCGGCTGCAAGAGGTTGACATCGACCCGCGGCAATTGTGGTCCGACCCGCAAAGCTGGCAAACCTTGTCACGTCATGTCGAACCATGGCTGGGACAAACAGCGCAGGAGCTGTCGAAGGCAGCATTGTCGGTCTGCGCGGTCATTGATTTCGAGGCCATACTGATCGACGGCGCATTTCCCGACCACGTCCGGGGCGAACTGGTCGACAGGGTACGGCGCTATGTCAGCACACAGGATACGCGCGGATTGATCCCGCCCCGGATCGAAGCCGGCAGCATCGGACAAAAAGCGCGCGCAATCGGCGCGGCAACACGACCGATCGACAATCAATTTATGCTGTAAACCGGGCGCTGCCAGCGATCATCAAGCGATAAAACCGCGCAACGCAGTGTAAATGATAAAGCTGGCGCACCCGAGAGGATTCGAACCTCTGGCCTCTGCCTTCGGAGGGCAGCGCTCTATCCAGCTGAGCTACGGGTGCCTGCTGCCGTCTATAGCGTCGGGGTCACGGCCTCGCAACGGCAAAGTCACATTGCCGCAATCAAGCAAAAAGATCGTGACAAAGCTCAAGCGCGTCGATCAACACATCCACCTCACCTGTGGTGTTATACATACCAAATGACGCCCGGCAGGTTGCACCCACCCCCATGTGTTCCATCAGCGGCATCGCACAATGGGTCCCTGCCCGCACGGCCACGCCTTTCTTGTCCAGCACGGTCGAGATGTCATGCGCATGTGCGGCCCCTTCCAGCGTGAACGAGAATATCGCCCCCTTGGTCGCGGATTGCCCCTGTACATTCAACCAGTTCAGACCATCCAACCGGTCGCGCGCATAATCGCGCAATGCATGCTCGTGCGCTGCGATATTCTGCATGCCCAGACCCATCATATACTCGATCGCAACACCCATCCCGATGATCTGGACGATGCCAGGCGTGCCTGCCTCAAACTTCATGGGTGGGTCGTTCCACGTCACCGTGTCGCGGGTCACGTCGCGGATCATGTCACCGCCCCCCATAAAGGGACGCATTTCGGCCATCCGGTCCGGGGCGACATAGATCGCGCCAGAGCCTGACGGACCATAAAGCTTGTGCCCGGTGATCGCATAGAAATCGCAGCCCAGATCCTTCAGATCGACGGGCATATGAACCGCGGCCTGTGACCCGTCCACCAGCACCGGCACGCCCTTGGCATGGGCGCCTGCTGTGATCGCCTTGATATCCACCACAGTGCCCAGCACGTTGGACATATGCGTGACAGCCACCAGTTTAGTCTTCGGCCCAATCGCATCAATGACCTTTTGCGGGTCCAGATCGCCATTGGCGTCCACGTCCACCCATTTGATCACGACGCCCTGCCTTTCGCGCAGGAAATGCCAGGGAACGATATTGGCGTGATGTTCCATGATGGACAGCACGATTTCATCCCCAGCCTGCATACGTGGCATGGCCCAGCCATAGGCCACCATGTTGATGCCCTCGGTTGTACCGGAATTGTAGATGATACTGTCTTCGGACGGCGCGTTCAGGAATTTGGCGACGGTACCGCGCACGGCTTCGTATTTATCGGTCGCCAGATTGCTCAGGTAATGCAACCCGCGATGCACATTCGCATATTCCTCACTATAGGCCCGGCTCACGGCATCGATCACGATCTGCGGCTTTTGCGCAGACGCCCCACTATCAAGATAGACCAAGGGCTTTCCATTGACCTGTCGGGACAGGATGGGGAAATCCGCGCGGACCTTTTCAACATCGAATGTCATACCGTTCCTCCGGGGGGTGTGATGCCCAACATGCCTATGATCAACCCGGTGCCCAAAGCCGTGCCAATCAGCGCCAGGACAATCACGACAATCGCCTTTCCCAGATTAGCAAAGCCGTGCAAGACGTTGACAAGGTTTACAAAAACCCAAAGTATCGCCCCCATCGACACAAGACCGAATATCGCGGCGACTGCGGGGCTGATCAGCACCAGAAAAATCTGCACCGCTTCCAGCGTCAGGCTCAGCGCCTGAAACCAGACAAGTAGCGTCAGCGTGCCTTCGATTGTGCCGATACCGCCCATCATGCGGCCCGCGTGGACCAGCATGAAAACCAGAAACGTCAGAAACGCGCCGATAATCGCCAGATATGAGAACGGCGACAGGGTGATGATCCTTTCCTGCGCCTCGGCGGTTTCCGGCGACACGATTTGCAGTACGCCCAGAAGAAGCACGTTCAGCACAGCAACCAGGGCCAAAGCCGTCCATAGTGCCTCTCGCGGGAACCGCATGGTCAGCACCTTACCGGCCATTTCGGCAGGTTCGGTCACGCTCATCCAGACCGTCCGCATCCAGGTTTGAAAATCGATGGTCATCGTCCGCTTTCCGCCTCGCGCAAACACTGTATCCAAATGACCAAAAACGCGATGACCCACAAGCCACCAACAAGCCGTGTTTCCGGACCGGGCCCCATAAAGCCAGCCGTCAGACCATAGAGCAGCAAAAGCGGGATCGTCGACAGCATCGTCCAGAACAAGGCCAGGCGGGCACCATACCAATCACCTTTGCCACCGAATAGTCGTGCGACCACATGTGTCAATGCCGCGAAGATATACAGGAACAGTGGCCAGATCATCAGCCACGCCATGAATTCATAGGCCATCAGCCGGTCCAGCTCGGGCGCCTCGGCACCTGGCGGCAGGTCAAAGCCCGCCGCGATCCGCGACAGCCGCGGCCACTGCGCCACGAAGATCAGAAAGCATGCGATCATCAGATAGGCAATCGCACGATCCTCGCGCCGGCCTTGCGCCAACAGGTCGCGCATGACGGCACGTGGCCTGCGCCACGTGCGGACAATGTCTGTGGTGACGGGCATCAGCTGTGTCGGGCCAACCAGCGTTCCAGCCGGTCCCGCAATTCCTCTGCCAGCGCCTCATCCGCGATCTCTTCCAGCGCCTCGGCCAGAAACGACAATGTCAGCAGGTTACGCGCATCGGTCATCGAAACACCACGCGAACGCAAATAGAACAGTGCCGTTTCGTCAATCGCCCCCGATGTAGAGCCATGCGAGCAGGCAACATCATCGGCGTAGATTTCCAGCTCTGGCTTGGCAAGAAACTGGCTGTCGTCATCCAGCAAAAGTGACTGACTGATCTGATAGCCATCGGTCTTCTGCGCCCCTTCCTTGACAAGGATCTTGCCCTGAAACACGCCTGTCGCGCCGTTGCGCAGGACTTTCTTGAACACCTGCCGGCTTTCGCAATTCACCGCGTCATGGGTCACGAATACTGTATCGTCATGATGGAAATCCTTGCCATCACCAACGCAAGCCCCGGCCACATGGGCCACCGCATTATCGCCGACAATCTCAAGCACGCATTCGTTTCGTGTCAGGACACCGTTAAAAGTCAGGGTAAAGGACTTAAAGCTCGAATTCTCTGCTATCCTTGCAAAACAGTGGGTTACGGCACGACGTTCATGATCGCGGCCCTGCGCACGCACGTGATTGAACACCGCACCCTCGCCAAGCTCCACCTCAAGCTGCTTGGAAAAACGCGCCGCTGCGGGGCCGGTTTCCAACAGTGTAATCTCGGCATCGGCCTCGACCTTCACAACATTGTGCAGCACGGCATCCGACGCCACATCATTGTGCAGGTAGATAAAGTTGATGGGTTTCGACACCTTGCCGGTCGCGCGGATCACGACACCGTCCGTCGCAAGCGCGGTGTTCAACGCCGCGAGCGGGCGCTCAACCGGTTTTTGTCCGCGGGCCTCTAACACCCCATAGATATCTTTCGCCCAGTGAATATCGACCTGCATCGCATCTGCAAGGCGTTCGATCTCAACCCCTTCCGTGCTCAGATCATCAGATGCTGCGGGATCGAAAACACCGTCAACGAACACGATCCGCACACGGTCCACGTCTTCAAATAAAGGCCCTTCATCATTTTCAAGCAGTGCCGCTGTCGGCGCCTCTGCCGCTGTCAGCGAAGAAGGATCGGTATATCTCCAATATTCGTCGCGCTTGGTGGGCAAGCCCATCTGGCGCACGCGCTCCAATGCAGCCGCGCGCGCATCACGCGCCCAGACCGCCCCGTCCGGCAGCGTCACCCCCGCCAGCCGCGCCTCTGTCGCGTCAAGTTTCATTTGTGCCAAGGCCATATCAAGCCACCTCTGCCAGGATGTCGGCGTATCCGTTATTTTCGACTTCAAGCGCCAGTTCAGGACCGCCGGATTTCACGATCTTGCCGTCAGCCATGATGTGCACGACGTCCGGTTTGATATGATCCAGCAGCCGCTGATAATGGGTAATCACAAGAAACGACCGGCCCTCCGAACGCAGCGCATTGACGCCTTCGGACACCAGTTTCATGGCATCGACATCGAGACCGGAATCCGTCTCGTCCAGAATGCACATCTTGGGCTCCAGCATAGCCATCTGCAGGATTTCGTTGCGCTTCTTTTCGCCGCCCGAAAAACCCACATTCACCGGCCGCTTGAGCATATCAGCATCAATTTGCAGGCTTTTCGCCTTTTCGCGCACGATCTTCAGAAAATCGCCCGCACTCAGCTCTTCCTCGCCACGTGCTTTACGCTGCGCGTTCACGGCTGTGCGCAGGAATGTCATGTTGCCCACACCGGGGATCTCAACCGGGTACTGAAACGCCAGAAACAGACCAGCGGCAGCGCGGTCTTCGGGCTCCATGTCCAGCAGGTCCGCACCCTCAAGCGCGGCGGTGCCGCCCGTTACCTCATACCCGTCCCGGCCCGACAGCACGTAGGACAGCGTCGACTTGCCCGACCCGTTCGGCCCCATAATGGCATGCACGGTACCAGGTTCGATCTTCAGATCGACACCTTTGAGGATTTGCTTGTCTTCTTCTTCCAACTTGACCTTCAGGTCCTTGATTTCCAACATGGTTGTCTCCTCAGAAAGCGTGTGATTGCGGCACAGCAACAGACCCCTTGCGATCCAGATCGCAAAGGGCGGCAGAGCCGTGATTTTGGGATGAAGTGGTTAGAACGCGTAGACGGTGGCGCCGATCACCACCGATGGTGGTTGTGTTGTGCTTTCCACGTATTGCGCGAATTCCGGTGTGTAGATAACGGCCATCTGCTCTGGCCAGCGCCAAAACAGATTGTGGCCCGCGACGAACATTGCGATCACACCAACGACCTGCGAAAATCGTGCGCCCCAGCTGTTGCGTTTGATCAACGCCGTCAGCACCAGCAAAAACCAGACAGTCGCGGCCAGATCGACGATCAGTGTGACAGTGCTGGCTTCGATCAATCCGAAATATCGAACGCGCACAAGCTGCGCGAGCGCCAGACAAAATGCGCCGATGACGACCGACACAATGAACGGTCCCACAACATCCTCGTCCTTGGCACCCTTTGGCTTCTTGATTTTGTCGCGCGGCACCCGTTTCGGGATATGCATCCCAAGATCCGGATCGTAGTACGAGTTGTTCCGCGGATTCTTGATATTCTTGATCCGCCGGTTGAAATCGTTGATGTCCTGCTTGGTCGTCGGCATCGGCAGCTACCCAGAAATCTTCATTCTGGACATCTGATGCCAGCGAACTACGGCAATATCGCGGCTTTAAAATGGCCGTCCGAGGACGATATATGTGCATGTCCGCCAGCATTATCAGCCAACAGACCCTTCCAGCGAAATCGCCACCAGCGCCTGTGCTTCCATGGCGAACTCCATCGGCAGCGCCTGCAGTACCTCTTTGCAAAAACCATTCACGACAAGGGCCACGGCCTCTTCTTCGTCCATCCCGCGGCTGCGGCAGTAGAACAGCTGATCATCATCCACCTTGGACGTGGTCGCCTCGTGTTCGACCCGCGAAGAGTTATTCTTGACCTCAATATAAGGCACGGTATGCGCCCCACATTTATCGCCGATCAGAAGCGAGTCACACTGGGTGTAATTGCGCGACTCCTTGGCCTTCGGGTGCATCGACACCAGCCCACGATAGGTGTTCTGCGCCTTGCCCGCAGAAATCCCTTTGGAGACGATCCGCGACTTGGTGTTCTTGCCCAGGTGCACCATCTTCGTGCCAGTATCGGCCTGTTGCATGTTGTTGGCGATGGCGATGGAGTAAAACTCGCCCTGGCTGTCATTGCCCCGCAGAATGCAGCTTGGATATTTCCAGGTGATCGCCGACCCGGTTTCCACCTGCGTCCACATCACCTTTGACCGGTCACCCCGGCAATCAGCGCGCTTGGTGACGAAATTATAAATCCCGCCAACGCCGTTCTCATCGCCCGGATACCAGTTCTGCACGGTGGAGTATTTCACCTCTGCATCTTCCTCGACGATGATCTCGACAACGGCAGCATGCAGCTGGGCCACATCGCGCTTTGGCGCAGTACAGCCTTCCAGATAGGACACGTAAGAGCCCTTGTCGGCGATGATCAGTGTCCGTTCAAACTGGCCGGTATTCTCGGCATTGATGCGGAAATAGGTCGACAATTCCATCGGGCAGCGAACCCCGGGGGGCACGTATACAAACGATCCGTCCGAAAACACGGCGCTGTTCAGCGTGGCATAGAAATTGTCAGACGGCGGCACCACCGACCCCAGATATTTCTTCACCAGTTCCGGATGCTTCTCGATCGCCTCGGAAATCGAACAGAAGATGACGCCGGCCTTCTCCAGCTCTTTCTGAAACGTCGTGCCAACAGAGACAGAATCGAAAACCGCATCCACAGCCACCTTGCGGCCTTCTGCGGGAATATCCTCAGCCCCTTCAACACCTGCCAAAATGGCCTGCTCTTTCAACGGGATACCCAGCTTGGCATAGGTCGCCAGCAACTTGGGGTCCACATCATCCAGCGACTTGGGCTTTTCTTCCATGCTCTTGGGGCGAGCATAATAATAGATGTCCTGAAAATCGATCTCCGGGTAACTGACCATCGCCCATGTCGGTTCTTCGATCTTTTCCCAACGTTCGAACGCAGACAGACGCCATGCGGTCATCCATTCGGGCTCTTTGTTCTTGCTTGAGATCAGGCGGACGATATCGGTGTTCACGCCCTTGGGCGCATATTCCATCTCGATCTCGGTTTCCCAGCCATGCTTATACGCGCCGGATAGTTCCTTGACCGCATCGACCGTTTCCTGATCAACACCCTCTTTGACTTCGATTGTATCCATCGCGTTCATATCGACCTCTCTCAAGCTGCCCGCCTGCGGGCGCGTTTCTCACTCCAGGTCTGCGCAAACCGCATGACCTCATCTTCTGTCGTCTCAAGCCCCAGCGACACACGCAAAGCACTTGCCGCCTCTGTCTCATTCAGGTCCAGCGCGCGTAAAACCCGGCTTACCTTGACCTTGCCGCTGGAACAGGCCGACCCTGCAGAAACCGCAAACCCCGCCAGATCCATCGCCATCACCTGCGTCTCGCCTTTCCAGCCTGGGGTGACAAAACAACTGGTGTTCGGCAGGCGCTCGCATCCTTTCCCGACAAAAATAGTCCTGTTTTCGGTGGCCTCAATAGCGTTTTCTAGAATATTTCTAAGTTCTGCAACCCGGTCCCATTTTCCGGCCGCAAGATCGGCTTGCGCGGCAACGGCGGCAGCCCCCATTCCGGCAATCGCAACCACGTTTTCGGTCCCCGAACGACGGCCCATTTCCTGCCCACCACCTTTGATCTGCGCAGGCAAATCCGTGCCTTGCGGCATGATCAAGGCACCGACACCTTTCGGGCCACCAAATTTATGCGCCGACAAAAACACCATGCCAACACCAGCCCAGGAAAACGAAAACGGCACCCGGCCAAACCCTTGCGTGATATCCGACACCGCCAGACCCTGCGGCAACTCCTGCACGATCCCGGTCTCCGAATTGGCCAGCTGCAGTGCCGACCCGGCAGGATCAATCACCTGCACTGCACCATCCACCACTGGCAAACACGGATCGACCCAGGCGTGCACCGCATCATGCTCGATCGGGGCGGCCTTCAAACCACGCCCCGCCAGTGCCAGCGCCGCCGCTTCGGTCGCGCCAGACGTAAACACCACATCCGCACCCGAGGCACCGACCGCCTCTGCCACCTGCGCGCGGGCAGTCTCGATCAACCCCTTGGCCGCGCGACCCTCGGCATAGACCGATGACGGATTGCCCACCACATCCATCGCCGCGATCATCGCGGCGCGCGCTTCCGTCCGCAGCGGGGCTGTTGCATTATAATCCAGATAAGTTCTCATCGCTTCTTTTGTTCAAAAATACTGCGGGGTCCGGGGCTGGCCCCGGTCAAACATGTCTTGCGGCGCAGCCGCACCTTTGGATCACGCCTCATCAACCACCTCGAACAAGGCAGGCACAGCCGGACAGGGGGCCAGTTCATTGCCCACCACATCCGACAGCCGGGCCTGATGCAGAAACACATAGACATGTGCGCTCAGCCCCTCCCACAACCGGTTCGTCATTGACTGGGCACGGCTGCCCGATGTGGCACCGGACGCCCCCGCCCCCTTGTGCATGGCCGAAACGGTTTCATCGACAGCCCCCAAAATCTCGGACACGCGGATGCTGGATGCCGGACGGGCCAGACGATAGCCGCCGCCAGGGCCGCGCACCGACTCCACCAATCGCGCCCGGCGCAGTTTGACGAATAGCTGCTCCAGATACGGCAACGAGATATCTTGCCGCTTCGAAATCTCGGTCAAATTGACCAGCGCCCCACCCTCTTGCAGCGCCAGATCAGCCAGCGCCACCATCGCATAGCGGCCTTTCGTGCTCAGTTTCATTGCATGGCCCCCACTCCACAAAGCGCAATGTCATTGACGACACAGTGCTGCATCATTACTTCACCGTGAAACACGGATTTGGGACTTCGCCCCAAATTTAGAATCTTTCTAAAGTGCCTGAGCATTTTCGTCAACAATGCAAACGGGCCATAGCAGCGACGGAACACGAATGCCCGAAGTCATCTTTCCCGGACCCGAAGGTCGCCTTGAAGGACGTTACCACCCGCAAAAGGACCGAGACGCCCCCATCGCCATCGTCCTGCATCCGCACCCGCAATTCGGCGGCACGATGAACAACCGGGTCGTCTACAACCTGCACTACGCCTTCTATAATATGGGCTTTACCGTGTTGCGGTTCAACTTCCGCGGCGTGGGGCGTAGCCAGGGCGAATATGATCAGGGGGTTGGTGAGCTCAGCGATGCCGCCAGCGCGCTCGACTATCTGCAGTCGATGAACAACAACGCCAAACATTGCTGGGTGGCGGGCTTCTCTTTTGGCGCCTGGATCGGCATGCAGCTCTTGATGCGGCGACCTGAAATCACCGGCTTCATCTCGGTATCACCACCGGCCAACATGTATGATTTCAGCTTCCTGGCCCCCTGCCCGTCATCGGGCCTCATCATTAATGGCTCCAACGACCGGGTCGCCCCGCCACAGGACACCGTGAACCTTGTCAACAAGCTGCATGAACAAAAGGGCATCACCATCACCCATGATTGCATGGAAGGTGCCGGGCATTTCTTTGAAGACCCGCACATGGACCCAATGATCGATACCGTCAAAACCTACGTAAGACGGCGGCTGACAGAGAACACGCGCTAAGTATGGTAGACGAATATGTTCAGAAAATCGCCGGTGAACTGGCCGATCTGGCACTTGCTGATGAACGGCGCACCAATGATGAACGCATCGTCGACAAGATAGGCGAGATTGTCGGCGCATCGTCGCAAACCCTGCAAGAGGCATTTCTGACAGCCGTTCGCGTGCGGCGTGCTGAACGTCGTGCGCGCCAGATGCTCGCCGACCGCGCGGCCGAACATATGAGCAGCGCAACACCGCTTTTGACCAAGGGTGACGACGGCGCGACGCCTGAAACCACAGGCAAATCTGACGACAGCCCGCAGAAAAAAGGGACGGATGACGCCGACGAAGGCGTGATCGAAGAAATCGAAAATCTGATCAAACCCTCGCGTCCTGGACGGCGATAAACAGACAGGCATGGCCTGCCGAACAAGCCGCTGATCTGACCCTGTACCCGATCTGACGTGTCCTGAAATCACACCGTGACGCATGGTTCGCCGCCGAAGCGCGGCGCATGCGACGGTTCCCCCTATACAAACGCGCCCGACAGGCGTAGGGCGCGGGGCTTAGCGCCCCAGAAAGCCCAGACCATGATCACCACCCTCGCCGATGCCCTCGCCAAACAAGGCTACACCGAACTGACGCCCGTGCAGGTCGCGGTCACGGATGAAGCGCTGATTGGTCAGGATCTTCTTGTTTCCGCGCAAACGGGCTCTGGCAAAACCGTGGGCTTCGGGCTTGCCATCGGGCCGACAATCCTGCCTGAGGACGGCGCGTTCGGTCCTGCGGGGCCGCCACAGGCGCTGATCATCGCACCGACCCGCGAGCTGGCACTGCAAGTGAAACGCGAACTGCAATGGCTTTACGCCGGCGCAGGTGCCACCCTTGCGTCCTGCGTCGGCGGCATGGATTTCCGCGACGAACGGCGCAACCTTGAACGCGGCGCCCATATCGTTGTCGCCACGCCGGGGCGTCTGCGCGACCACATCATGCGCGGCACAATTGATCTGTCCGAGATCAGGGCCGTCGTGCTGGATGAAGCCGATGAAATGCTCGACCTTGGGTTTCGCGAGGACCTTGAATTCATTCTGGATCAGGCGCCCGACACCCGCCGCACATTGATGTTTTCGGCCACGGTTCCGGCAATGATCGCGACACTGGCCAAATCCTATCAGAAAGACGCGGTGCGGATCGCTACGGCGACCAAAGAAACCCAGCACAGCGATATCGAATACCGCGCCCTGTCCGTCGCCAACCACGATATCGACGCCGCCATCATCAATACCCTGCGCTACTATGATGCCCCGAATGCCATCGTCTTTGCCAATACCCGCGCGATGGTCACGCGGCTGACCACGCGGCTGTCGAACCGGGGCTTTTCGGTCGTGGCGCTGTCGGGTGAACTGACCCAATCGGAACGGTCCAACGCGCTGCAAGCCATGCGCGACGGACGCGCCAAGGTCTGTGTTGCCACTGACGTGGCCGCACGCGGCATTGACCTGCCGAACCTTGAACTGGTGATCCACGCCGAATTGCCCACGAACGCGGAAACCCTGTTGCACCGGTCAGGCCGGACGGGGCGTGCCGGGCGCAAGGGTATCTCGGCGCTGATCGTGCCGGCCAAGATGAAACGGCGCGGTGAAAACCTGCTCAAATGGGGCAAGCTGACAGCCACATGGGCAACGCCGCCGACTGCGGATGAGGTCACCGCAAAGGACGAAGAACGCCTTTTGACCGATGCCGTCTGGACCGAAGATTTTACCGAAGACGAACAGGCTTTTGCACAACGCCTGTTGGCCGAACACGCACCCGAAAAAATTGCAGCCGCCTATCTGCGGCTTTATGCTGGCAAGCAATCTGCCCCTGAATTCATCAGCGAATATGCCGAAAGCCCTCAAGCCAAAGAGCGCAAACCCCGCGAAACAAAGTCCTTTGGCCCGTCCAAATGGTTCAGCGTCGATGTGGGCCGCGAAGGCAAGGCAGAGGCGCGCTGGCTCTTGCCGATGATCTGCAAGGCAGGCGGGATCACCAAGAACGAAATCGGCGCGATCCGCATCCAGCCGAACGAAACCTATGTCGAGATCTCGGAACCCGCGGTTCCTGGCTTTCTGAAATCGGTGGGCCAGGACATGAAACTGGAAAATCAGGCGACGCTCAAAGCGCTTGACGGCCCACCGCAACTGGGCGAGCGCGGCCCGCGCAAAACCAAGCGCGATTATGACAAAGGCGCCAAGCGGGATTACAAACCGCGTGACAACACGCCACCGCCACCATCGCGGCAGGAACATATTGCTGCGATCAAACCGATCCCCGGTGCGGCAGATGACCCTCAATCACGCAAGCCACGGGCCAAACCGGCACGCCGCGACCATGGCGAAGCCCTGACCGAAAAGCGCAGCAAGCCCCCCGCGAAGGGTAAATCAGACGGCAAAAAACCGCGTGGAAAGGGTAAATCAGATTTCAAATCTGACACAAAGCCGCGCGGACCAGGCGGCGGCAAACCTAAAGGCAAACCGCAGGGTAACGCTAAAGATACGTCGAAACGGTTCACGCCGCCAGGCGGAAAACCCAAAGCCCGCAAGGGGTTAGGCAAAGGCGGCAGCGCCGCACCGCGGCGTGCGAAAAGCTAAAACCTGAACCAGCCGTCACAATTTTGTCACGTCACAACCCCGCGAGAGGCCGCAATGGGTATGCAAAACCAGACTACGATGCCTAAGCTGACAATAGTACAAGGTTGTCATTTATCAGTTTATTCTAAGGACCAGAGACATGGCGAAGACAAAAGAAAAAGAGCAAGAGCAACGCCCCGCGCCGCAACCTGCAGTAGCTGCGCCGCAAGCACAAAGTAAACCACAGACGCCCGTTTATACCGATTTCGCGAGTATCTGAGCGTTAAAAAGTCGATTAAGGCCGGTGAGGTCAGTTGCTGTCAGGATCGTCCTCCCCGATCCCGCCACCCTCACTGGCCCTTTTTTCCTGGTCTCGCTAAATTCGGGCCATGGCAGCACTCACATCCATCAAAAACATCGGCCCCGCCTTTGAAGAGGCGCTGACGGCCGTTGGCATTACAACCGCCGAACAACTGCGTGCGATGGGCGCCGATGCGGCCTATGCCAAACTCCTCGAAAATGGCTCCAAACCTCATTTCATCGGGTATTACGTCCTGCACATGGCGCTGCAAAGCCGCCCCTGGAATGATTGCAAGGGCGAAGAAAAAAAGGCGCTGCGGCGCCAATTTGACAAGATCAAAGCGCAGAACTTTGATCAGGACCTGTCCGATTTCGAACGGATCCTGGACAGTATCGGCGTGGGTAAGCGACGCTAAGGCGGGCAGACACCCACACGCTGGCAATGCCTGATCCGCGCGATCATCCAATCTGTCGGTCGCTCGATCAACAGCGCCGGTGCGGATTGGCGCATGAGCATCGTCAGACAAGTGTTTCCGATCATATAGTATTGCCCTTGCTGATACCGAACCGGCGCAACAAACGGCGTATTCTTGTCAACGACAACCCGCCCTTGGGCGTTTGGGAACGGGTCCAACATAGGCCAGAACCCAGGCGTAATTTCAAAGGACAGCGATTGATCCGGCGCACGCGGGCCCAGAATGACACCGTTGAAAACACCATCCTCACTGATCTGCCCCATGGCAATCATATGCTCCGCCGTATTTGGCAGCACTGCAAGATCATCAAATGATGGGATGTAACAGCGGATCACCAACGCTGCCTGCGGGAAGATAATCCCGCAAATCACCCCGATAAGCACAACAAAACGCATGTCCATACCCCTTCGATATCCAGTGTTATGACGGTGGTGGCAGGCCATTCCTTGGCGCAGATGT
The DNA here is from genome assembly GCA_947503965.1 of uncultured Paracoccaceae bacterium. Classification (GTDB taxonomy): domain Bacteria; phylum Pseudomonadota; class Alphaproteobacteria; order Rhodobacterales; family Rhodobacteraceae; genus Yoonia. Next base: position 108,669 of record CANNFU010000002.1, read on the forward strand.
CGAAATCTTACATGACAAAAAGTAAATACCCTTCACATAAACGCGAGAATCGCGTATGTTAATGGTATGAACATAGCATCTAACATAGATTTCGAACTCGACCGTCTGCGCAAGCTGGCTTGGCGGATGGACGCAATTATCACGATCCCCGGTACGCGCATTTGCGTGGGTCTGGACAACTTTGTTGGCCTGATCCCGGTCGTGGGTGACCTTCTGACAGCCTTGCCGGGGCTGTGGATGATCAATCAGGCGCGCAAATTGGGCGCCTCACCCGGCACGCTCGCCTATATGGTGCTCAACACCGCCTTTGACACCGCGATCGGCATGATCCCGGTTGTCGGCGACATCTTCGACATGTTTTATTGCGCAAATATTCGCAACTACAACGCTTTAGAGCGCAATCTTAACGAAAAAGCCGCCCGCGCCAAAACGGTGCGGACGGCCCAAAAATCGGTCGATTGGGTGAAACCCACGCTGGTGGGTTAGCCCACCAGTTCCAGACCGGAGAAGAAGAACGCGATCTCTTCGGCGGCTGTCTCAGGCGCGTCAGAGCCGTGAACCGAGTTTTCACCGATCGACAGTGCAAATTCCTTGCGGATCGTGCCGGGGGCTGCATCCGCAGGGTTCGTCGCACCCATCACTTCACGGTTCTTGGCAATCGCGTCTTCGCCTTCCAGCACCTGCACGACAATCGGTTCGGAAATCATGAATTCGCAAAGCTCGTCAAAAAACGGACGCTCCTTATGAACACCGTAGAACTGCTGCGCTTGTGCCAGCGTCAATTGGATACGCTTTGAGGCGATAATGCGCAGGCCGGCCTCTTCGAACTTGGCGGCGATCTGGCCGGTCAGGTTCCGCTTGGTCGCGTCGGGTTTGATAATTGAAAATGTACGCTGGATCGCCATGTTTTCAGGTCTTTCCTTGTAAGGGTTAATCTTTGCCCGCCCCCTAGCACGGCCCCAAACAAGTGAAAAGGGGCTTTGCGCGGCCCATGTCGGGGGTCTAGCCTGCAGTCCATGTGGCAGCTTTTATTCCATCCTGTGTTTGGGCGTCTCTTCGCAGCACAGGTCGTGGCGTTGCTGGGCACCGGGCTTCTTACGGTCGCACTTGGCCTGCTCGCCTACGATCTTGCGGGTGCCGCCGCTGGTGCTGTGCTTGGAACGGCTTACGCGATCAAGATGATCGCGTATGTGGGCCTGTCGCCCGTCGCCGGCGCACTGGTGGCGAACATGCCGCGCAAACCGGTCCTGATCGGGGCTGATCTGATCCGCGCCGGTGTGGCACTCTTTCTGCCATTCATCACCGAAATCTGGCAGATCTACCTTGCGATATTCCTGCTTCAAACGGCGTCTGCCACCTTCACCCCCACCTTTCAGGCGACCATCCCTGATGTGCTGGAGGATGAAGACGACTATTCCAAAGCCCTCTCGCTCTCACGTCTGGCCTATGACACTGAAAACCTGATCAGTCCGGCACTCGCGGGTATTCTGCTGCTGATAATGAGCTATCACTGGCTTTTCGGCGGTACCGTTATCGGCTTTGCCTTGTCCGCCTTGCTGGTATGGGTCACAACACTGCCCTTGCGCAAACGCGGTAAGGACCGCCCCTTTCGTGAAAGGCTGACGCGTGGCATGCGCATCTACCTGGCCACACCTCGGTTGCGGGGGCTGCTTGCGCTCACTCTGACAGCGGCAGCCGCCAGCGCCTTTGTCATCGTCAACACCGTCGTTATCGTGCGCGACGGTTATGGCGGCACAGACGGCGATGTCGCCCTCGCCCTGGCCGCGTTCGGCGGCGGTTCCATGCTCGCCGCGCTCGCCCTGCCCGGCCTCCTGAAACGGCGCAGCGACCGACCCGTGATGATCAGCGGCGCGCTATTGCTGACCGCGCTGATGGTCGCGCAGGCCTTCATCACTCCTGATTGGACCACCTTCCTGATCCTCTGGCTGCTGACCGGCATTGGCTATTCCACTACGCTGACACCGCAAGGGCGGCTTCTGCGGCGGTCAGCCCATAGCGATGACCGGCCCGCCGTCTTCACCGCACAATTCGCCCTGTCGCACGCGTGCTGGCTGGTGACCTACCCGCTGGCAGGCAGCGCAATGACCGCCCTTGGCGCAGGTCCGACGCTCGGCATCCTCGGCGTCCTGGGCGGTATCGGGGTTGGCGCCGCATGGGTGCTCTGGCCCGAAGGCGACCCGATCATCGTGCCCCACACCCATCCCGATCTGCCCCCGGATCACCCGCATCTGCAAGGCGGCGGGCAACAGCATGCACATGCGCTGATCATCGACGATGAACACCACGCATGGCCCACCAACGGCTGACAGGCCAACCCTCAATGCAGCAAAGCCTGCATCCCACAGCGGGCCCGCACTGACCCTAATCGCACCTGTACCGACACACGTCCATCACCTTCGCCCCACGGCGTCACCAACTCCCAAAGTCAGATCAACGCCATCCGCTCCGCCCGCTCCGGATCCGGAAACGGCCGATAAAGCCCCGTATCCACCTCCCCCACCATTTGATGGACAGTCGTATATAGACGCTCCACCGTTTCATCCCCGGTTCCGGTAAAACGAAACGCCTGATCCAGCTGGGTCATGTCGCGCAACTCGATCTCCAGCAGGAAATCCCGGGCCCTTGGCGCACCAAACCCAAGTTTCCTGCGGCACAGCCGCCACGATTGGATCACCCCGTTTTGCTGCAGATGATCCATCCACGCCGCAACCGCGACCGCAAAGGCAACCGCCTTGGCATTGTCAGCCAGATCGATCGAACAGTGATAAAGATTCATGATGGCACCCTGCAAAAAGCCCGCTGACAACACCGTCGCAAATCAGAGTTTCAAAAAGGTTAGCACCGTCACAAGGTGCAGCGATTGACCCCGCAGCATTCCTCAAGCATAGCGCTCCACATGCTCAAGATTTCAGACATCACCTATTCCGTCGAAGGCCGCACACTGGTCGAACACGCGACCGTCACCATCCCGACCGGTCACAAGGTCGGCCTTGTGGGCCGTAACGGGTCCGGCAAGACGACGCTCTTCCGGGTGATCCGGGGGGAAATGGTGCTCGACACCGGCTCAGTCAGCATTCCCAAAGGCTGGAAGATCGGCGGCGTCAGCCAGGAGGTGCCGGGAAACGAGGTCTCGCTGATCAACACCGTCCTGCGCGCTGACACGGAACGCGAGGCGCTCTTGGCCGAGGCGGATACCGCCACCGACCCCACCCGCATCGCAGAGGTCCAGACCCGGCTCGCCGATATCGACGCCTGGTCGGCCGAGGCGCGGGCGGCCACCATCCTGCGCGGGCTTGGCTTTACCAATGACGAACAGAAAATGCCCTGCTCCGCCTTTTCCGGCGGTTGGCGGATGCGCGTGGCGCTGGCCGCCGTCCTGTTCTCCGAACCCGACCTCTTGCTGCTGGACGAACCCACAAACTACCTCGACCTCGAAGGCGCGCTCTGGCTCGAGGCGTATCTCGTCAAATACCCCCACACCGTGCTGATCGTCAGCCATGACCGGGAACTGCTCAACCGCTCCGTCGGTGGCATACTACACCTCGAAGACAAGGGGCTGACCTACTACACCGGCCCCTATGACAGCTTCGCCAGACAGCGGGCGGCGAAACGCGCGGTGCAGGCGGCCGCGGCCAAGAAACAGGACGCCCAGCGCGCCCACCTGCAATCCTTCGTGGACCGGTTCAAGGCCAAGGCGTCCAAGGCCAAGCAGGCCCAATCCCGCGTCAAGATGCTGGAAAAGATGGAAACCATCCGCGCGCCAGAAGACGCCGCGCGCACCGTATTCACCTTTCCTGAACCCGAAGAACTCTCACCCCCGATCATCGCCACGGAAGGCGCCGCTGTTGGCTATGGCAACCACATCGTGCTGCACGATCTGAACCTGCGCATCGATCAGGACGACCGGATCGCGCTCCTTGGGCGCAACGGCGAAGGCAAATCAACACTGTCGAAAATGCTGTCCGACCGGCTGCCCGTCGCACGCGGTAAAATGGTCCGCTCCAACAAACTGCGCATCGGGTTCTTTGCTCAGCATCAGGTCGAGGAACTGCGTGTCGAGGAAACCCCACTCGACCACCTCTTCCGCGAACGACCGAACGAAGGGCAGGCCAAACTTCGCGCGCGGCTGGCCGGCTTTGGGCTTGGTGCAGACCAGGCAGAAACCGCCGTCGGGCGGCTCTCCGGCGGACAAAAGGCGCGTCTGTCGCTGCTGCTGGCCACCCTGCCTGCGCCGCATCTTCTGATCCTCGACGAACCTACAAACCACCTTGATATCGAAAGCCGCGAGGCATTGGTCGAAGCACTCACCGCCTATTCCGGTGCGGTCATCCTTGTCAGCCACGACATGCACCTGTTGTCGATGGTCGCCGACCGGCTCTGGCTGGTCAAGGACGGGCATGTGACGCCCTATGACGACGATCTGCAATCCTACCGCAAGATGTTGCTGACCCCGGACAAGCCCGCCGAAAAAGACAAACCGCAACCGGCCAAGGCGGCAAAACCCAGCCGCGACCAGATCCTCGGCCTGCGGGCAGACGTGCGCAAGAACGAAGAGCGGGTCAACAAAATCAACGACATGCGCGACAAACTTGCCAAGAAACTCGCCGACCCCGCACTCTACGAGGACGGCAAGGCAGGCGAGCTTGCGACATGGAACAAGAAATATGCCGAAGTCATGGACGGTCTGGAACGGGCCGAAGCAATGTGGATGGCCTCACTTGAAAAACTCGAAAAGGCCGAAACAGCCTGACCCGCTTCTTTCTTCCCGAAATACTCCCGCCGGAGGCGTCAAATTTCTAGAATTTTGACCCACCCCCTGTCAGACAGAATGCCATGACCGAACTCCCTGCTCTCATCGCCGCCTTCACCACGATGTTCATCATCATCGACCCGCCCGGCCTTGCCCCTGTGTTCATCGCACTGACCCAGGGCATGACAGCCGCCCAACGGCGGGCCATCGCAATCCGGGCTTGCATTGTCTCTGCGGCCCTGATGATCCTCTTTTTGTTCCTGGGTGAAACGGTTCTGGGTTTCATCGGGATCTCGATGGATGCGTTCCGCATCGCGGGTGGCATCCTGTTGTTCCTGACCGCTCTCGACATGCTGTTCCAGCGCCGCCAGGCCCGGCGCGAAGATAGCGCCGCCGAAGGTCAGGCCGAACACCATGACGATCCGTCCGTCTTCCCCCTCGCCCTGCCCCTGATTGTCGGGCCCGGGGCGATCACCACCATCATCCTGCTGGCAGGCGAAGCGCAGGGCGCGGCCGATTTCGGGGCGATCACGGGGGTATTGATGGCCGTCTTGCTCATCGTGTTTCTCGCCTTTCTCGCTGCCCCTTCGATTGAAAGGGCGCTTGGCAAGACCGGTCTGAACATTGTCACACGCCTGCTTGGCATGCTGCTTGCCGCGCTGGCCATTCAATTCGTGCTCGATGGGCTCAGGGGTTTCGGGATCGGCGGCTAGCGCCTATATCAGCATCATGAGCACAGATCAGATCATGCAACTGACCTACCTTGTCCTTTTGGGCGCCGCGATCGGTGGTTCTGCCATCGTCGCCGGCCGGAACAATATGGGCAAGATGGCGCAACAGGCGGCCATTTGGGCGCTGATCTTTATCGGCATCATAGGTGCCTACGGGCTTTGGGAGGATATCAGCGGTGACATCGCGGCCCGCCAGACCGTCATCGATGACGGACAGGTGTCTGTGCCGCGCAGCCCTGACGGCCATTATTACCTGACCCTTGATGTAAATGACGTCCCCGTGCGCTTTGTCGTCGATACCGGGGCAAGCCAGATCGTGCTCAGCCAGCAGGACGCGCGCCAGATTGGGATCGCGCCTGACAGCCTGAACTATTTCGGCTCAGCCCAGACAGCCAATGGCGTGGTACGAACCGCGCCGGTGCAGATTGACACGATAGCACTGGGTCCCCTGCAAGATCGCAACATCGCGGCAGTGGTCAATGGCGGCGCGATGGACGAATCCCTGCTTGGCATGACGTATCTGGGGTTGTTTGACCGGATTGAAATCAGCAACAACGAATTGATCCTGACACGATGATGCGACTGCTTCCCATCCTGATACTTTTGGCGGCCTGTACGCCTGCGCCCACCGAACTGCCCGACGATTTTGATCCGACCTTTCAGTTCTTCACGGCACCTCAATAATCAGGCGATCAGATCCGCCCAGATGGCGCGGCTGCTGGGTGCGAATGGCGCAATATGGCCAATCTCCGGCAAGGCATAATCCGCCGGATCAACCGATAGCTGCGTCTTGTCCGCCCCGCGATAAAACGACATCAGCCGCCAGACGTTTTCGGGGGGGATCAGGACATCATCCTTGATTGCCACCACCTTGACCGGGGCTTGCACGCCCGTCCAGTCAGGCATTGGCAAGGCATCCCCCATATCGCGGGCAAAGAACCCGCGCGATGTACACCAGCGGCGCCACTGCCAGAACACACCTGCCGGGATATCATTGCCAAAGCCCAGCCGCTTGCCCGGCATATACCCCGCCAGAAGGGTCGCTGGCGGACCGACAGCATACCAATAGGCCGCCGCGTAAAGCCGGTAAGGGTACGGATGCCAGGTCACATGCGCTGGGCCAGAGGCCACGGCAATCACCCGATCAATCTGATCGAGATCCTTTTGAAACGGCAGCATCATACCGCCCAGCGAATGGCCGATGACCCATAATGGTACCTCTGCCACAAGCGCCCGCACATGATCGCGCGCCGCCTGCTGGTCATGCACGCCCCAATCCACCATTGTCGCGTTCGAGGCCTTCATCGGCCCGCGCGCCGACGCACCGAAATCGCGATAATCGAATGTGAAACAGGCAATGTTGCGCACCTCGGCCAACCATCTGGCGAAGGCTTCGTAGTAGCGTTGCGGCACGCCGGTCGCACCGTTCAGCACGGCCACAGCATGTGGGCGCATCATGGTGCCATAGAAACGCCCCCGCAGCTTGTATCCTCCGGAATAGAACCACTGATCCTCGTATCCGATACCCGCATGTATATTCATGGTGTCATCTCCGCAGAATAGACCGGTCGGTCCATTCACAGACCTAGACCAATCGGTCCAATCATGCAAGACTTCATTTCATGATGGATACGCGCACAAAGCTGGCGATCGAGGCAGGGTTCCTGTTTCAGCAAAAGGGCTACCACGGGGTCGGCATATCCGAGGTGCTGGAACGTGCGGGCGTGCCAAAAGGGTCGCTCTATCACCACTTCCCGAACGGCAAAGCCGACCTTGCCCTCGCCGCCGCCGAGATCGCCGCGACCGAGGTGCTGCGGATCATCGATGCATCCTTCGATCAGGCCGGGAACTATGCGAACGGTGTCACGACGTTTTGCTATAAGCTGGCGAAATATTTTGACATCCACGAAGGCAAAATCGGCTGCCCGGTGTCCGCCACGCTACTCGGCGGCCCGGACAATGCCGCCTTCCGCGACGCCCTTAGCGGCATCTTCGCACGCTGGATGGGAAGGATTGCCGACTACGCGATGCAATTCGGCCAGTCGCAGCAAGAGGCCGAGCAGAGCGCCAAACGGCTGTTTTTGTCATTGGAAGGGTCATGGACACTGGCCCGTGCCAGGGGCGATTCAAACGTGATCCGGCAATTACCTGGTTTGGTGTGTTAGGTGGAGCGCGACAGCCAAGGGTAGTCTTTGTGGGAGTCCGGTTTCGGGACAAAACCCGACCTTGGATTTTTCGCCTTCGCTGGCGCAGCGTTGCTTTGCACGTGCGACGCGTCAATTATTGCGCCGCAGCAGATTTCCCGATTGCGGTCATTCAAATGAGCAGAAACCGCTGAAGCCCAAACCGTCATTTCGCTGCAGCTAGGACCGACAATTGAGGAGCGGACGAAACGAACCTTCATCTTCCCTGTACAAAGGTCTACTTGCCTCCGGTACGCCGGGCGAACGCGCTCATCTTGTCCGCTTCGCGGGGACACGGAGACGCGGAGCAATACGCCGCCCAGCATTGAGCGGCGGGTCAGAAGACTAGGGTGTGGTCTCAATTGATCCAACATCTGATTGCGAAGAATTGGACCATCGACAAGAAATTGGGTTTGAGTTTTTCGTATCTGGTTGTGAGCCTGCGCATATCTTTCATGGCGCAGAAGGACCTCTCCACAAGGTTTCGCTGGGCATAGATATCCGGATCATGCGGGATGTAGACACGGGCGTTTGACTTGGATGGGATGGCCGCAACAGCACCTTCATCTGCAATGGCTTGTCGGATCGCCTTTGACCCATTGGCCTTGTCCGCGACAATTGCGGCGGGTTGTTTTTGCCAGCCAAGGAAGGCTCGGAACGCCTTTCTGTCATGGGTCTGGGCCCGCTATTTCGAACCGCAAGGGCCGTCCGCGATGGTCTACAGCGGCGTGAGCGTCCAATACCCTGCGCCAACTCCCCCCTTTCGCGCCTGCTGCCGCCCGGTGCGCTTTTACGATGGAACTGTCGATGAAGATCAGGGCATCTTCACATTCTGTCGCACGGGCCTCGAATATGCGTCGCCAGACCCCACGCTCACCCCACCTGACATAGCGGTTGTAGACGGTCGTTCGGGGGCCGTAACGCTCAGGAAGATCGCGCGAGGGCGCCCCGGTGCGCAAGATGTAGAAGATCCCGTTCAGGATCATCCTGTCATCCTTGCGCCGCGGACCGCGCCCTTGTGTGGGTAAATTAGCCACGATCTCGGCCCATTCATCGTCGCTCAAGTCAAATCTCGCCATTATACACCTCTTTTCTTAAGGTGAATCACACCAGAGCCATGTCAGCAAGCCTTCGGATTGGGTTCACACCCTAACATTCTCTTTGTCTGACTGGGCCATTTCCTCATCAATCCTCTGGTTATGAATTCTATATTTGAGTGCCAGCGTCTCTAGGCTTGGAGGTGTCAACCCACGCAATCGAGGGATCCTTTCTAAAATCGGACCCCTCGATAAGAACACCGTTCAATCCTCTTCGATGACCAATTTTTTGGATGCAACAGGATTGCCGTTCGCGTCATATAGAACCGCAATCATATCACGAAAAGTTGGCGACGATATCTGGACTCGTACTTGCTCGTTCATGCCTGCCTCGATATCCGTTGAGCCTAGGACATTACCCTTTTTTCCGGCAACGTAGTCGATGATTTCAACATATCCATTTTCGGCTGCATTGACCGTATGAAGCTGTACAGGGTGGTGTGAGTCTTGAAAAGTATGTGCCTTGATTTCATTCTGGCCGGAAGCAGCGGCGGCGGAACCGGTTACGCTGGTAGCCGCGATAACGGCGGAGGTGATTAGAGTTGCGAGTTTCATTTCAAGTTCCTTTCAGGTTTGATTGAAGACCAAGGATTTGGCCTTCCGATGCACCTAATTTAAGCGGTGGAACCGGTACGGACTTGTATCCGGTGGTCAATCTTTTGAACAATTCAGTCGCAGGGTTGAAACTGCCAGCCCACTGGCCGATCAGCGATCATTGGGCCGAAAGATCGCCTTCTGCCAGAAAACCAAAACTGCGCTGCAATGCCTCACCGCATTGTTGGCCTGATCTGTTCACGGCAGAAACATCAGCCCGGGTATCAGTACGGCGCTGCTGACCAACAACACCATTACACAAAAGCCCATGATATCACGCACTGATAGGCCGGCGACAGCAAGTGCCGGAAGCGCCCAGAATGGCTGGATCATGTTTGTCCATGCGTCCCCCCATGCGACAGCCATGATGACCCGTGCCTCATCCGCCCCGAGTGCCGGTGCGGCGGGCATAATGATCGGCCCCTGGATCGCCCATTGCCCGCCAGGCAAGCGCGCCGTGAGAGCCGCCACCTTGTAGGGCGAGTGAGATACGCGTTGGTTTGTCATTCATCGTTAGGGGTCTCCTGAAAGGGGCTGCTCTGGCGCAGACCGCGGATCAATGCGATGGCGCTTGGTGAGGTTGCTGCAGTGAAGTGGCCGTTTTCGGCATCGTTCAGATTGGTGAGATCAATCACGAACAGGCCCATTGCGCGCAGAGCGTCGAGATCATCTGACGCGCCAAGCCGTCGCGGTCTTCCCGACAGCCGCGCCGATAGCCTGAGCAGAGGATCATCCTGATCTACGACTACGACCATTGGCACGTCGATTGTATTGATATCGTGTAGCTGGGCACGAAAGAGGTCCGGGTCCAGGTCCGGCTGAACAAGCAGGACACCTGAAAGTAGCGGATCGAGTGGTTGCCCAGCCAGCGCCGCCTGACGCAGTGTTTCCATAACTAGGAGGCTACCTAACGAATGTGATACGATGGTGATCCTGCCCCGCCTCTCGCGCGCAAGGAGGCGGATTAGCCGTTCAAATACCGCGCGGGCATGCAGAACTGAGTCGCGATCATGCAAATAGCCAAACCTGCTTTCTGCCGAGGGCCATGCAAAGGCAACTTGTGGACCATTGACGCCAAAGTCCTCAGACATCTGGGCTTGGCGGTAGACAGCTTCTGCGGGTGAATTGTTGAACCCGTGAACCCACAAGGTGAGATCATCATCAGGGTTTGAGGCAATCTCAGAACGGAGCGCGCCAATTGATGCGATCTGCCGTGTTTCTACGACGGAAAATGCACCATTACCCACGGTGAAAGGCGAGTTCCCCACCCGCCTGTTATCTGGAATGGCCACGTCGATTGCTGAAAAAAGCAGGGACTGTGTTCTGCCAAGGCCAATACCCTCTTGCGCCGTGACGCTACGGTTGGTGGCCATAACGACAGTGCGGATACGACCCAGAGGCGGATCAGACGCAGCGATAAACTGCGCCTGTGGGGCGCAGCCAGCAAAAACAGCGGCGGCCCCCAGACCAACAAAACGTCGTCGGGTATGCACGTCTAGCCAAACACTCATGACTGCGGCCCTTTCTAGGATATGCCTGTTTCCAGTGAAGCATCCATTTTGCCGAAATTCGTGATGGAATTGGGATCAGACTAGCCGGACCTCAACGCATCTGCCTTAGTTGACGGTCTCTTCGGAGTGGCGTGCCCGCATGAGCTGCGTGGCTTTTCTGTGTTGTGACGGGGTAAGTCGAAAGTGCCGTTTGAATGCCCGCGCTAAGTGCGCCTGATCTGCAAAACCGCATGCAAAGGCGATGGTGCCGATGGCTTGTGATGTCTCTTCCAACAGAGATTTGGCGCGTTTCAACCGGCGCTCTGCCACAAAATGAGCTGGGCTAAGGCCGGTGTCGGCACCCAACTTGCGTTGCAATGACGAAATGCTGACCCCCAGCACTGATGCGAGATCTTCAACCCGAATTGACCTGTCCAGACGGTTATCAACAAACTGACACAACTCTTGGAATTGTCTGAGCGTGAATTGGTCAGCTGACAAAGGACCATCGGATGCTAGTTTTGCGTGGTTGCGTACAAGGGTCACTATGAACAGCTGCGACATTGCCTGCAAAGCGGTGTCGCGCCCTATGTCATCCTGAGAGGCAGTTTCCAGCATCCGCTCTGCCAGGCCAGTTAAATCCGTGTCTGGCACAATCCTGACAGCACCAGAGTTGCCACCATCAATCAGGACCTTGAGATCTGATTGCACAAAGTCTTTCATGCGGGTGGGGTCGATCTTGGCAACCGAACCCGTCACGGTTTGGTGCCAAGTCAGAGACATTCTGGTTCCGGATGGCAACAGAACCACCTGACCATCCTTTATCTCTATGACAGTCTTTTTCTCACCATTGCGCAGGGTGGCAGCGTATGGCTGTCCATCCAATGGAACCAAAACTTGGTGGGCGGTTTCATCAGCATAAAGTGTCCGTCCCGCTTCGCAATCCAATGCGAAAACTGTGACGAGATGAGCGGCGGGCGCAAACTGTTCGTAGCCCCCGCCGCTGTGGTTCTTGTTCGTGATTTTGGATGCGTTCGTAGCAAACATCTTGTCCTCCAGACTATTTGTGGAAAAACGCCAGTCTCTTGACTGTCCTTGGCGTGTCAGGCGTGTGTGGCGCGGTGATCAAAAGTTGAATTGGCCGATTTCTCTCTCGCAAAAGAAATCCGGTACAGCGCTGGAACCCAGACAAGCGCCAACAGTGCCGCAACGCCAAGGCCACCGATCATCAACGTCGCCATCGGCTCCCAAAGAGCACCGCCCGCGATCGCCATTGGCATCAACCCGATCACGGTGGTGAGCGATGTCAGCAGAATGGGACGCAGACGTTTGCGCGCGGCCTCGACGATGGCGTCTTCAAGCAACTTGTCGCGGCGTTCGATGTCGATCTGATCGATCAGCACGATGACGTTATTGGCGATGATCCCGGTAAGCGCAAGAAGGCCAAGGATACCGAAAAAGCTGAGCGGTTGCCCGGTTGCAATAAGCGTCGGTCCAACACCGGCGATCACCAACGGCACGGCGGCCAAAGTGATGGCTACACGACGGAAGCTGTTGAACTGGATCATCAGCGCGAGAACCATGACGATCCCTGCCACGGGCAAACCGGCTGACAACAGCTCCCTCACGTCGCCGGCGGCCTCGATCTCACCACCGATGTGGATCTCATAGGCAGGCCCAAGGTCCGCTGCGATCCGGTCAAGCTCTGGTTGGATGGTAGTGAGCAGATCATATGCAGACATGGTTTCAGGAATAGCAGAGACGATGATTGTGCGGCGTTGGTCTACCCGGCGCAAGGTTGCGATCTCGGGCCGTGGGACGATATCTGCGAATTGATCCAGCGACAGGATCTGCCCGTTTGCCTCCACACCCGCATTTGCGATGGCTTCGAAATCTGTCCGGTTGTCAGGCGCACCCCGCAATACAATAGGGATCAGATCATCGCCCTGGCGCAGTGTGCTGAATTGGCGACCATCGTAGAACGCTTCCAGCGCATTGGCGACATCTTCCGAGGTCAGGCCGTATTCGCGGATCTGATCTTGTGCGATTTCGATGGTTCCGGTCAACTGTCGCCCGCCCCAGTCTTCGCGGTTCTGGATCAGGCCCGGCGTTGTGCCGAACGCGGCCCGTACCTGAAGGGCTGCATCAAGGAGGCGGTCCGCATCGGGGCCGGATATCTCGACATCGACGCTGGGTTCCCGCCCACCCATGGCAAGCCGTTTGAACCGGATGCTGGCATCGGGGATCGCTGCCGCGACATGGACGCGCGCGCGTTCGAGCACCTCGCCCGAGCTTTCGAAATCCGCAGTGTTGATGATCATGAAGGCAGAGGCAGGGTCGGTATCCGCCGGATCAAGCGACAAGACGAACCGCGGCCCGCCCGCTCCGATATAGGATGTAACGCCCGTGACCTCGGGGTTTTCGGGGCCGGTCAGCCAATCTGTCAGATCGTGTGCCGTGGCCTCGGTCGCCGCTATGTCACTGCCACGCGGCAGGTCGATATAGGCAAGGATCTGGGCGCGTTCGCTTAGCGGGAAAAGCTGTTGGCGGACATTGCCCATCTGGCTCGCGCCAGCCGCGACGATTGCCACGACGGCGATGATCGCAATAAGTGGCAGACGGACGACCTCGCGCACAAGGCCAGCATACCCTGCCGACAGAATATCGAATGGCCCGCGCCGCTTGGTGCTGCCCTTTTGCGCCGGGATGGCCCAGACTGCCAGACGCGGCAACAGATACAGCGCCGAAAGATAGCTGCCCACAAGCATCAGCATGACAACCGTGCCCAGCGAATACCCGTACTGACCTTCTGTGCCTTCGAGCAGGAACAATGGCAGAAAGGCCGCGACTGTGACAGTCGATGCAATGCCCAACGGAAGCGCGAATTGCTGGCTTGCCGCCAGTGCCGCATCCCGTCTGTCCTCGCCCTGCGAAATACGGCTTTGCATGTCTTCGATCATGACGACGCCGTTGTCGACAAGGATTCCAAGGCTGATGATGATTGCTGCGATGGACACCTGTTGAAGTTCCACACCGACGCTGGGCATCAACGCAAAGGAAAAGCTGATGGCCAGCGGTACGACAGCCGCGACCACAAGCGCCGGCTTCAGCCCCAGAAAAAGCAACATGACGACAAATACGACCGCAATCGTCTGCGCCATGTTCACAAGCGCGCCATTGACCGAGGCTTCAACAACCTCTGGCTGGAACGTGCTGATCGTGGCCTCCAGCCCAATGGGTTGATCCTGAGCGAAGTTGTCGATGACGCGCTGCAATTCGGGACCAAGGGCGGTGATATCGACGCCTTCAGCCATTTCGACCGCGAGCACGATGGCGGGCTGGCCATCTTGAAACACCGGCCGCGAAGCAGGTTCCTCGGTATCAAGTGACACGGTGACCAGATCGCCAAGTCGGATCAGCTGGCTGTCCTGCCCCGGTATAGGCAATTCCACCAAGAGGTTTTCAATGTCTTCGATCGACCGGAAATCACCGGTCGTTTCCAACGGAACACGAGCTTGCCCCGTGACCACCGATCCGGCTGGCAACCGCACGTTTTGACTGCGCAGCGCCGCCAGCACAGGGTTCAGGGTCGCGCCAAGTGCGGCAAGCCGGTCCCTGTCCACTTCAAGCGTTACGACCTGTTGTTGTGTCCCGTAAAACGAGACGCCAGCGATATCGTCGAGCGCGTAAAGCCTGTCGCGCAGGTCCTTCGCCGCGTTTTCCACATATGACAACGGAAATCCGTCACCGGTGAGTGCGACCGTTGCCACAGCAACAGCGCCGAAATCGGTATTCACGATCGGCCCACGGGTGCCTTCGGGAAGGCTGCCCGCCAATCCTTCCATGTCATTTCTGATCGTGTCGAAGACGGCTGTGATGTCGGCTTCGGCCACGCTGTCGGCTAAATCCACCTGGAGTACCGCAACACCCCCGGTCAGCTGCGTGCGCACTTCGTCAACACCCGAAATCGCGCGGGCGGCTTCTTCGAGCGGAAGCGCCACCAGTTCTTCGAGTTGCTCCAACCGAAGGCCGGGATTGGCGGCAGTGACAATCGCGGTGCGAATGATGATTTCCGGGTCTTCACGCTTTGGCAGGTTGTGATACCCGGAAATGCCAATCATGACGGCAAGGATCATGACAAGGATACTGAGGCGCGACTTGTCGAGCCCGAAACGGGTCAGGAATGTCATTGGGTCACCTCGGCAGTCTGGGTCGTTGCCACGTCCGGCAGGCGCACGACCTGTCCCGGATCGAGGAAGGAAACGCCGGCGGTCACAACCAGATCGCCGGAAGACAGACCCTGGGTCACGTAGACTCCATCGCCGACAACAGTCCCGAGCGTGACATCCATCAGCGCAAGTGTCGCCAGCCCCTCGTCGCTGGGATCCGCCACGAAAATCTGCGCCTGCCGTGGTTCCGTCTCAAGGGCGACGTCGCGGTTTAGTGCGACTGCAGACAGCGGCACTTCGATCCCCTGCTGGTCAGGCGGCACGGGCATGTCAATTTCAACCGCGACGGCCATGCCTGACCGAAGTTCGGGCCATGTTTGATCCAGGGATACGACAATCGGAAACGAGGATACCGCAGCTGCCCGGCGCCCGATTTCAGTGAGCGTGGCAGGCAATGCACCGCTATCACCATCCGATGGCATGACGCGCACCGATTGGCCGAGGCGAAGGTCAGAGACCACGTCAAAAGACACAAGAACGGACGACTGAAGGCCGGAATCTTCGTAAAGCGTCAGGATCGGTTGGCCTGGTTGAACGCTGCCGAAGGCTTGAACTTTGATCCCGTCGATAATCCCGTCAAATGGCGCGCGGAGCGCGGTATCGCTCAGCGCGGACCGCACCAGATCAAGGTTTCTGACCGTTTGTGTCACGCGTGCTTCGGCCTGTTCTGCCGCAGTTATTGCCTGATCCCGTGCCGCGACCGACACCACGTCGCGCGCGAACAATGCTTGTTGCCGGTCAGCTTCCGTGCGTGCGTTTGCGGCCGAGATCTGCGCTTCCCGCAGAGCGGCTTCGGCCTGTTCCAGTCGAAGGCTGGCATCTTCTGCCTCAACGGTCGCAAGGACATCCCCGGCGCTGATCTCTTGCCCAATGCGCAAGTCGATCTCGCCTAGGCGGCCACCAACATCGAAGGCCAATGGTGTGATTTCCGGCGGCTGCAAGACGGCTGGGAAGCTACGTGTCCTTGTGGCGGCGACCGTTTCGACAACAACGGCCTGAACCGTTCTTGGTTGCAGCTCCTCCGTGACAACTTCTTCTTCCCAACACGCCGCAAGGGCGGTGAATGACGCGATCATTACTGTGGTCTGAGCGACATGTCTCATGACAATTCTCCAATTTGGTATTTATCAGTACCATCTTGCTTTTCTGATATGGTACTCATAAATACCAAGTCAAGAGAAAACTTTCGGAGGGCTTCTGAATATGAGTGACGAGACGCAGGGGCGGGTCGCATCCCGTCAGGACGCACGTCGGCGCAACATCCTTGATGTGGTCCGAAACCTTTTTGTGGAAAATGGGTTCGAAAACACGTCTTTGGACATGATCATCGCCCAGACTGGCGGGTCCCGACGCAATATCTATGACCTGTTCGGCAACAAGGACGCGCTGTTCGAAGAAGTGATGAAGGATCAGCTAAAAACGGTGTTGGCCAGGACGCATGTACCTGACGACATTGACGATGATCGACCTGTTCGCGAGCAGTTGGAACAAATCGGTCTGGACTTCCTCAACGGGCTGCTTCGCCCCGACGTTCTGCGGACCCTCCGCCAGTTTATTGTCGCATCCGGCGACCGCCCCGAACTGGGACACCGCGCCTTCGCCGCCGGTCCAGCAGTTCTATACGCTCAGCTTGAGGCGTATTTCACCAAAATGGTCACAGAAGGTCGTCTGGTTCTGCCTGACCCCAAAACCGCCGCGCGAATCCTGACTGAGATGTTCAAGGGCGGTATGGAATTGAAGGCGATGATGACCGGAGATCACGACATCTCGCCCGAACAGATCAAGGATCATGTGCGCAAGGCGGTCGATCTGTTTCTCAACGGCGCGTTGCCTCGCTAGGCTGGCGCGGCGCGGCGAAACCACCACAGGCCGCCGCGCCAATAGCCACTACATATTGCCGACCTTTTTATGGTTTCCAACAAGCCGCCGAAGACCGCGCACGAAATCCCAGATCGCCACGAACCCGCCCATAAAAAGCGTGCCAACGGCGCGAAGGGAAAATGGCGGCACCGCCTTCAACTCGCTGGACTCCACTGTTTCCCCTCGCGCGATAGCGCCAAGTATCTCGTCCATATCGTCGGCATTGTTCCAGATGCTGCGAAACAGGATCTTGCCATCTGGCGCAATCACGAAGATGGAGTTTGGCATCGTACCGTAGAGCCGATGAGCCGCTCCATTGATGTCGTCGACAAGAATCGTACGCGCGTCTCCGTACCGCCGCATGGTCTTCTTGGCGGCCTTGATTTTGTCGGGTGCGCTCCGGTGTTGGGGCTGCAATTCACCGGGATGGGCTTCTCGAACATACATCAGCACATGATCCAGTTCGGGGTATTTTTTGATGAGCTTCATCATCGGGGGTACGCTTTGGGCGTACATCGGACACGTCATGCTGCCGGTTTCCAGTACGAGCGGTTTGTCATTCAGATAGTCGGACAGATGCACTGTCTTTCCGTCGAGGGTTTGCAGCGGCGCATCTTTGAACATGTCGCCTGCCTGAAGGCCCTCGTCGACAGTGAAATCATACTCTTCAGGTGTGAAGCGGCGATAGCCGTAAGTCTTGGATGTCATAATCGTCTCCTTGATCGTGGGTTAATGTGGAGGATTTACGAGAGGGTCTGGATGACCAGCACAGCGATAAGTGTGCTCAGTGTCATGAGCAGACCCCTGTGGTGCAGCAGCGCAAGGGCACCAAGCCCATCACGCACCGCATCGACGTCGCCGTTCGATGGTACCTCGTCCACGCCGCGAATGTCCTTGAACAGCCGCGCAACAATGAGGGTCAGCTGGACGAAAAATAGCCCTGTGACGGTCCAGGCAGCGGGTGACAGGCCGGTTTGAACCAGCAGCACGATCATCAGGATCGAAGTTGTGGCCATCGTTGTCATCATCGTGGGCGGCAGCAGGTGGATGACGCGCTTCAGCATCGCGTGCACCTTGCGCGCCTCGTCGTCACTGACCCGGGTCGAGCGCGGCGCCCACATTAGCCGCTAGACGGGTTTTTCGATCAGCGACAGAACAATGAAAATTCCTGAACCAAGGCCAAGTAGGCCGGCGAGGAGCGTGAGAACAATATCCGACATTGTATTTCCTTTCTGGTTTTTCCAACGAACCGCAGACCGAAGCATTGACTTCAATGACTGTGGGCTTCGGTGTTGTCAGTGCCTACATGGGAATGTAAGTAGGCGGTGTCAACATGTGTCGAGAAAAGAATGAATACGCCTTACCATCACGGTAATTTACGCGAGGCACTGCTGGCCCGCGCCATTGAAACGCTGAGCGAAAAAGGGGTCGAGCACCTTAGTCTGCGCGCGCTTGCGCGCGACTTGGATGTCAGTCATGCCGCGCCTTTGCGCCATTTTCCGACCAAAACCGATCTGCTGAACGCGATTGCAGTGGAAGGTGTCGAAAGTCTCATCGGAGCAACAGATACAGCGATGGCTCATTCCCCCGGCCCGGCACGGCTGCGCGCCATGATGCTCGCATATATCGACTGGGCGATGACCCATGCAGAATTGCACCGCGTTCTGAGAAACCCGGATGTCATGCGCCACACGTCCGAGACTCTCGCAGACTTGCTGACAGCCTTTGCTGATCGCCAGAGGGCCGAAATCAGCTACGCGCAGGAGCAAGGATGGCGCAGGAACGAGGATCCAGCAGTTCTTTTCCTTCACCTTGTTTCACTTACGGCCGGAACCGCCATCGTAATGACTGAAAACGTCTACAGAGACCCAGTGGTGACGCCGGAACTGCGGGACAAAATTGAGGCCTCGATTGACCTCTTTCTTGGCGCCGCGAAATGAAGTCCTTGGCGAGATTGTTGTCTCGACAGACTACGTTCGATGACAGATCGCAATTTTCAACAAGCATTTTTTGCGCGCTCCGAAGCGATTTGGTCAAAATTACGCGCCTTGGTGTTTACCTATCCTTGTCGATGCGCTCGGCGATGCTCAGAGCGTCTTCCACCTCGACGCCAAGATAACGCACAGTGCTGTCAACTTTGATGTGACCTAGCAGAAGTTGCACTGCCCGGAGATACCGATGGCCACAATGTGGGTCCAAGCCGCTAACCAATCCTGGTGCATGGAGTGTATCGTGCCTGCCGGAATACTCATCAACGCTTTGGGCACTAAGTTGTCATACCTGGTTTCCCGGACAGCCTTCGGCGGGGCACGCCCGGTCGCTCTATGTGACCGGGCGCAGGAACGAGGTCTGGACCATGGGAGGTAAGGTCCAAAGCCTCAGCTTTAGTTGGCTTGGCCTGCACGTTCGCCGGCAATACCGACCAATCCACGATTTCCGGTTTCCCAAAGTGCGGTCATGGTCATCGACGTCACGAGCCAACGGTCGCCGGACTGTTCCAGTTCGTAAGTGTAGCGCCCCCCAAGCGTCCAAAGATCATCGTCGATCCGATGGGTTGCGGTGAAATCCGCTTCTGCAATCGCGAAGGTGTCACCGACGGGTGTGATCGTGTGGTTCGTCACCATGTGGTGCGTGTTGTCGAAGCCGGGCAAGAAGCCGGACCAGCCGCCAACCAGCTCATCGGCAGGCTGCGTTGTTGGATCTCCGCCCCAAAGACTTGTATAGTCGGTCGTCACCGTTTCGGCGAATGCGCTTCTGACGCGGTCCCAATCGCCACGATCAGCCCCCGCAGCGATGTCCGTGATTGATCGTGTGATCTCGGCAGGGTCTGCCATGGCGCCGCCTCCGATAAGTGTTGCCGCTGCGAGCGTCGAAAGAAATGTGTGTTTCATCATGTTCTCCTTGTGAACAGGCTCAGGCGAGCTGGCCACCGGTGGCGTCGAAATCCATGCCGTTGAAAGCGGTGGCAGCATCGGAGGCGAGGAACAGGATGCCCTCGGCCATCTCGTTCGGGTCCATGATCCGTGGTGTCACAAAGAAATCCGCCATGCCCTCGTAGGTCAGGCCCTGAAACTCGAAACTCTCTTCCAGCATGGGCGTATCCACCGCGAGCGGAGAGATCGAAGCGACGCGGATGTTGTCCTTTGCGAGTTGCGCCCCGGCGCGGGTCAGGCCCAGAACGGCATGCTTCGAGGCGTTGTAGTGCGCGGTGTTGGGAAACCCGCGATGCGCTGCGACCGACGCCATGTTGACAATGACACCGTTGCCCTGCGCCTTCATGACGGGGATGGCGTACTTCATGCCGTAGAAGACGCCGTTTGCATTGGTCAACATCATGTCGTCAAAGTTTTCGACGGCAATGTCCTCGATCAAGGCCGGTGTCATGAAGATCCCGGCATTGTTGAAAAGGACATCCAGACGGCCATAAGTGTCCGTTGTGGCGTTGACGAAGCGTTCGACCTGAGCCGGGTCCCGAACGTCCGTTTGCACCCAGGTCACATCGCCACCCGCTTCACGGATTTCTGCCTCGACCTGACGCCCGAGCTCATCACGCCGCGCGCCAAAGACCACCTGACCGCCTTCCATGGCAAAGGCCCGCACGGTCGCGGCGCCGATCCCGGAATTGCCACCAGTGACTGCGATGACCTTGCCTGCAAAACGGCCATCGGGATTGACCGCCGACGGGGCCTCGACCGGGTCCATGCTGTTCGCGGCGGCAGCGGATGCTGCCATCGTGGCGGCGACAGCAGCTCCTCCGGTAAGGAGCGTGCGGCGGGAGGGGTTCATGTCATCAGACATCAGAATTCCTTTCTGGATCAGTGTTCAAAACGGTTTTGCGTCGATCACTTGAAGACCGATGCAGCCTGGCGACTTGCGCCTTCCATAAGGATGGGTTGGAAAGATCGCGCGGGCATCCACCATACGTGCTATTGTTTGGGTGATCCTTGCTGTTGAATGCGGAAAGTACTGTTTAACGGGCTGGTTTTGGCGCTAGGCTGGCGACCGATGGCTCTTGTAAGACCGCTACCGGGAGGCCAAATGCCCGCTAAAAGCACTCGTCTGACCGCGCTACCCAGCTCCCCTTTCGGTGTGCAGACCGAGGCGCTTGCCGTACAGGCCATTCCGCCCGGTTCGGTACGGATGCACCTCGTTCCACATAAGCATCTGCTCTATGTCAACATCGAGGAAGGCGCGTCGGTGCAGGAGGTGAATTCCGACCGCGCGCGCGAGAGCATTTGCGAGCAGGACACCTTCGCCTTGTATCCCGCTGGTACTGACTTTCGTCTTTCGGCAGAAAACACGGGTTGGGGGGTCGCCATAGAGATTGACCCAGAGCGTCTCAAAGGCCTTGTCACGGAAGCCCTAACGGACCAGATGGGCGGATTAGAGCCGGTCAGATGCACGCCCGAGGCCCAAGCCGCCGCATTTGCGCGCACGCTCAGACAACACCTGCGCGGCCCCAGCATCAACCCGCTGGTCGCCGAAGGTCTGAGCCTTCTGATCGTTGGACTTGCACTTGAGAAATCCGTGAACGGCTTTTCAACATCGGTGTCCGTCGCCGGCACCGATGACCGGATTGCGAGAGCAATCGAATACGCGGAAACCTACATGCAAAACCCGATAACTGTCACGAAGCTGGCCGATGTTGCTTGCATGAGCCCGTGGCATTTCTCCCGGTGTTTCAGCGAGGCAGTCGGAGAACCACCATACCGATGGATTCAAAGGCGCAGAGCGGAAAGAGCCGTGGAGTTGATCCGCTACTCCACCCTGTCACTTGCAATCATCGCAGAAAAGTGCGGTTTTTCCGATCAAAGCGGAATGGGTGCCGCCGTGAAATCGCTGACTGGGCATACACCTTCGGCATTTAGGACAAAGTGACCAAGATTTCAAACCGGTGACTCGAGTTCGCAATGCCGTGACAAGCGCCGCTTTGGCTTGTTAGAGAATTCCGACGCTTTGTCTCAGCGGCACACTTGTACTCGAAAGCTGTTTCACTATCGCTAGCATTTGCATTGCATTAAGGCGCGAAAAATAGACGTAGTTTCACCGGGCGGATCCTCTCACCAGTCCGCAACATGATCATTAGCTTCAGGTTCTTCGCCGCGCGCTGCTCAGATGTCCGGTTAGGCCGCTGCTTCGCGGCAAAGCACTCTGCGCAAGTGCACAAGTTTTTGCGCTGCGTGCGCGCAGCACAAATTCAAGACTTCTGCTGTGGGCTCTAAGCCGCCAACCAAAACCATTTCACTTGCAGCGTACCCCACACCATCTTAACACGCCCTACTTCTCCGCCTTCTTCGTCCAACGCCCGCCTTCTTGCGCCCAGTATTGTGCAGCACAGCCGGCATCTGTCAGCGCCTTCCACTGCCCGCGCGCATGCTGCAAGGCCTCGCCATCATGGCCGTCGAACAGAATGCATGTCCGCTCCACGGCCTGTACCTCATCAGCGGATACATCCGCGCCGCCCACGCTCATCACGCAAGCAAAGCCCGTCGCGGGCACATCGCCCAGCAGCACCGGCTGATCTGCATCATGCGGACCGCCTGCCAGCCCGTGTGGTACGAACTGCTCCTCAGGTCCCTGCCACAGCACGTCATCGAGACGTTTCAATAGCGCCGCGTCTGACCCGCGCACCAAAACGCGCCAGCCCGCATCCCGCGCCTTGCCCACAAGCATGGGCAATGTCGCCTCAAGCGGGCTATCGGTCAGATGATAGAAATAAGCCGCGCCCACCTAGCCCTCGTATTTATCCGCGATCAGCCGGTTCAGCGCCATCACACCCCAGCCGGTCGCACCCGCTGGTGCAAGGGCCGTCTCTTTTTTCACGCTGGCCGTGCCTGCGATATCCAGGTGGCACCACGGCACATCCTCTTTCACAAAGCGCTGCAGAAACTGCGCGGCGGTGATAGAGCCCGCATTGCGACCGCCTATATTCTTCATGTCGGCAATACGTGATTTCAGCAACTCGTCATAAGCCGGGGCCATGGGCAGACGCCATGCCCCCTCTCCTTCCGCCTTGGCGGCTTTCAGAAACGCATCGCTCAGATCGTCCGAGTTCGAAAAGACGCCCGCATTCTCGTGGCCCAATGCCACCAGAATAGCCCCTGTCAGCGTCGCCAGATTGATTATACCCACCGGTTTGAACCGCTCTTGCGTGTACCAAAGCACATCGGCCAGCACCAAACGGCCTTCGGCATCGGTGTTGATGATCTCGACCGTGTCACCTTTCATGGATTTCACAACATCGCCGGGGCGGGTCGCGGTGCCGGATGGCATGTTCTCGACCAGCCCCACAAGGCCCACGACATTCGCCTTGGCCTTACGCAGGGCCAACGTGCGCATGACACCGGCCACAACACCGGCACCGCCCATGTCCATGGTCATATCTTCCATGCCAGCCGCCGGTTTCAGGCTGATCCCGCCGGTGTCAAAAACCACGCCCTTGCCCACCAGCGCGAATGGCGCATCGCCATTTTTGCCACCATTCCACGACATCACGACAACTTTTGACGGGCTGGCCGACCCCTGCCCCACGCTCAGCAGCGTGCGCATGCCCAGCTTGGCCAATGCGTCCTCTTCCAGGATTTCAACCTCAAGCCCCAATTCCTGCATCGCGGCCAGACGGGCGGCGAAATCATCGGTCGTCAGCACATTGGCCGGTTCATTGGTCAGATCGCGGGTGAAGAACACGCCTTCGGCAATCGCAGCCATGGGGGCGGCGGATTTCGCGACCTCCTCAGGCTTGGACACCATGAAGGTTACCGCACCTGCGGGCTTTTTCTCATCCGTTTTGTGGGTGTCAAAATTGTAGGCCCGCAACGCCAAGCCCAACGCGATGTTATCCGCGCGGTTGATGGTCCCAGCAAGCACCAGCAGATCCTTGTTCCCCTGCACCTTCGCCAACTGCGCGCCTGCTTTCCGAGCCTCTTGACTGGACGGGCGGCGGGGCAGTTTGACCACACAGACGGCATCGGCAGCCATGCCTGCCGGATAGGCCATGGTCGACACGTCGGCCGACGCCATCTTTTCAAACGCCTCGCTTGCGACGAACCGCTCCAGCGCCTTCTTCGTCAAACGGTTCACGCGCCGCGCCCCGGCATCCAGTCGCGCATCATCCGCAACAAACACAACCACCTTGCCCGCGGCATCGGCGACGACGTCAAGATCAACCTCTTTAAACTGGATTTCTGCTGGCGTGGTCATGGGAGCTCCTTCAAGGTCAATCTATGTTTGCGCAATAGGTAGCCCGCGCCATTGATAATGACCAGATAGCTGTTCAATCCGCCGCACCAATCGGCTAGCTTGCGCGAAAGCAACACGGGCATCTGAACAAAGGACAGGTCATTGGCGCGATTTGACAGATATATGCTGTCACAACTGATGGTCCTGTTTGGATTTTTCAGTCTGGTTCTGGTGCTGATCTACTGGATCAACCGGGCCGTGGTATTGTTCGATCAGCTGATCGCCGATGGGCAATCGGCCACCGTGTTTATTGAATTTACAGCCCTCACGCTGCCTAGCGTGATGCGGCTGGCGCTGCCTTTGGCCGCGTTTGCGGCAGCCGTTTATGTGACCAACCGGATGACAACGGAATCCGAACTGGTCGTTGTGCAGGCAACTGGTTTCTCGGCCTTTCGGCTGGCGCGTCCGGTTTTGTATTTCGGCTTGATCGTGACGCTGTTGATGTCGCTTCTGATGCACTTTCTTGTCCCGATGAGCCGGGCACAATACGATCAGCGGCTTGCCGATATATCGCAAAGCATCACGGCGCGGCTTCTGACCGAAGGGCAGTTTATCGAACCGGTCAACGGGGTCACGTTCTACATCCGCGAAATCACACCGGCGGGCGAATTGCAGGATATCTTTCTGTCCGACACGCGCAGCGCCGAGGAACATGTCACCTACACGGCATCCCAAGCCTATCTTGTGCGCGACAACAATGAAACGCAGCTCGTCATGATTGATGGCATGGTCCAGAACCTGCGACTGAACGATAACCGGCTTTTCACCACCGCATTCGTAGATTTTGCCTATAATATCGGCGGCCTGATCAATGAGCAGCGTGACGTGGGACGCAAGGCCGCGCATCTGTCTACATGGGAATTACTGAACCCGACGCCTGAATTGCAAGCCGAAACACGGCAATCGGCAGCGCGGCTTCTGTCACGTGGCCATGACCGGATCAATCAGGCACTATTGGGGACGGTCGCCGCCCTCCTTGGGTTTGCGACACTGCTGATCGGCAACTTCAGCCGCTTCGGCGTCTGGCGCCAGATCATCGCGGCGATCTTTCTGATCGTGGTGGTCAAAGCGATCGAAACTGCCGGACTGAACGTATCGCGCAGCGATGAAAACCTTTGGTTTGCCACCTACCTGCCCAGCATCGCAGGCTTTGCGATTGTAGGCTTTCTTTTGTTCTGGGCCGGTCGGCCCAACCTGTTCAAACGTCGGATCAAGGATACCGCGCCCGCATGATCCTGCATCGCTATTTTGCCCGCCGTTTTCTGATGACCTTTCTGGGGGTCTTTGCGGTGTTCCTTCTGATCATGATGTTCATCGACCTGACCGAGCAGTTCAGACGCTATGGCCGGTCCGAGGCAAGCACGCTCGAAATCGTGACACTGACATTGCTGAACATTCCACAAGGCATCTATCGCATTCTGCCATTGATCATGATCCTGGCAACCATTGCGCTTTTTCTGGGGCTGTCCCGCTCGTCCGAAATGGTCGTGACGCGGGCCGCCGGGCGATCGGCCTTGCGCGCGCTGGCGTCGCCGTTGGCTGTAGCGTTGGCCCTGGGCGTGCTGGCGGTCGCCATCCTGAACCCGATCGTGGCCAGCACATCCAAGGAATACGAGACGCGCGGCGGCGCATTGCGCGGCGACAGCTCGGTGTTGTCCATTGGATCATCGGGGTTGTGGCTGCGGCAAGGCAACGCCAGCGGGCAGACCGTCATTCGCGCGCAAAGTGCCAATCTTGATGGCACGCGCCTGACAGATGTGACGTTCATCGCCTTCACCCCACAAGGCAAACCCGTCAGACGGATTGATGCGGAAACCGCAACGCTCACCTCTGGCGCCTGGCAGTTGACCACTGCCAAGGAATGGATGCTGGATCAGGACACGGTGCCAGAGGCGAACGCGACCGTGCATCCCGCGCTCGCCGTGCCATCAACACTGACGCCCGACCAGATCCGGGACAGCTTTGGCACGCCATCGTCCATCCCAATATGGGAGCTGCCTGCCTTTATCGACCGGTTAAAAACCGCAGGTTTTTCGGCGCAACGTCATCTTGTCTGGTTTCACACCGAACTGGCGCTTCCCGCCTTTCTGGTATCGATGGTGATGATCGGGGCCAGCTTTACGCTGCGCCATCAGCGTGGTGGCCGGACGGGCATGATGGTGATGTTTGCAATCATTCTTGCCTTTGTCATTTACTTCATCCGCAACTTCGCGCTGGTGCTGGGCGAAAATGGGCAATTGCCCGCGATCCTTGCGGCATGGGCACCGCCGCTGGCCGCAATCGGATTGTCGATGGGCATCTTGTTGCATAACGAGGACGGGTGATGCGGCAGCTTTGTCTGTTACTTGTCCTGCTGTGGCCCGGTCTGGCCCTGGCCCAGGGGGCCGCAACGCTGATCGCCGACAGCGTCACCCTAAACGACCAGCAACAACTGGTCGCCACCGGCAATATCGAAGTGCTTTACCTTGGCGACAGCCTCAGCGCGCGTCAGATCATCTATGATCGGCCAAGCGATCAGCTGTTCATCGAAGGTCCGATTGTCATCCGCACCGCCGATGGCACAGTGCTGACAGCAGATCGGGCGACACTTGATCCGACGCTGGAAAACGGGATCTTGCAAGGTGCGCGGATCGTGCTGGACCAGCAATTGCAACTGGCCGCCAATCAGATCGAGCGGAGCGAGGGACGCTACGCACAGCTTTACAAATCCGCGGCCACATCATGCCGGGTGTGCGGCGACAAGCCACCTTTGTGGGAAATCCGCGCCGAGCGGGTAGTGCATGACACGCTGGAACGGCAACTTTATTTTACCAACGCCACCTTCCATGTGCGCGGCGTGCCTTTGGTATGGATCCCCCGCATGCGGTTACCCGATCCGACCCTGGACCGGGCCACCGGCTTTCTGGAACCTGACCAACGCGTTTCATCGCAATTGGGCACCGGAGTGATGGTGCCTTATTTCATCACGCTGGGCGATCATGCAGATATCACTGTCGCACCTTATCTTTCGCCTGAAACGCGGACGCTGGAACTGATCTACAGACAGGCCTTTGTGAATGGGCGTCTCCAGGTCGAAGGCGCAGGCAGCGATGACACGCTTGAGAGCAAAAACCGGTCTTACCTTTTCGCCGAAGGGAATTTCGCGCTAGCAAACGACATCCAGCTGACTTTTGACATCGAGGCGGTCAGCGACCGCGCCTATCTGCTTGATTACGGCTATTCCGACAAGGACCGGCTCGATAGCGCCATCAGCCTGCTGCGCGTCACTGACACAACGCTCGCGCAGACGCGGCTGACCTACTACCAGACCTTGCGTGAAGACGAATCCAACTCATCGCTTCCGCCGATCATCGCCGATCTCCGGTACCAAAGGCGACTCCGACCATCCTTGGGCGGCACACTTACCTTGGAAGGCAGCATGGACACCGTTTACCGGTTCAGCGACGCGGATGGTGACAACGGGCGGGATATTACCCGCGCCGGGGCAAACGCCGCCTGGCAAGACAGCTGGGTGCTGCCCGCAGGCGTCATCGGCAGCGTGCAGTCAGTGGTCCGTGGTGAAATCTACAGTATCGAAGACGATACGGAATTCCCCGGAACCGATCTGCGGATCGCCCCCGGCATCAGTGGCACGTTGCGCTGGCCATTGGGCCGCGCTGGCGCAACCGGCACACAACATCTGATTGAACCCACCATCAGCGCCAGCTGGTCCGACAGCTTTGGCGGCATTCCCCCGAATGAAGACAGTACCCGCAGTGAACTGGACCCGGGCAATCTGTTCGATCTGTCACGCTTTGCTGGTGATGACGTTGTCGAAACCGGCCAGCAAGTGGCAGCAGGGATCAGCTGGACACGCATCGGCGGACTCGGGACGACATCCACATTGTCTTTCGGACGTATCCTGCGCAGCGAGGCCGAGCCGGAATTCACCCCGTCATCGGGGCTTGATGAAAAGCTGTCAGACTGGCTGCTGGGTGGGCAGCTGATCATTCCGGGTGGTTTTCTGCTCGACGCGCGCGGGCTGGTGGATGACACGACGGGCCTGAACCGCGCAGATGCCCGTGTCGCGTGGCAAAATGAAAAAATCTCGCTTGATGCTTCCTATATCTGGCAAAGCGCCGATGACAGCGAAGACCAGCCCGAAACAATCTCTGAATGGACCTTCGATGCGGGCTTCGAATTGAGCGCGGCGTGGTCGCTGGAACTGGATGCACGCTATGACGTGGCCGCCGACAGGCCTGTGCGTGCCGGGATCGGTCTGGAATGGCGAAACGAATGCGTGAGCATCGACGTTTCCGCCTCGCGCCGGTATACGTCTTCCGATACGGTTGAACCTACGACAGATTTAAGGATAAGCGGCTCTGTAACGGGTTTTTCGGCGGGCCGCGCCAGTGGCGGTCTTGCCGCTGGCTGTAGAAACTAATTGAAGACGAGGATCAGCATGCGTGCTTTTCGGTTGATGGGTGCCCTTTTGGCAATGCTCGGAACCATCGGGGTTGGATCAACAGGTCTTGCCCAAGGGCAACTGACGCCGGTTATCACCGTCAACGACCGGGTGATCACACAATTCGAACTGTCACAACGTGTCCGGCTGCTTGATTTATTCGGCACCGCAGGCAATCTGAACGAACTTGCACGCGAAGGGCTGATCGAAGACCGGCTGAAGCAGCAAGAGATGGAGCGTGTGGGCCTGCGCATCTCGGATGCGGCACTGCAATCCGCGCTTGAGGAATTTGCACAGCGCGGAGACATGTCCCTTGGTCAATTCCAGCAGATGCTGGCACAAAACGGGATCGACCTGAGCACCTTGCGCGATTACGTAGAGGTCGGCGTTAGCTGGCGCGATTACGTGCGCGCACGCTTCGGGCGCGAGGTAAATATCACCGATGCAGAAGTCGAACGCGCCATTGCCAGCCGGGGCACCGCCACGACCGAGTTGCAGGTCCTGTTGAACGAGATCATCATCGCGGCCCCCCCGGACCGCGCGGCACGCGCACAGGAAGTGGCTGAGCTGATTTCCGGTTTTCGCACATTTGCCGAATTCGAAGACGCCGCGCGTCAGGTATCCGCGCTGCCCTCACGCGAAAATGGCGGACGGCTAGGCTGGTTGCCAATTGACAATTATCCACCGCAAATCCAATCCATCATACTTGATTTGCAAACGGGTGAAGTCACCGACCCGATCAACATTCCCAATGGCATAGCGCTGTTCCAATTGCGTGGTAAACGCGAGGCGGCACGCCCCACGGCCGCCCCGGTCAGCATTGATTATGCCGCATATTACATCCCCGGCGGACGCTCTGCCGCTGCGCTGCAAGCGGCGGCAAATGTCCGCAACCGTGTCGATACTTGCGATGACCTTTATGGTATCGCCCAAGGCCAACGGCCCGAGATACTTGATCGCATGTCGCTTGCACCGTCCGAGATTTCAGGCGACATCGCGCTGGAGCTGGCCCGGCTTGATCCCGGAGAGGTTTCAACCAACCTGACACGCGATAACGGCAACACACTTGTCTTTTTGATGTTGTGCGAACGGGTGAACGCCGGTGCGGGCAACACCGATCCGGATGCGGTACGCAATCAGCTTCGCAGCCAGCGGCTTGCGGCATTGGCAGATGCGTTGCTGGCAGATCTGCGCGCCTCTGCCGTTATCCGATGAGACTGAAACCCATCGCGATCAGCTGCGGCGAACCTGCCGGGATTGGGCCCGAAATTGCAGCCACCGCATGGAAGCGCCTGCACGGCGACCTGCCCCTGATCTGGATCGGCGACCCAAGGCATCTGCCTGCCGACCTGCCCGTGCAACTGGTCGAAAATGGCGATCAGGCCGCACAAGTCAGCCGGACCGCCCTGCCCGTTCTGGCGCAAGATTTCAGCGGGCCTGCCACACCCGGCACACCGAACCCGGCCCACGCGCAAGGCGTCATCGACGCCATCGCAACCGGCGTTGATCTGGTGCGGCAAGGTCAGGCCAGCGCGCTATGCACCGCGCCCATCCACAAGGCTGCCCTGATCGACGGGGCGGACTTCGCCTATCCGGGGCATACCGAATATCTTGCAGCCCTCGCCGACACGGACCGTGTTGTGATGATGCTGGCTTGCGATGATCTGCGGGTCGTCCCGACGACCATCCATATCCCGGTCGCGGATATCCCGGGCAAACTGACCGCCAGCCTGCTGACTGACACGATTTTGATCACGCATGCAGCCCTGCGGCGCGATTTCGGTATCGACCAGCCGCGCATCGCAGTGGCCGGGTTGAACCCGCATGCGGGGGAAGATGGCAAAATGGGGATGGAAGAGATCGACATGATCACCCCCGTCCTGAACGCGCTGCGCGAAGAGGGGGTCGATCTGCAGGGGCCGATGTCCGCCGACACCATGTTCCACGCAGGCGCGCGCGCCCATTACGATGTGGCCGTCTGCATGTATCACGATCAAGCACTGATCCCGATCAAGACGCTCGATTTTTCCGGCGGCGTGAACATCACGTTGGGGCTGCCTTTCATTCGTACCTCGCCCGATCACGGCACTGCTTTTGACATCGCAGGGCAAGGCAAGGCCGACGCCACCTCGATGATCGCCGCCATTCGCATGGCTGCGCAAATGGCCGAAAAACGCGGATGAGCGGGATCGACAGCCTGCCACCCCTGCGCGAAGTCATCGCAAAACATGACCTCGCCGCAAAAAAATCACTGGGCCAGAACTTCCTGCTCGACCTGAACCTGACCGCCAAAGTTGCACGGCTGGCAGGGGACCTGACCCAATGCGATGTGCTCGAAATCGGTCCCGGCCCGGGCGGGCTGACACGCGGGCTTCTGGCCGAAGGGGCGCGCCGGGTGCTCGCCATCGAAAAAGATCCCCGCTGCATGCCTGCCCTTGCCGGAATCGCCGCCGCCTATCCCGGCAGGCTGCACGCCATCAACGGTGACGCGCTGACCGTGAACCCGCTGGAGCATCTGTCAAAACCCATCAAGATCGCCGCTAACCTGCCCTACAATGTCGGCACCGAACTGCTCGTGCGCTGGCTGACCCCGCCCGAATGGCCGCCCTTCTGGGACAGCCTGACACTGATGTTCCAACGGGAAGTGGCACAAAGGATCGTGGCGGCACCGGGTAGCAAAGCCTACGGACGGCTGGCACTGCTCGCCCAATGGCGCACGGACCCCAAGATCGTGATGGACCTGCCGCCCGAGGCGTTCAACCCACCGCCCAAAGTCAACTCTGCCGTGGTGCACCTGACCGCCCTGCCCGCCCCACGCTACCCCGCCGACCCCGGCACCCTGAACAAGGTTGTCGCTGCCGCGTTCAACCAGCGCCGCAAAATGCTGCGCTCCGCACTCAAATCCGTCAGCCCTGAAATCGAGGACCACCTGACCGCCGCCGGGATCAAACCCACAGAACGGGGGGAACAGGTCGATTTGGAAGCGTTCTGCGCATTGGCCCGCAGCCTGCATAAGAGCTGATCCGGCAATCGCAGCGGAATACCGCTTGGTTGCGCACGCAATAATTGACACAAAAGATCAACATATGGCCCTATAGCATTGTTCCGTATTGATTTTGCTTCGTTTGAAACCTTCAAAATGGATAATTTGCTATGAAAAAACTACTCACAGTCACCACCTTTTCCGCCCTGCTTCTGGGGGCTGGAACTGCATCCGCAGGAGGTGGAGACGACTTGGAAATGATCTGTGGCTCAAGCAGTTCAGGAGCTTGGGTTTGCGTCATCATGGGGATCGACCCTTAAACCAACGCAGCACTCTCCCCAAAAGGCACCTCCGATGGGGTGCCTTTTTATGTATCAACCCAGCGGTGTCGCCTTATCTTTCCGTTGATAATCGAGCTATCCCGGACGGTACGTAAGCCATCGGCCCTGACATCTAAGACCACCGCCCGCCGCTGGGATCAAGCCCACCGAACGGGCCGAACAGATCGATCTGGAGGCGTTCTGCGCGCTCGCACGATCGCTCGAAGCGCCCTGATCAATCCCCGGCAATAAAATAGATCATCTGCCACACCCCATCCCGTTTCTCGAACGTTGCGCGATAGCCTACCAGTTGCCGCAAATCCGTCACCGCGATGAAGCCGGTGCCGCCGTTTTTCAAGGACACGGCGCGAAACTGATCGACACCCCTCACCCGCGGGACATCCGGATGCGATGGGGCTTCAAAGCCTACCTCCTGCAACGTCATCAGAACCGGTGCATCGGTCGTCGGTCTGCCATAAACGGGGCGCGGCGCACCCACGATAAAGAACGTCTCAAACACATTCCATTCAGCGGGAATATCAGCGCGCCAGAAATACGGGGCCGCAAACGTGCCTGCGTCATCGAACCGCCCTCCACCAGTGACGGCCGCCTCCAACTCTTGCCAATATGCCTCGCCCTGTTCGGGGCCAATTGGCAGCGAAGGTGCCGTCAAACGCTGGACGAGTGCTGCACGACCGGCCTGATCGCCAAAGGTCAGTTTGATATCCGGCGCCGACATCCGGCTAACGGCCAGGGCGTCACGATCGGCAATCGCCGCCAATAACGCAGCACGCCAGGCAAAAAACTCAGGGTCCTGTGCCGCCTCATCAACAAACGGAGCAGATACCAGACCATCCACAAGGCCACGGCCATCTGGTACGGGCGGCTCTGGCGCCAGACAACCGACCAAAAGCACGATCGCCAATAGCCATCGAAAACGTATCATAAATTCATCCCTGATGATGCTTGGCCATTGAACACGCCCTCAGGAAACGGTCAACCTCCGCCCGGTCACGCAAACGATAACCCGGCCATCGCATCCACCGGAGGCACTGCCAATAGCCTGCGCAAACCTGTCGCGGTGCCGCAGCGCAACATGGAAAAAGCGGAATTGCCGTCTCCCCGACAAATCGTGGCTGCCCGGCGGATGTTCCGGATGCACCTGACGTCACCAACAAAAAAGCCCCCCGAAATCGGAGGGCCTTATGATCATTCAGCGGCCTCTGGGGCGGCGCCTTCATCGGGGGCGGTTTTTGGTTCATCACCACCACCCTCGGGCTGACGCGGCTTGCGCGGGCGGCGCGGCGGGCGCTTGGGTTTTTCCTCCGGCGTCTCAACCAGACCGGAATCGCCAGTTTCCGCCATGTCGGGCTGATCCATCGACGCGGGATCGCTCGCTGCGGCCTCTTGTGCCTTCAGACGTTCCTGCCGTTCGCGATCACGCTCGGCCTGGCGCTGGCGGTTTTGTTCTTCCTGCTCTTCACGCTTGGCGTCCACCTCGCGCTGCGCTTCAGCCAGCAGGCGGGTATAGTGTTCGGCGTGCTGGGCAAAGTTTTCGGCATCCACACGGTCGCCCGACAAAACGGCGTCACGGTGCAGCTGGTTGTATTTCTCGATGATCTGCTGCGGGGTGCCGCGCACCTTGCCGTCAGGCCCGGAACTGTCAAACACCCGGTTGATGATATTGCCACCCGACGGGCGGTTATTGCGGTTTTTGTTCCGCGACCGTGACTTCGATGATCTCATAGATGTACTTTAGCCTTTAGCTCTCGTTACGATGGCCCAATGCGCGCCTCTTGCGCGTCTGAAAATATCTGGCCTTACGATGTTTTGGCGACTGATCGGGGAGAGGTCCGAGAGGCTCTCATACCCGCCGATACGTTTGAATAAGCATGTGAGCGGGGCCAAGACAAGCAGAAATTGCACCAAACCATGTATTTTGCGGCTTATGGCAGGGTTTCGCCGTCTTTTCCCGGCCAATACCCCAGCACGACGCGGTCGCGGCCATCCAGATCAGGAATCACGCGAATGGCCTGAAAACCGGCATCCGCCATCATGCCAGAGACCGCCGCCGCCTGCGTTGGCCCAATCTCAACGATCAGGCGTCCACTGGGGCGCAGATGTGCCGGCGCGCCTGCGGTGATCTTGCGATAGGCGGTCAAACCATCCGCCTCATCCGTCAACGCGATACGTGGTTCATGCAGGCGCACCTCGGGCTGCAAATCATCCATTTCCTCTGCCGCGATGTAGGGCGGGTTCGACACGATCAAATCAAACTGGCCGTCCACCGCTGCGAACCAGTCCGATTGAATGAATGACGCAGACGATCCCAACCCGATCGCCGCACAGTTGCGCATCGCCACATCCAGCGCTGCCTGCGAAATATCCGTCCCGATGCCCGTCGCCTGATCGTGCTGATCCAATAACGACAGCAGGATACACCCGCTCCCAGTGCCCAGATCAAGCAACCGGGCAAAGGGTTCTTGCAACGCCACTTCAACTAACGTCTCGGTATCAGGTCGCGGGTCGAGAACATCGCTAGTCACGATGAAGCGCTGTTTGTAAAAGTCCCGGTGCCCAAGAACATGCGAAAGTGGCACCCGCCCTGCCCGCTGCCATACCTTTGCAAGAAAGGCTGTGCCATCGTCCGAGGGCATTTCGCGCCACAATATCCGCGCCTCGCGCGTGGGGTTATCGATCTGCGCCTCGGCCAATATCGCGGCCGCCTTGCGCAGCAGATCGTCCGGTGTCACCCGCCCATCTCCGCCAGCAGCGTCGCTTGGGCGTCGGCCTGCAAGGCGGTAATCACCTCATCCAGATCGCCCTGCATCACCTGCCCCAGTGAATAAAGCGTCAGGTTGATCCGATGGTCCGTCATGCGCCCTTGCGGAAAGTTGTAGGTCCTGATCCGCTCTGACCGGTCGCCCGATCCGACCTGCGATTTGCGATCGGCCGAGCGTTCATTATCGACCCGCTGACGCTCCAGATCGAACAGCCGCGTCTTGAGCACCTGCATCGCGATCTCGCGGTTGCGGTGCTGCGATTTTTCGGAACTGACGACGATAATTCCCGTCGGTTCATGCACAATCCGCACCGCACTGTCAGTCGTGTTCACGTGCTGCCCGCCGGACCCCGACGCGCGCATCGTATCAATACGAATATCCGCCGGATTGATCTCGATATCCACGTCCTCGGCCTCTGGCAGCACGGCAACTGTCGCGGCAGAGGTATGGATACGCCCCCCGCTTTCCGTCTCCGGCACGCGCTGCACGCGGTGCACGCCGCTTTCATATTTCATCTTGGCAAAGACACCGTCGCCCGCGATCCGGGCCACAACCTCCTTGATGCCGCCCAATTCGGTCTGGCTTTCCTCAAGGATTTCAAATTTCCAGCCCTGGCTTTCGGCATAGCGCTGATACATGCGCAACAGATCACCCGCAAACAACGATGCCTCATCACCGCCTGTTCCCGGCCTGATCTCCAGCAGCGCAGGGCGGGCATCGGCGGCATCCTTGGGCAGCAGGGCCAGTTGCACATCATGCTCTGATGCGGCCAACTGCGCCTTGAGTTCCGGTAACTCGGCCTCCGCCAGTTCCTTCATCTCCGGGTCTGCCAGCATCGCCTCAGCATCCGCGATCTGCGCCACAAGATCCTTATAGGCCGTCACCGTCTCGACCACCGGGCGCAGTTCGGCATATTCCTTGCCCAGCGTGGCGATATCGGCCCCGGCTGACCCATCGGCCATCTTCGCCTCCAGAAACTGGAAACGGTCGATCAGTTGTTCAATACGCTCGGCTGCTATCATGTGATCGGAATTGGCCGATCACAGCGGGGCGGTCAAGGGGCCAAGCGTTTCCAGCCACGCTTCGATCCGCGCACGGTTCACGCCCATGTCCGAACGACCAAAGCGCAGACGGCCATAGATCACCAAAAGATCACCCTGCACCGCCACGGTCGTATGATCCGGAAAACCCATGATCAGCGACCGGGTCTGGAAGGTGATCATCCCCTCTGTCGCACTTCCTCGCAACAGTTTCGTGCGTGGCG
This sequence comes from uncultured Paracoccaceae bacterium, assembly GCA_947503965.1. GTDB lineage: Bacteria > Pseudomonadota > Alphaproteobacteria > Rhodobacterales > Rhodobacteraceae > Yoonia. Next base: position 144,657 of record CANNFU010000002.1, read on the forward strand.
TGGCCAAAGCACGCTGCTCAACCGCGACCAAAACCTCTTCCGCCGGGGCCGTGATGCGACGGACGGCAAGAAAGCCGCCCTCTTCCACAGTATCACCCGGACCCGCCACATCCGGCAGCGTATGCCAACGTTCTGCATTGGTCGGGGCCAGCCGGATATAGGCCAGCAAGGCAACAACCAACACGACCAGAAAAGCCAGAATACGCATTGTTCGACATCCTCTTCGTGGTGAAAACTGTACGTACAGCATATGTACAGCGTCTGTACGGGTTCTGTACGCCCGCTGCCAGCCCTATCCGCCGAAAACGACAGGCTGGGCTTTGGTCGAATTGCGGGCTATCGAAGACAAAATAACTCAGGTCACATCATGCGTCACACCGCCCTTTCCACGATCCTCATCCTCACACTCTCTGCCGGTTGTGCCGCGGTCGGAACCGACCGGGTCGTCGTCACCGGCACAGGCCCCGATGACTTGCTCAAGCTGCGGTCCGGCCCCAGCCTTGGCTTCAACATCATCATGGGGCTGCCAGACGGCACCATTCTGAACAGACGCTCATGCGTCACCGAAGTCGGGCAACGCTGGTGCGAGGTGTCATTGGCAGACGCGCCGGGTGTGACGGGCTATGTGTCAGCGGATTATCTGACGGAGCGGTAACAATAATCTTTTGATGGCGGCAAACCCAAGGTCACCAACCGGTCTCAGGTGTTTAGCAACACAAAAAATGTCTGCAAAGAGACCAAAGTGTCGGATGCTGTGCTGTGCAAGAACGGCGGCTTTCACTATCAAGTCTGATGAAGACACTTGACCTAAAGTAGCTTCAGGTCGGTATGAACCTGAGTGAAAGGGTGCGGGCACATGAAGATTTCAGAAGTAGCTGAGCTGACCGGGCTCAGCGTTTCAACGATACGCTTTTATGAGGAATTCGGGCTCTGTCCGTTTATCCAACGCGGCGCAGACGGAAAGCGCAGATTTTCGAAGACGGATGCCGACTGGCTTGAGTTGCTGGCATCACTACGCGCAACTGGGATGTCCATGTCTGAGATGCGCACGTTCGCCGACTTGTATGCATCAGGCGATGCAACAATCCCAAAGCGCAAGGCGGCGCTTCTAGCACACCGACAAAGCCTTGCGGCTCGACAAGCGGAGTTGGAACGCTGTCGAACCATCCTCGACCGAAAACTGCAAAAGTACGATGAGATAATGAAGGATCAGAAATGAGAATAATCGTCGTAGGTGCGTCTGGGGATATTGGGCGAGCCGCCTGCAAAGAACTTGAACAGAGGCATGAAATCGTCACCGTCGGCCGCTCGACCGGAGACTTTCAGGTCGATGTGGGCGACCTGCACGCGGTGAAATCACTCTATCAGAAGGTCGGCACCGTTGATGCTGTCGTATCTTGCGCGGGCGATGCGACCTTCGCGCCCTTGTCAGAAATGAACCAAGAGACGTTCATGGTCGGTCTGCGGCAAAAGGTGATGGGGCAGGTAAACCTCGTCCTCGCCGGGATGAATGTCATTTCGGACGGTGGTTCCTTCACACTGACGAGCGGCGTCCTCGATCGCGATCCAATCCGCATGAGGTCAAATGCCGCGACCGCCAACGGGGCGCTGGCTGGCTTCGTCACAGGTGCGGCAATAGAGATGCCGCGCGGTTTGAGAGTGAATGTCGTCAGCCCTGGAATGCTGGAAGTCTCCGCACCGCGCTATGGCGCGTGGTTTCACGGTCACAAGCCTGTGCCATCACATCAAGTTGGCCTCGCGTACGCAAAATGCGTTGAGGGCGCTCTGACAGGGAAGGTTGTGATTGTGGAATAATCGGCCAGCCGACGAACAAGACCTTCGCGCAGGGGCAACGAAAGCTAGCTAAGTCCCGCACAGCGGACATGTACCACTCAGGTCAACGTCCGCCGCACTGCATCCTGCCAGCCCGCATAGCGCCGTTCACGCACCACCTCACCCATCTGCGGCTCGAACCGCCGGTCGAGCGCCCATTCGGCGGCAAAGCCCGTTTGATCGGGATAGACCCCCGCCTTCATCCCCGCGAGCCACGCCGCACCCAGCGCCGTTGTCTCGAGCACTTTGGGCCGATCCACCGGCGCGCCGATGATGTCGGAGAGGAATTGCATCGACCAATCCGATGCGCTCATCCCGCCATCAACCCGCAAAACGCCACTCTTATCAGACGTTTGCCAGTCGCTTTTCATGGCCTCCAGCAAGTCACGCGTCTGGAATCCAACGCTTTCCAAGGCCGCACGGGCGAACTCGGCCGGGCCGGAATTGCGGGTCAGGCCGTAGACGGCACCCCTTGCGTCGGCGTCCCAATAAGGCGCGCCAAGGCCGGTGAAGGCGGGCACCATGTAAAGCTCCTGCCCCTGATCGGCCTTTTCGGCCAAGGGCTGGGTTTCGCTGGCCTCGCGGATGATCTTCAGCCCGTCGCGCAGCCATTGCACCACGGCGCCTGCGATAAAGATCGAACCTTCCAGCGCATAGGTCGGTTTGCCGTCAAACTGATAGGCGATGGTTCCCAGCAGCCGTTTTTGGCTTTCAACCAAAGTGTCGCCAGTATTCAAAAGCGCAAAGCACCCCGTGCCATAGGTGGATTTCAGCATACCCGGCTGGAAACAGGCCTGCCCGATGGTTGCCGCCTGCTGATCGCCAGCCACGCCCAGAATGGGAAGTTCCTTGCCAAAGAGATCAGCGCGGGTGGTTCCGAAATCAGCCGCACAATCGCGCACCTCGGGCAGCATGGAGGCCGGAATACCGAAGCGTTTGCAAATTGTCGTGCTCCACCGCCCCTTGCGGATGTCATAGAGCATCGTGCGGGCGGCGTTGGTGGCGTCAGTGGCGTGGACCTTGCCGCCGGTCAGCTTCCAGATCAGGTAGCAGTCGACCGTGCCGAACAGCAGATCACCGGCTTCGGCACGCGCTTGCGCACCTTCAACCTTGTTCAGGATATGATGCACCTTGGTGCCGGAAAAATAAGGATCCGCCAGCAGGCCGGTGCGATATGTGATCTCGCGCTCGAACCCTTCGTTGTGCAGTTCTTCGCAGAATGGCGCGGTCCGCCGATCCTGCCAGACGATGGCATTATGGATCGGTTCGCCCGTGTTTTTGTCCCAGATCAGCGTGGTTTCGCGCTGGTTTGTGATGCCAATGGCGGCCACATCGGCAGCGGTGATCCCCGCCTTCTCAATTGCCCCCCGGCAGGTCGACGCAACTGATGACCAGATATCGGATGGATCGTGTTCGACCCAGCCTGATTGCGGGAAATGCTGCGTGAATTCTTCTTGCGCCGTGGCCTTCACGCGCATCTTGGCATCAAAGATGATCGCCCGGCTGGATGTGGTCCCTTGGTCGATGGCCAGAATATATGTCATGTGATCCCCCCGTCTTTTTCGTTTTGTTTCAAGCCGCCATAAAGGCGTCAAGGGCCGCGATCTGATCTGTCGTCAGCCGCAGACCCAGCTTGGAGCGGCGCCAGACCACGTCTTCGGCCGTTTGCGCGTATTCCTTGGCCATCAGCCATTTGACCTCGGCTGCGGTCAGGGTCGCGCCGAAATCCTGCCCCAGATCGGGGGCGGATCTGGCGGTGCCAAGGATGTTCACCGCGTCTGTTCCATACCCTTTGATCAGCCGCAGCGCCCATTTTTCGTCGAGGAACGGATAGGCTTGTTGCAGGTCCTGCACCAGTTGATCACGCTTGCTGACCGGAAAATCGCCGCCCGGCAAAGGCGCCTTATCGGTCCATGGCGCATCACCGCCGATCAGCGGCGTCAGCTTTTTCAGCGCGTTTTCAGCGAGTTTGCGATAGGTCGTGATCTTGCCGCCGAATATATTCAGCAAGGGCGCGCCACTGTCGTCCAGCGACAGGACATAGTCACGGGTCGCCGCCGTTGCCGATTTCGCGCCGTCATCATAAAGCGGGCGGACGCCGGAATAGGTCCAGACAATATCATCGCGCGTCACCGGTTTGTCGAAATATTGCGAGGCGAAAGCGCAAAGATAATCCTGTTCTTCCTCTGTCGCATAGGGTTTTTCGGCCAGGTTTTCATGCTCTGCATCGGTGGTGCCGATCAGGGTGAAATCAGTCTCGTACGGAATGGCAAAGATGATCCGCCCATCTTCGCCCTGAAAGAAATAGCTTTTGTCGTGATCGAAGAGCTTCCTGGTCACGATATGACTGCCGCGCACCAGCCGCACGCCTTCGGATGTATTCAGCCGCGCGACGTTGCGCACCACGTTTTCCACCCATGGCCCGCCTGCATTAACCAGCGCACGGGCGGTAAAGGTTGTTTCGGTGCCCCCGGTTTCTGTCACGATCTCCCAATGCCCCCCGGTGCGGCTCGCGCTGATGACCTTTGTACGCGTCATGATCTTCGCGCCGCGTTCTTCGGCATCGCGGGCATTCAGAACCACGAGCCGCGCATCCTCGATCCAGCAGTCGGAATACTCATAGGCGCGTTTGAACTTGTTTTTCAGGGGCTTCCCGACCGGTTTTGTCGTCAGATCCACGGTCCACGTACCGGGGAGGATCTGCCGCCCGCCCAGATTATCATACATGAACAGCCCCAGCCGGATCAGCCAGGCGGGCCTGCGCCCCTTCATCCATGGCATGATCGCGGACAGCAATTTCGACGTTGGTGTATTGTTTTCGAACCGCATGTCCTTGTGATAAGGCAGAACGAAACGCATGGGCCAGCTGATATGGGGCATGTTTTTCAGCAGCACTTCGCGTTCGATCAACGCTTTGCGCACAAGGCCGAATTCAAAGAATTCCAGATAACGCAGCCCGCCATGGAACAGCTTGGTCGAGGCTGATGAGGTGGCGGAGGCCAGATCGTTCATTTCCGCCAGACCAACCTTCAGGCCCCTGCCCGCCGCATCGCGCGCGATGCCGCAGCCGTTGATCCCGCCGCCGATGATAAAGACGTCAAAGTCCGTTTGCATGTTATGCCCCATCTGTTTACGCGCGTCTTACGATCTTTGCGGCGGGGTGCAAGTGCTAGGCAACGTTATGTTCGCTTCAATCAATGCGAATACTAAACGAATACTGTAAACCACCAAAATATTGGCTAATTTCTTTCCATTATGTTCGGTTATCGTTCATAACGAACATATGAATATAGAGGATCGGCACAACCACATTCGCACACGCGCGCAGGCGGACGGCAAGGTTGCGGCAACTGCGCTGGCGGCCGAACTTGGCGTCGCCGTCCAGACGATCCGCCGCGATTTGCGCCAGCTTTGCGCGGCGGGTGTGCTTGAGCGGGTGCATGGTGGCGCCGTCCTGCCCTCTGGCGTCAGCAACATTGGCTATGGCGACCGGCGGGCATCAAACCGCGAAGCGAAGATACGGATTGCAAGGCGGACGGCGCAGCTGATCCCCGACAATGCGTCATTGTTTCTGAATATCGGCACAACAACCGAAGCCGTGGCCCATGCCCTGCATGCCCATCGCAACCTGATGGTGGTGACGAACAATCTGAATGTTGCCAACATCCTTGCGGGCAACCCGACATGCGATGTGGTCGTGGCAGGCGGCAGTTTGCGCCGGTCAGATGGGGGTTTGGTGGGTGATCTGGCCGCTTTGGCGATTGACCGGTTCAAGGTCGACTTTGCGGTGATCGGGGCGTCAGCCATTGATCTGAGCGGGGACTTGCTGGATTTTGACCCCGAAGAAGTGCGGGTGAGCCAGCAGGTGATCAAGGCTGCGCGGGCAACGATACTGGTCGCGGATAGGACAAAGTTCGCACGCAAGGCCCCGGTAAAAATCGCGTCGCTTGCGCAGGTGGATCATTTTGTGACGGATGGGGTGCCGTCAGAGGCTTTGATCAGCCGATGCGCCGATTGGAACACGCGCATTTCGCTGGTTTGAAAATTCTGCACAGCGGACAGAATTCGCACGCAAAAGTCTTCAAAGACTTTTGCCAAGATTATTCGAATAATCTTGGGTACCAAGCCCTCAGCCTTGTCCGCCCTTAAACCCCGTCGCCACAACGAACTTCTCCGAACTATCCGACCGCGATGCCGGCGGTTTCACATTCGCGACCTTCGTGAACCGCGCCTTCAACAGCTTTTGCAATTCGCCTTCGGCCCCGCCTGCCAGCACCTTGGCCACAAACGTTCCACCCTCCTCCAACACATCGAAGGCAAAGTAAGCCGCCGCTTCGCAAAGCGCGATGATCCGCAGGTGATCGGTCTGTTTGTGACCGGACGCAGATGCGGCCATGTCGGACATGACGACATTCGCCGTCCCACCCAGCCATTCGCGCACCTTGGCGTCTGCATCATCCTCCATGAAGTCGAGTTGATAAATCTCGGCCCCGGCGATAGGCTCTACCTCTTGCAGGTCGATGCCGAGGACATAGCCCTGGGCCTTGCCTTTTCTTTCACCCAGCGCATTGACCCGTTTGACAGCAACCTGCAGCCAGCCACCCGGTGCACAGCCCAGGTCCACGACCCGCGCACCCGGCACCAGAAACCGATATTTGTCGTCCAGTTCCAATATCTTGTAAGCCGCCCTGCCCCGATAGCCATCGGCCTTGGCCCGTTTCACATAGGGATCGTTCAGCTGCCGCTGCAACCATTTGGTCGAGCTCAGCTTGCGTCCACGCGCCGTCTTGACCTTGACGGTCAGATCACGCTGTCCGCGTCCCGATGTATTCTTGGGTTTCTTCACCATCCGGTGCCTATCCCCTAAAACGGCGTATCTTCCAAGACCCCATCTGCCGACATCTGCGCATAAAGCAGCCCCTCCCGCAAACCGCGATCCGCGACCGACAAACGATCCGTGGGCCAAAGCCGCATCAGCGCCTGCAGGATCGCAGAACCCGACATGATCAACGCCTGCCGGTCCTTGCCGATACGCGGGTCATTGCGTCGCCCTGCGGGACCCAGCGCAAGGTAGTCGCGGATCACCGTGTCAATCTGGTCAGAGGTCATGCGCAGCCCGTCCACTTTGGTCCGGTCATAGCGTTTGAGGCCAAGGAAGCTGGCGGCGACGGTTGTCACCGTGCCACTGGTGCCGATGATCTGGAACCCTTCGCGTGCCTGCTCTGCCGCATAGGGCGAGAACTCTTCAAGGTTTTCCTCAAAAAACCAGCTCATCAAGGCAAAGCGGGCAGCGTCGTCTTCCACATCCGAGAATTGATCGCGCAACGTGGCAACGCCCAAAGGCACCGAAATCCAGTCCACCACCTTGGCCGCCGCAAACGGACCGGGATCTGATTTAAAGCCCGCATGCAGACGCATGATCGCGCGCGGGCGTTCGCGTTTGGGCACATTCGTCAGGTCGATCCAGACCAGCTCGGTCGAGCCACCACCGATATCGACCACCAGCAATTGTTCGGTGTTCACGCTGACCAATGGCGCGCAGGAAATGACGGCCAACCGCGCCTCTTCCTCTGGCTTGATGATTTCCAGGTCGAGCCCGGTTTCGCGACGCACCTGTGCGACGAAGTTATCCCCGTTCAAAGCACGACGGCAGGCTTCTGTCGCAACAAGCCGCATCTGCTTGACGCCATGACGCTTCAGTTTTTCCCGGCAAATCCGCATCGCGGAAATGGTGCGATTCATAGACGCGCGCGACAAGCGCCCGGTACTTTCAAGGCCATGGCCCAATTGCACGGATTTCGAAAAGCTGTCGACCACGTGGAATTGGCTGCCCTTGGGTTGGGCAATCAACATCCGACAGCTATTTGTGCCCAAATCCAATGCAGCATAAAGCGACGCCGGATCAGGCGGAGTTGGCGCGGGGGTATCGACCGCTTTTGGGAACGCGCCCGCACCTTTGGGACGCTTGGGCGCCATCTTTCACGCCCTCCATTTCGAGTTAACCTCAAGCTAGGGCGGGAAATGCGTTTGCACAAGTCTTGTAAACGCCCATGTGAAATCGTCACATGTTGGACATGAAGAATTTGAACCCGCCCTGCCCTAGTGCTGTGGGGCTGTCTTGGGGTAGCACGTCACAGTCGCTCGCCGCATCTTGGATGTCGAAATTCGGCATTGAAGGGCGCAAACGGGTGATAGAACGAGGACAAGAGGAACCAGAGGGAATCACATGCCCGACGTCACCATCGTATATTGGCGCGATATCCCTGCGCAGGTCATCGTTGGCCGTGGCCGTCGCGGCACAAAGCTGCCCCTGCCTGAACGGTTTGAACAGGCGATCGACCGGGCCGCGATGAAATCGGGTGCCGCAGAGTCAGATGACTACATGGCCGGATTTCGCAAGGCAGACCCGATCCCGGTCGACGGGACCGATGCGGAAGCCGCGGCCGCGACAGCCGCCAGGATCGAAACCGAATACGATCACGACCGCATCAAGACCCTTATCGCCAATGATGGTTGGGCTTGAAAAAGCCCGGCCCCTTTCCCACCCGCCTTTCGGAAGTCGTCATGTCCCTACTCTCGTTCCGCAAACACAAAGAAACTGTTGAAACCACCGTCAATCCGCAGATGGAAGCGTTTCTAAAGGATTACTCCATCGAGGTGATGCCGCGCACCGCCGAGAAGGTCGAGGATTTTCGCGATCTTCTGCCCGCAGGTACCCGCGTCTACATCGCCCATATCGAAAGCACGCCAATCTCGGATATGGTGGCAACGGCCAAGCGTTTGGCGACCAATGGCTACAAGGTGATGCCGCATTTTCCGGCCCGTATCATCAAGGATCAGGCGATGCTGGCCGACTGGATCGCCCAATATCAGGGCGAGGCTGGCGTAGATCAGGCGCTTCTGCTTGCCGGTGGTGTCGCGGCCCCTCATGGGGAATTTCATTCCTCCATGCAGTTGCTGGAAACCGGATTGTTTGGCGATTTCAAACGCCTGCATGTGGCCGGTCACCCCGAGGGGAACAAGGATATCGACAAGGATGGCTCTGACAAAAACGTCATGGAAGCCCTTCACTGGAAACAGAAATTCAGCGAAACGACTGATGCGGAAATGGCGATTGCCACTCAGTTCGCGTTCGAGGCCAAACCGATCATTGCTTGGGCCGATGCGCTGCGTGAGGCCGGGATTACCATTCCAATTCATATCGGCATCGCCGGGCCTGCCAAGCTGCAAACCCTGATCAAATTCGCGATAGCCTGCGGTGTGGGTCCATCGCTGAAGGTGCTGCAAAAGCGGGCCATGGATGTCTCCAAGCTGCTGCTGCCCTACGAGCCGACCGAGGTGTTGACAGAACTGGCCGCGCACAAGGCGGCCAACCCTGATTTCAACATCTCGCATGTGCATTTCTTCCCGCTTGGCGGCATCAGCGCCAATGCCAACTGGGCCATTGCCAATGGCGGCACCTCTGCCATTCCTGCTTCTCACCTCAAGGACACCTAAATGACACGCACGATTGTCGAATCCAAAACAAAGACAGCCGTTATTGGCTTCGATGAACCGTTTTGCGTGATCGGAGAGCGGATCAACCCGACCGGTCGCAAAATCCTGGCAGAGGAACTGGAGCGCGGTGATTTCAGCCGGGTCGAAGCCGACGCACTGGCGCAGGTGGCCGCAGGCGCGAATATCCTCGACATCAACTCGGGCGCCGTCTTTTCGAACAAGATGGCCGAGGACCCGCGTTATGCCGACAACAACTTTGTCGAACCCCCTTTGATGAAGGAAATGGTGGAACGGGTGCAGGCCATTACTGATGTGCCGCTCTGCATTGACAGCTCCGTTCCCGGCGCGTTGGAAAACGGGTTGGCGGCGGCTGAAGGGCGTCCGCTCCTGAACTCGGTCACTGGCGAGGAAGAGCGGCTGGAACTGGTCCTGCCCCTGGTCAAGAAATACAATGTGCCGGTTGTGGCGATTTCCAACGACGATACCGGGATCAGCGAAGACCCGGACGTGCGTTTTGCGGTGGCCAAGAAGATCGTGGAACGGGCCGCAGATTTTGGCATTCCGGCGCATGATATCGTGGTCGACCCGCTGGTCATGCCAATTGGCGCAATGGGTACGGCAGGTTTGCAGGTGTTTACCCTTGTCCGCCGCCTGCGCGAAGAACTGGGCGTGAACACGACCTGCGGTGCGTCAAATATCAGTTTCGGCCTGCCGAACCGGCACGGCATCAACAACGCGTTCCTGCCGATGGCGATGACGGCGGGCATGACCAGCGCCATCATGAACCCGGTCGCACTGCCCGTTGGACCCACGAAGATCGCCGAAAAAAGGGCCGAGGTGGAAGCCGCCGGGATCATCCTGCCCGAAGGAATGGATGATGAAACCTTTGTCACGCTGTTCGGCATGGGATCAACCAAACCGCGCGCGGGCAAAGAGATGGAAGCAATCCGTGCTGCCAATTTCCTGACGGATAATGATCCATCAGGTAACGAATGGATCAAGTTCAACCGCGTGCCCGCGAAACCCGGCGAAGGCCGCGCCCGCACCGGACGGCGGCGGCGGGCGTAGCCAGATTTTTCGAAAAATCTGGGCAAATTCCTTTATAAGGAATTTGTCAGCCCAATCGTGTCGCAAGACCGCGCAAGGCACCGTTGAGGATTGCCAAATCACCGCCAACGCCCAGGAAAGTCACCCCTTTCCGGGCGTAGTCATCGAACCGGCTTTCATCGAAGGTAATGATCCCCGCGCTTTTGCCCGCCGCTACGGTGCGGGCAATCAGGTGATCAATGGCCTTCTCCACCTCCGGATGGTCTGGCTGGCCGGGATAGCCCATATCAGCTGACAGATCCGCAGGCCCCACGAACACACCATCCACTCCCTCCACCGCAGCTATCTCATCGATATTTTCAACCGCCTTGGCGCTTTCTGCCTGTACCAGCAGACACATCTGCGCATTTGCGCTGTGGGGGTAGTCAGCAATCGCCCCGAAACCGGATGCCCGCGCCAGCACTGCCCCCATGCCGCGAATACCGTCGGGTGGATAGCGCATCGCCTGCGCCATCTCTGCCGCCTTGGCGGCATCATCAACCATGGGAACCAGCACGGTCTGACAGCCCAGATCCAGCACCTGTTTGACCATCCAGACCTCTGCGCTGGCAATCCGCACCACGGCTGACGTGCCGCTGATGGCCAGCGCCTGCAATTGCGGCAGCATCTCTGACACCGTGTTCGGTCCGTGTTCGCCATCAATCAGGCACCAGTCAAAGCCGGCGTTTCCAGCGATTTCAGCCAAGACAGGAGACGCGGATGTCAGCCAGATACCATGTTGCACCCGCCCGGCCTGCAATGCCGTCTTCAACCTATTGACCGGGATATCCATCACAGCACTCCTCAAACAAAATCGCGCCGATGCGATCACATCGGCGCGCTACTCGCAACCATCTACCTGCTAACAAACTGTGTCAGCGATAATACAGCGATTGCCCGTTATGAAAGACCTGCACCTTGTCCGGGCTGGCCGCCATGCGCACGGACTTGCCGCGCAGATCAGCATGGATGCCGGGCAGTTTGCCGATGACGGCGTCATTATCACCGACCTTGTCGAAATACAGCAGCGTCACCTCGCCCAAGGCTTCCGTGATGTTGACCTTGCCTTCAAAGGCGTAATCATCGCCTGATGTTTCGATCATATCCTCGGGCCGGATGCCGATATTAACCTTCAACCCCTTGTCAGACGTCTGCGTCGGCACGGCGGATTTCACCAAGCCACCACCATGGAGTTTGATCGTGGTCTGCTCACCGGTTTCCACGATCTCACCAGACAGCAAGTTCATGGCGGGCGAGCCGATAAACTGGGCAACGAATTCATTTTCTGGCCGCTCATACAGCTCAAGCGGTGATCCGACCTGCGCGATCCCCTTGTTGGCAAGCACCACGATCCGCGTGGCCAGCGTCATCGCCTCGACCTGATCGTGGGTGACGTAGATCATCGTGCTTTCGGGCATCGATTCCTTCAACTGCGCAATTTCGATCCGGGTCGCGACGCGCAAAGCCGCATCGAGGTTCGAAAGCGGCTCGTCGAACAGGTATACCTTGGGGTCGCGTACAATGGACCGCCCGATCGCAACCCGCTGCCGCTGCCCCCCCGAAAGGGCCTTCGGCAGCCGATCCAGATATTCATCCAGTTGCAGGATTTTGGCGGCGCGGTTCACCGCCTCATCAATCTCGGCCTGGGTTTTCTTGGCCAGTTTCAGGGCGAAAGACATGTTATCGCGGACCGTCATATGCGGATAAAGCGCGTAAGACTGGAACACCATCGCAATGCCGCGCTGCGCGGGGGGCACGTCATTGACCAGTTGCCCGTCAATCTCAAGCGTCCCGCCGGTGATCTTTTCCAGCCCTGCGATCATCCGCAAAAGCGTTGATTTCCCGCAACCAGACGGCCCGACAAAGACGATCAGCTCACCCTGCTTGATGTCGAGGTTGATGTTCTTCAGCACATCAACCGTGCCGCCATAGGTTTTGGCAACGTCCTTTAGTATCAGATCAGCCATGTCTCACTCCCCTTGAATTCATTGCTTAAGCGCAAGGCAAACCTGCCACGGCCCAAGATGCAGTCTCCCGTCTGCGGATGTATGTGCGCTGCCCAGTTCGGCACCGATTGGTATCCAACCCCCTTCGGGCAGATCAAAATCGGATGGTGTTTCACTGACGTTGAAAGCACAGAAAATCGTCTGGCTGCCTTGCGTCCGCGTGAAATAAACAACGTCGCCTTTGGCCTTGACCTTATCATGCGCACCAATGCTCAGCGCCGGATGCGCATGGCGAAAGGCGATCGCCTTGCGGTAGTGATGCAGCAAAGCGCCCGGCTCGTCCTCTTGTGCGGCCACCGAAAGGTGCAGATGTTCCGAGGCGACAGGCAACCAGGGCTTGGCGGCCGAGAAACCGCCATTCTGGTTGCTTGGCTCCCAGACCATGGGCGTGCGGCACCCATCGCGGCCTTTGAATTCAGGCCAGAATTCGATGCCATACGGGTCTTGCAGATCTTCGAACGCCACATCCGCTTCCGGCAGGCCCAGTTCCTCGCCCTGATAGAGGCACACCGACCCGCGCAGGCACATGATCAGCGTTGCGAACATCCGTTGCGCTGCAGGCGGCAGGTCCCAGCGGCTGGCATGCCGCATCACGTCGTGGTTTGAGAATGCCCAGCAGGCCCAGCCATCGGCGGCAACCTCATCCACACGGTTCATCACATGCACGATGCGGTCGGCGGTCGGCTGATCCTTGGCAAGAAACTCAAACGCATAGCACATCTGCATCAGATCGTCGCCAGCCGTGTACTGGCCCATAATCTCTAGTCCCAACTGCGCATCGCCCACTTCACCCACTGCGGCAGCACCATAGGGTTCCATGACCTCGCGTAGGCGGGCCAGAAACTTGACGTTGTCGGGGTGGTTCTTGTCGTAAAGGTGCTCTTGATGGTTATAGGGGTTCACTGACGGGGCGATGGTCGCATTACGCTTTTCGGGCGGCAAAGCGGGGTTATCGCGTAGTTGGGCGTCATGCATGTAGAAATTGATCGTATCCAGCCGGAAGCCGTCACAGCCGCGATTGAGCCAAAAGCGTGCGACATCCAGCAATGCGTCCTGCACCGCAGGTTCGTGGAAGTTCAGATCCGGCTGGGACACAAGGAAATTGTGCAAATAGTATTGCTCGCGCCGCGCATCCCATTGCCAGCCGGAACCGCCAAAGATCGACAGCCAGTTGTTGGGCGGCGTGCCGTCAGGCTTCGGGTCAGCCCAGACATACCAGTTGGCCTTGTCATTGGTCCGGTTCGTCCGGCTTTCACCGAACCACGCATGCTGGTCGCTGGTATGGCTGAGCACCAGATCGATCATCACGCGGATGCCAAGGCGATGGGCGGTTTCGACCACTGCGTCGAAATCAGCGAGTGACCCGAACATCGGGTCAACATCGCAATAATCGCTCACGTCATAGCCGAAATCTTTCATCGGTGACATGAAGAACGGCGAAATCCATATCGCATCCACACCCAGTGAGGCGATGTAGGGCAGCCGCTGGACGATCCCCAAAAGGTCGCCCACCCCATCGCCATTGCTGTCCTGAAAACTGCGCGGATAGATCTGATAGATCACCGCACCGCGCCACCAGTCCTTGTCGATGGCCATTTCGGGCGTTGTGGCAAGGTTTGTGTTCATCGCCTTTGTTCCTGTCGCTCTGCCCGTCCCGGATCTGATCCGGGACCTCTCGTGGGCCGCTTGGTTGAGGTCCCGGGGCACGCCCGGGACGGTTTTCACTATTTGACTGAGCCTGCGAGCAAACCGCGCACGAGGTATTTCTGCATCGCAAAGAACACCGCGAGCGGCACTGCGATCGACACGAAAGCCGAGGTCGCAAGGATTTCCCAATCACCGCCCCTTGTGCCCAGCAGTTCCACAATCTGCTTGGTCATCACCGTGGTTTGCCCGGATGCATCAATCAGGAACACCAACGCCACCAGCAGATCGTTCCAGGTCCACAGGAACTGGAAGATCGCAAAGGATGCCAGGGCCGGGAACGACAGCGGGAGGATGATCTTCGTGAAGATCTGGAAATCCGTCGCCCCATCGACCTTGGCATTCTCGATAATGTCGCGCGGCAGGCCCACCATGTAGTTGCGCAACAGATAAATGGCGAGCGGCAGGCCAAATCCGGTATGGGCCAGCCAGACCCCCAAATACCCCTTACCGATCCCGATCGCATTATGCAGCGACAAGAGCGGGATCAGGGCAAGCTGCAGCGGCACCACCAGCAGCCCAACGACTGCCGCAATCAGCAGCGCGCGCCCCGGGAAATCCATCCACGCCAGCGCATAGGCCGCAAAGGCCGCAATCAGGATCGGGATGATCGTCGCCGGGATGACGACCGTCAGCGTATTGAAAAACGCCTTGGCCATGCCTTCGGAATTGTCTTCATCAAACAGAACAAAGGCATAGTTGTTCAAGGTGAAATCAGGCGGCGTCGTCGCGTCGATAAACACGCGTTGGGCCCTGCCGCTGATCTGGTCATCATTGCCCTGCCAGACATAGGTGCCATCCGCGTTCAGCGTAAATGTCTCACCATCGCCCAGATCGAATGTCTCACCGGGGGCATTCGCGCCCAGCGTCCGGCTGGAGGTGGACCAACCGCTCATCTCACCGGCAAAGGGTTCATCGCCGAAAATATTGCCTTCAACAACAAACACCCCGTTGCCCAGATCGACGCGGGCGTCATCCGGGTCAGCGGCCCGGATTTGCAGCGTCTGCTCGGCCGGGAACATGGCCGACCACCATCCCGACGCAGTGATCTGATCACCGGTGCGGAAGGAGGATACAAACAGGCCCAGCGTCGGAAACAGCCACAGCATCACCAGCAACACGACCGAGATATTCAGCGCCCACACGACGATGGGCTTTCTTCCAGCTATCGCATCCATCAGCGCATCTCCTTGCGGGCATTATAGACATTCCAGATCAGGATCGGCATCACCATCAGCATGATGATCATCGCCGCAGCGGACCCCATGCCACGGTCATCGGCCACGAACAGCTTGTCATACATGTAATTGGCCAAGACCTGCGTCTGCCACTGACCGTTTGTCATGGCAAAGACGATGTCGAACACCTTGAGCGTGGCAATCGTGATCGTGGTCCAGACCACGACAATGGTCGACATGATCTGGGGTATCTTGATCTTGAAAAAGATCTGGAACGGGTTCGCCCCATCGATGATCGCGGCCTCGACCGTTTCTTCGGGGATACCACGCAAGGCAGCCGACAGGATCACCATGGCAAAGCCCGTCTGGATCCAGATCAGCACGATCATCAGGAAAAAGTTGTTCCAGAACGGGATTTGCAGCCATTGCTGTGGCTCTGCCCCACCAAAAAGCAGGTATAAATGGTTCAGGATACCGATCTGCGCGACGTCTTCAGGGCGGGCCTCATAGACCAGTTTGAAGATGACAGCAGCACCGACAAAGGAAATCGCCATCGGCATAAAGACGATGGATTTGGCGATATTGCCCCAGCTGAGACGGTCGGTCAGCTGGGCCGCCAGCAAACCGAACCCCGTCGCTGCCGCCGGAACCACGATCAGCCACAAAACATTGTTCCACATTGCCTCGTTGAACTTGGCCTCAGCAAACATCTTCGTGTAATTTTCGAACCCGACAAAGGCGTATTCATTGCCCGGCAGCCTTTCCAGAAAGCTCAACCGCAACGTGGCGAATACCGGATAGGCTAGGTAAAGACCCAACGCGACAAGGGCAGGAAACAGAAACACCCACGGTCGGATCATGTTGGCGCGGTTGATGTTTCGGCCAGCGTTTGGTCCTTTGGCCGGAAACAGAACCTTGTCCAGAAAAACATTTGCACCGTAAAAATATCCGACGCAGCCGCCGACACCGACAATAATCGTGACCAGTCCAAGCAATGCAGGATGCATGGTCTCCTCCCCGTGGCGATGAATAGATGCGGTTTGTTCCGCTTATCGGCACGGACGATTCCCCGTCCGTACCCTTTTCAAATCAAACGCTTTAGCTTGTGAACGCGTCTACTTCAGTGCGTCCCAGCTATTCTGGATCGCAGTAGTCACATCTTCGGCTTCGGCACCGCCGACATAATCGACCATCCCGGTCCAGAATGTACCCGCACCCACGGCGCCAGGCATCAGGTCAGATGCGTCAAAGCGGAAGGTTGTCGCGTTCAGCAGGATTTCGCCTTGCCCGCGCAGGATATCATCTTTGTAAGTGTCCAGATTTACACCGGTATGCGGCGTCAGGAACCCGGTCTGTGCCATCATCACTTCATGCGCGATAGGCAGTTTCAGGAATTCCATGAACTCCATCGTGGCATCTGACGCATCCGTGATCGCCATCAATGTGCCGCCGCCCAAAACTGGATTGCCAAGGTCCTTTTCCGCGAACGATGGGAAGTAGAAGAAATCCGCATCTTCACCTGCCACAACATCTTCGGGGAAGAATGCTGTCGCAAATGACGCCTGACGGTGCATGTAGCACTGTGGTGGCGATGAGAAGAGGCCGGTTGGGCTATCGCGGAAATCTGTGGACCCGACAGCGGCAGAGCCACCTGCAACCATGTCGTCATTCTTGGCGAACATGCCGAATGTCTCGACCGCCTCGATCACCTTGGGATCGTTGAACGGGATCTCGTTGGTCACCCACTGGTCGTAGGTTTCAGGCGTCTGGGTGCGCAGCATGATGTCCTCGACCCAGTCTGTTGCAGGCCAACCTGTTGCGGGACCCGACCCCAGACCGATGCACCACGGTGTCTCACCATCGGCGATAATCTGTTCGGACAACGCGATCAGATCTTCCATCGTCTCAGGCACTTCGTAACCCGCGTCTTCGAAATTTTCAGGGCTGTACCAGACCAGTGATTTGACGTTCACGTTGTAGAAAAAGCCATAGAACTGATCTTCGCCCGATGCGTCTGCATAGGTACCCAGATCAACCCAGGACTGACCAGCAGCGTAGTTATCAGCCACCCAGGATGCCGTGTCGGGGCCAAGTGGCGTCAGCAGGCCTTGTGAGGCCATCGTCGCGGCAAGACCCGGCTGCGGGAAAACAGCCACATTCGGGGCAGAGCCTGCTTCGGCATCAATCCTGATCTGCTGCTCGAACCCGTCAGACCCGGTATAGGTTACGGTGGCGCCGGTTGCGTCGGCAAAATATGCAATCGCCGACCGGAAAATATCGTCTTCGGGTGACAGCCACGGGCCAAACACAGTGACCGACTGACCGCTCAGATCCGGTGCGTTTGCAGCCCATTCGTTGTAGCTGTCCCAGCTAAAGTCGCCTTCGCCCGGCGTGAATGCCAGATGCCCGTCCGCCTGTACCGAACCTGCAGTCAAAGCAACCGCTGCCACGCTGGCATACAGTTTCATTTTCATTGATCATCCTCCCAATCGCACCAATCAGGTGCGTCACTTCACCCGCACGTAAGCCGTGCGCATCGTTCTATCCGGCGCAAAAAAGAATCATTTTCAAAGCGCTTTGGATATGCCTACCCTTGAGTAACTCCAAGTCGCTGTCAACATGCCATCGCAGGTGAAAAAGGCTTGGTTTTTTGAAATCCGCAGTTTACTGAAACGTTTACGGGCGGCAGGGAATACTTTTGCAAGCGCATTATTCCGAGCAAGAATGAAAGCGCTTTGGACGATTTGACGCAAAATGAACCTCAAAGAACTCTCGCAAAATCTGGGGCTTAGCCAAACAACCGTCAGCCGCGCGCTAAACGGCTACCCCGAGGTGAGCCCGGCAACGCGCGCCCGTGTAGAAGAGGCCGCCAAGACATTCAACTACCGCCCCAGCACCCGCGCCAAGGGGCTGGCAACCGGCAAAGCGCTGGCCATTGGCCACGTTATCCCGGTCTCCAACAAGCACGAGATGGTGAACCCTATTTTCGGCGATTTCATCGCGGGTGCGGGCGAAACATATTCCCGGCACGGCTATGAAATGATCCTGTCGATTGTGGCGGATGAGGACGAAAATCAGGTCTATCGCGGGTTGAAATCACGGCGGGCGGTGGATGGCGTCATCGTGCACGGCCCCCGCATGAACGACCCGCGCATCCCGCTATTGCATGATCTTGGCCTGCCCTTTGCGGTACATGGGCGGGCATCCGGCTGTGCGTTGCCCTATGCCTGGCTTGACGTGAATAATCGGAGCGCATTCTTGCGGGCTACGGATTTTCTGTTCGATCTGGGTCATCGGCGGATCGCGCTGATCAACGGGATTGAAGGGATGGATTTCGCCCACAGACGGCGCGAAGGCTATTCCGCGTCGCTGCTGGCACATGGTCTGCACGTTGACCCTGCCTTGATGCGCGCCGGCGAAATGACCGAGGTTTTCGGCTTTCAGTCTGCCATGGACATGCTTGGAGGCCCGGACGCGCCAACCGCGATCCTGTGTTCGTCACTGATCAGCGCGCTTGGCGTCCGCCGCGCCATTGATGAACGCGGGCTTGTGATCGGCAAGGATGTGTCTGTCGTCACCCATGATGATGACCTGTCCTATTTGCAAAATGGTGGTGATGTGCCCATCTTTACGGCCACGCGGTCATCGGTGCGTGATGCGGGGCGCCGCCTAGCCACCATGCTGCTCGCCGCGATTGCCGCACCGCACGCCCCCCCGCAACACCACCTGCTCGAGGCAGAGCTGATGATCGGCCAGTCAACCGGCCCTGCGCCGAAAAGGGATTAACATGAACTTCAAACGCACTGATTTCCCTGAAGGATTTCTTTTCGGGGCTGCCACGGCTGCTTATCAGATTGAGGGGCATCAATTTGGCGGTGCCGGATCAACCCATTGGGATACATTTGCCGCGGGCCCGGGCAATGTGGTGCGTGCCGAAACGGGTGCGGTTGCCTGTGACCATTATCACCGGTTTGCCGAGGACCTTGATCTGCTGAAAGATGCCGGGATGGACGCCTACCGGTTTTCCACATCCTGGGCGCGGGTCATGCCGGACGGGCAGACGGTGAACCCGGAAGGGCTGGATTTCTACGACCGGCTCGTCGATGCGATGCTGGAACGCGGGCTGAAACCCTTCCAGACACTCTATCACTGGGAACTACCATCGGCCCTTGCCGATCAGGGCGGTTGGATGAACCGGGACACCTGTGAACGGTTCGGTGATTTTACAGATGTGATCACCGCCCGGATCGGTGATCGCGTGGCATCGGTCGCGACGATCAATGAACCCTGGTGCGTGGCTTATCTGTCGCATTTTCTGGGTCATCATGCGCCCGGCCTGCGCGATATCCGGGCCACGGCACGCGCGATGCATCACATCCTTCTGGCGCATGGGATCGGGATGTCGCGGCTACGCGCAAAAGGCATGGACACTTGCGGCATTGTTCTGAATTTCGATCACACCGACCCCGTGGATGACACGCCTGCCGCCGCAAGGGCCGCCGCAACGACCGATGCGATCTATAACCGCTGGTTTATCGAGGCGATCAGCAAGGGCACCTACCCCGCCGAAGCGCTGGAAGGGTTCGCGCCACATATGCCCGCCAATTGGCAGGACGACATGGCGCTGATCAGCCAGCCGATCGATTTTCTGGGCGTCAACTACTACACCCGCCACAAGGTCAGCGCCGATGACACCGCCGTCTGGCCGCATACGCAAAGCGAGGAAGGCCCCGGTGCAAAAACCCAGATGGGATGGGAAATATATCCCGATGGCCTGTGCGGGTTCCTGACCCGGATTTCGCGCGACTATGTGGGCGATATGCCGATCTATGTCACCGAAAATGGCATGGCTTGGGATGACAATGTTGAAAACGGCGCCGTTGATGACCGCGAACGGCGGCAATTCATTTCGGATCACGTCTTGGCAACCCGGCGCGCCATTGATGATGGGGCCAATGTGCGCGGCTTCTTCTATTGGTCGTTGCTGGACAATTACGAATGGGCCTTTGGCTATGAAAAACGCTTTGGCCTGATCCATGTGGATTTCGACACCTTGAAGCGGACCCCGAAAGCGTCTTATCACGCGCTCAAATCCGGCATCGCGCGTTAGGAATACCATGGGCCATCCCGACAATATCTATTCACTGGTTGCCGATATCGGTGGCACCAATACACGTGTTGCACTGGCTGATGGGCGCGCGATTGTTGCGGGTACCATTCGGCGGTACAGCAATACCGATTTTCCGGGGCTGGAGTCTGTCTTGCGCCGCTACATCGCGGATGAAGGTGGCGTTGATCCGATTGCAGCGTGCGTTGCAGTTGCGGGTCCCGTGCGGGATGGACGCGCGACCATGACAAATCTGGACTGGACCATCGACAAGGAAACCTTGGCGCGGGCGACACGAGCTGAAACCGTTGCAATCCTGAATGATCTGCAAGCGCAGGGTCATGCGCTGGGTTACATTGATCCGGCCAATATTCGGACCGTTCTGCCCGGACCCGCAGGCCAACCCAATGCGGCACGGCTTGTGGTCGGCATTGGGACCGGGTTCAACTCGGCCCCTGTTTTTGACCTGGAACAGGGGCGTATGGTGACGCCGTCCGAAAGCGGGCACGCAAATCTGCCGATCCGAAACGAGATGGAGCTGCGCCTGTGCCAGTTCGTGTCAACGGCGCACGGGTTTCCGGCGGTCGAAGACGTGCTGTCGGGCCGCGGGCTTGAACGGGCCTATGCTTTTCTGGGCAACGAGGCGGGCAATCCGCGCGAAGCTGCCGCAAAAGATATCATGGCCGCCTGCGCCGATGGCAGCGATCCGCGCGCGATAGAGGCCGCACGGCTCTTCACCCGCATCCTTGGCACGGTTTGCGGCAACCTGTCGCTGATCCAGTTGCCGTTCGGCGGTGTCTATCTGGTGGGCGGCGTCGCGCGCGCCTTTGCGCCACATCTAAACACGTTCGGCTTTGGCGAGGCTTTCCGCGACAAAGGGCGTTTTGCCGGATTCATGAGCAATTTTGCAGTGCACGTTATCGAAGATGACTATGCCGCGCTGACCGGCTCCGCCGCGCATCTGGTGGCCCTCAGCAAATAGGGGTGGCTGCTGCGTGGCGTCGCGGCTGGTTCAGTGAAGCTGACCATGCACCGTTTGGGTCAGCGCGTTCAGCGAAAACGGTTTGGGCAAAAAGACCGAGTTCGGGATTTGGGTCTGATCATCGCCAAACGCATCCTCTGCATAGCCGGACACGAACACAACCCGGGTATCGGGCCGGTCTTTCAGGGCCTGCCGCACCCATGTCGGCCCATCCATGCCGGGCATGATCACATCGGTGACAAAGATATCCACCTTTAGATCATCGTCGGTCAGAAGTTCCAGCGCGGCCTCGGCACAGTCGGCCTCAAGCACGGTATAGCCGCGCAAGCGCAAGGCCCGCGACGCAAAAGCCCGCACAGGCGCTTCATCCTCGACCAGCAACACGACACCGTCACCATTGACATTCATCACCTTGGACTCGACCGCAGCAACCGGCGCGGGTTCTGCAACCGCCATCCGATGGCTTGGGAACAAAAGCGAAAACTGGGTCCCCTTGCCAATCTCGCTTTCGGCAAAGATGAAGCCCCCCGTTTGCTTGACGATGCCATAAGCCGTCGAAAGCCCCAGACCGGTACCTTCGCCCTGGCGTTTGGTGGTCCAGAAAGGTTCAAATATCTTCTGCAGCTTTTCAGGCGCGATACCATGGCCCTCGTCTATGACCTTGACGACAACATAATCCCCCGGGGGAACCTCCGCCCGGTCCTTGATCATCTGCGTCTCGAGGGTCAGGTTTTCCGTGACAACCTTGATATCGCCCGCCCCGCTCATTGCATCGCGGGCATTGACGACAAGGTTCATCAGCACCTGTTCAAGCTGACGTTTATCCGCCTTGATCTGGGCCAGCGCCGGATCATGATACAGCGACAACGTCACCTTTTCGCCCACCAATCGGTTCAGCAGATGGGTCAGATCCGACAGTGTATCGCGCAGATCGATAATCTCGGGCTGCAGGTTCTGTTTGCGCGAAAAGGCCAGCAACTGCCCAACAAGGCTGGCGGCCCGATTGGCATTCTGATGGATCTGGATCAAATCACCATAGTTCTGATCACCATCATCATGGCGTAGCAGCAAAAGATCACAATGCCCGGAAATAGCTGTCAGTAGATTGTTGAAATCATGTGCAACACCCCCGGCAAGCTGGCCGATGGCCTGCATCTTCTGGCTTTGCACGAACTGCGCCTCAAGCGTCTTCAACTCTGTCACATCATTCAGCACCGCAATTAAATGCCGGTCCGTCGCTCCGCCAGCGATGTTCAGGGTGACCTGCACAAATGTCTCTTGGTTGTCACCACGTCCGCGCAAAAACTGTGATGCCTGACCGCCGCGCCCCTCAGAGGCTTCGCGCAGCCAGTCGTTGATCGGACGGCCTAGACCGTCCAGCATTTCCGCCATCCGGCGTCCTTGTGTCGTCTCAAGATGCAGCAATTGCCGTGCTTCGCGGTTCGATGCCAGAACAAGCCCGTCCGCCGAGATCTTGAGCAATGGAACAGGCAAATCCTCGATCGCGTCCCAGCCCGCCTCGATCAGGCGCGGGGCGTCAGCACCACTTGCGCCCGACAGGATGAACAGATCACGCACACCGCCCTGCCCTTCGATCTGGGCCACCATCACGGGTTTGCGCCCTTCTGTCGTACCAATCACATGCGACTGGCCAGAGCGGAGCGGCAGGTCATCAAAAACCTCGGTCAGCTTCTTCGGTCGCCGTCCCAAAAGCATCCGTGCAGCATCGTTCAGCCGTATGATCATGCCATTGGCATCAACTTGCATCGCAGGCAAAGACATCGTTTCCGGGCCGTTCCCCCCGCCGCCCGTCAATTCACCCAGATCGTCCAGCCGCCAAAGCAACCGATCCTGCCCGACCGAAGAAACGCTTAACCGGAAATGCCCCTGCCGGGTCACGATATCCTCTTTGCTGGCGCCACCTTGCGCCACCCGCGCAGACAGGCGTCGCAACACCGCATCCGGATTGGCCAGCATTTCACCCAGGACAGATCCCAGCGGCTTCACCTCGCATCGCCCGAACCGCACCGTTGCCGCCTGATTTGCAAACACGATCTGACCGCCATCATCCGTCAGAAAGACATTGTCCGGATCATGCAGCATCAATTGCCGCACCGTGGCATCCAGCCGCGCGCCGTCCTTGTCCGCAAACCATCGGTGCAGGGTCAATCCGACGGCCAACAGCAGCAATGTGGCGCCGCAGATCAGTAGACCCAGACGCAAGAGTGCAAGATCAATAACAAAAGACAGGATGAAACAAACAGCTGACACAGCCAAGACCGCCCTGATTGGCGGCTGTCCGGCCCCGCCTGGCTTTTCAACAAGAGCAAGCGTTTGGTCTTTTAACAAATTGAAACCTCGTTACGCGATCAAACCGCGTGTAGAAGCGAAGGATTAACCAATGCTTAAGCATGATCAAACATATGCCGCGCATCAATCCTAGGTTGTTCTATTTATGCACCATCACGCAAAGAAAGAAACCGTCTCCTGCGGGGCCGGGCAAAAGCTGATGCGTGGCCGTGACCTGCCATCCGGGGTTTTCATCCAGAAACCCTGCGATTATGGCCTGATTTTCGCCTTTCAGCACAGAACATGTCGCGTAAACCAGCATGCCGGTATCCGCCACCAAACCGGCGGCGCGATCGAGAACCTGCGCCTGTATCTTTTGCAATGCGTCCAGCCGCGCCGGTGTCAATTGCCATTTCGCGTCAGGCGTGCGCCGCCAGGTGCCGCTGCCGCTGCAGGGCGCGTCGCAGAATACAACATCAAAGGGGGCATGCTGATCCAGTGCCGCGGTCGCCAGCGGCGTGATCTGTACTTGCGCCCGGTCAGCACGCGCCGGCAGATCCGCCATGCGTTTGGGCGCGATATCATGTGCAAAAATCGCAGCATCATAAAGGTCGGCAAAGGCCAATGCCTTGCCACCGCCACCGGCACAATAATCCAGCACCCGGGCACCCGGCGTCACAGGAACCGCCTGGACAGCAAATTGCGATGACGCATCTTGCAATTCGATCAGACCGTCCGCGTATGCGGCTGACGCTTTGATCCGCCTGGCATTCTGTATCACCCGCAAGCAGCCGCTGATAGTCTCATGCGGTTGGGCGACGATATCTTCTGCGGCCAGCGACCTGATGATATCAGCAGGCGTTGCGCGCTTTTGATTGACCCGCAAGAAGACATCCGCACGCGTTTGCAGGGCCAAGGCCGCATCTTTCGCATCCGCGCCCAGACTGTCTGTCCATAAGGGCCAAAGCCATTCGGGCAGATCGTGCGTTGCAGCCTGTGACAGTTGCAAAGGCTGTGCCAAATCGGCGCGCTCATCATCACCCAGCGGTGCAGGTGCGTGTCCCTCTCCGGTGAAATGGGTATCAATCCCGACACCATCACGCGCCAACAGCCGCATCATCAATGCACGGCCTGTCCCGTCGCCCAGCGACCGGCGCGCACGCAATACATCGAACACATAATCACGCACCGCTGCCCGATCCTTGGACCCGGCAAAGCGGCTGGCCCGCGCCCAGGCGGTCAGGGCCTGCTCGGCGGCGGCCCCATCCCTGATCCTGTCAATGATCTCAATCGCTGCCGCGACACGTGCGCCGGGCGTCATGGCTCACCCGACCCGGTAATTCGGGCTTTCGCGGGTGATCTGCACGTCATGCACATGGCTCTCCTTCAGGCCAGCACCGGTGATCTTCACGAAACTGCAGTTCTTGCGCATCTCATCAATCGTGGCGTTGCCGGTATACCCCATGGCCGCGCGCAGACCGCCGACCAGTTGGTGCACAACCGCATGGGCAGACCCTTTGTACGGCACCTGCCCTTCGATCCCTTCGGGGACCAGTTTGTCGCTTGCGGCCTCTTTCTGAAAATACCGATCAGCCGAGCCACTGGCCATCGCCCCCAAGGATCCCATGCCACGATAGGATTTGAACGACCGGCCCTGATACAAAATCACCTCGCCGGGGCTTTCGTCGGTTCCGGCAATCATGCTGCCGACCATCGCACAAGAGGCACCGGCGGCAATCGCCTTGGCAAAGTCGCCGGAAAACTTGATGCCACCATCCGCGATAACAGGCACATCACCGGCACCTTCGGCGCAGTCCATAATCGCCGTCAGCTGTGGGACACCGACACCGGCGACCATACGCGTGGTGCAGATGGACCCGGGGCCGATCCCGACCTTCACCGCATCTGCGCCCGCCCCAATCAGCGCTTTCGCCGCCTCGCCCGTTGCGATGTTACCCGCCACGATCTGCACCTCGTTCGACAGCGTCTTGGCGCGTTCGACGGCCTTCGCCACACCTTCGGAATGACCATGGGCGGTATCAATGACGATCATATCGACACCGGCATCCACCAGCGCCTGCGACCGTTCAAACCCGGCATCGCCCACGCCAGAGGCCGCAGCGACGCGCAGACGCCCAAGACCATCCTTGCAGGCCATCGGGTTCAGCACCGCCTGCTCGCTGTCTTTCAACGTCAAAAGCCCTGTCAGCTTGCCCTGCCCGTCGGTGATCAGCAGCTTTTCGATCCGGCGGGCCTGCATCAGCGACCGGGCTTCATCCAGATCGGCAGGCTCGGTCAGGATCGCCAGATCATTCGATGTCATCATCACGCTGACGGGCGTGGCATCATCCTGCGCAAAACGCATGTCGCGGTTGGTGACGATGCCGACAACCTTGCCGCCTTCACCAACGACCGGGAAGCCGGTGATGCGGTAGCGTTCCATCAGCGCCTTGGCATCGGCAAGGGTCTGATCAGGGCGCAGGGTGACAGGATTATAGACCGTGCCAGAGACGAACCGCTTGACCCGGCGGATCTCTTTGGCCTGTGCGTCAACGCTCAGGTTCTTGTGGACGACACCGATGCCACCGGCCTGCGCCATCGCAATCGCCATCTTGCTTTCGGTGACGGTGTCCATCGCGCTTGATAAAAGCGGGATGTTCATGCTGATGGATTTGGTGACCCTGGTCCGTGTATCAGCCGTGGACGGCAGCACACTGGAAGCCCCCGGCACGAGCAAAACATCATCAAAGGTAAGCGCCTCGCGAATCTGCATATTCGGGTCCCCCATGCTGGCATCACTTGGCACGTCGCTATCGCACGGAACCGAAGGCAGCAAAACCCCTAAAGGACGCCAGCCGCGCAGGGCTGGCATCAGGCGCAGGATATCCTAAAGTGATCATGGGCCGCCTATGGCCGCGCCAACGCGAAAGACGCAATGCCAGACCATGCCATTCACCCCATCTGCGCCTTTGATATTGGCAAGGACGGGACCGCAACACCGCTCAACGCATCCTGGCCGACTGTGACGGTTGATGATGCAACCGCGTATCGCTGGCTGCATTTCGATCTTGTCGATCCGGCACTGGAACAATGGACCCGTGCATTTTTGCCCGCCGCGGCATCCAGCGCATTGCGTCAATCTGAAACGCGGCCCCGATGCGACCTGCATGCTGGCGGGCTGATTGTGAACCTGCGGGGCGTCAACCTGAACCCCGGTGCCGACCCCGATGACATGGTCTCGCTGCGCCTGTGGGTCACGGACCGGTTGATCGTCAGCGCCCGCGTGCGCAAGGTCTGGGCGGCCGATGCACTGCGCCAGCAGATCGAACAGGGCGCGGCACCGGCATCGGTCGGCATGTTTCTGGCCGCCCTGACCTTTGGGCTGACCAAACGGATCGAAAACGTCACGGTCGAACTGGAGGAAGAAGCCGACGCCATCGAGGAAGACGCCCTGACCCGCCCGCAGGATCTGGGCAGCCGCGTCGCCGAATGTCGGCAAAGCGTCATCAAATTGCGCCGGTTCATCCGACCGCAAAAAGAGGCGCTGATCGAGTTGGCCGACAAAAAGAACTGGCCTGGCGATGAAGCGGCGTCAGTGCTGCTCAACGAAACGGCAAACCGCACCACGCGATCGGTGGAGGCATTGGACGCCACCCATGAACGCCTGTCCGCCACACAGGATCATCTGGATATTCTGCACGCATCAGCATTGGGGCGAAACAGCTATGTGTTGTCTGTCGTGGCCGCCATTTTCCTGCCGCTGGGGTTTCTGACCGGGTTGTTCGGCATCAACGTGGGCGGCATGCCGGGGACAACATCGGACTATGGCTTCTGGATCGTCACTGGCGGGACGTTCATCATCGGCGTCGCGCTCTTTGCGGTCTTCCGGTTTGCCAAATGGCTTTAGGGTCAGGAAAACACAACGATCGGAACAAAGGTGGCTTGCTGCCGCCGACCCAAAGCCCCATCATGCAGCATGAGCACAACACCCCCCACCGAGGCAAACCCAATCTGGCATAGCTTGCTGCGCACGATACTGCGCTTTGCGGTCATCATAGGCGTTGTTTTATTGGTCAAATACGGTCTTGACGCGTTCGCGGGCAAGATGGCGCTGCTGGAAACGGACAGGGCCGCGCGGGCCATGACCGGTCTGATCGTGACCATCCTGATCGGTTACGCCCTGCTGATCGCTGTTCCGTTCGTGCCGGGGGTCGAAATCGGCATCGCGATCCTGATGATCCAAGGGGCCGGTGCGGCCCCCTTTGTCTATCTGGCAACGGTATCGGGCATGTCACTGGCGTTTCTCATCGGGCAATACCTGTCGCTCGATTGGCTGGGCCGGACCTGTCAGGATCTTTACATGGACCGGGTCTGTGCGATCCTTGTCCGGATCAAGACGACACCGCGTGCGGACCGGCTTGCCGCGCTGAATGATCGGATGCCGCGCTGGCTGGCCCCTGTGCTGGTGGGCTACCGTTATGTCACACTTGGGCTCGTGATCAACCTGCCGGGCAACATTGCCTTGGGTGGCGGTGGCGGCATCATGATGGGGGCCGGGTTCAGCCGGTTGTTTCAGACGGGATATGTCATGCTGACCATCGCATTGGCCACCCTGCCAGTCCCGCTGGCCGTTTGGCTGCTCGGCACCGATATCCTGCACTAAGTCGACGTTTTGCATGATCATTATGACGGGTTCGGGCCTTCCCATCAGGTCCGGCCACGATATGTTCAGGCCAACCAATACAGGCAATGTTCATGCGCACCGATCCACTCGTTATCTTTACCCCCTCCGGCAAGCGGGGCAATTTCCCCGTTGGCACCCCCGTCCTGACAGCGGCGCGGCAACTTGGCGTCGATCTTGATAGCGTCTGTGGCGGGCGGGGTATCTGTTCAAAATGCCAGATCACGCCGTCTTATGGCGAATTCTCCAAACACGGGGTGACCGTGGCCGACACGGCACTGTCCGAATGGAACAGCGTCGAAGCGCGCTATGACGAAAAGCGCGGGCTGAAAAAGGGGCGGCGTCTGGGCTGTCAGGCAACAATTCAATCCGATGTCGTCATCGACGTGCCCGCCGAAAGCCAGGTTCACAAGCAGGTCGTGCGCAAACGGGCCGAAGCACGCGAAATCATCATGAACCCCTCCACCCGGCTGTACTATGTCGAGGTCGCGGAACCGGACATGCACGATCCCTCAGGCGATCTGGAACGGCTGGTCGCCGCACTTCGGCGCGACTGGGACCTGCCAGAGCTTGAGGCGGATCTTCGCGTGCTGAAAACCCTGCAACCGGCCCTGCGCAAAGGCGAATGGAAGGTTACGGTGGCCGTCCATCTTGGCGACGCCGTCTTTTCCCCCCGCATCATCGAGGTGTGGCCGGGCTTCTACGATGGCGCCATTTATGGGCTGGCTGTTGACCTTGGCTCCACCACAATTGCCGCTCACCTGTGCAACCTGCATACAGGCGAGGTGATCGCCTCCTCCGGCATCATGAACCCGCAAATCCGCTTTGGCGAAGATCTGATGAGCCGGGTCAGCTATTCCATGATGAACCCCGGCGGGGCGGAAGAAATGACGCGCGCGGTCCGCGAAGGCATGAACGCGCTTTTCGTGCAAATCGCGTCCGAAGCGCAGATCGACCGCAACCTGATCGTTGATGCAGTTTTTGTCTGCAATCCTGTCATGCATCACCTGTTTCTGGGGATCGACGCGTATGAGCTGGGTCAGGCCCCATTCGCGCTCGCCACATCCGAGGCGATATCGCTGCGGGCCACCGAACTTGACCTCAACCTGCATCCCGCCGCGCGTATCTATATCCTGCCTTGCATTGCGGGGCATGTCGGCGCTGATGCGGCTGCCGTGGCCCTTTCTGAGGCACCGGATAAATCCGAAGACCTCGTGCTTGTGGTGGATGTGGGTACAAATGCCGAAATCATCCTCGGTAACAAGGACAAGGTGCTTGCCTGTTCATCCCCCACGGGTCCCGCCTTCGAAGGCGCGCAGATCAGCAGTGGTCAGCGGGCCGCCCCCGGCGCCATCGAACATGTGCAGATTGACCCCGTCACCAAATTGCCCCGGTTCCAGGTCATCGGATCAGAGCTGTGGTCCGACGAAGACGGTTTTGACGCCGCGATCGCGCAGACCGGTATCACCGGCATCTGTGGCTCCGGCATTATCGAGGTGATCGCCGAGATGCGCATGGCAGGCATTGTCGACGGGCCAGGTCTGATCGGCACCGCCGAACAGACCGGATCGCCCAATTGCTTTGCCGACGGGCGGACGAATTCCTATCTGCTTTATGACGGCACCGCCGATGGTGGGCCAAAGATCACCGTCACCAACACCGACATCCGGCAAATCCAGATGGCCAAGGCAGCACTCTACTCCGGGGCGCGGCTCTTGATGGATAAATTTGGCGTCGACAAGGTGGACCGGATCGTACTGGCCGGGGCGTTTGGGGCGCATATCAGCCCCAAACACGCCATGGTGCTGGGCATGATCCCGGATGCGCCACTGGACAAGGTGACCAGCGCCGGGAATGCCGCAGGCACGGGCGCGCGCATTGCGTTGCTGAACACCGATGCCCGGCGCGAAATCGAAGATGTCGTGCACAAGATCCACAAGATCGAAACCGCGATTGAACCACGGTTTCAGGAACACTTCGTCAACGCCTCCAACATCCCCAACGCGGTCGAACCGTTCCCGATCCTGAACGCGCTGGTTACGATCCCTCAGGTCAACCACAACACCAGCGGGGACAGACCAGGACGGCGGCGGCGGCGGTAGTTTTTCGGCGGCCCAATTCTCGGGAAGGCGGCCCCGTCCTTGACCAGTGCGGTGCGCGCTTGCGTGCCTAGCCGACAACATGAGAACGTCATGGTGATTGTCACCTTCATCGATCTGTACGCCAAATTGTACGTACAGCGTATGTACAGCTTCTGTACGCAAAACATACGTTGACGATGGCCCGGGCCGGGCGTATTCCATCTGATGCTGCGGGTATGGTGAAAAGGTATCACGAAAGCTTCCCAAGCTTCAGTTACGGGTTCGATTCCCGTTACCCGCTCCATCGCAATTCAAGACCGTGAGGGCCCAAGATGCCAGACATTACCCGCAAGCATACGAGCGCGAGGATGAGCCAGTTGGTGATCCATAACAGCATCGCCTATCTGGCTGGGCAGGTGGGGATCCCGAGTGCGTCCATCACCGATCAAACCAATGATATTCTTGCGAAAATTGATGCGCTTCTGGCCGAGGCGGGAACGGACAAGACCAACCTGCTGACCGCGCAGATCTGGCTGTCCGACATCGGAACGCAATTTGCCGAAATGAATGCCGCATGGGATGCGTGGGTGCCCGAAGGTCACGCACCCGCCCGCTGGACCGGCGAAGCCAAACTCGCCACGCCGGACTATCATGTCGAGATTATCGTGACGGCTGCGATCTAAATCAAAAAGAATGCACCCAAAGCGGTGATCCCGATCGGAACGCTCATCGGGACAACCGGCTTTGACAAAACATGCCAAGGGCTGTCCTCGGATCCAATGGCCTTGCGCAGTTGGACCACCAGAAACGTACAGGCCAACATCGCGACAATGAAAACAGGCGCGATGATAAAGCCGTTCACAAGCGGCATGAACAACGCGACACCACCCATCAATTTTACGGCACCGGCACCAAAGGCCCCGGACGAAAACAAGAACAGGCCGAAAATAAACACCGCCGCCGCAAAGCCAAGCTGCCACCAAATGGGGGTTAAATCAGGCGCATTAAACGCCACAATTGCAAACAAGACCAACGGGATCAGCGTCAGCCAGTTGGGAATTTTGCCTGTGCGTGCCTCAATGACCATTGCGACGATGATAAGCACCGCCATCGCGTCGGTCGCATATGTTGCGATCATCATGTTTGCCTTGCTGCTTGCGTTATCGGCTTAGTCATAGTGATCAAACACCGTTACGCTGTAAAAATCCGACCAACTGGGCGGTTGAACCGTCTTTTCCGCTGACATGTTGCGTGCCTTCCACAACCGGTTGCAGCGCGGTGGCCAGTTCCTTGCCCAGTTCCACGCCCCATTGATCATAGGAATTGATGCCAAGCACAGCACCTTCGACAAACACCCGATGTTCATAAAGTGCGATAATCTGGCCCAGTACAAACGGCGTAAGCTGCGGATAGGCGATGGTCACCGATGGACGGTTGCCCGGAAAAACGCGGTGGCGGGCCTGGCGTTCAAGCTCTTCACCCTTGAACTTATCAGCGACCTTCTGGCGTGCGGTGGCAAGGTCGCGACCGCGCATCAATGCCTCGGATTGTGCCAGACAATTGGCCACAAGCAATTGATGCTGGTGGTGCAGGTCATCTTCGTGACCGCGCGCGGCAACCAGAAATTCACATGGGATAACGCGAGTACCTTGGTGGATCAGTTGGTAGAACGCATGTTGACCATTTGTGCCTGGCTCGCCCCAGACAACAGGCCCGCTTGGCACCGGCAGATCAGCCCCGTCCATGCTGACGCCCTTGCCGTTGCTCTCCATCTCCAATTGTTGAAGATAGGCTGGCAAGCGACTGAGAAGATTATCATAAGGCAGCACCGCCCGCGTCGCGTATCCGCAGACCTGATTGTGCCAGATTCCCACCAGCGCTAGCAATGCAGGCAGATTTTCATGCCAGTCTGCCGCCTGAAAATGCCGATCCATCGCCTGCCCGCCGCGCAGAAATGCGCGAAATGCATCCGGCCCAATTGCAATCATCAGCGACAGGCCAATCGGCCCCCAGACCGAATAACGGCCACCGACCCAATCCTCGAAACCAAAAACCCGCGATGGATCGATCCCAAAATCGGCGGTCTTATCCTCGGCCGTCGAAAGTGCCGCAAACTGTGCGCCTGCATCCGTGACGGTCTGCTTCATCCATGCCATTGCGGTGCGGGCATTCGTCATCGTCTCAATCGTGGTAAAGGTTTTTGAGGCGACAATGACCAGCGTCCTTGCCGGATCACAACTGCGCAGGACACCGGCAATATCGGCCGGGTCCACGTTGCTGACAAAATGGCAGCGCGGGCCATCGTGATACGGGGCCAGCGCCTTGACCGCCATCGCAGGTCCCAGATCTGATCCGCCGATGCCGATATTAACCACATCGGTGATCTGGCCGCCCTGCCCGGCAAAGCGGCCATCGCGCACCTGTTCGGCAAAATCAGACATGCGATCCAGCGTCGCCAACACGCCCGGCATCACGTCGGACCCGTCAACCACGACCGGCCCACCATCAAGATTGCGCAATGCCGTATGCAGCACCGCCCGGCCTTCGGTTTCGTTGATGGGTTGGCCTGCAAACATCGCGTCGCGCTTTGCAGCGACGCCCGCCTGTTCCAGCAAGTCGATCAACAGCGCGCGCCCGTCGGCATCAATATTCGTCTTGGCATAATCAAGCAGCATATCGCCTGTTTGCGACGAAAAATCTGTGGCGCGCGTGTCATCGACAAGCGTTTCAAAACGGCGGTCCGCCACCTTGCCATAATGTGCGCGAAGATCGTCCCACATGGTTTAACTCTCCGCCCAATGCACTTGCGTACCGCTGAGGATCGCGGCGACCGGCGCCTGTTCGGGCGGCAGGCCGCGCGCGCGTTCAAAGGCTGCGCGTTTTTCCGCGCCAACAATCACAAGGTGGCGCGACATCGCCGCGTTGATGACTTTTGCAGATAATGTGATCCGGGGTTCCGGTGCGCCGGGGGCACGCATTGCGATCAGTCGGTCATCGCCATGCAGTGCAAGGTCAAGCTGGTCTGCGCCCGGGAAAATCGATGCGGTGTGCATATCTGTCCCCATTCCCAGAAGCATGACTGAAATCGGCAGTTCCGGTGTCAGCGCCGCGGCCAGTTCGGGCAATTTTTCTTCTGGCGTTTCAGCATCGGCATAAAGTGGGACATATTGTGCGGCAGCGGCCTTTTCGATCAGCAGTCGTTCACGCAACAGCCGTGTATTGGACCGGTCCGATGTCTCGGGCACCCAACGTTCATCGGTCAGCATCACATGCACACGTGACCAATCCAGATCAACGGCGCATAAACTGTCAAAGATCGGGCCCGGCGTTGTCCCGCCCGGTACGGCGAAAGACGCATGATCATGCACCAGCAAACAGTTCTTGAGTTCCCCGGCCAGCGTGTCGGCCAGATCCATCATCATCATCTCAGCATCGGGATATTCGATCACATTCATGGCTAGGTCCCCCTTGGGCCAGTCTCTTTATCGTTTGCAAACCTGTATGAACAGGGTCTGAACGCTGTCTATACACACGACAAAACTACGCCCCCTTGATCTCGCGCCATTTGCGCCCGTCACGATGCAGCAGCATCATGGCATCCTCTGGCCCTGCGGACCCTGCATCATAATGTTTGGGTACGTCATTGCGTGCCTCCCATCCTTGGATGATGGGATCGGTCCAGGCCCAGGCGGCCTCGACCTCATCACCGCGCATGAACAGGGTTTGATTGCCCCGGATCACGTCCATGATCAAACGCTCATAGGCATCTGTGACATCCTCGGCATCTTCGCCAAGCGCCTCGGCAAAGGTCATATCCAATGGCACATCGATCAGGCGCATGCCGCCGGGACCAGGCTCTTTGATTGTGACTTGCAGATCCATACCCTCGTTCGGTTGCAGCCGGATCGACAGGATATTGCGATGACGCGCTTCGTCCCCTTCAAAGATCGTATGCCCAAGGTCTTTGAAAACAACGGCAATTTCGGACGACCGCGCCTTCATCCGCTTGCCGGTGCGCAGATAGAATGGCACGCCTGCCCATCGCCAATTGGCGATATGGCAGCGCATCGCGATGAAGCTTTCGGTGAAGCTGCGTGGATTTTCCGCGTCTTCACGATAGCCCGGTCCATCGGCACCCGCATCATATTGGCCCCGCACGATGTGATGATGATCTATGGATTGTAACGCCCTGATTACTTTCAGCTTTTCATCGCGCACAGCATCAGCTTCAAACTGGCTTGGCGGCTCCATCGCGATGAGGCAAAGCAACTGCATCAGGTGGTTCTGAACCATATCGCGCATGGCACCCGACTTGTCGTAATAGGCCCCGCGCCCACCCACGCCAACCGTTTCGGCGACCGTGATCTGGATGTGATCGACGTAATGGTTGTTCCACAACGGCTCGAACAGGACATTGCCGAAACGCACGGCCATCAGGTTCTGAACGGTCTCCTTGCCCAGATAATGGTCGATCCGGTAAATCTGGCCTTCGTCGAAATGCGCAGCAAGTGTCTTGTTCAGCGCCCGCGCGCTTTCCAGATCACGCCCAAAGGGCTTTTCAACGACGATGCGCGATTGTGCATTCGCAATCTTGTTGGTGTGCAGCCGTTCGGCCAGATCACCAAACAGTGATGGTGCGACCGAGAAATAGAAGGCCTGCACCACGTCCTGACGCACAAGGCCCGCAAGCGTGGACCACCCACCGTCGCCCTTGGCGTCAATAGCGACATAATCCAGACACTTCAAAAAGGCGTGTAAGGCTTTGGTATCTTTCTTTTCTTCGCCGCCGAACTCTACCACCGCCTCTGCAATCATTTTGCGATAGGCATCGGAATCGAGGTCGGACCGCGCGGCCCCGATGATCCGAGAGCCATCGGGCATTTGCCCCGCCCGGTAACGGCGGAACAGCCCGGGCAGGATCTTGCGGCGCGCCAGATCGCCGGTTCCCCCAAAAATTACCAGATCAAATTCTTCGACAGGTATGACGCGAGAGACCATGTGTATTTCCGTTCCAAGGCAGTGACGTTAGCGCTAACGCGCCTGTCCTAACGCGCCGTGCTGACCAAGTCTAGCGCGAGACGGGCTCAGGCGTCCAACTCTGCATCCCAGTACAGGAAATCCACCCAGCTTTCATGCAAATGGTTGGGCGGGAATTTGCGCCCCACATTGTGCAATTGTTCGGGCACCGGCCGTCGTGGCGGTTTTGTGAGGCTCATCCCGCATTGTTTCAGCGACCGTGACCCTTTGCGCAGGTTGCAAGGCGAACAGGCCGCGACAACATTTTCCCAGCTTGTCACACCACCGCTTGCGCGCGGAACCACGTGATCAAAGGTCAGATCACCCTTTGCGCCGCAATACTGGCAACTGAATTCATCCCGCAAAAACAGGTTGAAGCGTGTGAATGCCACCTTTTTCTGTGGCCGCACATAATCCTTGAGCACGACCACCGACGGAATACGGATCACCGTAGAGGGGCTGCGCACAACCTCATCATATTCACTGACAATATCGACCCGGTCGAGCCACGCCGCCTTGACCGCTTCCTGCCAGGGCCAAAGCGACAAGGGGTAGTAGGACAGCGGACGATAATCCGCATTCAATACCAGCGCCGGGTAGTGTTTGAGCGCACCCGGCTCTCTGACAAAGTCTGTCCTGAAATCTGCTTGCGTCATACCTTCGTTCCCACACTGCTCAGTGCGGGAACCTGGCCCAACGCGGCGTTCCCGCTATTCTGTTAATGTAGGACTATATATCGCGTCAGAATTGTGACAACCCCCACAATATGCGGCAAAAAAAGCAGTTACTGCAGCGCCGTTTCATGTGTGTTGACGCTGCGCAGCATGACCTGCGCGGGGCCGCGCAGTTTCGCCAGATCAAGCGCCTGCTGCACGCTTTGCATCAGCCGCTCTAACGGTGTCCAGCCATCTGCCACGACAACGCCGACAGATACGGTTGCGTGCAGGATGCCATCATGCGTGACGACCTGCACACCTTTGCTGAGCTGATCTGCAATATCGCGACCGCGTTCAATAGGTGCTCCGGGCAGGTAAATTCCGAACACTGCGCCATCAAGGCGACCGACAATATCTGTTGAATTCGTAATTTCGCGACAGCGTTGCGCCAGTGCCATCAGGCAAAGTTGTGCCGCATGTGCGCCGCTGACATCATTCACCTTCTTGAAATGATCGAAATCAAGCATCAGCAACACCCCACTTTGTGGCAGGGCGCGTGTAAACCGCTGCAAAAAGGTTTGCCTGTTCGTCAGGCCAGTGATTCCATCAACCTGTCCGATTTTGCGCATCCGATCACCTGTCTGGCTGAGCCTGATCAGAACCAGAACGGGAATCATGACAAGCAGGAACACAACAGCGCCGACGATCGCGACATGCACAAAGAAGGGATCAGGACCCAGAGTGTTGGCAAGAATGCTTAACCCCGTGGCCGCGCCAAAAAGGCCGATCAACGCGAGCAGACGTTTTGTTGATATTTCAGGGGCAAGCGGGGCGATGCTTTGCAAGGGAACCATAATTATCTCACTCTCTAACGGCACATAACTGCGCCGCATATGAATTAAAAAATCTGACCGTTTTATTAACGTTACAAATAAACTTCACACAGGGATGTCGGATCAAAATTACCCGACACTTTCATAAAACATGACGCCTGAACTGATTCTATGCAACCATAAGGTGCAAGAGTGGCGGCAAAACTTATGACATTCCCAACCTATCACGCATGAACGCAAGGGCAACCTGCAAGCCATCTGGCGCGATGCCGTGGCCGGTGCCCTTCATAATATGGGCATAGACCTCTTTCCAACCAGCCCCTTGCAAGGCTTCTGCGGCCTGTGGCAACGATTGTGGTGGTACCACATCATCCTGATCGCCGTGGATCAATAAGACCGGCGGACGGCTTACCGCCTCATCGGCCAGCAACTCAGGCTCCAGCAAACGCCCGGAGAATGCGACAATCCCCGCAATCGGGTCTTCGCGGCGCGGCACGACATGCAGCGCCATCATGGTACCTTGGGAAAAGCCCAGAACGATCACCTGTTCAGGCAGCAAATCTTCATCAACCATGACACCTGTCAGAAACGCATCCAGATCATCCGCCGCACGGTCAAGACCCTGACGCGATTCCTCTTCGCTTGATCCGTCGATCCATGGGATCGGAAACCACTGAAACCCCATCGGGGCGCCCACGCAGGCCTCTGGCGCATCGGGGGCAATGAAAAGCGTATCGGGCATGTGCTCGCCCAACGGGTCGGCGAGCCCGATCAGATCGGCCGCATTGGCCCCGTAGCCATGCAAAAACACCACGCAGGACCGTGTTTCGCCCGATACCGGTTCTTTTCTTTGTGACTCTAACGCGCGTGTCATCGGATGCCTTCCCGTTGTTTGTTGTGCTTGTAGTAGGCCCACATGATCCGGGCTGCAACCGACCGCCAGGGTGCCCAATCAGCCGCCATGGCGCGCAGGGTCTTTTCGTTGGGGCGTTCCGGCAGATCAAAAATCAGTCTGGCGGCTTCTTGCAGCGCAAGATCACCGGGGGCGAAAACATCCGCGCGGCCAAGCGAAAACATCACATAAATCTCGGCCGTCCATGTGCCGATACCGGGAACGCGCGTCAGATCTCTGATCACGTCGGATGCAGGCATGTTGCGCAACGCGGCAAAATCAATATCTGCAGCGGCAAGCGCCTGCGCATAGCGCGCCTTTTGACGGCTGAGACCAAGGGCACGCAGATCATCCTCGGTCACGCGGACGACAGCATCGGCGTCGGTCATGCCCGCCGTCTCAAGCCGCGCCCAGATCGCGTTGGCCGATGCCACGCTGACCTGCTGGCTGACAATCGCGCTGAGCAATTGCGCGAATCCATCCGGTTTCAGGCGCAATGGCAGCGGCGGCAGATCAGTCATGGCCCTTGCGAACGCCGAATGTTGTGCACACAGCCATACCGCCCCTTCGCGCACGCAGGCATCTGTCTGAATAATCCGCTCTTTCACAGGGTCTTTACCCAACCGACGGCGGCATCAACGGTTTCCACGATGGGCCAATCACCCTGCGCGGGGCGCGCCAGCATCAGGACCGGGATTTGGAGCCGATTGGCCGCCGTCAGCTTTGTGCGGCTCGCCGCGCCGCCTGCGTTCTTGACCACCAGCCAGTCGATCTGGCGGTGCTTGAACAATGTGATTTCGTCTTCAACTGAAAACGGTGGTCGTCCGATCAGAAACTCGCCTTCTGCAAAAGGGAACGGACCGTTTGGTGGGTCGATCTGCCGGCAAATGACATAACGGCCTGTCAGATTGCTGAACCGTTCCAGCGATTGACGCCCGGTTCCCAAAAACACGGTCGCGCCGATAGGGATGTGTTTTGCGGCCTCTTCCTCTGTATTGATCAGGGTCCAGTTATCGCCCGGTTCTGGCGTCCAGCCGGGGCGCAGGAATTGCAGGAAAGGTATCTGCTTTTCTGCACAGATACGGGCGGTTCTCGCGGTAATCCGATGCGCATAAGGATGTGTTGCGTCCAAAACGGCGGTGATCCCGGTGGTGGACAGATACTGGCAAAACCCCGCCGCGCCGCCAAACCCACCCACACGGGTCGGAATGGGCAACGCTTCAGGCGCGCGCGTGGCACCCGCCATGGACGCAATCGCGTCCGTTCCCGCGAGCCGTTCGGCGATGCGACGTGCGTCCCCCGTGCCTGCGAGCAATAGCAGTGTCATGGCCCCGCCCGCCCGATAATCGTTCCGGCCCGGTCAATAACGACCACATCAAAACTGATCTGGTCGGTTTGCGCCCGCAAACGCGCAAGCCCTTGTTCGGCAATGGCACTGGCCAATGGCGCACCTGCAATTTCATAAGCCTCAAGCGCCGTGTTCGCGGCGGCAAGGCGCGGGTCGTTCATCATCTTTGCAAGTCCGGCAAAATCAACCTGGCTGCGGCTGGAATGCAAATCCATCGCGCCTTGTGCCAGCTTTGTCATCTTCCCGATGCCACCGCCGACGGTGACATGCGTAACCGGATGTTTCACAAGATATTTCAGCATGCCACCGGCGAAATCCCCCATATCCAGCATGGCATGATCGGGCAGACCATAGAGGGCTTGCACCGTCTTTTCCGACGTCGCGCCGGTGCAGCCTGCCACATGTGTCAGCCCATCGGCGCGCGCCACGTCAATCCCGCGATGGATGGAGGCAATCCAGGCCGCACAGCTGAACGGACGCACCACCCCGGTTGTCCCAAGGATCGACAGACCACCGATAATGCCCAGACGGGGGTTCCAGGTTTTCTGGGCAATCTCACGCCCACCGGGGACCGAGATTTCGACTGTAACATCAGCTGGTTGGCCGAAATGCGCAGCAGCCTCCGCCACAACATCGCTGATCATCTGCCGGGGAACGGGATTGATGGCAGGCTCGCCCACAGCAATCAGTAACCCGGGCTTTGTGACGGTGCCAACACCCTCACCTGCCCTAAAAACCACACCAACGGCCGAGGCAGACACGCGCACCACAATCAGCGCGCCATGGGTCACGTCCGGGTCGTCGCCTGCATCCTTGGTAATCCCCACCTCGGCCCAGCCATCGCCTGCGTTTTGCAGGGCAAGCGGAAAAACAGGCTTCTCGCCCTTCGGCAGGGTGATTTGCACCGCATCGGGAAACGCGCCCCCCCACAGCCGCATGAGCGCCGCCTTGGTCGCAGCGGTCGCGCAGGCCCCTGTGGTCCAACCGCGCCGTAACTCGCCTGTGGGTTTTCTTGTCATTGGCGGGACTATAGGCAGCCATATCAATGCCGCCAATCGACAATTGGCGGTCGTTTGTCATCTTTCCAAGCCGTGCTGCGCGCGGCATAAAGAGGCCATGATGAATGCGATCCCCCTTCCGACACATAGCTGGCCGCGGTTAGAGCCAGGCTGGGTCTGGCTGTGCGGCGCAGGCCCTGGCGACCCCGGCCTTTTGACGCTGCATGCCGCCAATGCGTTGCGGCAGGCGGATGTGGTGATCTATGATGCGCTGGTGCAGGAACAGATCCTTGATTGGGCACCACAGGCCGAACATATCTACGCCGGCAAACGGGGCGGCAAACCCTCTGCCAAACAGCGCGATATATCCTTGCATCTGGTCGAACTCGCGCGTGCGGGTAAAAAGGTGCTGCGCCTGAAAGGCGGCGACCCGTTTGTATTCGGACGCGGCGGTGAAGAGGCGCAGACGCTTGTCCAGCACGGCATCCCGATCCGGATCATCCCCGGCATCAGCGCAGGCATCGGCGGTCTGGCCTATGCGGGCATCCCTGTCACCCACCGGGACGTGAACCAATCGGTCACCTTCGTCACCGGGCATGACCAGTCGGGCAACACGCCCGGCTCGCTCGACTGGGCCAGCATTTCCAAAGGATCGCAGGTCATCGTGATCTATATGGGCATGAAACACATCGCCCAGATTGCGGGGCACCTGATCGCCGCCGGACGCAGCCTGCACGAACCGGTCGCCGTGGTCACCACCGCCACGACCGACGACCAGCAGGTACTTGAAACCACGCTCGGCACCATCGTCGATGACATCGCAGCCGCCGCACTCGAACCGCCTGCCATCATCTGCGTGGGTCAGTCCGTACTGATGCGGCAGGTCCTCGACTGGCAAGGTCAGGCCGCAGGCGAGGCACCGCGCAACCTCGACCCTCTCGGGCGGGGCCGGCCTGCCGAATCCGCCTGACTATGCTTATCATTTTGCCAAAAATACTCCCGCCGGAGGCAGCACAACGCCTCCGCAAGGGATGAGCTTCATCATTGCCGCCCCGGCCTCGGGCAGCGGCAAGACCACCATCACCCTCGGTCTTCTGCGCGCTCTCAGCCGCACCCGAACCGTGCGCGCCGCCAAATCCGGCCCCGACTACATCGATCCACGCTTTCACGAGGCCGCATGCGGGCAGCCTTGCCTGAACCTTGACGCATGGGCGATGACGCCTGACCGCATCAAGGCGCTTGCCGCGGGGTCCGACCCGCTGATCATCGAGGGCGCGATGGGTCTTTTCGATGGTGCCCCGCCTGACAGCAAAGGGGCGACAGCGGATCTGGCCCGGATCCTCGGGTTGCCTGTGGTGCTGGTTGTCGATGCCGCAAAGATGGCCGGTTCCGTCGCGCCCTTGGTCAAAGGTTTCATGGATTATGATCCGCGCGTCAGGATTGCCGGGGTCATCCTGAACAATGTCGGCTCTGCCCGCCATGAAACAATGCTGCGGCACGCCCTGTCAGGGATCACGATTTTTGGCGTGCTGCCCCGCAATCCCGCGCTCGCCCAGCCTTCACGCCATCTTGGACTGGTTCAGGCGCAAGAACGCGATGATCTGCTGGCCTTTCTGGATCAGGCAGCGGATCTGGTATCTGAAACCATCGACATCACCGCCTTGCTCGGGACTGATGAGACCGCATTGAAGCCACAGCAAAGCCAGAGGATCGCACCACCGGCCCAACGGATTGCAATTGCAGAGGATGCGGCATTTGCTTTCACCTATCCGCATATCCTGTCTGATTGGCGCGCTGCGGGTGCGCAGATCAGTTTTTTCTCGCCGCTGGCAAATGAAGCACCAGCGGATGCTGATTTCATGTATCTTCCGGGCGGTTATCCAGAGCTGTATGCAGGCCGTCTGGCGAATAACTCGGTCTTTCTTGACGGCTTACGCAGCACAAATGCGACGATATATGGGGAATGCGGCGGATACATGGTTCTGGGGGACACCCTGACAGACGTAGACGGGGTCATCCACCGCATGGCCGGTCTGCTGCCGCTT
This sequence comes from uncultured Paracoccaceae bacterium, assembly GCA_947503965.1. Taxonomy (GTDB): domain Bacteria; phylum Pseudomonadota; class Alphaproteobacteria; order Rhodobacterales; family Rhodobacteraceae; genus Yoonia. The sequence goes on from CANNFU010000002.1 coordinate 186,889, forward strand.
CAGACATCCTTTGCGGATCGCAAACTGCATCTGGGCTACCGGTCATTGCGCGCAACCAAGGGACCTTTCACGGGGCAATGGACCGGGCATGAATTCCACTATGCCACGACGCAACGCGCGGATGGCACCCCGCTTTTTGACGCCACCGATGCCGAAGGGGCCAACCTGTCCCCCATGGGCTTGATCCAGAACAATGTCTCCGGCTCTTTCGCCCATATCATCGACGCCGGATGATCACCCATTGCAAGCAATGACGCGCGGGCGTACCGATACGACATGACCTATACCGACGATACGCGCGCGAAACGCAATGTTGCCGTTCTGGTGATGGCGCAGGCAATTCTGGGTGCGCAATTACCGATGATCTTTGTGATCGGCGGCCTTGCAGGCAGCCAACTGGCAACCAATCCGTGCCTTGCGACGCTACCCATTTCATTCATCGTCTTCGGGTCGATGACAACGGCCCCCTGGATCAGTCCGCTGATGCAGCGCAATGGCCGCAGATTCGGGTTCTTTCTTGGGGCCTTTGCGGGGGCAACAGGTGCCTTGGTGGCTGCTTACGGGCTATATACAAGTTCGTTCATCATGCTCTTGGCCGGATCATATCTGACCGGTATCTATATGTCTGCGCAGGGTTTTTACCGGTTTGCTGCGACTGACACCGCGTCTGAAGCCTTCCGGCCCAAGGCGATTTCTTATGTCATGGCAGGTGGTTTGCTGTCAGCCATTGTCGGCCCGCAACTCAACAAACTGGTGCAGGACGCATTTGTTGTGCCTTTTCTTGGGACTTATGTCGCTATCGCGGTCCTGAACCTTGTCGGCATGCTCTTGTTCTTCTTTCTGGACCTTCCCAAAGGCAGCAAGTCAGAGCCGGAAACCACCGTGATCAAGGGCCGCAGCCGGCGGGAATTGCTGCGTGATCCGCGCATCGTCGTGGCTATCATTTGCGGCATGGTATCATATTCGCTGATGAACCTTGTCATGACCTCCACCCCGCTTGCCGTGGTCGGTTGCGGCTTTACGACCAACAATGCCAATGACATCGTGTCGGCCCATGTGCTGGCCATGTTTGCGCCGTCCTTTTTCACCGGTCATCTGATCGCGCGGTTCGGCGTCGAAAAGATCGTGTCGACAGGGCTTGCCATCCTGGCCCTTGCCGGGGTTGTCGCACTATCCGGTGTCACGTTGACGAACTTTTATCTCGCTCTGATTCTGTTGGGCCTTGGCTGGAACTTTGGCTTTATCGGGGCCACAACCATGCTGGCAGGCGCACATCGCCCCGAAGAGCGCGGTGTCGTGCAGGGCATGAACGATATGGTTGTGTTCGGGATGGTGACGGTTGCATCGCTCGCCTCGGGCGGGCTGATGAATTGTTCGGGCAGTTCCGCAGTTGAAGGTTGGAGTGCTGTGAACCTTGCGATGGTGCCGTTCCTGGTGCTGGCCGGTGGTTCGCTGATCTGGCTGGTGCGTCAGCCAAAGGTCACCGTTTAGACCCACCAGCCCCGCAACGACACATTCATAAAGCGCAGCCGGTCCTGAAGCGGGCCAGGTTCCAGCCCGGCCTGCACAACCGCGTTCGGTTCCTTGGCAACATGCGCGAGCGTGGGCTTTGCATTATAGCCAGCGATCAGCGCCGCCGATGCGGCCTTTGACACTGTTTTGCGCGCCGCACTTGCCGCGGCCCGGTTTGATTGCGCCTTTTGCGCCAGTTCCTGCACGCCCTCGCGCGATCCATCGACCAAGGGTTTGCGACCACGCTCTTCCAACGCCGGGATTGCCCGGAACCAGTTGGCGATCCCGACGCCATAGGCAAAATCACGCACTGTTTGCTCTGCCGTATCGCCAAGCAATCGCGCGGCGGTCCACATCAGATGACCCGAGGTTGCATTGATGTAGTCATCAAGATGGGCTGCATCCTCGAACGCATCTTTGTAGATGTCCCAGCGACGCGCGGCGATCAGGCTGTCCAGCAAGGCAGCGCCATCGGCGTCAAGAATCGCGGCCACTGCATCAACCACTTCATGTTTGCGCACCGGACCGCCCTGTTTGATCTCTTCCAATGCATCGCGCCACCATTGCAGGCGCATTTCGGCGATCATGGGTTCTTCGGTGACCCATGGTGCGCGGCTGACCTCAATATTGAAGGCATAAAGTGGAAACAGGATGCGGCGGGCCGGGACCGGCGCAACCATCGTGGCGCGGAACCGCTCCGGATCGGCCCGTTGGACTAGTGCCGCACAGGCGGCCAGGCTCATGGCGTGGCCCCGTCCCGGATCAGTTTCCAGTTGATCGCATCAACCAGCGCGCCAAAGGACGCATCCACAATATTGGCGCTGACGCCCACGGTCGACCAACGCCGCCCCTGCCCGTCTTCGCTGTCGATGATAACGCGGGTCACGGCCTCGGTCCCGCCATTGGTGATGCGGACCTTGAAATCAACAAGGCGCATGTCGTCGATGATATCCTGATAAGGGCCGAGATCCTTAGACAGCGCACGACTAAGCGCGTTGACCGGCCCCTGGTCTGACCCATCCTCGCCCAGGCTTTCGCTGACATTCAGAACCTTCTTTCCATTCACCTTGGTCACAACCACCGCTTCGGACAGCGACACCATCTGGTTGCGCTTGTTCTTGCGCCGTTCCACCGTCACCCGGTAGCGTTTGACCTCAAAGAACTCGGGCAAAAGCCCCAGCTCTTCGCGGGCGAGCAGTTCAAAACTGGCTTGCGCTGTATCGTAGGAATAGCCCTGCGCTTCTTTCTCTTTGATCCGCTCGACGATCCGGGGCAATGCCGGATTGTCGAGCTCGACCGTGATACCTGCATCGGCAAGCCGGGCTTTCAGGTTCGATTGCCCGGCCTGATTGGACATCGGCACAATGCGGGTATTGCCGACCGCTGCCGGGTCCACATGCTCATAGGTGCTGGGATCTTTGGCGATGGCACTGGCATGCAATCCCGATTTATGCGCAAAGGCCGACGCCCCGACATAGGGGGCCTGCTTGGCTGGCACCCGGTTCAGGATATCGTCAAGCATGCGGGACGCCTTGCGCAGCCCCTGCAAGGCATCTGGCGTCACCCCGACCGCAAACCGGCTGGCAAACGGCTCTTTCAGCATCAGCGTCGGGATCAGTGTTGTGAGATTCGCATTGCCGCAACGCTCGCCCAAGCCATTCAATGTTCCTTGCACCTGACGCACGCCCGCCAACACGGCGGCCAGCGTGTTGGCGACCGCATTTTCCGTGTCATTATGTGTATGGATCGCCAGATGATCACCGGGAACGCCGCTGGCAATCACCTCTGTCACGATCCTTTCAACCTCATGCGGCAATACACCGCCATTGGTGTCACACAGCACAATCCAACGGGCGCCAGCATCATAGGCCGCTTGGATCGCCTCAAGCGCGTAGTCGGGATTGGCCTTGTAGCCGTCAAAGAAATGTTCCGCATCAAACAGCCCTTCTCGGCCGTGCTCGCTGATATGGGCAAAGCTGGCGCGGATGTTCGCGGTATTCTCCTCAAGCGATACGCCAAGTGCGGTGGTCACATGGAAATCATGCGCCTTGCCGACCAGACAGACAGCAGACGTGCCTGCATTCATCACCGCCGCCAGCACGTCATCATTCGCGGCCGACCGTCCAGCGCGTTTCGTCATGCCAAAGGCGGTAAAGGTAGCGGTCGTCTTCGGCGGGTTGGCGAAGAACTCTGTGTCCGTGGGATTTGCCCCGGGCCAGCCACCTTCGATATAATCAAGACCAAGCCCATCCAGAACGGCAGCGATCTGATGCTTTTCTGTGGCCGAGAACTGAACACCCTGCGTCTGCGCGCCGTCACGCAGCGTGGTGTCGAAAAGATAAAGCCGTTCTTTCACCATGCCGCACCCCACAAAATTTTGGCCAAAATTTTGCCGACGCGAGAATTTTCGTGACGAAAATTCTCCATCACAACGCCCCCAGCTTGGCCGCATCAAAATCGGGACCGACTGTCCAGGTCGCTTGTCCCCCGACATCGGTGACCTGCACACCGGCCGCCGTCAGGATATCGCGCACCTCGTCCGCGCGCGCCCAGTCCTTGGCCGCGCGCGCAGCCGCGCGATCCGCAAGCAGCGCATCAACACGCTGCGCAATCTCGGGGGCGACCGCATTGCCCGCCTCGCCGCCATCGAACGCAGGAATCGCGGCCCAGTCGTTGACCAAACCCAGCATCGCCAGCCCATGGGCAAATCCGGCAAGCGCGACCGGCGTCTTGCCTTTGGCAAGAACGTGCAGCCGTGCCAAAGCGCCGGGCGTATTCAGATCGTTGGCAAGCACCCCGATGAATTCCGCATCCGGTTGCCATTTGCCATCGGCCTGCAACGCGTCAATCAAATCAGGACCAAACCCATGCCCATGCAGTATCCCGTACCATTTCCGCAAGGTGCCATCGGCCTCTTCCCGGCGCTTTTCGGTCCAGTCCATCGTCTTGCCGTAATGGGTACCCAGCATGACAAGGCGGATCACCTCGCCCGGAATGCCCTGATCCAGCAAGTCCCGGATCGTAAAGAAATTGCCCAGCGATTTGGACATCTTCTTGCCCTCGACCTGCAGCATTTCATTATGGACCCAATAGCGCGCGAATTCGCCCGTGGGATGCGCGCAGGCCGATTGCGCGATCTCGTTTTCATGATGCGGGAATTGCAGATCATTGCCGCCGCCATGAATATCGAAACTCTCGCCCAGCAATTCATGCGCCATGGCCGAGCATTCGATATGCCAGCCCGGACGACCATATCCCCATGGGCTGTCCCAGCCTGGCTGCCCATCGCCCGATGGCTTCCACAGCACGAAATCCATCGGATTGCGTTTATAAGGCGCGACCTCGACCCGGGCACCGGCGATCATGTCGTCGATGGACCGGCCCGACAGCTTGCCATAATCGGCATAGCTCTCGACAGCGAACAGGACATGCCCATCGGCGGCGTAAGCATGACCCTTGGCAACCAGATCGGCGATCATCGCGATCATCGGGGCGATGAATGCAGTTGCCCGTGGCTCGTGCGTGGGCCGCAAAGCCCCCAGCGCATCCATATCGTCGTGATACCAACCGACGGTTTCAGCTGTGATATCCCCGATCTCGCGCCCGCTTTCCGCCGCCCGCGCGTTGATCTTGTCATCCACATCGGTGATGTTGCGCACATAGGTTACATGGGCGTCACCATAGACATGGCGCAGCAACCGAAACAGTACATCAAACAGCAGCACATTGCGGGAATTCCCCAGATGCGCCCGGTCATAAACCGTCGGCCCGCACAGATACATGCGCACATTTGCGGGGTCGATGGGAACGAAATCCTCGCGTTTGCGGGTTTTCGTATTCTGGAGCCGGATAGTGGTCATGATGCCTCACGCGTACGGGTTGCGCCGCGGGCTTATCAAGTTCAGTTCTGTTGTGAAACGTGAAAGAGCAACCCGCGACAGATGTCAGCAGATAATAATGCAGCAGGTAATGATGCAGATGCTCTTCATATCGCTTCGATAGCAGTCAAAGCGGATCAGGTCCAGCGACAATCAATCCTGAACGATCACCGCATCCTCGATATCGGTCGTGCGTGGCTTTTGTCCGGTGCGGCGTTCAAACACCCACGCACGCTGTGCGGCCTGATGGGCCAGTTCTGCCTCGCGCATGAATTCTTCGCGGCGCAATTCGGCGGCCGATTTCTGCGGCTTTGCCTGCGCGTAAAGCTGCGCCACATCTGGCCGGACCTGCACCTTGGGCTTTTCGGCAAGCCGAGCCATGATCACCGAATGGGCTGCCGCATCAGTCTGCAACACTGGGCGTCGCCGTTCGCGGCCCGCCGCCCAGCCGCCACCGCGCATGGCCCGGTCTTCCTGACGCCGGCCAACGGTTCGGTCCGATGCCCGTCTTGATCCCACTATTTCTGCAAATCGCATCGGTTTGTCCCGGTTCCACGCGCCTTCATTTTCTTGCAACAGCAATATCAATTCCCCGACCGGAAATCCTCTATTTTGATAACAATTGGTTAACCTCCTCGCTAGGTATTTGCCCGGAATACCGATCTTCGCTACCGTCCAATCCGAAGGGGGTTTCATTCCGTGACACGCCAGATAATCGACCAGATCTGCGCCCAAATGCCAGGTGCCACCGCGTCCGATCCCACGACCGAGCTGGACAGCTGGAAGGTGGGTGGCAAGATGTTTGCCTGTTTCGGCGACCGGATCGATGGGGTTTGCGTCAAGACAGACAGCGTCGATACCGCGCAAATGCTGATTGACGCCGGGGCCGCGACCAAAGCCCCCTATTTTCATAAAAGCTGGGTTCTGGTCAGCTTCGGCGCTGACCAAGATGAACTGCAACACAGGATTGCGACATCCTATGAGATCGTTCGGCGCGGCCTGCCCAAGAAGGTACAGGCCGCACTGGATCAGGCATAGCTGATCACCTCGAACTCAATTCCGTCAGCGTCATGAAAGTAAAACCGCCGCCCCGGTTCGTAGTTGGCATGGCTATGCGCCTTCAGGCCCAATGCCTGCACCTTGGCTTCGACATCATCCAGATCATCCACCAAAACACCCACATGGTTCATCGCACCACGGGTCTGATAACTGGCATCCGCCTTTGGTACAGTTTGATCGGGATCAGATCCTGAATAGATGGCGATATAGCTGTCATCGGTTCCGACATGCATCGTGTACCCCGCGCCTGCCATAGCCGACCCTTCCCACCGTGTTTTCCAGCCAAAAAGATCGGCCAGCATGGCAGCCGTCCTTTTGGGGTCCGATACGGTGATATTCACATGTTCAAGCTGGGCCATGATCAGGCTCCCTTTCTTTTCTGAAACCATTTCGCGATGGCACCGCGTTTGCGCACAGGTGCTTGCGTGCGGAAACACCCGCAATCAAGGTCGTGCCCCCATCCCAATCCGTCACGTTTGAGCGCGGCAAGCGCCTCTGGGTTTGCGCAGTATCTGACAGTTGCCGATCTGGTCATTGGAAATCTCCTCTTTCTCTGTATCGCCGAATCTGTTGTAATTTCTCAAGTTCACTTGAGGTAAAGGGATTTCTTCATGGCGCAGGGATTAAGCATTGGCGACCTGGCAGATCGGACCGGTTTGGCGGTTTCCGCAATCCGGTTTTATGAAACCCATGACATCGTCAAACCTGTGCGCAATCAGGGTGGCCACCGCCGTTACGGACGTGCCGACATTCGCAGATTGTCCTTTGTCATGGCCGCGCAGAAACTGGGGTTTTCACTGGCCGAAATCGCCCCGCATCTGCGCGCGCTACCCGATCACAAGGCCCCGACCAAGGCCGACTGGACCCGCATCAGCAAGCAATTCCGCAAAGACATCGACGCACGCATCGCCGCGCTAGAGGAACTGCGCGACAAGCTGGACGGATGTATCGGTTGCGGGTGTCTGAGCCTTGAGGCCTGCGCGCTTTACAATCCAGCCGATGTAAAGGCGAAAGACGGCACCGGTCCACAAAACCTGACCAAGCTACCGGCTTGACTTTGGTTAGGCTTCGCCGTTCCTCTGCGCTGCATGGAACTTTCGACACGTATCACAAATATCACGGGTGGCGGCTCTGACGGATGGGGCGTGTTCTATCGCGCGCGGCAGATGCGGCGGGACGGTGTGCCTGTAACTGAACTGACGATTGGCGAACATGACATCGGCACGGATGCGGATATTCTTGCCGCGATGCATGCCGCGGCTGTTGGCGGACACACCGGATATGCAGAGGTTCCGGGCATTGCCAGTCTGCGCAGCAAAGTGGCCGCGCGCATTCAGGACCGCACCGGCGTGCCGACCACGGCGGACAATATCCTGATCACGCCCGGCGGGCAGGCCGCGTTGTTTGCGGCCCATAGTGCCGTTTGCAATCAGGGCGATGTCGCCCTTTACATTGACCCCTATTATGCCACCTATCCCGGCACGATCAGGGCTGTCGGTGCGACCGCACGCGCGATCGTCACATCCCCCGAAACTGCGTTTCAGCCCAGCGGTGCAGCCATTCAGGCGCAGGCGCAAGATGCCGTATCGTTGCTGATCAATAGCCCGAACAATCCAACAGGTGCCGTCTATAGCCATGCGACATTGGCGGGCATTGCTGATGCGTGTCAGGCGCATGATCTTTGGCTGATCTCAGACGAAGTCTATGACACGCAGGTCTGGGACGGCACCCATATCAGCCCGCGCAGCCTGCCCGGCATGGTTGAACGGACGCTGGTCGTTGGGTCGATGTCCAAAAGCCATGCGATGACCGGCAGCCGCGTTGGCTGGATTTGCGCGCCGGCTGAGGTTGTGACCCATCTGATCAACCTCGCCACACATACGACCTATGGCGTGGCAGGCTTTATCCAGGATGCGGCAGAATTTGCGCTGGGTCAGGGTGATGCGGTTGAACAAGCCGTTGCCGCCCCCTTCAAACGCAGGCGTGAACTTACACTGCAAGCGCTCGCCGGGCAAAATGTCGTGCGGCCGCTGCCTGTGCAGGGGGCGATGTATGCGATGCTTGATATTCGCGCGACAGGTCTGAGCGGAGAGGCATTTGCCAATGGTCTGCTTGATGCGGAACATATTGCCGTGATGCCCGGCGAAAGTTTTGGTGTGGCCGCCGCAGGTCACATTCGTGTGGCGATGACCGTTGATGATGACCGCTATGTCGCCGCACTCAAACAACTGGTGCGATTTGCGCAGGCGCAGGTTTCGCAATAACCGCCCGAATTCAGGCGGCACCGGCAGTGGGAATCGGTTACTGATGGGTCATGCTTTTTGACCTTCCCTCAGACGACACCCTTTACGATGCTCTGCTGGCCCGCGACCCGGCTTTCGACGGGCGCGCTTATGTTGGCGTGTCTTCAACGGGCGTGTTCTGCCGGCTGACCTGTCCTGCCCGAAAGCCGAAACGCGAAAACTGCAACTTTTTCAGTGATATATCAGCCTGTATTGAAGCCGGGTTTCGCCCTTGCCTGCGGTGCCATCCCCTTGCCCCCGCAGCCGAAAGTGATCCGGCAATCAAGGCATTGCTCGCGGCACTTGACGCCCGCCCCCTTCATCGCTGGCAAGAAGCGGATATCACCGCGATGGGGTTTGACCCTTCGACCATACGCCGCAGCTTCAAGCGACATTTTGGGATGACATTTCTGGAAATGGCCCGGCAGCGGCGGCTGGCACACGGGTTTACCGCGCTTGGCACCGGCAAGGTCATTGATGCACAGCTTGAGGCGGGGTTTGACAGCCCATCCGCCTTTCGCGCGGCATTTGCAAAGCTACTGGGCCAGGCGCCGGGTGCGTTTCGGTCCGAGGCGATGCTGCTCGCCGATCACATCCCCACACCGCTGGGGCCGATGATCGCGGTTTGCGATCAAACGGCGCTGCATCTGCTGGAATTTGCGGATCGCAAGGCGCTGCCGACGGAACTGCGCCGATTGCAGCATATGACAAAGGGCAGCATCGGTGTGGGCAGAACACAGGCCACCGAACAGGTTATTGCAGAGCTACAGGCATATTTCGCCGGAACCTCGGCTGATTTTGCAACACCGCTGGTATTGCATGGGACCCCGTTCACAAAACAGGTCTGGGCCGCCTTGCGGGATATCCGGCCGGGTGAGATCCGCAGTTACAGCGCGTTGGCGAAGGCGATCGGCGCACCGCAAGCGACGCGCGCGGTGGCCCGTGCGAACGGCGCAAACCAGATTGCATTGATGATCCCCTGCCACCGGGTGATCGGGGCAGACGGTGGGCTGACCGGCTATGGTGGCGGGCTATGGCGCAAACAGAAACTAATCGAAATTGAAAAGCATTACGCAAGAAAGGCCATATCATGACACATCCATCCGAGACGTTCCGCGCGCTGCATATCAAGGGCGACCCGTTCATTCTGTTCAATGTGTGGGATCGCGGCTCGGCCAAGATGATGCAGGCACTGGGGGCCAAGGCACTTGCCACATCATCGGCGGCGCATGCATTCACGATGGGCCGCCCCGATGGCGGCACCCTGACGCGGGATGAGGCGTTGGCCCACGCGCAAGAGATCGTTTCGGTCGCCACCGTGCCCGTTCAGGGCGATTTTGAAAACGGGTTTGGGGACGACCCCGAAACATGCGCCGAAACCGTCAGGCTTGCTGCCGAGATCGGTCTGGCCGGGATCTGCATTGAAGATACCGTTCTGCCCGGTGACGAAGCCTATGCATTTGACCTTGCTACATCGCGGATCAGGGCGGCAGCAGAGGCAGCCAAGGCCTTGCCGCATGATTTTGTGCTGACTGCCCGTGCCGACGGTATTTTGACCGGCCGTTATGACACGGACGAGGCGATCCGCAGGTTGCAGGCGTTCGAGGCAGCAGGCGCTGATTGTCTATATGCGCCCCTGCCGCCCGACATGGATGCGCAGGCGCGCATGTGTGCGGCTGTTTCAGCACCAGTCAATGCGCTGGCAGCAGGACGATTTACGCAACACACCCTCGCGGAGTTTGCAAAAGCTGGCGTGGCACGGATTTCGCTCGGCTCATCACTGGCCCGGATCACGCATCGGGCGATGCATGATGCCGCGACTGAGATGATGGATAAAGGCGCCTTTGGCGCGCTGGGCAACAGCATCGGCAGCGATGTCATCGATGGTTTACTGAGCAAATAAAAAATAGGCCCGCAGTAAAAACTGCGGGCCCAAGTGAAACATCCCAAACAACATATTTTTGGGGAAGGGACAGGTCGCCCGGGATGTCTACACCTATGCCTTAGAACTGGAACGACACACGCGCCGTTGCAGTCGTGGCATCAATGTCGACGCCGGTATCATCGTAGTCTTCAAACTGGTGCTGCAGCACTTCGCCGCCAACGCGGATGCTTGGGCTCAGGCGATATTCGACACCCAGACCAGCGAAGGGGCCGGTATCGTCGGTGTCAAATGCGTCAGTGTCAGACGACGTGCGGACCTGGGCAATACCACCTGTTACATATGGCAGCCAGTTGCCGGCATCATAACCCACACGCAGCTTTGCACGCGTGATCGTGTCGACCTCGACGCCAACATCTTCGTCCTCGATATCGGTTCCGTCGATGTCAAGTTCACCACCGATAACCCACTGACCAAAATCATAAAGATAACCCGCATGACCACCAAAAATCAGACCCTCGGGGTCATCGGTCAATTCGTCTGCGTCCAGCTGACCATAACCCAGCTGGGCACCAGCATAAAAACCAGTCCAGTCAGACCCGGTCATCACAGGCGCAGGCGCAATAGGGATAGGCGCAGGAGCCTCCACTGGTTCTGACAAGCCACCAGCTGATGCCATGCCCGCAATGACAGCCAAAGGCGCTGCCAACATGCTCGTGCGGACGGTTTTGAATGTCGTTTTCATTTTCTTCTCCGTTTATTCGGGTTGTCGTGAAATGTTAACTGACATCTAACAATTTGGTTGCAATGGCTCTCACGGGACTGTGATTTTGTTCGGCAAACTTGGGTACGGATTTATCAAAATACTGCGCCAATTCCCGCTCATTATTGAAACAATTACACCCTATCGGCGTCATTGTGTCGTGATGAGCGGAAAAATGAGTCAGATTATGGCTTTTTGCGGACAGGCGCGCGACGGCTAAGATAGGCGTCCACCAGTTGTAGGAGCCGCGACACCAGTCGTTCCCGGTGCCGATATCGGCAGCCCTTTTTCTGCACGGACGGCAAGGTATGCGAAGGCCTGTGCCTCTAGCATATCGCCATTCAGTCCGACGCTTTCAACCGGTGCGACGGAACAATTCAGGCGCCGTGACAAGCCTTGCATCATGGTGTCATTCTTTCGACCACCCCCGGTCACCAATACCTTCGATGCGCTGACCGGGCATTGCGCCAATCCATGCACCACGCTGGCAATGACCGCTTCGGTCAGCGTCGCAACTGCATCTGCATCTGACAGCGGCGCAACAGCCTGCGAAAGCGCTGCAAAATCGTCCCGATCCAGAGATTTTGGCGGCGACATCCTAAAATAGGGATGATCCATAAATGATCGTATGATTTCCGGGGCGGCACGCCCCCGCGCCGCCAATGCGCCGCCCGCGTCGTACTCCTCTCCCAATCGGGACTGCATGACATCATTGATCGGCGCATTGGCAGGCCCGGTATCAAAGGCAAGCAACGCCCCCGGTGCCGCCGGATCATCGGCTGCCGAGTCCACCAATGTGATGTTGCCGACACCTCCAAGGTTCAGAAACGCGATAGGCGCCTCAACCTCCAGCCATTTCGCCAGTGCAAAATGATAGAACGGTGCCAGCGGCGCACCCTGCCCGCCTGCGCGGATATCCTGACTGCGAAAATCCCATGCGACCGGCACCCCCAGCGCATTGGCAATCCGGTCCCCGTTGCCGCATTGATGCGTACCGCGCCCTCCTGGATCATGGGCGAGGGTCTGGCCGTGAAACCCAATCAGATCGACCGGGCCAAACCGTTGCAGCAGGTCGATATGCGCGGCCTCAACCACATCAGCCGCCGCACTGACATCATCGGTTTGCCAAAGGCCCAGATGCCGACGCAGGATCGCACGCTCTTTCGGGCTATAGGCGCGATAGTCACTAGGACCAAAGCCCATGATATCTACGCCATCGGTCATCAGAACCGCGGCATCGACACCATCCAATGATGTGCCAGACATCGTGCCCAATGCCGTGACCGTACCTGACTGCAACATCCGCTTTCCCTTGCGCCTTCTCCTGACTATAGAGTGCACCGTGCAATCCACGGGAACAAGACAATGACCTACCATCCGAAATCCGAATTCATGAACGTCATGATGACGCGCGGCTTTCTGGCGGATTGCACCGACTATCAGGGGCTGGACGAAGCGCTGAGCAGTGGGGTCACACCGGCCTATATCGGTTTTGATGCGACGGCCAAATCGCTGCATGTGGGATCGCTGATCCAGATCATGATGCTGCGCTGGCTGCAAAAGACCGGGCATAAGCCGATCACGCTGATGGGTGGCGGAACGACCAAGGTGGGCGATCCGTCCGGGCGCGATACCGAACGCAGCCTGCTTACCCCTGCCGATATTGACGCGAACATCGCAGGCATCAAACAGGTTTTTGCGGCCTACCTGACCTATGGCGATGGCGCGACCGATGCGATGATGATCAACAACGCAGAATGGCTGGACGGGCTGAAATACCTCGATTTCCTGCGCGATATCGGGCGGCATTTTTCGATCAACCGGATGCTGTCATTTGAAAGCGTGAAATCGCGTCTGGACCGGGAACAATCCCTGTCATTCCTCGAATTCAACTACATGATCCTGCAGGCCTATGACTTCTTGGAGCTGAACCGCCGCTACGGCTGCCTGCTGCAAATGGGCGGCTCTGATCAGTGGGGGAACATCGTCAACGGGATCGACCTGACCCGGCGCGTGCTGGATCACGAGATTTACGGGCTGACATCGCCGCTGCTGACCACAAGCGATGGCAAGAAGATGGGCAAGTCACAGGCCGGTGCCGTCTGGCTGAATGCAGAGATGCTGTCGCCTTACGAATTCTGGCAGTTCTGGCGGAATACCACGGATGCCGACACGGGTCGTTTCCTGAAACTCTATACAGAGCTGCCAGTGGATGAATGCGAGCGGCTGGGTGCGTTGCAAGGGTCCGACATCAACGCGGCCAAGGTGATCCTGGCCAACGAAGTCACGACCCTTCTGCATGGCGGCGATGCTGCCGCCAAGGCCGAGGCGACAGCGCGCGAGGTGTTCGAACAGGGTGGTGTGGGCGATGACCTGCCCACCTTGACGCTGAACGCGGATGATCTGGGCGACGGGATTTCCGTGGTGCAATTGCTGGTGCGGTCTGGCCTTGCCGGAAGCGGCAAAGAGGCCAAGCGCCTGATCGCAGAGAACGGCGCACGACTGAACGACGAACCGCTGACTGATGCTGGTCTGTTCATGGATGCATCCGCACTCGCGCAGCCAATCAAGCTGAGCGCGGGCAAGAAACGTCATGCGCTGGTGCAGTTGGGCTAAAGCAGAAGCAGATCGACGACGATCAGCGTCACACCAACCGGAAAGGTAATGATAGCCGCCACAACCGCCGCACCCAGTGGTGTCGGTCGTGCTGGCGGGGCGACGATACCCGAAACCGGGCGGGCTTTGCGATGTTTCTGTTTCATACCCGCTTTAACGCCGATTTAGGTTTCTATCACCTTAATGGCGGCATGGATTCCCTCCCTGCCTGTCCACTTCAACAACATGCCTTTTTTGCCGGTGCATTGCGGCGCCTTGGGCAACCGGTGTCGCTGCAAGAGGTATCAGGTGCCGCGCCGGTTGTGACGCTCAGACGGTTTGGCATCAATTTTGCGTCCCGTGGCCCGATCTGGGGCGCAACAACCGCGCTAGAAGAACGGGCTGCCGCCCTGCGCCAAAGCCAGCTACGTCTGATCAACGCCGACAGCGAAGAAGCAGATGTGTATCGCCATGCAGGGTTTCGCATGATTTCAGCGGCAGCATCCACGGCCGAATTGGACATCTGCGGCACATCCCAAGATCAGTTGATGAAGGCAAAACCAAAATGGCGCAACGCGTGGCGGCGCGCATGCGAGGCACCATTCAGGACCGAGATAGCGCGATTTGATCTCGTACGGCATGACTGGTTGTTGGCGGCTGACCAGCAACAACAGCGGATCAAAGGTTTCAGGGCGATGCCCCATGCAATCTTGCTGGCCTATGCGAAACGGCAGCCCCGGGATGTGATCGTTCTTATAGCCTACCAGAAACGCAATCCCATCGCCGCGATGCTGTTCCTGCTGCACCGGCCAGTCGCGACATACCATCTGGGGTGGAGCAATGATATCGGACGCAGCCTGCGCGCCCACCACCGGATGATGTGCGAGGCAGCAGATTGGCTGCGCGCAAGGCAGTACCAAAGGCTGGATCTTGGGGCCGTCGATACCGAGAACGCGCCGGGCCTTGCGCGTTTCAAAAACGGAACGGGCGCCAGCGTGCGCCGTTTGGGGGGTACCTGGTTGCGGCTGCCGGGATTGTAGTTTCCCATTGTCATGCTCTACTGGTGCTGCGGTCCACACCGTTCGCCCATTGCATGAGGTCCCAGAATGACGCGCTATTTTGTTTATGATGTCTTTACCGACCAGGCGTTTGGCGGCAACCAGCTCGCCGTGATCCCCGATGCGACAGAGGTGAACGAAGCAAACCTGCAAAAGATCGCGCGGGAATTCGGCTATTCCGAAACCACATTTGTCTATCCGCCAGCGGACCCGGCCCATACGGCAAAGGTGCGTATCTTTACGCCTACTATGGAAATACCCTTTGCCGGGCATCCAACCATCGGAACCGCCATCGCGCTGCGCGATGACGGGCATCAGGGCGACATGGTGCTGGAACTTGGTATCGGACTCATCCCTTGCCGGTTTGATGGCGCAAATGCCGCTTTTAAAACATCAGCGCCGCTTGAACGCTTGGCCTATCCAGAGACTTCACTGGTCGCCGAGGCGCTGGGCTTGCCAGCGAGTGCCATCAAGACCGAGACACATGAGCCGGTTCAGGCCAGCCTTGGCCTGCCTTTCGTCATCGCAGAACTGCAGGACGAAACTGCGTTGGATGCTTGTAACCCGTCAATTGACGCCATCAAACGCGGCGGCATGCTCTATCCGACCGCGTTTGATTTCGCGCTATTCGCCTATACGCGACACGACAATGACATCAACGCGCGCATGTTCGCCCCGCTTGACAATATTCCCGAAGATCCGGCCACCGGCAGTGCAGCTGCCACACTGACTGCGGTGCTGACCGAAACACTGGACAGGTCCCTGGACCTGACCATCAGACAGGGCATTGCGATGGGCCGCCCATCGCTGATCATGGCCCAATCGCAGCAGAATCCGTTGCAGATCACGATCAGCGGTGAGGCCGTTCGCACCATGCAGGGCGAACTTGTGGTCTAGCCCTCTGGAATCCTGCCCGTCAGCCCGCTATGAAAAAGATACGTTTTCACGGGACGCCTATGACCAACACCATCCTCGACCGCTGCGAAGCAAACGGCCTGCGCATGACAGAGCAACGGCGCACCATTGCCGCCGTTCTGCAAGAGGCCGAGGATCACCCGGATGTGGAAGAGCTGTATAACCGTGCCTCTGCCGCTGATCCGCGTATTTCACTGGCGACTGTGTACCGCACCGTGAAGCTGTTCGAAGAATCCGGTATCCTTGAAAAGCACGAATTCGGCGATGGCCGCGCGCGCTATGAACCGGCGGATCGCGATCACCATGATCATCTGATCGATGTGCAATCCGGCGAGGTGATCGAATTCGTTGACCCGGACATCGAAGAACTCCAGGAAAAAATCGCAGCCAAGCTGGGCTACAAGCTGATGGGTCATCGGCTGGAGCTTTATGGCGTCCCTCTGACAAACAAGGACGACTGAGTTTGGAAAATCTGCGCGGCGCGGCCTTTATGGTCTTTGCCATGTTCTGCTTTGCGGTCGAGGACGCGCTGATCAAGGTGCTCGCGGCTGACATGCCGGTGGGGCAAATTCTGGCAATCACCTGCTTTGGTGGCGTTCTTATCTTTCTGGCATGGTTTCGCATGCAGGGCGTGCCCCTGTGGCAACCCGAATATCTGGACCGCAAGGTGCTCCTGCGCAGCCTTTGCGATGTGACTGGGTCCTGTCTGTTCGTCACGGCCCTGTCGCTGATCCCGCTCACCACCGCCTCAGCGGTGATCCAGGCCACACCGCTGGTTGTCGCGATGGGGGCCGCCCTGTTTCTGGGTCAGGCCGTTGGATGGCGGCGATGGATTGCCATTATCGTCGGTTTTATCGGGGTTCTAATCATCATCCGCCCGGGGATGGAGGGGTTTACCCCCGCCACCTTGCTGGCCGTCGGCGGTATGTTCGGGCTGGCAGCCCGTGATATTCTGACACGCAGCCTGACTGTCGGGCTGAATGGGCCGCAGCTTGCCACACATACATTTGCATTGATCGTCCCGGCAGGCATTTTCCTGATGATTCTGAACAGCGAAGGTGCCGTCT
Source organism: uncultured Paracoccaceae bacterium (assembly GCA_947503965.1). Lineage (GTDB taxonomy): Bacteria > Pseudomonadota > Alphaproteobacteria > Rhodobacterales > Rhodobacteraceae > Yoonia. The sequence continues at coordinate 203,900 of CANNFU010000002.1, forward strand.
GGCCTGATGCACGCCACACGCTACTTTTGTTTGGCACAATCACCATTGGCATCATTGCTTATCTGGCAATTGTCGCCGCAACCCGCACCGGCAATGCCGGGATCATCTCGTCTTTCCGCTATAGCCGCATGGTTTTTGCGCTGATCATCGGCTATCTGATCTTCGCTGAGGTGCCCGACCTTCCGACTGTCATCGGGGCCACTATCATCATTGCATCGGGCATCTACACGCTGTGGCGTGAACGGCAAATGCACCGTGCTTCCCTTGCGTCACAACCCACGATATAGAACGGCAGAACCGCCAATACCTCTCCCAAAGGAGCATCTCATGAGCACCATCATCGACATTCACGCCCGCGAAATCCTCGACAGCCGGGGCAACCCCACGGTCGAAGTCGATGTCATCCTCGAAGACGGCACCATGGGCCGGGCCGCCGTGCCATCAGGTGCCTCCACCGGCGCGCATGAGGCTGTGGAAAAACGCGACGGCGACAAATCCCGCTACATGGGCAAAGGCGTGCTCGAGGCCGTCGCCGCTGTGAACGGCGAAATCGCCGAGGCGATCCTCGGTTTCGACGCCACCGAACAGGTCGCCATCGACATGGCGATGATCGAACTCGACGGCACCCCGAACAAAGGGCGGCTCGGCGCCAACGCGATCCTCGGCGTCTCTATGGCCGTGGCCAAAGCCGCCGCCGATTTCACCGCACAGCCGCTCTTCCGCTATATCGGCGGCACCTCCGCGCGCACCCTGCCCGTCCCGATGATGAACATCATCAATGGCGGCGAACATGCTGATAACCCGATCGATATTCAGGAATTCATGATCATGCCCGTCAGCGCGGACAACATCCGCGAGGCCGTGCGCATGGGCTCTGAAGTTTTCCACACACTGAAAAAAGAACTGAGTGCCGCAGGCCACAACACCGGCATCGGTGACGAAGGCGGGTTCGCCCCCAATCTCGGCTCCACCCGCGAAGCACTCGATTTCATCATGAAATCCATCGAAAAGGCAGGCTACAAACCGGGCGAAGACATCTACCTCGCCCTCGATTGTGCCGCGACCGAATACTACAAGAACGGCAAATACGAGATGGCAGGCGAAGGCATCACGCTCACCTCTCAGGAAAACGCCGAATACCTCGCCAAACTCGCCAGCGACTACCCGATCATCAGCATCGAAGACGGGATGAGCGAAGACGACTGGGACGGCTGGAAAACCCTGACCGACATGATCGGCGACAAGGTGCAGCTTGTGGGCGACGACCTCTTCGTCACCAACCCCACCCGTCTGGCTGATGGCATCGCCAAAGGTTCCGCCAATTCAATGCTGGTCAAGGTCAACCAGATCGGCACGCTGACAGAAACCCTGCAGGCGGTCGACATGGCCCACAGGGCACAGTTCACAAACGTGATGTCGCACCGGTCGGGTGAAACCGAAGACGCCACCATCGCCGACCTCGCCGTCGCCACAAATTGCGGGCAGATCAAGACCGGGTCCCTCTCCCGCTCCGACCGCTTGGCGAAGTACAACCAGCTCATCCGGATCGAGGAGCTTCTGGGCGAAACCGCCGTCTACGCGGGCCGCAGCATTTTGAAGTGACGGACATCACCATCAGACCGGCGCGCGGCACAGACGATCTGAACGCCGTCCGCCAGCTTTGTTGGGATTACCGGGACGTGCTTGTGGCACGTACCACTGATTTCCCGCTACTGCTCGATTACTATTATGAAATGCCCGTATATCAAAAACTGATGGACGAGCTGCCCGGTCGGCATGTCGCGCCAGATGGTGAAGTTTTTGTTGCCGAAACAGATGGTCAAATCGTCGCCTGCGGTATGACCCATCGCATTGATGCACATACCTGCGAAATCAAACGCGTTTACGTAACCCCCGCCGCGCGCGGCAGAGGCGCGGCACAACTCCTCTGCAAAGCAGCGATGGATCATGCCCGCACACTTGGATACCAGCGCATAGTCCTCGACACCATGCGTTCCCTGCCCGAGGCGATGGCGCTTTACGAAGGCATGGGGTTCAAATCGACCGCGCCCTATTACGATGTCCCGCAAGAACTGGCGGACGATATCGTCTTTTACGAGCATCCCCTCTGACCGTCGAAACGGCATTACGGCATAAAAAAGGGAGGAGCGAACCCCTCCCTTTTGACAGATCAAATCGCGATCAGTTCCAGAATGCTTCGTCGACCGATTCCATTGCTTCCAGCTCTTCCTCGGTCTTGTTGGTCACGTAACCGTAGGTCTGGTCGTCAACTGCAGCCAGACGGATGTTTTCAACCGGGATCATCACGTGCTTGTCACCGATATCCAGAAAACCGCCCACTTCGGCGATGATGCCGATCATCTGGCCGTCCTTGTTCAGCACGATATCTTCGATCTCGCCGATTGTGTTCCAGTTTGCGTCAACTGAGTCGTACATCGCGTTGCCGTCCCACATGCTGTCGTTCAGCTCCACATCCATGCGGTAGATGTTGCCACCTGTGATGTCGCGTGTGCGGATCAGATCCTCATCCGCCATCGCGGTTGTATCGGCCAATGCCGTCGTACCGACGGTCGCGAGGATTGCAGTCAAGGCTGTCAATTTGAAGGACTTCATTCTTAAGTCTCCCTTTTAAGTTGCGTATGACCATCTAACCCGCGGCAACTCCAACAGTTCCACGCAGACAAAAAAATTCTGCATGCCGCCGTGCACAAACGGCGATATTTCATTTAGCCTGCTGCGAAACCCCTATCGCGCGCCCTACGCCAACCCAATCCGAGGATATGATGACCGCAGAAGACATCATTGCGCAGCTGAAACTGGAACCACACCCGGAAGGCGGCCATTACCGACAAACATGGATCGCCGAGAACAATGGACGCCCAACGGGCACCTGCATCTATTTCCTTCTAAAGGCCAATGAAAGCAGCCATTGGCACAAGGTCGATGCGGTGGAGATTTGGCTGTTTCATGCCGGTGCGCCGTTGATCTTGTCAACGTCGCCGACAGATACGGGGCCAGCGACGGATCATGTACTGGGCCCCGATCTGGCCCGGGGACAAAGCCCGCAAATCATTGTGCCAAAGGATCATTGGCAGGCGGCCCGGACAACAGGGGATTGGACACTGGTCAGTTGCACCGTATCGCCCGGTTTCCAGTTCGACGGGTTCACACTTGCCCCGCCGGGGTTCGACATCCCGCGCTAACGGTCACCGAACATGTCACCCAGACCGCCCAGAACCGATCCTTCGCCCTTGGCGCCGCCGGGTGCTGCGGCACGCATGATGCGATCTGCAAGGCGCGAGAACGGCAGGCTTTGCAAATAGGCCGTACCCGGTCCGCGCAGGGTCGCAAGAAACAGCCCCTCTCCGCCGAACACCATCGATTGCAGCCCGCCGGCCCGTTCGATACTATAATCGATACCGGCGGTCAGCGCGCCGATACATCCGGTGTCCACGCGCATCACTTCGCCTGCACGCAGTTCTTTCCTGATGACCGTGCCGCCGATATGGATGAAGGCCATCCCATCCCCGCGCAACCGCTGCATGATAAAGCCTTCACCACCAAAGAACCCGACACCCAGTTTTTTCTGAAAGGCAATGTCTGTTGCGGTCCCGAAGGCCGCGCAGAGAAATGCATCCTTTTGACAGATCAGCTCTTCGCCAACCTCGGCCATGTTGATCGGAATAATCTTTCCGGGATAAGGGGCCGCAAAAGCCACCCGCTTTTTGCCCTGCCCGTTATTGGTGAAATGGGTCATGAAGATCGACTCACCCGTCAGCACGCGCTTACCGACATTCAGAAGCGACTGCATCATGCCACCGGACGGCGATGACCCATCACCCATCTTCGTTTCAAACCCGATGCCATCATCCATGTAATTCATGGCACCCGCTTCGGCGATCACCTTTTCCTGCGGGTCCAGTTCAACCTCGACGATCTGCATGTCATCGCCAAAAATCTCGTAATCGACCTCATGACATCTCATGCATTTCCCCTTTCAAAATCATGTCCTCGGTAACAAATCATTCACGCATCTTCGGATGCGGGCATCTCGCCCGTTTCCAGAATATGCATCATCTGTGCGTGCAGTTCTGCCTCGCGCGGACCCAATATCTCTCGCACGCGCGCGATGTAGTTTTCGTTCTCCATCACCGGGATTGCCGGATCATAGGCGTCCGCCAGCGAAAGCATTGATGCCCGGTCGACCTGATTGAATGCCGCAACCATCTTGTCGGCTTTATCCAGATCAATGCCCATCCCCTGCAAGGCCGAACGGCCCATGCGCAGCGAACTGTCATAGGTGTCGCGGATAATATCACGACAGCCCACCGCCCAAAGCTCGTACACATGATGCCGATCAACAGCGCGAGCCACGACATGCGCATTGGGGGCCTGTTGAATGGCGTAGCGGACAAGCCCGGTGATCTTGTCGCGATCATCGATTGCGATCACGATGACCTTTGCATTTTGCAGACCCGCCGCATGCAACAAGTCAGGGCGCGTGGCATCGCCGTAATAGATTGACGCCCCGAAACGGCGCATATTTTCAAGGTGCTTGGCGTTGTAATCAATCACCGTCAGCTTGTAACCCGCAGCCGACAGAATGCGGCGCACGATGCCACCGACACGGCCGGCGCCTGCGATCAATACCTCGCCCTGTTCTGCGATCTCATCCGCTTCGTCATCGCTTTCGGGCAGATAACGGGGCGCAATCGCGCGATCATAGAAGATGAACAATGGTGGGGTCAGCATCATCGACAGGGCAACAACCAGCAGCAGCTTGTCGGCCAGATCTTGCGGCAAAATCGCGTTTGCCACGGCGAAAGAGATAAGGACAAATCCAAACTCCCCCGCCTGCGCCAGGCTGAGCCCTAAAAGCCAGCGATCCGAACCGCGAACACCAAACGCAAAGCTGAGCACAAAGAGAACCAGCGCTTTTGATGCCAGCAAGGCAATCGTCAACCCAAGGATCAGCACAAGATTGTCGGCCAGCAGGGAAAAGTTGATGGCCGCACCCACCGTCATGAAAAATAACCCCAGCAACAGCCCCTTGAACGGGTCAATGTCGGATTCCAATTCATGCCGATACTCACTATTGGCCAGCACCAAGCCGCCCAGAAACGCACCCAAAGCGGGCGACAAACCGACCAGTGACATCAACAAGGCCACACCGATGACAATCATCAATGCCGTGGCGGTAAAGAGTTCCCGCAAATTGGCCGCGGCAATGAACCGAAAAACAGGGCGGGTCAGAAAGATGCCGGCACCAACAACAGCGGCGATAGCAAAAACGTTGACCAACGCGGTCTGCCATCCGTTCAGCCCGGCAACCAGGCTCATCCCGCTGCTGCCGGTATCGTGACCAGCGTCGGCACCGTGGGCGACACCCATCAGTTCCGGCATAGCCAGCAGTGGCATCAGCGCCAGCATTGGGATCACAGCGATATCCTGCGCCAGCAAAACCGCAAAGCTGGCTTGCCCGCCATCGCTTTTCATCAACCCCTTTTCATTCAATGTTTGCAGCACGATAGCGGTCGAACTTACGGAAAGAATTAGCCCGATGGCCAATGCCGCAGTCCAATCCAATCCCAACGCGACGCCAATAGCCATCACGACAAGCGCGGTTAGTCCAACCTGCCCACCGCCCAGCCCCAAAAGACGGGCGCGCATGGACCACAACAGCTTTGGCTCAAGCTCCAGCCCGACAAGAAACAGCATCATCACAACGCCGAATTCCGCAAACTGCTGGATTGAGATCACATCGACATTCAGAACCGTCAAAAGCGGGCTGATCACGATCCCCGCGATCAGATAGCCCAACACAGAGCCAAGCCCGAACCGCGTCGCAATCGGAACGGCGACGACACCGGCCGCCAGAAAAACAAACGCAAGCAAAAGGATATCGGTCATGGCATGTCCCCGGTTTCACCGGATCATGCGCACGAGTTGCGGCATTTGAAAAGTCGCCGGTGCCAAGAAAAAAGGGGGAACCGAAGTTCCCCCATAGTTTCGTTGATCAGGCTCACTCTTTATACCGCTCGGTTTATTGCCTGCGGCCCGATCCACGCCGGGGGCAAGCGCACCCGCCCCGGGATTTCGTCGCTGCAAAGAAATTTCGTCACGAAATTTCTTTCCGACTTGAGATTTTTCGTAACGAAAAATCTCAGCTACAACCTGATGTTCCCCCACATGTATTGCACTTCATGCAGGTCCCGTTCCGGACCAGCGTATAGTTCCCGCATTCCCCGCAAGGGTCGCCCTCATAGCCCTGCATCTTGGCCTTGTCGCGGGCCGAAATGCTGACAGTGCCGGTGCTGATCGCGGTCGACACCTCTGGCACCAGCGTTTGTAGCGTCGCCACAGGATCGGTCCCGGTCGCCAGCGCCGTGGCGCCCATGCCGCCCTGCAGTACAACCAGATCCTGCGGCATCCGCTTGCGCAAATACCCGGTTGAGGAAATCTGCTTGAGCACTTCCAAAGACCGCGACGCGGCACTTTCGGTCGGGGCCTGGATATTTGACACACCCTCTTCCTCACCGCGCCCGATATCGTCGAAGGATGCACCCTCAGGCTTCACATGGGCCAGGTCCGTCCGGTCCAGATAGGACACGGCCAGTTCGCGGAAGATGTAATCAAGGATCGAGGTCGCGTTCTTGATGCTGTCATTGCCCTGCACCATGCCCGCCGGTTCGAACTTGGTGAATGTGAACGCATCCACGAATTCCTCAAGCGGCACGCCATATTGCAGGCCAACCGACACGGCGATGGCAAAGTTGTTCATCATCGCCCGGAAGCCAGCACCTTCCTTGTGCATGTCGATGAAAATCTCGCCCAGCGATCCGTCTTCGTATTCGCCGGTGCGCAGATACACCTTGTGACCGCCGACAATCGCCTTCTGGGTATAGCCCTTGCGCCGCTGCGGCATCTTTTCCCGCTCGCGGTTGCGGACTTCCTGCACGATGATCTTTTCGACGATCTTTTCGGCCAGCACCGCGGCCTTTTCGTGATGGTTGCCACTTTCCAGCACCTCCATCGCGTCGTCGTCATCCTCGACCAGCGCGGATGCCAGCGGCTGCGACAGTTTCGATCCGTCACGATACAGCGCGTTGGCCTTCACACCCAGTGACCAGGACAGTTCATAGGCCTTCTGACAGTCTTCAATCGTCGCATCATTCGGCATGTTGATCGTCTTGGAGATCGCGCCGGATATAAACGACTGTGCCGCTGCCATCATATAGATATGGCTGTCAACACTCAGATAACGCTTGCCTTTTTTACCGCAGGGGTTGGCGCAGTCGAACACATTGTAATGCTCTTCCTTCAGGAATGGCGCACCTTCCAGCGTCATCGTCCCGCAAACATGGTCATTCGCCGCGTCGATATCCTGCTTGGAATAGCCAAGGTGACGGAGCAGATCAAATGTAGGATCATTCAGCTTTTCGGCGGGAATGCCGAGGGTCTTGGTGCAAAATTCCTCGCCCAGCGTCCATTGGTTGAAGACGAATCTGATGTCAAAGGCCGACGCCAGCGCCGCCTCAACCTTGTCCAACTCCGCCTGACCAAAACCATGCCCGATGAGCGACGTGTGGTTGATCGCGGGCGCCTGCCCGATGGAACCATGACCAACGGCATAAGCGATGATTTCTTCGATCTGCGCCGAGCCATAGCCCAGCTTTTCAAGGGCCGCGGGCACGGACTGGTTGATGATTTTGAAGTAACCACCACCGGCCAGTTTCTTGAACTTCACCAAAGCGAAGTCAGGCTCGATCCCTGTCGTGTCACAATCCATGACCAGGCCAATTGTTCCGGTGGGCGCAATCACCGACACCTGCGCGTTGCGATAGCCGTGCTGCTTGCCAAGCGCCAGCGCCTCGTCCCACGCGGACACCGCCAGCTCGACCAAGCGCTGATCCGGGCAGTTGGCGTGGTCCAGCGGAACCGGCTTCACGTCCAGCTTGTCATAGCCGGTTGTCTTCCCAAGTGCGGCCTGCCGGTGGTTCTTGATCACCCGCAGCATATGCTTGCTGTTTTTCTTGTAGCCGGGGAACGCACCCAGCTCACCGGCCATCTCAGCCGATGTTGCATAGGACACACCCGACATGATCGCAGTCAGCGCAGCACCCATCGCGCGGCCCTCATCGCTGTCATAGCCAAGGCCCATATTCATCAAGAGGCCGCCGATATTGGCATAGCCCAGACCCAGCGTGCGGAAATCATAGGACCGCTGCGCGATTTCTTTGGATGGGAACTGCGCCATCATCACACTGATTTCCAGCGTTACCGTCCACAGACGGGTGGCGTGCATGTAATCTTCGACCTGGAATTCGCCGTCCTTGTAGAACGTCAGCAGGTTCATCGACGCAAGGTTACAGGCCGTATCATCCAGGAACATGTATTCCGAACAGGGGTTCGACCCCCGGATCGCGCCGTCTTCGGGGCATGTGTGCCAGGCGTTGACCGTGTCGTGGTACTGAATGCCCGGATCAGCACAGGCCCATGCCGCATGCCCAACCTGTTCCCACAGATCGCGGGCCTTGATGATCTTGGCGACCTCTCCGTTCTTGCGGTTGATCAGCTTCCAGTTTTCATCATTCTCGACAGCCTTCAGGAAGGCATCGGTGACACGGATCGAGTTGTTGGAGTTCTGACCGGAGACGGATGAATAGGCTTCCGAATCCCAGTCGGTGTCATAGGTCGGGAATTCAATGCTGGTGTGGCCCTGCTTGGCGTAATCCAGCACGCGCTTGATGTAAGTCTCTGGAATGGCGGATTTTTTGGCGTCTTTGACCGCAGCCGCCAGTGTTTCATTGGTCTTGGGGTCATAGGCGTCAACCTCTGCCCCGTCCCATGCCCGGATCGCGGCAAAGATCGCATTTAGATAACGCTCGTGCATCTTGGAACCGGCGACGATGCTCGCCACTTTCTGCTCTTCGATGACCTTCCAGTTGATGAATTCCTCGATATCGGGGTGATCGGCATCGACAATCACCATCTTGGCCGCGCGGCGTGTTGTGCCGCCCGATTTGATTGCGCCGGCGGCGCGGTCACCGATTTTCAGGAAACCCATTAGACCGGATGACTTACCACCACCAGACAGCGGCTCACCTTCGCCACGCAGGCTTGAGAAGTTCGTGCCCGTACCAGACCCGTATTTAAACAGACGCGCCTCGCGCACCCACAGGTCCATGATGCCACCATCGTTGACCAGATCATCGTCAACCGACTGGATGAAACAGGCATGCGGCTGCGGATGCTCATAAGATGATGCCGATTTGGTCAGCTCACCCGTCTTGTAATCCACGTAATAGTGGCCCTGCGCAGGCCCATCGATCCCATAGGCCCAGTGCAGGCCGGTATTGAACCATTGCGGGCTGTTGGGTGCAGCGCGCTGGGTCGCCAGCATATAGCGCATTTCGTCGAAATACGCGCGGGCGTCATCCTCGGACGAGAAATAGCCGCCTTTCCAGCCCCAATAGGTCCAGGCCCCGGCCAGACGGTCAAACACCTGCTTGGCCGATGTTTCCCCGCCAAAGGTCGCGCCCTTCGCAGGCTCGGACCGCCACAGGAATTCCGGCACGCCCTTTTCCTTGACCTTTTTCAGGGCCGAAGGAACACCGGCCTTCCGGAAATACTTCTGCGCGATGACGTCGGATGCAACCTGGCTCCAACCACCCGGAATTTCACAATCATCCAGTTTGAAAACGACCGTACCATCCGGATTGCGAATCTCGGATGTTGTGGTCTTGAATTCAATGGCTGCATAGGCGTCCTGCCCTGCGGTGGTGAAATTGCGTTCGATTTTCATCGCTTCTGCCCCTTTTCTCGGTGCCGACGTTGCGGCTTTCATCAACTACTGCCGATCACACGGCAAAAACTCCTATTCCCGATTCACTCAGGCAAAACACAATCGGTCCGGTCAAAGACCAGATCACCGTCGTGACGTCGCTTATGGCTTGCGCCTGCCTGCTAAAACCGTCCCCGTGCCGATACTACATATTGTGTTGTCGCTGTCGGCCCGCACAACCTGACGCATCTAGCCCTAGTGGGTCAACGGATTTTTAACACAAAATGCAGATTAAATATGTTGACGAGGGCGCCCCAAGATGCGCGATGAACCGGGCAGTGATTCATCCACACATTTGCTCACAAGGCGCCGATCACGACCGATCACCGGAAAGTGTTTTGTTCGGCAGACTTAGCACCAATGCTTGAGACGATGAGTGAGGTTATATTTGGTCCCGCACCGGATATTCATTTGTATTAACCATATGTTAACGCGGGATTTCAGGCGTTAAGACATCCCGACAGGCCGCCCTTTTCGGGCGTTCCAATCACCGTCTTCTTCAATTTTTGATTGTGGTCGGGGCGGAGAGATTCGAACTCCCGACCCTCTGTTCCCAAAACAGATGCGCTACCAGACTGCGCTACGCCCCGGACCAAGGGTGTCTTTAGCCGCACCAAACTGATTTGAAAAGCCCTAACTGTCAGTCTTTTCGTCACAAGGGCGAATTGCATCAGCACCAAAGCTGGGATGCTGCATGACATCACCAACAGAGATACCAAGACGCGCGCTTAGCCCTCCGTTGATTTCCAACACCATCTGCACGCCGTCCCCGCCGGGGATCGGTGTCAGATCGCCCGGAACGGCATTTTCATGGATCGAAAGGATTTCCCCATCCGGTGCGGTGAAAATCATATCCAGAGGGATAAGCGTATTCTTCATCCAGAAGCTGACCGGTTGGGGCTCTTCATAAATGAACAACATGCCCGACAGCGTCGGCATCTGTTCAACAAACATCAACCCGCGCGCACGTTCCTGATAATCGTCCGCAATTTCAACGGTGAAATTAGCCTGCCCCCAGTCACCGATGATCGTGACCTTGTTGTCGGCACATGCAGCCCAAATCGGCTGACCGGCCAGACAAAGGCAGATCGTGACAGCCGCGATTTTCACTTTGCTGCAATTTCCCAGCCGACGACCTCAATCGCCATGCGGCCACGTTCACCGTCAACCAGCCGGATACCGATCGCCTCGCCGGATTGTAGATCCGACAACCCGGATCGGCGCAGAACCTCGACATGGACAAAGACGTCTTCGTCGTTGCCAAAGATGTTGGCAAAGCCAAAACCCTTTGCCTTATCGAACCACTTCACACGTGCGGGATGGATCGGCCGCTTGGCGATATCATCAGGTGTGAATTCAACCATGTCCCGCAGCGGCACTGACGTATCACTTTGCGGTGGTATGATTGATAGCACCTCGGTCGCCTGCAAACCGCGTTGCGTATCCTGCACAATAATCTCGATTGTCGATCCATCGACGACTGATCCCTGACCAAAGTTCCGCAGCACATTGGCGTGCAGCAAGATATCTGGTCCGCCAAGATCGGCGATCACGAAACCAAACCCCTTAGTGGGATCGAACCATTTTACTTGTCCTTGCACCCTGCGCGTTTCGCTGGTGTCCTGCGTATCCATTGTCATTCCTCTGGGCGGCACCAGTTTCCGGCGCGCTCCCTCTTCTTATCTACCACATTACGATCTCGAACAGAAAAAAACAGTGACTTCAACCACCTGAATTTCACGAAGCGTGAAATTTATGGCGAAAGCCGAACTACATCCCACGTACTATCGATCGTCGCGCGTGACCACCGGAAGCGGTCATGCAATCTAAAGGCACCATCTGCCCAAAACTCAATCTCTACTGGTTTAATTCGGAAGCCGCCCCAAAATGGCGGACGCTCCGGATCTTTACCTTCGCGTAAGGTAACCATTGCGACGTCGGCCATCAATGCCTCTCGCGAAGACAATGGCTGCGACTGTTTCGAAGCCCATGCACCCAAACGACTTTTTAGCGATCTTGACTTGTAATACGCATCTGCGACCGGACCATCTTCCTTGCTGACCAGACCGCGCACGCGGATTTGTCGTGCAAGTGACTTCCAATGCAGAACGAATGCCGCCTTGCCAGAAGACATGATCTCCTGCGACTTGCGGCTTTCATAATTGGTATAAAAGACAAAGGCGTCCGCTTCGATTTCCTTCAACAGAACCATGCGGACATTGGGCATTCCATCGGCATCAACAGTCGATAACGCGATCGCATTGGGATCGTTCACTTCTTTCTTGCCCGCCGCCGAGAGCCATTCCCGTGCAAGATGAAACGGGTCGTCGCCCGCAAAAATGCCGCCACGATCAGACATGACCGATCCCTAACAGTGCCCCCGCGTTAGCAGTAGGGTCATTCACCAGGACAGGCAACCGCTTTTGACCAAATGCTCAATCTCTTGCTGATGGCAGGACAATCGCCTAAACCGTTCAAAACGATGGCATACCAGCAGAAGGAATTATGCTGATGACGGGGCAACTGATGCAGGGCAAACGCGGCCTTATCATGGGGCTGGCAAATGACAAGTCCATCGCTTGGGGCATCGCAAAGGCGTGTGCGGATGCAGGCGCAGAGCTGGCTTTTTCTTATCAGGGGGAGGCCCTGAAAAAGCGCGTTGGGCCCCTGGCCCAATCTGTTGGGTCCGACATCGTTTTGCCATGTGATGTGGGTGACGAGGCATCAATCGATGCCCTTTTTGCCGCACTTGAGGAGCGGTGGGGCAAGCTTGATTTCATCGTTCACGCCATCGGATTTTCAGACAAGAACGAGTTGCGCGGGCGCTACGTCGACACCAGCCGCAGCAATTTCCTGATGTCGATGGATATCTCGGTCTATTCGTTTACGGCCGTTGTGCAGCGCGCCGAAAAGATGATGACGGATGGTGGGTCGTGTCTGACCCTGACCTATTATGGGGCCGAGAAGGTCATGCCACATTATAATGTCATGGGTGTCGCAAAAGCAGCGCTTGAGGCATCTGTACGCTATCTTGCCGAAGATTTGGGCAAGAAAGGTATCCGCGTGAACGCCATCAGCGCAGGCACGATCAAGACGCTTGCCGCATCGGGCATCGGCGATTTCCGCCTGATCATGCGATGGAACGAATACAACTCGCCCTTGCGGCGCACCGTCACGCAAGAGGAGGTGGGCAAGTCATCGCTTTACCTTCTCTCCGATCTGGGCAGTGCCGTTACAGGTGAAATCCATCATGTCGATGCCGGTTATCATGTGGTCGGCATGAAAGCAGTCGACGCCCCCGACATTACCAAGGAATAGCGCATGACGCTGGCCGCGCTTCTGACACTGATGGGGTTGCAGGTATTAATTGCCATCAGCCCGGGACCCGCAGCTGTTGTCACAATCAAAACGGCAGCCGCACACGGGGTTAAGGCAGGCCTGGCCCTTAGTCTCGGATTGGCCGCTGCGATTGTTATTTGGGCCGCCGCCGCATTGGCAGGCATGTCCGTCATATTCGAGGTCGCCCCCTATCTTCAGACGACGTTGCGTATCATCGGCGGCTTGTTTCTGATCTGGATCGGTATCTCGATGTTTCGCCATGCCCGCGAACCGCTTCCCGCGAACACGGCAGCACCCGACATTGGACTGTGGCGGCTTGTGCGTCTGGGACTGATCACCAATCTTGCCAACCCAAAAGCGCTTGCGTATTTCGCCGCCGTTTTTGTGGGGATCATGCCGCATGACCCGACCCTTACCGCGGCGCTGACCGTGCTTGTGGTCATTTTTGGGATTGAGTTTTCGTGGTATGCGACACTGAGCATCCTTTTGTCACGCGCATCCCCACGCCGCGTCTATCAACGTGGCAAAACACATCTGGACCGGATATTTGGCGGTATGATCGCAGCACTTGGTGCGCGTATCGCGTATAACTAGGAAGCAAACCGATGACAAATACCCAACTGCCCCATGAAAAAGGTTTCCATATCAGTTGGGATCAGATCCACCGCGACAGCCGTGCGCTTGCATGGCGGCTTGATGGGCAGGGTCCGGATAATGGCGCTTGGAAGGCTGTTGTCGCGATCACCCGTGGCGGCATGGCCCCGGCGATGATTGCAGCACGCGAGTTGGACATCCGCACTGTCGATACGATCAGCGTCAAAAGCTATGATCATCAGGATCAATCGGAAGCCAAGGTGCTGAAGGCACCGGATGCGAAGCTGATGGGTGACGGAACCGGCGTGTTGATCATTGATGATCTGGTCGACAGCGGCAAAACGCTCGAACTGGTCCGCGAACGCTATCCCAATGCGCATTTCGCGACAGTCTATGCCAAGCCAAAGGGGCGTCCACAGGTTGATACATTCATCACCGAGGTCAGTCAGGACACGTGGATATTCTTCCCCTGGGACATGGCCCTGCAATATGTCGAACCGTATCGTGGCAAGGACTAGGGCCGCATCTTCACGGACAGCCAGCACTTTCGCCCCACCGGTGATGGAGGCACGACGCTGGTTGGACGGGATAACACACCATCCTGATCGCCCATTGCTGAATGTCAGTCAGGCTGCACCCGTCGACCCACCCCCGCGTGTATTGCGCGAAGCGATGGCCGATATCGTGCTGAATACCGTAGAAAGCCATCTTTACGGTCCTGTCCTTGGCCTGCCTGCATTACGCGATGAGGTCGCAACGCAATGGCGCGTCGCCTATTCCGGCGACATCACAGCCGCCCAGGTTGCGATCACGTCTGGCTGCAATCAGGCATTTGCCGCAGCAATCGCAACCCTGTGCGCCGACGGGGACGAGGTGATCGTCCCCGTTCCCTACTATTTCAATCATCGCATGTGGTTGGACATGTCGGGCGTGACCACCGTACCGCTGCCGGTTGGTGCGGGCATGATCCCTGACGCTGGTCATGCCGCAAAGCTGATCACCCCAAAAACCAAAGCGATTGCGCTGGTCAGCCCCAATAACCCATGTGGTGTCGAATACCCGGCCGCCACACTGCGCGCGTTTTATGGTCTGGCCAGGCGCCACAACATCGCGTTGATCGTCGACGAGACCTACCGCGACTTTGACAGCCGAACCGGCGCACCGCACGACCTGTTCACTGATCCTGATTGGGCGGACACGCTGATCCATCTCTATTCCTTCTCAAAAGCCTACCGGCTGACCGGCCATCGCGTCGGTGCCGTCATCGCAAGTACGGCACGTCTGGCCGAGATCGAAAAGTTTCTGGACACTGTCACCATTTGTCCCAACCAGCTTGGGCAACATGCAGCACTTTGGGGCATGCAGCACCTGAGTGATTGGCTGGCCGGTGAGCGGCGCGAAATTCTGGACCGGCGCGCCGCAATCACCGACTATTTCCCGATGCTGGCCGCGAAAGGCTGGGAACTTTTGGGCAATGGCGCATATTTCGCCTATGCGGCACATCCATTTGCCATGTCATCGGCAAATCTGGCGCCGCAACTGGTCCGCGACGCCAGCGTCCTGTTGCTGCCGGGCACGATGTTCATGCCAGCCGATATGGCGGACGGTGAGGCGCAAGTGCGTATCGCTTTCGCCAACATTGACCGGGCAGGCATCAAGACCCTTTTCACCCGGTTGGCCGCCCTGCCGTACTGACCCTTGCGCCCTGTGTCAGAGGGCCGTATTCATGCGCAATCTCAACGGGCGGACTGGCAAGAAAAATGGCTGAAAAAGGCAAAAAGCGATACGGTGCTTGGATCATCGTCGGCGTCATTCTGGTGGGGCTTGCGGGCTTTGGCACGGGCGGTCTGTCAGGCAATGTGCGCAGCATCGGCACCGTGGGCGAAAAAGAAATCAGCGTTGCCTCCTATCAGCGCGCGATGAACGATCAGATCCGCGCGCTATCGGCACAGTTCGGTCAGGCGGTTTCGTTCCAGCAGGCGCAGGCATTCGGCATTGATCAGGCGGCACTTGCCCAGCTGATCCTCACCCGTGTGCTGGACAATGAAGCCACGCAATTGGGCATTTCGGCGGGCGACGAACGGGTCTTTGAACGGTTGCGGGCGATCCCGTCATTTCAGGGTGCCGGTGGGTTCAACCGTGAGACATACCGGCTGGCCTTGCAGCAATCCGGGCAAACGGCCGCGGAATTCGAAACCGAAATTCGCGAAGAAATCGCACGCACGCTTTTGCAGGGCGCGGTTGTCAGTGGCGTGCCCTCCGTGGATGCTTATGCGAATGCACTCGTCCAGTATATCGGCGAACGGCGCAGCATCACTTGGGCAACTGTGGATGCAGCGGCGCTGACCGCCCCCGTGCCCGGCGCGACTGAAGCGGATCAGCAAGCCTATTACGATGCCAACCCAGAGGCATTTACCCTGCCCGAAACCCGCGACATTACCTATGTCTGGCTGACGCCCAACATGATCCAGGATCAGATGGAGGTGCCGGACGGTTCCATCGAAACGCTGTATCAGGCACGCATTGACGAATTCATCCAGCCCGAACGCCGCCTTGTCGAAAGGCTCGTCTATCTCGATCAGGCGCGTGCGCAAGAAGCGATGGCGCGTATCGATGCCGGTGAGGCGACGTTCGAAGACCTGGTCGATGAACGCGGCCTGTCGCTGGCCGATATTGACCTTGGCGATGTCAGCAAGGACGAACTGCGCAGCGCCGGAGATGCGGTTTTCGCGGCTGACCCGGGCGACGTTGTCGGCCCCTTCAATTCACCCCTTGGGCCTGCACTTTTTCGCATGAACGCCACTCTTGCCGCGCAGGAAATCACGCTGGAAGAGGCGACACCGGAGTTGCGCGAAGAGCTTGCCGCAGAGGCCGCGCGCGATTTTATCAATGACAGCGCCGACGGCATCGTTGACCTGCTGGCCGGTGGTGCGACGATAGAGGATCTGGCAGAACGCACCGACATGGAGCTGGGCACGATCAACTGGACCACTGATCTGGCCGAAGGCATCGCTGCCTATGACGCATTCCGCCGCGAAGCGGCCCTTATCGAAGAAGGCGCGTTTGCCGAACTGCACGATCTGGCCGATGGCGGCATCTTTGCGCTGCGGCTGGACGGGGTCACCCCCCCCACCCTTCAGCCGCTAGATGCCGTGCGTGATGCGGTGCGGACCGCCTGGCAGACACAGGCTCGTCAGGACGCCGTGATGGCAAGGGCACAAGAGATCGCTGGCGACATCCAGCCCCTGACTGACTTCACTACGCTTGATCTGAACCCGCAGACCGATACGGACCTGACCCGGCGCAGCTTTGTCGAAGGCACGCCACCGGATTTCAATGATCAGCTTTTCGAAATGGCGATTGGCGACGTCCGCGTTATTAATGCGGTAGATCGGGCGATCATCGTTCGGCTTGATGATATTACGCCACCTGATCCCGCAGATGAGGGCACAATCGCGCAGCGCGAAGCCTTGGCCGAAAACGCAGCCCAGGGTATCGCGCAGGACATCTTTGATGCCTATGCCACCTCGTTGCAGGAACGGACGGAGCTGGACCTTAATCAGGCGACCGTGAACGCGATCAACGCCCAGTTCAGATAGGTCAAAGATGCCGCTTTTGCCCGACTACGACAGTTTCGCCAAAGGCTATGACGCTGGCGAAAACCAGATTGTATTCACCCGGATCGCCGCAGATCTGGATACACCTGTGTCGCTGATGCTGAAGCTGTCGGGCGCTGGCAAGAACGCTTTTATCCTAGAAAGCGTCACCGGCGGCGAGGTACGTGGACGATACTCCATCATCGGCATGAACCCCGACCTGATCTGGGAATGCCGTGGGACCACGTCGCGTGTGAACCGCGATGCGCGGTTCGATGACAATGCCTTTCACGACATGGCCGACGACCCGCTGACTGCCTTGCGATCCCTGCTGGCGGAATCGCGGATTGCCCTGCCCGCTGATCTGCCCGCCGCCTCGGCCGGGCTTTTCGGGTATCTGGGGTACGACATGATCCGCCTGATCGAACACCTGCCTGATGTGAACCCTGATCCGCTGAACCTGCCCGATGCCGTCATGGTGCGCCCATCTGTGGTTGCCGTTCTCGACGGGGTGAAGGGGGATGTCATTCTGGTGGCACCCGCCTATGTGAATTCCGGACTGTCGGCGCGTGCGGCCTATGCGCAGGCTGCCGAACGGGTCATGGACGCGCAACGCGCCCTTGAACGGGCGATGCCGGGCGAAACACGCGCGCTGTCCGATCCGGCCCCGATTGCACCCCCGGTATCGAACTTCACGCATCAGGGCTATCTGGACGCGGTTGAAACCGCCAAGGAATACATCCGCGCAGGTGACATTTTTCAGGTCGTCCCCTCGCAACGCTGGGTGCAGGAGTTCCGCGAACCTCCCTTCGCACTATACCGGTCATTACGCCGCACAAATCCATCGCCGTTCATGTTCTTTTTCAACTTTGGCGGCTT
This sequence comes from uncultured Paracoccaceae bacterium, assembly GCA_947503965.1. Taxonomy (GTDB): domain Bacteria; phylum Pseudomonadota; class Alphaproteobacteria; order Rhodobacterales; family Rhodobacteraceae; genus Yoonia. The sequence goes on from CANNFU010000002.1 coordinate 222,152, forward strand.
TCAGGTGATCGGGGCCAGCCCCGAAATCCTGGTCCGCGTGTTCGGCAATGAAGTCACGATCAGACCAATCGCCGGCACACGGCCCCGTGGTGCGACACAAGAACAGGACAAGGCGAACGAAGCCAGCCTGATGGCGGACGAAAAAGAACTGGCCGAACATCTGATGCTGCTCGATCTTGGGCGCAATGATACCGCCAAGGTCAGCAAGATCGGGACAGTGCGCCCGACAGAACAATTCATCGTCGAACGCTATAGCCACGTCATGCACATTGTCTCGAACGTTGTGGGCGAATTGGCCGATGACCAGGACGCGCTCAGCGCATTTTTTGCAGGCATGCCCGCGGGCACCGTGTCAGGTGCACCGAAGGTGCGCGCCATGGAAATCATCGATGAGCTGGAGCCTGAAAAGCGCGGCGTCTATGGCGGCGGGTGCGGTTATTTCAGCGCAAACGGCGACATGGACATGTGTATTGCCCTGCGAACAGCGGTGCTGAAGGATGAGAAGCTGTACATTCAGGCCGGTGGCGGTGTCGTCTATGACAGCGACCCGGAAGCCGAATATCAAGAGACGGTGCATAAATCGAACGCCATTCGCAAGGCCGCGGCAGACGCCCGGATGTTCGAGAGCAGCGGGAACTAGCGCATCTTCTTCAAAATCTGAACCGTACCTTGACTGACGTCCCGCCCGATTGCCAAATCGGGCAGCCCCCGACCGCCCCCATGGGCGGGGGCTGCCCTCGCGCTGTTGAACAAGTATTGCAGATTGATTGGACGACGCTCTAATACCAGGACCGGTCCTATTCGGTTGCTAAATCACCGCGCAGAATGGCCGACACCGGCGCAAGGGTGATTTGACCGCCATTGTTTTCGGTCCCCCAAGTCTGCAACGCCTCGACTGTCTGATCAGTCAGCCGGGCCAGCAACACCCCATCGCCCGCCTGACGTGCGCGGAACGCCGCCTGATCAAGGGCGCGACCGATCGCGGCTGCATCTTCGCCGCCACCATCAAGTTCGCGCAGAACAGGGACCGCTGGCAAGCCAACTTGCGCGGCCCCGCGAATGGCGCTGCTCAAACCACGCTCTACCACGATCAATCCACGTCCTTCGGATTGCAGAACCTCGATGACCTGTGCGGTGACGGCGCGATTATTCTGCAACATCCCATCTGCACCGGAAAACAACGCGACCGTCTCTGGCAGAATGTCGAACGCGGCTTCAAACGCCACTTCGACATCCGTCGGCACGGCCCCGGCTGGCAACGATGTTTGCATCACCACCTCGACCCCTGCCGCGCGATAGGCCTGCATCCGCGCATTTGCGTCCGCGGCCAGTGCATCAACGACAACGGTGGCCGGAAACGGCAATCCCGCGACCCGCGCTGCACCATCCGCCTGCCCCCCATCCAGCAGAAGTATTGCCATCAGGGGCAAATCATCTGTCGCTTCAAACGCAGTGGCATAGCGTACCAGTGCAGGCGCATCCTCTAGGCTGTCCTGCTCAACCACGACCTCGGCATCTTGTCCGGCTGTCTCGGTAGGGGCGGCACCGGGGCGGTTGACGCGCACTCCAGTATTTACCCGCGGCAACGGGGTGTCCGCCGTGTCGGTGACATCGATGATTGCAGGTTCTGATACAGTGTCTTCCACGGTCGGTGACGCTGTCACGTCCGGGCTGTTATCCTGCTCTGCGGGCGTGGCCTCTGCTGTTTCAAGAGTTTCGGGCGTGGCGGCAACATCATCTTGAATGCCTTGATCTGCGACAGCATCAGGTTCCGGTGCCGTCTCTGGCGCCGGTTCCGTAACAACTTCAGCCACAGGTGCATCCGCTTCGACAACCTCGGCCGTCTCTTGAACCACGTCCTCTTGTTGTGGGGGTTCAAGTGCTGTGTCCTCGGCCACACCTGCAACTTCGTTGCTATCCGGCCTGACAGGTTCCGGTGCTGGTTGTGCGGGCTCGGTTGCGATCACCACATCCTCTTCGGGCTGCGGCACTGCAGGAGGGCTGATCACCGTGCGCGACAACTCCGGTGTTTCCAGCCCCGTTGCGATCTCGGGATCGCTAACGGCCTCGGGCAATGTCAACGCGGCACTGATATCCGGCGCGGTCGGCGGGACGGGCGGTGATGTGTCGGTCAATGGCGCCTCTACCTCGGCCTCGGGCATGGCGACGCGCGGAACCTCGACCGCAAGTGCAGTTTCTGCCGCAGGGGCATCAGGGACCTGCACATCAGGTGTTGTTTCATCCATCGCGGCTTGTGGTGCCGTGACCTGCGGCGTTAACGGGGGTTCATTGCCCGCAGGCATGTCATTCAGCTGCGATGCAAGCACCAGCCCCACACTGCCCAGCACCAGCCCCCACACGCTGCCCGATACAAAACCGCTCATTATGCCCATCACCCTATCATACGCGCTTTGTCACGCCCTTCGACCTTGACGCCATGTTGTGTCCCGGCCCATGTATGGCCTGTCTTATACCGTCAGCGATGGGTCCGGCGGTAGCCCCTAATTCTATCTACGCGGGATTTTACCATGCTGCTTCTGATCGATAACTACGACAGCTTTACCTATAATCTTGTTCATTACCTGGGCGAATTGGGGGCCGAAGTCGTCGTGCGGCGCAATGATGCGTTGAACCCACAAGAGGCAATGGCCATGCGTCCAGAGGCCATCATGCTGTCACCCGGCCCATGCGATCCGTCTCAGGCGGGGATTTGTCTGGCCCTGGTCGCCGCCGCAGCCGAAACAAAAACGCCCTTGATGGGCGTCTGTCTGGGGCATCAGGCCATTGGCGAGGCATTCGGCGGTAAGGTCGTGCGCTGCCACGAGATCGTGCATGGCAAAATGGGGGCGATGAAACACACCGCAAAGGGCATTTTTGCAGACCTGCCCAGCCCGTTCGACGCAACGCGCTATCACTCGCTGGTCGTGGACCGGGACACGTTGCCCGACTGCCTCGATATCACCGCCAAACTTGAGGATGGCACGATCATGGGCCTGCAGCACAAGACCCTGCCCATTCATGGCGTGCAGTTTCACCCTGAAAGCATTGCCTCCGAACACGGCCATAAACTGCTGCAGAACTTCCTTGATCTGACGAAAGTGCCCGCATGAGCGACGCTCTGAAACCGCTCATCAATGCCGCTGCCGAAGGGCCACTGACCCGGGCCGAGGCTGAACAAGCGTTTGAAATCCTGTTCGAAGGCGACGCAACACCATCGCAAATCGGCGGCCTTTTGATGGCCCTGCGCACGCGCGGTGAAACGGTGGACGAATATGCAGCCGCCGCGGCCGTGATGCGGGCCAAATGCCTGCCCGTCAAAGCCCCAAAAGGCGCAATTGATATCGTCGGCACCGGCGGGGATGGCAAACACACGCTGAACATATCCACCGCGACGGCCTTTGTCGTCGCAGGTGCTGGCGTGCCGGTTGCAAAACACGGCAATCGCAATCTGTCATCCAAATCCGGTACAGCCGATGTGCAGGGGCAGATGGGCATCAATGTGATGGTCGGCCCGGAGGTGGTTGAACGCGGTCTGGCCGAGGCAGGCATCGGTTTCATGATGGCGCCGATGCATCACCCGGCCATCAAACACGTGATGCCCACGCGCGCGGAACTTGGCACAAGAACGATCTTTAACATATTGGGACCATTGACAAACCCGGCAGGTGTAACGCGCCAGCTGACCGGTGCTTTCAGCCGTGACCTGATCCGGCCTATGGCAGATACGCTGCTGGCACTCGGGTCCGAAAAAGCATGGCTTGTGCATGGGTCTGATGGCACGGATGAGCTGACGATTACCGGCGTGTCATGGGTGGCCGCGCTGGACGATGGCACCGTGACCGAATTCGAAGTGACGCCACAGGATGCGGGTTTGCCGACGCATGACTTCAGCGCCATTATCGGGGGAACGCCGGAAGAAAACGCTGACGCCCTGCGCGCATTGCTGAACGGGACCGAAAGTGCCTATCGTGACGCGGTTTTGCTGAACGCCGCCGCCGCCCTGCTTGTCGCGGGCAAGGTTGATACGCTGCCCGACGGTGTGGCGCTGGCCAAGGACAGTATCGACAGCGGCAAGGCAAAGCATGCGGTCGAGACACTGGCCCGTGTCACATCCGCAGCCTGATGTTTGATCTGTCGCGCTTGGGTGATTGGCGGGACTTGCCTTTCTTCGCCAATGACTTACCGGACATTGCTGACAGGATTGACACAGGTTTTCTGCCCCCACCGCATGTCACGTTCAAGGCGCTGGAACACTGCCAACCGGAACAGACAAAGGTCGTGATCATCGGGCAAGACCCGTATCACACACCGGGCAAGGCGGATGGGCTTGCCTTTTCGATCCCAGCGGGGTTTGGCGGCAGGCTTGATAGTCTGGGCAATATCTTCAAGGAAATCGAAACCGATCTGGGCCAGACACGCCGCCTGACCGATCTTTCAGACTGGGCGGATCAGGGCGTTTTGCTGCTGAATACCGCGCTGACAGTGCCGCCCGGACAGCCCAAGGCGCATGCCAGGATCGGCTGGTCAAAGCTGGTGAACCAGGTTGTGGCACGTCTCAATGATCGCCCGCGCGCGTTCCTGCTGTGGGGCGGACCCGCGGCCACTTATGCCAAACCGCTTGCCGCCCATCATCTGGTCGTGAAATCCGCGCATCCTTCGCCCCTGTCGGTCCATCGCGGCTTTTTCGGGTCGCGCCCATTTTCAAAGGTGAACCAGTGGCTTATTGATCAAGGCCAAACGCCAATCAACTGGGCAGACCCATGAGCGACATCCTGCAAAAAATCAAAACCTACAAACTGGAAGAGGTCGCAGCCCGCAAGGCCAGTCTGCCCCTTGCCGAGGTTGAAGCCCGCGCGCACGAGGCACCCGAGCCCCGTGGGTTTGCCGAACGTCTGGCCGAGGCCGCGCGCGAAGGCTACGGCCTGATCGCCGAAATCAAGAAGGCCAGCCCCTCCAAGGGGCTGATCCGCGCCGATTTCGATCCGCCCGCCTTGGCGCAAGCCTATGCCGAAGGCGGGGCGACGTGCCTGTCCGTGTTGACCGATGGTCCTTCTTTCCAAGGCGATGACAGCTATCTTACGGCGGCACGCAGTGCTTGCGATCTGCCAGCCCTACGCAAGGATTTCATGTATGACACCTATCAGGTGGCCGAGGCGCGCGCGCTGCATGCGGACTGCATCCTCATCATTCTGGCCAGCGTTAGCGATGCGCAAGCGCAGGAACTTGAGGACGCCGCCTTTGCCTGGGGCATGGATGTCCTGCTAGAAGTGCATGACGCAGCCGAGTTGGAACGCGCCTGCATGCTGAAATCACCCTTGATGGGGATCAACAACCGCAACCTCAAGACGTTTGAGACAACGCTTGATACGACCCGCACCCTGTCCAAACTGGTGCCCGCGGATCGCACAATTGTCTGTGAAAGCGGGCTGAACACGCCCGAAGAGCTTGCCGATATGGCCCGTTATGGTGCGCGGACCTTCCTGATCGGGGAAAGCCTGATGCGTCAGGATGATGTCGCAGCCGCCACACGCGCATTATTGGCGAACCCACCGCAAGGAGGCATGTAATGTCCGGGCTTTCTAAAACTGGGCTTTCGCATTTTGATGGGGACGGCAAGGCGCATATGGTCGATGTCTCTGACAAGCCCGTCACGGCCCGGATCGCGGTTGCGGAAGGGTATGTCAGGATGTCTGCCGAAACCCTCGCATTGATCACCGAAGGTCGCGCGGATAAGGGCGACGTGCTTGGTATCTCACGGATCGCGGGCATCACCGGAGCCAAGAAAACCGCCGATCTGATCCCGCTTTGTCACCCGCTGCCCATCACCAAAGTCGCGCTCGACCTGACCCCGGACGCCGCGTTGCCGGGTATCCGTATTCAGGCAACCGTGAAAACCGGCGGCCAGACCGGGGTCGAGATGGAGGCGCTGACCGCCGTCAGCACTGCAGCCCTTACCGTCTACGACATGGTCAAGGCCGTCCAGAAAGACATGGAGATCGGCGGCATCCGCCTGACCTTCAAGGACGGTGGCAAATCGGGGCGCTTTGAAAACCCATGAATTCGCAAGGTCGATCCCTGGAACTGTTCTTTGTGGATGGTCGACCAGACGGCATGCTGACCGCGGAAGTTTTTAATTGGACAGGCCACGTCCTGCGGGCGCCACGCACCCAATTGAAAGAGGCTCTCGCCCGTGAAGAGGCTGGCTTCACCGGCGTTTATCTGCTTTTTGGCGAACGCGATGGCGATCCTCGGCTTTATGTGGGCGAAGCTGAAGATATACGTCTGCGCCTTAAGGATCATGCGGTGAAGAAAGACTGGTGGGAGTTTGCCGTGCTAATCACCTCAGCGGCAAACAATCTGCACAAAGCGCATGTGAAGTATCTTGAATCGCGACTGGTCGAGATTGCAGCCGAGGTAGGCAATATCCAGTTAGACAATGGCAACATTCCACCCCGTAGCAGCCTCAACGAAGCGGCTCAAGCAAACATGGAAAGCTACATCGATACATTGATGATGGTATTGCCCGCCATTCGAATTGACGCGTTTTTGAGCAAGAAACGCAGCGTGAGAAGCATTGAATTCGCAACGACGGAAGATGGAGAGGCGACGCGGTTCACATTCAAGATGCCGCGACATGACGTTGAAGCCTACGCCGTGCTTCGACAGGGTGAGTTGATTGTGGAGGCGGGATCGCGAGTCCGACCGGCATGGGTCGGAGACCGCAAACACAACACTCATTATTACAGGCTGCACGATGAACTTGTCGCAAAGAAGATCATCAGGCCTGACGGTTCAGGTGGAGTGATGGTTGAGGATTATGCGTTTTCCAGCCCATCTGCCGCTGCCGCAGTTGTAGCCGGTAGATCAGCAAATGGCCGCACATCTTGGACGGTGATCGACACCGGCATGACCTACGCCGAGTGGGAAGAAAGGAATTTGGAAGGGGATCAGGAATGATCACCGTAGAGGAAGCGCTGACCCATCTCTTCGCACTAGTCGCCCCGCTGGAAACTGAGCATGTCGACCTGAATGCCGCGTCCGGGCGGGTGCTTTCAAAGGATGTCACCGCCCGCCGCGATCAACCGCCTTTTGCGGCCTCTGCCATGGACGGTTACGCCGTCCCAACCGGCGATGCGACCCCCGGTGCCACCCTGACTGTGATCGGCGAGGCGGCGGCTGGCCACAGCTATGCAGGCCATATCGGGCCGGGACAGGCTGCGCGGATCTTTACCGGCGCGCCGTTGCCTGAGGGTGCCGACTGGGTTGTCATTCAGGAAGACGTGACCCGATCAGGCAATACAATCACATTGTCTGACAGGCTTGAGACGAAGTCCCACGTGCGCCCCGCCGGGGCTGATTTCAAAACAGGTGACAAGATCACGGCCCCTCGTCTGCTGTCCCCGTCTGACATCGCGCTGCTTGCCGCGATGAACATCCCGAAGGTCCCTGTCACACGTAAGCCCGTTGTTGCGATCATCGCCACAGGCGATGAACTCGTCCAACCCGGCGAGGAACCCGGCCCGGATCAGATCATCGCATCAAACAGCCATGGCCTTGCTGCGTTGGTCGCGGAAAACGGGGCGGCGGCGCGTCTTTTGCCCATCGCGCACGATAACGCCCCTGCCCTGCGGCTTGCCTTTGATCTGGCAAGCGACGCTGACCTGATCGTCACCATCGGTGGCGCATCGGTCGGCGATCATGATCTGGTCGGTGAAATTGCGCAGGACCAGGGCATGGAACGCGCCTTTTACAAAATTGCCATGCGACCGGGCAAACCGTTGATGGCCGGGCGCATGGGTCCCGCCACGATGATCGGGCTGCCGGGAAATCCGGTCTCGGCCATGGTCTGCGGTCATGTCTTCTTGCTGCCTGTCATCCGCAAAATGCTGGGGCTGCCAGCCGCCCCTGCCCCGCGCCAGACAGCAAAACTGGCCGGAAACATTTCGGTGAACGGACCGCGCGAACATTATATGCGGGCCAGACTTGATGCAGACGGTGTCACTGTTTTTGACCGGCAGGACAGTTCACTGCTGACGGTACTGTCGGACGCCAATTGCCTTGTCGTGCGGCCTGTGAATGATGGCCCGCGTCATGCTGGCCAAGATGTTGAAATTATTCATCTGTGATGTTTTCGCACTGTGACCAAATGAATTGACACAAAACAAGAACATGACTAGAACATATGCAAAACCTGATAGGGGGAGCAGCATATGTTAACCAAGAAACAACTCGACCTGCTGGAGTTTATCCACAAGCGGGTGCAACGCGACGGTGTCCCGCCCAGCTTTGATGAGATGAAAGAGGCGCTTGATCTGCGCTCCAAATCCGGGATCCACCGGCTGATCACGGCACTGGAAGAACGCGGATTTATCCGGCGCCTCGCCCACCGCGCGCGTGCGCTGGAAATCGTGAAACTGCCCGATGCGATGCAGGCCAAGACCGGCTTTACCCCCCGCGTCATTGATGGCGACAAGCCCGACAACACACCGCCCAAGGCTATCCCGATTGACACGGGCGCGGTTGAACTGCCTGTGATGGGCCGTATCGCCGCCGGTGTTCCGATCGAGGCGATCAGCCAGGTATCGCACAGCGTATCGGTCCCTGGGTCAATGGTCGGTGGTGGTGAACATTATGCGCTTGAGGTCAAAGGGGATTCGATGATCGACGCCGGGATCAATGATGGCGATGTCGTCGTGATCAAGGAAACCACCGTGGCCGATAATGGCGATATTGTTGTCGCCTTGGTCGAAGGTCATGAAGCCACACTGAAACGGTTCCGCCGCAACGGCAGCGCTATCGCTTTGGAGGCTGCAAACCCAGCCTATGAAACGCGCGTCTTCCGGGATGATCAGGTCAAGGTGCAAGGGCGGCTCGTCGGGTTGATCCGCACTTACTGATCTGTGCTGTTTTGGGTCAAAAGGGTCGCCTCGGCGGCCCTTTTTGTGTCAGAGCGCGCAAGAATGATCACATCCTGCACCCCACCTTGCTGGCCGCTCCACGGTCGCGCGCCGACAACGGATTGCGCCGATGTCACTTGCAAATCTCCACCTTCCGACACATCCAGCGCAAGCGATCCGGTATCGCGCAATCGCGCGAGGTCGAACACTTCGCACGGCCGCGGCGCGTCGATCACCTGATTGCTGATCAGGACATGCGCGCCGCCACAGCCATTCAGGTCCGCCAGCGCCGTTTTTCCGGAGACTTGAACGATACGCCATCCCGCCATCTCAACCGTCACCACACGCCCTTGTCGATAGATGCCAGCCCGATCAGCCGCGATGTCCTGCGCCACGGGCGCGCCATCATTCTCCAACCAGATGCCCGCAACAAAGCCGCTACCGCTTGGTTTCGATAACGCCCGTCCATTATCCGTCAACACGCCGATCAACGATCCATTATCTGCGACCAGCAACCGGGGCCGGTCTGTCTGCACCCACAAAACGCCCGCAATCACCGGCAGAGCAAGACCCGCAAAGCGGCCACGGCCCCGCCACAAGACAAACCAAAGCAAACCAAATGTCAGCACTGGCAGCACAAGTGGATCAGGCGCGTGAACGTGGCTCAGCGCGCCACTCAGCCCCGCCACATGTTCCGCGACAAACAGAATCCAACGCAGCCCAAGATCCATCAACCAAAGCCCCACCTGCCATAGACCAAACGGCGCAAGACACAACGCCAGAACCGCGGCTGGCATGACCAGAATGCCCATCAACGGCACGCTCAACACATTGGCGATCAACCCATAATGGGCGATCTGATTGAAATGCGCAGCCGCAAAAGGGGCGGTTGCAAGCCCGGCAACAAAGGACGAAATGACAACAGACAAAACCGCACGCGACCATTTTGGCAGAGCCGTCATATCCAGGTGGCGCAAGGCACCAAAGACGAACACCAAGGCTGTCGTGGCCGCAAATGACATCTGAAATCCGGGGCCTGCCAACGCCTCTGGCTGCCAAACCAGAACTATGATTGCCGCCATCGCCACTGCGCGCAAGGTTAGCGCGCGCCGATCCAGCAGAACCGCCACCAACATCACCGCCACCATGACAAAGGCCCGTTCCGTCGCCACATTGCCCCCGGACAGCGCAAGATAGAATGCGCCAACGATCAATGCACACACCGCCGCGATCTTCTTGGTCGGAAACCGCAGCGCGACACCTGGGATCACGGCCAAACCATACCGGACAACCGCAAAAATAAACCCGGTCAACAACCCCATATGCAGCCCCGAAATGGCCAGCAGATGCGCCAGATTTGCCGCCCGCAAATCAGCCAGCACGGCCTGCCCCATGGCTGATCTGTCGCCCGTCATGATCGCGGCGGCAAACGCGCCGGTATCGCCCGGCATCGCATCCTGCACCGCATTTGACAGCGTCATGCGCGTTGAAAAGACCCAGAACCGCCAGCCAGCCCCTTGTGGCGCATCCAATCGCAGAATGGGCGTGCGCGTATACCCCACGGCACCCAGTTTCAAAAACCACGCATGCCGCTGGAAATCGAAGCCGCCCGGCTCGGCAGGCCCCGCTGGCGGCGATAAATGCCCTGTCATGATCAGCAGATCACCGGGCTGAAACGTGGTGATGACCTGATCGCCATGCACCGAGACACGCACACGGTCCGGGGTGCGCGCAGGCGACATACGCGCCAGCACCACCTGATCCAGCGTCAACCGCGTTGCATCGCTGGCAGAGCGGTCGATATTCACGACCCGCCCTTCAATCGGACCATAGTAGCGAAAGCCCAATACCGGCGCTTCAACGCTGTGTGTCCGCCACTGCGCCAGACCAAACCCGGTCAATATCAGCACCACCGCAACGAAGATCGGCGTATAGGCAATGTGAACAATCCGGGCAGCAAGGCCCGCCATGGCGAGAATGATGCCCCCCATCGCCAGCGCCGCAAAATCCGGTTCTGTTGGCAACCCGAAATAGGCGCCGATACCGATAGCCAGACAAACCGGAACCCAACCGATCAGGCCGCCACGCTGGGCCAAAAGCACGTCTTCGATGACGGCACGCACTTGTCCTTAACCCCGCAGTTTCGTATGCCCAAAGCGCAAGCCGGGACCCTACCGGAAAGCTGGTTAGCGAAAGGTTAATGCCCCATGTCCCTTGTCACACGTTTCGCCCCGTCGCCGACCGGTGCATTGCATATCGGCAGTGCCCGAACAGCCTTGTTCAACTGGCTTTATGCGCGGGGCCGCGGCGGCAAATTCCTGCTGCGGATCGAAGACACGGACAAGGCCCGGTCGACCGACACGAACACGCAAGCCATCCTTGATGGGTTGACCTGGCTGGGGCTTGACTGGGACGGTGAACCGACCAGCCAGGCGGCCAATGCAAACCGACATGCGGCTGTCGCGAATGAACTGCTGGCTGCCGGTGCGGCATATAAATGTTTCAGCACACAAGAGGAAATCGAAGCCTTTCGCGAAAAGGCGCGCGCGGAAAAAACCTCAACCCTGTTCCGCTCTCCGTGGCGCGATGTGCCGGCAAGCGATCATCCCGACGCGCCTTATGTCATCCGCATCAAGGCCCCCCGCGACGGGCAGACCACGCTGCATGACGAAGTACAGGGGGATGTGACCTGGCAAAATGATCAGCTCGACGACATGATCCTGCTGCGGTCCGATGGCACACCAGTCTACATGCTTGCCGTTGTGGTCGATGACCATGATATGGGCGTGACCCACGTGATCCGGGGCGATGATCATCTGGCCAATGCGTTCCGCCAGAACATGATCTACGACGCGATGGGTTGGAACAAACCCATCTTTGCGCATATTCCGCTGATTTTCGGCCCCGATGGCAAGAAACTGTCAAAACGACACGGGGCCACGGGTGCCGCCGAATATCAGGCGATGGGGTATCCCGCCGCTGGCATGCGAAACTACCTCGCGCGATTGGGCTGGAGCCACGGTGACGATGAATTCTTTACAGACGCGCAGGCGAAAGAGTGGTTTGATCTTTCAGGGATTGGTAAGTCACCTGCCCGGTTTGATTTCAAAAAGCTCGAAAACATCTGCGGCCAACATATCGCCGCGGCGGACGATGCTGCACTGCTGCAAGAAATTCAGAATTACCTTGCGGCAACGGGTGCAGAAGGACTGACTGAAACACAAGCTGACGGGATGTTACGCGGCATGCACTGCCTGAAAGAACGCGCAAAGATCATGCCCGAGCTTATTGAAAAAGCGCACTTTATTCTAACTGAACGGCCAATCGCGCCAGATGAGAAGGCATCTAAAAATCTCGATGATGTATCCCGTGGTATACTGGGAGAATTGACGCCGCACTTGCAAAATGCTAGCTGGTCACGTGACGCTCTTGAACAAGTTGTCGCGTCTGTTGCCGAAGCTCATGAAATGAAACTTGGCAAGCTTGCGGGTCCGCTGCGTGCAGCACTTGCAGGGCGCGCAGTGACACCAAGCGTGTTCGATATGATGTTGGTCCTGGGGCAAGATGAAACCATCGCCCGCCTGCAGGACGCCAGCGCCTGAAACCAATTCGTTACGAATGGTAGGTAACTGGCCACCGACGAGGTAAAACGCGCCGGCGACGCAAGACGCATGCGTGACAGATAAGGGGAAGTACCATGGCCGAAAACACGGATACCGCAAAGCTTACCATCAAGGGTAAGACATATGACCTTCCCATGCATTCGCCCACCGATGGTCCCGATGTCATCGATATTCGCAAGCTCTATGGCCAGGCGGATGTTTTCACCTATGATCCTGGCTTTACGTCCACAGCAGCCTGCGACAGCACGATTACGTTTATTGATGGCGAAAAAGGCGTACTGCTGCACCGCGGCTACCCGATTGATCAGCTGGCAGCGAAATCACATTACCTCGAGGTGTGCTATCTGTTGCTTTATGGTGAGCTGCCATCGGCGACTGAATTGGAAAAATTCGAAAGCCTGGTGACAAACCACACCATGCTGCACGAACAGATGGCAAATTTCTTCCGCGGTTTCCGGCGCGACGCGCACCCGATGGCCATCATGGTCGGCGTCGTGGGTGCGATGTCTGCATTCTATCACGACAGTACGGATATCAACGACGCGCACCAACGAGAGGTCGCAACGATCCGCCTGATCGCAAAAATGCCGACAATTGCCGCCTGGGCTTACAAATACACGATCGGGCAGCCTTTCGTGTATCCGCGCAATGATCTGGACTATGCGTCAAACTTTCTGCGCATGTGCTTTGCCGTCCCGGCCGAGGATTACAATGTCGATCCGATCCTCGCCCGCGCGATGGACCGGATTTTCACACTACACGCTGACCATGAACAGAATGCATCGACGTCAACGGTGCGTCTGGCCTCATCGTCGGGTGCCAATCCGTTTGCCTGTATTGCCGCCGGTATCGCATGCCTCTGGGGCCCCGCACATGGTGGTGCAAATCAGGCCTGTCTGGAAATGCTCAAGGAAATCGGCACGCCCGACCGCATTCCGGAATTCATCGCCCGTGCGAAAGACAAGAATGACAGCTATCGCCTGATGGGCTTTGGCCACCGAGTCTACAAAAACTTCGACCCGCGCGCGACCGTGATGAAGGAAAGCGCGGATGAGGTTCTGGCCCTGCTGGGCGTGGAAAACAACCCTATCCTGCAAGTTGCAATTGAGCTTGAGAAACAGGCGCTGGCAGATCCATATTTCGCCGAGAAGAAACTGTTCCCCAATGTGGATTTCTACTCTGGCATCATTCTTGAGGCGATGGGCTTCCCGACCTCGATGTTCACGCCGATCTTTGCACTGGCGCGGACAGTGGGCTGGATCTCGCAATGGTCCGAACAGCTTGCCGATCCACAGCTCAAGATCGGGCGGCCACGGCAGCTGTATCTGGGCGAGCTATCCCGCGACTACGTCGACATCGAAAAGCGCTGACCTAGATGGGCCGTCTTTTTGGACGGCCCTTTTCGTTTTGCGCCCATCATGACAGTTTTCGCGCAATAACCGGAGCTTTCGAAATGAAGTTTCACCTGCTCGCACTCGCGCTGCTTATTGCGCCCGGCATGCTCAGGGCAGGCGACCCCTGCCCCATCGCGGTGGAGATCAACGATCTGGGCGCGCCATCATGGCTGGACCGCGATACAATATTGAACGATCTGACATCGCAAAGTCCGTGGATCGGGATCAGCCATAATTATCGTGAAGATGGCATTACTCTGACATATATTGCCAGACAAAGCCCTGCAGAAGCAGCAGGTCTACAAGTGGGTGACTTGATCACCGCAATCGACGGCGTTCCGACATCCGACAAAGCAACAGTCGACGCGCTTTTTGACGCAAAGCAAATTGGCGACCGCATGACATTCACACGCAGCGGTCTGCCGCCCGCCACTGTGACAATCGGCCGGACCGACCCCGTCGCGATTGGCTTGGTCAGGGCGCTGGCCGATGTGGACTGCAGACGCAGTAATCTATCATACCCGACCGACGACGAAAAAAGGCGGGTTATGCCGCTTCTTTTTGACGCCAACCGAGGTTTTCGTTGTGACGATGCCCATATCGCCCTTCAGGCTATTGCCGAACGCGATTATCAGACACGGGTCTATTTCGTCCGTGGCAGTCGCCGCATATTAAGACCATGCCCTATTGGGGCACGACCTGTATCAACAGCGCGGGCGTTGACGGTGAAGCCCTTTCTGCCAGCACACTGCTTTCGGCGATGGAACCGGTCATTCAGGCATATGTGCAGGACCGGTTTGAAAACCCGTGATGCTAAAGACCGAGCGGCTGATCCTTCGGGCGGCGAAACAAGACGATTTGCAGGACCTTTTCGCGATTTTCGGTGATCCGCGTGCGATGCAATACTGGTCTACCGCACCGCATGAAAACCCTGCTCGGACGCAGGAAAACCTTGACCGGCTAATAGCCTCTGCCGACACACAATTGGTCTATTTTGTGATTGAAATGGGCGGTCGTGCCATCGGCACGGCGGGCATGCACAAGGACAGCGAAGTTGGCTTCTTGCTCCATCCCGACTACTGGCGACAAGGCATCGTGACCGAGGCGATGCGCGCCATCATACCTTATCTTTTTGCGGAAACCGATGTGGCCGCGCTGACCGCAGATGTGGACCCGCGGAATGACGCATCAATTGGGCTGCTCAAATCGTTGGGGTTTACTGAAACCCACCGGGCCAAAAACACGTTCTGCATCAATGGGGAATGGTCCGATAGCATCTACTTTGCCTTGCCGCGCCCGACTGCTTTAGGCTAAGCAAACCTTGGTCATCAGTTCACCAAGGCGTCGCCATCCCGCTAAACCTGATATTGGCAAATAATCCCTGCTGACCTTTTCAGCCGGACGACAAGGGCGACCATCCCCCCTTCTGCACGGGGTCCGGCTTACGCAAGAAAGGCCAGATCAATGCCGCGTGATATCCACACAATCACAATTCCCGACATCTCAGCGTTCACCAAGTCTCTGCGCAACAACCTGCAACAACATGATGGTGTTCCCGGTCACACCAAGCTGCTGAACATGGTGGCCAAAGCGGCAGGTTATGGCAATTACCAGCATCTAAGAGCCGCCAAACCCCCGCCTGTCGCGGCAAGACAAAACAAACAGCTTGAAACGGCGCTCCGGGTCTTCGACGCAAACGGCATCATGACCCGTTGGCCAAAGCAGACAATGGTACAAGCGCTCTGTCTTTGGGCATTCTGGGCAAGGTTACCTGCCCGTATCGACCTAGCAGAGAAAGATGTGAACGCAATCCTCAAAGCAGGCCATAGCTTTGGCGACCATGCCCTGCTGCGCAGGTCCCTGATTGACCACCGGCTTGTAACGCGGACCGTTGATGGGAAAACCTACCGCCGCATCGAACAGGCACCGCCGCCTGAGGCGGCCATGCTGATCACGCAGGTTCAGCGCCCTTCATAAACCGCTTTGCGCTTTTCCAAAAAGGCCACGACCCCTTCCTGAAAATCGCGGGTCTGGCCGCAACGCCCTTGCAGTTTCGCCTCTAGTGCGAGCTGTTCATCCAGCGAATTCTCAAACGATCCTCGGATCGCCTTTTTCAATTGGCGATACGCAACCGTCGGCCCTTGGGCCAATTGGGCCGCGCGGCCTTGGACATGCTCCAGGAAAGTCGCAGCAGGCGCGGTTTCATAGATCATGCCCCATTGTTCTGCCTGCTTTGCACTGATCTTATCCGCAAACAACGCGGCCCCCATCGCCTTGGCCGCCCCCATCTGACGCGGCAACCAATACGTTCCGCCCGCATCCGGGATCAGACCAATGCGCGTGAAAGCCTGAATGAAATACGCATCCTCCGATGCAATCACCACATCTGCCGCCAGCGCCAAGTTGGCCCCTGCCCCCGCCGCCGGGCCATTCACCGCCGAAATCGTGGGGATCCGGCAGTCAAAGATCGCCTTCAGCATCGGCACATATTCATCCCGCAAGGTCCGCTCCAGATCAAGCGATGCCGCCGATCCGCCATCACCCAAATCCTGCCCGGAACAGAACGACTTGCCCGCACCGGTAATGATCAAGACACGCGCATCTTTTTCTGCGGCCTTAACCGCATGCGTGATCTCTGCCCGCATCTGCGTATTCAGGGCGTTCATCAATTCCGGGCGGTTCAATGTGATCACGGCAACCGAATTGCGGTTCACGAGAGTAAGGGCCTGATAGTCCATGCGCATTGTCCTTATGGGTACATTGCGCCCAACTTACTAAACGGAACAGTTCAGGAAAGCCCTACACTGCGTCACGTGTCCAATATTTTCTCTAATTCAGCTTTCTCTTCGTCCGACAATGCCTCTGGCAGAGTCTTCTTGCGTCGGATCGCGGTCCATCCGATGCCCAAGGCCACCAACAACATCGCCGGGGCCGCAATCCACAAGATCAGATTGGCCCCGCTTGTGTCAGGACGCAGCAGCACAAATTCACCATAACGGGCGACGATGAAATCAACGGCCTGATCATCCGTGTCCCCTGCAACCAGCCGCTCGCGCAAAAGGATGCGCAACTCCTTTGCCAGCGTCGCGTTGGATTCGTCGATGCTTTCATTCTGGCACACCGGGCAGCGCAGGCCTTGCGACAATTCCCGCGCTCTGTCTTCCAACACCGGATCATCCAGGATTTCATCCGGCTCAACCGCCCAAAGCGGGCTAGCAAGCAGTGCAAGGATCAGGGTTAACCGCTTCATTCCGCAGGCACCGCTTTTGGCGTGGTCTTTTTCGGTGCCGCCGCACCGATCCGCAACCGGCGGTCCGAAAGCGAGAAACATCCGCCAAGCGCCATCAGAATCGCGCCGCCCCAGATCCAGTTCGCAAATGGTTTCAGGTAAACGCGCACGGCCCAGCCTCCGCCAGCTTGTGGATCACCGATCACCACATAGACATCACGCAATATACCATTGCTGATGGCAGCCTCTGTCGTGGGCATATTCGCCACTGGATAGAATCGTTTTTCCGGGTTCAGCATTGAAACCTGCCGGTCCCCACGCCAGACCGAGATATCAGCCATCGTCGTCAGATAATTCGGCCCCTGAAACTGACGCACGTCATCAAGCTGGAATTCAAATTGGCCAACGGCCCAGCGATCCCCAACATCAGCGATCCGGATATCTTCCTTTTCCCAGGCAAGCATCGCGGCGACCCCAAAGATCGTTACCCCCATACCAATATGCGCCGTCGCCTTGCCCCAATCTGCACGAGGCAAGCGGCCAATACGGCGCAAACGCACGGTCCAGTGATCGCGCCCGCTGCGCATCCATAGATCAGCCAGCGCACCACCAACAACCCAAACGCCCAAGGCCACACCAATCGGCCCCAGCGCCGAATTCCCACTTTGCACGGCATAGGCCAGTGCGGCCAGCGCGATTGCCAGAATCAACCACCCGATCAGCGCCTTGCCAGCCCGCTCCAGCGTGCCACGTTTCCAGGCAAGGATGGACCCCAACGGCAAGACAATCGCCAAACCCACCATGAACGGGGTGAAAGCCGCATCGAAGAAAGGCGGCCCAACGGACAGGGTCCGGTCGAACATGATCTCTGCCACCAAGGGCCAGATCGTGCCGATGAAGACCACAAAGCAACTGACCGCCAACAGAATGTTATTCAGGATCAGCGCGCTCTCCCGACTAACCGTCGAAAACACGCCCTTGGCTTCCATCGCGCGCGCGCGGAAGGCAAAAAGCGTCAGCGCTCCGCCAAGATAGACGGCAAGAATGATCAGGATCAGCATGCCCCGCTCGGGATCGTTCGCAAACGCATGAACGGATGTCAGCACGCCGGACCGCACAATGAACGCACCCAAAAGCGAGAAGCCAAAAGCGAGGATGGCCAGAAGGATCGTCCAGCTTTTCAACGCCTCGCGCTTTTCAACCACAATGGCAGAATGCAACAACGCCGCCGCGATCAGCCAAGGCATGAACGACGCGTTCTCAACCGGGTCCCAGAACCAGAACCCGCCCCAGCCCAATTCGTAATAGGCCCACCAGGACCCCAGCGCGATGCCGACCGTCAGGAACATCCACGCGGCCAGTGTCCACGGACGCACCCAGCGGCCCCAGGCCGCATCCACACGGCCTTCGATCAACGCGGCCACCGCGAACGAGAACGAAACGCTCAGGCCCACGTAGCCGAGATACAGAAACGGCGGATGGAACGCCAAACCGGGGTCTTGCAACAGCGGGTTTAGATCACGACCATTCAGGGGCGGTACTTCCAACCGCAAAAACGGATTGGATGTAAAAATAACAAAGGCGAAAAACGCCACCGCAATCGACGCCTGAACCGCCAGAACACGGGCGCGCAGCCGGGTCGGCAGCCCATCACCAAACCATGCGGCTAGCGCACCAAACAAGGTCAGGATCAGCATCCACAGCAGCATCGACCCTTCATGGTTCCCCCAGACGCCGGTGATCTTGTAGATCATCGGCTTATCGGTGTGGGAATTGAGGTAAACAAGCTGCAACGAGAAATCGGACGTCACGAACGCCCAGGTCAGAACGGCGAATGAAAACGCCGTCAGCAGAAACTGCACCGTCGCGGCCGGTTCTGCCAAAGCCATCCAAGCCGCGTTTCCGCGATGTGCACCGACCATCGGTACGATTGTCTGAACAATGGCAACGCCAAAGGCCAGAATCAGGGCGAAATGTCCAAGTTCAACAAGCATGGGTCAAGCATAACCCAATCGAGCGGGAGGCAACAGAACGCCCCGCTCACATACGCGATACAATTTGACGCGGGGCGCCGCGCTATCCGTAGAAACGTGTTTCAGTCAGCCAAAATGGATGGCAGCGATGATACACAATCGCATAAGACCGCTCAAACAATTGAGCCGGGGTCAATTGCACGCGCCACGGGCCGAAATCAAAGCGCCCGCCACCGCGCACCTTTGTCCCCTCTTCGAACACCAGATCAGCGCGCGAATCCTCGCCTTCACGGCCCAGAAACCACGACAAGTGATCGAAAGAGCAATGTCGCAACCGATGCGATCTCCCCCAAATCCGCGTCCATGTCTCGCCCACCGCCTCATGCGCCTCAATCACACCCAGATGAGCCACCGGAAAAAAATAGCCTTCGATCCGCCCGCCAACCGCGCTCAAAAACAACACAGAGCTTAGAAAAAACGCCCCGATAAGCTGCTTCATCATCATGAGAAGCCCCCTTGCACCGCGTAGGTCACAGCCGCCATCAGCAGACCGCCAATAATCAAGCGCACCAGCCATTTCAGGGTGTCTTCAATCGCGCTCAGCCGATCTGCAACATTTGTGCGATGGACTTCGTCAACAGCATTACGGGTTTCGAGCACGATAATTCGGCGCTCCAGCTGTTCTGCCCAATTGTTATCCATCTTGTGCCTGCCAATCTGCGAGTGCCGCATTTGCCGAAACAGGGGCCTGTGAACCGCTCGGCGCATCAGGCCCACGCGACCTCTCCGCCATTGCCAAAGTCCACGCAACAGAGCGTTGAAAATCCTGTGATTTTGCCTGATGCCGCGCACCAAAATAGAAACTGACAATCGCGCCCATCAGCCACCACAGCGGCTCTGGCACCAGTGCAATCCCCTCCATCCCTGCGATAAACGTGTCAGGGCTGTGCATCGCGGTGACAAACAGCCAGATCGTTCCCAATGCCAGCATCGGGCGCGGCAAACGGTTCAGCCCGTCAACGAACCGGTCAAACACGCCCCGCCGCGGATGAATGAACTCTGCCGCAAACTGTTGCAAACTCTCGCTCTTCGCGTCTGCCGCACGGGCGGCCCCCTTCTCTGCATTCTCGCGAAAGACCTCTGCCGTTTCGGCAACCACGTTACGTCCATCACCAAACAGAAATGTCATCAGACCACTGATCAAACCCATTTTGCGGTCCTTTCGCGGTGCTGCGCCTCGGTGAAATGATAGCGGGGGTCGATAAACTCCTCGGCGCGGGCAATCCAACCGCCCTTTCCGCCATCGCGCCTGCGTGCGTATTTGCGGCTATTGGCCCGCCTGTCTGCCAGATCATAATAATAGTTCCGGCGCGCAATTCCGTAAGCATCAACGAAGTGCCGCGGCGCTGCTGCCAAGCCCTGTTTGGTCGCCGCAATCGTCTTGGGGCCAATCACGCCATCAACCGTGACAGAGATACGCATATCCCCCAGCAACCGCTGCAGGATCTTCACCGCATTCGCACCCGCATTGACGTACATGTCAAAGACGGTCGCATGCAGCACCTCGGGCAACTGATCGATCTTGGGCTTACGGAAATAGTGTTCAACAAAGATCGACACCGCGTGCGCCCGCGTCAGCACGCGCACATCATTTTCATCAATCCGACCGTCACCGGTCAGATCAAGCCCCAGCCTGCGCATCGTATGAATGGTGACCCCGTATTTTGTCGCCCCGCCGGGATCATCGGGGTCGTTCACATAGCCACCCTCGCGGGCGACAATGTCAGTCGCAATTTCGGTAACACTTTGCATCGGCAGCCCTCATGTCCTGAAAACATGAAAGCTGCGGGGGATTGGTTAATTCGTGACTGTGGTACCGTCCGTTGCTTTGTAAACTCCCTGTTCCTTCAGCGCGTCAACAACTTCGGATGGCATATACGTCTCGTCATGTTTCGCAAGGATTTCAACAGCTTCAAAGCGACCGTTGATGTAGTTTCCTTGCGCCACCATACCCTGACCTTCCTCGAACAGGTCCGGCAAAATACCCGTGTAAACAACCGGCACCGACGCGCCGCCATCCGTCACAAGAAAGGTAATCGCCTCGCCCTGACCACGAACCAGGGTGCCTTCCTCAACCAGCCCACCAATGCGAAACCGCTCAGTCGGTGGCGGCGGCGCTTCAGCCACTTCGCTTGGTGACCGGAAGAACTGGAAACTGTCATCCGGCAGGAACCAGAGCAGCACCAGCACAAGGGCCATACTGACCGACGCCATCCAGATCACCTGAATACGGCGACGCTTTTTCAGCGACTTCAGACCACCCGTCATGGGAACACCGGGGCCAGCATCAGCCCCTCCGTCTCTGGCAGGCCCAGCATCAGATTGGCGTTCTGCAATGCCTGACCGGATGAACCCTTCGTCAGGTTATCCAAAGCCGCAATCACAATCGCCCGCCCGGGCACCCGGTCCGCCACTACACCGATATGGCAAAAGTTGCTGCCCCGGATATGTTTGATCGACGGATGCTGTCCCATCGGAAGTACCTCAATAAACGGCTCGGTCGCATAAGCTGCGACCAGCGTATCATATATGGCCTGCGGATCACCCTGCACATAAGTGGTGGCCAAAATGCCGCGGTTGGCCGGGATCAGATGCGGCGTGAACTGGATATGCACGGGCCGACCGGCGACCAAGGCAAACTCCTGATCGAACTCACCCAGATGCCGGTGCGTCCCCCCCACCGAATAACCATGCGCCCCTTCCGACAATTCCGCGTGCAACAGATTCTCCTTCAGCGACCGTCCCGCCCCGGATACTGCCGCCTTGAGATCAAGAATGATCTGATCCAGATCAATCACGCCCGCAGCGATCAGCGGACGCAACACATACTGGCCGGTCGCCGCGTTACAGCCAGTACCGGCAACCAGCCGGGCATCCCTGATCTGATCGCGGTAGAACTCGGTCAAGCCGTAGACGGCAGTCTTCTGCAATTCAGGTGCCGCATGCGGCTTGCCATACCACATTTCATAATCCGCCGGATCGCGCAGCCGGAAATCCGCTGACATATCCACGATCCGCACATGATCCGGCAGGCCTGCAATCACCTTTTGCGACGTCGCATGCGGCAGCCCGCAAAACACGATCTCGACCCCGTCAAACGACATCTCTTCAATCGTCGTCAGACGCGGCAGGTCCAGATGGCGCAAATGCGGAAACACCTCCGCCATGGCCATCCCGGCCTTTGAGTTTCCGGAAAGCCCAACAATCTGCAGGCTGGGGTGCGTAGCAATCAACCGGACGAGTTCCGCCCCGGTGTAGCCAGAAGCGCCAAGAATGGCGACATTATGGGTCATATCGATATCCCTTTGGGATGAAGTCTTTGGAAGGGTTCAAGCAGCTTCAAACGTGATTTGTCGTCGCAAAAACTGTGTCGCACGGCTCGACACACGCGCGGGATCGCCCGTCGTCAGAAACGCGCTCTCAGTACCCGACCCAGTCATATTTGGATGCCGCTCAAGATAATCCGCCAGACTCTCGGCCACCAAATCCGCCTGTGAAAAAACCTTCACATCCGGACCCAATGCCGCCTGAAACGCATCATGCATCAGCGGATAATGGGTGCAGCCCAGAACGGCCGCGTCCGGGTCAGGCATCTTGCGCTTAAGCGCATCGACATGTGATTTCACCAGCGCTTCTGCCAGAATCATATCGCCCTCTTCAATGGCATCGACAACACCACCGCAGGCCTGCGCCTCCACATCCACGCCAATCGCGCGGAAGGCCAGTTCCCTCTGAAACGCCCGGCTCGACACTGTGGCGGGCGTCGCAAACAATGCAACATGCTTGGTCGCGACCTCGCGCGGGGGTGAATTATCACCCCACTGCCGTTCGGTCAGCGCCTCGATCAGCGGCACAAAAACCCCCAACACGCGCTTGCCTTCCGGCACCCAGCCTTCCTGCATCCGGCGCAGCGCGGCGGCAGAGGCCGTGTTGCACGCCAAAATCACCAGATCACAACCGGCGTCAAACAGGCGCTGCGTGGCCTGCGTCGTCAGATCATAGATGTCATCAGCATCACGTACGCCATACGGCGCATGGGCGCTGTCACCGAAATAGACCAGCGGCAAATCGGGCAAACGCTTCGTCACGGCGTCCAGCACCGTCAGCCCCCCAAGCCCACTATCGAATATCCCGACGGCCATTGCGTACCTTGTATTTATCTTCAAACTCATGGCCCAGACGACTTGCATCGACGGGCTTTGGGCTCAACTCATACGTGGCTTTGCGCAGGAAATCCATGCATCCTTTGGGGTCTTTTTTGTACTGGTTCAAAACATCCGACGGGATCGGCTCACCGACCACAACACGCACGGGTTTGTTGATCCGGGCCCTGAACTCGCGGATCAGCAAGCCAAGCCGCAAATTCGCGTGAATATGGCTCGCCAACTGAAAAATGCGGCTGTTCCCGCCCTCAAAAAAAACTGGCACAACCACCGCATCCGATTTGGCAATCATCTTGGCCGTAAACGTACGCCAGCCCGGGTCCATCGGCTGCGAAAACGGTTTGGCCGCGGTGGAAACCGTTCCGCCCGGGAAAATCCCGATCGCGCCGCCATCCTTCAGATAACGGACCGCCTCTGCGCGCGTTTCCAAATTCAGCTTTGCCGCTTCCTTCGTCTCATCAAAGGAAATCGGCAAAATCACCCGTTCCAGATCAGGTGACCGGCGAAAGATCCGATGCGCCAACACCCGAAACTCGCCATCGCGACGTTGCGACAGGATACGCCCCATCATCAACCCATCCAGAATGCCATACGGATGATTGGACACCACAATCAGCGGGCCGGTCGCGGGAATACTCTCCAGCGCCCCACCAACGACCTCGAGTTTCAGACCATAACGCCCTGAAATCACTTCCCAGAAGTCCTGGCCAGCGGCAACATCCAGATCATAGCCGCGCGCCTTGCGGATCAGCCGTAACCGGCCCGTGGCATTCTCCATGACCCGCACCAAGGCGCGCGCGCGCCTGCTCTTGACCGAACTGGCATAAGAGATATCGCGCGCAACTTCGCGTTCTTTTCGGGGCATCAGCAGGCGCCTGCATAGACAAAGTTGCCGGACATTATCACAGCCCGGCAACAATCAAATGACAATCCTGCGAACGCTCTCGCCTACTCCGCCGCCTGTTGCATCGGTGTAGCGCGCAGCACGGCCAGCAATTCCTCGCGGCGCTTGGCGGCCTTGCGGGCATTCGCCTCCTTGACCGGGCCGAACCCGCGAATATCCAGCGGCAGTGCCGCCAGCGCCACGGCCGCATCGCGCGTATCCGGGCGGACGATCTGCAAAACCTCCGCCATATCCTTCTCATACTCCTTGATCAGCGCGCGTTCCATCCGGCGTTCCACCGTCCGGCCGAACGGATCAAACGGTGTACCGCGCAGGAACTTCAGTTTAGCCAACCGGGGGAACATCCGCGCCATCGTGGCCCCATATTCCTTCTTCATCGGGCGGCCATCCGGCCCGGTCTTGGAAATCATCGGCGGCGCCAGATGATAGGTCAGCTTCAGATCGCCATCAAACTCCGCTTCCGCCTTCGCCCGGGTCTCAGTCAGCAGGCGCGCAACCTCGTATTCATCCTTATACGCCAACAGCTTATGATACCCTTTTGCAACAGCTTCACGTAGCGGGGCATCCTGAAACTGATCCACCAACTTGCGATACCGCTTGGCGAGCCGCTTGCCCTGATACTCCACCAGCCGGGCCTCACGAAACGCGATCTTGTCCTCCAGTGACTTCGGCAATTGCACCACTTTCGGCGTCAGCAAGGCCCGCGCATCCTCGGGATGTAGATAGGCCCACCGACCCAGCTCGAACGCGCGGATATTGCGCTCCACCGCCGCACCATTCAGCCTGATCGCCCCCACAATGGCCTCATAACTCAGCGGGACCGCCCCCATCTGCCAAGCCGCGCCAAAGATCATCATGTTTGAATAGATACTGTCACCCAACAGCGCCTTGGCCAGGTCAGAGGCGTCAAACATCGCCAGCCCCTCTCCCAGCCGCGCCTGCAGCGCCACCTGCAACTGATCGGTCGGCAGCTTGAACTCCGTATTCCGGGTGAAATCGCCGGTGATAATCTCGTGGCTGTTCACCACGCCCTTCGTGCGCCCGGTCTTCATCAACCCAATCGTCTTGGACCCGGCAGAGACCACCAGATCGCCCCCAATCAGCGCATCACACTCACCCGTTGCGACGCGGATCGCATTGATATCGCTCGGCTTCTCGGCAATCCGGCAATGGATATGCACAGCACCGCCCTTCTGGGCGAGGCCTGCCATCTCCATCATGCCAGCCCCCTTGCCATCCATATGGGCGGCCATCGCCATGACCGCACCAATGGTGACAACACCTGTACCACCCACCCCGGTGATCACCACGTTATGTGTGCCCTCAATCGCAGGCAACTCCGGCTCCGGCATATCCGGCAGATCAACATCCGCTGTCGCCTCTTTCCTGATCTTGGCCCCTTCAATCGTCACGAATGACGGGCAGAACCCTTTCACACAGGAATAATCCTTGTTGCAGGACGACTGATCAATCGCCCGCTTGCGGCCCAGTTCCGTCTCCACCGGCACAATCGAAACACAGTTCGACTGCACGCCACAATCGCCACAGCCTTCGCAGACATCGGTATTGATAAACACCCGCTTGTCCGGGTCCGGGAACTGACCACGCTTGCGCCGCCGCCGCTTCTCGGCCGCACAGGTCTGCACATACACAATGGCCGACACACCTTTGTATTTGCTGAACTTCTCCTGCACCGCAGGCATATCCACCCGCTCATGCACATCCAGGCCCTTGGGGAAAAGGGACAGATCGATATCCTCTTTCTCATCATAAACCAGCGCGATATTCCGCACCCCCATCGCCTGCAATTCGCGGCAGATCTGGTCGGCGGTCAGACCGCCATCATTGCCCTGCCCGCCGGTCATGGCGACAGCGTCGTTGTAGAGGATCTTGTAGGTAATATTCGTGCCCGCCAGCAGCGCAAAGCGAATGGCCTGTACCCCCGAATGGTTATAGGTGCCATCGCCCAGGTTCTGGAACACATGATCACGGGTCGAAAACGGCGCCTCACCCACCCAGTTGGCCCCTTCACCACCCATCTGGGTAAAGCCCACCGTGTCACGGTCCATCCACTGCACCATGTAATGGCAGCCGATCCCGGCATAGGCACGCGACCCTTCCGGCACCTTGGTCGACGAATTATGCGGACAGCCCGAACAGAAATACGGCAACCGCGCCGCGATCTCGGGGGCATTATCGGCCCGGCGCGCCTCGCTCAATTGCGCAAGGCCGGCTTTCACCCCGTCAGACCCACAGCCTTCCTCAACCAGTACCCCACCCAGCTTTTCGGCAATCCAGATCGGATCAAGTGCTGCCCGCGTCGGGAAAATCTCTTCCCTACGGCCTTCGGAATGCTCATCCCCCTTGTGCCAGCCATAGACCCGGCGCTCACGGCGATCATCAAAAATCGCTTCCTTGACCTGCACCTCGATCAGCTTGCGCTTTTCCTCGACGACCACGATTAGCTCCAGCCCCTCGGCCCATTCATGGAAACTCGCCATATCCAGCGGCCAAACCTGCCCCACCTTATAAGTGGTGATCCCCAGCCGCTCCGCTTCACCCTCATCAATGTTCAACAGCGACAAGGCATGCTGCAAATCCAGCCAGTTCTTACCCGCGGCCACAAACCCGATCCTCGCCCCCGGCTTGCCCCATTTGCGCTGATCCATCTTGTTGGCACGCGAAAACGCCTCTGCCGCAAACCTCTTATGGTCAATCATCCGCGCCTCTTGCAGCTGCGGCGTATCAACCAAACGGATATTCAGCCCGCCTTCGGGCAATTCCATCTTCGGCGTCACAAAGGCCAACCGATGTGGGTCGCCATCCACGACCGAGGTCACCTCGATCGTGTCCTTCATCGTCTTCAGACCAACCCACACCCCGGCATACCGGGACAGCTCCCAGGCATAGAGACCATAATCAAGGATTTCCTGCACCCCCGCAGGCGACACGATCGGCATATAGGCATCGACCATCGCCCAATCCGACTGGTGCAATGTGGTCGAACTCTCGCCCGTATGATCATCACCCATCGCCATGATCACCCCGCCATGGGGCGACGTACCGGCCATATTGGCGTGGCGCATCACATCACCTGTGCGGTCCACACCCGGGCCCTTGCCGTACCACAGGCCAAAGACGCCATCATACTTGCCCTCACCGCGCAATTCCGCCTGCTGCGATCCCCACAGGGCGGTGGCGGCCAGGTCCTCGTTCAAACCCAGTTGAAACTTCACCTGCGCGGGGTCCAGCACCTTCTTCGCCCGGGTCATCTGCATATCAACCGCGCCCAGCGGCGACCCGCGATACCCCGTGACATAGCCCGCGGTATTCAAACCGGCCTTCTCATCACGCGCCCGCTGCATCAGCATCAACCGGACCAGTGCCTGCGTGCCGTTCAGCAAAACAGGCGATTTTGATAGGTCATACCGGTCGTTCAGGGACACATCCTGATGGGTCATCTCGCACCTCCCCGCGCGTCAAATCACTTGACGTAACTATAGGTCAAAATTACTGACCTACAAAGCGGAATTTTGTCGCGCATCACGTTTGCAACCAATTGCACACTTCGCGTAATGATCTGCTAAAGATAGCGATAACATTGATGACGGCGGGAAAAAATGGACTGGGACAAACTAAGAATATTTCACGCCGTAGCAGACGCCGGATCGCTCACTCACGCAGGCGACACGCTGCATCTGTCGCAATCTGCCGTCTCGCGCCAGATCCGGGCGCTTGAGGAATCACTCAACACCACTCTGTTCCACCGCCACGCGCGCGGCCTGATTCTGACCGAACAGGGTGAACTTCTGTTCGACGCCACCAAATCCATGAACAAACGGCTCGAGGCCGCATCGGCCCGTATCCGCGACAGTGAAGAGGAAGTGTTCGGCGAACTCCGTGTGACCACGACCACCGGCTTCGGCACGCTCTGGCTGGCTCCCCGCCTGCCCAAACTCTACGAACAATACCCCGACCTCAAAATCGACCTGATGCTCGAAGAACGGGTGCTGGACCTGCCCATGCGCGAGGCCGACGTGGCCATCCGCATGAAAGAACCCAGCCAGGCTGACCTGATCCGCAAGCGGCTGATGTCCGTGCGCATGCGGCTCTATGCGTCGCATGAATATCTGGAGAAGAACGGACAAATCAACGATATCGAAGAAATCAGCAATCACCGGCTGATCTGTCAAAGCCTCAATTCCATCCAGGTCGCCGCCGGGGCGACGCTGGTGCAGCACCTGCTGACCTACGACATCCCCAATACCTTCACCGTCAACAACTACTTCGGCGTCCTTCAAGGCATCCTGAACAATATCGGCGTCGGGGTCCTGCCCGACTATGTCACCGAAGACTTTCCCGACCTCGTGCGGGTACTCCCGAACCTTGAATCCGGCGAAGTCCCCGTCTTCCTCGCCTACCCAGAAGAATTGCGGCAGTCCAAACGGATCAGCGCCTTTCGCGATTTCGTTCAGGAAGAAATTTTCGCCCATCGCAAGAAAATGCGCGAAACAGCCGAGCTTTGAAGACAGGTCACGCACGCATCAAAACCACCTACACGCCCAAGATGTAACGCAAAAATCAACTCGCCCAAGTGAGCCATGCACGCAACACATACCGGCTTTGCGCATCGTTCATCATATTTTTTCTTGAATGGTCAAAAAACGCACCCTATCTCCAATCGTGAAGGTGATAATGCTCAAACGCTCATCACTTTCACCTCCCTGTTGGACTTTGCCGGGCCTCGCGCCCGGCTTTTTTTTGCGCCGCGCGTAAAAACACGGAACGATACGCAAGCTGCCGCGTTCTCATGGTGTAATGCAACGAATAAGGAGAGCGTCATGAACTGGGATCAGATTCAAGGCAACTGGAAGCAATTCAAAGGCAACGCACAGTCCAAATGGGGCGAGTTGACCGACGATGAGCTCGACCAGGTCGAGGGCGACCGCGAAGCTCTTGAGGGCAAGATTCAGGCCAAGTACGGCAAGTCTAAGGAAGAGGCTAAGAAAGAAGTCAACGACTTCATCGACAGCCTCTGAACACCTGTCAACTTCTCAAAAAGCCGGGCCAACGCCCGGCTTTTTTGCGTGAGCCATCGGTTTTCACGACCCCTCCACGGTGGTAGCGTGTCTACAGGTGACGGAGCCTGCGCAATATGATCACTGAGATCGAGGATTACTTTACCAAAGGCTGCGGTCGTTGCGACCGTTTTGACACGCCCGATTGCGCCATGATGATCTGGCAGCAGGGCCTCTTGGATCTTCGCCAGATTTGCAAGGGTATCGGGCTGACGGAGACCGTCAAATGGGGGCACCCCTGCTACATGCATGCTGGGCGCAACATCGCGATCATTGGCGCATTCCGTAAAGATTTCCGGCTCAGCTTCTTCAATGCCGCCCTGATGAAAGACCCCGATGGCGCGCTGGAACGCCAAGGCAAAAACACCGCCCATCCCGACATGCTGCGCTTCATCGATAATGCACAGGTCACCGCACAAGCCGACCTGATCACTTCCTACCTGATTGAGGCGATGGGTTACGCCGAAAAAGGCATCAAACCCGTACCCACCGAAAACACGCGCGAGATGCCTCAAGAACTTGCCGACACGCTCGACGCTGATCCCAAACTGGCCGAGGCCTTCGCCGCCCTCAATCCCGGCCGCCAACGCGGCTACTTTCTGCATATCGCCAGCGCCAAACAATCCGCCACCCGGCATGCCCGTATCGAAAAATGCCGCGACCGCATCTTTGCCGGCAAAGGCTTCAATGAACGCTAACCCCCGTTGCCCCTTCGCGCCCCTTCGCTTAAAGGACCTGCAACTGCCGAAGGGGACGTCATGCAAGAGCCAGCCATCACCGAAGAACTGATCGCCGCCCACGGGCTGAAGCCCGATGAATATGCCAATATCCTACGCATTCTGAACCGCGAGCCAACCTTCACCGAACTCGGCATCTTTTCAGCCATGTGGAACGAACATTGTTCCTACAAATCCTCCAAGAAATGGCTGCGCACCCTGCCCACGACAGGCCCTCAAGTCATCTGTGGCCCCGGCGAGAACGCGGGCGTTGTCGATATCGGCGATGGTCAGGCCGTTGTTTTCAAAATGGAAAGCCACAACCACCCCAGCTACATCGAACCCTATCAGGGTGCGGCCACCGGCGTGGGCGGCATCCTGCGCGATGTCTTCACCATGGGCGCGCGACCCATCGCGGCGATGAACTCGCTCAGCTTCGGCGCACCCTCCCACCCGAAAACCAAACAACTCGTCAACGGTGTGGTCGCTGGCATTGGCGGCTACGGCAACTGCTTCGGCGTACCCACGGTGGGGGGTGAGGTGCGGTTCGACCCCGCCTATAACGGCAACTGCCTCGTCAACGCCTTCGCTGCAGGCCTCGCCGACGCGGACAAGATCTTCTACTCCGCCGCTTCCGGCGTCGGCATGCCGGTCGTCTATCTGGGCGCCAAAACCGGGCGCGACGGCGTCGGCGGCGCGACCATGGCCTCTGCCGAATTCGACGACACGATCGAGGAAAAACGCCCCACGGTCCAAGTCGGCGACCCCTTCACCGAAAAACGGCTGATGGAGGCAACGCTGGAACTCATGGCAACCGGCGCCGTGATCTCCATCCAGGACATGGGTGCGGCCGGCCTCACCTGCTCTGCCGTCGAAATGGGCGACAAGGGCGGGCTTGGCGTCAAACTCAACCTCAACGCGGTGCCCCAGCGCGAAGACAACATGACCGCCTACGAAATGATGCTGTCTGAAAGTCAGGAACGCATGCTCATGGTCCTCAAACCGGAACTTGAGGCCGAAGCCCGCGCTGTTTTTGAGAAATGGGACCTCGATTTCGCCATCGTGGGCGAAACCATCGCCGAAGACCGGTTCATCGTCGAACATAACGGCGAAATCAAAGCCGACCTGCCACTCGCCACCCTCTCCGGCTCCGCCCCTGAATACGACCGGCCATGGGTGCCCACCCCCGCCGCGGCGCCGCTGACCGATATTCCGCAGGTCGACCCTATTAACGGGCTCAAAGCGCTGATCAGCAGCCCGAACTATGCTTCAAAGCGCTGGGTCTACGAACAATATGACAGCCAGGTCATGGCCAACACCGCGCGCACACCAGGCGCAGGCAGCGGCATCGTGCGGGTCCACGGCACCGACAAATCGCTCGCCTTCACCAGCGACGTGACCCCGCGCTACGTCAAGGCGAACCCGGTTGAAGGTGGCAAGCAAGCAGTGGCCGAAGCCTACCGCAACCTCACCGCCGTCGGGGCGAAACCTCTGGCAACCACCGACAACATGAATTTCGGCAACCCCGAAAAACCCGAAATCATGGGGCAATTCGTCGGGGCTATCCAGGGGATCGGTGAAGCGGTGAAGGCACTTGATATGCCCATCGTCTCGGGCAACGTCTCGCTCTATAACGAAACCGACGGCAAAGGCATCCTGCCAACGCCCACCATCGGGGCCGTGGGTCTGATCGAAAACCCCGATCACATGATCACCGGCCAAATCCGCGAAGGCCATGTCCTGCTGCTCCTCGGCGAGACAAAAGGCCACCTTGGACAATCCGCTCTGCTGGCAGAGCTCTACGACCGCGCCGAAGGCGACGCGCCCCCTGTTGATCTTGCCGCTGAAAAAAGGAACGGCGACTTTGTGCGCAAATACTTTGCCTTTATCCGCGCCTGCACGGATCTCAGTGATGGCGGTCTTGCCCTCGCCGCTTTCGAACTGGCCGAAACGGCCGAGGTCGGGATCATGCTCGACATTGCAGACACACCGACGCTCTTTGGTGAAGATCAGGCACGCTATCTGATCGCCTGCAATTTCGATCAGGCCGAGGCGCTCATGGTCGCCGCCAGACACGACGGCGTGACGCTGACCACAGTCGGCAAGGCAGGCGGCGATCAGATCACCTTTGGCGACCATAGCGCGCCCCTGGATGAGCTGGTCCACACATTCCGCACATCCTTCGAAAACGCGGTAGCCTGATCTTCTTTCTTCCCAAAATACTCCCGCCGGAGGCTCCGGCTTGTCCACAGACGCAGGCGCCCCTAGATTAAGCGCAACAGACGAGGAACCACATGCCCATCACCGCCTATGATATCGAAACCCTGCTGCGCGAAAGCTTTCCCAACGCCACCATCGAAATCCAGGGCGACGATGGGGTTCATTTCCAGGGCCTTGTGATCGACGAAAGCTTCCGTGGCATGAACCGTATCCAGCAACAGCGCGCCGTCATGGCCGTGATCAAACCCAAGGTCGATAGCGGGGAAATCCACGCACTCGGCCTGACCACCAAGGCTCCCGACTAGCCCCAAAATTCTTGCAAGAATTTTGACAAAAGTCTTTTCAAGACTTTTGCGCCAACATCAAAGGAACAAGCATGACAGCCCAGAAAAAAATCAAAGAAACCGTCACATCCAATGACGTTGTCCTTTTCATGAAGGGTACAAAATCGATGCCACAATGCGGATTTTCATCCCGCGTCGCAGGCGTGCTGAATTTTATGGGCGTTGAATATCACGACATCAACGTTCTGGCTGACGATGACATCCGCCAGGGGATCAAGGATTATTCTGACTGGCCAACAATCCCCCAGCTTTACGTCAAAGGGGAATTTGTCGGTGGCTGCGATATCATTACTGAAATGACGCTCTCGGGTGAGCTTGATACGCTTTTCGCCGAGAATGGCGTCAATTTCGACAAGGACGCCGCAGACAAAATCCGCGAAGCCAACGGCTGATCGGTTTTCATATAAAAAGGCGGTGCTCAGCGCCGCCTTTCTGACGCCAATAAAACGCTGCGTGACCTAAGTCTTGGCTTCCACCTGATCAGCCAACGCCTCGGCACGCGCCGCCAGTTCCGCCAGCGTGTCCGTCACCTCGCGCGGCACGACAGGCACCTCGACGCGCTCGGGCACTGGCGCTGATTGCCCTTGCATCGTTTCAATATCAGCCCGCAGCTTTGCCGCTTCGGCCTCAACCGCGCGCACCTTGTCTTGCAGGCCCGCAGTTTTGTCAGCCAGCATCAGCCCGGCCATCAGCAGCATCCGCGATTCAGGCAAACGCCCGATCTGTTCGGACAAATGTGCAGCTTCGGTATCCAGCATGGCTGCCGCCGAATGCAGAAAATGCTCTTCACCATCCTGGCATGCCACTTCGAATGTGCGCCCCCCGATTGCGATCTCAACCTGCGGCATGGCTGTTCTCCTCCACCAATGGCTTTAACTCAGCCAGAATTGCCGTGACTTCTGCGGCATCCGCCGCACGCTGCGCCTGCAACGCCTCGATCTCGGCGGCGACCGCCGCATCAACCAACTCGGGGGCCAGCCCCTCTGTCACCGCCTGACGCAATTTGGCGTTCATCTCGCGCATCTGCGCATTGGAGGCCCGCAACCGCTGCAGTTCCGTATCCAGTGCCTGCAACTGGGTTTTCTGGGCCTCGACACGCGTAGTCAGGCTGGTCACTTGCGTGTCCTGCCGCTCCTTCAGGACGCGCACGCGCTCTTCCAGTTCCGCATTGGCGGACCGTTCTTCGGCCAGAGCCGCCTGCAATGCGGCATCATCCCCGCCACCATGGCCCTGCGCCTCGATCCCGCGCCTGATCCGATCAAGTGCTGCCGTTATCCGGCTTTCCAACCCGCTGATATCACTCATCCGCCCGTCCTTTCAAAAGCCAGTCTTGTCAGGCTTCGTCCCAGTCACAGCGCCAATGCGCCGCCACCCATCTGATCCGTCAGGCGGCAGGGCAGTTTATGCCTTTTCACCTCTGCCTAACGAATCGTGCCTCTACCGGGATAGCCTAAGCGATCAATCCGGCACCCGCAAATCAGGCTATCCGTGCCAAATGAACCACTTAGCTGTCACGCTTGATCTTGGGGGGGACCCTGATATGACGCAAGGCAACCAATGTTGGACAACTTAGTAAACAGGACCTGACCCTTTGGATATTGCAGCCCTCCGTTCCGCCAACCCCGATCACTGGAAAAAAGCCGCCGCCATCCGTACGCTGACGCTGGATGCAGTCGCCGCCGCCAATTCCGGCCATTCCGGCATGCCCATGGGCATGGCCGATGTGGCCACGGTCCTGTTCGAAAAACATCTGAACTTCGACCCCAAGACACCGGACTGGCCCGACCGCGACCGGTTCATCCTTTCGGCGGGGCACGGCTCCATGCTGCTTTATTCCCTGATGTACCTGACCGGCTACGAAGACATGCCGCTGCAACAGATCAAGGATTTCCGCCAATGGGGCGCCAAAACGGCCGGTCACCCTGAATACGGGCATGCACGCGGGATCGAAACCACCACCGGCCCCCTCGGCCAGGGCATCGCCAACTCCGTCGGTTTCGCTATTGCCGAAGAAATCCAGCGCGCCACCTGGGGCAAGAAAATCATCGACCATTACACCTATGTGATGGCCGGTGACGGCTGCCTGATGGAGGGCGTCAGCCACGAAGCCATCGGTCTGGCCGGCATGCAGAAACTCGGCCATCTGGTCGTCTTCTTCGACAACAACAACATCACCATCGACGGCACCGTCGACATGGCCGACATCACCGACCAGCCGCAGCGGTTCGAAGCGGCGGGTTGGCACGTCCAATCCATCGACGGGCACGACCCCGCAGCCATCGACGCCGCCATCATCGCGGCCAAGAAAGACCCGCGGCCGTCCATGATCGCCTGCAAAACGCACATTGCGCTGGGGCACGCGACCCAAGATACATCCAAGGGTCACGGCGCACTGACCGACGCCGCCCAACTGAAAGCTGCAAAGGAAGCCTACGGCGCCCCCATGGGCGATTTTGAGGTCGACCCGGATGTGAAGAAACAATGGGAAGCCATCGGCGCACGCGGCGAAGCCATCCGCAAGGACTGGGAACAGCGTTTTGCCACCCTCTCAACCACCAAACAGGCCGAATTCAACCGGACCTATGCGGGCGAAGTACCTAAGAAACTCAGCGCCACTATCCGCGCGTTGAAAAAGCAGATCAGCGAAGGCACACCAAAAGTGGCCACCCGCAAATCCTCCGAAATGGTGCTCGAAGTGATCAACCCGATCATGAAGGAAACAATCGGCGGCTCCGCTGATCTGACCGGCTCCAACAACACCAAAACCAGTGATCTTGGCGTCTTTACCCCCGCCAGCCGCAAGGGCCGCTATATCTATTACGGCGTGCGCGAACACGGGATGGCGGCAGCGATGAACGGCATGGCGCTGCATGGCGGTGCCAAACCCTATGGTGGCACCTTCATGTGCTTCACCGACTACGCACGCGGCGCAATGCGGCTGTCATCCCTGATGGGTGTACCGGTCACCTATGTGATGACCCATGACAGCATCGGCCTTGGCGAAGACGGGCCAACGCACCAGCCTGTCGAACACCTCGCCATGCTGCGGGCGACCCCCAACCTCAACGTGATCCGGCCTGCTGATACCGTCGAAACCGCCGAAGCCTGGGAACTGGCGCTGACCTCGCAGAAAACGCCCACGGTCCTCAGCCTGACCCGCCAGGGCCTGCCCACCGTACGCCAGGACCACAAGACAAAGAACCTGACGGCCCAGGGCGCTTACGTCCTTGCCGATGCCGAAGGCAAGCGGCAGGCGATCCTGCTCGCCACCGGGTCCGAGGTTTCCGTCGCCCTTGCCGCCCGCGATCTGCTGCAGGCCGAAGGGATCGGGACCCGCGTCGTCTCCATGCCCTGCTGGGAACTGTTCGAGGAACAGGACGAAAGCTACCGCAAGCGCGTGCTGCCCGCAGGGCCGGTAAGGGTCGCGATTGAGGCTGGCATCCGCTTCGGCTGGGACCGCTGGCTATTTGGTGAACGGGGCAAGCGCGAAAAATCCGGCTTCATCGGCATGCACGGCTTCGGTGCCTCCGCCCCGGCAGAGCGGCTCTTCGAAGAATTCGGGATCACCGCGCAGGACACGGCAGACAAGGTCAAATCGCTGATCAAATGAATGCGACAAGGCGGCGGGATCACACCGCCGCCTCTAACACATTTCGGGACCGGTTCAGTCCTTCATCGCATTGATGACCACACCGAAATCAAGGCCATCGACAAGCCGCAGTGACCATTCCGCGAAATGGCGCGTCTCAATCGGCTTTTCATCCAAAATCTTGAACCCATGATGGCGCGGATCAGCGCCGATTGTCGCGACCAGATCACGCACCGTCTTTTCGTCACCTTCAAGGACCTGACAGAAATTCCGGTCGTTATAGACCAAGACCCCCGTAACCCCCTTCTCAGCATTCCGGACCTGCGCCTGCGCCACGATATCGTTCACGTCATCCCGTTTCATGTCGGCATCCGCTGTACTGAAATAGAGAATTCTGATCATGTCATTTCCTTGGTAGTCTGCACGACCCGATTCTTGGGCAAGCTTCAGCATCCCACTAAGTAAACAAATGGTTAATACCTTCTATGTCACATGACATAGCAATAGGTGATGTTGTCACATTCCCTAAGGTCGCGCCGTGCGCCGGTATAGCTGGTATTCCACCCCCGCCAATCACCCCGGCATCACCCGCCGCCACACTGGCGCAATCAGTCGGTTTGCCACGGGCATCAGCACAAGCCCCAGCACCAGACCAAACACGCCATCCAACCCCGCTGTCACAAACCACTCCACGGCGCCTGCAAAGCGATCCGGTACCTGATAGGCTGCAGCAACGGCCCAATCATGGATCACATGACCCAACGCACCAAAGCCCAGCTCTTCCAGCCCATGCACGATGATCGACCCACCGACCCACAGCATGGCTGCTGTCCCGACCCAGGTCAGCACCTTCAGGAAACCCGGCATACCAGCCACAATCCCGCGCCCCAACGCGCGCGTGGTCCGCAACCGCCCTGCCCGTGCCATCACCAGCCCGACATCATCCGCCTTCACGATGACCGCGACGGACCCATAAACCATCACGGTGATGCCAATCGCCACCGCAGCCAGCGTCGCCGCCTGCATCCAGACACCCGGTGCCTCGATTGCGGCCAGGGCAATCGTCATGATCTCGGCTGACAGAATGAAATCGGTCTTGATCGCACCCTGCACTTTTTCTTCCTCCAGATGAGCCGGATCGCCCGTCTCCTCCGCATGGGTCTTTCCGGCGGCAAAGGAATGGGCGATCTTTTCGGCCCCTTCGAAACACAGATAGGCACCACCCAGCATCAGAAGGATCGGGATCAGCCAGGGCAGAAACGCCGATAACAGCAGCCCCGCAGGCAGCAAGATCAACAGCTTGTTACGGATCGACCCCAGCGCGATGCGGCCCACGATGGGCAGCTCCCGCTCTGCCGAAAACCCCTGCACGTATTTCGGCGTCACTGCGGCATCATCGATCACCGCACCCGCCGCCTGCGCGCCGGCTTTGGTCGCCTGCCCGATCACATCATCGACCGAGGCCGCGGCCACCTTTGCAATCGCAGCCACATCATCCAGCAACGCCAGCAGTCCACTCATCGCAGATCCCCCGATTCTCTGTCCAAGGGTGAACCGCCAACGCCCGTTGGGCAACCCCCGCGATGTTGGCGCAAACCGTTAGCGTTAACCTGTGCGTCCTTTGCACTGTTACCGTTAACATGCTGACAAATATGGTATTTCCTCTGGACACCTCGCAACGAACCCTGCACCAAACGCACAAAAGCAAGGGGTTCAGAGCATGACAGTCACCATCGGTATCAACGGTTTCGGCCGCATCGGGCGCTGCACTTTGGCCCACATCACCGAGGCCGCGCGCAACGACATCCAGGTGGTCAAAATCAACGCCACCGGCCCGATCGAAACCAACGCCCACCTCTTGAAATACGACAGCGTACATGGACGGTTCGGCAACCCGGTCACCGTCAG
Source organism: uncultured Paracoccaceae bacterium (assembly GCA_947503965.1). Classification (GTDB taxonomy): domain Bacteria; phylum Pseudomonadota; class Alphaproteobacteria; order Rhodobacterales; family Rhodobacteraceae; genus Yoonia. Next base: position 260,250 of record CANNFU010000002.1, read on the forward strand.
GGGCAATACGCTCGATCTCGGACGTGGCCCGATTGACGTGATGTCCACCTATGACCCGACCGAGCTTGACTGGGACGGCGTCGATGTCGTCCTCGAATGCACCGGCAAATTCAATGACGGCACCAAATCATCCGTCCATCTCGACCGGGGCGCCAAAAAGGTCCTCATCTCCGCCCCGGCAAAGAACGTCGACCGCACCGTCGTCTATGGCGTCAACCACCGCGACCTGATTGCGACCGAACGCATGGTCTCCAACGGCTCCTGCACCACCAACTGCCTCGCTCCGCTCGCCAAGGTCCTGAACGACGCCATCGGCATTGAACGGGGCATCATGACCACGATCCACAGCTACACCGGCGACCAGCCAACACTCGACCGGCGGCACAATGACCTCTACCGCGCCCGGGCCGCTGCCATGGCGATGATCCCCACCTCCACCGGCGCCGCCAAGGCACTTGGCGAGGTTCTGCCGGAGCTTTCCGGCAAACTCGACGGCACCGCAATCCGCGTACCCACGCCAAATGTCAGCGCGGTTGACCTGACGTTCGAGGCGGGCAAATCCGTCACAGCCGATGACGTCAACGCCATCGTGGCCGAGGCCGCGAACGGCTACATGGGCATGGTCATGGCCTATGACGCCGAGGCCAAGGTCAGCATCGACTTCAACCACACCACGCAAAGCTGCATCTTCGCCCCCGACCAGACCAAGGTCGTCGGCGGCAAAACCGTCCGCGTCCTCGCCTGGTACGACAACGAATGGGGCTTCTCGGCGCGTATGGCAGATGTCGCGGCCACAATGGGGCGTCTGCACTAAGTGTACGTACAGGATATGTACAGCTTATGTACACGATCTGTACGCCGGTTTACCGCGTTCTAACATAGCTTTTGCCATTCATGATCGGCGTCGCTACACCCGCCTCATGACGAACACGATTGCCATCTTCTTCGGCCTGATCATCCTTGGTTTTTTCGCCGTGGATTATGCCCAATACAACTGGGACATGACCACTTTCCTCTTGCGCAAACTGCTGGACCTGATCGAATATCTGGCCGTTTGGCGTTGACCTTTCGTCATAAATCGCAATGTTAGCGCCAACATCATCGCTCAGGAGGACAGGTTATGGCCGTCAAAGTAGCAATCAACGGATTTGGCCGGATTGGCCGCAATGTACTGCGCGCGATCATCGAAAGTGGGCGCACAGACATCGAAGTCGTGGCCATCAACGATCTTGGCCCGGTTGAAACCAACGCCCACCTGTTGCGCTTTGACAGCGTACATGGCCGCTTTCCCGGCACGGTGACAACAACAGAAACAACCATCGATGCAGGCCGCGGCCCGATTGAGGTAACGGCGATCCGCAACCCCGCTGATCTGCCTTGGGCGCATGTCGATATCGTCCTGGAATGTACCGGTATCTTTACCAGCAAAGAGGCCTGTCAGGCCCATCTTGATAATGGTGCATCACGGGTTCTGATCTCTGCGCCCGGAAAGAATGCAGATAAAACAATCGTCTATGGCGTGAACGACAATGTCCTCACATCAGATGACCTCATCGTCTCGAACGCCTCTTGCACCACAAATTGCCTGTCTCCTGTTGCCAAGGTTCTTAATGACGCGGTTGGCATCACGAAGGGTTTCATGACCACGATCCACAGCTATACCGGCGACCAGCCAACGCTGGATACGATGCATAAGGATCTTTATCGCGCGCGCGCCGCGGCCCTCTCGATGATCCCGACCTCCACGGGTGCGGCCAAGGCCGTTGGTCTTGTTCTACCTGAACTGAATGGTAAACTTGACGGTGTGGCGATCCGCGTGCCCACGCCAAATGTGTCCGTTGTCGATCTGACATTTGAAGCATCGCGCGCCACATCCGTTGAAGAGATTAACGCAGCCATCATAGCCGCCGCCGATGGCGACATGGCTGAGGTGTTGGCCTATACCGACCTGCCCATGGTTAGCTCTGATTTCAACCACGATCCCCATTCATCGATCTTCCATCTCGACCAGACCAAGGTGCTGGACGGCAACATGGTGCGGATCCTGACCTGGTATGACAATGAATGGGGTTTCTCCAACCGGATGGCGGATACCGCCGTTGCGATGGGCAAACTTATCTAGAATCAACCATCTGCACAACGATCAGGCCGACCCACTGCGGGTCGGCTTTTTTGTGACCAAACTATGAATTTCGCCATGCAGAACATGCATGGCGCTTTGCATTTTGCGCACCTTGTTCTGCGCTGCAGCATCGCTAAATCAGGGTCAAGACAACGAAACGCGATGACTTAAAAGGAGCACGCAAATGACCGTACTGAACACTGTTCGCACTGCAATTGAAAAGCGCGTGGCCTATAGCCGTCTGAAGCACGAACTTAGCAGCATGCCAGTAGAAACTGCAATCGATCTGGGAATGTTCCGTGAAGACGCAGCCAAAATCGCATCCAAAGCGATCTACGGCTAAGCCACTCATAGATCACGAAAACCAGCCGCGCCTTCTGGGGCGGCTTTGTTATTTCAGGACCTCGGACAGGAACGCATTAATCCGATCCTTGTATCCCGGCACCCCGGCCAGATTATTATGTGTGCCACCGGGCACTGCATGAAACGTCACCTGCAAACCGGCATCGCGCATCAAAAGGGCAAGCCGCTCACCGACATTGGGCCGGATCATCTGGTCATCAGCCCCATGCTGGATCAGCACGGGTGCCGAAAGCTGCGGCAGCAGAACGGCGGAATTCCACTTTTGCACCCCGGGCAGCCAGCAGGCTGGCAGCCATGATGCCCGTGTCATCAATTCGCACATCTTCACAAACGGCGCATCCAGTATAATCGCGGCCACGCCCCGCTCTGCGGCCACATATTGCGCCAGCCCTGTGCCCATTGAATATCCATGCACGACAATCGGGCCATCATGCTGGGTAGAAAGCCAGTCATAAGCCGCCAGCGCGTCCGCTTTCAGACCAGCCTCGGACGGTGTTCCGGGGATGCCGCCGCCTCCGGGATACTCCATCGCGACAAGCGTCCGATGTGCATCAACATGCGCATTCAGCGTATAGGTGAAATAGGCCAGCGCCCCGCCATTACCCATAAAGAACAGGACTGCCTCATCGGTACTGCCCTCATAAACCGCCAACGCGACCTCGCGGTCCGATACCACCTCTTGCCGAAATTCGGGCGCATCGAACGGGTCAGCACCAAAAGGATAGATGATTTGCGGATGCGCAAGCACCATGATCGTCGCATAGATCAGATAGGTTCCAGCCAGCATCCAGACCCAGTTCAATCGCCAAACCGGTCAAGCAAGGCGGCGTTTACCGCAGGTGTGACGAATTTCGACACATCGCCATCCAACCGGGCGATTTCCTTGACCAGTTTTGATGCAATGGCCTGATGCTGCGCCTCGGCCATCAGAAAAACCGTTTCAATCGTGTCATCCAGAACCCGGTTCATACCAACCATTTGATATTCATATTCAAAATCGGCCACCGCACGTAATCCGCGAATAATCATCGATGCCTGGACATCACGGGCGCAATCGATCAGCAGATTCTCGAACGGATGCACCACAATCGTGCAGCCAGCGGCATCCGCCAATGGCTTGCACTCTGCCTCGACCATGGCAACCCGTTCTTCCAATGTGAACAAAGGCGACTTGTCCCGGTTGATGGCCACCCCGATCACCAGACGGTCCACCAATGAACAGGCACGTCGGATGATATCTAAATGCCCCAGTGTGACCGGGTCGAACGTTCCAGGATACAGTCCTACGCGCATGGTAGCCCTCGTCTTAACTCGTCGCTACGCGCACGCAACATTATTGCGGCCCCGATTGCAAGCGGCCTAGTGGCCCATGATCATGCCTTCCAGGGCATCTTTCTCCATCGAAAGCTCGGCCAGTCGTCCCTTGACCGCGTCACCGATCGAGATCAAGCCGATCATCTTGCCGTCATCCATTACCGGCAGGTGACGAAAACGCCCGTTCGTCATGACCTCAAGCACCTCAATTGCGGTATCGGATGGCTTACATGTGACCAGTTTGGACGTCATCATGACGCTCACCGGCTCTGTCAGACAGGTGATCCCCCGCTTGCCCATTTCACGCACGATGTCACGCTCGGACAGGATGCCATCCAATGTCTCACCATCGGCAGATACGACCACGGTACCAATCCGCTTTTCCGACAACAGCTTGACCGCGTCTGTCACCGTATCGGTTGGCTTGACGGACACCACACCAGGGTTGTCTTTCGTTTTCAGCATTTGCGACACGATCATGGCGGGCTCCTTGGGGTTGCTCCGGGATTTCAGCGTCTCAAATCAAAGGGCTGGCTGTCAAGCGTGCCGTTTGTTTCCGATCTCTGGTCAACCACCCCTTTCAGCCCTGAATTGTCCATCCGATAAGAAATGGCGCGCAGTTAACCCACCACAAAGATTATTTTATATCAATGCGATAAACGGAAAAATGATCTTTCTGCATCACATGAAAACATACCATTCTAGCATATTTGAGTGAATGCTTGATCGCCATAACCTTGTGGTCGCAACCCTTGGGGAGACCAACATGCGCATCATGACCTCTCGACCAGTAACAGCCCTTGTTTTCCTTTCTCTGGCCGCATGTGGCGGCGGAGGCGGAAGCGGCGGGGACAGTGGCGGCGGCAATGGACTGGGGACCGTGTTCAATTACGCCCCCTCCTTTGCTGACACGCCAACCGTAACCGTTTCGCAGGCCATTGACGGCGCCGGCGCAACCGGCATTGCCCTTCAACACGATCCTTTTAGTGGCGAGCTGAGATTTCAGAACATCCGCGTGCGACGCAGCGCCGATGACACAACGATCTATCTGTCCATCAACGGTGGTGCGGAAATTGAGCTTGAAGGCGGCCCACCGATCTATTCGGATGGCCGGCTGATATTCTCCTTTGGGATCTTTGAAACCGACGATGCCCAGTCGATCAGCTCCAGCGGACAGGTGGCTGGCCTTACCGGTTTTCAAAGCGGGTTCGTGGGCGTCGAAACCCCCGTCGCAAATCTGCCGTCCGGCACCACGACCTATCGCGGCAGCTATAGTGGCAGCGCCAATTCGCTGGAATCGCTCAATGGCGATGCACTGCTGGGTCAGATCGCATTAGACGTTGCCTTTGGGACGGGTGATGTCTCGGGAACCATGGCTTTCGGCCTCACCCCTGTCGCAACGATCGAGGGTTCGGTGTCCGGAAACGGAACTATCGGGAACCTAATACTTGATGATGCCTATGAGTATTCAGGAACGGTGCCCATCATTGGCAAGACCTTTGGTCATGATGCTGACACGCTCGCGGGTGTCTTTGGCAGCAATACGGTGATCAACACCACCACCCAAGAGCAGACATTGTTCGAAGGAACGTTCGACACCGAACGACAACCCGCCCCCTAGACGAGCGCATATTGCAGCTTTCAGCCCCTCCCGTTCCTCGCTAAGGTCCGGCCAAACATCAGGATCGGGAGGGATGATCATGCAAGAACTGACCCACTATATCGGCGGCGCACACGTCAAAGGCACATCGGGCCGCTTTGCAGATGTCTACAACCCCGCCACCGGCGAGGTGCAGGCCAAGGTCCCGCTTGCCAATGCCGATGAAATGGCGCGCGCGGTCGCGATCGCCGCTGAGGCACAGCCCGCTTGGGCCGCGACCAACCCGCAACGCCGGGCGCGGGTCATGATGGCGTTTGTCGGGCTTTTGAACCGCGATATGGACAAACTGGCCGAGGCGCTGAGCCGTGAACACGGCAAAACCCTGCCCGATGCCAAGGGCGATGTGCAGCGCGGCCTTGAAGTGGTCGAATACTGCATCGGCGCGCCGCAATTGCTGAAAGGTGAATTCACCGACAGCGCCGGCCCCGGCATTGATATGTATTCGATGAAGCAAGCCCTGGGCGTGACCGCAGGCATCACGCCTTTCAACTTCCCTGCCATGATCCCAATGTGGATGTTCGCGCCCGCCATCGTCTGCGGCAATGCCTTCATCCTCAAACCGTCCGAGCGTGACCCCTCCGTACCGCTGATGCTGGCCGAACTGATGGAAGAAGCAGGGCTGCCCAAAGGCATTCTGCAAGTCGTCAACGGCGACAAGGAAGCGGTCGATGCGATCCTCTATAACGACACGATCCAATCGGTGGGCTTTGTCGGCTCTACGCCGATTGCCGAATACATCTATGGGACAGGCTGCGCGCAGGGCAAACGCGTGCAGTGTTTCGGTGGGGCCAAGAACCACATGATCATCATGCCCGATGCCGATATGGACCAGGCGGCCGACGCGCTGGTTGGCGCCGGTTACGGTGCCGCGGGCGAACGCTGCATGGCGATTTCCGTCGCAGTGCCCGTCGGTGATGAAACCGCTGACCGCCTGCTTGAAAAACTGGTCCCACGGGTCGAGGCGCTCAAGGTCGGCCCCTATACTTCCGGCAATGATGTGGATTATGGGCCGGTCGTGACTGCGGCTGCCAAAGCGAATATCGAACGGCTGGTGCAAACCGGCATCGATCAGGGCGCAAAACTCGTCGTCGACGGGCGCAACTTCAGCCTGCAAGGCTACGAAGACGGGTTCTTTGTCGGCGCCCATTTGTTCGACAACGTCACCAAGGATATGGACATCTACAAAACCGAAATCTTCGGCCCGGTCCTGTCCACCGTGCGTGCGAAAACCTACAAAGAGGCGCTGAGCCTCGCCATGGACCACGAATACGGCAACGGCACAGCGATTTTCACCCGCGACGGCGACACTGCCCGCGATTTCGCCAACAGGATCAATATCGGCATGGTCGGGATCAACGTGCCGATCCCCGTGCCACTGGCCTACCACACCTTCGGCGGCTGGAAGAAATCGGTCTTTGGCGACCTCAACCAGCACGGGCCGGACGCGTTCAAATTCTACACACGGACCAAGACCATCACGTCGCGCTGGCCTTCGGGCATCAAGGAAGGCGGAGAGTTTTCGATCCCCGTGATGGAATAGCCATCCCCTTGCCAAAACAACCAATTCGGCGCATGAATTAAACAAGCGTTCAATTCATGCGGGAGGGGCATCATGGACTTTGCATTGACCGAGGAACAATCGGCCATTTTCGACATGGCTCAGGCCTTTGGGGACGAACATATCGCCCCCCATGCCCGCCAGTGGGAAAGCGACGGCACCATCCCCAAGACGCTCTGGCCCAAACTCGCAGAACTCGGCTTTGGCGGGCTCTACGTGGCCGAGGATATGGGCGGCTCCGGCCTCTCCCGCCTCGACGCGACACTGGTCTTCGAGGCCCTCTCGCAGTCCTGCGCCTCCGTCGCCGCGTTCCTGTCGATCCATAACATGTGCGCGCGGATGATCGACGCCTACGGGTCCGACGCGCTCCGCAACCGGATCCTGCCAAGGGCCGTCACGATGGAAACCATCCTCAGTTACTGCCTGACCGAACCCGGCTCCGGCTCGGACGCAGCCGCGCTGAAAACCAAGGCCATCCGCACCAACGAAGGTTACGAACTGACCGGGACCAAGGCCTTCATCTCCGGCGGCGGCTATTCCGACGCCTATATCGTCATGGCCCGCACCGGCGACGACGGGCCCAAGGGGATCAGCGCAATCCTGATCGAAGAGGGCGCAGACGGGCTCAGCTATGGCGGGCTCGAGGACAAGATGGGCTGGCGCTCCCAACCCACCCGTCAGGTCCAGATGGACGCGTGCAAAGCCCCCGCCGGCAACCTGCTGGGCGAAGAAGGGCAAGGGTTCAAATATGCCATGGCAGGTCTTGATGGCGGGCGGCTGAATATCGCCGCCTGCTCGCTTGGCGCGGCGCAAGCCGCACTCGACCAGACGCTGGCCTACATGAAAGAACGCAAGGCCTTCGGCAAACCTATCGACCAGTTCCAGGGGCTGCAATTCCGGCTCGCGGACATGGAGATTGATCTGCAATCCGCCCGCACCTTCCTGCGCCACGCCGCGTGGAAACTCGACGCCGGCGCGCCCGACGCCACCAAATTCTGCGCCATGGCCAAAAAACAGGTGACAGAGGTCGGCAGCCGCGTCGCCGACCAATGCCTGCAACTGCACGGCGGCTATGGCTACCTCGCCGATTACGGGATTGAAAAAATCGTGCGTGACCTGCGGGTCCATCAGATCCTCGAAGGGACCAACGAAATCATGCGGCTGATCACGGCCCGGCATCTGATCCAATAAACACCCGTCCCGGGCCTGCCCCGGGACCTCACCCTCGGACCAATATGACCGACATCATCATCCGCAAAACCGGGCGCGCAGGCCACATCACCCTCAACCGGCCGAAGGCGCTGAACGCGCTGACTTGGGACATGTGCCTTGCCATCGAAGCCGCCCTCGATGAATGGCGCAACGATCCGGATGTCGCCCTGATCCTCATCGACGGCGCAGGCGACCGCGCCTTCTGCTCGGGCGGCGACATCGCGGAAATGTACGCCACCGCCGGGCGCGGCGATTACGACTATGGCCAACGGTTCTGGCGCGACGAATACCGGCTGAACGCCAAGATCTACAATTACCCGAAAGCCATCGTCACCTTCCTGCAAGGTTTCACCATGGGCGGAGGCGTCGGGGTCGGCTGCCACGGCTCGCACCGGATCGTCTGCGACAGCAGCCAGATCGCGATGCCCGAATGTGGAATCGGGCTTGTCCCCGATGTGGGCGGCTCACTGATCCTCGCCAAGGCGCCCGGACATTGCGGCAAATTCCTCGGGCTGTCAGGCGACCGAATGAACGCGGGCGACGCGATCTATACAGGCTTCGCTGACAGCTACATCCCGGAAAGCGAATGGGAAACGCTGAAGACGGCGCTGATCGACAGCGGTGATCCTGCGGTGATCAAACCGCACCCTGCCCCCGAAAGCCGCCTTGCAGGCTGGCAATCCGAAATCGACGCCACCTTCGCCGGTGACACGCTTGGCGACATCTACCGCGCCATGCCCGCTACCCCCGGCCCCGCTATCGCCCACGCGCGCAAACTGATGGACCGGAACGCACCCCTCGCCATGTCGGTCGCCACCCAGATCATCCAACAGGTCCGCGCCGACCCGCGCATCGAAAACGCGCTCGACCACGAATTCCGCTATACCTATCGCTGCGCCGAACAGGGCGATTTCATCGAAGGGATCCGGGCCGCCATTATCGACCGGGACCGCAACCCGAAATGGCAGCATACAAGCTGGGCCGACGTGCCTGCATCAGAGGTTCAGCGCATGACCGCACCCTTAGGTGAAAACGCGCTGCAATGGGAGGAAACATCATGAAGATCGGCTTTATCGGCCTCGGCAACATGGGCGCACCCATGGCCGCCAACCTGGCCAAACATCACGAGGTCACCGGGTTCGACACCATCGCCAAACCCGACGGCATCAGCATGGCGACAAGTGCTGCAAACGCCGCCAAGGACGCCGATGTGGTCATCACCATGCTGCCCAATGGTGATATCCTGCGGGCCGTGGCGGCAGAAATCCACCCGGTCATGAAACCCGGGGCGATCCATCTCGACTGCTCCACCGTCGATGTGGAAAGCGCCCGAGCCGTGGCCACACAGGCCGAAACCCACAATCTGCACGCCATCGATGCGCCCGTCTCTGGCGGCATCGGCGGGGCGCAAGCGGGCACGCTGACCTTCATGGCAGGCGGGCCGGACGCAGCCTTCGCCACCGTCAAACCGCTTTTCGACATCATGGGGCAAAAGGCCGTGCATTGCGGCGCGTCCGGCAACGGCCAGGCTGCGAAAATCTGCAACAACATGATCCTCGGCGTCACCATGATCGCCACCTGCGAAGCTTTCGTGCTCGCCGACAAACTCGGGCTCGACCGGCAGGCCATGTTCGACGTGGTCAGCACCTCATCGGGCTATTCATGGACCATGAACGCCTACTGCCCCGCCCCCGGCATCGGACCGCAAAGCCCCGCGGACAACGGCTACCAGCCCGGCTTTGCCGCCGAACTGATGCTCAAGGATCTCAACCTGTCACAAATGGCCGCCGAAGCCGCAGACGCCGACACCCCCATGGGGCAAGCGGCAACAGCGCTCTACCGGCAATTCGTGGAAAACGAGGACGGCAAAGGCAAGGATTTCTCAGCCATGCTCCCCCGTTTCGAAAGCCGCCGCCGCGGCTGACCCCGTCCCAAAACGACTTCATGAAAAGAACAGTCCAAGTAATCACACTTCTTCTTTTGTTCATAAATACCGCCGCCGGAGGCATAATAGTTTCAGCGCCGCGCCCTCAACACGCGTCACGCTAACTCCTCTGTCCCCGGGGGGCGATACAAAGTCACATAGAAAGATAAGCGAAAATCACCAGTTGCCGGTGCTGCTACCTTGTGCGCCGCCGCTTTGCCCCCATGTAAAGCTTATCAAAACACTCAGGAAAAGGAGCGTACCATGGAAAAGCAAAAATCAACGGAACTCACACCACAAAGCATCAGCGAAAAACTGAAATCGGACATCACCATACGGGCACCGGGCTGGGTCTATCTGGCCGCTATTATTGGTGCGCTTGTCCTGCTCGCAATTGCGCTGGATTAATCTGGTGCAAAAGAATGTGCGGCAACTTGCATTGCCGCACCCCTCAAACAGACCCCAATTCCGCGCTACCTATTCACCCACGGTGATCATCACTAGTACGACAAACATGGCGGGCACGACAGCCATCATAGGAATGATCAGCGCGGGATAACCCCAGACAAAGATGGCCAGACCCCACAGCGACAAGACAGTGAACAGAAAATAGTAAATATTGTCGGCGTCGCCATAATAGACCTCGCGCAGCATGCGCCCCAGGATCGGCACCCGAAACAAAATGCGCGTCAAAAGTGAGCGGTCGGCATAAGGCATGTCAGTCTTCGTGGTCATATTACTCCATCTCTGGCAATCTTTGTGGCAGAGATAAGCCGGCTGCAGCGCAGTACCATGTGGCAAACTGTCAAAGTGTCACAAATACCGTTAAATGACGCAGCGTCTGCGGGTCTACTCCGCCGCCACCTTACGCACTTTCAGCATATCCTTCAGATAGCGGCCGGTATGGCTGTCCACCACCTCCGCCACCTCTTCCGGCGTACCGGTGGCCACGATCTTGCCACCGCCATCACCACCCTCAGGGCCGATGTCAATGATATGATCAGCGGTCTTCACTACGTCCAGATTATGCTCGATCACGATCACCGAGTTGCCCTGATCGACCAGTTCATGCAGCACTTCCAGCAGCTTGCGCACATCCTCGAAATGCAGGCCCGTCGTCGGCTCATCCAGAATATAAAGGGTCCGGCCCGTCGACCGTTTCGACAGCTCTTTCGACAGTTTCACCCGCTGCGCCTCGCCCCCTGACAGGGTCGTCGCCTGCTGGCCCACCTTGATATAGCCCAGACCGACCCGCATCAGCGCATCCATCTTCTCGCGGATCGACGGGACCGCGCTAAAGAACTCCTGCGCATCTTCCACAGTCATATCAAGCACATCGGCGATGGACTTGCCCTTGAACTTGATCTCCAGCGTCTCGCGATTGTACCGCGCACCCTTGCAGGTCTCGCAGGTCACATAGACATCCGGCAGAAAGTGCATTTCGATCTTGATGACACCATCACCCTGACAGGCCTCACACCGGCCACCCTTGACGTTGAACGAAAACCGACCCGGCTTGTAGCCGCGCGCCTTCGCCTCGGGCATCCCTGCGAACCAATCACGGATCGGGGTGAACGCCCCGGTATAGGTCGCCGGGTTCGACCGTGGCGTGCGGCCAATCGGGCGTTGGTCGATATCGATCACCTTGTCCAGATGCTCGAACCCCTTGATTGTCTCGCACGGGCCCGGCGTCTGGCGCGCACCATTCAGCTTCATCGACGCATTCTTGAACAGCGTCTCGATCGTCAGGGTCGATTTACCGCCCCCCGATACCCCCGTCACACAGACGAATTTCTGCAATGGAAAATCGACCGTGACATTCTGCAGGTTATTGCCCGTGGCCTTCACTACCGTCAGCTTCTTGCCCTTGCCTTTGCGGCGGCTCGGCGGCACCGGAATTTCGCGGGTGCCGACCAGATACTGGCCGGTGATCGACGCCGGATCATCCATGATATCCTGCGGTGTGCCCTTGGCCACCACCTGCCCGCCATGGACGCCCGCACCAGGGCCGATATCGAACACATAATCAGCCTCGCGGATAGCCTCCTCATCATGCTCGACAACAATCACGGTATTGCCCTGATCGCGCAGGTTCTTCAGCGTCGTCAGCAGCCTGTCATTATCGCGCTGATGCAGGCCAATCGACGGCTCATCCAGCACATAAAGCACCCCTTGCAGGCCCGACCCGATCTGGCTCGCCAACCTGATCCGCTGGCTTTCACCCCCCGACAACGTGCCGGAGTTGCGCGACAGGGTCAGATACTCCAACCCCACATTGTTCAGAAACCCCAGCCGCTCGCGGATTTCCTTCAGGATCGCGGCAGCAATCTCGTTCTTCTGCTTGGACAGGGCATCGGGGACCGTCAGGTACCAGTCAAACGCCTCCTTGATCGACATCTGCACCACCTGCCCCACATGCAGGCCACCGATCTTGACCGCCAGCGCCTCTGCCCGCAGACGATAACCACCACACGTCCCGCAATTGCGGTTATTCTGGTAATTCTCGAATTCTTCGCGGATCCAGTTGCTGTCCGTCTCGCGATAGCGGCGCTCCATATTCGGAATCACGCCCTCGAATGCACGCTCCACCTGATAAACCCGGCCGCCCTCATCATAGCGAAACTTGATCTCTTCCTCGCCCGATCCATACAGGAACACCTGCTGTACCTTGGGGTCCAGATCCTTCCAGCGGGCGTTCTTGTTGAAGCCGTAATGCTTGGCAATCGCCTCAATCGTCTGCAGGAAATAAGGGCTCTTGCCTTTACGCCACGGGGCCAGCGCCCCATCGGCAATCTTCAGCGTCACATCAGGGACAACAAGTTGCTCGTCAAAGAACAACTCCACCCCCAGTCCGTCACAGGACGGACAGGCCCCAAACGGCGCATTGAATGAAAACAGACGCGGCTCAATCTCAGGGATCGTGAACCCCGACACCGGACAGGCGAAATTCTCCGAAAACGTGATCCGCTCCGGCTCGCCCTCGCTGGGCGCAGTCTCCAAAACCGTGATGCCATCGGCCAGATCAAGCGCGGTGCGGAAACTGTCGGCCAGCCGGGTCTCCAGCCCTTCGCGCACCACAATCCGGTCCACAACCACATCGATGTCATGGCGAAACTTCTTGTCCAGGGTCGGCGGCTGATCCAGCTCGTAGAATTCACCGTCCACCTTGACCCGCTGGAAGCCCTGCTTGCGCAGTTCCAGAAATTCCTTGCGATACTCGCCCTTGCGGTCGCGGATAATCGGGGCCAGCAGATAGCCCCGCGTCCCCTCCTCCATCGCCATGACGCGATCCACCATGTCCTGCACCTGCTGGGCCTCGATGGGCAGACCGGTCGCGGGGGAATACGGCGTGCCCGCACGGGCGAACAGCAAACGCAGATAATCGTAAATCTCGGTAATCGTGCCGACCGTGGACCGGGGGTTCTTCGACGTCGTCTTCTGCTCAATCGAAATCGCCGGGGACAGACCGCTGATATGGTCCACATCCGGCTTTTCCATCATATCCAGAAACTGGCGAGCATAGGCCGACAGGCTCTCAACATAGCGGCGCTGGCCTTCGGCATAGATCGTGTCAAACGCCAGCGACGACTTGCCCGACCCCGACAACCCGGTAATGACCACAAGCTGATCACGCGGAATATCCACATCGATATTCTTCAGATTATGCTCGCGCGCGCCGCGTACTTCGATATTTTTCAGCTCGGCCATCTTGGTCCCCACATGTGCGATCATAGAGATAGGGCATCGGCACTGAGTCTCCAATGCCAAATTGCGAACAATTCATGAACATTACAATGGCGCACAACTTTACACAATCGCGACCTCGTCCCCGTCAGCATGGACAGCGCAGCAAAAGACCCGACTGCCAAAGGCCGCCGGGTCCATGCTTCACAATCTCGGGCAGTGTTTACCGTTCGTAATATGCCGCGAAACCGGTCCGGATTGTCTGGAACCAAACGCCCGATTCACGGATGTTTGCCAAACCTTCGTTCAGTGCCGCGATCACCTCGGGGCCGTTGGGGTTGTTCTTGTCCACAAAAACCGCCAGCACATTGGCCACCGTCAGGGTTGGGTTGATCGTCACGTCATCCGCAAGACCAAGACGCTGCGCGATATCTTCCGCTTGTGTCGTCACAAGCGAGATTGCGTCTGCCTCGCCTGCCATCAATGCGGTAAAGCATTCATCAGGATTGGTTGGCTGGATATAGGTCATCACGTCGCGTCCAAGACCCAGTGTCGTTGGCCCCACATCGGAATACCCGTCCGGCAAACACATTGTCTTACCCGCAAAATCCGCCGCACTTTCGGTCGCGGCCAGCGCATCTGAGCGGCGTGTCACGACACCTGTCACGATCTCATAGAACGGATCGGAATGCAGGAAGCCATCACACCGGAATTTCGAATTCTCGGTCAGTGTTTCGGGTTCTTCGCAATTCGGACGCAACCACGGGAATGCACCGTCAAATGCACGCGCGGGCAGCAGCGTTTCAAGATGTGCGCCCCAGTCATTCACAAAGACGATTTGTGTTTCATAGCGTGGTTCCATCGTCTCCATGGCGGCACGCACAAGCTGCGTATAGACGCCGCCGCCCTCTAGCCCTTCGTCGGTATAGGGCGGATAATCAGACCCCGTCACCAGACGGATCGTGGTTGGCGCGGCGTTGCTTGTCGCTTCCGGAACAGATGTAGTGGCGCGTGCCTGCACGGTGCCAGTGCCCGGCAAAGACCCGTCAGCGCAGGGCAGCGACAGCTGCATTCCAACCGAGATGATGTTGGGGTTCGGGCCGATCACCGTGCGGTTCGCATCCCAAACCTGCTGAAAACTGATGCTGCCATAAGCGGCGCGCGCGATAACGCTCAACGTGTCACCGGGCTGCACGGTATAGATGCTGCAGGCCTCTTGCGCACTTGCCGCGGCTGTACCGGCCGCCAAGATCAGGGACGCGAGCGTGAGTTTTTTTGACATGTGGTTTGTTCCTTGTTCCATACAATGCATATGCCTGTTTTCAACGTGTCAGTATCAAACGAAACGACGCCACACGGAAACGGACAAACCGCATACCTTTTTGCCGATAGAACCAAGTCTTTCGGATCGACGACGTTTGTTCACTAATCGTTAATTGTGCCGCTAGTGAGCAACCATGTTGGGATTTAGACCAAACAAAGTCTTACCTGCGGCAAACAGACCTTTAACACATGCGACGTTAGGTGAATGCAGGTGAAATCTGCAACACTTTAACGATACGAAAGGAATTTTTCGCGGGCAGGAGAAATACGGCAACCGTATTCAATTCATGCAGCGATCACATATGAATAACGCGGTCATATGCATCCAGAACGCTTTCATGCATCATTTCCGATAAGGTTGGATGCGGGAAGACAGTGTTCATCAGATCTTCTTCCGTAGTCTCCAACTGACGACCAACCACATACCCTTGGATCAGCTCTGTCACCTCGGCCCCGACCATATGCGCGCCCAGCAATTCGCCGGTTTTCGCATCGAAAATCGTCTTGATCATGCCTTCTGGCTCGCCCAGTGCTATTGCCTTGCCATTGCCAATGAACGGAAAGCGGCCGATCTTCACCTCAAAGCCCAGTTCCTTGGCCTTCGCCTCTGTATATCCGACAGATGCGACCTGCGGATGGCAATAGGTGCACCCCGCAATGCTTTCCGGTTTGACCGGGTGCGCGTGTTTGCCCGCGATCAGATCCGCAACCATCACCCCTTCGTGGCTCGCCTTGTGTGCAAGCCACGGCGCGCCGGCAATATCGCCAATCGCATATAAGCCATCCACACCTGTGCGGCAGTATTCATCGGTGACGACATGGGTGCGATCAACCTTGACGCCAAGTGCTTCCAATCCAAGACCTTCGACATTGCCGACAATGCCCACGGCAGAGATGACCGTGTCAAAGTCCATCTTCTCCACCTTGCCACCGCTCTCGATATGGGCGGTCACCTTGCCCTTGGCACGATCCAATTGCTTGACCATGGATTTCTCCATGATCTTCATGCCCTGTTTGACGAACTGCTTCTTGGCAAAGGCCGAAATCTCGGCATCTTCAACCGGCAACACGCGGTCCATGACTTCGACCACAGTCGTGTCGGCACCCAACGTATTATAAAAGCTCGCGAATTCGATCCCGATTGCACCAGAGCCGATCACAAGCAGCTTTTTCGGCATTTTCTTGGGCTGCAACGCGTGCTTGTAGGTCCAGACCAGATCGCCATCCGCCTCAAGCCCCGGCAATTCGCGGGCACGGGCGCCGGTGGCCAGCACGATGTTCTTGGCTGTCAGTTCATCGGTGCCCTTTTCGCCCTTGACCGAAACCTTGCCTTTGGCTGGGATCGTCGCCTCTCCCATGAAGACCTTGACCTTGTTCTTCTTCATCAGATGGCCGATGCCTCCCGACAACTGACCGGCCACATTGCGGCTGCGTTTGACCACGGCATCCAGATCGTAATCAACGCCGGTTGCCTTCAAACCGAACTCTTTCGCGCGATGCATCAGGTGAAAGACTTCAGATGACCGCAACATCGCCTTGGTCGGGATACAACCCCAGTTCAGGCAGATGCCACCCAGATGCTCGCGCTCGATGATGGCAACATTCATACCCAGCTGTGCGCCACGAATGGCCGCCACATAGCCGCCCGGTCCGGCACCAATTACGATCAAATCAAAGTTCTGCGCAGCCATGCACCGGCCCTCCAAATTCCAATTTAGTTGAACACTAAACTATTTTTTGAAAGACCTCTAGTGACCTCGCGTCATACCAGCTATCGCTGCGGCGCAAGGTCTATTGTTTGCCGACCGACTGCTGCGCACGAATGGCCGCGCCATAGCCGCCCGCATCCAGGAAAGACTGTTCTGCCGGGGTGGTCTTGCGACCCAACGCCTCGTTACGGTAGGGAAAACGCCCATAATCACGAATGACAGCGCGGTGGGCGCAGGCATGATCGCGATTATTCTCGCCGGTTTCGGGCATACGCGAGTGGATCAGTCTCACGGCACGATCCTGGTCGCACAGGTTCTCGGCGTGCATCAAAGGCAGATAAAAGAACTGGCGGGCAGGCTCATCAATTTTCATGTCCCAGTTGCGGTCGATCGCCATCTTGGCAGCGGCGCGGGCCAAATCATCGGTGGCAAAGGCGTCACCGGTGTCGCGGAACATATTGCGCGGAAACTGATCGGTCAGAATGATATAGGCCAAGGTGCCCGACGGATAGGTCAACCACAGACCCAGGCTACCCTCGGTCGCGGCCTGCCATGTCGTCAGAAACCGCTCGCGGATCCTTGCGTCGAATTCAGGCTCTGATTTGTACCAGTCTTCCGGCGTGCATTCATCCAACCAGAACGCCAACACCTCTTCGGGGCTCACCACGGCAACACTCCTCAATAGGCCTCCACCTCTATCAAACCGAAACAGAGAAATCCTTTTGTGACAAGTGGGTACAGCGGACATACGCTCACTTGATATTTCGCTGTGACATAGTGGGTGATGTCTACGCGGGGCGGGTCCCGGGGGTGTCGCTGGCTTCCATCTCTTCTTCTGCCTCGATGTAGACCTCTTGGGCCACCTCGGCGACGATGGCTGTCGATGCTGCGGACACAGGTGTGTAAGGCACCGTTTCGCTATCCAGATCGCTACGGCTTCTTTGGGTGGCACGATACAGCCCGTAAAGCCCGATCGCGAACATCAGCACCGCCGTAAACAGCCAATACCCATTGTTTCCGATCAGATCCATCATGAAGCCGACGATCAGCGGCCCCGCAATCGCCCCCAACCCGTTAATGAACAATAGCCCGCCCGACGCGGCAGCCATGTCCTCTTTTTCGAGGTAGTCGTTGGCATAGGCGATCACCAGCGCGTAAAGCGGATTTGACATGCCGCCAACAATCGCGCCGCTGATCATGATGACCGTGAAATAACCCGGGATAAAGAACGCCAACAACGACCCCGCCCCGCCCAGCATCGCCAGCCAGATGATCAACTGACGACGATCCATTCGGTCTGACAGCCAGCCGATTGGATATTGCAGCACAAGGGCGGAGACGTAGATCGACGAAATGAACAGCGAAATTTCCCCCACAGTCAGCCCCACCCGGTTGCCGTAAACGGCTGACATCCCGAACTGTGCAGCAAACACACCACCCAGCATGAACATCCCGAAACAGGCCAGCGGGGACGCTGCAATCAGGTTTTTGACGCTCATCGGTTTGGTCGTCTCAAACGCAGGCATGGGGCGGGCCGATAGCAACACCGGCGCAAAGGCCAGCGACACCAACACCGACGGAATGATGAACAGCACATAGCCAGACACATCCCCCTGGCTGACGATCCACTGGGCGAACACGATGCCTGCCATCTGGACAATCATGTAGATCGACAGCGATTTACCGCGGGTTTCATTCGTTGATGCATCGTTCAGCCAGCTTTCGGCGGTGATGTACACCCCGCAAAAGCAAAATCCTATAATCACCCGCCCAATCGTCCAGGCCCAGGGTTCAACCAGCACAGGATATGTGATCAGGACCGCCGAAATCATCGATCCCAAGGCGGCGAAGACCCGCACATGGCCGACCCTTTGGATCAGCTTCGGGGTGTAGCGGGAACTGAACAGGAACCCGAGAAAATAAGCCGACATCACAATCGACAAAGCGAACGTGCTAAAGCCTTCCTGATCACCGCGCAGCCCTAGCAAGGTGCCTTGCAGGCCGTTTCCGACCATCAACAAAAACATGCCAAGGAACAACGCCCAAGACCCGGTCAACACCTGAAACATCGCGCGTCCTTTCTGCGATCAGACCCGCGCCATCGCACGATTCTGTCCAGATATCATCATATGAAAACGACGCGGTCGCGTCTGTTCACGTCTTAGTCGTTTGAACTGTCTGATCGGTCATGTTGCTGTGGTTGATCCGAAGGGATCACAAGTTGGCGAACCAGCCATTGCCGCGCTGCGGCACTCAGAACCATCACGCGCATCAACAGCGCAATCGAGGCGATTATCACCGCAAGCGGCGGGATCGGCACAACGAACAAAAAGAACAACGCAATCGCGATGAGCGTCAGACGAATACGCATCAGCAACCTGTCGAGGTCTTCCAGTTTCACTTTCATCATCCGCTCCGATCCGGCAAAAGAAGTGAGCTATCACCATAGCTGAAGAACCGATAGTCCTGTGCGATGGCATGGGCATAGATGTCGCGGATACGTTCCACCCCCATCAGGGCCGAGACAAGCATCACCAGCGTTGATTTTGGCAGATGAAAATTGGTCATCAGCCCATCCGCGACCTGAAACGTAAAGCCCGGGGTGATAAAGATATCCGTTGGCCCACGCCATTGTCGCATCGCGCCGTCCTTCGCGGCACTTTCGATCAGGCGCAGCGCGGTTGTGCCAACGGGGATCACCCGATGGCCCGCAGCCTTGGTCGCGTTTATCTCTGCCGCAGCATCTGGCGTCACTTCACCCCATTCGGCATGCATCTTGTGATCCGCAATATCGTCGACCTTTACGGGCAGGAACGTGCCCGCACCAACATGCAAGGTGACATGTGTAAACTGAACGCCTCGTGCCGCCAACGCGTCCAGCAGTGGACCATCGAAATGCAATGACGCTGTGGGCGCAGCAACGGCACCTGACCGACGTGCCCAGTATGTCTGGTAATCCTCTTTGTCGGCCTCATCAGCCGGACGCTTGGCCGCGATATAGGGCGGCAGTGGCATGGCCCCCACATCCGCCAGCGCCACATCAAAATCATCCCCTGTCAGATTGAACTGCAACATGGCCTGCCCGTCCTGACGGCCCGTCACGGTTGCGGATAATGCATCCGAAAACACGATCACCTCGCCATCGCGCACTTTCTTGAGAGGCTTGACTAATGATGACCAAGTCCCGTTCGCCTGTGGTTCAAGCAAGGTCACCTCGATCCGCGCGACAGTGTCGCCTGCGTCGCCCGACCGGTGGCGTTCGCCGGACAGGCGTGCCGGAATAACCTTGGTATCGTTCAGGATCAGACGATCGCCTGGACGCAAGATATCCGGCAATTCATTCACGATACGGTCCGCAATCGCCCTACCCTCTGCCAGCAACAACCGCGCCGACGATCTGGGGCGTGCGGGCCGCGTGGCAATCAAACGTTCCGGCAGGTCAAAATCAAAATCGCTGAGCTTCACTGGCTCAGCTCCGGCGCGGGTCTGCGGAAAATTTCGCGAAACATGCCTGGGGTCAGCGCCGAAAGCGGGTTCACAAGCACCTGAGGTGCGGCAACAGTCCCACCGATATTGAAGTTAAAGCCAATCAAACCTTCGCCTTTCCGGGTCAAGAAACTGCCGATGCTGTTGACCAAATAGAAAGGTGAAACAACACCTTGCAGGTCAATCTCTTTGCTGGCCAGCGTGTATGTCCCATCCACCGAAATGCCAAGCCCCGGACCCACAGCACTGGCCTGTGACACGATGACTTGGGCCGGTGTCAGGCGGAAGGTGGCATCAACCTCATCAAAGGCAAGACCCTGCCCGTCCAACTGCTGCAACAGGCCCACCACGCTGATGGCATCCAGCAATGCAGCAATGGTCGGCGCATCCTGCACCCGCACACCGCGCACGCGTAGCGTTCCGTCAAATTGCCCGGCATCGCCCGTGGGCAGCAAGGTCAGATCCAGCGCCCCGTCTGAGGCATTGCGCATGAAGCCCGCCGAACGCAGAACGCCGCCCGCATCATCGCTTTGCAGCCGCACGGCCGAGCGTCCGTTGCGCGGTGCGACCGTGCCGCGCACGGCCGTCGCCCCATTCATGCGCCCTGCGAATTGCCCGGTAAAACCACTCGTCCCGCGAAAGCTGCCGCGAAAGCCGGTCAGCGCGATGCCTTCGGTGATTTGCAGACGATCCAGCGTGATCTCGACCGGGCCACTCTCACCATCACCATTGCCGCCCCCGAACCGCGCGCGACGCAGATCAAGTGTACCGGCCGTGATGTTCACCGCTACGGGCTGTCCCGCGCCGCGCCCGATGAGCGTCACGGGCGCATCCAGCCAGTCATCAATACGGACGCGGCTGAATATCGCGCTTTGCAATCCACCACCTTCGGCCAGATTGATCTCGCCCTGCGCCACCAACCCGCCGCCGCTTATTTCAATGTTTGAGATCTCCGGTATCGGACCCAGTGTTCCCTCAATGCGCAACGCACCCACCGCCTGCGGCGGTTTCGACCATCCAACTGCGGGAATGGCCAGTTGCAAACCGCGCAAGTCAGACTGCAGCGTGAATGCCGGGGCCGCGCCTTCTGCCAGATCAATGGTCAACTGCCCGGTCGCCGCACCTGCAACTGTCCCCGGTGGCAGATTGATATTCAACGCTGTCAGAAATTGGGGGGATAAGTTCACATCTGCCCGCACCTGACTGGTGCCGCCGGCTGGCCCGCCAAACGGACGCTCCCAAATGGCATCAGCCACCGCTCCGTTCAGGTTCACCGGTCCACTTAAACGCAGCCCTGATCGGTCGGCGACAACCTGCAAACGGGGGGCAACCAACGACCTGTTTGGGACAAGATCACTGCGCACGCTGCGGACATCCGCAACCATTTCAAACGCAACCTCATCCGGGCGCGCCTTCGGCTTCAGCGGCCAGGCCAGCGTACCCGTCACCTGCGCGCGCCCGTCAGCCAAAGTCACGGGCAAATTCACCCGATCAAGAAACATAAAGGGGCGCTGATTTAGAACCGATAGAACCGCCGTGACCGAACTGTCGGTGACCAGATCCAGATGCGCCGGAAGTGCAGGTTTGATCCGCAGGTCAGGAATGGCAAACACAGACCCAGCCAATTGCACCGGCCCGCCCTGTGGTGCCTCGACAACGCCTTCATCGACAGTCACGACAAAAGCATGATCAGCGATTGAGACAACGCCAGCAGCCCCTGTGATATGCGGCATTTCGCGCAAGAACCGCACACTCGCATCCGCGAATTCGAAATTGGCAGCAATATCCGCTGGACCGTCGGGGCCAAGACGCAAGGCGGCATGAGCATTGAACAAATGACCCGTAATCAGATTTCTTGCCACCCAGGCGCGCGTCCCCGGTTTGATCGTCAGCGGCCAAAAGGCCAGTACCTGATCCGGCGTGGTGTACGAGACCGCAGTATCAAGCACGATCTGCCACCCCTTATCAGTGGCCGCCACCACACCATCCGCAACAATACGGCTTGGGCCATCATTGATCACGATCTGGCCAATCTCGATCGCGAATGGATCAAAGCGGACACGCAGATCTGCGATGGCCTCTGGCACGGATGGCGGCGTTTCAAAAAAACCGGGCGGATTGACTGTCACGTCCTGAAACGCGAATTGGGCCAGCAACGCCCGCGGCAGACCGTCACGAAACTCGCGCAGGTAGGCGGCACCGTTGGCGCGGAACGCGCCCCATTCGGTCTGCACATCAACTTCACTGAACGCGATACTGTCGCGGACGGGATCGTAGGTCAGATACGCTTTGGCCTGATCAAACGTGACAGGGGCTGTGGCTGGGTTGGGTTGCAACACACCGGCCCCGATCGCAAGTGTGGCGTTCAGCAAGCCAAGCTGGCCCTCTGCATCAAGACTGGTGCGCAAGGATGCAGAAATCGGTGCCTCAAGATCGCGCATCCACGTCAGAGCGGGTGATTGCGACGCAATATCGCTGGCCACAGCATCCGTGATCGTCAACGCCAGATCGGCTGCCCGGCTGCCTCTGGGGCTTTGGTAAGACAGGCTGACCTCCGTCACCTGCGCCCGGCCTGACAAAAGCGAAAAATCGCCACGCAGCACCGTTTGACCGTCGCGCAGATCCAGGACCAACATGCCATTGTCAACGACCCAGGACCGGCCCGCCCGTGCATCATCAAAATTGACGATCAAACCATCGGCACGCACCCGTTCAAGCGCTTCCAGAACCGGTCTTTCGAAAACCTGATCCCATTGATCCAACAGCTCCGCGCCCGAAGCAGCACGCCCGACATCAGCGGCACCCGCAGCCAGCGCAACCGCAACCGAGCCATCCGCCGCGCGGCGCAAATTCAACTGCGCACCAATCAGGCGGATATCCTGGACAAGCACATCCTGCTGAAACAACAACCCTCTGGGAGAGATCAACCCCTCGACAACCGGTATCCGCGTGATCACCAGACCGCTTGCATCCGTAACTACTATGTTTTGCAATCGCAAAATCGGATGCAAATCGCGACCAATGCGCAATGAGACCGTACCGAATTGCAACGCACCGCCATCCAGCATGTCAGTAGCCCGCGTCTCGATCCGCTCCATGATCCAGGACGGGACCGAAATGTCGCGCTCGACAACCATCACCGCCACTGCCGCCAGAAAGATCAGTGGCGCCAGGCAGACAAGATAAACCGCGCGCAGCGCAAAAAGCCAGCGGCCGATCCGGCTGTGCCGCCGGACGGTGTCCGGGGCCACGTCGGCGACAGTTTCTGTTTCCTCGGCCTGTTTCACAAGCGCTCCCATGTTTGGGCTTTAACTCTGTTCGCGTCGGACTAGAACAACCTCTACCATGCACCGCAACCCAGAAGGAACCAACATGACACATCCAAACGTCGGTGACACCGCCCCCGAAATCAATCTGCCGCGCGACGGGGGCGAGAATGTAAAGTTGTCCGATTTTGCAGGTAAAAAGGTCGTACTCTATTTCTACCCCAAGGACGACACACCCGGCTGCACGAAAGAGGCGATCGGCTTCACCGAAATGGTGGATTCATTTGCGGCACTTGATACCGTCGTCCTTGGGGTTTCAAAAGACAGCGTCAAGAAACACGATAAATTTGTCGCCAAGCATGATCTCAAGATTGCATTGCTGTCTGACGAAGAAGGTGACGTGTGCGAACGCTATGGCACCTGGGTCGAAAAGAACATGTATGGCAAGACCTATATGGGGATCGAACGGGCAACCTTTCTGATCGGACCAGATGGCAAAATCGCGCAAGTCTGGCGCAAGGTCAAAGTACCAGGTCATGTCGATGCAGTCCTGGATGCAGTGCGTGCAATGTAGGCTTTACGGCGCGGGCGATCGGCGTGATCGCCGTTCGCCCAAGTCTTCGTCTGATGCTTTCGCAACTCACCAATCGACGCAGTCACCCCCGGTAAACCATATCGGCTTCGCGAACAGCCGTTGCAACGCAAGTCAAAAAGGCATCCGGGATCAGGACCTTTGGACAGAACATAGCGGTGTTGGCAGGGGTGCAAGATGCCAATCGGTCGCTTTCCACGCGATCAGACGGTCTCGACCGCCCTCTGAAGCCTCAAGGAGAAAGTTCGCCTGATGCGTTTTCAAGTGGGTTGCATTGGCCATCAGCGCATCGGGTTGTCGCCAATTTCTGTCAACCCCAACAATATCCGCGCAAAAAACCTTGCATTCAAACGCGTCCAGCGACTGTCCACTCGCTGGGCGGGTCCCTTGGCTTAACCCATCTAGGGTGATGCAGATTATCCAGTTCCGCGCCCGCAGGTCATCGACGCATAGGCTGCAGTAAGAGATAAAAAAGGAATGGCGAGACGCCGCAATTCCACGTTGCCCGGTCAGAACAGACCGCTCACATCACCGCCCGCTTTTGCGGCAAAGGATTACGCCCTAGCTTGCCAATCAATGCGTCCTGACCCAGTAAACGCGGGCCGTTCATATATGACTTATCGAACAATTGCCGTATCTTGATCTTCTCAGGCGCCAGATGCCGCATGCCTGTCATAAGACGAATGCATCTAACGACCTTCTCGACCTGATGCCGAAATGCTTGCGGCTCGTATCCCATTCCCCGTTCTGCGTGCCTTCATTAAGCGGCCGACCCTGGTTGAGCCGCCCCGTACTGTTGCATCGCTAACAAGGCCAGACAAAACAGTTGCTAAAAGAGAACAGCGCGATCCGCTGGGGGTTTGCCTGTCGGGTTATCAGGCACTTGCGGTGGCGCAACGTCGACTCTGGCCTGAGTTTGGATGACCCGCGCTTGTCCCGTTACCGGGTGAAAGTTCACGCGCCGCGCCGCCGCTCCTCCAACGTCCTTGGCAACGACCGGCAAGTTCTCATCCTCAAGATAGTCCAGGGCAAATTGCGCATTGCGGGGCCCAATATAATCAAAACGCCCGCTCATTAGACTGCCACCAAAAACCTTCGCTTCCAGACGGTTGCGTGACGCACCGGCCCTCAACAGACCGTTGATCAAAAGCTCCATCGCATGTGCACCATACTTGAGACTGTTTGCCTTGGCTTCGCCTCCATCCGCCAAAAGATAGTGGTTCATACCGCCAACGCCGACTTCGCGATCATACATGCAAACGGAAATGCAGGACCCCAGAACCGTCGAGAGAACGACTTCGGCATCGCGCGAAACCTGAAACTCCCCCTGGATCACCGAGACAATACGGGTCGAATAGCCGATGGGCCAGTTTTGCAGATGTCCCATCAGATCGCACTCACTTGTGCCGATTTCATGATGGCCGGTCCAATCGCAGACAGGGGCAAGACTTGGCTGACCGCACCAAGCTCCGCCGCTGCGCCGGGCATACCATAGACAAGAGACGTCGCCTTATCCTGTCCGATCGTTTGCGCACCCGCCGCCTTCAACGCCAGCATTCCATCGGCACCATCGCGGCCCATGCCCGTGAGAATGACAGCCGTCACGCGCTTTGCGAGCGGTACGGCTGACTTGAACATGGCGTCAACTGAAGGACGATGACCGCTGACTTTCTCTCCCGTTGCAAGACGACATGTCAGACCGCCATGGCTATTCAGCACCATATGCGCATCAGCACCTGGCGCAATCATGACCCGACCATTCATCAGCTTATCGCCATCGCAGGCTTCGACCACCCGCGGCTCTACGCGGCCGTCAATAAGGCGCGCCAGACCGGCGCTGAAGGACGCCCCCGTATGCTGAACAACCAGCGTTGGCGGGCAATCGGCCGGAAAGCTGCCAAGCACATGCAACAATGCATCAACGCCACCTGTGGATGACCCGATCACAACAATGCGATCCGATTTCGCAAGCGCGGGCGCATGGAACAATCCTGCCGCCGCCCCTGTCGCCGACGTCGTCTTGCCGCGCATGCATTCATTCAATGCCGAAACAATCGCGCTCGACTCCCACGCAAATTCGAGATTGGCCGCGGCTGTGCCAGCAGTCCGACTATTCAGGCCATAGGTCATCCATCGCACCGAGAGATAGCGACACAGTGTTTCCATCGCATCAAATTCTGGAAGATGGGTCAGTTCGGCAGCATAAAGCACCAGATGCGGTGGACGATGTTCAATCGTATCAAAGGCTTTGGACAGGTTCGCACAGACGGCGTTCAACGACACGCCTGCCATGGTTCTGAGCTTGTTGGCGACATACTCACGCCGGGCATTGTCTGGATCCGCTATCAAAACGCGCATGTCAGTCCGCCACCATATACGTCACACAATCCAATGCTAAAAATCTTTCCAACTGCCAGCGCCTACAGCGAATTCTGACCGCGCTGCCACGAAAGTGTCGTCATTCGCGTCTGCTGACGCTGGAACCGGGTTTGCCCTTGCGCTTGCGGATCGAAACTGAATGATTTCGCTTTCCTGCGACATCGCCTGATCCCACTCCTCGAGCTTGAAACGGGATACCGTCTGGCTCAGCGTGGCTGCTTCGTTCTTCAGCGTGGTCGCGGCGGCAGTTGCCTGCTCTACCATGGCCGCGTTCTGTTGCGTGACCTGATCAAGTTGCGCCATCCCCACATTGATCTCTCCCAGTCCGACCGACTGCTCACGCGAGCCGGTCGCGATGCCACTGACCAAATTGTCGATATCGCTTACGCGGGTGATTATAGATCCCAGTGCATCGCCGGTCCGGCCCACCAGACCAACACCCGTCTCAACCTGCTCCGAACTGCTTGTGATCAGGGACTTGATCTTTTTAGCCGCCTCCGACGATCTTTGCGCCAACGCCCTGACCTCAGAGGCAACGACCGCGAACCCCCGTCCGGCATCGCCAGCACGGGCCGCTTCAACCCCGGCATTCAGTGACAAAAGATTGGTCTGAAAAGCAATATCATCAATCACACCAATAATCTGGGAAATCTCATTTGATGATTTACGTATCATGGACATCGCCTCAACGGCTTCGGAAACGACCTGGCCACTTTCTTCAGCATCCTTGCGGGCACCGCTGACCACCCGCTCCACCTCCGACGCGCTTTCTGCTGCTTCGCGCACACTTGCAGTCAACTCATCCAAAGCGGCGGCAGTTTGCTCCAGCGTCGCCGCCTGACTTTCCGTTCTGTGTGACAAATCGTCGGAAGAGAGGCTGATTTCCTCCGCTCGCGCATGAATTTCAGTGGCATTTTCCACGATCATGCGGATCAGTTCATTCATTGTGTCGATCGTCGCATTGAAGTTGTGCCGCAAACCTTCGTATTCATCAGGGAACTGCGTCTCAAGCCTGACGG
Source organism: uncultured Paracoccaceae bacterium (assembly GCA_947503965.1). Lineage (GTDB taxonomy): Bacteria > Pseudomonadota > Alphaproteobacteria > Rhodobacterales > Rhodobacteraceae > Yoonia. The sequence continues at coordinate 287,861 of CANNFU010000002.1, forward strand.
ACAGATCTCCTGCCGCAAGACCTTGCAATCCGCTTCCCAACGCAGCAACTACATCGCTTTGCTCTTGACGCTTCTCCGCGATATGCGCCGATGCCTCCCTCGAAATGATCAGCTTGTCTTTGAAACCTTGCAATAATCGCGACAAAGTCCCGATCTCATCCTTTCGGTCAAGCGCGGCAATCACCGCAACATAGTTGTCGTTGCTGATTTCTTCCATTGACGTGGCAAAGGCATGCAACGGACGCGTAATCGATGCCGCAAGAGCGTAGCCTCCGATCATTGAAACAACGGCCCCGGCAGCAACCAGCAGCAAAGCACGCCAGACAAAAGCGTCCAGCGCAGCGTAAGCCTGATCGCGATCCAGTTCGACGACAATTGACCAGGTCGTACCCATCAGATTCGTAGGTTTCACAAATACGCTTGCCGCATCACCTCGAATCCCGGTCACCTCATCGAAAAACTGCTTGACCCCATTGCGCGCAGCCACCACCTGCTCTGATGCGGGCACGGATCCAAGAACAGACAAAAGACCAGATTGGCGTGCAACGCTTCGCGCCATGCCATCCAATCCGACCAGATAGATTTCGTCACGAGGACCAAGTCCCAGAGATTTTGAGAGATTAGCCTGGATCGCCTCCATCGGTAGTTGAATGGCAACCACACCAAGAATGTCACCGTTTTCATCGACAACTTTTTGCGCCATGAAGGATGCGGGCGCCTGTGCGCTTGGGGCGTAGGGCTCAAAATCCACAAAGACACTTGAATTTGGATCTGCCTCAAGCGCACGCCGATACGCTTTAGCCAAGCCTGAGTTTGCGTAGGGGCCACTTTCCAAACTCCTTCCGAAATCCTCTTCTTTCTCAACAGTATAGGCGACAAAACCATTGGGTAGGATAAGGAAGAGGTCGTAGTAGCCGTTGCGGTTCACGATATTTCGGAACTGAAAATGCAGTTGCGCGTGAACGTCATCGAACGGCCGATCTTCACCGGCGTTATCCAGGTTCTCTCGCTCGCCTACAGGAAATGGGTTGTCTTCGACATATGACTGTCTGATTGCCGCCATGCGGGCCGCATCCTGCCCACCATTCAACGCTTCGGCCAACCCGCGCAGCGTTTGTCCGGTTGTGCGGCTCTTGGCGTAGGCATCCACATTAAGAGAGGTATAATCGAACCATGTCTCAAGGCTTTCACTTGCGCTTTCAGCTATTGTCGCACTCAGATTTTCGGCTTGCGCCATCTGAACCTTTTTGAACTCAAGGTAGTAGACATAGCTCATCACGATGATGCTCGCGAGCAAGGCACAAACCACCAGAAGCGGGAGGCGCAGACGAATGGGGGCTTGTGTCATGCGATTGAACATCACTTTATCCTCAAGGCTTTCTTGTCGTGCAAAGGGTTAGAACAAGTCTACCGTATTGCTGGGTTCTGGCGGACGGCGCGACGTCTCAATACCGGCCGAGACGCGTAAACTGTGCTTGCTGCGTTCCAGCGCGAGACCTGGCATCTGCATGGGACTTTCGCTTGCAATGCCGTCCGGCAAATGATCGGCAACGGTCCGAGAGATGTATTCGATATCGTTGAGCATCTGGAGCGCAAGATCAAACCCCTGTATGTCACGGTGCGCTGCATCGGTTTCCGCGATGAGCGGTGTGACAGCACTTTCGTAGCGCAACAGTATCGCACGGGCGGTCGCCAGCTCGTCTGCAAGCGTCCGTATCACCGGCTCAATCCGATAATGTGCAGGAAGGTTCATAAACGCCCCACAACGGTCTCAACGGCTGACTTCAGCGTTGCCGTTGTGAACGGCTTTTTGACGATGTTGTTCAATCCGAGCTTTCGTCCGCGATCAATAATCTCAGGCGTTGGCGAGCCTGTCACCAGAATAAACCCGATGCCTTTTGTCGTCTGGTTCATCCGCAGTCTTTCCAAGAGATCAAGGCCGTTCATGCCAGGCATGTTGAAGTCGCTGATGACAAGATGCACCGGACTGGCAGCCAGCAACGGAAGTGCAGCATCGCCCGACTTTTGATGATCGACATGCACCAGGCCCATGTCCTCTAATGACTGTACCAACAGGCCCCGGCTGACGGTCATGTCATCGACAACCATGACTCTTAGCTTGTGTTTCAGCGACATTTCCAGTTTCTCCTCTGAATACTGCTCTAGGGCTGCGCTGATGCGCAAAGGCGATAAGTAGTGGTTCCCGCAACACGCAAGCCGACGGCTTCGGGGTCTGCAATGCGTTCTGAATGCCCGATAAAGAGATGGCCATTTGGCAAGAGGCACTGCCGGAAACGTGACCACAGCCGCACTTGTGTCGGCTTGTCGAAATAAATGGCGACATTGCGGCACATGATCACATCAAATTTGCCGGAGATGGGCCATTGATCGACCAGGTTGAGATGGCGAAAAGAGATCAGAGACTGCAAGTGCTGATGCACGCTGCGTGTCTTGCCACTACCCTCATTTCTTGCAAATATCCGTGCCTCATGCGCCGGCGATGGGAACCCGCACTCATCAGATAGATAGACGCCTTTTTGTGCCTTTTCCAAAACTAGCGGATCGATGTCCGTTGCCAGTATCTTCAGATCATAGCTCGCGGCATTCTTGTCATAATGCAGCACAGAACCCGCCAGTGAATATGGCTCTTGTCCAGAAGAGCAGCCGGCAGACCACAGGCGAACGCGCTCACCATTTTTTGCGCGGGCGATCAAATCAGGGATCACTGCCTCTTCAAGATAATCGAAGTGATGAACTTCACGGTAAAAGTTGGTGACATTCGTGGTGAGTGCGCTGATGAAATGATCCGTTTCGTTCCGGTCATTTGCCTCGATCAATTCACAATAGGCCGCGAAATCGGGCAGAGCCAAGGCCCGCAACCGCTTGCTCAAACGCGACTTGATCAGAGGGCGCTTTGCATTATCAAGATTCAGCCCCCAGCCCGATTTCGCAACCGCAGCTATGCGTTCAAAATCGGACTGTGACAGATCCAGATCGTCAGTGACACCACGAGGCAAGACATGCGTATTCAAGCCGCCTCCTCCGCTTCGCTGTCAACGATTGTGTCAAGCGCCAGTATCTTGAGCATTTCGTCCTCGATCGACACCAAGCCAACGACCTGCCCATCGTTACCGTCTCTTCCTTGGGTCGGATTTGGCTGGATGTCACTTGCTTCGATCGACAAGATTTCCGAGACGGCCTCGACCAGTAACCCGATAATTCGGTTCCCGATGGCAACGACAACCACAACACTTCTTGGTCCAAGTTCCGTGATTGGCAGGCCAAGGCGCGCGGCAAGGTCAATAATCGGAATAACAGACCCACGCAGGTTCATCACACCAAGTATGGATTTGTCGGCGTTCGGCAGCGACGTCACCGTGCGCCAACGTCTGATCTCACGAATGGACGTGATTTCGACGCAATAACCTTGCCCACCTGCACGTAGGGAAACGAATTCTGTCATTTTGGATTTGTCTGCGATTTCTGTATCGGTCAAAACTGCGGCTCCAAACTGTGTTGTGACTGCGCGGCGCGTTGCGACGCGGCAAGTCCACTCAACGCCTCTGGATCGATGATCAACGCGATATTGCCATCACCAAGTATCGTGGCGGCCGCGATCCCTGTGATTGCCCCGTAGTTGCCTTTGAGGCTCTTGATGACCACCTGCCGCTGATCCTGGATCGCATCGACCGAAACGGCGATCGTCGCGTCATTTGCGTCGATAAGAACAAAGACCCTGTTGGTGTGATCGTCATCCGTCTGCTCAAGGCCCATAAGCGCATTCAGGTTCACAACCGGAACAAAGGTGCCACGCACCGACAAAACCCATTCGCCTGGTGTGACTTCCTGGATATCGCTTGCGGCCGGCCTGATCGTCTCAACGATGCTGGACAATGGCAGTACCATGGTTTCCGCACCGACCTCGACAATCATGCCGTCAAGCACGGCGAGTGTCAGCGGCAGCGAGATCGTGAAAGCTGAGCCTTGCCCGGGACTGCTGGTGATACCCACCTTGCCACCCAAAGAGGTGATCGCGGTCTTGACAACATCCATGCCTACGCCGCGCCCCGAGAGGTTCGTGACACTTTCGGCAGTTGAAAACCCCGGTGCGAATAACAGCGCGTAAACCTCGCCCTCGCTCAACTTTGCGTCAGCCGTGATGATTCCTTTTTCGATGGCTTTCTGCATCAGACGTTCACGATTTAGTCCCGCGCCATCATCTATGATTTCAATAACGACGTGGCCCGACCGATGCGCCGCCGATAAACGAACGGTGCCTGTCTCGGGCTTACCAGTTTCTTGTCTTCGCGCGGGCGCTTCTATCCCATGGTCCACCGCATTGCGCAGCATATGGGTCAGCGGATCAGCTAGACGTTCCAGCATTGTCTTGTCGATTTCGGTCGCTTCGCCCTCTGTGACAAAAGTCACTTTCTTGCCGGTCGCTTCACCGGCTTCCCGGACCACACGCCCCATCCTCTGAAAAAGCGATTTTACCGGTTGCGCCCGAATCGCCATCACACCTTCCTGTATCTCACGGGCCAACGTTCCGTAATCGTCCAACGCTGTGGTGATTTCGGAATTTGAAACAAGCCCGCTTTCTTTCAGGTTTCGATCAATGACCGCATGGTTGATGATTAATTCGCCCACGCTGTTGATCAGCCGATCAACACGTTCAGGATCCACACGAAGGGTTGATTGCGCTGCCTTCTGCGTTGGGGGAGATGATTTCGCCGGTTGTGCCCTTGGCTGCGGCGCAACCGTCTGCAGCTCTTCAGGTTTTGCGGCGACCGGTTCTACCGGCGCGTCGTGCGGTTCGTTGGCGGGCTCCGCAAGGACAGGTGTGATCTCAAGCGTACAATGGCCGTCCACGAACTGGAAAACGTCCCGAACAGCATCCTCATCCTCTGCGCCGCGCAATTTGAGCTTCCAACGCAGATAGCTTTCATCAAAGTTGAAATCATCCAACGTCGGAACGGCGTCAACGATACATTCGGGTGTAAGCGCGCCAAGCTTGTCCAACCCCGAAATCAACCGCAGCGGATCATGTCCACTCAGGTAAAGTGATGGTTGGGGGGCCAATGTAATATCAAAGCCTTCAACCGGCTCCAGCGATATTTCAATGGGAAGAGCCGCGACCGGCGTGAATACGAACTCATCTTCTGGTGATCCGGCTGCGTCGGGCCCACCAGACAGTTGGATCAGTTCGGCTGTCAGGTCTTTTGTTGCTTCCGGAACGGGGCTGCCCTCAACGCGCGACCCTTCGACCAGTTCGGCGAGATTGTCAGAGCAGCGGATAATCAGCCGCAAGACATCATTGCTGATGTCCAACTTATCTGATCGGATCAGGTCAAGCGTTGTTTCGTAGTGATGCGCAAAGTCGACCAGATCCGTGAAACCAAACGCCCCTGCCGACCCCTTGATCGAATGAACGGCCCGAAAAATTGCGTTGATCGTCTCTGCATCCCATTCGTGACTGGCTACCAATTCAAGGTTTTCGGTCAGGGATTCGATCAGGTCTTCGCATTCGGCGAAGAATGTCTCTCGTAAACTGTCGAGTGTCATGCTGCATCGGCCCCCGTCACAAGGGTCAGTATCTCGATCAGTTGCTTGTCATTGAACGGCTTCACGATCCAACCCGTGGCACCCAGCCCGCGGGCCTTATCCTTGAACTCCTGCGAGCTTTCAGTGGTCAGAACAAGGATCGGCACTTTTCGGTTTGAGGGGCCGGTACGTATCGCTTCCAAGACGCCGAACCCATCAAGATTTGGCATATTGATGTCGGTAATGACCGCATCGAAACGCTCTTGCTGGAAAGCGGCAACACCCAAGGCGCCATCTTCTGCCGTCACGGAAGCAAATCCGCCATCTGTCAGGGTCTGTGACACCAACCGCCGGATCGTGCGCGAGTCGTCGATAACAAGAACTGTCTTCTGCGTCATGGCGCATCGCTCAACAAATGATCAGCCAGACCAAGCAAGGAAAGGCTGCGTTTCACGGCTTCGGACGGCTGATGGATCTCCAATGATCCGCCGTTTGCCAGCGCGGATCGACGTGCCGCAATCAAAAGCTGCGCAATCTGCGCAGGTACAGACGATGCCGTCGATGCATCGATAACGATGTTTTCGGATTGACCGGCCATTATTTCAGCAATGACGGGTTGTGGGGAATCCAACCATCCCTCGACATCAAGTGTGATGTTTTTCAAGATATTGTCTGTCAACGTGATCCCCTCGTTCGTCTGTTTCACTGCAGCCTGGTTGATCTACCGCACGAACAATTAAAAACGGGTTAGCGGTTTCACCCTTGGCGGAACAAACCGGCTGAGTTGACGCAAGGGATTCGGTATGTTCCCGGCTGCCGCATCAATATCTGCCGCCACCTGCCGACACCCATCACCAACAAAACAAAGCGATCGGACCGTGGTCGGCAGGTCCCCGCGCACAGGTCAAGAAAGCCCGCGCAATCCGGGTGCCGATGCGCAAAAATCTTGCAGCACTGGCAGAGTCCGACTAACAGGGACGACAACACCGGTGTGGGGGCTGGTAGACGACACAAAACGGGACGGAACCTCATCGTGAGATCACGACTGACTCAGACTATCCACGCCTTCCTTGAACGGCGTTTCCCGGAAAGGCGGCTGTTTCTTCGATCAGACACCGAGACGCGTTTCATCCGGCTCAAGCCTGAAACGCAGCTGGTCGCCTGGACGGGCAGCATCGTGGTGGTGGCCTGGACGATCATCGCAACCGCCATTCTTTTGATGGACAGCATTGGCGCGGGGAACTTCCGCGCGCAGGCGCAGCGCGATCAGATGACCTATGAACAGCGGCTGAACGCGCTGTCATCCGAAAGGGACGCCCGCGCGCTTGAGGCGCTGGCGGCACAGGAACGCTTTAACTCCGCGCTGCAACAGATATCGATCATGCAGTCAGAGCTTTTGGCAACCGAAGAAAAACGGCGCGAACTGGAAACCGGGCTTGAAGTGGTGCAAGCCACGTTGCGCGAAACGATGCGCGCCCGCGAAGAGGCACGCGAACAGGTCGCCGCCCTTTCCGCAGAAACAGGCGAGGACACAGGTGCCGCCATCACGGACGAGGCCGCAGGCACCGTCAATCTGCTGGCCGATGCCCTTGCCGAAACAGCGGCAGAGCGCGACATGATCGCGGCAGATGCCGAATTCGCCATCGAACATGCACAGGAGATGGAGCTGGAACTACGGCTCTTGCAGGAACGCAACGATCAGATATTCCGCCAGCTAGAAGAGGCGATGCTGGTCTCGGTCGAGCCGCTGGACGAGATGTTTCGGGCCGCTGGTATGAATCCCGACAATTTGATTAATCAGGTCCGGCGCGGCTATTCCGGTACGGGCGGCCCGCTGACACCGCTGCAATTCTCGACCCGTGGCGGAGAACCTGACCCGGATGCGCTGCGTGCCAACGCAATCCTCAGCGCGATGGACAGGATCAACCTGTACCGGATCGCCGCTGAAAAGGCGCCATTCTCAATTCCCGTCAAATCCAACTTTCGCTATACGTCCGGTTTTGGCCCACGCTGGGGTCGGATGCACAATGGCACCGATTTCGCGGGCCCGATCGGTACACCCATTTATGCGACCGCCGATGGCGTCGTGACCCATTCGGGCTGGGCTTCCGGTTATGGCCGCCTCATCAAGATCCGCCATGACTTCGGGATTGAGACAAGATACGCACACTTGAACTCAATGGACGTGCAAGTTGGCCAAAGGGTCTCGCGTGGCGAGCGAATAGGTGCTATGGGGAATTCCGGTCGATCGACTGGCCCCCACCTTCACTACGAAGTCCGCGTCGGCGGCAACCCCGTTAACCCCATGATCTATATAAGAGCTGGACAGAATGTTTTCTAAATCCAAAATCAACGAACCAGGCCCCAAGACGGCTGAAAATGAAAATGGCAAAGGTGCCGATGCGGGGAAAACCTCGGGCGACTACAAATCCAGCGCGCCCAAGGCAAAGCCTGCAGCGTCGACGCTGTCATCCGATCTGCTGATCACCGGCAATATCAAGACATCCGGCGACATCCAGGTCGAAGGCCAGGTTGAGGGCGACATTCGCGCCCATCTGCTGACCGTTGGCGAAGGTGCCACCGTCAAGGGCGAAGTGGTCGCTGACGACGTGGTCGTCAACGGCCGTATCGTGGGCCGCGTGCGCGGGCTGAAGGTTCGCCTGACATCGACCGCCCGTGTCGAAGGCGACATCATTCACAAGACCATCGCCATCGAAAGCGGTGCGCATTTCGAAGGTTCCGTGCAGCGCCAGGACGATCCCTTGGCCACCGGCTCCAAGAAGATGCCAACGACAGCAGCACCTGCAGCTGCGGCAGCGACGCCTGCGGCAGACAAACCCAAAACCTGATCGACAAACCGATCCAGATTTAAAAGGGCACCTGCCAAGGTGCCCTTTTTACGTCAGGCCAGCGCTTTGCGATAAAGATGCCATGTGGCATGCCCAAGCACCGGCAGAACCACAATCAGCCCCAGAAACCACGGCAGGAGTGCGGCCAGCGTCAGCACCGCGATCAGCAGTGCCCAGACCAGCATCACCATCAGGTTCTCACGCACCGTCTGCATGCTGACCATCATGGCCGTCACGAAATCGACCTCGCGGTCCAGCACCAGCGGCAGGCTGACAACGGTGAGCGAAAAAAGCAGGAACGCCAGCGCGGCCCCGACCATCAGTTCCACAGCGATCATCGCCAGCCCGTTGGCAGTCAGAAATACATCCCAGCTTTCCGAGACATTCGTCATGGTCGACAAGCCCATGAACAGTGCAAAGATCATGTGCGCCAGAAAGGTCCAGAACAGGAAATAGATCACGATGATCGCGCCCAGCCAGGGCAATTGCCGCGTGCGTTCGGCCCAGACGATCCCCAGAACGCCGCCCCAGTCCAAAGACTGATCCTTCTCCATCCGGCGACTGACCTCGTACAGCCCGGCCGCCGCAAAGGGGGCGAGCAACGGAAACCCCAGTGACGTGGCAAGTGTCCACATCACATGCCCCGCCCCAAGCCAGAGCATGAAGAAACCGCCCAACACGTAGACCGCGCTGAAAAACAGACCAAACTGCGGCGCACGCCGGAAATCCGCCAGCCCAGACCGCAGCACAGCACCGATATCCCCGAGGCTCAATTTCTGGATCACTGGCCGCACGGCCCCGCCGCTCATTGTGTCAGCTGATGCCATGCCAAGCCTCCCCCAATTGCAGAATACCGATATCATCGCGCGGTCGCCCGGCAATTTGCAAGCCCATAGGGCGGGGACCAGGGATCGGTACGGCCAGACAGGGCAAACCGATCAGGCTGACCGGCACCACAACCTCCATCCAGCGGTGATAGGTATCCATCGTTACCCCGCCGATTTCCCTGGGCCAGTCCCATTCCACCGGAAACGGAAAACACTGCGCCGTCGGCAGAACAAACGCATCATAGTCATCAAACAGGCGGATCACGGCCCGATACCAGTCAGACCGAATGGCACTTGCCCTTTGTATCTCTGCCCCTGTCATGGCAAGACCGCGCTCGATCTCCCAGATCGCCGCTGGCTTCAGTTTGTCGCGCATTTCAGCTTGCGCATAAAGCGGTCCCAGCTTTGCCGCCACGGCCCAGGATCGCAAAGTGGTCCAGGACTGCCACAAGGCATCTGCATCAAACGGGGGCGCCACATCCGCGACACTGCACCCCGCGGTTTCGAATTGCGCCACGGCGACAGCAGCCGTATCCAAAACACCCGGCTCCATGGGAAAGGCACCACCCCAGTCGCCCAGCCAGGCAATCTTGCGCCCGGTGATATTCGTCTGCAACTGTGCTTGATATTGTTCCGAAGGCAGACCAAAGGGCTGGCGCGGATCAATGCCCGCCTGCACCTCCAGCAACAGCGCCACATCACGCGGGCAACGCGCCATCGGACCGTTGGTCGACAGCGGATGCAGGAACATGTCCCCCACAGGCTCTGCAGGCACCCTGCCCCAACTGGGACGCATCCCGTAGACACCATTCCAGCCTGCCGGGTTGCGCAGACTGCCCATCATGTCCGACCCGTCCGCCAGACAGACCATGCGCGTGGCCAAAGCAACCGCGGCCCCGCCGGATGAGCCGCCCGCCGACGTCCCCGGCAGCAAGGCATTCTGCGTGGCCCCAAAGACAGGGTTATAGGTATGGCTGCCCAACCCGAATTCCGGCGTATTGGTCTTGCCAATGACAATGGCGCCCGCATCCTGCATGCGCTGCACCATGATATCGCTGGTCGGCGCAGGCTGACCCGCAAACACGGGCGATCCCATCGAGGTCGGCAAACCGGCCACATTCGCAAGGTCCTTCACCGCAATTGGAATGCCGTGCAGCGGTCCTTTGGCGGGCACCAGATCGGCTTCGCGTGCCTCTGCCATCAACGCATCTTCATCGCGTAACGACACAATCGCATTCACGGACGGATTGCGCTCTGCCACACGGTCAAGTGTGGCGCGCATCAAATCCGCAGCCGAAACCACCCCGGCAGCAATTGCCGCTGATAGCCGATGCGCATCCCATTCCAGAAACTCTGCCATGCCACATCCAAGCCTGACGGCCCGCGATTGACAAGGTTAATCGGCGTTCGCCTCTGCGCGGCTTTTGCCCGACACATCCATGGCAAGCGTCGCGCCCATCAATCCATCCAGATCACCGTCCAGAACACCTTTGGTGTCAGAGGTCTCGTAATTCGTGCGCAGGTCCTTCACCATCTGATAAGGCTGCAACACATAAGACCGGATCTGGTTGCCCCACCCTGCGTCACCCGCGTTCTCATGCGCCTCGTTGACCAACGCAGAGCGTTTATCCAGCTCGATCTGATACAAGCGTGATTTCAACGCCTTCATGGCGATATCGCGGTTCTGGTGTTGCGATTTCTCGGAACTCGTCACCACGATACCTGTCGGATGGTGGGTAATGCGCACGGCTGAGTCCGTGGTGTTGACGTGCTGACCACCCGCACCCGAGGACCGATAGGTATCAATCCGGATATCTGCGGGGTTTACCTCGATCTCGATATTGTCGTCGACCACCGGGTAAACCTTGACCGACGTAAACGAAGTGTGGCGCTTGGCGGCACTGTCAAACGGGGAAATCCGAACCAGACGATGCACGCCGCTTTCCGATTTCAGCCAGCCATAGGCATTGTGGCCGGAAATCTTGTAAGAGGCGGATTTGATCCCGGCTTCATCACCAGGCTGCTCTGACTGCAGTTCAACCTTGTAGCCCTTTTTCTCGGCCCAACGCACATACATCCGGGCCAGCATATTGGCCCAGTCGCAAGACTCGGTACCGCCTGCACCGGCATTGATCTCAAGAAAGGTATCGTTGGCATCCGCTTCACCATCCAGCAGCGCCTCCAGCTCTTTCTGCGCGGCTTTGACTTGCAGCTTTTCCAATGCGGCCTCTGCCTCGGCGACAACCTCGGCATCGTCTTCCATCTCGCCCAGTTCAATCAGTTCGACATTGTCGGACAAATCCTGGCTGATGCTGTCATAATTCGCCATAGCATCCACCAGCATCTGGCGATCGCGCATCAGCTTCTGCGCGGCTTCCGGGTCATCCCACAGGCCGGGGTCCTCGACGCGGGCGTTGAACTCCTCCAACCGGTGCGGGGCGGTCTCACGATCCATCCGCTGCGCAAGCAGGTTCAGCGACTTGTTGATCGCCTCCACGATATTCTGGGTCTCAGCACGCATGGGTGGGATACTCTTGTCGACGAAATGATATCAGACGGTCTTAGCGCGGGGCGCGCAGGGCGACAAGCGGTCAGTAAAGACCGCCGGTCGAAAGCGTGCCAAAGGTCGCGCGGGGACCGACTGTCGCCGTCTCACCGGTTGAGGTTGTGACCTCACGCGATGCCTGCGGCACCTCGTCGAACAATGGCAGGTCAGCCGCCATCGCAAAGCCACCATCAAACATGATGCCAAAGATCGGCTCTTCGCCCGGACGGAAGCATTCACCGATCACGTTCTCGCCGCTTGCGCCATCAGGCAGACGGGCACCACTGTAGCGGTCGATATTGATGAACTGACAATCCTCGGGGACGGCAAAGTTTTCACCACCATACTTCTCGATCGCCTCAGACATGAAACGGTTGAAGACCGGGCCACAGGTCCCGCCACCCGATGCACCACGTCCCAATGTGCGCGGCGTATCATATCCGATATAACAGCCTGCAACGATGTTGGATGAAAAGCCGATGAACCACACATCCTTGGCATCGTTCGTCGTGCCGGTTTTGCCGGCAATCGGGACTGGCAGGTTCACGGTGCCAGACGCGGTGCCGCGGTCCACAACACCCTTCATCATGGATGTCAGCTGATAGGCGGTGATCTCGTTCATGACACGCTGGCGGTTGGACACCACGCGCGGGGCCTCCCCCTCGGCCAGCTCATAGCCTTCGCAATTCACGCAGTTGCGCTGGTCGTGGCGATAGACCGTATTGCCGAACCGGTCCTGCACGCGGTCGACCAATGTTGGCTCCACCCGCTCACCGCCATTGGCGAACATCGCATAGGCGGCAACCATCTTGAACAATGTCGTCTCGTCCGAGCCAAGGGAGGCAGCAAGCACGCGGTTCATGTTCTGATACACCCCAAAGCGTTCGGCATAGAGCCCAACCGTATCGATGCTGATTTCCTGCGCCAGACGAATGGTCATCAGGTTCCGCGACCGTTCAATGCCGGTGCGCAACGGGGTCGGGCCGTAAAACTGGTTCGACGCATTGCGGGGCCGCCAGATGCCGTCGCCTGTGTCGATGGTTATCGGCGCATCCACCACAATCGTGGCAGGGGAATAGCCGCTATCCAATGCCGCCGCATACACAAACGGCTTGAACGAGGATCCCGGCTGACGCTGCGCCTGTGTCGCGCGGTTGAACACCGAATGCTGATAGCTGAAACCGCCCTGCATCGAAATCACACGGCCGGTATTGACGTCCATCGCCATGAACCCGCCCTGCACTTCGGGTACCTGACGCACCGACCAGCGTTCAAAATTCCCGTCGCCATCCAGTTGGCGGCGCACATGCACCACGTCGCCGGGCGTGTAATTTTCAAAGAAATCACCCGTCATCCAACGAATATCGACACGCGGGACGACAAAGGGCTCCGCTTCTGTCTCGACCACATCTTCAATGCCAATGGTCAGCGTGTTTTCTTCGACCAGCAAAATGACCGCAGGATACCATTGGCCGTCCAGATCAATATCGCGGGCGACATCCACGTCGCGCAATGCGGCACGCCATGTTTCTTCGCTTTGCAGCGCCTCTTCCGGGATCGTCTTGCCGGTGCCGCGCCATTCGCCCAATTCGCGATCATAATCTTCCAGCGCACGCTGCAATGAATGGCGGGCAACAACCTGCAACTCGGGATCAACGGTCGCGCGGATCGACAGACCACCCGAAAAGAATTCTTCTTCGCCAAAGTTCTGGCTCAGTTGGCGGCGGATTTCATCGGTGAAGTAATCACGATCCGGCAAGCTGGTCCGGAAACTTTCGTAATCGCCGCCCTGCACCGTCAAAAGCGGGCCCTCGCGTTCCGCATCATAGGTTGCCCGATCAATATAGCCGTTCTCGAACATCTCGCGCAGGGTATTGTTGCGCCAGAAAATCGCAGCATCACGATCACGCACCGGATGTCGGTTGCTGGGCGATTTCGGCAGTGACGCAAGATAAGCCGCTTCACCCGGCGACAACGCGGTCAGCGGCTTGTTGAAATAGGTCAGTGCCGCGGCCGTGACGCCGAAACTGTTTTGGCCCAGGAAAATCTCATTCAGGTACAGTTCAAGAATACGTTCCTTCGGCATCGCGCCTTCGATCCGCGCGGCCAGAATGATCTCCTTGATTTTCCGCTCGGCGGAACGCGACCCGTCCAGCAGGAAATTCTTCATCACCTGCTGGGTGATCGTGGATGCACCGCGCACATTCTCGCCGCGTGACCGCACCGCATCAATAAACGCCGAGGCCATACCAACAGGGTCATAGCCCGCATGTTCGTAAAAATTCTTGTCCTCGGCCGAGATAAACGCCTGCTTCACAAGATCGGGGATTTCCTCGGCAGGCGTAAACAAACGCCGCTCAAGTGCGAATTCGTCGATGATTTCGCCCTCACCCGAATAAATCCGGCTGATGGTCTTGGGCGTGTATTGCGACAGCGTCTCGTAACTCGGCAGGTCGCGGCCGTACATGTAAAGAACACCGCCCACAACAAAGGCACCCATGATCATGCCAAGGGTCAGCAGCGTGAAAAGACCGCCGAAGAAAGAGAAGATAAAGCGCAGCAAGGGGTGTGTCCAAATCCTGTTTGTTGGCTTTCTTATACGCCCGATCAGGGCAATGGTCAAAAGGCCAAACGTCGCGTTCGGCGGGCAGATGCCACTTATCCAATCACATTTCAAACAGCCGTTGCAGCGCCGGATGATTGCGGGCATCCCGACGCCATGAAAGCAGAAGACGTCATCGCAACCTATGAACGTGTCGGCGCGGTCTGGGCGCAACAGCGCAACCGCAGCCTGATGGAAAAGGCATGGCTTGACCGGATGCTGACCGCGTCACCACGGGCCACGGGGAATGTCCGTGTTCTTGATCTGGGATGCGGGTCCGGGCAGCCCATTGGCGCCTATCTGGCCGACCGTGGCGCGGCCTTGACCGGCGTTGATGCCACGCAAACGCTCAGCACGCTTTACGCGCAAAACCTGCCGGGTGCAGAGGTCGTTCAGGCTGACATGCGCAGCCTCAGACTTGATCGGGAATTCGACGCGATCATCGGATGGGACAGTTTCTTTCACCTCTCAGCCGAGGATCAACGGGGCATGTTCCCCATATTTGCTGCCCACGCCGCACCGCGCGCGACACTGATGTTCACCTCAGGGCATATCGCAGGTGAAGCCATCGGTCAGATTGCAGACGCGCCGATTTATCATGCCTCGCTCGCGCCTGATGAATACCGCCGCCTGTTGGAAGACCACGATTTCAAGATCCTGCGCTACACGCCAGAAGACCCTGATTGCGGCGGGCATACGGTCTGGCTGGCGCAGTATCAATCGGGCTGATTGGCAAGCTCTTTTACGGCTGCCGCAATCGCCCGCACGATCGGGGCGCGGCCCGCAGCCGTCGCCAGAACCGCGCGGTCGCGGGCGTTCGACAAAAAGCCGGCCTCCAGCAGCACGCTTGGAAAATCGGCCGCCGACAAAACCGCAAAACCGCCCTGGCGGCGGGGGCGCGAATTCAGATTTACCCCCTCGGCCCGCATGGCTGCAGCCAACGCATCGGCAAAGCGTTCGCCAACCGGGCCCGTCTTTGCACGGGCCAGATCCATCAACACCGTGGCGACGCGATCCGTTTGCGCCCCCAGATCGACGCCGGCCAGCAGATCACCACGCTCATGGCGTTCGACCATCTGCCGCGCGGCGCGATCTTCGCCCATCTGCGACAATGTATAGACAGAGGCACCACGCGCCTCGTCCTCTTCCAAGGCATCTGCATGCAGCGAAATGAACAAATCAGCCCGCACCGCGCGTGCGATGCTCATCCGGGTAAAAAGCGGCACGAACACATCCGCGTCCCGGGTCAGAACGACGGTCACGCCGGGCACCGCGTCCAGTTCAGCCGCGATTTCCTGCGCAAAAACCAGCATAAGGTCGGCTTCGTTCACGCCCTCACGCTCGGCACCGGGATCAATACCGCCATGGCCGGGATCAAGCACCACAACAAACGCATCCTCGTCCGGAACGATCGCGGGCAGCGTGGGATCAACAGCGGCCAGATTGTCCCATCCGGGATCAGGCGGCGCACCGGCAGCATCAGCAAATGCCTCGGCCGTCGCACGCTCCAGCACAACAGTCAGATCAGCGCCGCCCTCAGTCTCGCGCATGCCCGCCTCGACCACATTCAAAGGCTCGGCCAGATCCACCACCATGCGCGACCATCCGGGGCGAAACGGGCCAAAACGCACAGCAGCGGCACGATCCCCGCTCAAAAGTACCTCTGGTTCGACACCCGTCCAATCGACACCCTGAAAATCCAGAACCAGACGACGGGGATCATCCAGGGTGAACACGCGGTACGGTGTGATCTCGCTCAGCCGCAGTTCGACACGCAGCGTCCACCAGCCATCGCGCACCGCACTGCGATCAGGATCAACCGCCACCTGCGCATACGCGCCGCTGGCCATGCAAAACAACAGGCAGGCCAATCGGATCAAGCGCTGCGTCCTTTCATGAACGTCGCCAGACAGTCCAGCCCTTCGCGAATGTCATCCGTGCCGCGCGCATAGGAAAAGCGTAACCAGTGCTGACCGCGGGCCGCGTCAAAATCCAGACCCGGGGTTACTGCGACCCCCGCCTGCTCCAATATCTCGGCCGCAAACGCCAACGCATCATCGGTGTATTCGGACACATCCACATAGACATAAAACGCCCCATCCGGGGGGGCAAAACGGTCCAGGCCCGCCGCTTTCAACCCGTCCATCATCAAGGCGCGATTGGCGGCATAGACCGCCTTGTTTGCCTCTAATTCCGCGGTGCAATCCATCGCATGCAGGGCGAGGCGTTGTGCGGCGTGTGGCGCGCAGATGAACATGTTCTGGGCCAACCGCTCTACCCGGCGCACGTGATCGTCCGGCACGACCATCCAGCCCACGCGCCAGCCTGTCATCGAAAAGTACTTTGAAAAGGAATTGACGACATACACGTCATCCGTGACCTGCAAGGCTGTCACAGGGTCCATATCATAATCGATCCCATGATAAATCTCGTCGGAAATCAGGGCGGCATCCTGCGCGGCGCAGGCATTGGCCAAAGCGCGCAAAGCACCCTCATCCAGCATCGTGCCGGTCGGGTTCGCAGGCGAAGCCACGATCAGACCCGCCAGATCATGGGCGGCCACATCATCGGGCAACGGCTGAAACCGCTGTGCAAAGGTTGTGGGAATATCCACCGGGGTCAGGCCCACAGCCTTCAATATCTGGCGATAGGACGGGTAGCATGGCGTGCCCAGACCGACCCGCTCGCCATTGTCGAACAACGCCGAAAACGCGAGCAAAAATGCCCCGGACGCACCGCTGGTGACGACAACGCGTGCGGGATCAAGATCAACACCATACCAATCGGCATAATGACGCGCGATGCGGACGCGCAGCTCTGGCAGACCCAAGCCAACGGTGTAACCCAACGGGTCGGCCATCTCCGCAATCAGCTTCGTTTTTGCCGCCGCAGGGGCACCGGTGCCAGGCTGACCCACCTCCATATGAATGATGTGACGCCCTGCGGCTTCGGCCTTGCGGGCCGCCTCCATCACATCCATCACGATAAACGGATCAACCTCACCACGGGTCGCATGTCGCATCTGCTGGGCCTCTTTTGCTTTGGTGTCTGTTTGCCTCTCACTGGCATGTGACGTCAATGCACCTTGGCAAATGCGGGCAGATATGGTCTGACCAAGCTGCACAACTTCAGAAAGATCGCCATGTCAGCCCGCCTTGCCCTGCCCCTTTGCCTTGCACTCAGCACCGGCGCATATGCGCTTGACCTTGATGCGATGACAGATGCAGAGCGTGCGGCGTTCCAGGCCGAGGTGCGGGCCTATATCCTCGAAAACCCTGAAGTCATCCGCGAAGCGATCGGCGTGCTGCAACAGCGCGAACAGGAGCAACAGATAGCAAACGACGTCGCGCTGGCACGGGCCAACGCAGACGCATTGTTCAATGACGGGCATTCCTTTGTCGGCGGCAATCCCGACGGGGATATCACAATCGTAGAATTCATGGATTACCGCTGCGGCTTTTGCAAACGGGCCTTCCCTGAGACGCAAAGCGTGCTGAACAGCGATGGCAATATCCGTTACATCATCAAGGAATTCCCGATCCTTGGCGAAGCCTCGGTGCTCGCCTCGCGCTATGCCATTGCAACGCAGCTTGTGGCAGGCGATGACGTCTACGAAGAGGTGCACAACACATTGATGGAGTTCCAGGGCGATATCACCGCACAGGCCCTGTCGCGGCTCAGCGAAAGCTACGATCTGGACCACGATGTGATCACGGCCATGATGAGCGACGATCAAGTGACCGAAATCATCACCAAAAACCGGGCCCTTGCGCAGCAGTTGCAAATCACCGGGACACCAACCTTCGTGGTGCAGGACCAAATGCTACGTGGCTTTCTGCCCGCCGATGAAATGCGGCAGGTCGTGGCGGAATTGCGGGGCGAGTGAGCTCCGGCGCAAGCACAACTGAAATGCCCACCACGCGGCCATGACCGCCCCAATTCCGCAAGGGCGCAAAATGCATATGTTGTGACGGTGGACAGTCTGCGGATCTAAATCTCTGGCAAAACCAAAAATATGCTGCAAATGCGGGCGGCAGACAGTGCGGTAGGTGACAGCTATGCTGGACTTTGCCGCCATTCGTTGTTTCCCAAAGAAGGACTGCTTATCCGGGAAAGCTGATTTCACTGGCCGCAACACTGCTTATCAAACCACCAGTGTTCACAGCACAATACATAGATCGTGGCGGGCGGGCGGCTTCGTCAACATGGCGGCGAACCCAGCTTCTGGTTTCCATCATTTTCAACGACTGCGACAAGGCGCGATCCGTAATCGTTTGCAAGTTTCGTTTGATATCATTGAAGTGGCTCGGCCTATTGATTGCAGTCAGAACCGGCAAGGTCCATGAGCGGCGGAGCAAATCCTGATCTCCTTCAGCAGTGACACTTCGAATTCTGTTGGCAAGGGCAGCAGCGGAAACACCAAGCTCTGTCAGTCGAAACTCTGGACGCAGCGGATGGCCATAGCCGGGGTTTCGTTCCAGCAATCCGATCGAGATGAGGTGATCCATGCTTTGCGCGAAAGCAGTCCTGCTGGCTCCGGTAGCAGCAAGCAACGGCGCTTGTCTGCCGGCAATGCCTGCATGCAGGCTCGACAGAATAGGAATGGCCCAAGCCCTTGAGGTGGTATTGACAAAGACTTCAATGTCCATAAAGTATATTTAATATATTTAAATACAAAAGGAAAGACCATGTCACTCATTTCACTGGAAGAAACCATCACCATCGCGCTGTCAGTCAAAGACCGCCATGCAAGTGCTGAATGGTATGGCAGTATGCTTGGGTTTGAAACGATCTACCACGCGGATGAGGCAGGGTGGTCAGAGCTTCAAACCAAAACGACCGGCGTGACAATCGGTTTGGGCGAACACACGGAACCTGCGCCTGGAAACTGTGTTCCTGTCTTCGGTATCGCTGATCTGGATGTGGCGCGGCAAAAAATGGAACAGGCCGAAATTAAATTTGACGGCGAAACCGATGTTGTTGAAGGCATGGTGAAGACAGCAACCTTCTATGATCTCGACGGCAACGCGATGATGCTTGCCCAGGATTTGACCGGCGGGACAGAATAGGGCTTGGACTGGTTTTACTTTAGCGGTCGTATGAAGTCTTTGCAGCATCGGTGACTTTGGGCTCAAACCAGACCCTCACTCCTACTCCGCCGCGACATCCCGCTGCGCTTCCAGCTCCGCCGCCTTCTTTTCAACCTGCTCCACGATATGTTCGATCATATCGTCGTTGGATTGTTTGTGGCTCTGCTTACCCGCCAGATAGACCATCCCCGACCCGGCCCCGCCGCCGGTAAAGCCGACATCGGTCATCAGCGCCTCACCCGGGCCATTCACCACGCAACCGATAATCGACAGCGACATCGGTGTCTTGATGTGTTCCAACCGCTTTTCCAAAGCCTCAACCGTCTTGATCACATCAAACCCCTGCCGGGCGCAGGAGGGGCAAGAGATGATATTCACACCGCGATGGCGCAGACCCAGAGATTTCAGAATCTCAAAGCCCATCTTCACCTCTTCCACCGGATCGGCGGACAAGGACACGCGGATCGTATCGCCAATCCCCATCCACAAAAGGTTCCCCATGCCAATGGCCGATTTCACGGTGCCGCTGATCAGACCGCCCGCCTCTGTAATCCCCAGATGGATCGGCGCATCCGTCGCCTCGGCCAATTGCTGATAGGCGGCAGCCGCCATGAACACGTCAGAGGCTTTGCAGGAAATCTTGAATTCGTGAAAGTCGTTATCCTGCAGGATCTTGATGTGATCGAGACCGGATTCAACCATCGCATCCGGACACGGCTCGCCGTATTTATCCAGCAGATGCTTCTCCAGCGATCCTGCATTCACGCCGATGCGGATCGAACAATTGTGATCGCGGGCGGCCTTGATCACTTCTTTCACGCGCTTTTCATCACCGATATTGCCGGGATTGATGCGCAGGCAGGCTGCACCGGCTTCAGCGGCTTCAATCCCGCGTTTGTAATGGAAATGGATATCGGCCACGATCGGCACGGACACTTCCGGGACAATCTTCTTGAGCGCCGCACTTGACGCCTCATCCGGCACCGAAATGCGCACGATATCGGCACCCGCCTCAGCCGCCGCATTCACCTGTTCAATCGTTGCTTTGACATCCGTTGTCAGCGTGTTGGTCATCGTCTGCACGGAAATCGGGGCGTCCCCCCCCACGGGCACCGATCCCACCATGATCTGCCGGGATTTTCGGCGGTAGATATTGCGCCAGGGACGGATGTGATTCATCGACATTGGGGGACCGCTTTCTTGCATTGGCCTGTTACGGCTAACCTAAGCAGCAACACCCAGCACGGCAAGCAATCAACCCTGCGGTTATTCGTCCGCCACCACTTCGGCAAAATTAACGATTTCGGCCAGATCATCATCGGCGGTCAGATCAGCGACAGTATAGGTCTGTGTCAGGCTTTCCGATGTCAGCTCTACATTCGAGGTCACAACACCCCGCGGTCCGACAGGCCCATAATGGGTACCGTTCACGGCGAAATACATCGCCCCACTTTCACCCACGCGCAGCGTTGCGGGCTCTTCGGTGGCGGGCACGACAAAGTTTTGCCCAGGCTCCATCACCCCTTCAAAAATGATCGTTCCATCGGCCGAGCGAACACGCACCCAGGCCGGGCGCACCGCGACAAGCTGTATCTCGGGAACCGGCGGTTCAACCACCTGCACCGGCGGCGCAACAGGCAAATCCATGACGATGTCAGCCTCGGCGACGGCCACAGAGGGTTCGAACGAGGTATCGGGGATCAGCGCGCCAATTGAACCCGGGCTTAACGTGGAAATCGGTGCATCACGGGCCACCAGAACCGGCACGTCCAACGCTTGCGGGCGATACAGACGATCCAGCGCCTCCCGGGTCGGTTGGTCAACAACAGCTAAAGGATCACTGGTGCGGATCGCATTTGACCCACCAGCCAGCGGATCGATATCGGCGACAACAACGGGCGCCTGTTCGACCGGCGCAAACTGCACCTTCTGCACCTCTTGCAGAACCGTCCAACCACCATAGCCAAGGCCACCAATCAACGCGATCAGAACCGCAACAGACCCGATGGCGCGTGGCTCAATCCCCGAAAATACCGCATCAGCCGCCGGGATAAAGGCGGTTTCTGAGGCGGTAAAAATATCCTTGCCCAGCGGACTCATCGTCGGATCACCGGGTTTCGTCTTGATCGACGATGCGGCAGCGGACATACCATGTGCGGTCTCAAACCCGCTCTCGGTGCAAAACGCCTCAAAGGCGTCGTCGGGATCCATGTTCAGATAACGGGCATAGGACCGGACATAACCTGCGATAAAACCGGGCGTATCAAATGCAGAAGGATCGGCGTTTTCGATGGCCGCAATATAGGCTGCTTTGATTTTTAACTCGCGTTGCACGTCCAACAGGCTTTTGCCCATTGTTGCGCGCTCGCCACGCATCAAATCGCCCAGACGCAACTCGAAGTCGTCAAAGCCTTTTGCTTCAACGTCCCCCGACGCGTCGTCACGCTTGAAGGTCTTCCCGATCATCGACTGTCCCGTCGCTTGCTGCCCCTAAGCGTCCGTGTCTTTCGAATCAAAAAGCCATGTACGCCTTTGAAACTGATAACATATCCACAGGAGACATGCACATCTTGAAAAAACGTTAACCGGCGAGTTCGGCGCGATTTAGCGCACAATGTGACCAAAGATTGTCCAAAGCACCGACTAAAGCGTCCATTTCGCGCGGCCCATGTACCGGCGACGGGGTAAAGCGCAACCGCTCTGTTCCGCGTGGCACGGTCGGGAAATTGATCGGTTGGACATAGATGCCATGATCCGCCAACAGCATATCGGACAATTTTTTGGTATGCACCGGATCACCCACAATCAGCGGTACGATATGGCTGCCATGATCAATGATCGGCAGACCCATTCCCTTCAACCGCAGCTTGAGGATTTTCGCCTGCGTCTGGTGTTGTTCGCGCAACGCCTGATCGGTCTTCAGATGCGCAACGCTTGCCGCCGCACCCGCCGCAACCGCTGGCGGCAAAGAGGTCGTAAAGATGAACCCCGGCGCATAAGACCTTATCGCGTCGCACATTTTTGCAGATGCGGCGATGTAACCACCCATGACACCATAGGCCTTGGCTAGCGTTCCGTTGATGATATCAATCCGGCCCATCAGCCCATCACGCTCAACCACACCGGCCCCGCGCGGGCCATACATACCAACGGCATGCACTTCATCGATATAGGTCAGCGCACCGAACTCATCCGACAGATCGCAGATCGCCGCAATGGGCCCAAAATCGCCATCCATCGAATAGATCGATTCAAACGCAATCACCTTGGGGGCCGCCGGATCATCAGCGGCCAGCAATTCACGCAGATGGGCCAGATCGTTATGGCGAAATATCCGCTTCGCCCCACCATTGCGGCGCACACCCTCGATCATGGATGCGTGGTTCAGCTCGTCCGAATAAATGATCAGTCCGGGGAACAGCTTGGGTAGCGTACTTAACGTAGCGTCATTGGCAATATAGGCTGATGTAAACAGCAGTGCGGCTTCTTTGCGATGCAAATCGGCAAGCTCTGCCTCCAACCGCTTGTGATACACGGTGGTGCCAGAGATATTGCGCGTCCCGCCCGATCCGGCACCCGTCGCCTCGATCGCTTCGTGCATCGCGGCCAGAACAACCGGATGCTGCCCCATGCCCAGATAGTCATTGCCACACCACACCGTCACCGGCTGTTCAGACCCGTCCGGCTTACGCCACGTCGCGTGGGGGAACTGGCCGCGCTTGCGTTCGATATCAATAAAGGTCCGGTAGCGGCCTTCTTGGTGCAAACGGTTGATTGCGGTGTCCAGCTGGGCGTCGTAATCCACTGATACGTCCTTTTCCTCGTGACAAAGCCCACGCGCAGGAAGGTCTTTGAATCGTTCTAAGCGTCATATAGGGCGGTACGCCCACGGGCAATACGCTACATACTGTCGCCCCTTTGTGGGCATGAATGACATCACAGGCGTAACAAAGCGTTGATCTAAATCAAAACCTGCAACCGCCCCCCGTGACTTTCTGTTTCGTATCAAATTTCCGGTGTCAGGCTACCGATCGCAGCGCTGCGCCCCTGCCCCATTGACCTTACCATCAAAGCAGACAAACCTGCGGCCAAATTCCCTATGCAAAGGCCGCATCCCATGACACTCGACCCTGTCCTCGCCCGTATTGATGCCGACCTGCCGCAGGCTACTGACCGGCTGCTGGACCTGCTGCGCATCCCGTCCATCTCGACCGACCCGGCCTACAAGGACAAATGCGATCAGGCGGCGGACTGGCTGGTGTCTGACCTGCAATCCATCGGGTTCACCGCCTCCAAACGGCCGACATCGGGGCACCCCATGGTCGTGGCGCATTCCGGCGGCGACGGGCCGCATATCCTGTTCTACGGGCATTACGACGTGCAACCGGTCGACCCCCTGAACCTCTGGGACCGTGACCCGTTCGATCCGCAAATCGAAGACACCGCCAATGGCAAGGTGATCCGGGGGCGCGGATCATCCGACGACAAGGGACAATTGATGACCTTTGTCGAGGCCTGCCGGGCCTGGAAAGCCGAACATGGGGAACTCCCCGCCAACATCACCATCTTCTTCGAAGGGGAGGAGGAATCAGGCTCCCCTTCCCTCACCCCTTTCATGGAAGAAAACGCCGATGAACTGACCGCCGACATCGCCCTGATCTGCGACACCGGGCTTTACGGCGACAGCACACCGGCGATCATCACCCAGCTACGCGGTCTGCTGGGCGAGGAACTGACCATCACCGGCCCCAACAAGGACCTGCATTCGGGCATGTATGGCGGCCTCGCCATGAACCCCGCACGGGTGCTGGCCAAAGTAATCGCCAGCCTGCATGACGACACAGGGCGGATCACCGTCCCCGATTTCTACGATGGCGTGCCCGAACTCTCCAACGAACTCGCCGCCGCATGGGACGACCTGAAATTCGACGAAAAACACTTCCTCGGCGAAGTCGGGCTCTCCGAACCGGCGGGTGAGGCAGGGCGGCGGCCGCTCGAAATGCTCTGGTCGCGGCCCACCTGCGAGGTCAACGGCATGATCTCGGGCTATACCGGTGACGGGTTCAAGACAGTCCTGCCATCACAGGCCAGCGCCAAGATCAGCTTCCGCCTGGTCGGCAAGCAGAACCCGCTCAAAATCCGCGAAAACTTCCGTAAGATGGTGCAGGACATGCTGCCACCCGACTGCTCCGTCGCGTTCAGCGACCACGGGGCAAGTGCGGCAGGCCAGATGACCACAACCCACCCCGCCTTCGATCAGGCGCGCAAGGCGCTCTCCGACGAATGGCCCAACGCGGCGGCCTATGTCGGCTGCGGCGGCTCCATCCCCATCGCGGGGCATTTCAAGGACATCCTGAACATGGACGCCATGCTGATCGGCTTCGGTAAGGACGACGACCAGATCCACTCACCCAACGAAAAATACGACCTGTCATCTTTCCATAAAGGGATCAGAAGCTGGGCACGGATTTTGCATGAGATGACCCGATGAAGCCTGTCGCGCATGACCTCAGCCGGCGGTGATCCCAAGCGACTAGTCAGCAAATCAAGTAAACGCAAAGCGGGTGGACCACAGCGACTGCCGAAAACGATCATCACCCAGCAACAGGTTGACCTGACTATTCGGAGACCGCTTGCTTGCTACGCAGTGATACCGCGTCATCCTGATCGGCGGCATACAGCGTGTTGACGAAATAAAGTGGACGGTTCTTGGTTTCGTTAAAGACGCGGCCCAGATATTCGCCGATCACGCCAAGCCCAATCAACTGCACACCGCCCAGGAATGAAACCGCCACGAACAGTGTGGGAAAGCCTGCCACCGGATCGTCGAAAAGGATCGCCTTCGTCATGATGAAGACGCCATAGCAAAACGAAATCATCGCAACGAGGATGCCCGCATATCCGAACAAGCGCAGCGGCAACGTGGTAAACGACGTTATGCCTTCAAGCGAAAAATTCCACAATTTCCAATAGTTAAAGCTGGTTTTTCCGCCAAAACGCGGATCGCGATCATAGTCCACGAACGCCTGTTTAAAGCCGACAACCGCAAAAATACCCTTCATGAAACGATGACGCTCGCGCATGCTGTTGATGGCGTTCAGCGCCTTGCGATCAATCAGCCGAAAGTCACCAACATTCGCCGGAATTGTTGACTGCGGATCGAACTTCTCCATCAGCCTGTAAAACGCTGATGCGGTTGCTTTCTTGATGAACGTCTCGCCCTGTCGGCTGCTGCGGCGCGCATTGACAATCAGATAGCCCTCGCGCCACTTGGCAATCAGCTCGGGGATCAGCTCGGGCGGATCTTGCAAATCCACATCGATTGGTATGGCAGCCTGTCCGCGCACATGATCCAGCCCCGCTGTCAGCGCGATTTCCTTGCCAAAGTTTCGGCTTAAATCAACGATGACGACGCGACTGTCCTGCGCATGCAAGGCGACAAGCCGCTCCAGGGTCGTGTCGGTGCTGCCATCATTGACAAAGATGATTTCCCCATCAATCCCCGCCTTATCAAGCACGGCCACCATACGATCATAAAAGGCCTCAAGCGATGCCTCTTCGTTATAGGCCGGAGCGACGATAGAGATTTCTGGCATATTCATAGTGATGGTGTCGTCTTGTCGTCAAAGGTGATCGTCTTATGCGCCCAATAATTGCAAATGAACACAATCATCGTGCTCAGGATTTGCGCCACAATGACCGCAAGGCCAAGAATAACCGATAGCACAAAGAACAGGGCCGTGTTCAGCAAAATTGAAAGAACTGTAATCACACCGTATCGCAGCGTGGTCTGCACATGGGGCAAACTGCTGCGAAAGGTAAAGGCATAGTTCAGAACATAGCCAACAACGGCCCCCAAGACGGCCCCGGCAAACGACCAGAAGACTGGAACATGCCAAAACGCGATCCCTGTGAACATCACCGCATAATGCGACAATGTCGCCACCACACCGACAGTGCCGAACTTCAAAAAGCGGGTAGGAAACGGTAGCCTGGTCAACCGCCCGCACCTTCCACCGCATCAGCCACCTGCGTCTCAAGATGATCTAGATACGGTGCTTTCAGTTCGTCCACCAACTCATTCTGCGCAGCGATCGCATCGAAATTAACACGCGCGCTTTCTGCACGATCAACACCCGCAGGCAGGATCAGCTGCAGGCCCAAAGGGCTCACAGGATGCTCCAGAACAATGTGTGTAGGACATAAAGAATGTGCTCTATCCAACCATGGTGCCTTGTAATCGATGTTCCAGACCCGAAGCGCAGCAGTAACCCACATGATCATAATCAACAAAAAGACGAAGATCGGTTTTCGTCGCGAATGTCAGTATTCATCTTGGTCCCTATAACTCTTCGAACAGCAGTACCGCGAATTTGCGGGCAAGCCAAAGAGTATCCATAAAAACGGGATCTTTGTAGAAGCCTTGTCCACATGCCGTGTATCAAGGCAACGTTCTGGTATGGTTGGGTAAAAATGGCGCGGTTGACGGGGCTCGAACCCGCGACCCCCGGCGTGACAGGCCGGTACTCTAACCAACTGAGCTACAACCGCGCGTAAGCAGCCGGATAAAGCGGGACATGCGGGGCGTCAACGGAAAATCACGCCCGCCAAGTCGTTTTTCCGGTATAAATACCCGTTCCACGCCGGAACGTGCCGTGGCGGAGGTCATAGCCTGTCAACATGACCAACGCACGCTCATGACAACGAAGCCGCTTGCTGCTTGTCGATCCCGCAAAAAATCAGTCCAAAGGGGGCGCAAGATGACCAATCAGCAATCACCAATTTTGAACTTACTCCCGCTCACTTCACTGCATCTGAAAAACCACAGGACCTTCCGTCACAGGTCTGCGGCTGGCAGTTTGCGGACGACGGACCTGAAGCAGTACTGAACGGTGTAGATATCAGCCGCAGCAACTATTGGCGTGAGGCATGAGCGACATTTTGTTTTGCTGACTATCCATACCGTTCTGCGCGTCGTCGCCACTAGGTAGGCCTAACGGTGTTCACAGCAAAGATAACTTCTCAACTGGCATTTAGATACACGCCGTGCTTACCTCACTCCCGCTGATTCATTCAAAAGTTGCACGGACTGCTGTACATGAGAACATTTAGTATATTCGCGCCAATTGCCATTCTCACCATGAGCGGCTGCTTTGGATCCACCCTTGATTACGGCTCCGAGCCGACGACCACACGCTATACGGAGCCACAGGTTTCGAGACTTTCGACAATCCGCCCATATCCCAACCGGGATGACGTGTGCCAAGAGATCAAAGCGACTGGCGATATTCAAGAACCATCACCTGAGGGGTCTTTGCTCATTGCTTGTCCAAAACATGAACGTGGCGCACTTCAGGACAGGCTAACGGAAGGTGCGCAGATTGTCGGCCATACAAAACACTGGACCGTGTTGGTTGTTCCACCAAATTCATGACATTGATGGTCGCCCGGGAACGGCACACACGTCGCCTATCACCTGCAGGATTGTCGGATTTATGAGATAGCAACTCGCGCAATGTCCGCTTGGACGCCATTCCTACCGACATGCAAAGATGAAGACATACAATCAATACAGCTTTCGCACAGCGACGCGCGACGATCTGGATCTGCTCATGGCATGGCAATCGGCCCCACATGTCGGTGAGTGGTGGGATTCAGATGAGCCCTATGATGCAGAGGACTTGAACGACCCTCGTGTCGCACGATGGATCGTGTCGTTTGACAACAAGCCATTCGCGTTCATGCAAGACTACACCGTCCACGGCTGGGACGATCACCATTTTGCCCATCTTCCAAAGGGTTCGCGGGGAATTGACCAATATATCGGTGACCCCGAAATGATTGGTGTCGGGCATGGATCAGCCTTTATCCGCGCGCGAATGATCGCTCTCTTTAGGCAGGGTGCGCCTGTGATCGCGACCGATCCACATCCAGAGAATGCACGCGCGATAGCGGTCTATCGGAAACTGGGTTTTGAGCCGTCAGGGCTACCGCAAGACACTCGGTGGGGAGTGATCTTACCCATGTTGGCCAAAACCGAATAGCACGCAGGCAGCATCAACTTTGGCTGCCATACTCCCGTCTGCATAGGGCCAGATTTTCACCTCTTGATTTAAACTAATGAACCGCGCCCAGCCCGCCCCAGATCACTACGACGACAGACAAGACAGTAGCCGCTTGGCGTTAGGAACTGTGGGCGTTGTCGTCAATGATCCAAACCCGGCTTTAAATGGGTTACACGTCAGCCTCGGCGACTATTGGTGGAAGGCATGAGCGACATAAGTCTCTTGCTGATAATCTATGCCGCGTTGGGTTTAATGGGCAATCCTTTGAGTTGAGTTGCTAGCGGAGGTTAAAGTAGGTGAGAACTAGAGCTATCATGGCGCTCGCTATCTCTCCGATACCTGCATCAACGAATTTCTTGGCTATCCATCGGAGCGGCTTGACAACAATTTCAGCTATTGCCCGTAGACGCACATGCGTCGCTTGCATAAGTCGCCGACCCGCACTTAGCTCTCCAGACAGCATTGCCTTTTCGTCTGGGTCGCCATCGTTGACTCCGGCTAACTGATTTGTGATGTTTTCAAGACCTGCAATGATCTCTTGCACTATGGGTTGATTGTGGCTTATCGGTACAAAACGATCTGAGCCGGGGATCGCGCCTCCTTCAAGCCTTCGTCTTATGTAGCGGTCAAGTTCACGCGCGTGCGGCAGAAACAATTTGCGCACTTGTTCGTGACTGGCGTCGTTGTAATCCCCTTTGAAACTTCGAAAATAGCTGCCTACGAATTTCTCATAGTCGATGTCTGTACTGGCAAATGCCCTCAGCAGGATTTGCTGACCGCCCAGTCTTTTGACCTTATCGAGGGGCCAATTGAGAGTGTTGTTTCCGATACCAATTTGCTCCACGAGCATATCATTCATGACGGAATCAATAGTTGTGGAACTGATCACTTCATTCATTATGGAAGCAATTGAATCTGGAGCGTCGCTTATAAGATAAAACCACCTCTCTAAGAGCTTTGGGAAATCAGCGTAGCCGGTGTCGTACGCTAAGTTGGTTACTTCCTCCAATTCGTCTAAGAAGTACTCACTGTCTTCATCGATCATTCTTTCGTAACCTTTAAATCGCCTATGTTTTTGAACGGTAACCACTATCAAAATGAACAGTTTTGAAGTCGGCGCAAACCAAAAACTTTTCCTGCAGCACTCTGGGAATCCCTTTGCGACCAAACCCCGCGCATGACTGGCACATCAGCCATAGCGACTATTGGGGCAACCCACGAACTTCTTAGACAAACAAGAATATCGGAATGGCACAAAAAAACAAATGGCCGCAACAGCCTTCAAAGGATTTGGTGGCCGCGTCGGTTCCCCGCGTGATGACCTATAAAACAGATCTTCTATGAAGGATGAATGTTTACCGAACAGATGATAACGAACGTATGCAAACAACGCACACGTTGCACTCAAGGCCGCCCCACCAAAAATGAAGACGACAAGCCAGAGTCCGATACCATATGCAGCGTAATCAACCAGCGTTTCCATAACACTCCATCAGCACGGGTTTGAATTTAGGGGCGTAAACTCTGTACATAGTAGCCCCCCAACCCATCAAAACGAATGCTTTTGCCTCGTGATTCCCACGCAACACTTGCAAAGAGTGTGGTTACGGTGCGGCCAGCGCCGCTCCAGAAACACAAGATTCTGCGTTTATAGAAAAAAGTGGCGCGGTTGACGGGGCTCGAACCCGCGACCCCCGGCGTGACAGGCCGGTACTCTAACCAGCTGAGCTACAACCGCGCATCTGCTTGTTCGGACAAACGTCCGAACGTGGATTGCTTCTAAGAGTGCGCGCAGGCGCCGTCAAGCGCCCTAACGGTCCGGCAGCGGAATAAACTCCGCGTCATCGCCCGGCGGCAATTGGAACCGGCCGTTCTGCCAATCGCCCGCACGCCAGGCCTCTTTAGCCTCTTCGATGCGTTCCTTGCTGGAGGCCACAAAATTCCACCAGATATAGCGATCCCCTTCCATCGTCGCCCCGCCCAAAAGCATGACGCGCGCGCCTTGGGTGCCCGCTGTCATACTGACGCGGTCGCCGGGCCGGAACACCATCATCCGGCCTGCATCAAACGTCTCGCCAGTGATGTCTACTGCACCTTCCAGCACATAAGCGCCCCGGTCTTCGTGGTTGTCCGGCAGCGGCAGCTTTGCGCCCGGTTGCAGAACGGCATCCAGATAGAACATCTCCGACGGTGTCTCGACCGGTGCACGTTCGCCGTAAGCATCGCCCATGATCAGGCGCACCTGTTTGCCGTCTCCGTCCATCAGCGGCAAATCGGCCTTGGGCGCGTGAATGAACGCCGCGTCACGATCCTCGGCCCCTTTGGGCAGCGCGATCCAGGTCTGAATGCCAAACAGGCTTTGCGGTGCCTTCTTCGCGTCCCCATCCATTCGTTCCGAATGTGTGATACCGTGGCCCGCGATCATCAGGTTCATCGCACCGGGCTCGATCCACTGATCGGTTCCCAGACTGTCACGGTGGTGAATGGCGCCACGATGCAGGTAAGTCACTGTTGCCAGACCGATATGGGGATGCGGGCGGACATCGATCCCCTGCCCTGTCACGAATTCGGCAGGGCCCATCTGATCAAAGAAGATGAAGGGGCCAACCATCTGGCGACGCGGCGCGGGCAAGGCGCGGCGCACCTCAAACCCGCCCAGATCGCGGGCGCGCGGGACGATCACGGTTTCAATGGCATCAACCGCGTCACCGGTCGGGCAATCAGGATCAAGGGCGGGGTTCCAGCTCATGACATATCTCCTTTGTGCGGTGCCCTACAGATAGGGGCAGTACTGCCCCACGAAAAGCGCAGGGCACGCGCAGAAACTGTGCGGGAAAGATCAACGCGTCCTAAAGAACCGTTCTGGCGGATCCTGAATGGCACGCAATATCATCATCAATGCGCAGCCAGGACAGCCGGCTCGCAGCATGACCGTGCAGTTGCGGCGGAAACTGATCCGCCTGATCAACAAGACCAACCGAAATAAAAACCTTCCCCGGCAGGTAATCGTAGGTGCCTGAGACAGGTGACCCGCAAGAGGCACAGAAGGTACGCCTGACGCCTTCATTGACCTCAACGCCTTGCCCTGCATCGGGCAGGAACGTGATATCTTCGGTGTTAAACGCCGCAAAGGCCGCAACCGGTGCGCCCGTCACACGACGGCAGTCGGCGCAATGGCAATATGACACCGTCAACGGCGGGGTATCGGACTGAAACGATATGGCACCGCAATAGCATCGGCCGGTGATAGCGGGCTTTGCACTTTCCTGTGACAACCGGCATCCTTTCGATGCAACCCTATTTTCGAAACTGACATAGGGGCAGTTGGTGGGTGATGAGAGGCTCGAACTCCCGACATCTTCCGTGTAAAGGAAGCGCTCTACCAACTGAGCTAATCACCCGACGACGGATCGTTTAGACCAGCGGCGCGTGTAGCGCAAGCCTCATTCCAGCAGGTTTTGCACGCCGTCTTTCAAATGGTAAACGCAGCCTTGCCCCCCGTGGATTGTCGGGACGGCCAACGCACCCTGACCAATGATCAAAGACCGCAGCATGCGGCTGGTGATGCCATGGGTCACCAGAACGGCGGGGCCAGTCAGCTCTGCCAGAAACGCGCGACAACGCTGCTCTAACAGCGCAAAGCCTTCGCCGTTTGGCGCCACCTCATATTGCGCCATGAACGGGTCCTTGCCTTCGGGCATGGGTAATTCATCGCGCAGACGGCCAGACCAATCCCCAACGCCGATCTCGCGCAGGCGATCATCGGTGCGGATATGCGATGCGATCCGGGCCAGCGCGATGCCAGCGGTCTGAAAGGCGCGGCCCTGCGGGCTGCTGATAAAAGCGAAACCGGCCAGATCCCGGGTGCGCAGGATTTCCCCCTGATGTGCGGCGTCCATCTCGCCCTTGGGCGTCAGGGGCGAATTCAATTCGCCCTGCATCCGGTTTTCCGCGTTCCATTCGGTTTCGCCATGGCGCAGGATGTAAAGCTCGGGCATGTCAGCAAAATTTGTCATGCCGATCACTTCTATCAAACCTCGCGCAAAGACAAGTGATGCCAAGAAAATATGCGCCCGCCGCGGCATCCTGCGGGATTATTCATCGTGCAGATTGCGCGCCATGATCCAAACGCTCGGCATCCTTGACACGACACCGGACAAGCCGATCCTGCGATCAACCCAAGGAGACACCTATGCGCCCGTTCCTGATATCCATTTTGACTGCCCTGCCCTGTTTCGCCTCCGCCGATTTGCTGGATGACACGCCCCGGATCGCATTGATGTCGGCATTCCCGCCCGAATGGATCGCCTTGCAAGAAGGGCTAAGCGATCCGATAGAACACAAGCTGAATGGGGTCACATTCATCACCGGCCAGATGGCGGGCAAACCTGTCGTGATCTTTCTGTCGGGCGTGTCGATGGTGAATGCGGCCATGACAACACAACTGGCGCTGGATCATTTCGACATTCAGGCCATCGCCTTTTCCGGCATCGCAGGCGGGGTCGATCCGAACCTGTCGATCGGTGATGTCGTAGTGCCTGCGCAATGGGGCAAATATCTGGAAGGGGTAATGGCGCGTGACACCGATGGCGTCTTTTCGATCCCGCCCTGGATGAGCACCGAATTTGAGAACCTCGGCATGATCACCACCGTACCAATGGGCGTGACAACCGCGCGCAGCGATGAACTGGACCGACGCTTCTGGTTTGATACTGACCCCGATCTGCTTGCCATCGCGCAGGAAGTAGCTGCGGATATGACGCTTGCGGATTGTAACGCCGACAATGCCTGCCTGACCGATCCACCTGAAATCATCATCGGGGGCAATGGGGTCTCGGGATCATTCTTTGTCGACAATGCCGATCTGCGGGACTGGGCCTATGCCAGCTTTGACGCGCAAGTGCTTGATATGGAAAGTGCTGCGGTCGCCCATGTGGCATATGCCAACGAAGTCCCGTTTATCGCCTTCCGATCCTTGTCCGACCTCGCCGGTGGAACGGATGGAGACAATGAGATGACCACGTTCATGTCGCTTGCGGCCAGCAATGCGGCCAGCGTGATGCGGGCGTTTGTGGCGGCAATGGATTAAAAGGGGCCGGGTGAATTGGTGGGTGATAAGAGATTTGAACTCCTGACATCTTCGATGTGAACGAAGCGCTCTACCACTGAGCTAATCACCCGCCGTCAAAGCAATATCGCCCGCGACGATCAGGCGCAAGACGATGTAGCAGGCCGCTGTCAAGACCCGGATACCGGACTTCCGCGATTTGGCCCGGCAGGGCACCATCCCGGCCATATCTTGACCCGTGTATCGGAAACACACATGGCTTTGCGCATCGGCTGGCATTCAGAAATTTACACGGACGAAAGCCGCGACAGGTGCAACGTCGCGTTTGAGTTTGCGGTTGTGTCGCAAATTCGAGGCCGGGCGGTTGTGCATCGGCACGACACCGGCGCAGTGAACCAAGATGCTGACCGGCTTCGCGACATCACGCCACCCGCAGATGGAATCATCCGAAGCGCCGGCCAATTCGACGTAGATGCAACATCATCCCCGGCGTCGCCTTTTGTTGCTTTATGCGTGCGCCTGATCCCACCAGGTGCGGCACCGGACTGCGATCACCACGGCAATTTCGCCCACGATCTTGCGCAAGTTGCGAACCAACAGTTTGCGAGCGGCATGGCGCCGACGACCGGTGATCTACGCGCTACCCGTCAGAGAGGGGACGCCCCGCAAAGTGATCACATTGGATTTGATGTGCGGGTTTACACGGATTTTGGCGCACGTCTGGATGGCGATATCATTGTCGATCAGGTCCTGCGCAGTTCGGAACGCATATTCGACATGCGCCTTTTCAAAGATGGCGTGCGGTACCGGCTATATGGTGGCATCGGCGCATTGGCGACAGCTGACGACCGGCGGCGCGCTGTTGGCGCGGCCTCACGCCGGGCCATTGTAGGCGCGCTGGGGCCGTTCCCGTTTCGAAATGCGCTGCATCGATAGTTGCGGGGTCAAACCGCGTCTGGCGTATCATCCTGCACAGCCATCGCGGCATTCTTCGTTGTCCGCAGTTTTAGCGTCAGCACATGCGCGCCTTCGCCCAGTTCCTTTGACTTGACCACACGCAGTTTGCCCATCGGGGGCAGATTGACATCGCTACCTTTGACCAAAGCCTCGGCGATGACGGCCAACGCGGCCTCGACCGCTGGTTTGACATCGCGTTTCTTAAGGTTGGTGCGCGCGACAACGGCATCCAGCAGTTCCGGCTTTTTCATCAGGACAGGCTCTGTCTCTGCCGGCTTTGGTTCGGGGGGCTTTGTTGTCTTACGTGCCATGGGTGCCTCTCACTCCAGTTTGTCTATCCTTATCAGCTTTGCCACCCAACACCACCTGTGAACGCTGCCTTCGGCATAACAACCGGCCTTGGAACATGAAAAAGGCGCGCCCAAGCAGGACGCGCCCTTCATTTCATCATGCGTGTGCCCTAGTGCGCGCGCGCACCTTCGCCATCACTGCCGGATTTGAGTGCGGCGGCTGCAGCGGCCTCTTCGGCTGCTTCATCCCACTCAATTGACTCCGGCTTGCGCACCAACGCATGTTCCAGCACTTCGGACACGTGTTTGACAGGGATGATCGTCAGCCCCTCTTTCACATTGTCCGGAATTTCCGGCAGGTCCTTGGCGTTGTCCTGCGGGATCAGAACAGTCGTGATACCGCCACGCAATGCGGCCAACAGTTTTTCCTTCAAACCGCCAATCGGCATCGCATTCCCGCGCAAAGACACCTCGCCCGTCATGGCGATATCCTTGCGGACAGGGATCTTGGTCAGCACCGACACGATGGAGGTTACCATCGCCAGACCGGCCGACGGGCCATCCTTCGGCGTCGCCCCATCCGGCACGTGGACATGGATATCCAGCGTGTCGAATTTCGGCGGCTTCACCCCGATCTCCGGCGCAATCGAACGGACGTAAGAAGACGCCGCATCAATCGACTCCTTCATCACATCGCCCAGTTTCCCGGTGGTCTTCATCCGGCCTTTGCCCGGAAGGCGCAGCGCCTCGATGTTCAACAGTTCACCACCCACCGATGTCCAGGCCAGACCGGTGACAACACCAACCTGATCCTCGTCCTCGGCCAGACCAAAGCGGTACTTTTCTACGCCAAGGAAATCAGAGATGTTTTTCGCATTCACTTCAATGCGTTCCGACTCTTTCTTGACCAGCTTGGTGACCGCCTTGCGGGCAATCTTAGCCAGCTCGCGCTCCATGTTCCTGACGCCAGCCTCGCGGGTATAAACCTGCACAATCGCGGTCAGCGCATCATCGGCCACGCTGAACTCCTTGTCGCGCAGCCCGTGGTTTTTCATGACCTTCGGCAGCAGGTGCTGCTTGGCAATCTCGACCTTTTCATCCTCGGTGTAACCCGACAGCGAAATGATCTCCATCCGGTCCAGCAAAGGCCCCGGCATGTTGTAGCTGTTCGCCGTGGTCAGGAACATCACGTTCGACAGGTCATATTCGACCTCCAG
Source organism: uncultured Paracoccaceae bacterium (assembly GCA_947503965.1). Taxonomy (GTDB): domain Bacteria; phylum Pseudomonadota; class Alphaproteobacteria; order Rhodobacterales; family Rhodobacteraceae; genus Yoonia. The sequence continues at coordinate 323,912 of CANNFU010000002.1, forward strand.
ATAGTGATCGACAAATGTCGAATTCTGTTCCGGATCCAGCACCTCAAGCATCGCCGACGCCGGGTCGCCCCGGAAATCCTGACCCATCTTGTCGATCTCGTCGAGAAGGATCAGCGGGTTCGTCGTCTTGGCCTTTTTCAGCGCCTGAATGATCTTGCCGGGCATCGACCCGATATAGGTGCGCCGGTGGCCCCTGATCTCGCTTTCATCACGCACACCACCAAGGGAAATGCGGATAAACTCACGGCCCGTGGCCTTGGCCACCGATTTACCCAGCGATGTCTTACCCACACCAGGAGGGCCGACAAGGCACATGATCGGGCCTTTCAGCTTCTTGCTGCGCTGCTGCACGGCCAGATATTCGACGATCCGCTCCTTGACCTTCTCAAGCCCGTAATGGTCGTTGTCCAGCACGCGCTGCGCATGGCCCAGGTCCTTCTTGGTGCGCGATTTCACGCCCCATGGCACACCCAGAACCCAATCCAGATAGTTGCGCACAACGGTCGCCTCTGCCGACATGGGCGACATGTTCTTCAGCTTCTTCAGCTCGGCATCGACCTTTTCGCGGGCTTCCTTGGACAGCTTGGTTTCGGCGATCTTGGCTTCAAGTTCATCAACCTCGTTCTGGCCTTCTTCGCCATCGCCCAATTCCTTCTGAATGGCCTTCATCTGCTCATTCAGATAGTATTCGCGCTGGGTCCGCTCCATCTGTGTTTTCACGCGGGTCTTGATCTTCTTTTCGACCTGCAGAACAGACATCTCCCCCTGCATCAGGCCAAACACCTTTTCCAGACGCTCGGACACGGAAAGCGTTTCCAAAAGCCCTTGCTTTTGGTCCACTTCAATGCCCAGATGCCCGGCCACCAGATCGGCCAGCTTCGCAGGTTCGGTCGCTTCGCCAACAGCCGCCATCGCCTCTTCGGGGATGTTCTTCTTGATCTTGGCATAACGCTCAAACTCGGCGGATACATTGCGCACCAACGCCTCAACCTCGGCCTCATTGCCAAGCGTTTCTTCCAGATACTCTGCCGAAGCCTCAAAGAAGTTATCATTCGGCACAAACTTCGTGATCCGCACGCGGCTGCGCCCTTCGACCAGTACCTTCACGGTGCCATCGGGCAGCTTCAGCAATTGCAGCACATTCGCCAGAACGCCGGACTTGTAGATACCGTCCTGATCAGGGTCGTCCTGACCGGGGTCAATCTGGCTGGACAATAAAATCTGCTTGTCGTCCTGCATCACCTCTTCCAGTGCGCGGACCGACTTTTCCCGGCCCACAAACAGCGGCACGATCATATGTGGGAACACCACGATATCGCGCAGCGGCAGGACGGGATAGGATGAACTCAACGGTTCTTGCATGCTCTTTTCCTTTTTTGGCAAGACGCGCCGGTCCCGCTTTGCGGCAACATGGAGCGTCTCCTTGGCCTCAACATGTGGGGTGATGTCGCAGGCGTTTCAACCAGACATGTGATTTGCTGCACGCAAAGTGCCTGCCTGCGCCCAGCACTGCAAGCATACAAAGCGAAAATGATTAATTTTTGCCGATAAAATGGCCGGAAAATGATGGAAATCCGTGGCCCGCATCCCCGATATGGGCCTTCGCACCCGATGCAAATGCAACGCCGCACGCGAAAAAACAGGCAAAAACAATAATACGCATGACACCCTCAAATACGCGCCTTTCAAATGCAGGCAGTCTGACAGTGCTGACGGGTGACGTCAGGTCAGGATTTCCGGACCACGGCGATCAAAGCGGTGGCACATCACCCAGCGCACGGGTGGCGTGAAAATCAGCCTCCCACGCGGCAAACCGGCCCGCCGCAATCGCCTCGCGCATCCCCTGCATGATCTCCTGAAAATAATGCAGATTGTGCCAGGTCAGCAGCATGCCAGAAATCATCTCCTGCGCCCGGAACACATGATGCAGATAGGCGCGGGAATAGCTGGCACAGGCCGGGCAAGTGCAGTGTTCGTCCAAGGGTCGCGGATCATCCGCATGCCGCGCGTTCTTGATATTCACCACACCGCGCCGCGTAAACACCTGCCCCGTCCGGCCAGAGCGTGAGGGCAGCACGCAATCCATCATATCAATCCCGCGCTTGACCGCGCCAACAATATCATCCGGCTTGCCCACCCCCATCAGGTAACGGGGCTTGTCCACGGGCAATTGATCCGGCGCAAAATCCAGACAGCCGAACATCGCCTCCTGCCCTTCCCCCACAGCCAGACCACCAATCGCATAGCCGTCAAACTCAATCGCGCGCAGCGCTTCGGCGGATTGCGCGCGCAAATCTTCCTCCAGCCCGCCTTGCTGAATACCGAACAAGGCATGACCGGGTCGGTCGCCAAAGGCATCCCGCGACCGCTGCGCCCATCGCATCGACAATTCCATGCTTTGCGTGATGCGCTTGCGATCCGCTGGCAGTGCCGGGCATTCGTCAAAACACATCACGATATCCGAGCCGAGCAGTTTCTGGATCTCCATCGACCGTTCCGGCGTCAGATGATGTTTCGATCCATCAATATGGGATTTGAAGGTCACCCCTTCCTCGTTCAGTTTGCGCAGGCTCGACAGGCTCATCACCTGAAAACCGCCGCTATCGGTCAAGATGGGCTTGTCCCAGTTCATGAAGCGGTGCAGGCCACCCAAACGGTCAATCCGTTCCGCCGTGGGGCGCAGCATCAGGTGATAGGTATTGCCCAAAAGAATATCAGCACCCGTGGCTGCAACGCTTTCCGGCATCATCGCCTTCACAGTCGCCGCCGTACCCACCGGCATGAACGCAGGCGTGCGGATTTCGCCGCGTGGTGTCGCAATCACACCGGTCCGGGCCTTGCCATCAGTTGCGTTCAGCGTGAATGAGAAACGTTCGGTCATCACAGGGTCCTTTTGCACCTCGCGCATATGGCGCAAGTGCTGGCGATTGAAAAGCCTTTCGCCCGCATCAGGCGCCGCCTAAGGTCAGGTAATGAGCACACCAGACAAAGATTCCCCCGCCGTCACCGCCGCCATTTACGCCGGCTGCGCCATTGCTTTCATCAGCTTCGGCTTTGCCGCGACCTTTGGCGTCTTCCTGCGCCCCATGACCGAGGCATTGGGCTGGCCGCGTGAGGTTTTCGCGCTGTCCATGGCCATTCAGGCGATCTGCTGGGGGGTGACACAGCCGCTGGCCGGGATGGTCGCGGACCGCTATGGCAGCGGGCGGGTGCTGGTCTTTGGCGCACTGGTTGCCGCTGCAGGCTTTGGTCTGCGCGCCTTCACCATCGACCCGCAAATCTTCATCTGGTCCGGCGTGATCGTCGGGATCGGCACAGGCGCGGCCGCATTCCAGATCGTGATCATCGCCCTGGGCAAGATCGTCTCATCGGCGCGGCGCAGCTTCATCCTTGGGCTTGGTACGGCTTCGGCCTCTGCGGGGATGTTTATTGCCGCCCCGATGTCGGTTTTTCTGATGGACCGGTTCGGGCTGCAAAACGCTATCCTTGCGATTGCGATCAGTTTTCTGTTCATCGTCCCGATGGCGTTCTTCATCAACCGTGTCTCTGTCCCGACGGTCACGGCGGGCAACAGCCGCTTTGGCTACGCGATCAAATCCGCGTTTCAGGACCGGGCCTATGTGCTTTTGTTCTTTGGCTTCTTCGTCTGCGGCTTCCATGTGGCCTTTATCCAGACCCACCTGCCCGCCTATATCGTCGATGAAGGCCTGCCGGTATCATTGGGCGCATGGTCACTGGCGCTGATTGGCCTTCTCAATATCGCCGGTTCCTTCCTGTCCGGCTGGTCCGGGCAGCGGATGTCGAAAAAACGGGTGCTGAGCGGCATCTATTTCACTCGGGCCATCGTGATCACACTCTTCATCCTCGCCCCGCTGACGCCGGGTGCGATTTTCGTCTTTTCTGCGGCGATGGGGCTTTTGTGGCTGTCGACCGTCCCGCTGACCACAGCCCTTGTCGCACAAACGCAGGGGCTGACATATCTGTCGACCCTGGGCGGGTTCATCTTCCTCGGCCACCAATCAGGCGCATTCCTGGGGTCGTGGCTGGGCGGGCGGATCTACGATATCTACGGGCATTACGGGCCGATGTGGTGGGCGGCGGTGGCATTGGGTCTTTTGGCGACGCTTCTGCATCTGCCAATCCGCGAAACACCGGGGCCATTGGCCAAAGCCACCTTACCCGCGGAGTAGACCCATCGGCTACAACCGCCATTTCCTGACCGCAACGGGCATCATCGCCGCCGTCATTCTGGCGCAGGACATGCTTGCTTTCGCACTGCCCCTGCTTGCGCTGGAAATCAGCGGAACAGGCACGGGTCTGGCGCTGATCAAGGGGGCGGGGTTCATTCCGAACATCCTGTTTGCCGTCTTTGTGGGCGTGATCAATGACCGGATGCGCAAGGCAACAGGCTTTCGGATCTACAGCCTGCTGCTGGCCGGCTCCTGTGCCGCACTTTGGGCATTGATGCTGGCCGATCTGGTCAGCATCGCAAACCTCGCGCTGTTCGTGATCTTCCTGAACGCCGTCGGCTATGCCATCGGCAATCTGCAATTCACATTGCTGCGGCTGACCGTCCCGCAAGAACAGCTGAGCGATGCGACCGCGCTTGGCAGTGCGATCAACGCGGTTATTACGACGATCGGCCCGGCGGTGGGTGGGCTCGCATTATTTACCCTCGGCGGAACAGGCTTGGTTGGCTGCGTCACGCTGCTCCTGGCATTCAGCGCGGTTGCGGCCTATACGGTGCAGCCCGAAGAAACACTGGCACCCAAAACACCGTTTTGGCCGTCGCTGCGCGAAGGCTTTGCCGTTTTCGCGAAAAACCGCGAGCTGTTCATGATGACAATCGCCGTGGTGCTGACCAACGCGGCGGCAGGCGCGTTCTTTGTCGGGCTGCTTTTGAAACTGAAAACGCAGCTTGGCGCGAATGACTTCGAAACCGGGCTTGTGGTCGCGGCCGCCGGGGTCGGCTCGGTCATTGCCGCCACCTATGCGCCACGGATCAGGCGGCATGTGGGATATCGGGCCGCGTTCTTTTGGCCCATCTGGCTTTTGGGGCTGCTTAGCCTTGCCACTGCCGCGGCCCCCACGATCCTGATCCTGTTCGTGATCAGTTTCCTCGAAGGGGCCGTTTCGATTTTCTATAATATCGGTATCTGGTCCTATCGACAGGAAAGCACCGAAGCCGCCCATATGGGTCGGGTCGCGGGGATCACCGGGGCGATCTTCAAGCTGCTGATGCCGCCGGTCATATTCCTGTCCGGCTGGCTGGCCGATGCGGACGCAATCAACAGCGTCTTTGTGATGGCCACCGGCCTTTTTGTCGCCGCCGCCCTGTTTCTCAGCTTTGTTGCACGCTGGGGCTGGCCGAGGCGCGTACCGATGACTGCGGCCTGACGCGACATCCCTGCCCCTTTACGGCCCTGCCCCTAAACCCTATATGTTTGCTCAGGAATACGGGGAACGGATACCATGACCGACAGCAATGCCCAGCTAGAAGGCGCACCGATGATCGCGCCATCGACCACCGACCATCCGCTTTACGAGGATATCGTGCAGGCCTGCCGGTCCGTCTATGACCCTGAAATCCCGGTGAATATCTATGACCTTGGGCTGATCTACACGATCGATATCAAGGACGATAACGCCGTGAATGTGATCATGACCCTGACGGCCCCTGGTTGCCCCGTGGCAGGCGAGATGCCCGGCTGGGTCGCTGACGCGATCGAACCCCTGCCCGGCGTGAAACATGTTGACGTGGAAATGACGTTTGAGCCGCAATGGGGCATGGACATGATGTCCGACGAAGCCCGGCTTGAACTGGGGTTCATGTAGCGGCCCGATGCCTGAAATCAGCCAGATGGCGCGGATGACCGCCGGAGAGTTGTATCTGCCGGGTGATCCAGAGCTGGTGGCCGCCCGCAAGCGCGCGCAGTTGCTGATGCGGGACTATAACCAAACAATCTATGGCGATGACGCAGACCGCGCGCGTATTCTTGGCGCACTTCTGGGCAGCGATAAAGGTGCGGTGATCCGGCCACCCTTTTACGTGGACTATGGCAGTAACATCCATCTTGGGCAGGGTGTGTTTCTCAATTACGGTTGCGTATTGCTGGATGTTTGCCCCATCATGATCGGGCCGGACACGCAAATCGGCCCCGGCACGCAGATACTGACGGCAGATCACCCACGCGATCCAAAGGTTCGCGCTCAAGGGTTAGAGATGGGCAAACCCATTCATATCGGCGCAAATGTCTGGATCGGTGGCGGCGCGCTGCTGTTACCGGGCGTGACAGTTGGGGACGATGCCGTGATCGGCGCGGGCGCGGTTGTAACCCGCGATGTTGCCACAGGACAAACTGTGGTTGGCAACCCGGCACGTCCGTTGGCTGGTGATGACAGGACAGACGTCTTGTCATAGCGTTTTTATAGAGTTGTCGATGTTCCGTTACAAAACCCAATCATCCGGGCTTTATTGAAAACAGCGGAGTCGACTATGAAACGCCTTTACATCACCCTGATCGCCAGCCTTGCGGGCACAACAGCCATCGCAGATGCGCATCTGACCTACGGGCCACGTCCGGCCTTTCTGATTGCACAAATGGACGACAGCCCATTGAAAACGCAGTTGGAATCCTGTGCGGCACAGACCCCGCAGCGCAGTGATTTTTCCATCGGTCACAGGGGCGCACCGCTGATGTTCCCCGAACATACGGTCGAATCCAATGTGGCTGCGGCGCAGATGGGTGCGGGCATTCTGGAATGTGACGTCACCTTTACATCCGATCTGGAATTGGTCTGTCGGCACGCGCAGAACGACCTGCACACGACAACCAATATCCTTGTCACCGATCTTGCGGCGCAATGCACGACACCGTTCACGCCTGCCTCGGATGAAACAGCTGCCAGCGCCGAATGCCGGACCAGCGACATCACATTGGCGGAATTCCAGACGCTGGAACCCAAGATGGATGCATCTGACGGCACCGCAACAACGCCCGAAGAATACCTTGGCGGCACCGCCAATTGGCGCACGGATCTTTATGCGAACAACACCACACTGATGACCCATGCGGAATCCATCGAAATCTTCCGCGATCTGGGGGCCAAGTTCACGCCGGAACTGAAATCGCCATCCGTCGACATGCCCTTCAACGGGTTCAGTCAAGCGGATTACGCGCAGAAACTGGTCGATGAATTCAAGGCTGCGGGCGTACCGGCCTCGGACGTCTGGCTGCAATCGTTCAACCTTGAAGACGTGCTCTACTGGATTGAAAACGAACCGGAATTCGGCGCACAGGCCGTCTATCTGATGGATGAATACGACATCGAAGGCTATTCGCCGCTTGATCCATCCACTTGGCCCAACACCATGGAAGAGCTTAAGGCGATGGGCATCCAGTATATCGCACCACCCACATGGATGCTGCTGACACTGGAAGACGGCAACATCGTGCCTTCCCCGCTTGCGACCGCGGCGCAAGAGGCGGGGTTGAACATCATCACCTGGACACTCGAACGCTCTGGCCCGTTGGCAGGCGGTGGCGGCTGGTACTATCAGACCGTAACCGAGGCTATCGACAATGATGGCGATTACTTCGAGGTGCTTGATGTACTGGCCCAGCAGGTCGGTGTTGTAGGGGTCTTTTCCGACTGGCCTGCGACCACGACCTATTACGCGAATTGCATGGGGCTTTGACGCCCAGCGCCCTGATCCGGTCACGGGTCAGGGCATTCGACCTTGCACTTGTCCCTCGCCCGCGCCAGCATGGCGAAAAAAGATCGAGGGGCCGATGCCGAATTACGCCGTTCTGACAGGCGACATCGTCAAATCATCACAACTGCCCGAGGGCGGGCTGGACCGGATTTTCGAAAGTCTGACCAAGGTTGCCGACACGATCGGCGGATGGCAGGGCGCACCCACCTATTTTACCCGCAACCGGGGCGATGGCTGGCAAATGGCCGTGTCCCCGGCCTTTGCCCTGCGCGCGGTCTTTGCCACCCGCGCGGCGGTACGGATGGTGGACAAACGCTATGACACGCGCGTCGCACTGGCCCTTGGCAAAGGCACGATCCCCGGCGATACGCTCGCCGATGCATCCGGCCCGGCCTTCACCGCTTCAGGGCAAGCACTTGAAGCGATGAAACGGAAGATAACCACTATTTTCGCCGAAAAGTCAGGGGCTTATACGGCGATCCTGCGCTTGTCTGATGAAATCATCAAAGGCTGGACCGAGGCCCAGGCCGAGGTCGCGCTGCTTGCGCTTGCGCCCGATAAACCGACACAAGCAGCACTTGCATCGACCCTTGGCGTGACCAAACAAACCATTCAGGCCCATATTGACGCATCCGGTGTCGATGCCTTGATCGAAGCATGCGAGGTGATGGATGGCGCATAAGGACAGCCATATTCGCCTGCCTTTCTGCATGACAGCCATATTCGACTGTCTTTCCGTAAGACAGCCACATTCGACTGTCTTTATGAATAACAGTCATATGCGGTTGTCTTCACACAAAACAACCAAAATACACCTAAGGGCCACCCGATGCTGACCACCGCCCTCGCCCTGTTTCTTGCGCATCTGCTGGCGGACTATCCGCTGCAAAACAGCTGGATCATCGCGAACAAAAAACGGCCAGAGGCGATGGCGGCCCATATCGGCATCGTTTTCGTGCTCAGTTTTCTGGCGCTCAAGGGCGAGATCATCCCAACCCTGGCCATCACCGGTGCCCATCTGGTCATCGACCTGGTCAAAACGCATTATGCGCCCGACCGGCTGGCCAGCTATCTCGCGGACCAGCTTGCCCATTACGCCACAATCGCGGGGGTGTTATGGTTCTGGCCGGATCTTGCACTGCTCTGGCCGGATGCCACGGTCTGGATACAATACGCCCTTGCCGTCAGCGCTGGGCTGATCCTGTGCGTCTCTGCCGGCGGTCCGGCCATCGGGTATCTGATGGAGAATTTCAAAACCATCGAACATGCAGGATTGCCTGCCGCTGGTCGCACGATCGGCGTGCTCGAACGCGCGCTGATCTATCTCATGGTCCTTGTAGGCCAGCCCGCCGCCATCGGCTTTCTGATCGCCGCCAAATCCATCCTGCGGTTTAACACCGCCTCAAGAGACCAGCAGGCCAGCGAATACGTGATCATCGGCACGCTGGCCTCGTTTGGCTGGGCGCTTTTGGTCAGCTATGCGACACTGTCACTCATCACAATCGCCGGCATCGACCCCACCCCATCTTGAGCGGCGCACCAGACTGCCCTACATAAGGCAATGAAGGAGAACACAATGTTCGGCATTCCAGGCAAGCAAGCGGTCACGATCACAGACAAGGCCGCCGCACAGATCGCGAAACTGATGGAAAAGGACGGCCATCAGGGGCTGCGCATCGGCGTCAAGAAAGGCGGCTGTGCGGGCATGGAATACACGATGGACTATGTGACCGAAGTGGACCCGCTGGACGAAGTCGTCGAACAGGATGGTGCACGCGTCATGATCGCACCCATGGCACAGATGTTTCTGTTCGGAACCGAGATTGATTACGAGGTATCCCTGCTCGAATCCGGGTTCAAGTTCCGCAATCCCAATGTGACAGACGCGTGCGGCTGCGGTGAATCGATCAAATTCGACGAAAGCCTGATGGCCAAGTAATGTCTGTCAGCGATGCCGATATCGCGTTCGCAACAGACCTGTTCTCTGATCTTGGCGGGCTGAAATCGCGCAAGATGTTCGGCGGTCTTGGGCTTTATCATGATGGCGTCATCTTCGCGGTCGTCAGCAGCGAAGGGCGCATCTACGTCAAGACCACCCCTGACACGGCGACAGCCCTGGCCGATGAAGGGGCCGAACAATTCCACAACATGCCCTACTGGTCCTTACCCGAAAGCACCTTGGATGACCGCGCAACCGCCTGCGACTGGGCGCGCAAATTCCTGACCGCCTAACCGGTCTGCAAGTGCACGTAAGTCTCGGCAAAGCGCGCTTCGAGATGCGCGCGCGCATTGATTACCTTGCCTGACCCAAGGGGGGCCACATTCGCATCGTGATTAGGGTTAAAGAACAGCGGCACCGATATCCGCTCTGCCTGCGTGCCGACCACCCGATGTGGGGTCGCCTTGACGATGCCATTGGTCCACATCTCCAGCATCTCGCCGAAATTGATCACGAATTCCCCCGGGGGCGCTGACACCGCGATCCAGCCCCCACCCCGCTTGCGCACCTCCAGACCGGGCGCACCATCAGTGGCCAACAAGGTCAGACAACCGTAATCGGTATGGGTCGCGATGCCGAAATCCTTTTCGCCAGCCCAGGCAGGACGTTCGGGATAATAATTGCCACGCAGCAGCGCCATAGGCCGGTCAAACTGATCGCGGAAGTATTCGCCGTCTTCGCCCACCGCATCGGCAATCGCACACAGCAGATCCAGTGAAAACGCCGTCGCCTGCGCGTAATAGGCACGCAGTGTCGTGGCAAAGCCCTTCGGCTCTGCGGGCCACAGGTTCGGGGCGTAACTTGACAATGCGGTCAGCGGATCACCTGTCGGCAGTTCCAACCCGCAATCAAAGACCTGCTTGTAATCAGGGTTCGCATCCGGATCGACCTGTTCGGACCCGGGTGCGCCCCAACCGCGGTTCGATCCGGTCCGGGCCATGTCATATGCAGCCTTCCTGGCGGCGGGCAGCGCAAAGAACGCGCGATAGACCGCAAGTACCTTTTGCGCCGCAGCCTCTGATATCGGCGTGTTGTGCACGGTCATAAAGCCGACACCGGTTGCCGCCTCTGCCACCCCCGCCATGGTTGCAGGATCGCGGGCCAGCAAAGCGGCGGCATCAATACGGGGAATGCGCTGTTCGGTCATGGTCCTCTTCCCGTTGGTTCATGAAATTGATAGCAAGTCCCAATACCATACAAAAGGATGCTGCCCCATGCTTCGCAAACTCGCCGCCGGAAACTGGAAAATGAACGGGCTGCGCGCCAATCTGGCAGAGCTTGCCAAACTGGAAGAAAAACACGGGGATGCGGGCGTTGATATCCTGATCTGCCCGCCTGCCACGCTGATCAGCGCCTGCGAGGATACGCCGTTTGATATCGGTGGGCAGGATTGCCACATGGCGACCTCGGGTGCGCATACGGGCGATGTGAGTGCCGAGATGCTGGCGGATGCCGGGGCCAGCTATGTGCTAACCGGACATTCCGAACGGCGCACCGATCACGGCGAAACCGATGCCATGGTCGCCGCGAAATCGCAGGCAGGCTATGATGCGGGGCTGATCGCGGTCATCTGTATCGGTGAAACACTGGACGAACGCGAAGCAGGCACCACGCTTTCCGTCATCGACACGCAGCTGGCCGGATCAATCCCCGCGACTGCGGATGCCGAAAACACCGTGATTGCCTATGAACCGGTCTGGGCCATTGGAACCGGTAAAGTTCCGACGCTGGAACAAATCGCCGAGGTCCACGCCCATATCCGCGCCCGCCTGACAGAGCGGTTCAGCGACGGGGCCGAGATGCGCATCCTTTATGGTGGTTCGGTCAAAGGCAGCAACGCCGCCGAGATTTTCAGCGTACCCAATGTGAATGGCGCACTTGTCGGTGGTGCCAGCCTGAAGGCGGCAGATTTTTCACCGATCATCACCGCGCTGGAGGCTGCATCAAATTTCTAGAGGATCGTCCTCAAAGTCTGAACCATACCTTGGCTGAGGGCCCGCCCGATTGATAAATCGGGCAGCCCCCGACCGCCCCCATGGGCGGGGGCTTCACCCCCACCCGCGGTCGGGAGCTGCCCTCGTGCTATTAAAAAAGTATTCCAGATGAATTGGACGACGCTCTAGAAATTTGATCACGCCACCGCGTCGGCCGCACGATACAATGGACAGTTACATGACACAGGCAAAGATCACCGCCTGCAGCGCGCGCGGTTATGCAGGTTCATCCATCACCGATCGCAGCTCGGCAATGGCGCTTTTGATATCCTTGATCACGGCATCGGCGCCAACCATGTGAATGATATCGGGATAGTGATCCAGAATATTGCCCGCAACCACGATATGCGCCAGCGGCTGGGTAATCCGCAGCGCCAGGATCAACCGGATCAATGGCTGCATCATCGCGTCGCTGTTGGCGACCAGGACAATCACCCGGTAGCTGCGCCGCTCGGCCTGATCGACCAGAATGTCGTGATCCAGACCCAGCATCATGTCGATATCCCACCCTTCGCGGCGGAACAGATCAGTTGCCATTTCAATCCCAAGGGTATGCGTCTCACCGGGGACCAACGCGAAAAGGGCTGGTTTCTCATCGCGGCCATAGATGATGCCCGGGGCCACCACATGTCGCAGGCCGCGAATGATGCGGTAGAGCTTGGCACATCCAAGCGTGACATCGATAAAAGACACCTCATCGGCATCCCACATCTCGCCAAGGCGACGTGCTGCCCCGGCGACATAGCCCAGATACACCGCATCGACGTCAACACCGTCACGCCGTGCGTTCATGATGAACCTTTCAGCCGCATCTTCGTCTGACGACAGCAGCGCCGCCGCAAGCAAATCAATGTCCGCTGGGCTTGGCAGATCCTCTTTGCGAACTGATCGTGGCATGCGGAACCTCAGACGCCTCACAACTTCGCGCGCGAGGTCATTGATGGCCTCGCGCGGTAACTTTTGTTCGGCCAACCGGAATTGCTGATCGGCTCTGTCGTATTCGGAGCGGTCGAACGCACCATCGTCCACTGGCGCTCTGGCCATGAACGCTCCCTCCCTTGCTGGCAAATTGGATGTCACACGATTCCTTGTTCCCACTAGGACGGCATCCAATTGCATGCAGCGTAACATGGATTTGAAGAACGCCCGGCGCGTCAGAATGTCGCGCGGTATATTCGTTGCCGCGGAACACCCCTGACGTGTGATTGGTGCCAGCCTGACGTGTCGAGCAGGGCCACCAATAAAGCCCTATCGCTGCGCCGCCAACACGCCTGCGAGGTCTCTTGCATTGATCCGCGCAGTCCGCCAAAGCTGCCGCCATGCAGCATTTCGACCAATCCCCGACCGATCCCGCCTTTGTCCAGAACCCCTACCCGTTCTATGACCGGGCGCGCGTGGCTGGCAATTTCTTTTGGTGGAACGACTACGGCATGGCCTGTGCTGTCAGCCACAAAGCCGTGCATGCGGTATTGCGCGACAAAAGGATGGGGCGCGAATGCCCGCCAGAGCACGCCCCTGCAATTCTCCCCGCCTTGCAGCCGTTTTACGATGTAGAGGCGCATTCCATGCTGGAGCTTGAGCCCCCTCGGCACACCCGGCTGCGGGCACTGGTGTTGCGCGCCTTTACCAGCCGGACAATCGCCGGTCTTGCGCCTGACATAACGCAGCTATGCCATGATCTGATCGACCAATTCCCTGATCACCCGTTCGATCTGCTGACGGCCTATGCCCAGCCGGTGCCAGTGATCATCATCGCGCGTCTGCTTGGTGTGCCCGAAGAGCGCGCCGATGACCTGTTGCGCTGGTCCAACGCGATGGTCGCCATGTATCAGGCCCGGCGCACCCCACAGATCGAAGCAGCGGCGATTGCGGCGACCAATGACTTCACCGCCTTCCTGCGCGGCTACATCGCCAAACGGCGCAAGACACCGACCGACGATCTGATCTCAACCTTGATTGCCGCACGCCAGGACGGCGAAAAACTGACCGAGGACGAGCTGATCACCACCTGCATCCTGCTGCTGAATGCGGGGCACGAGGCGACAGTGCATACACTGGGCAACGGGACAAAGGCCCTGCTTGAACATGGCTGCCGCGACATCACCGAAACCTCTGTCGAAGAGATTATCCGCTTCGACCCGCCCCTGCACATGTTCACCCGGTGGGTGTACGAAGATGTAGAGATGGACGGCCACCGCTTCCAACGCGGCGACCAGATCGCCTGCCTGCTGGGCGCGGCCAACCGGGACCCTGCGGCCTATGCAAACCCGAATGCGTTTGACCCTATGCGCACAGGCCCCAAAAATACCAGCTTCGGGGGTGGCATCCATTTCTGCGTCGGCGCGCCACTGGCGCGGTTGGAACTGCAAATCGCCTTGTCAGTGCTGTTTGAGCGATGCCCTGCGCTGCAAATCACGGCGCAACCGCGCTACGGCGATGTCTATCATTTTCATGGCTTGGAACGGCTGATGGTGCAACGCAGCAGCGGTCGCCCCTAACGCTACGCAAACGATGTTCTGTCACACCAGAATCCGGTTGGCGGGGATATTGAGCCTCAGATCATCAGAGAACAAGAACCATCAAAGTCAGTCATCAACCCAGATCATCGCCGATCTTTGATCAATCGCCGTGTCTGAAGAAGCGATAGCGCAAGCGCCATGATCGCAAGCAAAAGCCAGACAGCGCCCGATTGCTCCAGATACACGACACCGGTTTCACTGTCAAAACACCGGCCCAGTTCATTGAAGCAACCGCGCCATCTAAAATATTGGACATGGAACATGTAACCAAATGCAAAAAACATCCCAAGAAACGAGATGGAAAGGATCACGCGACGCATTGGTTGCTTCTCCAGAGTTCCAATAAATCTAACATGTCGCAATTTCCAGGCAACGAAAACGCTGCGCAGTCGCACAATTGGCACGCGAAAATTCGGACATCCTGCGACACTCGCACAAAAACAGCCGCGCCAGCCACACAACCTGTTGCACAAATGGCAACGAAATGCTTTGCATCCCGCGTGTAGTAAGGGGGATGACCTGTGATCAGCCGCAATTGTTTTGTCGCACTGGCATTTTGTGCCGTCGCAGCCTGTGAAACCGTGCCGGGGGCCGATGGCCAGAGATACCTGCGCGAGGTCCCCGAAGGGGTCCGGTCAATCGCGGCACCGTTCCAGGATCTTGAAAAGGTCGTGCTGCTGGAGGACGACAACTGCTATTGGTACAGCCACGCAGGCCCTGTCGAAACGACGCTCCTGCCCTTGCGTACCAAGAACGGACGCCCGATCTGTGCCGCGGCAGCGGATACCGCCGCCGCAGGCTGATCATACGTTAACTGCGCGCAGTCACGCCGTCCTCGGTTGCATAAAGCACGGCTGTGGCACCGGTATTGATCTGATCGTACAGGCCGATGATATGGGCCATCACCATCCGCACACAGCCCGAACTGGCGCGTCCGCCGATTGAACGCGGCGACGGTGTGCCGTGAATACGCAGATAGGTGTCGCGGCGACCAACATAGAGATACAGCGCCCGTGATCCCAGCGGGTTGCGCGGGCCACCATCCACACCATCCTTGAACCGCTCGAACGACCGGGGATCGCGTTCGATCATGTCTTCAGTCGGGCGCCAGGTCGGCCATTTGGCCTTACGGCGGATCGTGTAGGTGCCGGGTTCGTACAGGTTGCCCCGCGCAATCGCGACGCCATAGCGCATGGCGGTACCATCGGGACGAATGTGGTACAGATAGCGGGCAATCGCATCAACATGGATGTCACCGGGCCGCAGATTGTCATTCGCCTCGACAATCGTGGGCAGGAACCGTGGGTGTAGGCCCCAGGGGTTCGACGTGAACGGATCGTAATTGCGCGGCGTCACACGCGCATCCCACCCGGCCCAACGGGACGGTGGCGACACGGGCTGCCGTGGCGGCTCTGGCTCGACAACAGCAGGTGTGGTCACAAGACCATCCGCATCAACCTCTTGCGCAAAGGCAGACCCTGCAAGTGGCGCGGAAAAAAGCGCCGTGGATGTCATAATGAAATGGCGTCGACTAAACATGATCTCACCTATCGTGTCTGGCTACAGTATTGATACCCGTCAGGCCTAAGCAGAAAACAGGCCCGAGACAACAATTTCGGAATCATTTTCACGTCATTTACCCCGGACCGTGACCAAAACGCGTGATCGGCGACACACCAGGTGCGGGGCGGACATGCTGCAGCCAGATGGGCGGCGCCACAAAGGGCCGTCATCGCTACATCCAACATGTGTTCCGTACAGTTTTGAAGCTGCGCTGATAACGGCTATCCCCGCGGCAGTACTTGCCCCCGCGCCGATCATCCGTAACCTGTGCACCGACACCAGTCTGATAAGGGACCCTACCATGCTTCGCATCGCAGTTTTCGGCCTTGGGTCAATGGGTTATGGTATGGCGCAATCCGCCTTGCGGGGCGGCCACCGGGTCTGGGGGATCGATATTGACCGGGCCAGGATGACCGCATTCGAAAATGAAGGCGGCGAAACCCACCCGTTGGAACGCAAACATCTCGATGCGGCAATTGTCGTGGTGCTGAACGCCACCCAGACCGAAACTGTCCTTTTTGGGCCTGACGGGATTGTGCCGCAAATGCGCGCCGGTGCTGTGGTGCTGGGCTGCGCGACCGCTCCGCCTGATTTTGCCCGCAACATGGCGCAACGCTGCGCGGACCATCAGGTGCTTTATCTTGATGCCCCGATTTCGGGGGGTGCTGCCAAGGCAGCCAACGGACAATTGTCAATTATGGCCTCGGGCAGCCCGACCGCGTTTGCCGCCGCGCGCCCGATCCTTGATGTCATCGCCGCAACCGTCTTTGAACTGGGCGATGACGCCGGTGTAGGCGCCGCGATGAAGGCGGTCAACCAACTGCTTGCTGGCGTTCATATCGCGGCCATGGCCGAGGCGCTGACCTTTGGCATGACCCAAGGCATCGCCCCTGCCCGGTTTCTTGACGTCATCAGCAAATGCGCAGGAACATCCTGGATGCTGGAAAACCGCGCACCCCATATCATTGATGGCGACTACACGCCGCTATCCTCGGTCAATATCTGGCCCAAGGATCTGGGAATCGTGCTGAACATTGCCGCGTCAGCCGGTTTTGACGCGCCCATCACGCAAGCTGCCTTGACCCAGTATCACAAAGCCATAGCGATGGGGCTGGGTCACGAGGATGACGCCGCAATCGCCAAAGTCTATGCAGGTCAGGCAGGTCTCGATCTGCCCGAACGCGCCGGGTGACTTGGGCAGATGCAAAACCCGGCAGCAAGCGAACATGTCGCAAGCAGATGATGTGTAAGCCAGACTGTACGTACAATGTATGTACAGGTTCTGTACGGATTATTTACAGCGGCAACGCCACCGTCGACTTGATCTCTTCCATCGACAAAAGTGCTGTGACGTTATGCACCTTCACCTCTGAAATCAGCGCCTGATAGAACGTGTCATAGGCCCGCGCGTTCTGCACGCGCACCTTCAGGATGTAATCAATATCCCCCGCCAGCCGATGCGCCTCTTGCACTTCCGGGCGTGATTTCAATGCTTTAAGGAACCGGCTCTGCCAGTCCTTGTCATGTTCCGACGTGCGGATCAGCACGAAAAAACATGCCTCGAACCCCAGCGCCTCGGCATCCAGCAGCACGGTCTGCTGCCCAATGATCCCGGCCTCGCGCATTTTGCGAATCCGGTTCCAGACAGGGGTCTTCGAAGACCCGATATTCTTGGCGATTTCGTCCAGCGATTGCGCCGCATCCGCCTGTAAAGCCGCCAAAATCTTCCGATCCGTCGCATCAATCCGCACCGACATTCTCAATTCTCCATTTTGGCAGGACAGACGGTCCAAATTCACCCCGACTTGGAA
This sequence comes from uncultured Paracoccaceae bacterium, assembly GCA_947503965.1. Lineage (GTDB taxonomy): Bacteria > Pseudomonadota > Alphaproteobacteria > Rhodobacterales > Rhodobacteraceae > Yoonia. The sequence goes on from CANNFU010000002.1 coordinate 341,515, forward strand.
CAAACGTCCTTAGTTGCCTTCTAGGGGAGGCAAATAGCAGAACATTATTCTATATTGAACCCAAGAAATTCGAGGGTCATCATGCAGCACTTCCCCATCTTCCTCGCCGTCGCAGGCCGCCGCATCGTCGTCTCAGGCGGTGGTGACGCCGCCATGGCCAAGCTGCGCTTGCTGATGAAAACAGAGGCGCATCTCACTGTAATTGCTTCCGAAATCGCCCCTGATATCCAGAAATGGGCCGCGCAAGGCAAGCTGACACTCATCAACCGCGCCATGGAACCCGGTGATGCGCTCTGCGCCGCCCTGTTCTACGCCGCCAACGAAGATGACGCCGAAGATGCGCGCGTCGCCGCCATCGCCAACGCCGAGGGCGCACTGGTCAACATCGTCGACAACCTCGCCGACAGCCAGTTCATCACACCCGCCATCGTTGACCGCGACCCGGTCACCGTCGCCATCGGCACCGAAGGCGCGGCACCGGTCCTGGCCCGCGCAATCAAGGCCGATCTGGAAGAACGACTGCCCACATCGCTCGGCATCCTCGCCCGCATCGGCAAGAGCTTCCGCCACGCCGCCGATGTGCTGCCCATGGGCCGCAAACGGCGCGATTTCTGGTCCGCCTTCTATTTCAACACCGGCCCCAAAGCCATTGAAGACGCTGGCGAAAATGGCGTGATCCCCGCGCTCGAAACCCTGCTCGACACCCACATCATGACCAAAGCGCGGGAAGGTCATGTCGACCTCGTCGGCGCTGGCCCGGGCGATCCCGAACTGCTCACACTCAAGGCGCGCAACGCGCTCGACAAGGCCGATGTGGTGATCCACGACCGGCTCGTCACACCCGAAATCCTGGAACTCGCCCGGCGCGAGGCGATCATCATCGACGTCGGCAAAACCGGCTTCGGCCCGTCGATGAAGCAAGAAGATATCAACGACCTGATCGTGCAGCACGCACAGGACGGCCACCATGTTGTCCGGCTCAAGGCAGGCGATCCAACCGTATTCGGGCGCCTCGACGAGGAAATCGAAGCCCTTGAAAACGCGGGCATGTCCTATCGGATCATCCCCGGCATCACTGCCGCCTCTGCCGCCGTCGCCACCATCGGGCAAAGCCTGACCAAGCGGCAGCGCAACTCTTCCGTCCGCCTGATCACCGGGCACGATACCAAAGGCTACGCTGATCACGACTGGCGCGCACTGGCGCGGGCCGGCGAGGTTGCGGCGATCTACATGGGCAAGAAATCCGCCCGTTTCATCCAGGGCCGCCTCCTGATGCACGGCGCCGACCCTGACACCCCGGTCACCATCATCGAGAATGTCGGCCGGTCCGGTCAACGCATTATCGCAACGACATTGGCAGAGATGGAACCAACCATGACGAACGCCAACCTGACCGGCCCCGCCATCACATTCTACGGCCTCGCCCCGCGCGACGCAGCCGCACAATCACAAAACCTCAGGGAGTTTGCATAATGGCACGGAGCTTTACACCCAAAGTCGTCACCGCCAACGCGCTGCTGGAGGGCGACGCCGTCTGGCTGACTGAAGACAATACATGGACACGTGACATCCATGAGGCCGAATTGATCACCGACGAAGCGCACGGTGATCTGCGCCTGCTTGAAGCGATGGCACAGGCCGACAAGATCGCCGGCGCCTATCTGGCCGATGCACGCTCCGGCCCGGACGGCCCCGAACCCACCCATTTCCGCGAGGCGTTCCGCACCCGCGGTCCCTCCAACTATCACCACGGCAAACAGGCAGGGTGACCCCCAAGACTTTTCGAAAAGTCTTGGCAAAATCCTTCCAAGGATTTTGCGGCGAAAGGAAAAAAGATGTACCAATACAATGACTTCGATGAGGCTTTCGTGCGCGCCCGCGTGGCCCAGTTCCGTGGGCAGGTGGAACGCCGCATTGATGGATCCCTGACCGAGGATGAATTCAAACCGCTCCGCCTGATGAACGGGATTTACCTGCAATTGCACGCCTACATGCTGCGCGTCGCCGTCCCCTATGGCACGCTGAACAGCGCCCAGATGCGCCAGTTGGCCTATATCGCGGACCGCTGGGACAAAGGCTATGGCCATTTCACGACCCGCCAGAACATCCAGTATAACTGGCCGAAACTGCAGGACGTGCCGGACATGCTTGATGCGCTGGCCGATGTCGGCATGCACGCGATCCAGACCTCTGGCAACACGATCCGCAACGTGACCGCCGACCATTTCGCCGGTGCAGCGGCCGACGAAATCGAAGACCCGCGCCCTATCGCCGAACTGCTGCGCCAGTGGTCCACCGACCATCCGGAATTCCAGTTCCTGCCGCGCAAATTCAAGATCGCCGTGACCGGCGCCGAACAGGACCGTGCGGTGACAAAGGCCCACGATATCGGCCTGCGCATGGTGCGCAACGCCGCTGGCCAACCGGGGTTCGAGGTCATCGTCGGTGGTGGCCTTGGCCGCACACCCATGGTGGGCAAAATCCTGCGGGACTTCCTGCCAAAGGCAGACCTGCTGCCCTATGTCGAGGCGATCGTCAGCGTCTACAACCTGCTTGGCCGCCGTGACAACAAATACAAGGCACGGATCAAGATCACGGTCCACGAAAACGGTCTGGACAAAATCCAGCACCTGGTCGAGGACCGGTTCAAAGCCATCCGCGCCGGGTTCTCCGGCCACGATCAGGCGCTTCTGGCCCAGATCGAAACCGCTTTCGCCCCACCTGCATTCGTCACCAAATCCACTGACGGGTTTGAGGCCGCACGCCTCGCCAACCCCGCCTTCCGGTCATGGACAGACACCAATCTGGCCGAACACAAGGCGGACGGTTACGCCATCGTCTCGATCAGCATCAAAAAGCACGGGCAAACCCCCGGCGATGCGACCTCCGACCAGATGCGCGTCATGGCGGACCTTGCCGAAACCTATGGCCATAACGAGTTGCGCATCAGCCACGAACAGAACGTGATCCTGCCGCATGTCCATAAATCCGACCTGCCAGCGGTCTATCAGGCCCTGCGCGCGGCCGACCTTGCCACCGCAAATATCGGGCTGGCCTCTGACATCATCGCCTGCCCTGGCATGGATTACTGCGCGCTGGCCACGGCCCGGTCGATCCCCATCGCACAGGAAATCGCCACGCGCTTTGATGAACTGAAGATCGAACACGACATCGGCCAGCTGAAAATCAAGATCTCCGGCTGCATCAACGCCTGCGGGCACCACCATGTCGGTCATATCGGCATCCTCGGCCTCGACCGGGCGGGCGTCGAAAACTACCAGATCACGCTGGGCGGTGACGGGACCGAAACCACCACCATCGGCGAACGCGCCGGCCCCGGTTTCAGCGCGGACGAGATCGTGCCAGCCATCGAACGGCTTGTCACGGGCTACATGGACCTGCGGATCGACGAAAACGAAACCTTCCTTCAGGCCTATCGCCGTCTCGGCATGGAGCCGTTCAAAGCCATCCTTTATCCAGCCGAGGACAAAGCCAATGCCGCTTAAAGAGCTCGCCGACCGCCGCAATATCCTGCACCGGAAATCCGACGCCCAGACCATCCTGCGCCACGTGCTTGACGATGTGCAGATCGGGCCGATTGCGCTGGTATCCTCTTTCGGCGCAGAAAGCGTCGTGCTACTGCACATGGTGGCCCAGATCGACACTGCCACCCCGGTGATCTTTCTGGACACCGAAATGCTGTTCCCCGAAACGCTGACCTATCAGCGCGAGGTCAGCGAACAGCTTGGCCTGACCGATCTGCGGGTGATCGCCCCCGACAGGAACGCCGTGCTGGTCGAAGACGTGGACGGCATCCTGCATCAGGCCGATACCGACGCCTGCTGCGACCTGCGCAAGACACGGCCACTGGAAGAAGCGTTGCGCGATTTCGGCGGCTGGATCACCGGGCGCAAGCGGTTCCAGGGTGGGCAACGTGCTGCCCTGCCGCTGTTCGAAAAGGATGGCCGCAAGATCAAGATCAACCCCTTGGCCGACTGGACCCCACAGGACATCGCCGCCTACATGACCAAACACGCCCTGCCCCGGCACCCGCTGGTGGCCCAGGGCTACCCGTCCATCGGCTGCATGCCCTGCACCACACGCGTCAGCGCCCATGAAGACCCGCGCGCAGGCCGCTGGCGCGACAGCGACAAGACCGAATGCGGGATCCATTTCGAAGATGGTAAGATCATCAGACCGGGAAAAGCAGCATGAGTGTGATTGTAAACGATAGCGGCTTTGTCGCGGAAGATTTCGCATGCGGGTTCGTCGACCATGATGCCGCCGCCGCAAATGACTGCGACTACGGCATCGACCTGCCGTCCGATACAGCGCCCGAGGCGCTGGCTGGGTTGAATAACGCGCCGATGATCCGGATCGACTTTCCGTCATCCGCCGACGGGCGCGGCTTTACCCTTGCCGCCATGCTGCGGCGGGCCGGCTACAAGGGGCGGCTGCGCGCGCGCGGCCATGTCCTTGCCGATCAATACGCGATGGCACGCCGCTCCGGCTTTGATGAGGTCGAAATCGACGATGCCCTCGCCGCCCGCCAGCCCGAAGACCAATGGCTCGCCCGTGCGAACTGGCAAAACCACAACTATCAGGCCCGCCTGCGCGGCTAGGACCAAAGCACCCTTTCCCTGATCCAGATCAACGACTAAGACGGAGGGCGGCCCCAAAACGGCTGCCATGACACATATGACCGAGCAGAGACCTGTGACCCTAGACACCGCCAAAGCCGTCCCCACCCTGCCCGATGCGCAGACCGTGACGGACGTGCAGCACTATACCGACCGGCTGTTCAGCTTCCGCTGCACCCGCCCCGCATCCTTGCGGTTCCGGTCGGGCGAATTCGTGATGATCGGCCTGATGGGCGACCCGCACCCCGAAACCGGCAAGCAGAAACCGCTGCTGCGCGCCTATTCCATCGCCTCGCCCTCATGGGACGAGGAACTGGAATTCTATTCGATCAAGGTGCAGGATGGGCCACTGACCTCCAAACTGCAGCACATCAAGCCCGGCGATGAAATCATCCTGCGGCCCAAACCGGTTGGCACACTGGTGCATGACGCGCTCCTGCCCGGCAAACGGCTCTGGTTCTTTGCCACCGGCACCGGCTTCGCGCCCTTTGCCTCGCTCCTGCGCGAACCGCAAACCTATGAAGACTATGATGAAATCATCATCACCCATACCTGCCGCGAAGTGGGCGAACTGACCTATGGGCGCGACCTGATCGAAGCACTGAAAACCGACGAACTGCTCAACGAAGTGATCGGCGAAGGTTTCTGGAAAAAGATCAAATACTACCCGACCACGACCCGGGAAGAGAGCCCCAAGATGGGGCGCATCACCGACCTGATGCGGTCCGGTGAGGCGTTCACCGACCTCGGCCTGCCGACCCTGTCACCCGAAACCGACAGGGCGATGATCTGCGGCAATCTGGCGTTCAATCTGGAACTCAAAGACATGCTCGAAGAATACGGGCTGGTTGAGGGGGCCAATTCGAACCCACAGCATTACGTGGTGGAAAAGGCGTTTCTGGACTAGGTCCCGGACCCACGAATGCAAAAGGCCGCGCCATACTGGCGCGGCCTTTGTCGTTTCGGCAGGGCTGGATTATTGCAGACCCAGCACAGCCTTGATGTTTTCCAAAACTGGCGCGAGCAAAGCAGGATTGTCCTGTGCGGCTGTCAACGCATTCCCAAGGGCGGTTTTCTCAAGCTCCGAGATATCAGCGCCTTCCAGCAAGGTCATAACCTGATCCGCATCAAAACCGTCTACGGTCAGCAGATCACCGGCTGCGGACATCAGATCGCTTCCAGCTTCTTCGACAAGCGCACCTGCACCCGCCACAGCCTCTTCCGCTGCAGCGGCGGCGTTATCAAGGGCTTCCTGCGCGGCAGCTTCAGCCTCGGCGGCCGCCTCTGCTGCGGCCTCAGCGGCAGCTTCTGCTTCTGCAGCTGCGGCGGATTCAGCAGCAGCGGCTGCTTCGGCAGCGGCTTCCGCCTCGGCTTGTGCGGCAGCTTCCGCGGCGGCAGCGGCCTCTTGTGCGGCTTGCGCGGCAGCAGCCGCTTCGGCCTCGGCGGCGGCGGTTGCACCTGTCAGAACACCGATCGCCTCATTCGGGCCGCGGCCTTGAACGGCGTATTGATAACCAAAGAACCCCAGAACAGCGACAATAATCAGAATCGCGATAGCTCTCATTGCTTTCATCCTTCCATGAATGGCAATTGGACCCCCACTGGCCCTTGGCGCTGCATATGTCAGATAGCACCGAAAAGGGGAAGGGCCGATCAGGGGGAAAAATCGGCGGAAAACCACATCTTTGCGGGTTGAAGCCCGCCCCGGCGACGTTTACTTTGCGTGTCACCTAATCGGAATAATCAAAGGATAAAGACCATAGGACGCAGACCCCATAACGCGCCACCACAGCGCGACACCGGCCCACGGATCAATGACCGCATCCGGGCCACAGAAATCCGCCTGATCGGGGCGGATGGCGAAAATGTCGGCGTTGTGACGCCCGAACGCGCAATGGTGATGGCAGATGATGCCGGACTTGATCTGGTTGAAATCTCTCCCAATGCGAACCCGCCCGTCTGCAAGATCATGGACTACGGCAAGTTCAAATACGAGACGCAGAAGAAAGAAGCCGAAGCACGCAAGAAGCAAAAGATCATCGAGATCAAAGAGGTCAAGTTCCGCCCGAACACCGACCAGCATGATTACGATGTGAAAATGCGCAATGTTTTCAAATTCCTGGACAACGGAGATAAAGTAAAGATCACGTTGCGTTTCCGGGGGCGCGAGATGGCGCACCAAGAGCTGGGACGCCAACTGCTAGAGCGTGTGGCCGAAGACACCAAGGAAACTGGCCGGGTCGAGAACTTTCCAAAGATGGAGGGTCGGCAGATGGTGATGCTGATCGGACCACTGCCGAAATAACGTTATTCTCAGGAATGCAAAAGAAAACGGGCACCCTCTCGGTGCCCGTTTTTTTTAATTGCAGCCGAATAACTTAGCGCAGCAGCGACGTGATGTTGCGCACCGCCGCGCGGCGGTTTTCACGCTCTGCCCGCAATGTGGGCACCTTCAGGATGCTTTCACCATAGCCTTGCGTGATCAGGTTCTCCGGCGGCACCCCGAAATACTCCGTCAGCGCCAGCGCCACGGTTTCGGCCCGGCGGTCTGACAAGGCCAGATTATACCCTGCATCGCCCACCGCATCGGTATGCCCCTCGATCAGGAATACCTGACCGGGATCTTCCTGAATGATATCCACAATCGCGATGCCCAGGCTGGTCAGTTCTTCCGCCTGGCTTGGCTCAATCGCGGCCGACCCGGTGGCGAATGTCACGGTATCCAGCTCCACTTGCGGCGCCAGATCGCGGACCTCGCGGATCGAGCGGATCTGACGCAGCGAATAGCTGCGATCAAACTGCCGGTTCTGGTTGGCCAACAACGCCGCCCGCAACGCAGCCGTATCACCGCGCGATACATCCACCTCGACGCTCGCTTCCTGCTGGCGGGGCAGTTCGGTCACGACAACCGGTTCAGACGCCTGTGTGTCGTCGAACAGCACAATCTGGGTGCCATCTTCCAGCACCCGCGCACGGCGCAACACACGCCCGTCACTGCCACGGATCGTTACGATCTGCGTGCCATCTTCACGTAAAACACTGGTCTGAGTAGACCCGTCCTCGAACGTGCGAGTCTGCACCTCTGCGCCGGGCTGGCGCAACAGCACATCATCATCCTTCAGCACGACCAGTTCGCCATCGCGTTCCACGATCACACGGTCGCCGCTGTTGGACACCACTTCGTCACCGTTGTTCAGCACCGAGCCGACCACAGCCGCGCCCAGACCCAAAAGCAACGCCTTCTCAAAATTGCTAAGACCATCATCGTCGTTGTCGCCGCTAGCCCGGGCCTCTGCCTGCGCTTCACCCGTGGCCGTCGTTTCGAAATCCTGACTGCTGCTACGCACGTCGTCTTGGGTCAGCGTTTCAACCTGAACCTCGGCGGTTGTATCCGCCTCCGCATCGGCAGAGGCCGCGGCCGCCGCAGGCGGTTCATCCGCTTCCACCGTCTCAATGACGATCTCGGCCTCTTCCGGGGTTTCGTCCGTCACAGTCGGCAGATCAGCAATCGCAGCGGCATCATCGCCCTCGGGCATACCCTCGGCATCTGGCAGCGCTTCCTGCTCAGTCGCTTCAATCGCAACATCCGCCTCAGCCTCTGCGGCCACGTCAGCGTCCGACGTTACCGTCGTGTCCGGTGCCTCGGCAGCCTCCGGGGCCGCTTCAACCTCGGTCGTCACAGTCTCTTCCGGTGCAGGCTCGGCAGGCTGTTCTTCAACCACGGTCTCTCCCGGTACGGCCTCTTCCACAGGCACTTCAAGCGTCGCTGTCCCTTCGGTCGTGGTCTCCACATCTGCCGGGGCCGCGGTCACCTCAGGGGTCTCGACCAGTTCCTCGGGTTCGGCCGGGCCATCATCAACCTGCGCTGCAATCGCGGTTTCCAATGCAACCTCATCGACAACCACCTCACCATTCTGATCCACACAAGGGAATGTCGGCTCCAGCAGCGGCTCACCAGCCACGATGTCTGCCGCCGGCCCCAGCCCAACACAGATTTCCAGCGTTTCGGGATCAACATCGGTTTGCTGCGCCAAAACGGGACTCGTGGCCACCGCAAAACTCAGCACCAGCGATGTCGTTGATTTCAAAGTAGATCTTCGCATGACGTCCTCGCGATTTCAGAACAAGCTCTCAGAGCAAACTGATTGTCTGAGCGTATGTCATCTAACATATGAGGCGTCGTTTGGTTCCGCCCGGTCAACAGCCGGGCGAAACCATGCGCAGGGCTCAGCCAGAAGCCGCCACCGCGCGTTTTGTCATCACCTTGACGAGGTGGGCACGATACTCCGGCGTGCCGTGCAGGTCCGAAATCATGCCATCCGAAGGCACCGAAAGGCCATCGACAGCACCGCCGTCGAAATTGCCCGACAGGGCCTCTTCGGCCTCGGTCCAGCGGAACACACCTTCCTCTGACGCGCCGGTCACGGCCACGCGGACACCGCCCGCATATTTCGCCACAAACACGCCAACCAGCGCAAAACGCGACGCGGGCTGCACGAATTTCTGGTAATTCGCCTTTTCCGGCACCGGGAAACGGACCTCGGTAATCACCTCGCCCTCTTCAAGGGCGGTAGTAAACATCCCCTGAAAATAATCGTCAGCAGCAATCTCGCGATTGTTGGTGATGATCGTGGCACCCGACCCCAAAGCCGCAGCAGGATAACACGCAGAAGGGTCGTTATTGGCCAGCGATCCGCCAATCGTGCCGCGGTTCCGAACCGCAGGATCACCGATATGGCTCGCCAAAGCAGCCAGTGCCGGATAATGCGCGGCCGCCTCGCGGGCCACGGTCGCATGGGTGGTCGCCCCGCCAATGCACACCTCGCCCGCATCGCCAAGGCACACGCCCTTCATCTCGCCGATCCCCGACAGGCTGACCAGCTTGGACGGCATCGCCAGCCGCTGCTTCAGCGTGGGGATCAGGGTCTGCCCGCCCCCCAGCGCCTGCGCATCCTCGCCTTTCAACGCATTGACCGCATCGGCAATCGTGGAGGGCCGTTCAATTTCAAAAGCATACATGAGCGTTCTCCCTTTACGCGTTGTTCATCGCAGCCCAGACGCGGGATGGCGTCAGGGGCATATCGATATGAGCGACATTCTTGCCACCCGATTGCAGGGCGTCGATGACGGCATTGACGACCGATGGTGGGGATCCAATCGCCCCAGCCTCGCCGCAGCCTTTCACGCCCAGCGGGTTGTGTGTGCATGGCGTCTGGCAGGAATGATCGACACTGTAGAACGGCAGGTCATCGGCGCGCGGCATCGCGTAATCCATGTAGGATGCGCTGATCAACTGGCCGTTCTCGTCATACGAACAGTTCTCCAGCAACGCCTGCCCGATCCCTTGCGCAATCCCGCCATGCACCTGGCCAGACACGATCATCGGGTTGATGATATTGCCGAAATCATCCGCCGCGCTGAACCGTTCGATAGTGACTTTACCGGTGTCCGGATCAACCTCGACCTCGCAGGCATAGGCCCCCGCAGGATAGGTAAAGTTGGCGGGGTCATAAAATGCCGTCTCTTCCAGACCCGGCTCGATATCCTCCAGCGGATAGTTATGGGGGACATAGGCGGCAAGGGTGACATCACCCCAGGCCACCGATTTATCCGTGCCCGCAACCGTGAACTGACCATTCTTCAGCTCGATATCCGCGTCAGAGGCTTCCAGCAGGTGCGCCGCGATCTTCTTAGCCTTGTTGATCACCTTTTCGGCGGCCCGCACCATGGCGGAACCACAGACGGCCAGCGAGCGTGAGCCATAGGTGCCCATGCCAAACGGGATCTTGGAGGTGTCACCATGGACAATATCGATCTGATCCTCGGGGATCCCGATCATTTCGGATATCACCTGCGGGAACGATGTCTCATGACCCTGCCCGTGGCTATGGGCACCAACCATGACCGAAATCGACCCGGTGGCATTCACCCGGACAGTCGCGGCATCATAAAGCCCTGCCCGCGCACCCAACTGCCCGACAAGGTTTGACGGCGCGATGCCGCAAGCCTCGATATAGCAGTTCACGCCCAGACCGCGCAGCTTGCCGTTCTTTTCGCTTGCGGCGCGCCGGGCGGCAAAACCGCCGATATCGGCAATCTCTTCCAGCTTGGCCATCGTGGCTTCGTAATCGCCGGTGTCATATTCCACGGCCACCGGGGTGGCATATGGGAATTCCGTGACAAAATTCTGCCGCCGCAATGCAATCGGATCAACACCGCGTTCCCGCGCGGCCTTGTCAATGACACGCTCCAGCTGGAATGTGGCCTCTGGCCGACCAGCACCGCGATAGGCATCGACAGGCACGGTGTTGGTGAACACCGCCTTCACGTTCACATAGATCAGCGGAGTCTTGTAATTCCCCGCCATGAGCGTGCCATGCAGCCATGTAGGAACCGACGGCGCAAAGGTAGACAGATACGCCCCCATATTGGCGTAGGTTTCCGTGCGGATGGCGGTAAAGTTGTTATCCGCATCCATCGCCAGTTCGATCTTGGTGACATGATCACGACCATGAGCATCGGACATGAACGCCTCTGACCGGGTCGATGTCCATTTGACCGGACGGTTCACCGCCTTGGCGGCAAAGGTGCAGAACGCTTCCTCGGCATAATGGAAAATCTTGGTGCCGAATCCGCCGCCCACATCAGGGGCAACAACGCGCAGCTTGTGCTCCGGAATGCCCAGCACGAACGCGCCCATTAGCAGGCGGATCACATGCGGGTTCTGGCTGGTGGTGTGCAGCGTGTGCATATCGTCAGAGCGGGAATACTCGCCCACCGCCACACGCGGCTCCATCGGGTTGGCGACCAGACGGTTATTGACCAGCTCCAGCGTGGTAACATGGGCAGCATTCTTGATCGCCTCGTCCACGGCATCCTTGTTTTCCTCAACAAAGCCCCAGTCATAGCAAAGATTGCTGGTCAGATCGTCATGTACCTTGGTCGCCCCGTCCTTCACGGCTTCTTTCATATCGACCATGGCGGGCAGTTCGGTCAGATCAAGCACGATCTCTTCCGCCGCATCGCGGGCCTGGGCATAGGTCTCGGCGACAACCGCGCAGACAGGCTCACCCACATGACGGATCTTGCCATGGGCCAGCACAGGGTGCTTGGGCTCTTGCATGGGCTGCCCATGCTTGTCCGTCACCTGCCAGCCGCAGGGCAGACCGCCAACCGCTTCAAAATCCGCGCCCGTGAAGATGCGAAGCACACCGGGCATATCCGCCGCCCCACTGGTATCAATGCTGTTGATGGTTGCATGGGCCACATCAGCGCGCAGGAAGTGCACGTAGGCCTGTCCATGAATGTTGATATCGTCGGTGTAATTGCCCGCACCCGTCAGAAACCGTACATCCTCACGGCGCTTTGTGCTGGCTCCAATTCCACTATCCTTTGGCATTTCTCTTCCTCCCTATCGGCGGCCCGCGCCTCCCCGCGCGTGTGCCGCGATGATACCTGATTACTCGGCAGCGATGGCTGTGACATCCTGACCGGATGCCGCCATGATGGCCTTGACGATGTTATGGTAGCCGGTGCAGCGGCAGATATTCCCTTCTAGGTATTCCCGTATCTCGGCCTCAGATGGCTTGGGATTGTCCTTGAGCAACGCCGCCGCCGACATCACCATACCGGGCGTGCAAAACCCGCATTGCAGACCGTGGTGGTCCTGAAACGCCTGCTGGATCGTGTTGAGAGAGCCATCGGCATTTGCCTGCCCCTCGATCGTAGCGACATCCGCGCCGTCAGCCTCCACCGCGAACATTGCGCACGCTTTCACCGCCGCGCCATTTACGTGCACCACACAGGCGCCACATTGCGACGTGTCGCAGCCCACATGCGTCCCGGTCAGACGGAGATCATTCCGCAGAAAATCCACCAGCAAGGTGCGACCTTCCACGTCACCGGATACAGATTTGCCGTTCACGGTCATAGATACCGATGTCATTCTTACCTCCCAAAAACATTCTGTATTTGTGCCGAGTTAAGCACGGCTAACCCCACTTGAGAACCATGAACTTCCGCTGCGTCAGCAGCATCATTCACCCCAATGGTTGACTGACGGCATCAAACGATGTTATTCACCCATATGGTTGAACGAAAAACCCCAGACCCGCTTGACGTGATCTTGAAAGCGACAAGCGACCCCACCCGACGGGACATCCTGACGCTGCTCGCACAGGAAGGACCGCTGCGGGTCACCGACATTCATGCCCGGTTTGCGATGAGCCTGAACTCTGTCTCCAAGCACATCAAAGTGCTCGAGGCCGCCGGGCTTGTGCAGCGGCGCACCGAATGGCGCGAACACCTGATCGAAGTCCAGATGGAGCCGATCAGCGAAATCGATCACTGGTTCAAGGGCTTGCGTTCAATCTGGGCGATGCGTCTTGAGGCGCTCGACAACATCATCACCAAAGGAGCTGCCAAAGATGACTGACCTGACACTGACAATCGAACGAACGATCAACGCGCCGCAAAAAGCCGTTTTTAACGCCTGGCTCGATCCCGCAATGCTGGCGCGTTTCATGATGCCCGGCCCGGATATGAGCGTGCCAGTCGCCAAAACCGACGCCATCGTCGGCGGCGGCTTTGAGATCGTGATGCATGCAGGCGGCAACGACATCCCGCATCACGGCACATATAAAGAAATCAGCCCGCATGACAGGCTGGTCTTTACATGGTTCGGCCCATCACCCGCAGAGGACAGCACCGTCACGCTGACATTCGAAGCGGTTGAGGGCGGCACCCACGTCATCCTGCGCCACGACCGGTTCATAGACGAACAGCGCCGCGATGATCACAAGAATGGCTGGACCGGTATCCTTGCGTCTCTGGAAAACGCGCTGACACAAAGGGCCGCGCAAAATGCCTGAACCGAAGCACCCCAGCAAATATCAATGGTCGAGACCGCGCGCCCTGATTGCGGCAGTGTCGTGGTCAATCCGTTGAAGATAGCGACGCGCACGCAAGATCGGATCAGACAGGTATTGATCCGGTCCGCGCATCTTGCGGGCATTTAGATCACGCGTTGACAAAAGGTCGAACCCGACCTTCTCAAGCTGGCAAGTCCACCCGTCCGCCGACCGGCGCGCCCATCCAAGCGTGTGATGGTGCAGCAAGCGGTCCCGCCGCGCATATCCGTGATAGTCAAAAGTGATCCAGCCATCAGTGACGTAGATATGATTGCCACCAAATCCGTCTGCTGGGATGATCCGCTCTGCGTAAAAACCTCTCAGCGGTGGATCCTGCAGAAACACGCCTGCAAGAATGTGACAGGCGCCATGCCCAAAGAACACACGATCCGGCAGGTTCCATCTGCGGACAGGGTCCTGTTTGACCCCGGGCTTCAGCGCATACATCGGTCACGTGGCTTGCAACGCCGCATCAGCTTTTGCCCTCAATATCCCCGCGCGGCTGAGGGCGCGTCGGAATTTCCTTCAGCAACCCGCCCACGCCCATCGCGGCAAAATCCGCAGGCGTCAGATCAACACCGCAGATCACCCGCTCCATCACCCAATCCGCGCCATTCAATGCGGGCGACCGGGCACAGCCGGGCAGCCCGATCACCGGCTTGCCATCGACCTGGCCCAGAAACAGCAGATTGCCGGGATCGACCGGCATCCCGAATTGCGACACATTCCCCCCTGCGGCGCGCACCGCGGCCGGTCCCACATCGTCCGCGTCAGACGTGGCAGAGGCGGTCAGGATGAACACAACCTCCCCCTCAGCCGCTGCGATGGCACGCGCCAACGGCGCTGTGTCATGATCAACGATCACCCGATCATCCAACGCCACATGCAGGCGATCCAGACGACCTTGCAACGCCGCGCGCCCTTTATCTGCAGGGTCAGCATCGGTCCGGGTCTCGATCAAGGTAGCACTCGCGTATCGCGGGGTCAGCGCACGCAACGCCCGCTGACCTGCGAGGGCCGCCGCATCAACATCGGCCTGTGGTACGCTGTAGGCGATGATCTTGACCGTTGCGACCATCGTTCCTGCATCAACCCGGTGGAACGGGGGCACGGTCGCCACCGTTATCATCGGGTTCACAGCATTGAAGGCATTCACACGTGCGGCATCAATTTGGGCAATACCCGCATCTTGGGCAAAGATATTGACCCGGCCTGTTGCCGCATTGCTTAATCGCACACCATCCCCTGCCAAGGCGCGCGCCAAATGCGCGGCTGCTGCATCCTCACCCAGATCGCCCGGCTCCAGACGCGCGACAGTCACGTGATCGTGCCCGGCAGCTGCAAGTGCCGTGATATCCGCCAGACCCAGAACCTGCCCCTTGCGCAAACGCCCGGATGGTAACGCGACCGAGTGGGCAAGGATGGTGCCCGCCGCCTCTTCCGTCGGCACCTGCCCGAATTTCACTTTGCTTTCCTTAAGGTTTCAATGACTTGCGCCATGATGCTGACCGCGATCTCTGCCGGTTGACGGCCCCCGATGTCCAACCCGACAGGGGCATGAATACGGGCAATCTCTGTTTCGGAAAAGCCGGCCTCCTGCAGCCGCGCCACCCGTTTGGCATGAGTCCGCGTCGATCCCAGGCATCCAAGATAGAAGATGTCCGACCGCAAGGCTGCCATGATCGCCGGATCGTCCAGCTTGGGATCATGGGTCAATGTTACCACAGCGGTCCGGGTATCAGGTTTGAGCGCGGCCATCGCCTCATCCGGCCAATCATCCAAAATCGTTTCACCTGGAAACCTATCGACAGATCCAAACGCCGCACGCGGATCAATCACCACCGGCGCAAACCCGCAGGCCCGCGCCATCGGCATCAATGCCTGCGCGATATGCACCGCGCCCACGACGATCATGCGCAAAGGCGGGTTATGCACGGCCACAAAGGTCTGTTCATCGGGCTCAACGCCAGACCGATCCAACCGAAACCGGTCCGGATAGGCCTCGCGCCTCGCAAGGCGGGGGCGGCCTTTCTGCAAATCGGTCACATAGGCCACTGGTTCGGCCCGCGCACGCGCCGCCACCAAGTCTTCCAGCACCTCGACGGGCATCGCCGAACCCACCGGTTCCACCAATACCCTGATACGGCCGCCACAGGCGAGGCCGACCTCAAAGGCCTCATCATCGCTCACGCCATAATCCAAAAGGCGCGGCTTGCCGTCCTCCAGCGCCTCCAGCGCCTCGACAATCACCGCGCCCTCGACACAGCCCCCCGATACCGACCCTTCCATCGCGCCATCCGCGTCGATCACCAGCTGACTGCCGACAGCACGCGGCGCCGACCCCCAGGTTTCGACGACCGTTGCCACAGCCACCCCGCGCTCGGCGCGATGCCAGTCCAGGGCCAGTTTCGGAAGGTCGGTGATATCGGTCATGGCGCTTGCACGATCCTCGTCAGGAAACAGTTGTTGCGGGCCGAACGCACATCAACATACGCCACCCCATCCGTTTCGAAAAGCCGGGCGGCATATCCGGCAATCTCGGCCCGGGGCGTAATCTGCCCGGTGCCATAGATGATGCGATCCGACCGGTCATAAGCCTTCACCAGATAATCGGGCGATGTCTCCAAGATCGGGGGCAGGCCTGTCCCGTCATAGGGTGCGCATTCATCTGCACAGAAAAAAACTGGTCCAGTTTCAGCATAAGGCTGCAAACCGGGAAAGGGCCGCGCCGCACAGATCAGCATCTCCGCCCCCTCAGGCACATTGCGCAGACAAGAACGGCATGGTGTGCCCGCGCCCGGGGAAATCGCCCGCTCGGCCGGATTTCCATAAGCATCCGGGCCACCCGCACGCAGGTTCGCCACTTCGTCAGCGTCATAGGGCAAATAGGTCAAAGTCATCTCATTCTCCTTGTTTGATGACTCTGACATAAATCCCGGCCCCCAGATCAAACGACCCGAAAGCTGCGCATCCGTAGGATGGATACTAGCACCCATTATCGCCCCATCATCCCCATCAGCCGCGCCTTCTGCCCGCTGTCGTCCGGGCGCGACAAGGCCTGCGCCAGCCCTTCCAGCGACGCGATATTATGCCCTGCCCGAAAGCTCGAACAATGCGGCAGCATCTGCATGATCCCCTTCGCCTTCGGCGCAAACCCTTCCCAACGCAACAGCGGGTTCAGCCAGATCAACTGGCGCGCCGTCAGGCTCAGCCTCTCCATCTCGCGCCCCAGATCGGCATCCTTGTCCCGATCCAGCCCGTCGGTGATCAAAAGCACCACCGCCCCCTGCCCCATGACCCGGCGCGACCAGTCGCGGTTGAAGTCATGCAGGCATGCCGCAATGCGCGTGCCCCCTTCCCAATCCTGCGCTTCCGCCCCTGCGGCGGCCAAAGCCGCGTCCACATCCCGCGTCCGCAGATGGCGTGTGATATTGGTCAACCGGGTACCAAAGGTGAAGGCATGGACCTGCGCCCAACCCTGTCCTTCACGGTTCGCGACCGAATGCAGGAAATGTAAAACAGCACGCGAATACTGCGACATCGACCCGGAAATATCGCAAAGCACCACAAGATTGGGATAACGGATGCGCCGCCGCTTGGTGGCAAAATCCGTCACCTCGCCCCCCCGACGCATCGCCGCGCGCATCGTCCCCCGCCAATCAGGCAACAGCCCCGGCAGCCCTTGAGTCCGGCGGCTCTGGATCGGTGGCACCGGCAGACGCAGGGTGGCCAGCATACGCTTTGCCGCCGCCATTTCCGCACCGTTCATCTGCTCGAAATCGAGGGTTCGCAGCCGTTCCTCGGTCGAGATCGTGCGCGAGGCGTCAATGGAAATCCCCACCTCCTCGCCTGCGTCCTCAGGCGTGGGCAGATCACGATCATGCCCATCAATCAGCGCCTCCGCCGCCCGTTTTTCGGCGGCATCCGCGCGCCGTTCCTCCTGCACCCCGCGCACCATCGGTGTCAGGAACGACATCATCTGTTCCAGATAACGCGGGTCGCGCCAATACAGGCGAAAAAGCTGCGCAAAGACCTGCCGTTCCTCTGGCTTGGACACAAAACAGGCATGCAACGTCCAGTAAAAATCCACCCGCTCCGTAAAACCCGCCGCCTGCACCGCCCGGATCGCGTCAATCACCCGCCCGGGGCCCACAGCCAGCCCCGCCTTGCGCAATGCCCGTGCAAAATGGGTGATGTTATGGGCCAGCTTCGGATCGTCAGGCAGTTCCAGATCGGCGAGTTCAACCATGGCCGAACCGTCGGACCGGGGATTTCACATCCCCGGACCCCTGTGAGGTATTTTTGAACAAAACAAGCATCAGACGGTTTCGAGTTCGGCCTTCGCCTCATCTAAGATCCGCTTGGCCTCGGACCCTTCCAGCTTCTGGATATCGTCCTGATATTTCAGGATCGCGCCCAGCGTATCGGCAATCACTGCGGGCGACAGGTTGATCACATCGAGCGCCAGCAGGCATTTCGCCCAGTCGATCGTCTCAGCCACACCCGGCTTCTTAAACAAATCCTCCGTCCGCAATTTCTGCACAAAGGCAACGACCTCGCGCGACAGCGCCTTCGATGCCTCTGGCGCGCGCGCCTGCAAAATCTCCATTTCACGTTCGAAATCGGGGTAATCGACCCAGTGATACAGACAGCGCCGCTTCAGCGCGTCATGCACCTCGCGCGTCCGGTTTGATGTCAGGATCACAATCGGCGGTTCCGGGGCCTTGACCGTACCCAACTCAGGAATTGTCACCTGAAAATCCGACAAGGCCTCCAGCAAAAACGCCTCGAACGGCGCATCGGTCCGGTCCAACTCATCAATCAGTAGGACCGGCGCGCCGCCCGTCTGGGGGCGCATCGCCTGCAGCAAGGGTCGTTCGATCAGGTATTCCTCGGTAAACAGTTCCGTTTTCAACGCATCTCGGTCAGCGCCACCCGAAGCCTCAGCCGCGCGGATCGCAATCATCTGCTCGGCAAAATTCCATTCATAAACGGCTGATGCCGAATCCAACCCCTCATAACACTGCAAGCGTATCAACCGGCGGCCCAATGCGGCAGCAATCGCCTTGGCGATCTCGGTCTTGCCGGTGCCCGCCTCGCCTTCCAGAAACAGGGGCCGCCCCAGCTTCAGGCTCAGGAACACCACCGTGGCCAATGCCCGCCCGCAGACATAGTCCTGCCCGGCCAGCCTCGCCTGCACCTCATCAATACTGCCAAATGCCATGCAAATCTCCCTTACGGGTCATAGCTGCATCCCGACGCACGCGCGTCAACCCGTCCATTGCCCTCGCTCGACCAAAGTCATAGCGTGTGCGCAAGTAAAGCGGAGGCCAGCCCATGAACGATTCCACACCGATCAAGACATCCGGCTTCGGCCCCGATCTTGGACCATTCGACTGGGCCGATCCGTTGCGGCTGGAAGATCAGCTGACCGAAGATGAACGCATGCTGCGCGATGCGGCCCACACATTCGCGCAAAATACGTTGCAGCCCAAGGTGACGGACGCCTATCGCGAAGCGACCGTCGATCCCGGTATCTTCAAGGAAATGGGCGACGCGGGCCTGCTGGGCATCACCATCCCCGAAGAATATGGCGGGCTGGGGGCTGGATACGTGACCTATGGCCTTGTCGCGCGCGAGATTGAGCGGGTCGACAGCGGCTACCGCTCCATGATGTCGGTGCAATCGTCCTTGGTCATGTACCCGATCCACGCCTACGGATCTGACGCCCAGCGCCAGAAATACCTGCCAGGCCTTGCCGCAGGCACACTGATCGGCTGCTTCGGCCTGACGGAACCCGACGCAGGCAGCGATCCGGCCGGCATGAAGACAACCGCAAAGAAAACCGCCAACGGCTATGTCCTGAGCGGCTCCAAGATGTGGATCAGCAACGCGCCCATCGCGGATGTCTTTGTCGTCTGGGCCAAATCCGAAGCGCATGACGGCAAGATCCGCGGCTTCGTGCTCGACAAGGGGACCCCCGGCCTGACCGCACCCAAAGTCGGCGGGAAACTCAGCTTGCGCGCCTCTGTCACCGGCGAAATCGTGATGGACAATGTAGAGGTCGGCGAAGACGCGCTCCTACCCGGCGTGCGGGGCCTCAAGGGGCCCTTCGGCTGTCTGAACCGCGCCCGCTATGGGATCGCCTGGGGTGTGATGGGCGCTGCGGAGGCGTGCTGGCATGCCGCCCGCCAATACGGGCTGGACCGCAAGCAATTCGGCAAACCCCTGGCGCAAACCCAGCTTTTCCAAAAGAAACTCGCCGACATGCAGACCGAAATCGCCCTTGGCACCCAATCCGCCCTGCAGCTCGGACGGCTTATGGAAGCAGGCACCGCCGCCCCCGAAATGATCAGCCTGATGAAGCGGAACAATTGCGGCAAGGCGCTCGATATCGCGCGGATGTCCCGCGACATGCATGGGGGCAATGGAATCAGTGAGGATTTCCAGATCATGCGGCACATGGTCAACCTTGAGACGGTGAACACCTATGAAGGCACGCATGACGTGCATGCACTTATTCTGGGGCGTGCACAAACCGGGCTGCAGGCGTTCTTTTAGCGATAAACAATGACAATACGTGGCGTCCAACCTCTCAGTAATGCCGCATTGATCCACTAGCTCTCCATCATGCCGCGACCAATGTTCGCGTTGGAAAAAAGAGCCTGATGGACGACAGACAACTGACCTTTGAAACCGACCTTGTCGGCCTGGACCCGAATGCGTGGCTGGGCGAAGTCGATGACATATGCGACGAGCTGGGTTTTTTCGAACAATTGGGGACATCCCATTTTGCCGGCTTTCTTGAGGCCGGCAACAACCTTCTGGTGACGTTCGAGAATATCGAACAGGCCCTTGCCCACAACCCGGACGCAGAACCGCGCGGCTTTGCCTATGCGCGCCATGACGGCTGGTCACATCTGGCACTTTTGTCGATGGGCGAAAGCTGGTTTCGCGACCCAATGGTTTTTGAATTCTTTGACCGGCTGGTCGATGACGGGTTTTTTGAAGATTTCGAAACCATCATCTATTACGGCGCGAACGCCGCGGGTTATGCAGCGGCGGCGTTTTCGGTTGCCGCGCCGGGCGCAATAGTCATCGCCTTACGTCCGCAAGCCACGCTTGACGCGCGGCTGACCGGTTGGGATCCGCGCTACAAGGCGCAGCGGCGTCAGGACTTCACCGGGCGCTACGGCTATGCGCCCGAAATGATCGAAGGGGCGGGTCAGGTCTTTATCGCCTACGATCCCGTGCAACGGCTTGATGCAGGACATGCCGCCTTGTTTCACAAGCCCCATGTCACGGCTTTGCCCTGCCCGCTGTTGGGAACCGCGATTGATCGGGCCTTTGACCGGATGGGCATTCATGACGTGATGCTGAAACTCGCCATGGAGGGGGTGCTGGATAGCAGGCGGTTCACCCAGCTTCTGCGCGCCCGTCGCTATGATCAGACCTATATTCGCACATTGGTGAATTGGTTGATCATGAACGATCACAAACGCCTGGCAATCATCATTTGCGACTACATGCTGCAACGCGGGCAAAACGAATTTTTTGCCAGCACGCGCGAGGCGCTGTCGCATCACAAAGACGATTAGATGTAGTAGATGTCGCGATAGACATGACGCACGATATCTTCGCGCGCGATGCCGATATCCGACAATTCGCGGTCAGACAGGTTTTGCAGCGCTTTAACAGTAGCGGTGCGGTTTTGTGCGTCCGACAAACGTTCAAAAAACGCGATCACGCGCTCAGAAAATGCGGCAAAAAACGCAGGACGATCCTGCGCGGTTGGGGTGTCAGAGAAAAAGGCCATGACAGGCTCCTATCGGGTCAGCTGTTTTCAACCCGATAGATAGCCATTCATGTCAGCGCTAACAGGCACAATGCTGCGTTGCCGCATTGCACCATTTGCATGGCCTATTCTGCGGCGTTCCGCTCGGCCATGACTTTCCGCACGGCTTCGACGATACGGCTGCCGAAATACCCCAGAATGCCGCCCAGAATGATCCAGAACGGTGTACCGCTGACCAGCACCGCCGATGCAATCCCAGCCACAAGCATGGCCAGCATGAACGCTATCAGGGGCCGTTCATCGGCCTCGATCGTGATATGATTTCCCAGCACCCTGACAATCGGGTCCACCAAAAGCCCGCCGATCAGCGGCGTAAAAAATCCGGCGGCAACAGCAATGATAAAGCCAAGCATCTGGTTTCTCCGGTGCTAAATGAAGTTCTTGATCAATATCGGTAAGGCGCAACCAATCTGCAAGGGGCAACACAAGGGCTATGGCGTCTCCTTGCCCAAGGGTGTAATCCGGCAACATGCCTGACCGGAACATCACCAGCCTGACAATCCGCCGCCCCGACGACTGGCATTTGCATCTGCGCGACGGGGCCATGATGCGGGCGGTGCTGCCCGAAACAACACGGCATTTCGCCCGCGCGATCATCATGCCAAACCTTGTGCCGCCCGTCGTGACATCGACGCAAGCGATGGAGTATCGGGCGCGTATTCTGGCAGCATTGCCAGAGGGGGCGAAATTCACCCCGCTGATGACGCTTTACCTGACCGAGACCACAGACCCCGAAGATGTGCGCACCGCGTTCGAGGCTGGGATCGCCACCGCCGTCAAACTCTACCCTGCCGGGGCGACGACCAATTCCGCCTCTGGCGTGCGGGATTTTGAAAAGGTTCGCCCAGTTCTGGAAACCATGGCCGAGATTGGCATGCCGCTGTGCGTGCATGGCGAAGTCACCCATAGCGATGTCGATATTTTCGACCGCGAGGCCGTTTTCATCGACAAGGTCCTGAAACCGCTGCGGAAAAAAGTGCCCGATCTGCGGATCGTGATGGAACATGTGACAACATCCGACGCCGTGGATTATGTGCGCGACAGCCATAAAAACATGGCGGCCACGATCACGACGCATCATCTGATCATCAACCGCAATCATATTCTGGCTGGTGGGATCAAACCGCATTTTTACTGCCTGCCCGTTGCCAAACGCGAGGCGCACAGGGTCGCCTTGGTGCAGGCTGCCATATCCGGCGACAAGCGTTTCTTTCTGGGCACGGACAGCGCCCCCCATACGGACCCGAACAAATTGCAGGCTTGTGGCTGCGCGGGTATCTTTACCGCGCCCAATACGATGTCCTGCCTGGCTGAAGTCTTTGATGTGGCCGGAAAAATCAAAAAGCTCGAGGCATTCACGTCGCTCAACGGACCTGATTTCTATCGGCTTGCGCCAAACGAAGACACAATAACCCTGACCAAAGGTGATCCGGTCGCCTACCCAACCCATATCGCCACCGATGACGGCCCCGTCACCGTTTTTGACCCCGGCTTTGATCTTCACTGGCGGGTCACCGACTAAACGCAGAGAATACCCATGATCCCCTCCTCCTTTCCGACCAAAGAAGAAATCGCCAGACTGACCGCAGGCATGCTGATCGAAATCGGGGCTGTGGATTTTAATGCCACTGTGCCATTTACCCATGCGTCGGGCAAACAGGCGCCGACATATGTCGATTGCCGCAAGGTTGTCAGCTTTCCGCGCGTGCGATCAACGCTGATGGATTTCATGGCTGTCACAATCATGCGTGACGCCGGGTTCGAGGTGTTTGACAATATTGCTGGCGGCGAAACGGCCGGAATTCCCTTTGCCGCCTTCGTTGCCGAGCGGCTGGCCCTGCCCATGACCTATGTGCGCAAAAAACCCAAAGGTTACGGGCGCAACGCCCGGATCGAAGGGGTCATGACCGAAGGCCAGCGCGTGCTGCTGGTCGAGGATCTGACCACCGATGGTGGATCGAAACTGTCCTTTGTCGACGCAATCCGTGAAACCGGTGCGACCTGCAACGCCACCGCCGTTATCTTTTTTTACGACATCTATGCAGGCGTCGAAAAAACGCTGGCCGATCACGATGTGCAACTGATCTCGCTATGCACATGGTGGGATGTATTGGCCGAAGCGAAAGCGCTTGAAGCCTATGACGCGGCCACGCTGGCCGCGGTTGAGGCTTATCTGAACGATCCAGACGACTGGCAGCCTGCTTAACCATCCGGTCAAAAAACTTACACACAGGTCTGTGCACAAATCCATCACAGAATCGGCGTGACGCGACTGATTTGGTGTTGGTTTTGGCCCGGCACACAATTTATGGTACACACAAGGTCCAACGAAAGTTGTCCACAGGTTTATCCCGCCGCCTGTCCACCATCATTTCCAGATGGCCCTGCGCGCGGACAGCCTGTTAAGAGGCACGCGGGACACGTGAGGTAGGGTGATGAACGAAATAACTGCATTCAATGCAACCGGCGTGGAAGAAGCCACCGCCGACCTGATGCCCCATTCGATTGAGGCCGAACAACAGCTTCTGGGCGCGATCCTGACAAATAACGACATCTTCGACCGGGTCGCCTCGATCATTGGTCCCCAGCATTTCTACGACCCCGTTCATGCCCGCATTTTTGAGACGGCGTCGGCACGCATTGCCAAAAACGCGCTTGCCAGCCCTGTTACGCTGAAAACCTTCCTTGAAGACGACGAAGGTTTGCAAGAACTGGGCGGCCCCGCCTATCTCGCCCGGCTTGCCGGTGCAGCGATCTCGGCCTTTGCCGCGCGTGACTATGCACAGATGATTTATGACCTCGCCGTGCGGCGCGAACTGATCCAGGTCGGGCGCAACATCGCCGACAAGGCCGCCAAGGTCGATGTTGAAAGTGAGCCCAAGGAACAGATCGTCGAAGCGGAACAAGCGCTTTATGCGTTGGCCGAACAAGGCACATCCGAACAGGGCTTTCAGTCGTTTCTGCGCGCCGTTACCGACGCGGTGAATGTCGCCAATGCGGCGTATCAGCGTGATGGCGGGCTTGCGGGGATCTCGACCGGCCTGATCGACATGGACAAGAAACTAGGCGGCCTGCACAAATCCGACCTACTGATCCTTGCCGGGCGTCCGTCGATGGGGAAAACCTCGCTGGCCACCAACATCGCCTTTAACATCGCCAAAGCGTACAAAAAAGGCATCCTGCCGGATGGCAGCGAAGGTGCGGTGAATGGCGGTGTTGTGGGGTTTTATTCGCTTGAGATGAGCGCCGAACAACTTGCCGCCCGTATTCTGTCCGAGGCGTCCGAAGTACCGTCCGAACAGATCCGCCGCGGCGATATGACCGAGGCCGAATTCCGGCGCTTTGTCGATGCCGCCAAAAGCCTTGAAGCCTGCCCGCTTTTTATCGACGACACCCCTGCCCTTCCTATCGCGCAGCTTGCCGCCCGCGCCCGGCGGCTGAAGCGGACCCATGGGCTTGACGTGTTGATGGTGGATTATCTGCAGCTGGTGCGTGGCACCGGACGATCTGAGAACCGGGTGAACGAAATCTCTGAAATCACGATGGGCCTGAAAGCTATCGCGAAAGAGCTCAACATCCCCGTCGTTGCACTGTCGCAGCTGTCGCGTCAGGTTGAATCGCGCGAAGACAAGCGCCCGCAACTGTCAGACCTGCGCGAATCCGGCTCGATCGAGCAAGACGCCGATGTGGTCATGTTCGTGTTCCGCGAGGAATATTACAAGGAACGCGAAAAACCGGGCGATCATGAGATGGAAAAGATGGCCGCGTGGCAGGAAGAGATGGAGCGGCTGCACGGCAAAGCAGAGGTCGTTATCGGCAAGCAGCGGCATGGGCCGATTGGCACGGTCGAGCTGTCCTTCGAAGGACGATTCACACGATTCGGTAATCTGGTGAAGCCCTGGCAGCAGGGCGAAGATCAACAATTCTGATATCGGCCCTCAGATTGTCCACGAACACGACATAACTCGGCGGAAAATCGCGCCATATTTCCGCCATTTCAGCGCCAATTTTCGATATTTTTCCGCCCTCTTTCGTTCACATTGCGTTCATCCTGATATAAGCTCTTTTTAACTATTCAGGGCTATTGATTGACGCATGTTGAGTTACGATTTTGATATTTACTGCGCCGATGCATCGATGGCCCCGACCAATGGTGGAATCGCCCGCGGTCTAACCTTGGATGGTCAGCGCCGCTCCGACAGCGTCATCGCAGTCTTTCGTGATCAGCAAACCGCAGATGCGGTTACATC
Organism: uncultured Paracoccaceae bacterium; assembly: GCA_947503965.1. Lineage (GTDB taxonomy): Bacteria > Pseudomonadota > Alphaproteobacteria > Rhodobacterales > Rhodobacteraceae > Yoonia. The sequence goes on from CANNFU010000002.1 coordinate 367,169, forward strand.
CTCTCCGCCGGTGGTTCGCCTTTTTCTGGAAGAAACGGGTTTCGGCTTTGGTAGTGCAGATAATGTCACGCAATCAGGCTACGTCCCCGTGACTGATGTGGAAACGCGGCGTGGTCTTGTCGAACAACTGACCCAGACATTGTCGAACCGCGCGTTGAAAAAGGCACTTAGCCGCGTTGCAAGGCAAAGCGCGTTTGATGTAGTCGCCTTTATCGAGGCTGTGGTCTCCACCGACAAAGCCGATGGGGAAATCGACGAAGATCACTTTATCACCCCGGCACCTGTAACGCCTCGCCGCCCCAGCGAATTACGCTGCAAAGGCATCAAAAGCCGGATGCGCCCCATGAATGGCGCAGCACCCGCATAGGCAACGCCTGACATTGATCGGCACATCTGCTTGACCGTGCAAGGCACGTCTCGAACCGTCCCAAACATCACCACATATCAATCCTGCAAAAGACGCTTGACCTGGAGTCACTCCAATACGCTACCCCCGTAGCAATCGGAGGATCAATCCATGCGAATCAACGAAGCCGCCGACCGATCCGGGCTAAGCCAGGACACCATTCGGTTCTATGAAAAATCCGGCATGCTCGACACCATTCAGCGCGACGGGCGCGGATGGCGCGTGTTCAGCAGCGATGACATCAACTGGCTGACCACGCTTGAACGGCTGCGCGCCACGGGCATGCCACTGGATGACGTCAAACGTTTCGCGGTCTCCGCACATGCGCCCGACCGGGATGCACCGGAACAGCGGGCCAAACGGCTCGCACTTCTGGAACAGCATGCCGTCACCCTTGCCGCACGCGAGGCCGAATTGCAGGCGTGCAAGCATTACCTCAACCACAAGATCAATATGTATCGCACATCATTGGAGGTCACACATGACTGATTTCAAACAGATTCCCACGCAACCCATGCTTGGCCTTGGCTGCTGGGCCATTGGCGGCCCCTTCTTCTATGACGGACGCGCCGTTGGCTGGGGCGAGGTGGATGACGCCACCTCCAAAGCAGCAATTGCAGCAGCCATTGACCACGGCATCCGACATTTCGACACCGCACAAGCCTATGGCTGCGGCCATTCCGAAATCGTGCTTGGGGATGCGCTGAAAGCCCACCCTGACGTAGCCATTGCGACCAAAATCGGGCTAGGCATCAACACCGAAACCAAAACGCTTACCGGACATATGACCGACCCGGAGGCCGTCCGGCAAAGCATCGATGCGTCACGCAAGCGGCTGGGACGCGACCGGATCGACCTTGTCCTGCACCATGTCAACGAGATGGAGATCGAAACGGCGCGGCCCACATTCGACATGCTTGCCACGCTTTATGATCAGGGGATCATCGGCGCCTATGGCTGGTCCACAGACTTGCCTGACAGTACGGCCGCCTTCGCAGATCATCCCGGATTTACGGCGGTTGAACACGCGATGAATGTCCTGAAGCCAGCAGGCCATATGGTGCCGGTTGTGGAAAAACTGAACCTGCTGTCGCTGATCCGCTCGCCTTTGGCAATGGGTGTGCTGGGAGGCAAATACGACGCCACCACACAATTCAGCAAAGACGAAATCCGCGGCAGCAACCCTGGCTGGCAGGATTATTTCAAGAATGGCAGGATCACGGACGCATATATGGCCCAATTGAATGCAACGCGCGACATCCTGACCAGCGGCGGGCGCAGCCTTGCACAGGGCGCAATCGCCTGGCTTTGGGCACGCACACCAAACGCGGTACCGATCCCCGGCTTCCGCACCCCCGAACAGGTCATCGACCTGTGCGGCGCGCTGGACATGGGGCCGCTCAGCACGGATCAAATGGCCCAGATCGAGGCGGTCCTTGACCGGCCAGAGGAAGGTCCGCCAACGCCCTCGTAAAAAATTCGGGAATAAAACTGCAAGCTCAAGCGTAACACGGACATAGGCGTCGCAAATCGCGGCCTATGTCAGTCAATTTGGAGCTTGAAATGATACGCTATGCAGCACTCACCCTTGGTATTCTCATCGCTGGCTGTGATGAGGCTTACGGCTATGGATCATCCGCTTCTGACGCCGCGACACCCGTGTCAGGCGTCGATACCCACGAAATCCTGACGGCTGCAAACGGCATGACGCTCTATACCTTTGATGAGGACGGCAAAGGTGTGTCAAATTGCTACTATAGCTGTGCTGAAAACTGGCCCCCCTACTTTGCAGGCCGTGAAGACATCGCCGGGCTGACCCGGATCGAACGGCGCGACGGCATGCAGCAATGGGCCAAAGACGGCGCACCGCTTTACTTCTGGATCGGCGACACGGCACCGGGCGATACAACCGGTGACGGCATCCGCGGCGTTTGGCACGTCGCACGCTAGACGGACCGGACCCATGATCATCGCATTCCCGTCTGATGCAGGCGCGACTCGTCACGTACGTCGCAGGCAAAATCAACCCATTGAAAGGCACCGCAAAATGGCCGATGGTGGGTCGAATTCAATGCGCCACCCTGTCCTTCAGCAACGCGATGTCATGACACCGGACCAGTTCAAAACAGAAATGATCGGTCTTCTCCCGCGGCTGCGCCGGTTTGCGCTGTCGCTGACGCGCTCTGGCCCTGACGCGGATGATCTGTTGCAGGACGCCTGCACCAATGCGCTGCAGAAGTGGCAGCAATATGATCCGGCGCAGCCGTTTGACCGTTGGATGTTCCGGGTCATACGAAACCTGTGGGTCAGCGAAATCCGCAAACGCAATGTGCGGATGGGCGAAGGACAGATCGATGCCCAAGAGACGCATGAATTGCAATCACCCGGCTCTGCAGAAGAAACGCTGACGGCAAAACAGGTGCGCCGCAAGGTCGCCGATCTTGATCAGGACCTCGCGCAGCCGCTAATGCTCGTCTGTGCCGAAGGGTATAGCTACAAAGAAGCCGCAGAACTCCTAAATATACCAATAGGCACGGTGATGAGCCGTATTCACCGTGCGCGTAAGTTACTCGTATCAAATCTGTCGGTTCAGGAAAGCATGCAGCGATGACGGACCTTTCGATAAAACTCAGCGCCTATCTGGATGGCGAACTGGACGCCGTCGAAGCCGCCGAGATCGAGGCGCGGCTCGAATCCGATCCGCTTGCGCGGCTGGAGCTTGACGAATTGATTCAGGCTGATGCGATCGCACAGGAAGAATTCGAGAAGATGCTGGATGAACCGGTGCCCTTCGCGCTGGCCCAGCAGATCAAGAACACGTCACTTGAACTCAAAACCGCACCCGCGCGCCCGATCTGGGGGACACTGGCCGCCAGCCTTGTCGTTTTCGTCCTGGGCGGGGCCAGCGGTTTTCTTTTGCGGGGCGAAGGCGCGCCGGTACAAACTGCCGGCTGGCTTGCCGATATCGCGGATTACCACGAGGTTTACGCGAGCCAGGGACGACATCTGGTCGAGGTCGGGGCGGACGAATCCGATCATATTGAAACCTGGCTGGGCAACACGATCGGGACCCCGTTCAGCATTCCCGACCTGACCGAATTCGGCCTGACCTTCGAAGGCGGGCGGCTATTGGTGGCCAATGCAAAGCCGGTGGCGCAATTGATGTACCGCCTGCCCGACGGCACTGTTGTCGCGCTGTGCCTGCAACAAAGCAATCGCAGCGATCCTGGCGTGCTCGAATTCCGCGAACAAACAATCAACGGCTTCGATTTCGTCTCATGGACGGCTGATGGCGCTGATTACGTGGTCATCGGGCCCGGCGGACAACCCGGGCTGACGGATATCGCAGCGAGTGCGGCGTTAGAGATTTAAGCTACTCTGCTGGCTCTTTAATACCAATCGCCGCGCGATCTGACGCGTAATGCCGGATACCCAAGACACACCTCGTCCTCAGGTTAGCCAGACAATTGTATGTACAGCGTATGTACAGGTTCTGTACGCGATGTTTACAGCGCATTTGAGGGTTAGCGTTAAGATTTGAACCTATGGCTTAATGAACACGAAACCTTTGCCGGTGTTTTGTTAACCTCTTGCCGCCTCTGAATTGGCCTGCCACAAGGTGCGCATGAGCACCGGACGCCTGATCATTGACCTTGATGCCGTTGTCGCCAATTGGCGCGCATTGGACGGTATGACCACCTGCAAAACAGGCGCCGTGGTCAAGGCCGATGGCTATGGTCTGGGGGCCGCAAACGTGGCCAAGGCGCTGTTCAAGGCAGGCGTACGCCAGTTCTTTGTCGCCGTTGCGGAAGAGGCCGTCGCGATCCGCGAAGAGCTGGGGCCAAAGCCCGATATCAGCGTTTTTTCCGGCCACATGAAGGGCGACACGGACCTGATCCGCGAACTGCGACTGACGCCGATGCTCAACAGCGTTGAACAGCTGACCCAGCATCTGGAAACCCTGCCCGGTCACCCTTTTGGCATCCAGCTCGACACCGGCATGAACCGGTTGGGCATGGAGGTGCAAGAATGGGCCGCCGTGGCAGAACTCGCCCTGTCACAAAACCCGACACTGGTGATGTCACATCTGGCGTGCGCGGATGAACCTGATCATCCCATGAACCCGCATCAGCTTGATAACTTTCGGAAAATGACGGACGGCATCAGCGCGCCACGCTCGCTTGCCGCGACGGGTGGCATCCTGCTTGGCCCGGAATACCACTTTGATCTGACCCGCCCCGGCATCGGTCTTTATGGCGGTCTACCGTTTGAAAACGCTGCATCTGCCATCGAGCTTGACCTGCCTGTTATTCAGGTGCGCGATGTCAGCGAAGGCGAGGTTGTCGGCTATGGCAATACCTGGCAGGCAGAACGGCCCAGTCGCATCGCCACGGTGTCCGGCGGCTATGCTGACGGCATCTTTCGCATCCTGTCGGACAAGGCCAAACTTTATCATGGCGACCAGCCCTGCAAGGTGATTGGCCGGGTCTCGATGGACCTGCTGACGGTCGATGTGACCGACCTGCCTGATGTGCCCGGCAAACTGACGCTGATCGGCCCGCAACAGACCGTTGATGACCTTGCCGCGCAGGCGCAGACCATCGGGTACGAGGTGCTGACACAGCTTGGGCGGCGCTATAGCCGCAAAACCTTTGGCAAATAGGCCTGACAGCCCCTACATAGGTCCAAGGTTTCATTAAGGTTTCTCATGTTAAACATTCTGCGCGTCGCCAACCTCTCGCTGTTAATACTTTTCCCCATCGCCTGGTTCGCGCCATTGATGCGCGCCGGCCTGCTACCGCTTTTTGGCCTGACCGAAATCAGCGTGATCACCGGTATGCAGGCGCTTTGGGAAAGCGATGTGGCGCTGGCGTTGCTGGTCACGGCTTTTGCGCTTTTCGCGCCTTATCTTAAGACGATCGGCATCGCGCTTGTCCATTTTAACCTATTGAAAGATAACACGATTCCCGTTCTTTCGTGGATCGGAAAACTGGCCATGGCCGATGTCTTTCTGATCGCCCTTTATATCGTAGTGTTCAAAGGTGTCGGCATCGGCAAGGTCGAAACCGGCTGGGGCTTGTACATGTTCACCGCCTGCATCCTTGCCTCAATCGTCATCTCTGCGCTGACCCCGAAAGCCAAGGCCACCGCGTAACCCATTGCCCTGCCCGGCAAACTGGTCCAAAAGGTGAACATGGCCAAAGATCTTTCCTATTCCTGCAACGAATGCGGTGCCAGTTTCAGCAAATGGTCCGGGCGCTGTGATGGTTGCGGCGCGTGGAATTCGATCACCGAACACAAGGCGCTGGCGTCCGGGCCCAAGGGCAAGACGCTGGGCGGCGCCCGCGGCAGACCGATCACGCTGACCGATCTTGAAACGCAGGAAAAAGAACCGCCGCGCACCATGTCCGGCGTCGGCGAACTTGACCGCGTGCTTGGCGGCGGTTTGGTCAACGCGTCTGCGTTGCTGGTGGGCGGTGATCCAGGCATCGGCAAGTCGACCCTGCTGTTGCAGGCTGCTGCAAGATTCGCCCGTAACGGATTGAAAGTCATCTACATTTCAGGCGAGGAATCAAACGCTCAGGTCCAGATGCGCGCCCGCCGGCTGGGGCTGGAGAAAAGCCCCGTGATGCTGGCGGCTGAAACCAATCTGCGCGATATTCTGACAACGCTGGAGGCCGAAAAACCCGACCTCGCCATCATCGATTCCATCCAGACCATGTGGGCCGATAATGTCGACAGCGCCCCCGGCAGTGTATCCCAAGTCCGCTCGTCAGCGCATGAGCTGACCACATTCGCCAAACGTAACGGCATGTCCGTCGTCATGGTCGGCCACGTCACCAAAGACGGCACGATCGCTGGCCCCCGCGTCGTCGAACACATGGTCGACACAGTGCTCTATTTCGAAGGTGAGCGTGGCCATCAATTCCGTATCCTGCGGTCCGTCAAGAACCGGTTCGGCCCCGCAGACGAAATCGGCGTGTTCGAAATGACCGGTAAAGGTCTGGCAGAGGTCAAGAATCCCTCTGCCCTGTTCCTGTCGGAACGGGGCACCCCTGCCCCCGGCTCGGTTGTGTTTGCGGGCATCGAAGGCACAAGACCGATGCTGTGCGAGATCCAGGCACTTGTGGCACCTTCGCCACACAGCCAACCCCGCCGATCAGTGGTCGGATGGGATGGCGGACGGCTTGCCATGATCCTGGCGGTGCTCGAATCGCGCTGCGGCGTGCCCTTCACCGGATTGGACGTTTATCTCAATGTAGCAGGGGGTTTACGCATCTCTGAACCCGCTGCGGACCTTGCTGTGGCGGCGGCACTTGTATCGGCCCGCGAAGATGCCGCGCTGCCGTCCGAGGCGGTTGTTTTTGGTGAAATCAGCCTGTCCGGTGCGCTGCGTCCTGTCGTGCAAACCGAAAATAGATTGAAAGAGGCCCAGAAACTTGGTTTTACCAGTGCGATCATACCGCAACAGGCGAAACAGCCGGCGGTGAATGGCTTGGGCCTTCGTGTTGCTGTTGACCTGGCCGGATTTGTAGAAGAGGTATTCGGCGCGCGTAGCGTCTGAGGGCAGGAGACGGACCATGGAAGGCTTCACACTTGTCGACGCAGGCGTCGCCATCATCATTCTTTTGTCAGGTGTACTTGCCTACAGCCGGGGCTTTGTGCGCGAGGCGATGGCGATTATCGGGTGGATTGGCGCGACTGTTATCGCATTCATCTTTGCCGATCAGGTCGAACCACTGGTCCGGCAGATCCCTGTCGTGGGCGATTTCATCGGCGATAGCTGCGAACTGGCGATTATCGCGGCCTTTGCAGCCGTTTTCGCGGTGGCACTGGTTGTCGTCTCGATCTTCACGCCCCTGTTTTCCAGCGTCGTGCAGCGTTCGGCGCTTGGTGGCGTCGATCAGGCGCTTGGCTTCTTCTTTGGTGTCCTGCGCGGCATTCTGTTGATCGCTGTCGCCTTTTTCGTCTACGAAACCGTGTTTTCGACACAGGCCTTTGCCGAGATTGACGACAGCCGATCCGCACAGGTCTTTGCCCAGATCACAGGCCAGATCGAAGATCAGGACCCCGAACAGGCGCTTGGCTGGATCACAGAGCAATATCAGCAACTGGTCGGCAATTGCGGCGCACCTGCGCAGTAAATTTCAACCGATTTCGCAAAAGCCACCCCTGCACCGGGTGGCTTTTTCATTTGCAGAAGCCCCAAAATACACACAGCGGCAGCAAAGCATGCTTTTAGGCACGACAAACATGATCGTTTCGTGACACCACGCACCCAACCCGCTAAGACCGGGGCAGACCAGTGCCAACGGATTCGGAGCTGCCCCTTGCCCACCGAAATGCCCCCCGCCCACCCTTTTGACGATGACAAACTGCGGGAGGAATGTGGCGTCTTTGGCGTTGTCGGTGTGACCGATGCGGCCAGCTTTGTCGCCCTTGGCCTGCACGCCTTGCAACACCGCGGACAGGAAGCGGGCGGAATCGTCACGCACGACACTGAAACAGGTTTTAATCAGGCCCGGCGCATCGGTCTTGTCCGCGACAATTTCACCAGCGCGGATACCATGCAGATCCTGCCCGGCAGCATCGGTATCGGGCATGTGCGCTATTCTACAGCCGGTTCCAAAGGTCAGACCGCCATCCGGGACGTGCAACCGTTCTTCGGCGAGTTCGCCATGGGCGGTGCAGCAATCGCCCATAATGGGAACATCACAAACGCCCTGTCTTTACGACGTGAACTGATCGAACGCGGTTCGATCTTTCAGAGTTCGTCCGACAGTGAATGCATCATCCACCTGATGGCCCGGTCCATGGGCCGCAATATCCCCGACCGCATGGAAGAGGCTTTGCGCAAGGTCGAAGGCGCGTTTTCCATCGTCGCCATGACCCGCACGAAACTGATCGGCTGCCGCGACCCGCTGGGCGTGCGCCCGCTGGTTTTGGGCAAGGTGGGTGACGGCTGGGCACTGGCATCGGAAACCTGTGCCTTGGACATCATCGGCGCCGAATTCGTCCGCGAGGTTGCACCGGGCGAGATGGTGGTCATCACTGCCGAAAAGGGTGTGGAAAGCCACTTTCCTTTCCGCCCGAACCGGGCGCGGTTCTGCATTTTTGAACATGTCTATTTCAGCCGCCCGGACAGCATCCTTGGCGGGCGCTCGGTCTACGAGACCCGTGAAAACATTGGCCGCGAACTGGCCAAGGAAACCCCGGTCGAGGCGGACCTTGTCTGCCCCGTGCCTGACAGCGGCACACCTGCCGCCATCGGCTATTCCCTGCAATCAGGCATTCCCTATGCCATGGGGATCATCCGCAACCAATATATGGGTCGCACCTTTATCGAACCGACCGAAAGCATCCGCAACATGGGGGTGCGCCTGAAGCTGAACGTCAACCGCGCCCTGATCAAGGGCAAGCGGGTGATCCTTGTCGACGACAGCGTGGTGCGCGGGACGACCAGCCGCAAGATCAAGGAAATGATCCTTGATGCAGGCGCGGCAGAGGTGCATTTCCGCATTGCCTCTCCGCCCACGGCGTGGCCTTGTTTCTATGGTGTCGACACGCCGCAGCGTGAAAAATTGCTGGCCGCCACGATGTCAGAAGACGAAATGCGCGACCATCTGGGCGTGGACAGCCTGAGATTCATCTCGCTCGATGGGCTTTATCGCGCCGTGGGCGAGGCCAAGGGCCGCGACAAGAACGCACCAGCCTATTGCGACGCCTGTTTCTCGGGTGAATACCCAGTCGCCCCATCAGATATGATTGAGCAGGGGTTTCAGGCGAAGACTGCAGCGGAGTAGCACGTCGCCATGATACAGCGTCGCGGTGACGGGTCAGATGATCCGAGATGGAATATCCTGAAGCAACCAAATGCCACCTGCACCTGTTGTGGCGACCCGATGTCGGCATTGCTCAGCTTTGCCTATTCGGGGCCAGATGTTTTTCCCGATCACGCGCTACAGCAAGAGAACTGGGTACTCTTGCAGGAAGATGGCGATATCCTGACAGAGGATTTCTGCCGTTTGGACAAGTATCGGTTTGTCCGGTGCATCCTGGAACTACCGCTTCTGTGTCTTGATGACATGCTGACCATCGGTGTCTGGGGTACATTGAGCATCGAGAACTTCGATCGGTATGTCGAGAGTTTTGATGACGGACAACAGGAAGATCTGGGCGAGATGTTCAGTTGGCTCTCCAATCCGGTTCCGCCTGATATGCCTCCACCTATCGCGATGTCGCTGCGCCCACAAAATGACCGCCAGCGTCCGAAATTGATGTTTTCAGATAAAGACCATCCGCTTTACCGACCACAACGCGATGGCCTGTCATTTGATCAACTCGCTGAACTGCTCAACTCATACGGTCACGACATCATGAAACCCAGCGCCCATCATTAAAGGAAAGCCGCCAAATGACCACCGTGATCCATCACAATCCCGATTGTGGCACGTCCCGCAATGTCCTTGCCGTTATCCGTGCGTCGGGGACCGAACCGATTGTCATCGAATACCTGAAAACCGGTTGGACCCGCCCGCAGCTACAGGCGCTGTTCGCCGCCGCCGACCTGACGCCACGTGCGGCACTGCGCACATCGAAGTCACCGGCCGAGGAACTGGGTCTGCTTGATCCTGCCGTCAGCGACGATGTTCTGCTGGATGCCATGGTTGCCCATCCGATCCTTGTGAACCGGCCTATCGTCTGCACCCCCAAGGGGGTTGCCTTGTGCCGTCCGTCCGACGCCGTGCTGCCATTGCTGGAGATAGCATTGACCACACCGGTCCATAAGGAAGACGGCACCCTGATCTGCGCCCCCTGATCACGAAAATGGCCGCGATTGTCGCAGAAATGTGACCCTGAACCTTGCGTCAGTGCCACGTATCGGCCTGTTCCTTGCCATAGTCTTCTGAGAAATATCCGCGACAATAAGACAAAAACTGTAGCGGTGTTTCCTATGGCAGAACAAACCCCGGCCCTTGCGGCCGCGCATGCAACGCGGCCGGATGCGATCGACCTGCGTGGTCTGACGGTGATTGGCGTCATGCGCGCCCACGATGGACCAGCGGCATTGCTGCGGTCGTCGCGCGGACGTATTGCACGCGTACAGGTCGGCGCAGAGGTGTTTGGCGTGCGGGTGGCGGCGATTGCCGATGATCAGGTTCTGTTGACAGATCGTTGGGGTCAAACCCAGGCCGTCGCTCTCGCGGGCAGCTAGGACTTGACGCCGCGCACTGTTCGGCACATCACGCGGGCCATGACACAGACTGCATTGATCACAGGCGCGTCGCGCGGCCTTGGCGCGGCTTTGGCCAAGGCGCTGGCCCCGACACATCACATCATCGCCGTCGGCAAGACGGTCGGCGGGCTGGAAGAGCTGGATGATGCCATTCAGGCGTCGGGCGGCGCGGCCACGCTGGCGCCTATGGACATTACCGTTGATGCGGCAATGCAGCAGCTCTGCCGCGGGATTTATGACCGCTGGGGCAACCTTGACCTTTGGTTGCACACGGCCGTTCATGCAGCCCCCCTTGCCCCTGCCGGGCATGTCGCGCCAAAGGACCTGACCAAGTCGATATCCGTGAATATCGAGGCCACATCGCGCCTGATCGCATATGTCAGCCCCTTGCTGGGCACGACCGGCCGCGCCGTGTTCTTTGATGACCCCCGCGGTGGCGCGCGATTTTTCGGGGCTTATGGCGCTACAAAGGCCGCGCAGATCGCGCTTGCCCGGTCGTGGCAGGCTGAAACGGTCAAGACCGGACCCAAGGTGACCATTCTAGAACCCGCACCGATGCCCACCGCCACACGCGCCCGGTTCTATCCCGGCGAAAACCGCGATGCGCTGACAGACCCGGCGGTTGAAGCCGCACGCTTGCTGCCAGACATTCTGCGCTGATGGTAATGTGGATGCGAACGGATCTGTAACCGTTGCCCACATTCGACGGTGCGCAATAACGTCTGTTACCGCCGACACATGCGCTTGCCGCGCACGGGATGCTCGCATAGGTACAAAACCAAAGGGCAAAGGGGCAGCAAATGCGCATTCTCATCACCAATGACGACGGGATCAATGCACCGGGACTGAAGGTGCTGACCGACATTGCGCGTGATGTGGCTGGCCCCGATGGTGAGGTCTGGACGGTCGCGCCTGCCTTTGAACAATCCGGCGTTGGACACTGTATCAGCTACACCCACCCCACAATGATTGTAGAGTTGGAAGAGCGCCGGTTTGCCGCCGAAGGATCGCCCGCGGATTGCATCATTGCGGGGCTTTATGACGTCCTGAAAGACACACCACCCGACCTGATCTTGTCAGGCGTCAACCGGGGCAACAACGCGGCTGAAAACACGCTTTATTCCGGCACGATCGGGGCCTGTATCGAAGGGGCATTGCAAGGGGTGCGGTCTATCGCATTGTCGCAGTTCTACGGGCCTGACAATGCCAATCTTGATAATCCGTTCGAGGCTGCGGCACACCATGGTGCGGAAACGGTCAAGGCCTTGTTGCAGGACAGCCTGTGGGACGATGCGGACTATAAACTGTTCTACAATGTCAATTTCCCACCTGTCGCGGGCGCAGATGTCAAAGGGCTGGCACCCACAACCCAAGGGTTCCGCCTGAACACACGATTCCGGGCTGAGGCGCAGACTTCGCCCACGGGGCGCAGGTTCTTATGGGTGCGCGGTGGGCCTCAGCATGAACCGACCGCCCCCGGCACCGATGCGGCGGCCAATCTGGATGGCTATATCTCTATCACACCGATGCGCGCCGATCTGACAGATTACGAGATGATCGCGCGGCTGGATGAGGCGCTCAAGTGACATTCGACGCCGCCACCAAAATGCAATTCCTGTATCAGCTGCGCAGCAAGGGCGTGACCGATACGCGCGTGCTGACAGCGATGGAACAGGTCGACCGGGCCGATTACGTCAAAGGCACATTTGCAGACCGGGCGTATGAGGACATGCCCCTGCCCATCGCCTGCGGTCAGACCATCAGCCAGCCATCGGTTGTCGGACTGATGACACAGGCCCTGCGGGTCGACCCGCGGGATAAGGTGCTCGAAATCGGGACAGGCTCGGGTTATCAGGCGGCAATCCTGAGCAAGCTGGCGCGCCGGGTCTATACGGTGGATCGTTACCGCCGCCTTGTCCACGCCGCGCGCGCCGTGTTTGAGGCGCATGACATCACCAATATCACCACCTTCACTGCCGATGGCAGCCATGGATTTACCGAACAGGCACCGTTTGACAAGATCCTTGTCACCGCCGCGGCAGAGGACCCGCCCGGCCCGCTTTTGGCGCAATTGCGTGTGGGCGGGATCATGGTTTTGCCGGTTGGACAGTCCGACGCAGTGCAAAGCCTGATCCGCGTAACCCGGCTTGAGAGCGGATATGATTACGATGAATTACGTGCAGTGCGCTTTGTCCCCTTGCTAGAAGGGCTCGGACAGGAGTAAACTAACACAAAATATGGTACGACCCCGGCGAACAAGGGGCGGCTTGGCACAAGGAGCGGTATGATGGCCCAGGGGCAGATTTCGGTAAGACGTGTGATGATGACAGGTGTCGCGCTGGTGGCGCTGACAGCCTGCGAGGACTTTGATTTCGACTTGCGCGGCGATATCGGCGACGGGTTCGATACGACCCGCGCGGTGCAGGAATTGCCCAATCGACCACGGCCGGATGATCGCGGCGTAATCTCTTATCCCAACTATCAGGTTGTTGTTGCCCGACGGGATGACACGATCCGGGGCATCGCGATCCGGCTCGGGCTCGATGCAAATGAACTGGCAGAATATAACGGGATCGAACCGGATGTGATCCTGCGCCGGGACGAGATTATCGCCCTGCCGACCCGCGTTGCGGAACCTTCGTTAGCGACAGGTGCGCTTACTAACGGCCCCATTCAGCCGCTTGACGTGTCAGCCGTGGCGACAAGCGCGCTGGACCGCGCTGATGCGTCAGGAACCGTAACAGCCGCGCCACTGCCCCCGGCAGCGACGCCTGCAGCAGCACCAGCCGCGCCAGTGTTAACAGGGGCCGAACCGATCCGGCATCAGGTCGCGCGTGGTGAGACTGCATTTTCGATCTCACGACTTTACAACGTCTCTGTGCCACGGATTGCCGAATGGAACGGCCTTGATAGCCAGTTCACGATCCGCGAAGGACAGTTCCTGCTGATCCCCCAGGACGGTGCATCCCCGGTGGCAACACCGGCCAGCGCACCTGTCACCGCACCGGGTCAAGGTACACAGACGCCCTTGCCACCCAGCGCGTCCGCGCCGCTTCCGGTTGCTGTGGCGCCAGAGGCTGCACCGACGCCACCCCCTGCCCCCGATCTGGGCACGCCTGCGTCGGCAAGCACGGCCCGCTTCTCGGCACCGGTTCAGGGCAGTATCATTCGCGGTTACGCACCCGGCAGCAATGAAGGCGTCGATTTTGGCGTACCCGCTGGTACGGCCGTGCAGGCCGCCGATGGCGGCACCGTCGCGGCAGTCACAACGGATACAAGCGGCGGGTCAATCGTGGTCATCAAGCATAATGATGGTCTGCTGACTGTATACACGCAGATGGACGATCTGACCGTATCAAAGAACGACACTGTCAGCCGTGGTCAGAAAATCGGCGAAGTGCGGGCAGCAGATACACCGTTCCTGCATTTCGAAGTACGTCGGGGCCTGCAGAGCGTCGATCCGACAGATTTCCTGCCCTGATCAATCAGATCGTAGGATGGGTGCAACCCGTCCTACGTGATCTGCACGCCCTTGCGCCCGGCAAGATCCGTGAAATACTGCCAGGCCACCCGGCCTGACCTGCTGCCGCGCGTGGCCTGCCATTCGATGGCCTCGGCGCGCAGTGTCGCATCATCAATGGCCACACCATACGCATTACAGTAGCCTCGGATCATGGCGAGGTATTCATCCTGATCACACGGATGAAAGCCGAGCCACAGTCCGAACCGATCAGAAAGCGATACCTTTTCCTCGACCGCTTCGGATGGAGAGATCGCGGTGGAGCGTTCATTTTCAATCATATCGCGCGGCATCAGATGCCGCCGGTTGGACGTGGCATAAAGCACAACATTGTCAGGCCGCCCTTCGATCCCGCCATCCAGCACGGCCTTGAGCGATTTGTAATGCGCGTCGTCATGACCGAACGACAGATCATCGCAGAAAAGAATGAACCTTTCGGATGTTCCGCGTAAAAGGTTCAGACAGCGCCCGATACTTGGCAAATCCTCGCGCTGGACCTCTACGATCTTGAGCATGGGGTATTCGTCCTGCAACGCGCCGTGGATCGCCTTGACAAGGCTGGATTTCCCCATACCGCGCGCGCCCCAGAGCAGCGCGTTGTTGGCCGGCAAGCCTGCCGCAAACTGTGTCGTGTTCGCCATCAGCGTATCGCGGGACCGGTCGACCCCAATCAACAGATCGACCGAGACACGATTGACCTTGGGCACAGGCACCAGACGGTCGGGATCAGGATGCCAGACAAAAGCGGATGCCGCGGCGAAATCCGGTGCGGCGACCGGCGCGGGGCTGATCCGCTCTAACGCTTCAGCAATACGGACGGCCGTCTTGTTCTTCACTTTTTGGCGTCCGGATCTGTGGTGTCGCCATCGGCCAGATCTGCATCAATCTCGTCATCGTCATCGATGTCAAACAGGCTCTCATCCTCGCCAATGATGCCTTCGGCGCGGGCGACCCGGTCTTTCTTGCGCTCAACCGCGGCGACCAGATGGATCGAGATTTCATAAAGCCCATAAACGACCACGAAAAGGATAAGCTGCGTTGTCACATCGGGTGGCGTGACCAATGCGGCAACGATCAAAATGCCCACTACTGCATATTTGCGCGTGCCGCGCAGGCCCCGCGAACTGGCCAGACCGGCGGTCCCCAACAGGGTCAGCAACACGGGCAGTTGAAAACACACACCAAAGGCCACAATCATCTTGAGCGTGATATCAAGCGTTTCGTTCACCTTGCCGTTAAAGACGATATCAACGCCTGTATCGGGCAGCGCGACGCCGCCAGCGGCCCCGGGAAGGAGTGCGGCACCACCATCCGGCGGCACAACACCGGCCATCAGCGCCGAAACATAGGATGGCAGGTCTGCAAAGCCCAGAAAGAATGCCATTGCCAGTGGCACCACGATGTAGTGGGCAAATGACGCACCAAGCAGAAACAGAAACGGTGAGGCGATGATGAATGGCAAAAATGCATTCTTTTCATTGCGATAAAGGCCAGGCGCCACAAAGCGCCACAACTGATAGGCAATGATCGGAAAGGCCAGCGTCAGACCGCCTACAACCGAAATACGGATCAGCGTGAAAAAGTATTCCTGCGGCGCGGTATACTGCATGACAGGGTTCGGGTTGCCAAGATCCCGCATGGTTTTTTCGATCGGCGCCAGCAGAAAATCCAGCAATATGCCACCGAACGAAAAGCAGATGATCATCGCCACAAGGAACGCAGAGACAGAATAGATCAGCCGCTGTCGCAGCTCGATCAGATGCTCCATCAAGGGGGCGGAGCTGTCTTCGATCTCGTCTGCGGCGCTCATGTATCGGCCTTTGGTGCTTTGGGCGCTTGTGCGGCTTCGGCGGCAATGGCGGCGTCTTCAGCCTCGCGTGCTTTGCGTTCGACGGCCGCCTTGGCCATCGCGTCGCTCATCTTTTCTTTGGCGGCCTGACGTTCAGCCGACAGGGCTTGCGTGGCGGGGCCTTTGGTCATGCCTGTCGCCTCTTTGATCTTGTCTGTGCCGAACTGTTTGGGATTGGCGGCAGCTTTCAGCGTTTTCGAGACCTCTTTGACGCCGGATTCGTCCGCTGCCTGTTCCATCGCGCGAGAAAATTCGCGCGCCATCATCCGCGCCTTGCCAGTGAATTGACCCAATGTGCGAAACAGGCCCGGCAAATCCTTGGGCCCGATCACAATCAGGGCCACAATCCCGACGACAAGCATTTCGCTCCAGCCAAGGCCAAACATCGCGGCGGTCCTAACCTATCAGACTTTGTCTTTGTCTTCTTCAGGCGTCACATCGCGCGCCTCGGCCATGCCGTCTTCCAGCTCTTTCTTGCCGTCATCCACGCCTTTCTTGAACGCGGTGATGCCTTTGCCCACCTCGCCCATCAGGCTGGAAATCTTGCCGCGCCCAAACAGGACCAATACGACAACTGCGATCAGTAAAAGGCCGGGAAGGCCAATATTGTTGAGCATGATATTCTCCTCTGCCGGGCGGTTGCCACCCGATAAGCACCGTTCTTCATCGTGACAGATAGGCCGGGTTGGCGCGCAATGGAAGCCGGAAACGTGTTATTTCGACACCGCAAGCGCCTTTTTCACAAAGGTTTTTCGTAATTTGCGACAGAAACTTGTCAGTTGTCAGAAAAATGGCAAAACTCGCGCGAATCGAAAGGAAATCCTGATGCGCCGTGCCGACCGACTGATGCAACTTGTTCAGATCCTGCGCGATGGGACGCTGCATCGTGCCGGTGATCTTGCAGCGGCGACGGATGTGTCGCTGCGTACGATTTACCGTGACATGGAAACACTGGCCGCCTCCGGCGTGCCCATCGAAGGCGAGCGTGGCATCGGATACCGCGTAACAGCCGCCATCACCCTGCCCCCGTTGAACCTGACCATGACCGAGGTTGAAGCATTGCATCTGGGACTAAGTGCTGTGGGCGATAGCGATGATGTGGAGCTGTCCACTGCCGCGCGCGCACTGTCGGCCAAGTTGGACGCCGTGATGCCCGAGGATCGCAGCCGTGCGCCGACAGGTTACGGGTTTGCAGTCTATCCTTTCGCAGATGCCGCACGCGGGTTTCAGCATTTGCCCAGCATGCGACAGGCCATCCGCACCCGCCAGAAGCTGGAACTGACGCTGAACGGGGAAGAGCGTATCGTGCGCCCGCTGCAGCTTGACTATTGGGGGCGGCTTTGGACCTGTGTCGTCTGGTGCGAAAAGCGCAAAGCATTTGATGAGCTGCGGGTTGACCAAATCAGCGCCATTCGCATCCTGCCCAGCCTTTTTGTGGATGAGCCCGGCAAATCACTGGGCGCCTATAACGCACAACGTCAAGGCCAGTCCGCAACCGCAATCAAAGGTCTGAAATAGGCGATCATGCGCGGGCGTTTTTTCCAGCGCTTCGCCCTAAGGTGCACGCCCGTGCCGAAGATGGCAGTGCCGCAAGATCACGTTGCCCGGTTTGGCACGAATTTCGATGCGGCGGCAGGCAGCGAAAATGGATTTGCAGGCGGAGTGATGGAACGTCTCAGGGCTCTTGCGCCGTGACTACCATCCCATGACCTTGCGCAGCATGTTCAGCGCCATCAACACAAGGAATATGCCAAACACCCGTTTGAGCGGGGCCGGATCCAGCCGATGCGCCAGCGCCGCGCCCCAGGGTGCCGTGATCAGGGTCATGCCCACCACCAAGGCAAAAGCCACCACATTGACGGCACCGAAGGTCAAAGGCGGTGCAACAGCAACATCAACAAACAAGAATGCAATCACGGATGGCACGGCGATGATCAGGCCGAACCCGGCCGCTGTTCCCACGGCTTTATGAATTGGCACATTGTGCAGTGTCATGACTGGCACCCCGAATGAACCACCACCGATCCCCAGCAAGACCGACAGAAATCCCGCCACCGGGGACAGCACGGCACGCACCAGGCCACCGGGCATGCGCCTGCCCAACCGCCAATGCATGCGGCCAAAAGTCATGTAGATCCCCACAAGAAATGCCAGGATGGCAAAGATCGCCTGCAACATTTCAGATCGCAGCGCGGCGGCCACAAGCACGCCCGCCAGTGCACCAATAATCAGACCCGGTGCCCATGTCTTCAGGATCGCCCACTCGACCGCGCCGCGCTTATCATGCGCCAGAACGGACCGCGCAGATGTCACAATAATGGTCGCCAAAGACGTGGCGAGACATAGTTGCATCACCTGCGGGCTATCATATCCCAATGTGCCGAACACAAACAGGAAAGCGGGCACCAAGATGATCCCGCCACCGACCCCCAGCAAACCGGCCAGGATGCCGGACGCCGCGCCAAGCACCAGAAGCATCGCGGCCATGGCGACCAATACAGGGATGTTGTCCACCAGCGGCTCCTTCAGGCGGCGCGCTGTATGACGTGATCCAAGGCATCCAGAACCACCTCTGGCCCTGCCCCGTCAGCATGCGCGTTTTCCGACAAATGACGCCGCCAGCCGCGCGCGCCGGGCCGCCCCTGAAACAGCCCCAACATATGCCGCGTGACCTGCCCCAACCGGCCTCCTGCGGCCAGATGCGCCTCAATATACGGCAGCATGAGATGCACAACTTCTTCGGCAGTGCGGCTCAGGCCGCCACCAAAAATGCGCAGGTCTGCCGCCAAAAGAATTTCGCTGGGGGTATGGTAGGCTGCCCGACCGATCATCACGCTATCCAGCCCCTGCGCGAGAAACGCCTCCGCCTCGTCCAATGTCGCGATCCCGCCATTGATGGCGATACTCAGATGCGGAAACAGCCCCTTCATCTGCAGAACCAGATCGTAATCGAGCGGCGGAATATCCCGGTTTTCCTTGGGGCTCAGGCCTTGCAACCATGCTTTGCGCGCATGAATGGCGAAATGATCAACACCCGCGGCAGATACCCGGGCGATAAAGTCAGGCAAAATCTCTGCCGGTTCCTGATCGTCCACACCAATCCGGCATTTGACAGTCACCGGAAGATCGACCGCATCGCGCATCGCAGATACACAATCGGCGACAAGACCGGGGCTTTCCATCAGTATCGCGCCAAAACTGCCCGATTGCACCCGGTCCGAGGGGCATCCGCAATTGAGGTTGATCTCATCATATCCCACGGCGGCGGCAATGCGTGATGCTGCGGCCAACTGCGCAGGGTCCGAACCACCCAATTGCAACGCAACTGGATGCTCGGCCACATCAAAGCCCAGCAGACGATCCCGGTCACCATGAATGATCGCCGGAGCCGTCACCATTTCGGTATACAGCAGGGTATGCTGCGACATCAGCCGATGCAGATAACGGCAATGACGGTCAGTCCAATCCATCATAGGGGCAATAGACAATCGCGCTGCCGTAGCGGCGGCAGTGTTGGGCATTCTAAATTCTCCTATGATCCGCGATCCGGTTCTCGAGACCATGCTGCACCAATACTGCACAGGAATTGGGGCAGTCTAGTCCCCCGAGAGATAAGACAGGCGAAAGGCGGTGATTGGGCGGGTTTGTAAGCCTACCCGCTGCGTGATCGCTTGGCCCAGAGGGAAATCGACATTCAAGAAACCTCGGATAATTCACATCTTCTCTTTGCCTCTCACGCGCGCACCTGCTCCTCACTTTTTGATGCAAAAGCAGTTTCGCTTCACTCTTCCATCGGTGACAGCCTCGATCGAGGTATCCAACATTTCACCTCTACCGATGCTGCTTCGCGCTTACTGAAGGCCCGCTAAACCAACGCTGGCATCAAACCCGACAGGTCGATTGTATTTCAATGGCCAGATATCCAAGATGCCCTTTCTAGAATGTTGGCGGCGTACAGGCACTGATAATATGGCAAACCTCAGTTCCGACATTGCGAAAGCGGTGCGGTTGACGGCTATCGAAAAGATAGCCCTCTCCGACTGACAAGATGCGGGTCTGATCTCCCACCGTGATCTCAATCTGACCACTGACAACGATCCCGGCTTCTTCACCCGCGTGGGACATCAATTCAGGGCCGGTATCGGCATTTGGCGGATACCTCTCGTCCAATAGCTGAAGGCTGTGGGTGCTCGCATCACCGAGCTGGCGCAACGAAACGGACGCAAGACCCGATTGGGGAGCGACCTCGATGAACTCGTCTGCACCGTAGAAAAACTTTGGCTCGTCACTCTCTTCAAGCGTCGCAAAGAACTCTGCGATGCTCAAAGGGATCGCATCAAGTAGACTTTTCAGTGACGCAACCGACGGGCTCGTCTTGTTTTGCTCTATCAGTGAGACGGTTCCGTTGGTCAGGCCTGCACGTGCGGCAAGTTCGCGCTGGGATAATCCGTGTTGTTTCCGGATGGTCTGCAGTCTTTTACCAATGTCCACGCGTGTTTCCTTTGGGGTAGCTCAATTTTTGTCACAAGATCAACGTAGTACAAGAGGATGTGCCTCGAAACACTAATTGCCATTCAAATGATGGTTTTCTGTAGGGCTCTGGCCTCGCACCAGATGGGGCAAAGAATCCGTATTGACAGCTAAATTAAACGTATTATGAGAATTTTAAACACTCCCGTTGGGAATCGTGTTTTCTCTTACTAGGAAGCCCCTGATATGACGAACACTGTCAAAAAGAAGTCCCGGAAGCCTGCCGCCAAGTCAAAACCGAGTATTTCGATTGTTCCTGACATGGTTGAACACACAAACTCAAATGCCGCATTGATTGCCCGCCGCGAGGCCGCTGTTGCACGGGGTGTCGCCTCTGCAGCGCCGATTTTCGCGCAACACGCAGAAAATGCAGAACTCTGGGATGTTGAGGGCAACCGTTTCGTCGATTTCGCGGGTGGCATTGCTGTTCTCAACACAGGACATCGTCATCCGAAAGTGATCGCGGCGGCCAAGGCGCAAGAAGATCATTACACCCATACCAGTTTTCAGGTCGTTCCCTATGAGCCCTACATCGCCTTGGCAGAAAAGCTGAACGCGCTGGCCCCAGGTGACCATGCGAAAAAGTCGTTGCTTGTCACGACAGGTGCGGAAGCCGTCGAGAATGCGGTCAAGATCGCACGCGCGGCAACAGGTCGTCCTGGTGTGATTGCATTCACGGGCGGATATCATGGCCGTACCCTTTTGACCCTTGGTATGACCGGCAAGATCAGCCCCTATAAGAAGGACGTAGGCCCCTTCCCGTCAGATATTTTCCGCGCACCCTTCCCAAGCGTGCGTGACGGGATCACCGTTCAGGACGCGCTGACCGGGCTGCAAAATCTGTTCCTGACCGATGCGCAGCCAGAGCGTATCGCCGCGATCATCATTGAGCCCGTGTTGGGCGAAGGTGGCTATACGCCTGTGCCGTTTGAGATGATGCAGGCTTTGCGCGACATCTGTGACACCCACGGCATCATGCTGATTGCCGATGAAATTCAGGCTGGTTTCGGCCGCACTGGTACATGGTTCGCGATTGAGCATTCCGGCGTTGTGCCTGATCTGATCACCGTTGCGAAATCAATGGCGGGCGGATACCCGATTGCGGGCGTCATCGGCCGGGCCGAAGTGATGGATGCCGTCATCCCGGGCGGATTGGGTGGCACATATGGCGGCAACCCAGTTGCATGTGCAGCTGCCTTGGCCGCGATCGAAGCGATTGAGGAAGAAGGCCTGTTGGCACGCTCGACTGCACTGGGCGAAACCTTCCGCGCGCGCTTTGCCGAGATCGGAGCACGGGTCGCACCCTACCGGATGTGGGACATTCGCGGCCTTGGCGCAATGCTCGCCGTTGAGTTTGTCACGGACTTTGAAACAGCCACGCCAGATGCTCATCTGACCAAGGCTGTTGTCGCACATGCATTGAAGCGCGGTCTGATCCTGCTGGCTTGTGGCATGCATGGAAATGCCTTGCGGATCATGGTTCCGCTGACGGCATCGGACGCCATCATCGAAGAAGGTTTGGCCATCTTCGAAGAGGCACTTGCTGCTGCGATCTCTGATCAACATTAATAGAAAATCAGACGTTTTTGGAAAGGCGGGCAAATTGCCCGCCTTTCTTCGTTTGGAACTCTGAGAGCAATCAGACGTCCCTAGGCTAGGCTCAGTTCTTGCAGACATCGGCGTCAGATGTTCAATATATTAAACAAATTCTGTCGCCTGATGATGAATTATGTTGCATGAATCATATCCCTTTGTCAGTCTTCGCCAGTACGAACGTCTTTTGCGTGGCTTGAAATGCGAAACGCCAAGCCGTGAAAAAAGACCGTGAAGGGCACAGCGCTGCGTCTGTTTGTCCGACCCTACGGATAAGAAAACCTTCCACCAAGGAAGGCACGACACGACTGAAGTAACTGGGAGAAAACCATGAAATTTTTTAAGCACCTTGCGTTCGCGGGGGCCATGTTGGCCGGTACCGCGACGACAGCGCAAGAACAATTCATCACCATCGGAACCGGCGGGCAGACGGGCGTCTACTTTGTTGTCGGTCAATCCATTTGCCGATTGGTCAATCGCGGCACAGCTGACCATAACCTGAAATGCACTGCCCCCTCCACGGGCGGTTCGATCGCAAACATCAACGCCATTATGGCGGGTGACATGGATATGGGCGTGGCCCAATCCGACTGGCAGTTCCACGCATATAACGGCACCTCGGAATTCGAAGGCAACCAGTTCTCGGACGCACGTGCTGTATTCTCTGTCCATGGTGAGCCGTTCACGGTGATTGCCCGCGCAGATGCCGGGATCACGACCTTCGCTGACCTTCAGGGCAAGCGCGTCAACATCGGCAACCCCGGTTCGGGCCAATATGCGACCATGCAGGTTGTCATGGATGCCCTGGGCTGGACCATGGATGATTTTGCATTGGCGTCAGAGCTGAAGCCGGCCGAGCAAGCCGCCGCACTTGGCGACAACAAGGTGGATGCGATCATCTATACTGTTGGTCATCCCAACGGATCCATCCAAGAGGCAGTATCGACTGTCGATGCTGTTTTGATCCCCGTGACGGGCCCTGAGATCGACCAGTTGATCGCGGACAACCCTTACTATGCAGCCGCATCAATTCCTGGCGGCATGTATGAGGGGTCGCCCGATGCGACCTCCACTTTTGGTGTCAAAGCGACATTCGTCACATCTGCCAGTGTTGATGATGAAGTCGTCTATCAGGTCGTAAAGGCTGTCTTCGACGACTTTGACCGGTTCAAGCGTTTGCACCCTGCGTTTGAGAACCTGACCGAAGAAGAAATGATCAAAGATGGTCTGTCCGCTCCGCTGCACCCCGGCGCAGAGCGTTACTACAAAGAGCGTGGCTGGATGTAATCTGCCCACGTATCGCTTGATCACTGATGCGGCGGGATTGATCCGCCGCATCAGACAAAGAAGACAAGATGATGTGCCCGAAATGGGCCGCAGGGGGCGAAATGTCAGACAATCCAAATCAACAGCAAGCCGCTGCAGTAGAGAACGCGGCCGCTGGCCGGGGTGGTCTCAGCCAGGAAGAACTCGACGCGCTTGTTGCATCCTCTGACACCGGTGGGCGGGGCGCGGCTGGTACAGTCGGTATTTTCCTGACCTGCGTGGCCCTTGCGTGGTCGTTATTTCAGCTTTGGATCGCGTCCCCTATTCCATTTATCGTCGGCTGGGGTGTCTTTAATGATACCGAGAGCCGGTCAATCCATCTGGCATTCGCCATATTCCTTGCATTTGCGGCGTTTCCGGCGACGCGTACAAAGTTCCAGATCGGGCTTGGCGTCACAGTCCCGGTGGTGCTGGCCTTCCTGTTCATGACGGGCGCCAAAGATGGCACCGTCATCTGGTGGATCCCATTGGTGGCAATTGCGGTTGTTGCCGCAGTTGTTCTTGGCTCTCCCAAAGACCGCGTGCCGGTTTGGGAATGGGCGCTGGCCGTTGTCGGGGCGCTCGCTGCACTTTATCTCTTCGTCTACTACCGTGATATCGCGGGACGGGTCGGTGCGCCGATTATGCAAGACTTTGTCGTCGCCGTCATCGGCCTGATGTTGCTGCTCGAAGCGACGCGCCGCGCGCTTGGACCTGCATTGATGATCGTGGCCTCGGTCTTCCTTGTCTACACAGTGCTTGGCCCAAATATGCCCAGCATCATCGCGCACAAAGGCAACAGCCTGTCAGAGATTGTGAACCACCAATGGATCACGACCGAAGGCGTCTTTGGCATTGCCTTGGGCGTGTCCACATCCTTTGTGTTCCTGTTCGTGCTGTTCGGCTCACTTCTGGACCGGGCGGGCGCAGGTAACTACTTTATCCAGGTGGCATTCAGCTTGATGGGCCACATGAAGGGCGGCCCTGCAAAGGCGGCGGTTGTGTCCTCTGCAATGACTGGTCTGATCTCTGGTTCTTCCATCGCAAACGTGGTGACGACTGGTACGTTCACCATCCCGCTAATGAAGAAAGTCGGCTTTTCGTCTGAAAAGGCAGGCGCCGTTGAAGTTGCGTCATCCGTAAACGGCCAGATCATGCCACCCGTGATGGGCGCTGCGGCCTTCCTGATGGTTGAATATGTGGGCATCCCTTACTTTGATGTTGTCAAGCACGCCTTCTTGCCTGCCGTCATTTCCTACATCGCGCTGGTCTATATTGTGCATCTTGAAGCGCTGAAAGCCGGGATGGAGGGTTTGCCTCGCGCCTACACCCCCAAGCCCATCGTGCAACGGCTGATCGGCATCGCGTTCACGATCGCCGCTATCTGCGCGATTTCCTTTATCGTCTACTACGGCATGGGCTGGATCCGCCCCGCGTTCCCGAATTCGGCAGGCTACATCATCTTTGCGTTCCTTTCGTTGGTCTATGTCGGATTGCTCTACATCTCTTCAAAAGAAGCGCCGCTAGAGCTTGACGATCCAAACGCACCGGTCACCGCACTGCCCCTGCCCGGTCCCACCATCCGGTCTGGCCTGCATTTCATCTTGCCGGTTGTTGTGCTGGTTTGGGCGCTGATGGTTGACCGCTTGTCACCTGGTCTGTCGGCTTTCTGGGCCACCGCTTACATGGTGTTCATTCTGGTCACGCAACGCCCGCTGACAGCCATGATGCGCGGTGACAGCGCATTGGGTGCGGCCATCATACAAGGCGGCAAGGACCTGATCGACGGTCTGGAAACCGGCGCGCGGAACATGATTGGGATCGGTATCGCCACCGCGACCGCGGGTATCATCGTGGGTGCTGTCAGCCAAACGGGCGTCGGCTCTGCCTTGGCAGATGTGGTTGAGGTGCTGTCGGGCGGTAATATCCTTGCCATTTTGTTCCTGACGGCGATCTTGTCGCTGATCCTTGGGATGGGCCTGCCGACAACCGCGAACTATATTGTTGTGTCGGCGCTGCTCGCCCCGGTGATCGTGACATTGGGCCAGCAAAACGGCCTGATCGTGCCACTGATCGCGGTGCATCTGTTCGTGTTCTACTTCGGCATCATGGCAGATGTGACGCCCCCTGTCGGATTGGCCAGCTTCGCAGCTGCTGCCGTATCAGGTGGTGATCCGATCAAGACCGGCGTCGTGGCGTTCTTTTATAGCTTGCGTACCGCGGCTCTGCCTTTCCTCTTTATCTTCAACACAGAGCTGCTGTTGATTGATGTCACTTGGTTGCAAGGTATCTTCGTGTTCATTGTCGCGACCATAGCGATGCTCTTATTCGCGGCGGCGACCCAAGGGTGGTTCCTTGCCAAGAACCGCATTTACGAAACACTCGCCTTGCTTCTCATCGCCTTTACGCTGTTCCGCCCCGGGTTCTGGATGGACATGGTCTATCCACCCTACAGCGAAGAAAACCCAACAGAGATTGCGGCGGCAGCACTGGCCACACCCGTGGGCGAGGATATGCGCCTGCGCGTGGCCGGATTAAATGATCTTGGTGATCCGATTGAGTTTGTTGCGGTTTTGACGATCCCAGACGGCGCGACAGGCGAAGAACGTCTTGAAAACGCTGGGCTGATGTTCCGTGAGGATGGGGACACGTTAATTATTGATGATGTCAGCTTTGGCAGCGCTGGTGAAACGGCGGGCCTGGATTGGGACCAAGAAGTACTGCGCGTTTTGCGCCCGGTTGGGCAGCCGTCAAAGTACCTGATGTTCCTGCCTGCCCTTCTGTTGCTGGCTTTGGTGGTCTTCCTGCAACGTGGTCGCAGCAGCCGCGCGTCGCGCAATACGGCCGAGGCATAGAAAGGGCAAAAACATGTTCAACTGCATACTTCTGACTGTTGACCTTAACCATCCCGCATCTTGGAAAAAGGCGCTGCCGCAAGCGGTTGAACTGGCGCGCGCCTCAAAGTCCAAATTGCATATTATGTCTGTTGTTCCCGATATGGGGACGCCATTGGTCGAGGGTTTCTTTCCCGACGATTTTGAAAAGCAGGCTGTTGAAGCGGCAAGTAAAGCGCTTGATGATTTGGTTCGAAAGGAAGTGCCCGAAGACGTCGCCGTAAAACAGCATCTCGCATTTGGCAAAATCCACAAACAGGTGCTCAAGACGATTGAAAGCATCAAATGTGATCTGGTGATCATGGCATCGCATAAACCTGATCGCGTGCGCGAGTTTCTGGTCGGATCAAACGCGGACCGCGTGGTGCGCAGATCACCTGTTTCCGTTCTCGTGGTAAGGGCGTAAAGGTTGCCGGAAGCGGAGATATTGACGGCCCTTATGGCGCGCCTCCGTGTTTACGGAGAACTTGATACATGACCCCTTTCGCAGTTGCAGGCGTACAGATGTACGTCAACGCGCTTCAACCGAATGTCGACGGCATGATGCAGCGCCTTGATGTGCTGATGATGCGGTTCCCTTGGACACAGATGGTTCTGTTCAGCGAGTTGGCGCCATTTGGCCCGCTTGAGAAATTCAAACTCCCCCCTGAAAACGAAGTGATCAATAGGTTTTGCGAAGCGGCACGCAAACACAAAGTATGGCTGATCCCCGGCTCTATGTTCCTGACCCACCCGGAAGATGGTCGCGTCTATAACACGTCGCTCGTGATTGATCCTGATGGCAATGTTGTTCGCCGTTACGCCAAGATGTTCCCGTTCCTGCCTTACGAGGCGGGCATTTCTGCGGGCACAGATTTCTGCGTCTTTGACGTGCCCGACGTCGGTCGTTTCGGCCTGTCGATCTGCTATGACATGTGGTTCCCCGAAACCACCCGCCAGCTCACGTCTCAGGGCGTTGAGGTGCTGCTGCATCCCGTTCTGACAGGAACCACAGATCGTGACGCAGAGCTGGCAATCGCGCGCGCAACAGCGGCGCAGTTCCAGTGCTATGTGATTGATGTGAACGGTCTGGGTGCCGGTGGTGTCGGTAAATCGCTGGTGGTTGATCCGACTTCACTTGTCTTGCACCAATCCGCAGGCCAAGAGGATATGTTCCCGATTGAGGTGGACCTGTCGATGGTCCGTCGTCAACGCGAAACCGGCCTGAAGGGGCTTGGCCAGGTCCTCAAAAGCTTCCGCGACAGGTCCAGCGACTTTTCAGTCTATGACCGAGAAAGCGGGACCGATGCTTACCTCAAATCGCTTGGCCCGCTTGAGATACCCCAACAGGGTTCCCGGGCTGGACTGCATGTCGATTTGCCCGTCAACGCCGAAGCCGAGGCCACCGAACGCACCCGTGCGTTAGGAATGCCCCCCGTTATGGGCAAGACATCTAGCGGCTAAGAGCACTGACTGCGCCGCATCGCTGGATCAGTCATCGTTCGAACGCCACAATATGGAGAACGACCGATGGATTCCGTCAGCGACTATTATTCTGCGACACAATTGCGTTCCGACAGATGGAGCGCGCTGCGTGAGGCGACAACATCCATCTGCCGCGAAAGCAGCGCGAAAAAGATATCCAGCCTCAAGGGGCAGATCACAAACCTGTTCGAGTCGCTGGCCCTGATCGAGCCTTATTGGGCCTTCCCCGGCATGGCGGCCTTTGACCACATGCGACGTCAGTTCGAACACAACAACTACGACGATTTGTCTTTCACCGTTAACCGCGTTACCCGTGCGCTGACAACCGGCGCTTATCGCCGCCGTAACATCCCCTTGGATCGCGATAGCACCGACGATGAGGAACACAACGACGAGGCAATGCTCTCGCCAGAGGCGCGCGCGATGACCCGCCCCTACTTTGAGGTCCTGATCGTCGACAATGTGAACGACCATCAAGAACGCTGGCTGAAAAGTAACGTCTCGCGCATGCGCAGGCCCGAGGACCCGTTCAACTACGAGGCGGTTGTCGTGCCAAGCCTGGAGGACGCACTGATCGCAGTTCTGTTCAACCACAACATTCAGGCGATTGTGGTCCGGCCTGGTCTGGTTCTGAAGTCCAAGAACGCGAACGAAATACTGGCCAAATACCTGACAAACGCCAGCGATTCAGACGAAATCGACGCGATGCTACCCGAAGACTACGGACCTGAGCTGTGCCGCTTGATCGCACGGGTCCGACCAGAACTGGATGCGTATCTGGTCACAGAGAGATCGGTTGAGGATATCGCTGGCCTTGATCTAGGCATCTGCCGTCGGGTTTTCTACAATCAAGAAGACTTCATGGAGCTGCACCTGAATATTCTGCGCGGTGTGGCGGCCCGCAACAAAACTCCGTTTTTCACCGCTCTGGTCAATTACTCCAAGCAGCCAACTGGCGTTTTCCATGCCATGCCGATCAGCCGGGGCAAGTCGATCACCCGCTCGCATTGGATTCAAGATATGGGCGCGTTCTATGGGCCCAACATCTTTCTTGCCGAAACATCTGCGACGTCTGGCGGGCTCGACAGTCTGTTGGAACCACACGGTCCTATCAAGGAAGCGCAGGAACTGGCCAGCCGCGCATTCGGGTCCAAACAGACATTCTTTGCCACCAACGGCACATCAACTTGTAACAAGATCGTCGTGCAGGCTGTTGTCCGGCCGGGTGACATCGTTCTCGTCGATCGTGACTGCCACAAATCACATCACTATGGGATGGTGCTTGCAGGCGCCGAGGTCGTCTATCTCGATAGCTATCCCCTTAACGAATACTCGATGTATGGCGCGGTGCCGCTCAAAGAAATCAAACATCAACTGCTAGCGCTCAAGGCCGCCGGCAAACTTGACCGCGTGCGCATGCTGCTGCTGACCAACTGCACATTTGACGGATTGGTCTACAATGTTGAACGGGTCATGGAAGAGTGTTTGGCAATCAAGCCCGACCTTGTTTTCCTATGGGACGAAGCATGGTTCGCTTTTGCCCGTTTCAGCCCCACCTACCGCCAGCGCACCGGCATGCGCACGGCCAATGATCTACGCAAGCGGCTACGGACGGATGCGCACCGTGCAGCCTATGAAGCGCAGCAAAAAGAGCTGGCTGATGCCCCCGATGAGACATGGCTTGAAACGCGTTTGATCGCCCCGCCAACGTCACGGATCAGGGTTTATGCAACGCAGTCGACGCACAAAACCCTGACATCACTGCGGCAGGGGTCGATGATTCATGTGAACGATCAGGATTTCAAAGGCGAGGTCGAACAGTCGTTCCACGAAGCCTATATGACACACACATCGACGTCGCCCAATTACCAGATCATTGCCTCGCTTGATGTGGGTCGCCGCCAGGTCGAGCTTGAAGGGTTCGAATTTGTGCAACGCCAGATCGAGGCCGCGATGTCGATGCGCAAGGCGATCAGCAGCCATCCGTTGCTGCAAAAGTACTTCAAGGTGCTGACAGCCGGCGACATGATCCCCGAGCATCACCGGCAAAGCGGCGTGACCAGCTATTTCGACAACGATCAAGGCTGGACCGACATGTGGGATTGCTGGGAGCAGGATGATTTCGTGCTTGATGCTACCCGCGTCACGCTGGCCGTTGGTGGTACCGGCTGGGATGGTGACACCTTCAAGAACGACGTCCTGATGGATAAATATGGCATCCAGATCAACAAGACCTCGCGCAACACCGTCCTGTTCATGACCAATATCGGGACCACCCGCTCATCGGTTGCCTATCTGATCGAAGTGCTGGTCGAGATCGCGAACGAGCTGGACGAATTGCTCGATGATGCCTCGCGGATGGAACGTTTGTCTTTTGATAAACGCGTCAAGAACCTGACTGAAAACTATCCACCGCTGCCAGATTTCAGCAGGTTCCATGATGCATTCCGTCCTGATGATGTAACGCCAGAAGGTGATATCCGGACGGCCTACTATCTCAGCTATCAGGAATCCAATTGTGACTACCTTGAACTGACCGGCTCACTCAAAGATGCGCTTGATGCGGGCGAAGAGGTTGTCTCAGCAGGTTTTATCATCCCTTACCCACCCGGCTTCCCAATCCTTGTCCCGGGGCAAGTGATCAGCCAGGAAATACTGGCCTTCATGCTTGCCCTCGATGTGAACGAAATCCACGGCTACCGCGCCGATCTCGGTTTGCGCGTCTTCACACCAGAGGCCCTGGCCGCCTTGCCCAAAGCCAAAAATCTTAAAACTGCCGCCGAATAAGAAAAGGAAAAATACAAATGCCAACAGTGCTAAAGAACATTTCGGAGATCCGTCGCTTTTTTCACCGCAACGAGGACCCGATCTATTTCATTTCGGCGACCAACTTTAACCTGCTTGGCCTTGATGAATGGGTGAAGAATTTCAAGTACATCTGCTACATCGACTGTTATGGCGGCAAGCACCCGAACGTGTTCTGCCCATCCGAACAACCGCATGCAGAGTTTCAATCCATCGAAGACATCAACAACTATCTGCTGCAGCACAAAGAGGTCATCGACTTTATCAAGCGCCGCGGCGGCAAGCCCAAGTTTGTGTTCCTGATGTTTGACGAGGAAACCGAGCGGCTGTCCAAGGAACTGGGTGCCGACGTCTGGTTCCCAAAGGCCAAGCTGCGCACCAGCATGGACAACAAGATTGAAACCGTCCGCATTGGCAACAAGGCTGGCGTGCCTTCTGTGCCGAATGTGTTGGCTGAGGTAAATTCCTACGAAGACTTGCGGAAAACGTGTGAAAAAGCAGGCATCGGACATGATCTGGTCCTGCAATCCGCTTTCGGTGACAGTGGCCACACGACCTTCTTTATCAAATCCGAAGCCGATTTCCGGCGTCACGAGCATGAGATCGTCGGCGAGGGGGAAATTAAGATCATGAAGCGGATCGATTGCCGTGGTTCGGCAATCGAGGCATGTGCCACCAAAGAGGGGACTATCGTTGGCCCGCTGATGACCGAACTCGTTGGCTTCAAAGACCTTACGCCCTATCGCGGCGGCTGGTGCGGAAATGAAATCCTGTCGACAGCATTCCCGCCAAAGGTGCGTCAGAAGGCACGCGAATTGACATTCAAATTCGGTGAGCAACTGCGCAAGGAGGGCTATCGCGGGTACTTTGAACTCGATTTCCTGATCGACAAGAAGACCGGCGATCTTTGGCTGGGGGAATTGAACCCACGCATCACGGGCGCATCGTCCATGACCAACCACGCAGCCTTTGCACATGCGGATGCGCCATTGTTCCTGTTCCACCTGCTTGAATTCTCGAAGAAGAAGTTTGATCTTGATACGACCGAGCTGAACGACCGTTGGGCGAACCCAGATATGATCGACAGCTGGTCGCAGATGGTGATCAAACACACCGAAGACAACGTCGATATCTGCACTGCGGCCCCTGAAACCGGCATCTATAAGATGCTGGAAGATGGGCGCGTTGTCTTTGACCGTTTCGACTATCACCGGCGTGCCGTAGAATCCGAGAACGAAGCCTTCTTCCTACAAATCATGCAGCCGGGAAGCTATCGCTATGAAGGTGCCGACATCGGCATCTTGGTGACACGTGGTCGGTCGATGACCAAAAACTTCCAGTTGAATGAGCGCGCCAAAAAGTGGATCCACGGTATCAAGCAATCTGTAGCCGGCAAAGCCTTGCCCGTGGCCAATGCGGGCCCTGCTATCGCGGACCCCGCCTTCAAAATTCTGTAAGAGGAAACATACAATGCTTTGGCGTGCCCTCAGCGAAGATTTACCCGGTCCGAAATGGACCGGGCTTTTCGCCGAATACTGGCCGGATTACAAACGATGGTGGCTGAAAGAGGGCGACGCGGCGCGGCCGAGTTATCTGGAAAGCCGCCGTGCGCTCAAAGAGCATATGCCAGAGATCGTCCCGCTTTATGATGATCTTTGCGAACTGGCCGGCGGCGGCGATCAGGCATCGCGCTTTCTGAGTTTCTATTGCCCACCGCCGTATCTTTCAGGGTGTAGCCAAGCCATATGGCCAGGCGAAGAACCTGTCTTGGTGCGCAACTACGACTATAACGCCAACGCCTTTGACAGTCTGGTGCTCCGCACCGGCTGGCAAGGGCGGCGTGTCATGGGAACGTCAGACGGGCTTTGGGGCCTCGTTGACGGGATGAATGATGCAGGTTTAGCTATCTCGCTGACGTTTGGTGGTAGGCGCGTGGTTGGTGATGGGTTCGGCGTCCCCCTCATCCTGCGCTATGTCCTGCAGACCTGTGCGACCGCTGAACAGGCGGGCGCAGTACTCGCGCGCGTGCCGACGCACATGAGTTACAACGTCACCGTATTGGACGCCAAACGCCACTACCTGACCGCGATGATGGCACCGGACAGGCCTGCGGTGATCACACATGCAGCTGTGGCAACCAACCACCAGGAAAACGTCGAATGGCTCAGCCATGCCCGCTTCACCGCCACAGTCGAGCGTGAAAGGTTCTTGCTGCAACGGCTGACCTTGCACCGCGATCCCGAAGACAAATTCATTGGTGCCTTCCTGCGCCCGCCACTCTACTCCACCGCTTTCGATGCAGGCTTTGGTACGCTCTACACCGCCGTTTACCGCCCTCGATTACAACAGATGGAAGTGCGCTGGCCGGGCACGACGTGGAACCTTGATATGGATGATTTCCAAGAAGGCGGTCGCCGTGTCCAGATCCCGGGTGCTGCGTAAGGATCAACCGATGTCACATATATTTCCCCGCCATACCAAACAGTTACCACCTGTCGCTGTGCGCGGTGAGGGATGTTACTTGTACGACGATACGGGTAAACAGTATCTTGATGCATCTGGCGGGGCCGCTGTGTCATGTCTGGGCCATGGCGATCAAACCATCATCGAAGCCGTAAAGGCGCAGTTGGACAAACTGGCCTATGCCCACACCGGTTTTTTCACATCAGAACCCGCTGAAACGCTGGCGAACTTGCTGATTGACCACGCGCCCGGCGATCTGGATCGGGTTTATCTGGTGTCCGGCGGGTCCGAAGCGATGGAGGCCGCACTAAAACTTGCGCGGCAATATTTTGTCGAAAAGGGTGAGCCAAAACGCGGACGGCTGATCGCGCGCAAGCAAAGCTATCACGGCAACACGATGGGTGCTTTGTCTGCCGGCGGCAATGCATGGCGGCGCGCGCAATTTGGTCCGCTTCTGATCGACATGAGCCATATTGACCCGTGCTACGAATACCGCCTGAAGCGTGATGACGAAACGCCCGCGGAATACGGACTGCGGGCCGCAAACCTGCTGGAAGAGGAAATCCTGCGGGTTGGCCCAGAAAACGTCATGGCCTTTGCCGCTGAGCCTGTCGTCGGGGCGACCGCTGGTGCATTGGCCCCTGCTCCGAGATATTTCAAACGCATCCGCGAGATATGTGATCAATACGGCATCCTGTTGATCCTGGATGAGGTCATGTGCGGGATGGGGCGTACAGGCACCCTTTTCGCGTGCGAACAAGACGGTGTGTCACCTGATATTTTATGCATAGCCAAAGGGTTAGGTGCTGGCTATCAACCTATTGGTGCCATGCTGTGCAGCCGCGAGATTTACGAAGCGATCGAGAACGGCAGCGGATTTTTCCAGCATGGGCATACTTATCTGGGACACCCGACCGCTGCCGCCGCCGGTGTTGCCGTCGTCAATGCGATGCTGGATCGCAAGCTGATCCCGCGTGTGAAGACACAAGGCGACAAGCTGATGGCCGCCTTGCATGCCCAGTTCGGGCAGCATCCAAACGTTGGCGATATTCGCGGGCGCGGGCTATTTCAAGGCGTCGAGCTGGTCGCTGATCGTGACACGAAGGCCCCGTTCGATCCGTCGCGCAAGATTGCCCCCAAGATCAAGAAGGCCGCATTTGAAGCGGGCATGATCTGCTATCCCATGAGCGGTACGATAGATGGCCAAACAGGTGACCACGTCCTCCTGGCACCCCCGTTCATTATCAGCGATGCGCAGATCGGTGAACTCGTCCAAAAACTGGCGGGGGCCATTGATATCGCCCTGCAACCCTAAGGCCCGACCATGACAAACCCCTGTATCATCTGTGTCGCCATCACCGGTTCCGTTCCGCGCAAGAAAGACAATCCTGCAGTCCCGATCACAATCAGCGAACAGATTGAATCGACGCATGCCGCGTTCGAAGCGGGTGCCGCGATTTGCCATGCCCATGTGCGCAATGATGATGAAACACCGTCCTCGGACCCCGAAAAATTCGCGGCACTCAAGGAAGGCGTCGAAAAACACTGTCCGGGCATGATCATTCAATTGTCGACAGGTGGGCGTTCAGGTGCGGGCACAGAGCGCGGTGGCATGCTGCCCTTGCGCCCCGATATGGCATCGCTGTCTGTCGGATCGAACAACTTCCCCACGCGAGTCTATGAGAACCCGCCAGATCTTGTCGATTGGCTCGCGTCCGAGATGCGGACCTATGACGTCAAACCAGAGATCGAGGCTTTTGACCTGTCTCATATCCACAAAGCCGCCGCGATGAACCGCGACGGGCGCATCCCCGGTGCACTTTATATCCAGTTTGTGATGGGCGTGAAAAACGCGATGCCCGTGGATCGGGACGTGTTTGACTACTACGTCAAAACGGTGAACCGCTTGGTGCCAGACGCACAATGGTGCGCCGCAGGCGTTGGTGCTGGACAGATCGAAGTCAGCGAATGGGCCATCGCTGCAGGTGGCCACACGCGCACAGGGCTGGAAGACAACGTGCGGTGGGACAAAGACACGCTCGCACCATCCAACGCAGCATTGGTGATACGCACAGCAGAAATTTGCGCGCGCTATGACCGGCCCGTTGCGACACCTGCGCAAGCAAGAAAGATACTGGGTCTGCGCCCTAGTTAATCTCGCCCATGCAAAGGTATTTAATCTCCAAATAGTCCTCGGTCCCGTATTTTGAGCCTTCGCGACCCAAACCAGACTGTTTGACCCCACCAAACGGTGCGACCTCGGTCGAGATCAGGCCGGTGTTGATACCCACCATGCCGGATTCCAGCGCCTCTGTGACCCGCCAGATACGGGCCATGTCGCGGCTATAAAAGTATGAGGCAAGACCAAATTCGCTGTCGTTTGCCATCGCGATGACATCCGCCTCGTCTTCGAATTTGAACAGAGGTGCAACTGGGCCAAACGTTTCCTCGCGCGCGACTTTCATATCGCGGGTCACGCCTGTCAGTACAGTTGGTTGAAAGAAATGCGCACCCAGCTCTGCACGTGCACCACCCAAAGCCACTGCGGCACCCTTTTGTAAAGCATCGGCGATATGATCTTCAACTTTCGCCACAGCGGCGTCGTTGATCAACGGACCTGTGGTGACACCGTCGGCAAAGCCATCCCCGACGTTCAGCGCGGCAACCGCCTGTGTCAGTTTTTCTGCGAAGGTATCGTAAACGCCTGCCTGCACGTAAATACGATTGGCGCAGACACAGGTCTGCCCACTATTGCGATATTTCGCGATCATTGCTCCAGAGACTGCGGCATCTATGTCAGCATCATCGAAAACGATGAATGGGGCATTGCCGCCCAATTCCAACGACATTTTCTTTATCGTGTCTGAGCACTGGCTCATCAAGATTTTGCCCACGCGGGTCGATCCGGTAAAGGTGATCTTGGCGACTTTTTCATTGGCGCAAAGCTCTTTGCCAATCGCGGCGCTGTCAGAGGACGGGATCACGTTGAACACGCCCGCTGGAATGCCCGCACGCTCTGCCAACACTGCCATTGCCAACGCCGAAAGTGGTGTCAACTCAGCCGGGCGTGCCACAAAAGTACAGCCAACAGCCAAAGCTGGTGCCACCTTGCGCGCAATCATCGCGTTGGGAAAATTCCACGGCGTTATCGACCCCACAACTCCAATCGGTTGTTTCAATATCACGATCCGCTTGTCACGCTGGTGACCCGGAATGACATCGCCATAGACGCGCTTTGCCTCTTCGCCGAACCATTCAATGAATGACGCTCCATAAAGGATTTCGCCACGCGCCTCGGCCCAAGGTTTGCCCATTTCCATCGTCAGGATTGTCGCCAGATCATCCGCGTTTGCGACCATTAGATCGAACCATTTTCGCAAAACGGCTGCACGCTCCTTGCCGCTCCAGGCACTCCAGTCAGCCTTGGCGGCATAAGCGGCATCAATCGCAGCGGTGGTATCTGCAACACCAAGATCAGCAACTTTTGCAATCACTGCACCAGTGGCCGGGTTTGTGACATCAAATGTCTGATCGCCGTCGATCCAGCGACCGTTCACGTAGGCGCGCGTCTCACAAAGAGTGGGATCTTGCAGGTTCGACACCCAAGGCAAATGTTCAAGTTCCGACATTGTAATTTCCTTTGTTCTTAAGCGCTCTGAAGCCGTGTGAAGCAGGGGTGTCAGCATGTCCAGCGATAGATGGTGCCCGACTTACGCGTGCGTTTGACGCCGTAGCACCGCGCCAAGAAGCCCGTACAAAGGCGTTTCCCGCATCCATCACGAAAAAAGTGCGCAGATCATTGGAATTCTCATCCGGGCCAATGACATAGTACCACCAATTCAACTAAGGTATTGAATGGACATTGTTATCGTTACCGCGATCGTCGCGTCGCTTTTCTTGGTGATCGGTGTGGCGGAGCCATTGGCGGCACGTCTACGGCTGCCCTACAGCGTCATCCTGGCGGTGTTGGGCATCTTGATAGGCATGGGCGCAATTTTCTTTTTGCGGACTGATCTGACGGATGCACTGAACCCGGTCGCGGCCGCTATCGTTGGGTTGCCAATCCGATCTAACGTCTTTCTCTACGTCTTTCTTCCAACCCTTCTGTTTCAGGCCACACTGGGTATGAACCTGCGTCAGATGCTTGATGATTGGGTGCCGATACTGGTGCTGGCGGTCGTCGCCGTCGTGGTTGCGACACTGTCGGTTGGCTATGCGCTCAGCTGGGCAAGCACATTACCATTGGCCGCGTGCCTTTTGATCGGTGCGATCGTATCAACGACTGACCCATCCGCAGTTGTAAGCATCTTTCGTTCGATCTCGGCACCACGCAGACTGGTCAGGATCATCGAAGGCGAAAGCCTGCTGAATGATGCAGCGGCGGTCGCGCTTTTCGGCCTCTTTATGGGGTTTGTCATGCTGGGTGTGCCGGATCCCACATTCACCGGTGCAATCGCCCGCTTTCCAATTCTTATTGCCGGGGGCGCGCTGACAGGTTGGCTTGCCGCGCGCGCTGCAATCTGGATCATGGCGGCCTCTGGACGATATGAGATTGCACAAATCTCGATCTCGGTTTCGCTTCCATATCTATCCTACATCATTGCAGAGCAAAGCATCGGCGCATCCGGCGTCATCGCAGTTGTCGCGGCAGGACTGACAATGAACCTGGCTGGGCCACGCCGCCTGCCACCGTCCGCATGGGCCAATCTGCGCGAGGTTTGGGATTTGCTGGCGCATTGGGCTGGCGCATTGATCTTTATTCTTGCAGCCTTTTTGATCCCCCGGCTGTTAGAAGAAGTCCGGCCCTCGGACGTCCTTTTATTGGGTGTTGTCATACTTGCAGCAATCGCGGCGCGCATGGCGATCTTGTTTGGGTTGTTTCCGCTGCTGGCAACGATCCGGCTATCACCACCGGTCGAACGGCCATATCGGGTTGCGATCCTATGGGGCGGTTTGCGGGGCGCTGTGACACTGGCGCTGGCCCTTGCTGTCACTGAAAGCACGCAAGTCACGATAGAAGTCAAACGCGTGGTCGGCATTTTGGCTACTGGTTTCACCCTTTTCACGCTTATTGCCCAAGGTACGACATTACGATTTATCATCGCCAAACTGGGGCTCGACAAGCTTTCACCACTGGACGAAGCACTCTCGAAACAAGTCGTTGCGGTGGCGTTGCAAACCGTGCGCGAAGACGTCGCGCGCACCGCCGAGAATTATGACCTCACCCATGAAATCGTTCGCTCCGAGGCCAAGTCATTCGGGGAACGATTGGATGAGGCAGTCACTCAAGCCGAAGAGAGCGTCGAAATTCTTGACCGCGACCGTATTACACTTGGCCTGATCTCATTGGCAGGTGCCGAACGCGACACGATACTGGAACGAATGCGTGACCGGACGATCTCGGCAAGGATGAGCGAAAAGATCCTGACAGATGCAGATAGATTGATTGAAGCCGCACGTACAGGCGGGCGCAGCGGCTACCGGGATGCCGCCAATCTTAGTATCAAATACGGTCGTTCTTTCCGGTTCGCTGTTTGGCTGCACAACAGGTTTCGATTGTCCAAGACGCTGGGCGACATGACCGCAGACCGGTTTGAGTTGCTGTTGCTGCAGCGGCTCATTCTACGCGATCTCGACGGGTTTATCGGGGGACGCATTCGCCGTATCCACGGCCGCCGCGTCGCCGAACTTTTGCAGGAATTGCTCAGCAGACGGGCTGATGGGGTCGCGACAGCACTTGAAGGTCTCCGTCTGCAATATCCCGGTTACGCAGAAGAACTGGAGCGCCGCTTCATTCGACGCACCGCACTCCGGCTTGAGGAACGCGAATATACCATCACACGCGAGGATGGTTTGGTGGGAGAGGAACTCTATACTGTCTTAATACAAGGCATCTCTGCACGGCGCAGGGCCGCAGAAGGCAGACCACGATTGGATGTCGCTATCAAGGGCCCCGATTTGGTCCGTCAGTTTCCGCTTTTTTCCGATCTCGACAATAAGGCTCTGAAAAGATTGAGCCGGGTACTCAGAACACGTCATGCGAACGTCGGCGAGGTCGTGATGCGCAGGAATAGCCAAGCCAAGAGTGTCTACTTCATTGCATCTGGAGCAGTTGAACTGGAAGCCGCCGGCCAAACGTGGCGCTTGGGGCGCGGAGAAATGTTTGGTCAGTTAGCGATGCTCATGGAAAAACCGCGCCGCGCCGAAGTGCGTGTAATCGCACCATCGACGATTCTAGTCCTGGACGAACAGCGCTTTCGCCGTCTTTTAAAGCGAAGCCGCGGCATGCAGGACTCCGTCCGACACAGTGCTCAGAAACGCGGAATAGACCCATCCACACTCCTGCTGGACTGAGATTTCGTGTTCACTTGCGCAACCGGCTGACCTCGCCCGCATTGCCTTTAAGCGGTTGGGTCTGGTTCGCAAGGGCACGGAACGCGACATAAGGCCGACATGCTGATCAAGGCAGTTTGACGTGTTAGATTTGCGATATGGATGTCGAACGCCAGACGCCTCTACTTTGCCCTTTCAGCTATGCAGAGCTTACGTGCGCGCTTGAGCGAACGAGATCCATTCACCTACATTTACGATTTGCCCGACGACACCAAGCTGCGCCGCCAACTCATTCGCATCCTTTTGTGCAAGTTGTGTCACGGTTGTCACATTGCATTGCGCCAGCATCCAGATCAATCCAGGGCCCGCACCCAGCAGATTTGCCAGTTCGCTGCGCATCCAATCATCAGAAGCCGTCACTCTTGTATCCAAACCAGCTTTCAAAGGCATTTCGGATATATCTGTCACGTCGTCGTCGGTGACATGCTCAGGCATCTCCGCCAGCGCAGCATTCTTGACGGCCAGCTCATTGAGACTGTCGATTTCGTCCTGGCCAGTATTCGGGCCAGCTAACCTATCATCTGCCGGACTAAATCTGCCTTCCTCGACGGAAGGATCGGAGGTTATCAGATGCTCCTCCACTGAAACATCTGGTTGAACAGCGGTATCCAGGTGATGATCTTCGGGAAAGTTCGCATCCTGCTCCGTGAGTATCTGAGACCGTCTAGCCATGCGCGCCTGACGAATCTCCAAAAGACTGGCGCGTGCCGAGCGCCGGACATCTACTGCCCGTTTTCTATAGTTTTCAGTTTGCATCATCGTCCCTTTGCTACAGATCGGCATTCGTTTGGCGCGCAATAGGTGTCAAATAAGCTCAGAAAATCACCAACAAGAATTGAAAAATACTTCTGAAGCGCAAGCGCCCGTAACATCCCAAGAAGTGTGTCAGCCACATGCCCACATTGCGCTGGGCCCAATGGGTGTCGACAGAGCATTTCAAGGTGATCAGCAACGTCATTCACATCCGCCATCACATGCGCATCCAAACCCAGATCGGT
Source organism: uncultured Paracoccaceae bacterium (assembly GCA_947503965.1). Classification (GTDB taxonomy): domain Bacteria; phylum Pseudomonadota; class Alphaproteobacteria; order Rhodobacterales; family Rhodobacteraceae; genus Yoonia. Next base: position 407,626 of record CANNFU010000002.1, read on the forward strand.
TCCAGATATATGCGTATATGCGATGACAAAGTCGCCCTTTCGGCGGGCCCAGACATCGATGAACAAAGTGATCTGTGGCGTAACAACACGCCGAAGATGCGCGATCCGCCGACCTTTGAAGCGCAAGGGGGGTTGCCCCTGGCGCCCAAGTACCACCATGTCCCACACATCAGGTATGGACGTCGCGCGGCCCGAACCGCCCGGCATTGTATCCTGTTGTGCGCATAACATCATTTATAGAGACTCCGCCTTCATCAGCATCAAATAGCGATGAAGCAGTTACTCCGCGGTTAATTTGAGAAAGAAATTGTCGAATTCTTTTTGGGAAGTGATTTGTGAAATCTTCATAATTTGAGTCGATCTAATACCGAACTGCAATGCCTCCCGGTACCGAAAACCGAGAGGCAGCGAAAGGAGCAACGCAAATGAGTGAAATTGGATGCCTCAGCGAATCTGAAGGGCAATATGAGTTTCGGGACCCCAGTCGTAGCCTCATTGTCAGGGGTGAACACCCCGAATGGGTCCTTCTGGCGGCCGCCGAGGTCATTGGAAACACTGCAAAGCTGGAAGCAGAAAGCGTGATTGAAGAGCTTAATGCAATGGTGGAATTCGAAGCGGCCGAACCAATTGAAGTCGATTCAGCGAAATATGCGCTGAAAGAAAGGTTCGAATTGATACCACAATGCATCGTGACGGTTGGCAAACTGGATTATAAATGGGCGGCCGCCGAAGGACGCGCCAAAAAACAAGATGAATTTGGTGACCAAGCGCTGAAACGCGTTCATGACATGTCTTTGACCCGCTCTGACACGTTCCTCGTGAATGAGAACGGCGATGACACCTCCAAAGAAACACAAGCCTAGAGCAAGGACAATAACATGGAAATTATCCCCTTCGGCAGCCAAGATCTGGACAATATCCTGAACCGAGAGCCGCAACGCGCAGAGTATCTTCCATTTGGTGCAGTCATGCTGGACCGGCATGGGAAAATCGTTAAATACAATAAGGCCGAGGGCCTGATTGCCAGTCGCACGCCCGAAGAAATGATCGGCAAGGATTTCTTCAACGATGTCGCCCCCTGCGCTAAAGGCAAGCGGTTTCACGGCGAGTTTCTGAAGTTTCACCGGACTGGTCAACTCAATGTCATGTTTGACTATAGGTTCGCCTACAAGGGTGCGGATGTCGGTGTGAAGATCCACCTCAAAGCACAACCAGACGGGCAGAATTGCTGGATGTTTGTAAAGCGCACTTAAGGCGGACACGGAGGCACTGACGAAAATGGCATCGCCTGCTGCATTGGATACAAATGTGATGATATCGCAAGAATTGCGAAATATTATCGCATGCCGCAGGAGGCAAAACGCGACATGTATTCAGACGTGCTCGGACCAATCAACTGCAGCATTACAAATCCGACCAGAATTGTCGGTAAATGCGCCTCGTTGGGCGCAGATAAAACTACGACGGGATGCTGAGAGGCCATTCGTATTTGATGGCCTCAATATCCTGCAGTTTTCGCGCCCTATGCAACTGGGTGACGTCGAGTGTCTTCATACTGTTTCACTTTACTTGTGCGCAGATCAGACATTCCAAATCGCCCTTAACTTGGACGTACCACATGATGCACCAGCGAGATCATCGTATCGGGTTTTTCCCATCCGAAACATGACATTAAACAAGTGGATCGTCGATTGGTGCGCAGACCTTTGCGTCGTGGCGCAGAGTCTAAGACGTCCATTGAACCAAAGTACCGACCTTCGAGAAATGCAAGATGTGTTTCACCAAATGACCTCATACTGTTTCCGGTTTGAGAAGTTCTAGACAGAAAGGAACGACGCATGACAACGATCATGGAAGTGACCCATAACGATGTGGCCTTGCAGGCAGGCGTGTCGCAGGTCGCGCAGAACGCGATGAGCTATGCAATTAAGCGTGTTGGTGCACGCCCATTGAACTTCAGCGGATCGGAGTTGGCAATGGCAATGAGCTACACGCCCTCCATTCCATATTGGTACGAGATCAATCTTTACCGCACTACAGAGCAAAGTTTTGTGACTGCAATCCGTCGTTTTCATCAATCTGAGGACAAGCAAGATACGGTTCAGGCCTGGCAGTCAGAGACCCTTGAAGAAGCAATCGACAAGCTGACGGCCCATGACGCGGCGCACGACGTACCCTTAGCGATAGAGATCGACACCGCAATAGCACCGGCGGCAGAGGTAGCTGCAATCGCGCTGCATTTACTTTCAGAGATTTCTGATACGCGCCGCCATTACCAAAGCCTGGTTGGTGAGTTTCTTTATGATCTGGAAAGCGGCTCTTAAATTCAGGTACCGGCGAATATGTCTTCCATTTCGACAATAACAAAACGGTGTCAAACGTGACAGCACTGTCAGAAGATGCTGTCAGGCGGATCCTTTTGAGTCTCATTGCAGTCGCGCAAGGAGAGATGATCCGAAAAGGCATAATAAGTGCAGAATGCACAATTGGCCTACACCAGCTTGGTAAAACAGATATACAGATAGATAACCTCGTTCTGGACGACGGCGAATTGGGATTTGATAGCCTGTCTCTCCTGAGCTTGGTCTCAACAGTAAACCAATTCTTTAACTTGCATCAGTCTGGGATCGAGGACTACTTACTTGTCAAGCGTCGTATTGGGGATTGGGTCGACCTGATCTCGCAGCATTTCGATCTGTGTGGTGACAATGTTTCTTTTTCGTTTCAGACCTCAGGTTCATTGGGTGCTCCGCAAACGATCACCCATCTTGCTGGGGCGCTGCGCGCCGAAATCTCGGGGCTGATTTCCGGCGGTATTCTACCGCTTCAACCGGGCACGCGGATAATCAGTCTGGTGCCACCGCATCACATTTATGGTTTCTTATTCTCCTGTTTACTGCCAACGATCGCGGGTCTTGCCTTGGCCGATCTGCACCGGCTGCCGCCGACCAGCGCTTTGCGAAAGGCAAGTTCTGGCGATCTCATTGTGGCGACACCGTATATTTGGGACCACTTGGCGACTGCGAAGATGCGATTTCGATGCGATATTCATGGTATCAGCTCGGGGGGGCCATCGACCCAAGCGACTTGGTCTCTCATCGAAGATGGCGGGTTATCGACCTTAACGGAGATATATGGTGCAACCGAAACCGGCGGGGTTGGTTTTAGAAAAGTTAATACACAAGATTTTATGATGATGCCGCATCTTGCCCGCAAGGGTAACGCGATTTGGCGCAAAGACGTTAGCAATGCGCCGCTGGCGTTGCAGGACCATGTCGACTGGACAGGAAAACGCAGCTTTAGGATCTCAGGAAGGCGCGATAATGCTATCCAGATTGCCGGTGTCAACGTGTCACTCGATCATGTCGCTGATGTGATTGGCAGCTGTGCTGGTGTGCGCGGCGTGCATGTTCGTTTTGACGATGAACAGATCAAGGCATTCGTTGTCCCGGCAAATGGCGATGCGGACACCGGACAATTGGCAGATGCCGTGCGGGCGCATATCAGTACCAATCTGGATCCCGTAGCAAGACCAGCCGAAATTCGTTTTGGTCCTGAAGCTCCGCGTAATGCGATGGGAAAACTGCGCGACTGGTCGTCGATCAATTTGGCTGAATAACGCCTGACCGACAAGGCGCCGAAACGCATACCCGCCCGATGTCGAAACCTCGCATTCATCTCGCAACGGTTAATCAATACTTCACCCTAATCGCAGAAATTGGAGAAATCACGCGACAGGTAGACAAAAAAACTGGATCCAAGATTGACCAAACATCACATTTCAACGGAGCACCCAAACCAGGCCGCATTGGTGAATTGTGTCCCTGTCGCTTACAACCCTTGGCTTGGTCTACAAAGGGAACATAGGTTCTTTGAGAACGAAGAAGTGGCGGCATTGGTCCAAAGGGCGCTATTTTACGCGCGTGCCGGGGTGCCCGTGCATTTTCAGGGCACCGCTGGCCGTGGTAAAACGGCTGTCGCCATGGAAATTGCGAACCGGCTAGGCCGGGATGTACGTGTCATGACGGGTAATGATTGGCTTGATGTTGATGACATGATCGGCAAACAGGTTGGCCAGACGACCAGCTCTGTTGTCGACAAGTATATTCAAAGAGTGCGGCGTAGCGAAGCAACGCTGCGTTATGACTGGAAAAACTCCATGCTAGCCGACGCGATGGTGCATGGGCATACGCTTGTGTATGATGAGTTTACCCGCGCCAGCGCACAGGCAAACGGGATTTTGCTAAGCGTTCTGGAGGAAGGTGTTCTTATCGCGACCGACCCCTTGGCGCCGGGCGAACACATTGAAGCCCATCCCGATTTCAGGATTATCCTGACATCAAACCCCGATGATTATTCGGGTGTGAACGCAACCCCGGACGCCTTGCTGGACCGCATGATAACCTTTCACATGCCGCGATACTCGCTGGAAACCGAAGGTGGCGTCGTGGCAACCCGTACCGGTATCCCAACAGATCTTAGCATGCGGATTGTGAAGTTGGTTACTGCGCTGTCGACCACCGAAAAGGCGTGTTCCATGCGCGCGGCGATCATGATTGCCCAGATCGCCGCGATGCGTCTGCGGTCCGCAAAGTTGTCGGATGCGCTGCTTGCACAGATCGGTGCTGACGTGCTCAGGGGACGCGGCGTTGATGTGACAACCGGACAAGTCGCCCGATATCTCAGCCAGTCAGATGAAAAGGAGACCGCAAAATGAAGCGCCCCAAAACCCAAATGCCACGACGTCCGCAAATGGCAAAAGGCGCGACGGCGCGTACGGCGAAAGATGCGGCGATCAACCTGGTCCGATTGGAATTTGATGCGGCCCGACTGCAAATGGGCCTGGATCAGGCACAAAATCGCGCTGCGAGTTATCAACATGAACTGACGCGCAATGCCGAGCAGCGTCAACACTTACTTAACATTTTGAATGGATGAAATGCCTGAAGGGAGCGCGAAATGAAACACGAGGCAAAGGTCCAGTTCAAGACAGCGCAAAGCGATCAAGGCGCCCTGACCATGCTTGAGGCGATTGCCGCAGCAAAGTCGGCGATCGGAACGATGACCGGCCAGACAATAGACTCGGTTGCCCAATGTGCGCGTCACGACAACGACCACTGGTCTGTGTCAATTGATGTCATCGAAAGCATGGCACGGCTGGGCGATAACGATCTTTTGGCCACCTATCAGGTCGAGATCGGGTCAAATGCAGAGCTGGTACAATTCAATCGTGTGCGCCGGTATCATCGCGAGGATCAGGATGCCTGATGGCCTATGATATTCAAGGCCCCGCACAAGGTGATGGTCTTGCTGATGTGCTCGAACGCATTCTTGACAAAGGTGTCGTGATTGCCGGTGACGTCTCAATTTCACTCGTGGGGATCGAGCTGCTGACGATCCGCCTGCGTCTTTTGATCGCAACGGTCGATAAGGCCAAGGAAATGGGCATCAACTGGTGGGAAAATGATCCACGACTTTCCGCGCAGGCGACCGTGCTTGAGGACCAGAACACTGCGCTCTTGGCGCGCATCGACGCTTTGGAGGCTAAATTGGCCGCGCAGCCACATGAAAGGTCGATAATATCATGACGCACAAAAAAAGGAGCCGCGTTGAGGATGCCGCGAAAGAAATCGATGATGGCCTTGGTGCTTTGTTTGGCACGCTGAGCGCGGCCATTGGCGAAATGGTCAACCGGATCGAAGACGGCAACACAGGCACGGTCGCGCGTGATCATGTCTTTGAGACGTCGAAGGGACCAGTCCGGGCTCATGCCGGGATCAGGTTGCGGATGGGCGGATTAGAACAGGATGTCGCGGCCGCAACGCCAGTCCCCGTGAACCCGGACAGACCGCAAACACCTCGCAAAAATCCGCCGGGCAAACCCATTGCCTACGAAGTCTTGGAAGACGATGATCATTGGATGCTGACGGCCGATCTGCCTGGCGTCTCAATCGGCGACCTGAACATCGGGCAGAATGGCAGAACATTGGAAATACAAACGTCCGGTGCGCGCCGCTATGAAGGGCGCATTGATCTGGAAACCGATTTCTCAATCGAAGACATCGATCAGACCTTGCGCAATGGGATCCTGACGCTGCGCATCCGAAAGGCGGGGGCTGCATGATTTACCTTTATGGATTGGCTGCCGCTGATTGCGAACATGTTGCATCCCGACTGGACGGCATGACGGGATTGCAAGCACCACTTCAGCAAACGCAGATCGGCGATTGGACATTGGTTCATTCCGACCATGACGATCAGGAAATCCTGCCGAAACGAAGACTGTTGCTGGCACATACGACGGTATTGGAACAGATGGTGTCTATGGGTACCGTTCTTCCGGCCCGTTTTGGATTGGTTGCGAACGATATCGCCGAAGTGACAACGCTCATCCACGCGATGCAGGAAAAAATTGCCACCGAATTTGATAAGGTTCGCAGCGCGATTGAACTGGGTATCAGGGTATCTTTTCCACGGCAGGCCGCGCTTGCCGCCACATTGCAGGACAATCCGCGCCTGCATGCCGAGCGGGCCGTATTGCAAAAGAAGGGTCCGCAGGCACATTTCGAGATTGCGGAGTTTGGGGGGAAGCTTGCCGACCACTTGGATCGACGGCGTGCGCAGGCACAACGCCGTTTACTTGATGCGTTGCTTCCAATGGCACGTGATCACGTCTTGCGCAAACCCGAAGAAGACACGGAAGTGCTGCGCGCAGAGTTTCTTGTTGATGAACAGATGCAGACGGCATTCGAAACCACGGTGACAACCGCAGCATCAGATCTGGATTTTGCACCCGGAGAGGAGGCCAGCATACAGGTCATCGGACCTGTGCCAATGTATAATTTTGTGCGCTTGAACCTGACATTCGACGTCGATCAGGCTGCCGCCTGATGGGGCTGGTGCGCGCCCTTCTGACACTTCCCGTGAAGGGGCCTGTACAGAGCGGACTTTGGGTTGCCCGCAAGGTACACGAAACCGCTGAGGTCGAATTCAACGACCCCGCGGCTTTGCGCAAAATGCTTGTCTCGCTTGAACAGCAATTGCTGAATGGCGACATCAGCGAAGCCGCCTATGACAAGGCTGAGACCGAAATTCTGATGCGGCTGAGGGGGCTGCGATGACCATGCAGATGCCTCTGTACGCAGCGAGTTCTGCGCAACAAACGCGTGCGGTACTGCGGGTGCCGATCGACAAGATGCGCGCGCTTTCGATAGAGGCCGGTGATACAATCGCCGTTACTGGGGCACGGCGCACGCATGCGAGGGTCATGCCATCGCCCACCGGAACCGACCGGATCGAAGCGATGGCTGAACTTGTCCATAATATCGGCAGTCGATGGGGCGACACAGTAGATATCGCGCCCGCCGCCCTGCCCGCTTTGAATACGGTACTGGTCAAGATCAAAAACGATGCCAACTGCAGCACGCAGGACCTTGCTGAAACACTTTATGACTTTCCACTGACCGAAGGCGATGCACTGACCGTAACGCTACCGATGGGGCGTATGGCAGACATCGAAATTGTGGCCCTTGATCCCGCACCTGCCGGGCTTTTTCAGGAAACGACAAGTCTGTCGCTGACCGAAAAACCCGCCACTTCGAGCCAGTATGCCGAGATAGGCGGCCTGTCTGAACAGATTGCGCGCGTGCACGAAATGGTCGCTGTTCCGCTATTGCGCCCCGAGTTATTCGCAAGGCTGGGCGTGCCCGCACCACGCGGCGTGCTGTTCACCGGGCCTCCGGGATCGGGCAAGACGCTGCTTGCGCGCAGCATTGCCGCCAAGACATCAGCTGCCTTCTTTCAGATCAGCGGCCCGGAAATCATCTCAAAGCATTACGGTGAAAGCGAAGCGGCGTTGCGCAAAGTGTTCCAGGCAGCGCAAAAGGACGCCCCGGCTATCATTTTCATCGACGAGATTGACGCAATCGCCCCCAAGCGCGACAGCTTGTCTGGTGAAAAGCAGGTTGAACGCCGTGTTGTCGCACAGCTTTTGACATTGATGGATGGTCTGTCGGAACGCGGTCGCATCATATTGATGGCTGCAACAAATTTGCCCGACAGCCTTGATCCCGCCTTGCGCAGGCCCGGTCGATTTGATCGAGAAATCAATTTTGCGCCGCCGACCTTGTCACAACGGCAAGACATCCTGCACGTTCATCTGCGAAACGCCCCGCTTGCAGCCGATGTCGATCTGAAGGCGATTGCGCGCGATAGTCACGGCTATGTTGGCGCCGACCTCGCCGCATTGGCCAGAGAAGCATCGCTTGCAGCACTTGATCGGGCAGTTACCGAAGCCGGTGGTGAAGATCGCGTACAGGTCGACCGTCTGTTTATCACACAACCCGACCTTGTCCGCGGCCTTGCTGTAACGGGCCCAAGCATCCTGCGCGACACGTTTGTCGAAAGCCCCGTCATCACCTTCGCCGATGTCGGCGGGATGGGACCTGTCAAAGCTGCCCTGAACGAAGCCATTATCTGGCCTCAGCAGCACAAAGACACTTTCGCCCAACTGAAGCTCAGGCCGATCACGGGGGTCTTGATGTCGGGTCCGCCCGGCAGTGGCAAGACCTTGATTGCGCGTGCCTTGGCCAGTGAGAGTGGCATGAACTTCATCCCGATACGCCCGGGCCGGATCATGTCGCAATTTCTGGGCGACGCAGAGCGCGCCATTGCCGAGGTCTTTGCCAAGGCACGCCAATCAGCGCCTTGTGTGATTTTCTTTGATGAGCTTGACGCACTGGCCCCGCGCCGTACCGGCAAGGATGCCGTGCTGGACCGCATTGTGGCGCAGCTTCTGACAGAAATGGACGGGCTGGAAGCCAACAAGGATGTTGTTGTCATCGCAGCGACAAACCGGGCTGCGGCGATTGATCCCGCGCTTACGCGGCCGGGGCGTTTTGATGTTGTGGTGCCGATCCCGTTGCCGGATCTTTCCGCACGTCTCGCGATACTTGAGATCCATTGCGCGCACCTGCCACTGGCGCCGGACATCAACCTTGATCAGCTTGCCAGAGAGACCAAGGGCGCATCCGGCGCAACCCTTGCCGCCTTGGCCACAGCCGCAGCGCGATGCGCCATGCGCAGGGCTCTGACCCAGGATCAGCCAGATCCCATCGTCACAATGGATGATTTCAAGACGGCCATGTCCGAGCTTCAACAGTCGGATACATCACGCCAACAAGATTTTATCGGAGCAGAAGGTGAACGCCATGAAGCGCTTTGAACTGCTTGCCCTGCTTCCCCGGTCCGACAGCCTACCCGATATCGCAGGGCTGCAACATGTGCGCACATCGGGGTACATGGCCCTGTTATCGGATGTCCCCCGCGCGATCATGGCCTTGCCCCAAAGCCGCAAACAGGCGCTTTCGACTGCGGCAACCCGACAGGCGCTGCTGGAAAAGTGTATGGGTCGCGGGCCCCTTATCGTGTGTCGACCCCACTATCATATCGCCAGAACCGAGATCGCGGGTCTGATCAGCGCGAACCGGCCGCTATTGGACAGATTGGCGCTGCGCCTTTGCGATAAGGTGCAATATCAGGTCTCGGTCAGTTGGACACCGGATGCGGTGCTCAACCGATTTCGCGATACCGAGGAACTGGCTCCACTTTTTCGCGCAAAGCAGGTTAGCCCTGAGAGTATCGAGCGCGCGGTATGCGCCTTGGCCGAACGATTGGCAGACCAGATTACCCAGTCGCTTTACGCGGTTTCGGTTGAAATGCTGCGCCTGCCGAACGGGCCAGATATGCTCTGCAATCTCGTTTTGCTGCTGGACGAAGGCGAAATCAGCAAACTGGATCAAGCGGTTGAGGCGATCGATGCCATCTGGACAGAAGGGTTCAGGATCAAACAAATCGGTCCAGCGCCCGCCGCATCATTTGTCTTGCTTGACCCAAAAACCGTCAGCCCGGACGAAGTGAGCGCGGCCTTCAAACATCTTGGTTTGCTCAAGAACGCCACCGCGGATGACATCGCGCGGGCGCGCAAACATGCTTTGCAACGTGCACCGCAACATGCCGCATACAGTAAGCATTGCGCGGATATCGCCCATGCAGCATTGCATGCAACTTGCGATGGCCAACCGCTGATCCTGTGTACTGTTCATTCCGAAGATCAGGCGGGCCCCACCGCACAAAGGCAGGTGGCCTGACATGCCGCTGATCCAGCTTCACGGGCTCGTCCCCGGCACGACACGGAAAGTGTCGCATGGACCAATACATCACTTGCTGGATTGCGGCGACATTGGTGCATTGACCAGCCCCGTGGCCGACGACATGGATTTTGAAGACCCAACGGCATTGGCCAATTGGGCAAGCACTCATAACAGGATTCTTCTGGCCTATTGCGCAACCCATCCGGTTTTGCCCATGTCGATCGGGGCTGTCTTTTCGAACCAACGAGCCCTGCGCACAAAGATCGAAGATAACATTGATGAATATCGGGCCGCACTTGATGTGCTTCGAGACGTGCAAGAATTCACGATCCAACTGCAGGTCACCGACCGCATACCGACGACACCGACCATATCCGCAACTGGTCGCGACTTTTTGTTGGCACGCCGGACTCAGCGTGATCGTCGAACCGATCTAAAAGCGGATCAAGTAAAAATGGCGCGCGATATCGTCGCTCAACTACAGCAATACAGCTTGCAGATCACATCAAATACCCCGCCAAAGGCGGACCGACTTCTCGCTTGTTCCGCGCTTATTCAGAGAACCGCGCAACCAAAGCTACGACAGTTGGCGCAAAGGCTGCATCAACCAGCGCTCGATCTGGGGTTGGACCTTGTCGTGACAGGTCCCTGGCCGCCCTATTCATTCGACGTCAGCAACATATCCGCGCTTGAGGGTTGCGATGGGTGTTGAACTGCATCTGGCAACCGCTGATGAGGTGTTATGCTCAGGTGATGACCGCCTCGTCGATCTGGTGGACGGGTTGTTGCACCACGGCGTCGTCGTCCGTGGAGAACTGTGGTTGACGGTTGCGGATGTCGATCTGGTGTTTCTGGGCGTCGATCTACTTCTCGCTGCACCACATAAAATTCGCCCCGCGGACCAGCCAACATGATCGGGCTCGGCTGGACATCCGAAACCGCCACTGTCCCGGATGGTCTGAGACTGCACGGCGACGGGCCGATCAGGGCGCTCTGTGCTCCGACAGCGGTTTCAAAAACGGCGCGGGATCGGCTCGGGATGCAGGTCCGATCTTTTGACGCGGGAATTGATCTTTTGCCCATCGCCCCATCGCATCAGATTTCCTCGCAACAAGCGATAAGCATGATGAGAACGGCAGATATGGCACCGATAATCACACAGCTGAAAACAAAGGGGCAACTGACCCTCTCGGTCCAGCAGCCCCAAATCGCAACAGACCCGATATCTGATGGCCGGTCCTGGCTTGCCGCACGTAAGAACCGCCATGATGTCCGCGCGAATCAGGCCGACTTATTGCACCATATCGCCGCGTTGGCGGGTCGCCCCGTCTCACCATTACGCCGCACAAACCACTGCGTACAATGCGATATTCTGGTCGAACGATCTGAAGCTGACAAGCTGAAGGATCAATTGGCGCACCACCTTCACGGTTCATCGGGCCTTGTCGAAGGCGTCATATCCATTACCGGATTATGGCCCCCATTTGGTTTTGCCGACTTGCAGCGACTTGGGGCCAGTGCCGCATGATCGCACCCTTCGAAATCGCCGCCGCCGATCTGCAGGACACATTGACGCGTGTCGCAGACGCGGGCGGACGTGTGCAGATCGACCCCGATCGGGTGGAAAATGATCTTGCCCGGCTCGTTCTTGGGCTGATGGAATTCTTACGGCAATTGATGGAATTGCAGGCCATTCGCCAGATGGAACATGGATATCTGACAGAAGAGCAAGAAGAAAAACTGGGAACCACCTTGATGCGCGCAGAGGCGGCCATCCACGACCTCGCCGCCAAATTCGATCTGACGCCCGAGGATCTTTCCCTTGATTTGGGGCCATTAGGCCGAACGATCTGATCGAATGGTAACGTCCTGTCAATAACTTCGCGCTAACCAAGACACTGGGGACTAGCGGATCGGCAAGGCAGGTTCGACATCATGCGGGCTGAGCAGGATAAACAGTAATGGGGACATCGTTTCAGTCGCATATCCAACGCCTTCAGCAGGCTGGGATCGCGACACATTTGGTTGAAAACGCCGATGCCGTTGATCCACTTTTTGCGCTCGCCAAGGTTCGCGACTTTCCACAGGTTACATTCGCAGCCGTGTTCGAAAACGGATCGGTGGTGTTAGGCTGTCACGATACATTGCCCCCCCAACTTCAGGACATTGCTCAACCCATTGTTGCGACGGATGAACGGCCATCTGATGACCTGATGGCGAAAATGGATGCGCTGCACGAAGCCGTTCGAACGTCCTCGGATGTGGCCGCGTCAGATGTGATGGCACAGCTATCAGCCATTCAGGCCACGCTCGACCAGCAGGGCCAGACCGCAGCGCAAGTCGCGGATCGGCTGACAGAGTTCGAAAATCAGTTCGCCGAAAGTCGTGAGGCGATCACCGCAAAACTGCCGGATGACGGTGCACTCGAAACGATAGCCACGCAACTGTCCGCCTTGCAAGACACTATCAAGGATTTCTCTGATCACGACGCACTGACGGCGATCCGCGCCGATCTGGCAGCCCTGACCGCGCAAGGCGAAGCGGCACCACCGGACTTTGAGGCGTTGTTGAACCAACACGCGAACGATATCATCGCACAGGTATCAAACGCCTTTCCAAAACCTGCACCAATCACTGATCTCTTAGATGGGCAGCGCATGTTGCAGCAATCGCTTGCTGAGGTGGCTGACACTGTTCAGACCATGCTTACCGCCTCGACGGCAAGCGACCAAGCTGCGCACCCTGCCCTGCCGGATATTCTTGATCGCCTCAATCAGTTGACTGGGTTGAGCGACATGGTCACGCAAATCCCAGAGCAGATTGCGATACTTGGTGAAAAAATCACTGCGCCCGATCCGCAGCCCGACAATCACTTGGCAAAACAAATCAGCGATTTGTCGGACCAGATCGCCATTCTTGGATCACGCCCCGATCCGGTAATCGACCTGACAGAACAACGACAGATCCTGGCGCGATTTCAAACTGCAATGTCCACGGTACTGTCCCGGCTGGAAAACCAAATTGAATGCGTGTCGTCCCTGCAGCAGGATGACACGGTCGCGCAGCTCCGTTGGGACAGTGTCACTGAAAAAATGCAGGCGTTGTCCGAAAGTATCGCACCTCTGGCAGATCTACCAAACAGGATCGCGGCGATTGATACGCAGCTTCAACAACTTCCCGAAGCTCAGGACGCAGTGTTGCGCACCTTGAATGATTTGAAGCGACGCCCTGATCCCGCTCTTGATCTGACAGAGCAACGACAAAGCCTCGCGCAGTTCGCAAGCGCAGTTGGTACGGCGGTAAAACGGCTGGAAATGGTTGCTGAACAGTTAACCCACGACAAAACCGATACCGACATCATGCCCACATTGGCCCGGATGGAAGACCTGTTTAGAACAACGCACGCGCAAGACAACCAAATGGATCTTGGTCAGGCACTAGCCGCGCACGGCAGCGAGATCGCAGCGCTCAAAACAGATATCGTCGCTTATCTGGAACGTCCTGCGCCTGCGCCGGATCTGACCATGCAGCGCGCTAGTCTTGCGCGGTTTGCGACAGCGCTTGGCACCGTCGTTTCGCGGTTTGAAAGGATCGCCGCGCAGTTCGAAACGGTGACTGAAACCCAGCCGCCGCCTTGTGCCGACGCCGCGCCACCAGCAGCACCGTTGGCGCCCCGGCCGTTTGCCCATGCCGATATCTCTTTCGACGCCCTGCGGACAGGCTTGGCCGAACTGATTGCGCAGCAGATCATGAACAGTGGCTCATCCAACAAGATGCCCTGCGCAGATCCGTCAAAACCCTAAGATTGTCGCTATCTTTGCTGCAAGATCAACACAATATTATGGTCTGCAGGATAACCATCAAAGGGCCTTATGACCCATGGGGCTGAAAGCGTTGTCAAATGATGGAGAGAATAATGGCAATCGAAAAAAACATTGCATCGGCCTCAATTGCAGAGGTTGTCGATCGCATCCTCGACAAAGGTATTGTGATTGATGCATTCGTTCGGATTTCACTGGTCGGCATCGAACTGATCGCGATCGAGGTACGCGCGGTTGTGTCCTCGGTGGAAACCTGGCTGAAATATGCAGAGGCCGTTGGCCTGACGGTCGACCCGGCCACTGCCTAAAAGATGCTTAACCGGCCGGCGGGGCCTCAGTGGCGATAGCAGCAGCTATCGCCTCGATGTCCCGCCCAAGCGGTCTGTCTTCTGTCAGGCGGGGGCTGGTTTCTCTGACATATCCACGCAATCTCTGTGCGCTTTCGGAAAATGCCAGATCGCCGCTTGTCTCCGATTGCAGATCAATGGCCTGCGCCAGACACAGTGCCAAGATGGCCTGGATTTGAGACAGCATCTTTAACTTGGTCTGCACGTGCCGCGCGGCAATCGTACCCATCGAGACAACATCCTGGTTTGCCCCATTGGTCGAAATTGACTGCACCGAGGCCGCGCCGATCATCCGCATCTCGGCCAAAAGCGCCGTTGCCGTGACCTGGGCACCCATGAAACCGGAATTTAACCCCGGCGCCCCTTGATGCAGAAAAGCAGGCAATCCCCGGTTCAGTGTCTCATCCGTGATCCGGGCAACCTGTCGTTCCGCCAGCCCCGCCAGAACACAAAGCGCGTTTGCCAACGCATCCGATGCCAGGCCCACATGCTGGCCCATGAAGTTACCACCATGTAAAACAAGCACGTCGTCCGCCTCCGCTGGCGGGAAAATGGGGTTGTCAGTCACGGATGTCAGCTCGGTCAAGACAATCTGATTGTGCCAGTCTAGGGTATCCCACACAGCACCGATCACTTGCGGCGCGCAGCGCAGCGTATACGCATCCTGTGCCGCATGCTCTTCTGTTCTAGGCCCCAGATCGGTCAAACGACGATCAGCCAGATGCGTCCGGATCACCCGTTCGCTTCCCGTCAGATGGTGCCGCAATTGGTCCGCCGCGTCGCCTTGGCGCGCATGCGGTCGCAACTGCGCAAAGGCAGGATGCCATGCCTCGACCCGGCCCTGTTGCGTTTCGGCCATCGCCGCCGTCAGCGCAATCGACCAAGCAACGGCGCGCCCGGCCTGATCAGCATTCAGCACGGCAATCCCTGTCATCGCCGACGTGCCATTCACCAGCGCCAGCCCATCACGGCGCGTCAGATCGATGGGCTGCAAACCAAGGTGCTCCAGCGCTGCTGCCCCTGCAAGCACATGGCCCGCCCGATCCGAAAATGCGCCACGGCCTTGAAAGCACAACACCATATGGGCCAGCGGCGTCAGATCACCCGACGCGCCCACCGTCCCCTGACTGGGCAGGCAAGGTGACAGATCCGCGTTTAGCAGCGTGACCAAAGTCCCAATTGCCGCATCCGAAGCCCCGGATGCCCCTTGCAAAATCGACATCAATCGCGCCAAGACCACCGCCCGCCCACTGGCCCAATCAAGGTTGGGACCAACGCCGCTGGCAAGGTGGTGCACCAGATTTTGCTGCAACGCAGCGCCGCATGATTTGTCCACCAATCTGTTGGCCAGCGGCCCGAAACCGGTCGTCAGCCCGTAAACATGACGATCCTCTGCAATCACCTGCTGAAGCCGGTCATGCGACGCAGCACAACGGGCCGACGCACCGGGGTGCAATGCGATCCTGACTGCGCCGTCAATAATGGCCCTTGCGTCCGCCAGCGACAGATCGCGATCCAGAATAATGCGATCTGTCTGCACTGTGTTTGTCGGGCGCATCGACCCCTCCGGCAATCTGTTTGCCGGACACTAGCTGTTTTCTGGTTAACGTAATCCTAAGGGCTGCATGACGAAGGAAATTTGGGATGGCGCAGGCGAAGGAAAGAAATCCTTAAAGATACACGCGTATGGAACAGTCCTGAAATGAAGGATTGGTCATGACAGAAGAACCGTTAAGCATTGAATCAGACACCCCCGCCCCTCTTCTGCCAGAGATGATCGGGGCCGTCGCCACAAGGTTGCTGGCCAACAAGACACTGCTGCTTTTCGATCTCGAAACGGGCATATTGGTTGCGGCAAACGAGACCGCGCAGATGCAGCTGGGACTTGACCTGAGCAATGCGATACAGCCCACCTTTTCCGAGATGGTCGGATTTGCCACGGCCGAGCAATATTGGGATCTGCTGCGCGCCGGCGATGCCTGTGATTGGAGCGGCGCGATCGAAGGTGCGCTTGGTCTGTCAGTGACCGGCGACGCAAATGCCGTCGTCTGCGGGCTGCAAGACGCGACCACACATGTCCTGGTCCAACTCACGCCCATCACCGCAAAAGCCAGCGTCGCTGACACGGGGTCGCAGGACCCCATCTTTGCTTGTCTGCAAACCGCAATCGGAACGATCGAGTACGATCTGGATGGCAATATCATCGCGCTGAATGACCGTGCCATGACCGCCATGGAGGATTACGGAGAAGAACTTGTCGGTGCCAATCATGACAAGATCTGGCCGAAATCAGTTTGCGAATCCGAGGAATATTTTGATTTCTGGGAGAAGCTGCGGCAGGGTCGTACGGTCGAAGGGCGCTATAAACATATCACCGCCCTCGGGACCGAAGTCTGGTTTCACAGCATCTTTGCCCCGATTGATGCAAATGGCGGCCAGCCCACCCGGGTATTGCAATGCCTGATGGACGTTTCCGAAAGCACATATGCCGCTGAAAAGGCGATCTCACAAAGCGATGGTTTGTGGAACAGCCTGCCGATGTGTGAATTCGACAAGGACCGGCATGTCGCAGCGATCAACAAGAAAATGGCCGACACACTCGGCTATGATGCCGATGATGCAATCGGCATGCATGATGATGATTTCTGCGACAAAGGTTTTGCGCGCGGCACCCTTTACACCAAAGCATGGGAGGACCTGGCCGAGGGCAAGACCCAACGCCTGCGGATCCGCCACATGTCCAAGGATCGGAACCTGATCTGGCTGTCTTCCACATTGATCCCAATCATGGATGCAGCTGGCCAGCTGCAAAAAGTCATCAAAGTTGGCGAGGACATCACCGAAGAATATGAAGACTACATCGATTGCAGCACTATGCTTGCCGCATCGGAAGATATGATCGGGCGAGCCGAATTTGACGGCGCTGGCGCGCTGCTTCGTGGCAACAAGATGTTTCGAAAGATGTTCAAGCTCGAACAGGATGAAATGGCTAATAAGCGGCTGAGCGACCTGTTTTCAGGCCGCATGAAGGGCGATCATAAATATCGCAGCTTCTGGGACCGTATGCATGAAGGCAAAACCATTGCCAAAACCGACGAAATGCAAACCGCTGATGGTGAGACGATTTATCTCAAGGCGCTTTATGTGCCACTCTTCACGCCGAACGGGAATTTCTGGAAGATGGCCCTGTTCTTTGTGGATGTAACGGCAAGCACGATCCGGGAAATGAAGCTCGACGAACGGATGCGCGCCATTAACCTGACGCAGATGATGATCGAATATGCGCCAGATGGCACGGTTCTGGACATCAATGAAAAATTCACCACTGCATTCGGATTAAGTGAACGCGAAGTGAAGGGGCAAAAACTCAACACACTCTACGCCCGCGATCCAAAGGACAGCGAAATGCATCGCAAGATGTGGGACCGCGTGACGAGTGGCGAGAGCGAAACGGGCGAGTTCCGGCATCAGGACCACAATGGCAAGGACCTGTGGCTGCACGGTGCATATAGCCCGATACAGGACCCCAAGCACACCGTTTCAAGCGTCATCTTCTACGGCAGCGACATTACAACCCAAAAGCTGCAACAGCTCGAAACCAGCTATAAGCTGGATGCGCTTCATGCGCTGCAATCTGTCATCGAATTCGATACCGCCGGAAACGTGCTGCGCGCCAATGATATCTTCCTCAAGACCTTTGGCTATTCATTGCGCGAAATTGTCGGCCAGCATCATTCCATGTTCTGTTCACCTGATTATGTGCAGACAGAAGAATATCGTTCACTTTGGTTCAACCTTGGCAAGGGGAATGGCCACACAGGCCGCGTCCGCCGCGTTGCGCGCTTTAACCGTGATGTCTATCTTCTGGCCAATTATCACCCGGTGCGTGATATTGATGGCGCCGTGACAAAGGTGATTGAATCCGCTGTGGAGATATCGCCGCTCATCGCGCTTGAAAAAACAGCGCGGGACAGCGGTGACCAGATCACCGCGATGATCGAACACGGCGTTAATTCGACATCGAAGATCAAGAACAGCGCCGAAGGTCTGTCGGACGCCACAAAATCGTCGCAGGACATGACCGCGCAAAACCGCGCAAATGTGGAAACCACGCTTGAAAAGCTGACACAGGTGTCATCCGAAGTGTCCGAGTTGGCCGAAATCGTCGAGGTGGTCGGCGAGATCGCCGTGCAAACCAACCTTTTGGCTTTCAACGCCGCCATCGAAGCTGCGCGGGCGGGCGAACATGGCATCGGCTTTTCGATTGTCGCCGATGAGGTACGCAAACTGGCCGAACGCAATGGCCAGGCGGCACGGGGCATCAGTCGCCATGTGGAACAGGCGACGGGATACATCTCGACCGGAACCGAAAGTGCGCATGCGCTTCTGGACGATCTGGCCGGTCAATCGCAAACACTAACGCAGAACGCCGAAGTCATTGCCGCAATTCTAAGCGAAAGCGAATTGCAACAGACCCAGATGAACCAGGTCGTTGAGATTGCAAAGGGTCTGCAATCCGTAGCCTCGGACTGATGCCGCACGATGGCCGAAACTGACAGCATGCAGTTCGGGATCATTCAGATCGGGCCAAGCCTGATTGCGATCCCGATCGAACATCTTTCCGAAGTCCTTCATGTGCGAAAGGAAGAACCAATCGCACAAAATGGCGCATTGCTGCGCGGTGGTATTGAACTGCGCGGCCGCATCGTACCCATCCTTGATGTCCAGGCATTGGCGGGGTTGCCCGAACCGGATGCCGCCGCGAAACTGGGCGTTATCATTGAGCATGCGCAGCGCCTTGTTGTGATCTTCGCCGACAAGATCGTCGGCATTGCCACAATTGCAGCCAAGGACATTCATGGCATTTCGAAAGGTTGCGACGCGGACACGCCGTTGTTCAAGAATATCTTCGCCTACGACGACGGCTTTGCCTCTGTTCTTGATGTGGCGACAACCTTCGCATCGCCCGATATCTTCACTGCTAAAAGGCCGGATATTTCAAAGAAAGATGTCTTGCGGACACATGAACCGGTTCTCACATTCGAAGCCGGACGGGCCTTATATTCGGTTCCCGCGGTCGAGGTTTACGCAGCCATTCCAAGGCAGCGTATCGAAAGAACGGCGATCACGATGGGCGCCTGCTTGGGCGAGATCACCTATCACGGGCGCCGTATCCCGGTTGTATGTCCTTTCACCATCCTGGGTTTAGGCAATCGGGAACGCCCTGCATTGACGGAAATCGTCGCCTTGCGGTTTCCAGACGATCTGGTGCTGGGCTTCGCAGTTGATGCAATCCACGAGATCGGCACATTTTCCGGGGTAAAGGAAACCACCATCCCGATTTGGCAGTCGGGCCGCAACTTTATCGACCGGGTTGTTATCCGCAACGATGATGAACAGATTTTTGCGATCAATCTGGAAAACCTGCGCGCAGCCACCGATCTTCTAACCATTGCCAAACTGTCGCAAGACGACCAGCCGTCAGAAACGCCGCCGCAGACCCAGATCTCAAGCGAACAGAACATCACCCGCGAGAAAGAGCGGTATCTTGTCGTTGACGCCTGTGACCGGCTTGCCATTCCTCTGTCGCAGGTCAACCGCATTGTCGAACCACCCACCCGCACGACACCGGCGGATGCCGGAACGCCGGGCTTTTCCGGATATTTTTCGCGCTTCAACGAAAGCATTGCATTATTTGACCTCGGGGCGTGCCGGGGGCGGCAGGCAGTCAACGACACACGCGCGAAGATATTGCTGACCGGGCGGCCGGGGCATCAGATTGGGTTTCTCGTTGACCATGTCGTCAGTATTGAGATGTCCGAATGGTGCGAAAAGCCTGGGGCTGCCAAAAAGCGAGGGGAGACAACCCTTGTCCAACTGGGCGATGGGCCCGCCGCAAAGGTGTTGCCAGCATTCAATCTTCTTGAAGCACTTGACGATCACGCGGCGAAGTCTGTCTGCGGCTAGGCCAAACAAAAGATCACGCAGCCCAAGCACCGCACGGACACACCAGAGTGAATCCCGCTAGTGCAGACCTGTCGCGCTGCACCTATATTGGCAGCGCGGCAAAAGCACCAACGCCAATAGCCCTACTGGCGTCAGGCCAACATTGCCGCTGCATCAAATCGTGATCGCAGCACCAGTACATGTCAGGTAGCGTTTCAACAGAGCGTCCCTCCCCCCCCCCCAAAAAAATCACGGCATCCCGGAATAAATCCGTCACCCTGGACGTAAATCAAACGACTGTGCCGTGCGAGGTAGACCGACAGACCCAAGGGGCATCGGCCCGTCGCGGTCTGCAACCACACGCGCCCAGGCCAAAGCAGCAACGAACGTAGAATGTGTTAACGCCACAGCCGCGCGGGCGTCCTGAACCGGAGAATGAAACATGTCAAAGCCCCTAACCCTTGCAGCCCTTGCAAATGCGTCATCGCATGAAACGTCGGCCTTGCCATGTAAGGCACTGAAAATAAGCGTTTTTGGAGAACTCCAGGTCGCACAAAGCGGACAGACGCAACAATTGCCCCCCTCACGCAAGGCGCGCGCGCTGCTTGCTTATCTGGCGATGACAGGTCGCCCGGTGCGACGCGAACGTCTGTGCGAAATGCTGTGGAGCATCCCCGATGACCCAAGAGCGTCTCTGCGGTGGGCGCTGAGCCGTATTCGCAAGGTGATTGATACCCCTGACATACAGCGCATTCAGGCAGATCGCGAACGTATCGCCATCGACCTGAGCGATGTCGAGGTTGATTTCGTCACCGCACGTAGCCTTCTGTTTGACAGCGATCGGATCATTTCCGCAAAGGATCTCAGCACGATCGCAAATACCCTATCCGAAACCGTTCTTGACGGTTTGGACTATGCCGGAGAGCAGGACTTTGAAACCTGGCTGATGGGCGAGCGTGAAGATGCACGCCTGATGCAGGTCAACGCGCTGCGTCGGCTGGCGACACATGCCGATCTTGACCCGGCCGACCGGATCAAATGGTCATATCGCTGGCTGGACCTGATGCCGTTCGAGGCACAGGCCGCAAACAGCCTGATCGCCGATTTCCGTGCGACCGGCCGTTTCGAAGAGGCCGCAAGCATCGAACGTCGCTTTCGGCGCGATACAAGACACACATCTGTCGATCTTGTGCCGGACTACAAACAGGTACAGCGCCTCACGCCGCCCGCCAACATCGAAAGGCCACCGCGCGACAGCAGCAGACGCTGGCGGTTACGAAGCCAGACCATCAGCTTTTGCAAGTCTGATGACATCAACATCGCCTATGCCGAGGTTGGCGAAGGGCGCCCCTTGGTCAAGGCCGCCAATTGGCTGAACCATCTTGAACTGGACTGGGGCAGCCCGATCTGGGGACAGGCGTTTCTTGCCTGCGCCCATGAACGCCGCTTTATCCGCTATGACAGCCGCGGCAACGGTTTGTCAGACTGGAATGTCAAAGATATCAATATGGAGGCCTTCGTAGCAGACCTCGAGGCCGTCGTCGATGCGGCAGGCATCGACCGGTTCCCGTTGTTGGGCATCTCGCAAGGCTGCGCGGTCTCAATCGAATATGCCGCAAGACATCCAGAGCGCGTGTCGGGACTTGTTTTGATTTCGGGCTACGCGGCAGGCTGGCGCATCGGCTCCACCCCGCAAGAGCGTGAAAGACGCGAGGCCGTCATGACCCTGACCCGGCACGGCTGGGGCACGCCGAACCCCGCTTACCGCCAGATCTTTTCGCAAACCTTCATGCCGGACGCAAAACCCGAAGATCTGGATTGGTTCAACGAATTTCAGCGGCAAACAACGTCGCCGGAAAACGCGGCAAGGTTTCTGGATGCATTCGGCGATATCGATGTGCGCCATCGCCTGCGCGACATCAAGGCACCGACAATCGTGTTTCACGCGCGCGGCGACCAGCGCATCGACATCAACCAAGCCAGAGAGCTGGCAACCGAGATCCCCGGCGCGGAATTCGTCCCGCTCGACAGTCGCAATCATATCTTGCTTGAATCAGAGCCCGCCTGGCAGACCTGCCTGGACAAAGCGATCGCTTTCTTTCGGAAACATGATATCTGAACGGCCTGCCACATCAGGCGTGGTGGTTCAGCCTGCGACGCGCGCCCGGTTGGGCAGAAAGTATCTTGCGGGCCCGATGCACCAGTATGGCAATCGTGTCCTTGGGCACATGAAACAGCGCGGCGGCTTCTGCATAGCTGTACCCTTCCACCGAAACAATCAACAAGATAGACCCAAGATCGGCCGGTAAATCATTGATCATGTTGGACGATTCCTGTTCCTTCACTTCTTCCTGGTGCGCATAGACGCTCTCTGCATCATCCCGAAACATATCGCGAAAATCCTCCGCACGCAGCCGCACCCGGCGGCGCTGCCTCTCGGAGACCCAGCAATTGCGCAGGATACCAAACACCCACCGGTCAAGCGGTTGATCGCGGTCCCTTTGCCCGGCATGGCCAAGCGCCCGCGTGCAGGCTTCGCGCAGGATATTATCGGCATCATCTTCGGTACAGGTCAGGGTCAACGCAAAGCGACGCAGCCTCGGCAACAAGGCAATGATTTCGTCAGTCATTGCAGGATGTCTTACGGCCAATCTTCATTCACTCCAAAATCGGGGTTGAACGGGGGAGAAGTCTTACGGTCGGGCTGGACGCATCGGCGCCGAACGGCCCGTGGATCACATCAGTGGGAGCCTGCATGATGTCAGTGGGTGCAGGCGAGCAAATGACAAATCTGCCGGGCACAAGCGAAAACCGCCCGACATGACGTGTCGCTCATTTCATGCTGTCCTTCTGCATGCATGTGCTCTGCGCGGCTGAATTTCTGCGGTAAAATTCTCAATAAGACCGACACAGGACGGCTTTGCTGGGATTGATAGGTTTGTCTCGGGCACCTGACGCTCCAGGATTAAAATTGTTCAAATAAAACAATGCGCCAGGCAAAATTCGGCATCCGCCTGACGGAATCGTCGCACCAACATGCGTCGCAAGCGTTGTAACCAGCGTGGTAACAACGGTGGAAATTTCGCGAGAATACGTTTTTTTTAGCATGCGTGCTGCCGGTGACGACGTGCGCGGAGACAAGCATCGTAACCTTTGAACACCCAAGACGCCGCTCGCGGCATGGCCCTCGGCACCTCAACCAGGGACATCAAACCGAAGGGTTGGTCGTCTTTTCGAAGGGCCGCCGAACCAGGCTTTTGAGTTCTCTGACTTTGGCAACCTGCGCGAAATTGACGCTGCGATTTTCATTGACTTTCCCTTACGGCAAGCGCAACAAAGATATTGTTAAAGCTAATTTTTTAACGAGATATGGTGGGTAAAATGGTAAACAAAACTACTGGTGCGATCTGCGCCATTACTTTCTCTGCATTAACAGCATTCACGCCAACACTTGCGACTGCGAACGAGATGGCGCTCACATTCGAGGATCAAGGTGTGACAATTGCCGGTCAATATGCCGGTTTTCGATCAAATGCTTATGTCCTGATCACCACTGCGGGCGTCATTCACGTGCCTGCAAATCTGGTAAAGTGTGACGGCGTGGATTGTCTCGAAATCCTGTCCGCCGAAAATCAGGACAGCTGATCAAACCTTATTGGCGATGAAACGCCCGGCGACAAAAAGTTGCCGGGCATTCCAATCTGTTCACCCGTGCGCCGCCAACTGAACCGCCTGCCCGGTCCGCGCGCTTTCTTGCGCAGCCAGACCAATCGCAATGGCCTTTGCGCCATCCTGCAGCGTCACCTCGACATCGCCCTCCCCCCTCAACACCGCGTTGAACCGCTGATGCTGATAAAAGGTCGATCCGTTGTGGTCTCCAGCGTCAAGCAAAGTGGGGTCAACAGGAATTTCTGACACAAAAGGGCCCTTTGGCGCGCGTGGGCTGATGATCATTTGCGGCACAGGTGGATCGCCCAGCAGTTTCGGCCAGAAGCGCCCCGGCCCCGGCACCAGCGCCTCGATCTTGCCCTTGGGGCCGACCGCGCTGATCTCTTCCTGCCACTTTGACCCTTCGGCGAACATGCACAATTCCAGCATCGCGCGCGCGCCTTTGGAGAAATCAAGGATCACGTAGCCATTGTCCCAGATATCAGGCGCCACCCCATCGTATCGTTCATCAATGTGGTTCAACGACTGGCCCGCGCTTGCCATCACCCGCACCGGCTCATCATCCAGAATAAGCCGCATCAGATCAAAGAAGTGGCAGCATTTCTCGACCAATGTGCCGCCCGTTTTGGCATTGAACCGGTTCCAATCGCCAATCTTTGGCAAAAACGGAAAGCGATGCTCGCGGATGGTCAGCATCTTGATCCCGCCGGTCGCCTGCTCGGCCTGTGCAATCAGGGCTGCGACCGGCGGCATATACCGATACTCCATCGCCACCCAGACCGGGTAGGGGTAATCCTTGAACAGGGTCTCAAGCACCGGCGCGTCTGCGGGATCTGTGTAAAGCGGCTTTTCACACAAGATCGGCATGGGCCTTGTCGCCACAATCTGCTTGAGCTGCGGCACATGCAGATAATTCGGGCTGACAATCACCACCGCGTCCAGCGCCTCAAACGCCAGCAACTCTTCCAGCGATCCCGCCACATGCGCATCCTGCGCCAGTGTTGCCGCCGACTCAGCCAGTTCCGGCACCGGGTCATAGACCACCGACACCCGCCCTTGCGGCAGCAGATTGATGTTCAGAATATGTTCGCGGCCCATCATGCCGCAGCCGATCAGGCCGTAGTTCACCGTTTCCACGTCGCGTTAACCTTTTCCCATGCGAGAGACGTAAGTGGCGCGCCCGGCATCATACCAGGTGCGCGAAAATTCTGCCGGTTCCTTGGTGGCGGTCCGGCTGATCCGTTCAATATAGCCAGCGGTCTGCCCGGCGTTCAGATGAAACGCCGCTGGGGTCCAGTCCGGCACCACATCCACGCCAATGCGATCCTCGACAGCGGCAATCACCAGACCCAGTTCATGGCGGTAAAAGTGGTAAAGCGATTCCGACAGATCATCCCGCGCGATCACATCGCGCTGCGACCCGTCCAACCAGATCTCTTCCAGCGCCACCAAGACACCATCCAGCGATCGTAGCCTGCGGATACGATGCCCCTCCGGATGCCCACCCAGGCGCGCAAAGCCCTCAGGCTTGGACAATCGATCCGCCGACAACACCTCTGCCGTTGGCAACCCACCACCTTTCAACAATTCCAGCCGGAAAAACGCATAAACGGATTCCACCGCAGGTCGGTGCCGCACGTAATTCCCCGACCCTTGCACCCGATCCAGAAGCCCCTTGGCTTCCACATCCGCCAGCGCTTTGCGCAAGGTACCGACAGCCACCCCCAGATCGTCCGCCATATCCCGTTCTGGCGGCAACCGCGCACCATCGGCCAGATGCCCGGCGGCAATCTCGCGGATCAGCATTTCGCTGAGCTGGATGAATTTCGGTAAGGCCGAGGTTTTCGCCATGGCGACCCCTCCCAAGGCCCACCAGATAAATTGATACACTATTGTTGCACAGAAAATTGCATGCTACGCAAGAGGCAACAACACATCTCGGGGAGGAGAATCGATGACCATCGTACCGGTCACCAGCGCAGATCTTGATGCTGCCGAAGTCAGCTGGTTTTCCGCTCTGTGTTCAGACGATTATCAATTCCTTGGCGTGCCAGATGGCGATTTGCGCTCAAGCTGGGAACACTGCCGCGACATCGCGCTGACGGCAGAAGAACAGGGTTTCCGCAACATCCTCGCCCCCTCCTCCTATCAGGTCGGACAGGACACGTTATCCTTCGTCGCTGGCATGGCACCGCTCACCACCAAAATGAACTTCCTGGCCGCCATCCGCTGCGGCGAAGTCCAACCCATCATGCTCGCCCGCACCATCGCGACCCTCGACCATATGCTCAAAGGGCGGCTGACGTTAAATGTCATCAGCAGCGATTTCCCCGGCGAAGTGGCCGACAGCGCCTATCGCTACAAACGCAGCCACGAAGTCGTCGAAATCCTGCGCAAATGCTGGACGCAAGACGAAGTCAGCTATGACGGCGACATCTACCAGATTTCGAAACTCACCACTGAACCCGCCAGACCCTACCAGCAAAACGGCGGCCCACTTCTTTACTTCGGCGGCTACTCCCCCGCCGCCCTCGAACTCTGCGGCGCGCAATGTGACGTCTACCTGATGTGGCCAGAGACCATGGACATGCTCGAACAACGCATGAAGGACGTGAACGAACGGGCGGCTGCACATGACCGCACGCTGGATTACGGCCTGCGCGTCCACATGATCGTGCGGGACACCGAACAAGAGGCGAAGGAATACGCCGACTACATCGCCAGCAAACTCGACGACGAATACGGCAAGCTGATCCGCGACCGCGCCCATGACAGCATATCGCTTGGCGTGTCGCATCAGGCCCGCGCCCGGGAACTCGCCGACAAGTACGGCTACACCGAACCGGGTCTCTGGACCGGCGTCGGTCGCGCCCGTTCGGGCTGTGGCGCGGCGCTTGTCGGCTCCACCGACCAGATCATGACGAAAATCGAGGCCTATCAAAAGATGGGCATCCGTGCTTTCATCTTCTCGGGCTATCCGCATATCGACGAGGCCAAGCATTTTGGCAAACGCGTTATGCCCCAGTTGAAAACCTGCTCGCTGCCGCATGAATACGGGCGCGTGCCATCCGAAACACCAGCGACCCCCTTGGGCACAGGACCACGCCGTTGAACCGCATTAAAATCACCGAAGACCTGTCCTTCAGCCGCATCATCTATGGCATGTGGCGGCTGGGCGACGACAGCGACACATCCCCCGCCCATGTGCAGGCCAAGATCGAGGCCTGCCTCGAACAGGGCATCACCACCATGGATCAGGCCGACATCTATGGCGGTTATGAGGCGGAGGAGGTGCTGGGCAACGCGCTCAAAGCAGCACCCGCGCTGAAGAACCAGATCGAGATCGTGACCAAATGCGATATCGTGGCCCCGATGGGCCGCTACAGCGACGCCCGCGTGAAATACTACGACACCAGCCGCGACCACATCATCGCCTCGGTCGATCATTCGCTGCGGCTGATGGATATCGACAAGATCGACACGTTGCTGATCCACCGGCCCGATCCGATGATGAACCACCGTGAAACCGGTGCTGCACTGGACGAGGTTGTAGCCTCTGGCAAGGTCCGCAGCGTTGGCGTGTCCAACTTCAAACTACACGACTGGACGCTGCTGCAATCGGCAATGAAAACCCCGCTGATCACCAATCAGATCGAACTGTCTCTTGCAGCGCATCAAGGTTTTACCAACGGCGATGTCGCCTATCTGCAGCAGCGCAACATCCCCATCATGGCTTGGTCGCCCCTGGGTGGCGGCACACTGGTCAGCGGCGAAGGCAATGCCGAATTGCGCACCGCCATGACCAAAGTGGCACAGGATGCAGGCACCGATATCGGCGCCGTCGCTGTGGCATGGCTGCTCGCCCACCCGGCCGACATCATGCCCGTCATGGGCACCAATAATATCAGTCGGATCAAAGCATTATCAGACGCTTTGAATATCAACATGGACCGCCAGACATGGTTCGCACTCTACACAGCCGCCCTCGGGCAAGAGGTACCATAATGGACGCAGGCACCATCGCGACATTCGATCCCAGCACCGACGCAGACAGCTTTCGCGGCGCGCTTGGCACCTTCGTCACCGGCGTCACGGTCGTGACCACCGACAGCCCCGAAGGGCCGGTCGCCATTGTCGCCAACAGCTTTGCCTCCGTCTCGCTCGACCCGCCGCTTGTGCTCTGGTCGCCCGCCAAATCATCCAAACGCTTCGAACATTTCGCAGGCTCGCGGCGCTTTGCGATCCATGTGCTTGCCGCCGATCAGCGCGATATCTGCGCTGCCATCATCAAATCCAAAACCGCAATCAACCAGATCCCGATGCATCTGTCCCATTGCGGCATGCCCATCATCAACGGCGCAATGGCCACATTCGAATGTAATCTGGAGGCCACCCATGACGCCGGCGACCACGTCATTATCGTAGGCCGCGTCACCAAGGCACATCATCAAGGGGGCGACCCCCTCGTCTTTCACGGCGGCAAATACGGCGCGTTCAAAGAACAAAACTAGCGACCCAAGGCTTCTTTTGTTCAAAAATACCGTGGGGGAGCCGCGCCAGCGGCGGGGGCAAAGCCCCAAAAACAAAAAAGGGCAAAAGCCCGCACAACAGGGGAGGAGCCGCAATGTCGGTCCTGTTCGGCCTACTCTGGCCACTTGAACGGTTCAACACCGTGGTGCTTGCCATCGGCAAGGCCATCGCGGTGACGGCGCTCGCCATCATGGTCGGCCTGATCCTGGGTCAGGTGTTCTTTCGCTATGTGCTCAACGACGCGCCCAACTGGACCGAGGAAGGGGCGCGCTTCGGCATGCTCTGGATGACCGGGCTGATGGCACCCCTTGCTTACCGGATGGGCGGTTTCGTCTCGATCGACATGCTTGAACGGGCCCTGCCCCGCGTGATCTCGGCGGTCCTGACGCTGATCCTGCTCAGCATCGCGATGTGGGTCCTGATCGTCGCGTGGGACCGGGGCCTCAACAACCATGTCGATACGATCTCCGGTCGCGGCTGTTCCTCATCCTTGCGCTGGCCCTTCGGGTTCGAGATCGGCAAATGCGGCAATAAGTTCCAGAACAGCTATCAATATGCTTCGCTCTGGGTCGGGGTGAACCTGCTGATCCTTGTGAATGTCGAACTGATCATCCGCCAGATCATCAAGGTTTCAGGCCACGGGGCCAAGCTCACACCGCTCCGCGCGGATGACTTTGCAGGGGCTGACTGATGCTGCTTTGGTTCCTCCCGCTCTTCCTGATCCTGATCATGATTGGCCTGCCGGTGGTCTTTGCCCTGCTGGCCTCGCCCATCGCGCTGATCATGTACGAAGGCGACACGCGCAATGTTGTCGCAGGGCTTTATCGCAATCTTTACAACGGCATGGACAGCTTTCCGCTGATGGCGCTGCCTTTCTTCATGCTGGCGGGCGAGATCATGAACCGCGGCGGCATCACCATGCGGCTGGTGGAGTTCTCTCAGGCCTTCATGGGCCACCTGCGCGGTGGTCTTGCCCATGTAAACATCCTGTCCTCGATCCTCTTCGCGGGTCTCTCGGGCTCTGCCGTAGCTGACACCTCGGCGCTGGGGTCTACCCTGATCCCCGCGATGGAAAAGAACGGCTATTCCCGCCGCTTCGCCGCCGCTATCACAGCCGCCTCCTCCGTCATCGGCCCGATCATCCCGCCCTCGGGTATCATGATCATCTACGCCTATGTCATGGGCGAAAGCGTCGCCGCGCTGTTCCTTGCTGGCATCGTGCCGGGCATCATGGTGGGTGTCGGCCTGATGATCATGGTCCGGCTGATGGCCGACCGCTATGACCTGCCCAAGGCCGAGCGGATCGTCACCAAAAATCAAGAGATTACCCAGGTCGAATACTGGGTCAGCTTTGCGCTGATCCGGATCAACGTCGCGGGCCTGCTCATGGCGATCTATAGCGGGCTATCAACGGTCGTTGGCCTCGCCAGCATCAATGAGGCAGGCGACAAGATCCACGCGCTCAACCTCTGGGTTGTCTTCGGCGCGCTGCTGCTGGTCGCGCATGTCATGCTGATGGGCTATCGCAAGCGCGTCAGCCATGATTTCCGGATGGTCTGCAAAAAGGCGGTCGCGCCGCTGCAAACCCCGATCATCATTCTGGGCGGCATCCTCGTTGGCGTCTTCACCCCGACCGAGGCGTCAGCCATCGCCGTTGCCTACGCGCTGGTGGTCAGCTTCCTTGTGCTGCGGTCGATGACGCTCAAGGATCTGGGTCAGGTCCTCACCCGCTCCGCGCTCGGCACCTCTGCGGTACTGCTGCTAGTGGGTGCGGCGGTCGCATTCAAAACCGTCGTCTCCTTAAGCTACGCGCCACAAATCCTCAGCGACTACATCCTGTCGCTGTCCGAAAACCCGCTGATGTTGCTGTTTCTGATCAACATCCTGCTTTTCGTCGTCGGCATGTTCCTTGATGCGGGCCCCGCCATCATCATCCTCGGACCCATCCTTGGGCCGATCTTCGTCGACCTTGGCGTGCACCCCGTCCACTTCGCCATCATCATGAGCGTCAACCTGACCGTGGGGCTGGCAACGCCCCCCATGGGACTTGTGCTCTTCGTGGCCAGTACCGTGTCCGGCGAAAAGGTCGAAACCATTGCCAAGGCCATCCTGCCCTTCCTCGCGGTGGAAATTCTGGTGATCTTCCTGATCACCTACATCCCCGCCATTTCCATGACAGTGCCCTATCTGACCGGGTTCCTGGGCTGCGGCCCAGAGGTCGGATTCAGCGCTTGCATTAGCCCCACACCGGGCATCAACTGACCAGTATCACTAAGGGAGAGACCAAATATGCTGAACCAACTCAAAATCGCGGCCACCGCCGCCCTGCTGGCGACACCGCTCGCCGCATGGGCCGACGGACACCAGGAATTCACGATCCGGGCCACCGCGAATTCCAACGAAAACGACGAAGATTATGACGGTCTGGTCGTATTCAAGAACTATGTCGAAGCCGCATCGAACGGGCGGATCGGCGTCGAGCTGTTCATCGGCACCCAGCTTTGCGCAACTGGCGCGGAATGCCTTGAAGGTGTCTCCGAAGGCTCGATCGACGTCTACATTTCCACCTCGGGCGGAGCGGCCGGCATCTTCCCCTACGTACAGGTCCTCGACCTGCCCTACCTGATGGCCAACGACCGGGTGGCCGAGCATGTGCTGACATCCGACTTCGTGCGGACAATGCGGGACATGGCACTGGCCGACAGCGACAACACGATCCGCCTGATGACCATCGGCAACACCGGCGGCTGGCGCAACTTTGCTAACACGCAACGCCGGATCCAAAGCCCTGCCGATATGGAAGGCCTGAAGATCCGCACCGTGGTCGCAGACCTGCCACAGGAACTTGTCCGCGCGCTTGGTGGCTCACCCACACCGATTCCTTGGCCTGAACTCTTCACGTCCTTCCAGACCGGCGTTGTTGACGGGTCAAAGAACGGGATCACCGACATCATGGGCATGAAATTCCCCGATGCGGGTCTTCAATACCTGACGCTGGACGGGCACGCCTACATGGGCGCGCTATGGTGGATGTCGAACGACAACTTCATGGCGATGCCAGAAGACCTGCGCCGCGTTGTCGTCGACGGGTTCAGCCAGCTGCAGCAGGCCACATTCGCATCCCCCAAGCGTAAGTCGATCGAAGCCTATGAGGCCTTCGTCGCAGGCGGCGGTGACCTCTATGTGCCAACACCCGAGGAAAAAGCCGCGCTGGCCGAAGCCGCAGCCCCCGTGCAGGACTGGTTCCGGTCGAACGTTGATGGCGGCGACGCCATCCTTGATGCGCTGATCGCAGCGGTCGCGGACGCAGAGGCTGAATTGGAAGCAGCCTATGCGAGTGATCTGAACTAAGGTTCAAACATAGCGCACCAAGGGCCATCCAATTGGGTGGCCCTTTCAATCTGCGCATCAAGTTGTCTGATCAACGCGCCACCTTCAAGTGATGCGCAGTCATACGATCCAATAATTTATTTACAGCATCACGCAACGCTCCGTCTGGCATGTTGTAGGCCATGTCAGCACAGCGGACCATACGACCGCGCAGACCATCAAGATCATCTATCATCTCGGTATCATTAAATGCCTTGATCAGGTCAGGCGTTGCTTGAAATACATCCTGCTCGGAAACATCAGTGTTGATCAATCCAACGCGCGTGATCAAGCACTTAAAGCACTTGCCACAGTTTCCACCGCTGCTTTTGTCCGAAAAACAGACCGAAAGATTGGATAGCAGCCTGGAGTCATAGTCGGCGACATGTTGCAGCTTTTCCATGCGGGTCTTATCAGCCCCAAGGGTTTTGATCCCGAAGCCGTCCGTGGACAGCAAGATGGGAAGGTTCCCGTAATTCCCCCAAAGACCACGGTACTGCTCTTCAAACCATGTGTAGTCCTGGGCAAATATGCCAAAGCCATGATTTTCTTCGCAAAAATGCAGGCTGGCGCCTAGATTGAACCCATGTGTCATACCCCAATGGATACCGCGCATGTGAAAATTTGTGGCAATGATCTTGAGGTTGAGACCAAGAAAATCCGTAAGGCGTTCCACGCGTGTCCGTAACTCAATGAATGCAGGATCATCAGCGGAATCATAATCAGCACCAGCGATTAACAGGGCATCTCGCAGATCATACCGCTCTTTCGCTTCGACCGCCGCGCTCAATGAGTCCAAGCCACCACTGAAGCAGATAATTCCCGTTGAACTCGTATCAGATTGACCTGTTGGTTGCTCAACATGTGTCGGGCGGACACGAAGCGGCGAAAGCCCCGACGTTGTCCAAACACCGTAAACCCGCGCGATATCATGCAGACGATCAGACATGCTGGACGTGATTGGAAAATCAAGATCAACTTCAATGTTCTTCGCCATCGATATTGCAGCAACAGCCAGTGCCGCAAAATCATAGGTTTGTCGCGGCTTGGCATGTTGGCCGATTGAACTGTAAAAAAGTTCAATATCGCCTACCCGAATGACATACTTGTCACCGCGCAGTACGATATCTGCTGTGTTTTTTTGACTGGGACTGTGTCGGCGCTGAATTGCCCGGCGAATTTGTCTACGTCTTTTGAATGGCCGATACAATTTCGATGTTCCCGTTTATTCAGAAATCTCAGATAATTGGTCATGTATAACAAGCGTCGAAAGGCAGAAAAGGAAAATCGCCAGCCTGGCAGGACGGCGTCACCATCGTCTCCCGGACCATTGGCGATCCAATGGCGACCGATATATCAGGGACTGCAGCTGGTCTTCATCCTGCCCCAGACAAGCCGTAGCCGCAGATGTCACACGACTAGCAGGAATCCGTATTGCTCAGACGCGCCCTCTGTTTGGCCTCAAAACGTTCCCAGACATACATGCGCCCGATTTGTCGCGCATCGGCCAGCCGGAGTTTCTTGCGCACATCAGCTGGCTCAAAACGGCGATAGATACCTCCTGAAAACTTGGCCCAGTCCAGTGCCAGTCCTTGTTTCACCATTTCAGCAGATAGGTCGCGACCATCCGGCAAATAGCATTTGGCAACCATGCGTCCGTGGTCGTCCGTACCAGTCAACTCAGCGCGAATATCCTGTCCTTTGCACAAATTTACTAAGGCCCATCTCGCCTTTTTGCCTAGTGGATGCGAGAACTCCGGTGCATCTATTCCGAACAATCGAATTTCCGTTTTCTGAATACGTAATCCATCACCATCCGTCACGTAAGCCGGACCGGTGATGACAACACGCTGCGGGACGGGACTTGCACTCGCAGCGGGGGACGGATCAGGCGAGGTATGCCCAGATACGGGGGGAGTGGGCGGCGAGGAGGGTTTCGCATGATGCTGGTTACTTCGGCCTCGTCTTCCAAAAACGATAGACAGACCGATCAATAGCGCCAACAAAGAAATTCCATGAATACACCGCAATCGCAACTCAGCCTCAAATGTCATCCAAGAATAAGCGCATAGATTGCATTGGCACAAGTCACCTCACCGAAACGGATACATCCATCCCTTGTAATCATCCACCAACACCTCCGCCCGTGCCCGTTCCTCAACGGTCAATCGGGGGGTGATTTCTTCCAGACTGATCAGCGCATCCGGGTCCCCGCCTATTGCCGATAGCGCATACCAAAGATACGCTCGGACCATGTCAGGTGCAGGAATGCCGCGCCCGACTTCGTAATACCAACCCAAGCCCGATTGCGCCCCAGGATGCCCTTTCAACGACGCCCGAAGATACCAGTCAAACGCCCGCTCGTCGTCGCGTGCGACCCCAAGGCCAAGGGCGTACATGACCCCGATCAACTCCTCCGCCTCGGCATTGCCAGAGCGGGCGTAAACCTCAAACAGCGCGCGCGCCTCGGCGTATTCACCCGCCTCCATCAGATCGCGCGCGACCTCCATATCCGCCTGCGCTGGGGCGGCCAAAAGGAACAGAGCCGTACATGTGTACGTACAGGTTCTGTACAGGGTCTGTACGCGAAACATACATGCCTCCTCGGGTTGGTTTTTGCGGGCCAGATGGTCACGGCACAGGTGATCACCAGCGATGATTACATCCCCACAGACCCTGATCAAGCCCGGATCGGACAGTTGCTTTTCTATGACAAGATACTGTCAGGCAACAAAAATATCTCTTGCGGGACCTGCCACCATCATGATCACGCAGGCGCAGACGGTCTGTCGCTTGGTATTGGCGAAGGCGGCGTTGGCGTCGGCCCCGATCGGACCCCCGGGACGGGCCCCGATGCGATCCGCAAACGCATCCCCCGAAACGCGCCAAGCCTATGGAATCTGGGGCATAATTCGATTGAAATTCTATTCCACGACGGCCGCCTGACCCGGTCTGACATCTACGGCAATGGCTTCGATTCCCCGGCAGAGGAATGGCTACCCTCTGGTCTTGATAACCTCTTGGCCGCACAGGCGCTTTTCCCCATGACGTCGCAATTCGAGATGGCTGGGAACCTTGGTGAAAACGACGTGATCGGTGCGGTTACCAACCGGATTGACCGGGGCTGGCCCATCATTGCCAAGCGTGTGCGGACGATCCCGGACTATGGGCAGATGTTCGTACAAGCCTTTGATCATATTGAGGAACCGGGCGATGTAACAATTGTCGAGATCGGCAATGCTCTGGGCGCATTCATTGCCAGCGAATGGCAAAGCTATGACAGCCCGTACGACCAATGGCTCACCGGCACACCGCTGCCAGAGGACGCCGAACGGGGCCGTCAGCTTTTCTTTAACAACCGCTGTGCATCCTGTCACGCAGGCCCGCTTTTCACCGATCAACAGTTTCACGCGCTCGGCCTGCCTGCCTTTGGGCCCGGACGCACGCGGCGCTGGGACCAGATTTCACGCGACGTGGGGCGGATGGCCGAAACCAACCTGCTGGAGGATGCCTACAAATTTCGCACGCCATCCCTGCGCAATGTGGCGCTGACTGCACCTTACGGGCATAACGGCGCCTACCCCACACTGGACGCCATGATCCGGCACCACGCCAATCCAGCAGCCGCGCGCGCCGCCTGGACGCCTGAAACCGCCAATCTGCCCGATGTGCCTTGGCTGGCCGCAGGTGATTTCGCGATCCAGCATGATGGGCGCGAAATGGCGCGGCAGGCCGCCGTGAATGATCTGCAGCCCATGACGCTAAGCGATGCGGACATCGCCGATCTTGTGGCGTTCCTTCACGCGCTGACCGGAGAAACCGCCGACACGCGCCCTCTTGGGCGACCGGCGGCGGTCCCCAGCGTACTGCCTGTTGACTAGGTCTTGCGGATCATCACACCCAGATCGGCGACATTCGTTCCTGTCGCCGCCGTCATCAACAAATCACCCGCCTGCTTCAGCGCGGCGTAACTGTCATTATTCGCAAGCAGCGCATCAACGCCCTCAATCTTGCCAAGCGTCTCGTGGTCAACCAGGCCACCTGCAGCATCAGTCGGCCCGTCACGCCCATCACTGCCCGCCTGCAGGCAAACCCAATCTGTCCAGCCGCGCGCACGCGCCTGCATCGCGATACGCAAGGCCAGTTCCTGATTGCGCCCGCCACGGCCATTGCCGCGCAGGACCACAGTTGTTTCGCCGCCCCAGACGGTAATTCCTAGCTGGGACTGATCGCAGATCAGGCGCGCTGCATCGGCCACGTCGCCCTCTACAGGGGATGAGATCACATGGCAGTCCCCCGCCGCCTTGGCCATCGCCGCCACACTTTGCGCGTTTGAGCCGACCAGGATATTCACCGCATCCGGCAGCGGCACAGGCGGTGAGGCATCCATCAAATGCGCGCGCACCGCGTCAGGCACGCGGTCCCACAAATCAGGATCTTGCAACAAATCAATCGCCTCTTGCGCCGTCCCGATCGGACCCACGGTCGGACCGCTGGCAATTGCGGACAGATCATCCCCGATCACATCCGACAGGATCAAAGCGGTCACAGGCTGCGGCGCTGCATGACGCAGAAAACCGCCCCCCTTCAGATCCGACAATTGTTGCCGGATCAGGTTCATCGCGCGGATGTCCATGCCTGCGCCCAGCAATAATTCATTCACCGCCGCCTTGTCAGCAAGCGTCAGATCACCGGCTGGCGCAGGCAGCAAAGCTGACCCTCCGCCCGAAATCAGCGCCAAGATCGGCCCTTGGGCAGCACGCAAGGCATCCATGACTGCACGCGCAGCTGCCGCCCCGTTTTCATCAGGCACCGGATGGCCCGCGGTCAGGACCAACGCGCCATCCAGGTCGCCTGCGTTTTCATAGTTGGTGACAACCAGACAGGGCACACCCGCAAACCGCACCAATGCAGCCTTGGCCATCAGGCGGGCAGCCTTGCCCACCGCGACGATCAACGCAGGCGGTGGGACATCATCCAGCGCAGCCTGCACTGCGGCAAACGGGTCAGCTGCCTGCACACCCGCATTGAAAATCCGGCAGGCTTCTGCACGTGGGTCATTCATGCCCGACACTCCCTTTCGTGGCCATCAACGATGCCATACGCTGTACGACTTGCAATTCCAACTCGGCCGAGGGCGACGCGCCAAGTGATGGCATCGACAACGCCACCAGCACGCGCGGGTGTTCCATTGCCAACATCACATGTGTCGCGGAATACCGTTCGAACAGATACGCGATATGGTCGTCAGCGACCGGGCCCAATTGCGGCGGATCGGCCTTGCGCAACACCGGTGCGGCGGCGAAAATTCTGTCCATAACGCTTTGTTGCAGACCAGACAGGCTCTCCTCGCTCACGACAACCGCGCCTTCAACCAGCGGATGGGTCTGCAGATCCTGCAAGAACGCCATCGGATCATCTGTTTTGGCGGTCGCCAGATAACGCAGCAAGCCAAGGCTTTGTTCCTCAAGCCGTAGCGCACGCGCATCGTTCAGGATCGTCACGACAAACAGGGTCGTCATGATGGCCGCAATTGATAACAGCGCCCCGTCCCGGCCCAGTTCCGCCAGAAATGCGATCATGGAACCAACCAGAACAGATGCAAGGATCATGACGCCAAGGTTCACCAGCGTTGCGCGATGGCCCTGATGCGCGCGGCCAAGCCCGATCGCCAGCCAACATAAAATCAACACCCCAAGCGCCGAGAACTGGATCGGCAGGTCAATGTAAAGCAGCAGAAAATCCCCGACCGCCAAAGGGATAAACAAAAAGAGCGAAAACCCAAGGCGTACGACCATGGCGTTCTCACCCGCCGATAACGATGTCTTGTCCCGCGACAGCACCAGCCAGCCGGAAACAATAAAGCCCAGCAACTGAAACGCCAAAAGCGTGAATAAGCGTGCAGGATCAATACTATCCGAATACCAAAGCGACGATACCGACGCCACAACCGCGCCACCCGCGACAAACAGTTTGATCAATGGCGGCGCGTGGCGGCGCAACAATCCTTCGGTCAAAAGCAGCACCGCGAGCGGGATCAGCCCTGCCGCCAGCAAGATGAAAATCCGAAACGCCTCGATCCCGGTCAAGATCATCAGAACGCGCGCGCCAAACAGCATCATCGTGACGTGCAAGCCAAAGATGAAACGACGATTGATCGGCTCCCAAGGGTCACGCGCGATCAAAGCCTGACGCAGAACAATCAGACCCAGCAACGCGCCGCAGGACAGGTACAACTGCACCAGCACGGTGGCCGCCGCAATCATTTCCGGCTACCCTTAGCCGGGCGCAGGATCGACCAGTCCTTGCTGCTGTCCGCCCAGTAGATTGCAGGCAGGATCAGCCGCCGCAGCGCCACCAGACCGCCCGTGACCAATAGGCCAATCACCGCAGATTTGGGCACTTCGCGCGCAAGATATGCGCGCATCGCCGCCAGATCCATCTGGCCCAATTGCAGCACGTCATCCCCGAGCCCATAGTCAAGCATTTCGGCACAATACGCATTGTAACGATCATCGCGGTGCTTTGCCGCCTCATCCCAAGTCTTTTTGAGATCATCGGACCCGCCCGTATACGCATCGGTGATGACAAAGCGGTTTTCATCGAACCCGGCCTCTTGCCCGACCCCGAAAACATGCCGGTGTTCGGCCATGATCTGGCGCGCCAGCAGCAAATGGTTCAGCGTGCGCCGCCCCTTGCCGGGCCGTGGCCAGACATCCGAAAACATCTCGGACACCATGCCGACCACGGCGGGCACCTGTGTCACGTTCGACACCCAGACCGGCCGAAACTGGCGCCGGAAAAAGATCAGGAAACAGGTCAGCCCATAAAGAACCCAGGACAGGTTCTTGGACCGTTCATCCGGGTCGATCATCACCAAACCCAGATGCAACACTTCGGTCGGATGCGGGGCGGTATTCAGCTCCATCACGGCCAAAGCGTTAAACGCAATCGGCGTGCCATCGGGGCGCGATACCAGCGTGATGATAACCGCCTCCATCCGCGTTTTATTGCCGGAAAACACGCCATAGGTCAGGCTGCCTGCGTCCAGAGTACGCCCGGCAACCACACGCAATTGCGCACTCAGATCGGCAAGCGCCTGTGGTTCCATCCAAAGCCCTGGACGTTCAACAATACGGACAACATGATCAGACCCCGACCGCAGGGTCACATCCATGTACCGCCGTCCGAATGTCTTAAAAACTGTACCGATCAATGCGTTGCGCCTATCCCATTGTCCGCCAAACTAGGCAGAGACTGGAACCGGCACAAGGTTGGGAAATTCAGACCGTCACAGATAACGGTTGATCAAATTCTCCAACCGCTCCTGCCGCCCGGAACGTGGTGCGGGGTTGATATTGTCCCGCACAACACAGTCATAGCAATGCTCCAGCGTCGCTTGCGTTAGCAGTGCCTGCGCATCCGGCGTGTCCCAGCCAGCGTAGCGTTCGTTGCGGGCCGCCTCGAGCTTCCCATCTTCAAGCATTGCCGCCGCGGCCTTTAGCCCTGCGGCACAAGCATCCATCCCACCCACATGGGCCAGGATAAGGTCTTCGGGATCAAGGCTTTGCCGCCGTAACTTCGCATCGAAATTCGTGCCGCCCGTGGTGAAGCCGCCCGCGCGCAAGACCTCATAATAAGCCAGCGCCATCTCCGGCACATTGTTCGGAAACTCGTCGGTGTCCCAGCCAGACTGGTAGTCATTCCGGTTCATGTCGATTGATCCGAAGATCCCCAGCCCCCGCGCAAGCGCCAGTTCATGTTCAAACGAATGACCCGCCAGAATGGCATGGCCCTGTTCAATATTCACTTTCACTTCGCCCTCAAGGCCGAAATCCTTGAGGAACCCGTACACCGTCGCCACATCGTAATCATACTGATGCTTGGTCGGCTCCTGAGGCTTGGGCTCGATCAGGATCGCGCCTTTGAAGCCCATTTTGTGCTTGTAATCGACCACCATCTGCAACATCCGCCCCGCCTGCTGGCGTTCGCGGCCCATGTCGGTGTTCAGCAAGGTCTCATACCCCTCGCGCCCACCCCAGAGGACGTAATTCTCGCCCCCCAGCTTGATCGTCGCATCCATGCAGGTTTTGATCGTGGCGGCGGCATAGGCAAATACATCCGGGTCAGGGTTGGTCGCTGCCCCCGCCATAAACCGCCGGTGCGAGAAAAGATTGGCCGTGCCCCACAGCAGCTTGACCCCGGTCGCATCCATCTTTTCTGCAAAATAATCAACGATCTCTTCAAGGTTCTTCGTGCTCTCGGCAAACGTCGCCCCTTCAGGCCGCACATCCGCATCGTGAAAACAGAAATAGGGCACGTTAAGGATCTGGAACATCTCGAACGCCACATCGGCCTTCAGCTTCGCCGCCTCCATCGTATCGCTGAACCAGGGCCGGTCAAACGTCTGTCCACCAAAGGGATCGCCCCCCGGCCATGCCAAGGAATGCCAATACGCGGCAGCAAAGCGCAGATGATCCTTCATCGGCTTGCCCATAACGACCTCATCCGCATTGTAGTGGCGGAAGGCAAAGTCATTGTCGCTGTCCGGCCCTTCATAGGTGATGGCGGGAATACCCTTGAAGAAATCGGTCATGTCAGTCCTTTCAATGCGTGATAGCTCGCGCGATAGCGTGCATGCGCCTCTGCGAAGGCCCCGGTCAAAGTGGGGTCGGGTTCAATCACCCGGGCGATTTGCGGGGTTGTCGCAATCTCAACACCTGCCCCGGTCGCGGCCATCATGCCAAGGCGTGCGGCACCAAACGCGCCGCCGAAATCACCATCAGTTGGCAGTTCTACGGCCATGTTCAATGAGGTTGCAATGGCCCGCACCCAATAATCCGATTTCGATCCACCGCCGACCGCAATCAACCGGTTGATCTGCGTCCCCGTCGCCGAGAGGGCGTCATAACAGTCGCGGATCGCATGGGTCACACCTTCCAGCACCGCGCGTGTCATCGCAGCCGTGTCAGTGCCATGATCCACATGCAGGAAAGACCCGCGAATATCCGCATCATTATGCGGTGTCCGTTCGCCCCCCAGATACGGCAGGAACAGCGTGCGTCCCGGTGCCTGCAAATCCCCAAGATCACCTGTCAGGGCGGCAGAAGGCTGGCCCGCAATCCTCGCAAACCAGTTCAGCGCATCAGCCGCGGCGAGGATCACGCCCATCTGATGCCAGGTATCTGGCAAAGCGTGGCAGAATGTATGCACAGCAGTCGCCGCATCGGGCTGATATGCGTCAGAGGCCGCGAACAGCACCCCCGATGTGCCCAGCGACACAAACGCATCGCCCGCCTTCACAACACCAACTCCAACCGCGCTTGCCGCATTATCACCACCACCACCCGCGACAACGACGCCCTTGGGCAGGCCCCAGCGGCTGGCGAGTTCATCGCGCACCTGCCCCGAAACCTCGGACCCTTCGACGAGCCGAGGCATCTGTGCGCGGGTCATTCCCGTCGCCGCCAGCAGGTCATCCGACCAATCGCGCTTGCCCACATTCAGCCAGCTTGTGCCAGCGGCGTCCGACATCTCCGCGACCGCTTCGCCCGTCAGCCAAAGCCGTAAATAATCCTTCGGCAGCAAGACACGGGCCACCTTGGCAAAAACCTCCGGCTCATGGCGCGCGACCCAAACCAACTTGGGCGCAGTAAACCCCGGAAACACGATGTTCCCCGTTCGCTCACGAAACTGCGGATTGGCATCCAACTCTGCCGCCTCAACTGCCGAACGCGTGTCGTTCCACAGGATACAAGGACGCAGCACCGCATCATCGGCATCCAGCAGCGTCGCGCCATGCATCTGCCCCGACAAGCCAATGCCGCGCACCGCATCCAACGACGTCTGCGCAGCGAGGGCCCGCATCGCCGCATCCGCCGCCTCCAGCCAATCCGCCGGGGCCTGCTCTGACCAGCCAGACGCGGGACGCACGGCCGTCAGCGGGGCTGTCGCCTCTGCCAAAATCGCTTGGGTTTCGTCGATGAGAACAGCCTTGAGACCGGAGGTCCCCAGATCAAGGCCGATATACATCAGGCCGCCAGGTGTTCGGGTTTCTTGCCCGCGATGATCATGGCGAGCAGGTCATCCGTTGACACTTCATCCACCTTTACTACGCCAACCAACTGGCCGTTTTTCATCACAGCCGCCCGGTCGCAAAGTTCTTTGACCTGATGCACATCATGGTCAATCAGGAAAATGCCCAAGCCTTCGCGCTTCAGCTCCTGGATCAGCTCGGCGACCATCTGGGTTTCTTGCGGACCAAGGGCGGCTGTCGGTTCGTCCATGATCAGGATCTTGGCGTTGAAATACACCGCACGGGCAATTGCGACCGACTGGCGCTGACCACCTGACAAGGCCGACACAGGCGCGTGGAATTTCTGGAAATTCGGGTTGAGACGGCCCATGATCTTGCGGGTCTCCGCCTCCATCCGGCCATCGTCAACCGTGCCAAAGGCGGTGGTCAACTCGCGCCCCAGAAACAGGTTGGCCGAGGCATCAAGGT
Source organism: uncultured Paracoccaceae bacterium (assembly GCA_947503965.1). Classification (GTDB taxonomy): domain Bacteria; phylum Pseudomonadota; class Alphaproteobacteria; order Rhodobacterales; family Rhodobacteraceae; genus Yoonia. The sequence goes on from CANNFU010000002.1 coordinate 449,963, forward strand.
TATCGGCAAGCGCAAGCGTCTGGTAAATCGTCTCGATATTATGCGCGCGCGCGTCACGGGGGTTGTTGATCTCGGCATGTTTGCCGTTGATCAGGATTTCACCGGCATCCTTGCGGTACGCGCCCGACAGACATTTGATCAGCGTCGATTTTCCCGCACCATTATGCCCCAAAAGCCCAACAACTTCACCGGGATACAAATCAAGGCTCACGTGATCGACCGCCTTTACACCGCCAAAAGCGATAGAGATGTCTTTCAATTCAACAAGAGGTGTCGCCATCATTTCGCTCCCGAAAACTTGCGATACTGGATGTCGATCCACACAGCGAGGACCAGAACAAAACCGACCACGATATTCTGATAAGGCGCATCCACGCCCACCATGGCCATGCCCGATTGCAGCGACTGCATGATCAGGGCGCCAATAATCGCACCATAGATGGTGCCGACCCCGCCGGACAATGCCGTCCCGCCAATCACGGCAGCCGCGATGACGCGCAATTCGTCCAGCGTGCCGATGTCGTTAGTGTGATAGCCCAGTCGGGCCGAGGCGACGATGCCACCCAGCGCACACAGAACGCCAACCATGGCAAAGATTTTCACCGTCAGCATCTTGGTATTGATACCTGACAATTCAGCCGCATCCGGGTTGCCACCCGTGGCAAAGATATAGCGACCCAGCCGGGTCCGTTGCGCGATAACTGTCATCACCACGGCCACCACGATCAGCAACAGCACGGAATAAGGGATACCGTAGGCGGCATTGCAATTCTCAGCCGTCTCACAGCCCCAGCGGGCCAGATCACGGGCCACAACCCGATCGGGGACGGTATAGGAATTCAGCACCGCGACAAAACCAAGGATTGCCGCAATGACAGCGCCAATAACAGCCACTTCGGCCCACATGGGTTTGACCGGAAAGCCGTGACTGATCTTTGTGCGACGCGCCATCAGCAGGCCGACAGCTGCGGCAGCGGCAGCGGCAAGGCCGACGATCCAGCTCCAGAACACGCCCAGCGTGCCGTTGATCCCGCCAAATAGCAGGAAGGTTTCATTCAGCGGACCAATCGTCTGCCCATCCGTCATGTGCCAGGCGACGTTGCGCCAGATCAGCAAACCACCCAAGGTCACGATAAAGGCCGGGATCATCTGATATCCGATCAGATAACCCTGAAAGCCGCCGATCAGCGCGCCGGTCAGCAGACCCACCAGAACGGTGATCCACGGGATCAACGGATGCCCAATCTCCAGCCCCATCATCTGCGGCAGGATTTGCGTCTGCGTCATCGCCATTACGGCGGTACAGGTCGCAAGCAACGCACCGACCGACAGGTCAATGTGGCGGGTCACGATCACAAACACCATGCCGGTTGCCATGATCGCGACCGAAACGGTCTGGATCGACAGGTTGAAAATGTTTCGCGGCGTCAGAAATCGGCCATCGGTCAGCACGTTGAAGACCAGGCAGACAATGACAAACGCCCCGATCATCCCCAATAGACGGGTATCGACCTCAAGCGTGGATAAGAAAGACCGGCGCTGTGGCTGTGCAGGCGCTGCGGTTTGATCGGACATTGGATTGCTCCATCACGGCCACGCAAAAGGATCGGGGCCAGCGGTTTGCATGAAATTCGAAAACTTGTATGGGTTCGGACCCCGCAATACACGCGAGGTCCGCGTAGGCTGGGGGTCACCCCGGCACCACGTTTTTAGTTACAAGGCGCAGGACCGTCGGTCACGCCTTGGCAAAGGCTTTCTACCGTGATCCAGCCCGCATCGGTGACGGCGGTCAGGTTCGCAGCAGTGATTGGCATTGGCGCCAGGAACAGCGATGTCATTTCTGTCCCAGCAGGCGATGTCCAAGAACCAGAGCCAACAACGCTTGCCATTGGTGCACCACTCGCCATGGATACCGCGATCTGACCTGCAGCATAGCCAAGATCACGGGCATCTTTCCAGACGGACACGGTCTGCGTGCCCAGCGCCACACGGTTCAGCGCAGCATGATCGCCATCCTGACCTGACACCGGAATACCTTCCATGCCCTGCGCGGTCAGTGCTGCGACAGCACCACCAGCCGTGCCGTCATTGGATGCCACAACAGCATCGACGTTGTTGTCATTGGCGGTCAGGATCTGCTCCATGTTGCGCTGCGCATTCGCAGGCAACCAACCGTCTGTGTAGGCTTCGTCAACGATGGTGATTGCACCGCTGTCAATTGCGGCCTGCAGCACCTCTTGCTGACCACCGCGCAGGAAGTCCGCGTTCGGATCGGTGGGTGAGCCTTTGATCATGACATAGTTGCCGGTCGGCTGTGCGGCCAGAACGGCACGGGCCTGCATCCGGCCCACTTCGACGTTGTCGAATGTCAGATAGAAGGCGCGCGGGTCTTCGATCAGACGGTCGTAAGCTACAACCGGGATACCCTCAGCATCGGCAGCATCAACTGCCGGGCCGATGGCCGCCGCGTCCTGCGCCAGAATGATCAGCGCGTCAACGCCCTGTGCGATCAGGCTTTCGACGTCCGACAACTGTTTGGCCGACGAAGACTGCGCATCAGCCGACACGTAAGTGGCACCGGCAGCTTCCAAAGCCGCCTTGATCGCGGCCTCGTCTGTCTTCCAGCGCTCTTCCTGAAAGTTGGACCAGCTGACGCCGACCGTGACGCCACCATGGGCATCGGCCAAAGCAGATGAGTTGAAACCGACGACAGCAATGGCTGCCGCAATAATGGATTTATGCATGTAATCCTCCCAAAGATGTGCCCCCATGCAGCAGGGGCGTGGGTCTTTTGACCCTACGTCTTGCAGGATGCCAAATTAATTTCAGTTGTCAAAATAAAAATTGCCCCGGAACCGAAAAAATCGCTTTGCGAATGCGGATTATTTGGGCAGACTTGGAAAATACCCGAAATTTGCGGGATTTTACCCTATTAATAATTCAAGAACTGAAAATATGGATGATGCGATCATAGCCGAGCGCCACGAATCAGAGGTCCCCTCTGGCTGCGGTCCATTGTTGCCGACCGACAGCGCGGACGCAAAACCTTTGCGCCAGCAGATTTTCGAACATGTCCGCGCCGCAGGGCGCGCCGCACGCACGGATGTCACCCGTGCCTTGGGGATCAGCGCAGGGTCAGCCACGACACTTACCGCTGATCTGATCAGCGCGGGGCTGCTGCGCGAGGTCGAAGGACTGCCGCGCGAAGCCGGACGTGGACGCCCGCCCGTCGCGTTGGAAGTGGTGCCAGAGGGCCATCATGTCATCGGAATCAAACTGTCCGATGAAACCCATTCGGCCGTGCTGACTGACTTTGCAGGCCACACATTGGCCGACGCCTCGCTGCACACGCCCTCATCGCCTAAAACGCTTGACGCGATGCTGGATGAAATCGACGCGCTGATGCAACGCGTGCTTCAAGCGGCCGAAAAGTCGCTTTCCGATATCTCTGCCGTGGGCATCGGCATGTCCGGTATGGTCGACAATGACGCCGGCACCGTGCCGTGGTCGCCTCTGCTGACCGAACGGGATATCGACATTGCCAGCGCTTTCGTCAGCCGCTTTGGCGTGCCACTGCATGTGGATAACGACGTGAACGTGCTGACGCTTGCCGAGCTGTGGTTCGGCGCGGGCCGCTCCATGTCGGACTTTGCGGTCGTGACCATCGAACATGGCGTGGGCATGGGTCTTGTCCTTGATAATCAGCTTTTTCGTGGCTCCCGCGGCATGGGGCTGGAACTGGGGCACACAAAGGTGCAGCTGGACGGCGCACTCTGCCGCTGCGGGCAACGCGGCTGTCTGGAAGCCTATCTCGCCGACTACGCCCTCGCCCGCGAGGCCGCTACTGCACTCCACCGTAACCCGCGCAATCTGCAAAGCCCCGCCACCATGCTTGAGGCACTGTTCACCCAAGCCAAATCCGGCAACGAGGCCGCGCGCACCATCTTTCGGCGCGCCGGGCGGTATCTGTCTGTTGGTCTGTCGAATGTGATCCAGCTTTTTGACCCCGAACTGATCATCCTGTCCGGCGAGCGCATGAAATACGACTATCTTTACGCGGATGAGGTTCTGGCCGAGATGCAGAAACTGACCCTCAACGCCGGGCGCACCCCTTGCCGGATCGAAACCCACGCATGGGGCGATCTGGTCTGGGCGCGCGGGGCGACGGCCCTTGCACTTGCCGCTGTTACAGACGCAGCCTTGGGCGACATGCGCACATGATCCGCACGCTGCCCGCATTGTTGCTGGCCACAGCGGCCAGCGCCGATCCGCTGTTCGAAAACCGCTCGGACGGTCTGCCGGAACATATCTATAGCGGCGGTTGGGAACATTTTGTGGGGGGCGGTGTCGCGGTCTTTGACTGCAACGGCGACAGCCTGCCCGATATCTTCGCAGCCGGTGGCGAAGGTCCTGCCGCGCTTTTCGTCAACAAAGGGAATTATCAATTCGCAGCTGCTGACTTTCCAGACATCACCGGCGTGACGGGTGCCTATCCGCTGGATATCAACGGCGACGGTACCCTTGATCTTTTCATCATGCGTGTCGGCCAGAATGAACTGCAAATGGGTGCAGGCGATTGCCGGTTCAGCCCGGGCAGCGCACTGCCTGCGCGTGACGATTGGACGACCGCCTTTAGCGCCTGGTGGGACGGTGACGACCTCACCATGGCGATTGGCAACTATGTCGATCGCAGCAACCCCGAAGGCCCGTTCGAGGCCTGCGACGACAATTACCTGCTGCGCCCCGGCGCGGGCGACTATGTTGCCACCCCCCTCACCCCCGGCTTTTGCCCGCTGTCCATGCTCGCCGCCAATGACGCGCGGGGGCGGCCCACGCTGCGTATCTCAAACGACCGGCACTACTATGTGCGCGGCGGATACGAGCAGATGTGGGACATTTTCGACCAACGCTTTCTGGGTCCGGATGACGGTTGGAACAATGTATCGCTCTGGGGCATGGGCATCGCCAGCCGCGACCTGACGGGCGATGGGCGGGACGAAGTGATGTTGACCTCAATGGGCGATCAGTTGATGCAACTGGCCAAACCCGATGGCACCTATCAGTCGGCTCCCTTCAGCATCGGCACTTACGCGCAACGCCCGCATACGGGCGATGACGGGCGGCCCTCTACCGGGTGGCACGCGGAATTCGGGGATGTGGATAATGACGGGCGCGCGGATCTTTTCATCGCTAAGGGCAATGTGGACCAGATGCCCGGCCTTGCCATGCAGGACCCCAACAACCTGCTGATGCAAAACGAAGATGGCACCTTCCGCGAGGCTGCGCTGACCGCGGGCATCGCCACAACTGACCGGTCACGCGGGGCAGCGCTTGCCGATTTTGACAATGACGGACGGCTTGATCTGGTGGTGATGAACCGGCGTGCAAGGATGGAACTTTACCGCAACATTACACCCGGCACCGGCAATTGGCTACGCGTCGCACTCAGCCAGACGCGCACGAACAATCGTGCGATTGGTGCAACCGTGATCGTCCGCTATGGCGACAACATTCAGGTGCAGCAAAACGTCGTTGGCGGCGGACATGCGGGCGGCAGCGCCCTGCCCTTGCATTTCGGGCTGGGCGATGCGGACAATGCGATCATTACCGTGCGCTGGCCCGACGGCAGCGCAACCAGCCACGCCGCGCAGGCAAATCAATCAATTACCATCAGTCGCTAAGGTTGATCGATCGGCAGTCCGCTTGGCACCGTGTCGGGCACGCCCAAGCGACCCTTCACCGCCCCCGGATCGGTCAGTGCATCAAGGAAAGCGATCAGAGCGGTGATCTCTTCGTCACTGACACGGACCGGTTCCACCGCCACCGCTGCCGCAATCGCATCGCGATCCGCCAGACCGCGCGCATCATCGACCGACATCGCAGGCAACAGCGCCTGCCCCAGATCATAGGCCCGCAGCCCTACAACTGGGTCCAAATGCGCCATTACAAACGCGCGCAAATCACTATGCCCCCCAGCGTGCCCATAAGGTGCCGTTAAAGCCACGTTGCGCAGCGACGGTGTCCGAAACGCATATAAATCCGCCGGATCCCCGGTCACACGAAACCGCCCCTCGTCCCGGGCATGGCTTTCAAATCGCGCAGCTTTCCCAGGGCCAATCTGCGGGACGCCCATCGCATGAAAATCATGATCCGTCAGAAGCGGGCCGCTATGGCAGGCAGCACATCCCGCTTTGCCATAGAACAAATCCATACCCGTTGCCGCAGGTTCCGGCAGCACCGCCTCGCCGCGCAGCACGGCGTCAAACGGTGCGTTGTCCGACCGCCATTCCCACTCCATAAACGCCGCAATCGCGTTTGAGATATCCGTGAACCCGATCTGCGCGGCATCATCGATATGATCATAAACGGCAATGAAGTCATCGGCATATACCGGAATATCCGCTACACGACGCGCGATGATATCCCAAGTGCCACCTTCCCCGGTGATCACGCCCCGGCGCACGGCCTGTGATACGTCATTCTCGCTATAATGCCCTGCCATTTCGTCGGCACTGAGCACCGGAAACATGGTCTGGGCCGAAAGCAGCGATGCAAAGCCCTGCACCATATCCGCATCCAGCGGCGTGCGTAGACCACCGGGGCGGTTGGCATCCACCTCGATCCGCCCGTCGTGAAACAGCACTGCGAACTCATGCGCGCCAAGGTTCCACAGGCCCGGCGCATTGCGGGGAATACGCTGCTCTGGCATGTTGTCGGGATCAACGACGCGCTTGGGGCCAAGCCCGACACCGCCGTCCCCAATCCCCAGCGACAAGCCGTCGCTGGTGCCAAAGGCCGGATGGTGACAGGTGCCGCAGGACACGTTGCGATTGCCCGACAGGATGGGATCATAAAACAAAAGTTGACCCAGCCGCGCCTCAACCTCGCGCACCGGCCGGAAATCGTCATCCGTCAGCGCGCGCGGCAGGTCATCAGCAGCCGCGCCGGTGGCCGCCAAACAGGCCAAAACTGTCCATGATATCCGCATCAAATCCTCCCCGCCACATTGGTTAGCACGGGCAGAAACAGACGCAAGTGCCGTATCTATTCCATGTTCTTGCGGATGCGATTGACCATGTACCAGACCACGCCCAACACAATCGGCGTGGTCAAGGCGGCAAAGACCGCCTTGCTCAGACCAAATGACTCTTCCAAGGGACCCGTCATGTTCAGCACCAGATTGACCGCATAATAACTGATCGCGACAACCGACAGCCCTTCGACCGTTTTCTGCAAGCGGAGCTGCAAATCGGCACGTTTGTCCATGCTGGTCAGCAATTCCTGGTTCTGGGCAGAGCGTTCGACATCGACCCGCGTGCGCAACAGATCACCGGCCCGCAACGCCCGGTCCGACATGGCCTGCAAACGACCCTCGGTCGATTTCACCGTGCGCATCGCCGGATCAAACCGGCGCATCATGAATTCGCCAAAGGTCTGCCGCCCGGCAAAGCGTTCTTCGCGCAAAACGGCGATACGTTGGTTCACGATCGTCTCGTAAGCCCCTGTGGCACCAAAGCGAAATGTGGATTGGGCAATCGTGTTTTCAATCTCGGCGGATACTTCCAACAGTGCCTGCAAGACCTGCGCGGGATCAGCAACCGACCCGCGCATATCCTCCAGCAGCCCGGTCAGTTTCTTGTCAAACTCACCCATCTTCGGACCCAGCGACCGGGCGCGCGACAGGCCCAGCATCGACATGGCCTTGTATGTCTCGATCTCGCACAAACGCTGCACCACGCGTCCCACCCGGCGATTGCCCACATGCGGGCGGGCAAACACCGCGAACCGCATGTGCCCGCCGGAATCAATCCTGAAATCCCCCGCGACCACAAGGTCATCCCCAATCACCCGGCTGATCGCCAGGCTTTCGGGCACAAACCATTCACGCGCCTTTTCGATGATCCCGTCATCACCGTCAGCCACCTCGATCCGGATCAGGGCTGAGGTCACGCGGGTCCCCGGTGCGGCCTCAAGCCAATCCTCGGGGAACACACCAAACGTGGCCGCATCAAACGGGCGTTGCGCCAGCCCTTCGCCAAAGATCGTGTAGGTCACGAACTCTGTATGGCTTTCCCATTTCAGTTTGTGCTTGCCGATGGTGCCAAAATAATGCGTCGCCCCCGGTTGCGGGTGCTGCGCGCCGAAACGGTCCAGCAGCGCAATCAGATGTGCGCGATCTGCGTCGCGATCCCGCCCCGCCGCGTTCGAGGCCGGTTTGATCGCCAGATAGGCCGCACGGCTGGGCGCATCCACAGACGGAAAAGGCCGCGCATGCAGTTCGTTGGCCATTGCATAGCGCAGCGGATGATCTTCAATCGGTGGCATCAGGGGCGCCTTTAACTAATCTCTCCCCACGCAACCTAGCGGGGTTTCACACCCTGTAAACCATAAAAATTGTTGATTTATAAATGGTTAGCGGCGCACAACAGTATACCGTGCGCCGCTAAGGCGTCAGATGACCACCACATCCAGCGGCGGGAAGCCATTGAAACAAACAGAAGAATAGGTCGATGTATAGGCACCGGTGTTGCGGATCAGCACGCGATCACCGGATGTCAGCGACAGCGGGAGCGACACCGGACGTTTCTCGTACAACACATCGGCACTGTCACAGCTAGGGCCGGCCAGAATGCAGGGACCCATCGGCTCTGCATCTTTAGCGGTTTGAAACTGATAACGGATCGCTTCGCCTTCGGTTTCGGCCAGACCAGAAAAACGGCCGATATCCAGATAGATCCAGCGATGCATGTCGCGGTCGGATTTGCGGCTGACCAGCATCACCTCGGACACGATCACCCCTGCCTCGGCGACCATGCCACGACCGGGTTCCGCCATGATGCGGGGCACATTGGGAAACCGTGCCTCGACCATCGCGATGACCTGCGCGGCATAGGCGGTAGGTGCGTCAATCTCTTCACCATAAAAGGCAGGGAAACCGCCGCCGATATTCAGCAGGCTCAGATCGTGGCCAGCATCGATGGCAGCAGCCCAGATCGACGCCATCGCATCCAGCGTCGGCGCCCACATCTCGGCCCGGCGGGTCTGCGACCCGACATGGAACGAAAACCCGACAGGGTTCAGCCCCAGCGCCTTGGCCATATCCAGCAGGCGCAATGCAGTATCGCGGTCACAGCCAAACTTGCGCGACAACGGCCAGTCGCCGGGCGACACTTCGACAATCAAACGGATATAGACGGATGCGCCGGGCGCATGGGCCGCGATCTTTTCCAGCTCTTCTTCGGCATCGGCAGCAAACAGGGTGATGCCCTGCCCCCACGCCCATGCGATATCGGACGCACGCTTGATCGTGTTGCCAAACGACACTTCGGATGGATCAGCGCCTTCTTCCAGGCACAACGCAATCTCGGCCTTTGACGCCGCATCGAAATGCGATCCCAGATCAACCAGACGAGCGATGATCTGGCGGGCAGGGTTCGCCTTGACTGCATAATGAATGTCGGCCCGGCCCAAACCACGGCGCAGCGCACGATACTGCGCCTCGACCAGATCAAGGTCCATCACCAGTGTCGGGCGATCAAAGGATCGATCCGCAACATAGGCATCCAGACGTGAAGGGGTTGCGACAGCAAAAGGCACCGCATCGGATGCGAAGTGAATAGTCATGGGTCATCTCCTGTAGACCCGGCCATTTCGGATTCTCACCGACTCAGACCGCTCAGTTCCAAAAGAGACGTTACCGTCGCTACGTAAACACGTGTGCGTTGACTATCACCGGCCAGAGGCGCGTGCGTTGGCGTCTATGAGCGGCCGTTTGAGGCAAACGGGGATTCGTTGCAAGAGGGAAAATGCGCCGCTGCGATTTTTCATATCAGCATGGACCTGAATGCATATCTGGGGCAGACCACGCTAATGGCCCGCGTGATCCTGTTCAACAAACCCTTTGGCGTCCTGTCGCAATTCACCGATGCGCGCAGTCCCACGCAGCGGCCCACACTTTCAGCCTATATCGACGTGCCGGGCGTCTACCCCGCTGGCAGGCTTGACCAGGACAGCGAAGGGCTGATGGTGCTGACCGATGACGGCAAACTGCAGGCGCGGATCGCGGACCCCAAACACAAACTGACCAAAACCTACCTTGTGCAGGTCGAGGGGGCGCCCACAGATACCGACCTGCAAAAGCTGCGCGATGGCGTGACACTGAAAGACGGGCCGACGCGCTCGGCAAAGGCACGCCTGATTGATCCCCCTGCCCTATGGGACCGGGACCCGCCCGTGCGGTTTCGCAAATCCGTGCCGGACAACTGGGTTGAAATCACAATTGGCGAAGGACGCAACCGGCAGATCCGGCGCATGACCGCGCATATCGGTTTCCCCACATTGCGCCTTGTGCGCTGGCGGGTCGGCAACTGGACACTGGACAGGATCGAAAGCGGGCAATGGCGCGACGCCGATGATGCGTGACAGAACAGTCAACACCTTGCGTTGCCGGGGTAGCAGGAAGCAAGGTTTTGCTTTGGGATCTGGTGCGGTCGGGGGGACTCGAACCCCCACGAGTGTTACCTCACAGCGACCTCAACGCTGCGCGTCTACCAATTCCGCCACGACCGCTTTGCCTTTGGCTTGGTAGCCGGGTCTCTAACGAAGTGGTTCGCGCATCTCAAGGGCAAAAATCACGCCTGCCCGGCCCATTGACGCTGCGACCGAATGAACCCGATCGCAAACAGCATGGCCCCCAGCCCCAGAACCACCCAGCCCAAGCCCGGCTGATCGGGGAACACCACCGCATTCAGCGTCCGCCCGGGCATGAAACTCAGCGTGCCCGCAATGCCAAGGGACTGCCAATATAGCGCGCGCATCGTCAGCTGATGCGTTTTCACATCGCCCCGGCAGATCGCCGTCACCCCCTGCCACAACCACCACAGCACCATGGCCGAGATGATGTGGATCGGCCCGAATGGCCCGATCAGCGCCAATGTGGTGCTGGGGATCAGGAAACTGCCAAAGGCCAGCAACAGCATCACACCAATCCAGACACGGCCCAACATCCGGTGCGCCCTGTCGCGGCGGCGGCGATACAGGGCAAAGGGTCCGATCAGAACCGCAAGCACAGCGCCCGCTACATGCAACTGAACGGCAATGCCTGCTTCTGCGAGGGGTGCAAATGTCATGATATCCTCCGTGGTTGGCAATCGCCGGATGCGATGGCATCCTTGCGCCAAAGCGCGCAAGCACACATACGCCAGCAACCCGAGGACCGCCGTGAACGACACCCGTCTGCATTCTGCGCTTCGTGAATGGCGGCGGCATGTGACGCATCCGGTGGCCCTGACCAGCCTTGCAGGCGTTGCGGCTGTGCTGACGCTTGTGGGCCCGTTCGGGACGGAAGCATTGCTGCGGTTCGGGCCACGGCTGCTCTACTGGCTGATCATCGTGAGCGCGACCTATATGATCGGGTTTCTGGCTGGCGAATTGCTCTGGCCGCGCCTGCGGCGGGTGCCCCGTATCGCTGGCGTTGGCATTGTCGGGGTCGCCGCGGGGATCGAGGCTATGCTGGCCATCTATGTGATCAATCTGGCTGCCTTTGGCCCCTGGCTTGACCCAGACGATATCGTGCCCTTTGCCGCGACTGTGATCGGGATTGCCGTGATCGTTACGATCGTGCTGCAAACAGCCGAGGCGCATCTGCAAGGCCCCGTCGCGCCGGTCCGGCCCGCCCTGCTTGACCGGTTGCCGCCGGACAAACGCGGCCCGCTGGTCGCGCTGTCGGTGGAAGATCACTATGTGCGCGTCCGAACCACAAAGGGGGAAGAGATGCTGCTGATGCGCCTGTCTGACGCGATCCGCGAGGTCGGCACTGCGGGGCTTCAGGTGCACCGGTCGCACTGGGTCGCCACCGATCAGGTGAAATCCGCCATCCGGCAGGGTGACAGGGCCGTCCTGCAGATGCGCCATGGGGGTGACATTCCCGTCAGCCGCCGCCATATCAGCGCGATCAAGGAGGCGGGGTTGCTCGTATAATCGCCATGGTGGAATGGATCATCTCGGACGGGCTGACCGCGTATGAGGACGCGCTGGCCTTCATGGAAACCCGTGTGGCGGGGATCATCGACGGGTCCGCCAATGAATGTATCTGGCTGCTGGAACACCCGCCGCTTTATACCGCCGGGACATCGGCCAAACACGCGGACCTGATCGATCCTGATCGCTTTCCCGTCTTTGATGCGCGACGTGGCGGGGAATACACGTATCACGGGCCGGGGCAACGGGTCGCTTATGTGATGCTGAATGTCGGACAACGCGGGCATGATGTTCGCGCCTTTGTCAAAGACCTTGAAAACTGGGTGATCGCGACGCTGGACACATTCAATGTCAAAGGTGAAATCCGCGAAGGGCGCGTCGGCGTCTGGGTCCAGCGCCCTGAAAAACCAGCACAGCCCGATGGCAGCCCCGCTGAAGACAAAATCGCAGCACTTGGCATTCGCTTGCGCAAATGGGTGTCTTTTCATGGGCTTTCAATCAATGTCGATCCTGACCTGAGCCATTTCGACGGGATCGTACCCTGCGGGATCAGTGATCACGGTGTGACATCACTGGTCGATCTGGGGTTGCCGGTGACGATGAATGATTTGGATGTGGCGCTGCGCCGGAGTTTTGAAACATGCATGTAGGTCAGAGCTTTGCGCGCCTTTCTCCGACGGGCCATCGAATGTCAGCGGTGTTGAACCCCGGCAGCCATTAGCCAACACATTTTCCTCCGCTGCGCGCTGTTCAGCGCCGGTTATTTGGTGAAATGGACCATCGATAACTGCCTATTTGAGTATCGACGTACATTCCATCGCTACCTTTCGGTCGCAAAATCAGAATTTGATAGCGCCGCCTCAGAGATAAGCCACTGGCGGAACTGTTCTGTCTCGGTTCGTCGTTGCGCCTTTGGCAAAGTGACGACGTAGTAGTGCAAGTCCGACGTAACAGTTTCAGTGAAACATCTTTTTAGCTTTCCGCTCGCCAGTTCATCAGCCACCAGCGACGTGCGCACAAGGGCAAAGCCTTCGCTTCGTTTGCACGCAGCGATCATGTCAGGAAAGGCATCGAATACGGGGCCGTAATCCAGTTCAGATTGCTTCCCTTTCTCTTCAACCTCATAAAGCGCACTACCAAACAATTGTTGAAGCCAGCGCTCCCAATCAAGAACCGTATGACGAGCGCCTGCATATTGCAGCAACGGTGCAGCCCATAATGCGTTCTGTTTCGGCAAAGACCGGGCCAGTTCAGGTGAGCAGACAGCAAACTCTTCTTCAACACCAAGTCGTGTCGCGGACAGAGACTCATCTCCTGGACCAAGCCATATGGCCACATCGACATCGCCTGATTTGATGTCGGCCCGCCGATATTCGAGGATCATGTTCACACTGATCGCTGGAAACAGTTTGCAAAACGTCTCAAGGCGCGGCGCCAACCACTGTGCACAGAATTCGGGTGTCGCTGACACGACAAGTCGTTCTGATGCCTCAAGGGCCTGCGCCTCTTTAAATGCATCCCAAATGGTCGTTAGTCCGCTTTCAACTGCTGGGAGCAAAGCCCTCCCTACCGAAGTCAGCTCTATGTTTGGTCGATTTCGAACGAGCACTGCAGCCCCAATATGGGTTTCCAACTGCGCGATCTGATGGCTGATGGCGGTTTGCGTGAGGCCAAGCGCTTGCGCTGCACGCGTGAAGTTACGGAGTTGAGCGACAGCAAGGAAAGCGCGAAGGCATTGAAGAGGCGGCATCGCAATCGCTGGAACAATCATGAATTTCCTTCATGCAACATGTGCTGATGTTTCATTTCCATTGGCCATTTTTATATGCGCTTTTGCTGGTATGTCCAAACTCCAACTACTTTATCGCTTCATGAAAAAAATTGCTGCCCTTGCGCAGCGAAGGCCTGCCAACATACCACCACCGGAAAACGACGCACTTCGACGAGATATCGGTCTGCCCGAAAAAACCCACAAAACGCCGGATTGGTGGGAGCTTTGAAGCCTTTGCCAACAATCTTTTCCAACTGTTTGAGGCTGGTCCGTCTCTGGTCATGGTGCAACCATCCCACCGCCAACCACTTTAACCGGCTTTCTTGCGCCGCTTGGAAAATGTCACATTGAACGCAACCGTCACCCGCTCTGCGTCCGTTTCATTGGGATAAACCCAATGGGTCAGATAGGACGGGAACAGCACGATCTCGCCTGCGCGCGGCCTGATCTTGCGTTTGGGTCGAAACGCCTTGGCGCGAAAAAGCCGCCAGTTGGGCAGGTCGGATCGTGGGTCCAGAAATTCGATCATCCCGGAATTCCCCTCGGCCACATCGGGTTGGTTCACGTAATAGACCCCGGACCAATGCGCGCCCGGATGCGTATGCGGTGCGTTGAAGCCGCCGCGCGGATTGGCGTTCATCCAGCCCGAGATTTTCATCTCAAGATCGTCGGGATCAACCTTGTCGGTCACCCGGCGCGTGATTTCCTTGACGGATTCGATTGCAACCGCCCGAAGCCGTTGAATACATGGCGTTTCCAGATCAAGGAAATTCAGATCGGAATGCCAGCCACCCCGGTTTGATTTCTGCACCCCTTCGCTTTCGGCCCGCAGCCGCGCACATTCGGCCAGCAATTCAGCATCCAGCGTTTCATGATCGGCCACGTCAAACCGGGCCAGCGGCGTGCCAAACAGCGTTTCGGAAGAGGCTTTATCGAACATATCCATTGTCATAGATCCGCATGAAAATCCGCGACAAGCGCCGCCACGACGGCCGCCATCGCTTCGGTTTGAGAGGCGCCACTGTCCAGCGCCGCATCACGTGTTTTTCGCTGATGATCAGCGCTGGTGCCATCCTCGACGATCTGGCGTGCGGCGGCGACCTCTTTTTCGCAATCAAGGGCTGCGGCATCCTCCGCGATCAGGTCGAGGATTTCATCAACCGCCTGTGCGAACGGGATCAAGGCTTTCCGTCCAAAATCAATCTGCCCTTCAGAAACGCCATAGCGCTGCGCACGCCAGCGATTTTCACCGATCATGAAATTCTCGACCAAGGGCCAGCCGTCGCCCTCTTTGGTCTTGCGCCACAGCATCCGGGTCAGGCATTGCGTCAACGCTGCAAGCGTCAGCGTGACCTCCATGCGCGGTGTGACATCGCAGATGCGCGATTCAATGGTCGGGAATTTTGACGACGGGCGCAGGTCCCACCAGATCTTTGAGGCATCTTCGATCAGACCCAGTGAAACGAGGGTATCAACGGTTGACGAAAACTCATCCCAACTGTCCATGCGCGGCGGCAACCCCGTGCGCGGCAGGTTGTCAAACACCGTCAGACGATAGCTTTTCAGGCCTGTATCATCACCCTGCCAGAACGGCGATGAGGTCGACAGCGCATGCAGATGCGGCAGGAAATATTTCAGCTGATTGACCAGTGTGATCCGCATGTCCTCATCCGGGATGCCCACATGGACATGCATCCCGCAGATCAGCATGCGGCGGGCCACACCGGCCAGATCACGGCGCAGCTGGTCATAGCGCTCCTTGTCCGTGTGGTGCTGATCCTTCCAATCCGCAAAGGGATGGCACGAGGCAGCAATCGGGGCGAGCCCGAATTCACCCGCATGACGGGCGACGGTCCGGCGCAGGTGCCCCAGATCCGCGCGTGCCTCTGCGATGGTGTGGCAGATACCGGTGCCGATTTCGATCTGACATTGCAGGAATTCCGGGCTGACCTTGCCTTCCAGATCGGCTTTGCAGGCCGCGATCAGGGCATCGGGGGCTTGGGCAAGCCGTCCGGTATCCTGATCGACAAGCAGGTATTCCTCTTCGATCCCGATAGTGAATGGTGGTGTATCGCTTGCCATTGAACCCCTTCCCGTTGATCTAACTTAGCGAGGATCATGCCACAGGGCGATAAGTTGATCACATGCGCCGTATCCAAACATATGGTTACGGTACCCGGACCGCTGCACGCGAGACCACCCAAAAAGACACCAGTGCGCCGCCCCCCGCCAGCGCAAGCAACCCCGCGAAAACGGTCATTTGTCCACCAGTGAATAACCACAGCCCCTGCAACGTCATCAATGCAGCGGCGACAGGCAGCAACCATCCCACCTGTCGGTTACGCCGAAACAACCTTGCTATGGCAACCAATGCCAGAAGCGACGGAAGCACTTGCAGCGCCACAAAAGTGGCCTCTGCCACATTACCACTACTGCGCATCATGTTGATGATCAGCGCCAGACCAACAATGGCAAGGCCTGCGAACACGCATATTGCCATGACACCGGCGATGACCAGCAGTGCGTTCAGGAAAGCGGCCCGCGACCATCTGAAAAAGACGAACAGACCCAACGCGACCCCCACAAGCCCCGCCAGACAGGCCGCGTCGCGCAGCATGGTCCGCACCGGGTGCAGCGTGCTGTAGTAGAAATCGCGATTGCTGGAAAACCCGACATTGTCGGAAATGGCCGTCATCTGCATATGTGTCAGGGTAAACGCAACCATCAACACGGCGATCCAATAGCAGACCCAGAATAGACGCGGGACATCGCGGACCGTCGCAGTGTTTGTATCGCTCATGGCGCAGGTTTCTCTTTCGTTTTCATCGCGCGGCCGACATGTCGTGTGCAAAAAGTTCAAGACGCGGGGCAAGATCGTTCAAGACAGTCGCCCCCCCTGCGCCAAATTAACCCACGCAAAGCCATGCATCCTTTATTGCTCCTTTAAGCGCAACACTTTAGAACCGCCTCAAATAAGCGCCGGACGCTGAATCGGTGCCGTTACGATGTAGCCAATACGAGGAGAGCCAAAAATGGCAGATGCAGCCATCCACGGCGACGCACATGAAGACGAGCGCGGATTTTTCACCCGCTGGTTTATGTCGACAAATCATAAGGATATCGGGATCCTGTACCTGTTCACCGCAGGTATCCTAGGGTTTATTTCCGTCGCTTTCACCGTCTATATGCGGCTGGAACTGATGAACCCCGGCGTCCAGTACATGTGCCTTGAGGGCGCGCGCCTGTTCGCAGATTCGTCCGCCCCCTGTACGCCGAATGGCCACCTTTGGAACGTGCTGATCACCTATCACGGCGTTCTGATGATGTTCTTCGTTGTGATCCCGGCGCTGTTCGGTGGCTTTGGCAACTACTTCATGCCATTGCAGATCGGCGCGCCTGACATGGCGTTCCCACGCCTGAACAACCTGTCTTACTGGATGTTTGTGGCCGGTGCATCGCTGGGCGTGGCATCAATGCTGTCGCCGGGCGGTAATGGTCAGCTTGGCTCTGGCGTGGGCTGGGTGCTGTATCCGCCGCTCTCCACGTCCGAAGGTGGGATGTCGATGGACCTTGCGATCTTTGCGGTGCACCTCTCCGGTGCCTCCTCGATCCTGGGTGCGATCAACATGATCACCACCTTCCTGAATATGCGCGCACCGGGCATGACATTGCATAAGGTGCCGCTGTTTGCATGGTCGATCTTTGTCACCGCATGGCTGATCCTTCTCGCTCTGCCAGTGTTGGCCGGTGCGATCACCATGTTGCTAATGGACCGCAACTTTGGCTTTGGCTTCTTCCAGCCGGAACAGGGCGGCGACCCGATCCTGTACCAGCATATCCTGTGGTTCTTTGGCCATCCCGAAGTGTACATCATCATCATCCCCGGCTTCGGCATTATAAGCCACGTGATCGCCACGTTCAGCCGCAAGCCCATCTTTGGCTACCTGCCGATGGTCTATGCGATGGTGGCGATTGGTGTTCTGGGCTTCGTCGTCTGGGCGCACCACATGTATACGGTCGGTATGTCCCTGACCCAGCAGTCTTACTTCATGCTGGCAACGATGGTCATCGCCGTACCGACAGGGGTCAAAATCTTTAGCTGGATCGCCACGATGTGGGGTGGATCGGTTGAGTTCAAGACACCTATGCTTTGGGCGTTTGGCTTCCTGTTCCTGTTCACGGTGGGTGGTGTGACCGGTATCGTGCTGTCACAGGCCGGTGTGGACCGTGTGTATCACGACACCTATTACGTGGTCGCGCACTTCCATTATGTGATGAGCCTGGGTGCGGTATTCGCCATCTTCGCAGGGATCTATTTCTACCTGCCGAAAATGTCGGGCCGGATGTATCCTGAATGGGCGGGCAAGCTGCACTTCTGGGCGATGTTTATCGGGGCCAACCTGACATTCTTCCCCCAGCACTTCCTGGGCCGTCAGGGCATGCCACGCCGCTACATCGATTATCCTGAGGCATTCGCCTACTGGAACTATGTATCGAGCTGGGGTGCGTTCCTGTCCTTTGCATCATTCCTGTTCTTTATCGGTGTGCTGGTCTGGACCCTTGGCTGGGGCCGCCGGGTCACCGAAAACAACCCGTGGAACGAATATGCCGACACGCTGGAATGGACACTGCCATCCCCGCCGCCAGAGCATACGTTCGAAACACTGCCAAAGCGGGAAGACTGGGACAAGCAGCACGCGCATTAGGCGCGCGCCAGCTAAAAACAAAAAGGCCCGCATTGTATGCGGGCTTTTTTTGTTGCTCAAACCGTGCAAGCTGAGTGCTGGCGGGTTGCCTTAAAAATACAGCAAAAATCAGTTTTCTGGGGTTGCTTTGGCTGGACTTGTCGTCGGCTTGGCGACGCCGGTGATCAGCCGTGCGCCTTTGGAATAGGTCAGATACGACCAGAACCAGCTGAGCGCCACAATCACCGGCTGTCGGACGCCGATCAGAAAATAGATGTGCGCGATCCCCCACAGCCACCAGGGAATAAATCCCGAGAGTCTGATCCGGCCAAAATCGATCACCGCAGCATGTCGGCCAATCGTGGCCAGATTGCCCGCATGGCGATACCTGAATATCCGCGCATCTTTTCGGCCTGCCACACGGTCCGCGATCAACCGGGCAACAAAGGCACCTTCCTGCTTTGCCGCAGGCGCGATGCCGGGCACATCCAACCCGTCTTTCCAGGGCACCTTGGCCGCATCGCCGATGACAAACACATCAGGCTGACCTGGCACCGACAGGTCAGAGGCCACCGCAACCCGTCCGATGCGGTCGGTTTCAACATCTAACCAATCATGAAGGTGTTTCACAGCCACCCCGGCGCCCCAAACGACCGTCGCTGTTGGCAGAAACCCGTTGCTGGATGTCACGCCTGCTGCGGTAATGTCCTCGACCTGAACGCCGGTCCAGACCTCGACACCCAGCTTTTCAAGCGAGGCGTGAGCCTTGGCAGACAGATCGGGCGGAAAAGGCGCCAGCACGCGATCACCAGCTTCGATCAGAATGATCCGCGCATCCGTCGATTTGATCCGCCGAAAGTCGCGCGCAAGCGTGAAATGCGCCAGCTCGGCAATGGCGCCCGCCATCTCAACACCTGTGGGGCCACCCCCGACCACCACGAAAGTCAGTTCACGCGCCTGCGCCTCTGCGCTTTCGGCAAGCTCCGCACGTTCGAACGCCATCAGTACACGTCTGCGGATTTCGGTTGCGTCGACAAGCCGTTTCAGCCCGGGCGCGTGCGCCTCCCATTGATCGTTGCCGAAATAGGATTGGTGCGCGCCCGTGGCGACAATCAGGTAATCATAATCAATGCGCCTGTCGGCACTGATGACCTGCCGGGCGGTCAGGTCAACACCTTTCACCTCTGACAGTGTCACCGCGACATTGCGCTGCCGGGAAAAGATCGCCCGGATCGGCCAGGCGATATCGGCGGGCGAAAGATCAGCCGTGGCCACCTGATAAAGAAGCGGCTGAAACAGGTGATAGTTGCGCCGATCCACAATCTCGATATCTACCGGCGCCCGCTTTAATGCCTTGGCTGCCGTCAAACCGCCAAACCCGGCACCGATGATGACGACCTTGGGACGGGATGACGCGGCCATGATGCTGCCTTTCGAGAATAATCGGCATACCTCTAGGCGAAAGATCGGGGTGGTTCAATCGCACCAAAAGACGCTGCGACAGCGACACACATTTGACCCGGACGCAAGATCGGATAGATGCCCCATATGCCTTATGAATGGTCACCTGCACCGCCACATGATGCGCCTGATTGGCAGCTCAGCCTCTGGCCCTACCGATCGTTGCTCCGCAAGGATTTCGTGTTGTTCATCGGCGCGACCATAGCGCTTGTCACGCTACCCCTGATCACGGTGTTGGGCACCGCCGTCCTGTGGGGCCTGCTGCCCTTTTTTGCAATGATGGTTGCTGGCCTGTGGTACGCGCTGAACGTCAGCTACAGGCGGGGAGAGGTGCTTGAAGAACTGACCGTCAATGACACCACAGCCCACCTGACCCGCCATAACCCCAAAGGACCGACGCAGGAATGGGAGGCGAACCGCTATTGGGTGACAGTGCACTTACATCCAAAGGGCGGACCGGTGGAAAACTATATCACCCTGCGCGGCGGCGACCGCGAGGTGGAGATTGGCGCATTTCTGGATGCCGCAGAACGTTTGGCGCTTTACGACGATCTTAAACGCGCATTGCGGGTGTGACGGCAAGGCGGGACGGGTTTGAACCCACCCTGCGATGCCTTAGCCAAGTTTCGACTTTACCATGGGTCCGGCTTTGCCAAAATCCATCTGCCCGGTGTATTTGCCCTTGAGCACCGCCATGACCTTGCCCATGTCACGGATACTTTCTGCGCCGACTTCGGATATCGCCGCATCGATGGCGGCTGCGGCTTCATCTTCGCTCAGCTGTTTGGGCAAAAACTCTTCGATCACCTTGATCTCGACGCGTTCCTTTTCCGCCAGTTCCAGCCGTCCGCCCTCTTCATAGGCGCGCGCGCTTTCCTGGCGCTGTTTGACCATCCGGCCCATGATGGCCAGCACATCCGCGTCGCCGACACCGCTTTCTTCGTCGGCGGTGCCGCGCAGCGCGATATCCTTGTCCTTGATGGCGGCATTGATCAGACGCAAGGTCGACAGGCGATCTGCCTCTTTCGACTTCATCGCATCCTTCAGGGCCGCAGTAACCCGATCGCGCATATTCATCTGTGATTTTTTCCGTTTATGTCCCGTCAAACGAAGTGGCACCTTACGCCGAGGACGCGACCATGACAAGCAGGCCTTGCGCAACGTCAGCCCTTGTTTGCAAGGCCGCAATCTTCGCCTTGACCGATGCCCCCTGCCCCCTTAAACCCGGCACAATTTGGCAAATGGGGGATCACGCAATGACGCAGAAACCAACGGCCTGTCTGGCCCTTGCGGATGGCACGATCTTCTACGGTGTGGGCTTTGGCGCCACCGGCGAAACGGTGGCAGAGCTGTGTTTCAACACTGCCATGACCGGATATCAAGAGATCATGACCGATCCATCCTATGCCGGTCAGGTCGTCACCTTTACCTTTCCCCATATCGGCAATACGGGCGTAAACCCTGATGACGATGAAACCGCTGATCCGGTCGCTGACGGTATGGTCGTCAAATGGGACCCGACAGAGCCGTCAAACTGGCGATCAACCGAAGAGCTGACCACATGGCTGGCCAAACGCAACCGCATCGGCATGGGTGGCGTTGACACACGGCGTCTGACCCGCGCGATCCGTCACCAAGGCGCGCCGCATGTGGCCCTCGCCCATAATCCCGACGGCGCATTTGATATCGAGGCGCTGGTGAAAAAGGCGCGGGCATTTCAGGGGCTTGAGGGGCTTGATCTGGCCAAGGATGTGACCTGTGCGCAGTCCTACAAATGGAACGAAATGCGGTGGGCGTGGCCCGAAGGCTATAAGCCCCAGACCGATCCAAAGCACAAGGTCGTTGCCATTGATTACGGCGCTAAACGCAATATTCTGCGGTGTCTGGCCAGTACGGGCTGTGACGTGACGGTATTGCCTGCGACCGCAACGGCCGACGATGTGCTGGCTTTACGGCCTGACGGGGTGTTTTTGTCCAACGGTCCGGGCGATCCCGCCGCAACGGGGCGCTATGCTGTGCCCATGATCCAGCGGGTGTTGGAGACCGATATTCCGGTCTTCGGGATCTGTCTGGGCCACCAGATGCTGGCGCTGGCACTGGGTGCGCAAACGATCAAGATGAACCACGGCCACCACGGCGCAAACCACCCGGTGAAAGACATGGAAACCGGCAAGGTCGAGATCACGTCGATGAATCACGGGTTCACCGTCGACAGCCAGACCCTGCCCGCAGGCGTGATCGAAACCCATGTGTCACTGTTTGATGGCAGCAATTGTGGTATTCGCGTCGCCGACAAACCCGTTTTCAGTGTGCAATATCACCCCGAGGCAAGCCCCGGCCCGCAGGACAGTTACTATCTGTTTGAACGGTTTGTTGAGGCGATGTCTCAGCGCACGCAACCTCTAGTTGAGAACGATTCTTAACCACTGATTAACTAACATCCGCGATGCTGTTCCCTGGTTTTCGGGGTACGGCGTATTGCATCTTAATCAGTCAAACAAAGGGGCAGAACTCCGGCGCGTGCCGCGCGGTTACAACCATTGTCTGTCAGACGAAGTTGTCGCACGGGGCCTGATCCAGCCCGCAGATGCGCAGACCGCCCGACGGAACGCCACACAACAAGGTGTCCGTGTGGCGGATGTGCTGTGCCGCGAACATCATATCTCGGACTACACAATCGCGGACATTCTGGCAGAGGCCGCGCAAAGCCAGCTGATCAACCCGCTTGACCATCCCCCCGACCGCAGCCTGATGAATGCCTATGGCATGGCAAACTGTGTCAGACACGGCGTGCTGCCTTGGCGGCGCATTGGTGGGGCAACTGTGGTACTGACCCACCGCCCAGACCATTTCGCGCGTCATCATGCTGCCCTGACGCAATTATTCGGGCCTATCCGCATGGCCATCACGACCGAGGAACAGTTGCATCGTTGCGTGCAAAAACACGGCGATCCGGTGCTGGTCGCCCGCGCAGAAAACAAGGTGGCCGATGTGGAAAGCTGCCGGAACTGGGATGCGGGCGTCGTTTTATGGCTTGGGCTATGTGCGGCCATACTCGTACTTGCCGCCTTCATGATCGCGCCCGGAATTGCCTTTGCGGTTCTTGCGGGATGGGCGATTATTACTTTGTTTTTCAACACCATCTTAAAGGCCGCCGCTGCCTATATTGGGTGGCGTGACACTCCGGCACCGGCGCACTCCGTGACGCCGGCGCGCTTGCCTGTCATCACCGTTCTGGTTCCACTTTATAACGAAACCGCCATCGCCGAACATCTGCTGACGCGGCTGAAGGCGCTGCAGTATCCCCGCGCACTGCTGGATATTTGCCTGGTGCTTGAGGCGGATGACACCACCACGCGTGATACACTGGGTCGCACCATCCTGCCCACTTGGATGCGTGCCATCGTGGTGCCGAAAGGTACGATCAAGACCAAGCCACGGGCGCTGAACTACGCGCTTGATTTCGCGCGTGGCAGTATCATCGGAATCTGGGACGCAGAGGATGCACCAGCCCCCGATCAGCTTCATGTGGTCGCCCAAAGCTTTGCAAATATGGGGCCAGAGGTGGCCTGCCTGCAAGGCACGCTGGATTACTACAACGCCAGTACCAACTGGCTGACCCGGTGTTTCACCATCGAATATGCCAGCTGGTTCCGGGTGATCCTGCCCGGTCTGTCAAAGCTGGGGCTGGTCGTTCCGTTGGGCGGCACAACCCTTTTTTTCCGGCGTGATATTCTAGAAGAATTGGGCGGTTGGGACGCCCATAACGTCACCGAAGACGCTGATCTAGGTGTCAGACTTGCTCGCCATGGATACCGTACCGAACTGATCCAGACCGTGACCGAGGAAGAGGCGAATGGCCGTGCCTGGCCATGGGTCAAGCAGCGGTCACGCTGGCTGAAGGGATATGCGATCACCTATGGCGTACATATGCGCAACCCCGCCCGGCTATGGCGTGACCTAGGCGCCTGGCGGTTCTTTGGACTGCAACTGTTGTTTCTGGGCACGCTGTCGCAATTCGTGCTGGCGCCGGTTCTGTGGACGTTCTGGTTGCTGCCCTTTGGCTTTGATCACCCGCTCAGCGCGCTTGTGATGCCTTGGGTGTTCTGGGCGCTTGCGGGGCTTTTTGTGACATCAGAGATCGTGGGATTTGCCGCCGCCATGATCGGTGTGCGCAAGGCAGGCAAACCATGGCTGATCAAATGGGCGCTGACGCTGCAATTCTATTTCCCGCTTGGAGCGCTGGCAGCCTATAAAGGGCTTTGGGAACTGGCGCGCAAGCCATTTTACTGGGACAAGACAGCCCATGGGGTTCTGTTGCCCAAAGGTTGGAGAACAGCGTCTACTCCGCCGCCTCGACCGCCTCTGCGTCAAGTTTCAGGCGGGTGACGAACGCCTCTGAAATGTGATCGCGCAAGGCCTGATAGGCGGCATCACCATCCCCTTTTTCAATGGCTGATACGATGGTTGCGTGTTCCTGCAGCGTTTCCTTTGTCCGCCCCTCGGCCGCGATGGATGTGGTCGCCAAAAGCGCCATGGACCGATGCACCAGATCCAACTGCTGCACCAGAAACCGGTTATGCGACGCAAGATGTATCTGCTTGTGAAACCGGCGGTTTGCCCGGCTCAGCGCAATGGGATCGCCGACCAACTTGTGATCATCCTCCAGCATGTCGCGCAGCACTTTCACCTCTTCCGGGGTGGCGTGGCGCGCGGCCAGACGGGCGGCAAGCCCCTCTAACTCACCACGCACAACATACAGTTCTGACAATTGCGAATGATCCAGCGACGCCACGATCAGGGAACGCCCGTCGCGGGTCAGCAGGGATTGCGTTTCAAGCCGCTGCAGCGCCTCGCGGATGGGCGTGCGCGACACGCCGAAACGGTCCGCCAATTCGCTTTCGACCAGACGATCACCCGGTTTGTAGGTGTGGTTATCAATCGCCTCAAGAATAAGGGCGTAGGCGTCTTTTTGCGATGCGCGCGAGTCATGCATGAACTTCAAACCTTTCCTGACCTGTTGACCATACGCCTCTGGCCGCCAGGCAATCAACCCAAAGCGATTGCGCCGGTTCATCCGCGCACGTAACCTGCGCCCATGATCGCGCAGCATTTTTCACATGTGGATACATGGGTCTTTGACCTCGACAACACGCTTTATCCACCCTCGGCCAATCTGTTCGGGTTGATGGATGCGCGGTTTTCGCACTACGTGTCGCGCGTGACAGGGCTGGATCGTGATGGCGCGTTGAAACTTTGCGCGGATTACTGGGCCAGTTATGGATCAACCCTTGTGGGCCTGATGGCGCATCACGATGTTGATCCGCATGATTTTCTGGCCGATGTGCATGATATCGACATTTCGCATCTGAGCCCGTGTGATCAGCTGATCAGCGCACTGACCAGATTGCCGGGGCGCAAGGTTGTCTACACCAACGGATCACAAAATCATGCCAAGCGGGTGTTGTCGGCGCGTGGCCTGACACGCCAGTTTGATGCGGTCTACGGGGTCGAGGATGCGGATTTCAAACCAAAGCCGACCCATGACGCATTTGCCAAGATCTTTGCCAAAGACGGAATTGCCGCGCACGCCAGCGCCATGTTCGAGGACGAAGAACGCAATCTGAAGGTGCCGCATGCGATGGGGATGAAAACGGTACATGTCCATCCTGACCCGCATGATGCCGATCACATCCATCACCATACCGATGATCTGGCGGATTTCTTGTCGCAGCTTGTGCGCTGACCCTTTCCGGGGGCCGTCGATCAGCATAGGTGAATGATATGGAACGTAAACACACCGATATTCTGATCGCCGGTGGCGGGGTCGCGGGGCTGACAGCCGCAGCCGCCTTTGGCTCGGCGGGTTTCAGCGTCACGATTGTTGATCCGACGCCGCCAGTGACAACCGCCGATGCAAACGGGTCCGACCTGCGCACCACCGCGTTCTTGCAGCCTGCACAGCAGTTTCTGGAAACCGCCGGGCTCTGGGCACGACTTGCGCCACATGCCGCACCGCTCCAGATCATGCGGATTGTCGATGCGGCGGCCGACCCGCATGTCACGCGCGATTTCGACGCGGCTGATATTTCGGACAAGCCATTTGGGTGGAACCTGCCCAATTGGCTGCTGCGCCGCGAGATGGTGGCGCGCCTTGCCGAACTGCCCAACGTGGATTTTCGCCCCGGTACCGGATTTGCCCGGATGCTGGCACGGACCGACATGGCGATTGTAACGCTCAGCGATGGCACGCAGCTGAATGCCAGGCTGGTTATTGGTGCTGATGGTCGCAATTCCGTTGTCCGTCAAAGCAACGGGATCAGCGTCACAACCACGCGCTATGGGCAAAAGGCCGTGACCTTTGCAGTGACCCATGATGCGCCGCACAACAATATCTCGACCGAGATACACCGCGCGGGTGGACCCTTCACGCTCGTGCCCCTGCCAGATCACGACGGCAAGCCCTGTTCGGCAGTGGTTTGGATGGAAAGCGGGGCAGAGGCACAGCGGCTGGCGGCCCTGCCCGTCGATGGTTTTGAGGCCGCAGCGAACGCGCGCTCCGCTTGGACCTATGGCCCACTGACTTTGGTGACAAAGCGCAGCGTCTGGCCGATCATCAGCCAAATGGCGGATCAGTTGACCGCCCCGCGCACGGCCCTTGTGGCCGAAGCGGCCCATGTGATGCCCCCGATTGGCGCGCAAGGGCTGAACATGTCACTGCGTGATCTGGCCTGCCTGCTGCAGCTGGCCCAGGCACAACCCGGTGATCTGGGGAGTTCGGCCGTGCTGGATACATATGCGCGCAAACGCCATGCGGATATCAAGCTGCGGGTCGCGGGCATTGATGCGCTGAACCGCGCATCCATCACCGGCAACCCGATGCTGCAGGATATGCGTGCAAAAGGTATTCAGGCGCTGTACGGCATTACACCGGTCCGGCGCACATTGATGCAGTTGGGTCTGGGCGCAGGTTAGAGCACGCGGTCCAACACAGGCACCAACCGCGCCAGCGTCGCATCGACATCATGAAGTTTGTCCAGACCGAAAAGCCCCAACCGGAACGTCCGGAAATCATCCGGCTCATCACATTGCAGCGGAACACCTGCGGCGATTTGCATCCCTTCGGCGGCAAATTTCGATCCATTCTGGATCGCAGGATCGTCGGTGTAACTGACCACAACGCCCGGCGCGCCGAACCCAACGGCCGCAACAGATCTCAGCCCCTTATCGGCTAGCACCTTGCGCACGGCATTGCCCAGCCTCCATTGCGCGTCTTGCAGTTTGTCAAAACCAAACGTCTTGGTTTCCAGCATTGTATCCCGAAACGCACGCAATCCGTCAGTCGGCATTGTCGCATGATAGGCATGCCCGCCGTTTTCATAGGCCTGCATGATGCCATGCCATTTCTTCAGATCGACGGCAAAGGAATTGGCCGTTGTCTCAGCCATGCGGTCCACCGCACGCTGCGACATCATGACAAGACCTGCAGACGGCGTGGATGACCAACCCTTTTGCGGGGCCGAGATCAGAACATCGACACCGGTCGCCTCCATATCCACCCAGGCGCAGCCCGATGCGATGCAATCCAGCACCATCAGTGCCCCGACCTCGTGCGCAGCAGCGGCCAAAGCGGTGATGTAGTCATCCGGCAGGATGATGCCCGCGCTGGTTTCCACATGCGGGGCGAAAACCACATCAGGTTTGGTCGCGCGTATCGCGTCAACAACATCGTCAATGGGTGCGGGGGCAAAGGGTGCACGCGTATCATTGCCGGCTTGCCGTGCCTTCATCACAGTTGTCTGTGCAGTAAAATCCCCAGCCTCGAAAATCTGGCTCCACCGATAGGAAAACCAGCCATTGCGCACAACAAAGGCATGCGCATCGCCGCCAAACTGGCGCGCGACGGCTTCCATCGCAAAAGTCCCGCCACCGGGAACAATCGCGACGTGATCGGCACTGTAGACCTCTTTCAGCATGGCTGAAATGTCGGTCATAACACCCTGAAAAGCCTTCGACATGTGGTTCAGTGACCGGTCGGTGAACACGACCGAAAACTCCATCAGCCCATCGGGGTCAACCTGCGCATTTGCACCGTCCATCGCCATCTCTCCTTGGTCTGGTATCTATGGCTAGTGTGCGCGATGCGGGAACGCAAAGTCTATCTTTGTATACCGTGGCTAGACCGCCATCGCTTGCGACGGCACATCCTGCTCATCTGCAAACACGGTCATGTTGCGCCCGCGGGATTTCGCACGATAAAGCGCCTGATCCGCCTGGTGGATTGCCAGATTGACATCCTCCAACCGCTCTTTCAGCGATCCGCCGATGGAGACGGTCACCGTCACCGGCTGGCCCTGAAAATCGATCACATCGCCAGCAATGGCGCTGCGCATCCTTTCTGCAATGGTAAAGCCGCTATCCGTGTCCTCCTCATGCAGGAAGACAACAAATTCCTCGCCGCCAAATCGGCAGACAATGTCATGCTCGCGCGTGTTTTCGTACAGGATTTTGGCAACACGGCTGATCACCGCATCCCCGGCCAGATGCCCGAATGTATCATTGACCGATTTGAAATGGTCGATATCGATCATCAACGAAACACCATAGGCATTGGGATTGCTGCGCATCTTCGCAAAAAAGAAATCCCGCGTCGCCACATCGGTCAGCCGATCACGATTCAGCAGCCTGCGCATTTCGTTGCCCAGCAGGATGTTCCTGCGAACCTGGGACCAGATGAAGAAACTGACAGGAAAACCAGTGACGACCGTAATCATTGGCGCCAGCCGTAACGCTGCACCCAGATCCACACCCTGAAACAGGAAATACACCATCAACAGCGATACCGTCATGCAGGCCAAGGTCGTCAGAACCGCCGCTGTCAAAACCCCCCACCATGTCGCCAAGACGCTGCGCATTATTTCCCGCCATACTGATCCAGAGCCAGCTTCGGCGATATTCATGAGAATAGTATTAAGCGCCGGCGGCTTTTAAATCGGCCCCGGCCTGCGTTCCTCGCTCAGGAGCACATTCGCCTCGACATCGCCGACACCGGGCAATGTCATGATCCGTCGTCGCAGGACCCGCTCAAAATCGGCCAGATCACGCGCCACGACGCGCAACCGGTAATCATAAAGCCCCAGAACATGGTCCACGCTTTGTACTTCGGGGATGGCGCCGATCGCACGCTCAAAATCATCCAGGCTCACCCGCCCCTTGGTTGCCAGTTTCACGCCCAAAAACACCGTCACGCCGAACCCGACCTTTTCGGCGTTCAGCATCAGCTGCCGCCCCGTGATCACGCCTGCATCTTGCAACCGCCGGATACGTCGCCATGTGGCCGGTTGGCTCAGATCCAGCTTGGCGGCCAGCTGTGTCGTGGGCTGTGCCGCATCCTGTTGTAGCGCCTTCAGTATCATCCGGTCATGATCATCCAGCGTCATAGCGGCAGCGCCCTGTCGGATTTGACATTGGCCACATCCATCAATGCCTCAATATCCGCAATATGCGGCAAGGTCAGGATACGGTCGCGATAAAGCCGTTGGTAATCGGGCAGATCACGCGCAATCAGCGACAGGCGCACATCGACCCGACCCAGAAAGGTCTGGATTTCCAGCACCTCGGGCACCTCGCGGGCGGCAGCAAGAAAATCGTCAAAGGCACGGGTGACCGTCTTGTCCAGCGTGATGCGCAAGGACACGTGCACCGCAAATCCCAGCGCGCGCCAATCAATCACCGCACGCTGGCCTGCAATGATGCCCTCGGCCATCATTCTGTCAACACGGCGGATCACGCGAGCGGGCGTGGCCCCTACCCGTTCCGCCAGTTCCGGCATGGTCATGGCCGGTGCGGCCTGCATCTGGCGCAAAATCACGCGATCTACATCATCAAGCATAAAAATAGCCATAAATCCGATAATTGCGAATAACAATCTTCTTTCTTCCAAAAATGCTCAAAAAACAACTCTCACGTTGCACGCGACAGCACGATACAAGGCTGGCAAAGCAACCACAGCAAAAGGACCGCCACCATGCGCGTTTATTATGATCGCGATTGCGATGTGAATCTGATCAAGGACAAGAAAGTCGCCATTCTGGGCTATGGCTCCCAGGGCCATGCTCATGCGCTGAACCTGCGCGACAGTGGTGCCAAAAACCTCGTCGTCGCCCTGCGCGAAGGCTCCCCCTCTGCCGCCAAGGCGACAGGTGAAGGCCTGCAGGTCATGGGCATCGCTGAGGCTGCCGCTTGGTGTGACTTGATCATGTTCACCATGCCCGACGAATTGCAGGCCGAGACCTACAAAAAATACGTGCATGACAACCTTAAAGAAGGCGCTGCCATCGCCTTTGCCCACGGCCTGAACGTGCATTTCGGCCTGATCGAACCCAAGCCCGGTGTTGACGTGATCATGATGGCACCCAAGGGCCCCGGACATACCGTGCGCGGCGAATACACCAAGGGCGGCGGCGTGCCCTGCCTTGTGGCGGTGCATAACGACGCTTCCGGCAAGGCGATGGAAATCGGTCTGTCCTATTGCTCCGCCATTGGCGGCGGGCGGTCCGGGATCATCGAAACCAACTTCCGTCAGGAATGCGAAACCGATCTGTTCGGCGAACAGGCCGTGCTGTGTGGCGGTCTGGTCGAACTGATCCGCATGGGCTTTGAGACATTGGTCGAGGCCGGGTACGAGCCCGAAATGGCCTATTTCGAATGCCTGCACGAGGTGAAGCTGATCGTCGACCTGATCTACGAAGGTGGGATCGCGAACATGAACTACTCGATCTCGAACACCGCAGAGTACGGCGAATATGTCAGCGGCCCGCGCATCTTGCCCTATGAGGAAACCAAGAAGCGGATGAAAGACGTGCTGACCGATATCCAGACCGGTAAGTTTGTGCGCGATTTCATGCAGGAAAATGCGGTTGGCCAGCCATTCTTCAAGGCCACGCGTCGCATCAACGACGAACATCAGATCGAACAGGTCGGTGAAAAGCTGCGCGCGATGATGCCGTGGATTTCCGACGGCAAGATGGTCGACAAAGCCAAGAACTAAGACCGTAGGATGGGTGCGCGCACTCATCTTACCCGGGGCACCCCTAGCGGGTGCCCTTTTCTGTTGGAAATGCCGCATCAAACGCAACCAACCCTGTATCACTGAACAGGATCGCGCGGCTTTTTGGATCATGGCGCAACCAGCCCAAATCCTCCATCCGGGTCAGCAGCGCCCGACCAAGCGATCCGGCCAGATGGGTGCGCCGTTCGCTCCAATCCAGACAGGATCGGCAAAGCGGGGCACGCGCGGCGTGCAAGGCATCAAGATCAATCCCGAAGTCACCAGCAAACCCGGCACCGGCGGTGGTCATTGCAATCGCCTCGCCATTTTCCCGCAGGTAATCGCGCGCCAGCAGGCTGGCGAACATCTGCACGCCCCGTCGACCAGCCAGATGATTGTAGCAGACCCGGGCTTCGCGCATTGCCGCGTCTTTTGGGCCGGTGCGGGTCCGTAATTGACCTGCCGCCAGCCCCATCAGCCCTTCCAACGCGGCTGCAACATCCGCGTTGGCCAGCGCAAAATACTTATGCCGTCCCTGTTTGCGCACTTGCACCAGATCACCCTGTTGCAGCTTGGCCAAGTGACCGCTGGCCGTCTGCGCAGTCACGCCCGCTTCGGCGGCCAGTTCACTGGCAGTCAGGGCTTTGCCATTCATCAACGCCATCAGCATATTGGCCCGCGCCGGGTCACCGATCAGCGCGGCCACATGGGAAATATCGGGGCCTTCTTTCATACTTCGACCGTAGCCGAAGCATTCACTGCAATCAATCCGCTAGACAGGTGATACCAAAAGGCGGAGAGACCCATGCTGACCTGCATTATCAAATATCACATCGATCCCACCAAAAAGGCGCAGTTCGAAAACTATGCCCGCAACTGGGGTCAGGCCATCCCACGCTGCGGCGCGGATCTGGTCGGGTATTACGCGCCCCATGAAGGCTCTGCCACGCTGGGCTATGGCATCTACAACATCCCGTCGCTTGCCGCCTACGAGGCGTATCGACAGAAACTTGCCGCCGACCCGTTGGGTCAGGAAAACTACGCCTTTGCGCGGGCTGAAAAGTTTATCCTGCGCGAAGATCGCACCTTTCTGCGCCATGTCTCGGCCCCGCATGGCGCAGTGACATGATTGCCGCGATCTTTGCTGACTATCGCCTGCGCGTGGCAGAAGGTGCACGCGACTATCGCTTGCATGATCGGTCCCAAGCGCCCAAAGACAGTCAGACCACTCATCGCTGACGGACGCCCGCATCATGACCAATCAACCCACCCCTGCCAACTGGTTGTCGATCGCGGCCCTTGGTCTGACCTGGGGCGGGACATTCATGGTCGTGGCCATCGCGCTCGAAGGGTATGGGCCGTTTACCGTCGCTTGTGCACGCACATCGCTGGGGGCTGTGGCGCTGCTGTCTTTGATGGTCCTGATGCGGCGGCGATTGCCCGGTTTCACGCCGCGCATGGTCAAATACCTGATTGCGATCGGGGTGCTGAACACTGCCCTGCCCTTTGCCTTGCTCAGTTGGGGGCAACAATTCGTTCCTTCAGCCTTTGCGGGAATTTCGATGGCTGCATTACCGCTGTTCATCCTTCCGCTTGCCCATGTGTTCACGGATGAGAAACTGACGACCCGCAACGCAGTGGGCGTGGTTTTGGGGTTTATCGGGGCAATCGTTCTGATCGGACCGGGTGTTTTGCGGATCGGCAGCGGGATGGAACCCCTTGGCCAGCTGGCCTGTATTGGCGCTGCTTTGTCCTATGCAGTGTCCAGCATCATGACACGGCGCTGCCCGCCAATTGACCCGATTACGATGGCCGCCTTGCTGCTGAGCGTGGGGACCATCGCCCTGATCCCCGCGATGCTACTGATCGAAGGGGTGCCGACGATGGGAGCTACACGTCCGACCATTGCGATCATCGTACTGGGGCTGGTTCCCACCGCCTTTGCCGCGCTGATCCGGGTGATCACCATCCGCAGCGCGGGCGCGGTTTTCATGACACTGGTCAATTATCAGGTCCCGCTTTGGTCGGTTCTGTTTGGGGTCTGGCTGCTGAACGAAGTTTTGCCGCTGCGGTTTTTTGCGGCACTCGGTCTGATCCTTTTGGGTCTTGCCATCAGCCAATGGCGCGGCATCAGGTCCCTGCTGTTTGCTCGGTCAGTGTGATCGCCACCGGGAAATGATCCGAATATCCATCAAGGTTCACATTCGCATCCACGTCACCACGGGGCAGACCAAAACGGATCGGACCCTGACTGACCGATGTGCTGACCATTTCGGGGATCGCCACAACCGACGCCGCCCCGGCCTGCGCGTGAAACGGCCCCTGCCCGTCCAGCAATGGCCGGTTCGCCAGCACCTGATCAAACAGATTGCCGTTTCCGCGAAAATACAGCGTACCATCCAGCTGGCGCGGATTACCGGCACTGTCGATGACATCGAAGCGCAAATACTCCCACGAGAAATTGAAAAAACGGGCAGACCTGCCACGGACGACATCGCCGCGTTCGCGTCCGGCCACCGCGTTGAATTGCAACGACGGGTCCCAGGGATCATCATTGAAATCACCAAACGCGATCACCGGCGCCCGGTCGCCCACCTCTTCGCGAATGCGCTGATGCCAGTAGCCCACGGTCTCGCCAGCAGTGGCGCGAAAGCCCGCGCTTTCCGCCGCACCGCCCGATCGTGATGGCCAATGGTTGCACATCACGATCAGATCGTTTCCCGCCCGCGTGCGGAATGTGACCTGCAGGATGTCGCGCGTCCCGGTGCGGCGTAAAACGAAATGATTGAACACCAGATCACCATCAACATCATACATCGCCCGGTCATAAAGAAACGCAGTGTCGATCCCGCGCCGGTCTCTTTCGCTATTGGCATGCACGACCGCATAGTCGCGGCCGGGCACATTCAAAGCGGTCACCAAATCATTGAGAACAAAAGCATCTTCAACCTCGCACACGCCCAGAATATCAGGGCCGCGCCCGTCGTTCATCTGGGCGATGATGCGCGCAAGCTGGCTGAGCTTGCGCTGATAAATCTCAGGCGTCCATCCACGCAGATCGCGCGCCACCCGGTCCGCGATCCAGGGGATACGCGCGCTGTGGTTTTCAGGCCCAAACAGGTTTTCAACGTTCCAGAATGCCAGATAATGCGGGGTCATCAGAAAAATCCTTTGTGCAATAAATGCGGTCAGGATAGCGCCGTCTGCCTCACAAAATCAAACGGCGGCTTCGACCTCGGCCACGATCCCGTCCACGACCTGCGCCAGCAGCCCGTCATCTTCGCATTCTGCCATCACGCGGATCAGCGGCTCGGTTCCCGATTTGCGGATCAGCAGACGGCCCTTGCCGACCAGCCGCGCCTCTGCATCCGCAATCGACGCCTTGACGCCTGATGCGCCCAGCGGATCCTGCCCGGCAGCGTAGCGGACGTTTTTAAGCATCTGAGGTACGGTCTCAAAACTCTTGGTCAGCGCACTGGCCGGTTGATCAGTCTCGATCATCGCGGCCAGAAATTGCAGCCCGGCCAGAAGGCCGTCGCCGGTCGTGGCATAATCGGTCATCACGATATGGCCCGATTGTTCACCGCCGAGGTTCCAGCCGTTCGTGCGCATCGCCTCGACCACATAACGGTCGCCGACGGCAGTCCGTTCGAGGCGCAAGCCGCGCCCTTCGAGATAGCGCTCCAGACCCAGGTTCGACATCACCGTCGCGACAAGCGTACCCCCCTTGAGCCGATCCTGATCCGCCCAGCGCCCGGCCATCAGCGCCATCAGCTGATCGCCATCGGCAAGCTGGCCGGTCTCATCGAGGATCATCACCCGGTCCGCATCGCCATCCAGGCAGATGCCCACATCCGCACCTTCGCGCAGGATCGCCGCTGCCGCTGCGGATGTATCTGTCGATCCGCAGCCTTCATTGATGTTCACGCCGTTCGGGCTGACGCCAACGGGAATGACCGTCGCACCAAGTTCCCAAAGAACCTCTGGCGCCACACGGTGTGCGGCACCATTGGCGCAATCAATGACCACCTTCAGCCCATCCAGACGCATACCGGCAGGGAAGGTTGATTTAACCCGTTCGGCATAACGGAACCTGCCATCATCAATCCGCTTGGCCCGGCCAATATTTTGCGCCTGGGCTGGCGCAATCTCGCTTGCGATCAGCGTTTCAATCTCGGCTTCGGCCTGATCGGACAGCTTGAACCCGTCGGGCCCAAAGAACTTGATCCCGTTGTCATGGTGCGGGTTATGGCTGGCCGAGATCATGATCCCCAGATCAGCGCGCATCGACGTGGTCAGCAGCCCCACTGCCGGCGTCGGCACCGGCCCCAGTAGCAAAACATTCATGCCCGTACTGGTCAGACCCGCAGTCAACGCACTTTCGAACATGTACCCCGACAGGCGCGTGTCCTTGCCGATCACCACGCGATGCCCGTTCGACCCATCGTTGCGAAAATAGCGCCCCGCAGCCGCACCAATCTTCAGCGCCATATCCGCCGTCATCGGATAGCTGTTTGCCCGGCCGCGCACGCCGTCTGTGCCAAAAAGTTTGCGTGTCATGTTTGTGCTGCCCCGCTGATTGCCCATTCCAGGTCCAACGCCTGTTTTGTCGCAAAGATATCGTGCACACGCAGGAATTGCACCCCCTGACGCGCAGCATGCAAAGCGACCGACACAGATCCGCTGACCCGGTCCGTCGCGGTTTCTCCGCCGCCGATCACACCAATAAATCGCTTGCGTGACGCGCCCAACAAGACGGGGCAACCCAATGAATGAAACAAGGCAATGCCGCGCAGCAGGATCAGGTTATGGTCCAGCGTCTTGCCGAACCCGATACCGGGATCAACGACAATCTGATCACGCCGGACACCGGCAGCGACAGCCACCTCGATACGTGCGGTCAGAAAGTCATATACATCCAGCAGCACATCATCATAGCGCGGATCGTCCTGCATCGTCTGCGGATCGCCCTGCGCATGCATAAGACACACTGGCAATCCTGCATCTGCGGTGACATCCGCCAATGCCGGATCGAAGGTGAACGCGGCCACATCATTGATCAGCGTCGCACCTGCATCAATCGCCGCCCGCGCCACAGACGCCTTGCGCGTATCGATCGAGATCGGCACGGAACCTTGTGCCCGTATCGCTGCAATCACGGGTGCGGTGCGAGCTGTTTCGTCATCAATCGGGACCACGGCAGCACCCGGACGCGTGCTTTCCCCGCCGACATCAATAATATCCGCGCCATCGGCTTGCATGCGATGGGCCTGTGCCAACGCGGCCTCTGGCGCGTCGAATTGCCCCCCATCCGAGAAACTGTCAGGCGTGACATTCAGGATCCCCATCAGACGAGGCCGGTCGAGCGTCATCCCCGCAATCGGCGCGCGTGGCGTTGTCAAACGTGCCAGCGCATCGTCGGGCATGGCGCTGGCCGGAATGATCTGCACTTCTGCGTCGCGGCGATGCACGGCAACGCTGTCAAACCAGCAGGCCCCCTGCCCCAAATGAAACGCGCCGTCACCCGGCTGCTCACCAAAGCGCAGGATAGGGCGGTAATAGGCGCTCATGCGATCTGCGCATCGCCGGGGTTGTGCACGCGGACAGGCAACGTGGTGTCCGGCACCGCGCCCCCGATCAAAAGCAGCTCTTTCGCGGCCATTTGCGTGGCAAACCAGGCCACCAGTGCGACGGCATCCCGCGGACTGGCCGATGGTCCGTCCACCGCATCCAGCACGATCTTTGACGGGGCCCAGACGCAAATCTGGTCATTCTTCATTGCCCAATCCAGCTCTGTGCGTGTGCCGACAACCATGCAACGGCGGTCGCGTGACGCCAGCGTCCATGCATTCTGTTCAATGGCAAGCAGATCGATCCGGCGCTGCGCCAAGGCATTGCCGGCCTGCGGTGCGGCCACGTCTGCCGGCCCCACACAGATGATTAATGGCGCATCCATCGCCGCCAGTTGATCAATCCAGCCGGGCAAGGCAGGGGCATCAATCGCGTCGTTGGACAGAAACACCACACGCGGATGCGGCGCCTCTACGTGATCCTGTCCCGCCAGATCGACACCATCGCGCGACCGGACAATTTCGACACCCAAGGCAAAGGGACCGCGATCCAGCTTTTCGATCCGGACAAAAACACGCTCGGCCTGAGGTTCAAGCAGGATGCGTTCGGCAACGCGGGCTGCAAGGGTTTCCAGAAGGTTCAGACGTTCGGCTTCAAGCTCGATACTGATCGCTTCGGTCACTTTGTCATAGGACAGGATGCGGTCCACATCGTCATCGATGGGGCCGGTCATCGGCAAAACCTCGACGACCACGTTGAAGCGGACACGTTGCAGCGTACCGCGTTCCTGCTGAAACGCCCCGATCTCAACCTCGACCACGTAGTCGCGCAACGAAATCCGGTCACAGGGGGCTGTACTGCTCGCCTCGGCCCGTTCGCTGGGATGCGCAAAAGCAAGGCGAATGTCGTCAGTCATACAAATATCCGATCGCGGCGAACATGGTGTTGCTTATGCAAATACAAGCGCAGGCCGCGCTGAACAAGCGCTGCCCACGACACTGATCCCACGACTTGCGACGTTATTTGGACGCGGTACGGATCGGCTGACGGTAAAAGTAATGCGACCCGATGGCAGCGGTGCGCGGAAAACGCTGCGCCCAGGATGGGTTCACGGCCTTGGTGTGGTAATGCGTGGCGCCACCAGTCAGGGCGCGTGGCGTACCATCCAGCAAAAGGCGGGCCACCTTGCCCACGCGTTCCCATGCGCGGGGTTCGGCGATCGTTTCCGCCAATCCGTCGCAGGTATAGGTGAACTGACAAGCATATTTGCGCCCTGTGCCCTGATTGATCACCGCACACAGGCTATCGGGATAAGCGCTGCTGTCCACACGGTTAAGGATCACCTCGCCGACCGCGAACATACCGCGGACCGTTTCGCCGCGCGCTTCGAAATACAATGCTTCGGCCAGACATTCCCACTGCTCGCCACCATTGGCCGCTGGCAGGGAGGCCAGATAGTTACGGTCATAGACAACACCCGATTGTGTTGCCACGCCACGCTCATTCGCGGGGGGCAGTGATGTCAGTGTTGCCATCCGCGTGTCGGGAACAACGGAAAGCGCCTGACGTTCCTGGCCCAATATGGCCCCCAAACGGCTGGCAAGCAGATCGTCAGCAGCAACTGCGGACGCCGAAAAAGTAAAAGTTGCCGCAGAAATCGCGGCGCAAAACGCCTTCAAAATCGTCATAATATTCCCACCCAGGAAACCACGCGGACTTGCCCCGCGCCAGCGATGGGGGAGATAAGGCATCAAAACCGGTCCGTCTACCCCCCGGGGTAGACTGTCGCAGATGCCGAAACACCGCCCGGCATAGCCCCGCCACTATTTCGCAATATCACGCCATTTGCGGCAAATCCGCCACAATATCTGGGTCTGCCTATGTCCCGACACGCTCTTCCAGCGCCAATTGGGCAGCGGTGAGTCGCGCAACCGGCACCCGGAAAGGCGAGCATGAAACATAATCGAACCGGTGCTCGCGGCAGAACGCAATGGCCGAACGGCTGCCGCCATGTTCACCACAGATCGACAATACCACGTCCGGGCGCCCTGCCCGGCCGCGTTCAGCACCCAGCGACACCAGCTCGCCCACACCTTCGATATCAAGGGTGTGAAACGGGTCTTCTGCATAGACCCCCTGCTGCACATAGGCCGACATGAACCGACCCGCATCGTCGCGTGACAGACCATAGGTCATCTGCGTCAGGTCATTGGTTCCAAAAGATAAAAACTCGGCATGTTCCGCGATATCCTGGGCGCGCAGCGCGCCGCGCGGTGTTTCGACCATCACACCGAGGCGATAATCGAATGTGGCGCGATGCTTGGCCCGTACCGCGTTCGCTACGCCGTCAACACGGGCGCGCATCAATTCAACCTCGCGCATTGCGCTGACCAGCGGGATCATGATTTCCACATTGATCGCAATGCCCTTTTTCTGCACCGCGACAAGTGCTTCGAATATCGCACGCGCCTGCATGTCGTAGATTTCCGGGATCGCGATGCCAAGACGGACGCCGCGCATCCCCAGCATCGGGTTATATTCACGCAACGCATTCACGCGATCTGTGACCTCGGCCAGTGGCAATGCCAATTGCTCGGCCAAATCCCGCGTACCGGCTTTATCCGACGGCAAAAATTCGTGCAAAGGCGGATCAAACAACCGCACGCAGACGGTTTTGCCGACCATGATCTCGAACAGCGCCTGAAAATCCGCGCGTTGCATGGGCAGCAATCTGTCCAGCACCGCACGCCGATCACCGCCACCTTCGGCAAAGATCATTTCGCGCATGACACCCAGACGGTCGCCTTCAAAGAACATATGCTCGGTCCGGCAGAGGCCGATGCCTTCTGCGGCAAAGTTCTGGGCGGTTTGCGCATCGGCAGGCGTGTCGGCATTCGCGCGCACACCAATATCGCGGAAATCATCGGCCCAGGCGAGCAAGGTCTGGAACGCGCCGTCCAAAGCCGCTTCCAGCATGGGTGGCTCGCCTGCAAGAACCTGGCCGGTCGTCCCATCCACCGTGATCAGATCACCGGCAGAAAACCTGCGACCATCAGGGGCGATAATCAGACCCCGCTTGCGATCAATCACCAGATCAGACGCACCAACGATACACGGGACGCCCAGCCCACGGCCAATCACAGCGGCATGGCTGGTCACACCGCCCCGCATCGTCAGCACCGCCTGCGCGGCATGCATACCGCGAATATCCTCGGGCGTGGTTTCGCGCCGGACCAACACACAGGATTCGCCGCGTGCCGCGCTCGCCTGTGCCTCGTTGGCGGTCAGAACGATCCGGCCGGTCGCGGCACCGGGGCTGGCGGGAATACCTGCAACCAGCACATCGCGGTGCGCTTGCGGATCAATCTGGCGATGCAGCAACTCTGACAGGGCCGAGGGTTCGACCCGCAACACCGCCTCTTCGCGCGGGATGATCCCGTCTTCGGCCAACGCCACCGCAATGGCGACCCACGCCCGGGCCGAACGTTGCACCCGCACCGCATCCAGCACATGCAAGGTGCCATCGTCGATCGTGAATTCGACCTGCATTTCTTCGCGCAATTTGCGTCGGCACAGATCGCCATAGGCGCGAAGTTGGGCAAAGGGCTCGGGGCAGCTTTCTTCCAGCGACGGACCGCGCGGATCGGTGGTCAGATACAAGGCGCTGTCGGTATCGCCCAAGGCTTCGCGCCCCTGACTTTGGCCCAGATAGCGGCCCTTGATCAGCGGCTGGCCCGTGGCGCTGTCGACATACTGGATCACGCCCGATCCGCATTCACCGCGCCCGACACCCAGTGCCATCTGCTGCACGACCAGACCAAGGCCCGCATCTGCTGGCGCGCCCTTGGCCTGTCGCAACAAACGGGCGGTCGTGCCATCCCAGGCCCGGGCCATGGACCGCAGCACCTCGGCCA
Source organism: uncultured Paracoccaceae bacterium (assembly GCA_947503965.1). Lineage (GTDB taxonomy): Bacteria > Pseudomonadota > Alphaproteobacteria > Rhodobacterales > Rhodobacteraceae > Yoonia. The sequence goes on from CANNFU010000002.1 coordinate 490,394, forward strand.
GTTGCACGGCGGGGTCCTGCGGGAACGGCTCGTCCGTTTCCATCTCATACGTGTCCAGCATCCCCCGCAGGCCGGCGGCATCCGGTACATCCGGCAGATAAAACTCGTCCGGGTCAAGCCGGGCCACATGAACCGCATAGGACTGCACAAATCGCAGATACAGCGCAGTCGCGGCCCATTCCCCGATTTGCGGGATCATCATGGCCAGCCGCGCATCATTCATTCCGATATTCAGAATGGCACCCGGCCCGCCCCAATCGGGGTCCTGACTGGACGGGCGCACCGACACCAGCGGGTTTTTCCCAAACGGCGCCAGCACAGCCGCCATATCAGGCAGGTTTCCGTGCGCGATCTGGTGCACCACATCAAAAGACAGCGCCATGGTTTTCGGCACCGGCATATCCATGCGCACCAGCCGCTGCAGGCATTTCGCACGCCCCCCATGCACCGCCGCCGACATCTTAGCGGTCGGGGTGATCAGGGTCAGTGCTTGATATGTGGTCTGTTGCTGCACTGCGGCGAAATCCTTTGTTCACCTGCAGCATAGGGCAGAAATCGTTCGCGTGTACAAAAAAGTTTACAGTTTTGTGCCTAGCCTTCGATTTTGGTCAGATCCGCGACGCTCAGGCAGATATTTCTGATCCGAGACAACAGGTTAAGCCGGTTGCGGCGGAGTAGCGCACTATCGGCGTTCACCTGCACATCGGTGAAAAATTGGTCAATCGGTCCGCGAAGTGCTGCCATAGCAGTCATCGCGGTGCTGAAATCTTGCGTCTCCATGGCCGGTGCGATCTTTGCATCTGCAGCATCAAGAGCGGCGAAAAGCGCCTTTTCGGCGGGTTCTTCGGCGTATTTGATGTCGGCACCATAGGAATATTCGACCCCATCCGCCTCTTCCGCCTGCGTCAGGATATTGTTGGCGCGCCTGAACCCCTGGATCAGGTTTTCCCCGTCATCGGTGGCGAGTGTTGCGGCGAGGGCTTCGGCCCGTTTGACGAGCAAGGTCAGGTCATCATTGCCAGGCATCGCAATGCAAGCGTCGATGATATCGTGGCGGATGCCTTTGTCTTTGAGGAAGACTTTGAGGCGGTCGTGGAAGAACGAGATGAGATCAGTGACTGTAATGGATGAGTTTGCTTGTATCTGATCTGATGTAGCATAGTTTTCTTCCATGTATGAAAGGCGCTCGGATATCTCTTCCAATCGGTCATCAATTGCCCGCCGACGCTCAGAAACGGCGGCTGATTGAGGAGCCTTGGTCAGATGGATGACCAGATCGTCACGTTCTTCGGCAAGTGACCGACCTTCAATAGTTAGGGCGAGCTGCTTAACGACGCTCATCGACAACTTTAGTATTTCGCAAAGCGTTAACCTTAGTTGATTCTCCAAAACTAACCGAATAACCCCCAGCGCCGCCCTGCGCAGCGCAAACGGGTCCTTGCTCCCGGTCGGTTTCTCATCAATTGCCCAGAACCCGGTCAGCGTGTCGATCTTGTCCGAGAGCGCCACAGCGACCGACACTGGCGCGGTCGGCACATCATCCGATGGCCCCAACGGTGAATAATGTTCCTCGCAGGCCTCTGGCACGCCATCATCGTGACCGGCGGCTTCAGCATAATAACGCCCCATAAGTCCCTGTAATTCCGGAAACTCATAGACCATCTCTGACGCCAGATCGGATTTGCAAATCCGTGCCGCCTCTGCCGCCAGGTCGGGCTTCGCCCCGACGCTTGGCGCGATCTCACGCGCCAGCGCTTCGATCCGTTTGATCCGGTCGGCCTGCGACCCCAGCTTGTTGTGGAAGGTCACATCGGCCAGCGATGCGCCCATTCCCTCAAGCCCCACGGTCTTGACGGTGCGCAAATCATTCTCCCAAAAGAACTTCGCATCCGCCAGCCGCGCCGACAGCACCTTCTGATTGCCCGCCAGAATGGTCGCGCCGTTATCCGCCGTTTCCATATTCGCCACGGTCACGAACCGCTCAATCCGCCCCGTTTTGGGGTTCTTCACGGAAAAGAACTTCTGATGCTCTTTCATCGATGTCTGCAACACCTCCGGCGGCAGGCCCAGAAAGTCATCATCGATGCGGCCCAGCAACACGACGGGCCACTGGACCAGCCCCGCAACCTCGGCCAGCAGCCCGCGATCCTCGACCACTTCCAAACCCTGCGCGAAGGCCTGATTTGTGGCCTCGGCCCAGATCGCCTCTGCCCGTTCCTCGGCCCGCAGGACGACATGCGCGCGCTTTAACTTCGCCTCGTAATCATCAAAGGATGTGACGGAAAACGGCTCTGGCGCCATGAAGCGATGCCCACGGGTCGTGTTGCCCGACCGGATGCCGTCCACTTCCAGCGGCACGACCTCGGCCCCCGCCTCATCCACCAGAATGCACAGGATGGAATGCAGCGGGCGGACCCATTTCAGCGTTCCCGCCCCCCAGCGCATCGACTTGGGCCATGGGAAGTTGCGGATCGTCGTCTCAAGCACCTCGGCAATGATATCCGCCGCCATCCGCCCCGGTTTTTCGATGACGGCAAAATAGACCTGCCCCTTTTTGTCATCGCGCACCTCAAGGTCCTCGCGCGTCACACCCGCCCCGCGCAGAAACCCCTCAATCGCCTTGTCCGGCGCGCCGACCTTTGGCCCGCGCCGTTCTTCGCGCACGGCCTTGCTTTCGCCGGTCAACCCGTCAATCGCCAGCGTCAGGCGGCGGGGCGTGGCAAAGGCAGCGGCCCCGGCATAGGTCAACCCCGCCTCGACCAGACCGTCCGTCACCAGTTTTTGCAGATCCTCGCTTGCGCGTTTTTGCATGCGCGCGGGGATTTCCTCGGAAAAGAGTTCAATCAGAAGATCAGGCATTATTGCAGGCTTTCGGGGGCTGGGGGGCAGTCTTCGGGCACGGGTTCGCGGTTGAACACCACCTCACCGCATGCGTTGATCTGGTGCCAGGCATAGGCGCGGCCATCCGCGTAGATCGCGACCAGACGGTCGATGCCATAGGTGATGTTGGCGACACCCAGAAAGGCGATGGCTTCGCCACTTTCGATATCGGTGCCGATCTGTTCGGCATCAAAGCAATCGAACCATGCGGGTGCCACCAGCGGTTCGGCGTCATCCCGGATGACAAAGGTCTCGGTCAGCATCGCCTGGCTCAGCGGTGTGGTGAAACAGGCGCGATAGCGGATCGGGCTGCTGTCGGCGTCGATGCCTTCGAAAGCGTCGAACAGGATTGGCTCTGCCTCACCGGTCACCAGATTGGTCAGGCGCACATCTGCCGCTTCGGCCTGCACCTCTTCATAGAAGGCGTAGACCTGATTGTAATACAAAAGCGCCCCGGCGATGGCTGCAAGCACAAGCATCCCCACAATGATAAAACGTGCCATCAGGCGGCCTGCCCCCCGGCATCGCTCTGCACGAACGCATCCGCACACATCTTCGCCAGCGCCCGGACCCGCCCGATATAGGCCTGCCGTTCAGTGACCGAGATCACCCCGCGCGCATCAAGCAGGTTAAAGACATGAGACGCCTTGATGCATTGGTCATAGGCCGGATGCGCCATGATGATGCGCAGGCCGGTTTTCGGGTCTTCATGCGGTTCATCCAGAATACGCTGGCATTCGGCCTCGGCATCCTTGAAGTGCTGGAGCAGCACGTCCGTATCGGCCACGTCGAAATTCCAGCGGGCATATTCCTGTTCGGTCTGTTTGAAGATATCGCCATAGGTCAGCGGGATCGGCGTTTGCTGGTCGTTGAAGGGCATGTCCATGACGTGATCAATGCCAAGGATGTACATCGCGAGACGCTCCAAACCATAGGTCAGCTCACCCGAAACCGGCCTGCAGTCATAGCCGCCAATCTGCTGGAAATAGGTGAACTGGCTGACTTCCATCCCGTCGCACCAGACCTCCCAGCCTAGGCCCCAGGCGCCCAAGGTGGGGCTTTCCCAATCATCCTCGACAAAGCGGATGTCATGCATGGATGCGTCAACGCCAATCGCCGCAAGCGAGCCCAGATAAAGCTCTTGTAAGTCCGGCGGCGATGGCTTGATGATCACCTGATACTGATAATAATGCTGCAAACGGTTGGGGTTCTCGCCATAACGGCCATCTGTCGGGCGGCGCGATGGCTGCACATAGGCTGCGGCCCATGGTTTGTCGCCCAGCGCACGCAATGTGGTGGCCGGATGAAAGGTCCCCGCGCCGACCTCCATGTCATAGGGCTGCAAAATGGCGCAGCCTTTTTCGGCCCAGTAGGTCTGAAGCCGCAGGATGATTTCCTGAAAACTGCGGGGTTTGTCCACCATGTCTCAACCTTTGTTTGCGATCACGGGTTCAATAGGGTGCGACGGGGACAGGGTCAATTGGGCAACGGGCTGTGATTTTCTGTCCGCTTTTGATCAAATTTTCCGGCGTCACCCTTGCGTCGCCGCGCAGACACGGCCAGTGAATGCGCAACCACTCATAGGATTTTCGGGGATCCATCGATGAAAGCTATCGCAGCGCTCATTTTTTTGATGCTGTCTACCTTGCCTGCGGCCGCACAAGATAACTTCTGGGTTCAGATCGAGGCGCGTCAAACCTTGACCGGCGCCCAGGACCGCGCGCGCGATTATGCGCGGCGTCTGGATGATATCAACGGCTTCTATCTGGGCGATGGGTTTTACGGCATTTTCATTGGGCCTTTTGATGAGGCGGGTGCCACCACAACGCTCAATCGCCTGCTGGGCAGCGGTGCCATTCCGCCAGACAGTTTCGTCAAGAACGGGCAGTTTTTCAAACAACAATTCTGGCCGATTGGCGGGCGTGCGCAAACCGCCGCGGCTGTGCCTGCAGCCCCGGCAAACGTAACGCCACCGCCACCCGTCGCAAGCCTGCCATCCGATCCGCTTGTCGCGTCTGATGAAACACCACAGCAGGCCCGCGCGTCCGAGGATGCTTTGACGCGCCCGCAAAAGGAAGAATTGCAACGCGCCCTGCAATGGGCGGGCTTTTATGACGCGGGTATTGATGGGTCGTTCGGGCGCGGCACGCGCACCGCGATGCAAGCCTGGCAAGAGGCGAACAATCAGGAACCCACCGGGGTGCTGACCACGCGCCAACGCGACCAATTGCTGGATCAGTATAATAGTGTGCTTGACGGGCTGAACCTGCGGCTGGTGCGCGACAGCGCGTCGGGCATTCAGATGCAGATCCCGACAGATGTGGTATCATTCACCGAATATCAGCCGCCCTTCGTCCGGTTCGAAGCCAGCGGCGATGTGTCAGAGGCGCTGGTTCTGTTCATCTCGCAAGAGGGTGACGCGGGCAAGCTGGTGGGCCTGTACGAGATCCTGCAGATCCTGGACATCGTCCCGACAGAGGGACCGCGCAGCATCACAGACACAGGATTTGAAATCGAAGGGATCGGCGGCGGCATCCATTCTTATACCCGCGTGACCTTGCAGGATGATGAAATCAAAGGCTTCATGCTGGTCTGGCCCGAAGGCGATGGTGCCCGCCGGACGCGGATGCTGGAGGTTATGCAAGGCAGCTTTGAACGTTTGCCCGGATCCTTGAACCCCAACATCGTTCCTGCCAGCGAAGATCAGGCCATCGATATGGTTGCAGGCCTTGCAGTGCGCCAGCCCAAGCTGTCGCGGTCAGGTTTTTACGTCTCCAGCGATGGTATCGTCGTCACAACGCCAGAGGTAATCGCGGGCTGTGAACGCATCACCCTCGATCGCGAGGATGACGCCGAAGTCATCTTTGAAGATATCGGTCTTGGGCTGGCCATCCTGCGTCCGGTCGAAAACCTAAGCCCGATTGGCGTTGCCGCATTTCAAACGGGCGTACCCCGCCTGCAGGATCAGATCGCGGTTGCGGGCTATCCGTTCAATGGCGTCCTGAGCGCGCCGACACTGACCTTCGGACAAGTTGTCGACATTCGCGGACTGACCGGCGATGACACGATCAAGCGGTTGTCGATCCTACCGCAGCCCAGTGACGCGGGCGGGCCGGTCTTTGACGATACAGGTGCTGTGTTGGGCATGCTTTTGCCGCGCAAGGACGGAAATACCCGTGTGCTGCCGCCCGAAGTGAATTTCTCCCTTGATGCTGCACAGATCATCGACCGGCTGACGGCCGAGGGGATCGCCATTGAAAACAGCACAATTCGCGGCACGATCTCGCCCGTCGCGCTGACGCGAAAGGCGGCAGATATCACCGTTCTGGTCAGCTGCTGGTAAGCGCGATATCCGATTTGACATGGATGATCGTTGGCCCCTTTATGGCCAGCGCCTGTTTGATTGCCTGCTGAAACGACGCCAAATCTGTGGGCGCGGCTGACGCGGCACCATAAGCCTCGGCCAGTTTGCAGAAATCCGGGTTGCGTTGCACAACAGCGTTCGGTGCGATCTGGGCGCGCACCATCGAATCCTCTATTTCCCCCAGTTTGCCGTTGTCCCAGATAATGATGGGGAGGGTCAGTTCCAGTTCAACGGCAACGGCCAGTTCCTGCACCGTATACTGAAAACCGTAATCGCCCAGAATGGCGATGCATGGCTGCTCCCCAATCCCGATCTTGCCGCCAATCGCTGCGGGGAGTGCGTAGCCCAGCGTGCCAAAGCCGTAAGGATGGTGCCAATGACCGGGGCGATCCATGGGGTAGACCTCTTTCGCGGCATAGGCGAATTGGGTCATATCCGAATAGATCATGGTGTCGGCGGGAAGCGCGTCTTTCAAGGCGTCGGCGACAGGCACGATACCTGGGCGTTCGGCGTCGATCTCGGACAACCAGCTCTTGCGTGTCGTTGCAACCATGTCAGCAGACCAGCCGGTTGAAGGACCACCAAAAGACTGCTCATCAAGGCGGGCAAAAAACATCTCTGCATCGGCGCGGATCGGGTACTGATACGACACGGTGCTTGCCAGAATCTCTGCATCGGTATCCACGCGCAACAACCGCGCCGCATGCCCCAGATGTGGACGCCACAGATCAACTTCTGACAGCGTCGTCCCGACAGCGATCACCAGATCCGACATCTTGATTATATCCGCACTGCTTGGCCGCGCCAGCATTGCACCGAAAAGAAGTGGGTAGTCAGCCGGGACCACACCGCGCCCAGCATAGGTCGTGAATGCCGCCGCACCTGTTTGCGTCAGGACACGTTCCAACAGCTCTGGTCGGTCTTGACCCAAGCCCGGATAGCCAAGCTGCCGCGCGCCGCCGCCAAAAACAAACAACGGACGTTCGGCTTCGCTCAGCAATTGCGCAGCGTAATGCACCCAATCCGGCTCCGGTTCAATCGGTCGCGGGCCAAGCATCGGCATCTTGGGCCAATCATCATTGGTTCGCCCCTCCAGCGCCGAAATCGGCACCTGGATATGTTTCGACCGGCGTGTCCCGATCGTCAGTTCGTTCATTGCCCGATCAATCAACCCATATGCCGCCTCCGCCGTCCGTGCGGTCTCACTCCAATCACAGACCGCCCTTGCCGCCCCTTCCTGATCCTTCATCTGGTGCAACTGCCCCCGCCTGGCCGCGGTTTCATCCAAACAGCTTGAGATCACCAGCATCGGCACACTGTCCGAATAGGCCTGCCCCATTGGAGTCATGATGTTGCACAGCCCCGGCCCCGTGATCACATAAGCCACCCCCGGCTTGCCCGTCGCACGGGCATAGCCGTCGGCCATGAACCCCGCCCCCTGTTCGTGGCGCGCCAGCACATGGCGCAAACCGGCCTCCTCGATCCCGCGATACATTTCCTGATTATGCACGCCGGGAATGCCGAAAATCACATCCACCCCGCGATCCTTCAGCATATGGCTGATCTGGGCACCCAAAGGCCGTGTCGTCATCAGTTTCTCCAGAATTTGATGGACAGGATGGTCAGCACGACCATGATTTCCAAGCGACCGACAAACATTGCAATCGCCAAAATCCACTTCGCCACATCATTGATATTGGCGTAATTACCGGCAGGGCCGATCTCCAGCCCCAAACCGGGGCCGATATTGGCCAGGGCCGCCGCAGCCCCGGAAACCGACGTGATAAAATCCAGCCCCGTCAGCCCCAATAACACGGACGTCACACCCAGCGACAGAATGAACGCCACCAGAAACGCCATGACCGAATTCAATACATCCTCGCTGATCGGGCGGCCGTCATAGCGCGGCGTGAAGACACCATGCGGCGAATGGATCTGCCGGATCTGGCTTTTGATCGCAGCAAACAGCAGCTGATACCGGAACACCTTGACCGAACAGGATGTGGACCCCGCACAGCCCCCGATCAGGCCAATCAAAAAGAACATGACCACCGGAAAAGTGCCCCACGCCATGTAATCCGCGCTCGCATAGCCGGTCCCGGTCATGATCGAGGTGACGTTGAACAGCGCATCCCGAAATGCGGCCTCGGTCATGATACCGCCACGCCCCCACAGCCACGACGTGACAAGCAAAACGCTGAACCCGATGATCAGCAAAAACACATGGACCTGCCGGTCCTGCAACAGCGGCCGGGCCGACCCCGCGAGGACCTGCACAAAACGCACGAATGGCAGTGCCGCAAGGACCATGAACACAACAGCGACGTAATGCACGCCCGCACCCCAGGTGGCAAAGGACGCATCATAATTTGCCATCCCACCAGTCGACACCGTTGTCATCGCATGCACGATAGCATCAAACCCGTCCATGCCCGTCGCGGTATAGGCCAGCATGCAGGCCACGGTCAGGGCTACATAAATCCCGGAAATCTGCGTTGCAATCTCACCCGCGCGCGGCAGGATTTTCCCTGACGTATCAAACCCTTCCGAGCGGAAGATCTGCATGCCCCCGACCCGCAACTCAGGCAGAAACACCATCGCCACGACGACAATACCGACACCACCCAGCCACTGCAGCACACCCCGCCACAGCTTAAGCCCGTCAGGCAGGTCCTCCAACTGGCTAAACGCGGTTGCCCCCGTGGTCGTCAGGCCCGACATCGCCTCGAAAAAGGCATCCGTAAACGTGGCCTCGGTCGCGCCCAGAACGAAGGGGATCGCGCCGAAAACCGGCAACGTCAGCCATACAAGCGAGGTCAAAAGAAACGTCTGCCGCAGCGACAGACCCGCCGTCACCCCGTTCGAACAGGCCAGTGCCATCAAACCGCCGGTCAGGATGGTGATGACCGCGCTTTCAAAGAACACAAACCAATGGCCGTTACCTGCCAGCAAATCGGCCACCAGCGGCCCCAGCATGGTAAGTCCAAGCGACGCCACAAGCAGACCGATCACATATCCCACTGGGCGTAAATCAAGCATGACAGAACCGTTGTCCCGACCCGCGCCCAGTGTCAAGAAGCCGCGGTGGTATTGAAACCGATATGCGGCACCTTAGCTCCCCATCTATGTTTGACCCAAGCTACACCGCATCGCTGGAACGCCTGCATGATTTCGTGCCCCATGCCGGGCGCGATTATGCAGCAAAGCGGAATTATGACGATACGGCACATGTCTCGACCCTGTCGCCCTATATCCGTCACCGGATCATCACCGAAGAGGACGTGTTGCGCGCCACCCTTGCCCGGCACAGCCCGCAAGCCGCCGAAAAATTCATCCAAGAGGTGTATTGGCGCACTTATTGGAAAGGCTGGCTTGAACAGCGCCCCGGCGTCTGGACCGCCTACAAGGCCGACATGAACGCAGCCCTGAACCGGGTCCAGACCGAAAGCGGCCTGCGGCAGGGCTGGGAAGCGGCCTGCAAAGGCGACACCGGCATCGATTGTTTTGACCATTGGGCCAACCAACTCACCGATACCGGCTACCTACACAATCACGCGCGTATGTGGTTTGCCTCGATCTGGATCTTCACCTTGCGGCTGCCCTGGACCCTCGGCGCTGATTTCTTCCTGCGGCATCTGCTGGACGGGGACCCGGCCTCGAACACGCTGTCATGGCGCTGGGTCGGCGGCCTGCAAACCATCGGCAAGACCTACCTCGCCCGCCCCGATAACATCGCTAAATATACCGAAGGTCGCTTTCATCCCAAGGGACTGGCCACACATGCCGCCCCGCTTGATGGGCCGCCGCATCCCGAACGCGGCCCGCTGCTAGTCAGCGACACTATCGACCCCAAGCTGCGCACCGGGCTTGTGATCACCGAAGAAGACCTGAGCGTGGGCTGGCTCTGCGATCAGGTCAGGCCCGTCGCCACCGCGACAGTGAAAACAACGGCCCATCGCAGCCCGCTCAGCGTCGCCCCGATGGTCAGCGATTTCGTCGGAAACGCGATCACGGATTGCGCGACCCAATTCGCCGACAAGCTGGGGCCAGTTACCAAGCAAACGCCAGACACCCTGTCCGACTGGGCCCATGCCAACAACGTGGAACAAATCGTTACCAGCTACATGCCCACAGGACCAACCGCCGACGCGCTGGCCGGGCAGCCATTACGGCAGATCATTCGCCCCTATGACAGGTCTGCCTGGCCATACGCGACCCATGGATTTTTCAAGTTCAAGGAGAAAATCCCCAAACTCATCGGCGAAATACGCGGTCTCAGCATCGCCTGAACCGCATCTTCTTTCTTCCCAAAATACTCCCGCCGGAGGCATCCGACCGTTGCCGCAGGCATGGAAAGCGGATAAACTGAACCAAACCGTTCACTTAAAGCATGAGGTCCCACATGCCGACGACACTCACCATCAACGGAAATGATCAGACCATCGACCTGCCCGACGACGTGCCCCTTCTGTGGGTCCTGCGCGACGAGGTTGAACTGACCGGCACGAAATTCGGCTGCGGCGTGGCCGCCTGCGGCGCCTGCACCGTCCATATCGATGGGGAGGCCGTGCGCTCTTGCCAGGTCGCTCTCGCCGATGTCTGGGGCGAGGTCACAACCATCGAAGGCCTCGGCACACCCGATAACATGGCCACGATCCAGCAGGCCTGGGTCGATCATCAGGTCGCCCAATGCGGCTACTGTCAATCAGGGCAGATCATGAACGCGGCGGCCCTTCTGGCGCAAACGCCCAACCCAACCGATCAGGACATTGACGACGCCATGCAGGGTAACCTTTGCCGCTGCGGCACATACCCCCGCATCCGGGCCGCCATTAAAGACGCCGCCCAGCGCATTCAGGAGGCGTAAACAATGGCTAGCATTGGAAAAATCGCCCGTCGCACGTTCCTTGTTGGTGTCGCCGCCATTGCCGGCGGGGCCGCCTTCGGGGTCTACATGGTTCGCAAGGATGCCCCCAATCCGCTCGTCGCCGGTGACGGTGAGGCAACGCTGAACCCCTACATCCTGATCAATCAGGACGGGGTCACCATAATTGCCCCCCGCGCCGAAATGGGGCAAGGGGTCCACACCACCCTCGCCGCCCTTGTTGCCGAAGAACTCGACGTCGCATGGGAAGATATCACCGTGCTGCACGGGCCACCCGCGCAGGCCTATTATAATCAGGCGCTCCTCGGCCTCGCCCTGCCCTTCCACCATTACGCTGACAGCGATTTCCAGCACAATCTGCGCAAAAACGTCGGCATGGTCGGCAAGCTTCTGAACCTGCAGGTCACCGGCGGTTCGACCTCAATCAAGGACGCCTATGACCGGATGCGCCACGCCGGGGCCTCCGCCCGCGAGGCGCTGAAACTCGCCGCCGCCGCCCACCTCGGCGTCGATGTTGCCACGCTACGCACCGAAAACAGCAAGGTCATCGCCCCCGACGGGACAGAGGTTGCGTATACAGATCTCGCCATGGCCGTGCGCGACATCACCCCGCCGGATGTTGACCTGCGCGCCAAATCCACCTGGAAATACCTCGGCAAATCCATGCCCCGCACCGACATGGTCGCCAAATCCACCGGCACGGCCCACTACGCAGCCGACACCAAGCTCGACGGCCTCAAATACGCCACTATCCGCATGAACCCGCGCCGGTCCGGCATGATCAGCTACGATGACAGCGCCGCCCGCGACATGCCCGGCGTCGAGGCCATAATCGACCTCGGCGATGGGATCGGCGTGGTCGCCAGCAACACATGGCTCGCCATGCAGGCCGCCGAGGCGGTCGAAATCGAATGGGAACCGGCCAGCTATCCCGCCGACACCGAAGGGCTGATGGCTGCCACCCGTGCCGCCTTCGACCTTGAACCCAACTCCACCACCCGCGATGACGGTGATGTCACCGCCACCGTCGAAGGCACTGAAATCACAGCCGAATACGTCGTCCCCTACCTCGCCCACGCGACAATGGAGCCGATGAACGCCACCGCCCTCTACACGGACGGCAAGCTCGAAGTCTGGTCCGGCAACCAGGCCCCGGTCATCGTCCGCGACAAATGCGCAGAGGCTGTGGGGCTCGACCCCGAACAGGTCACACTGCACACCACGATGCTCGGCGGCGGCTTCGGACGGCGCGGCGAATATGACTTTTCCGTCCCAGCCGCAAAAATCGCTGCAGCCCTGCCCGGCACCCCCATCCGCATGACCTGGAGCCGGGAAGAGGACATGCGTCACGACTTCTACCGGCCCGCCGCCATGGCGCAATTCCGGGGCGTGGTGCGCGACGGCAAGGCACAATTGGTCGATGGCAAGATCGCCGCGCAATCGGTCACCCACACCTCCTCCATGCGGCTTGTCGGTCAGGTCCCACCCGGCCCCGACAGGGGCCATGTGGAAGGTGCGGCGGATCAGCCCTACGCCATCCCCAATTTCCGCATCACCGGCCATCTGGCCGACCTTACCGTGCCGCTCGGTTTCTGGCGGTCCGTCGGCAACTCCCATAATGGCTTCTTCTTCGACACATTCATCGATGAGCTGGCCCACGCCGCACGCACCGACCCGCTGCAATTCCGGCTCGACATGGCACGCGCCGAACATGCGCCCTCGGCGGGCGTGATCGAAGCCGTGGGCGAAATGTCGAATTGGGGCAGCGAAAAGCCCGCCAATATCGGGCGCGGCATCGGCTTCACCTATTCCTTCGGCACGCCAACCGCCGAAGTGGTCGAGGTTGAAGACACCGGCAATGGCATCCGCATCAACAAATGCTGGATTGCCTGCGACGTTGGCACCGCCCTCGACCCCAGCATTATCGAGGCACAGATGGTGTCCGGCGCGATCTACGGCTTTTCAGCGGCCATGCAGGAGGAAATCACCTTCAGCGATGGCGCAGCGGAACAGTACAATTTCTACGACTACGACGCGCTGCGCATGCACAACACGCCCGCATTCGAGGTCCGCGTCCTTGAGACGAACCCCCATATGGGCGGCGTCGGTGAACCGGGCACGCCTCCGTCAATGCCCGCGCTCGGCAACGCGCTCTTCGATCTGACCGGCACCCGCGCGCGGGAATTGCCGCTGATCAAGACGTTCGATCTGATCTTGTAGGGATCGGGCAAACACGCTGTTGGGCGTCAAAACCCCGCGGCCCCATTCTCCAACCATGCGCGGTCCTCTGGCGCCAGATGTGCATCCATCATCGCGTCATAGGCCGCGACCTCCTCAACGGTCAGCCTGCCGCGCCATTGTCCGCTGCTGCCACTGTGAAAGAACGCGGCGTCCGACCTGTAAAACCCAGTGCCTCCGCCCGGGGCATAGCTACCCGCATTCTGCTTCATATTATCGAAAGTTGCAGCCTCTATCAGTCGCTTCATGACCGCCGCAGGATGTGAGATGCCCAGCAACGCCGACACCTTGGCAAACACCCCTGCCAAATCCCGCGTCATATCCCCATAATGGAAAAGCGAGATATTGGATCGGGCAGACAGGGCCTTGGCGGCTTTGTAGTGCTGCAAGATATGAGCAAGCGGCGCTGCATCACAGTCATCCCCATCTGCCGCGCCCTCCAAAAAACGGCGAAATGTCGTGCCGCTCGCATCATCCTTTGGATACCGGTCATCAAACAACGGCACGGAGATGTTTTGCACATGGTTCCGGAACGAAAAATGCGCATCAAGCGGATGCCGGAACACGCAAATATACTGCGCATGATCATCCAATGGCAGACCGTCCATCGGCGTATGGCTTTTCATGCTGCGACGGTGCGTCATCGCCTCAAGCCGTCCAGCCACCTCTGAAATCTCGCGGAAACGGATATCGACCCAAGGCATCTTTAACGACAACTCCGTCTCGACATCCGGATCGCCGGAAAGCAAAAGCGCCACAATTGTCTGCATCCAGGTCGTGCCGCATTTGGGCGGCGTCACAACGATCACATCATCCGGGCGGATGTTGATCATGTCCCAACGTCTGTTGTCAGTTAGAGGACCAAGGTAAAGCTTTCGATGCGTCATATCCGGCATCCTCGCAAATGTGGATGAGGTCAGAAAATGGGGACCGCGCACGGAACACAATGAAAAAGTCTCATAGAACCGGAAGCGATCTTCAAACCGCAGGCTTACAGCCAGGTCCGGTAATCACTCACCAGCAAATGCGTCGGTGCCACATCCTCTTCCACCTCCGCAAACCGTCCAATCGGCTCCCGAAAGACATTGTCGGTCTCATCGTCATTCACGGTCGACACCTCACCGATCAGCACATCGCCTCCCTCGCCCCAGAATGCGTGCCAGTCACCCGGCATCAGCGTCACGCTCTCACCGGGGGCAAGGCGCAGCTTTTCACCCGGGGCATAGGTACGGCGAATACCGTCGCACATCACCACGCCGCCTGCGGTCTCATCGAATTTCCAGTCAGGGTCAGACCCGTAAAGTTCCACCACCAGCGTGGCCCCACCCCGGTTGATGATATCCTCGGCCTTGATCACATGGGTATGCATGGGCGACAGCTGATCCTGTTTTGAAATCAACAGCTTCTCGGCATAGCACATGCCTCCACCGCGCTGCAGATCCGCCAGGCGGCCATTGCGCAGGGTGAACAGAAACAACCCCATCTCATCATAGCGACCCGCGCCATAATCGGTAATGTCCCAACCACACCGCGCCTCGATCACGGCTTGCGCGTCTTCCGCGCGTGCCTTGAATTCCTCGGGCGTCCAATAGGCAAAAGGCGGCAGGACAAAGCCGTAAGACCGGATCATCTCATCCGCTTCGGCCATGATTTCATTAATGCGGGATCGTTTCATTCTGCTTTTCCCTCAAACGCCAATCGGGCGGCCAGTGCTGTAAAGACCGCACCTAAAAAGTATTGGGGCCAACGGCCCAAACTGCGACCGGCAGTCATGAAAGCGCCTGCACCACTTGCCATAAGAATAACCGCGCCATTGACCAACAAGCCGATGACATTCAACACCAGTGCCAGCATCATAATCTGCATCGCTACAGCCCCTGCATCAGGGTTCACGAATTGTGGAAACAGTGCCAGAAAGAAAAGAGCGACCTTTGGGTTCAGCAGGTTGGAAAACAGTCCCTGCCGAAACATAACGGCAAAGCCCAGCGCCTTGTGTGCTTTGCGCTGGCTGATCTTATGCGGGGTGGACGTGACCGCGCCCCACGCCAGATAAAGCAAGTAAGCCGCCCCGGCATAGCGGACTGCATCATATGCATAAGGCACCACAAGAAATAACTGAGACAGCCCGACAGCCAAAGCGATCGCGTGGCAAAACGATCCAACCGCAACACCAAGATAGGTGGCAAATCCGGCGAGCCGCCCTTGCGTGCCGCTGCGCGCCGCAATCAGCAACATGTCGGGTCCGGGCGTCGCAACAAGGGCCAGAGACGCCACCGCGAAAAGCAAGAAAGTGTTCAGGTCCGGCATTTCGCTCTATCACCTTGCGATGTTCTTGGTTCGCACAGATTGGCCAGATAAACGCGGCAAAGTCCAGTCAGCGCCTGAACGGCTTACCCATCCGCCAACCATGCATCCAGATTGTCCCTTAAAGCCTGCCAATCAGTGTATTCCTTGTCCTGATGCGGATCGACCTCATGATCCTTTTGCGCCGCGATCCAGCGCATCGCCCAGGCTTTGAAGAAATCATATTCCGAAAACCGGAACGCACCGGCGACATGCATGACGGTCGAAGGTGTCCAGCCTGTCGCCTCGGTGAAACGGGCCACACAATCGTTCAAACCCTGCCAATCATCGGGATCGTCTCCTGCGGCGGCCAGCGAAACTGACAGGAACGCGGCTTTCATCTCTGCCAAGGCATCGCTTTGCCCTTTTGCAAACTTGCGCAAAGGTTTTTGATAGGTCCCGCCATGCACTGACCCCGCCAACAACGCGGCATCGAACCGACCCAGATCAATGTCCCTCGCGTCGCTGGCATGGGTCAGTTCGACGCTATGCCCACAGTCAATCAGGTGATCCGCACAGCAGCGCGCGATCTTGCGTGTTTGTCCTTCGGTCGAGGCATAAGCGATCAGGATTTTCATGGTCGTCTCCCATCTTTGGTGATGACCACGAGTTTAACGAAACACAGCCGCTGGTTTTTGACCTAGATCAGCCAAACCGGACAGATTGTACGTACATTGTCTGTACAGGTTCTGTACGCATTCCATACAGCAGAAGATGGGCCTACCCGGCCTTCCGCATCGGTTCGGCGGCCCATGCCCGGCAAGCGTCACCAAAGGCCTCGAACAACGGCCGCGATACGGGGTCATCGGCTGCATTCCATTCCGGATGCCATTGAACCGAAAGGGTAAATCCGGGTGCATCCGCGACATAAATCGCCTCGGGCGTGCCGTCGGGCGCATGACCGTCAATTACGATCCGTGGACCTGCCTGCTTGATCCCCTGACCGTGCAGCGTATTGGTCATCACCTCGCGTTTGCCCATCAACTGATGAAAGACACCGCCATCCGAAAACGTCACTGTGTGGCGCAAGGCAAATTTTTCCTCAAGCGTGCCATCGGGGGGCATCCGGTGATTGTCACGCCCCGGCAATTCGCGGATTTCCGGGTGCAGCGTGCCGCCCATGGCCACGTTAACCTCTTGAAATCCGCGGCAAACACCAAAGATCGGCTGACCGCGCGCGACGCATTTCCGGATCAAGGGCAAGGCAACCCGATCACGCGCACGGTCAAAGGCGCCATGTGCCTCGGTAGCGTCTTCGCCGTATTCTTCGGGGTGCACGTTTGGGCGTCCGCCCGTGAAGAGAAATCCGTCACAGGTCGCCATCAGCGCATCAAGACAAACCATCGCCGGGTCAGAAGGCACGATCAACGGCAACCCACCCGAGACCTCGGCAACCGCCTGCGCGTTCATCTCTCCTGCCGCGTGGGCGGGGTATTGATCGTTGATCATATAGCTGTTGCCGATAATGCCAATAACCGGGCGGCGCATGAAACTTCCCTTCAGGTTTGCACCTTATTAGCGCTTCGCAAACCACAGCGAAAGATACTGCAAGCACACAGACCCATTGACGGTGGCTGATATGCCGCCGAATTGCACCA
Organism: uncultured Paracoccaceae bacterium; assembly: GCA_947503965.1. GTDB lineage: Bacteria > Pseudomonadota > Alphaproteobacteria > Rhodobacterales > Rhodobacteraceae > Yoonia. Next base: position 507,702 of record CANNFU010000002.1, read on the forward strand.
TGTGGCCCAGAATTTAGGCAGTGATGAACCTTTGGCTATGCCTCGCCGGTCAGCCCAGCAGACTCGATCCCTGCCATGGCTGCAATCACATCATTGTCAGATGTATCGCCTGTCACGCCAACGGCACCAATGATGTTGCCGCGCTTGTCGCGCACCAGAACACCGCCCGGCACCGGCACGACCTGCCCGCCATAGACACCGTTCACCGCGGCCATGAAATAGGCCTGCTGTTCGGCCCGCGCCATCTGCGCGGTCCCGGCCATGCCAAGCATGACCGACCCATAGGCCTTGCCATGCGCAATCCCAAAGCGGCCCGGAGCAGCACCATCAGCGCGTTCAAACGCCTTTACATGACCACCTGCATCCAGCACCACGACCGACAGCGGCTTGAACCCCATCTCATCGCCTTTTGCCATTGCCTTGCGAATGATGGCGCGTGCCTTGCTTGCTGATATCTCTGCCATTTCTTATCTCTCGTTGGGACGGGTTTTCACCCATCATACCTTAGTGATTGCGTTGCGCCTTCAGCTCTAACCGTCGCTGATGCAGGACCGGCTCGGTATAACCTGATGGCTGGATGCGTCCCTTGAACACCAGATCGCAGGCCGCCTGAAACGCGATCCCGTCGTAATCGGGGGCCATCGGACGATATGCCGGATCATCGGCGTTCTGTTCATCCACAACGGCGGCCATTTTGCGCATCGCTTCCATCACCTGTGCTTCGGAAACCACTTCGTGATGCAGCCAGTTTGCCAGCGCCTGTGACGAAATCCGGCAGGTCGCGCGATCTTCCATCAGACCGACATTGTTGATGTCTGGCACTTTGGAGCACCCCACACCCTGATCAATCCAGCGCACGACATAGCCGAGGATACCCTGGGCATTGTTTTCGATTTCCTTGATCTTTTGCGCGTCCGTCCAGCGCTGATACTGCGCCAGAGGAATATCCAGAATCGATGACACATAGGCCCGCCGCCCGCCTTTGCGCAGCTTTTCCTGCACCGCCATCACGTCGATCTTGTGGTAATGCAGCGCGTGCAATGTCGCGGCTGTTGGGCTGGGTACCCAGGCGCAATTGGCACCCGATTGCGGATGTCCGATCTTTTGTTCCAGCATCGCCGCCATCAGATCCGGCATCGCCCACATACCCTTGCCAATCTGCGCCTTGCCGGAAAATCCGCATTCCAGACCGATATCGACGTTCTGATCCTCATAAGCGCCAATCCATTGTTTGCGCTTGATAAAGTCTTTACGGCTAAATGGCCCCGCCTCCATCGAGGTGTGAATTTCATCGCCCGTCCGATCAAGGAAACCGGTATTGATGAACGCCACCCGGCTCTTGGCGGCGCGGATACATTCCTTGAGGTTCACGGTCGTGCGCCGCTCTTCATCCATAATGCCGATCTTGACGGTGTCGCGTGGCAGGCCCAGCGCGTCCTCGACCATGGCGAAGATATCGCAGGTCAGCGTAACCTCTTCTGGACCGTGCATCTTGGGCTTGACGACATAGACAGACCCGTGTGCCGAGTTGCCGCCTTCGCGCTGCAGGTCATGCATTGCGATCAGCACCGTGAACATGGCGTCCATCAGCCCTTCGAACACCTCTTCCCCGTCACCATCCAGGATGGCCGGATTTGTCATCAGATGGCCCACATTGCGCACCCACAGCAGCGCACGTCCCTTCAGGATCAGCGGGTTTCCGTCGGGCGCGGTGTAGATGGTATCTTCGGCCAGACGCCGGGTCAGGGTCTGACCGCCTTTCTGGAATTCTGATGTCAGATCACCCTGCATCAATCCCAACCAGTTGCTATAGGCCAGCACCTTGTCTTCGGCATCGACACACGCCACGCTGTCTTCGCAATCCATGATCGCAGTCACGGCACTTTCCAGTCGGACATCGGCAAGCAGCGCCTGATCGCGGCTGCCGATGGGATGCGCACGATCGAACACAAGTTCGACATGCAGCCCGTTGTTTTTCAACAGGATTGCGTCAGGCGCCTTGGGGTTTCCGTGATAGCCCACGAATTTTTCAGGCTGCTTGAGCGGCATGTCATCGACCAGCAACGCACCGTCATGCACATAGTAGCGCGACACATCGGCATGGCTGGTCCCTTCGATCGGGAACGCCTCGTCCAGAAACACCCGTGACCGGGCCACGACCCGCGCCCCATGCCCACGATCATAGGGACCTTTGGGCGGCTGCACACCCATCGCGTCGGTGCCGTAGAATGCATCGTACAAGCTGCCCCAACGGGCGTTCGCTGCGTTCAGGGCAAATCGGGCATTCGTAATCGGCACCACCAGCTGCGGGCCGGGAACGGTGGCGATTTCGGGGTCCACATTTGTCGTCTCAATCTCGAAATCATCGCCTTCGTCCACGAGATAGCCGATCTCGCGCAAAAAAGCCTCATATGCTGTCCGGTCATGGGCCTGCCCGCGCCGTTTGATGTGCCAATCGTCGATCTGGACCTGCAGGTCATCGCGTTTTTGCAGCATGGCGCGATTGCGCGGTGTCATCTTGGCCACGAGACCGGCAAACCCTTTCCAGAATGTATCCGCATCAATTCCGGTACCGGGCAAGGCGCGATCATCGATAAAGCCTGCCAGTTCGGTGGCAACCTGAAGCCCGTGTTTTTCGATGCGGTCGGTCATGACGTCTCCCCTCGTTTGATTGCATACGGCGGCACACATTGCCGCAGCGTCGCCCACGATCTAGTGCAGGCGTTTCCGATAGGCAACAAACTGGCGGATGTTTTATTTGGGCCGCGTGTTTCGGCAGCGATCCGAACAATAGCGGACCTGATCCCAGACCTTTTCCCATTTCTTGCGCCATGCAAAAGGCCGACCACAGGTGGCACAGATTTTCTGCGGCAGATCGGATTTGCGGCGCATCTTGGGCATGATGCTTGACCTATTGTGATGACAAAGCCTTTCAATAAGACCTTGCGTCATCATTTGTGCCGTATTTTGCCGATCACAGGCCCGCAGAACCGCAGAGTTCTGCCGTTGCCGGATCATTACAAATCTGTCGTGGAACCGTTACGTGCAGATGGGCATTCAAGTCATATGGAACATCGCATTGACCCGCTGATCGCTGAACGCGCCCCGTGGCTTTACAGTGATCGCCCCGGCACCCGTGTCGCTCGCCACACACTGCACAAACTGTTGGCCTATGACACCACCGTTGAAATTGCCAGAACGCTGGAACGCGCGCCCGCGCCCGACATCATGGGTGCGATGGCTGACCGGCTGGCCAAGGTCGTCACCGCCCGCGGTTTGGGGTACATCCCTGCCCATGGCCCCGCGCTGATTGTGGCCAATCACCCGACAGGCATCGCAGATGGCATCATCCTGCATCATCTGATCGCGCAAACGCGGCCTGATGCGTATTTCTTTGCAAATCGCGATATCTTGCGGGTGTTTCCCCAGATGGAAAACATGATTGCCCCCGTCGAGTGGCGCAAGGAACTGCGCAGCCATGCCAAAACGCGCGAGACGATGGCCTATGTGCGCCAAGCCACGGATGACGGGCGGTTGGGCGTGATCTTTCCATCGGGCCGCTTGGCGAAACGCCGCGGCTTGCGGCTGTACGAGCGGCCATGGATGGCGTCGGCGGCGATGCTGGCGCGTAAGTTTGATTTGCCGGTGATCCCGGTAAATATTCAGGCCCGCAACTCGGCCCTGTTTTATCTGTTTGATCTGATCCATCCGACCTTGCGGGACATCACCTTGTTTCACGAGACGCTGAACAAGGCAAAACAGCCTTTCCGCCTGACGGTGGGAGAGCCGATATCAGCAGCATCCATGCCGAAAAGCTCCGAAGACGGTATCAAGATGCTGCGCAGGGCAACCCTTGCCCTGGGCGGCAAGGACGCGCCAACTGTCAATCTTGTGGCGGCCTCGCGGTCATGGTTGAAACGGCCGCAGGCAGATTAGGGCGCGCTGTCGGGCGCAGCGTATTCAGTGGCGCGCAATAGCTTTGTGCGCGTGTCCATGCCGCCATATCATTGATCTTGCTGCGGTTTGTCATCGGGCCCCAGTCAGCGGCAACACCACGCCAGCGTCCGTCATGCACGGCCACCGCCCTGTCACGCGCCACCGTCACGGCCATGATCCGTGCCGCACAGCTGAGGTTGTCGGCTGCGTTTTTGAGCGCCTCACCGCTGCGCGCGCGGCAATCATACCGGCGGGCCGTATCGGGATAGATCTGCAAAAGACCGTACCACAGATCACCACCACCAACGGCGCGGGGATTATACGTGCTTTCGTGTTTGGATAGCGCCGACATCATGCCAACCCAAAAGGCACGCCGTTCCGTTTCCGTCGCCGTTGCATAGCCCGGACACCATGTGTCGATATCGCGCGGCACGATATCGGTCAGCACGTCGGCATGAGCCGCAATGGCCGACATCGCCGCGCGGGTCCACAGCGGCCCGTTATCTTTGAAATCCCAGCGTGCGCGCGGCAAGAAAACATCACGGGCTGTCGGACGTATCGTCGGCTGACCTGTCTCCACGGACACAGGATATCGCAGCATATGAGGCGGCCGTTCAGCAGGGCGCGGCGCAGCCAGATCCGATACCGTCACATCAGGCCGATTGACCGGTCGCAGCAGATCTGGGTCGGCCCGTGCCACAGATGCCGATAACGCAAGGCCGACAACGATAAAAAGCGTGGGTATCTTCATAAAAAAAACTTGCGCCACCCACAGGGGGCAGCGCAAGCAACAGATCAACAGGTGGCGACAGATCGCCGAAACGGGTTTCAGGCGGCGTTGGGCCTGGGGTGTTTACCCTCTTTCACCTCTTCGACGATCTTGGATACGAATGCGTCCAGATCTTCGGGCGACCGGCTGGTGATGATACCGTTGGAGATCGCAATTTCCTGATCAACCCACTTGGCACCGGCATTTTTCAGATCGGTTTTGATCGAATGATAAGATGTCATCTCGCGGCCGCGTACAACATCCGCCTCGATCAGCAACCACGGGGCATGGCAGATCGCGGCAACGATCTTGCCCTTGCTGACAAAGCCTTGGATCAGCTTGATCGCGTCGGCCTCGACCCGTAGCAAATCGGGATTGATCTGACCGCCCGGCAATACGATGCAATCATAATCATCAACTTTTACATCGGCGATCTTAAGATCGGCATCCACCGACTTGCCCCAGTTGTCTTTGTCCCACCCCTTGATCGCATCACCATCCAATGTGGCCACATGGACAGTTGCGCCCTTGTCGCGCAGGTCTTCCAGCGGCACGAACAGTTCTGATTGTTCAAAACCATCGGTGGCGACGATAACGATTTTCGCGTCAGTCATATCGGTCACAGCGTTGTTCCTTTCTTTCAATTGCGTAGTGCTGATGAAACGTGCAAAGCCGCCACTTGTTCCCGACCAATCGCTGTTTTAGAAGCGGATCAACCCTAGCTCTGGAGTTTCCCATGCTTGATCTGTCCTATGACGCCCCGGCCCCGAAAGTGATCGCTGGCGCCCAGAATGACTGGGAATTGGTTATCGGGCTTGAGGTGCATGCGCAGGTGTCGTCAAAGGCCAAGTTGTTTTCCGGCGCATCGACCGAATTTGGCGCGGAGCCTAACAGCAACGTGGCCTTTGTGGACGCGGGCATGCCGGGCATGTTGCCTGTCATCAACGAAGGGTGCGTGGCGCTTGCCGTCAAGACCGGGCTGGGCCTGAATGCACAGATCAATCTTGTCTCTGCGTTTGATCGCAAGAACTATTTTTATCCTGACCTGCCGCAAGGTTATCAGATTTCGCAGCTCTATCATCCCATCGTTGGCGAAGGCGAAGTGCTGGTGGAAATGGGAAATGGCACCGCGCGCACGGTGCGGATCGAACGTATCCATCTGGAACAGGATGCTGGCAAATCGATTCACGATATGGACCCAAATATGTCTTTCGTGGACCTGAACCGGACGGGTGTCGCGCTGATGGAAATCGTCAGCCGCCCCGACATTCGCGGCCCCGAGGAGGCGGCGGCCTATGTGCTGAAGCTGCGCCAGATCCTGCGCTATCTGGGCACCTGCGACGGCAATATGCAGAATGGCAATCTGCGCGCAGACGTGAACGTGTCGATCTGCAAGCCTGGTGATTATGAGAAGTATCAGGAGACGCAGGATTTTTCCCATCTGGGCACGCGGTGCGAGATCAAGAACATGAACTCCATGCGATTTATCCAGATGGCCATTGATGTTGAAGCACGGCGTCAGATCGCACTGATCGAGGACGGCAAGGAGGTCGTACAGGAAACCCGCCTTTACGATCCAGACAAGAACGAAACCCGGTCCATGCGGTCCAAGGAAGAAGCGCATGATTACCGCTACTTCCCCGATCCCGATCTGCTGCCGCTGGAGATCGAGCAAGGATGGGTTGACGATATCAAGGCATCGCTGCCGGAACTGCCAGATCAGAAAAAGGCACGTTTTATCAGCGACTTTGGCTTGTCGGATTATGATGCATCGGTCCTGACCGCCGAGGTCGCGAATGCCACCTATTTCGAAAAGGTCGCCGAAGGACGCGACGGAAAGCTGGCTGCGAACTGGGTCATCAATGAATTGTTCGGGCGGTTGAAGAAAGAAGACCACACAATCGAGGACAGCCCTGTTTCGGCTGATCAACTGGGCGAGCTTATCGGCCTGATCAAATCGGGCGATATCTCGGGCAAGATCGCCAAGGAAGTCTTTGAAATCGCCTATACAACGGGCCGCAATCCGGCCGAGATCGTTGAGACCGAAGGCATGAAGCAGGTCACTGACACCGGCGCGATTGAGGCAGCGGTGGATGAGATCATTGCTGCCAACCCCGCACAGGTCGAAAAGGCGCAAGCGAACCCAAAACTGGTCGGCTGGTTTGTCGGTCAGGTCATGAAGGCGACGGGCGGCAAGGCCAATCCGGCTGCAGTGAACCAAATCGTGTCAGCCAAGTTGGGTCTGTGAACACGTTCAGGGGCCACGGCTGATTTTCGCGCTGCCGATCCGCAAATCCTTGGATTCGCGGCAGCAGTTTGATACACAGCTTTGGTGGTAACAGGGGTGACGCAATGTCATACGAATACAAAGTCGTGCCAGCACCAACGCGCGGGGTGAAGGCCAAAGGGATCAAATCCGCCGAAGATCGCTTTGCCCATGCGCTTGAGATGGAAATGAACAACCTTGCCGCCGACGGGTGGGAGTATCTGCGCGCTGATACGCTGCCCAGCGAACAACGCGAGGGGCTGATTGGCAAGACCACTGTTTATCAGAACATGCTTGTGTTTCGTCGCCCTAAAAAAACCGCACAAGCCGCAGCACCTCAGCCTGTGTTGAAGGCGGAACCAACCGTCGCAAAACCGAAATCCGGTGAAGAGCGTTTGGCGGAAAAGAAAGAAGTCGCCGCACCGAAGCCTGTGAAGCCGGCGAAGCCGCCCTCATCTGATGTAGCAGCGGAATAACTATGCGATCTCAATCGCCAGCGCGTGAATACGACCGATAATGTCCGGCCCAAGGGCTGTGTGAATAGCCCGGTGTCGGGCAATGCGGGACAGATCGTCCAAAACAGGTGCTGCGATTTTGATGCGCCAATGGCTTTCGCCAGAGCCATCATCACCCGCATGGCCACTATGCAATGCGCTTTCGTTGATCACATCCAGCGATGTGGGCGCAAGTGTTCGTAAGGCGGTGCGAATTTCTGCCTCAAGTGTCATTATTTTAGCCCTACCCTCTTCAATCTCTCGCCCAGCGGTTTAAAGTCTATCGGCCTGAACGGAAAGATGAGTCGCGTCATGAAAAAAGATGATCCCTTTGGTTTTGACATGTCCGTGTCGAGTTCCAAGAAAAAGAACCCGCGCGGTCGTCGCGGGATGTCTGGCGCGTCCGAGACATCGACCCGTGTCTGCGATCATGAGGGATGTCAGGAAGCGGGCAAGTATCGTGCGCCCAAATCGCCCGACGTGCTGGATGATTATTTCTGGTTTTGCCAGCAGCATGTGCGCGAATACAATCTGAAGTGGAATTTCTTCGACAGCACGTCAGAGGCTGAACTGGCCGCGCAAATGGATCAGGATCGTGTCTGGGAACGCCCCACCAAGCCGTTCAAACGCACCGTGGAAGAGCGTGCATGGGCGCGTCTTGGCGTGGATGACCCGCATCAGGTGCTTGGCGCAAATGCAACCCAGAACCCCGGGCGAGGTGCCGCGACAGGCCGGAAACTGCCCCCCACCGAACGGCGTGCAATCGAGATCCTAGAGGCCAAGGATAATTGGTCAAAGCCTGAGATTCGCAAAGCCTATAAGGCACTGATCAAGGTTCTGCACCCCGACATGAATGGCGGCGACCGCAGCCAGGAAGAGCAGCTATCCGAGGTTGTCTGGGCGTGGGATCAGATCAAGGTCAGCCGGAATTTCCGCGAAAAAGACTAGGGTCGGGTCGAAATGAAAGAAGGGTGCCGCCGCGAGGCTGCACCCTTTTCTACGTGCTGACAAAATAATCAGCCGCGATTGTCTTTAACGGTTAGCTGCGTCTGTAAAGATTCTCTTGCGACAGCCGGCTCAGCTGGGTCACTGCACGTGCATGTCCGCGCGGCGATTCAAGAAGATCACGTTCGCGCCGTGCATCAAGCTTCAGCGCATGAATACCCATCATGCCAGCAAACCATGCAATCGCAAGCCAAGGCTTGGCGATAAATTCGGTCAGTAACAACACCGGCCCGTAAACGACGCCCAAAAGCGGATCGATCAGGATACCCGCGATCATGGCAGCCATAATGCTAATCGCAACACTACCGACCAAGGCCCGCATAACGCCAAAGGTGCCTTCCATACCCATCCAGCCACGTGCCAGAGCCAGACTGATAGCACCGCTGACGGCACCGGCAAAAATGATCCACTGACTGAACCAGGCGGTGCCTGACCAGATCAGACCTTCGCCGTTGACCCCGGACATGATCAGAATCGTCATGCCTGCAGTCATCGCGATGATTGCAGCATACGCCATGAGGGAAGATTTCTCCCCTCGACTCAAAGATATTCTTTCGAAAATACGCGCCGACATTGCGCCCCCCATACCAACAGTTAATAACGAATATGTCGCAAAATTTATGCGACGGATCAGTGCGAAAACTCACAAGTCTTCAATTAAATACTGACAAATTTGTGCCATATTTCGCCTAGCCCGGCAATAGAAAAACGGCGGGAAACCGCCTATCAGAAGCTAAACGCAAGATATCGTTATATATTTTCTCACACAACTTTTACGAGAATTGTGTTCTTATTGTTAATCATTTATCAACAATCATGTTTTCGCTCGGCAAAGGCCATGAAAACCGTCGTTTTTTCCTAAGCTGACACGAAGATAAGACTCACCCCGTTCAAGCAGTGTCGTTTGCCCGTCGGACGTGGGCCGTCATCAAAGATATGCCCAAGATGGCTACCACAGCGACGGCAATGGACCTCGGTGCGCACGCTCAGCAGCTTGCGGTCCGGCTTGGTACCGATCGCGTTGGGCAGGCTTTCATAAAAGCTCGGCCAGCCCGTTCGGCTGTCATATTTGGCCTCGGACGCATAAAGCGGCAGATCACAGCCACGACATATATAAGTGCCGGGCGCATAGTTCTTATCAAGTGGTGAGCTTCCTGCCCGCTCTGTCCCCTCTTGCCGCATCACACGATATTCCAAATCCGTCAGCATGGCGCGCCACTCTGCATCTGTGCGCGTGATCTCGAACGTTTGGGCACGCAGGGCGATGGGCGCGACCAAAAGGGCAAGGGTTGAAAGGGCAAATTGACGGCGGTTCATCGTAAGCACTCCTGACTGTTACGGTCACTGCTAACAGGGCCCTTTGTCGTTCGCCTAATAAAACCGCACCAACGCACGGTGATGTGAGCAGCGGTGAGCGCCGCCTCCGATCCACAAAACAATCCCGGCGGCACCCCTTCCCCTTGCAGCGGACAGCGTTATGTTGCATGCCCGAACACGATAAATGTGACACCACGATAAGGGCAGCAGTCATGGCCGACGGAACGACCGATATGCAGGCGAAACCGACAGAAGAAATCTCGGTCCGCGAGGTTTTCGGCATCGACAGCGATATGAAGATCAAAGGTTTCGCCGATCGGTCAGATCGGGTGCCTGACATTGACAGCACCTACAAGTTTGATCCTGACACGACCCTCGCGATTCTGGCTGGCTTTGGCTACAACCGGCGCGTGATGATCCAGGGCTATCACGGCACCGGCAAATCGACGCATATTGAACAGGTTGCCGCCCGCCTGAACTGGCCTTGTGTGCGCGTGAACCTGGACAGCCACATCAGCCGGATCGATCTGATCGGCAAGGACGCGATCAAGCTGCGCGATGGCGTGCAGGTGACAGAGTTTCATGAAGGCATCCTGCCCTGGGCGCTGCGCAACCCTGTGGCCATCGTGTTCGACGAATATGATGCGGGCCGGGCCGATGTGATGTTCGTCATTCAGCGCGTGCTGGAACATGACGGCAAACTGACTCTGATGGATCAGAATGAGATCATCACCCCCAACCCATATTTCCGCCTGTTCGCGACAGCGAACACCGTAGGTTTGGGCGATACGACCGGCCTTTATCATGGTACACAGCAGATCAACCAGGCGCAGATGGACCGCTGGTCACTTGTCGCCACACTGAATTATCTCAGCCATGATGCAGAGGCCGCGATCATCCTGTCGAAATCCCCGCATTTCAACACGGAGAAAGGGCGCAAGACTATCAGCCAGATGGTAACTGTCGCCGATCTGACCCGAACGGCCTTCATGAATGGTGATCTGAGCACGGTGATGTCGCCGCGCACAGTGCTGGCCTGGGCCGAGAATACACGCATATTCAACGATGTGGGCTATGCGTTCCGGTTATCGTTCCTGAACAAGTGTGACGAGCTGGAGCGTCAAACCGTGGCCGAGTTCTATCAGCGCTGTTTCGATGAGGAACTGCCCGAGAGTGCGGCAAGCCTTAGTCTCGGCTGACCCTTAGCGCCATTCCGACTGGGTTGACTTAACGTAAATTTGCTCTGCAATAGTCCCGTTTCGGTCATATTCTCGGCAGAATACATTCGCATGCTGTTTGCGTTATGTATCGAGTTTGCCTGTTAGTCCTTTGTTTGATCACAACGCATTTGGCCGTTCCGGCACAGGCGCAATCCAGTGATCCGGACGCACAGCTCAGGACATTTGCAGCCTGTGTCGGACGTCTTTCCGCTGTCGCAGAGTATGAATGGAACACCATTGGCGTCATCTCTTCGGAGACCGCGCAAAAACGTACTGCCGTTGTGGAAATCGTTGCCGCAATCATCCCGGCCGAAAAATCGCGTGATGTATTGTATTGGCGAAACGCCGCAAAACAGGCGCAATGGAACCTGTTAAGCCGGGCCGCATCAGCACGGGATCAGGCCGAGGCAAATTGGGCAATGCAACAGGCCGCACAGTTTGAAAACGCCTGCGCCTCCCTTCTGACGCTGTGATCACGCAACAGATTGTTCTTGAACTGCCGTATTGATTAGCGATTATTTAGGCATCATGCTGCAAATATGGGCGCAATGAAAACCCTTACCCTTTATGCAGCACTGTGTACCGCAAGCGTCACAGCCCACGGCGCACCCTTGATGGCGTCCAACAACAACCAACTGCAGCATTTCGCAACATGCGCCGGCCGGCTGTCTGCGCAGATGGAATTCCAATGGATGTTCGATGGCCCTGCCTCTGAACAGACTGCCTTGCAACGCGCCGCCATGATCGACCTGATTGATGCTGTCATGGACCCCAATGATGGGCGCACCGTGCTGCACTGGCGCATCTCGGCCAAGCTGGCACAGTCGGCGCTGCTGACCCGCGCGACCTTTAACAATGACGCCACTGACGCGGCCTGGGCCGCACGAACCGCCGCGCGCCTGACCAACGAATGTACCGCATTGATCCTCAGCTGACGCAACAACCTGCAATGGGCCTTGCCTGAATTTTTACAATCGCCATAATCTGGTCTGCTTTGCGCGCAATGTAACGGCAACGCAGATGATTATCGGAGCTGATTATGAAGATGAAAATTGGGACAGAGTTGCCCGCTGATTATGTGGTCACACATGAGGATCTGGCAGAAACTGTGGCGGCATTGATCGGGCATGCCCTTTTGCCGCTCTTTGCCGAAAACATGCCCGAAGATGCGGCCAAGGCCAATGTCGAAGGTATCCTGACCGAACTGGCCTATCTGTTCGACGAAGGCGAAATCCAACTTGGCGGCAAAACTTATCGCCCCCGATTGGCGTTTGTTGATGAAACAGGCATGACCTTGCCCGGTGTTGCCGCACTCAATAACTTCCACGAACTGGTCGCGGACCCCTTCGATATCGCGCCCGAAGCGAATATCACCTTCGAAGAACCCGAATTCGAAGAAGACTGACCCGCAGCCTCTGGTCAATGACACCGCCGGGTTCTAGTTTGCAGGGCAGCAAAGGACCAAGGCGATGAATAAACCATCAGACAACCCCGCCGACCCGTTCAAAAAGGCGCTGGCCGAGGCGACCAAGGTCATGGCGGATGATCCGGAATTGTCGATCACCTACTCGGTTGATCCCGCCGGACAAACGGCTGAGACGATCCGCCTGCCGCAGGTCAGCCGCCGCATGACCCGTGACGAGGTGCTGCTGGCCCGCGGCACGGCGGACGCATTCGCACTGCGCCACAAATTCCACGACCCGAAAGTATCCGCCCGCTATATGCCGCAAGGCCAGATGGCGCAGGATCTGTACGAAGCGATGGAAACCGCCCGGATCGAGGCCGTGGGCGCACAATACATGCCCGGAACCGCCGGAAATATTGACGCCAAGATCGGCACTGACGCGATGCGCAAAGGCTATGATCAAATCAGCCAGGCGTCCGACGCGCCTTTGGCGGTTGCTGCGGGCTATCTGATCCGGCATCTGGCGACTGGCCGCGACCTGCCAAAAGGCGCGGATAACGTGATGGAGCTGTGGCGCGGGTTCATCGAGGATCATTGTGGCGGCACGCTCGAAAACCTGACCGATACGCTGAACGACCAACAGGCCTTTGCCAAATTCGCACGGCAATTGATCAGCGATATGGGCTATGGTGACCAGCTGGGTGATGACCCCGACAGCCTTGATGACGAACAGGACGAGGAAGCCGAGGAAAGCCAGGACGACAATCAGGACGAACCTGACAGCACCGGCCAAGACGACAGTGACGGCGAAGAGGCGGAGGGATCGCCCGAACAAAGCCAGGAACAGCAACAGGATGCCAGCCAGGCGCAGGTCAGCATGGATGATCAGGCTGACGCCGAAATGGGCGAAGAGGCCGAGATGCCCGAAGGTGAAGCCCCGCTGGAGCCGCCTGCCCCGCAGCCTGTGTCAGATGCTGATCCCGATTACAAAGTCTCAACCACCGAATTCGACGAAGAGGTATCGGCGGAAGACCTTGCCGAGCCGGTAGAGCTGGAACGTCTGCGTGCCTATCTTGATCAGCAGTTGGAACCGCTGAAAGGTGCTGTGTCCCGGCTGGCCAACAAATTGCAGCGTCGGTTGCAGGCACAACAGAACCGATCATGGGAGTTTGACCGCGAAGAAGGGATTCTGGATGCCGGGAGACTGGCGCGCATCGTCGCCTCGCCAACTACACCGTTATCGTTCAAGGTCGAAAAGGACACCGATTTCCGCGATACGGTTGTAACCATGCTGCTGGATAACTCCGGCTCAATGCGGGGCCGCCCGATTTCCATCGCGGCAATCTGTGCCGATGTGATGGCACGCACGCTGGAGCGATGCGACGTCAAGGTCGAGATCCTCGGGTTTACGACAAAGGCATGGAAAGGCGGGCAATCGCGTGAAAAATGGCTGGCCGAGGGGCGCAGCGCCACGCCCGGTCGCCTGAACGACCTGCGTCATATCATCTATAAATCAGCCGATGCGCCGTGGCGCCGGACCCGCCCCAATCTGGGCCTGATGATGAAAGAGGGGCTGCTGAAGGAAAACATCGACGGTGAGGCGCTAGAATGGGCGCACAGGCGACTGGTTGCCCGGCAAGAGCAACGCAAGGTTCTGATGGTGATCTCGGATGGGGCGCCGGTGGACGATTCAACTTTGTCCGTTAACCCGGCCAATTATCTGGAAAAACACCTGCGCGACGTGATCGAAATGGTCGAGAAACGCAAAGCTGTGGAACTGGTGGCCATCGGGATCGGCCATGATGTGACACGCTATTATGAGCGGGCGGTGACCATCACGGATGTCGAACAGCTCGCCGGTGCAATGACCGAACAATTGGCAAGCCTTTTCGATACCGATCCGCGCAAGCGCGCCCGCGTCCTGGGGATGCGAAAGGCGGGCTGAGTGGTCACAAATTTCCAGAAATTTGTTTTCCCGCAGCGACGCTCTGACCGGATACAAAAGACATAAAGGATCGCAGATGTTTCAGACATTTGAGGCGCAATCTTCACCTGATCAGGGCCCGCCGCGGTTGGCAGCTTTGCGGCTGCTGATGGCACAGCAGGGCCTTGATGGTTTTCTTGTCCCGCGTGCTGATGCGCATCAGGGCGAATATGTGGCCGACCGTGATGCCCGGCTTGAATGGTTGACGGGCTTTTCCGGCTCTGCCGGGTTCTGTGCCGTATTGGGCGATATCGCTGGTATCTTCATTGATGGCCGTTACCGCGTTCAGGTCCGGGCCGAGGTTGCTGCAGACTTCACGCCTGTTCACTGGCCGGAAGAAAAGCTGTCCGATTGGCTGAAAACACAGCGTCCCGATGGTGGTGTCGTGGCTTTTGATCCGTGGCTGCATACGGTCGCCGAGATCAAAGAGCTGCGCGATGCATTGCGTGATATTGAACTGCGCCCTTCGGACAACCTTGTCGACGCCATTTGGACTGATCAACCGGCCGCGCCCGATGCCGCCTTCTTTGCCCATCCACTGGAACACGCAGGCGAGCATCATGACGACAAGCGCGCGCGGCTGGCACACGATCTGAAAGGCAAGGCTGCGATCATCACCCTGCCTGATAGCATCGCCTGGCTGTTGAACATCCGCGGTGCGGATATCCAACGCAATCCGGTGCCGCATGCCTTTGCGATCTTGCATACAGACGGGTCCGTTGATCTGTTCGCTGGTCCCGGTAAGGCACGCGATGTGATGGATCATCTTGGCGCCGACATCCACGTGCATGATGACAGTGGGTTCCTGGACGCAGTCGGCAAACTGGGTGGGCCGGTACAGCTTGATCCGAAATCCTGCCCTGAAATCATCGCAACCACCTTGCATCAGGCAGGTACCGAGGTGATCGAGGCCCGCGACCCGTGTGTTCTGCCCAAGGCACGCAAGAACGCCGTCGAAATCGCCGGGGCCAAGGCTGCCCATGAACGTGACGGGGTTGCCATGGTCCAGTTTCTTGCTTGGTTGGATGCAGAGGCGCCAAAGGGACAGCTGACCGAAATTGACGTTGTCACGGCGCTGGAAGGGTTCCGCGCCAAAACAAATGCTTTGCGCGATATCAGCTTTGATACGATCAGCGGGTCTGGTCCGAACGGGGCCATCGTGCATTACCGTGTCAGTGACAAGACAAACCGCGCTGTTGGTCAGAACGAATTGCTGCTGGTCGATAGCGGCGGCCAATATGTCGATGGCACCACTGACATCACCCGCACAATTGCGATCGGCACACCCACAGATGAACAGCGCGCCTGCTACACACGCGTTCTACAGGGGATGATTGCGATCAGCCGGGTGCGTTTTCCCAAAGGTGTTGGTGGGCAGCATCTGGATGCGCTGGCCCGCGCACCGCTTTGGATGGCCGGGATGGACTACGACCATGGCACCGGACATGGTGTCGGCAGTTACCTTTGCGTCCACGAAGGTCCACAAAGCCTGTCACGCCGGTCGGAGATCGCGCTGGAAGCGGGCATGTTCCTGTCCAACGAACCCGGCTATTACCGCGAGGGCGCATTTGGCATCCGGATCGAAAACCTGATCGTTGTGGTCGCCGCGCCGCCCATTCCCGGCGGTGATGACCGCAAGATGCTGCGTTTCGATACGCTGACCTTTGTCCCGCTTGACCGGCGCCTGATCGACACCTCGTTATTGTCGTCGGCAGAACGGGACTGGATTGATCAGTATCATGCCACTACACTGTCGCTTCTTGGGCCACGTCTGGACGGTCCGACGACAGCTTGGTTGCGTGCCGCTTGCGCACCGCTTTGACATCAAAGCGTGACCCGGCACCCCCAATCTAACGCGGCTGCGCCGCTTTGTGACGCAGCACATAAAGAAAGGATTGCCCGAATGGCAGATCATATCAAAATTCGGCCTGCAACAGGCACATGGGTTGTCCGCGCCGCCGGGGCTGTTCTGGGCGAAAGCACACAAGCGCTGGAACTGGTCGAAGGGGACTATCCGCCCGTGATCTATTTCCCCCGCAGCGATATCGCCATGGCGTTTTTAGAGCCCAGCGACACCACATCGACCTGCCCCTATAAGGGTGCTGCGCGCTACTACGCGATTGAGGCCAAAAGCGGAACGATCCCGGATGCAGCGTGGTCCTATGAAGACCCCAAAGCAGAGGTGGCACAGATAAAGGACTATCTGGCATTTTATTCGTCCAAAGTCGCGGTGGAACAGGTTTAGGAATGTTCCTCGGCCGCGGTTTCTGACAGTGCGCGGTTCATAGCCTTCAATGCATCAACCTGAAATAATGCGCCCCAAAGTTCGGGTGGTGCATCTTCTCCGCCCAGCGTCACAACAGGAATGAACCGATAGGTTCCTTGGTCAAACATTGGCATTGCCTGTTCCAGCGTGGCGTTGCCGTCGATATAGATCCCGTCCCGCACCAGATCCCAGCACGCATCTTCTGGTGCGGCCTGGTCTGATCCTGTTGCGCGCATGATGCTGGACACCTTGAAGGTCGCCAAGAGATAGGCTTGCGGCCCGGCGGCCAGATGCACATTGCGCCGTTCAAGCTGGGTGAGAAAGAATGACCGGTCCACCAGTTGCGATGACAACGCGGTTGAGAGTGACACAGCCACCATCACGGCAAGTCCCGTCTGCCAGTCACCCGTCAATTCGAACACAATCAACGTGGTCGAGATCGGCGCGCCCAACACAGCCGCCGCCACCGCCCCCATGCCAGCCAGCGCATAAAGTGTCCCTTCACCCGACACGGTCGGGAAAATCGCAGTTGCAATGATTCCAAACGCGAGACCCGTCAGCGCACCCACCATCAGCGACGGTGAAAACACGCCACCACCCATGCGACCGCCCATCGTGATCGCGACAGCGATGATCTTCAGGATGACAAAGATGATCGCCTCGTGCAGCAGCAACTCTCCGGTCAGGGCAGCCGATGTCGTCTCATATCCCACGCCGATGATATGCGGCCACCAGATCGCAAGTGCGCCCAACAGGGCGCCGGCAAAGGCCGGACGCAGAAACCGGGGCAAGCCGGTACGTGCTTGCAGGAACGTACCGAAATCATCCGCCCAAAAGATCGCCTTCATCAGGGCCACGGCGACCAGCCCGCAGACAAGACCAAGGATCAAAAAGGCGGGCAGTTCGACATAGAAGGCCAACGCATTCTGGATCGGCAGCACAAATTCTGTGACGTCCCCGAAAACCAGACGGTTGATCACGGTGCCGACGGCGGATGCAATCACAATCGGGGCAAATGCGTGCACCGCAAAGTGGCGCAACACGACCTCCAGCGCGAATAACGCCCCGGCAATCGGCGCGTTGAAGCTGGCCGAGACGGCGGCGGCCACCGCACATCCCAAAAGGTCACGCCCTGTAATACCGTTTGCCCTGATCCAGCGACACACGCCAGTAGACAGGACAGCAGCCAGATGCACCACCGGCCCTTCGCGCCCGCTTGACCCACCTGTCGACAAGGTGATCATCGACGCCGCCGCCGAGGCGAGGCCACGCCGCACCTCAACCCGCCCCTCTGCCAAGGCGGCCCCTTCGATCACGTCGGCCACGGACCGCACGCGCCCATCATCCGTAAACTGGTCAAGAATGATACCAACGATCAAACCCCCGCAGATCGGAATGATCAGGATCTGATACCAAGCCAGATCAGCAGCAAAGGAATGCAACAGCCGAATATCGTCCGTGCCGTACACCGTCGATTGGATCAGTTCGATCCCAAGGCGGAACAAAACAGCCGCGCAGCCGGCGCCGATACCGATGGCCAATGCAATAAACCAGAACTGGATCTGGCTTGGACCACGGGTTTTCAGGATATGGGCAGCGTCGCGGCACGTCGATGTGATCTCGGCCACGCTATGCTGTAACAACGCTTTGACGGGCTTGCCCATGCAATCTGCTTTCCAACCGCTCTGACGGCGTGGTCTCGACGTTGAATGACACCTACAACAAAGCCACGTGTGCCATCGTTCTAGTGGATGACCACGGCAGGGCCAAGTAGGTTCAGGCGGTCGTCATCGCAAGCAGAAAGGCCGCGATCCGGATAGAATCAGGAAATGCGCAGATCGCCAGACTTTGCCATTGTGTCCTAACTGGAAATGATACTGTTGCATTGGCGCCACCCTTTCCAAAAAGGTGACAGTAATCGCTGCATTACGCTGCGTAAAAATGCCCCAAAAAACAATCGAAAATTGAAATCAATCTGGTTAACGCAAAGTCATCTTGTGATGGGGTGATACCGAATCCACCTGTGGTAAGTATGATATCCAGTCAAAAATTGAGATAATAGTTATTAAAATCAATATACTACATATCGATCCAACAAAAATTCTCACTTCAGGCGAAGCAAACGCACGTATCCCTGCGCTCAACCTCCAATGGTTATGGCAGAATTATTGACATACTTTGGGACAGGTTGATTGCCTCAGCGTCGCTCGGGTATTCCAGTTGTTGAGGCATGTAGCCTTGCGTTGGTAACGAGTGTTTGGGTTCGGTTTACCATTTTGGAAAAAAGAACTCATCGGTAAAGAAAAAAGGACGTTTGCGGCTTTTTTCTGCGTGTGATTACAGGACGTGTCGGAGGTGAGTGGCCGATCGGACTGAAGTAATGAGTGGGTTGGGTAACCCGTTGTTAAAGGGGACAGTTTGTGGGCATGCTTAGGCATCCACAGACTGTCCCCAACTAACTTTTCAGGCCTCGATAAGTGCTTTGGCCGCGGCCCGTGCGGCATCGGTTATAGTGTCGCCAGACAACATCCGCGCAATCTCATCAATCCGTGCATCTTGGTCCAGTGGTACGACGGTCGAAATTGTCGTGTCTTTTGCCTGTCGCTTTTCCACGCGCCAATGATGTCCACCCAAGGCGGCAACCTGCGGTGAATGTGTTACAACAAGAACCTGACCACCCGCCGCCAATTCTGCCAGGCGACGCCCGACAGCATCCGCTGTCGCCCCACCTACACCGCGATCAATCTCGTCGAAAATCATCGTCAGCCCACTACTGGCCTGCGTCAGGCAGACTTTGAGCGCCAACAGAAACCGGCTGAGTTCACCACCTGATGCGATCTTGTTCAAAGGGCCCGCTGGCGCACCAGGGTTGGTTGCGACAGTAAACGCGACGGTATCACGACCGTCCGGCCCAGCCTCGGCCTGTGCAATCGTCGTCGAAAAAACAGCGCGTTCCATCTTGAGCGGCGCCAGTTCCTGCGCCATTGCCTTATCGAGCGCCTTTGCCGCCTTTGCCCGTTTGGCAGACAAATCCGCTGACGCCCGATCATAGTCCGCCTGCGCGACCTTCACATCGGATAGCAACGCTTGCAGTGCGCCTGCCCCGTCATCCAGGACATTCAGCCGCGCCCGCAGCGTATCCGCAAAATCGCGCAGATCATCCGGTAAGACGCCATGTTTGCGGGCCAGACCACGAATTGCAAACAACCTTTCTTCGACGTCCTCCAGCTCGGCCGGATTGAAGGTCAGCGCATGCAGACAGCTTTCAACGCCGCGCTGCGCCTCGTCCAGTGCGACCATCGCCTGTTCAATCGCCGCAAGCGGCTCATCAAGCTGCCCTTGCGCCTGATCACCCACCCCTTGCAGCCAACGTGAGGCATCGTTGATCATGCCTTCGGCACCTTGCAAACCAAGCGCCTCGGCTGCCCTGCTGATATCGGCGCGGATCTTTTCCGAGGCTTGCATCAGGCGACGTTGGGTATCCAACGTGGCCTCTTCCCCCGCTTCGTGGGCAAGCGCATCCAATTCAGCGACGGCGTGGCGCAGATAGTCTTCTTCCGCTTGTACGTCGGCGATCTGTGCCTGTGCTGCGGCAAGCGCCTTTTGCGCGTCGGCCAGACGGCGCCACGCACTGCGCGTCGCGGCGATATCCGGATCAAGACCTGCATAGTTATCCAGCATCTGCCGGTGCCCGCGCGGGTTCAGCAGACCGCGATCATCGTGCTGTCCATGCAGTTCAACCAGCGTATCCGACAAGGCGCGCAAAACCTCTCCGCTGACCCGACGGTCATTGATCCAGGCGGTCTTGCGACCATCGCGCGTGTTGATCCGGCGCAGGATCAGTTCATCCTCTGCCGTGATACCGGCCTCATCCAGAACGGCATGTGCGGCATGATCGGCAGGCAGTTCAAACCAGGCCGTCACCTCGCCCTGATCAGCGCCTTGCCGCACCAGTTCCGCGCGTCCACGCCAGCCAAGCACAAACCCCAACGCATCCAGCAGAATGGATTTGCCCGCCCCGGTTTCCCCGGTCAGCACGTTCAGACCCGGCTGAAAGGCAAGCTCCAGCCGGTCGATAATCAACATGTCCCGAATGTCTAATCCGCGCAGCATCTTACGCCTCGCAGGGAATTTGGCCCGTGGTCATAATCAGAGCCATTCACCACGCAGGACCTGACGATAGATCGATGCAAGCCAATTATCGCCCGCTGCATTGGGGTTCAGCCCCTGACCGGTCAGCAGGGTAAAGCTGGCCTCGTACCATTCGCTTGAGCGATAGTTATAGCCCAGAATCGCCCCTGCAGTTTGCGCCTCGTCCACAAGGCCAAGCGACAGATAGCATTCCACCAGTCGGTGCAGCGCCTCTGCCGTATGCGTGGTGGTCTGAAAATCCTCAACAACGGTGCGGAACCGGTTGGCCGCCGCCGCATATTGACCGCGCTTGAGATAATAGCGCCCGATTTCCATTTCCTTGGCCGCCAGATGGTCAAAGGCCAGATCAAACTTCAGCACCGATGTACGCGCATATTCGGATTCAGGATAAACCTCGATCACTTGGCGCAGCGATTGCAGCGCCTGAAAGGTCAGGCCCTGATCGCGCCCGACCTCATCAATCTGGTCATAGTAGGACAGCGCCAGCAGATAGGCTGCGTAGGCCGCATCATCCTCTGCCGGATAAAAATCCAGATAACGCTGTGCGGAGGCCCGGCTGTTCGGGTAATCCTCTGCACGGTGATAAGCATAGGCCTGCATGATCAGGGCACGCTCTGCGAATTCCGAATAGGGATAAAGCCGCTCAATCTCGCCAAAGGTGAAGGCGGCATCGTCAGGATTACCCTGTTCGATCTGACTTTCGCCGCGTTGAAATATCTGCTGCGCGGACAGATCATCCAGCGGCGCACCGGCTTGTTCACCGCCGCAAGCCGCAAGCAGGGCCAAGGCCAAGACCGCACCAAAACGTCGGCGTTTATGATCACTGCTGCCTGACACGATGGTCGTCCTTGTTGCCACTGCTCAAATAACGGGTATCACCCCCGATTGCAGCGGGTCTAGCATAGAAAAATGGGGGGCAAAATGCCTTTTGACCGTCCGCGTGATCAACTGTTTGGAACTACGCTCAGGCGACGGCATCCAGATCGGCAACGCTGACCCCGACACCGGGCAAACGGGCCGCAATCTTTGCGTCACATGTAACCCAGCGCCATGCAGTATCATCGGCAAACAATGCATGCAGCAGCTTGTTTGTCATCGCGTGGCCCGAACGGGTACCCGTATAGCGTCCAAGGATCGGCGCACCGGCCGTGTAAAGATCGCCCAACGCATCCAGCATCTTGTGGCGCACAGCCTCATCCGCATGGCGCAGACCACCGGGGGTCAGAACCTTGTCGCCATCGACAACGACTGCGTTTTCAATCGATCCGCCCAACGCCAGACCGTTGGCATGCATCGCATCCACATCAGCCGACCGGCAGAACGTGCGGCTGTCACACAGCTCGCGCACAAAAGACCCGTTTGCCATGTTCAGCGTCTTGTGCTGGCGCCCGATGGCCGCATCAGCAAAATCAATCGCGAAATCGATCTGCAACGTGGTCGAAGGCGACAATTGCGCAAAAGCGGCCCCTTCGGCGACAGATACGTCCTTCAGGATTTCAATCGCGTGCAACGGTGCGGCAAGCCGGGTCAGACCGGCATTCACGATCCCGCGGACAAACGCCGCCGCACTGCCATCCAGAATAGGAACTTCCGGCCCATCGATATCAATCAGGGCGTTATGCACACCGCAGCCCGCCAAAGCGGCCATAAGGTGTTCGATGGTGGAAACCGTCACACCGTCCGTATTGGTCAAACGGGTGTTCAGTGGCGACACAATCACCTGATCCCAACGAGCCTGCAGCTTTGGCTGACCCGTGATATCTGTGCGCCGAAACACAATGCCGGACCGCGCTGGCGCAGGCCATACAACAACCCGAACAGGCGCACCGGAATGCAAGCCGGTTCCTTCAAAGGCGACGTGTGTTTTTAAAGTTGTTTGCACTGCGGATAGGTCTTTCCCGGTTTTCTTACTGCACTGAAGTATAGCGCCGCCTCTTTCGTCTCAACTCACTCTTTACAACGGTCTGAAACATGCACGGGCATTTTCAGGGCAACAATGTGGCACTTGCAGCAAGTTATTGTTTGCAAAAGAAAAAGGCCGCAAGACTGCGACCTTTCCCGTGAGTTTGACCTCACGTCCTGTTTCATCAATGCAACCTGATCAGTTGGCCTGACGACGCAGAAACGCGGGAATCTCGATCTTTTCCTGATCTTCGTTTGGTGCGGGCTCTTGATGCAGCGCCGTCACCTGCGGCTGGGTCCGCGCCGGTTGTTGCGGCGATCCGGTCTCGGCCTGCGCCCCTGTCATGCGGTTGATCAGAGAGTTGATGCCAAAGCGCGGTCTGTCTGCCTCGGGGGCTGGAGCGGCCTGTTGTGGCTGCTGTTCGACAGGCCGCGGTGCACGGTTCACTGCGGCCTGCAAACGGGCCAATGCCTCTGGCGATGGGGTCCCTGGTGCGGCCGCGCGTGGCGCAACAAATGCCTCTGGTTCGGCCATGGTTGGTTCGGGGCGCGGCGTATAGGCGGGTGGTGGCAGATCATCCTGTGCCGCCACCGGCTGCGGGACCGCCGGCTCTGGCTGCGGCTGGAAAGCCGCCGGTTGCCGCGGTTGCGCCGCCGGTACATCCAGTTCTTCGAACAATGTCCGTTCTTCGGCAGCGGGTTCAGGCGCTTGCGCAACCACCGCGGCAGGTGCCTGTTGTACGGGCTGCGGTGCGGGTGTCTCAACCGCCATCGGCTGTGCCAATGGCGCTGCCATTGACCGGCGCGGCAAAGGTGTATCCGCATTGCTGACAGCAGCGTCGATACCCGTGGCCACAACGGAGACGCGCATGCGACCTTCCATTTCGGTATCCAGCGTAGAGCCGACGATAATATTTGCGTCGCCATCAACCTTTTCGCGGATCTTGTTGGCGGCCTCGTCCAGTTCGAACAGGGTCAGATCGTAACCACCGGTGATGTTGATCAGAACACCCTTTGCGCCTTCCAGCGAAATCTCGTCCAGCAGCGGGTTGGCGATCGCTTTTTCGGCGGCCTGAATGGCGCGATTTTCGCCCTCGGCCTCCCCGGTGCCCATCATCGCCTTGCCCATTTCGTCCATCACGGCGCGCACATCGGCGAAATCAAGGTTGATCAGGCCGGGGCGCACCATCAGGTCAGTCACACCTTTGACGCCCTGATACAGCACGTCGTCAGCAAGTGCGAAGGCTTCGGTGAACGTGGTGTTTTCATTCGCCAGACGGAACAGGTTCTGGTTCGGAATGATGATCAGCGTATCGACAACTTTCTGAAGGGCCTCAACACCTTCTTCGGCTTGTTTCATGCGCTTGGCGCCTTCGAACTGGAACGGTTTGGTGACAACACCAACCGTCAGAACACCCATCTCGCGGGCGGCCTGCGCGATGATCGGTGCGGCACCTGTCCCAGTGCCACCGCCCATGCCGGCAGTGATGAAACACATATGCGCGCCGGCCAGATGATCGACGATCTGTTCAATGCTTTCTTCGGCGGCTGCGGCACCGACTGTTGCGCGTGCGCCCGCACCCAGACCTTCGGTCACTTTCAGACCCATCTGGATCTTTGCGGTGGCACGCGATTGCTGCAGCGCCTGCGCGTCCGTGTTGGCCACGACGAACTCTGTCCCATCAAGCTCTTGCTCGATCATATTGTTCACGGCGTTACCGCCCGCACCACCCACACCGAATACGGTGATACGTGGTTTCAGTTCTTCATGCCCCGGAAGGGAGAGGTTCAATGTCATAACGCGATCCGCCTGTTTTTATTGCCCGTGCCCACGGGCGCCTGCTGCTTATTAAGAGTCATATTAACGAGGTGATGCCGAAAGGTCACGACAAAAACACAAAATAGCCACCAAATCTGGACAAAAAATGCGGCGATTGGCCTGCATCTCGGCCGGTTGGCAAGATGTTGCGCATCACCAGTTGTCCTTGAACCATTTTACGGCCCGTTTGAGCGATCTGGCCGGGTAACGATCTGCCGGGATTTCAAAATCCCACCACTCATCCTGTGGATTCGCCGCGAATAATGTCAGCCCGACAGCACTTGAAAATGCCGGACCAATTGCGGCCTGCGGCAGACCTTGCACCCGTAGCGGACGGCCCAGGCGGACCTGCTGGCCCAGAATTTTGCTGGCCAGTCCATCAAGTCCGGGGATTTGGCTGCCGCCTCCCGTCAGAACGATCTGCTGGCTTGGCAAATGCTCGAACCCGGCGGCATCCAGCCGCGCGCGGACCTCTTCCAGAATTTCCTCGACGCGCGGACGCATGATCCCGATCAGTTCTGCCCGGCTGACTGTCCGGCGGTCATGTTCCCAATCGCCGGTATCGCCGCCGATCTCGATCATTTCGCGGTCGTCCATGCCGGTAGCGACGACACCGCCATAGAATGTCTTGATCCGTTCCGCGGTTGATGCCGGAATTTGCAGCCCCATCGAGATGTCAGAGGTTACATGCTCACCGCCCATCCGTACGGAGTCCGCGAAAATCATATGCTTCTTCATGAAGATCGAAATGCCCGTCGACCCGCCGCCCAGATCGATACAGGCGGCACCCAACTCCTGTTCGTCCTCGACCAGCGATGACATACCCGACACGTAAGCCGATGACGCCAGCCCCGCCAATTCCAGATCACAGCGTTTGATACAGTAGAAAATGTTCTGAATAGCCGAACCATCCACCGTCAGCATATGCATATCTGTCGTCAGTTTGTTGCCAATCTGCCCGCGCGGGTCTGCCATTCCTGACCGGTGATCCAGCGCAAAGTTGATCGGCTGCGCGTGCAACACCTCGCGATCCGCGCCATAATCCGGCACGTCGCAGGCCGCCATCACCTGGCTAATGTCCTGTTCGGTCACCATGCCACCGTGAATATCAATCGCGCCATCAAGGCCGTAAGACCGGGGGCGCGCGCCCGACAGACAGGCGATCACGTGATCAACGCGCACATTCGCCATTTTTTGCGCCGCCTGAACGGCGGTGCGAATGGCGCGCTCGGTCTCTTGCATCGCGTCGACTTCACCGAAACGTACGCCGCGCGACCGGGTTGTCGCAGCGCCAATCACCCGAAATTGCGACTGGCCCGCCATTGAGCCCACGCCATCAACACTGCGGAACTGCTCTGGCCCGTCAAAGCGCAGGACGAGACATGCGATCTTGGATGTACCCACATCCAAAATCGCCACAACACCGCGCTGCATCGCCGCTTTGCGCATTTGCCGCATCGCACGCTGGCTGTCGTAAAGATCGCCCATCAGTTTTCTGCCCCATCATTATTGATTGTTGTATTGACCCGGCGCAGCGCGATCGCTGCCTCTTCGTTCATCCGCAGAGTTGGCCGTTCAGCCTTGCGCATATCCACAACTGCCACATCCCGGCTGAGCATATCCTGCGCTTCGTTCAGGGCGATCACGCGGTCCAACGCGGCCACCGCCCCATCACCGGGCAGCAGAATGCGCTGTTCACGATCCAGCACGATATCCCAACGCCGTTCGCCCATGCGCACAAGACCGCGCACACGTTCGCGCAAAGGTCCGGCACCCGCATAAAGCGCCAGCGCTTCTTCGATCTTCTGTTCGGCGCCATCACCCGCGATCAGTGGCAAATCCAACCGATCCGCACGGGACGCAATCGTGCCAGATTGCACGCCATCACCATCGATCAACCGCAATGTGGCGCCATCACGCCAAAGCGCGGCTGGCACCCGTGGGTTCAACCGCACAGCCAAAGTGCCGCCCTGCCCGACACGCACACTGGCGGATTTCACCGGATCAAGCGCCTCAATCGCGGCGCGCATGCCTTCAAGATCAAGATCAAAAGATGATACCGGATATTCCGACGGCACCAGATCGGCGACCTGCGCCATCGTCGCCTCATCGGCACCCGTGATCGTCAGCGCCCGCACCATGAACTGAGGACGTTCCTGAAAATCCTGCTTTGTCTCGGCAATTGTCGCTGCCAATGCTGCGCGATTTTCAGGCTTGGAGTACCACGAGCCCACAATCACGGCGATCAGCAGGATCGGCACACCAATCCGCACCGACGCCCGGAACCCTGGCGTCAGCATCAAACGCTGATACTTGTATCCCAGCTTCGACGGCGCGGGATCACGCGGGGCCGCATTGGCGGGTGCGGTGCGGCGGATCAGCGATCGCATGATGCATCCTCCACCAACCAGCGGCAAAACTCGGGGAATGTGATACCCGCATGCGCGGCCTGTTCCGGCGTCAGCGATGTGGGGGTCATGCCGGGCTGGGTGTTTGTTTCCAGCAGGATCAAACCGTCCAGACCGCGGGTTTCATCCCAGCGAAAATCGGTGCGTGACACACCGCGACACCCCAGTGCCTGATGGGCACGCAGGGCATAATCCATACAGGCATCAAAAATCTCTGCCGGAAGATCGGCGGGCACAACATGCCGCGATCCACCCGGCTTGTATTTGGCATCGTAATCATACCAGCCATCGGTGATGATATCGGTTACCGTCAGCGCCCGGTCGCCCAAGACGGTTGTGGTCAACTCGCGCCCCGGCGCAAAAACCTCAACCATCACCTGATCGGGCATATCATCTGCCAATTGCGGCGGGCCATTAGCATCTTTATGCACGATGTAAATTCCGACGCTTGAGCCTTCGTTATATGGCTTCACCACATAAGGCGGTGGCATCACATGGGCGGCGCGCACTGCGTTGGCATCTGCAAGCATACTCTGGGCAAAAGGTAATCCTGCTTCGCGATAAACGGCTTTCGTCCGCTCTTTATCAAGTGCGGTGGCCGAAGCAAGGATGCCAGAATGCGTATAGGGAATCTGCAACCATTCAAGGATGCCCTGCACAGCACCGTCTTCACCCCAGCGGCCATGCAGCGCATTGAAGACAACGTCAGGGGAAATCTCGATCAGACGCGCTGCGACATCGCGGCCCGCGTCGACCTCGATCACGTCACATCCTGCTTCCCGTAAAGCCGCCGCACATCCAGCGCCCGTCGACAATGAGACTTCACGCTCAGCCGATGGGCCGCCCATAAGGACAACAACTTTCGGGTTTGCCCTGCTCGACATACCCTACCGCCTCTTTCGCGGGTCTTTTGCGACCCGTCAGTTCTTACGATCCTTGCCTCGGAT
Organism: uncultured Paracoccaceae bacterium; assembly: GCA_947503965.1. Taxonomy (GTDB): domain Bacteria; phylum Pseudomonadota; class Alphaproteobacteria; order Rhodobacterales; family Rhodobacteraceae; genus Yoonia. The sequence continues at coordinate 535,592 of CANNFU010000002.1, forward strand.
CATGGCCTTTTGGCCGATTATTTCGCGGTATCTTCACCCAAACGGCGTCCGACCCGCATAATTTCCCATTGTAGCTCAATCCCTTGGGAAGCGTAAACCTTTTTCCGCACCTCTTCGCCCAAATCCTCCAGATCAGCGGCGGTGGCGCCCCCGGCATTTGTCAGAAAGTTGGAATGTTTCGTGTTCATGACAGCACCACCAACGGTCGCACCGCGCATGCCGGCATTATCGATGACCCTCCATGCCTTCAGATCATGCACATCATCCGCACGCCCGGTCGAGGAAAAACCTGCAGGATTCCGGAAGGTTGAACCAGCGGTCCGGTCCTTTGTCGGCTGGGTTTCGTCGCGTTTGGCAAGCTGATCCGTCATGCGCTGCGCCAAGACCGCCGGATCGCCGGACGGGGGCGCAAAGCGCGCACTGACAATCACAGCACCTTCCGGCAGCACGCTTTGGCGATAGGCCAATTGCAGCGCATCGGCGGCCATTTCCGTGATCGTGCCATCCCGCAGGACAATCGTGGCCGACACCAGAACATCCGCAACATAATCACCATAGCATCCGGCATTCATGCGGACCGCACCGCCAATAGTGCCGGGAATCGTGCGCAGAAACGTCAGATCCAACCCGGAGTCTGCGGCCTTGCGCGCCACATGTGCATCCAAAGCCGCAGCACCGGCAATCACCGTCTGATCGTCAATCTTGATGGTGTTGAAACCGCGTCCCAACCGGACCACGACACCGCCAATCCCACCATCGCGTACGATCAGGTTACTGCCGACACCCATCGGAAATACCGGCACCGCCGGATCAAGGGCTGCCAGAAACGCGGACAGATCGTCGACATCAGCAGGCTGAAACAACACATCTGCCGGACCGCCAACGCGCATCCATGTCAGCTCTGCCAAGGATCGGTGCGCCGTCAACGTGCCGCGCACCTGGGGAAGATCACGCATAGTTTTCGTCAGCCTCTTTCGTCCAACCAATAATCCCGCCGATCAGCGACCCAAGACCGCTTGGTACGCTTAACCCGAACAGGGCCGCGAGGTAGGTCAACCCATCCCAGCCGCTCGCCTGCTCAAGCCCAACCAGCAAACCGCCTGTTACAAGGATCCAAAGACAAGCCATCACGCCCAGCGCCATACCGTTACCGGCCTTGCCTAATATATAAGTCACGTAGATGGAAAGTGAGAACGCAGTCAGTGGCACACCAAACAGTAGAAAGACTTCGCTATTCATGATTCGTCTCCATTATTGAACATTGTTCACTTATTAGACAAAAAATGAACGCCGTTCAAGTATTTCTTCTAAGATCGAAATCAGACTGCGCGATCATCCTGCCGGCGCAATAGCCAGCCCAGCAACATCCCCGCAGCACAGCCCAATAAAGCAGGTACACAGGCAAGCATCGCAATGCTCATCGCCAATACCGGATCAACCCCAAAGGGCCGCCCGCTTGCATAGATGAAAACAACCAGTGTCGCCCCGATGACCGAAATGATCGTCAGGGCGAGCCCCGTCTGCCCGCCCCGCATCAGCCATGTCATCAGGACAAAGGGAACCATTGCGCAGATCAACATGCCGCCAAAAACAAGCAACTGAACCATCACCTACCTCGCGACCTTGCTTTGATCCAACGCCAAAGATATCGCACGGGCCAACGCAAGACCAATGCCCCCACCACAAGGCCAATGACCCCCGCGATCACGCCGTCATGCCAGACCACGAAAATCAGAAGCGGAACGCCGATTGCGATCAGGATATAGGCCCGCCGCCAGTGATTATCGGTTGATGGGATCGCCGCCATGACAAAGGCCAGAACCACCCAAAGACTGATCAGTAAAAGCGACAAGCTCACTTTGTCAGACGGGCAGGCAATCCATTGGCCCAAGCGCTGATCGTACCCGCCCCCAAGCAGACAACCATATCACCCGGGCGGGCCTGTTCGCGTACGATCCGTTCCAGATCCGCCTCGGACTCGACTGTTCGGGCATGGCGATGCCCGTGGCGGATCAACCCGGCGACCAGATCGGTATGGCTCGCCCCTTCAATCGGGTCTTCGCCTGCGGCAAAAACCTCGGCGATGCCGACGACATCGGCATCATTGAAACAGGCGCAGAATTCATCGAAATGGTGTGATAGCCGGGTAAAGCGATGTGGCTGATGCACCGCAATTACGCGGCCTTCGGACGCCTGACGGGCTGCTTTCAACACAGCGGCAATCTCAACCGGGTGGTGGCCGTAATCGTCGATGATGGTCACACCATCCACTTCGCCGACCTTGGTGAACCGCCGGTTCACCCCTTTGAACCCGGCCAATGCAGCGCGAATCTCATCTCGCTTCATACCCAAATGCCGCGCCACGGCCACCGCTGACAGCGCGTTTGAGACGTTATGATCCCCCGGCATCGGCAATTCGCAGCCTTCGATTTTCATATCCTCGGCCTGCAAGGCGATGTCGAAATGCGCAACGCCCGCCTTGTAAGACAGGTTCACGGCGCGCACGTCTGCTTGTGCGTTGAACCCATAGGTCACCACACGACGGTCGGTGATCTTGCCCACCAGCGATTGCACATCAGGATCATCCGTGCAGCATACCGCCAGCCCGTAAAACGGAATGTTAGATACAAAATCGTAAAAGCCCTGATGCAGCGCCTCTTCGGTCCCCCAATGTTCCATATGTTCGGGATCAATATTGGTCACGATGGCAATCGTCGCAGGCAAGCGGTTGAAGGTGCCGTCGCTTTCATCGGCCTCGACCACCATCCATTCGCCCTGCCCCATCCGGGCGTTGGATCCATAGGCGTGAATGATCCCGCCATTGATCACGGTCGGATCAATGCCGCCTTCATCCAGCAACGCGGCAACCATCGTGGTTGTCGTCGTCTTGCCGTGGGTTCCGGCGACAGCCACATTCGACTTCAGCCGCATCAGCTCTGCCAGCATCTCCGCCCGGCGGACAACAGGCAAACCCTTGGCGCGCGCCTCATCCAATTCCGGATTGCCCGGCTTGATGGCCGAGGAGATCACGATAACCTCTGCACCTTCCAGGTTTTCCGCCCGCTGCCCTTCAAAGATGATCGCGCCCAAGGATTTCAGCCGGTCGGTGATCTTGGACGCCTTCAGATCGGACCCCTGCACCGTATAGCCGTGGTTCAGCAACACCTCGGCAATGCCAGACATGCCAATGCCGCCAATGCCGACAAAATGGATCGGCCCCACATCGAGGGGAAGTTTCGTTGCTGCATTCATAACAGGGTTCCCATCCATCATCCTTTGCCCGCCTCTGCCAGATTTTCCACCATGTGCACAAGACGCTCTGTCGCGTCAGGCACGCCGCAGGCCGTTGCCGCATGCGCCATTTTCATCATCGCCTGTCCGTCTGACAGCAGTTCGGTGATCTTTGCCGTCAATGGCGCCACCTCAAATTCATCCTCGGGCATCAACACTGCGCCCCCAGCCTCAACCAATTGGCGCGCATTTGCGGTCTGCTCATCCCGGATCGCACTTGCCAGCGGGACCCAGATCGCCGGGCGACCAACAACGCTGACATCCGCAACCGTCGATGCACCCGAGCGTGCGATGACCAGTTGCGCATCGGCCAACCGCCCCGGGACATCATCGAAAAAGCCTTGCACGTCAGCGGTGATCAACTCGCTTTCGTAAAAATCCGATACCCGCTTCAGATCCTCGGGACGGGCCTGATGGCTGACACGGATATTCCGGCGCAACTCTTCTGGCAGGGCGGCAATCGCGGGCGGCACGATATCGGACATGATGCGCGCGCCTTGGCTGCCTCCCATGACAAGGATCGACATCGGGTAATCGCCGGGTGGGATGTAGGGGGCTGCCTCACGCTCTAATATGGCGGCACGGACCGGGTTGCCGGTATGTGTGCCTTCGATACCTGCGGGCAATTCCGTGGGCCACGTGCCACAGGCGATTTGATGCACGCGCCGCGCAAAGAGCTGGTTGACCCGGCCCAACACCCCGTTTTGTTCATGGATCATCCGCGGAATGCGCAAGGCCCAAGCGGCGGACATGGCCGGGATGGCGGGATACCCGCCAAAACCCACAACCACGGTCGGGCGATCACGCAACATGCGCCACTTCGCGGCACCGATCCCGCCCAGAATACGCGGCGGAACCAGCAATTTCTGCACCATGCCACCACGGGCAAAGGTGGCGCTGCCGACAACGCTGACCTCAACCGCATCGGGAAATCCGGCCGTGTAACGCGCACCGCGCGCGTCCGTCGAAAGACGCACGCGCCAGCCTTTTTCCAACATCGCCTCGGCCAGCGCCTGTGCCGGAAACATGTGTCCGCCTGTCCCGCCGGCGGCGATAATCAGCAGCGGTGCGCTCATCTATTGGCCCTGCGCAACAAGATATCCTCCATCTCGCCCTGCGGACGGCTGCGTGTAAAGGCAAGCAGCATGCCCACCGCAATCCCACCCGCAATCAACGAAGAGCCGCCATAGGATACAAACGGCAACGTCATCCCCTTGGCGGGCAGCAAACGCACGGCGACCCCCATATTGATCATCGCCTGCACGCCAAAGGCGCAGACGAGGCCGGTACCGGCAAGGCGAATGAACACGTCACGTTCTTTCATCAACCGCAGCAAGGATCGCACCACGATCACCGCATAAAGCGCGATGATCACAAGCACACAGATCAGGCCATATTCCTCGGCGGCGACGGCGATAATGAAATCTGTATGAGCATCCGGCAGTGACCATTTCACCTGCCCCTCACCCACGCCCACACCAAAGAACCCCCCCTCGCGGATCGCGTTGGTGGCATAGCCAAGCTGGGTTGTTGGGTCGATCTCGGGCGACAAAAATCCGTCAATCCGGCGGGCGAAATGTTCCGAATTGGCATAGGCAAAACTGCCTGCAACAATCACCAGACCTGCCAGTACGATCAGGATCAGCATCGGCGCACCAGCCACGAAATACATCACACCCCACGCAAACAGGATCAGCGCGGCCTGCCCGAAATCAGGCTGCAGGGCAAGCATCAGAACAATCACCATCATCAGCACAAATGAATAGGTCTTGCCGGGGGGGCCACCCAGTTGCTGGGACGCCGACAGAAGCCATGCCGTCATGACGATGAAACCGGGCTTCAGAAACTCGGACGGCTGCACAGAGGCGAAACCCAAGGAATACCAACGGGTTGCCCCCTTGCCGAAATCCGTTCCAAAGATCGGCAGAAACGCGAGCGCCGCAAAGGCACATAAGAAACCCAAGATTGCCAGACGGCGGACCATGGTCGGCGACATCATCGAGAAAACGAACATGATCACCATCGCCATCCCGCCAAAGATCGCTTGCCGGGTGACATAGTGAAACGGTTCCAGCCCGTTTTTCGCAGCTAGCGGCGGCGATGACGCAAGCCCCAGCAACAACCCGATCCCGAACAGGATCAGGATGCAGGACATCGTCCATTTATCAATTGTCCGCCACCACCGGGGAAGAACCGGGTCACCGGATTGTACCGGGACCGTCCCATAGACCATTTCCGTCATGGATCACCGCCATACTGCCTCTGCCGCCCGTTTTCCGGGTCTGATGACACCTTAACCAGCAATTGCGCGCGATTCTACTGAAAATCCACCGGGTTGGAGTTTCTTTGCCCTTTCGAACATGCGTCGGTGGCATCCAACTTCTAGAAATTTGATCTTGGCACCCGCCTGCGCCATATGCGGGCACATGATGTTCGAAACACTGATTATTGGTGCGGGTGCCGCGGGCATGATGTGCGCCGCACAGGCCGGACCCGGCGTTCTGGTGGTGGATCATGCAAAAGCACCGGGCGAGAAAATCCGCATTTCTGGCGGCGGGCGCTGCAATTTCACCAATTTGCACGCCAGCCCCGCTAATTTTCTCAGCCAGAACAGGCACTTCTGCAAATCCGCTTTGAAACGCTATACCCAGTGGGATTTCATTGATCTGGTCGACCGGCACCATATCCCGTGGCACGAAAAGACCTTGGGCCAGCTTTTCTGCGATACCAGCGCAAAAGACATCATTGCCATGCTGCGTGCCGAAATGGATAAGGCAGGCGCGCAGCTTTGGCTGCAGACCGAGGTCGGCGACATCAACCATGATGGCAGCAATTTCCGCGTCACGCTGACAAAAGACGGGGCTGCGCGCGTGATCACGGTACGCCATCTGGTTGTGGCCTGCGGCGGCAAATCCATTCCGAATATGGGTGCGACCGGGTTTGGGTATCAGATCGCTGCGCAATTTGGCCTGCCTGTTATCACACCGCGCCCCGGCCTCGTGCCGCTGACGTTCTCTGACGACAAATTCAAACCTCTGGCCGGGGTCGCGGCCCCGGCACGGGTCACGGCCAATGATACCAGCTTTGACGAAGCGATCCTGTTCACCCATCGCGGCCTGTCTGGCCCCGCAGTCTTGCAGGCATCATCCTATTGGAGCGAAGGCGACACGATCAGCGTCAACCTGACGCCACGGCATAACCTGTTGAAAAACCTGCAAGATCAGCGCGCAAATGAGGGGCGCAAAGCCCTGACCACGGTGCTAAGTCAGCATTTGCCCAGCCGCCTGGTCGAGCATCTGTCCGTGGACATCGCACTGGATGGCAGGATCGCGGATCAAAGTGATGCCAAGTTAATCAGCATATGTGACTCACTGCAGAACTGGACACTGACCCCGTCGGGGTCTGAGGGGTACCGGACGGCAGAAGTCACGCTTGGCGGCGTTGATACCGATGCGCTTTCATCGAAAACCATGGCCGCAAAATCCGTGCCTGGCCTTTATTTCATTGGCGAATGTGTGGATGTGACGGGGTGGTTGGGGGGTTATAATTTCCAATGGGCCTGGTCATCGGGCTGGGCTGCAGGACAGGCGATCCGGCAAGGGCGGACACATTCTAAGCAGTGACTGCGGCCACCTGCGCCATGAAGTCCTCGCCACGTTTTTCAAAATTGTCATATTGATCGAATGAGGCCGCCGCCGGGGCAAGCAAGACAACATCGCCCGCCTGCGCGTCAGCCGCCGCGCGGGCGACGGCCACATCCATCGTGCCACACACAGTCACATCGGTTCCTGTCAGCTGACGGGCGAAATCCTCGGCCTCGCGTCCGATGACATAGGCCCGCACCACATGGTCAAGATGGGCCAGCAGATCACCGATACCGCCCTCTTTCTGCAAGCCCCCGCAGATCCACCGGACCTTTGGAAATGCATCTAACGCCTTGATCGCGCTTTCAATATTCGTGGCCTTGCTGTCATTGACAAAGCTCACACCATCCTTTTCGGCCACCAGCTGTGATCGGTGCGGCAGCCCGGCATAGCTGCGCATCGCGGCTTCGATCCCCTTGGGGCCAAGCCCCAATGTGCGGCAGGCCGCATAGGCTGCACAGGCGTTCTGATGGTTATGCGCACCGGGTAAGCCCTTGATATCGCGCAGGTCTATCGACCCCACCTGTCGGCCCTTGCGGTATTCAGACAGGAAGCCCTTGTGCGCAAACACGGTCCAGCCGTGCGTCAGTTTCTGCCCGGACGAGATACGGATCACCCGGTCGTCCTCTGGTCCTTCGGTCAATTGGTTGACCAGATAGCGCCCTTCGGCCTCGTCCACGCCGATCACGGCGCGGTCGGGCCCGCCTTCGGCAAAGAGGCGGCGCTTGGCCGCGAAATACCCGCCCAGCCCTGCGTGGCGATCAAGGTGATCGGCAGAAAGGTTAGTGAAAACAGCAATATCCGGCGTCAGGCTGCGCGCGAGGTCGGTTTGATAGGACGACAGTTCAAGCACGATGACCTCGCCATCATGTGCGGGTTCGATATCCAGAACCCCGCGCCCGATATTGCCTGCAAGCTGCGCCGGACGCCCGTTTTCGATCAGGATATGATGTATCAGCGCCGCGGTTGTGGATTTGCCATTCGATCCCGTCACTGCGATCACGCGCGGGGTAGTGTCGAAACTGTCCCAGTCGGACGTGGCGAAGGACCGAAAGAACAGGCCGATATCGTTGTCTACTGGCACGCCCGCATCCCAGGCAGCTGCAATGGCGGGGTGTGGTGCGGGGTAAAGATGGGGGATGCCGGGGCTGACGATCAGCGCCCTAATATCTTGAAATGATTGCGCTTTGGTCATGTCGCGCAGGGTATAGCCATCGGCCTCTGCCGCTTCGCGTCCGCCGGGGCCATCATCCCAGACCACCACCTCGGCACCGCCCGCCCGCAAAGCGGCGGCGGCGGCCCGACCGGTGCGGCCCATGCCAAGCACGGCCACGGTCTGACCTGCATAACCCTGCACTGGAATCATGGAACTGCCTCTGTGTCTTTGGGCGCCAGAGTGCCGTTTGCGCAGCGCGCTTGCAAGAGAGGTAAACAAAGCCTTACCCGGGATGCCACCAGCCGGACAGCGGGGCCACGAAACAAAAAATAAACAAGGGGCCGGGCGCGATTTCTGCCGTATGTGATCCGTACATACCCTGTACATATGCTGTACGTACACTCCGTGCAGATGAGGCCGGTAAACGCAGCGTGCGGTGGGGTTTGTTAACGGGGGTTAAGGTTTGGGGTGACTACACTCGCACTAAGCGATTGACTGACATCAATGTGTACTCAAGACAGCATGCCAGAGCTAACCTGAATTAGCGGCCTCAAAAGGGAGCAGGGCACTACCTTAGACGACATGCTGGATTTCGAGGATCGACGAGTGGCGACCTTCGATAAATACGACAACGCTTAGAGCGTCGTCCAATTGTCTGCGATGTTTGTTTAATAGCGCGAGGGCAGCCCCCGACCGCGGGTGGGGTGAAGCCCCCGCCCATGGGGGCGGTCGGGGGCTGCCCGATTTGGCAATCGGGCGGGACATCAGCCAAGGTGTGGTTCAGATTATCAGGACGACGCTTTACGACAGCGTGCTGCGGCAAATGTGACTGCTTGTTCATACTCCCCGACGAGCCGAGAGAGTTGCGTCCCGCAAGCCCTCGCCGGATAACACGTCATAAATGGGGTCATGGCCCCATATCACGATTGGCGCCGGTGACGCATACTTTGCTGATCGGTCGGCTCGGCGCGGTTGGCCCGCTGCCAAGTCAAATGACATTTGTTCGAAACCTCGGCGCGGAGATGCTACCGATGAAACGCCCGTTTCATGTCACTGATCGCGTCCATTTGGACGTGGCTCAGCTCACCTTCGACAAGGTTGCCGAGCATATCTTGCAGCGTCTCCCATGAGGCATCGCCGTCGATCTTGTGTAACCGCCGTGCAAGTCGCGTCACTGCTGCCGATGGTGTCTGGCATTGCGCAACGAGCCAGCGCCCCAGCACTTCCATTTCCTGCGCTTCTTCTGCCGTGCATCGCAATTTGGTCCGCAAAAGCGTGTTCAGATGTGTTCGTTGTTCCGCTGTGGGCAGGTTATCCAGTTCGATGAACGCCTGCGCCAGACCACAGATCGCGATGCGCGCGTCGTCAATCCCCTCGACCGGGTGCGCCCTGGTCTGTTTGCGGAAGGCCAATCTGCGCGGGGCGTTGCGGGCAGTGGTGACCGCATCCTGCGCGGCATAGATCGCTTTGTCAGGGTTTTGGCGAGCCCACCACCACAGCGCGCCGCCGACAGTTGTGAGGATCAGAATAATGATAGGCATGGCAAAGTCTTTCCTTGATTGCCCAATCAAAACCCCCAGAAAACGGCGGAATTAAGCGATTGTTAGGGAAAGACTTTGGTGGCGTTCTACCGCACCTTCAGCGTCGCCAGTCCGATCATCGCGAGGATCAGCGAGATGATCCAGAACCGGATCACGATCTGGGGTTCGGCCCAGCCTTTCTTCTCGTAATGATGGTGGATCGGGGCCATCAGGAAGACCCGCTTGCCGGTCCGTTTGAAATAGAGGACCTGGATGATGACCGAGAGCGCCTCGACCACAAACAAGCCGCCGACGATGGCCAGCACGATCTCGTGCTTTGTCGCAACCGCAATCGCCCCCAGCGCGCCGCCCAGCGCCAGTGACCCGGTGTCGCCCATGAACACCGCCGCGGGGGGTGCGTTATACCACAAGAACCCCAGCCCGCCGCCGATCAGCCCCGCCGCAAAGATCAGGATTTCGCCGGTGTCAGGCACGTAATGCACGTCCAGATACTGGGTAAAGTCGACCCGTCCCACCGCATAGGCGATGATGCCGAATGTCCCTGCCGCAATCATCACCGGCATGATCGCGAGCCCGTCCAGCCCGTCGGTCAGGTTGACCGCATTGGCCGAGCCCACGATCACGATGATCGCAAAGGGGATGAACATGACCCCAAGATTGATCAGCGTGTCCTTGAAAATCGGCAGGGCAAGCTGGTTGCTGAGGTCTTCGGGGTGGTATTGCGCGGCCCAATAGCCTGCAATCCCGGCGATCAGGATCCCCAGCAAAATCCGTATCTTGCCCGACACACCGGCGGTATTCTGTTTGGAGACCTTGGCATAATCATCCGCGAACCCGATCAGCGCGAATGACAGTGTCACGAACAGCACCATCCAGATGAAGGGGTTATCAAGCCGCGCCCAAAGCAGGGTTGAAAAGGTCAGCGCCCCGACGATCAGCAGCCCGCCCATGGTTGGCGTGCCTGCCTTTTCGAAATGCCCTTCTGGCCCGTCGCTGCGGATGGGTTGCCCTTTGCCCTGTTTGCGCCGCAGCACATTGATCAGCGGTGGCCCAAAGATGAACCCGAAGAACAGCGCGGTCATAAAGGCCCCGCCCGCCCGGAAGGTGATATACCGAAAGAGGTTGAAGAAATCGCCGCCATCCGAGAGCGCCGTAAGCCAGTAGAGCATGGGTGTACCTTTTAGTCTTCTTGGGGGCGCCGATGCCCCAGTTTGCGGATGGCGTCAACGATCAGACTGACCTTGCTGCCTTTGGACCCTTTGACCAGCACCACGTCGCCCGCATCCACCAGCCGTGGTGTCTGGCTGACAAGCTCCTGCGCGGTCTCTGCCCATTTGCCCCGCTTTGCTTCGGGTAAGGCCTGCCAGAGATGGTGCATGAGCGGCCCTGCGCAATGGATCAGATCCGCCTGTTGCAGATGCACGTTGCCGGCCATGTCGCGGTGCATGGCGACTTCATCATCGCCAAGTTCCAGCATATCACCCAGGATCGCGATTTTGCGCCCTTTGACGATCCGGCCCACGTTGTTGGTGGGTTTCGAGGCGGCCAGAACTTCCAGCGATGCCGCAAGTGATGTGGGATTGGCGTTGAATGCATCATCCAGCAGTTCAAGGCTTTCGTCATTGGCATCATCGGTGGCGATGATTTCGCGCGTCCCCCGCCCCGCCGGTGGCACCCATCCGGCAATATCAAGCGAGGCGGCAACAGGGTCGGCCCCCAGCGCATGGGTCACGGCAAGAACACCCACCGCGTTCAGGGCAAAGTGCCTGCCGGGCACCGAAAGTTTGAACAGGTAATGCTGTTCGCCGTGGCTGGCATTGATGATCGTTACATCGCCCGTCAGCCGCACGTCCTCGACCATCCAGTCGCGTCCCTTTTCGCCGAAAAGGATCGTCTTGGCGCCCATTTCGGCGGCGTGATCCTGCAGGATGTGGCTGGTTTCGATATCCGCGTTCAGCACCGCCAGCCCGCGGGGAAGCAGCCCGTCCATAATGCAGGCCTTTTCGACAGCGATGCCCGCGAGGTTGTCGAATGATGCCAGATGGGCGGCGGCAACTGTCGTGACCATCGCCACATGTGGCTGGGCCATTTGCGACAGCGGTGTGATCTCGCCTGGATTGCTCATCCCGATTTCGATGACGGCGTAGTCTGCATCGGCGGGCATGCGCGCCAGCGTCAGGGGAACCCCCCAATGGTTGTTGTATGATGCCTCTGCCGCGTGGCATTTGCCTTGTTTTGACAGGACCGTGCGCAGCATTTCCTTGACCGAGGTTTTCCCGACAGAGCCTGTGATGGCCGCGATGCGTGCCGTGGTCCGGGTGCGCGCGGCGCGGCCCAGATCGGCAAGGGCTGTCAAAACGTCAGGGACGATGAGCAGCGGCGCGTTATCCTGCACGCCTTCTGGCCGGTGGCTGACCAAGGCGGCGGCAGCCCCTTTTTCAAGCGCCTGTGCGACGAAATCATGTCCGTCGCGCACGTCTTTCAACGCCACAAACAGATCACCGGGTTTGATCGTGCGCGTGTCGATGGACACGCCTTGGGCGTTCCACACCGTTGTGCTTTCGCCGCCCGTGGCGGCGGCGGCATCGGCAGAGGTCCACAGGCTCATATCCGCCCTTCCAGCGCGGCAACGGCAACACTGGCCTGTTCGACGTCATCAAATGGCAGCACGGTGTCGCCCACGACCTGGCCCGTTTCGTGGCCCTTGCCTGCGATCAACAGGGCGTCGCCGGGGGCAAGCTGGTCAATCCCGCGCAAGATCGCCTCGGCCCGGTCGCCGACTTCGGTGATACTGTCGCTGCCACCTGCTTCGACTGCACCAGCCATGACGGCGGCGCGGATGGTCGCCGGGTCTTCGGAGCGCGGATTGTCGTCGGTGATAATCACGATATCGGCGTTTTGGGCTGCGGCTGCCCCCATCATCGGGCGTTTGCCAGTGTCACGGTCACCACCTGCGCCGACGATGCAGATAATGCGTCCCATCACATGCGGGCGCATCGCCTTGAGCGCGGTTTCGACCGAGGCGGGCGTGTGTGAATAATCCACAAACACTGCCGCCCCGTTCTGGCGGGTCGCGGCAAGCTCCATGCGGCCGCGGACGGTCGTCAGATGCGGCAGTGTGTCGAACACCTCATCCGGGTCGGCCCCTGCGGCGATAACAAGCCCGGCGGCAAGCAGGACATTTTCCGCCTGAAACCCGCCGATAAGGTTAAGGCGCGCCTGATGCGACTTGCCTTGCCATGTGAAAAGCAGGTCCTGCCCTGTCGCATCGAAACGCTGGGCGTTCAGCCGCAGGCGCGCGTCCTTGTAATGGCCGACAGTGATCACCTCTTGCCCGCGCGCGGTGCAGATATCGGCGACTTCGGGACCCTTGGGATCATCAAGGTTGACGACGGCGACCCCGTCTTCGGACAAAACCCGTTTGAACAGGCCCATTTTGGCGTCGAAATAGGCCGCGAATGTCTTGTGGTAGTCGAGGTGATCCTGGCTGAAGTTCGAAAACGCGGCTGCCGCCAACATAACGCCGTCAAGGCGGCGTTGATCCAGACCGTGGGATGATGCCTCCATCGCGACATGGGTGATACCGTTTTGGCGGGCTTCAGCCAGGACACGGTGCAGCGTAACGGGTTCGGGCGTGGTGTGTTTCAGCGGGTGGGTCCAGGCCCCTTCGACCCCGGTCGTGCCAAGGTTGACGCCCGCGATCTCCATCTCCTCCCATATCTGGCGGCAGAAGGTCGAAACTGAGGTTTTGCCATTGGTCCCGGTGATCGCGACCACCGTTGCCGGGTGCGGCCCAAACCAGAGCGATGCGGTCTGGGCAAGCGTCTGGCGCGGGTCCTCGGCGATGATGAGGGCGGCGTTGGATTGGCCAAGCTCTGTCGCTGCAATTGCGGCGCCTTTTGCGTCCGTCAGGATCGCGGCCGCCTGCATCCGCAGCGCGTATTGGATGAATTCGCCACCATGGACCTGCGCACCCGGCAACGCGGCGAACAGGAAACCCGGCTTGACCTCGCGGCTGTCCACGGCAAGGCCGGTGATCTGCACCTCTGCCCCGCCTTGTGCTGTCAGCCCCAGTTCCGCCAGTGATTTCATCGCTTGCCCCTCAGTTTGAGGTGAGTGTTACACCGACGGATTGCGGGGAGTCCACTTGCGGCCTGAGCCCCAGAAGTGGCGCGACGCGCCGGATCATTTCACCGGCGACCGGCACGGCGGTCCACCCGGCGGTGCGGCGTGGTTCGTCGCCGGAATTTTCGGACGGTTCATCCAGTGTGACGATCAGCACATATTGAGGGTCGTTGGCCGGGAAAATGGACGCAAAGGTCGAGATGACCTTGTCATCGTAATAGCCGCCGCCGCGCGTGCGGGGCTTGTCAGCGGTGCCGGTTTTGCCGCCGACCTCATACCCCGGCACTTCACCGAATGACGCGGTGCCGCGGGTGACGACCTGGCGCAGCATATCGGCGGACCGGCGGCTGACGGCCTCGCTCACGATGCGGGGTCCGGGTTCGACGTTTTCGCGCCGCAAAAGCGTGGGCATGACTTCGGTCCCGCCATTCAAAAGTGAGGCATAACCGGTCGCCAGATGCAGCGGCGACGTGGACAGCCCATGCCCGTAAGAGATTGTCATGGTTGAGATTTCAGACCAGTTGCGTGGCAGCAGTGGCGCACCTGTTGGGGCCTCAACCATCTCAACCGGTGTGGCTTTCAGGAAGCCGAGGGAACCAAGAAAATCCCGCTGCCGCTGTGCCCCGATCTGCATGGCGATCCGTGCCGTGCCGATGTTGGAGGATTCCACGATAACGTCGGTCACACTCAGTTCCGGCCCGTAATCCTTGAAATCGCGGATGCGGAAACGCCCCCATGTCAGCGGCCCTTGCGTATCGATCATGGTGTTGGGGTTCACAAGGCCCAGTTCCATCGCCTGCGCAACGGTGAAGATCTTGAACGCAGAGCCGAGTTCATAGACCCCCTGCACCGCCCGGTTGAAGAGCGGGCTGTCGGATTGGTCCCCTTCCGTCAGCACGTGGGGTCGGTTGTTGGGGTCAAAATCGGGTAGTGAGACCATCGAAATGATCTCGCCCGTGTGGATATCCATCAGGACAGAGGCTGCACCCTTGGCATTCATGATCGACATGCCGCCAGCCAGCACCTGTTCAGCGGCGGCCTGCACCGTCAGGTCAAGAGAGAGTTGCAGGGGTGCCCCTTCGTTGGCAGGGTCGCGCAGATACGCGTCGAATTGGCGTTCAACGCCGGCTACGCCAATCACCTCGGCGCTGGCCACACCTTCGCGTCCGTAACTTGCGCCGCCCAGGATGTGGGCCGCAATCGGACCGTTGGGGTAAAGCCGCATCTCGCGCGGGCCGAACAGCAGGCCGGGCGAGCCGATATCATGGACCGCTTGCATCTGTTCAGGGCTGATCTGACGCCTGATCCACAGGAAACGCCGGTCGCCCGTGAAGTCCTTCAGCAGTTTGGCTTCGTCCAGTTCGGGAAAGATTTTCACCAATTCGCGCGCCGCATGTTCGGGATTGATCATGTCGCGCGGATGGGCATAGAGAGAGTGGGTGGCCAGGTTCGTGGCGAGGATACGTCCGTTTCTGTCAATAACATCAGAGCGTTGACCAATAATGGGGTTTCCCACCGCGCTTGCGCGTGGTTCTTCCGGGATCGACGATGCAAGCGCACCCATGCGCATCCCGATCACGCCAAAAGCGCAGAAGAACGCAAGGCCCAGCACCAGCAACCGCCCTTCGGCGCGCTGGCGCTGTTTGTCGGCCATCGCCTCGTGCCGTTTGCGCCGGTTTTCGGCCTCGATCGCATCGGGATCCTCACCCTTTGCGCGGGCCTTGAGGATGCGGGCAAGCGGGCGGAGCGGTGTGCGGGTCATAGGTCATTCTCCATCGTCGCCAGATCGTCGGCGGAGAGTTCGATGGGGTTGATGATCGGGCTGATCGGCGGGATCGGGTAGATGATCTGATCAACCGCGCCGAACGCGTCGGGCATCAGCGGCAAAAGGCCCAGCCGGTCGAAATTCAGATCTGCAAGGTCGGCCAGCCGGTCAGGCCGGTTGAGATAGGCCCATTCGGCGCGCAGCATGCCAAGCCGTTCATGTGCTGCGCCAATTTGTGCGTGCAATTGGCGCACTTCCTTAATGGCCGCCTGCGTCTTGTAGTTTTCCTGATAGGCCCAGAACGCAAGCCCCATCACGGCCAAGGCGGCGAAAACATAAAACAAACCACGCATTTACCTGCCCCCCTTCTTCTTTTTCATCGGCATGCCCAATGCTGCCGGGTCGATATCTTCGGCTGGTGCGTCGGTGCGAATTGCAACGCGCAGTTTGGCAGAGCGGGAGCGCGGGTTTTCGGCCAGCTCTTGTGCGTCGGGGCCGATTGCCTTGCGCTTTTCGATACGCCAGGCTGGCGTGACCTGCGCTGTCTCCGGCGAGTAGCGGTTGGCGTTGGCTGTGTTGCCCGACCGCGCCTGAAAGAAACGTTTGACCATCCGATCCTCGACCGAATGGAAGGTCACGACGGCCAGTTTTCCGCCCGGCTTCAACGCCCTTTCGGCAGCCATCAGCCCCTCGGCCAGTTCGCCATATTCGTTGTTTACCGCGATGCGTAGCGCCTGGAATGTGCGGGTCGCCGGGTGTGACTGGCCGGGTTTGGCACGGGGCAAGCAACCTTCGACGACCTTGGTGAGCTGCAAGGTCGTCGAAAGCGGGCGAGCGGCCACGATGGCTTTGGCGATGCGGCGCGAGGCGCGTTCTTCGCCATATAGGTATATAATATCAGCAAGTTCCGCCTCATCCGCTTCGTTACAGAGGTCGGCAGCGGAGGGTCCCTCTTGCGACATCCGCATATCAAGCGGCCCGTCGCGCATGAAGGAAAAGCCACGTTCAGCGATGTCGAGTTGCATGGAGCTGACGCCAAGATCGAGGACGACGCCGTCTAGATCAGCGCCGTATTCATCAAGTTTGGAAAAAACGCCTGCAACCGTTTCAATCCGGTCGCCATAATCACCGATCCAGTCGGCGGCCATTTCAAAGGCCAGCGGATCGCGGTCTACCCCGATCACCTTGTCCGCCCCAGCAGCCAAAAGTGCACGGGTATAACCCCCGTTGCCGAAGGTCCCGTCAAGCCAGACCCCTGAAACAGGCGAAACCGCTGCGATGAGCGGTCGGATCAGAACGGGGATATGGGGTGAGGTCGAAGCGGCAGCTGACATGATCGCTACTCGTCCAACAGGATGAGCGGATCAAAGCCATCCTCCTGTTCATCCAGCCAGCCCGTAAGGTCCTCAGACACCTCCGCGCTGAAGGTTTCAGCCTTCCAGATCTCAAAATGATCGCCAAGGCCACTGAAGGTCAGTTCCCCATCGGTCAGCCCCAGTTTTTGACGCTGCTTGATGGGCATTACGGTGCGCCCATCTTTATCAACGTCAAGGCGGATCGATTGGCCAATGATCAAACGGGACAGTTTTTTCTTATTGGCAGAGCCGCGAGGCAGCGCGTTGATCTGATCAACCACCTTATTGAATTCGTTGACGGTATAACCGTGCAGCTGATTTTTCAGATGATCGCCGTAAAGCAGGTACATGCGCGGGGAAAGGCCCGTGG
Source organism: uncultured Paracoccaceae bacterium (assembly GCA_947503965.1). Lineage (GTDB taxonomy): Bacteria > Pseudomonadota > Alphaproteobacteria > Rhodobacterales > Rhodobacteraceae > Yoonia. The sequence continues at coordinate 552,839 of CANNFU010000002.1, forward strand.
TCCATTCAGGGTCGCCAGCTTCGAGCACACGACGAAAATCGGCAGGGATCGACATGCGCCCCTTACCGTCCACCTTTTGGGTGTGTTCGCCTGTAAAACTCAGAACCACTGTCCCTCGGTCCCTCACTTGCCCCCGGAAATTGTCGTTAGATGTGAAAACGGCGGGTTGATCTGCTGCCACTGATCAACCCGCCGCCCTCGTCCCATTTGCTGGGAAGTCCGACTGCGCGTGCCACCTGGGGGGATGTCTGCTCGCTCACGCGCCGGATCTTGTTTCGGTAAGGGCGTAGCCTGTATGAAACCTGGCTTTGCCGGTGGGGTTCTTGTCGCCCCGTTTAAAGTCTTGGTCGTCCTTACCGTGACACTGTTGTGGCACCGCTTGGCTCACCGATCAACAACTTTTTGGGAATTCATGGTACTACATGGTGTTTTTAGGGTGGGTGGAAAACAAGATATAGGGTGAAATTGGTCAGCAGATGTACATTTGTAGCGTAAGCTATTTTTTTATACACAATATGTAGTGCAATTTAGCGGGTTCACAAAAATCCCAAAAAAGATTCCCTTTTTGCAAAATAAACTGCGTGTTTCGCCGAAGAATGGCGCATCTCATGTAGAATTACGAGCAATCAAGCAGATAGAACATACGAATGTGATTCGAATATCACACTGATTCCATGAATTCCCAACCTACGGCCCATCAGTGTCGGGCCACTGTTGACCTGGAGTTAACTATTGTCTGCGCACAGTACTGTATGACCTGTTCCCAGCAAAAATACGTTGACGTCGACTTCACCGTCATTCCGCAGCATCCAGAGATGCGGAATGCAGAGGTGGAGACCGTCGTGGCCCAACGGCAAGTACCAGCCCAATGCTTTGCGCCAGGCTTGGCTGACAAGCGCCAGATCGTCTGTGCGGGCCGCATATCGCGCAAGCATTCGCTGGATGAGATCGCCAAAGCGATATCTTCCCATGCGGACCAGTGGGCGCAGGAGCGGCTAGACCACACCACAGCAACCGGAGCACTGCCAACGCATTCAAGCGCTAAGTTGCAAGTTCGCAGCAAAAGGCCAAGTTTCAAGACGGCGATTAGGGTGAATATCGGTGGCTTGATGCGTTGAAAGTCTTTTGGTTTGGCACGCGCGAAAGAGATTAGTCGTCGCAGCCAGCAGGTCCGCCGATCGTTCGACAGCCCCGGCTTAAACTCGCTTGTACATCACATGGGCCGCGACCATGCCCTGTTGCGGATGGTCAAATGCATCGGGAATTGTGCCGATGGTTTCAAACCCAAGCCGATGCCAGAGCTTGACCGCGCCGGCGTTGCTGGCCAGCACAAAGTTGAACTGCATCGCCTTGTAGCCCAGCGCTCGCGCTTCGGTCTGGCTGTGTTCGCACATTTGTGCCGCCAGCCCCTGCCCGCGTGCCATGGGCGCGACAATGTATCCGCAATTGCAGATATGCGCGCCGCCGCCGGGTTGGTTTGTCTTGATATAGTATGTGCCAAGAATTCCTTCCTGACCTTCGGCAACATAGGTGGCGGCGGGTTGGGCCATCCAATAGGCGCGCGCGTCGTCTTTGCTGATATGCGGATCAACGGCATATGTGTCCCCCGCCCGAAACACATCGCGCAGTAGCGGCCAGATGGCATCGTAATCCGCCGCCTCTGCCCGCCGGATGATCACGCCATGCCGCCTGCGATGAACCGTTTGGCCAGTTGGCGATAGGCATCCGCCATCGGACTGTCGCCCGCCGCGATGGGTGTGCCGCCATCCCCGGCAAGGCGGGTCTCAAGGTCGATGGGCAGCGTGCCCAGCAGTGGGACGCCGATTCGTTCGGCCTCTGCCGCCACACCGCCATGGCCGAAGATATGTGCCTCGTGCCCGCAATTGGGGCAATGGAAGGTCGACATGTTTTCGATTAGACCAAGAACGGGTGTATTGAGGTTGTTGAACATGTCCAGCGCCTTGCGCGCGTCGATCAGCGCCACATCCTGCGGGGTGCTCACCACGATGGCCCCCGTCAGCTGGGTTTTCTGGCACAGCGTCAGTTGCACATCACCAGTGCCGGGGGGCAGATCGACGATCAGCACGTCCAGTTCGCCCCATTGGACCTGCCCCAGCATCTGTTGCAGCGCACCCATAAGCATTGGGCCGCGCCAGACGACCGCCTTGTCCGGGTCCACCATGAAGCCGATGGACATCACCGTCACACCATGGGCCTGCAATGGAATGATGATTTTGCCGTCCGGGCTACCGGGGCGTTTGTTCACACCCATCATGCGCGGCTGGCTGGGGCCGTAGATATCTGCATCAAGCAGGCCAACGCGCCGCCCTTCGCGGGCCAGCGCCACGGCCAGGTTGGATGACACTGTTGATTTGCCGACACCCCCTTTGCCGGACCCAATGGCAAGGATGCGATCCACGCCGGAGACTTTGGCGGGTCCGGCCTGTGGCGTCGGATGGCGCCCGATCTTCAACGACGGAGGTTCAGGCGCTTTCGGAGCAGGCCCATGGGCAGTCAGCACGACGGAGGCGCTATCGACACCCGGCAGACTGCTGACCAGCTGTTCGGCGGCGCGACGTATCCCTTCCATCTTGGCCGCTTCACCCGGATCGGCAGCTTCGATCACGAAACGGACCGTTACGCCGTCAATATTCAGCGCCCGCACCATGTCGCGCGAGACCAGATCATCCCCGCCCGGCAATGTGAGTCGCGACAGCGCGCCTAAAATTTCATCGCGGGTGACGGGCATGGGCAAACCTCTTTTTCAAAAAAGACCAAATTTCACCCAACATCTGGCACCTTTTGGGCAAAGCGCAAGTGTTCGCCGACCACCGCACAGAAATGCGACAGATTGATGACGTTAGGTCAGCAATGCTTATGCATTTTCTGCATAGCAGCGTTGACCAAAGAGCTATTGTGCAACTGCAGCATTATCCTACATGTTGGTGGCAAGAGGGCGGAACACCGGCCCATGATTGAGATGAGATGAGCAGATGACATATAACACAGACACAGGCTTTGCAGGTTTCTCGCTTGCCCAACGCTTTGGAGCGTTCCGGGCAGAGCTGGCAGAAAAGGCGGCAAAGCGCAAAACATATCGCACGACGCTGAACGAACTAAGCGAGCTTTCTGACCGTGACTTGAACGATTTGGGTCTGAGCCGGTCGATGATCAAGGGTATCGCCCTGGAAGCCGCTTACGGCAAATGAATTCACGGATCGGGTCTGCCGCCTCCTCCCTTTAGGCAGATCTGAACGACCCTGCGCTCTTTCCTCCTCCCTGAGCAATGGGTCATCAATAAGGTGGCGGTATCCACCTCCTCCCGGGTACCGCCACTTTATGACACCAGTTTCGGAACCGCCCACCTCCTCCCGGGTTGGAACCGATCATACCGCTAGCTGCGCTCACCTCCTCCCGAGCGACGCCAAGCGAGGAAGCGCCCCGCTCTTCTCCTCCCAGAGCAGGCGGGCGCTGATAATAAGAACGGTCATGCCCACCTCCTCCCGGGCATGGCCGTTTTTTTATGGCTTAAGCTCGTTTAATCAGCGTCCAGATATGGCGACGCCTAGATGGGCTGGATGGATTACTGTGAACCAATTCGTATCCCAAGACCTCGGCCCGGGTATCAATTGCAATCATGACCTTTTTCCATGATCCGGCGAATGTCTGCAGCGGCACAGCCAGCCGTTCGCCATTTTGCAGCAAGACACTTAAAACGTCATCGGCAACGTCATCACCGGTTATCTCGACCGTAAACTCTTCAATCTGCGACCAGCGGCACGTTCGTCTGTCCTGAAGAGGCTCGCCATGCGTGCACTCCAGCGTCACACCGTCCGCATCAATCACGATCCAGGATCGCCCAATCGGGGAGCGCTTCCAGATCACGAACGCACCCACAAAAAGAAGCGCTGCAAAAAGGTAGTTCGGCAAGAGCGATGGTTCCTGTTCGGCGTTTGCGGCAGAGTAATGGCCCAACAAAAGAACGCCACCTGCAAGTAAAGCGAGCGAACAAGCGATGAAGTAACCCCGATCAAATCGCGATGGGCCAAAAGTGACTGGTGGCATGCAGTGTCATTCCTTCATCGCGTCATCCGCCGGTTTTGCAGGGTCAGCTCTACCCCACGCGACCAATTTATTGTAATATTTAGGCATTCCTTACCAACAACGATTTCAAAAAAGGACCATTTGCCATGTCTTTGACGCTCGATATCCAACAACCCCGCCCTTTTGACCTCGTCGGCTCCGAAATCCTGATTGCCGGAAATGCTACGGCATTCGAAGGATCGCTAAGTGTGCGCGTGACAGAGGGTCACGACGAATACTCCGGTAGCCTGACTGTTGGCGCATTGGGATTGCGGCAGTTTCAGGGGTCGATCACCATCCCCAACGAAAATGCTTTCAAGCTGACGAGAGTGTTTGTGTCTCTGATTGACGACGGCGCCACTCTTGACGGGCCGTCGGTACTGATCCCGGTCCTTTTCGGGCCCCTGATCCTGCCCGGTTACCGCGGCTGGCAGCCTTATACAGTACAATCTGGCGATACCCTGACCAGCATCGCGCAATCACAATATGGCAATCCGGATTTTCAACCGATCCTTCAAGCAAATCAGCATGTTGTAACAGATCCAAATCTGATCTTTGCCGGACAGGTGTTGCGGATTCCGCGCAACGATATCTAGGCCCGCACATCCTTTGGCGATCCCATCACCATATAGCTGGTGATCGACCGCACATGCGGCACCGTGCCCAGCGTGTCCGTATGAAACGCCTTGTAGGCAGGCAGGTCGGCCACCTCCACCCGCAGGATATATTCAAACGCGCCTGCCACATTGTGACATTCCGTCACCTCTTCAGCCCGGCGCATCGCCTGTTCGAACCCTTCCTGCGCGGCCTTGGTGTGTTCCGACAATCCCACCGCCACATAAACCACATAGGCGCGGCCCGTTTGGGCAGGGTCCAGCCGGACGCGATAGCCTTTGATCACCCCGCTCCGCTCCAGCTCCTGCACGCGGCGCAGGCAGGCGGATGGCGACAGGCCCACCTTGTCAGCCAGCGTCAGGTTGCTGATCCGGCCATCGCGGGACAATTCATGCAATATCGCGTCGTTTATCTGATCAATCTTCGTCATCAGTTGCGAGTTTAAGCCATTCACGCACAACTTGGCAATTTCATTGCGCATCATACGCTCTATCGTTGCGCCATGAGTTACGAAATCCTGATCGCCCTTATCGGTTTTGCCTTTGCCAGTTCCATCACCCCGGGGCCCAATAACCTGATGCTGATGGCGTCGGGTGCCAATTACGGGCTGCGCCGGACGGTCCCGCATATGCTGGGCATTTCGCTGGGGCATGCATTCATGGTGGTGATGGTGGGCGTCGTCCTGCTGCGCATGTTCGAAACGTATCCGGTCCTGAACACCGTGTTGAAGGTGCTCAGCGCCACCTATATGATCTGGCTGGCCTGGAAAATCGCGAACGCCGTCCCGCCGGAGGCAAAAAAGGTCGAAGGCAAACCCTTCACCTTCCTGCAGGCCGCGGCCTTTCAATGGGTCAACCCCAAGGCCTGGTTCATGGCCATCACCGCGATCAGCGCCTATGCGCCGCAGGATCGCGGGATTTTGGCAGGTTCGCTGCTGGTGGCCGTGGTGTTTTCAGCGACCAACCTGCCCTCCGTGACAGTCTGGGCCTGGATGGGGGTACAGGTACGGCGCTGGCTGGGCACAGCGCGACGGTTGCGGGTGTTCAACATGACAATGGCGGTGCTGCTGGTCGGATCACTCTGGCCCATGCTTATGCACTAGCCCGGCTAGAACGGCACGTCATCCGCCTGTTCGGCGCTGACCACAAATTTAGCCACCACATGTTTCGACCCGGCCTTATCAAACTCGATCACCAGCTTATCGCCTTCGATCCCCATCACCTCGCCATAGCCGAATTTCTGGTGGAACACCCGGTCGCCTTCGGTAAAGGCGCTGACCGCGTCCAGATCAATCGTCATGTTGCGCGCCTCTGACGGCATCGACATGCCGCGCTGGCCGCTGCGCGCCTGCAACCGCCGCCAGCCGGGCGAATTGTAAACATTCGCCTCATGCGCCTTCTGATGCAGATCCGACATCGCCGCCCCGGCAATCGCAGGCGACGCGCCTGCAGCCATACCCACCGCGCCATAGCCGCCGCCATAAAGACCCGGCGGCGTCAGCACCTCCACATGATCCGGGGGCAATTCATCAATGAAACGCGATGGCATCTGCGATTGCCACTGGCCATAGACCCGTCGGTTGGCGGCAAAGGAAATCGTGCAAATCTCCTCGGCCCGCGTGATGCCGACATAGGCCAGCCTGCGTTCCTCCTCCAACCCTTTCAGCCCGCTTTCATCCATCGACCGCTGCGACGGAAACAGCCCGTCCTCCCAGCCCGGCAGAAACACGGCGGGAAACTCCAGCCCCTTGGCCGCGTGCAAAGTCATGATAGAGACCTTCTCGCCCGCCTCTTCGGTATCATTGTCCATGATCAGGCTGACATGTTCCAGAAACCCTTGCAGGTTCTCGAAATTCTCCAGCGCCTTGACCAGTTCCTTGAGGTTTTCCAGCCGCCCCGGCGCTTCCGGCGTCTTGTCGTTCTGCCAGAACCCGGTATAGCCGCTTTCGTCCAAAATCATTTCGGCCAGTTCAATATGGGTATCCGCCTCGGCCCGGACCTGCCCGGCCCAACGGTCAATCGCGGCCACCAGAACAGTCAGCTCTTTCAAGCCCTTGCCACCCAGCAGCTTGCCCTGACAGACCAGCCGCGCGCCCTCTACCAGCGACACGCCATTGGTCCGCGCCGCGCGCTGGATCGTCTGGACCGCCTTGTCACCCAGACCGCGTTTGGGGGTATTCACGATGCGTTCAAACGCCAGATCATCCTCCGGGCTGACCGCCAGCCGGAAATAGGCCATCGCATCCCGCACCTCCATGCGTTCATAAAACCGCGGGCCGCCGATGACGCGGTAGGGCAGACCGATGGTCAGAAACCGATCCTCGAACGCGCGCATCTGATGCGAGGCGCGGACAAGGATCGCCATCTTCTCCAGCCCAATCGGCTCCAAGCCCCGCGTGCCGCGCTGCATCGCCTCGATCTCTTCCCCGATCCAGCGCGCCTCTTCCTCGCCATCCCAATGGCCGATCAGACGGACCTTTTCGCCATCGGTCCGGGAGGTGAACAGCGTCTTGCCCAACCGGCCCTTATTGGCCGAAATCACGCCAGAGGCCGCAGCCAGAATATGCGGGGTCGACCGGTAATTCTCCTCCAGCCGCACCACATGGGCACCCGGAAAATCCTTCTCGAACCGCAGGATATTGCCCACCTCGGCGCCGCGCCAGCCATAGATCGACTGATCATCATCGCCGACACAACAGATATTCTTGTGACCACCCGCGAGCAGACGCAGCCACAAATATTGGGCCACGTTGGTATCCTGATATTCGTCCACAAGGATATAGCGGAACCAGCGCTGATATTGCTGCAGCACATCGTCATGTTTCTGAAAGATCGTGACCATATGCAGCAGAATGTCACCAAAATCGACAGCATTGAGGTCCAGCAACCGGCGCTGATAAGCGGCGTAAAGCTCCACCCCTTTATGATCAAACGCACCGGCATCCGCGACCGGCACCCTGTCAGGGGTCAGCGCCTTGTTCTTCCAGCCGTCAATAATCCCCGACAGCATGCGCGCAGGCCAACGCTTCTCATCAATCCCGGCCGCCACGATCAACTGCTTCATCAGCCTGATCTGGTCATCGGTATCGAGGATGGTGAAATTCGATTTCAAGTCCGCCAACTCCGCATGCCGCCGCAGCAGCTTGGCACTGATCGAATGGAACGTGCCCAGCCACGGCATCCCCTCGACCGCCTCACCCATATGGCTACCGATCCGCAGCTTCATCTCGCGCGCAGCCTTGTTAGTGAACGTCACGGCAAGGATCTCGTGCGGGCGTGCCGTGCCCGTCGCCAACAGATGCGCGATGCGGCTGGTCAGCGCCTTGGTCTTGCCCGTCCCCGCCCCGGCCAGCATCAGAACCGGCCCTTGCAGGGTCTCGACCGCCTCGCGCTGCGCCGGGTTCAGCCCGTCCAGATAGGGCATCGCAGGCCGCGCCATCGCCCGCTGGCTCAGCGGAACGGCGGCTTCGAACGCATCTTCTTCGGAAAAACTGCTCATCTGCCCAAGGTAAACTGAATCGCCGTGCAGGAAAAGCCCTTGTTCTACTAATGTTCCAACCCTTCTTCTAAGCATAAATATCGGGCGGTATGTAACAAAAGCACCAACAATCTAGCTGCATTCGGCCTGTTGTGAGTCGTCAATCACCCAACGCAGGACAAGACGATCAACAACGCACCTCTAGCGCCGTACCAGCAGGGTGAAGTGACCGAAGCTAATACTTTGAAGGCTAAATCAAAAAGACAAGGCTTCATCTGCGCCCAGCTAACTGAATTGATTTGGGGTAACGAACCGAATGTGCGCAATAAAATGTCGCGTGGCAGGTTTAGCGCGGCGTTCTTGATGCAATCGCTCAACGCTATTCGTGTTGGTGAATTACGCCTCTAGTGCAGTTCGTCTTCGTCTGGCAGGTCAATGATTTCGTGCAAGTGAGTCACCGCATACACTGAGGGCTTTCCCCCTACCATTCTCACATTCACATCAACCACAAAGCCCTTTTTGTATATGTTGTCCTCTGCTTCACGAATTTCATGTTTTATTCGTTCTTCGGCCAGCTCCGAAGCGTACATAAGTGCTAGCGATTTTCCATGTACTTCCTCGATAAACACTCTCTCGCCTGATCGCTTGCCGACTGTTGCCTTTCCTACGTCAGATCTTGTGAATAGCATCAAGACCCTTTCGTGGTCGGCCCCGGTCGTCTTCTCAAGCGTTTTATAGACTCCATCTATGGTTATCTGAGCGTCTTTAGCTTCTCTGGTGGAGAATTGAAAAGACGCCCGAATTTGGCTCTTTCCGTCTTCAAAGGTAACCGCCTCAAGGGTGGATTTTGCATTTGGGTCTCTAGCAATAGCCTCTGTCGCATCAACTAATGTCTTCAGTTCGCTTTTTTTTGGAGACCAATCGCCCAAGTCGCCACTGACAAGAGATGTAATCCGCTGCCCCCAAGTCCTGACGAATTGCTCGACAATAATAACCTGATCCATATGGGCCACGAATGGGGCTACTGCCGTCACAAACGGGATCAAATCAGCTTCAATGCATTTCTTGCGAACTTCTTTTACAAGAATCCTAGCCTCTGGGTCGGCATCGGGGTAGTTATCCCTTATGTCGCGGCGGTACTCTTCTGCCAATGAAGTAAACGCCCCTACAAAAGCGTCAATCTCGACGGGTTCTTCTGTTTGAATGCGTAGACGCAAGACTGCTGGTGCTTCACTCATCGCACGGTTGTAGGACATAAAATTTAGCATTCAAATACCCTTAGATATTTTTTCTGCGCTTGGTGCGCTTGATACATAAGGCCGTAAATATCCCCGCCGGAGGCAACCTGACCTTGCCTCTGTCGCATCAGTCGCCATAGCGTGCGCCCATGACACGCCACAGCCACTACCCTGCCATTTCCGATCTGAAAACCCGCGCAAGGCGGCGTATTCCGCAATTCGTCTGGGAATATCTCGACAGCGCCACAGGTGTTGAGGCAACGCAAAGGCGCAACCGCACCGCACTGGATCAGGTGCTGCTGAACCCGTCGATCCTGCACGGGGAATTTGACCCTGACCTCAGCATCACGCTGCTGGGCCACACCCACCCCTTGCCCGTGGGTATCGCCCCGGTGGGCATGTCCGGGCTGATCTGGCCGGGGGCTGAACAGATGCTGGCGCGCGCCGCCGCCCGCGAAAACCTGCCCTTCACCCTTTCCACGGTGGCGACCCAACTGCCCGAGGATGTGGGGCCACACGCAGGCGATCACGGCTGGTTTCAGCTTTATCCGCCTCGCGACCCCGGCATTCGCGACGATATCCTCAAACGGGCCAAGGCATCGGGTTTCACCACGCTGGTGCTGACTGTGGACGTCCCCGTCGCATCCCGGCGCGAACGCCAGACACGCGGCGGGCTGACCAATCCGCCGAAACTGACACCGCGTCTGGCGCTGCAGGCGGCCCGCTGCCCGGCCTGGCTCAACGGGATCCGCAAAACCGGGATGCCGCGCATAAAACTGATGGATGGGTATTCCGATATCAAGACCGCCCTGCCCTCGACCCAGCATATCGGGTATCTGCTGCGCACCTCGCCCGATTGGGACTACTTCAAGGCGCTGCGCGATGCCTGGGACGGTCCGCTGATCGTCAAGGGTGTGGGGCGGGCCGATGATGCCGCCCGCCTGACCGATGAAGGCGCCGATGCGATCTGGGTCAGCAACCATGCCGGGCGGCAATTCGATGGCGGGCCCGCGACCATCGAAATCCTGCCAGCGATCCGGGCGGCCACATCCCTGCCGGTGATCTTCGACAGCGGGATCGAAGGCGGGCTGGACGTACTGCGCGCCATCGCATGTGGCGCGGATTTCGTCATGCTGGGGCGTGCGTTTCATTATGGTCTGGCCGCATTGGGCGAAGCGGGCCCCGCCCATGTGTTCGACATCCTGCGGCAGGACATGATCAGCAATATGGGGCAGATCGGGGCGCGCAGGCTGGCCGATCTGCCGGGTTGCCTGCGCTACTAGCGCAATGTCATACCGCCATCGACCATGTATTCCGACCCGGTGACATAGGCCGCATCGTCCGACAGAAGGAAACAGGTGACCGCCGCCACCTCCTCCGGCTTGCCCATACGGCCCAGCGGGACGGCCTCTGCGATCTGCTTTTTCATCTCTTCAGCGTCATCGCCACCCTTGCCCAGCGCATCAAAGAAATTCGTCTCAATCGGGCCGGGGGCAACGGCGTTGACGCGGATATTGCGGGGTGCCAGATCCTTGGACCAGCTGCGCGCCATCGCCAGGCACGACGCCTTTGTCGCCGCATAAATCGCCCCCTTGGCCCCGCCCAGATACGGCGCGACTGAGGATGTCAGCAGCACAGCACCACCATCCTTGATCAGCGGCTTCAGCGCGGCCATCTGCAACGCGGCGCCGCGCACATTCACATTCATCATGGCATCGAACCCGTCGGCATCCACATCCTCGGTCGCCATGTTCTTACCGTATCCGGCATTCAGATAGGCGCCGTCAATCTGGCCCATCTGCTCCTTGATCTTCGACGCCAGTTCCTTGGCCGCTTCCGGATCAGACGCATCATTGCGCAACACCAGACTGCCCGATGGCAGGCTGCGCCCGGCCTCGTCCAGATGGTCCTGGGTCACACCGGTCACGGCAACCTCGCCGCCTTCCTCAACAATGCGCTTGGCCGTGGCCAGGCCGATGCCGCTTGTTCCGCCCGTGATAAGAATGCGTTTGCCTTTGAAACGTGTCATGTCAGTCTCCGATTTCTGTTCGGTGACCAACCCGTCGCATAGGCAATCGTTCCGCGCCTGCTGCTATATACCCACTACTACCAGTTTACGTGATGGCCGAAACTCCGTAGGAATGCTGCAACTGCGAAGGGGACTAACGATGGCCGAGTTTAAGAAAATCCTGATTGCCAACCGGGGCGAGATCGCGATCCGCATCATGCGTGCCGCAAATGAGATGGGCAAAAAGACGGTCGCTGTCTTTGCAGAAGAGGACAAACTGGGCCTGCACCGGTTCAAGGCGGATGAGGCGTATCGCATCGGTGAAGGCATGGGGCCGGTGGCTGCTTACCTGAGCATTGAAGAAATCATTCGCGTGGCCAAGATGTCGGGCGCGGATGCGATCCATCCCGGCTATGGCCTGCTGTCCGAAAACCCTGATTTTGTCGATGCCTGTGCGGCCAACGGGATTACGTTCATTGGTCCCAAGGCGGAAACCATGCGTGCCTTGGGCGACAAGGCCAGCGCCCGACAGGTCGCGATTGAGGCAGGCGTGCCCGTCATCCCGGCGACGGATGTGCTGGGCGAGGATATGGCGCTGATCAAGAAGCAGGCCAAAGAGGTCGGCTACCCTCTGATGCTGAAGGCCTCTTGGGGTGGTGGTGGCCGGGGCATGCGCCCGATCATGTCCGAGGATGAACTGGAAGAAAAAGTGCTGGAGGGGCGCCGCGAGGCAGAAGCCGCCTTCGGCAATGGCGAAGGCTATCTGGAAAAGATGATCATGCGCGCCCGCCATGTCGAGGTGCAGATTTTGGGCGACAGCCACGGCCAGATCTATCACCTCTGGGAACGGGATTGTTCGGTGCAGCGCCGCAATCAAAAGGTCGTCGAACGCGCCCCCGCCCCGTATCTCTCTGGCACCCAGCGCGAACAGCTTTGCAATCTGGGCAAGAAAATCTGCGCCCATGTGAATTACGAATGCGCAGGCACGGTCGAATTCCTGATGGATATGGATTCAGGCGAGTTCTACTTTATCGAGGTGAACCCCCGCGTGCAGGTCGAACACACCGTCACCGAAGAGGTCACAGGCATCGACATCGTGCGCGCACAAATCCTGATCGCCGAAGGCAAGTCACTGGTCGAAGCAACAGGATGCGCCAGCCAGTACGACGTGAAACTCGACGGTCACGCCCTGCAATGCCGGGTGACGACTGAGGACCCGCAGAACAACTTTATCCCGGATTACGGGCGCATTCAGATGTATCGCTCGGCCACTGGCCCCGGCATTCGTCTGGACGGGGGCACCGCCTATTCGGGGGCGGTCATCACCCGCTACTACGACAGCCTGCTAACCAAGGTGACCGCCCGCGCGCCCACGCCGGAAATGGCGATTGCGCGGATGGACCGGGCTTTGCGCGAATTCCGTATTCGGGGTGTTTCGACCAACATCGCATTTGTCGAAAACCTGCTGAAACATCCGACATTCCTCAACAACGAATACCACACCAAGTTCATTGACGAGACGCCCGCGCTGTTCGACTTCCAGAAGCGGCGCGACCGGGCCACGAAAATCCTGACCTATATCGCGGATATCACCGTGAACGGGCATCCAGAAACGGCGGGGCGCCCCCGGCCTGCGGCGGATTTGAAACCGCCAAGACCGCCGGTCAAGCCCACTACGGACGTCATCCCCGGCACACGCAATATTCTGGATGAGTTCGGGCCAGAGGCCGTGGCCGACTGGATGCGCGACCAGAAACAGCTTCTGATCACCGACACGACCATGCGCGACGGCCACCAGTCACTGCTGGCGACGCGGATGCGCTCAATCGATATGATCAAAGCAGCCCCCGCCTATGCCACCAAGATGCATCAGCTGTTCAGCGTGGAATGTTGGGGCGGAGCCACGTTTGACGTGGCCTACCGGTTCTTGCAGGAATGCCCGTGGCAGCGGCTGCGCGACATCCGGGCGGCCATGCCGAACATCATGACCCAGATGCTGCTGCGCGCCTCCAACGGGGTCGGCTACACCAACTACCCCGACAACGTGGTGCAGGCCTTCGTGGCACAGGCCGCCAAATCCGGCGTCGATGTCTTCCGCGTGTTCGACAGCCTGAACTGGGTCGACAACATGCGCGTGGCAATGGACGCGGTGATCAAGGCAGAGAAGGTCTGTGAAGGCACGATCTGCTATACCGGCGATCTGATGGACCCGGCGCGGGCCAAGTATGACCTGAAATACTATGTCGGCATGGCCAAAGAGCTGGAGGCGGCGGGCGCACATGTGCTGGGCCTCAAGGACATGGCAGGGCTGATGAAACCGGCCGCTGCAACGGCATTGGTCAAGGCGCTGAAAGAAGAGACAAATCTGCCGATCCACTTCCATACGCACGATACGTCGGGGGCAGCGATTGCGACAGTGCTGGCCGCATCGGCTGCCGGTGTCGATTGTGTGGATGGGGCGATGGATGCGCTGTCCGGGAATACATCACAGCCGACCCTGGGGTCTATCGTTGAGGCCCTGCGCGGCAATGAACGCGACACGGGGCTGGATATCAGCGCCATCCGCGGGATCAGCAACTATTTCGAACAGGTGCGCGCCCATTACGCGGCGTTTGAATCCGGCCTGCAAGCCCCGGCATCAGAGGTTTACCTGCACGAAATGCCCGGCGGCCAGTTCACCAACCTTAAGGCGCAGGCGCGGTCCTTGGGTCTGGAAGAACGCTGGCACGAGGTCGCGCAGACATATGCAGACGTCAACCAGATGTTCGGCGATATCGTCAAGGTGACGCCATCGTCCAAGGTGGTCGGCGACATGGCCCTGATGATGGTCAGCCAGAACCTGACCCGCGCGCAGGTCGAGGACCCGGATGTCGACGTCGTTTTCCCTGACAGTGTGGTTGAGATGATGCGCGGCTCACTGGGTCAGCCGCCCGGTGGATGGCCGAAAGCTATTCAAAAGAAGATCTTGAAGGGCGAAAAGCCGATTACGGAACGGCCCGGCAAATCCCTGCCCGCCGTGGATCTGGACGCAGCGCGCGCGGATCTCTCCAAGCAATTGGGCGGAATGGACATCGATGACGAGGATCTGAACGGCTACCTGATGTATCCCAAGGTCTTCCTCGACTACATGGGTCGGCACAAGATCTACGGTCCGGTCCGCACCCTGCCGACGCGCACCTTCTTTTACGGGATGGAGCCGGGCGAAGAAATCGTGGCCGAGATCGACCCCGGCAAGACGCTGGAAATCCGGATGCAGGCCGTGGCCGATATGAACGAGGACGGTGAGGTCAAGGTGTTCTTTGAACTTAACGGCCAGCCCCGTACGATCCGGGTGATGAACCGTCTGGCCGCAGCCGAGAAGGTGCAGCGCCCCAAGGCCGAGGATGGCAATGCCAACCATATCGGCGCACCGATGCCAGGCGTGGTGGCGACTGTTGCCGCTGTTGCGGGCAAGAAGGTCAAGGCGGGCGATCTTTTGTTGACGATTGAGGCGATGAAGATGGAAACCGGGATCCACGCGGAGCGAGATGCCGTGGTGAAAGCCGTGCATGTGCAGGCTGGTGGCCAGATCGATGCGAAGGATTTGCTGGTCGAGTTGGAGTAATGGCGCAGCAACTGGCCCTCGTGTCGCTGCTCGTGCCCGATTATGATGCCGGTATTGCCTTTTACACAGGCCAAATGGGCTTTGACCTGCTGGAAGATACCGATCTGGGCGAAGGCAAACGCTGGGTTCGGGTGGCCCCAACAGGGGCGCAGACCGCGTTTTTGCTGGCCCGGGCGGTGGGGGACCGTCAGATCGCCGCAATCGGGAACCAGGGCGGCGGTCGGGTCTGGCTTTTTCTTGAAACCAATGATTTTAGCGCGGATCATGCACGCATGATCGCCAATGGCGTCGCGTTTGAAGAAGCGCCGCGGCACGAACCCTATGGGACAGTCGCCGTCTTTGCAGATCCTTTCGGCAACCGGTGGGACCTGATCCAGTTCGCGAGGTAAGCGATGCAAAAGCTGCTGGTCCTGACCGATCTGCATATCTGCGAACCTGGCAAGCGGATCATCGGGCTTGATCCGTCGGAACGGTTACGCACCGTGCTGCGCGCTGCCTTGGATGCGCACCCGGATGCGGCGGCACTGATCCTGATGGGCGACCTGACCCATCATGGACGACCGGCGCAATATGCAGCGCTGCGGGACATCATCAAAGACATCGACATGCCAATTGTCCCGATGATCGGCAATCATGACCGGCGGGATACCTTTCTGGCGGCCTTTCCTGATGCGCCGCAGACGCACAGCGGCCATGTTCAGAAGGTTTGGGATACTGGTGATCACCGCATCATCACGCTGGACAGTCTGGATGGGCCACCCTACCCCGACGGTCATCACGCGGGACGGCTGTGCCCGGTTCGTATGGCGTTCCTGCAAGACGCTTTGGAAACCAAGGGGGATCGCCGCACGCTGATCTGCGTGCATCATCCCCCGTTTGCGACAGGCATTCTGGGGATGGACGAGATCATGATGACTGACTGCGACGCGTTCATTGCACTGCTGGGCCGCTACGCCGACGTGCATCTGCTGTGCGGTCACGTGCACCGCACGATTTCCGGCAATACGCTGGGCGTGCCATGGAGCATGCTGCGAAGCCCCTGCCATCAGGGCGTGCTTGATCTGGTGACGCCGAACCCGCATCTGTCAACGAATGAACCGGGGTCATATGGGCTGGTTTTGCTGATGCCCGATGGTGTTGTGGTGCATAGCGAAGATGTGGATGTGCCAGGGGCGGCTGTCTTTGGCGGATATGACTGACGCAGCCATCACTGTGCAAAAAAACTGGCCCGGTTCCCTTTTTTGGTCTTGCGAAGCAGGCGAAGTGTTTATAGATCACGCTTCACGATATGGAGTGCGGGCGTAGCTCAGGGGTAGAGCATAACCTTGCCAAGGTTAGGGTCGTGAGTTCGAATCTCATCGCCCGCTCCAAAAAGACCGGCCAGCCCATGCCGGTGTTGCAAAGGCCGCCGTAAGGGTGGCCTTTAATCGTTTCAGGTCCGAAAAGAAATGGGGCCAGCCGTGATTTTGGCTGACCCGATGACGTGATGCATGGGGGGCGTGCCTTCAGCCACCCCACGTATTGGTTTATGGCCGTACCAGCAGCATTGCCTGATCCGACCGATCCGCGAGCATGTCCGCATGTGTCGGCATATCTGCAAAGTGGCGCAAGGGGATATAGGTCTTGATCTCTGCCGGGAAGGGCAAGTCATCAAAAACGGCCAGTTGCCGATCGCCCGGCAGGTCGTGGAACGGCAAATCGCCAAAGACCACACGCGGTGTGTAGGTTGGCATCTGCGCCGGGAAAGGCATGTCGTTGACATAAGCGGGCTGTTGTCCCTCACCATCTGCGTTTGCCAGGCTGGCCATTGCGCAAAGCGTGGTGATGGTTGCGATTTTGATACCTTTGATCATTTTTATCTCCTTACCAATTAAGCACTTGAAGAGGCAGCGGCGTTGCTGCTGCACGCCTCGATCAATGTCCCAATTTTTATTCAAATCTGCGCACAGATTAGGGCGGGGGATCGGTTAAATCTTGACTGACGCGATTTACCAAACAAACGTCAAAACGGGCCGACACTGTTCACAGCGTCGGCCCGTTTTGTGGGTTCATCAGTTGCACCTCTCCCGTTATCGGTGAACAGCCCGCAAGGCTTCACCACCCTGACATGCGCCTTAAGCTGCTGGTTGTGGCCGATTGTGCCAAGGTTCGGCAAATTGTGGCAGATGCGCCTTGTTCCGCGCAAATGGGGAAGGCGCATGGGCATCCGTTTCGAACGCGGCCAGTGTCGCACCGACGCGCATCCGTGCGGCAAGCGACGGGATGCGCGCGGCGGCTGCCGGCACGTCGCGCTCGCCTTCGTCATTGGCGATGGCGGCATCGGCGGCTTCCCATGCTGACATCACGTCTGCCGGTTCTTCGGTTTCGTCGCTTGCGATATCGTTGATCATGAAGGCATCGGGTTCGGCCGCCTCGGCCAGATCGGCTGCCGCATTTTCGGCGACACGCGCGATTGTTTCGGCAGAATTCACCACCGATGCGACCGCCAGCTGTCCGACGAGTGTTGGCGCCGTATCCACCCCTGCCAGCGCATACAGGCTGGGGATCAGGTCATAAAGATCATCGGTTTCTTCACGCGACCGGTCTGTCATCAGGATCGCGCTGATATAGGGGTTCCGGCGCTCACCGGATAACGCAACACAGTGGGTCAGTTCACCCTGCACCTGTTCATCCATCACGAGAAGGTCAACCGTGTCCATTCGGACAAGCGTTTCTGCCGCCTGACGCGTATCAACGCAAAGGATCTGGAACCCCTTGTCAATCAACGCACGGGAACTGGCCACAGCAGCATTGGGATCATTACGTAAAATCAAAGCGCGCATCGGATTCTCCTGATAAATGGCAGCGATTGTGGCCACGTTACCCATCCAACCCTTAAAACTTACTGAAAAGCCTTTGCAGTTTTTGGGCAGGCTTGGCCCCTGCCCCGGATCGCCCTATAGAGACCCCAAGACATAAGGGACGCGAAGATGCGCACAGCAACAATCACACGCAAAACGGCCGAGACCGATATCTCGGTCACGGTGAACCTCGATGGAACCGGTGTTTATGACAACCAGACCGGGGTCGGGTTCTTTGATCACATGCTGGACCAGTTGTCGCGCCATGCCTTGATCGACATGACTGTGCGGGCAGATGGCGATCTGCATATCGATGATCACCACACGGTCGAGGATGTGGGGATTGCCCTTGGGCAGGCGTTGACGCAGGCGTTGGGGGACAAGAAGGGTATTCGCCGCTATGGATCGTGCCATCTGGCGATGGACGATGCGCAGGTGCGCTGCGCGCTCGATCTGTCCGCCCGGCCCTATCTGATCTGCAATCTGGACCTGCCCTTCGGCAAGATCGGGACCTTCGACACCGAACTGGTGCGCGAATTCTTCCAGGCGCTCAGCACCCATGGCGGGATCACGCTGCATATCGACAAACTGCACGGCTTCAACGCCCACCACATCACCGAAGCCGCGTTCAAATCCGTCGCCCGCGCCCTGCGCGACGCGGTGGAGGTTGATCCGCGCAAGGCCGACGCGATCCCATCGACCAAGGGCAGCCTATGACGACCGCGCTGGTCGATTACGACAGCGGCAACCTGCATTCGGCGCAAAAGGCGTTTGAACGGATGGCGGCCGAGGTCGGGGCGGGATCCATCATCGTCACATCCGATCCTGACGTGGTGTCCAAGGCGGATCGCATTGTGTTGCCCGGTGATGGCGCTTTCCCGCATTGCCGGGCCGAGTTGTTCGCCCGAACCGGATTGGCCGAGGCGATTATCGAGGCTGTGACAGTCAAGGCCCGCCCTTTCTTTGGCATCTGCGTCGGTATGCAGATGATGGCCACCACAGGTCACGAATACGAAACCACACCCGGCTTTGGCTGGGTGGCCGGGGATATTCGGCGCATCACCCCGTCTGATCCGTCGTTCAAGGTGCCGCATATGGGCTGGAACGATCTGGTCATCGACAACACACATCCGGTGCTGCACGGACTTGCAACCGGCGATCATGCGTATTTCGTCCATTCCTATGCGATGACCGTGGCAAACCCGGCAGAGCGGTTGGCACATGTGGATTACGGCGGCGATGTGACAGCCATCATCGGGCGTGACACAATGATCGGCACACAGTTTCATCCGGAAAAAAGCCAGGATGCCGGGTTGCGGATGATCGGGAATTTCTTGCGGTGGATGCCTTGAGACACACAGATGTGAGAGCAAGCCGCCATCGTTGCGCTACCGGCGCGGTCGGAGTGAACAATGACGTTATGCTGTCGCGTTGCTTTAAATACTATTCTTCAATTAATCGGTCGGAAGAACAGCTTATTAAACACCCATTTACACGCAGGAGACCTTTCAGCGCAGCAATTCTAGCACGGTCCTGACCATCTTTCATGCCGCCTTGCTGTCGAAGAACCGGGCTTTGACGTCCACGATACACCGTTGGCGTGAGGCTTTCGGTGCCTCATGCGGTGCAAAATCAGACTCGACACGATCCAAGAAATTGGCGGCATAGCGCAGCAGAACCGTTTGTGCATCCGACAGCTTGTCCGGGCCATCCAGTGTCATGTGCTCAATAAACTTAACGCCAGCCTGCTTGAGAAAGATGGATTCGGGGCGACCATCGCGTGTGCAAACACCATAGACGCCACTCAGAAAATGGCCCCAGGTGGATTTGACATGTTCAGCATCAAACTGACCTGCAATATCCGGCGCCTGCGACTGTAATTCAGTACCAAAGGCGCCGGACAGAAATGCAGCTTTCGCCTGCTCATATCGGCTGACGAAATATGCGCGCGCCCGCACCTCTGTATCCAGACCAAGTTGGGTGATATCGCGATACCAATCGATATACCCACGAAGATGAAACCGGTAGGTTTGTTCATCCGTGAAGTCAGATACGAACGATATACACCGACCCCTGCTGTCGTGGACATAAGATGGCGAAGGAAAGACCCTTGCACTGATCAGCGAGTGAAGCTCGTCGGTATTTGTACCAACAACCTCAGCAAACTGGTGTTCTTCAAAGAAGTTTGCGTAGAGATAGTTCAATAACATGGGACAATCCTGGATAATGAATGTCTTGCATATATCACAGGATTTCCCCCGAATGCTTCGCTGACGGCCGAAGTGTAAAATGAAACCACAGCTCGCACATTGCACAGCATCGGACAAAATGCGCCCAAAGTCGCCTGTTCCGACCTCTCCCGACCGCTCACCCCCATCCAACCTTTTATCGGGGCGTGACTTTGTGGGCAAAACATCCATACTCTGCCGCAAAACAAAAATTAGGAGCAGGACATGTATCACCGACGCTTTGTCATCATGGCAGCCGTGGCCGCATTGACCGCTTGTGGCCGGCGGGAAGAGACGCCGTCGCGCGCCAGCAGCGACATCCCCCTGTACCCAAATGAAACGCCTGAACTGCGGCGCCTGATCAACAAATATGCAGACATTCACGACATCCCCGTCACCCTGCTGCACAGGGTCATCATTCGTGAAAGCACGCACAACCCGGCAGCCCGCAACGGGCCCTATTATGGTCTGATGCAGATCCTGCCCGAAACGGCCCGCACCATGGGCTATCGCGGATCACCCGAAGGTCTCTTGGACGCGGAAACTAACCTGCGCTACGCAGGCAAATATCTGCGCGGAGCCTGGTTGCTGTCAGACGGGGACGAGGCAACAGCGGTCAGTTGGTATGCACGCGGCTATTATTACGAAGCCAAGCGGCGGGGGATGCTGGTGGAAACCGGTCTGCGATCCGGCTGAATGACAGGCGCGGTATGTTTGCAACGGTGAGCGATCACGGCCGTCGGATCGCCTTGAATTTGTGACCCAATTACCGGCCTATGCATCCCACCAATCAAGTGAGGATTGCATGGAAACCTATATGAAAATCGTCGGTGTTCTGACCGGCCTTTTGGTGAGCGGTGTGCTTGTTTATCTGGGGTATCACGTCTTTGTCGAGGAGCCGATCTATGGCGGCGGACGCAGGGCTGCGTTTTTTGACAATGCGCAGCGCTGGCTGATCGATCAGCTTGGATTTACCTATGCCGGTATCGCAACGATGGGTCTGGGCGGGCTGCTGAGCCTGTTCATGGTCAAAGAAGCGTTCAGCAAATCGGACGCGTGATGCGTAAGGCCCCGCAGCAATGCGCGGCCCATTATCAATCCACGCTCGAGAAACTCCCCGACAAACTGCCACCAACTGAAATGGATCAATCAGACCTGCGGGCGACATTAAGCGTGTGCGACTGTTTACGGCATCACAGCCAAAACGTGGGCATCATGACGATAGACCGGACCTGATCCGTGGCGTAGGGTGTGGACGGGCCAAGCGGCATTTGCGCCGCATAGGTGGCCTGCAGGTTTGTATTTTTTGGAGTGTTTCAATTGACCGGGCTGATAACGAGAGCGACAGGGAAGCGTGCACCATATGAGCTGCTCGCATCATGCGGCGCAATAATGGCATTTCTGGCGATTGCGCCCCAGGCACAGGCGCAAAGCTATCCCTATCCGGCGGATCAGATGCCAGCGGAATGCGCGGTCAGCCATTCGGAACGAATGATCGTATCGCTGCTTTGTGACCCTGACGCAAATCAGGAGATATTGGCGCAGGCAGGCAAAGTCGCCTGCGCGGATCGCCTGCCCTGCGGCGCATGGGTCTGGACTGATCTGGCCGATGTTCCGCAAGCAGCCCCACGGCGACACGACGATCTGACGCAAGAACAGGTCACATCAGCCGCTGGCGTGTGGGTTGCAGAAAAAGAGATATTCATCGCGATCGGCGTTGTGGAAAACTGATCATTCGCGTTGATCTTGGATGCCATGCGCCCACGATCCACGATCCACGATGTGACGCAGCAACAAAAAAGACCCGCAAAATGCGGGTCTTTTCATGTGCTCAAAGGTGTGACGTGGATTAGCCTGCAGTGCTTCGCAGCATCCGCATGCCACCGAACGCAGCCATCGCAGCCAACATCAGCGACAACCCTGCGGGCAGAGGGACAGGCGCAGGCGTCGGACCGCCGCCGGTATCAATCACGATACGACCGATCTTGGCCGTAATAGCGGCTTCGTAGTCAGAAAAGCCCGCCACCCGGAGAACAAAGCTGTCTTCAGTCGGGTTCGGCAAATTCGCCGCATCATCAACCAAGATTGGTGTCCCAGGAAAGGCAACATTGAGAAGGTTAGCTGTGTTGGCCGAGCCTACGGCCTCAAAGCTCAGACCATCAATGCCAGCTGCGCTCGCCGCCGTAGCGGATGTCTGCAATCTGGTCAGGCTGCTTTGCCCATCCGTTGTGATGTTGAACAAGGACGTATCGCCCAGACCGGCAGCCGTGAAGTTTGCCGTCAAAAGGTCGACGGCACGATCAATGGCTGTCCCACCGCTGAACTTGGTGGCAGTTCTGATTGTGTTCTGGATCATTGCCAGATTGGCCGCTGTCACCTCGGTCACGGGCACAATCGTCCGCGCCGAGCTGTTAAACGCCACGACAGAGATCCGATAGGTGTTCTCACCCGTTGTCGGGATCTGCGCCAGTGCGTTAGCCAAACCATTTTGCGCCAGTGTAAA
The DNA here is from genome assembly GCA_947503965.1 of uncultured Paracoccaceae bacterium. GTDB lineage: Bacteria > Pseudomonadota > Alphaproteobacteria > Rhodobacterales > Rhodobacteraceae > Yoonia. Next base: position 575,435 of record CANNFU010000002.1, read on the forward strand.
ATCTGGGCGGCTGACACTGCCCGATTCATCCAATGCAAAGCCTAAATCAATTGTCGCCGCATGTAGCGCAGACGACCCCCATAATACTGATGTTGCAGCCACCGCGGCTGCGAAAAATCTTCGGAACATTTTTACCTCACTAATTTTCCAAACAGACTTAAGTAAGGAAAATGGTAACGGTTTGTTTACCTTTTCGATAGTGAAATTTGATATTTTTGCGGCGGATATGAGGCACGGCGACCTCCGTCAGTCGATACCCGAGCGGACGAGCAACCCAGGCATTCGATTGCACTTTGCGCAAAAATCAATGAAAGGCGATGTTAAGGCGCTGATTTAAAATCACTATTTTCACTAGTTCATGCATCACCCACCAACAAGATCATGCGCGTCATTGGCCCGGCAAGTCGCTCACGTGGCACTTGCAAATGACAGTTTTTTACCTCGGAAAAAGACATATTCGCTGGTCGCGTCACGACTGCGGATGGGCAAGTCGGCGACAATGAAACACTCGTGGCAAAACTGTTCACGCTCGATCAATAATCTGATTGCGAAGCATCTACTGATTCACCGGCTGCTCGCCCGAACAGCCGACCTTACGGCCACCGACCATCGTCGTTCGGACAGACATGCGTGATCGTCGGCTTGCTATTGTACGCGTGTCCAGGTGCCGCCGTTGCGGCAGATGCCCAGCACACAGCCTGATACGGCCAACGAATTGCCCGTCAGCTGAAGACGCGAGTTGTAGGTCTTGTCGCGGTCAGGGGAATACACCTTGCCCCGATAGGCCCCGCCACCCTGTGCGACAGTGTCAGAGATGATCAGGCGGCCGTCAAAATCTGACGCGATTGGATTACCACCCGCATCAAAGGATTGCACAAGCGTTCCGCACAATGCCGCACCGCAGGGTGCCACCTGGATAATACCGGAATTACCGTTGTCATCCCGCGCCGTCTGCCATCGCCCTTCCAGCGGGTCCGCAAAGGCGGACGTCGCAAGTGCAAGACTGCAAACCGCAGCCAAAGTAGTGGTCTTCATGATCGGCTCCTCTCCGTAATTGACCAAAGCATGCGCGGTTCAGCGACAAGCGATCAAGCCCGTTGTTGCCGTGACGCTGCGTTGCAATTGGCCGCCTAGCAGGCGTAAAGACAGGCCAGATAATCAGAAAGGCAGTATTCATGATCCTCTATCCCGCAATTGACCTCAAAGACGGAAACGCCGTGCGGCTGGTGCATGGGGACATGGATCAGACGACTGTGTTCAACGATGATCCAGCCGCACAGGCGAGGGAGTTTGTCGCGGCGGGCTGTGAATGGCTGCACCTGGTGGACCTGAATGGTGCATTTGCCGGCGAACCCGTGAATGCCGCCCCGGTTGAGGCGATATTGGCCGCCTGCCCCGTGCCCGCCCAGCTGGGCGGCGGTATCCGCGACATGGCCACGATTGAACGGTGGCTGGACAAGGGGCTCGCGCGGGTCATTCTGGGCACCGTCGCGGTGGAGAACCCCGATCTGGTGCGCGAGGCAGCAAAGGCGTTTGCCGGTAAGGTTGCCGTTGGTCTTGATGCACGCAATGGCAAGGTCGCCACCCGCGGCTGGGCCGAGGAAACGGATGTGATGGTCACCGATCTTGCCCGCTCGTTCGAGGATGCGGGGATCGCCGCCATTATCTACACCGACATCTTGCGCGATGGCGCGATGAAGGGGCCCAATATTGACGCGACCGCGGATCTGGCGCGGGCCGTTGATATTCCGGTCATTGCGTCCGGTGGGGTGTCATCGATGGCGGATCTGACCGCGTTGAAAGATACCGGCGTCATCTCTGGCGCGATATCAGGGCGTGCGCTTTATGATGGGGCGATTGATCTGCGCGCGGCTTTGGATGCCTTGAAGGAATAACAATGAAGGTCACCGCAATCCCCCTGCCCGAACCAAGCGCGCTGCACGCCCGCCGCGAACCTGGTGATTTTCTGGACTGCTACTCCGTTCAATCCGATTTGCCCGTGCGCGACGCGGCCAATATCATCGTGGATTTTCCGTCATGGGCGCAGTTCCTGCTGGTGATCCGGCGGATCATCACAGCCCCCTTCGGTCTGGACAATGACGGGCCAGAGGCTGCGGACAAGATGGGGGTTTTTCCGGTTGAAAGCGAAACGGAAACCGAAGTGGTTGCCGGGTTTGATGACAAACATCTGAACTTCCGTGTCTCGGTGCTGAAACATGACGGTCGGATCAGTCTGGCCACCTGGGTGGCGCCGCACAATATCGGCGGGCGGCTTTATCTGGCAGCCATCATGCCGTTTCACATTGCGATTGCGAAAGATGCCTTGCGGCGGGTCGCGCGCGCAGAGAGTCCAACCGGGCAAATGCGGACTTGAGGGCGTTTCAGAGATAACATCGGCATCCTGACGTGGGTGGATGTAATTTCATATTTGGTAAATGTCGGCAGCGATGAAGGTTTTCTGATGCGGGCCATAGTGCGGCCTTTCGGCTTGGTTCGACTGTGGCCCGCGTTGGAAAATCTCTC
>CANNFU010000003.1 GCA_947503965.1 uncultured Paracoccaceae bacterium
CCAACACCAACGCCTACTCCAACACCAACACCAACACCTACTCCGACGCCAACACCAACGCCTACTCCAACACCAACGCCTACTCCAACACCAACACCTACTCCGACGCCAACACCAACGCCTACTCCAACACCAACGCCTACTCCAACACCAACACCTACTCCGACGCCAACACCAACACCAACGCCTACACCTACACCTACTCCAACACCTACGCCTACGCCTACGCCTACGCCTACGCCTACTCCGACACCTACTCCAACTCCACCAGTCACTGGTGATGGTGAAGCTGCGTCCAGCTTGTTGAGCCCGCCGACTGGCGTGGCCCTGACACAAGCTGTGCAGATCATTGGTGGTGCGACTGATGCAGGGGTTGTGGCGTCGACAGGTCAGACGTTGTTCGGCGGCGTGATGGATCCGATGACCTTTGACACCGTGTCGGTCAACATCATGCCATCTGATCGAACGGTAAATGTAGATGTTGCCCCGCAAACGGGCCAATTCGCCTTGCGCCTGTTCCCTGAAGATTTGGCAACGGGATCTGCGATTGTCACAGTGACAGCCATGTCCAGCGCAGACGATACTGTAACAACGATGCCTGTCTCCTACGAATACGAATCTGGTATTGTCACCGACGGTATCAGTCAGGCGTTGTCGCGTATTACATATGGCCCGACAGCGGATCTGTATTCCCGCGTCAAAGCCATCGGCTTTGAGGCTTATGTAAATGAGCAGCTAAACCCCGCCAGCATCGGCGATGCCGCATTCGATGGGCAGGACTTTGATCGGCTGATCCGTAATCTTGCCAATAACAATTATGCGATTGGTAATGCCGATATGGATCATCGCATGGCCCATGCAGCATTTTCTGAAAAACAGTTGCAGGAAGTCATGAGCGAGTTCTGGTCGAACCACTTCTTTGCATCGAACAAGGGAACACAGGTTTATCTGCAAAGTATTATCGACCGGGAGTTCTACCGCGAAAATGCATTCGGCCGGTTTGAAGATTTGCTGTTGTATTCGGCCCGCAGCCCACTGATGTCGCAGTTTCTTGACAATGATCAGAACCGCGCCGGGCGGATCAATGAAAACTATGGCCGCGAAATTCTCGAACTTCATACCGTTGGTGTGGATGCCGGCTACGGTGACGAAGATGTCATCGCCGTATCACGGGTCTTCACCGGCTGGGATTTCCGGCGCACGAACCCAAGTATGGACAGTGTTCCGCAAGAACACGAGTTCGAGTTCCGGCCGGACCGGCACGACACCGATGACAAGTTCATCCCGTTCTTCCAAACTACCATTGAGGGTCGATCAGGCGCTGACGGGGTGCGTGAAGGTGAAGAACTGATCGCAATCCTATCTAACCACCCCGACACACGTAGCTTTGTGTGCGGCAAGATCGTCCAGCGCTTTGTTGCAGATCTGCCGCCAGAAAACTTTGTTCAGGCTTGTGAAGATGCTTGGGTGGCAAGCGACGGCAATACACGTGAAATGCTGCGGGCCATTCTTTTGGCGCCCGAATATACCAATGATGTCGCGCTGCAGAACAATAAGGCAAAGACACCTTATGAATATGCAATCGCTATGGTGCGTGCGCTTGGTGCGCGGCCTGTCAACGACAACTTCTTTGGCAAAGTACGCCATATCAGCCGTGACGGTGGCTATGATCCATTCGACTTCGCACTGCCGACTGGCCTGCCCGAGGTTGGCGATGCTTGGGTGAGCTCGGCCACCATGATAGCTTCATACCGCACAGCAACCCAAGTTGTGACACGGCACGGAGAATACGGCATCGATCTGCAATCTATGGTCGAGGATGCCGGTGTCCGAACAGCCGAGGAAGTCGCTGCGTTCTTACTGACAATCGCAACCGCCGACCGGTATTCACTGGAAGAGTACGAAGCGATGGTAGATGTGCTGAAGGGTGCGGATGGTATTTTCGATATGACACGTAACGAGCAGGGTGCATTCGATCGGGCGACAGGCCTGTTGATCGTTCTCCCCAGCTTCATGTTGCAGTAATCTTCGGTTTGAACCGAATTTGGAAAGGTATCTAAATTGACGACGCGTAGAGAATTCCTAAAGTCCTCCGCTATGATGACCGCCGCAAGTCTGGCAGGCATTGCCGGGGCTCCTCAGTTTGCTTTCGGTCAATCGGCAGGTGGCAAGACACTGATCAAAGTCTTCATGCGCGGTGGCGCGGACGGCTTGCATCTGTTCCCTCCGGTGAATGATCCGTTCTATCGTGAACATCGACCAAACCTTGCGATCGAGGCGCCTTCAGGCGACATCAACTCGGCAATTGACATCGGTGACAGTTACCGCGCCATGAACCCGAACCTTGAACCTCTGATGGAAATCTGGGACGCGGGTCGGATGATGGTAGCACCGGCGACAGCGCTGGAGTCGGGCAACCGGTCGCATTTTGATAACCAGCGGTGGATTGGCAATGGTGCGCGAAACAACCTGATCGACGGCTACCTTAACCGCTATATGCAGCGCATTGATGGCGTGAACGATCCGTTGCGCGGCGCTATTCTGGGCAAAAACGGGATGAGTGCAGAATTGGCCGGTAACATCGCTGTTCCCGTCATCCGCGATCGTGAAAACTTTGAACTGGAAAACCGTTACTTCTGCCAAGGCAGTGGTTGTGCAGATAACCAGCTGACAGAGTTGATGCGCGAGATCGCATCTCATCCCGTTGTTGACGACAGTATGGAAGGGGCAGTTCGCGATAATCAAATCATCATGCTTGAGTCTATCGCACAGGTACAGGAAGCGGGTGATAACTACACGACCAACGCAGGCGGTCTCGAATACTCGAATTCCAACCTTGGTCGCGGTCTGAAACTGGCCGCACAGCTTTTGAAAGCCGGCGTTCCGCTGGAAGTCGCAGCAGTAGATTGGAATATAGGGTGGGATACACATGCCAACCAAATTCCAGGCAGTGCGAACCGTTTCACTGACCAAAACTTCAACTTCCACCGTCAGATCCGTCAGGGCGCCACTGATTTTGTGACATTCTATCGTGATATCCTGCCTATCATTGATGACGTTGTTGTCGTTGCTTGCACGGAATTCGGGCGGACCGTTCTTGAGAACGGCAGCTTCGGAACCGATCACGGTCACTCTTCATCCTGGTTTGCATTTGGCGGCCCGACTGCGCGCGGCGTTGGCCCTGATATCAGCACGCTTGACCGTAACCAATTGCGCGACCAACGCTTTACGCCAACCGCTACTGAATATCAGGACGTTATCGGGGAAATCATGGTCAGACATATGAATATGTCCGAAAGCCTCGTGTCCGCCATATTCCCCGAACACAACACATTCACGAACCATAACCTGTTCAGCCGCACCAGCTGAACCAACCGACCAGTTGAAATTCGATGCGCTGAGGGGTTACATGCTCCTCAGCGCAATTTTTTTGAGGCCCGAACGGGTATGACGCAAGCATTAGAGCCGCCGAAAAGCGCGTCATCCGCGCGCAAATCAGTTAATACTCTGACGAAATACCTCAATCTTGCCTCGGCCGGTCTTTCAGAGCTGCACGCACAAAAACCAACCCTGACAAAGGCGCCACCGCCCCAAATCATCGTCCGGGAAAACGGTTTCGCGATCCGCATCGATGACGACGTTGCGGAATTTGATGATCCCGCACGGTTGACCGAAGAACTGAATGATATCCCTGAAAAACGAATTGATCTGGTTTTTGAGGGGCGATCGGCGCTTGATCTCAACTTTGTTGTTCCGAACGGTCCCTTTCGTGATCTTGAAGCGATGATTGACACTGAAATCGCGTTCAAATCACCCTTTCAGCGCGATCAAAGTATCTGGTTCTGGTCAGCACAGGAAACGCCTGATCTGGATTGGCAGGTTGACGCTGCGATCGTGCTAAACTCAAGCGTTGATTGGGTTTTTGACGCGCTCAACGCCCACCGGAAAATCATCAACACAGCACGTCGAACAACCGCTGATGGCGCAACACGGATCGCCGTTTATCCCAGCTGGCTAAAGCAATCTCGGCGCAGCAAGGGCCCGATCACCTTGGGGCAAAGCCTGCGAATGATCCCGCCGTCCTTGCGCATACCAGGCGCCGCATTCGCATTCTTCGTGATATCAGCCATTGCGCTAAGCGTCGCATTATCCGTCCGACACAGTGCCGTGGCCCAGGAAGCCGCAGCAGCCAATCAGCAAATATCGCAGCGCGCCGCCGCAGCCGCGCAAACGCGCATCCTGCGCGATGCCAACAGCATAAGCATGACCCGATTGGCGCTTGTCGGCCAATTGGCGACCCTGTTGCCCGATGGCGTCTGGCTAGAGCAAATCTCGATTGACGACGATCGTTTGACGATCACCGGCTTTGGCCCCTCCGCCGCCGAGGTGACGCGCCTGCTGAGCGATCTTGATATACTCAGCGACATTCAATTCGGCTCACCGGTGACGCGGGACAATACGCAAAACCTCGAACGGTTCAGAATCGATGCAACTCTGGCAGGTCAACTGGGATGAGCGCATTCGTCTTTCAAAAGCCCAACGCGGTGCGCTGGTTCGGTTCGGGACTAATCATCGCTGGATGTCTTGCGTTTATCGCTGCTGCGTTCGCGCTGTCACAGTTTGTGACAGGGCGATACGACAATATCGCGCAGATGAACGAAACGATCGCCCGCGCGGAAAGGCTGGACCTGAGTGCCGGACAAGAGCAGGACATCACCCTCTACCAAAACGAAACACCGCAATTGTCGCAGGCCGAGATGCAAAGCGATATGCAGGAGCTCGCACGCGAGCATCGCGTCTTGCTTGAAGTCATCCGCGCCGATCAGATCGAACAATTGCCCGGAAATGTGCGTCTCGCGCTGACCTTGAACGGCGTCGTCCCCGAAGAACAGCTGGGTGCCTATCTGCTCAGCATCGCCATGCATGAACCCATGATCGTGGTAGAAAGCATTGATCTGCGCCGTGCCCGCTCCTCAAACAGGGCTTTGGGTGAACGGCCCCTGTCCATTCAGCTCAAACTCAGCGGGTTTTCTTCAAGATGAGCCGCATGACCAAAACCATCCTGACAACACTGCCCAGCATCACCGCCGTAACTTGTCTGGGTCTTGCCGGGTGGATTTGGCTTCCGTTCGAAGATGGTCAGACAATCACGCCACAAACCAATGTCACCAGCCCTGTCCCCACAAACCAGACCGCAGATCTTATTGAAAGCGGGGCACAGCAACTTACCGAAAGGCCCTTGTTCCACATAAGCAGACGCCCGCCAGCCGAGGAAGAAGTCGTGGAACCGGCACCGGTTCAGGTGACACTGTCCCTCACGGGGGTTCTGGACAGTGACGATGTGCAAATCGCGCTTTTGCGTCTTTCGAACAGCCCCGAATTGTTGCGCCGACGGGTCGGTGAAACGGTTGGAGATTGGCGAATTACGGCTATCACCAACTCATCAATCACCGTTGTCACACGTGACGGACAAGAGCAGATCATCGGGCTGTCGCCAACCAATCCTTAACGCGGGCTGCGCTTGGCAAGGATGCGTTGCAAGGTACGCCGATGCATCGACAATCGCCGGGCGGTCTCTGACACGTTCCGATCACACAGTTCGTAAACACGCTGAATATGTTCCCAACGCACACGGTCAGCGCTCATCGGGTTTTCTGGGGGCGGTGGCAATGTGTCGGGACGCGCGAGCAACGCGTTGGTGACATCGGTCGCGTCTGCCGGCTTGGCCAGATAATCGGTTGCACCGATCTTGACCGCGGCAACAGCAGTTGCGATCGCCCCATAACCCGTCAACACCACAATGCGGCTTTCCGGCCGACGCGCCCGCAAAGTTTCGACCACATCCAGACCGTTGCCGTCTTCCAGACGCAGATCAACCACGGCATAAGCCGGGGGTCTGGCGGTTGCGATCGCCTTGCCTGCTGCAACAGAACCTGCCATTTCAACTTCAAAACCACGTTTCTCCATCGCTTTGGCCAAACGCCGCAGAAACGCCTCGTCATCATCAACCAGCAAAAGACTTTTGTCTTCGCCCAGGTCCACCGCTTCGGTATTCATCTTCGTATCCTTCGGATTCTTCCTTCTTGAGGTAGGACCAGTACGGTTGTCGTCAATAAGCAGCACCAATGTTGGGGTATGCGCGCCGCACCCGTTGCGACGGATTTGGTAAAGGGTCGCATTGATCCCACCGAAAAGCACGCCTATCAACGTGCAACGCGCCAAAACGGGACGTTGCGATACATATGGCCGCTTCGGAGTTTCAGCTTTTCCAGGAACAGCAGCGCAGCAATTGGGTGCGTTTGCGTACCCTTGTGATATTGCGCTGGTTTGCGATTGCCGGACAGGCAGTTGCGATTTTTGTCGCCGTTCGCATTTACGAGCTGCAGATCGCTGTTGGACCGGCTTCCGTGGTTATCCTTGTGTCGATTGTTGCCAACTTTGTGTCTGGCTACATCTATCCCACAAACAAACGCCTGTCTGAACGCGAAGCGTTTTCATGGCTCGTCTTTGACATTCTCCAACTCAGCCTGCTGCTGTATCTGACCGGTGGGCTGAACAATCCCTTCGCGATGCTGGTCATGGCACCCGTGACAATCGCCGCGACGGTCCTGCGCCTGAACAACACTATCATTCTTGGTCTTCTGGCGATCACGATGATGAGCATCATCAGCCGTTATCATCTACCAATAGCCACCGCAGAGGGGGTGGTTTTGGACCTGCCGGTGCTGTTCCAGTTTGGGTTTTGGGTCGCGCTGCTGATCGGTGTTGTCTTTCTTGCGATCTACGCCCGCCAGGTCACAACCGAAATGCACACAATGGGCGAGGCGCTGGTCGCCACTCAACTGGCACTGGCCCGTGAACAAAAGCTGACAGATATGGGTGGTGTCGTCGCCGCCGCCGCACACGAGCTGGGCACCCCGCTTGCCACGATCAAGCTCGTCAGCAGCGAACTGATGGAAGAGCTTGAGAACCACCCCGAACTTCTGGAAGACGCCGAACTGATCCGCAGTCAGGCCGATAGATGCCGCGATATCCTGCATTCGATGGGGCGTGTGGGCAAAGACGATTTGCATCTGCGTCAGGCCCCGCTGGAAACCGTAGTCCGGGAAGCCGCAGAACCGCATCTTAATCGCGGCAAGCGGGTGCTTTTCCATATCAGCCCCGTTGACGATGGCGCATTGACCCAGCCCACCGTACCGCGTCGACCTGAAATCATTCACGGCCTGCGTAATCTGATCCAGAATGCGGTCGACTTTTCGCGCGCCGAAGTGAACGTCGATATCAACTGGTCGGGCGACGATATCGTTGTGCGGATTACCGATGACGGGCGCGGCTTTCCGCAATCGGTCATCGGGCGTATTGGCGACCCCTATGTGAAAAGGCGCCGCGCCTCCGAGGATGGCAGCAAAAGACCCGGCTACGAAGGCATGGGACTGGGGTTATTCATCGCCAAGACCTTGCTGGAGCGGTCGGGCGCGAAACTGTCTTTCTCCAACAGTCGGCGCCACGGGCATGCCAGTTGGACTGGCCAGGCGACAGGCGGTGCCATCGTGGACGTTACATGGCCGCGTTCCGCCCTGTCCGAGACCACCCGGAACGGCAGCACTGTCATAGGCGAAAACAAACCCAACGTTGCCTGGCCCTAAACAAAACCCTAATTTAACGACCGGTTAACTTTCGTCCATCATGTTCCGCCTCGGCTTAAGGTGAGGATATAATGGATGTCGATTGGTCTGACTGATTTGGCAATGGTCACATTTGCCAGCCTTGCATGCGCAGGATTGCTGCTGCGAACGATGACAACAACTGTCTCAACAAGGCGCGCGCGCAGCGTACCGACTGGTGATGTCACACACGGGCCCGTCTTTTTGTTCCGCGACAAGGCGCTGATTGATGCAACGCCCGACGCTATTGAAATGCTGTCATCGCATCGGCTGAACACCACGGAATATGAAACTGCCCTGCATATTCTGGGCCCACATTTCCCCGGTCTGCGGCAAAAGCTGGAGGACGCATCCGAGGATCAGACTGTCGTCGAACATGCCAATAACGCCGCACTTTTCGTGGCACTGACACGGGACGGTGCAAACACCCGGTTGGCAATCCGAAGCAAGGCACACGACACGCATACCGATGCAGGCCGGATGATCGAAAATGACGTTTTGCTGGCAGAGCTGGCCATGCTGCGCGACATGACAGATCATACGCCGCAGTTGATCTGGCAGGAAGATCGCGACGGCAAATTGATCTGGGCCAATCAGGCTTATTTGTCCTTTTCCGACAGGATAACAAATAGGGGTAGTGATGTCGGACCAAGCGCTTGGCCAAAATCATCCGTTTTTCCCGACTTGCGTGAACGCACAGGCAACGATGGCGCATCCATGCGGCGCATTTCTGCGGTCACGGCAGACTCTCTTGCGGAGCATTGGTTCGATGTGACCAGCGTGGCGCGCGGTGATAGTTCCCTTCACTTCGCAACCGATGCAAACGCTGCGGTTCGGGCAGACCAGGAACGCCGGAACTTTGTGCAGACGCTGGGCAAAACCTTTGCGCATCTGTCCATCGGACTTGCCATATTCGACAAGCGGCGCGAACTGGCCATGTTCAATCCGGCCTTGCCGGAATTGACCGGCCTTTCGGCAACTTTCCTCAGCGGGCGACCTTCGATCGATACGGTTCTGGACCGATTGCGCGAAACGCGCATCCTGCCAGAGCCAAAGAATTATGCATCCTGGCGCGAACGGTTCAGCGCAGTAGAGGCCAGCGCGAAAGACGGCACCTATTGCGAAATCTGGAACTTGCCCGACGGGCGGGCCTTCCGCGTCACCGGACGCCCGCATCCCGACGGGGCCTTTGCCTTTTTGATCGAGGATATCACCGCAGAGGTATCGCTGACACGGCGGTTTCGTTCGGATATCGAAACCGGGCAGGCGGTATTGGATACACTTACCGATGCCATCGCGGTGTTTTCCAGCGCAGGCACACTGGTTATGTCGAATGCCGCCTACGCGCAGCTTTGGTCGGACAATCAATCGGTCGGACTTGAGCATCGCGACTTGCGGTCAGAGCTGCAGACATGGCGAAATCGGTCTACCCCAACACGAATGTGGTCTGAACTCATGGATTTCGCCCATATGTCGGCCGAGCGTAAGCCATGGGTCGATCACGCCATTCTTGAGGACGGGCGCAACATCACCTGCCATGCCGATCCAATTTCTGGTGGCATGACCATGGTCCGGTTTACCTTTGCGCCGCCGATAAAACCCGTGATCCAGAAATTGACCATGACAGATCCGGCAATCCGCGTCACACGACGCTGATTTTCGCTTGCAGGCGCATCTGCAACCCATAGTGTTCGGCTATGGCGTCGCACATGCTGCAAATATCACTCCCGGACGAGGCTGCGACTGCGCATCTGGCCCGCCAGATCGCGCAGGTCCTGCGTGCGGGTGACACGCTTCTTTTGGACGGGCCGATTGGCGCTGGCAAAACCGCCTTTGCGCGCGCGCTGATCCGAACCATGCTGAACCGGGCCGAGGACATCCCTTCCCCGACATTTACGCTTGTTCAAACCTATGACACCCCCCAGGGCGAGGTTTGGCATTGTGACCTTTATCGGCTGACCCATCCCGATGAGGTGATGGAACTGGGTCTGGATCAGGCCCTGACAGATGCAATCTGCCTGATCGAATGGCCTGACCGTCTGGGTCAGGACATACCTCAGTCCGCTCTGCATCTTCATTTCGAGGCCAGGGAAACAGATCACACCATCGCGCTGGAAATGACACCAGCATGGCAAACACGGCTCAAGGAAATCCATGTTGGATCGTGACGATCGTATCAGCACATTCCTGCGTGGCACGGTGTGGCATGATTGGGAAAGAACCGCGCTCGCTGGCGACGCGTCAACGCGGCGTTACGAACGGCTGCGATCCGCAAATGACACTGTCATCCTCATGGATGCGCCACCCGGTACGACCAGGCCATTTGCCAAAATCGCCAATTATCTTGCCGGCCAGGCCTTATGTCCGCCGCAAATTCACGCGCATGATCCTGATCTTGGGCTGATGATCATCAGCGACCTTGGTGCGGATGATTTCGCAGGATGGCTGATCAAACACCCGCACGACAGCGACGAATTGTATCGGTCCGCCACAGACGTCATCCTGCATCTGCAAAGCTGCAATCCGCCCTCCGGACTTCACATCATGTCGCCGCAGGTCGGGGCGGAAATGGTCGCCATCACATGCGATCACTATGGCGGTAAACCCGCCGATGATCTGACGACCGAGATGGAACAGGCCCTGCATCGTCTTGCCCCCATCGCCGATACTTTGGCCCTGCGCGATTATCACGCCGAGAATTTGATTTGGCGACCAGACCAGTCAGGTTTTGCGCGGATAGGGTTGCTTGACTTTCAGGACGCATTCATCGCGCCAAAAGGGTACGACCTGATGTCACTGTTGCGCGACGCCCGGCGCGACGTCGCGCCCGACCTCGTCGAACGGGTTATTGCGGATTATCTTGATCGCAGCAGCTTAGGCGACAGCTTTCGCGCGCAACTTGCCTGCCTTGGCGCGCAACGCAATCTGCGGATTATCGGGGTATTCGCCCGCCTCGCGCGCGACATGCAAAAGCCGCGTTATCTGACGCTGATCCCGCGGGTCTGGCATAATCTTCAAGCCGACCTGCAGCATCCTGCACTTCACAAGTTGCGACAAGTCGTTGACGCCACATTACCACCACCGACCGACACACATTTACAAGGATTGCGGTCATGACAACCCCGATCATGTTATGCGCCGCCGGTCTGGGCACCCGTATGGGCGATTTGGTCAAAGACCGACCAAAGCCGCTGATCCGGGTGGCGGGCAAGGCGTTGATTGATCACGCGCTGGATTTCACGCAAATTGAAGGTGTCGGACAACGGGTCGTGAACGTCCACTATCATCCCGACATGTTGCGCGAACATCTTGCGGACCAGAATATCCTGTTCTCGGACGAAACCGATGGCCTGCTGGAAACAGGTGGTGGGCTGAAGAAAGCGCTTCCGCTGCTGAACGCCAGCCCTGTGCTTACCATGAATACCGATGCCATATGGAACGGGCCAAACCCGATCCAGACGGTATTGGACGCATGGCAGGATCATATGGAGGCATTGCTGCTGCTCGTGCCAAAATCCCGCGTCTTCGGACATCCCGGACCGGGCGACTTTGCACCTGAACCTGACGGCCGACTGAGACGCGCGCCCGAAGCGGTTTACCCCGGGGTACAGATGATCCGTACGGAAGGTCTGCAACATATAACCGAAGCCAAGTTTTCCCTGAACGTTCTATGGGACCAAATCGCCGAACGCGGCGGGCTTTATGGCACCATGTATGATGGGCAATGGTGCGATGTCGGTCAGCCCTCAAGCATCCCGATCGCCGAAGGCATGCTGCATGTTTGACCCCGCACCGCAACCGCGCATCTTTGCCACACCGCCTGGTGTCGACTTTGCACAGGCGCTGGTCAGCGGCCTGATCGACCGTGCCGGAACGCTGCCGGCAGAAGAATGGGCGCGCACCGAAATCTACGTCAACACAACGCGCATGCAGCGTCGGATACGCGACGTTTTCGACGCAGGCCCGCCGCGCCTGTTGCCCCGGATCCGGCTGATCACCGATCTTGCCGCTGATCCATCATTGGACAGTCTACCGCCAGCCGTTTCACCACTGCGGCGACGATTGGAGCTGTCCCGCTTTGTCGCGTTGCTTTTGGATCGTGAACCCGACCTCGCCCCGCGCGCAGCACTTTATGATCTATCCAACAGCCTTGCCGCATTAATGGACGAAATGCTGGGTGAAGGGGTCGCACCAGACAAGATCAGCGCGCTCGACATATCTGACCAGTCGGGTCATTGGGACCGCGCGTTGAAATTTCTCAATATCATCGCCCCGTTCTTCGATACCGCGAAAGAACCCCCCGATCAGGAAGCCCGACAGCGGATGGTCATCACGGCACTGGCCGGGAAATGGGCTGAAAAGCCCATACAGCATCCTGTCATCATTGCTGGCTCAACCGGATCGCGCGGGGCAACGGCCCTGTTCATGCAAGCCGTGGCACAACTGCCGCAAGGCGCGATCATCTTGCCGGGTTTCGACTTTGACCTGCCTGTCGACGTCTGGGACGCGATGCAGCATGACATGACGTCCGAAGATCACCCGCAATACCGCTTTCGCCGGTTGATGCAGGTTTTTGGCATCGGGCCACATGACGTCACCCGATGGTCCGACCGGACGCCGAACAATCCGAACCGCAACAAACTCATCTCACTTTCACTGCGACCCGCGCCTGTGACGGATCAATGGTTGCAGGATGGCCCGCAACTGGGAGATCTGCACGCAGCAACCGCCGGGCTGACCCTTGTCGAAGCGGCCTCACCCCGGGCCGAGGCCGAGGCGATTGCCCTCCGCTTGCGTCAGGCCGCCCAGGACGGGATCACCGCCGCACTTATCTCGCCCGATCGGATGTTGACCCGGCAGGTTGCAGCCGCATTGGACCGGTGGGACATTCAGCCAGATGATAGCGCGGGCACGCCACTTGCGCTGTCACCTCCGGGGCGGCTGTTGCGACATGTGGCCGACATGACGGCCAAGCCACTGACAGCGGAAGGTTTGCTGACACTGCTTAAGCACCCGCTCTGCCATTCGGAACGGGATGATCGGGGGGATCATCTGCGCTACACCCGGGAGCTTGAGCTTTATCTGCGCCGTATAGGACCACGTTTTCCCGGTGCGGATGACCTCAGGGACTGGGCCAGGGATGACGCGCAAATCAACTGGTCCAACTGGCTGCGCAGCCTGGTTGAAAACCAACGGATCGACCAGACCGCACCGCTCACCGATCATCTGACGCAGCACATTCATCTGGCCGAACGCATCTGCGCCGGTCCGGATGTCGCGGGATCCGGCGGCTTGTGGAAAGAAGCAGCCGGTCGCGAGGCCAAGCGTATCTGCGATACACTGTCGGACGCGGGCGATGCCGCGGGCGGGATCAGCGCCTATGACTACATCACACTGTTCAACGGTGTCCTTGCAGGTGGCACCGTGCGCGAACGCGACAGCGGGCACCCCGGCATTCTGATCTGGGGTACGCTTGAGGCGCGGGTGCAAAGTGCAGACCTGACCATTCTGGGGGGCATGAACGAAGGATCATGGCCCGAAACACCGCCCCCCGACCCGTGGCTCAACCGGGTCATGCGGGCCGATGCCGGATTGCTGCTGCCCGAACGCAAGGTTGGCCTTTCCGCGCATGATTACCAACAGGCTGTCAGCAGCGCCGAGGTCTGGATCACCCGCGCCAAACGGTCCGCCGACGCGGAAACCGTACCATCACGCTGGATCAACCGGCTGACCAACCTGTTGAACGGGCTTCCGGGCCAGAACGGGCCCGCCGCACTGGAAGACATGCGCAACCGGGGAAATCAATGGCTTGATATGGCCGCTGCGCTGTCGGTCCCGTCACAGGTCGTCAAGCCCGCCGCGCGCCCATCGCCCTGCCCGCCGGTCGCCGCACGGCCCAGGCAGCTATCGGTGACACAGATCAAGACGCTGATCCGCGATCCTTTCGCCATCTACGCGCGCAAGGTACTGCGACTGGACCCATTGAACCCCCTTGTCGCGACACCCGACGCACCGCTACGCGGCAACATCATCCACAAGATACTTGAACATTTCATTGCGCAGCAATGCGACCCGCGCGACCGCGATGCCTTCATGCAAATTGCACGCGCCTATTTGACCCGCGACTGCCCGTGGCCGGCAATCCGCGCGCAATGGCTGGCGCGGCTGGACCGGACGATTGATCAATTTCTGGCAGACGAAACCGAAAGGCAGGCCACCGCAATCAAACACCTTGTCGAACTCAAGGGGCAATCCGTTCTGGCCAATATCGGCATGACGCTGACCTGCAAAGCGGACCGGATTGACGTGACAGACGACAACGCCGTCATCATCTACGACTACAAGACCGGCGTCGTTCCCACCGGCCCGCAGCAAGAGAAATTTGACAAACAATTGCTGGTCGAAGCGGCGATGGTCGAAAAAGGCGCGTTCCGGGATCTGGGAACACAGCATGTCAAATCCGCCGCCTTCATCGGCGTGAACGCAGCGATGAAAGTGCAGCCAGCGCCGCTTGAAAAGCAGCCAACCGATCAAGTCTGGGCCGATCTGGAGACCCTGTTCCAGAACTGGCTCAACCCGGACCGTGGCTATACTGCGCGACTGGCGCTGTTCTCCAAATCCGACATCAGCGCGTATGACCATCTTGCGCGCTTTGGCGAATGGGACACCAGCCAGCACCCCGTGGCCGAGGTACTGACATGATCCGCGATCCCGCATCGCAACGGCAAATCGATGCCGCTGATCCAAATGTCTCGACCTGGCTGTCGGCAAATGCGGGGTCGGGCAAAACGCGGGTGCTGACCGACCGGGTGGCGCGACTGTTGCTGGATGACGTGTC
Source organism: uncultured Paracoccaceae bacterium (assembly GCA_947503965.1). Classification (GTDB taxonomy): domain Bacteria; phylum Pseudomonadota; class Alphaproteobacteria; order Rhodobacterales; family Rhodobacteraceae; genus Yoonia. The sequence goes on from CANNFU010000003.1 coordinate 14,503, forward strand.
AGCGCAGAACATCCTGTGCCTCACCTATACCAAGGCCGCAGCCGCCGAGATGCAGAACCGGCTGTTCAAGCGGTTGGGTGATTGGGCCATGATGCCCGACGCAAAACTGCGCGGTGATCTGGCTGCTTTGGGGATTGATCACCATATCGATGATGCGGCGTTGCGTAATGCACGTAAGCTTTTCGCATTGGCCATCGAAACACCCGGCGGCCTCAAGATACAGACAATCCACTCATTTTGCGCTGGCATCTTGCGGCGTTTCCCGCTTGAGGCACAGGTCAGCCCTCAGTTCCGCGAGATGGAAGATCGCGATGCGGAAATCCTGCGCAATGATGTTGTGGATCAGTTGGTCGATGGCCCTGACGCGCAGGTCGTCTATGACATGCTGGCGTTTTTTACAGGCGATGACCTGTCCAAACTGACCGCAGAACTAGCGACAAAGCGCGATCATTTCAGCATGACGGTCAATGATACCGATCTGAAGGCGGCGCTGAACCTGCCCCCAAATGCCCAACGTGACGATGCATTGAAAATGGCCGTTCAAGGGCACGAGGCCGGCATCGTCTCTGATCTGGCGCAGGTCTTTGCCGACCAATCGCCCACCTACAAGAAATTCGCGGCACAGCTTGGCCTCCTTGATCTGAAGACACCCGGCTGGGACACGTTTGATGCCCTTTGCGATCTGTTTCTTTACAAGGGCACGGGTGCGTCCAAATCCGTCAACTTTCCGCAAAGCAATCACGGCAAGGCGGTCGTGGCGATGGAACCCATCGCGCCAGAGGTGCATGACTGGATGGATCGCGTCGCCGAGGCGCAGCAATTCCTGTGGGCGATGGATGCGTTCGATCGCTCCAAGGCGATGTATGCTTTCGCAAACGCCTTCATCCCCGCTTACGAGGCGCGCAAGCTCGCCATGGGCGCGCTCGACTTTGATGATCTGATCCGCAAGGCCAAGGCACTGCTGCTTGATCCCAGCGTTGCGCAATGGGTTCTGTTCCGGTTGGACGGCGGCATCGACCATATTCTGGTCGACGAAGCCCAGGATACCAGCCCCACCCAATGGGCCGTGATCCAACAACTGGCGCAGGAATTCGCGGCTGGACATGGCGCACGATCCGACCGGGAACGGACGGTCTTTGTGGTCGGCGACAAGAAACAGTCAATCTATTCCTTTCAAGGCGCCGACCCCGCCGCGTTCGATCAGATGAAGGATCATTTCCGCAGCGCCCATCATGCAATCCAAAAACCCTTTGCGACGACATCGCTCGATTATTCATTCCGGTCGGCCCAGACAATTCTGTCGGTCGTCGATGCCACCTTTACGGGCGATCTGACCGAAGGCATGGATGACCAGCTCAGCCATATCGCGTTCAAGGAAAACATGCCCGGTCGCGTCGATCTCTGGCCCGTCATCGAAAAATCGACGCAAGAGGACAATCGCCCCTGGTTTCACCCCGTGGACGAGCCCAGCGCGACAGACCACACCGTTGTGATGGCCAACAGGGTCGCCGCACAGATCAAGCACATGATCGCAAACGAAAAGATCCCGGTAGAGAGTGGGGACACAGGCCAATATCAGGCCCGTCCAATCACCGAGGGCGATTTCCTGATTCTTGTCCAGCGCCGATCAGAACTGTTTGCTGAAATCATCCGTGCCTGCAAGGCGGCCAATCTGCAAATCGCCGGGGCCGACCGGCTGCGTGTGGGTGCCGAACTTGCCGTAAAAGATATCGCCGCTCTCCTTGGCTTTCTGGCGTTGCCAGAGGACGATCTGTCGCTTGCTGCAGCACTACGATCCCCCTTGTTTGGCTGGACCGAACAGGATCTTTTTACGCTTGCCCACCATCGGCCCGCAAAAAGCTACCTATGGACCGCGCTGCGCAATGCGAACCATCCGGACACACTTGAAACCCTGAACGACCTGCGCAGACAGGCGGACTTTCTTCGCCCCTACGATCTGATCGAACGTATCCTGATCCGGCATGACGGGCGGCGCAAACTGCTTGCGCGACTGGGGCCAGAGGCCGAGGATGGCATTGACGCGCTTTTGTCACAAGCGCTTGCGTATGAAAGCACCGGCGTGCCCAGCCTGACCGGATTCCTGACCTGGATGGAAACCGATGATCTTGAGGTGAAACGGCAGATGGACAATCAGGGCGACCGTATCCGGGTGATGACCGTGCATGGCGCCAAGGGGTTGGAGGCACCAATCGTCATCCTGCCAGACACGGCGAAACGCGACATCAAGGTGAACGCCGAACTTCTGAAATCAGGCGATCATCTGATCTGGAAAACGCCAACCAGGGAATCCGCACCTGTTGTCACCGCCCTGCGGCGGGACGTTATCGCCGCCCAGACCCGTGAACGCGCCCGTCTGCTTTACGTGGCCATGACCCGCGCTGAAAAATGGCTGATCGTCGGGGCCGCCGGTGATGTGGGGCAGGATAATGAAAGCTGGTACAATGTCATTGCGAACGGCATGGCGCAGCGCGGCGATTTCAATGCCAGGTCCGGTGATCTGGACATCAAACGTGTCGCTGATCTGAAATGGGACGGGTTGGATCAGACCACTGTGCCAAAACCCAAACACCAGCCAGTCAGCCCACCGCAGTTCGGCAACCTGCCACCCGTCACGCGACACAAAACACTCGCCCCATCCGACCTGCCGGGGCCAAAGGCGCTGCCGGGTGCGTATGATATCGACGAAACCGATGACGCCATGGACCGCGGCACGGTGATCCACAGCCTGTTGGAACATCTGCCCGCAGCCACACCCGCAAACCGGCGCGCACTGGGTCTGCAACTGACCAATGACACCGCACTTGTTGATCAGATCATCGCGCTTATCAATAACCCCGACCTTGGACATATCTGGACAGACACGGCGTTGCCCGAGGTGGGCATCACCGCTGACATCCCCGATCTTGGGCGTATTCACGGCACCATTGACCGGCTGATCGTGACCCCCGAAAACGTCATTGCCATCGATTACAAGTCAAACCGGCGCGTCCCGACCCAGGCACATGACACGCCGACGGGCATCATCAACCAGCTTGCCGTCTATGCCGCCGCGCTGGCCCAGATCTATCCCGACCGGACTATTGAAACCGCGATCCTGTGGATCGAAACCGCAAACCTGATGGTGATCCCCGAAAATCATCTTCACGAAGCGCTGAACACTCTTGCGTCGCCTTGACCAACGGGGCTGAGGTTCTTACCTTCGAATTCCATTGATTTCGCCAAGGAGTAACCTGATGGCCACCGTAGCAGTAACTGACGCAACCTTTGACGCCGAGGTGCGCCAATCCGATATCCCCGTTGTCGTGGATTTCTGGGCAGAATGGTGTGGCCCCTGCAAACAGATCGGCCCCGCACTGGAAGAGCTGTCATCCGAGATGGAAGGCAAGGTCAAGATCGTCAAAGTGAACGTGGACGAAAACCCGAACTCACCCGCACAAATGGGCGTTCGTGGTATTCCTGCATTGTTTGTTTTCAAAAACGGCGAAGTCGTATCAAACAAGGCCGGCGCTGCACCCAAAGCAGCCATTCAAGGCTGGATTGAAGAGTCGATCTAGACCCAAAACAAACGTGACGCTCGTAAGGAGCGTCACGCATCCCGGCGCTATATTCCATTACGTGATTTGGATGCAACGAAGCGGCGTTCTGCAAAAAACGATCATGGCACGTCCTCGGTATTGTGGCTAAATCACAGACACAACACACCCCGAGGAGAGCAACGATGCAGACAAACATTCTTATCCCAATTGCACTGGTCGCGATGACCCCGACAGCCTCGATTGCCGAGTATGAAGGCGGCTATGCTGGCCTTTCATTCGGGATCACGGCCAATAACGAAGCCAGTGAAGGTTCTGACTCAGCAGATCTCGAAGATGACGGCGCGCTTGGCCTATTTGGCGGTCTTCGGGCACGACAGGGCAACCTGATCTATGGCGGCGAAGTTGCGATTTCCAATGTCAGCAACCTGAATTTCGAGGATGCCCCCAGTTCAGAGGCGATTGATGTCACCATTCTTGACCTCAAGATCAGTGTGGGCACCGAACTCAGCGGCGTCCTCGCCTACGGCGTTCTCGGGTTTTCAAACTTCAGCACCGACGATGACAATGTCACCGGTGAGGAGCGGGGCAGCGGCTTCAGCATTGGCGCTGGCGCGGTCTATGATCTTGGCAACAATTTCCAGCTTGGCGCCGAATACCTGATCCGTCGCGCAGAGTTCGATAACGACGTGGATCTTGAACACGACACATTCACACTCCGCGCCGCCTATTCTTTCTAGGTCGCCAGTATGATTATAGCGGCTGCAAGCACGATGCGGCCGCGATCAACCTCCATTTCATCGCGCCATCTCATACAGGCCACCCATGCCCCCGCAGAACAGTCCGGACGCGCGTGCGCACCTCCGGCCGGCCAGCATTGATCGCCCGCATCTGCAAAAACCAATGCAGATATGCGGCATAATCCGGCACATGCGCAGCCACACGCGCGAACGCTGTTTGAACCCCGATGCGCTCCACATTCAGTGCGATATGATGAAAATCCGTTTTCCCAAACAGGATCAGCGGCTTGCCAAAGAAATACCCCATGAACCCCACACTGGAATTCTGCGTCACGACATAATCGCAACCTTGCAGATAATGCGCCGATGGCGCTGTGCCGACAGACAGGCGGCCATACCGGGCCAACAGGTTTTCCAGCGCCTTTTGCTCTGCGTCCGTGTATGTTTCTGACGGATGCAGCGTCGCGATGACGGGGCGGTACGGGTCATGGGCCAGCACGGCCTCTATCATCGCAATTGGGCTGCAAAACTGAAATGATCGCTGCGTTGTCAACCGACCCTGCAGGGGAACATAGACAAATCCGTCTTTACGGGCCATCTGCGCCTGATCTTCAAATAACCGGTTTTGCCAGAACTTGTAAAAATTCTCGGCCTTTTGTTGGTCTTGGTGCGCGGGATCAAAGGTTTCGTTTGCAACCGGCCAGTCCCAGCGCTTGGCCTGCTTTTCGATATGCCAGAACGGGTAAATATACGTCTTGCGAAAAACCAGATCGTTCCGGCCCACAGGTTCATCCATCAAAAACAAGCCGCGCCCCGGTCGCGCCAACGCCCGCAAACGTGCGAGGCTGTCATCAGCATCAAAAGCAATCGTCAGCCCGCTGCTTTCCAGCACAGCCGCCACATGACCGATGAAATTGTGATTGCCGCGTTCAGCTTGCTGACGCAGTTTGGGATGCAGATAAAATGTCACCGTGTTCGCCGCACTCATACGCCAGACGCTAGACGCGGTATGGTTCCGTCACAACCCGGTCGGGGTTGTTTGCAGGGGCGCCGCCCGCCATATAGGCAGCACCGCGTAAGGAGTATCAAATGGCGAACCAAGACTTTCCCGGCTGGCATGGCACAACAATCATCGGTGTCCGCAAAGGCGGCAAGGTCGTGATTGCAGGCGACGGTCAGGTCAGCCTTGGCCAGACCGTGATCAAGGGGACAGCCCGCAAGGTGCGCAGGCTCACCCCGGGGGGCCAGGACGTGATCGCCGGGTTCGCCGGATCAACTGCAGACGCATTTACATTGCTCGAACGGCTAGAGAAAAAGCTGGAGGCGACACCGGGCCAACTGGCCCGCGCATCCGTGGAACTGGCCAAGGACTGGCGCACCGACAAATACCTGCAAAAGCTCGAGGCGATGCTGATCGTCAGTGATGGTAGCGACCTGTTCGTCATCACAGGGGCGGGTGACGTGCTGGAACCGGAACATGATATCGCGGCCATCGGGTCAGGCGGGAACTATGCGCTGGCGGCCGGACGCGCGATGATGAACCTGGATATGGATGCCGAAGACATTGCGCGGCAAGCCATGGCGATTGCCGCCGACATCTGCGTCTATACGAACGGCAACCTGACCGTCGAAACAATCAGCGCCGCCGAAAAAGCATGATCGAGCGTGACGACCTCAAAGCTGCCGTCGGCAGCGGCCTGTTGTCAGAGCAACAAGCGGCCAGCCTGATCAGCCTTGCTGACAGCCGCCGGGGTGCCCGTGAAAACCTGACCCCCGGCGATGAACCGTTTGAGCTGTTCAAAGGGTTCAACGAAATATTCATCGTCATCGGCCTGATTATCCTGTCCGTTGGGTGGTGGGGCGTTGTTGCGCTGGCGCTGGGCGACGAAATTGTGGACCTCACGCGATATGCCATCGTGGTGGCCGGTGCCGGTGCGGTGCTGCTCTGGCTTTTGTCCGAATATTTTGTGCGGAGGCGGCGCATGGTGGCTCCGGCTATCGCATTATCGGTCATGTTCGCCGGAAACGCGGCATTCGGCTTTCTTGCCGCAATGACCCAGCCCTTCATGATTGCGCAAAACGACTATAGCAGCGTGCCCCTGCCACTTCTGCTCGCCACGCTATCGCTGGTCGTTTACTGGTGGCGGTTCCGCGTGCCCTTTGCCATGGCGATGATCGCCGTGGGGCTGTTTGTGATCGCCATCGTCTTTACCGCCAGCCGTGGCGGTGCAGTCGAAGATATCAGCGATCTGTTCCTGCTGTCGGCAGGTGGCCCCTTCGCATGGATCACGCTTGTCCTTGGCATCCTTGTCTTCGCCGTTGCCATGATCTTTGACATGAGCGACCCGCACCGCGTCACAAGGCGGTCCGCAAACGGATTTTGGCTACACGTGGTCGCGGCACCGGCGCTGGTGAACACTTTGGCGCTGTCACTGCTTGACCGGGACACCGCCGGGGCCAACATGATCCTGCTGGGTGTGCTGACCCTTTTCGCGATTGTGGCAATCGTCATCGACCGGCGATCATTCCTGATCGCCGCGATCGGCTATATCGTGGCGCTGGCCGCCACCGTCCTTGATAGCGACGGTGCCGCCATGACAGTGCTGATCCTCGGCATTGTGCTCTTGCTCCTTGGCGCGTTCTGGGAACGGATCCGCGCCCGTATTCTTCGCCTGATGCCGGGGTTCGTGCCCTTGCACCGGCTTCCCCCTTCTCAAGTTTAAGGACTGACATGACAGACCTGACCCCCCGCGAAATCGTATCCGAGCTCGACCGGTTCATCATCGGCCAAAAGGACGCAAAGCGCGCCGTCGCCGTCGCCTTGCGCAACCGCTGGCGGCGCAAGCAATTGGGCGACGACCTGCGGGACGAGGTCTATCCCAAGAACATCCTGATGATCGGGCCGACCGGCGTCGGCAAAACCGAAATCAGCCGCCGCCTTGCAAAACTCGCCCGCGCGCCCTTTATCAAGATCGAAGCGACCAAATTCACCGAGGTCGGCTATGTCGGTCGTGACGTCGAACAGATCATCCGCGATCTTGTCGACACCGCAATCCTCGATACCCGCGAACACATGCGCGAAGACGTCAAAGCCAACGCGCGCGCCGCGGCAGAGGATCGGGTGATCACCGCCGTTGCTGGCACCGACGCCCGCGACGCCACGCGCGAGATGTTTCGCAAGAAACTGAAATCCGGCGAACTTGATGACACGGTCATCGAACTGGAACTGGCCGACACCTCCAACCCGCTGGGAGGGTTCGAAATCCCCGGCCAGCCCGGTGGCATGGGCGGGATGATGAACCTGGGCGATCTGTTCGGCAAGGCGATGGGCGGCCGGACCGTCAAAAAGAAGATGACCGTAGCGGACAGCTATGACGCGCTTGTCGCGGACGAGGCCGACAAACTGCTCGACGACGAAACCGTGACCAAGGCGGCGATGGAAGCGGTCGAACAGAACAGCATCGTCTTTCTGGACGAGATCGACAAGGTCTGCGCCCGTGCCGACGCGCGCGGCGCCGATGTCAGCCGCGAAGGCGTGCAGCGCGACCTGCTGCCCCTGATCGAAGGCACCACCGTATCCACCAAACACGGGCCCATCAAAACCGACCACATCCTGTTCATCGCATCCGGCGCGTTCCATGTCGCCAAACCGTCCGACCTGCTGCCAGAACTGCAGGGCCGCCTGCCGATCCGGGTCGAACTCCGGGCACTGACCGAAGACGATTTTGTGCGCATCCTGACCGAAACCGACAACGCGCTGACCCTGCAATACTCCGCCCTGATGAAGACCGAAGAAGTGACCGTGGCCTTCGCCGAAGACGGGATCAAGGCGCTGGCCAAAATCGCCGCCGAAGTAAACGAAAGCGTCGAAAACATCGGCGCCCGCAGGCTCTACACCGTGATTGAACGGGTGTTTGAGGATCTGTCCTTCAACGCCCCTGACCGCGCTGGCGACGAAATCACCATCGACGCGGCCTTCGTCGAAAAACACCTGGGCGAACTGTCACGCTCCACCGACCTCAGCCGGTATGTGCTGTAATCCATGCTGAGGCTGAACCGATATCACTTTCTGGTGGTCCTGCTTCTGGCCGGACTTTTCGTGATCGGTTTCGCCTTTGCATCACTGAACCTCTTTCAAATGAGCATGGCCAACCTGCGGTTTCTGCGTGAATTCGGCTGGGTCGCGGTGATGGAGGGCGGTCTGATCCAGCTCGCTGAAATCATCGCCTGCGCCGTCGCGGCCCTGCTTTGTTATATCGGCTTCAAACTCTGCGAGGCTGAACTGGTCCAACGCTACCGCCGCTGGCAGGACAGATGATTTAGGTCTTTCACATCCGCCAAACGCAGATCATCAAAGGCGGATGAACGGCCTCTCGTCATACTTCAAATTCGTAAAGGAAAACGCACCCTTCCTCGGGGTGGGCTTTCTGCTGATGTTCCTTTCCAGCTTTGGCCAAACTTTCTTCGTTGCGATCTTTGGCGGTGACATCCGCGCAGAATTCGGGCTGTCGAATGGCGATTGGGGGCTGATCTACATGATCGGCACCGGCGCATCGGCAGCCGCAATGCTGGCAGCCGGTGGTCTGGTCGACCGGTTCCGCGTGCGGATCATCGGCATTGGCGTGATCCTTCTGCTTGCGATGGCCTGCCTCGCCATGGCCTTCAACCCTTACGCTGCCGCCCTGCCGCTGGTCATCTTCGCCCTGCGATTCCTCGGTCAGGGCATGACCCACCACGTCGCCATCGTCGCGATGAGCCGGTGGTTCATCGCCACACGCGGACGCGCGCTTGCCACCGCATCGCTCGGCTTCATGCTGGCAGAGGCGACAATGCCGCTCTTTTTCGTCTGGCTGAAAACATGGTTCGCCTGGCAAACGCTCTGGATCGGCGCTGCCATCTTCGCCATTCTGATGGCCCCCATCCTCTACCGGCTGCTCCGCCTGGAACGCACCCCGCAATCCGTCTCAACAGAAAACGATGCCAGGGGTATGAATAACCGGCACTGGACCCGGGCCGAAGCACTCCGTCACCCGCTCTTCTGGGCGCTGGTGCCTGCCATCTCGCTCTTCCCGGCCTTCGGCACCGCCTTCTGGTTCCATCAGGTCCATTTTGCGGAAATCAAAGGATGGGATCACCTCAACCTCGTCGCCGTATTCCCGCTCGGCACGTTTTCCTTCATGACATTCACATTCGTCTACGGCTGGGGGGTGGATCGGTTCGGGCCGGGGCGCCTGTTCCCTTTCTACCTGCTGCCCCTTTGCATTGCATTCACCCTGCATTGGTACGCACCCACCGTCGCTTGGTCCGCGGCGGGTGTTGTATTCATGGGCATGGCCGGTGGCGGCGCTGCGACACTGCCGGCCGCCATCTGGGCCGGCTACTATGGCACACAAAATCTCGGTTCGATCAAATCGGCGGTGACGGCCTGCATGGTTCTGGGGTCGGCCATCGGTCCGGGGCTGTCCGGCTGGCTGATCGACGCGGGGATCGGATTCGAACAGCAATTGCTGGGCTATGCCCTGTCCTTCGCATTCGCATCGCTGGTCTGCGTCATCCCCCTGCGCAATGCCACGCGGCAACTACCGGCGGCGGCGTAGATAGACGTAATAGGCACCATGACCGCCATGCTTCAGATGGGCGGGCGTGACCTGCAAAATCGCCTGCGACAATGGCGGCAGCGCCAGCCATTGCGGCACCTGATGGCGCAACACACCATGCCGGGTCGGGATCGGGCCACCATCATCGCGGTCCTTGCCCTTGCCGGTAATCACCAGAACCAGACGACGACCCAGCGATTGCGACCCAAGGATAAATGCAACCAGCTCCGGATGCGCCTCTGCCACAGTCATGCCATGCAGATCAATCCGCGCCTCAGGCTTCAACTTGCCGCGCTTCATCTTGCCGAATGACTTGTGATCCATATTGACCGGTGCGGCAGACAGACGGTCGGAAATTCCCGGCAACACGTCATGCGGGCGATGGCCGTTCGCCGATTGTCCAATGCTGAACCGTGGCAACGGCTCATGCTTGGCCACCGGTTTGGTTGGCGAAGGTCGGTTCGGTGCGACCGCTGGCCGCTTGGGATCAATCGGCGTGGTCCGCTCCGCCACCCGATCCCAAAGGGCGCGTTCCTCTGCCGACAAATGGCGGGGGCGGCGCATCAGCGTTGCGCCACAACCAGACGATGGGCCATGGCAGATGGCATCAACACAACCATACGGCCACCATCCTTGATACGGCCCGCTGCGCGGCCTGCATCATCACCTGTCCCGAAAAAGATATCGGCACGCTGCGCGCCCTTGATCGCCGATCCGGTATCCTGTGCGACCATCAACCTGTTGATCGGCTCCGCCCCCTCTTTTTCGATCCAGACGGGGGAACCTAGCGTGACAAACGCAGGATCAACAGCGATGGAACGATGCTGCGTGATCGACCGGTTCATCGCACCAAGGGGGCCGAGTTCGGCAGGCACTTCGCTGACTTCGCGGAAAAAGACATAGCTTTCGTTTTCCCATAAAAGCGCACGGCCTTCCCTGCGGTTCTGCCGGACCCAGTTGCGGATGACGGCGGCAGATACCTGATGCGGCTCAAATATGCCGCGCGCGACCAAAGCCATGCCAACGGACGAATAATTGCGGCCGTTCTTGCCGCCATATCCCACGCGCATCATCGAGCCATCGGGAAGCCGGATGCGACCCGATCCCTGCACTTGCAGGAAAAACAGATCAACCGGATCGGTCAGCCATGCCAGTTCAAGGCCACGACCGGCCAACCGCTGATCTTCATCAATCTCGCGCCTTGTGTAATAGGGTTGGCCTGAAACCAGATCATCCGGCACGGCGTAGATCGGATGCTGGTAGGCATCGCCGCGTACGCGCGATCCGGGCAGTTCCGGTTCAAAATACCCGGTGAACAGCATGGGATCACCATCCTCGATCAGGACGGGGGTAAAGAACTTTTCGAAAAAATTCCGCGGTTCAGGGTCAGTCGCCAGAAAATCGCAAACAACCTCCCACTCCAACTCGCGCATGTCGCGGCAGGTGTTCCGGAAAACATCAAGGGCGGCCTGATGATCATCAGCCGCCCATCCATTCAGGTCATCATAGGTCAGTCTGGTATATGTCGGCTCTGCCATTGCACTACCTGCAAATGTCAGTGACAGCGCGATGCCACCCAACCAGCCACAGTTCATTCGCCAGTCGCGACGAGCTTCCAGTTCGGATCGCCTGCGTCCATCTTGCGCGAGAACGTCCAGGTGTCTTTCTGGCGCTTGATTTCCTTGTCACTGCCTTCGACGATATCGCCGGCATTGTCGCGGACAATAGATGTCATCTCGCTCTTGAAGCGGACCGAAATTTCGCCTTCTTTGGTGGTCTCGTCAAATTCGGCATGGGCCAGGGTCATGTCACTGATCCCGATGAAATTCGCCTCAACCGTCAGACCCTGACGCTGACGTTCGTCCACGACACTCGCGAATGCCTCATACACATCCTCGGATATGAAAGGCACGATCGTATCAAGGTCACCCTTTTCAAACGCCATCAGGATCATTTCATAGGCGCCGCGCGCACCGCCCAAAAACTCACCCACGTTGAACGACGGATCAACACGCTTCATCGCCGCGAGCGCCTTGGCCGCGGCTGAATCTTCCTCGACATGATCCGTGATATCCAGATCCGGACCACCCTCGATCACGTCAAACTCTGGCGCGCTCCGGCGTTGGGGATCAGGGCGCGTGACAGCGGGCTTTTCATATCCTTCGCGCGTGCCAAGCACGCCGCGCAACCGCAGGATCAGGAAAACAGCGATGCCAGCAAGCACCAAAAGCTGGATAAGCGGAGAGTTCATCAGGACCTCGTTTCAGGGTGGGCATGGAAACATACCCGATCGACCCTTATGTAGGTCTTGGGCAGGCGCAAGTCCACCTTGCCCCACAACAAGTTGCGAAAGGTGCCCACCATGTGGCTATTACTTGCTTTTATTGCTGTTCCGATGATCGAAATCGCCCTGTTTATTCAGGTTGGCGGTGTCATCGGTATCTGGTGGACACTTCTGATCGTGTTGCTGACGGCTGTGGCCGGGTCGTATCTGGTGCGCAATCAGGGCTTGCGCGAACTTGGCAATCTACAGCGGTCGTTTTCGGAATTGCAGGACCCGACCGAACCACTGGCCAACGGGGCGATGATCCTGTTTGCAGGCGCGCTGCTTTTGACGCCCGGCTTTTTCACGGACGTTGTCGGGCTGTCACTTCTGGTACCATCGGTGCGGCGGGCCGCGTTTTTATGGGCAAAATCGCGGATCAAGGTGCAGACATTCCAGACCGGGCCGCAACCGTCACAACAGCCACGACCTCATGATCAGGTCATCGATGGCGAATTCGAAGAAGTTGCACCGAATAAAAAGCCGACACACGGCCCTTCCGGCTGGACCCAGCATTGAGCCTTGGCTAGCAGCCTGCTAGGAACGCGCGAACCTTTTCTTGACCGGAGCAACTTTCCATGGCCGATACACCCGAAAACGGTGCGCAGCCCGCACAACAACCCCAACAACAGGCAACCAGCCGTGTCATGGCGCAGTATATCCGCGACATGTCATTCGAAAACATCCTCGCACAAAAGGGTGTGACCGGCGATGCGCAGCCTGAAATTCAGGTTCAGGTGAACCTTGATGCCCGCAAGCGCAACGCCGACAACCATTTTGAAGTGATCACCAAGCTGAACATCACCAGCAAGACCAAGGAAAAGGGCGAGGCGCTTTTCGTGCTTGAGCTGGAATATGGCGGCGTGTTCGAGATCAGCGGCGTACCGGAAGAACAGATGCACCCTTATCTTCTGATCGAATGCCCCCGGATCACATTCCCGTTTGTCCGCCGGATCGTTAGCGACGTGACACGCGATGGCGGGTTCCCACCATTGAACCTTGAAACCATCGATTTCCTGGCGCTTTACCGGGCCGAGCTGGCCCGCCGCGCCGAGGCCGAGAAAGCCAAGGTCAACTAAGCCATCTTTTTCCAGACACTTTCGTCGCCCAACTGTTCGATAAACGCAGCATGGGCGGCGGCCTCTTCTTCTGTCAGGCGGGGTTTCAGTGGTTCAGCGCGGGGCACGGGGCGCCATTGATCACTATGACGCCCGCCATTCATCCCGCGCGTATCAGCAGACAGGGCAAAATCCGGCTGCCGACCGCCGATCAGTTCCAGATAAACCTCCGCCAGAATTTCACTATCCAGCAAGGCGCCGTGCAGCGTCCGGGATGAGTTGTCGATACCAAAGCGGCGACACAGCGCATCCAGCGACGCCGGCGAGCCGGGGAATTTGCGGCGCGCAATCGCCAGGGTATCAACGGCCTGATCCATTGGCAGCAACGGACGGTTCAGCCATCCCAGCTCTGCGTTCAGGAACTTCATATCAAAGGCGGCGTTGTGGATGACCAATTTGGCATCACCCACAAAATCAACGAAACCCTGCGCAATATCGGCAAAGACAGGTTTATCGCGCAATGTCTCTTGTCCGGGTTTCGCCGGTTGCGGGGGGTCCAGCAAATCCGGACCGATCCCATGCACACCAAATGCCTCTTCCGGCATGGACCGTTGCGGGTTGATATATTGATGATAGGTGCGGCCGGTGGGCACGTGCCCTATCAGCTCAACAGCACCGATTTCAACAATGCGATCACCTTCGGCAGGTTCAAAGCCGGTGGTTTCGGTATCCAGTACGATCTCACGCATGTGCAACCCCTGTCAGTTCTGAAATCAGCTTTCGCACAGCCGTGCGGGTATCGTCCAGATCAAGCGTTTCGATAATATGATCTGCACGGTCGCGTTTTTCTGCATCCGGCATCTGCTTGGCCATCATCGCATCAAACTGGGCCACGGTCATATTGGGCCGGGCCAGAACGCGAGCCTTTTGAACATCCGCAGGTACCGTGACAACAAGAACAGATGTCAGCCAATCATCCGCCCCTGTTTCGAAAAGCAACGGGATGTCAAACACGACCAAAGGGTCGTCATGCGTTTGCAAAAATCGCTGGCGATCGGCGGCGACAAGCGGATGCACGATGCTTTCGATCTGCTTCAGAACATTGGGATCAGCTGTGATCAGCCTTTTCAAAACAGCGCGTGATACCGCGCCATCGACAATCGCCTCGGGGAAATGCTGACCAACAGCGGGAACAGCAGCACCGCCTTGGTCATATAGCTGATGCACCGTGGCATCTGCATCCCAGACCGGCACACCTTCATCACGAAACATCTGCGCGGTGGTCGATTTCCCCATCCCAATCGACCCGGTCAGCCCAAGCAGATGGGTCATGACAGAACAGCACGCCGCGTGTCTTCGTCAACTTCTGGACGGGTGCCAAACCAGCGTTCAAATCCCGGTACGCCCTGATGCAACAACATGCCCAAACCATCAACAGTCTGGCAGCCTTTCGCCGCCGCCGCTTCCAGGAATTGCGTGCGAAGCGGGTTATAGACAATATCTGTCACAACCGCATCGGGGCTAAGCTCGGCCAAGGATACCTTGAATTCCTGTGCGCCCTTCATTCCAAGCGATGTGGTGTTGATAACGGTCGTAGCGCCATCCAGCATCGACCCGGCCTGCACCCAGTCAAACACCCTGATACGCGCACCAAACTCGGCCTTTAAGGCTTCGGCCTTTAGCCGCGTCCGATTTGCCAGGCGGATTTCCGGCACACCAACATCCGCCAGGGCGACGATGATCGCCCGCGCCGCGCCACCGGCACCAAAAATCGCCGCCGGTCCCGATTTCGGATCCCAACCCGGCGCACCCTGACGCATATTTGCCATGAAACCGTAGCCATCAGTGTTATCGGCAAAAACGCGACCGTCATTCTTGAAGATCAGGGTATTCGCCGCACCGATCAGCGTGGCCCGATCAGTGACATGATGGGCCAGCTTCATCACTGACACTTTATGGGGAATGGTGACATTGGCCCCGATAAATCCTTGGGCGGGCAACGCGCGAATGGTCGCCTCTAGCATATCCTTTGATACATCCAGCGCCTCATATTGGCCGCTGATCCCATAGCGCTGAAGCCAGTAATTATGCAGTTTGGGCGACAGGGAATGACTGATCGGGTTACCAATCACTGCTGCGCGGGGAAAGTTTGTCATGATTGAAGTGTTCCGCGAAGCGTCAGGTAAGACAAGAGTTCAAGCAGCGGCAGACCCAAAACATTGAAGTAGTCCCCTTCAATGCGTGTAAAAAGTCGCACTCCTTCCTCTTCCAGCTTATAGGCCCCGACCGCGTGTTGGATACTGTCCCAGTTCCGGGCGACATAATCGGCGATATAGGTATCGGACGCATCACGCATATGCAGACGGACAATACCAACATGACGCCAAAGCGGTTTGCCTTCACCATAGATAACAGCAGCCGACAAAAGCTGATGCCGCTGGCCGCGCAATGACGTGAGCTGGGCAATCGCCTCTTCCGGCGTCGCAGGTTTCGACAGGATTTTCTGATCGAAAGCCAGCACCTGATCACAGCCAATGACCAACGCATCTGGGTGCTTGCCCGCAACACGCTGTGCCTTCATCTCTGCCAGAACATCTGCGACATCGCGCGGCGATGCACCTTCTGCATCCAGCGACTGTTTGATAGCCTCTTCATCAATACGGGCCGGAACAACCTGATGCTGGACACCTGCCTGGCGTAGCAACTGCGCCCGCACCGCTGAACCAGAGGCCAGGATGATCTGTTCAGTCATGTGGATAACCGACGGGAAAATTCATGTGGTCTTTTGCGCTGATGATGGGGAGTTTTGTGGTCTATCTCTGACCTGTTGTGAAGACCCAAGATTATCCGATAGCACAGCTAAATTATCCACGGTGGGTAAGGATAAAGGTGCGTTGTGGAAAATCCGGACGAAGTGTCGCGCTCACCGTTTGAAAACCGTGGTCGCCATCGTGATAGTGTAAGGCTAACATATTGATTCATATATATAATTATTCTATATGAAATGGCCGATAGCCGGTCAGCAACAGCTTTAAAAACCGGGATAAGTCTGAGGATGAAAAACTAACCCACAGAAATGACAGGCCTTACATCATCATCATCTTTTCTTTCTATCTATATTTATTATTAGAGAGAGACCCTTGGAAAGTATGAACACCGATGAATATCCTGATGGCGTATTACGATTGGATCAAGGCGATCCATATCATGGCAGTGATCGCCTGGATGGCGGGTTTGTTCTATCTGCCACGGCTTTTTGTTTATCACGCGGAACGGGCCCAGATTGGGTCAGAGCTGGATCAGACATTCCAGATCATGGAAGAAAAACTGCTTCGGGTGATCATGAACCCAGCCATGATTGTGGCCTGGCTGGCGGGTCTGATCCTGATCGGGTTGGGCGCGTTTGACTGGGGCGCGGTCTGGTCCTGGGTCAAACTGATCTCTGTCATCCTGATGACGGCAGCCCACGGCTGGATGAGCGCGCGACGCAAAGAGTTTGCAGCAGGCACCAACACGCGCTCTGGACGGACCTACAGATTGTTCAACGAAGTGCCGACCGTGCTGATGGTGTTTATCGTCGTTGCAGTGATCGTGCGACCGTTCTAAGGCGCATTGCGTTGACTCCGCAGGTCGCTTTGCTTATGTGTCGCGCTGCTACCCGTCCGGGATAGCATTTTCCAGTCTCACACGAATAAGCGGCGACATCTGGTCGGCCGTTGGATGAACCCCATGTCAACACATCGCCTGAACCTTGCCGATCTCAAGGCGCAAAGCCCCAAGGATCTTTTGTCACTCGCAGAGGAGCTTGAGGTCGAAAACGCATCGACCATGCGCAAAGGCGACATGATGTTCGCCATTTTGAAAGAGCGTGCGGACGAAGAATGGGTCATCGGCGGTGACGGCGTTCTGGAGGTGCTGCAAGACGGGTTTGGTTTCCTGCGGTCGCCAGAGGCAAACTATCTGCCCGGCCCCGACGATATTTATGTCTCGCCCGATATGATCCGGCGGCATTCATTGCGGACGGGTGACACTGTCGAAGGTGTCATGAAAGAACCCAATGACAACGAACGCTATTTCGCGCTGACCTCGGTCGAACGGATCAATTTCGAAGACCCTGAAAAGGCCAAGCACAAGGTCGCATTCGACAACCTGACGCCACTTTACCCTGATGAGCGGCTGAACATGGAGGTCGAAGATCCGACCATCAAGGATCGGTCGGCCCGTATCATCGATCTGGTGGCTCCCATCGGGAAAGGACAGCGATCCCTGATCGTCGCACCCCCTCGAACAGGTAAAACGGTTCTGCTACAAAACATCGCCAACTCGATCGAAAAGAACCATCCCGAATGCTATCTGATCGTTCTGCTGATTGACGAACGCCCCGAAGAAGTGACCGACATGCAGCGGTCAGTGAAGGGTGAGGTTGTCTCATCCACATTCGATGAACCGGCATCGCGGCACGTGGCCGTATCCGAGATGGTGATCGAAAAGGCAAAACGCCTGGTCGAACACAAGCGTGATGTGGTGATCCTGTTGGATTCGATCACACGACTTGGCCGTGCGTTCAATACGACCGTTCCGTCATCCGGCAAGGTTCTGACAGGTGGTGTGGACGCGAATGCGCTGCAGCGGCCCAAGCGGTTCTTTGGCGCGGCACGGAATATCGAAGAAGGCGGGTCGCTGACAATCATCGCCACGGCCCTGATCGATACAGGATCGCGGATGGACGAAGTGATCTTTGAAGAATTCAAAGGCACCGGCAACAGCGAGATCGTGCTGGATCGGAAAGTGGCGGACAAGCGCGTCTTCCCGGCGATGGATATCCTCAAATCCGGCACCCGAAAGGAAGAGCTGTTGGTGGACAAGGCGGACCTGGCAAAGACCTATGTCCTGCGGCGTATCCTGAACCCGATGGGAACAACGGATGCGATTGAATTCCTGATCGGGAAGCTGAAGCAGACCAAGACGAATTTGGACTTCTTCGATTCAATGAACACGTAACTTATTGTTCTAAAACAATGGGTTAAATCATGGATACAGTTTTTGCTCTGGCCACCGCGCGGGGTCGTGCGGGTGTGGCCGTTATCCGCATTTCCGGTGATAAATCGGTCAGCGCGGCCGCACGTTTGATGAAAGACGTGCCTGAAACACGCGGTGTCCGTGCCCTGATGGATCGCGACGGAACACTGCTGGATGAGGCGCTGATACTGCGCTTTCCGGCTGGAAAAAGTTTCACGGGCGAAGACGTGGTCGAGCTGCATTTGCATGGCAGCCCGGCGGTTGTTGCCGCGGTCCTGCGCTGTCTGGGCAATGACGCCGATCTGGCCCCTGCCGAAGCGGGCGAATTCACGCGCCGTGCCTTGGAAAACGGAAGGCTTGATCTTGCGCAGGTCGAAGGTCTGGCTGATCTGATTGATGCAGAAACTGAAAGTCAGCGCAAGCAGGCCGTCCGGGTTTTGTCTGGCGCGTTGGGGGTTATGGCGGAAAGCTGGCGGGCGCGTCTGATCCGGGCAGCGGCGCTGTTAGAGGCGACAATTGACTTTGCCGACGAAGAGGTCCCGGTCGATGTGTCGCCCGAGGTCACGGAATTGATCACCGGTGTTATCGCGGAAATGCACAAGGAAGCCGAAGGCGTCGGCGTGGCGGAGCGTTTGCGGGACGGGTTCGAAGTTGCCATCATCGGAGAACCGAATGTCGGCAAATCGACGCTGCTCAACCGGCTGGCGGGACGCGAGGTTGCGATCACGTCAGAGATTGCCGGGACCACCCGCGACGTTATCGAAGTCCGCATGGATCTTGATGGTATTCCCGTCACGCTGCTGGACACCGCAGGTCTGCGGGATACGGATGATCTTGTCGAGGGTATTGGCGTTGCGCGGGCCAAGGAACGGGCGGCGCAGGCCGATCTTCGCGTCCATATGATGGTGGGTGATATTGTTCCACCGCAAGATATGGATGCCGGGGATATATATGTGAGGGCGAAATCTGACATCGCTGGTGGGGACGGATTGACTGTTTCTGGTGTGACGGGTGATGGTATTGAAGAGCTTATCAAAGTGATATCTTCGGTCTTGCAGGATCGCGTTGCATCTATTGGCACGGCGATGCGTGAACGGCACCGGCTGGCGCTGGTGCGGGCGGTTGAATATCTGAACCTTGCGCTGGCGGGACTGGATGTGCATGCGGGGATGACAGACCTGACGGCGGAAGAGCTGCGATCAGCCATGCGTGCGGTGGATAGCCTTGTGGGGCGTGTTGATGTAGAACATGTGCTTGATGAAATCTTTGCCAGTTTCTGCATCGGCAAGTAAGGAGTGTTTCACGTGAAACATTTTGATTACGACGTTATCGTCATTGGTGGAGGTCACGCAGGCGCCGAGGCTGCGCATGCGGCCGCGCGGATGGGCGTTATGACGGCGTTAATCACTCTGACCAAGGCGTCAATTGGCGTCATGTCCTGCAATCCTGCAATTGGTGGTCTGGGCAAAGGGCATCTGGTCAGGGAAATTGATGCCCTGGACGGCGTGATGGGTCGCGTCGCGGACAAGGCCGGTATCCAATTTCGGCTGCTTAATCGCAAGAAAGGACCTGCCGTGCAGGGGCCGCGGGCGCAATCTGACCGGGCGATTTATCGCAATGCCGTGCAGGCAGAGTTGAATTGCCTTGAAAACCTGCAGATTATCGAAGGTGAAGCCACGGATCTTGTGATGCGTGGCGAACGGGTCAGCGGCGTAAAGCTGGGTGATGGCAGCGCGATAACAGCAAGTGCGGTGATCCTGACAACGGGGACGTTCTTGCGCGGGGTCATACATATCGGTGATGTTTCACGTCCCGGTGGCCGCATGGGTGATAAGCCATCCGTCGGCATAGCAGAGCGGTTGGACAGCTTTGAACTCCCGTTGGGCCGGTTGAAAACGGGCACACCGCCACGATTGGATGGACGCACAATTCGCTGGGACCTGCTTGAGGCGCAGCCAAGCGATGAAGATCCGGTTCTTTTCTCGTTCCTGTCAAATGGCGTGATGGCGCCGCAAATTGATTGCGGCATCACCCATACCAACGAAAAGACCCATGACATCATCCGGGATAATCTGTCCCGCTCTGCGATGTATGGCGGGCAGATCGATGGGGTCGGGCCCCGCTACTGCCCCTCGATTGAAGACAAGGTCGTGCGCTTTGCAGAAAAGACGTCGCATCAGATTTTCCTCGAACCAGAGGGCGTGAATGATCACACCGTCTATCCAAACGGAATATCCACATCATTGCCCGAGGATGTGCAGCACAGCTATGTTCAATCGATCTATGGTCTTGAAAACGCTAAGATATTACAACCGGGCTATGCGATTGAGTATGATTATGTGGATCCGCGCGCGCTGAAGGAAACGCTGGAATTGCGCGCGGTTCCGGGCCTTTATCTGGCGGGTCAAATCAACGGAACAACCGGCTATGAAGAGGCAGCGGCACAAGGTCTTGTCGCTGGCCTGAACGCGGCGGCCGTCGCAACAGGGCGGCCAGTGGTAACGTTCAGCCGGCGCGATTCCTATATCGGCGTGATGATTGATGACCTGATCACCCGCGGCGTGTCAGAGCCTTACAGGATGTTTACGTCACGGGCAGAGTTTCGGCTGTCTTTGCGCGCAGACAATGCCGACCAGCGATTGACAGAGAAAGGCCGCGATGTCGGATGTGTCGGTGACGACCGTTGGGGCATGTTTTCCGAGAAGATGGCGCGTATTTCAAAGGCTAGGACCCACCTGTCCGGCGTCACACTGTCCGCCCGGCGCATTGCCGAGGTGGGCGCGAAACTTAACCCCGATGGTCCAAAACGCAGCGCGTTAGAGGCGCTGGCCCTTGCTGATTTCGGCTTTGCTGAACTTTCACAAATTGTGGCTGACGTCGACAAGATTGATCAGGCAACGCAAGAGCAGATCAAGAAGGACGCGCTCTATGCGCATTACATCGAACGTCAGGCCCGCGACATCGCTGCGATGGAGCGTGATGAAAAACAAGTGATACCTGACGATTTGGCATTCGAGCATATCAGCGGCTTGTCGAATGAGTTGGCAACCAAGCTCAACACCGTGCGCCCCGGCACCATCGCCCATGCAAGCCGGATCGAGGGGATGACACCCGCAGCGCTGATGCTTTTGATTGCGGCGATCAAGCGTAAGCAGCAGAAACCGACCGGGACATGAGACAGTGAAGTATCATATCGCCGGTCGGGATGTTTCACGTGAAACATACGATGATCTGATGCAATTCAGCGAGCTGGTTGCCAAATGGACACCCAAGATAAACCTGATCGCGCCAAGCACCCTGCCCGACCTGTGGAATCGTCACATCGTTGATTCGGCACAGCTTTACCAATACGCCCCGGAATCCTTTGATCACTGGGTTGATATCGGCAGCGGTGGTGGGTTTCCGGGCATTGTTGCGGCGATATATGCGAAGACCATGCAGCCTGCCGCGACGTTTACCCTGATCGAAAGTGATCAGCGCAAGGCGACTTTCCTGCGATCAGCAGCCCGTGAACTTGACTTGAATGTCGAAGTGCGCAGCGAGCGGATCGAACATGCCCCACCGCAAGGGGCAGATGTTGTGTCTGCGCGCGCCTTAGCTACCTTATCTACACTGTTATCCATGGCATTGCGTCATATGAAAACCGATGGCTATGCCTTGTTTCACAAAGGAAAGTCCGTGGCGGATGAGATAGCAAAAGCACGCCAAGACTGGGTGTTTGACCTTGAACAACATCCCAGTTTCACCGATCCTGACGCGCGACTTCTTGTCATTCAAAGGATATCCCGTGTCGGCGCATAACGACCATAATGGCCCAAAGATCATCGCGATCGCGAATCAAAAAGGTGGTGTCGGAAAGACCACGACCACCATCAACCTTGGCGCAGCCCTGGTTGAGCGGAAAAAACGTGTTCTGCTGATCGATCTGGACCCGCAGGGCAATGCCTCAACCGGTCTGGGCATCGATCAGGACAAGCGTGAAGCGACGACCTATGATCTGCTGTCAGGCGATGTGACCATCGAAAAGGCAATCCAGAACACGGATATCAAACACCTTGATATCGTACCGGCGACGACCGACCTCAGTTCCGCTGATATTGAACTGATCGACAATCAAAAACGCAGCTTTCTGTTACGCGACGTGTTGCGGAACCTGCCCGCCGAAGTTCAAGGGTACGACTACATATTGATCGATTGTCCCCCGTCCCTCAATATATTGACGGTAAATGCGATGGTTGCGGCGCATTCCCTGATTGTCCCTTTGCAAAGTGAATTCTTTGCGCTTGAAGGTTTGTCGCAGCTTATCCTGACAGTGCGTGATGTGCGCCAAACGGCGAACCCCGATCTGCGGATCGAAGGCATCGCCCTGACGATGTATGACAAGCGCAACAACCTTTCGCTGCAGGTCGAAGACGATGCGCGTGAAAACATGGGTGATATGGTCTTTGAAACAGTGATCCCGCGCAACGTGCGGGTCAGCGAGGCACCGTCATTTGCGATGCCGGTTCTCAGCTACGACAGCAATTCCAA
Source organism: uncultured Paracoccaceae bacterium (assembly GCA_947503965.1). Classification (GTDB taxonomy): domain Bacteria; phylum Pseudomonadota; class Alphaproteobacteria; order Rhodobacterales; family Rhodobacteraceae; genus Yoonia. Next base: position 37,324 of record CANNFU010000003.1, read on the forward strand.
AGGCAGCATCGCCTATCGTGCGCTGGCCAAGGAAGTCATCAAGAAATCTGAAAAAGTAAGGGCCTAGGTATGGCGCGCAGCACAAAGAAATCGCGGGGCCTTGGGCGCGGATTATCGGCGCTCATGTCCGATGTCGCGCAGGAGGAAGGTCAGGACACAGCGCCAAAACGGCCTGACATGATGGTGCCCATCGAAAACGTCCAGCCCAACCCCGATCAGCCGCGCCGCACCTTTGCTGAGGATGCGATGAACGATCTGGCCCAGTCTGTTGCGGAAAAGGGCATTATCCAGCCATTGATCGTGCGGAAATCACCCACCAACCCAAAGGTCTTTGAAATCGTCGCGGGCGAACGGCGCTGGCGTGCCGCGCAGATCGCCAAGCTGCATGAGATCCCCGTGATCATCCGCGATTATGACGATGCCGAGATGCTGGAAATCGCCATCATCGAAAACATCCAGCGCGCCGATCTGAACCCGGTGGACGAGGCTGCGGGGTATCGTCAGCTGATGGATCGCTTTGGTCACACGCAGGAACAGCTGGCAAGTGCGCTTGGCAAAAGCCGTAGCCACATCGCCAATCTGATGCGCCTGTTGACCCTGCCCGAAGAGGTGCAGGAATATCTGGTGTTCGGCGTCTTGTCCGCTGGTCATGCCCGCGCCCTGGTGGGTCATCCAGATGCCGCCCGCCTGGCCCGTGAAATTGTGCATCAGAAACTTTCTGTCCGGCAGGCGGAAAAACTTGCCAAGCAAGAGCACAACCCCAAGATAAAATCAGCCCCGAAACCATCTGCCAAGGACCCCGACACCGTCCAGATCGAGAAAGAGATGACAGCGACCTTGCGCATGAAGGTCACGATTGACCACAAACCGGATGAAGAGGGCGGCAAGATCTCGATCAGCTACAAATCGTTGGATCAGCTGGACGATTTGCTGCGTGCCTTGTCCAACACCTAATCCGCAAGCAATCTGCGCAAAACCGCGTTCAAGACAGGCCGCCCTTGCGGTGTAAGCCTGATATGTGCGCCGTCGGTCTCGATCATTCCCAGTTCTGATAAGTCTTTGATTTTATTGTATAAATCTTCGGAATAGTCACCTTCAAGCCGCGTCAGCGCCACCCCTTCCCGCAACCGCATCCCCATCAGCAGCTTTTCGGCGAATTGATCTTCGGCACTGAGCGCGATCCGATCACCTTCGCCTGATCCGCTGCGGTTGACCTGCGACAGCCACACCGCTGGTCCCAGCGGCGTCTCGGTCGCGTAGCGTTGCCCATCAACCGTCAGCCGTCCGTGCGCGCCGGGTCCGATGCCCGCGTAATCGCCGTAGCGCCAATAGATCTGGTTGTGGATGCTTTCAAAACCCGGTTTCGCATGGTTCGACACCTCGTAGCCGATAATCCCTGCGACTTCGCAAATCTCTTGCGTCGCGGTGTACATGTCGGCGGCAGTATCATCATCGGGCAAGTCCCGCAGTTTCCCCGCGGCGTACCGGTCTCCAAACGCCGTCCCGTCTTCGATGGTCAACTGATAGAGCGACAGGTGATCGACCGCCATCGACAGGGCCTGCCGCAATTCCGTTTCCCACGCTGCCAGCGTTTGCCCCTGCCGCGCATAGATCAGATCAAAGCTGACCCGGTCGAACGTATCACGCGCAATGTCAAACGCTGCCATCGCTTCGGTTGCTGTGTGCAGCCGCCCCAATGCTTTCAGGTCGGCATCGTTCAGCGCCTGTATCCCCATCGACACCCGATTGACACCGGCATCCCGGTACCCGGCGAAGCGTCCGGCCTCGACAGATGTCGGGTTCGCCTCAAGCGTGACTTCGATGTCGTTTGCACAGCTCCATGTCGCACGTACCCTGGTCAGGATCGCATCGACGATTGCAGGGTCCATCAGGCTGGGTGTACCGCCGCCGAAAAACACGGATCGCAGGATGCGGCCTTGGGTTTCGGCACCCACCCGGTCAATCTCGGTCAGATAGGCCGCTTCCCATGCTTTCTGATCAATCTGCGCCATCACATGGGAGTTGAAATCGCAATAGGGGCACTTTGCCTGACAAAACGGCCAATGGAGATAGAGACCAAAGCCGCCATATTCCCAATCTTCAGCCAAAGCAGGCCTTCAGCTTCGCAAAGGCGTCCGCGCGGTGGCTGATCTTGTTCTTTTCCCAGCGGTCCATTTCGCCAAAGGTGATGTCATACCCGTCGGGCTGGAAAATCGGGTCATACCCATGCCCCTGATCACCGCGCATCGGCCACACGATCTGGCCGGGCATGACACCCGGAAAGACTTCGTCATGTCCGTCGGGCCATGCCAGAACCAGCGTGCAGTTGAACTGCGCCGTTCGCGGATGTGCTGCACCGGCCGCCTCTAATTCACGGTAGGCCCGTTCCATGGCCATCGCAAAATCACGCCCATTCGGCGTTTCCGCCCAATCTGCCGTATAAACCCCGGGTGCGCCGCCCAGCGCGTCAATCGTGATGCCGCTGTCATCGGCCAATGCGGGCAGTCCCGTTGCCTTGGCTGCTGCATGGGCTTTGATCCGGGCATTTCCGACGAATGTCGTTTCGGTTTCTTCCGGTTCGGGCAAGCCATGATCGGTGTTCGAGGTGATTTTCACGCCGTAGGGTGACAGCAGATCCGCGATCTCTTCCAGTTTGCCCTGATTGTGGGTCGCCACGACCAGTTGATCACCGGTAAACTTGCGCATCAGGCAACAGCCGCCAATTGGGCCGCTGTCAGTTCCGACACGCCCTTTTCGGCCAGATCAAGCAGCGCATCCATTTGTGCCCGGCTGTAGGTTGATCCTTCGGCGGACATCTGTACCTCGATCAGTTTCCCGCCGGTCATGACAAAGTTACCGTCCACACCGGCCTCGCTATCTTCGGGATAATCCAGATCCAGCACCTCTTGGCCTGCATAAACCCCGCAGGAAATCGCCGCGACCGGATCAATCAGCGGATCGCTGATTACATCGCCCGCTTTCATCAGCTTTTGCACCGCCAGTTTCAACGCGACCCAACCGCCGGTGATGGATGCACAGCGCGTGCCGCCATCCGCCTGAATGACATCGCAATCGACCACGATCTGCCGTTCGCCGAGCGCCACGCGGTCCACACCCGCCCGCAAGGACCGTCCAATCAGCCGCTGAATTTCCTGTGTGCGCCCCGATTGCCCATTCTTCGCCTCGCGCCGCATCCGCGTATTCGTCGCACGCGGCAGCATGCCATATTCCGCCGTGACCCAACCCAGGCCAGAGTTCTTGAGGAAAGGGGGAACGCGTTCATCAATCGTTGCCGTGCACAGAACATGCGTGTTGCCGCATTTGATCAGGCATGATCCTTCGGCATGCATCGTCACGCCGGTTTCAATGGATACTTCACGCATTTCGTTCGTCTGACGGCCGGATGGGCGCATGGGATCACTCCTGTTGGTTGCACCCACCCGATACGCTGCCCACATATGAAATCCAACCCCGATTGACGCTGCCCGCACTTTCGTTTTAATTGCCCCGCCTTCATCCGAGGATCTTTATGAACGACCAGACGCCCAACATCGAGGAGATGAACGACCGTTCGCGCGAAGTGTTTCGGCGCGTGGTCGAAGGGTATCTGCAAAGCGGTATGCCCGTAGGCTCGCGGACCCTGACCCGCGACTTTTCCGAACAGGTGAGTGCAGCGACAATCCGCAACGTGATGCAGGATCTCGAATTCCTTGGCTTGCTGAACAGTCCGCATGTCAGCGCCGGCCGCATTCCCACGCAGCTTGGGCTGCGGATGTTTGTCGATGGATTGCTTGAGGTGGGTGATCTGGACGGCAAAGACCGTGAAACCATTGATAAAACCTTCGGATCAAATGATCAGGATGTTGCATCGGTGCTGGATCATGTGGGTGAGGCGTTGTCCGGTGTCACCCAAGGCGCCAGCCTTGTGCTGACCCCCAAGCATGAAGCGCCGATTAAACATATCGAATTTGTCTCGCTCTCGCGTGAGCGCGCGCTTGTGGTGCTGGTCTTTGCGGATGGCCATGTCGAAAACCGTATTTTCACACCGCCTGCCGGGCAAACGCCATCGTCGATGCGCGAGGCTGCGAATTTCCTGAACGCCATTGCCGAAGGTCACACCCTGTCCGAACTGAGCAAGGTCATCGCACGCGAAGTGGCCGCGCGCCGGCAAGAGATCGACAAACTTGCCGCTGATCTGGTCGAAAGTGGTCTTGCCTTATGGGAAAACGAAGGGGAAGCCACCGAACGGCTGATCGTGCGCGGACGCGGCAACCTGTTGTCCGAGAGCGAAAACGAGGCCGATCTGGAGCGCATTCGCAGCTTGTTTGACGATCTGGAACGCAAACGCGACATTGCCCAGTTTCTTGACCTGGCCGAAGAAGGTGACGGCGTGCGTATCTTTATTGGCTCAGAGAACAAATTGTTCTCACTTTCGGGTTCCTCTCTGGTGGTTTCCCCTTATATGAACGCGGACCGGAAAATTATCGGGGCTGTCGGTGTCATTGGCCCGACCCGACTGAACTACGGGCGGATTGTGCCCATCGTGAATTATACTGCAAAGCTGGTCGGCAAGATGATCGCCGACCGGTCGTAAAGGAACCAGGAATGTCCGAAAAAGAAGAAGAGCTGCAATCGCTGGACGAACTCGCCGCGGAAGGGGAAGAGGCTGATTTCGATCAGGCCGAAGCCACCTATGACGAGATCGAGGCGCTACGCGCCGAACGCGATGAATTCCGCGACAAGTTCATGCGCGCGCTGGCGGATGCAGAGAATACCCGCAAACGGGCCGACCGTGACCGGCGCGAGGCCGAGAATTATGGCGGGTCCCGTCTGGCCCGTGATCTGTTGCCGGTGTTCGACAACATGAGCCGCGCCTTGGCCGCATTCAAGGAAAGCGAAGAAAACGTACCGGAATCCCTGCTGGAAGGGATCGAATTGACGATGCGGGAACTGATTAACGTGTTCAAGAAACACGGGATCGAGCCGATCCAGCCCGAAGTCGGCGAAAAATTCGACCCGCAACAGCACGAAGCCATGTTCGAGGCACCCCTGCCAGGCACCAAGGCAGGCGAGATCATTCAGGTGTCTGCCACAGGCTTCATGCTGCATGACCGGTTGCTGCGCCCCGCGCAGGTTGGGGTGTCATCCACGCCGGCCAGCTAGCTTGTCTAACCTAAGCAACAACCACCCAAGACGCCCAGCGTTTGAGCCGGTTACGTACACGTATAAGAACCAAAGAGATGGACTTGGCTTTGTCGGGATTTGCCTTGTAAGTGGGCTAGGAGCGCTTTTGGTGTCGGTAAGGGATCTCTCGCAAGCGCAACAATTCACTGAAGCTATTCAATACGGATTTCTTTGGGCCGCTTTGTCTTTTATTGGGGCGTTTTGGGTTTGGCGGTCCGGGACATGGCACAAGCCGGAACTCACAATAGCAGAAGACTACGTTATGTGCCAAAGTCGAAAGGGTCCTTTGCTACCGCCGACGCGTGTCGAAGTCAGTACAATCGAACAGTTCCTTTTGCGGGGTAGAGGTCAGAACACTTGGCTAGTCCTTGATCATCGGCCAAAGGGGTCGAAATTTAGAAAATCTGTTGATTTGAAGGTTGGGAGTTTAGCGGCTGAAATCATGGATATCGTCGATATACTAGTTGCAACTGCCGCAAGAAAAGGAATTTCATCAAAGGGTCCGATATCGGGCCTTAGGAATGGCGATCGAGTGAAGATGTGGAAATTGGAACATCCGCTAGCTGAAATGGCATCCACATGAACGTCCTTCGCGATATCCTAGGTTGGGGTTGGGTCACGATTTCATTCTTTTTGTGTAGTTTGAAAGCAGGGGCATTGCTCCTGCTTTTGTCTTTTGGCACTGCGTTCGCGCAGACGTTCCCCGAAGATCGCGACTTTTTCGTTAATGATTATGCAGACCTGCTGAATGTTCGGCAGGAGTCGGCGCTTCGCCAAACGCTGGAAGAATTCTATCAGGCGCGTGACATCGAATTCACCGTCCTGACAATCGACCGCATGGCCGATTACGGACACCCGGGTAGCATTGAAAGCTTCGCAACAGACCTGTTTAACACTTGGGGCATCGGCAACGCCCAGCGCAATGATGGCCTTCTTTTGCTCGTTTCGCGCTTTGACCGCGAGTTGCGGATCGAGGTCGGGGCGGGCTATGGCGACACGCTTAACGGCCCGATGCAGCGGATCATCAATAAGCAGATCGTCCCGTATTTCCGTTTGGATGATTATCCCAAGGGTATCGAAGCCGGCGTTGATGAGATCATCTATCAGGTCGCCGGTCGGTATCCTGGTGAATATGACCTGTCCTGGGTCAGTCATGCCATCGGCCAAATTCGACGCGGCTTTACCAGTATCGTGTCCCTGCTTGGCGCGTGGCTGCTTTTGCTGATCATCCCGGCCATTCCCTTTACCCTACGCGGCTACCGCCGCTATCAGCGCAATCACGCGCGCAAATGCCCTGTCGATGGATCACGCATGCGCCGCTATCTTGAAGAGACCGAGGATGCGGCGCTGACACCCGGCCAACAGTTGGAAGAGCGGTTGAAATCCATCGACCATGACGTCTGGTATTGCGATCAATGCGACCACATCACCATTGAATCCTATCCGACCAAACAAAAGATCTATGGCGCGTGCAGCAACTGCAATCATCGCACGCTTGAGGGGCGCAGCCTGGTCACATCCTTGCCATCCACCACAACACCCGGAAAACGCGAAATCACCTGGACCTGTCATAACTGCAATCATATCACAGTCGAAATCAAGGTGATCCCGGTTCATAAACTCCACCGCAACACCTATGGCGGGTCATCGTCACGATCATCATCCAGATCATCCTCGCGTTCGCGCGGTGGCGGCCGGTCCAGTGGCGGGGGCGCCAGCGGCAAATGGTAGGATGGGTGATTTCACCCATCACCCATCATATCACGCAGTTCATAGATCAACGCGAGCGCCTCTTTCGGGGTTAGTTCATCGGGCAGTATTTCCTTCAGTTTGGCCTCAACTTCAGAGGCCTTCACTTTGGCGGGTTGCGGTGTGGGCGTTGCTGCGAATAGGGGCAGATCGTCGATAATCGCCTTGCGCGATCCGCCGCCTTCGCGTTCCCCTTTTTCCAACGCCTCCAGCACGACCTTCGCCCGTTCGACCACGACCGGTGGCAACCCGGCCAGCCGCGCCACCTGCACACCATAACTGCGATCGGCTGTGCCGCGTTTGACCTCGTGCAGGAAGATCACGTCGCCGTCCCATTCCTTGACGGTCACGGTGGCGTTTTCGACCCCATTGAGCTTGCCCGCCAGCGCCGCCATCTCGTGATAATGCGTGGCGAACAGCGCGCGGCAGCGGTTTACATCGTGCAGATGTTCCAGCGTCGCCCAAGCGATTGAAAGTCCATCATAGGTCGCTGTGCCCCGCCCGATTTCATCCAAAATCACCAGCGCCCGGTCATCCGCCTGGTTGAGGATCGCGGCTGCTTCCACCATCTCGACCATAAACGTGGACCTGCCCCGCGCCAGATCATCAGATGCCCCGACACGGCTGAAGATCTGGCTGACGACACCGATATGTGCATCATTTGCGGGTACGAAACTGCCCATCTGCGCGAGGATCGCCAGCAGCGCGTTCTGGCGCAGGAATGTCGATTTACCGGCCATGTTCGGCCCGGTCAGCAGCCAGATATGGGCGTCGGTCAGTGTGCAGTCATTGGCGATGAACGGCGCGCCGTCCTTTTGCAAGGCAGCCTCGACCACCGGATGCCGCCCGCCGGTGATGTCAAAGGCCCGGCTGTCGTCCACCTTTGGCCGTACCCAGCTTTCCGCCGTTGCTAGATGGGCCAGAGCGACGGTCAGATCAATCTCGGCCAGTGCGCGGGCCAGTCCGCCAAGCGGACCGGCTTGCGCGATTATGGCCTGTGTCAGGCTGGAATAGAGTCTTTTTTCGATCTCAAGTGCCCGTCCGCCCGCGTTCAGGATGCGGGTTTCAATCTCGGACAGCTCAACCGTGGTAAAGCGCACCTGATTGGCTGTGGTCTGGCGGTGAATGAACCGGTCATCGGCCATCATCTTGTCGGCATGGGTGGCGGTGGTTTCGATGAAATAGCCCAGCACATTGTTGTGCTTGATCTTCAGCGATTGCACGCCGGACAGTCGCACGTAGTCTGCCTGCATCCCGGCAATGACGGACCGGCCTTCGTCGCGCAGTTTGCGCACCTCATCCAGTTCGTCATCATAACCGGGGGCGATGAAACCGCCGTCGCGCGCCAGCAAAGGCGGTTCGGCGACAAGTGCGTTGTCGAGCAATGCCAGCAGATCATCATGGCCTGTCAGGTTTTGCGCGGCATCGGCCAGCAATCCGGGCATATCGTCTGGCAGAACAGCAGCCAATGCCGTTGCCTGCCCTATGGTGTTCCGAATGGCGGCCATGTCGCGTGGTCCGCCCCGATCCAGCGCCAGCCGCGACAGCGCCCGGTCCAGATCATGTACACCGCGCAGATTGTCCCGGATATCGGCGGTTAATCGACCCTGTTCCGCCAGAAACGCCACAGAATCCTGCCGGTCGGTGATCACCGCAAGCGTGCAGGACGGCGACGCCAGCCGCCGTTCCAACAATCGCGCGCCGCCTGCCGTGACTGTCCGATCAATGCAATGCAACAGTGAGCCCTGCCGCCCACCGCCCATGGCCTGCGTCAGTTCCAGTGATTTCCGAGTGGCCGCATCAATCTGCATCGCGGCTGTCTGCCCCTCCAACACTGGCGGGCGTAACAGAGGCAGGTTTCCCTTTTGCGTGATATCAAGATATTCGGCCACAGCAGACATCGCCGCAATTTCGGGTCGGCCAAAGCTGCCAAAGGCATCAAGCGACCCGACTTTGTAGAGCGCACAAAGCCGCTTTTCACCTGCAGTGCTGTCAAATGCGGCGGCCCCCAACGTGGTCAGGGTTGCGCCTGAATCAGACACTATTCCAGCCCAATCGCCCTCGGAACCATCAACGACGATCACCTCTTTTGGGGTCAGTCGCGCCAGTTCCGGCCCCAGCGCGGCCCCAGCACAAGGCATCACATGAAACGCCCCGGTCGAGATATCGACCCACGCCAGCGCCCCCTGATCCCGGACCACATGATAGGCCGCCAGAAAGTTGTGGCGGCGCGCATCCAGCAATGAATCCTCGGTCAGCGTTCCGGGTGTGACCAGCCGCACCACCTCGCGCTTGACCACCGCCTTATAGCCGCGCTTCTTCGCCTCGGCCGGGCTTTCCATCTGCTCGCACACGGCGACGCGAAACCCCTTGCGGATCAGCGTCAGAAAATACCCCTCGGCGGCATGATGCGGCACGCCGCACATCGGGATATCCTCATCCTCGTGCTTGCCGCGTTTGGTCAGGGCGATGTCCAGCGCCTCGGCCGCCGCCACTGCATCGTCAAAAAACATCTCGTAAAAATCGCCCATGCGATAGAACAAGAGCGCATCGGGATACTGCGCCTTGATCTCAAGATATTGCGCCATCATGGGCGTGACAGTGGCTTTGGTAGTGGTCATGCATCCCCCGGGATCATCAGCGCCAACACTACCAGCCCCAGAATCCGGCGAAACCCCGAAATCACGTTGCGGGCGCGTTCCGGAACCCGTTATGTCTTGGGGACGGAAATTTGGGGGGACAGCATGCCAAAGAACAAACTCACGCGCGAAGACGCGCTGCAATTCCATATGAAGCCGACCCCCGGCAAATGGGAAATTCAGGCGACCGTGCCGATGACGACCCAGCGCGACCTGTCGCTAGCCTATTCCCCCGGCGTCGCCATCCCGTGCGAGGAAATCGCGGCAGACCCGTCCACCGCCTATGATTACACCAACAAGGGCAATCTGGTCGCCGTGATCTCCAACGGTACAGCCGTCCTTGGCCTCGGCAACCTTGGTGCGCTGGGCAGCAAACCGGTGATGGAGGGCAAATCCGTCCTCTTCAAACGCTTCGCCGACGTGAACTCCATCGACATCGAACTCGACACCGAAGACCCCGATAAATTCATCGAAGCCGTGCGGCTCATGGGCCCGACATTCGGCGGCATCAACCTTGAGGACATCAAGGCCCCCGAATGCTTCATCATCGAACAGACGCTCAAGGAACAGATGGATATCCCCGTGTTCCACGACGACCAGCATGGGACAGCGGTGATCTGCGCGGCGGGTCTGATCAACGCGCTGCACCTGTCCGGCAAAAAGATCGAGAATGTCAAAATCGTCCTCAACGGGGCCGGGGCGGCGGGCATCGCCTGTATTGAACTGCTGAAGTTCATGGGCGCGCGGCACGACAATTGCATCGTCTGCGACACCAAGGGTGTGATCTATCAAGGCCGCACCGAAGGCATGAACCAATGGAAATCCGCCCACGCGGTAAAGACGGAATTGCGGACGCTCGATGAGGCGATGAAAGGCTGCGATGTGTTTCTGGGCGTATCGGTCAAAGGGGCCGTGACGCAGAAAATGGTGTCTAACATGGCGGAAAACCCAGTTATTTTCGCGATGGCGAACCCTGATCCGGAGATCACACCAGAGGATGCACATGCGGTGCGCGAGGATGCCATCGTCGCCACCGGGCGCAGCGATTACCCCAATCAGGTCAACAACGTCCTCGGCTTCCCCTACCTGTTCCGTGGTGCGCTTGATATCCATGCCCGCGCCATCAACGAGGAAATGAAAATCGCCTGCGCCGAAGCGCTCGCCGCCTTGGCGCGCGAGGATGTCCCGGACGAGGTCGCCATGGCCTATGGCAAGAAACTCACCTTCGGGCGCGACTACATCATCCCCACGCCCTTCGACCCCCGCCTGATCCACAGGATCCCAACTGCCGTGGCACAGGCTGGCATGAAAACCGGCGTCGCGCGGCGGCCCATCGTGGATATGGACGCTTACGAACTGTCACTCAAATCGCGCATGGACCCGACCCAATCCATCCTGCGCAGCCTGAATGCGCGGGCGCGCGCCAATCAATCCACGCTGGTCTTTGCCGAAGGTGATGACCCGCGTGTCTTGCGGGCGGCGGTGTTGTATCAGCGGTCCGGCATGGGCAAGGCGCTGATTGTCGGGCGCGATGATGATGTGAAGGAAAAGCTGACCGCCGAAGGGCTGCCCGAGGCCTATGAAGAGCTTGAGATCGTCAATGCGGCCAATACCGAACATCTCGAAACCTATAAGGGTTTTCTGTATAATCGCCTGCAACGCAAAGGGTTTGATGCGCAGGATGTGCACCGCCTTGCGGCCCGCGACCGGCACGTTTTCGCGGCCCTTATGCTGGCCCATGGCCACGCGGACGGGATGGTGACAGGGGCCACACGCAAATCGGCGCATATCCTTGAGCTGATCAATCATGTCTTTGATGCCGAACCGCATGACGGTGCGGTCGGGGTCACGGCGGTCCTTCACAAGGGGCGGATCGTGCTGATTTCGGATACGCTGGTGCATGAATGGCCGGACGAGAATGATCTGGCCGATATCGCCGAACGCGGCGCATCTGTCGCGCGGGAACTGGGGTTAGAGCCCCGCGTGGCGTTCCTGTCATTCTCGACCTTTGGCTATCCGGTGTCGGAACGGGCGGAAAAGATGCACAAGGCGCCCAGGGTGCTGGACGCACGCAAGGCGGATTTCGAGTATGAGGGTGAGATGACCGTCGATGTGGCGTTGAACCCCAAGGCGCAGGAGAACTATCCGTTTCAGCGGCTGACCGGCCCGGCCAACGTTCTTGTTGTGCCTGCCCGGCATTCCGCATCCATCTCGGTCAAGCTGATGCAGGAAATGGCGGGGGCGACTGTGATCGGGCCGATCCTGTCGGGGATCGGGAAGCCTATTCAGGTGTGTTCGACCGTCTCTACGGTCAACGATATCCTCAACATGGCGGTGATTGCCGCGTGCAAGGTCGACTGATGGCGATCTGGAACCTTGGGTCGATCAACGCGGATTTTGTCTATGCGGTGCCGCAGATCCCCGCACCGGGCGAGACATTGGCATCAACCGGTCGCAAAGCCTTTCTGGGTGGCAAAGGGGCCAATATGTCGGTCGCCGCGGCCCGCGCAGCGGCGCATGTGAACCATATAGGTGCTGTGGGCGAAGACGGGCGCTGGGCCGTGCAGCGCCTGCTGGAATACGGGGTCGATACCCGCAACATCACCGAGGTCGCAACGGAAACGGCGCAGGCCATCATCATGGTCACTCCCGATGGCGAAAACGCGATCATCCTGCATCCGGGCGCAAATGTGGTGATCCCGCAGGCCACGCTGCAAACCGCGATGGCCGAGGCGCAGACGGGTGATTGGCTGGTGATCCAGAACGAAACCAATCTGCAACGCACCGCCGCAGCGTTGGGCAAGAAAATGGGGCTGAAGGTCGCTTATGCCGCCGCCCCTTTTGATGCGGACCGGGTGCAGGCGGTGCTGCCGCATCTCGACTTCCTGATCCTGAACGCCATTGAGGCCGAGCAGCTGGAAAAAGCCACTGGCCAATCGCCCGCCGACATGGCTGTCGCTGATGTCATCGTGACGCTGGGGGCAGACGGGGCCGACTGGTACGGGCGCGACGGCAAGCAGCATTTCGATGCGATCAAGGTCGATCCGGTCGACACGACCGGTGCAGGCGACACCTTCACCGGCTACGTCCTCGCCGGGCTCGACCGGGGCATGCCCATGGCGCAGGCCATCCAGCAGGCGACGAAAGCTGGCGCACTGATGGTCACCCGCCACGGCACAGCGGATGTGATCCCGGATCTGTCCGAGGTGCAGGCGTTTCAGCTTTGACCGGCTGCAAACAGCGCTGCGTCACCCCATAGCTGACGCACACGCTCATCCCGACCGCAGGCATTGCGATAGAATTTATAGGCTTCGGCCTGTGATTTCACGCCGCGACGGGTCACGACCAATGTCGTGCCGCGATAGTAGTTCTGATGGATCTCTTCAGCCTGATAAAATGTGGCAGCATCCAGAATGGGGGTCACGATGCGCTGGCCCAGCGTCTGCTGCGCGCGGGTCTTTGCGGCCTCGGCAGCGGCGCGTTCGGCTGGGTTAGAGACGAAAATGGCTGTGCGATAGCTGTCACCCCGGTCACAGAACTGCCCGCCCGCATCTGTGGGATCAACAGACCGAAAGAACGCGTGAAGCAGTTGTTCATAGCTGACGATATCAGCGTCATAGGTGATTTCGACGGCTTCGTAATGCCCTGACCCCTTGATCGTGCTGTAGGTCGGATTGGCGGTTGTCCCGCCGGTATAGCCCGACACGACGTCGCGGACGCCTTGCAGCGATTCAAAGTCGCTTTCCACGCACCAGAAACAGCCGCCCGCCACGATGGTGGTGCGGATCTCTTCTGCTGTTGCTGTACCGGGCAGACCGGCCATGATCAGGGCGAGGGCCTTTAACACTCTTCGCATCGGGTTCTCCTTTTCCAGTCATCCTTGCCCGTTGATCTGCATCAGGCAAGCCACCATGGCCTGCGTTCACGCGCAGTTGACAGGTGGGGTGCCACAAAAATCTTGGAAGATTTTTGCCAAGACTATTCGAATAGTCTTGGACAGCCGCCACCCTCTGCCTGATCATGACCGCAAACCAAGTTTGAAAGATCTCATGAACAACATCACTACCCATCAGGCCGAAGAAGACGCCCGCAATGAAAACATCCTGATTTATGTCGACGGGCGGATCGTGCCCAAAGCGCATGCAACAGTCAGCGTCTATGACAGCGGCTTCATGCTGGGTGATGGTGTCTGGGAAGGGCTGCGCCTTTATGATGGGAAATGGGCGTTCCTGGATGAACATATCGACCGGTTGTTTGAGGCCGCGAAGGCGATTGATCTGGATATCGGGACGGATCGAAATGGGGTCGTTTCCGCTTTGTTAGAGACACAAAAGGCCAACGGCATGACCTCCGATGCCCATGCGCGCCTGATGGTGACGCGCGGGATCAAGATACGCCCGTTTCAGCACCCAAGCCTGTCGCAATCCGGCCCGACCTTCGTGATTATCATGGAGCATTCGAGACCCAAAATCCCCCGCCCGATTACATTGGCCACCGTCCCCCACCAACGCGGGCTGCCGATGACGCAGGACCCCAAGCTGAACAGCCATTCCAAGCTGAACTGCATCCTGGCCTGCATCGCCGCGCAAAAGGCGGGCGCGGATGAGGCGTTGATGCTGGATGTGCATGGTTTCGTGAACACGACAAATGCCTGCAACTTTTTTATCGTGAAGAAAGGTGCGGTTTGGACCAGCACCAGCGATTACTGCATGAACGGCATCACCCGGCAGAAGGTCATAGATCTGTGTCGTGCGAATGACATCCCGGTGTACGAACGCAACTTCAGTCTGGTCGATACCTATTCCGCAGATGAGGCGTTTTTGACGGGCACCTTTGGGGCGCAGACGCCGGTCAGCACGATCGATGGACGTGTGATTGGCGCGGGGAGGTTGGGGCCGGTCACCGCACGGTTGCGCGACCTTTATAAGGATCTGGTGGCCCGTTCATGAGGATCGCGATGTGGTCCGGACCACGGAACCTGTCGACCGCGATGATGTATGCGTTTGGCAATCGCGCTGATTTTGCCGTTTGGGATGAGCCGTTTTACGCGCCGTATCTTGCGGCGACCGGGGCGGACCACCCGATGCGGGACGCGGTTCTGGCCGCACACGAGACTGATCCACAGGTCGTCGGGCGGTGCTGCATAGACTCTATCCCGGCCCAAAAGCCGCATTTTTACATGAAGCACATGCCGCATCACATGGTCGATGGCTTCCCGCTGGACTGGGCCAGGGACTGTGTGAACATCCACCTGATCCGCCATCCTACCCGCGTGATTGCGAGTTATGGGGCCAAACGGGACCGGATGACGCTGGAGGATATTGGTTTTCCGCAGCAGGCCGCACTTTATGCGCGTCTTGGTGGTCTTGTCGTCGACAGTGCAGATATCCGGATAGACCCGGAGAAGATGCTGAAAAAACTCTGCAATGCCATAGGGTTGGATTTTGATCCGGCAATGCTGTCTTGGCCCGCCGGGCCGCGGCAGGAGGATGGCGTCTGGGCCGCGCATTGGTATGGGGCCGTGCATCAAAGCACCGGTTTTGCAGGCGCAGAGGGGCCGTTGCCGGATGTGGCAGAACACCAAGAGCTGCTGGATCGGGCCATGCCGTATTACACGGGCATGGCGGCGGGCAAACTTTAGGCTTTCAGCAACTCGCCCAGTTTCATCGCGGTCGTGACGTCGCCGGATACTTTCAGCTTGCCCATCATGACACCGGTCATCGGGTTCAGCTTGCCTGCAATCAGTTTTGCCAGATTTTCAGCGGTGATGCGGATGGTACAGGCCGTGTCACGGTCATCGCGGCTGACAGTGTTGTCTGCCAGGACAATGACACCGTCTGGCCCGCAATCGAACTTGAGACTGCCGTCAAATGTGCTGTTGGACAGCCCCTTTTGCATTCTGTCTGCGATCTGTGAAATGTCCAAAACCGTCCTCCATTATGATGTTAAGCAATCGGTAGGTGGATGGCGGGTTTGCCGCAACCGTGACGCTGGGTGAAAACCTATAGTGGCTTTTCCAACTGCACCTCCTTGCCGGACCGCTGACCGGTCAGCACATAGCCCAGCGACTGATACATCGCGATGGCGACGTGGTTGTCTTCAACCGCCTGAATTTGCACGCAGCGCCGCCCGCGATTGCGCGCCCAGTTTTCGGCAAAACCCAGTGCAGCCGTTCCATAGCGGCGTCGCTGGAAATCCTTGCCGATCAAAAGCCGCCAGACATAGACGGCATCAGGCGCGTCGATCTCTCCACGATCTTCGTGTTCTGCCATATCGATAAGCGCAATCAGACCGATCCGCCTATCCCCGTCCCATAGGCAAAAGTCATAAGCGCCGGTTTCGAACCGGGCCTGCGCGATGGTCAGGATATTGGGCGCGATAAAGCGGTCCTGATCCGCATGGACAGTGATGTTTTCCAGCGGAACGACATCCTTGCCGGTGATCGGGCGCGCCTCCAGCGGCATGGCTACCCTTTCGCGCGACGGTTCCGTGCCGCCAGCAACTTTAGCCGCAATGCGTTCAACTGGATGAACCCTTGTGCGTCGGTCTGGTCGTAGGCGCCCATGTCGTCTTCGAACGTCACATGTTCTTCAGAATAGAGCGTTTTGTCCGACCAGCGGGCGACCGTGTTGCAGGACCCTTTGTAGAGTTTCACGCGCACCGTGCCTGATACATGTTCCTGTGACTTGTCGATCAGCGCCTGCAGCATTTCGCGTTCGGGGCTGAACCAGAAGCCGTTATAGATCAGCTCTGCGTAGCGCGGCATGATGCTGTCTTTCAGGTGCCCTGCACCCGCGTCCAACGTGATTTGTTCGATGCCGCGATGGGCCTCGAGCAATACCGTGCCGCCGGGGGTTTCGTAGATGCCGCGGGACTTCATGCCGATGAACCGGTTTTCCACCAGATCGAGCCGCCCGACGCCATGCTTGCCGCCCAGTTCGTTCAACCTGGTCAGAATGGTCGCAGGCGACATCATTTCGCCGTTGATCGCGACGGCATCGCCGCGTTCAAAGGTGATTTCGACCATTTCGGGTGTCTCGGGTGCCTCTTCAGGCGCGACGGTGCGCTGATAGACGTAATCCGGTGCTTCCTCTGCCGGGTTTTCGAGGACCTTCCCTTCGGACGAGGTGTGCAGCAGGTTGGCATCAACGCTGAACGGCGCCTCACCGCGTTTGTCCTTAGCGATGGGGATCTGATGCTTTTCTGCAAAGTCGATCAGCTTGGTCCGGCTGCCCAGATCCCATTCACGCCAGGGGGCGATGACCTTGATTTCCGGGTTCAGCGCATAGGCGGCCAGTTCAAAGCGGATCTGATCATTGCCCTTGCCCGTGGCACCATGGGACACGGCATCGGCACCTTCGGCGGCGGCGATTTCAACCAGGCGCTTGGAAATCAGAGGCCGGGCGATGGAGGTGCCAAGCAGATACAGCCCCTCATAGAGCGCATTGGCCCGGAACATCGGGAAGACGAAATCGCGCACGAATTCTTCGCGCAGGTCTTCGATATAGATGCTGGCGGCGCCCATCATCTCGGCCTTTTTGCGGGCGGGCTCCAGCTCTTCGCCCTGGCCCAGATCGGCGGTGAAGGTCACGACCTCGCAGCCATATTCCGTCTGCAGCCATTTCAGGATGATCGAGGTATCAAGGCCGCCGGAATAGGCCAAAACAACTTTCTTCGGAGCAGTCATGCGCGGTGCCTTTGCAACAGATGTGTCTTGAATGGCGCGATAGCTGTTTTCGCAGGAAGGGGCAAGGATGTGGCAGTTGACGGGGTGTCTGGTGCGTGCGAACTCCGGTGTGCAAAATGACCCAAGAGGCACGACATGGCATTTCAAATCATCCGGCATGCATTTTCGATGATCTTCGGAAATCTGGGTCAGGCACTGCGCGTTTCGATTGGGCCGTACATGATCCTGGTTCTGGCCTATATTTTCACATTTGTCTTGTTGGGGGATAGCGTTGATTATCTTGATAATATGCCAGATGCCGAGATGCTCACCGAGCTAAGTGGCGCGACTGTTATCATCACTGTGCTTTTGCTTCTTGGTCTGACGCTTTTCACGTTTGGTTGGATTGCTGTGTCATGGCACCGGTTTATCCTGCTGGAGGAGTATTCTGGCATGTTGCCCGCGATCGCGGATCGACCCATCTGGCCATATGTCGGTCGCAGCATTCTTTATGCTTTGCTACTGGTTGTGATTGCCTTTCCGCTGTTTTTCGTTTTCGGGCTTATTGCATCGCCGTTTTTGGCGGCCGGTATTCCCATAGGTAGCTTTATCGTCTTCTTGGCTGCTGCGGCGACCATTGCGTTTGTCTGGTTTCAGATTGCGCTGGCGCTGCCTTCGGTCGCTGTTGGAAATCCTATTACGATGGGTCAGGCTTGGGCTGCGTCATCTGCCTTATCCGGAACGATCTTTGGTGTTGCTGTCCTACTGGTGCTCATCAACGGCGCTGCCGACCTGTTGATCGAGCAGATTACGCAGACCGCGCCGATTATCGGGTTTGTTCTGGATGTGGTGGTTCAGTGGCTTTTGTTGATGCTGGGTGTCAGCATTCTGACCACGCTTTATGGTCACCTGATCGAGAAACGCCCATTGATCGGTTGAGTTGGTCGCGATGCCGGACCACCGTATATAATTGAGAACGACAACATTATGCAGATTGAGTGGGTTCCAGCCTCAAAAGGGCAAAACGTGGCGGTGACGGTGCCGACATTGGATGCGCTTTTGGCGGACATGAAGGTTCATTTTGCGGATCAAAAGGGGTTTAGCCTGGCGACGCTGAATCTGGATCATGTGGTCAAGTTGCGCGATGATGCGGCGTTTCGTGCCGCCTATGTCGCCCATAGCCATGTCACCGCGGATGGGAACCCGATTGTCTGGCTGTCGAAATTGGCGCGCACCCCTGTATCGCTGTTGGCGGGTGCTGATCTGATTGCGCCTTTGGCACAGCTTGCAGGATCGATGGATGTGCCTGTGGGGCTGTTGGGCAGTACTGAGGACACGTTGCAAGCCGCTGCGGATGCGTTGCAGGCGCGGCATCCCGGTTTGCGTGTGGTGACCCGCATCGCGCCACCGATGGGGTTTGATCCGACAGGTGACCTGGCTGAAAGCTATATTGCGCAGCTTGAGGCGGATGGTGTGGGCTTATGTTTTCTTGCGCTGGGCGCCCCCAAGCAAGAGCTGTTTGCGGCCCATGCGATGACAAAGACCGATAGCGTTGGCTTTGTTTCGATCGGGGCGGGGCTGGATTTCATCGCAGGAACGCAGGTGCGCGCGCCCAGATTTGTGCGTTTGATCGCGGCGGAATGGTTGTGGCGGCTTTTGACGAACCCAAGGCGGCTGGCGGCCCGGTATGCGGCATGTTTCGGCGTGCTGCCGCGATTGCTGGTATCCGCTTTGCGTGCGCGGCGGGCAAACGGGTAGCCGCGCCAGCAGGGACTACGTGGTTTTGGTTTAAGGTTCGGTTTTTCGATGCTTGCGCAGCAGCCAGAATGCGTTTGCCCCGATCATGATGATACCGGTCAGTTCAAAGACCCAGTTCATACGAAATCCACCGATGGTGTATCCGATCAGTTGATCGAAATGGTGAAAACCTGCGGCCCGGATCGCGACGAACGCAAGCAGAAAAACAAGCCCCAATATCGCAAGCCAGAGCTGTGCGAAGTCACGCCGCATCGTCCAGGACAAAAGGACGGAAGCACCGACGGCGATGACCACAATCAGAATGATGAACGTGAATTGTACGATGCGCCGATTGTCATACCATCCTTGTGCCTGCGCCATACAACGCCCTGCCGCTGTCAGCGCGGATTGCAGATCAAGCTGCTTGTTGATGGCAAGGGCGAACAGAAGCAATGTCAGGATCAGCCAGAATGTGCGCTGTCGTCCGGATTGCCGGATCATCGCCAGCAAGGCAAACACCGTTGCGACGATGTAGGCGGCAACCGTGACCCATCCCATGATCGTTGGATCACCAATTTTCGGTGACCAAGTCGCAAATACACAAGTGATCAGATCATTCAGGGGCACATCGTTCCCAACCTATCGCCGCCCAGCCGGGCAAGTTAATACGCCTTAGTGGTAGGAAGTGGGGCGGGTGCCGTCAAGAAAACGGACGCGGGCCGTACAAGCGCGGCAATCCATTGTTGACATGCGGCGCACAAAACAAAAATTGCCGACGCATCAATTGCGGTCGGCATCATCGTTATACTTGTAGAGGTGGCGGTAGAAGCGGTGCGGATATGGCTTAAGTCAGCTACGTTGTGTGACTGCTGACTTGGCTTCGTGGCTTTGCTTTGGGATCAAGCTCCAAACGACTGCGACGACCGTACCGAGCATTCCGGCAACCGCGTAAACCAATAGAGCTGTAAGAAACCCCGAACCAGACAAGAGCACTGCCGTCGCGGCAATGATCCCGGACAATATCCCGAAGGCGAT
Source organism: uncultured Paracoccaceae bacterium (assembly GCA_947503965.1). Classification (GTDB taxonomy): domain Bacteria; phylum Pseudomonadota; class Alphaproteobacteria; order Rhodobacterales; family Rhodobacteraceae; genus Yoonia. The sequence goes on from CANNFU010000003.1 coordinate 57,334, forward strand.
AGATACAATAAACACTGTCGGCTCCTCCATTTCAGGACGTACAAGGTGAAAGTTTTCGCCCTGTGTTCAAACCTGTCTGACGACAGTGTCCAAACTGTGTCCACAATCTGGCTAGGCTACGCTCTTTTGATTAACGTAACCTTAACGTTGCGTCTTCATTTCACCACTTACCGCTAAGATTGTAGCAATCATATGCGTCAGAATAGTCCACCCAAAGTGATAAACCTCTATATTGGCGGGAATTGGCTCAAAAATGCGGACAAATAGGCCAAAAACCGACAAATTGTCGCTTATATTGGGCTAATGCCCGACTTTGCATCCGGATTAAGACTGCGTGAAACGCCGACTCGCCTGCTACGGACGCCAGGAAATCGTGCGATTAAGTCCCGCGAAGACGGTGTTACTGCGGCTGCGCGTCCCATCATCATCACGCAGATTGATTCTCGCACCGACGTTGAACTCCCAAAGACGGTTCAGTTCGACCGCGTAACTACCCGATACCTCACCCGAGGCGAGTACGTCGCTGCGATCGGGATCACTGGCTTCTGCATAAGTGATCTCGAACCGCATGCCGCTGACGGGTGTAACTGCTTGCGCGAATGTGGCGCGTAGCGTGGTTGTACCGCGATCACCACCCGGTGAAAGGCTGCGCGCAGCGCTGAGATCGATTTGTCCGGTGGGGCGCGGATAGCTGAAACTGATGCTGCCGGTGGGCCGCGTCTCTCCGTCGTCGGCCTCGACGATCCCGACTGAGCCCGCCAGAGACCCGCGCGGCAAAGCTAAACTACGGGAAATAGAGCCAGCCCAAAAGACATCGTCGGTTTCATTGCGCGACGTGCTGAGCTGGTAGGTCAGATCGCCCAAGGGTCGTGAAAAGACCAGGTTGGTGCTGAGTGTCAATCGGTCTTCGGACGGCGCGCCGACCTCGTCCGTTTCGGAATAGCTCAGATCAAGGTTGCCGGTGGTGACCTCGTTGATATTCAGCCTGACCCCTGCCCCAACCGTATTGGTGTCACTTTCAGCGAGTGCCGCACTTGCGTCTTCGTAGCGCAATAATTGCTGGCTTGCGCTGATCCGATATCCCAATGGGTCGGTCTCGCCCCAGCGCAGGCTTGCCGCAACCGTGGTTGCGATACGGATGCCACTGCCGGTGAGATCCTCAAAATCGTCGGGCAAAACCAATACACCATCGGCATTGATGAAATCGGATGCATCCCGCAGGAACGAGATGTCCGACCGCAGCGCGCTGATCGAGGTGTCAAATACGGCGTCGGCGCTGTTGCGGCTATAGGCAAACCGAAGGCTGACATCTTCGTTGGTCAGTTCGTCCTCGGTCGCGCGGATGCCCGTACCAAGATCAAATGACAACCGCTGAGAGCGTGTTTCCGTAACCGCCCCAAAACGGATGTCGGTAATGCCTTGGACGCTGTCTTCTTCCTCTGGCGTTTCGAGATCGCTGTCGCTGGTGGCTTCGAATGACTGGCCGAAATCGAACGTAAAGAATACGCCGCCAGGCTCTGCATCCTGCGCGAGCGCAATCACCGGACAAAGACCACCTGCCAAAACAAGGCTGACTAATTGCTTCATGTCGGACCGCCCCCCAGCGGTATTTCGGGGTGCTTTGATTTACTCAAACAACTTGCGTTGCGGGATGATGATCACATCCCCTTCATGCATCCGCACTGACCCGTTCCTGCTGCTGCCATCAAGTATCTTGTTGTAGTCGATTGTATAAATCTCGGACCCGCGGCGCAGTTGGATACGCTTGGTTGCGGCGAAATTGGTGAAGCCGCCAAATTGGGCAAAAGCCTGCAGCAGCGTGGTGCCCGGCTCTAATTCTATGCGACCGACGTTGTTGGCTTCGCCGACAACGAAGATGGCTGTCACCATCTCTTCTTGTTCTTCTGCCGGGGCCAGCGCCTGCAGATCGACGAAGACATTCGGCGGGTTCACAAAACTGGAAGCGAGCCGCTGGGCCAGCGCCGTTTGGATCTGTTCGATTGTCAATCCGGTCACGCGCAGCGCGCCGGCACCGGGCAACGAGATCCGTCCGTCAGGCGAGACAAGCAGGATACGGTTCAGGGTGGCATCTTCGACCACTTCGACACGCAAGGTGTCACCTGGTTGAACACGGTATTCTTGCGCGATGGTTTGGGTCGCAAAAAACAGCAGGGCAATAACACTGCTCAGAAACGCGGTGAAACGAGTCATATTTAGCCTCTTACACGATGTTGACATGGGATCTGCGCCCCACTTTGGCGCAAACCTTAACGCGAAATTGTCTCTATCCAAATGAAAACGCACAAAATCATCCCGGTTGTGGCCAAGTGATACCTTATTGACCCAATTCCTGCAGTTTCGTCCGCGCGACATCGAACTGGGGCAGTGTGCTGTTACCCGCCAAGGCCAGTGCGCGGTTGAGTTGCGCAACCGCACGTTCGTTTTCACCAAGGGCGGCATAGGTCATGCCAAGATGGTATTGCACTAGCGGGTCATCGGGCAGTCCGGCGGCGGCCGGTTCAAGATAGTCGCGTGCCTCTTCGAATTTGTTCTGCCGGTACGCGATCCAGCCATATGTGTCCTTGAACGATGGCAGGTCGAGTTCGCGCAGCCGTTTGGCGATGGTTGCGGCTCGCGCGATGCTGTCAGGGTCGTCCTTATGCGTGGCAATCAGCGATGCGAGATTGTTCGCGATTGTCACCGCGCTGGAGTTGACGGCATACATTTCTTCATAAAGCGCAATCGCCCCGTCGATGTCACCCTGCGCCTCAAGCTGGCTGGCCCTGACCCAGCGCAGGTTCAAAGAGTTGGGCTGTGCCACCAACGCGGCATCAATGACATCTGCGGCGGCCTGTGCCTGATTGGTTGAGACAAGCAAATTATACAGCCGCAATACCGGTGCCTCGGATTGCGGTGAAGCCGCGATCATGTCGCGAAACAGTGCCTCGGACGCGGCAAAATCCCCGGCCATTGCAAAAAGGCTGGCGTTCAGCATCTGCAGGGTCGGGTCGTCGGGATGGTCATTGAGGGCCTGATCAAGATAACTGCGCGCCGTATCGACATTTCCGGCCTGAAGATGAATTTGCACCACTTGAGCGATGGCGCTGATGCTGGCATTGCCCTGTTCGATTTCGCCCTGAAGGAAGGCCAGACTGTCTTCGGTCTTGTTCTGGCCCAGCAGCAGGGCGGCCTGCAACGATGTTGCGGCCTCTTGTGCGGCGGGTGTGTCGATGGCCCGAAGTGTGTTGGCGATTGTCTGGGCTTCAACCCAAGCGCCTTTGCTGAGAAGGATTTGCGCCAGCGTTGTCATAACAGGCACATTCCCAGGGTTCGCTGCGCGTGCATCGGTCAGCACATTGCGGGCGGCAACGCTGCGCCCTTCGCGCAGAAGGAAATTGGCATAGCGGATCGCCTCATCCGGGGCGCCACCGCTGATGTCAAACGCCAGTGCCAGACGTTCGCCTGCCAGTGCGCGGCTGCCTTCGCGTTCGTGGGCTTGCGCCATCAGTGTCAGTATCTCTGCGTCACGTGGCTGCTGGCCAAGGGCCCGGCGCAGATCAAGGATTGCCTGATCGGCGCGGTCGTCTTCAATGGCCCAAGCGGCGCGCAATTTCAGCGCATCAACATTTGATGCGTCTTCGGCAAGAATAGTGTCGACCTGCGCACGCGCCGCAGCGATATCACCAGTTGAAATCAACAAACGTGCATAGGTGTTGCGGATACGTCGGGTCTGGTCGTCAGCGGCAGCATCGGCAAGAATGTCAGAGAATGTGTTGACTGCGGTTTCTCGTTCTCCTGCCTCAAAGTCGATCACTGCGGCCAGTGACCGATAGATGTCGGCATTGACGTTTCCGTCATTGGCGGCTGCCAAACGCTCAAGCTCTGCCTTGGCGGCCTGCGGTCCCTGCGCAGCCTGGATCAACTGCACGACACCGATATGTCCTTCGGGTGGGCCGGTCAGATCACCGGCAAGTTCGCGCAGATATGCCTCGGCCCCGGCTAAATCACCCTGCGACAGATACCAGGCAATCAGCGATTGGGTCAGTTCTTCGTCTTCGGGGTAAAGCGCGACCATATATTCAAGCTGTGCGCGAATGGCTGGGATGTCCTGCACCTGCATCAACAGCCTTAGGCGAATGGTGTTGTAGCCATAGCTTTCGGGATCCATCTGCAAGGCGCGGTCAATTTCCGGCATAGCGTCCAGTGGTGTGTCGCTGCGCAAAAGATCATCAATGACAACGCGCCGCGCGATTTCGTTGTCTGGATCAGCCCGCAGAAGTGTGTTTGCACGCGCTGCGGCGTTGGCCATCGTGGCCGCATCATCTGCCAGATTTGCGTCGCGGTAGGTCAATACAGCGTCCAGCGCCTGCGCGGACGGATCATCGGGCAAAAGAGCGATTGCGGCGCTGCCGTGTCGCTGTGCCTCTTCCCAGTTGTTTATGTCGACGGCGATACGCGCGAGTATCAACCGGACCTCTGGCGTGTCCGGATACTGTTCGATCAGGCGCAGATATTGTCCGTAGGCTTCGCCGATGTTTCCCTGCTCGCGTCGGATATCGGCGAGCTTGCGACGGGCATCTTTGTGAAAGCCATCATGCTGAAAAACGTTCATGAACTCGATGGCTGCGCGGTCCAGATCACCCGCTTCCAGCAGCGTAAGGCCGGATTGGTAGAATGCGTCAGCTTTTTCTTCAGACGTTTTGCAGGCGACCAATAAGGTGATGCCAAAGCATATGAAACATAAGCGCAAAAAGCGTCGCATTAGCCTACCTTACCATTCATGTGGCAAGCACTGGTTACCAGATTAGTAACCAGTGCCCTTTAGAACAACACGAACGGTCGCAATCAGCAGTTTGATGTCATTGGCGAACGACATGTTCGCAACATATTCCGTATCGAACCGCGCGCGGTCCGCGAACGTGCTGTCGTTACGCTTTGACACCTGCCATGTACCCGTGATGCCGGGACGTTGTGTGTAATAGGCGCGGCCAGGGTACATATCCCGCTGTTCGGGCATCATGGGCCGTGGACCAACAAGGCTCATATCGCCAATCAGCACATTCCAAAGCTGTGGCAGCTCGTCAAACGAGCTTTTGCGCAAGGCATGGCCGAAGCTTGTGATCCGGGGGTCGCGCTTGAGCTTTTGCGTCAGCGTCCACTCTGCTGCGGCCTCTGGGTTCCTGGCCAGATAATCGCTCAGCATTGCATCTGCATTGGCGACCATCGTGCGCAATTTCCAGATCCGGTAAACCTCGCCACGTCGTCCGACGCGATCCTGCCAGTAGAACGGCGAATGCCCATCCAAGGCGATGATCAAGGCGAGCAGACCAATCATCGGCAACACGATCGGCGCAGCAAGCAGGACAACGACGATGTCGAAGACGCGCTTGAGCCCAAGTTCATAGGGACCAAACTGCAGCAGCGATAAAATAACCGCCCGCGATTTTGTCCGCTTGGGTACTTCTGAATAATTTGTAGTCATTTAAAACTCACTCGTTTCTAATTCACATGCACCCAAAAATTTCGGCACAAAATTAACCCCGAAGCACCCAAATGGCGCCCACTTTCAAGCATCTGTTAACACTTCATAGATCACAACAAGCAGTGTGTTGATGAACATATCATAAACGAAGGCGCGCCACAAAAATAGACCATTTTCAACAAGTTTGATGAATTTATCGTCTCTTTAAGTGATTGAAAAAGAGTATTTTTCCCTATTGTTGCGCCCTTAGAACCAATGTGTCGTTTAACGGGCCTTACCTAAAGTCAGTTATTCCATACCTTGGGGGCTTTGCTGGCATGAAAAGCGGTTATCAGATACAGATCACAGGACATCGAATCACGTCTGTGTCCGTTGTCACAGACCCCGTCCTGACCTTGATTTGGGAACTTTATGAATCACGCGATCAACATCTATCTTGATCACTTCGGTTTGCACCAACGCCCGTTCAGTTTGGTGCCTGATCCCGACTTTATCTTTTGGTCACCTGCCCATGAACGTGCTTATGCGATGTTCGAATATGGGATCGTAACCCGTGCGCCGATCACCCTGATCACTGGCGAGGTCGGCGCTGGCAAAACCACGTTACTCCATCATCTTTTGAAGTCGCTGGGTGAAGACCTGCAGGTTGGTCTGATTTCGAACGCACATGGTACCCGTGACGAATTGCTGCGTTGGGTGTTACAGGCACTTGATCAGCCGATACCGGCGGACGCGGATTATGTCGTCTTGTTTGGACAGTTCGAACAGTTCCTGATCAGCAAGTATGGCGAAGGCCGCCGCGTTGTCTTGATTTTTGATGAGGCGCAGAACCTGAGCCGCGAGTCGCTGGAAGAGTTGCGGATGTTCACGAACATCAACTCCAACAAAGATGAGCTGTTGCAGCTGGTTCTTGTCGGGCAACCAGAATTGCGTGACAAGGTCCGGCACCCGGATCTGACGCAGTTTGCCCAACGGGTGGCGTCCAGCTTTCATTTGCCGGCGCTCGATGCGGGAACGGTGCGCGACTATATTGATCATCGGTTAGAAGTTGCAGGTGCGGCGGCCCCTATTTTCACACCTGCTGCCAGCGACATGGTTTATAGTGAAACCCGTGGCGTCCCCCGATTGATCAACCAGCTTTGTGATTTATCACTGCTTTACGCCTATACTGCTGACGAGCAAAAGGTGACAGCAACCACCGTTCAGCAGGTCCTGAATGACGGTGTGTTTTTTGGTGGCGGTGTGGTCGCCGATACGTCTGAACCATTGGTTCTTCAGTCAAAGAATTCGAAGTGATTGGTACATGATCGATTTTAAGTTTTATCTCGCGATATTTTGGCGCAGATTTCCGTATTTCTTTGTTTTGCTGTGTTTGGGCACGGCTGTCGGTCTGGCCGTTGCGCTGACCCAGCAGCCCATTTATGTGGCCGAGGCCCGTTTGGTCGTCGAATCCGAGCAGATCCCCGATGATCTTGCTGCATCAACAGTCCGGACCGATGCGTCCGAGCAGCTTCAGATCATCCGTCAGCGCATACTTGCGCGCGACAACCTGTTGGAAATGGCGAACCGTCTTGGCGTCTATCGCGGAACGACGGCCCCCGAAGATCAGCTAACCCCGGATGAACGCGTGCAGGACATGCGGAACCGTATTCGGATCGAAACGAGTGGCGGATCGGGTGGGCGCGGGCCATCGACATCATTTGTAACGATCAGCTTTGACGCCCCAGAGCCGCAATTGGCTGCGGCAGTCACAAATGAAGTTGTGACGCTGATCCTACAAGAGAATATCGAGATGCGGACAACCGTATCGGGCCAAACGCTTGATTTCTTCTCGCAAGAGACAGAGCGGCTGGAGCAGGAATTGTCGCAGATGAGCGCACGCATTCTGGCGTTTCAGGAGGCCAACCTGGAAGCGCTGCCTGACAGTCTGGAATTCCGCAGATCACAACAAGCGGCTGAGCAGGAGAGACTGCTGGAGCTTGAGCGCGAAAAGAGCCAGTTGCGTGACCGGCGCGACCGGCTGGTCGAGCTGTTTGAGCAAACGGGTGAGGTTGGTCTTGTCGGTGTGGTTGCCCGCACCGCTGAAGAGGCCGAATTGCAGGAATTGCAGGACGAACTGACGCGCGCCTCGGCCGTGCTGTCGGCGGATAATCCGCGCATTACCGTTTTACGCGCCCAGATATCGGCGCTTGAAAAGATCGTTACCGATCAGCAAGCCGCAGGATCGGCAAGGCTCAACGAACAAGGCGGGCAATTGACGCCGTTTGAGCTGCAACTGGCTGATCTGGACGGGCAGATTGCGTTCATTGATGAACAAAAAGAGGCGATTTCAGCCAATCTTGACCGTTTGGCGGCCTCGATTGCGGCGACGCCAAGCAATGCTTTGACCCTTGGTACGCTAGAGCGGAACTACGACAATTTGCGTGCGCAATATGATCAAGCCGTCAGGAACCGTGCCACCGCAGAAGTCGGCGACACGATCGAGGCGTTGTCAAAAGGTCAGCGTATTTCCGTGATCGAGCAGGCCAACCCGCCGACCAGCCCGACGCGACCCAATCGGCGCCGGATTGTTGCGATGGGTATCGCTGCCGGTCTTGGCATGGGATTGGGATTGATCGCGCTTCTTGAACTGCTGAATACAGCGGTGCGTCGTCCCGTTGATATCGTCAATGGCTTGCAGATCACCCCGATCATGACGATGCCGTATATTCGTACACGCGGCGAGATTTGGCGCAAACGCCTGATTATTCTAACGGTTGTTATCCTTGTTTTGGTCGGTTTGCCTGCCGCAATTTGGTACATTGATGCCAATATTCGGCCTTTGCAGCCCATTCTGGATGAGTTGTTGCGCCGTGTCGGGCTGGCTTAGGAAGGGCACGAGAAGATGGACAAGATACAAGCCGCAATCGCAAAAGCCCGCGCTGCCCGCGGCGACAGTCTAGCACCCGGCCCTCGGCCAACATTGGATCGTGAAATTACGCAGGCAACCTCGCCTGCTTTGGGTCGTCCGCTGTCAAAGCGATCGCAGATCATACGCCCTTCATCAGATCGCGCGTCGATCTGGATGCCGCTTCAGAATTTTGCGCCCTCACACCGTCAGATGGCCCGCCATCGTGTCGTGACTTTTGACAACGGGGCGCAGAAAACGCCGGGTTCAGCCGCATTCGACATTCTGCGGACCAAGATTTTGCAGCAGATGCGGGCGCAAGGGTGGAAGCGTCTTGCCATAACCTCACCCGGTCCGGCCTGCGGCAAAAGTACTGTGGTTTTGAACCTGGCATTTTCGCTATCTAAACAGGCGGAAGTACATACCATCGTCGGTGAGATGGACATGCGCCGCCCCTCTTTGGCGAAAAGTCTGGGGATTTCAGGTGGTGGCAGTTTCGCGGCTGTGTTGGAGGGAAAGGCCAATTTTGCCGATGTCGCCATGCGCCCGCGCCCAAACCTGGCATTTGCGGTGAACTATGCGCCCGTGCGCAATCCTTCAGAGCTTTTGCAAAGCTCGACGATCGAACCAGTGCTGGATAATATCGACGCCCGGTACAAACCGGATCTGACCATTTTTGATATGCCGCCGATGTTGCAAACAGATGATACGTTGGCTTTCATGGATGTTGTCGATTGCGTGCTGCTGGTGGCCGCGGCCGAGAATACATCGCTTGCGGAAATAGATGTTTGTGAACGTGATCTTGCCGCGCAGACCAATGTGATCGGTGTTTTGCTGAATAAGTGCCGCTACATTGACAAGGATGTCGGCAGTCTGGGTTATGACTGAGGTTGATCGCGTACAAAGAAAAAAGGGCTGATCAGCGATCAGCCCTTTTTTGTGAATGAAGTGGCAAGTCAGGCGATATTGGTTCGGCGTCGCATAACCAAGGCGCCAGCCAAAGCTGACAGCAACAGCAAGCCACCCGCCGGGATCGGCACGGCTGCTACATCGATCCGGATCGCGATGTCGTCGAAGTCGCGGTCGCCTCTCGCGATGTCGTCAAACAATACGTAGAATGAATTCAGATCGATCTGAATAAATCCCATCGCGAAATTCGAAGATCCGGGAAGCGCCAGCCCATCGTTAAAGAATATGCCAAGTGCGCGCAGTGGTGCATAGGTGCCGAATGCAAAATCCAACAGACCACTGCCCTGTTGGGTCACAGTTATCTGTTCACCGGGTGTTGACCGCAGGCCACCGCGGTTAAAGAATTCGCCGCCTCCGAAAACGGCAGCGAAGTTGCTGTTGCCAGCCTCGGCGCCCAGATATGTATAGGTTACCTGGGCCAGCCCTGTTCCTGCATCCAGGAACAGTCCGTTGCCGTAGGTTTTCTGATCACCTGTGATAATGTCGATTGAGGTATTGAATGACGCATCAATGTCATTGCGCGTGACCTCGTGGGTCTGACCCGTACCAATCAGGTTGAGTGTTGCAGCCGAGGCTGCAGAAAGAGACATAAAGACAGCCGCAGCTGCACCGAGAAGAATATTTTTTGTCATTATAGACACCGCGTAACCCACAAATTCTGCCGCAAATCGCGGCGATTAATGATTTCTTAACCTATTTGGAACGACTCCGCGACAACTTGCAAGCGCAGAAGCCACAAATTTGCCTTAAAAGGCAGTAATTCGCTTATGGTCCTTGTAATCTGTTGACAAGTTTATGGGTAATTTCTGACTGGGGCTGCATTGTTGCGACTGCAGAAACATAACCGGGGGATTAATGATGTCGTGCCACGCCCAATCATGAGTCAGTCTGCGCAGTCGTTCCCCAGATAGCGCTTGATCAGCGCTGACCGGTGCGCAAAGACGCTTTCGTCATCGAACGGTGCGCCGTCTTTGCGGGCGCTTTTCATCAATTGTTGTAACTGGTCGCGATCTGTGGCGAGCGTGATAAGTTTTTGTGCCAGCCCGGCGGTGTCACCGATCGGCGCAAGATATCCCCCGCCATGTTTGCTGATGAGGTCGGCTGCGTAAGCCCCATCATAGCCCACGATCGGCGTGCCCGCGATCAGGCTTTCGATCAGACAGCGTGGCGATTCAGGCGTCGTGTGGCAGAAGAGGAAAATATGCGCACGTCGCAGATGTCCTGCGACTTGTTCTGCGTCATTCACGAAACCGTGCAAGGTAACCCGGTCTGACAGGCCGTGGCTCTGCAGTTGCTGGCGTAAGTCGTCAAGCTGCGGTCCGTCGCCCAACCAATGCGCTTCGAACCCGATATCGGCTGCGGCCAATTCCCCGAGTATCTGTGCCCAGTGTAGCGGGCCTTTCATGGCTGTTGCACGGCCTGCATAGACGATCCGGAGCGGGTCTGATGCTGCACTGTCCAATTTGGCGGCGAAGGCCGCGTCGGTAATATGCGCGTCCCGACCCACATGAATGTTATGCACGATCTGCGGGTTTCGGCTGTAGGGCGCGTAGGTGTCAAAGGTTTGCTTGCCATGAAACAGCCCCAGCGTCGACCGCTTGATCACCCATCGTTCAAGCATGGCCATTGGACGATGGGTGAACCGCTTCTTGATGCGGCTTTTCCATGGGCCGGTTTCTGCATCTTTCCGCGTTACCTGCGATTCGACACGGTCCGTCCAGGCCCCGTATTTGCGGCCCATCGCATCGGCCTGCAGACAGGCCACAGCACCCCAGTCACCCACAAGGCCGCCAATGGCGAAGGACAGATACTCAGCCCGGTTGATTTCCGCGCGAATGGTATCGCGTGTCTGGCGATAAACCTTTGCGAATTTCGGCAACACCCATGCAGAGGGCAGCGCAACAATAGATATGTGCGCAATATTCGGGCCGACCTGATCGGCGGGGATCCATCCTGTTGGTGCGGGGCCGGTCTGATGCGGCATCATGATGGTGACATGGTCAAAGTTATCGGCCCAAAGACGCAAACCGTTGGCCGCCTGCGCCTCGATCATCCATCGGTTCGGGTCACCGTAAAGCGGCACGGGCGCATAGATCAGAAGCCGCCCCTCAGCCACTGTCATGCATCAAGCCCGGGAACAAATCGCGGCAGTACCTTTGTTGTCTCCAGAAACATTTCTTGCAGGCGTGTTTCTGCATCTTCTTCGGTCTCGCCGGACAGTATTGGGGTCGTCATGCGCACCAAGGCCCCATCCGTGCGTCCAATCGTGATGCTGTCCCACAGCAAGTACATCTTGGCTGCAAAATCCCAGGCGGTGTGCCGCCCGTGTTGTTCGAACCAATAATAGACCAGCATGCGTGTCTGGCCTTTCTGGATTATGGCCCGGTTCAGATTGTAGGGTTCCGTAAAACCGACCTGCGGTGCGATGTCGATCCGGTCAAGTTTGGCGATTTCCCAGCCCGCACCGGGCAGGCAGATTTCGGGCGAATGTGTCCCGCCTTTGGTCTGATCATTATACCACGCGATGAAAAGGCCAACTTGCGCTGCCGCATCCGGGTTTCGAAATTGCACGGAATGATAATCATCTGCGCCAAGTGCCTCTTGTATGTCGGGTGTCAGCGCTTCGGGAATACCGGCTTTCCAGGTGTTCAAGGTCGTTGGAAAAAGAATGAAAGGTTCACGTTCGACGATGACGGTGCCGACCTGACCGCGGGTTTCCCATGCAACGCTGCCCGCGCCCAACAGAACGGCCGACAGGATCAGCGCGCGCGAAGGTGCGATAAACCGCACGCGCGTGGCCTGGCTGGCCCATCCGGATGTGTCCAGATCCAATGCGTCGACCAGACCCATTCTGGAGCCCGTAAATCGCAGCATCATCCATGCCAGCATGAACAACAAGACGACGCAGATCATGAAGATGATCCAGCCTTCAAAGAAATGCGAGAACCCTTCCAGATATTCGAGGCCGACATAGTTCACCAACCAACCCGCAAAGGCAATTCTGACAGAGTTCATCACAATGGTGATTGGCACCGCCGCCAAAAGCAGGATCGCCTTGTGCCAGACCGTACCTTTGAACAACACTGCGAAGATGTAGGAAAAGGACATGATCGGGAAAAGGTAGCGCAACCCGGAACACGCCTCGGCGACGTGCAGCTTGTAGACACCCAGATCAATGATGTTGCCTTCCAGGAAGACAGGGACGTTGATAAGCTGCAACATCCACACGCCCAGTTCGGACGATATCGTCTGCAGATACGTCGATACTTTGTAGTAAATCACCCCGGGCAGCGGCAGCATATAGACAAGATGCACCACAGGCGGCCAGAAATGCCGCCCCTGCCGCCAGCCCCACGAAATCAGCAGCATCGCCCCGACCCAAAGGATGATCGCATAGGCCACAACCTCATCAATCTGGCTGAGCTTGCCCAGTGTTCCCAGGATCACTGCAAAGATCAAAAGCATGACCCCGGCACCACGATCTGTGACGGGCGTGGGGTCAACGGGGACTTCCTTGAGTTGCCGCAAAAACAGCAACAGAGAGAGAACAGGGATCAACGGCCCATGGCTGTATTCCGGCAATTGCCACGCGACAAGCAGCGCGTTGAAGCCTTCCTGAAAGAAAACCAAAGCCGCCAGGGTCGAGATGAAAAGCCAAAAAACGCCGCTGTGCAGGTAATCTGCGAAGGTCGACGAGGCGCTGTGTTCACTACGGGCAGTCATCTAAATCACTTATCAAATTTCTTAACATATACACGGTAGTTGTGACTTTGGAATAATACGATACCACGACACTTACATGATCCGGGGCTGGATCAACAGATCATTAAGGCTGAAAACACTGTGTGTTGATCGGATACAACGCCGACTTGGCCTTTGCGATTTCGCCAATTTGTGAGATGGAGAGCAGTATAGAGACTGCTTACGGATTTACTGCGTGATCAATATTGCAACGTCGCATCATGCGACGCCGTCATTTTCAGAGTACCAAGCCACCCGGCATTTTGGTTCATTGAACGGCTTGCGATTTTTCTGCATCGCGGCTGTCCTTTGGCATCACGGTCCGGTTTGGGTCGGGCTTGAGAATGCACCCCGTATCGCGATGCGCGGGTTTGTGGGGGTGGATTTCTTTTTTGTGCTCAGCGGCTTTCTGATCACCACGTTGCTGTTGCGCGAGGCATCGGCGCATGGGCGGTTTTCGCTAAAGGGTTTTTACTGGCGGCGGTTCCTGCGGATTGTACCGGTCTACTTTTTGGTCGTGACGATGGTGGCCGGCTACTACATCGTCATCAAAGGTGAGACGCAGTATTTGACACAGCTCCCGTATTACTACGTCTTTCTGGCGAATTTTCTCACCTCGGATATTCCGCTGCTGTCGCCGATGTGGTCGCTGGCGGTCGAAGAGCAGTATTACCTTGTTTGGCCGCTGCTGTTGATGCTGTTGCCCGGCGCGTGGTTGATCCCGGTGCTGGCGGCATTGATCCTGATTAATGTCATAGCGGTTATCGGTTGGTTGACGCCTTTGGGCATTGTGGCGTTCGATGCTGGGCCACTCCGGTTTGCGATGTTCAATACGACTTACGCGCCGATCCTGATCGGCTCGGTGGTGGCGCTTCTGCTGCATCGGCAAAATAGCTTTGCGGTTCTCGCCCGGTTGCTGGGGTCCATGCCGGCGTGCTTGCTTTCATTTCTTGTGGTGCTTGCACTTTTGCAATGGCTGCCGGACGACATGCGCGGATGGCCAAACCTGGCACTGCACTTGGCGATGGCTGCGGCGTTGGTGACAATCGTGGTGCGCGAAGACAATGCTCTGCAGCCTTTACTGTCGTTCTCGCCGATTTCCCGCATCGGAGAAATCAGCTATGGCATTTACTTGTATCACCTAATTGCGCTGCACATCGCCGGTATTGCGTTGGGCCGATTGGGTTTGGGCACACAGGTTTGGCTGATTTTGCTGGTTTACTGCGTCGTTTCGATCATCATCGCAGAAATCAGCTTTCGCACGTTTGAACGTTTCTTTCTGGGTTTCAAGCACAAAGGGTGGGGCCGCGTCAGCGCATAGATCGACGCGAAGCCTGCGGCCGTGTAGCGACGGCCAGGTGCTCTTTGCGTGAGGGCATGACAGCTGATTTGCGCGTCTGAGTCTCTGATTTGAATTCCCGTCGTTCGAAACGGCCCAGCAGGGCGCCCGCAACCATCCATGTTACGGGTGTCAGGCCAGAATTTGGCAACAGATCAATCAGATTGGCCGTCAGGATAAGACACAGGCCCTGGCCCGCGATGGAATGTCTGAGCGGGCTTTTGGTAAAGAAGTACGCAAAGACCGGCAGTGTCAAAAGTCCGAACTGGGCCAGGTATCCGACCCATCCCGACAATCCGAAGACGATGACCCACATTCCGTCCGCCACACTGATGTCGCGTCCGGTATTCGCATCATAAACCACACTGCGGCCCCAGCCACCCCAGCCGAACAACGGCTTTTGTGCTACGCGGTCCAGCAGCAGATCTTCGTTTTCCAGCCGGAAGCCGAACGACGCTGCCCGTTCTTCGCTGATGGCGGCGGCGGCCTCATACATGCGGTCCACCGGGATCAGCCCGGCTGAGCGCGCCATCGGATAAAGCAGAACCAAAAGGGCACCCGCCGCCGCCACAAACCGCCAGTGTTTCGGCTTGGTCAAGAGCAGAACAGGCAAGAAAATCAATGCAATCAGAAATGCGCCCACTGCCTTGGCGATAAAGAGGATCGCCAAAAGGTATAGCCCGACATAGATTGGCATCCCCTTATCCGTGGTTTCTGCTGTATTTTTCTGCGGTATCCGGCCAGTCTGGGGCTTGCTGGCAGCCCGTATTTTGTAAAGCGTGAATGCCGCAAGCACGACCATTGACATGAAAATGCCAACGCGAAGGCCGTGCTGAATGAAAACCATCGGCCGGTAGCCGCCCCGCCGGACGTGCTGCAGGAAATCATGGGAATGAAACCCGTAAATCCAGTTGTGCAATTGCGGGCTAAGGCGGACTTCGACAAGGATCAGCAGTGAATAGAAGAGCCCGGCCGTGACGAATGCCCACAGTAGAGACATATGCGCCTCGTCTGTGCCAAGATGCCTGCGCGCCAACAAGAATGGCAACAGCATCACGCCCGTGTGCAGTATCATGGCAAAGACGTCATAAAGGCGGATACCCGGAATAACCCGTGGCCCGAAGAAAACCCAATCGGTGTTTGTTAAGGCCACGCCAACCGGTGTCACGAACAAGACCACAAGACATAGGTTCGCGGCCATGCTTGGTCGGCGAGGGCGGTCCGTCGCGGTCGCTGATCGTGCCGATCTGCCATTCGTCTGCGGTGCCCGATCGGTTGCAGCTGGCTGGCGCAGGGGCGGGTTGGGCGCCAGATAGCACATGATAGCCGCGCTCAGGCTGGGGATCAGTATCTTGTTGAGTTCAGGTAGAAGCGGAAAATCAATGCCCGTCCGTTCAGGTAGAAACAAATAGCCGCCCATGATCGACCACACGAGCGCTTGTGGCACCGGCAACCGTCGAAAGAGAACGATCACCACAAGCGGGTACGCGTAAAGAACAAATTGGGCAAAGAGATTGGGCATCTTGTTTGTGGCGCGCCTCGCGCATGTGGCCTTTTCGGATGGTGGTTGTGGTCTTTAACATATTGAACAGCAAATGCATGTCCTATGACAGTCGTCGTGATGCATCACCGCAAAAACTTTTCCGTGTTTGTGATGTGGGTCTCTGTACGGGATGGCATGGCTAACCTTACAGAACGCGCATGAGATCAGATTTCAAAAGCAGTTGGACCGCGCGATGACGGGCGATCAGAACCCAACGATTGCTGCCGTTATCATCGGGCGGAACGAGGGCGAGCGCTTGGTCGCCTGCCTGCGGTCGCTTGGTGAAGACTTTAACCGGGTCGTCTATGTCGACAGTGGATCAACTGACGACTCAGTTAATACTGCCCGCATCCACGGGGCAGAGGTCGTCATGCTGGATACGTCAGTGCCTTTTACGGCGGCCCGGGCGCGTAACGCCGGTATCGCAGCGCTTGACGCGGATAACGCACCGGATTTGGTGCAGTTCATTGATGGTGATTGTGTCTTGGATGCTGGCTGGATTTCGACTGCCAGTGAATTCCTGGTCACAGAACCAACAGTTGCTGTTGTGTGTGGCCGCCGCCGCGAACGGTTTCTGGAAGCGTCGGTTTACAATCGCATGTGTGATGCCGAATGGAACACGCCCGTTGGTCAGACGCGCGCCTGTGGCGGAGATGCATTGATGCGCTGGGCGGCACTGGACGCCGTGGGTGGCTATGATGCGACACTGATCGCCGGAGAAGAGCCCGAGCTGTGCCTGAGATTACGCAGGCGTGGTTGGAAAATCTGGCGTCTGGACGCGGAAATGACGCTTCACGATGCGGCAATGACCCGCTTTGGCCAGTTTTGGAACCGTGCCCGCCGCGCCGGTTTCGCCGCCGCCGAGGCTGCGGCAATGTATGGTAAGGACCCGGAACAGCATGGCGTTGCACCACGGCGCCGCGCGGCGATCTGGGGTCTGGCGATCCCATTCGCAGTTTTAGTTGGGGTCATCGTAGTGGGGCCGGTGGCGCTTTGGGCGCTGATGGTCTACCCGCTGCAAATCATTCGGCTTGCGCTGCGTGATGGCGGCCATCGCTTTGCCTGGGAGCAGGCTGCGTTGCTGACCATCGGCAAATTTGCTGAAAGTCATGGTATTTTGGATTATTTCTGGCGCCGCTGGCGGGGCGGGCAGGTCAAGTTGATTGAGTATAAATGACACACATATCCCCGACTGACCCTAAGCCGGGCGGGTCCCTGTTCAGCCGTGCAGCCAAGGCGGGCAGCTGGAGCATCTTTCAGGTGATGGGCAGCAACTTGTTGCGGCTGGGCAGCAATCTGATCATGACGCGCCTGTTGGTGCCCGAGGCGTTCGGCCTGATGGCGATGATCGGGGTTCTGATTGCCGGTCTTAGTCTGTTTACAGATATCGGCATCGCCCGGTCTGTCGCCCGCGAACCCGATGGAGACCAGGAGCACTTTCTGCGTGTCGCATGGGTCGTCAAAATCGGCCGTGGTGCGATGATTGCGGCGTGCATGCTGGTGATCGCGATACTGTTCTGGATCTTTGCGCCGATCTACGCGCCCGCAGGAACGGTCTATGCTGACCCGGATCTGCCGCTGCTGATGGCGCTGGCGGCGCTGGCGCCGTTAATTCAAGGATTTGACTCAACAAGAAACGAACTGTGCCAGCGCCGCTTGCAGATGCAGTATCCGGCAATTTTTGAAACCGGCAACCATGCCCTGACGATTGTCGTGATGGTTGTTTTTGCGTGGTTCAGTCCAACGGTCTGGGCTTTGATAACGGGCGTGCTGATGGGCGCAGTGCTGAAGGTGCTGAGCACGCATCTTTTTTATCCCGGCCCGCGGATGGCATTTGTCTGGGACCGTGAGATTGCCGACAGGCTATGGCGCTATGGCAAATGGCTGATGGGGTCGTCGATCTTTACGTTCTTCGCAGTAAATGCCGATAAGCTGTTGTTGGGTGTCTTTCTTGACTCGACCACATTCGGTATCCTCGTCATCGCGATGTTCTGGGTCGAGGCGGGCATCTTGTTCATTGCGCGGCTCAGCGACGGTGTCGGTTTTCCCGTCATCAGCGAGGTATTACGGACACGACCGGACGACGCGCCACGGCTGTATCGCAAGTTACAAAGTGTGATCGACGGCATTTGCGCTGTCGCGTTTCTGATACTGATCTTTGCCGGACAGTTGATTATCGATCTGCTTTACACATCCACCTATGCCGTAGCGGGTGGGTATCTGACCATCTTGTCACTGCGCTTTCTCGCGGTGCGGTTTGATACGGTAAACGGCCTGATCATGAGTCAGGGCAATAGCTGGGCCATGATGGTAATCTCCGGGATTCGGGCGGTATGGATTTGTACCGCCTTGCCGCTGGCCTTTACGTATATCGGCTTCAAGGCGGTGCTGATCGTGATTGCGTTGGTTCCGATTGCCAGCGTGCCCTATTCACTATGGCTGGTTCGGCCATATTTGGGCACAAAGCAGATCAGTTTCGATCTGCTTTGGCTGGTCATGACCTTGGCCATCGCCGGTTTTGTCTATGCTTATGTGTAGTGGCCCCGGCGCAGATGAACTGCGGGCTGATGTCGCGCGATAGCGCCTATTCTGACCAGCCATGCGTGTTGTATTCGGTCAGTATGCGCCAGACCAGATCCTGCATCCAGATCGCCTGTTCCGGTGACACTTCGTCAAAGTTTTGCAAACCTCTTGGGTCGCGTTCGTAGATCACTGCGAAATGGGCCAGCGCCATAAAGTATTCGCCGATACGGCTGAGGTGGATCCCGTCTGCAAACAGATCGGAAATGTCCGTCAGTCCGGGTGCGCGCCCCGCTTCGATTTCGTCATAGATCGCCGCCATGAGGCGAGGGCCGGGAATGATACGCATCGGTGGCGTGCCCGCTGGCCTGTTTTCATTCACATAAGATTGGATGCCTTCCCAACCGCGCATTTCACGCGGCAGTCGTTCGCGAAACGGGATATGCCCGTCAGGATCTTTATAGGGGTTTTCAAAATCGGGGCCGCTATCAATGTTGGCCCAGCTGGCATACAATATCGTTTCGGCACCTTGGCCGCCATTCCCTTCGTTCCAGGCATGGGTAAACCAGCGTAACGCATCAACGGGTGATTTATGCGAAGGCATTGTCATCGTCAGCGGTGCGCGTTCGGTCAAGACCAGCACGTCATAGCGCGAGATGTTGTAGCGGGCATCGGTGGGGTTGTTTCTGTCTGAATTGTTCCATCGCCAATCTATCGGACTGCCGGGTATGGTGGATTTGTCGATCATTGCACCCCGCGCCCCTTCGGACGCGACCAGAAACTTCAGCGGGGCCATGATGCCGTCTGTCAGGCTATGCCCTGACTGCACCACCCGTAATGTGAGTGGACGTTCCTGCGCCTGCGCGAGCGATGCAATTTGCAGCGTCGCTGCAACGGTTAAAAATGCGAAGATCTT
Organism: uncultured Paracoccaceae bacterium; assembly: GCA_947503965.1. GTDB lineage: Bacteria > Pseudomonadota > Alphaproteobacteria > Rhodobacterales > Rhodobacteraceae > Yoonia. The sequence continues at coordinate 76,731 of CANNFU010000003.1, forward strand.
CCGAAAAATGCTTAGTGGCATGATATGCACGATCATTACTTCCTCAAATAACTGGTTCTAACGTCAGATTAGCGTCTTTCCTTTGCGTTGAACATCACATCTTAAGGTGCTGAACAAGGTCTGGCCCTGTGACCTGAAAATACATCAGTCGGTCATTTACCAGTCAGCGCTAACTTGACGTATTTAGCTATGTTAAATATCTTGAGGTACAACTAGTTATTTATTTAAGTGAATGATATGAAACAATTTTTTCCATTTTATCACGATACACTTGGCATTGAATCACATACAGCAAAGCAACCAGGTGCCGCGCTTGCGCCAGATTATCAGTCCGAAACACCTTATCACGACACATGCACTGATAATGTGTTGCCTGAAGAGGTGATCACCCGCGTACGTGAAGAAACGCTTCAGGTCTGTGACATGCTGGCGGAAAATCTTAGCGCGTGTGTTCAAGGCGCCCCCCGGCTCTGGCGACGCGCGGAGCTATGAAGCAACGTTGCGCGTTGTCCGTGAACCTGTATCGCCGATCGGTCGCAAGACCCGCAATCTTTTGCGGCGGTTGTGACGATCCGCACTTTATCGTAAGCGGCGCACCATGTCTGTCATCGGGAGTGCAGTATTTGCCTGACGCACCCAAAGCAAAGATAGTGTGCGATGTATTACGAATGGATGGGTCCTTGGCAGCATGATCAATGAAACAAAGCTAGCCGGAGTGCTTGAGATCACGCCGCGTCGGTTCGGCGATAGCCGTGGCCATTTCACCGAGACCTATAATGCTGACACCTTTGCGGGGCTGGGTGTTACGACCCAGTTTGTGCAGGATAATCAGTCCTACAGTAAAGACAGTGGCACCATCCGCGGTCTGCATTTCCAGGCCCCGCCCGCCGCGCAGGTCAAACTGGTTCGTGTGCTGCGAGGTGTCATATGGGATGTGGCCGTGGATATTCGGCGGGGTTCGCCCAGTTTCGGCCACTGGACAGGAGTTGAGTTGTCAGAGGCGAAGGGAAATCAGCTGCTGATCCCGGCTGGTTTCTTACATGGCTTTGTCACCCGCACGCCGGATTGTGTCGTAGCCTACAAATGTTCGGCCACTTACGCGCCTGAGACAGAAGGATCGGTGCGCTTCGATGATCCTGATCTTGCGATTGACTGGGGTATCGACACCAATGCAGCGGTATTGTCAGACAAGGATGCATCGGCCACGGCATTCGCTGCGCTGACGTCACCTTTTGTATATGAGGCGGATAAATGAAAATACTTGTTACGGGCGGTGCTGGCTTCATTGGATCGGCTGTTGTACGGCTAGCGGTCGGGCAGGGTCATGCCGTCGTCAATCTGGACAAACTGACCTATGCTGCGTGCCTCGCCAATGTGGCTGATGTAGCGGATGATCCGCTTTATGCGTTTGAACAAGCTGACATTTGTGACCGGGCGGCGATGGATCGGGTTTTGGCGGCACATCAGCCCGATGCAATCATGCACCTTGCGGCAGAGTCCCACGTAGACCGATCCATTGACGGCCCCGGTGCGTTTATCGAAACGAACGTGACAGGAACCTACACGCTGCTTGAGGCGGCGCGCGCCTATTGGAACGCGCGTGGTAAGCCTGATGCGTTCCGGTTCCACCATATCTCGACCGATGAGGTATACGGATCGCTGGGTGCGACCGGACAATTTACCGAAGACACCCCATATGACCCCCGCAGTCCCTATTCCGCATCAAAGGCGGCAAGCGACCATCTGGTCCGCGCCTGGGCTGAGACATATGGCCTGCCCGTGGTTCTGACGAATTGTTCGAACAATTACGGCCCCTATCATTTTCCTGAAAAGCTGATCCCTGTCGTGATCTTGAACGCCCTGCATGGCAAACCGATCCCGGTTTATGGCAAGGGCGAAAATGTGCGCGACTGGCTGTATGTCGAGGATCACGCGGATGCATTGCTGACTGTCCTGACCAAAGGCCAGATCGGACGCAGCTATAATATCGGGGGCGAGAATGAGGCGCGCAACATTGATCTGGTGACCAAGATCTGCACCTTGCTGGACAAACACCGGCCGGAAGCAGCACCCCATGCCGACCTGATCACCTATGTCACGGATCGTCCGGGTCATGATCTGCGCTACGCGATTGATCCGTCGCGCATCCGGGATGAACTGGGCTGGCGTCCCTCTGTCACGGTGGATGAGGGGTTGGAAAAGACGGTGGATTGGTATCTGGCGAACGAAGACTGGTGGCGTCCGTTGCTGGATCGCGATGGTGTCGGCGCCCGTTTGGGCACGTCATGAAAGTACTGGTCTTTGGCAAAACCGGGCAAGTTGCGCGGGCGCTGATCGCGGCGGGGCCGGACCATGACGTGCAAATCATCGCGCTGGGACGCGACGCGGCTGACCTGGCTGATCCCCAGGCTTGCGCGGATCGCATTGCCGAAACGGATGCCGATGCGGTGATCAATGCCGCCGCCTGGACCGCTGTTGATGCCGCCGAAAAGGACGAACACGCGGCCTTTGCCATCAACGCCACCGCACCCGGTGCCATGGCGCGGGCCTGTGCGGCGAAGGCAGTGCCGTTCATCCACATCTCGACCGATTATGTGTTTGACGGGGCCGAAGGGCCAGCCTGGACGCCGGACGATCCGACACATCCCTTGGGTGCCTATGGCCGCACCAAGCTGGCGGGTGAAGAACTGGTCGCCGCAGCGGGTGGGACTTACGTCATCCTGCGCACGGCTTGGGTGTTTGATGCGGTGGGCAGGAACTTTGTCACGACCATGCTGCGCCTGTCGGAAACCCGCGATGCGCTGTCTGTCGTTGCCGATCAGACAGGTGGGCCAACCCCGGCTGATGCGATTGCTGATGCGTGCCTGAAAATCGCCAAGGCGCTTGTCAGCGGCGGCGGAAAAAGCGGCGTTTACCATTTCACGGGCATGCCCGATGTGACCTGGGCCGATTTTGCACGTGCTATCTTTGCCGCTGCCGGACGCGACGTGACCGTCAGAGATATCAGCACAGCCGACTTTCCGACACCGGCGAAACGCCCGGCCAATTCCAAACTGGATTGCACCAAGTTAGAGACTGATTTCCGCATCACACGCCCTGATTGGCGGATAGCCCTTGGGCAGATGCTGGCAGAAAGGACCATGTCATGAGCACGCGAAAAGGTTTGATATTGGCTGGTGGCACCGGGTCGCGGTTGTGGCCGATTACCCAAGGCCTGTCGAAGCAATTGATGCCGATCTACGACAAACCGATGATCTATTATCCGCTGTCGGTGCTGATGCTGACCGGCATCCGTGAGATTGCGATCATTACCACACCGCAGGATCAGGCGCAGTTTCAGCACCTTTTGGGTGACGGATCGCAATGGGGCGTACAAATCACGTGGCTGTTGCAGCCCAGCCCGGATGGCCTGGCACAGGCCTATCTGATCGCAGAGGAATTTCTGGACGGTGGTCCCTCTGCGATGGTGCTGGGTGATAACATCTTTTTCGGTCATGGATTGCCGGAACTGTTGTCCAGCGCGGATCAGCAAGGTTCGGGCGGGACCGTCTTTGGCTACCGCGTTGCTGACCCAGAGCGTTATGGCGTCGTGGGTATGGATGCCGACGGGCGTGTGACGCAGATCATCGAAAAGCCTGATGTGCCGCCTTCAAATTACGCGGTGACGGGTCTGTATTTTCTGGATGGCACAGCGCCAGCCCGCGCCCGCGATATTCAACCAAGCCCCCGTGGTGAGCTTGAGATCGTGACGCTGCTGGAAAGCTATCTGGCAGAGGGCACGCTGAACGTCGAAACAATGGGCCGTGGGTATGCGTGGCTGGATACCGGCACCCATGGCAGCCTGCTGGATGCCAGCAATTTCGTGCGCACATTGCAAAGCAGGCAAGGTCTGCAAACCGGCTGCCCGGAAGAGATCGCATATAATGCAGGCTGGATTGATGATGCGGCTTTGACAGCGCTGGCCGATCGCTATGCCAAAACGGAATACGGTGCCTATCTGCGCGGGCTTATGTAATGTCGCGCAGACACATTGCTTTGATCGGTGTCGGCTTTGTCGCCGATCTCTATATGAGGTCCATCGCGCTTTATGACGATGTCGACATCACGGGTGCTTACGACCGTGATGCGGACCGCCTGTCGACGTTCTGTGACCACTACGGTGTCACAGCGTTCAGTGACATTGACAGTTTGTTGGCGGCTCTTCCCGATGACGGTCTGGTGTTGAACCTTACCAATCCGGGATCGCATTACGAGGTGTCAAAGCATTGTCTGAATGCTGGTCATCACGTGTATTCGGAAAAGCCACTGGCCTTGCAGATGGATCAAGCGCTGGATCTGGCAGAGCTTGCAAAGTCGCAGGGTCGATACCTTGGTTCCGCGCCGTGCAGTTATCTGTCGCAATCGGCACAAACGCTGGCTTCTGCTGTCCAAAACGGCGTCGCCGGCACGCCCCGCCTGACCTATGCAGAGATTGATGACGGCTACATTCGACAGGCGCCCTACAAGAAGTGGTTCAGCGAAACCGGCGTACCCTGGCCAGCCGAGGATGAGTTTCAGGTCGGCTGCACGATGGAGCATGCAGGCTATTACCTGACATGGCTTATTCAGATGTTTGGCCCCGTGCGCACCGTTGTCGCAGCGTCGGCGCAACTGACCGGCGACGGGGCTGCCGCACCTGATCTGTCAATCGGGACACTGTTCTTTCATAGCGGCATGGTTGCCCGCCTTACGTGTTCCATTATTGCGCCGCACAACCACCAGATCCGGATCGTCGGCGATGCAGGTGTGCTGGAGCTTGATGCATGCTGGGATAATCTGGCGCCGGTGCGATTTCGTAAACGGTTCACCTTGCGGCGGCGACTTATGGAGTCGCCTCTTGGCCGCCGTGTCAGACTTGCCAAGGGTCCAACGCACCCTGTACCAGGCAGAAAGGGTGCCGCCACCATGAATTTCTTTCTTGGGCCCGACCAGATGTTGCATGACATCGCCACCGGGGTGGATGCGGCGCCCGGTATCGCGCTTGCACTGCATGTCAACGAAATTACTCTGGCGCTTCAGAATGCCGGGGAACATCAGGGCGCCGTGACAATGCAAACCACCTGCGACCCCATCGCGCTGATGCCGTGGGCGCGGCAGCTAAAGAGGTGACGTGATAACCAACCCACTCAAAATCGGTGTTGTCGGCACAGGCCATATGGCGGCGACTTATGCCCAGACCGCCAATACACTGGACGACGTTGTCGTTTCGGCCGTGTTGTCCGGTGATGAAGACCGCGCGAAGCAGTTCGCATCCAGTTACGGTGGTCAGGGCTATTCAGACAGGGATGCATTTCTGGCATCCGTGGATGCTGTCTATGTTGCGACCGAACCGCACCGCCATTTTGATACGGCGTCTGCGGCGCTTGATGCTGGCAAGCCGGTGCTGGTTGAAAAACCGCTGACGCCTGATGCCGCTGCGACGACGGACCTTCTGGAACGTGCAGGAGACACCTTGTTGGTCGAGGCGCTTTGGACCCTGACACTGCCTGCTTATGTCGCCTTTCGAGATGCGCTGCGAAGTGGGGATTATGGTGCGGCCAAGCGGTTGCAGTTTGATTTTTCACTGCCCGCAGATGCGGCAACCATGCCGCAGCTATTCACGAAAGAGGACGGTGGTGTGCTGCGCGACCGGGCCATTTATGGTGTTGCGGCAGCCCTTGATCTTTTGGGGCCTGTGACAGACCAGCAGGCACATATTCAACGTAATCCGGACGGTATTGATACTGCGGCAACGCTGACATTGACGCATGCGTCTGAAGCGACATCACTGCTCACGTTTTCATTTGATGGCGTGGGTGACAACCATTTGAACCTATCTTGCGCGTTTGGGCATTTGCGAATGCCCGCGCTGGAGGGTGAAGTGATTGAGACCAAGATGTTTCGCCCCAAACCGCGAACGCCGTTAAGCGCGACGCCATCACTTGCGACACGGATGAAACAACGCCCGACCCTGCGCAGGTTCAAACGTACTTTTGGATTGTCGCGGGCGCGGACCCATAGCTTTGGCACCCATCCCTACGCGCCGATGCTTGCGCATTTTGTGGATCTTGTAAGACAGGGGCAGAGCACCAGCCCGGTGATTACACCCGACCTGATGCGACAGGCTGCGCAGCTGATCGATCAGGCAAGACGGGGCTAAGTCATGGGTGTTTCCTATCTCATGAATTCCTATCCCATGACCTCTACCACGTTTGTGTCGCGCGAAATTCACGCACATGAAGCGGCTGGCCTACCCATCACCCGCTTTGCGATCCGGGAATGGGGCGAGGATCTGGTTGATCCGCGTGATCGCGATGAGATTGGCAAGACGACCTATATCCTGAAACAGGGTGCCGCGCCGTTGGTCGGACGGACACTGAAAGAGCTGGTGACGAACCCGGTCGGCTTCGCCCGCGCGCTTGGCACAACACTGCATCTGGCGACGCGCCCGGGAAGTACGGGATTGAAGAATTTTGCCTATCTGGTTGAGGCTGTGTTTTTCAAACAGATGGCGCGGGCGCAGGACATTCATCACGTACACGCGCATTTCTCGACCAATTCGGCGGCAGTTGCGTTGCTCGCACGGCGCATGGGCGGACCCAGTTATAGCTTTACTGCGCATGGCCCGGATGAATTTGATGATCCTGTCGGCAACGGGTTACCGGCTAAGGTCGCGCATGCTGCCTTTGTCGCGGCGATTACGGATTATGCGCGCGGTGTCATTCTGAAAGCCACGGATGGCGCGAATGCGGATAAGGTTCATGTGGTGCGTTGCGGAATTGATCTGGATGCGTTTGCGGTCACCCCGCCGACCGAGAATGCACGCATCGTTTGTGTCGGGCGTTTGTGCGCCGCCAAGGCGCAGGCGCTGCTGGTTGAGGCTGTCGCGCCGTTGATTGCAGATCACCCGAACCTTGATCTGGTCTTTATCGGCGATGGTGAGGATCGGGCAGAGATCGCGGCACGGATCGCTGAACTGGGTTTGCAGGATCACGTGACATTGGCGGGGTGGGGCACCGGGGAAGAGGTGCGTGCGGCGATCAAGGGCGCACGGGTGTTTGCCCTGCCCAGCTTTGCCGAAGGATTGCCAATTGTGCTGATGGAAAGCCTTGCGATGGGACGCGCGGTTGTCACCACGCGCATCACAGGGATACCCGAACTGGTGGATGATCAGGTGGGCTGGATCGTCCCGGCAGGTGATGTGCCAGCATTGCGTGATGCGGTGGCACAGGCCCTGTCAGCCGATACCGCGACATTGTCCGCAATGGGTGCTGTGGGTCGGGCGCGCGTCGAAGCAGCGCATGATCAGTCCCGCAATGCGGCATTGCTGCGCGATCTGTTTCCCCAGGCGTGACGTGTCAGCCGCTGACAGGAACACCTGTCATCGGTGATTGTGACACCACATCCCAGACAATGCGTTGCATGGCTGCTGCGGCCTCTGCCCCGATATCGTCGATGGGTGTTCCATCTGCACGCAGCAATTCATGCGGCAGACCCACAGGTGATCGTTGATACAGCACCGCGTAATGCGTGAGCGCCATCAGATACGCGCCATAATCATTGAAATGGATCTGATCGGAAAATAGATCATCATGTGTGGTCAGCGGCCCAATCGGCCCCTGCTCTGACAGGAACCGCGACACCGCGGCCATGACCTGCCCGCCCGGGATGACATAGATCGGTTGCGGGGTCTCAAGCCGCGCCAAGGCGGGCCGCATGATCGCATCTTCCCAGTATAGCTTTCGGTCGCGGTCTATCCGTTCCAGCCAGCCGGTTTCATCATCCAGCGGATGCCATGTCTCATAAAGATAGATCGCCATCCCCTGTTCCTGCGCCTTCTGCACCCAGTGGCCCAGATAAACGGGGCTATCATGATACCTGATGGCAGCGGTGATTTCGACCATTTCGGTGACGACCAGCGCGTCATAGTCGCCTGACGCAACCACCTCGTGTGCATCCCGGTAGGCTGGGTGCGCGTTTTCGGTGTCAAACCCGTTGATCGGCTCGTCAGGGTCCCAATGGGATTTCAGCGTCGCGCCCCAGCCAAGCTGGCTGGCGTAGCCGTGCCCATCGCCAGCCAATTGCGCGAGCATCGCGGGCATATCGCGTCCCACAAGGCTGTGACCCAGATGGAAAATCTGCCGCTTGCCGCCCGGATGGGCCGCGGGTGAGGCGTAGAGTGCGTTAAACGTTTCGGCATCCAGAGGGGCCGGATCACGCGAATATAGCCCCAATGCACCAAGGATCAGCAGCACCGGGGCGAGTATAACAAGAACAAGGCGTTTAGACATGGCAGGTAGATAGGACAAGGCCGTGGGTGATCAAGATTGATCCGGCGAATTGCAGGGATGGTGATGGTGTTTCAGCCGTGAAACGCATGTCTGTGATGTCCAGCGTTACGGCCTGAAAACCGATGACCTGACCCGTCAGTGGATACTGGGCTTTGTAAACCGCTTCCTTTGCGCTGAAGATCAGCTTGGCCGCGAGACACGGATCGGGTTGGGTGGTCAGCCATGCCTGTTCCGGCGCGGTGCAGATCATGCGGATCAGATCGCTGTTCAATGGCGTGGCAGGTTCGACATCAATGCCGATTGTCCCGTCATGTGTGACAGCTGCGATGCAGCAGCCAGCGCAGTGCGAGATTGATCCATACAGTCCTTTGGGCCAGACCGGTGCGCGCTGCGCACCCTGCCGGATCGGGACCGGTGGTATGTTCAGTGCGGCCATGGCAGCGCGTGCCGCGCGTCTGCCTGCGGCAAATTCCGACTGGCGTTTTGGGATGGCGCGCGCGACGGCGGCTTTTTCTTCGGGCCACAGGCCGTCAGGTGGGTCCGCCGGATCGGTGACGCCCACGCCAAATTGAGGGCCGAGCATGTCCTGCAAGGCCGCCTTGATCGCGTCCATCAGCGGTTCCGGCGCCGCGCCCGCATTTCGCGTCGCCGCGCCATCGCGTCTTCGAGCGTGGAGCCGCTGGCCTCTGCGCCCACAGGTTCAGGTGTTTTTGGTGTGGCGGGCGACGCAGGTGCGGCGGGGGCCGGTTTTGCACTGGCTTGCGGTGCACCGACCTTGGACGCGACGATCTTGGACAGTGCCCCCAAGGTGGGGGCGCGGAAGATATCGGTGATCGACAGTTTTTGCACGCCCATACGCGCCCGGATTTCCCGGTGCGCCTGCACAGCCAGCAAGGAGTGGCCGCCAAGATCGAAAAAGCTGTCTTTGGGGCTGATTTGCTGCACGCCCAGTATGGTCGACCAGATTTCAGCGATCTTGTCGCTGATTTCGGCCTCGGATGTCAGTTTGACCGGTGCGCCGGGCGCGGCGGGTTTCGCGGCCTGCGGTGCGGCAACAGGTTTGGCTGCTTGCCCCAGAACAGGGGCGGGTAATGCCTTGCGATCCACCTTTTTGTTGGGTGTCAGCGGGAAGGCGTCGAGCGTCACGAAATGGCGCGGGACCATGTAGTCTGGCAGGACTTTCAACAATGCGTTCCGCAACGCGCCCTCACCCACCTTGCCGTCTGCCAGCAGATAGGCGACCAGTTGCACGACGCCCGGTGTATCCTCGCGCGCGACGACGACGGATTGCTGTACGCCCGTCTGCTGGTCAATGACGCTTTCAATCTCGCCTAGTTCCACGCGGTAGCCGCGCAGTTTGACCTGAAAATCGGCACGCCCCAGAAAGTCAAGCCGCCCATCAGCCCGCCAGCGGGCCAGATCGCCGGTATTGTACATCTTGCCCCGACCCGGCGCATCGGCATCACCATCAAGGAACGGGTTTGGAATGAACCGTTCGTCCGTCAGTTCGGGGCGCTGGAAATAGCCGCGCGTGACACCGGCACCCGCGATGTAAAGCGTACCGGCCACGCCAATAGGGCAGGGCTGCATGGCCTCATCCAGCACATAAACTTGCGTGTTCGCGATAGGCGTGCCGATGGGCACAGCCCCGTGGCCCGGTTCGGCGGTCTGGGTCGTGGACCAGATCGTTGTCTCGGTCGGCCCGTACATGTTTTCCACATGTCCCCCGGTGAGCGTGCGGAGTTCGTCGGCGAGCGCGGCATGCAACGCTTCGCCCCCGACCATCATGTGATCAAGCTGGGACAGCGCCGCGCGTGCCTCGTCATTCATGGTCAGCATCTGCGCCATTGCCGGTGTGCATTGCATATGCGTGACCTTGTGCCGGATGATCTGTGCCGCGATGGAATAGTCGCCCGCGGTGACTTCCTGATTGCTGGCGGCCACCACCTGTGCCAACGGTTTCAGTCCTTCCAGCACATGCTCTACATCGATGCCGTAATCGATCAGGCAGGCGACCTCGGTCACGCCGATGGCCTTGACCTGTTTGACCCGTTCAATGGCGTCGTCGACAGTGCCGAACAGGCCACTATCATTGAAATACCGTTCAAACGCGAATTCAAGGATGCCGTCCATCTCGTCCTCGTCCAAGGACCCAAGGTCAATCTGCATCGGGTTTTCGACGCCTTTAGGCTTTTTGAACGCAGGAAACGCCCAGGCATATTGTTTGATCAGGCCAGCGGCGGCGCGCAGGTAATCCTTCATCGGTTCGCGGGCAATTTCGCGGGCGTGGTCGCGCGTGTCCGCAAGGAAGCTGTGCAGCATCAGGGTGACATGGAAGTCATCGGGGTTATGCCCGGCGGCGCGCAAGGCGTCGTGGTAGATGCCGATCTTTTCGGCTACCTCATCAATGCTTTGGCCCAGAAGGTGGGTCAGCACGTTGCAGCCGTTTGTGCCCGCCTCTTTCCAGGTTTCGGGGTTGCCAGCGGTCGTGACCCAGACATTCAGTTTCTTGGATACGGGACGGGGTTGGGTGACCACCTCGTGAATCTCACCGTTCTGGCGGGGGAAGCCCACGGCCTCACCTGCCCAGAGCTTGCGCAGATCGCGGATCGCGTCGAACATCGCGGGCTTGTTCTTGGGCGGTGTGTTTTCTGGGCGCAGCACGAAATCATCAGGTTGCCAGCCTGATGCGATGGCAAGGCCGGTGCGCCCGTTGGTCAGGTTGTCGATGACGGCCCATTCCTCGGCGATGCGCGCGGTGTGGTGCAGGGGTGCCACGCAAGACCCTGCCCGCACGGCGAGGTTTTGGGTGACGGCCGCGACCGCAGCCCCGGTGACGGATGGGTTTGGATAGGGGCCGCCAAAGGCGTGGAAATGCCGTTCAGGCGTCCAGACTGCGCAAAATCCGTTCTTGTCGGCAAATTGCGCGCCTTCCAGAAGCGTCCGGTATTTGTCGCGACCGACACCATCATCATTGCCCCAGTAGAACAGGCTGAAATTCATGCCGACGCCCGGTGCGCTGCCTTCGCCCGCGACCAATGCGCGGTTTTCATCGCCGGATATGACGATTTTGAAACCGCGTGCGAGGGTCCAGAACAGTTCCAGAACCGAGATGTCGAAGGAGAGCGACGTGACCGCCATCCACACACCCGGTGGGTTATGTGCGATCCGATCATCCATACCGGTGAAAAAGTTCGCGACATTGCGGTGTTCGACCATCACGCCCTTGGGCTTTCCGGTCGAGCCTGACGTGTAGATCATATAGGCCAGATGCGCGCCGGTGACGCCGCTGTCCGGGTTGTCGGTTTGGCCAGCGGGGGGGAGATTATCGACCAAAATGGTCTCTGCGCTGGTTTCGGGCAGGTCGGCGGAAAGGGCGCTATCGGTGACGATCACCTTTGTTCCGCTGTCTTCGATATAGAGCGCCGTGCGGTCGGCGGGATAGGCCGGGTCCATGGGCAGATAGGCTCCGCCCGCTTTCATGATCGCCAAGGCCCCGATCAGCAAGGCCGATGACCGGCGCAGATGCAGCCCGACGATCACGTCAGGGCCGACGCCTTTGTCGCGCAGGATATGTGCCAGCGCATTGGCGCGGGTGTTGAGTTCGGCATAGGTCAGGCTTTCGCCTTCAAACGCCAGCGCTTCGGTATCAGGTGTGCGGGCGACTTGGACCTCGAACGCCTGATGGATGCATTGGTCGGCGGGAAAGTCAGTCTTGGTGGCGTTCCAGTCATGCAGGACCTGCTGGCGTTCTGTGTCCGGCAGGATCGTGAGCGTTTCGCCTTTGGCGATCTGTGCGGCTATATGGTTCAGCCGGGCGGCCATCAGTTTTGCTGCTTGGGCGCTGATCTTGCCGGTGTCGGCGGTGAGCACCGCCCCAGCAACTGTCAGGGCAGTGCCGGTGATATGACCCGTGTCAGACAGACCGAAAGCAGGCATCGCGACCCCGCCGGGGATGCGCGCGCAAAGGTCAGCCGCAAAGGGGCCGCGTGATTTGGCATCGGCCAGATTTTCGTTCGATCTGACAGGAACCCAGTCATTCAGGTAGCCGGGGTGGTCGTGGTCAATACCCAGCGCCAGAGTGACCGGATCATCCGATAGCGCGTCGCCCAACGGCCAAAGCGCCTGGGCCAGATCAGACGCGTTTCCGGCCAATGGCAGGCTGATCACTTCACCAGACGCAGCGCCCATGTCGATCAGGGGGATTGTCGCCGGGGTGATCGCTGCGAGCGCTTTGCGCCATTTGCTTTCGTGTTTGAGCGTGGGTTTTAACGCGGCATCCAACGTTTCGGCCTCTGGCAGGCTAAGATCGGGCAATTTGCCGCCCGCCTTGGCAATATCGGTTGCCTGCACAGGCTGACCCGTGGCCGAACGCAGCCCCGAAAGGGTGACAGGCGCAGTGGCGGTTGCAATGGTCAGGCTGTCCGCGTCAACGGTGATCACCTTACCTGCGGCAGCGTCAGAGGTGGATTTCTCGGCGACCGCCTTGCCGACAAGGAATACACCTTGATCAGTTGCGATCTTGGGGCAGAGCAGCGGGTTCCAGTAATCGCCATGATCCAGCGCGCGGACCAGTGTCGTGATCTTGCGCGCGGTTTGGGTGAAATCAAGGCGGCCCGCCCCGGCTGGTCGGTCGTTCTTGGCAAAATAGCTGCGTTGGGACAGGTCCTGTTCGGTCACAACGGGTGCGTCACTCGCCAGTTTTTCCAGCACCGTCGGAAAACTGTCGATGGCGGCGGCATAGCATTTGGTGTTCAGCGTCAGGACGGTTTCATCAGGGGCCACGTCAAAAAAGCTCTGCGCGAGCAACCCGCCTTCATCCACGCCGCCAGCGATCATGTGCCAGCTGATCCCGTATTCAGCCTCACCCGCCAAAAGCGCCCAGACGGGCGCGTTGAGCCCTGCGTATCGGGGCAGTGGGCCATCGTGGAAATTGACCGCACCGCGTTTGGGTAAGCCCAGAACGGCATCAGGGATCATGTCGAGATTGGCGATAGACAAAAGCCAATCGAAATCCACGCCCGCCAGTTCCGACACCAGATCCGCATCAGACGAGACAACCGGCAGATCATGCCCCTTGGCCCAATCCGCGATATCCGCATTGCGCGTGACGACGGCGGCAATGCTATGACCTGCATCGCGCAGCATCTCGCCGCATTGAACGGCGAGGGATTCGTTTCCGATAATGACGGCGCTGAATGAAGACATGAATTACTCTCCGATTTGCGGGGCTGGCTGGCTGGGCCTTTGCCGCTGAAAATTCAAAAGCGCGGCAATGTCATGCCGCAATAATGTACGCAGGAAATGCGGTGCGCGGCTGTTGTTCTTGCCGGTCAGCTTGCCGCGCAACAATTGCAGGCCGCCGCCGATCAGGTGCAGGATCGTGCCACAGAAAGCATAAACCCGCCCATGGTTCTTGGCAAAGTAATGCCAGCGCGAATTGAACCAGTAATCTGGCACGCGCTTCCATTCCTTCATGCCTGTTGAGACCGAGCCGAGATGTGTCACCACGCTTTCGGCCACAAACATCACGCGATGCCCCGCCTTTTGCGCACGACGGCAGAGGTCGGTTTCCTCGAAATAGAGAAAGAAGGTTTCGTCAAACAGCCCGATCTCGTCCAGCACATCCTGGCGCATCATCACACTCGCCCCCGCCAGCCAGTCGACCGGGGTGGTTTTGGTCAGTTCAACCGGGACGCGGTAGGATTTGAGTAGCTTGGAGACGGGTCCAAAATTGATCGACCCTTCAAACTCGCTCCAGATCGATGGAAAGCGAAATGTCGTTGTATGCTGAACCTCGTCCTCGCCTTCGATGAAGCTGCCTGCAAAGCCGGTGCCGGGCGTCGTGTTCAGGTGATCGTAAAGCACGCGGATTGCATCAGGCTTCGGGAAAGCGTCAGAGTTCAGGATATAGATATAATCGGGTCGGCTACCGTCAGACAGACCGGCCCTGATCCCTACATTGTTCCCGGCCCCATAGCCGCCATTGCGACCTGATTGGATGACGCGGGTGTTGGTCCAACCCTGGTCGCGCACATGGGCGTCCAGGGTTTCAAACGATCCATCCTGGCTGTCATTATCGACGATCACGATCTCGCCCGGCAGGTCCTGCATGGCGACGCGCGCGGCGTCGGCGGCCTTGATCGTCATCTGGGCTGTTTTGTAGTTCAGGACGATGGTCAGGATTGTTGGATCGGTCATTTATTCCGCCGCCTGTTGATAAGCGGGTGTACCGTGCTGTGCGCCTGTGCGTTCCAGATAGCGCCGGATGCGGGCGGCAAGGACGCGCACATTTGGTTCCAGTACCATGCTATCATGGTCGCCCGGTACTTCGAACACTTCGATATTCGGCACGAATTTGGTCCAGTCATTATCGTGATAGAGATAGACCCGTTCATGGCTGATCAGCCGATCACCCACGGTCCATCTCGCGACCAGGGGCGGGCGGAACAGGGCAAGCGTGCCGTCCCACGGTTTGACCTGATACGCGCCGACGCTTTCCAGAAATGCATCCTGAATGGCCAGGTTGTGGAATTGCTGGCCCTGATCGGCTGTTTCTTCGCGTCCGCGCCGCTTTTCGATTTCCCATGCGATCCGCGCCCTGGCCCATTCAACTGCGTATTTCGGACCCTTCGCCGCGACATCCTGCAATTTGATGCGGATCTTGTCGCCGCGTTCAATATCCGGGCGAACGGGGAGCGGTGTGTCCAGCATCACCAACGCTGCGACCTCTTCCCCTGCTGCACGCAGTTGATGCGCAATCTCATAGGCCGTGATGCCCCCGCCTGAGAACCCACCAAGATGATAGGGCCCATGCGGCTGCACCTGCCGCATTTCGGCGATGTAGTCTGTGGCTGCTGCCTCTATCGTGCGGTGGGGTTCTTCGTCACCTAGCAGGCCGCGCGCCTGCAGGCCATAGAACGGCCGGTCGCTGCCGATGAGGTGGGCGAGGTGGCGCAGGTTCAGCACATTGCCGAACATACCCGCCACAAGGAAGAAGGGCGGTTTGCGCCCGCCTTCGCCCTGATGCATGGGCACCAAGTGGGTAAAGCGGCGGGTTGGTGCCTTTGGCGTGTCGCTCGTCGCCGATGGCGCATCGCTTTCCACCGCAACGCCGCGTTCCGCGATCAAAGCCGCGCATTTGCGGATCGTCGGGGCCTCGAACAGAACCGAGATCGGGAAATCAACACCAAAGGCTTTGCGGATTTGTGCAAAGAGCCGGACCGCAATCAGGGAATGGCCGCCAAGATCAAAGAAACTGTCCTCGGCCCCGATCTGATCGACGCCCAACAGGTCCTGCCAGAACCCGGCCAGCCGTTCCTCGATCGGGCCTTCGGGTTCGACAAAATCACTGTCCAGCTGAGGCCGCGAGAATTTCTGCCCGTCTTCGGCATCGTCGTCATCCTGCTGCCCGGCCTGCGCGATCAGGCCGTGCAAATCAAGCGAGGATAGAATGATCTGCTGATGTGTGCTGATCAGCGCGCGCAGAAACAGGTCAGCGCCTTCTTCAGCCCGGATGCCTTGGGACAGGTTGTGGCGCAGCCGTTCTTCGGCGGGCGATAGCGGGCGGGCGGTTTCGTCGTTTGTTTGTGCCGGTTTTGCCTCTTGCGCTGCGAAATCGACCACGCCGGTCATCTGCCGGATGGAAAAACCTTTGATATCCACGCAGACCGTTCCGTCAGGGGCGGCAAGCGTGATGTTAAAGCTCGCAATTTCGCCATCCGCAGTGTTGTCGCCTGCGTTGCGGACCCAACTGACGATCTCGGTTGGCAGGGGCGCGTAGACCTTGACCGAACGATAGGACACCGGGACCCACAGGTTTTGCGCCTGATACCCGTCGATCAGTTTCATTGCCCAGCCGGTCGCAAGGTCCATCATGCCGGGATGCAGGATGTAGCCCGCATCGGGGTCATAGGTCGCGACATCGGGCAGTCTCAGCGTCGCCAGCCCTTCGCCCTGTCCAAAGGCGATGGATTGCAACACGCGCCAGCGTGGCCCGAATTTCAGATGCACCTCTTGCGGAGAGGCGATCCAGCCTAACGCGCCCGCTTCAATTGGTGCGCTGCAGCGCCGGGCAATGGCGGAAATGTCGAGCGGTTCAGGCGTTGTCAGCGGCAGGATCTGCAGGCTGGCTTGCGCGTTTTGGGTGAACGCGCCGCCTATGCCGCTTTCCACGGTCAGGTCATAGCCCGCATCGCTGCGCGGCAGGCTGACACGCACATCCACCTGCGCGTCGTCTGGCACCGCCAAAGGCCGCAGGAAGTAAAGATCGCGGATTTCGAACGCGGCGGTTTCGCCCATATCCTTCAGCGCTTCGGCGGCCATTTCCAGATAGCCGGTGCCGGGGACAAGCGCATCGCCCGCCTTGGTCCGGTGTTCGTCAAGGAACCAGCGGTCCGCCACGCTGTAGATCGCGGTAAATATCCGGTGGCCCGCCCGGTCGAACGTGGCGCGGTCAAGCATCGGCGCATTTGTGTCGGTCAGCGGGGCCGGTTCGCTTTCACCTATGCGCATCTGCATTGCGTCGGCTGCCATGCCCACATCGGCCCAGATGCCCCAGTTGATCGCACGCACGGTTGTTTTGTCACCGCTGCGCGATTTGGCATAGGCGTTCAGGTATTCGTTGGCGGCCACATAATCGACCTGCCCGATGGGTGCTGTTGCGGTGGAACTGGAGGAAAATAGAACCAGCCAGTCCAGATCGCCATCGGGGAACACCTCTTCCAGAACTTGGGTGCCGTGGATTTTGGGGGCGAAGACATCCTCGATACTGGTCACATCCTTGGCCATGATCGGCGCGTCGTCGATATGGCCGGCGGCATGGATCACACCGTTGACGGGGCCGAACGCGGCCTCGACCTGCGCGCGCGCGTCGCGGATGTCTTCGACATTGCTGACATCTGCGGCGATGGGCAGGACTTGCCCACCCAATGCCTCAAGCGACTGGATCGCCTTGATACGGCGGGCCAGCGGCGCGTTGGGGGCAGTGTTTTTGAGCGTGATTTCCCAGTCTTCGCGGGGCGGCAGCGCGCCGCGAGAGAGGAGCGCAATCCGCGCGTTGCATTGTTTGATGAGCGTCTCGGCAAGGGTCAGGCCGATGCCGCCGAAGCCGCCAGTGATCAGGTAGACGCCGTTTTCCTTCAACACAGGCAGCTTGCCGTCATCGGGCAGTTCGGTCAGCGCGGCGTGCTTGTAGGTCAGTTCAAAGCGTTTCCCGTTCCGGACCAGCGCCGTGCCATTGCCGGGTTCGGCCAAAGCCTCTTCAAGGATGTTGTCCACCAGCCGGTCGAGATCGCCTTGGGCAAACCGTTTCTTGCGGCCCACACGTTCCGGCAGGGACAGATCAAGCGTGCTGACCGACAGGTTGGGGTATTCGCGCGGGATCACCCGTGCGGGGCCAGCGATGGTGGCCTTTTCAGGATGGGCGAGCGCCTCATCCTTGTACTGCATCGCATCTGTAGAGAGCGCGCAGATATGAATGTCGTCGGCGAGGTCTTCGCCGCCGATTGCCTGCGCCAGGAAAAACAGGCTGTAGAACCCCTGTTCCTGCACCCGGTGGAAAAAGCTGGAGCCGGGGCGGAAACTTTCGTCGGCAGTGATCATCCAGCCATGCAGGATGCGGGTCGGGATCAGGTCGCGGGTGTTCAGGTCGGAAATCAGCAGATCATAGCTTTCGCGCCCGCGTTCAGGCGCAATGAAATAACCGCCTTCGCCATCGCGCGCGAATGTGTCGCCCGGGCGGGCCGTGACCACATCATGGCCCGCATCACGCAGGCGCTGGGCGGCAGCGTCCGTCAGCCCTGCATCGTCGCCAAAGATGAGCCAGGTTTGCCTATCCGCCTCTGACAGATCGCCGGTCACATCCACATCGCAGGCCGCATAGCGGGGTAGCCACGCGGGGCGATAGCCCCACTCATCAGGCGTGTCGCTGCGCGTCAGCCAGTCATTCGTGTCATCCGCAGTCGCTGTGCCGGGTTCGATGAAATAGGCCGCATGCTGGAACGCATATGTGGGCAGCGGCACCTTGACCCGCCGCGCATCGCCCCAGATCTGGCCCCAGTCGAATGTGCCCCCCGTGGCCCAGATACGGCCAAGCATCGCCATGAAGAATGCATCGTCGGCGATGTCATCCTTGGGGTGGCGCAGGCTGCTGACGACCTGGTTTGCGGTAACTGTGCCGTGCTGACCCGCAAGGGATGACATGGCGCGGCCCGGTCCAACCTCGATGAACACACGCTCTTCCTTTTCCGCCAAAGTCGTCAGGCAATCGGCGAAATGCACTGTACCGCGTAGATGGCCGACCCAGTATTCGGGATCGCGCGCCTGATCATCGGTGATCAGTTTGCCCGTGCGGTTGGAGGTGAAAGGGATTTGCGGGGCATGCAGGTCAATCGACCGGAGGTAGTCGCCGAATTCCTGCAGGATCGGCTCAAGCATCCGTGAATGCGCGGCGATGTCGATCTGGATGCGCTGGCAGTCGATATCTTTGGCCTTGAGCTCGGTTTCCAGCGCATCAAGTGCTGCCTGCGGGCCGGTCGCAACACTCAAGGACGGCGCATTGACGGCCCCAAGGTCCAGTTCATCACCCAGGAGCGGTCTCAACTGATCGGCAGGCAAGGCCACCGACAGCATGCCGCCAGCAGGAACAGTGTCGAACAATTTGCCGCGCAGGTGAACAAGGCCGATACAGTCTTCAAACGACATCACGCCCGCGACACAGGCGGCAGTGTTTTCACCCATGGAATGGCCTGTCAGGGCAGCGGGCTGCACACCCCAGCTGATCCAAAGCTGCGCCAGCGCATATTCCACGATCATGATCAGCGGCAGTTGCACGGATGGCTGGGTCAACTTTGAATCGGCTTCCGCCTCTTGCCCCGGTTCGGGCAGCCAGAGGGCGCGGATGTCGTAATCCAGCTTGGGCTGCAGGATAGCAAGGCCTTTATCCATCCATTCGGCAAAGACAGGCTCTGTCTCGTACAGGTCCCGCGCCATACCCGCATATTGCGCGCCGCCGCCAGGGAACATGAAGACGTAATCGGGGTCTTCGCCGACAACATTGTGGGTAAACGCACGGCGAGGATCGTTCTTTTCAAGCTGTGCTGCGGCGTCTTCGTGGGTTTCGGCCACGATTACGCGGCGGCGCTCAAAAGCGCGGCGGCCCTTGTGCAATGTCCAGGCCACATCGGCGAGGTTCTGATTGGGGTTGTCGCGTAGATGCTGGGCAATGGCCGCACAGTTGGCGTCGAGCGCGGCTTTGTTCCGACCAGAGATTGTGAGGATCTGGAACGGCCAATCGGAGTCCTCGGATGCAGGCAGTTTCGGCGCCTCTTGCAGCACCACATGTGCATTGGTCCCGCCTACGCCGAGTGAGTTTACCCCGGCACGACGCGGCCCCTTGTGGCTGACCCAATCGGTCAGCGTGTCGTTCACTTTGAAAGGTGAGGTGTCAAAATCAATCGCCGGGTTGGGTTTTTCATAACCCAGTGAGGCGGGGATTTGTTTGTGGTGCAGGGCGAGCGACGTCTTGATCAGGCTGGCCACACCCGCCGCCGTGTCCAGATGGCCGATGTTGGTTTTCACGGAACCGATGCGGCAGAACCCGACCTCGTCGGTCGTTTCACTGAACGCTTGCGCCAGGGCGGCAACCTCGATCGGGTCGCCCAGATAGGTGCCGGTGCCGTGGCATTCGATGTAATCGATTGTCTCGGCGGGGGTTTCGGCGATCATCTGTGCTTCGGCAATCGCCTCGGCCTGACCATCAACGGATGGTGCGAGGTATCCGGCCTTGGCTGCACCGTCATTGTTGATGGCAGAGCCTTTGATGACGGCCCAGATATGGTCGCCATCGGCAATCGCGTCTTTCAGGCGGCGCAGGACAACAACGCCCGCCCCGGAACCGAACACGGTGCCCTGCGCCCGATGGTCAAAGGCGTGGCAATGGCCGTCGGGGGAAAGGACTTCACCCTCTTTGTAGATATAACCGCGATCCTGTGGCAGTTCGATTGTCACGCCACCGGCAAGGGCCGTGTCGCATTCGCCTGACAAAAGCGCCTGCGTGGCGTAGTGGGTGGCGACCAGCGACGTGGAACAGGCGGTCTGCACATTCACGCTGGGCCCTTTGAGGTCGAGGATGTGGCTCAGCCGCGTGGACAGGAAATCCTTGTCATTGCCGGTGTGGCGCAACAGGAACATGCCGACATTGTCGACCAGTTTCGGGTTCGAGCAGATGTTGAAATAGAAATAGCTGCCCATGCCGCAGCCTGCGAAAACGCCGATGGGGCCTTTGGCGTTCTCGGGCATATGGCCTGCGTTTTCGAGCGCTTCCCAAGACACCTCAAGAAACCGGCGATGCTGGGGGTCCATGATCGCGGCTTCCTTGGCGGAGAGGCCGAAGAATTCAGTGTCGAAATTCTGGTAGCCCGATAGCGGGGCAGCAGCGGGCACGTAATCGGGGCGGTTCAGGCGATGTGCGGCTTCACCGGCGGCAAGCAGTTCTTCCGCGCTGTAATGGCGGATCGATTCGATCCCGTTTTTCAGGTTATCCCAGTAGGCGGCCACTGTGTCAGCGCCAGGCAAGTGCGCCGCCATGCCGACAATCGCGATGTCGGTTTCAGCTATGTCAATATCGGGCGATATGGGACTCATTAAACCAACCACGTCTCATCGAAGAATAATTTTAGTAAAAGGGTGAACACCGGCAAACCTATGGCAATTTATGATCAGTATAAAGGCTTTACGTCTTTGAAAAGATAGCTCTGCAAATCATGACTTGACGGCATAAATGGATTCCCGTCGAACTAGTAGCATTTCGAATGCGGTCGCGTGACGACAGGCTATGCAGTTGCAGCAAATGTCTTAACGCGCCGTGCTATTTGTCACAGACCGCCCTTTTTGAGCCCTTATATTTTCGTTTGGAGCCATTTTCATCATGCTGAAGACACTTATTGATTTTATCACGACCCCTTCGACGTTTCTTCTGTTGTTGGCATTTCTGTCTCTTTTGGCCCTGCTGATCGGCTGGCGTCGCCGTGCCATCGGCTGTCTGACCCTCAGTCTGACCGGATTTGTAGGATTTGGCTTCACCAGTTTGAGCGAGGTGTTGATCGCCCCTCTCTCGGCCCGCTTTCCCGCTGTTGATCTGGCGCTAGCAGAGCCGCCATTTGGTCTGATTGTGCTGGGTGCGGGTTTGAACGAGGTGCATGCCCATCACAACAATGCGCTGATCGAACTGGAAGACGGAGGAGAGGCCATTCCGACGGTGGCGCTGCTGGCGCAACGTTATCCCGATGCCCGGATTATTCTGAGTGGAGGTAGTGGTACAGATTTTCCGCCGGCCCCGCTACGTGCCGTGGATGGGATGCGCCGCGTATTGCTTGAATATGGCATTGCGGCGGATCGGATCACGTTTGATCCTCATTCACCCAGCACTGTGGCCCGCGCGCAAAACACATTGGCCTTGGTCGGTGATGACGCCGATCAGGTCTGGTGGGTTATTACGCCCGCGCATCGGATGCCGCGTCTTATCGGGGTTTATCGGAAACTCGGTTTTGAGCCTGTCCCATATCCCATTGATTTCAAATGGATACCGCCTTTTGATTTTAGCTACTTTTATCATTTCAGCGATGGATTGCGTCTGACGGATTTGGGCGCGCATGAGTGGCGGGGTTTGTTGCTTTATTACCTGACCGACAAGACAGAAACGCTATTTCCTGGACCGCATACCGCGGGCGTCAACCCTTGAGCGCGGCAGGCAAACGGCTTGCATCAATCAGATGTCGGGTCCGCCGTTCCATCGTTGCCTCAAACGCATGCTTGGCGGCAAAGCTGCGCGCCTTTTGTGCGGCATCCGCCAGACTTGCGCGATCACGGCTAAGTCGCGCGACGGTATCAGCCAGTGCGGCAACATCATGCATCGGGGTGGCCCAGCCTGATTGCGATGTCGCGATGACGCCGGCCAGCGCTTCGTTATCGTATCCGGCGATAGGCACACCGCATGCCATGACCTCGGGATATGTGCTGGATGGATCACCCTGCGGATGACAGCAGATAAACAGGTCCATATCGCGTTGTAATGTGGGGACCCAGCCGGTTTCAAAATCAACGATACCTCTCAGCGTGACCTGATCGCCAAGTTGCATGTCGTTGATCTGTGCCTGCATGTCCGCACGCAAGGGACCGTCACCGTAGATGTCCAAGGTAAAGGGTATATCGCGCTGGCGCAAAGCAAAGGCAAAGGGGGCGAGGTCCATCACCCCCTTCATCGGCACCAACCGGCCGCCAAAGACAAGGCGGAGCGGCCGATCTGTCATCATGCCGTTGGTTTTTTGCGTCAGTGCTGCGTCCGAAATCACCTTGTCCTGCGGCACCCGGTTATCGAAGAATAACAACGTGTTATCGATAGCGTCGCGATAGGATTGATAAGTCGGTGTTCCACTGCATTGCAGGCCTGCGGCCATACGCAGTGCCTTGCGCCGCTTCTTTTCCGCTCCGCGGATCCACAATTCGCGGCGCCATTGCAGAGCGACATTTCGGGTTTCCGCCCGGATGATCTGAATTTCGGTTTTCATCGAGTATTCGCTGACAAACACGATTGGGACCCCAAGCTGATTGCAAAGCGCTGCGGTCTCCAGCTCGTATGGTGACAGGAAACCAGACACGATAGCTGCATTCCTGATGCGCTGCGCAAGAGCGTCCTGGGTCTTGGGGCGCAATTCCAATCCGGTTTCAGCTTCACCGGGCATCACTTCGACATGGTCCATATCGGTGGTCGGCGCGTCGGTCAGTTCGATCAGGCTTGTCACCGGGCCGGGCCATGTCTTGGCATAGGCGGCTGCGCCATTCATGTATTTCTGCGTCAGAACAAAGCCGCCGCGCGGGCCGCGTGTGGCCTTGAGCACAGGCAGAATGATCAATTCGTTCGACGCTGATCCGGTCATGCAATTACGTCGTCCAAGAAGCGCTGAAATTCATCCAGATCAACGCTGAACCCGCCATCTGCGGGATCGCCAACAAAAAAGGCAAAGCGGAGGCCGATGCGATCGGTACATTCCTTGAACGCCATTGCAAACCGATGGGGCGGCTGCAGGACCAAAAGCGTACCTGACGGGGCCATACTGTAGACGACATGCGACATGTGGCTACCTTCGACGCTGATCGCGATGGGTGCATCCAGGGTGCGTCGCGCGATTTCGTCTGCGGGCAGTTCGGCGGGCTCAACAATGTCGAACCCCAAATTTTGCAGGTGATCCTCAAATGCCTGTTCGTTTGTGAGAATCCGTGCCTCTCCGGTCATGCCGCGTTTGAGGTAGACGCCCACCGGCGGCCGGTGATTGTCATGAATTACATTTTTGCGCAGCCGGGATTTCAGCGTATTGTAGCGGACCTCCTTGCCTGCGTTTTGGCCGAAATCATCAAAAAATGTCAGCTTGCGGATATGTCCGCGTTCGATTGTGCGCGGCGCGGGCAATTCGAAAAGCGCACGATATCCGGGCTCGTGATCATAGGTTTTGGTGCGCATGGCGATCATGCTTGCGCTGTCGTCAGGCAGGAGCTCCTGCGTCAGGCTATCCTTCAGGAAGGGCCCAAAGAAACGGCTGCCGCCAAAGCAGGAAACCAGCACGGCCCGGTCAATCGACTGAGTGGCGCCAACCTTACGCTGCAATAGGCGTTCGTCGCCATACCCTGCATCGTATTTTGAAGCACCCTTATAGACGAAAGGACCCGAAATATGCACATTTTCAACCGTATGCGCCTTGGTCGCCGCATGGGTGGCCTTACCGCCCTCGATCAGGGGGGTCTCAACCGACCAGTGGCGCCAGGGCGAAAGGCCGGTGACTTTGTCCATCGCATTCTTTGGATAAAGTGCTGGCGCAACATGGGTTGTTTCTTCTGGTGATAACGTTGTCGTTTCACAGGCCAGATCGCGCAAATGACAAGGGTTTTTGACCGTTAGCCGGTGACCGAGACGCATAAGCATCGGCCAGTTTACCCGCATTGGGCCAACACCAGATCGATGATCCTATCCTGTGAGTCCGGTTCAAGATCGGGATAAAGCGGCAGACACAGAATTCGGTCAGCCGCATCGCGCGCGACAGGCAGTCCTGCTGCATCAGCCGAAGGTAAGCTGCGATATGGCGTAAGATCAGAGATCAATGGATAAAAATATCGCCGTGCAAAAATGTTTTCAGCCTCAAGATGCACAAAAAGCGTATCACGATCAACTCTGCAATCAGGACCAATGAGGATTGGGAAAGCATAGTGATTGTGGCCCTTCACCCCTGTCGGGCAGACGCAGCGCAAGCCCGGCACACCGTTGAACCGATCGGCATAGCGTTGGGCCACCGCCGCGCGCCGGGCCAGCACATCGTCAATACCGCAAAGCTGCGCCAGCCCTACGGCGGCGCTAAGTTCATGCATTTTTGCGTTCGTGCCGATAGCCTCGACCGTGAGGGCATCAGCGAAACCGAAATTGGCCAGGCGATCAATCGCCAGCTTGGTTTCATGATCCCGCGCGATGACGGCGCCGCCTTCGAATGTGTTGAACACTTTCGTCGCATGAAAGCTGAGCACGGACATATCCCCATGACGCAGGATCGATTGTCCGTCGCGCTGCACGCCAAACGCATGCGCGGCGTCATAAAGCAGTTTAAGCCCGTGGCGTGCAGCCACCTCTGCCAAACCATCAACATCGCAGGGTGTGCCGAATGTATGGACCGGCAGAATTGCCCGTGTTTGTGGGGTGATCATCGCCTCGACCTTGGCGGGATCAAGGTTCAACGTCACCGGATCAATATCTGCAAAGACCGGCGTCGCGCCAGCGATCCGGACCGCATGGGCGGTCGCAACGAAGGAAAACGGCGTGGTTATCACCTCTCCCGCGGTAAGACCGGCCTGTTGCATGGCTAGCACCGTGCCCAATGTCGCATTCGCCACAAGCGAGATATGCGCAACACCCAGATAATCGGCCAGCGCCGCTTCGAACCGCTGCAGCACAGGCCCATTATTCGTCAGCGTTCTGCTTTCCCAGATTTGCGTGAGCAAAGGGAGCATGTCAGAAAGTGGTGGAATTGACGGACGTGTCACATAGATGGGAGGTGTCGTCATCGACCACAGCCCTGAATAAGTTGCTTATTGCTATTTTTTGCGAACAAAAGGAACAAAAGAGAAACCATACAATAATTACGTGTTCTTGATGCTGCCACACGGCCAATGCACGTGTCTACAAGCATTGCAATTGAAGTCACAGGCGCAGACAGAGCAGTTTTTGGGCGCATCATGGACCAGAATTCGTTTAAGGAAGCATTTGTAAATCTATGATGTGGTTATCCGAACATATGGGCGCAAATATGCCGAAAAGTTCGATTTTTTTTGGGCAACCCGATATTGACTTGTTGGGCGCTTGCCCTGCACGCGTAAGTTAGCTGGTCATCAGACACACGCCCGATCCTTGCATCGCCACCGGCATATCGGCATATCAAGGCCAACCACGGCGAAGGATTGATCTGTGCTGAGTGTGATTATCCCCAGTAACAACGAAGAAAGCTGCATCCAGACGTGCCTGGACGCCATTGTCGCCCAAACGGACCTGCCATCCGATCACCACATACAGATCATCGTCGCTGCAAACGGGTGCAACGATCAGACGGTTGCCCTTGCACAGGCGAAGGGGGCAGCACTGCGCGCAGCGGGCTTTGAACCCATCGTGCTTGATATTCCCGTGGGCAACAAAATGAACGCGCTGAACGAAGGTGAGGCGGTGGCAACCTATCAGACACGTGTCTTTCTTGATGCTGATATCGTGATCAGCCCCCGCATGCTGCGGGAACTCGCTGATCTTCTGGCAGATGACAAACCCGTCTATGCCAGCGGCGCTGTGCGCGTGCCGCGCCCCAAAAGCATCGTCAGCCGGGCCTATGCAAAGGTGTGGACCAGCTTGCCGTTTGTCCGCGATGGTGTGCCGGGGATCGGGCTTTATGCGGTCAACGGGGCGGGACGCAGCCGTTGGGCTGAATTTCCCAAAATCTACGGCGATGACAGGTTTGTGCGTCTGCAATTCAAACCGCACGAACGCTACAAAACCACTGCGACCTACGATTGGCCCCTGCCTGAGGGTTTCAGCAATCTTGTCCATGTGCGCCACCGCTGGCGCGAAGGAAATGTCGAGCTAGCCGAGGCGTTCCCTGATCTGATCGACAATGATAGCGAGTTCAACAAATCGTTCGGCAACATGATCCGCCTGCTGCGCACGCCGTTTTCATCGACGATCTTTGTGCTGGTCTACCTGGTCAGCAACGCGCGCGCGCGCCAAAGCAAAAATGGTCAGGGTTTCGTCTGGCGGCGTGGGCGCGAGTGATCTGACGCTGTACCTAGCGCTTGGCGATTCATGAAAGCGGCCGCAGTGCCGATAGCTGCCTGACAAAAGCAGCATCGCCCGCGTTGTAGATCATCTCGGCCGCGTCTTGCGGATCAAGCCAAAGCGGGATGTGGTCAGGCTCGGTCGGGGGCCCGTGTGGCCGCACCGGACGGGCGAGGTAAATGTGGCACAGTTTTTCGGCATGGATGTCATATTCCGGCATATAGACAAACCGCCGAAAGGCCCCGATCTTGCGCGGGTCAGCGATGCGCCAGCCGGTTTCTTCGAACACTTCGCGATGCAATGCGTGCAAGGGGCTTTCGCCCGGGTCAATGCCGCCACCGGGCAGCTGGATTTCATCATGCGGTGCCCCCTGATAGGTCAGCAGCAGCTTGCCGCCGCGTGGCAACACTGCATAAACACCGGGCCGGTGTTTGTAGTGCTGCCCGCTTTGTGGCGTATCGCCATACCGTCTGATCATAGCTTGTCCCCTTGGACGCGTGGTTGCCCCGCCTATATAGGCGCGGTATGCCAGCCCCTGACATGTTAGGAAAGACCATGAGCCTCGGCACCCAAATCGCCTGGGACGATACCGTCCTGCCGTTCCAACTTGACGCATCCGACATCCGCGGTCGGGTGGCGCGTCTTGATGGCGTGTTGGAACAGGTTCTAAAGCAGCACGATTATCCGGCACTGGTCGAAGGATTGGTGGCCGAAATGGCATTGCTGACCGCGTTGATCGGGCAAACGGTCAAGCTGCGGTGGAAACTGTCGTTGCAGGTGCGCGGTTCGGGTGCTGTGCGCCTGATTGCAACGGACTATTACGGTCCCACCGATGACGGCCAGCCTGCGCGCATCCGAGCCTATGCGTCATACGATGCCGAAAAACTGGATGAAGCCGCTGATCCGTTCAGCCAGATTGGCAGCGGATATTTCGCCATTCTGATCGATCAGGGGCAGGGGATGACCCCTTATCAGGGCATCACACCCATTGCTGGCGGATCGCTGGCGGCCTGCGCAGAGACATATTTTGCGCAGTCAGAACAGCTGCCGACCCGCTTTCAGTTGACCTATGGCCAGTCGCAAATGCCCGGTGAAGATACCCATTGGCGTGCCGGTGGCGTGATGTTGCAGCATATGCCCAAAGCATCACCGCATGTGACCGGCGAAGGCGGGTCCGGTGAAGGTGGGTTGCTGGATGCGACCGATATCCTGAACGATGATGATGCCGAAAACTGGACCCGTGCCAACACGTTGCTGGACACGGTGGAAGAGATTGAGCTGATCGGCCCTGCCGTGGCACCCACGGACCTGTTGGTGCGTTTGTTTCATGAGGAACAACCGCGTGTTTTTGATGCGCAGCCGGTCAAGTTTGGCTGCAGCTGTTCAGCAGATAAAGTGCGACAAAGCCTGTCGATCTATTCGGCTAAGGATATTAGCACCATGGTAACGGATGAAGGCACGGTAACGGCTGACTGTCAGTTCTGCGGTGCCCATTACACGTTTGATCCCGACACATTGGGGTTCGAGGCCAAGGACGCCAGTGCCTGATCTGGAACAACGCCTGCGCGACGCGCTATCCCGTACGGGTGGCGCGTCGTCTGATTTTGATCTGAATAACAATGTGCAAATCCCTGACCGGCAACTGACCCCGGCGGCGGTACTTGTTGCGGTTCGGGCTGAAACAGAGACTGTTATTCTGACAAAACGCTCTGCCCGGTTGAAGCACCATCCGGGCCAGATCGCCTTTCCGGGTGGCAAGCAGGATGCGGGTGATCCGACGCCAGTTGATGCGGCCTTGCGCGAAGCGGAGGAAGAGATCGGTCTGCCAAGACACCGCCCTCGCGTGTTGGGTAGCCTGCCCCCGCATCAGACCGTGACCGGCTATCAGGTGACCCCGGTTCTGGCTGTGCTGGAGGGGGCATATGATCCCATTCCGGAGGCCGGCGAAGTCAGTGAGGTTTTTGAAATCCCGCTGCATCATCTGGCCCGGCCCGACATGTTTCGCGTGGAAGGGCGGCGCTGGCAGGGGCGCAAGCGGTTCTATTACACGGTCCCTTATGGTCCCTATTATGTGTGGGGCGCCACCGCCCGCATCCTGCGTGCGTTGGCGGACCGGCTGGTATGACCCGGATCGTCGCAGACTGGCTGGCAGATGATGCCGCGCAGAGCGTGTGCCGTTTGCTAACGGATGCGGGCTATCAGGCGTGGTTCGTCGGTGGTTGCGTGCGCAACGCGCTGTTGGGTGAGCCGGTTGCCGATTTGGACCTGTCGACCGATGCGTTGCCGGAAGACGTGACCGCCCTTGCCACGGGTGCGGGGTTGAAGGTCATCCCAACGGGGATCGCGCATGGAACAGTCACTATCGTTGCGGAAAACATCCCCTTTGAGGTGACGACCTTCCGTCATGATGTTGCGACTGATGGTCGTCGTGCCACGGTTGCCTTTGCCGATAATATGACTGACGACGCGCGGCGGCGCGATTTCACGATGAACGCGCTTTATGCCGATGCGGATGGGACGATCGCCGATCCGCTGGACGGCTTGCCTGACCTGCATGCAAGGCGGATCAGGTTCATCGAAGATGCAGATCAGCGGATCAAAGAGGATTACCTGCGCATCCTGCGCTTTTTCCGGTTTCATGCGTGGTATGGCGATCCGCGCGAAGGGCCTGATGCGGATGGCTTGGCGGCTTGTGCCGCGAATATTGACGGTCTCAAACAGCTTTCGGTCGAACGGATTACCAGCGAATTACTGAAACTGCTGACCGCACCCGATCCTGCACCGGCAATGTCATCGATGGCCGCGACCGGGGCGCTGGCGCAAGTCTTGCCCGGTGCGGATGCGGGGGCTTTGGCGGTTCTTGTCCATGTCGAACAACAGGGGGGCCTAGCGCCGGACCCGATCCGGCGGCTTGCCCTGATTGGCGGCACGCCAGAGGTGGCTTTGCGTCTGTCCAAGGAACAGGGGAAGCGGCTGGAGCAGATCAAGACAGACGTGTCGCATAAAGAGGCTGCCTATCGCTTTGGTGCCTCTGTCGGCATGGACCGCATTGCCATCGAAGCCGCGTCTTTGGGCCAGGAAATAGACCCTAACAGGGCGGAATCCATCCAAAACGCAGCGCAGCAGACCTTCCCATTGATCGCGGCCGACCTGATGCCCGCATTGCAAGGTGCCGCGCTGGGCAAGGCGTTGAAAGCGGCAGAGGCGCGTTGGATCGCGTCGGGTTTCAAATTGACGAAAGCCGATCTGCTTGACTGAATTTCTTCCCCTGATTGGCTTTGTGTTCTTTGGGCTATTCTCCCCGGGGCCGAATGTGATCCTGCTTACCGCATCAGGTGCGCGGTTCGGTTTTCAACGCACGCTACCGCATATCCTGGGGGTCGCCTTTGGAGTTGGGATTACATCAGGGATAACCGGGCTGGGTGTCGGCGCCCTGCTGCAGGCGCAACCGACGCTGACGCTGGCCCTGAAAATTGCGGCATCCGCGTGGATCCTTTGGATGGCCTACAACCTTTGGCGCGCCGATCCGGCCAAATCGAAAGCGCGGGACAGGCCCTTTACCTTTATTGAGGCGGTGTTGTTCCAATGGGTCAACCCCAAGGTCTGGGCTGTCGCCTTAAGTGCGATGGCCTATGTGCCCGCGCTGTCGCCAACAGGGCAGGCTGCCACGCTTGCAGCTGCATTTTCTAGCATCAATCTGGGTGTCTGCATCTTTTGGACAACCGCGGGCGCATTGCTGTCCTACCTGCTGACCAATCCGACCGCCTGGCGCATCTTCATGCGCATTATGGCGCTCGCCCTTGGCGTGTTTTCAGTTCTGGTTTTCCTCTGACGCAAACCTTGTTATGTGTCCCTACGTAACCCCATTAAGGCAGACCAATGTTTCGGTTTTTCGAAGGCCTGGTCGATCCCTATACCACGTATCAGGAGACCGACACGCCGCCCAAGCGGCTCTATCCGTTTCTGCGTCTCTACGCGGAACCGTTCAAACGGGTATTTGCGTTTACGGCGCTGGGCTCCATCATCATCGCAGGGGTTGAAATCTGGCTACTGGGTTACGTGGGCCGGTTGGTTGATACGCTGTCCAGCGGCCCCCCGGCAGAGGTTTGGGCACAGTATGGGGTTGAGTTCATCCTTGTGGCGCTGTTCATCCTGACCTTGCGCCCTGTCCTGCATATCCTGCAGGTGATGCTGCTGCACCAGACGATCCTGCCTAACTTTGCCACTTTGGTGCGTTGGCGCGCGCACAAGCACGTTTTGCGGCAATCTGTCGGCTGGTTTGAGGATGATTTCGCAGGGCGGATCGCCAACCGGATCATGCAAACGCCGTCAGCGGCCGGCGAGGTGATGTTTCAGCTGTTTGATGCGCTGACATTTGCGGCCGCCTATGTTGTGGCCGCGGCGGTCCTGCTGGGGCAGGCGGATATCCGGTTGATCATCCCGCTTCTGCTATGGCTTGTGCCCTACCTGCTACTGTTGCGTTGGGTCGTCAAACGGATCGGTCCCGCGTCCGAGGCGGCATCGAATGCGCGCAGCAAGGTGACGGGGCGGATCGTGGACAGCTACACCAATATTCATTCGGTCAAGATGTTCGCGCATCATGATCGTGAGATCGCTTATGTGAAAGAGGCGATGGAGGAAGGGCGTCGCACCTTCCATGCCGAGATGCGGCTTTACACGATCATGGATGTGGGCCTGATGGTGCTGAACGGTCTGCTGATCGTCGGCGTTGTCGGCTGGGCTATGTGGCTATGGGGCCTTGGTACGGCAACGGTTGGTGTTGTGGCCGTGGCCACGACGCTCGCCTTGCGGCTGAACGCCATGTCCGGCTGGATCATGTGGGCGACCAGCAACTTTTTCCGCGAACTTGGCGTCGTGTCCGAAGGGATGGAGACGATTGCACAGCCGATCAAGCTGATCGATCAAAGTGCCAAACCACTGGCGATCAAGGCGGGCAAGGTCGAGATTACGGACCTGTCACACCACTATGGGAAAAAGGCGGGCGGTCTGGACAAGATAAACCTGACGATCGCACCGGGCGAAAAAATCGGGCTTGTGGGGCAGTCGGGGGCGGGGAAATCGACGCTCGTGAAGCTGTTGTTGCGGTTTTATGATGCCGAACAAGGGACGATTGCGATTGATGGTCAGAACATCATGGATGTCACCCAGGAAAGCCTGCGCCGTAACATCGGGATGGTGCAGCAGGACAGTGCGCTGTTGCACCGCTCTGTGCGTGAAAACATCGTCTATGGCAATCCAGAGGCCAGCGAGGATGAAATGATCGCCGCCGCCCGCAAGGCGGAGGCACATGAATTCATTCTTGGGCTGGAAGACAGCGATGGTGATAAAGGCTACGACGCCAAGGTCGGCGAACGGGGTGTCAAACTGTCAGGCGGGCAACGCCAGCGGATTGCGCTTGCGCGGGTGATTTTGAAGGACGCGCCCATCCTGCTCTTGGACGAAGCGACAAGCGCGCTAGATAGCGAAGTCGAGGCCGCCATTCAGCGCACGCTTTACGGCATGATGGAAGGCAAGACGGTAATCGCGATTGCGCACCGTCTGTCAACCATCGCGCAAATGGATCGGATCATCGTCATGGATCAGGGCCGGATCATCGAAGATGGCACCCATGACGCGCTTTTGGCGGCAAACGGACAATATGCACGGTTCTGGGCGCGGCAATCTGGCGGCTTTCTGGGGCAGGATACGCGAGTAGCGGAATGAAGCCGGAAAGATGGATCGACCCATTCGAGCGGGCAAACGGAGCCCCACCCAACACGCTGATGGCGTTTCTGAAGTGGTGCCTGTCCGGCAGTTTTAAGGTGACAGGGGGTGCCGCATTGGTGTCGGCCTTGGCCGGGACGCTTGAGGTATTGACGGCCCTGATGTTGGGCTTGGTGATTGATGCCGCACTTGTGTCGTCGCCCGACAGCTATTTCTCGGACAATCTGATCCTGCTTTTGGTCGTGACGGGGTTCTTCGTCGTTTTGCGTCCTATTGTCCTTGGGGTGTCGGGGGTGATGCAGGCGGTCGTCGTGGGTCCCGCGCTCAGCAATCTGATCCTGTCGCGGCTGCACCGGCACACGCTGGGGCAGGCGGTGACGTTCTTTGACAATGACTTTGCCGGGCGGATTTCACAAAAACAGATGCAGGCGGCGCGGGCGGCGACTGATTTGGTGGTGGATATGATCCATACGGTCGCCTTTGCGCTGGCGTCGGTCATTGGGTCGATCATTCTGCTGCTGACGATTGATCTGCGCAGTGCGGCGCTGCTGTCACTGTGGGTTGTGGCCTATATCTGGATGATCCGGTTCTTCATGCCGTTGATCCGCACGCGGTCCAAGGCGCGTGCTGCGGCCCGTGCGATGGTCACGGGGCAGGTTGTGGACACGATCACCAATATCAAAACGGTCAAACTGTTCGCCCATGACGACCACGAAGACCGCGCGGCAATTGATGCCATGGCAAGTTATTGGAAAACAGCGGTCACATATGGCTGGCTGTCCGCGTCATTCCGGTTCTGGCTGATGGCGCTGGGCGGCCTGCTGCCGATCCTGCTGGTGGGGGCTACGCTGTATTTCTGGACTACGGGCAGTGCCACACCGGGCGAGGTTGTCGCAGCGGGGGCGATTTCCCTGCGTCTGGCGCAGATGACCGGCTGGGTCAGTTTCACCCTGATGGGCATGTATTCCAATGTGGGTGAGCTTGAGGATGCGATGCACACGCTCAGCCCTGAACATGCGTTGGTCGATGCGCAGGATGCCAAGCCGCTTGTTGCCGAGACTGGGGCGATCACCCTGAACGATGTCAGCTTCAGCTATGGTGGCGGGCCCGGTGGTGTCGACAGCGTGAACCTGACTGTCCAGCCGGGTGAAAAGCTGGGGCTGGTCGGGGCATCGGGCGCTGGTAAATCGACACTCGTCGCGTTGCTGCTGCGCCTTTACGATACGGAAGACGGTGCGGTTCTGATCGACGGGCAGGATCTGCGCGACGTGACGCAGGAAAGCCTGCGCCGCCAGATCGCAATGGTCACGCAGGAAACGGCGATGTTCAACCGGTCAGCCCATGACAATATCCGCTATGGTAATCCCGATGCCAGCCGCGACGATATCGAAGCAGCGGCCAGGCAGGCCGAGGCGCATGATTTCATTCTTGATCTGCAGGATCACAAGGGCCGCAAGGCCTATGACGCGCATCTAGGCGAACGCGGTGTCAAACTGTCCGGTGGTCAGCGGCAACGGATTGCGATTGCCCGCGCAATCCTGAAAGACGCGCCAATTTTGATCCTGGACGAAGCCACCAGCGCGCTTGATTCCGAGGTTGAGGCGTCGATCCAGCATGCGCTTGAACAGGTGATGGACGGCAAGACCGTCATTGCGATTGCCCACCGATTATCCACGCTGGCGCGGATGGACCGGATTGTGGTGCTTGACGAAGGGCGGATTGTGGAACAGGGCACCCATGCCGATCTGCTGGCCAAGGGCGGGCTTTATGCGCGCTATTGGAACCGGCAGTCGGGCGGGTTCATCAATGTGAAAGACGCGGCGGAATAAATGCTGACCATCGAAAGCCTGACCCACCTTGGCCTTGGCCGGGCCTCTGACGGGCAGTCGCTGCTGCCAACTGTCCTGCCTGGGGAAGAGGTGGAGGTGGCGCAGGATGGCACCATTCGCATTGTCACCCCGTCGACGGATCGGGTTTCACCGCCCTGTCGGCATTTCAAGTCCTGCGGTGGCTGCGCGATGCAACACGCCAGCGATGACTTTGTTGCGGCGTGGAAGCAGGACATCGTTGCAAAGGCCCTGCAGGCCCGTGGGCTGTCGCCTGCCTTCCGGCCCATTGCCACTTCGCCTGCGCAGTCACGCAGGCGGGCGAAATTCTCGGGGCGGCGTACTAAGAAAGGCGCCTTGGTTGGCTTTCACGCAAAGGCATCTGACACATTGGTCGCTGTGCCGGATTGCGAGCTGATTGCGCCGGGGCTGAAGGCCAGCATGCCTGTGCTGGATCACCTCACGTTGCTGGCCTGTTCGCGCAAGGGCGAAATCGACCTGACCGTGACTGCAGCACCACTTGGCCCCGACATCCTGATTGCCACCGACAAGGATCTGACCCCGCAACTGCGCATTGAACTGGCCGCATTGGCCAATCAATATGGGCTGTCCCGGCTTGTCTGGAACGATGAACCGGTGGTCATGATCAACCCGCCTGCGCAGGATTTTGGCGGCATCAAAGTCACACCGCCACCCGGCGCGTTTTTGCAGGCCACTGCGCATGGCGAGACAACTTTGCGGGACGCGGTGGATGAAATCACGACAAAGGCGAACAGGATCATCGACTTGTTCGCAGGCTGTGGGACTTTCACGCTGCCGCTGGCGAGACGGGCAGAGGTGCACGCTGTTGAGGGTGAGGCCGATATGTTGACAGCCCTCGACCGTGGCTGGCGTGCCGGTCATGAACTGCGCAAAGTCAGCAAGGAAACGCGCGATCTGTTTCGTCGCCCGCTCGAACCCGACGAATTGTGTGGCTACGATGCCGCTGTGATCGACCCGCCACGGGCCGGGGCCGAGGCGCAGATCGACACGCTGGCGCGGTCACACATCAGCACGATCGCGATGGTGTCGTGCAACCCGGTTACCTTCGCGCGTGACGCCAAAACGCTGGTTGATGCGGGGTTCGCAATGCCTTGGGTACAAGTCGTTGATCAGTTCCGCTGGTCCCCGCATGTGGAAATTGTGGCACCCTTCACGCGGAAATGAGCAAAACGAACGTTCTTTTCCTCCCTTTGGCCACATTTTTCCTGTATACATAAAAAAACGGCGAAGACCGGGACAGTAGGCAGAGTAATGATTTCAAGACGATCGATGATGGTTGGGGCTGCATTGGGCCTCGCCGGGTGTGGTGCTGGTGTGCCGCGCTATACCGGCCCGCAAGTAACGCGGATACAGGTTTTCAAAGAACACCGCACGATGCAGTTGTTGCACAACACCAGCTTGCTGCGGCAGTACACCTTTGATCTGGGCTTTGCGCCCAAGGGACACAAGGTACATGAAGGCGACGGGCGGACGCCCGAAGGGGCTTACCGAATCGACCGGCGCAATCCCAACAGCCAGTTTCACCTGTCACTGGGTATCTCTTATCCCAATGCCAGCGATGTGGCTTATGCGCGGGCGCGTGGACTGGACCCGGGCGGCGATATCTTCATTCATGGCACCCCGACACAATGGCTTGGCACGCCCGATTGGACGTGGGGTTGCATAGCGGTGAAGAACGAAGAGATGGATGAAATCTACGCGATGGTCGAAAACGAGACCAAGATCTTCATCTACGCCTAAGACACCGTACTGGGGATTGGCCTTGCCACCGCGGGATCACTGCCCATGTTCAGGGTCCACCACAATTTGCCTGCGTTTTCCTGAAACCATGCAAAGCCCATGAAGCGGGCATTTGTGTCAAGAATGACAGCGCGTGTGTCGGGCTGCCCCATCCATGCGGCTAGTGTCTGCAGCTCGGTCTCGTAGGATTCCGAGATGTTTTCACCCAACAATCGTCCGGGAAATCCGACACGGCGGGCACGGTCCAGTGGGCTTGATCCGTCAGAGCCGAAAAGCCAGGGCCGGTTTTGCACCGACATATCCCGCGCATGTGTTGCGGCAGCGGCGTTCAGACGGGCATCCAATTGCACAGGTGCGACACCAGCCCGCGCGCGGACGGCGTTCACACTATCAAGCATGCGAAACTGCACCGCAGCTTCGTCTTGCGGGCGGATTCGGTACACAGACGGCAGTGGCAGGCCATCAGGGCCAAGCGGCCGGTTGATGCCGCCACCACATGCCCCAACGGCGGAAAGCGCCAGCCCCATTAGAAATTTGCGTCTATACATACCGTTATTCGTCCATCACTTGCATTAGTGCTCTTTACCGGCATTGAACTGACACTTCAAACACACAACTCTGATCCGGTGGCCGGTATGACATTTGTTTGAATTGCGGTGGCTTACCAGACACATTAGTTTGCAGTCTGGTAAGATATTTGACTAGAAATCGGAGCAGACCATGACACATACATTTTCGCGCCGTGGTTTTCTGGCTGGCACTGCCGCTGTGATCGGGACGGGCGCCGCTGCGCAGACCGCCGGAACGACAGAGATCGAAAGCGATATCTCGCAAGGTGTGCAGCGCAACATATCCAGTTTTCGGTCGCTGGATTGGAAGCCCTATTTCAGCAATCTGGATAAGGGCGCGATCCTCGTCGATATCCAGTCGCGCGCGCTGCATTACTGGTCCCAAGATGAGTCGATCTACAAGCTCTACCCGACCAGTGTACCGCTGACCGAAGATTTAACGCGTACCGGCCGCACCGCCATCACCCGCAAGGTCGAAGGACCAAGCTGGGCACCGACACCGGCAATGAAGCTGCGCAACCCAGAGTGGCCCGATTTCATTGGTCCGGGCCCCGACAACCCGCTGGGCACACATGCGCTGCACCTCACGTGGCAGTATTATCGTATCCACGGCACGCACGACACGCGCAAGATCGGGCGTCGGTCGTCAAATGGCTGTATTGGGCTGTATAATGAGCAGATTGCAGAGCTGTACAATTATGCGCAGGTCGGCACGCAGGTGTTGTTGATCTGAAGGTAATGCATGGCGTTGCATAAAAAGGGGCGCAGTTTTGCGCCCTTTTTTGTCATCAATTCAAACCGCGTCTGAATATCCGGCCCGATATGAACGCCCGAATTTTCGATGGCGACTGAATGGGTTCAGGCACGATTTCGGGTATGGGCTTGGGCCGTCTTGGTTTGCTGGTTTCAGTGCTTTTTCGATCCACGCGGGCGGGCTTTGGTGACCGAACGGTCGTGGTTTCGGCATTGAATTCCTCGACCCATTTTGGCGCAGATACACGAGACGGATTGACCACCGGTTCGCTGGATTTGATTTTCCCTTCGCGTGGTTGCGAATTGCGCACATATTCATTCGTTTCGGACACAAGGCGGGTCAGTGTCTTTTCCAAATTTTCATTATTGGCCGGCTTCATCGGTGCTGGTGTCGGTACCGGTCGTGCCGTTTCTGTAGTGATAATCGCCGACCATTCGCGCGCGCTCTGCAAACGGTCCTTGGGCAGAATTCGCATGGCCTTATCGATGGCCGCAAGGAATTCGGGTTCGTATTCGTCAAACCGACCGGCCAGTGGTTCGCATGGATCGGCATTATTGCTGGCGAATTCAGACATCCGGGTTTGGCTGTTGGGCGGCGCACTGCCTGTAATCAGATGATAGAACGTGGCGCCCAGCGCATACAGATCACTGCAAGCTGACTGTTTGCCACCGGCAAAATAGAATTCCTGTGGTGAGTATCCGTCCTTTACGACCAGTACAGCCGACAGGGCGCGCGTTTCGCGGCTGGCTTCTTCGCGGGCGGCACCAAAGTCGATCAGGACGGGGCTACCCCATTTATCCAGCAGAATGTTGTCGGGCGAGATATCGCGATGTAGCAGGTCATTCTGATGCACAAGATCGACGGCATCCAGAATCTTGATCAGCGCCGCCTTGATCTGCGCGGGTGTCAGCGTCTGATCTTTATCTTTGACGATATCCAGCAGATCGCGACCATCGATCCGGTCCAGCACCAGATACGCGGTTTCGTTGTCTTCAAAAATGCGATGTACGCCAACGATGTTGGGGTGACGCATCTTCGCTATGCTGCGTGCTTCGCGCATGAACATCTCGACGATGGCGCGGTATTTTTCGTGGTTGGAATGTGATCGCACCAGGACACGGTTGCCATCCCGCCGGCAGAATACCTCTGGATAGCATTCCTTAATAACAACGCTACGCTCAAGATAGTTGTCCTGGGCAAGATATGTGATGCCGAAGCCGCCATTGCTCAACGGTCGCTCTATGGTGAATTGGTCACCAAGCAAGGTCGTCCCACTCGGAAGCGCTTCGCTCTGCTCCGAAGGAAGGTCTTTGATCTTCTCTGTCGCGGCCGCCATTTTTCACCAAATGCGCAGGATAAAATGCGCGCTCCATACACAAAAACAAGCAACTCAGGCATGGTCAGCAATTATGGTTGCATTGCGGCCTAGTTTGGAAAAGTTATGGGTTTTTGGATTAACGCTATGCAACACAGCACGATTGCTGCACTTTCAGGTTGCCAAAACGGTCCAATTCCACCGGCGTAATCAACGCCGATTTCATAGGTTCTGTGA
The DNA here is from genome assembly GCA_947503965.1 of uncultured Paracoccaceae bacterium. GTDB lineage: Bacteria > Pseudomonadota > Alphaproteobacteria > Rhodobacterales > Rhodobacteraceae > Yoonia. Next base: position 115,602 of record CANNFU010000003.1, read on the forward strand.
TCAAAAGAGCAAGGCACACAAGATGTATGTCCGTGATGAAAGTTCTCGTCAGATGATCGTCTGACTCGCTTCATGGTGGTATTTTGGCAAAGAAAATCTGCTAAGGGCTGTATGTTGCCCCAACCCTGCGCTTTGTCCGATGACGGACAGCTCGAAAATGGGCTTAGTCCAACCAGCCTTTGAGGTTCTTCTCAATCACGCCCGACAGTGCATCGATATGCGCCGGGTCGTCGTTAAGGCATGGGATGTAGGTGAAATGTTCGCCACCTGCTTCTTCGAAGCTTTCCTTGATCTCTTCGTTGATCTCTTCAAGCGTTTCGATGCAGTCGGCCGAGAAGGCGGGTGCGCAGACGGCGATGTTTTTGATACCGTCTTCTTCGGCAAGGCGCGCGACCTCTTCCACGGTATACGGCTTCAGCCATTCTTCGGGACCAAACCGCGATTGGAAGGTTGTCACGATCTGTGTGTCGTCCCAGCCCAGCCGTTCTTTCAGCAGCCGTGTCGTTTTCTGGCACTGGCAGTGATAGGGGTCGCCTTCGCGCAGATACCGTTCTGGCACGCCATGATAGGAACAGACGAGTTTTTCAGGCTTTGTCTCTGCCGCCGCATAAGCCTTTTCAATGGATTGCGCGAGCGCTTCGATATAAGCGGGTTCGGCAAAATAGGGTTCAACCACCCGGGCGATGGGTTGCCATTTTTCTTCCATAAGTGCTCGGAAGAATTGATCATTTGCCGTGGCCGAGGTTGCCCCGGCGTAATGCGGATAAAGTGGGAAGAACAGGATTTTCGTGCATCCTGCTTCGACCATTTCGCGCACTTTGGATTTGGTCGATGGGTTGCCGTAGCGCATGCAGAAATCAACACGCACATCATCACCGTAGCGGTCGACCATCTGTTTTTTGATCGCTTCCGTCTGCGCCTTGGTGATAGTCATCAAGGGGCTTTCGTTGGCGTCTTCGTTCCAGATGGATTTGTACGCAGCGCCAGAGGAAAAGGGACGTTTTGACAGGATAACAAGCTGCAACAAGGGCTGCCAGATCCAGGCAGAGTAATCGATGACCCGCTTGTCCGACAAAAATTCATTCAGGTAACGCCGCATGGACCAATAGTCGGTCGCGTCCGGCGTGCCGAGATTCGCGATCAGAATGCCAACGCGTGCTGGCTTGACGGCGGGGTGATCCGCTGGCGCATGCATGGGGCATGTTGCTGGACGCTGTTCGGTCTGGCTGTGTGCATCGAACATTTTCATTGCCCTCTAGGTAGCGATAATCGGGTGGTATTTAAATGGGATACGCACCAGATCAATCTTTGGACCTAATTAAAGGCGTTTCTGTCGTGTTCAGCGCGTCAGCAAGCCGCGCCTTCGCACTGCCGGGTCGCAGTGGTTGTTGCTGTGTCGTGGACGGTGCCCAACCGGTCAGCGTGATGATTTCGAATGTCGCATCGACCCGGTTATCTGCATTTCGGAAATTGGCCGCATAGATTGAGGACGCTTCCGTCAGGACGTTCCGCCGCGTGATATGCTTGATCCGTTGGGTCAATGCGTTGTTTTCGCCCATCTTGCGCAGATCATGCATGAGGTGGAACGCGTTGGCATAACTCGCCGTGATGGGTGTGCTGTCTGCCACGGGCAGCGCAAAGCCGGCCCGCTGCAGTAACCCGCCAAGGTCGCGGATTTCGCCCATGGGGGCGATCCGGGGGGACAGGCCACCGGTAATCGCCGCTTCAGCCTCGGCGAGTGATGTCCGCAGTTCGTGCAGGGTTTGCCCGCCAAGGAACGTGCACAGCAGCAGCCCGTCAGGTTCCAGCCCGTGCCGCGATTGAACAAGTTGCCCAACCGGATCATTCGCCCAATGCAGGCACATCATGTGCAGGATCAGGTCATGCGCCTGCGGTTTCAGGCTGAGTGTTTCATCATCGGGGATGATGGTCGCATCCGGGTACCGTTCCCGCCAGAAATCCGGAAAACCTGTCACAATGACGATGGATTTAAAGGTTCTGTTAACCTCGATCAGTCTTTCCTGCAGCTCATCCGCCGCCAGCTCTTGCAGGAACAAGGCGTCGGGTTCGGCCCTTTGGCGATTACGCTCAAGCGCTGTGCGGTCTGTCAGTTGCGGCATTGTCATGGCCGTCATTTAGGGTGGTTTCATGCGGTTGCAAAGCGTCATTCGGGCCATCTACCCTGCGCAATGCGTGGCCTGCGACGCACAGACCGAGGCTGAATTCGGGCTATGTGGCCCTTGTTGGCGCGAGACGAAGTTCATTGGTGGGCTTGTCTGTGACACTTGCGGGACACCCCTGCCGGGCGAGGATCGGGGCGAGATCGTGCAGTGCGATGATTGTATGACCATCGCGCGGCCCTGGGACAGGGGGCGGGCTGCATTGATTTACACAGGCATCGGGCGGCGGCTGGTTTTGGGCCTTAAACACGGTGATCGCACGGATCTGGCACGCCCTGCCGCGATGTGGATGACGCGCGTGGCGCGGCCCTTGTTGCAGGATGATACCGTCTTGGTGCCTGTACCGTTGCATTGGGTCAGGCTGGCGCGGCGACGGTACAATCAGGCGGCGTTGTTGGTCCATGCGCTGGGTAAGGCGCTGGAACGGCCTGTTTGTGCAGACGCTTTGTTGCGGCCAAAAAAGACACAACCGCTGGAGGGGCATAACCGGGATGCCCGATTTGCTGCACTCTCTGGCGCGATTGCGCCGAACCCCAAGCGCACGGATATCGTGAACGGGCGGTCGGTTCTGTTGGTCGATGATGTGATGACATCCGGCGCTACTTTGGCTGCCAGTGCAGAGGCCGCGCGTGCCGCCGGTGCCACAAACGTGTCGATTGTTACACTGGCAAGGGTGGTCAAAGATGCCTAAATGATGGTCGAACCTGAGTTAAGGACCATGATGATGGCAAATGTTGAAATCTATACCAAACCCACCTGTGGCTTTTGCCATATGGCGAAACGTCTTTTGAATTCCAAAGGGATCAGCTTTGCCGAGGTGAATATCTCTGCCCAGCCAGATCGGCGCGCGGAAATGATCCAGCGCGCGAATGGCGGCAGCACGGTTCCCCAGATATTCATCGATGGCACCCATGTGGGTGGCTGTGATGATCTGATGGCGTTGGAGCGTGCCGGCAAACTGGATGCGCTGCTGGCAGCATGAAGGCCGCGCTGGTCCAACTGAATGTCAGCGATGATCCGGTGGCAAATCTGCCCCGGACAGTGGCGTTCATTGCTGAGGCGGCAGGCAAGGGCGCAGGGTTTGTTCTGACCCCGGAAGTGACGAATTGCGTGTCGCAGGACCGCGCCCATCAGGCCCGGGTATTGCAGCATGAAGACGATGATCTGACGCTGAAAGGTCTGCAAGAGGCGGCGATCCGCCATGGTGTGTGGCTGTCCATCGGATCTTTGGCGTTGAAGACGAATGATCCTGATGGCCGCTTTGCCAACCGGTCGTTTCTGATTGATCCGGCGGGTCAGATCATGGCCCGCTATGACAAGATTCACATGTTCGACGTGGCGGTGTCCGCGACAGAGACCTATCGCGAATCCGCTGGGTATCGCCCCGGAGAGCGGGCTGTGGTTGCAGATGCGCCTTTTGCCAAGATTGGCCTAAGCATTTGTTACGACGTGCGTTTTGCGTATCTTTATCGCGCGTTGGCACAGGCTGGGGCTGAGGTCTTGTTGATCCCGTCTGCATTTTCGCCCGTCACAGGGGCCGCCCATTGGGAGCCGCTTCTGCGCGCCCGCGCGATTGAGACGGGCGCTTATGTGCTCGCGGCGGCGCAAACAGGCACACATGCCGCACAGGCGGGCAAGCCGCGCCAAACTTATGGGCATTCCGTGGCAATTTCGCCTTGGGGCGAGGTTCTGGTTGATATGGGCACCGAACCGGGCATCGCTCTGGTTGATCTTGACCTAGGGGAAGTGGCACAAAGCCGCAAACGTATCGCGGCACTCAGCCATGATCGTCCTTTTGAAGGCCCTTGATGTCCGATGTATCCAATAGTCTTGCCGTTTCGCTGTTCAGTGAAATCCTTGTGGTGGACCAATTGGCGCGCGCGAATGTCGCCCGCGTGCTACCCAAGGGGATGGAGCTGTCGCACTTTTCGGTGCTGAACCATCTGGCGCATGCAGGTGTTGAACGCTCGCCCGCGCAATTGGCAAAAACATTCCATCTGACCCGTGGCGCCATGACGAATACGTTGCATAAACTTGAATGGGCCGGTTGGGTCCATATCCGCCCCGACTGGGACGATGCGCGGCGCAAGATGGTCGCGATCAGTCCCTCGGGCCAGGCGGCGCGGGATGCGGCACTGGCGGCGATTGCCCCGGTTATTGCCGATGTTGTCAAGAAGGTGGGCCACGACAAGATGCGCGCTGTGCTACCGGTCCTCCGCGAAATGCGGTTGAAGCTAAGCGATGTTGACTGATGTTCCGGTCAATCGGTCTGGCCAGCGATGCGCTGATCATGCGCGGACTGTCAGTTTTTGAGGAACACTCGAATCGGATCGTGATGCGCACCCCGGATGAGCCGGATTATTGGCACGGCAATCTGGTGATCATGCGCGAATTGGGTGATCCGGTCGATGACGTCGCCTATTTCGCGCGTGATTTCCCGGATGCGTCGCATCTGACTGTCGTGTGGGATGTGCCGGGGCTTGATCCTGCTCCCCTGTCCGCCGCATTGCCGGGGCTAGAGGTCGAAACGTTTGACGTCTTGTCGCTGCAGGACCCGATCCGGCATGCAGCTGTTCCGGCCGGTATTGGTCTACGCGTGGTCACAGATTGGGATGGATTGTTGGCCCTGCAGCTGGAAGCAGCCAAGGATGAAGGTTACGATCTGGCCGTGCATCAGGGCTATTTGGAACGGCGCAATGCTGCCCTGCGGGCGCAGATCGCCGCAGATTGCGGCCAGTGGTTTGGGGCATTTGATGGCGATCTGATCGTGGGCACACTCGGCATATTCCATGATGACAGCGTTGCACGATACCAATCCGTCATCACCCGCGCATCACATCGCAGACGCGGCATCTGTGCGGCATTGCTGACATATGCGTGTCATTGGGCGCAGCATCGTGCCCCGGACGCAATCCCGGTTATTGTGGCCGAGGCCGAAAGCAATGCAGGACGCCTTTACCGTCGCATGGGCTTTGCCCTGACGGAAACCTTGGTCGAGGCGACAAAGCGCGGCTATTGATCCCCGGGTCCCTGCAATGAACAGCCCATTCAGTTGCGGTTAAAATGTAAGCAAATGGGTATCACACGCTCAATAAATAGGCGTAACACCCCTGCATTTTTGTCAGATGCTTAAAACTCTGGCCAATTTCTGGCGTTTCACGTCAGTTGCAACTGCCCGCTGATCCGGGCGCCGCATGAGGGGCAATCCTGGCAGATCGCTCCCCTCACGCGACTACAACATCACTGTTGCGGGTCCTGCCTTAGTTGGTCGGCTTTCCGTTGAAAAGGGCCTCTGCGTCCTTTCTGCGATCCGCAGCGACAACGGGGACGTACGACCTATGACGATTAAAACTTCTGCTTTTGCCCTTACCGCTCTTATGAGCACAACCGCCATGGCTGCCGCCGAATGCGCCGATCCGATCAAGGTGGGTGTGTTGCATTCGCTGTCCGGCACGATGGCGATTTCCGAAACCACGCTCAAAGACACGATGGAACTGCTGATCGAGAACCAGAATGCCGCTGGTGGCCTTTTGGATTGTCAGATTGAAGCGGTTGTTGTCGATCCCGCCTCTGACTGGCCGCTTTTTGCGGAAAAGGCGCGTGAATTGCTGACCGTCAACGAAGTCGATGTGATCTTTGGCAGCTGGACATCGGTCAGCCGGAAATCCGTCTTGCCTGTGCTGGAAGAGCTGAACGGTCTGATGTTCTATCCGGTGCAGTACGAGGGCGAGGAAAGCTCTCGCAACGTCTTCTACACCGGTGCCGCACCAAACCAGCAGGCGATCCCTGCGACGGATTACTTTCTTGAGGAACTGGGGGTCGAGAAATTCGCGCTGCTCGGCACCGATTATGTCTACCCGCGCACAACCAACAATATCCTTGAAGCCTATCTTCAGGACAAAGACATTCCTGCCGAAGATATCTTTGTGAACTACACACCTTTCGGTCATTCTGACTGGGCCACGATTGTGGCTGATGTGGTCGCATTGGGCGCGGATGGCAAGCAGGTTGGCGTGATTTCAACCATCAATGGTGACGCGAATATCGGCTTCTACAAAGAACTGGCTGCCGCTGGCATCTCTGCCGATGATATCCCGGTTGTCGCATTCTCGGTGGGTGAGGAAGAGCTGTCCGGTCTGGATACATCCGACCTGGTTGGTCACTTGGCCGCGTGGAACTATTTCCAATCCGCTGAATCCGAAGCCAACGATGAATGGGTCGCCGCCTGGAAAGCCAAGATGGGCGAAGATCGCGTGACCAATGACCCGATGGAGGCGCATTACATCGGCTTCAACATGTGGGTGAACGCCGTGACCGAAGCCGGCACCACGGATGTCGATGCCGTCCGCGAGGCGATGTATGGCCAGGAATTCCCGAACCTCACAGGCGGGACCGCCGTCATGCTGCCGAACCATCACCTGTCCAAACCTGTTCTGATCGGTGAAATCACGGCTGATGGTCAGTTCGACATTATCAGCCAGACCGAAGAGGTGCCGGGTGATGCGTGGACCGACTTCCTGCCTGAATCGGCTGTGTTGAAATCCGATTGGGAAACGCTGGGTTGCGGCATGTATAACACCGAGACCGAGACCTGCATTCAGCTGACTTCAAACTACTGACCAGTATTGGCACGGGATACATCGCTGTCCCGTGCCAAAACAGCCTGACAGATCGGCACCAACACCCATGTTTCGACTGATTTTTCTGGCTCTGTCGCTTTGGCTGGCTTTGCCTGTTATGACCCAGGCCCAAAGCCTGCAAGATATCCTGCAAACCCATCAGGACGAGGTTCTGAAGCCCGGTCGCCGCTCTGTCGCGGTGGTGCTTGATGATCTGGTGGCCAGCGGGTTGCCGCAGGCCCTGCCTTTTCTGGAAGCCTGGCGCGACCGCGAAATCGTGCAGCGCGACAGCGATGGTCTGTTTTTCCGTGTCATTGCCGAGGGGGACATGATCACTTTGCGTGACCTCGATACCGGCACCGAACTGGAAGCCTCCCCGGATGATCTGACCGAATCCCGCCCTAATGGGGGTGTGCGCCGCGCGATCGGGGACGCCTTGGTGCAGTTCCAACTGTCTGATCCTGACATCACCAAACGGCAAGCCGCTGTGGACGCCATTGCCCGCAGCATGGATGCCAGCCAGCTTGCGCCGCTGGCGGCGTCGGTTGACGGCGAACCGGATCCTGACCTGAAGGCGGTGAAAACACGGTTGGTCGGTATGCTGGGCGCGCTTTTCGCTGAAACCACGGATGAACGGGTGGCAGCGATTGAAAATTTGTCAGCCGACCTGTCCGTCGATGTGCGCGCCGTTCTGAACCGCATTCTGACCACGCAAGAGGCCGTTGCGGTTACACCGCCCGAGGATGCCAATATCGCACAGGTTCTCGTTGTGGGTCAGGACCTGACCCAGGCCGACGCCTACACCCGCCTTGTTGCCGCAGGGCTTGCCCCGCTGCTTGTGTCAAACGATGCGATCCGCGCTGCGCTGATCGCCAATATCGATGGTGGAGAGGTCGGCGGCGTACCCCTTCATGCGCTGGGCACCGACGCCGCGCGTGCACTCGCCTATGACGCACTTGCCAGCGATGGTCTGGTCCAGGCGCGCGTGAAGCCGCAAGCGCAGCTTGATGCGGTAGCAGCGCGTGTCTTCTACATGTCCTATACTGAACCTGACGTCGCCGTCACCGATGCCGCCCGCGCCGCGCTTGACGCGATTGAGACGCGCGTGGCGTTCAGCCAGGCTGCCGATCTGGGGCTGGACGCGTTGTCGCTGGCGTCGATCTATTTTCTCGCGGCTATCGGACTTGCCATCACTTTTGGTGTGATGGGTGTGATCAACATGGCGCATGGCGAATTCATCATGATGGGTGCCTATACCGGCTTTGTCGTGCAGCAATTCGTGCCGGATTACACGCTGTCCATCATCATCGCCCTGCCGCTTGCTTTCGCGATCACCTTCGGCGCAGGCGTCGCGATGGAGCGGTTGGTGATCCGCTATCTCTATCATCGCCCCCTGGAAACCCTGCTTGCCACATTCGGCATTTCGATTGCGCTGCAACAATTGGCCAAGAACATCTTTGGCACGCAGGCCCGCCCGCTGACCTCGCCTGAATGGCTGGACGGTGCGCTGGTCATCAACGATGTGATCGCGATCAGCTATATCCGTATCGCGATCTTCGTGATGGCGCTGGTATTTCTGGCGCTGATCCTGTTCGTCCTGAAACGCACACGTCTGGGGCTAGAGGTGCGGGCCGTGACCCAAAACCCCGGCATGGCGGCCTCCATGGGCATCAACCCAGACCGGATCAACATGCTGACCTTCGGTCTGGGTTCCGGCATTGCGGGCATCGCCGGTGTGGCCATCGGGCTTTACGCTAAGGTTACATCTGAAATGGGGGCCGATTACATCGTGCAAAGTTTCATGACCGTGGTTGTGGGCGGTGTCGGCAATGTCTGGGGCACGCTGGCCGGCGCATCGCTGATCGGGTTCCTGCAAAAGGGGATCGAATGGTTGAACCCGTCCAACACGCTGGCGGCGCAAACCTACATGATCCTTTTCATCATCCTCTTCATCCAATTTCGGCCCAAGGGCATCGTTGCCCTCAAAGGTCGGGCAGCAGCGGATTAAGCCCATGATCCTTCTTTTGTTCAAAAATACCGCGGGGAGGTCCGGAGGGGCAGCGCCCCTCCGGCGTGGCGACGCCAAAGGCGGCGCAAATGCATAGATCATTCCTCGCCCAGAACCCGTCGGTGATGTGGTTCATCGCCATCCTCGCGCTCTTCACCATTGTGGTCACTATCCTGTGCGAGTTTACCGGGGTCGGGCTCATCTCAACCTCATTCGTAAAGACCTTGGGCAAGACGCTGTGCCTGTGTCTGGTCGCCATCGCGATGGATGTGGTGTGGGGCTATTGTGGGATTCTCAGCCTTGGCCATTTCGCATTTTTCGGCATCGGCGGCTACGCCATCGGCATGTGGCTGATGTATGCGCGGACCGAGTTGATCGTGATCGAAAGCCTTGCCGCACAGGCAATCCCACCAACACCGCAAGAGATATCGGATGCTATCGGCAACCAGATTTTCGGTGTTGTCGGCAGTTCGGAATTTCCGCTGATCTGGGCCTTTGCGGATAGTCTGTTCATGCAGCTGTTGTTTGTTGTGCTGGTGCCGGGCCTGTTGGCACTGGTCTTTGGCTGGCTTGCGTTCCGCTCGCGTGTGACCGGCGTGTACCTGTCGATCCTGACGCAGGCGATGACACTGGCGCTCGCACTTTATCTTTTCCAGAATGACAGCGGCCTGCGCGGCAATAACGGCCTGTCGGGTCTGCAAAACATTCCCGGTTATCAGGATGTGCCGCAGGCCACCGTTTCGATCATTTTCTTCATCGCCTCCGCCATTGCCCTTGGCGCGGGCTATGTGTTCTTTGCGTGGATCGTGTCGGGGAAGATGGGCAGCGTCGTCAAAGGTATCCGCGATAACGAGGCGCGGGTGCGCTTTCTAGGTTACCATGTGGAAAGCTATAAACTGTTCATCTTTACCACCACCGCCGTCGTCGCGGGCATTGCGGGTGCCTTGTATTATCCGCAGGCGGGTATCATCAACCCCGGTGAAATCGCGCCGATTGCGTCGATCTATCTTGCCGTCTGGGTCGCCATCGGCGGACGCGGGCGACTTTACGGCGCGGTCATCGGGGCTGCCTTTGTGTCGCTATTGTCAAGTTGGTTCACAGGCGGCGGTGCGCCGGATATCAACCTTGGCTTCTACACGATCCAATGGACCGACTGGTGGCTGGTTCTGCTTGGTTTCTCTTTCGTTGCCGTCACGCTCTTCTTCCCCAAAGGCATCGGTGGCCTGTTTGATTACCTCGTCAGGAAACCGTCATGAGCATGCTGTTGGAGGTCTCCGGCGTCTCTGTCACCTTTGACGGGTTCCGCGCCATCAACAACCTGTCGATCAATTTCGCGAAAACTGAACTCCGCGCGATTATCGGCCCCAATGGTGCGGGCAAGACCACCTTCATGGATATCGTCACGGGCAAGACGAAACCCGATGAAGGCACGGTGATCTGGGGGGATCGCAACATATCACTCCTTGGTATGTCCGAAAGCCAGATCGCGCGCGAGGGGATCGGGCGCAAGTTCCAGAAACCCACCGTGTTTGAGGCACAGACAGTGCGCCAGAACCTGGCCATGGCGCTAAAGACCCCGCGTGGGCCGTTTGCGGTGCTGATGCATAAGAAAACAAAACGAAATGCCGAACGGATTGAGGCGGTGGCGGATCAAATCGGCCTGTCCGATAGCCTGACCCGCGTTGCGGGCGAACTCAGCCATGGGCAAAAGCAATGGCTGGAAATCGGGATGCTGCTGGCGCAGGAACCGCGCCTGATGCTGGTCGATGAACCGGCGGCGGGCATGACGCCAGAAGAGCGCGAAAAGACCACCGATATTCTGAAAGAGGCCGCCAAGACTCGCGCGGTTGTCGTCGTGGAACACGATATGGAGTTTGTGCGCCGTCTGGATTGTAAGGTCACCGTGCTGCATGAAGGGTCCGTGCTGGCCGAGGGCAGTCTGGATCATGTCACGTCGAACCAGACAGTGATCGATGTCTATCTGGGGCGCGCCCATGCTTGATGTCCGGCATATCGACCTGAAATATGGACAAAGCCAGATCCTGTTCGATGTTTCCGCGACGGCTGCGGCCGGACAGATTACGGCGGTGATGGGCAATAACGGGGTCGGCAAGACCAGCCTGCTCAAAGCGATTTCCGGGCGGCATCCCATCGCGGCGGGCGAGGTGCATGTCGGCGGCGCGCGCGTGCAACTGACCTCGGCCTATCATGCGGCGCGGGCGGGCATTGCCTATGTCCCGCAAGGGCGCGAGGTCTTTCCGATGATGAGCGTTCTTGAGAACCTTGAAACCGGCTTTGCCTGTTTGCCGAAGGCGGACCACCACATCCCCGATTTCCTCTTTGATCTGTTTCCTGTCTTGCGCGACATGCAATCGCGGCGTGGGGGTGATCTGTCAGGCGGACAGCAGCAGCAACTTGCCATCGCGCGCGCTCTGATCACAAGGCCCAAGGTCCTGCTGCTGGACGAACCGACCGAGGGCATCCAGCCCAATGTGATTCAGCAGATTGGCGATGCGCTGGAAACCCTCCGCGATCAGGGGCAGATGGCGATTGTACTGGTCGAGCAGAATGCCGATTTCGCCTATCGGATTGCCGATACGTTCACGGTGATGGAACGGGGCCGGGTCAAACAGACCGCTGATAAGTCCAATTACGACAAAGACGCACTGATGGCTGATCTGGCCTTGTGATTGTCCGGTGTCAGCTGCGCCAAACCATCGGCGAATGATACCTTGGGCGACCAGCCTAACAGGCGCCTGGCTTTGCTGATATCCGGGCAGCGGCGTGCCGGGTCATCCACAGGGCGTGGTGCAAAGACCATCGGACTTTGGTTGTTGAACCGTGCATTTATCTGTTCGGCCACTTGTAGGATCGTCATCTCGACCGGGTTGCCAATATTGATGATTTCGCCGCGGGCCACATCCATCGCGCCCAGACGCAGAAGGGCATCGACTGTATCGCTGACATAGCACAGGCTGCGTGTCTGGCTGCCGTCCCCATGGATCGTCAGCGGTTGCCCCGCTTGCGCCTGCGCGATGAAATTCGGCACTGCCCGCCCATCCTGCGTGTTCATGCCCGGCCCGTAAGTATTGAAGATACGCGCAATCCGGATATCCGCGTTGGCCACGCGCACGGCATCCATCAGCAATGTTTCGGCCGCGCGTTTGCTTTCGTCGTAACAGGCGCGTGGCCCGACCGGATTGACGTTGCCCCAATCGGTTTCCCGTTGCGGATGCGACAGCGGATCACCATAAACTTCGCTGGTTGAGGCTTGCACAAGCCTCGCATTGCCGCGCCGGGCATGGTCCAGCAATTGCAGCGTGCCCAACACATTGCTTTTCCACGTGCCGATCTGATCGTTCTGATAATGGACGGGTGAGGCGGGGCTGGCGAGGTTGTAGATGATATCGGCGCGGGGCAATGTGACTGGCGTGCTGAGGTCAGCCGTCTGTATTGTCAGCTGGGGATATTGCGCGGTGAGCGTTTCAACATGCGCCCGCTGCCCGGTCGCAAAGTTATCCACGACATGTACAACCGCCTGCGCGTCAAGCAATGCGCCAACCAGATGATGCCCGATAAAGCCGGCACCTCCAGCGACCAGAACGGTTTTGCCTTGCCAGAACGTCATCGGCGCTGTTCGCGGTCTTCAATGGCGGCGGCGGCCACTTTGGTTTCGCTGTCAAAGATCAGTTGTCGCGCCACGGCCTGCCCGTTTTCAGCGATTTGACGGGCCTGGTCGGGGTTGGTTTTGACCCAGTCAATCTGCTCTGCCAGATCGCCCAGGTCCGCGCGAATCGGCACGTAATGCTCCCACGGGGTCAGCTTGTGATAGTACCATTGGTAATAGCCCATGGGGCTGCCCACCTTCAGCACGCAACAGCCCAGTTTCAGACGCTGCATGAAATTGCACCAGGCATTGGTGAAGCCATCGATATCGATGGCATACTTCATCTGGCCCCAGTCATTGGTCGGAATACGCTCTGCCATAAACCCCTGCTTGGACAGCAAGCGATCATAGGGTTTGTCCGGGTCAGCGACAAAACGGAAATCAACATCCATATCCCGGCATTTCATCGCCATACGCAGACGCTGGATCACCATGGGTGTGTCGATGTCCGCAGGATCAAGTGAAAAGACGCCGGTGCCATTCGGCTTGCCCCGCCAGATGATCGCATCCGTGCGGTCACCCCAGGCAACCGGGTTCGCCGCGGCAAAGGCATCGGTTTCAGCATAGCCATGATCGCGAAAGAAATAGGCGTCGGGCAGTGGTGTGTACCGGCTAGAGGTCGTGACGAATTTATAATCCGCCATGGTGGGAAAATTGCCGTCAGATGCATCGACCACAATGCGCTGCACCGCATCAGATGTCTGGCTGAACCAATAGCTGTAGCAGGCGATTTTGTTGATGGTTTCGATCAGATACATCCAACGCCAGTCTTCGTTGACCAGCACGGTGATCTGACCTTTTTCCTTGATCAGGATCACGTCCGTTGGCGTGTTCGCCTCGTGCGAGGGCTGAATGGTGAAAGCCGGCGGTGTGACGCCTGCGCGCGCATATTGCCGGAGTGTTTCATCGACAAGCCGCTGTCGCCGTTTGCGGCGCAGGATGGGCGCGCGCAGTTTGCGTTTTGCTTTGGTGATGGCTTTCAGCACAGCTCGTGTCCGCTTGGGCAGGTCAGGATGGCAGAAACACCCTGCCGAAATCGTGAAACTTCCCTTGGGGTAGCTGCAATATCAGCCCTGCTCAACCGGTTTTGTCGCTGTTGTCACATAGTTGACCGACAGGTCCCGATCCGAGATTGACCATGTGAATTTTGCAAAGTTGAAGACGAACCCTTTGCGGTCCACCGGTGTCATGCCTGCCTTTTGCAGAAGGCTGAAAAGCTCATCCGGGGTGATGAATTTGTTCCACTCATGCGTGCCTTTGGGCAGCCAGCGCATCACATATTCCGCCCCGACGATGGCCATGGCAAAGCTTTTGGCATTTCGGTTGATGGTCGAACAGATATGCAGCCCGCCCGGTTTCATCAGCATTTGGCAAGCGGTCAGATAGCCCTGTGGGTCGGCCACGTGTTCGACGACCTCCATATTCAGGACCGCGTCGAATTGTTCGCCCGCATCGGCCATCGCTTCGGCGGTGGTGTGTCGATAGTCGATGGTCAATCCGGATTGTTCCGCATGGATTTTGGCAACGGGGATGTTGCGTTCGGCGGCATCGGCCCCCACGACAGTGGCGCCCAGCCGCGCCATCGGTTCGCACAAAAGCCCACCGCCGCAGCCGATATCCAGGATGCGCAGCCCGTCAAAGGGTTTCGGCTGCGACAGGTCGCGCCCATACTCTGCCGCGATTTGGCTAGTGATATAGTCAAGCCGTACCGGATTCATCATGTGCAGCGGTTTGAACTTTCCGTTCAGGTCCCACCATTCGGCCGCCATCGCCTCGAACTTGGCAATTTCGGATGGGTCGACGGTATTGGTGGCGGACATTTAGTGACCTCGATCTGTGCAGCAGTCATGGTTTCTACATTCAAGACGCGATATAGAGGGATTATGGACAAAGTCGTAGGACAAAAGCGCGCGACGGCGCATCTTTACCAGCCCATTGATCCTTTTGATCAGCGGATGCTGGATGTGGGCGATGGCCACCGCATTTATGTTGAACAATGCGGCAATCCCGATGGCGTGCCTGTTGTCGTGCTTCATGGCGGTCCCGGCGGCGGCTGTAGCCCTGCGATGCGCCGCTATTTCGACCCGGACGTGTTTCGCGTGATCCTGTTTGATCAGCGCGGCTGCGGCAGGTCGCGCCCGCATGCCAGCGTTCAGGCAAATACAACATGGCATCTGGTTGATGATATCGAACTGATCCGCGCGACCTTGGGCATTGATCGCTGGATTGTCTTTGGCGGGTCATGGGGTGCGACGCTGGCGTTGATCTATGCGCAGGCCCATCCGGATCGGGCGGCGGCGCTGACATTGCGCGGCGTGTTCCTGATGACCCAGCCAGAGCTGGACTGGTTCTATGGCGGCGGTGCGGGCAAGTTCTGGCCGGACCTGTGGGCGCGCTTTGCTGATTTGATCCCTGTGGATGAACAGGACGATTTCATCGCCGCATATCATCGCCGCCTGTTTTCAGGTGATATCCCGCTTGAAACACGCTTTGCCCGGGCCTGGGCGTCGTGGGAAAATGCACTTGCGTCGATTGACAGCGACGGGGTGACCGGTGACAGCCCCGCCGATTATGCCCGCGCTTTTGCACGGCTGGAAAACCATTATTTTCACAACAGTGGCTTTCTGTCCGAGGATCAGCAGATCCTGCACCCCGACCAAATGGCCAGGATTGCCGATGTGCCCGGCGTTATCGTGCAGGGCCGGTATGACATGATCTGCCCCCCTGTTTCGGCCTATGCGCTGTCCAAGAAATGGCCGAAATCGCGCCTGACATTGATCGGCCGCGCAGGCCACGCCTTGTCGGAACCGGGGATCAGCGCAGAGCTTGTCCGCACGATGGATATGATGGGCGCGCAACGCGCCGTTCTTGGTCTTTAGGGTTTACACGTGAAAACCACCCGTTAGACTTCATTGCACTAACAGGGAAAACGTTACTTTGGGCAACGTCCTAACTATTATTTTCCAACGCCTTGCGTTGGGTTTGCTGACTTTGCTGATCGTGTCGATCGTTATCTTTGTTGCGGTCAACTTGCTTCCGGGAAATTTTGCGCAGGCCATTCTGGGCCAAGGCGCCACGCCGCAGGCGGTCGCGGCGATTGAGCGTGATCTGGGCCTCGATCAGCCGATGGTGGTGCGTTATTTCGACTGGCTGGGTGGCGTGCTGCGCGGCGATTTCGGGTCCAGCTTTGCGCAGGCCAATTTCGCGAATTTCAGCGGAACCACGTCTGGGGCGACCACAGTGGCCGAACAGATTGCCCCGCGTTTTGCCAATACGATGTTCCTGGCGATGGTGACCGCGGCGATTGCCGTCCCGTTCTCGATCATCCTGGGCATTCTGGCTGCGCTTTACCGCAACACTGTGTTCGACCGCGCGACGAACATCTTCACCCTGTCGTCGATTTCCAGCCCGGAATTCTTTCTGGCCTACATCCTGATCCTGTTTCTGGCGGTGCTGAACCCGATCTTTCCGTCGCTGTCGAATATCTTTGACGGCATGCCGTTCAGCGAACGGTTAGAGAAATCCATGCTGCCCGCGCTCACGCTGACCCTTGTTGTCACGGCACATATGATGCGCATGACGCGGGCGGCGATCATCAATCTGCTGGCATCCCCTTATATTGAAATGGCCCGGCTCAAGGGTCTGTCGCCCATGAGGGTGATCGTCAAGCATGCGCTGCCCAATGCGCTGGCGCCGATCATCAACGTGATCGCCCTGAACCTGGCTTACCTGATCACGGGTGTCGTCGTGGTTGAGGTGGTGTTTGTCTATCCGGGCATCGGTCAGTTGTTCGTGGATAGCGTGAAAATTCGCGATATCCCGGTGGTGCAGGCGTGCTGTCTGATTTTCGCGACTGCGTTTATCCTGCTGAACCTGACGGCTGACATCATGTCGATCCTGTCCAACCCGCGTCTGAGGCATCCGAAATGATTCTATGGAGTGTCGCAGCCCTTGTTGGCATGGGTATTCTGGCGTGGGTCTTTCGATTTGCGGGTCAGGCTGTCACCGGGCAGGCGCCGACATTCCGCGACATGACCTTTGGCGTGGCATTTGGCTATGTGCTGGGTGTTGCAGTGCTGATCTGGCTGATCTGGGCCTATATGCAGGGGCGCAGTGCGGACCCGGCGATTGCCAACAAGTTCTTTTTCCTGCGTATCGCGATCGAGGGGTTCTTACTGTTTGCCATCGCTGCATGGCTGTTTCGCCTGCTTGGCCGCACTGTTGGCACCGGATGGAGCAAAAAGATGTTCCGGTCGATGCCGCTAACAGCCTCATTCGGTATTCTGGTCATTATCATCTACGCCATTCTGGCGATCTTTGCGGGCGCGATTGCCCCCTATGGACAGGAACAGATTATTCCGGGGGTGGCCGCGAATATCACGCCGGGCGGTGATCCTGCATTAAACGGCAATCCGGACTTTCCCCTGGGCACCGACCAAATCGGACGCGATATCCTGAGCCGGTTGATCTATGGCGCGCAGAACACGGTTGGCATTGCCTTTGCTACCACGGTGCTCGCATTTTTGCTGGGTGGGACATTCGGCTTTCTGGCGGCAACTTTGGGCGGTTGGCTGGATCAGGTTCTGTCCCGCATGGTGGATGTGCTGATGGCGATCCCGTCGCTGATTTTTGCTTTGCTGCTGATGACGATTGCCAGCGTGTGGGCGCCGGTGCTGGGTATCCCGCTCACAGTGTTCATGGTGGTCATTATCGCGGTGATTGACAGCACCCGTGTGTACCGTTTGGCCCGTGCCGTGGGACAGAATATCGTGGTGATGGATTATATCGAAGCGGCCAAGCTGCGCGGTGAAGGGCTGGGTTATCTGGTGTTCAAGGAAATCCTGCCGAATGCCACAGCGCCGTTGCTGGCCGAATTTGGTCTACGCTTCTGCTTTGTGTTCCTGACAATTGCGGCCTTGTCCTTCCTTGGTGTCGGCATCCAGCCGCCCTTGGCCGATTGGGGGACGATGGTGCGCGATCTAGCCATTTTTGTTAATTATGCGGGAGGGGCCCCGTTAGCAGCGAGTGCGCCATTGCTGGCGGCGGGCGCGATTGCGTTGCTGACCGTCGCCGTGAACTTTGTAGTGGACTGGATGCTGCATAAATCCTCGGGGCTGAAAGAATGACCCAAGAACCGCTTCTCAAGATCCGCGGGATCAAGCTGGAAGGGCGCAGCGATGAGACCTGGACACCGATCATCAACGGCGTTGACCTGACCCTTGCGCGGGGCGAGGTGCTGGGGCTGATCGGTGAATCCGGTGCCGGCAAATCGACTCTTGGGTTGGCCGCGATGGGGTATACCCGCGACGGTGTGCGCATCAGTGAAGGCACGGTGGAGTTCGACGGGATCGATCTGTTGACCGCATCGGCGGCGACCAAACGCGCGTTGCTGGGCAAGCGTATCGCGTATGTGGCGCAATCTGCAGCGGCGAGCTTTAATCCCGCGCATAAGCTGATGGATCAGCATGTAGAAGGCCCGGTGCAGCATGGCGTCATGTCGCGTCGCGAAAGCGAAGAGGACGGGATCGCGCTTTATCACAAGCTGCGCCTGCCGAATCCCGATCAGATCGGCTTTCGCTATCCGCATCAGGTCTCGGGCGGGCAGTTGCAGCGGTGTATGACCGCGATGGCGATGTCCTGTCGCCCCGATCTGATCATCTTTGATGAACCGACAACCGCATTGGACGTCACCACACAGATCGAGGTGCTGGCATCCATTCGTGATATCGTGGAGCAGTTCAACACAGCGGCGATCTATATCACCCACGATCTTGCGGTCGTGGCCCAGATGGCAGACCGCATCAAGGTGTTGCTGAAGGGGGATGAGGTCGAAACCGCCGACACCCGCACGATGCTGGCAGCACCAACGCAGGACTATACCAAGTCGCTTTGGGCCGTGCGCAGTTTTGAGCGCCCCCTGAAACCAGCAATCAACAAGGGTGCCACCCCTGTTGTCAGCGTCCAGCGTGTGGATGCCGCTTATGGCAAGACACCTGTGCTGCACGATGTCAGCTTTGATCTGCACGAAGGGCGCACAGTGGCTGTTGTGGGCGAAAGCGGATCGGGCAAGTCGACGACGGCACGTTGTATCACGGGGTTATTGCCGCCAACGGCAGGGCAAATCCTGCTGGAAGGTCAGGTTTTGCCGGATAACTACCGCAAGCGCAGCAAGGACCAGCTGCGTCAGGTTCAGATGATTTACCAGATGGCAGACACGGCGCTGAACCCGCGGATGTCCATCGGGCAGATCATCGCCCGCCCGGTGCAGTTCTATCTTGGTCTGACGGGGGCTGCGCGGCGCAAAAAGGTGGATGGATTGCTCGAACAGATCGAGCTGGAGCCGTCACAGTATTACCACCGCCTGCCGTCCGAGTTGTCAGGTGGGCAAAAGCAGCGTGTGGGGATTGCCCGCGCGCTGGCGGCCGAGCCGAGGTTCATCATCTGTGACGAGGTGACATCGGCCCTGGATCAATTGGTGGCCGAGGGTATTTTGCGCCTTTTGGCGCGTTTGCAGGATGAGCTTGCGCTGACCTATATGTTCATCACCCACGATCTGGCGACCGTAAAGGCGATCGCGGATGAAGTTGTGGTGATGAAAGATGGCCGCGTGGTGGAACAGGGGCCAAAACAGGATATGTTTAAACCACCACATCACGCCTATACGGATCTTTTGCTGTCATCCGTGCCGGAAATGGACCCCGATTGGCTGACCAATCTGCTCGCCGAACGCGGAGTTGATAACATCGGGGATGCAGCCATTGATAAGATGTAAGACGAATCAGGTGCCTTTGGGCACCAACTGAATGAACCAGGGAGAACGATCAATGAATGGAATTAGTAGACGCGGTCTATTGAAAACGGGTGTTGCTGCCGGTGTGCTTGGCCTGTCGGGCATGCCGTTGAGCGCGCAAACACGCGGCGGAAAGCTGACGGCGGGTCTGTCAGGTGCCAACACATCCGATAGCTGGGATGGCCGCACCCATTCGGACCTTTTCATGATCGCCTCGGCCCAGGGTACGGTGTTTGACAGCCTGACCGAAGTCGCGGCTGACGGATCGCTGAAAGGTGAATTGGCGGAAAGCTGGGAAGCCTCTGCCGATGCGAAGACATGGACATTCAACCTGCGTCAGGGCGTGACCTTCCATAATGGCAAGTCGTTCGGCGCCGATGACGTGATCGAATCCCTGCAGATGCACGTCGCCGAAGGCGCCAAATCAGCCGCGCAGCCGATTGTCGCCGCCATCAGCGAAATGACAAAGCTGAGCGATACGCAGGTGCAATTCACGCTGGAGGCCGGCAATGCCGATTTCCCCTATCTGATGTCGGATTATCACCTGCTGATCTATCCCGCCGGTCAGATCGAAGAGGCGATTGCCCAAGGGATCGGAACGGGGCTGTATCAGGTGCAGGCGTTCGATCCCGGTGTGCGTATGGTCGCCACCCGCTATGCCGACCATTACAAGGGCGACAGCGCAGGCTTCTTTGATGAGGTCGAATACATCGCGATCAATGACAACACCGCCCGCATGAACGCGCTGATGACCGGTCAGGTCGATGCGATCAACCGGATTGATTTCAAGACCGAAGCGTTGCTGCGCGCCAACCCCGTGTTGCGCATTCAAGAGGTGACAGGCAACCAGCACTACACCTTTGCAATGCTGACGGACAACGCGCCCTTTAACGACGTAAATGTGCGCCGCGCGCTGAAATACGGCATCAACCGTCAAGAGATGGTCGACAAAATCCTGCTGGGTCACGGCATGGTCGGCAACGACACACCCATCGGCCCCGCCAACCAGTTCTTCCATGCCGAGATGGAGAAGTTGGCATATGATCCAGATCAGTCCAAATACTATCTGCAGCAGGCGGGTCTGGACAGCCTGAACATTGATATCAGCGCGTCCAATGCCGCATTCGAAGGCGCTGTTGATGCAGCCCAGTTGTTCCAGGCGTCGGCTGCGGCAGGTGGGATCAACCTGAATGTGGTGCAAGAGCCCGCGGATGGATACTGGTCGAATGTCTGGCTGAACAAACCATTCTCGGCTGTGTACTGGTCCGGCCGCGCGACCGAGGATTGGATGTTCTCAACCGCATATGAGGCCGGTGTGCCTTGGAATGACAGCCAGTGGGACAGCGATGACAGCGCCCGTTTCCAGGAGTTGCTGCTGATGGCCCGTGCCGAGCTGGATAGCGACAAGCGCCGCGAGCAGTATTTCGAGATGCAGCAGATCCTGCGCGATGATGGCGGTGTTCTGGTGCCAATGTTTGCCAACTATGTGCAGGCGGTGAACAACCGCATTTCCTCGCCCGAGGTTGTCGGTAACCTTTGGCAGATGGACAATGGCCGGATGGCCGAGCGTTGGTCTGTCGCGTAGGGACCCAACATACGTTTCGGAAAAACCCCGCCGATTTGGCGGGGTTTTTTCTTGGCTTAACCAATTCTTAACCAACTGTTCAACGCCGGTTCACGTGATGTCGGTTAAGCCGCTACCTGTAACGAGTACTATTAAGTCTTGGCCGAAATTGTTGGCCGAAAACTAATGTGTTTAAGGCTGGCCCGAATGGCCGTGCGGTATTGTTGATTGTGATGATCCGCCGACAATTCATGGTCATCCTGGTGTGAGCGACCAATGAAGGTCACTGACCACTCACGGGGACACACCCTGTGTGGGTTGGGCCGAACTCAGTAACGACCTTCTTGGTTAAGACGCCTCGCCCTATTGGGCGGGGCGTTGATTTATGGGCCATTTCCCGCCGAGCATCGGTAGGTTTTCGCCTGATTTCTTTCATATAAACGCAAGATGAACCGGTCATTCAGGCGGTGTTCATCCCCGCCCTTTCATAGCTGAAGACATCGATGATTCTTTGGAAACCGCACCGTCTTAACCGGTGCACTGAACGAGTGAGGGTGAAAAATGCTGACTTTTTGGACAAACCGCATTTTCAAGGCCAGCGTTGTAGCGGTTGGCATGACTGCCATTGCAACAGCTGGTATGGTTGCAACGGCAGACGCGGCCTACGCCCAGAAGGGTGGCAATGGTAATGGTAACGGCGGCGGCAATGACAGCGGGCGCGATAACGGCAACGGTCGGGGTAACGACCGGGATCGCGGCCAAGACAATGCGCGTAATAACGGAAATGGTGGCGGGAACGGCCGGGGCAATGTGGCGCGCGAACTGCGCGGATTGAACGCAGCGCATGCCAACCAGCGCGCGTTAGAGAATGCGTCACCCAATAGCATGCCAGGCAAGCTTTACGCCTATCAGCAGGCACGCCGCGAATTCATCGCGACGATTGAGGAACAGAATGAGGCATATGACGAATACAACCGTCTCGTTGATTTGACGGATGAGGAAATTGCAGCGGAGTTTCCGGAAGGCGGTTATGAAGAGGCAGTAACGACCGCTGCAGACACCTATCGCGACGCGCGCGCCGATGCTGTCGCCGCGCAAGAGGTAAATGATGCGACGCTGGCCGCCGCCGCTGATGGACGTGAATTGTCCAATAATGCGCTGGCGGAATTGCACAGTCTTCTTGGTCTTTAAGTAAGCCAGCATAAGGGCAAGCCGTTTTGGTACGGCTTGCCTCTTGCAGACTCGCAGAAGTCTGCGTATATCACCTTCAACAGCGGCGCTTTGGCTTCCACCCCCACGGCTCCACCGGGAAATATCAACGGGCCGCGCGCCCGTTTTTTTGTGCCTATGAGAGATATGAACGATCTGATCGCCAAAGCGGCCATTGACCGCCGCATCGCCGAGATTGTCACCCCTGTCGTCGAAGACATGGGGTTCGAAGTTGTGCGTGTCCGCATGATGAGCGGCAAGGACACTATCGTGCAGATCATGGTTCAGCGTCCCGATGGCCAGATCGAGGTGGATGAGTGCGGGCAGATTTCCACGGCGCTGAGTGCCGTTCTGGATGTCGAGGATCCAATTTTGGATGAATATAACCTTGAGGTCTCCAGCCCCGGTATCGACCGTCCCCTGACCCGGTTGAAGGATTTTGACCAGTGGGAAGGGTTTGAGGCAAAGATCGAAACGGACGAGCTGATCGACGGCCGCCGCCGTTTCAAGGGCCAGTTGGCCGGGACCGAGGATGACGAAATCCTGATCAACATTCCCGAAGGCACTGTTGGTCTGAAGTTCGAATGGCTGTCGGATGCCAAACTGGTCCTGACAGATGAGTTGATCCGCGACGTGCTGCGCGGACGCAAAGATGCGGGTCAGATCGATGAGACCCAATTTGACGAGATTGAAACGATTATAGACGGTGAGGAGAACACCTGATGGCATATACGTCAGCGAACCAGCTGGAATTGCTGCAAACAGCCGAGGCTGTGGCCCGCGAAAAAAACATCGAGCCCGGGCTTGTTGTTGAAGCGATGGAAGAATCGCTCGCTCGTGCGGCCAAGTCCCGTTACGGCGCCGAAATGGACATTCGCGTGTCGATTGATCGCAAGACAGGCCGCGCGACCTTTACCCGTGTGCGCACGGTGGTCGAAGACGAAGAGCTTGAGAATTATCAGGCTGAATTCACGGTTGAGCAAGCCAAAGAGTATATGGAAAACCCCGAAGTGGGTCAGCAGTTCATTGAGGAAGTGCCCCCGGTCGAACTGGGCCGAATTGCTGCGCAATCCGCCAAGCAGGTGATCCTGCAAAAGGTCCGCGAAGCTGAGCGTGACAAGCAATACGAAGAATTCAAGGACAAGGCTGGCACGATCATCAACGCGCTGGTCAAGCGCGAAGAATACGGCAATGTCATCGTCGATGTGGGTGCCGGTGAAGCTGTCCTGCGTCGCAACGAAAAGATCGGTCGCGAGGCCTATCGCCCCAATGACCGTATCCGCTGCTACATCAAGGATGTGCGCCGCGAACAGCGCGGGCCGCAGATTTTCCTGAGCCGGACAGCACCGGAATTCATGGCCGAACTGTTCAAGATGGAAGTGCCCGAGATTTACGAAGGTATCATCGAGATCAAGGCCGTTGCCCGTGACCCTGGAAGCCGTGCGAAGATTGCCGTGATTTCCTATGACGGGTCCATCGATCCGGTTGGTGCTTGCGTCGGTATGCGGGGTAGCCGTGTGCAGGCCGTGGTCAACGAATTGCAGGGTGAGAAGATCGACATCATTCCCTGGAACGAAGATATGCCGACCTTCCTTGTGAACGCATTGCAGCCCGCCGAGGTCAGCAAGGTGGTTCTGGACGAAGAAGCCGGCAAGATCGAAGTTGTCGTGCCCGAGGAACAACTGTCACTCGCCATCGGTCGTCGGGGCCAGAACGTGCGGCTTGCGTCGCAACTGACCGGTCTGGATATCGACATCATGACCGAGGAAGAAGAGAGCAAGCGTCGTCAGGCCGAGTTTGAGCTGCGCACAAAACTGTTCATGGAGACCCTTGATCTGGACGAGTTCTTTGCCCAACTATTGGTATCAGAGGGTTTCACAAGTCTGGAAGAAGTCGCCTACGTCGAGCTTGACGAATTGCTCGTGATTGAAGGGGTGGATGCAGACACTGCCGCTGAATTGCAGGCGCGCGCCCGTGACTACCTTGAAGAGCAGGCGAAAAAGGCGATGGAAGCTGCCCGTGCATTGGGTGTTGAGGACAGCCTTGCCAATTTCGAAGGTCTGACACCACAGATGCTCGAAGCGCTGGGCAAGGACGACGTGAAGACATTGGAAGACTTTGCCACCTGCGCTGACTGGGAATTGGCCGGTGGGTGGACCACGATCGATGGCGAACGTGTCAAGGATGACGGTGTGCTGGAACCGTTTGATGTGTCGCTGGAAGAGGCGCA
The DNA here is from genome assembly GCA_947503965.1 of uncultured Paracoccaceae bacterium. Taxonomy (GTDB): domain Bacteria; phylum Pseudomonadota; class Alphaproteobacteria; order Rhodobacterales; family Rhodobacteraceae; genus Yoonia. The sequence continues at coordinate 139,869 of CANNFU010000003.1, forward strand.
GGATATGATCATGACGGCCCGCGTGATGCTGGGTTGGGTCGATCCGGCCGATCTTGAGGCCGATGCGGCAGCCGCAGAAGAAGACGCCGCAACAGAGGAAGCGGAGGCCTGATCGCAGGCCTTCGGGGACCTTACAGATGGCGCGCGGGGGTCATAACGAAGAACGCGGCGATGCAGAGCGTAAGTGCATCGTCACGGGCGAGGTGCAGCCAAAGGCTGGATTGATCCGCTTTGTTGTGGGCCCGGACAATCAGGTTGTACCTGATGTGTTGGGTAAATTACCCGGGCGCGGGATGTACGTGACGGCCGACCGCAAATCCCTGGATGCGGCGACCAAGGGTCAATTCGCGCGTTCTGCCAAGCAGGCGGTCACTGTGCCTGATGGGTTGGCTGATACGGTCGAGGCGCAACTGGCCCGCCGCACCGTCGATCTGATCGCCTTGGCCCGCAAGGCCGGTTTGGCGGTCTGCGGATTTGAGAAGGTCAAGGGCTGGCTTGCCGGTGGTGAGCGGGTCCGTGTTCTGGTTCAGGCCTCTGACGGGTCGGAACGGGGCAAAACAAAACTATGGACGCCCGAGGGGGCCCGATATTTCGGCTGTTTGACCGCAGCGGAATTGGGTTTGGCATTTGGGCGGCAAACTGTGATACATGGCGCGCTTGCCACTGGTGGACTCAGCAATCGTGTTGTAGAGGAAGCCACAAAGCTGCGCGGTTTACGCGAAAAAGACGGTGGCGATGCGGCCTCCGGGAAGGATAAAGAAGCTAGATGAGCGATAACGACGGTAAAAAGACACTCGGTCTGGGTGGTTCGCGTCCAAGCAACGTGAAGCAAAGCTTTAGCCATGGGCGGACCAAGAACGTCGTGGTGGAAACCAAGCGCAAGCGCGTTGTGGTCCCCAAGCCGGGTGCGGCAAAGCCAACCGCTGGCAAGGCGGCGCCTGTTGGTGGTGATCCATCCAAACGTCCTGCTGGTATCTCTGACGTAGAGCTTGAGCGCCGGATGAAGGCGTTGGCCAACGCCAAGGCGCGTGAGGCCGAGGAACAGGCCAAGCGCGAAGCCGAAGAAAAGGCCCGCGCCGAAGAGCGTGAAGCACGCCGCGCCGAGATTGAAGCAAAGGAAGCCGAGGACAAGGCCCGCGAAGAGCGTGCCAAGGCCAAGGCCGAGGAAGAAGAACGTAAAAAGGCCGAAGCGGCCCGCCAAAAGGTGGCTGATGACGCCCCACCCGCAGCAGCCGCTGTGCCCGGTGAAACGGCAGTTGACCGCCCGACCCGCGTCAAGGTTGACCGTGAGCGGGACAACAAGAGCAATGACCGTACTACCAAGGCCAAGCCGGGGCGTGGCGATGATGGTCGCCGGTCCGGTAAGCTGACGCTGAACGATGCTCTGTCCGGTCGCGAAGGTGGCCGCCAGCGATCCATGGCTGCGATGAAGCGCAAGCAGGACAAGGCCCGTGCGAAGGCGATGGGTGTGTCGGCCGAACGCGAGAAGATTTATCGTGAAGTGGCGCTGCCAGAGGCGATCACCGTCTCGGAACTGGCGAACCGGATGACTGAACGTGTGGCGGATGTGGTTAAGGCCCTGATGACAAACGGCATCATGGCGACACAAAACCAGACGATTGACGCAGACACCGCCGAACTGATCATCGAAGAATTCGGTCATACCGTAGTGCGGGTTTCTGATGCGGATGTTGAAGACGTCATTCAAGCGATCGAAGACAAGCCAGAAGACCTCAAGTCGCGCCCGCCGATCATCACGATCATGGGTCACGTGGACCACGGCAAGACATCGCTGCTTGACGCGATCCGCAACGCGAAAGTGGTCGCTGGCGAGGCTGGCGGGATCACGCAGCATATCGGTGCCTATCAGGTGACAACCGATAGCGGTGCTGTGCTGTCATTCCTCGATACACCCGGCCACGCCGCGTTTACATCCATGCGGTCACGCGGTGCGCAGGTGACGGATATCGTCGTGCTTGTGGTTGCTGCGGATGATGCGGTGATGCCACAGACAATTGAGGCGATTAATCACGCAAAGGCGGCCAAAGTGCCGATGATCGTAGCGATCAACAAAATCGACAAACCTGATGCGAACCCTGACAAGGTACGTACAGATTTGCTGCAGCACGAAGTCATCGTCGAGAAGATGTCAGGCGATGTGCAAGACGTTGAAGTATCCGCAATCACGGGTCAGGGCCTTGACGATCTGCTGGAAGCAATCGCATTGCAGGCAGAGATCCTAGAGCTGAAAGCGAACCCGGATCGGGCTGCCGAGGGTGCTGTCATCGAGGCGCAACTGGATGTTGGCCGTGGTCCTGTGGCGACTGTTTTGATCCAGAACGGTACATTGCGTCAGGGTGATATCTTTGTTGTGGGTGAGCAGTACGGCAAGGTCCGCGCGCTGATCAACGACAAGGGCGAGCGTGTGCAAGAAGCCGGTCCTGCAGTCCCGGTTGAGGTGCTTGGCCTGAACGGCACACCCGAAGCCGGTGATGTTCTGAACGTGGTTGAGACCGACGCACAGGCCCGCGAAATCGCCGAGTATCGTGAAAAAGCTGCAAAGGAAAAGCGTGCTGCTGCAGGTGCGGCGACCACGCTTGAGCAGTTGATGGCGAATGCCAAGGCGGACGAAAATGTCAGCGAATTGCCCATTCTGGTAAAGGCTGACGTACAGGGTTCTGCCGAAGCGATCGTTCAGGCGATGGAAAAGATCGGCAATGATGAGGTGCGTGTACGTGTGCTTCATTCGGGTGTTGGTGCGATTACTGAAACCGATATCGGCTTGGCCGAAGCATCAGGTGCGCCGGTATTTGGCTTTAACGTGCGGGCGAATGCGTCTGCCCGGAACACCGCCAACCAGAAAGGTGTCGAGATCCGCTACTACTCGGTAATCTATGACCTGGTGGATGATGTGAAAGCTGCGGCGTCTGGTCTGCTGTCTGCTGAAATTCGCGAGAACTTCATCGGATACGCAACCATCAAAGAGGTCTTCAAGGTCTCTAACGTGGGTAAAGTCGCCGGTTGTCTTGTGACGGAAGGCGTTGCGCGTCGCTCTGCCGGTGTACGTCTGCTGCGCGATAACGTCGTGATCCACGAAGGCACGCTGAAAACGCTGAAACGCTTCAAGGACGAAGTGCCAGAGGTGCAATCAGGTCAGGAATGCGGTATGGCATTCGAAAACTACGACGATATCCGACCCGACGACGTCATCGAAATTTTTGAGCGGGAAGAGGTTGAACGCAACCTTTGATCTGCGCTGATCAAAAGAACAAAAGGCGGCTCTGACGGGCCGCCTTTTTTGTTGCGGCAACGCAATAGGTTGACTTGATCTAAGAAAGAACACAACAGGAACATATTGGTTAACATCATGGAATAGATCATGCAGAACCCGCCCCACATTTCCCGCGACTTTGATTTTGAATTCGGCCAGTGGCGTGTCCATCACCGGCGGCTGAGGGAACGACTGACCGGATGCACCGACTGGGACGAATTTGCCGGTCATTCCGAAACGCGGCCCGTGCTTGGCGGCAACGGCAATGTTGAGGATAATCTTCTCGAATTTCCGGACGGGCCATATCGTGCCATTGCGATCCGCGCATTTGATGTCACCGCAGGAACCTGGGCAATCTGGTGGCTGTCAGCCAACAACCCGCACCATCTTGACGTGCCGGTTATCGGCAAGTTTCAGAATGGTGTCGGATCATTCTTTGCCGACGATACCCACAACGACGAACCGGTCATTGTCCGCTTCCTTTGGCTGAAAACCGACACGGCGCGGCCAAGATGGGAACAGGCACTGTCCCGCGACAATGGGCAGAACTGGGAAACAAACTGGACGATGGATTTCGAACGGATCTGACCGCGCGGTAATGCGTTGCCACGGCATCAATTAGCCAGCTGGGCTTTGCGTTGATCAGGATGATGACCGGCAGCGGATCAGCACGCCGTCTGATGTTTCGCGAAATCGCTGTGCGCTGCGGAACGCCGACCAACATGGCGCGACAGCTTACAACCAGTCCCGCAAAATCGGGATCAACGGGATATCGGCAGCAGGCATGGGATAGTCGCGCAGCGCGTTCGGGCGCACCCATTTAAGTCTCTGACCCTCGCGTGATTGTGGCGTCCCCTCCCATTTTCGGCAGGCAAAAAGGGGCATCAGCAGGTGGAAATCATCATAGGAATGGCTGGCGAACGTCAGGGGGGCCAGACAGGATGCCCATGTGTCGATGCCCAGCTCCTCTTGCAACTCGCGGATCAATGCGACTTCTGGTGTTTCCTCGCCTTCGACCTTGCCGCCCGGAAACTCCCAAAGGCCGGCCATCGACTTGCCTTCTGGTCGTTGCGCCAGCAGCACGCGCCCGTCGGAATCAATCAGTGCCACCGCGGACACAAGAACGGTCTTCACGATCGGTAATCCGCGTTGATCGTAATGTAGCCATGTGTCAGATCGCAGGTCCAGACAGTGCTGGCCCCCTGCCCGATGCCAAGATCAACGCCTATCGTCAATTCGGCGTTTTTCATATAGGCGGTTGCTGCGGCCTCTGAATAATTGGGCGCGCGCCACCCGTTTTCGGCCACCGTGATGTCGCCGAACTGGATACTCAGGGTATCCCTGTCCGCCGCTGCGCCGGATTTGCCAACCGCCATGACAATACGGCCCCAATTGGCGTCTTCACCGGCGATCGCAGTTTTTACAAGCGGTGAATTTGCGATTGCCATGCCGACCTTGTGCGCATCAGTCTCGTTCTGGGCGCCGGTCACGTTGATTGTCACGAATTTGGTCGCCCCTTCCCCGTCTCGCACAACCTGGTGGGCCAGGTCGCGCATGACGTCGTAAAGCGCATCAGAAAAGGCCGCGTTGTTGCTGACGTCAACGCCCGACGCGCCTGTTGCGGCCGCGATCAGACTGTCCGAGGTAGAGGTGTCGCTATCGACCGTGATGCAGTTGAACGTCTTGGCGGTATGGTCCGATATCAGGGTTTGCAATGCGGCCTGATCAATTACCGCATCGGTAAAGATGTAAACCAGCATCGTCGCCATGTCTGGTGCGATCATGCCAGACCCTTTTGCGATGCCCGCGATCTGCACTGTTTGACCGGCAATATCGACGGTCGCACCTGCACCCTTAGGAAACGTATCGGTCGTCATGATGGCCTTGGCAGCGGCAGAGATACCGCCAGGCGATTGGGTATCATAAAGCGCCTGCAACTGTGCTGCGATCCGGTCATAGGGAAGCGGTTCGCCGATCACGCCAGTAGAGCAGGTGAAAACCCGGCCTTCGGGCACTTGCGCGACTTGCGCAACTGCGGCGGTCAGCGCGGCAGTTGCCACCGTTCCATTCTTACCGGTAAACGCATTTGAATTACCGGAATTGACGAGGATCGCCGCGCCATGCGACGGGTCACCGCCCAACTTTGCCTGACAATCCAATACCGGTGCCGACCGGGTGGCAGAGCGGGTGAAAACACCTGCCACCGCACTACCCGGGGCAAGCAATGCCAGCATCACATCCGTCCGCCCGGCGTATTTCACACCTGCTGCTGCGGTCGCAAATGTTACCCCGTCAATATCCGGCAAATCAGGAAATCGCGCAGGTGCCAATGGTGAGACGTTCATTTCGGATCAATCCAACAGATCGAGGTTATCAATCAGGTTCGGGTCAAAGTCGCCTGCTTCAGGTTTCACCACCTCTTGTGCTGCAGCAAGCTCTTCCAGCTTGGCCGTCACAGCGGCCTCTTGCAGTTCGGCGGTTAACTGGCGCCTTGTCTCTTCTAACGTTGGCTGCGGCTTCACGCGCTTTTCGACCAGCGTCGCTATATGCCATCCGAATTGTGTTTCGAATGGTTCGGAAACACCACCAACATCAAGAGATATGATCGCTTGTTCGAATTCAGGAACCATTGCACCCTCACCGAACCAGCCAAGATCGCCGCCATTCGGACCGGTTGGGCCGGTTGAGACATCGCGGGCTACATCCGCAAATGCCGCCCCCTCATCAATGCGAGTCTTGGCGGCTGCGGCTTCTTCTTCGGTTTCAACAAGCAGGTGTGACGCCCGAAACTCCGGGATTTCTTCGGTGTTGGCAAAGCGTTCGTCATATGCTGCCTGAATCTGTTCTTCTGTGACAGAGGTTTCGGCGATTTCAGTGATGACCTCACCCGCAATCAGTGCGCGTCGTTCGTTCAAAAGGGTGTATTCAATGCGCGCTGGTACCTCTTCCGCCGCATCGGCCAGCAGTTGCTGCTGGATCAATTGATCAACCAGACCATTGAACAGGACCTCGTTCGGAAATTGCGCATATTGCGGGGGCAGTTCGGTGCGGGCGATAATCACCTCGCCCATGGTGATTTCGGTATCACCTACCTTGGCAACAACTGTATCGGCCGTGACATCCTGTGCGAAGCCAGCGGTGGTGGTCATGATTGCAGCCGCGGCAGCACCCAGAAATGTGACATGTTTCAACATAAAACGATCCCTTGATTGGCCACGCAGATGCGTAGCGTTGACACTGTAGAACCGGCCCCTTACATCCCATGAATGCCTTGAGGAGGCCGAAACGCTATGTATTCCTGGCCCTTTCTATGTGGCCTGTCACAGGCCTACAAGCGACCTCCTCTCAAATAGATGTCAGACAGGTGCGATATGCACCGCCGGAGTGAATATGCTGGGTATCGGAACGATCGCCAAAAAGGTTTTTGGCAGCGCGAATGACCGAAAAGTCAAAGCCGTCCGTCCAATTGTTGATCAGATCAATGCCTTGGAGCCTGAGTTTGAGGCGTTGTCTGACGAGGACATCAAACAGAAAACCGAAGACCTGGCGATGCGCGCAATGAAAGGCGAAAGCCTGGATGCGCTACTGCCCGAAGCCTTTGCCAATTGCCGTGAGGCTGCAAAACGCGCGCTGGGCCTGCGCGCCTTTGATACGCAGTTGATGGGCGGAATTTTCCTGCATCAGGGCAATATCTCGGAGATGAAAACCGGCGAAGGGAAAACCCTTGTGGCGACATTCCCGGCTTATCTGAATGCACTGACCGGCAAGGGCGTACATATCGTTACCGTGAACGATTATCTGGCGCGCCGCGATGCTGAGTGGATGAGCAATGTGTATGGCGCCCTTGGCATGACCACAGGTGTTGTTGTTCCCCAGCAGCCTGATGATGAGAAGAAAGCCGCCTACGCCTGTGACGTGACCTACGCCACCAACAATGAGCTGGGTTTTGATTATCTGCGCGACAACATGAAATCCGAGTTGAGCCAGATGTATCAGCGTGACCATAATTTTGCGATTGTGGACGAGGTCGATAGTATTCTGATCGACGAGGCACGGACACCGCTTATCATCTCTGGCCCCGCGCAGGACCGCAGCGAGATGTATGCAACCATTGACAAGATCGTCCCAGACATCGCGGAAGAGCATTTTGACCTGGATGAAAAGACCCGGCAGGTGACATTCACAGACGAGGGCAACGATTATCTGGAGCAAAAGCTGGCAGAGGCGGAGCTGTTGCCTGAAGGTCAAACGCTTTATGACCCTGAAAGCACGACACTGGTCCATCACGTCAATCAGGCCTTGCGTGCGCACAAGCTTTATACCCGCGATAAGGACTACATCGTTCGTGATGATGAAGTTGTGCTTATCGACGAATTCACCGGCCGCATGATGGTCGGACGCCGCTTGTCCGATGGTCTGCATCAGGCGATTGAGGCGAAAGAGGGTGTTTCGATAAAACCCGAAAACGTCACGCTGGCCTCTGTGACGTTCCAGAATTATTTCCGGCTTTACGACAAACTGTCCGGTATGACCGGGACAGCCGCAACCGAGGCAGACGAGTTCCAGGAGATTTACGGCCTTGGCGTTGTCGAGGTGCCGACGAACCGCCCTGTGGCGCGTCTTGATGAAGACGATCAGGTCTACCGCACGGCAAAAGAGAAATTTGAAGGTATCGTGGCCGAGATCAAAGATGCGCATGCCACCGGGCAGCCGATCCTTGTTGGGACGACGTCGATTGAGAAATCGGAATACCTTGCTGAATTACTGCGGGCTGAGGGAATCACCTTCAACGTGTTGAACGCCCGCCAGCACGAGCAAGAGGCACAAATCATCGCCGATGCCGGGAAACTGAATGCCGTCACAATCGCCACAAACATGGCTGGTCGCGGGACCGACATTCAGCTGGGCGGTAACGTTGAGATGCGCGTGCTGCAGGCAATGGCCGAGGATCCAGAGGCTGATCCGGAGGCATTGCGTGAAAAGATCAGTGCCGAGATAGCCGATGAGAAGGAAAAGGTGAAAGCGGCCGGCGGCTTGTTCGTGCTGGCCACTGAACGTCATGAAAGCCGCCGGATCGACAACCAGCTGCGCGGCCGTTCGGGCCGTCAGGGCGACCCGGGCCGGTCTGCCTTCTTCCTGTCATTGGAAGACGACCTGATGCGCATCTTTGGGTCGGAGCGTCTGGAAAAAGTACTGTCCGGTCTTGGTATGAAAGAGGGTGAAGCGATTGTTCATCCTTGGGTCAACAAGTCCTTGGAGCGCGCGCAGGCCAAGGTCGAGGGTCGCAACTTTGACATTCGTAAGCAGCTTCTGAAGTTCGACGATGTTATGAACGACCAGCGAAAAGTCATCTTCTCGCAACGTCGCGACATCATGGAAGCGCAGGACTTGTCCGAGATTGTCAAAGACATGCGCGATCAGGTTATCGATGATCTTGTCGATCAATACATGCCGCCGAAAAGCTATGCAGATCAATGGGATACCGTGGCGCTGCAGGAGGACGTAAAGGATATTCTGGGGCTTGATCTGCCCGTTGTGGACTGGGCTTCCGAAGAAGGTGTTGATGACGACGACATCCGCGAACGGCTGGAAGAAGCCGCCGATCAATTCATGCAGGAAAAGGCCGAAGCCTTTGGCGATCAGACCATGCGCAGTGTGGAAAAGCAGCTTTTGCTGCAGGCGATTGACGCGAAATGGCGCGAGCATCTGCTGACGCTTGAACACCTTCGGTCCGTGGTCGGGTTCCGAGGTTACGCGCAGCGCGACCCGTTGAATGAATACAAGACCGAAGGGTTCCTGTTGTTTGAACGGCTGCTGGACAGTTTGCGGTCTGACGTGACCAAGAAGCTGTCACAGATCCGCCCGATGTCGAAAGAAGAGCAGGAACAGATGATTGCCCAGATCCGGCAACAGCAAGCTGCCGCAGCGGCTGCATCTGCCGCAGCGACAAGCATACCGTCTTCGCAAGCCGCCGCACCCGGCGAGGCTATTGAGGGGTTTGACGAAAATGATCCCGAAACATGGGGCAGGCCGGGTCGCAACGATCCCTGTCCGTGCGGGTCTGGCAAGAAATTCAAACACTGTCACGGACGTCTTGCCTAATTGATGTCATGATCGAGACACGCTAAAGTCTTTTCTCTGTCCTGCTACGGCCAACGTTTTTGGCCACGTTCGTTCACATTGGACACGCAACGGAGCTGGGGATGTCGCGTATCGGTACCATCAAATCGGCTGCAATGACGCTTTCTGTCGCCTTCGGCGTCGGTTTCATTATGCAAGCCGGGCAGGGCGAAGGCTCCGCTCCGGTTGTGGTAAATCAAGAACGTGATCTAAAAGCCGTTCGTGTGATGATTCTTCCGAAGAACGAAAATGGTGATGCCGTTTTTGGTGTCCCAAACATAGTGACGACCCCCATTGATCATGCTGTGAATAGTCGGAGGGTTCTTCCTGTCGACGTGGTCTATGCCGAATTTGCCGTTCCGCAGATGGGTACGATTCTGGCGACGCCTGTTGCCGGTTGTACCGCGACGCTGACAGCAGCGCCGGAAGAGGCAGCACTGGTATCGCTTTACCTTGTCGCCCCTTGTCATCAGGATACCGATTTCATGCTGCGTCACGAGGCGCTGCAGTTCACGTCGCGTACTGACGAAGATGGGGTCGCATCGATGGTGGTTCCCGCACTCGCGGTTGATGCAAGGTTTACCGCCCTTTTTGGCAACGTTGAACATGCCAGCGTTACAATCGATGTGCCAGATGTGCGCATTTATGACCGGTCTATTCTGCAGTGGGATGGTCAATACAATCTACAGCTACATGCGCTTGAGGCGGGTGCAGAGATTGGTGATCCAGGTCACGTCTGGTCGGCGTCGATGCATTCAGCGGAAGATGCGGTGGCCGGAGAGCAGGGTTTCGTGATGCGTTTGGGCACAAGTGATGCCGATACCCCGCGTCTGGCCGAGGTTTACACCTATCCGGCCGGTCATGACCGATCAGCTTCGTCAACCGTTCTTCAATTAAGCGTGGCAGTAAACGAGGCGAACTGCGGCCGAGAGGTTGACACAGTGACAATCCAGACGGCGATGGGCGGCCCGCTGGCTACGCGTAAAATCAGCGCCGGCCTGCCAAGCTGTGAAGCGGTGGGTCAGGTCGTTGTATTGCAGGATCAGTTCAAGGATCTGACTGTCGCCTGGCGCTAATCGTCGAATAGCCCCTGTGCCCGAAAGCTGAGTTCACACGATTTGCCGATGATCAGATGATCATGGACTGTGATGCCCAGCGCCGTTGCGACGGCGACGATTTTCTTGGTCATGATAACATCGGCATCCGATGGTGTCGGATCACCTGACGGATGGTTATGTACCAGAATGAGCGATGCCGCATTAAGCTCCAAAGCCCGTTTTACGACCTCGCGCGGATAAACGGGGACATGGTCGACGGTGCCCTTGGCCTGTTCTTCATCTGCAATCACGGCGTTCTTGGTGTCAAGAAACAGGATGCGAAATTGTTCGGTCGCACGATGGGCCATGGTGGTGTGGCAGTAATCCAGCAAAGCATCCCAACTTGACACAACATGCCGCTGCATGACCTTGGCCCGGGCCAGCCTGTGCGCTGCGGCTTCGACGATTTTCAACTCGATAGCGACAGCGTCGCCAACCCCGTCGACCTGATGCAATTGGGCGATGGGTGCCGAAAGCACCCGGTTAAAGTCGCCGAACGTATCGATCAGTGTGCGGGCAAGTGGCTTTACATCCCGTCGGGGGATTGCGCGAAACAGGACCAGTTCCAGTAGTTCATAGTCTGGAACAGCATTCGCCCCGCCATTCAGGAATCGTTCACGCAGCCGTTTACGGTGGTCGCGGATGTAGGATGGCGTTCGGCCCGTCGGTAGCGTCGCCACACTGGTCACATCGTCCAGATCGGCAAACAGATTTCGCATTTCGGCAAACTGAGACATGGCCCCAGCTTGCGCTTGCTTTAGTTACCGCCCGGTTAACGCTAGCTTTTCATCGAGTCCCAAAAGCTTTTGACCGACGCGAAGAAACTCGACCCTTGGGGATTGTTTTCCTCACTCAGTTTATCGAACTCTCGCAGGATTTCGCGCTGCCGCGCCGTTAGTTTGACAGGTGTTTCCACCGCCAGTTCGATGAACATATCGCCAGTGGTCCCGCCACGCAGTGCTGGCATACCCTTGCCGCGCAGGCGCATCTGGCGACCCGATTGCGACCCTTCGGGTACTTTGACGCGGCTTCGGCCGCCATCAATGGTTGGCACCTCAATCTCACCACCCAAGGCAGCGGTGGCGATCGATACGGGTACGCGGCAGAAAAGGTTCGTGTTCTCACGTTCAAAGAGCGCGTGATCCTTCACCTCAATAAAGATGTAAAGATCGCCTGTCGGACCGCCACGCATGCCAGCCTCACCCTCACCGGCGAGTCTGATGCGCGTTCCGGTTTCGACACCGGCCGGGATGTTGACGGACAGCGATTTTTCCTTTTCGACCCGGCCCTGCCCGTGACACGTCTTGCAAGGATTCTTGATTGTCTGTCCCATGCCAGAACATGTCGGGCAGGTGCGTTCGACCGTAAAGAAGCCCTGCTGTGCACGCACTTTACCCATGCCAGAGCATGTAGGGCATGTTTGCGGCTCTGATCCACCCTCGGCGCCCGTGCCGTTGCAGGACCCGCAGCCAACCGCCGTGGGAACGGTGATCGTCTTTTGCAATCCTGCAAAGGCATCTTCGAGGTTGATCCGCAGGTTGTAGCGCAGATCGTTACCGCGTTGCGCGCCGCTACGCCTGCCGCCACCGCGGCCGCCGCCCATGAAATCGCCAAACAGGTCATCGAACACGTCTGAAAACGCACTGGCAAAGTCACCCTGTTGTCCGCGCGCGCCACCGCCGCCCATGCCGTTTTCAAAAGCGGCGTGACCGTAGCGGTCATAGGCCGCTTTCTTGTTTTCGTCTTTCAGAACCTCGTAAGCCTCGTTCGCCTCTTTGAACTGGGCTTCGGCATTCGGGTTGTCGGAATTGCGATCCGGGTGCAGCTCTTTCGCCTTTTGGCGATAGGCCTTTTTGATCGCCGCTGCGTCAGCACCTTTGGCGACACCCAAAACTTCGTAATAGTCACGTTTTGCCATGATACTTTTCCCCTCGGGAATGGAAAAGACCGACCCTTAGGCAGGGCCGGTCCGTTTTCCTTAACGGCGTGCAGCCTTAGTTGTCACGCTTGTCGTCGCCCAGGTCTTCGAAGTCGGCATCAAGGATGTCGTCATCGGCAGCTTTCGCTTCTGGCTCTGCTTCGCCTTCGGCCTCTTGCTGCGCCTTGTAGATGGCTTCACCCAGCTTCATGGCCGCTTCGGTCACGTTCTGGATGCCCGACTTGATCTTGTCGGCCTTCGCATCATCGGCTTCCAGATCATCCTTGAGCGCGGCAATGGCCAGTTCGATCGCTTCGATTGTCGTTGGATCAACCTTGTCGGCATGCTCTTCCATCGACTTTTCGGTCGAATGGATGAGGCTTTCCGCCTGGTTTTTCGCATCGACCAGTTCACGGCGTTCCTTGTCGGCCTCGGCATTCGCCTCGGCGTCCTTGACCATTGCTTCGATATCCTCGTCTGACAGACCGCCAGAGGCTTGGATCGTGATCTTCTGTTCCTTGCCGGTGCCTTTATCCTTGGCGCCGACCTCAACGATGCCGTTGGCATCGATGTCAAAGGTCACTTCGATCTGCGGCATGCCGCGTGGGGCCGGTGGGATATCTTCCAAGTTGAACTGACCAAGCATCTTGTTGTCGGCTGCCATCTCGCGCTCACCCTGGAACACGCGCAGCGTCACGGCGTTCTGGTTGTCTTCGGCGGTCGAGAAGACTTGCGACTTCTTGGTCGGGATTGTCGTGTTTCGGTCGATCAGACGGGTAAAGACACCACCCAGCGTTTCGATACCCAACGACAGTGGCGTCACGTCCAGAAGAACAACGTCTTTCACGTCTCCCTGCAGAACACCGGCCTGAATGGCGGCGCCCATGGCCACCACTTCGTCAGGGTTCACACCTTGGTGGGCTTCCTTGCCAAAGAATTTGGCAACTTCTTCCTTCACCTTCGGCATACGGGTCATACCACCGACCAGAACGACCTCATCAATATCGCTGACCGACAGGCCCGCGTCCTTGATGGCGTCTTTGCATGGTTTGATCGATTGCTTGATCAAGTCGGAAACCAGGCTTTCCAGCTTTGCACGGGTCAGCTTCATGACCATGTGCAGCGGCTGACCGTTTGATCCCATAGAGATAAACGGCTGGTTGATTTCGGTGCTGGAGGACGAGGACAGTTCGATCTTCGCCTTTTCAGCCGCTTCTTTCAGGCGCTGCAGCGCCATCTTGTCCTTGGTCAGGTCGACAGAGTTCTCTTTCTTAAACTCGTCAGCCAGATAGTTGACGATGCGCATGTCAAAGTCTTCACCACCCAGGAACGTATCCCCGTTGGTGGATTTAACTTCGAACAGCCCGTCGTCGATTTCCAGGATGGTCACGTCGAATGTACCACCACCAAGGTCATAAACGGCGATGGTTTTGCTGTCTTTCTTGTCGAGGCCGTAGGCCAGCGCGGCTGCAGTCGGTTCGTTGATGATCCGCAAGACCTCAAGGCCCGCAATCTTGCCGGCGTCTTTGGTCGCCTGACGCTGCGCATCGTTGAAATACGCAGGCACGGTGATCACGGCCTGTGTCACGTCTTCGCCAAGATAGGTCTCGGCGGTTTCTTTCATCTTGCCAAGAATGAAGGCAGAGATCTGGCTGGGAGAGTATTTCTCACCCTTGGCCTCGACCCATGCGTCACCGTTACCGCCATCGACGATAGAGAAAGGCATGTTCTTCTTTTCTTTGGCCAGGTCCTTGTCGTCGAACCGACGACCGATCAGACGTTTGACTGCAAAGATTGTATTCTCGGGGTTTGTGACGGCCTGACGTTTGGCCGGCTGGCCAACAAGGCGTTCGTCATCAGTGAAAGCAACGATAGATGGCGTTGTGCGCGCACCTTCGGCATTTTCAATTACACGTGGTTTTGAGCCATCCATGATGGCGATACAGGAGTTGGTGGTTCCCAGGTCGATACCAATAACTTTAGCCATTTTTCAAATCCCTCTACTTCAGGCGGTTTGAGCGGCGCGAACCCGTTTCGGCACCCGCGCCAGTTACATGAGTCAGTTTCAAGGCTGATCCCGAAACTTCGATCTTAGCGTATATAGGGACGGGTTTTGGGGGCTGCAAGCGTCGGGTCGCCAGTAAAACAAAGAAATATCGCAGGCTGGCATGGTACCATCAACGGTCACATTCATTAACCTAAGTTAACGTCCTGCAGTCCAGCTAAGCGACATGCTGCGCCGGGTAAAGAATTCACCCAGCATCCCAATCATCAGCACGACGAGTGATACATAAATCGGATAGGTGACCGACGTAACGAACGGGTTGTAGTGTAAAAAGACAAAACCCCGCAATTGGTCAATGATGTGGAACAGCGGGTTCCAGTCAAAAAGCGCAATCATTGTTGCCGGCAGCGTATTCACGACAAACATCTTGCCAGAGGCAATCATATTGATCCGCACATAGAAGGTTCGCAAAAGCCCGGCAAAATCGGGGATCCACGGCGTCAGTGCAAGAAAGACCGTGCCGACCGCCAGCCCGGAAAACCACGCCAGCAATAGCATCAGCAATGCGTTGGCGGGTTCGTAGATTGAAATGGGCGTGACAAGGATATGGTAGAAAAGCAGTAGCGTGCCCAAGGCGAAAATCTGTGTATAAAGCGCTGACACGGCAGATGATATGATCGCGACGAACGTATTCATGGGCGCATGTTTCATCATCGGCGACGCCGGCCCGTCGGCCCCGGCGACCGCTGTCAGTGCCTTGATATGCGTCATGTAGACGAAGATGCCTGTCATGATGAAAAGCAGAAAATCGCCGCGGATCGGTGAACTGCGCAATCCCAACACCAGAAACATGAACAAGAACGCCATCACCATCACCAAGCTTCGCATGATGTCGAGTGCGATCCCAACGACCGCGTTACGGTGTCCCTGCCGCACCTTGCGCACGATAGAGTGATAGATCACTTCCACCATGCTCCAAAAGCTCTGGCGATTTGAATTCACTGTTTTGGGTTCGAACATGCGGGTTCTAACGTCCTGAGAATGGTTGCCTTTTGCCAGAGACAGTATTGCATCCCATCCTTGCTGATCGATTGATGGCACAGCATAAGGGTATCATCGCGCAAAAACAATCATAGGGGCTGTGGGGATGGAGTATGACAAGCTGACGCGCTGGATGCGCGCCCTGGCTTTACGTGCGGGCGACAAGATCATGGAAATCTATAACACCGATGATCTGGATATCCGTGCCAAAGGCGATGATAGCCCCGTTACCGCCGCGGATGAGGCCGCGGATGCCATCATCAGTGCAGGCTTGCGCGAAGCCTTCCCCGATGTGCCCTTGGTGACGGAAGAGCAAGCCGCATCGCATGGCCAGGATGTGCAGACATTCCTGATTGTTGATCCGCTGGATGGCACGAAAGAGTTCATCAAGCGCCGGGGCGAGTTTACGGTCAACATCGCCTATGTCGAAAGCGGAATACCGGTCCGTGGCGTCGTTTACGCGCCTGCCATCGGGCGAATGTTTTTCACGGATGCCGACGGTCAATCCGTCGAGGAAACCGGCTTGTTTGACAAAACCCAGGTCGGGCCGACCAAAGTGTTGCGTGTTTCGCAACCTGACAATGACGCCCTGATGGTTGTGGCGTCCAAATCGCATCGGGATCAGGCAACCGACGACTATATCGGCCGCTACCGGGTCGCGGATATGAAAAGCGCCGGATCGTCGTTGAAATTCTGTCTGGTCGCAACGGGCGAGGCGGACCTGTACCCCCGTCTGGGACGCACGATGGAGTGGGACACTGCTGCGGGCCATGCCGTGTTGGCCGGCGCCGGCGGTGATGTTGTGCGCTTTGATGATCATACGCCGTTGCGTTACGGCAAAGCGGGTTTTGAAAATCCGTTCTTTATCGCCTTGGCCCCCGGCGTTGTATTGGAGAAGATCTGATGCCCGTTCTGATCGTGATTCCGGCGCGCTATGCCTCAACCCGTTATCCCGGCAAGCCGCTGGTCGAACTGCGTGGCGCCACCGGAGAGGCCAAAAGCCTGATCCGTCGGTCATGGGATGCCGCCATGCAGGTTGATGGCGTTGACAGGGTGGTCGTTGCAACAGATGACGACCGTGTTGCCAAGGCTGCACAGGCATTTGGGGCCGACGTCGTCATGACCTCAACAACATGTCAAAACGGGACCGAACGCTGCGCCGAGGCGGTGGACGTGTTGGGCGGTGGCTATGATATTGTCGTCAATCTGCAAGGCGATGCGCCGCTTACGCCGGCATGGTTCATCTCGGAACTTGTTGCCGGGCTCAGGTCGCATCCAGAGGCAGATGTGGCAACGCCAGTGTTGCGCACCGATGGCGCGATGCTGAACGATCTACTGGCTGATCGTCGGGCCGGGCGTGTGGGCGGTACGACGGCCGTCTTTGGCGCTGATCACAATGCGCTTTATTTCTCAAAAGAAGTGATTCCCTTCACCGGCAGGACATTTGCCGATGGCGATGAAACGCCCGTGTTCCATCATGTCGGTGTGTATGCCTATCGGCCCGCAGCACTGGCCGCATATCCCACTTGGGCCGCTGGCCCCTTGGAAAAGCTGGAAGGCCTTGAACAATTGCGTTTCCTCGAACGCAGTACTGCGTTACTATGTGTCGAAGTGGATGCGAAGGGGCGGCAGTTCTGGGAATTGAACAACCCAGAAGATGTACCCAAAATCGAATCCATGTTGGCACAGATGGGGCTCGCCTGACGCTGATTTGCCCGAAACGCGGCCAGAAAAGTCTAATTGCCTTAAATTATTTATCATTTTTGACTTAATATGGTCGTGATAAATCGCTACACCGCCCGGCATTATCCTAGGAAAGGTATTGCAATGCATAAGAGAGTTACAAAAGCGATTTTCCCCGTGGCCGGTTTGGGCACACGGTTCCTTCCTGCGACCAAGTCAGTGCCAAAGGAGATCATGACACTCGTTGATCGCCCGCTGATTCAGTATGCGATTGACGAGGCGCGCGCGGCGGGCATCGAAGACTTCATTTTCGTGACATCGCGCGGGAAATCCGCGCTTGAGGATTATTTCGACCATGCGCCTGATCTGGAGGCTTCATTAAAAGCATCCGGCAAGCATGAGCTGCTCGAGATTCTGCAAAACACAAATATGGACAGCGGCACCATCGCCTATCTGCGCCAACACAAGCCATTGGGTCTGGGTCATGCTGTGTCCTGCGCGCGCAAGCTGATCGGGAATGAACCCTTCGCGGTCATACTGCCCGACGATGTCATCGCGGCTGAAAAGCCGTGTTTGCAGCAGATGGTTGAAGCCTATGAAGAAACCGGCGGTGCCATGGTTGCCACGATGGAGGTCGCCCCGGACAAGATATCATCCTACGGCGTTCTGGATGTCGAAAGTCAGGACAGCGCAGTGATGAAAGTCAACGCCATGGTTGAAAAACCGGCCAAGGGCAAAGCACCATCGAACCTGGCCGTGATCGGACGCTATATCCTGAACCCGAATGTTTTGTGCAACTTTGATCATCTGGGGCGTGGTGCCGGTGGTGAATACCAACTGACCGATGCAATTGCGCATGAAATCACTGCCGGTCGCAACGTATACGGCTACCGCTTTGAAGGGCAGCGCTTTGATTGTGGATCAAAGGCTGGATTCCTCCAGGCCACAGTGGCTTTCGCGCTTGCCCGCGATGATCTGCGGGATGAATTGTCGGATTATCTGGCGCAACTGCATGCAACACGTCACGCGGCACAGTAAGGACCGCGTATGACGGCCATCCATCGTGGTCCGGTATCTGCGGCTGTCTTTGCGTACCGGATGCGATGGAAACGGCGGCGGTTGCTGTTCCGAATTTGGCGAAAGCGTCGGCAGATCACGCCGGTCTGTGACCGGACAACGGTCATTCGACCGGGCGCGATCCTGTGCTTCTCTACAGTGCGTAATGAAATGCTGCGTCTGCCGTTCTTCCTGGCGCATTATCGCAAGTTGGGCGTATCGCATTTTTTGTTCGTCGATAACGACAGTGACGACGGGACGGCGGCGTTCTTGGCCGCGCAGCCTGATGTGTCGCTTTGGAAAACATCACAAAGCTATCGGTTATCCCGTTTCGGGATGGATTGGCTGGGTTGGTTACAATGGACTTATGGGCATGGGCACTGGTGCCTGACCGTCGATGCAGATGAGCTGCTGATCTATCCGCATTGCGAACAACGGGATTTGCATGCGCTGACCAACTGGTTGGACGGGCAAGGCGCAAGGTCGTTCGGGGCGCTGATGCTGGACATGTATCCCAAGGGGCCGCTTGACCAGCATGACCATCACCCCGGGGATGATCCGACAAAGCTGCTTGCCTGGTTTGATGCTGCCAATTATCGCCAAAGGCCACATCCTGTTTACGATAACTTGTGGACTCAAGGGGGCGTACGGGAACGGGTCTTCTTTGCAGCTGAGCCGCACAAGGCCCCGACGTTAAGCAAGACACCCCTTGTGCGCTGGCATTGGCGGCACGTCTATGTCAGCTCGACACATCAAATGTTGCCACGCAAGTTGAACCAGGTATTCGACCCGGACAGTGATGCCAAGACGACAGGTGTCTTGTTGCACACCAAGTTCCTGCCCAACATTGCCGCGAAATCAGCAGAAGAGCTAACGCGCCGGCAACACTTTGAGAATAGTGATCTGTATCAGACCTATCATCAGCGGCTGACGGAAAGCCCGGATTTGTGGTGTCCAACATCCACCCGCTATGAAGGACCTGCGCAATTGACCAGATTAGGGTTGATGTCAAAAGGACGTTGGGTCTGATATGACCATGCTCAACTACCGGGATATGTGCTGAATTGGGTATAGTGACATCATATCGGATGCGATGGCAGCGCAAGCGCTGGAAAGCGCGCGCGCGTCTGAAGTCCCGTGAATTGACGCCGGTGGCCAACCGGACAAGTCAAATAGCAGCAAATGATATCTTGCTATTTTGCACATTGCGCAATGAAGATGTACGCCTGCCGTATTTCCTGAGTTACTATCGAAATCTTGGCGTCGATCATTTTATCCTTGTCGATAACGACAGCAATGACGGTGGCGCAGCGTATCTGGCCAATCAGCCGGATGTGTCTTTATGGAGCACAAAGGCAGGGTATGGTGATGCGCGTTACGGGGTGGATTGGCTGACATATCTGCAAGGCAAATATGCCGACGGACATTGGGCGCTAACGGTCGATGTGGACGAATTCTTTGTTTATCCATTCTGCGATACACGCCCCATCCGCGCGTTGGCCGATTGGCTGGACGCCTGCGAAGTCCGATCATTTGGCGCAATGCTGCTGGATATGTACCCCAAGGGCCCGGTCAGCGGCGCGGTTTATTCCCGGGGCCAGGATCCGCTGGAGGTTGCGAACTGGTTTGACGCCGGAAATTACATCATGACGCGCAATAAATTGCTCAGGAATCTTTGGATCCAGGGCGGTCCGCGCGCGCGTGTCTTTTTTGCGGAAAAGCCGAAAAAGGCACCCGCGTTGAACAAGATCCCGTTTGTGAAGTGGCGCAAGCCTTACGCCTATGTCAGTTCCACGCATATGTTGCTGCCACGTGGTCTGAACCTGGTCTACGATCAAAGCGGGGGGGAAAAGACCTCGGGCATCTTGCTGCACGCAAAGTTTCTGAACACTTTCAACGAACGCGCTTCGCAAGAGGCCGCACGCGCAGAGCATTATCAGAAGGGCCAGGAATACCAATCATATGCCGAACGGCACGGTGCCGATCCCACGTTGTGGTCCCAGTGGAGCGAGCAATATATCAACTGGCGCCAGCTTGAGATGCTTGGTCTGATGTCCAAGGGAAACTGGGCATGAGCTTTGGTGTCGTCATGTTGGTCCACACGGCGTTTGATCGGGCGGAACAAATGGTGCGGCATTGGGTCTATGGTGGATGCCCGGTTGTTGTGCATGTCGATGCAAAGGTTGATCAACCAGCCTATGATGTATTCAAGCAGGCGCTTGGTGATCTTGAAAACGTACTGTTTTGCCAAAGGCATCGCTGTGAATGGGGCGGTTGGGGGCTGGTTGCCGCGTCGCAAACCGCGGCCACGCTTCTGCTGGATAGTTTTCCGGATGTGCGGCACGTCTATCTTGCGTCCGGTGCCTGTTTGCCACTGCGTCCGGTTACGGAACTGGCCGATTACCTGAAGGCGCATCCCGATACTGATTTCATCGAAAGCGCAACAACCGCTGATGTGCCTTGGCCGGTGGGGGGGCTTGATCGCGAACGCTTTACACTGATGTTCCCATTCTCGTGGAAAAAGCAGCGCTGGCTGTTTGATCGCTTTGTGAAGCTGCAGCAGTTGCTACGCTACAGGCGCAAGATGCCCGAGGGGCTGGTGCCGCATATGGGATCGCAATGGTGGTGCCTGACCCGGCAGACATTACGGGCAATTTTGGACGATCCGAAACGCGGCATTTACGACCGCTTTTTCAAGTTGGTCTGGATCCCTGATGAAAGCTATTATCAAACGCTGGTCCGCGTGCATGCCACCCGGATTGAAAGCCGATCGTTGACATTGGCCAAGTTCGATTTTCAGGGCAAACCGCATATCTTTTACGACGACCACACCGCGCTGCTGATGCGATCCGGCTGTTTTGTCGCGCGCAAGGCCTGGCCACATGCCGAAGGTCTTTACCAATCCTTTCCACGCCAAACGACCGAGTTTCTGCCAAATCAGGAACCTAACACCGCCACGATAGACCGTATTTTTGCCAGCGCCGTTGACCGGCGCTTGCGCGGGCGGCATGGGCTATTCATGCAAAGCCGTTTTCCGAACCGGGATCGCGAAAACGGGCTGGCTGCGGCACCTTATTCGGTTTTTCAGGGCTTTGACGATGTGTTTCCTGATTTTGCCACCTGGCTGGCAAAACGGACGGAGGCACAGGTGCACGGCCATCTTTTTGCGCGCGACAGGGTGCATTTTGCCAGTGGCGATACTATCGACCGGGGCGGATTGTCCGATAGCGCGCGGTTAAGGGATTACAACGCTCGGATGTTTCTGACCAATTTGATCTGGAACGGGCGGGAAACGCATCAGTGCTTTCAATTTGGTCCGGCAGATGCTCAGGACATTCGCTGGATGCTCGCCAAGGATACCCAAGCGCGTATTTGGGTCATTTCCGGCGCCTGGGCTGTGCCGTTGTTCCTTTCTCGACGGTCAGCGAGCGAGGTCCGCGCCGAGGCTGCGCGCCTGCAAGGGATCGAACATAAATTTCTGAATGTGCTACGATCATCGCATGCAAGGGCACGCATCCAGATCATGACACTGGCGGAATTCGTCGAGGCGCCAACAGACGTGTTGCAGGCGATTATTGACGAAATCGCGGGCCACCGGGGCAGTGCGGTGACCGAACTGCCTGAAATGGCAAATATCGCGGGATTGCCAGCCTTTCTGCAGGATCTCAAGAACCAGGGGATGCATCCGTTTTTGACGGGTCAGTTAAGCGACAAACCTGCAATCCCAGCCCGGCGTCAGGCGGCACCCAAACCTTATGTCATCGGCCGTAAATGACAGATTTTGACTATTTCATTGTGCTGGCTGAAATGCGCACAGGCTCCAATTTTCTTGAGGCGAACCTGAACGATCTTGAGGGTGTTCATTGTTTCGGAGAACTGTTTAACCCCGCGTTCATCGGATACCCCAAGACAGAGCGTATTCTGGACACGACGCTGGAAGATCGTGAACAGGACCCGTTTGCGGTTGTCGCACGGATCAAGGCGCATGACGGTCTTTGCGGCTTTCGCTATTTCCATGACCATGATCCGCGCGTGCTAAGCGCGTGTCTTGATGATCCGCGCTGCGCAAAGATCATATTGACCCGCAATCCCGTTGATAGCTTTGTCAGTTGGAAAGTCGCACAAGCCACGGGCCAGTGGAAACTGACCAACGCAACACATGCGAAATCTGCGCCGATTACCTTTGATGCCCCTGCGTTTGAGGCACATCTTGAAAAACTTCAGTCCTTTCAGATCAGGGTACTTCAGGCGCTGCAGCGGGCCGGTCAAACAGCATTCTATCTGGGCTACGATGATCTGCGCGATGTGGACGTTCTGAACGGATTGGCGGCGTATCTGGGTGTCCCGGCGCGATTGTCCAACCTGAACAAGAAGCTGAAAAAGCAAAATCCGGAACCGCTGAAAACCCGTGTGGCAAATTATGACGCGATGCAGGATGCACTCCGCGCGCTTGACCGATTTGATCTTGGGCGGACGCCGCATTTCGAACCCCGCCGCGGACCCGCGATACCGACCTATGTGGCGGCCGCAAAAAGTGGTTTGATCCATATGCCGCTGCGGTCCGGACCCGACATCGCCGTGGCGCAATGGCTGGCGGGTCTGGATGGTGTATCAACGGATAATCTGCAGGTCGGGTTTTCGCAAAAGACGCTGCGGGGATGGCAACAGAACCACATCCCACATCGTTCATTTGCCGTCTTGCGGCATCCGGTTGCCCGGGCGCATGCCGCCTTTTGCGATCGCATACTGCTGGATGGGCCTGGCAGTTTCGGACAAATTCGGGCGACTTTGCGCAAGGTACATAAACTGCCGATCCCGAATGCAGCACCTGATTTGGCAAAACCGACCGGATATGATGTGGCAGCCCATAGGACTGCATTTATTGCATTCCTGAAGTTTCTGCGGAATAACCTTTCAGCCCAGACCAGCATCCGGGTTGATCCGTCCTGGGCAGGGCAGTTCACATTGTTGCAGGGGTTTGCGCAGTTTATGCTGCCTGACGCAATTCTGCGCGAAGACCGACTACAAAGCGATCTGCCGGCACTGGCCACGCAGATCGGGATCAAGACGCAGGCTGATGTGCCACCAACCGCCCACGCCCATGAAGGGTGGCTTGCCGCGATTTACGATGCCACCGTAGAAGATGCCGCACGCGATGCGTACCAGCGTGATTACACCATCTTCGGATTTAAAAACTGGGGCTAAGCTGCCTGCGATGACTGCATTTCAGTCAGGATCGTATGCAAGGTTGCGGGATCACTGTTGGCGCGCAGTTTTGCACAGATGGATTTATCGCGCAGTGTGCGTGATACCAGTGCCAATGCCTTGAGATGATCAACACCTGCATTTTCCGGAGCGATCAAGGCAAAAACCAGATCAACGGGCTGCCGATCAACAGCATTAAAGTTCAATGGCTTTTCAAGGCGCAGGAAAACGCCTTTGACCTTATCGATCTTCGCAATGCGGGCATGGGGTAGTGCTACACCTTGCCCCACGCCGGTCGGACCCAGCCCTTCACGCTCGATCAATGCTTCGATCACAGCGGTCGCGTTTAGACCATAGCTGGTCTCTGCAAGTTCGCCCAGATCATGGAAAAGACGCTTTTTGCTCGTGCAGGACGAGATCGTCTTGACCGCTGATTGTTGTAAAATCTGACCAAGCTGCATTGGATAGTTCTCTCACAAATCGCGGGGGATCAACCCGAGTTGCGTGGGTCGATCCAACCGATGTTGCCGTCGTCACGTCTATAGACGACATTTATTCCGTTATGTTTTTCGTTACGGAAAACCAGCACTGGCGCGCTTGCGATTTCCATTTGCATCACCGCTTCACCCACAGACAGAGCCGGAATTTTCGTTTCCGTTTCTGCCACGATCATGGCGTTGACGGTGTCTTCTGCCGCCTCATCCGACTCATCCCTCGGTTCGAGGATATATGACCCCGCATCCGAAAGTTCAACAGGTTGTGAGCGTCCGGCATGATGATCTTTGAGGCGTCTTTTGTAGCGACGCAGCTGCTTGTCCATCTTTTCACCACTGCTGTCAAAAGCGGCGTAGATCTCGTGCGCCTTGCCGGTTGCCTGCGCAGTAAGGCCGGTCGAAAGATGCACAATAGACTCGCAGACATATTCGTTTCCGGACTTGGAAAAAACGACATGAGCATCGGTAGGGCGCCCGGCATATTTGCTTAAAATGCCATCCAGTTCAGTCTTCACATGCGTCTGAAGTGCTGCGCCAATGTCGATCT
Organism: uncultured Paracoccaceae bacterium; assembly: GCA_947503965.1. Lineage (GTDB taxonomy): Bacteria > Pseudomonadota > Alphaproteobacteria > Rhodobacterales > Rhodobacteraceae > Yoonia. Next base: position 164,306 of record CANNFU010000003.1, read on the forward strand.
GCTTTCCGCTGATTTGATACCGCATCGTTTCTCCCATAGGTTTTGTTCAGACATGTTTTACGTGTGGCCTTGTTGGCCGCTTCGCAAGACGTGTCATCTGATTGAAAAACGATAACGCCCGGAGTCTTCTTTGCTTGCTCCGCCACCGTCATCGCAGAACAGCACAAAAACGGGGAAAGAAAACGGGTCAGTCATCACAGGTATTTGGCGATGAATCGGGGCATGTTGTCAATGACGCAGTGGTATATGACGCCATCTGATCAATTCACCCGAAAATTGTTCCCAAGATATACCCGGCGGACATTCTCGTCCTGAATGACCTCTTCTGTCGTGCCGCTCATCAGGACTTTGCCGTCATGCAGGATATAGGCGCGGTCAACGATTTGCAGTGTTTCCTGCACGTTGTGATCGGTGATCAGAACGCCAATGCCCCGGTTCTTCAGGTCTGCAACAAGATGGCGAATTTCGCCAACTGCGATGGGGTCAACCCCTGCAAAAGGTTCATCCAACAGGACGTATTTTGGCCCTGCTGCCAAACAGCGCGCGATTTCGACGCGCCGGCGTTCCCCTCCGGAAAGTGCAAGCGCTGAGGCACGGCGCAGATGCTCGATCGAGAATTCCGACAAAAGCGCCTCAAGCCGTTCGCGCCGCCGGTGCCTGTTGCTTTCCGCGATCTCTAGGATGGCCATGATGTTGTCTTCAACGGTCATGCCGCGAAAGATCGACATCTCTTGCGGCAGATATCCAATCCCCAGTTTGGCGCGGCGATACATGGGCAGCGTCGTTACCTCGCGACCGTCGATGATCACCTTGCCGCCTTCGGCACTTACCAGACCGGCGATGGCGTAAAAGCAGGTCGTCTTGCCGGATCCGTTTGGACCCAAAAGCGCCACAACCTCTCCGCGTCCAAGGGCGATGCTGACATCACGGATCACTGGCCGTTTGCGATAGCTTTTGCGCAGGCCGATAACCTGCAGACCCACATCGCCGTCCTGTACGCTGAGGTTGGGGGTCTTCTCCATTAATTCTCGCCTTGTTGTAGCACGGTGCGCACGCGCCCGGTCATCGATGCGGTTCCATCGGTCACGTTGATGATCATCGTCTCGGCGGAAATCGCACTTGGGCCCTGGGTCAGCAGGACATCACCAGTCAAGGTCAGCAATCCTGTTTCAATGTCGTATTGGGCACTTTGCGCCTCGGCAGCCTCGGTGGCGGTTACGAATGTCACGCCGCCGTCAGCCATCAAACGCGCGATCTCGTTGCTTTCGGTGACATAAATCACTTCTACCGTGCCTGCCGACAGGCGCAGATCACCTTGTCCGATGATGACATTCCCCCGAAAGACAGCCGATCCGGTGTCTTGGTCAACGGCAAGACTGTCGGCTGTCACCTCAATGGCGGCGGATGTGTCAACCTGCATACCGCCCAGATCGATATTGGTCTGTGCCATCGATGCACCGGCCCAAAAAAGCAACAGTGCCGCACGAGAAAGAACAGGGTTTAACACGGGGCCGGGTATCCTTTGTCGTCGCGGCGATCAGTCTTGCGGGTTGTATAGCAGCCTTACGCCATCGGTGAATAGCATCTGCTGTCCGGTATTTTCGGCAGAGACCTGAAAAGTCACTTGTCCTGCAGTCAATTCGCCAAAAGGCGCGCGTATCTCAAGCAGTCCATCAGATGTGACGATGCCGGTGTCAAGTTCAGCAATCAGACCGTTTGTTTCCATCTCGAACCCCGATGATGTTTGCAGGCGCGCCAGACCAAGAAACCGTGCAAGCCGTGCACGCCCGTCGAGTTCGCCATTGGTAGCCGTGACTGTAATGTGGCTGCCGCCGGGATTGTCCATGCGCAGGCGCATGTCGTCGATATTGACAGTATCAGGTCGGGTCGCGTCGGGTTTGGCGCTGCGAGCGGCGATGGATACAATGGCACCATCATCCGTAACACCAGAAAAGCGCGGGGCGGACAGGCGTTGTTCGCGGGCGATGGTCTGCACCTCGGAAAACGCGATTTCGGTTGGTTCGTTCTGGCCGCGTGCAAGTAGAAACAGCGTTGAAAGAAGCGCAAGCGCGCAAAGCGGCAGGATGATTTTGGCCCACCCGACCATCGCCGAATAGAAGTTGTCACTGCTGCGCATATTCAGACAATACCAGCACGCAGGCAGTCATGGATGTGCAAAATGCCGGAAACTTGCCCCTGATCGTTGGGATCGACGGCGAAAAGGCACGTGATCTTGCGGGAATTCATCAGTGCCAGCGCCTCTTCCGCCAAGGCTTGCGGGGCAATTGTGCTGGGGTTTGGTGTCATCACCTCGCCCGCGTTGTGATCCAAAAGACCGTCCATGTGACGCCGCAGGTCGCCATCGGTTACGATGCCAACCAACCTGCCGTCCTTGTTCAGAACCCCAACAACGCCGAAACCTTTTTGACTGATTGTCAAAAGCGCCTCGCTCATCGGGGTATCTGCCTTGACCGTGGGGACGGCATCACCTGCATGCATCAGATCGGCAACCTTCGAAAGCTGTGCGCCCAGTTTGCCGCCCGGGTGAAAGTCGCGGAACTTTTCCGGGGTAAAGTCACGATGTTTCATCAGCGCCACAGCGATCGCATCGCCCAACGCCAACGTCATCGTGGTCGAAGTTGTCGGCACAACGCCGGTTCCGCAGGCCTCGCCCAGCTGGGGCAGAACAATGGCGATATCCGAGCGTTGCAACAGCGTGCTGTCTGCGCGGCTAGCCACGCCGATCATCGGAATACCAAAGCGACGGGTATATGCGACAAGATCGGCGAGCTCGGGTGTTTCGCCAGAGTTTGACAATACAAGCACAACGTCACCACGTGTCATCATGCCCAGATCACCGTGGCTTGCCTCGGCTGGATGGACAAAATGTGCCGGTGTTCCGGTGCTGGCGAGCGTGGCGGCAATCTTGCGCGCGATATGGCCGGATTTGCCCATCCCCGAAACGATGACACGCCCTGTCGCGTTCAGGATAAGGTCAATCGCGGCGTCAAAGGACCCATCCAGTTGCGCGGCAAGCGTTTCAAGCGCGGCGGCTTCCTGGGTGATCACCTGGCGTGCTGTTGCAAGAAAGCGGGACCTGTCAGTCATCAATGCGCAAAAATGTCTGTTTCGGGCCAGCCAGCAAGGTCAAGCCGGGCGCGTGTTGGCAGAAAATCAAAGCATGATTGGGCAAGCGCGGTACGTCCCTCGCGGGCCAGCAAGATGTCGAACGCGTCTTTGAGCTGATGCAAGTACAACACATCCGATGCTGCATAATCCAACTGCGCATCGGTCAACGTTTCCGCGCCCCAATCGCTTTGTTGCTGATGCTTTGAGATATCGACACCCACCATATCCTGCAGCAGTATCTTCAATCCGTGACGGTCCGTGAATGTCCGCACCAGCTTGGACGCGATCTTTGTGCAATAGACTGGTGCGGCCAGCGCCCCAAACGCATTGTAAAGTGCTGCAATATCAAACCGGCCAAAATGAAACAGCTTCAGGACATCCTGATTTTCAAGCATGGCGCAAAGATTGGGGGCGGTCGTCTGTCCCTTGCTGATCTGAACAAGGTGGCAATTTCCATCACCGCCGGACATCTGAATCAGGCACAGCCGGTCGCGATGCGGGTTCAGCCCCATTGTTTCGCAGTCAATCGCGACCACAGGACCCAAATCCAGCCCATCAGGCAGATCATTTTGATATAGGTGATTGGCCATTGGGCACCCGGAGTTGCTTTTGTTGTTCCGCAGATACGTGTTGTGACGTGAATGCTCAAGCCCGCTTTGCCGTAGCCAGCCCATCGCCGCCGGCCTGTATTGCACCGCTTGCATGAAGACCCAGCCACATTTTGAACTCATCCGGTGGCATTGGTTTGGCGTATCCATAGCCCTGGCCAAACGCGCATCCCCGGCTGTTGAGGTGTTGTGCCTGGGCGTCTTCTTCCACCCCTTCGGCAATGACGTGCAACCCAAGCTCTGCCGCAAGCGCAAGGATTGCCCTGACCACGCTATCGGCGTTCTGATCGGGCAAGGGGGCAATCAATGACCGGTCGAGTTTGATGCCGCTAAGCGGAAGCTGTGTGAGTTTGGAAAGCGATGCATAGCCAGTGCCAAAATCGTCGAGTTCCAGCGCGATACCGCATTCCGCAAGGCTGTCGATGTTGATCGCGGCCATATCGTCATTGCCTTCGATCAGAGTTGTTTCCAGAACTTCGACCACGACCTGATCCACACCAAGTTCGGATCTTTGCAATTTGAACAGGAAACGTTCGATCAGATACGGGTCCGAGATTGTATCGGGGGCTGCATTCAATGAAATGCACGGTCGCCATAGATTCGTCTTCTGCCATTCGCGCGCATGCATCATCGCCGATTGCCAGATGCAATGGTCCATATCGACCATCAGGCCAGAGCGTTCGGCCGCCGGAAGAAACTTGTCCGGTGTGAGTAGCCCCCGGGTTGGATGACGCCAGCGCGCGAGTACCTCTGCACCATGAAGTTTGCCATCGGACAGCCGGATTTGCGGCTGAAACCATGGTTCAATCTCACCATTCTTGATCGCATCGATCAGCTCTAGCTGAAGTTGCTGCATGCTGCCGATATCTTCGCGCAGTTGGTTTTGGAACTGCTGTGTTCTATTGCCACCAAGATTTTTGGCTACCTGCAACGCCAGACCAACATCGGCCATGACCGCCATAGGGTCCTGTTTGCCAACCGACATTTCCAGATATCCGATGCTCATCCCGATGGGCAGTCTGCGCCCCTGAACGTCCAAAGGTTCGGCAAAGGACGCGCGGATGCGTTTGACCAGCGCCTTGGCCGTTTCATCTGTGATCAGCACAAATTCGTCACCACCAATGCGTGCAACCACATGATCGTCATCGACGCAGCTTTTCAGAATAGCTGCGACCTGAACAAGCACCTCATCGCCATAGTCATGACCCGCCAAATCATTGATGGATTTGAAATCGTCCAGACCGATCAAAAGGACGCCGAGTTCCGGCGAACCATCCTCTGAAAGGACTGTCTTGAGATGCGTCATGAGCGAGCTGCGATTGGGAAGCCCCGTCAGTGCATCATGATTGATCGCGTGTTCCAGCTGCGCATTCGCGCTTTGCAGCTCTGCCTTGGACTGTCGCAATACATCGCTTTGCTCACGCAATTGCTGGATGTTTGACCTGACGATCAATTGCGCAGGCAGAAAAATCGCCAAGACTTCGATCACGAGCAGCAGCACCGACAACCGGATAAGCGTTGCCTGCAGTTGTGACAGGCGGCCAACTTCTGCGCGGGCGGTATTTTCCAGAAGCTCTGTGGCGCGCAACAACCCACCCTTCAGCCCATCATGCGTGAATTCTGCCTTCAGACGTGTCATGGCAATTCTTTGACCGCTGGGACTGGCGCCCTGTAGCTGCCTGGCGACATCGGCAAACCGCCTGACCGCGCGATCCAGCGATTGTGCCCCATCGAAGTAATGTGATTGCAGCTCATCCGACCAGATCTGAGCTGCGGTGACTTGCGCATGTGCTTGTTCAAAGGCTGTGATAGTTTCGTTCAACGTGGCGAAATGTCGGGTGTCTTCCAACAATGCAGCCTCGGCAAGTGTCAGTATTTCATATCCCAATAGCACCTGATTGCTGCTTGTGTTGATCACTGCGCCAGCCGCAACCCCCCGGTCAATGATTGATCGGTTAACCACATGGGTAGAGATCAGCAGCCCGAATATGATCGCGACGGCCAGGGAATAAAGTATCCAAAGGCGTTCGGCATTGCCGCGCGAAAAATATTCAAGCGCTGATTGCGCAACTGATCGTACAACTTTCATCCACCGAGGATCCTGCGAATTCTCACCGCGGGAACACTGACTCAGATAGATTAAGTTAGAGTTGAGCAAATTTGGCGCATATTGCCCTAAAACATTGTCGTATCGAGATGCGGGGCATCCGTCGGCAACGCAGTCTAAAGGTCATACCTTTTTTGCACGCGATCAACGCATCTGCCATCGCGTAAGGGAACCTGTCGCAAACAGCCATAATCGACAAAGCCCAAGCGGTGATAGTATTGCAATCCGGATACATTGTCGGCGCGGATGGTTGCATCAATTGCACTGACGCCAGCGTCATACGCCGCCACCTTGGTTGCAGCGAATAACTGCTGACCGATACCCTGCCCCGCCGCTTGGGGCGCGACAAAGCTCGCGATGAAGCTCCAGCCGTCGGGCATTTTGCCCTGATCTGGATCAGGCCATACCAGACACTGAAAGCCCATAACGCGTCCTGCAATCTCGGCCACATGACAACAGATCAAATCGGCAGGTGCGATGTAATGGGTCAGCATGCGTTCTTCATCGAATGGACGCTGATGCGCGGTTGTATCGCCGACAGCAATGATCTGGTTCAGCAACGCTGTCATGTCGGTCGCGTCGTCAGCGCTTGCAGGCCGGATGATCATAATGCGGCCATGAGGTCATGGTGCCGTTTGGTGAAATCATCGCGCACCTCCATCGGCTGGCGCAGGTTAATCACGAACTTCGCGGTGAGTTCCGGGTCTTGCTTGCCAAAGAACCTGTTCGCCTCAACCTCGGTAAACCCGGCGATCTGCACGGCCTCAAGCCAGGCCGACAGTTTGTCGGCCCGCTTGATCTGGCGTTTCACAGGTGCCGGGATTTGCGCCGGCAGCCCAAACCGCAGATGGATTGCAGCCGTCAGTCTGTCATCAAGCACGCCGTAGCCCGGCCCAACGGCGGCCTTTACCGGGCTGATCATGTCACCAATGACGTATTCGGGCGCGTCATGCAGCAAGGCTGCCAAGTGCCATTTGATCGGCGCATTTGGTTGCTGATGCGCGAAAATGTCTGTCACCAGCAACGAATGCTCTGCAACCGAATAGGCAAAATCACCTTTTGTCTGCCCGTTCCAACGTGCGACGAATGCAAGGCCGTGGGCGATGTCCTCGATTTCGATATCCACCGGGGTCGGGTCCAGTAGGTCCAGCCGACGCCCCGACAGCATCCGTTGCCATGCGCGTGGTTGTTTCATGTCTTACTCCGCCAGCAGATCATTCGGGAACCGCTGCACATAACGGCGCAGTGGGCCCATGCGGATGAGGTTCTTGAATGTCAGTTTGCGGATATAGCGCGGTGTGATGTCCCGGCTTTTCGGGATCGAAATGGGTGGATGGTCCGGAAAATGCCGTGCCATGAACGCGGACATGGCAATAGCAAAGCGGGACGGCAACAGGTGTTGCGGGTCGCGCCACGGCTTATGCGGGCCAATGAAATGTGTGATCGCAACGGGCAACATAACCTCGTAATATGCTGATCTTATCGGATGTTGCCAATTCCAAATAGGGCTGAGTTCGGCCCAATTGCCATGTAGCACGCAATTGATCAGCTCCTGATCGTGTTGGCGCAATTTGTCGTTATTGGCGCGTCCGAAGGTCAGACACTGACCCAGAATGTCCTGTGCCACGTATGCGGCCACATCCATCAGGATCACGCCGCTGTTGAAATACTTGGCGGGCGAAAGTCCGACATTGGCAAAGTCAGGCATCTGACGATCAGGTTCGATCCATTGATAACTGTCGCGCACCGCGGCAATGGCGTGACCGCCCAGATCAACGTTGAAGAGTGCAGGGAAATTGCCGCCATGCACAAAGATGTCCGCATCCAAATACAGAATGCGCGCATAGTCATTCTGCATTGCAACGGGCAGGGCCAACCGATGATACACGCTTTCGGTGCGGCGTTCGTCCAGATAAAGCCCCGCAAAAAGATTATCGGTTTCCAGATGGCAGAGACGTATATCGGGCATACTTGGCGGAACGATGCAACCTGCCGGTGCGCAGATGACGATATCAAGATCACGCATCCCGCCACTACGTACCAGTTGATCGGCTGCAAAACAGGCGAACGGAAAATAGTTTTCATCCACACAAAAGACCGCCGCGTATTTGGCCTGCGGCGGTCTGGAAGCGTTGAGCGTGATTGTCATGCGATCCGATATTCCCCTGAACGTGACACGGCAAAAGTCTACTACTCTGTGCAGGCTGGCAAGGCCGGGGTCTGGCACATGTCAGGCTTTCAGCGCGATCTGGCCATCAGTCACCGTTTCCAATCGCATCTTTTGCCGTTTCCACACTCGGTTAATGACTTCGACCTATGCCGTGTGAACCAGAACGTGTTGTCACGGCTTAATCGCGACAATGCCACCATTGTCGCGGCAGCATCGCCCTGTTATCAGCCAAACAAATCGTATGAACCCGCCGTAGGAGGCACGAATGAAAGACTACGCCGTCAAGGATATCAGCCTGGCCGCCTATGGCCGCAAAGAGCTCGACATTGCCGAAACAGAAATGCCGGGCCTTATGGCGCTGCGCGAAGAATACGGCGCAAAAAAGCCGCTGAAAGGCGCGCGCATTGTCGGGTCATTGCACATGACGATCCAGACGGCTGTGTTGATCGAAACGCTGGTCGAACTGGGTGCCGATGTGCGCTGGGCGTCCTGCAACATCTTCTCAACCCAGGATCACGCAGCAGCGGCGATTGCCGAAGGCGGCACGCCTGTTTTCGCCGTCAAGGGGCAGTCCCTGGAAGAGCATTGGGATTACTTGGACAAGTCATTCATGTTCCCCGATGGCCCCAACATGATCCTGGATGATGGGGGCGACGCGACCCTGTACATCCTGTTCGGCGCACGCATGGAAGCGGGCGAAGATATTCTTGCGGTCCCCACCTCGGAAGAGGAAGAAGTGATCAAGAACCAGATCAAAAAGCGGATGGCGGAAAGCCCAGGCTGGTTCACCAAGATGCGCGATCAGATCAAGGGCGTGTCCGAGGAAACGACAACCGGCGTGCACCGCCTTTATGATCTGCACAAGAACGGCCAGCTTCCGTTCCCGGCAATCAACGTAAATGACAGCGTGACCAAGTCGAAATTCGACAACAAGTATGGCTGCAAGGAATCGCTGGTTGACGGGATCCGCCGTGCCACTGACACGATGATGGCCGGTAAGGTCGCCGTCGTCTGCGGTTACGGCGATGTGGGCAAAGGGTCGGCTGCGTCGCTCGCCGGTGCCGGTGCACGCGTGAAGGTGACCGAGGTCGACCCGATCTGTGCCCTGCAGGCCGCCATGGACGGGTTCGAGGTTGTGCTGCTTGAAGATGTGCTTGATTCGGCCGACATCTTCATCACCACCACCGGCAACAAGGACGTCATCCGGATCGAGCATATGCGCGAGATGAAGGATATGGCGATCGTTGGCAATATTGGCCATTTCGACAACGAAATTCAGGTCGCCGCGCTGAAAAACCACAAATGGACCAACATCAAAGAGCAGGTCGATATGATCGAGATGCCGTCAGGCAATCGTCTGATCCTGCTGTCCGAAGGGCGTCTGCTGAACCTTGGCAACGCGACAGGTCATCCGTCATTTGTGATGTCCGCATCCTTCACTAACCAAGTTCTGGCGCAGATGGAGCTTTGGAATAATGGTGATGCCTACGAGGTTGGTGTGCACATCCTGCCCAAGCATCTGGATGAAAAGGTGGCCCGCCTGCACCTTGCCCGGATCGGTGTGAAACTGACCGAGCTGAAGAAAGAGCAGGCGGATTATATCGGCGTGACGGTTGAAGGACCGTTCAAGCCCGAACACTACCGTTATTAAACGTTTATGCGGCACGCCAAACGTCAGGCCATGGCGCAGGATGCCGCAAAGACAAAAGGCAAAAAAGTTAAACGCAGCCTTGCCCTGATCAGGGGCTTGGCTGCATTTTTCGTTGTCGGATTGCTGGGGTTTGGCGGATATCAGTTGGTCATGCACCCAGATACGCCGCTACCACAGCAATGGAACCCGGCCCGACCGCTGGCGGTCAGCGATCCTGTCACCCCATTGACGACATGGAAGCTGAATCGCGCCGTTGCCGATACCACGACCTGTCTGGCTGCAATTGACGGGTTCGCGTCGTTGCAGGTCATGACTGACCTCGAAGACAGTGGGCAATGCGGCATTGCAGGACGTGTTGATTTGCGCGGCGTTGGGCAAAGCCGCCTTGTTCCGTTTGAAACCCGCTGTGCCATAGCCTTGCGCATGGCAATGTGGGAGCGGCACGGCCTGCAACCCGCCGCCCGCGATATTATGGGAACCGCTTTAAGCCGGGTTGAGCATTTTGGCAGCTATAGTTGCCGAACGATGCGGACCACAGCAGGTGGTACATCGCGGATGAGCACACATGCCACCGCCGATGCGATTGATATTTCCGGGTTTGGATTTGCTGATGGCAGGCGGATCAGTCTGTTGCGTGATTGGGATGGCGCCGACGCGGATGCCGCGTTTCTACGGGCTGCGCGAGACAGCGCCTGCGATTGGTTCCGTCTGACCCTGTCACCGGATTACAATGCACTGCATGCTGATCATTTCCATCTTCAATCAACAGGATGGGGGCTGTGTCGATAGCAAAGGGCGCGGTGCGATCCGCGCCCTTCGCCAATTAGATGCGCGGTCCTAGAAGTTGAAGGCGATCCGGGCCTTCAATGTTGTCACACCCACATCAATGCCGGTGTCGTTGTAGTCTTCGAATTCATGACTCAGCAGCTCTGCGCCAAGGTCAATGTTTGCGGTCACTGGAAAGTCGTATCCGATCCCGATCAGATAACCGGTGTCATCGCCCAGACCCGGCGACGTTGCGTTGACAAATCCAACCGTTCCATAGGCCAGACCGGCGCCCAGTTCAGTACCGGCGCGCACTTTGATACGGGTGGTTGAATCGACTTCCTGTGCGCCATCGGCGATCTCATAGTCAGTGTCGTCATAGTCCAGTTCAAGGCCATAGATCACGCCGCCATTGTTAAACAGATAGCCCGCAAAGATCCCCAGCGATGTGCCGTCACCATCAAGTTCGGCCGCGCCGTCTGTGTCGATCTCTCCGCTTCCTGCCTGGATACCCGCGTAAGGACCGGACCAGTCATTTGCAAAAGTCGCGGCGGGGGCGATCGCGAGCACAGATGCAAGCAGGATATTCTTAAGTGTCATTGTGATTTCCTTTGTTTGCGTAGACCAACGGTTTACGGCGGGATCGTCTGTGCAGATCTGAAAAGCACGCAAACGATTTCGTGAACTGGCGGTCGCCGCTGATTTAGCGATCTTCTCTCGGAACCAGCCCTAGGCGCCCTTGCCAGCAAAACATCGCCGGAAGTTTTGGTTTGGTCTTTACCAAATGTCATCTGTGCCTTTAACGTGCCACAACGTTGCAAACGCAGCGGCTATTGACCAATAACACGAACATCGGGGACATTCTCATGGGTAAAAGAGACGATTTGATTGCAAAGTACGCAGACGACCTGAAGAACAAGTGTGGCATGACGCCGGATATGGATCTGCTCACGAAGGTCACGATTGGCTGCGGACCTGCAATTTACAACGCAGATTCGTCAACAGTGGCAAGCAGCCAACCAGCTGAGATTGAAACCGTCAAAAACAATTTTCTTATCAAGAAGCTGGGTCTAAAGGACGGCCCCGAACTGGATTCCGCCATCAGTTCCGTTCTTGACACCTATGGTCAATCCGAGCGGAACAAATACCGCGCTGTGGTCTACTACATGCTGACCAAGCATTTCGGAAAAGAATCCGTTTACGGCTAAGTTGCCTGTTCATCGCACGATTTGCGCCTGCCATTTTGGCAGGCGTTTGTTTTGGCGCATTGGATTTAGCTCAAGTTTTCAGAGGTAATTCATTGCAGTGCCTGCAATACATCGTCTACTGATAGTTCAGGATCAGAACGGTCCGGACCTAGAGATTATTTTTGCGTGTGGTGGTATGGAGCGCGCAGGGTGAGAGAGGGTTCGGAGATGATCCGAACCCTCTTTTTTGTTGTATCGCTAAGGCTCGGTTTGGCCCATATCGCAGATGATGGCCCATTCGTCTGCGGTCACAGGTTGCACAGACAGCCGCGAATTGTTGACCAGTACCATGTCCTTCAATCGCGGCTCTGCCTTGATCTGTTCCAGCGTGACGGGCACTTCAAAAGGGCGCACGGCCCTGATGTCCACGCATTCCCAGCGGTCATCATCGGTTGTGCTGTCAGGATGGGCTTCGGCGCAGACCTCGACAATACCAACAATCTCTAAACCGGTACGGGAATGATAAAAGAACCCTTTTTCCCCCGTCTTCATCGCGCGCATATTGTTGCGGGCCTGATAATTGCGCACGCCGTCCCATTCTTCGCCCGCTTCGCCCTTGGCCACCTGTTTATCCCAGCCCCAGACGTCAGGTTCGGATTTGAACAACCAATATGCCATTATCCAATCACCTTCTTCCATGCGCGCAGCGTCACGCTGTCAAATAATCCCGCCTTGGCATAAGGGTCATTATCGGCCCATGCCTGCGCCGCTGCCATATCTTCCACATCCAGAATGATCAGTGATCCACACATCTGCCCGTCATCGTCCAGCACCGGTCCTGCCATCTCGACCACGCCGGTTTCCGCTATATAGGCCAGATGCGCCTCGCGGTTATCCAGACGTGTCTGCAAGGCGCCGGGTTTGTCTTTGGTCATCAGGGCAAAGCGCATCTATTCTTCCTTCAAGGGGCGTGACAGCAGGGCGTTTAGCGCGGTTGGCACGTCGGTTTCGCCGTCAGTCAGGTCTGCCACAACCCTGCAGATTGGCATATCAAGATCAAGCTCTTTGGCCAGTTGGCGCACTGCCCGGGCGGTTGCGGCCCCTTCGACGGTTGTGCCCGCATCAAAGTCCTCATTCCGCCCCAGCGCCAAGCCATAGCGATAATTGCGCGATTGTTCTGACGTGCAGGTCAGCACAAGATCGCCAAAACCCGACAAGCCCGCCAACGTATCAGGTTGCGCCCCCAGTTTCCGTGCCAATCGCTGCATTTCAGGAAAGCCGCGGGTGATCAGCGCCGCGCGTGCGCTTTCACCCAATTGTGCCCCGATTGTCACGCCAGAGGCGATAGCCATCACGTTCTTCAGCGCCCCGCCCAGCTCGGCCCCGATTGTATCGGTCGTCCGGTAAAGCCGCATTGCTGTTGTGGATAGCGCGGTTTGAAGGATTGCCCCGCCTTCATCATCCGCGCAGGCGATCGTCAGTGCAGTGGGCAGGCCCCGTGCAATATCCGCAGCAAAGCTGGGGCCGGTCAGCATTGCAGCAACGGCCCCGGGCACCAGATCGCGGATCGTGCTTGCCGGGCCTGTCATGCGGGTCAGGTCGATCCCTTTGCAGCAGGCCACCAGATATTTGCCGTCCAATTGTGCCGCGTGGGCCATCAGGAAGTCACGCAAGGTCTGCGCCGGGATCGCCAGTAGGATGATATCGCAGGCGAAAAGCGGCTCTAATGCGGCTGAAAACAACATGTTTTCCGGCAACACCACCCCCGGCAATCGCGGGTTTTTGCGTGTCGTCTGCATCGTGGTCACCGCATCTGGGTTGCGCGCCCATAGCGTGATGTCATTGCCATCCCGCGCCAGCGCAACGCCCAGCGCAGTGCCGAATGCCCCGCCTCCTGCGATCCCGATCTTCACGCCTTCGCCCCCTTCTTGCCTGACCCCAGCATCGGCGCGGCCCGGTCGTCCAGGGGCCATCGGGGCCTGGCAGACAGCGTCAGGTCATCCTGCTCATCGTGCATCATTCTTTCAATCCCCGCATAGGCAATCATTGCGGCGTTGTCGGTGCATAATGACAAGGGCGGTGCGACAAATGCAGTGTCTAACCCGGCGCATAGCTGAACCAATCCATCCCGAATGTTCTGGTTTGCGGCAACGCCGCCGGCGATGGCAAACGACCGGATCGCGGGATTGGTCCTGAGATACTGACCCAGCGCCCGTTTTGTTTTTTCCACCAGCACATCAGTGACGGCGGCCTGAAATCCGGCAGACAGATCGGCCTGATCTTGTGTGGTCAAACCGCTGCGCTGGGCCATGACACCATCACGGGCGCGCAAGATTGCCGTCTTCAGACCCGAAAATGACATATCGCACCCTTCCTGGTTCAACAGTGGACGCGGCAGGACAAACCGGTCTGGATCGCCGTGTTTTGCAGCCGACTCCACCGATGGACCACCCGGTTGCGGCAGGCCCAGAATGCGGGCTGTTTTGTCAAATGCCTCGCCCGGGGCATCATCGATTGTACCGCCAATCCGGGTATAGCTGTCATGGGCATGTACGATCAGGAACTGGCAATGCCCGCCCGATACAAGCAACATCAGATAAGGGTAAGGCAGCTGATCCGTCAGTCGCGGTGTCAATGCATGGCCTGCCAGATGGTTGACGCCAATCAGGGGCAGGTCCGTCGCGGCTGCAATCCCCTTGGCACACATTACGCCCGACAGGACGCCGCCAATCAGCCCCGGACCTGCGGTCACGGCAATGCCGTCAAGGTCGGACAATTCCAGCTTGGCCTTGGCCAACGCCTCTTCCACGCAGTAATCCAGCTTTTCGGCATGGGCGCGTGCGGCGATTTCGGGAACGACGCCACCAAAGGCTGCGTGCAACGATGTTTGCCCATGCACCACAGACGATAGGATCGTTGTGCCGCGCACGACGGCAGCGGCGGTATCGTCACAACTGCTTTCAATGCCAAGAAGCGTCAGTGGTGGTGTCATTTGTGATCCGGTTGCGTGTTACCCCGCCGCAGGTAACACTGCCGATCAATGCAAACAATGGTGCCCCATGACCCCGAGCCTGATCATCACACGCCCCGCAGTGCAAGGTCAGGCGTTTGCGCAGGTCGTTTCTGCGCAATGGGACGGGCCGCTGGACGTGATCTTGTCGCCCATGCTCAAGATCGTTTTCCTGCCGGTTGATGATGATCTGGGCGCGGTGACGGACGTCATTTTTACGTCTGCCAATGGGGTGGCTGCAGCGGCGCAGTGTCAATTGTCCCATGTGAAACGGGCGTGGTGTGTCGGGTCGAAGACAGCTGCTTTGGCCAGTGACGCGGGTTTTGATGCGATAACCGGGCCGGGTGATGCGACCGGTCTTGCTGATCTGATCATCCAACGCGCCCCACGGGGCATTTTTGCACATATTCGTGGGGCGCATACGCGCGGCGATCTCTGCGCGCGCCTTTCAAACGCTTCGATAGCCTGCCGTGATATTGTGGCTTATGACCAAATCGCGCTTGCATTGACCCATGAAGCGCGCACCGTCCTGTCCGGCGATGCGCCGGTGATCCTGCCGCTGTTCTCGCCCCGCACGGCCCGGCTTGTTGCAGACCAGGGCCCGTTTCAGGCCCCGGTTCATGTCATCGGGATGAGCAAAGCCGTGGACGAAGCCGCAGACCCAATCGGTGCGCGGAGCGTGACAATTGCCTCTCAACCCACCGAAAATGCGATGATAGAAACGACGTCTAAGCTGCTGCGCCACCTGACACATGGTCGCGACTGAACCAGCGATAGCTTGAGGGTCGGCATGGGTCAGGATAACATGATGTGTCACCGGCCCAATGGCGGGTGAGGGCGCAAAAAGGGTGAAAACGTGGCAAAACAGCCAGCCAAAGGGCGTAAGGCGCCTTCTAATTCAGGAAAACCGGCGCAAACACGTCAGAAGACTGCCGAATCGGAGGGACCAAAGAAACCTCTGGTTGATGCAATTCCTGCCGAAGTGCATACCAAACCGGCGGTTGAACAGGCTGTCGCCAAACCTGCCGTACCAGCCACGAAAAAAACCACGTCTGCAGAACCGGCGCCCGAAACACCCGCCCCGCCCGCAGCAGCGCCAGCGGCGGCACCCAAACCGCAACAGCAGAAATCAGGTATATTGCCCCTGCTTTTTGGTGGTGTGATCGCAGGTGGTATTGGTTTTGCCGTCGCGCAGGTTGCGATGCCGCAGGACACCACCAACCTGCAATCACAAATTGCAACCCAGTCCGAAGCGATTGCGGCATTGGATGCGCAACTTCGCAATCTGCCAGAGGCTGATCTTGGCGGCATCGAAACCGCACAAGCCGCGTTGGAAACAGAAATTGAAATGATGGTCGACCAGATCGCGACGCTGGATGACCGACTGACCGCGTTGGAAAACCTGCCGCGTGGCGAAGGGACAGCATCTGTACCCGCGCTGACAGCGTATGAAGCCGAGATTGAAGCGTTGCGCGCCCAGATCAACGAGATGACGGGCATCGCGCAGACCCAATTGGACACCGCCCGCGCAGAGGCCGCCGCAATCGAGGAAAACGCCGCTGCCGCTGCGCGCGCTGCCGCAGGACGTGCAGCTTTGGCCCGGTTGCAGACAGGTATGGAAAACGGCGCACCGCTTGGCGCTGCATTGAATGATCTGCAAGACGCGCTGAGCCAACCTGTGCCGGATGCCCTGTTGGCGGCCCAGGACGGCGTGCCGACATTGGCCAGTTTGCAGGATCAGTTCCCAGAGGTTGCACGCGCCGCATTGGCCACAGCACGGCGCGAAGGTGTCTCGGGCGAGGAAACTACCGGGATCGGGGCGTTCCTGCGCAATCAGTTCGATGTCCGCTCTGTCACGCCGCAGGAAGGCACAAGCGCCGATGCGATCCTGTCACGCGCTGAGGCGGCGGTCCGCGAAGGCCGGTTGGCTGATGCGCTGGCCGAAATCAGTGCGTTGCCCGAAGTGGCCCGCGCCGAAATGTCGGAATGGCTGGCCCTGGCCGAAATGCGGGCCGATGCCATCGCAGCGGTCGATATTCTTTCAACCTCATTAAGTGATAGTTAAAGGCGCAACACATGCTTTGGTCATTGATTAAAATCCTTGCGTTCGTGGCAATCGTGACTGCCCTGACCTATGGCGGTACGCAATTGATGGAGGTTGATGGCGGCGCCACTGTCAGCGTGATGGGGATGGAATTCACCCTGAGTCCGCTGGAAATGGTGTTCGCCTTCGTCGCGCTGGTCGTGGCTGTGTGGCTGGGGCTGAAGCTGCTGGCGCTGATGGTGGCTACGTTCAAGTTCCTCAACGGGGATGAAACCGCGATCTCGCGCTATTTCGACCGGAACCGTGAACGCAAGGGATACGAGGCCCTTTCCGAGGGTATGATGGCCCTTGCATCTGGCGAAGGACATCTGGCACTGACCAAAGCCGCCCGCGCGGACAAGTACCTGCAACAGCCACAACTGACCAACTTGCTGACAGCCCAAGCGGCCGAAATGACGGGTGACAGGCGCAAGGCGGAAGAGACTTATAAAAAGCTGCTCGCGGATGACAAAACCCGTTTTGTCGGCGTGCGGGGCATCATGAAGCAAAAGCTATCAGACGGAGATACCGATACGGCGCTGTTGCTGGCCCGGAAAGCCTTTGCAATCAAACCCAAGCATGAAGAAACGCAGGATGTCCTCCTGCGTTTGCAGGCTGAAAAGTCGGATTGGGTCGGGGCGCGGAAAACGCTGAACGCAAAGCTGAAATCAGGCGGCCTGCCCCGCGACGTGCACAAACGCCGCGATGCGGTGCTGGCCCTGTCCGAGGCACGCGATGTTCTTGACGCCGGCAAAACGATCGAGGCCCGCGAGGCCGCGATTGAGGCGAACCGTCTGTCGCCTGACCTGATCCCGGCGGCCGTGATGGCCGCGCGCGGTTATATCGGCGAAGGCAATGCGCGCTATGCCACCCGTGTTCTGACCAAGGCATGGAATGCCCAGCCCCATCCCGACATTGCCGCCGCCTTTGCCGAGATTGTGCCAGATGAAACAGCCGATGCCCGCCTGAAACGGTTTCGGACGCTGACCAAGACCACAGCAGATCATCCCGAAACGAAAATGCTGATGGCTGAGCTGTATATCTCGGCCGAGGATTTCCCCGAAGCCAAGCGGGTTCTGGACGATCTGGTGGAAACCGATCCAACAGCCCGGAACCTGACCCTGATGGCCGCCATCGAACGTGGCGAAGGGGCGGACGATTCTGTTGTGCGCGGCTGGCTGACACGCGCATTGACCGCGCCGCGGGGCCCGCAATGGATCTGCGACAATTGCCAGCATATTCATGCGGCATGGGGTGCGACCTGCAGCAATTGCGGATCGTTTGACACGCTATCGTGGAAAACCCCACCTGCATCCGAAGTCGCAATGCCGGCCGGCACCGAGATGCTGCCCCTGATCGTGGGTCAAAAACAGGAAAATGCCGTTGCCGTTGTGGAAGACGTCGAAGAGGCTGAAGTGCTGGAGCCTCAAGCGGAAAAATAGGTCTTTTCGGCGCTTCGACGCAGTGGTATCAGACGCCCCGGTAAGCCGCTGTAGCTCAGCTGGTAGAGCACGTCATTCGTAATGATGGGGTCGTAGGTTCGAGTCCTATCAGCGGCACCAGAGTATCCATGTCGTCACGACACAAAAGACTGTATTGGGTCAGCACCTAAACTGTCTTTGTAGTTGCCATCTGTAAAGCCGGATATGACGTTTCGCCGAAACGCCTGTGCCGCGGTATTGCTGCTGATCTGCTCAATACCCCATTGACCCCGGAACATGTCGAAAAGCTGATGTGCTGCGGTTCTTCGAGTGTCGGCATACCCTCCGTCACCGGTTCATGTCCTTGTAAGTCGGCATAATGTCCCCCCTAACCGCCGAGGCTTCATAGACCCCGCGACAGATGGCCCGGCTGAGGCATACCGCGGCTGCCGCGCCGACATCACGCATAACGTCGCGCGAGACTCCCTTTTCATCCCCCGTGGCGATGCCGAATACGAGATCGCCGTCATGCGGTGTATGGGCCGGTACAATGGCCCGCGCGATCCCGTCATGTGCTGTGACTGCCAGCCGGTAACATTGCGTTTTTGTAAGCGGCGCGTCAGTGGCGACGATGGCGATGGTTGTGTTCATGCGGTCAGACACATGCTGCATCATTGCCTGCTCCTTGCGGCTGGCTGCCGGAGTGACATGGCCGCTGGTTGGGTCTGGCCCAATCCCGCCAAACTCGCCATCGATCTCAAACGCAGCGGCCCAAAAGTGCCTGTCGCCGGGGGTGGTCACGCTGCCAAGGGGGTTCACCACGACCAATGCACCGACTGTCACGCCACCCGGCAACATCATAGAGGCCGATCCCAGCCCACCTTTCTGCATCCCGGCCAGTGCGCCTGTACCACCGCCGACGCTGCCAATCTCGAAATCCGTATCTGCATTCATCAGCGCTTCGCGTCCCAATGCGCGATAGGGGTTTTCGGTCCAATCCTTTTGTCCGCCATTGATCAGATCAAAGATGATCGCGCCCGGCACAATCGGCACATGCATGTCGCCAATCGCATAGCCTCGCCCCATATCACGCAGGGCGTCCGCCACGCCTGATCCTGCATCAAGGCCAAAGCCGGACCCGCCGGACAGGACAATCGCATCGACCTGGGTCACCGTCCGGTCAGGGGCGAGCAAATCGGTCTCGCGCGTGCCCGGTGCACCGCCCATCACATGCACGCTGGCGGTGAAAGGTTTGTCAGATGTCAGCACAGTGCTGCCTGACTTCAGCAGACCATCTTGTGCGTTGCCAACTTTCAGCCTGGCCACATCCGTGATCATGTTCCGGGGTCCTTTAGATACAGCGCCCACCGTCCACCTCCATCGCAACACCGGTGATCATGCTGGCCTCGTCTGAACACAGGAAACAGGCCGCGTTCCCCATATCCTCGGGCGTCGAAAACCGGCCCAATGGAATGGTCGCGAGAAACTTCGCCCGCATCTCGGGCGTGTCCTCGCCCATGAAGGACGCAAGCAGCGGCGTCTCCCCCGCGACCGGGTTCAGCGCGTTGACGCGGACGCCATGCGGGGCCAGTTCCACCGCCATCGCCTTGGTCGCCGTGATCATCCATCCCTTGGAGGCATTGTACCAGTTCAGCCGGGGCCGCGGCGACACTCCGGCGGTGGACGCGATATTCAGGATCGACCCGGTTTCGCGTTCTTTGAAATGAGGCACAAAGGTGCGCGCCATCAGATACACCGATTTCATGTTCACGTTGAAAACCCGGTCAAAATCCGCCTCACTGACATCTTCCATCGGGCTGGGCAGATGCGTGACACCAGCGTTGTTCACCAGAATATCCAGCGGCCCGGAACCCAGCACCGTCTTGGCCAGATAGTTGACCGAGGCGCCGTCGGACACATCGCAGGTTAGGGCGCGGCCGCCGATTTCATCCGCTACATGCTGCGCGCCATCAGCGTTGATATCAGCGATAATCACCTGCGCGCCTTCGGCAGCGAATTTGCGGGCGATGCCCGCGCCAAAGCCTGAGCCGCCCCCTGTGACGATGGCCGTTTTTCCGTTCAACCTCATTGTCCCGTCCCCGCTTTCCGTCCTACCCGGTAAGTGTAGAACAACGCCGCCAAAAGGCCCAGCAGACCACCGGCATAGCTGCCCTCATGCATCGCCCCCGCCCGCAGGAACGCAACCCGGTCGATCACATCGGGCGGCAGATTGAATTGTGCGGCAAGCTCTGGCGTTGCGATCAGGGTCAGCAGGCCAAGCGTTGTGATCGCGCAAATGGCGGAGATCCCGATGACCAGCCCGATTGCGCGCACCCCGGTCCGAAAGTACCGGGCATTGCCCTGAATGCGCAGCCCAAGCGCCATCACCGGCACACCGATCACCAAGCCCATCCACCAACTGGCTGCCACGCCGACCACGGCTGCACCTAGCCGGTTGTGCAAATCCGCAGTAATGCCGAATTGCGGGAACTTCAGCACGTGAAAATACTCCCTTGCAACCGTATAGCTGATCTGATTGTGCAGCGCCCCGTAAAGCCCCGCCGCCAGACAGGCGATGACGATCAGGAGGGGAAACAAAACCCATTTCAACGCAACTCACCCATGCCAGGCCGCGACGGTTTTCAGCGTGGAAAACCCATAAAGTGCCTCGAACCCCTTTTCCCGCCCATGCCCCGATTTGCCGACCCCTCCAAAGGGCAATTCGACCCCGCCCCCGGCCCCGTAATTGTTGATAAACACCTGACCAGACCGCAGCGCCTTGGCCAAGCGCATCTGGCGGCCCCCATCACGGGTCCAGATGGACGCAACCAGCCCGTAATCCGTGCCATTCGCAATGCGCAGCGCCTCAGCCTCATCATCGAACGGGATGATCACCTGCACGGGGCCAAAGATTTCATCGCGCGCCAGCACATGATCTCGCGGCACATCTGCAAACAGGGTGGGAGGCACATAATGCCCCGGCGCGTCCGTCACGATTTCGCCCCTTGCAACGATGGTCAGGTCAGCGCCGCGCGCCAGAAACCCCTCCACAATCTCCTTCTGCCGGGGCGATATCAGCGGGCCGAGATTCAAGTCGTCCATCGCCGGGCCAACCTTCAGATCGCGATAGGCAGCGGCCATCCGATCCCGCACCTCATCATAGACACCGCGGTGCACCAGTATCCGGCTCGACGCGGAACAGGTCTGCCCCGCATTCTGGATGCCCGCATTCACCAGAAACGGCAGCGCGCGATTCAGATCGGCATCGTCGAACACCAGCTGCGGGGATTTGCCCCCCAATTCCAGCGTGACCGGGATCACATTGCGCGCAGCCGCCGCCTGTATCGCCTCCCCCGTGCGGACCGACCCTGTAAATGACATATGCTGCACCCCGGGATGCGCGGCCAGCGCGGCCCCGGCCTCGGCCCCCAGCCCGGTCACCACGTTCAACGCGCCGGCAGGCAGCCCCGCCTGCATTGCCAGCGCGGCAAAGGCCATTGCCGTTAGACAGGCATCCTCCGCCGGCTTCAGTACGCAGGCATTGCCCATGGCCAGCGCAGCGCCAACCGACCGGCCAATGATCTGCATCGGATAATTCCACGGAATAATATGGCCGGTCACCCCATGCGGTTCGCGCAAGGTATAGACGGTATAGCCATCCAGATACGGGATCGTCTCACCGGTGATCTTGTCCGCCGCACCGCCGTAAAACTCCATATATCGGGCCAGCGCCACCACATCCGCCCGCGCCTGCGTCAGCGGCTTGCCCACATCCATGGCCTCCAGCTTCGCCAGCGCCTCGCGATGGTTCAGCACCAGAATACCCAGCCGGGTCAGGATGCGGCCACGCTCCAACGCGGTCATCCGGCCCCAATCCCCATCGCGGGACTTCTGGGCCGCTGCAACAGCCGCATCAACGTCATCAGCGGTGCCGCGCGCGATGTTGGTGAGCAGCGCGCCATCAGACGGGTTCGTGACTTGGATCGGGGCATGGCCCCGAATCCAAGCCCCCTCGATCAAATGCGATGCTTCGGGAATATCAAACTGTTTCAACGGCATGGGACAACTCCGGCAGTTTCGGTGCAGCGGCAATCAGGGTCTGCGTGTAGGGGTGCTGGGGATTGGTGAACACCTGTTCCGTGTCCCCCTGCTCCACGATCTTGCCTGCCTGCATCACCATGACACGGTCCGTGACGGTGCGCACGACAGACAGGTCATGGCTGATAAACAGATACGCCAGCGGGCGCTTGCGGCAAAGATCGGCAATCAAGTCCAGCACCTGCGCCCGGACCGACACATCCAAAGCCGACACCGCCTCATCAAAGATGATCAGTTCCGGCTCAATAATCAGGGCGCGGGCAATTGCGATACGCTGTCGCTGACCCCCGGAAAATTCGTGGATGTATTTGCCCGCATCACCCGGCGACAACCCGACATCGCCAAGCGCCTTGGCAATCGCCGCCGCGCGCGCCTTGCCTTGGGGCGGATCGTCCAGCAGATGAAACGGCTCGGTGATCAGCCGGTCCACCCGGTGACGCGGGTTGAAGCTGCTGTAGGGATCCTGAAACACCACCTGCATGCGCCGCCGCACGGCAAGGTTCGGGCGATGATGGGTAAAGACCGGTTCGCCATCCAGCCGGATGTCCCCGCCCTGGACCTCCTCAAGCCCCAGAATCGCGCGGGTCAGGGTGGATTTCCCGCAACCGCTTTCGCCCACCAGCCCAACACGCTCGCCATGGTCCATCTGAAAACTCACATCGTCCAGCGCCCTGACCATCGGGCGCGGCCCCAACAGGGCCTTGCGGCGTGCAGGATAGTCGCGGACCACGTTGCGCACCGACAATAGCTGCCCGACACCCCCGAGTTCCGGCAGTTGGACAGCATGGCCCGACGCCTCAAACAAGGCCCGCGTATAGGGATGCTGCATATTGGCCAGCAACTGCGCCGTCGGCGCGGCCTCGACTACGCGCCCCTTTTGCATGACCACGATATGATCAGCCACATCGGCCACCACAGCCAGATCATGAGTGATCAGCAAAAGCCCCATATCGAATTCACGCACGAGGTCTTGCAGCAGGTCCAGAATGCGCGCCTGCGTGGTCACATCCAGCGCCGTTGTCGGTTCATCCGCGATCAGCAGCTTAGGGCGCAGCGCAATCGCCATCGCGATCACGACGCGCTGGCGTTGCCCCCCCGAAAGCTCATGGGGATACCGCGTGGGGGCGACCTTCAGCCCGACCCGTTCCAGCATCGCCGCAGCGCGCTGATGCGCTTCGACTTTCGTGGTCTTTTCATGGATCAGGATCGTCTCCGCCACCTGCGCGCCAATCGTCTGTACAGGGTTCAGCGCGGTCATCGGCTCCTGAAACACCATCCCCATCGCGTTGCCGCGCATCTGGCACAGATCCGGCTCCGCCGTTTGCAGGATGTCCACACCGTCAAGAAGGATTTGCCCTTGCGCCACCGCCCCGCGCGGCAACAACCCCATGACAGACAGCGCCGTCATGGATTTGCCCGATCCGCTTTCCCCCGTGATCGCGACAATCTCGCCATGCTGCATCGACAGGTTCACATCATGCAGGATCTCCGTCTGACCAATCCGCAGGGACAGGCCGTTGATCGCCAGAATGCTCATACCCGCGCCACCCTGATCCGCGGGTCCAGCCAGTCGCGCAACCCGTCCCCCAGCAGGTTCAGCCCCAGCACCATCAACAGGATCGCAAAACCCGGCACCAGCGCGGTATGCGGCGCGATGCTCACCAGCGTTTGCGCATCTGCCAGCATCCGCCCCCAACTGGCCGTCGGCGGCTGCGCGCCAAGGCCGATATAGGACAGCGCCGCCTCGGCCAATATCCCCAGCGAAAACTGGATCGTCCCCTGCACGATCATCAGGTTGGTGATGTTGGGCAGGATATGTTCGACCGAAATCCGCGCCGCCGATTTGCCGCAGACACGGGCGGCCAGAATGAAATCCCGCTCCCAGAGTGGCAGGGCAGCCCCTCGCGTCAGCCGGGCAAAGACCGGAATGTTAAAGATGCCAATGGCGATAATCGCATTCACCGCCGATGCCCCGAAAACCGCCGTAATCAGGATCGCAATCACCAGCGACGGAAACGCAAACACCAGATCATTGCCGCGCATGATCAGCTCATCCAGCAGCGATCCGCGCCTTGCCGCCGCCAGCAGCCCCAGCGGAATACCAATCGCCATCCCGATGCCGACAGCAACCAGCGCCACCGCAATCGACGTGCGCGCGCCCATCATGATCATCGACAGAATATCGCGACCGAAATGATCGGTCCCCAACAGGTTTGCCCCTCCCGGGCCTTGCAGCTTGTTCGGAATATCCAGCGCCTCGATATCATAGGGCGTCCACAGAAACGACACCGCCGCGAGCACCAGAAAAATCGCCGTCAGCGCAATACCGATGATCAGGTTCCGGCTCATGTCCGCGCCCTCAATCGGGGGTCAACAGCGGCATAGGCCAGATCGACCGCGAAATTGACCACGATGACGGTAAAGACCAGCAGCATCACCACACTTTCCACCACGATCAGATCGCGGGCGCTGATGGATTGGAAAATCAGCCGACCCAGCCCGGGCAGGAAAAACACCTGCTCAATGATGATCCCACCGGCCAGCAGGAACGAAAACTGTAGCCCGATGATCGTCAGCACGGGGATCAGCGCATTGCGCACCGCATGGCGCCACAGGGCCTGCCTGCGGGTCAGCCCCTTGGCGCGGGCGGTGCGGATAAAATCCTCACCCAGCATGTCCAGCAGGGACGATCGCATGACACGCGCCAGGATTGCCGCCTGCGGCAGGGCCAGTGCAATGGCAGGCAACGTCAGCGCTTTGATCGCCTGTAACGGATCACCCCACCCCGGAAAGCCCCCTGCACTGAACCAGCGCAGATTGATCGCAAAGATCAGCACAAGGATCATCGCGAACCAGAAATTCGGGATGGCGACACCCAGTTGTGTCGCCCCCATGATCGTGATGTCACCGGGCCCGCCGCGCCTGCTGGCGGCATAAATACCGGCGGGAAAGGCGATAAGGGTCGACAGGATCAGCGCATAGATCGCCAGCGGCAGCGACACCCAGATACGATCGGCGATCAGGTCGGCAACCGGTGTCTTGTAGGTCCAGCTTTGCCCGAAATCCCCGCGCAATAGCCCCGTCACCCAGTCGAAATACCGGGTGACCACCGACTGATCGAGGCCCATTTCCGCCCGCAGCGCCGCAATCGTATCGGGCCTCGCATTCACCCCCAGCATGAAGGCGGCGGGATCGCCCGGGATCACCTCGATCACCGCAAAGATCACCAAAGACGCCACAAAAAGGCTGATGATCAGCGATGTCAGACGGCCAAGGGCATAGCGGATCATGGGCTCGTCTCTTGCAAAGCCGGGGCAAAGGTGACCTCGCCCTTGGGGGCTGCCGCGCCGTTCAGGAGGATGTATTGCACAATGGCGGGGTCCAGCTTGCGGTGGGTCAGGTTGCCGTCAGAGACGAACCCCATGGGTCCGTAAACCGCCGGTCTTCCGATGAGGACACATCCAGCAGCGCCGCGCGCTTTGATCTGTTCCAGCCCTTCATGCGCGAGCTTTGTGCCGATGCCTTGTTTTTGCCGCTCGGCCCGCACGGATATCGGCCCCAGCCCGTACCAATCGCCCGTCGCTTCGCTGATTTTGGCGGAGGAAAAGGCGACATGACCGATGATCGCGCCCTTGTCTTCTGCGACCAGCGATAGCGTCAGGTCGCCGTCGCTGCGCAACTGATCAATAGACGCACCCTCTGTCCCGTCGCCGTAGGGCATGGGTGCAAAGGCGTCTTCGGTGAGTTCCCGGATCGCTTTAATGTCACTGGCGGTTTCGGGCCGGATCAGCATGAATGATTGCCGTCTGAGTGTGAAGGGCGGGCCCCGACCGCGGGTGGGGGTGAAGCCCCCGCCCTGGGGGGCGGTCGGGGGCTGCCCGGCGTTGCCGCCGGGCGGGCGCTCTACTCAGACCACGACACCCCGGTCAGATCAACCGCCGCCGTCGGCTGGTTCACCCACAGGCCCTGCACGCTCGCCTTGGCCACCGTCGCCACCGCCAGCTCGAACAGATAGCCGTTCACGTAATCCTCCGAAATGATCGTCTGCGCCCGGGCCAGCAACGCACTCCGCCCCGCCGGATCGGTCGTGGCGTTCAACTCCTCCATCAGCGCCTGAAACTCCGGATTGTCATACTGGAAATAGTACTCCGGATTGGCATAGATCCCGATATCCATCGGCTCGGTATGGCTGACAATGCTCAAGCCAAAATCCTTGTTTGTGAACACCTCCTCGATCCACTGCGCCCATTCGAGGTTTGTGATCTCGGTCTCGATCCCCACCTCGCGCAGCTGGGCTGCGATAATCTCACCCCCGCGCCGGGCATAGGACGGCGGCGGCAGTTTCAGCGTGGTCGTAAAGCCATCGGCAAAGCCCGCTTCTGCCAGCAATTCCCGCGCGCGATCCGGATCATGCGGCGAATTGGCCAGCAGATCGACATAATCGGGATGATGCGGCGCGAAATGGGTGCCAATCGGCGTGCCGAGCCCGAACATCGCCCCGTCAATGATCGCCTGCCGGTCAATGGCATGGGCCACGGCCTGCCGGACCAGCACATTGTCAAACGGCGGCATCTTGTTGTTGGTCGACAGGATCGTCTCGCCCTCGGTATTGCCGACCAGCACCTGGAACCGGGGATCAGCCTCGAACTGCGGCAGGTTCTCTGGCGCGGGGAAGCCGATAAAGGCATCCACATCCTCGGCCATGACCGCAGCAAAGGCAGCCGTCGGATCGCTGATAAACCGGAAGGTCGCAGTTTCCAGAGCCGGGGCAGGACCCCAGTAATCGGCATTGCGCGTCAGCTCGATCCGGTCACCCTGCACCCAATCGGTGAATGTGAAGGGACCCGTGCCAATCGGATTGCTTGCGATGTTCTCAATGCTTTCGGGCGCCACAATCACCGCATCCCCCCAAGCCATATTAAACAGGAAATTCCCGTTCGGCTGGTCCAGCGTGATCTGCACGGTCAGCGGATCAACCACGGTCACATCCGCGATCCCCGCAAACAGACCCTTCTGCGCATTGGTGCTGTCCTCGGCCCGGGCGCGATCAAGGCTGAACTTCACATCCTCCGCATCCATCGCCGTGCCGTCATGAAACGTCACCCCGGCAGCCAGGTTGAAGGTATAGACCAGCCCGTCATCCGAGATATCCCAGCTTTGTGCCAACCCCCGGATAATCGCGCCATCGGCATCAAACCGGGTCAGCCCTTCAAACACATTGGCATAAAGCACACTGTCAATCGCCTGCGCGGCCCCGCCTGTCGGATCAAGGTTCGGCGGCTCCAGTTGAATGGCCACGGTGATACTGTCCTGCGCCAGCGCGGTCGTGGCCCAAAGACCGATAACAGCCGAAGCGGCAAAGCGTTTGAAATGATACATGATATCCCCCTGTTGTCGGGATGAGTGTTGACCTAACACCTGGGCAAATCAAGTCCCCTGCAAATGACTGTATGATGGGTGATTTCACCCATCATCCCCCAAACCTTAACGCCCCTTAACAAACCCCACCGCACGCCCCCATAATCCCCCATAATGCCGAAGGGGGGTCCGACGCTTTGCTGACGCAAATCCGACGCGATGCCGACCGCCCTTTCCCAGCAAGCATTGCCGTTAACCTATGATTCGGCCCAAATCGCGAAAACCACCGTACGGTGGGGCCATGCAACACCCTTCGCACGGCGATCTGACGCCCCGTCCCGGCGACTGATTCCGGCTGGAAACACACCTCGCCGACTGGTAATTCCCGCCCAACAAGAAAGGGAGAGATCATGAGTGCCACCGCCAAGAAACGCGCACCGCTGCCCGATGATATCCGCGCTGCCAAAGGCGGCACGCCGCTTGTCAGCCTGACCGCCTACACCACCCCCATGGCGCAGATGATGGATGAACATTGCGACTTCGTGCTTGTCGGCGACAGCGTCGGCATGGTGCTGCACGGGCTGCCCTCGACCCTCGGTGTGACGATGGAAATGATGATTCTGCACGGGCAGGCGGTGGCGCGGGGTCTGACCTCTGCGATGATGATCATCGACATGCCGTTCGGGTCGTATGAGGAAAGCCCGCAACAGGCCTTCCGCAATGCCGCCCGGCTGATGGCTGAAACCGGTGCAGGCGCGGTCAAGCTGGAAGGCGGCACGCAAATGGCCGAAACCATTGCGTTTCTGGCAAAGCGCGGCATTCCCGTCATGGCCCATATCGGGCTCACCCCGCAATCGATCAACACACTTGGTGGCTACAAGGTGCAGGGGCGCGGCGCGGCCCGCGATGCCGCCTTGGCCGATGCCGATGCGGTTGCCGAGGCGGGTGCCTTTGCCGTGGTGCTGGAGAAAGTGCCCGAGAGTTTGGCAGACGAAATCACGGCCCGTGTTCCGATCCCGACCATTGGCATCGGGGCGAGCGCAGGATGCGACGGGCAAATCCTCGTGGTCGATGACATGCTGGGCCTGTTCACGGCCTTCAAGGCGAAATTTGTCAAACGTTATGCGCATTTAGGTGATGACGGGGCGGCTGCGATTGCGGCCTATGCGGCCGATGTGCGGGCGCGGGATTTTCCGGGGCCAGAGCATGTGTTTGCAGACGAGGCCCCGAAGTGATGGCGCCCATCCAGCGGACACTGGCGGATCTGCGCGCGCAAACAGCCGTGTGGCGCAAGGCAGGCGAAACCATCGGCGTCGTCCCCACTATGGGCGCGCTGCATCAGGGGCATCTGTCTCTTGCCCGCGCCGCCCGCGAACGCTGCGACCGGGTGATCGTGACGATCTTCGTGAACCCCAAGCAGTTCAACAACCCCGATGATCTCGACAGCTACCCGCGGACCGAGGAAGACGACGCGCGAAAGCTGGAATCGATTGGCGTCGACTTGATCTATGTCCCTGATCCGGAACAGATTTATCCTGACGGGTTTGCGACAAACGTCAGTGTCGCGGGCCTAACGGATATGCTCTGCGGGGCTGCCCGCCCCGGCCATTTTGACGGTGTTGCGACCGTGGTATCGAAACTGTTCCTGCAGACCTCCGCCGACTTCGCGTTCTTTGGCGAGAAAGACTATCAGCAGCTACAGGTGGTCCGCCGCCTCGCCGCCGATCTGGATATCCCGATCGAGGTCATCGGTTGCCCGACGATCCGGGAAGAAGACGGGCTGGCAATGTCATCCCGCAACCTGCTGCTTTCCGACCGATCGCGGATCAAGGCCCCGGTGCTGGCCGAGGTGATGGAGGATATGCGCGCGCAGCTTTCGACTGGCGCTGCGATGAGCGAGATCATCGGAGATGCCCAAGCGCGTGTGCTAGCAGCGGGGTTCAACGAAATCGACTATCTCGAACTGCGCGATGGGGGGGACTTGTCACTGCTTGATCGCGCAAAGCCGGAGGCAAGGCTCTTTGCGGCGGCGTGGCTGGCAGGGGTCAGGTTGATTGACAACATGGCAGTTTGATTGGCCGTGTTCCTGCGAGGACAGCGCCTGCTTTGCGAACGAAGCGTGAATTTGCTGCGGCTGTGCTACTGACTGCTTTTGCAGTTATTCCAAGTCATCCACGTTTCTGGAGAACGCGTAGACCGACCCACACAGCAAGATCAGAATTCCCATCAACCCGAAGGCCAAGCGGTATTGGGCCTCGGTCCCGAAACCCATGCTGGCAGCAAGATCAAGGACACCACCAAAGCCAAGTTGCATTGCCGGTATGGCCGCAACAGAAACAAGCGACAGCAAGGTGGAGGCACGACCAAGCATATGGTCCGGGACCGCTCGTCTCATATGTGCGCCTAACGGGACATAGAACTGCTGTAGGAAGACCATCGCCAATAAGAGCGCAATTGATGTTTGCGCGCTTAAGCCGTTCAGCCCAGCCAGAAGGATCAGCATAAATCCCGACAGGCCGACAGCGACCAGAACGATGCGCTTTCTCGACTTAGCCCTGCGATCCAAAAGCCCAAAGACATAACCCGCGACAATCGTGGCGGAAAAGAAAAGCAATAGAACCGCGCCGGCCTGCTCTGCGGAAAGCCCGGTGACATCCTGCAAGTATGGGCCACCCCACAGACCGGTGATCGTGGTGATCGGCGCATATGTCACCGCACCCAGCACGAGGATTCTGAGGAATTCTGGTCGCGACAGGAGTGTCAGAAACCCTTGTTTGCCAACATCCGGATCCGACTCAACTGTTTCTGGCGCACCTTGTCGCACCGAACGAAACACGACAACGGATAGCAGAAGCGTAGCCGCAGCCACAGTCGCGAAAACGACGGACCACGAAACGCGCTCAAGAACGAAGGCAAGAGGATACGTCCCGATCAAACCTCCAATCCCGCCAAGAGTGACAACTAGCCCGCTGATGTATCCAAAGTCACTGCCTATAAAATTTCGCGCAATGATGAGGTGTGTCGCAGCCCCCATTGCGGCTGATCCGATCCCGATCAGAACTCTCGAAAGAAGCATTGCGTCGAAGCTGTCTGCAAAGGCAAAGATGGCGGTCCCGACAGCGATAATTAGAGTACACAAACTCAGAACAGGGCGTGGTCCCTTCTTGTCCAACGCTACGCCAAATGGCACCTGCGCCAAAATCGTGGCGAAGAACATTGCCGACACCAACCCACCGATGGTCGCGGCCGAAAGCGCAAACCGATCCATCAAGATCGGTGTAAACACGCCTCCTGACGCTCGGTGAAACTGACCAAGCGCGAATATCCCAACACAGATCAATAAAACGATGATCTGGTGCGAGTTGTATCGGGGTGGAGACATATCGCAGAGTTAAATGGTAAAACCGGCCATTCGACAAGGCGCAGACATTCAGTAGGGCTGGGCTCAAACCAGTCATTTGTTCGTTGATTACTGTTTTCGGGGCCTGCAGGTTCGAAAAGCGAAATCTACTCACTGACGGCAGATACACCCTGTGCCAAGATATCCTTCAACGCCCTCGCCATCACCTGCGCGCTGTCGATCATGTCGTCCACGCCGACATATTCATCGGGCTTATGTGCCAATTCCAGTATCCCCGGCCCATAGGCGATGCAGTTCTTCAGCTTCCCGATCCGATCGATGTGTTTTTGGTCGTAAGTCCCGGGTGAGGCTACGAATTCCGCCGGTTTACCAAGCACTTGCTCGATCTGTGCTGCCACGACCTGCACCACCGGCGCGTCCCGGTCGGTCATGCTGGGCAGGACCACGTTGATCTCGCGCAGGTCATAGTCGAACTTGTCCCGGCTGGCCTTGAGATCTTCGAGCAGCTT
The DNA here is from genome assembly GCA_947503965.1 of uncultured Paracoccaceae bacterium. Classification (GTDB taxonomy): domain Bacteria; phylum Pseudomonadota; class Alphaproteobacteria; order Rhodobacterales; family Rhodobacteraceae; genus Yoonia. The sequence goes on from CANNFU010000003.1 coordinate 195,763, forward strand.
GGTCACCTCGCCGCGCACGTCATCGATGTTTTCCTCTGCCAGGAACCGCCGATCAATGACGATCCGGCAACTGTCCGGCACGCAATGGGCGGGCAGGCCGGTGTAGTCCGCATCCTGCTCCGGCTGGCCCCCATGGATCGAATTGATGTTCATCGTGGATGATCGCGCCCCTTCCGGCACCACGGGCATGTCGGTCGTGCGGGTGGCCATGGCGGGGTAGAGCTTGTCCTCGAATTCGGTCAGCACAGCGCCCATGTGCCGAACTGCACAATCGCCCAGGAACGGCATGGAGCCATGGGCGATTTCGCCGAATGTTTCAATCTCCGCCCACCAGCCGCCGCGATGGCCAAGGCACACGCGATCTTTGTTCAGCGGTTCGGGGATGATCACATGCTGCACGCGCTTAGGGTCGAAATAGCCCTGTTCGGCCAGATAGGCGACGCCGCCATAGCCGCCGGATTCCTCGTCAGCCGTGCCAGAGATTTCGATGGCACCGGCATAATCGGGATGGGTTGCGATAAAGGCCTCGACGGCGATGATCGAGGCGGCAAGCCCACCCTTCATATCGCAGGCGCCGCGCCCGTAGATCTTGCCATCCGTCAGCTCACCGCCAAACGGATCCTTGGTCCAGCCATGGCCCACCTCGACCACGTCGATATGGCTATTGAAATGAACACAGTCCCCCGCTCCGGTCCCTTCGCGCCGCGCAACTATGTTCCAGCGCGGATATTTGTCGCTGTCGCCGGGTGTGCCGTGGGCGCGGATCAACTCGGTTTGAAATCCACTGCCTTGCAAGCGTTTGTCGAGATAGTCGCAAATCTCGCGATAATTGTCGCCAGGCGGGTTCAGCGTCGGGATGCGGATCAGGTCTTGGGTCAGGGCGATCAGATCGTCGCGGCGGTCGGTGATAGCTTGGGTTAGGGTGTTCATGGCCTGACTATCCGCCAAGGCCCGGCCCGTCGCAATAGCGTCTATTTTGTATCGGGTCTGATTGGCTGTTGCAGCATGGACGACAGAAACCCTGTCGTGATCATTTGCACGCCCAGCGATGCGCAGACAACGGCAAGTGTTGTGGGACGAACAATGGTAGCGGCATCAAGGTCGCCAAAACCCGTTGCACCCCAGCTGAATACGCCCGACAAAGTGGCGATCAGCGCGATCAGCAACAATATACCGCCGCCCACGCATGCATTATCGACTGTGATTTTTGACCGTAATCTTTCGAACCTTTTGGATGACGGAAGCAGGTTGAACCTGACCGCAAAGATCCGGGACAGCGCATAGAAACAAACCATCTGGAAGCCCGTCAGCAACAGCGCGCCCGCCAAAATCATTGTGGCAACGTCAAAGGTCACGCCGCCGATGACAACGGGGCCAAGCAAGAGCGCCAAAAAGCTGACAAGGCCGACCCAGAACATGACAAGCCCGGGGTAGTAGAACAGCCAATAGGGCGCAAAGGTCAGCAACAGTTTAAGATGCAGCCATCCATCACGCCAGCTGCGCAGATGTGGCGGCCGGGATCGCCCGTCCGGTTTCAGTGTCGTGGGTACCTCGCGGATATCCAGCCCGAACAGCGTGGCGCGGATCACCATCTCGGATGCGAATTCCATGCCGGGGGTGTTCAGGTGCAACCCCAAAATCGCCTCGCGCGAGAACCCGCGCAGTCCGCAGTGAAAGTCGCCGACAGGTGTGTGGTAAAAGATGCGCCCCACGGTCGACAGGACCGGATTGCCAAGATAGCGGTGCAGCGGCGGCATCGCGTCTTTTTCGATGCCACCCTTAAAGCGATTGCCCATGACCAGATCAGCGCCGTCGCGCAATTGCTCTACAAATGGATCGAGATTTGAGAAATCATAGGAATCGTCGCTGTCACCCATGATCACATAGCGACCCTTTGCGGCATCAATCCCGGCGGCAAGGGCCGCACCATACCCTTTGACCGGCACATCCACGACACGTGCACCCAGCTTTTTGGCAATCTCCTGGCTGCCATCGGTCGATCCGTTGTCGGCGATCAGCACTTCGCCATCGACGCCGGACCGCTTGAGATAGTCGAACGCTTTGACGATACATGTTTCCAATGTCTCGGCTTCGTTCAGGCATGGCATCAGGATGGTGAGTTCGGTCATTGATACAGGGCTCGACTTTGCGTTGCTTCGGGAGGGTCTTAGACCGTGATTAGGGCTTAAATCAGGCTTGGTTAAGGTGCGGATAGGTCATCCCGTGATGATTGTGCAACATCTTTGTGGGTAGCGTTGCACGCCTCATTTCGGACGATGTTCAGCTTTAGCTCTGCGGGCTATTGGTCAGGCACATATGATAAAGGGTCCTTGTCGAGAAGATGTTTCTTTCACGTGTACAGAACCTACTGCGCGATGCGCCATTACGCACGACCCTTATTTTTGCGGTGTTGTTGATCGTGGGGCAGGCGATATTCGCCAGCTTTGATCTGCGCAAGAATTTTTCCCAGCAGGGCAATGACGACATCATGCGGCTTGTCATGGTGCGGGATCTCATCGCGGGCCAGGGCTGGTTCGATATAGTGCAGTATCGCGTCTTGCCACCCGAGGGTATGCCGCTGCATTGGTCACGCTACATTGATGCCGGGATTGCGGCGGTTATTGTTCCGCTGTCTTACATTTTCGCGATGCCCACGGCAGAGTTGCTGGCCGCATCAATCTGGCCCACCCTTATTCAGCTGATTGCACTTGCTGTGGTTGCGATCAGTGCGCGGCGCCTTTTGGGGGTACATGCTGCCTGCTTTGCAATACTGTGTTTTGTCCTGTGGCCCGTCACAAGCAACTGGCATGCCGCAGCCGGTAATCTGGATCACCACAACGTTCAGATGCTGATGATGACGTTGATGGCTGTCAGCGCCGTTTGGCCGGACCGCCACATCACCGCAGGAATTGTTGGCGGTATCGCCGCCGGATTTTCATTGGCTATCGGCCTTGAAACCCTGCCTTTTGTTGTGGCGGTTGGTGCTCTGGTCCTTGCCCGGGCGCTGTTGACCAATGACCGGGGCACGCGCTTGGCGCTGGTTTCATTCTGTATGTCGTTGGCAGTTGGCACTGTGCTGTTCTGGTTAGGTCAGACGCCGCCCGCGCTGCGAACTGTTCCGATGTGTGACCGGTTGAGCCCCTCGATCCTTTCAGTGGTCTGGATTGCCGCCGCAGCCAGCACCCTTCCGGTTTTTCTGGGGCGGTGGTTGAAAGGTCCGTTGCTGCACCTTGGTGCGACGATGATCTTAACCGTCTTGGGCATGAGCGTGGCATGGCCGCTGCTCGTCACTTGTTTTACGGGTCCCTACGGGGATCTGCCGCAAAATATGCAGGACTTTATCAAGACAGGCGTCGGTGAAGCATTGCCGGGTTTGACATATGTGGCCCAATACACCGCAGACTCCATCGTGTTCATCCTGCCTTTGGTTATGACACCCGTTTTGACCGGTTACTTTCTGATCAGGGAATGGCGCGAAGACACACTGACAGAAACCGAGCGCACGACTTTGCTGGGGCTTGGCTTTCTTTGCCTGTTCGGGCTTGGCATGACGTTTTATCAGATGCGGACGGCCACGATGGCTGGCTCGGTCATTCCCATTCTGGTTGGTTTCATTCTGGCGCGGCTCTTTAGCGAGTATTTCCGCACCAGAGAAGCAAACGCGGCCTTGATCGCGCTTGTGGTCGCGACTGCGCTCGTCTCGCCCGGCACGGTTGCATCTGCTGCCAAGCCACTCCTGCCGAAGGCGCCCGACCCATTGGCGGATGTTGGCGATTGCAGATCGCATGGGTCTGTTGCGGCATTGAATGAAGTTGCGCCTGGTTTGATCCTGAACCATTTCAACTTCGGCCCGCACCTGTTGTGGCTGACGCATCATGATATCCTGTCCGCAGGTTACCACACGAGCGCCGCTGCCTTGACGAACAGCATCACGCCATTCGGCTTGGAAGAAGAGCCATTGAAAGCGTATATCGCTGATACCGGGGCTACGCATTTCTTGATTTGTGCCAATGCACGCTATGGCACGGATTTCTTGACATCGCTTGCGGCAGGCGCAGAAGTTGACTGGCTTCGCCCTGTCCCGCTGTCTGATGAAGATCAGGTCTTGCTTGAAGTCTTGGGGGAATGACACGTGCGACGCATGTGATGGCGTTCGTGCGGTTTCTTGCGGTGGGCGGCAGTTTCAGTCTGGGCTACGCCATCGTGACGGCGGGGCTGATCCGTTTTGCCGATGCGCCGCCTTTGCTGACCAGCGTCATCGTTTATCTGCTGTGTATCCCTGCAGCCTTCTTGGCGCAGAAAAGGATCGCATTTCGCGCTGATCAGACCGGGAAATCAGCGATGTTGATCTATGCCGGGACGCAGGTGGCCAGCCTTGCCGTTGTATCCACAATCACCAGCCGGTTTGTGACAAAGAACTTTGTGATCGACACAATGATCTTTCTGGTGACCGCAGGATGTGCTGCGGTCATCAGCTATCTGATCTGCCGATATATTATCTTCAGGCCGTCGGGGTCAGACGCGCAATAAAGTGCAGCTTGCGTCCAAAAATCCACTGGGCCGGGGCGGGGTAAAGCGGGATGTCGGTGACGAATTTGTCCGTCTCCAGCCTGGCTTTCGCAAACCAATTGTCCCAGTCGCGCCGGGGTGCGTAATTATAGGGCAGAACCACCCCATGCGGCGCATTTCCGACCCAGTCCATCATGCGCAGCGTCATATGGTCCAGTTTGTTTTCGCTCAGGTGGTCCTTGATAATCACAGCCTTGCGCGCAATGCGGGAGGCTTCGCTGATCAGTATCTGTGGATCTTCTGTATGGTGCAGCACATCAACGAATGTAACGACGTCAACGCTGTTGTCTTCCATCGGGATCGTTGTGCCATCGAAAAGGGTCACGGGGATATGCGTTGTCTCGCGCTCCATGATGTCGATGCCTTGCACGGTGGTGCCTTCCTGCATCTCACCGATCATCTTGGCGATTTGACCATCCCCGGTGCCGACATCCAGCATTTGCGCATTCGCGGGCAAAAGCGCACCGATCTGTTCTACAAGCACACGAACGCGCCGGTTAAAGACCAGTTTTTCGTGAGCTTGGCCGAGTGTCTTTTTCAGCATCAGTGATTTTTCCATAGCGCGTGACGTCCAGACCTTGGGATACAGAGTGTGTAAGGTAAAGAGTGACATCGCAATGCGCCCCGTTTTTGGCCGAACTGTGGTGAATTATCGTTGCATTTTGGCCCGGTTGCCCGCTTATCTGCAGGCCAACGATACGAGTGGCAGGTGAAATGGCATTTCTTTTGGGCGTGGATACGGGCGGGACCTATACCGATGCCGTGATCATGGACGAAGCGACCGATACCGTTATCGCGACCGCCAAGGCTCTGACGACCCGCCCTGATCTGTCATCGGGTATCGGTGCCGCGATTGATGCGGCTGTCGCTGATGCTGCAATCTCTGCGGATCAGATCGCGATGGTATCGCTGTCGACCACACTGGCCACCAACGCGCTGGTCGAGGGGCAGGGTGGCCGGATCGCTTTGGTTTTTTTGGGGTTCGATGCGGCAGAACTTGGGCGCGCCGGACTGACCGATGCCCTGCGGGGTGATCCGGTGCTGCGCCTGTCCGGGGGCCATGATCATGCGGGGGTCGAGGTTGCGCCGGTTGATCTTGACGCATTGCAGGACGGTCTGGTGACGCTGGACGACAGTATCAGCGCGTTTGCAGTGGCGTCCAGCTTTGCCACCCGCAACCCAGCGCATGAGATTGCGGTGCGCGATGCGATCCGCGCGGCAACCGGCAAACCGGTGACCTGTTCGCATGAATTGTCCGCTGCACTGGGTGGGCCAAAACGCGCGTTGACGGCGGTATTGAACGCCCGGCTGATCGGTATGATTGATGGTCTGATCACAGCGTGCGAGGCGCATCTGGTCACGCGCGGCATCAATGCCCGATTGATGGTGGTCCGCGGCGACGGTGCTTTGGTTTCGGCCAATATTGCCCGCGAAAAACCCATCGAAACGATCCTGAGCGGACCGGCTGCCTCGATCGCCGGTGCGCGTTGGCTGACGGGTGAAGCTGACGCATTGGTCAGCGATATTGGCGGGACCACAACGGATGTCTGCCTGCTGCGTGATGGCCGCCCGATGATTGACCCACAAGGTGCGCGTGTCGGTCCGTTTCGTACCATGGTCGAGGCTGTGGCGATGCGCACCATCGGTCTGGGCGGTGATAGTGAGGTCCACGTAAAAGAGGGGCTGAAGGCAGGGCTGCATCTGGGCCCGCGTCGGTTGATGCCAATTTCACTGGCCGCACAACAGTTTCCTGAGGTGGTGCACGGTGCCCTTGATCGGGCGCTGGCGCAGGATGTTCCCGCCTCGGATGGGGGTCAGTTTGTTATCCCGCTATGGGATCAGATGCCGGCTGGTCTGGACACACGAGAGGCGGCCATCGCCGCCCGGCTGGCAGACGGTCCGCTGCGGTTGGGGCATGCCGTTCAGACGAGCATGGAAAATCCCGCATTGGGCCGCTTGGTTGGGCGTGGCCTGGTGATGCTGGCAGGCGTGACACCATCGGATGCGTCGCATGTGGCGGGCACTCTGAAAGCCTGGGATGCAGAGGCGGCGGAAAAGGCGCTGACATTGTTTGCACGAAAGCGCACCGGCGCCGGTCAGCGGCTTGCCCTTGATGCACAGGCGCTGGCGCGCATGATCATTGATCAGTTGACGGCACAGACTGTGGATTGCCTATTGCAGGCCGCCTTTGCCGAGGATGACCATGATTGGGGCGACCCGGCCGCGCTGGCCAGTCATCCCCTGACAATCGCCGGGTTGGATCGGCATATGGGAACATTACAGATGCAATTGTCTTTGGGTGTGCCGGTGATTGCGCTGGGCGCATCGGCTGGCGCCTATTATGGCGCAGTGGGTCAGCGATTGGGCACACGAATGGTTTTGCCGGATCACGCCGCCGTGGCAAACGCGATAGGGGCTGTTGTGGGGCAGGTACAGATGCAGGCCACAGGGACGGTGACCGGCGCCGGTGCTGGCCGTTTTGCCGTGCATTTCCCCGATGGCCCAAAGTCGTTCAATGACAGAGATGCCGCATTGGACGCGCTGGAGGCCGCATTGTCACAGGAGGTATCCGGCAAGGCCCGCAATGCCGGTGTCGAAGAGATCCGCATCAGCGTTGATCGCGATATCAATGAGATCGAGGTTGAAGGGCAGCCCATGTTCATCGAGGCCACCTTGCGCGTAGTGGCAAGCGGCAGGCCCCGCATTGCTGTCGCCTGATTGTGTCAATCCATCTGTGCTTTCTCACTTTCTTGTCAGCCAGATTGCTTCAACGCGGCGCATCGGCGACAAGATGCAAAGTTTTCGGGACCCTTTGAATGCTTGATCGGCACGCACGCCAAATTATCGACCCGCCCTTGAACCAGATCGGTCAGGGTCTGGCCGCGCGTGGGTTTACGGCTGATGGCGTGACACTGATTGGCCTTGGTCTGGGTCTGATGGCGGCATTGCTGATCGCGCTGGGCGCGCCGGGATGGGCGTTGGTCCCCTTGCTGGCCAGCCGGGTGGCCGATGGGCTGGATGGCGCAGTTGCACGTGCGACCAAGAAAACCGATTTTGGCGGTTATCTCGATATCGCGGTGGATTTTCTGTTCTATGGGGCGATCCCGATGGCCTTTGTCTTGTATGATCCGGCTGGCAATGGTGCGGCTGGGGCGTTCCTGCTCGCCTCGTTCTATTTCAACGGGACCAGCTTTCTGGGCTACGCGATACTGGCCGAAAAGCATGGGCATAAGACCGAGGCGCAGGGCCAAAAGTCGCTTTACTACTCCAACGGTATTCTGGAAGGGACCGAGACGATCGTGTTCTTCGTGATCCTGTGCCTGCTGCCACACTATTTTTCACCGCTGGCCTGGGTTTTTGGTGCCTTGTGCTTTGCGACCGCCACACTGCGGATTTATGCCGCCAAACAAATCTACACGACGTAAAGGATCACCTACATGAAACATCTTGCCGTTCTGGCCGCCTTGCTGGCCCCGGTACCCGCGCTGGCTGATATCGACCCGTCCAACTGGGATGCGGTGAAAGCAGAGGCCGAAGGCCAAACCGTGTTCTGGAATGCTTGGGGCGGGTCGACCACGACCAATGATTTTATCGCCTGGGTGGGTGAGCGCGTGGCCGAGGATTACGGCGTCACGCTGGAACATGTGAAACTGACCGATACCGCCGATGCCGTGACCCGCGTGTTGTCCGAAAAACAGGCAGGCGAGGATGACGATGGCGCCATCGACATGATCTGGATCAACGGTGCTAATTTCGCCGCGATGAAAGAGGCTGATTTGCTGTTTGGCCCTTATGCAGAGCAGCTACCGAACTGGGCGCTCGTCGATACCGAAGGGAAGTCCGTACAAACGGATTTCACCGTGCCCACCGAAGGTTATGAAAGCCCATGGGCCATGGCGCAGGTCGTGTTTGACTACGATACGGCTGATCTGGCAGAGCCGCTGGGATCAATGCAGGAGATCCTTGAATGGACCGCTGCCAATCCCGGTCGCTTTACCTATCCGCAACCGCCAGACTTTCTGGGCACGACATTCCTGAAGCAGGTTTTGGTTGATATTCTGCCTGATGCGTCCGTCCTGGCAGTGCCTGCGACGGATGAGAATTACGATATCGTGACAGAACCGCTTTGGGCCTATCTGGATGCGCTGACGCCGAACCTGTGGCGCGAAGGCAAAGCCTATCCCGCCACCGGCACGGCCATGTTCCCGCTGATCGCGGATGGAGAGCTGGATTTGTCGATCTCGTTCAGCCCCGGTGCCGCGTCCACGGCGATTGCCAACAACGAACTGCCACCGACTGTGCGCACGTTTGTTCTGGACAAGGGCACTATTGGAAACGCTTCATTTGTTGCGATCCCCTACAATTCGGGTTCCAAGGCTGGTGCGATGGTTGTTGCAAATTTCCTGATGTCACCTGAGGCGCAGGCGCGTGCGCAGGACCCCAACATTCTGGGCTATGGCACCGTGCTGGACATGGATGCGCTAAGTGACGAAGACCGCGCCATGTTTGATGCGCTTGATCTGGGTGTAGCGACCCTGTCCCCGGCAGAGCTAGGTACGGTTCAGGCCGAACCGCACCCAAGCTGGATGATCCGCATCGCGGATGACTGGATGACCCGTTATGGGGTCGCGCAGTAACATGTTGCGCGTCAGGCGTTCTGCCGCCCTGGACGTGATCCGGGGCCTTGATGTCAACGCTTGAAACGAGGTCCCGGGTCACGCCCGGGACAATGTCGCGTATGAACTCCCGCCGGTTTCTGCCACTCCTGCCTGCTTTGACGCTGCTGGCCATGTTGGGGCCGGTGGTGGCTGGCCTTTGGGGAACGCTGATGCCCGCCTTCGGGCATCTGCCCGCAGCAGGTTTGACCGGGCCATCGTTAGACCCTTTTCGTGACCTGTTCGACTGGGCCGGATTGCCCCGCGCGATGCTGTTGTCGGTTTCGACCGGGTTGCTCGCCACCTCAATCTCGCTTCTGATCGTGATGCTGGTAACGGCAGGCTGGTCGGGCACCCGGCCCTTTCGGGTGCTGGAGCGGTTGTTGTCCCCCCTGCTGTCGGTGCCGCACGCTGCCGCGGCCTTTGGGTTGGCCTTTTTGATTGCGCCATCCGGGTGGTTGTCGCGGCTTTTGTCGCCCGGTGTGACCGGATGGGACCGCCCCCCTGATCTGTTGATTGTGCAGGACACGTGGGGTCTGACCATGACCGCCGGGCTGATCGTGAAAGAGGTCCCCTTTCTGCTGCTGATCACCCTTGCCGCACTGGGTCAGGCGGATGCAAAGCGCAGTGTGACGGTGGCGCAGGCGTTGGGGTATGGTCGCGTAACTGGCTGGCTAAAGACGGTGTTTCCGCGTGTCTATGCGCAGATCAGGCCGCCCATCTATGTGGTGCTGGCCTATTCCATGTCGGTCGTGGATGTCGCCGTGATCCTTGGGCCGAACACGCCGCCTTCGCTGTCGGTGCAGATCGTCAAATTGATGTCGGACCCCGATCTGGCGATGCGACTTGAAGGGGCCGCCGCCGCGCTGGTCCAGCTTGGGCTGGTTATTGGTGCGCTTGTTTTCTGGCGATTAGGCGAAGTGGTAGCGGGTCGTCTGGGCCGTCGCTGGGTCGCATCAGGCGCGCGTGGCCGTTTCGATCCTGTCGTGGCGGAGGTTGCCTTGCTGGCCGGGGTAGCATCTGCGCTGGCTGTTCTTCTGGGTCTGGTCGTTTTGACGATCTGGTCATTTGCTGGGTTCTGGGGCTTTCCCGATGCGCTGCCGGATCAGTTCACATGGCGAAATTGGATGCGCTTTGGTCCCGGCACGCTTGAGGCGCTGGGCGAAACCGCCCTGATTGCGGTCACGGTTGCCATGGTCGCCCTGATCCTGACCATCGGCTGTTTAGAGGCCGAATACCGCTATGGCTTGTCGTTCAGCGCGCGGGCGGTTTGGTTGTTGTATCTGCCATTGCTGATCCCGCAAACGGCGTTTCTGCCGGGATTGCAGACCCTGATGCTGAATGTCGGGGCGGATGTTGGGCGTCTGCCGGTGATGCTGGCGCATCTGGTGTTCGTGCTGCCGTATGTGTTTTTGTCATTGGCTGACCCGTTCCGGGCGTGGGACACGCGGATGGGCACGATTGCCACGGCACTGCGCGCCAGCCCCAACGGGGTGTTGTGGCGGGTCAGGTTGCCGATGCTGCTACGACCCATTCTGACGGCACTGGCCGTTGGGCTGGCGGTATCGGTCGGTCAGTATCTGGCCACCTTGCTGATCGGCGGAGGGCGCGTCGCGACATTGACGACAGAGGCTGTCGCGCTTGCCTCTGGCAGCGATCGCCGGGCCATTGGGGTTTATGGGTTGATGCAAACGGGCGCAGCGCTTGTGCCATTCACGCTGGCCTTGCTGATCCCGGCGCTGGTGTGGCGCAACAGAAAAGGATTGCGGCATGGATAAGGGTCTATCCCTGCGGAATGTGACGATTACCAAGGATGGCGTGCCGTTACTTTCGGTCCATCATGATGTTAGACCGGGTGAGGTGCTGACGATCATGGGCCCGTCCGGCGTTGGCAAGTCTACTCTGCTGGCATTTATCACCGGCACGCTTGCCCCGGATTTTGTGGCCGAGGGCGAGGTGTGGCTGGACGGGCATAACGTGACACATGCAGCCCCGCATCAGCGGCGGGTGGGCATCCTGTTTCAGGACGATCTGCTGTTTCCGCATCTGTCTGTCGGGGCCAATCTGGCGTTTGGATTGCAACCGGGTGGGACGGCTGCGGAACGAAAGGCGAAGATTGCAGAAGCGCTAGACGAGGTCGGTATGAGCGGGTTTGAGGATCGCGATCCCGCGACATTATCAGGCGGTCAAAAGGCACGGGTGGCGCTGATGCGCATGCTGTTGTCTGAACCTTGCGGGCTGTTGCTGGACGAGCCGTTTTCGCGCCTTGACGCGGCCTTGCGCGCGCAGGTGCGCGACATGGTGTTTGACCGCGCCAGGGCGCGCGCGCTGCCGGTCCTGATGGTCACGCATGATGCCGAAGATGCGCAGGCGGCGGGCGGCGTCATCATAACGCTTGGGCAGTCATGACACCGGTTCACCATTCACGTTAGGAAGCCGTTAAGGGTTTTTCGGTAACGCTGCGCATCTGTGTGAGTGGAGCGCCCGTTGGAGCGATTTGTCAGAATTATAGCTCCGGTCGGTCGGCTGGATTTCTTTCTGAAACTGTTGATGTTCCTGCTTATCTGCGGCGGTCTGAACCACTTCCGCGATTTGGTTCAGAATGGTCTGGTTGAACATAGCACGTTCTGGAACAACTTTGGCGATGCGGCCTTTACAGCGCTGCCGATGTGTACCCTTGCGCTATTGTTGATCGGGCATCTCAATCTCTTGCAAAAGCGGCTTTACCTACAGGCCACGCACGACCTGCTGACAGGGTTACATAACCGGCGCTGGTTCATGGACAATACGCATGAACAGCTTGGCCCTGACCAGACGCTTTTGATAATTGATATTGACCGCTTTAAGCTGGTTAACGACACATTCGGGCATGCGGTGGGTGATATGTGCCTACAAGCAACGGCGCGGCATCTGCGATCCATGATCCGCAAATCGGATTTTTGCGCCCGGATTGGCGGTGAAGAGTTCGCCGTTTTGTTGAATGGCGCCGACCCTCACGGTGTGCGCAAGGTGGCCAACGGAATCAGCGCTGGCTTCAAGTTCCGGGCGACGGATCAGGATGTGATACAGGTCACGGCATCTGTTGGAGTTGCACAAGACGTGCTTTCGCGGTCGCAGGCTTTCAAGCTGGCAGATGATGCAGTTTACAAGGCAAAAGAGGCAGGGCGCGCGCGATATGTGATTGCCGACGCTGAACACCATGTTGATATGCCGCTTTTGCCGACGCTGGCGATTTAGAGTCAAGACTACGATACTGCATGTTGAACCGGCTAAGACCGCCAGTTCGCACGACGTGGGACCCTCACTGCCAGCATCGGTTTAATCAGCGGTGATCTGAACCGGTTCAGATCAAGTGCTTCATGCACACCAGTGACAGTTTCACCGTCCAGTTGCGTTTGCACGGCGGATCGCGAGTAAAAGGGCGCATCCAGCATGTTCAGCACCTGCTTCGGCATCACGCCCGGATCGGCACGGGTTTCGCGCATCACCTGCCACAGCGACCGTTTGAACCGGGTGCGCGGTGGTGCGTCAACGATCTGCGCATCGCCATTGCCATCAAACGCAATCGCGGTATCCAGCGTTGTGCCGTCCCGTCGCACCGCGTCATAGATGCAGGTCGCCCCCGCCTTGGTCGGATACCGCCCCCATGTCCAGAAGCTGAAATCCTGCTCCAGCGCCCGTGTCCCGAAATTGGCGTCAAAATAGCCGTGGCCGGACCATTGCCAACCTTTCGCCTCCAGGTCGACCTTGATGTCCGACGATGGCGCAAAAGGCCGCCAGACATGGGTGCCATCGGGGGTCAGCGGCAGTTCGACCGATGTCACCGCGTGTGGTGTGACCGTGATCTGCCCGCGCACCCGGCTGATCAGGGGCGGGCTGCTGATTTCGTTGATGTCGATTACCAACTCTTTGCCGGTCCAGTGCATGGATGACGGCCCGACCTGAAACGTGTCCGGTGTTGTGTTCAACGCCGCGCGCCCCCGGTCGGTCATCGTGAACCGTCCGCCGGGCCCGTAGGTGGCTACATTGATGCAGCAATGATTGGCCGGGTCGCGTCGCCCCGACCACGCATACCAGGGCGAGAACACCGACCCGATAAACCCTATGACAGAGACCGCTTTGGTTCCGCAGTCGCTGATCCCATCGACATACCACCAGGCGTAGCCGTTTGGCGGGACGTCAAGGTGGAAGCATGGTCCGTCATGATCGCCGCGGCCGCATGCGCGGCGGAGAGTGTCGCCATCGGCACCCCCGCCCCCGGATGTGCCCCGCCCCCGCACAGATACAGACCCGGCAGTTTCGTCCGCGCCGTCGGGCGTTTGAAGGCCGCCATCAGCCCATGCGGGCTGCGCCCGTACAAGGAACCTTGGCTCGCTGGAAACAGCGCGTCGAACTCTGCCGGTGTCGTCAGCGTCTCTGGTCCCGGGATTGGATCGAAGTTCAGTCCGAAGTGGCGCAGCCGGTTGAAAATCTGTGTCTGACATGGGGCTTTTTCCTTGGCTGGGTCGCGCGGGATTGGCGGGCCGTTCATGATGATTTCAAAACGTTGTGTCGCGTCGGGGGCAAGGGTGCCATGATCCTGCGCGCAAAGGTAAAGGGTGGCGTCGGTGGGCATTTCGCCTTTGGCAAGTTCGGCGAACTCTGCCCGTGGGTCCTGTGCGAAAAAGACGGTGTGATGGACCAGATCAACGCCACTGGGTGCAGCCGCAAAGGCATGCACATAGGCCGACAGGCTGCGCGGTGTGACGTGGGCCGTGTCCACGGCCTTTTGCGGGGCCTCGCCCAGTAATCCGGTGCTCAGGGCGCGGGGGTCCCCGTTGAAAAGCACGATGTCTGCGGGAATATGCGCAGCAAGCGTTTGCACGCCGGTAATGCGCCCATTCTGGCGGGTGATCCGCGTGGCTTTGGTGTTGTAGGTGAACGTTGCCCCCCGCGCCTCGGCCAGATCGGAGATTGTGCAAGCCAGCTGATGCATGCCCCCCTTTACAGACCAGACGCCGCGCGCCTCTGCCTGCCAGATCAGCGATAGAATCGCGGGCGATTGATAGGGCGAACCGCCTACATAGGTCGCGTAGCGTCCGAACAATTGCGCCAGGCGCGGATCGGAAAAGGATGTTTTCAGAAGCCCGGCCAAGGTTCGGTGCGGGGCCATATCCCCGATCAGGCGCGGTTGGCGCAGAACTGTCTTTGTCACTGCCAGCTGGTCAGGCTCTGCCGTTTGCATCATGGGCGCGTCAAAGGCGTCAAACAGCCGTTTGGCGCGGTTTGAAAATGCCGCAAACTCGCGCCCGGCCTGCGCGCCGAATGCATCGGTCACGTTCTTCAGGCTTTGCGCTGGATCGGCGGCGAGGTCCAGGCATGTACCATCGTCCCAGTAATGACGCGCCAGCGTTTCAAGCGGTTTCAGCGTCAGATGATCGTCCAGCGTTTCGCCTATATCGGCAAAAAGTGCCTCAAACACCGGTCGCATTGTCAGGACAGTGGGCCCCGCATCCACTGGCCCGGCCTGCGATGGGACTGTCCGCATCTTGCCGCCCGGTGCGCCGTGCATGTCCAGCACGGTCACATCGCAGCCTTGGTGGCTAAGCCGGAGTGCTGCGGCCAATCCGCCGATTCCGGCCCCGATGATCACAACCTTTGGCGTCTTTGCGCGCATCCTGATCCTAATCAAGCTGTTACTTTTGATTTACATTTACATATGTAAACTAAAATTGACACATTAAACAGAACTTGACAGACTGAGTTCGTGAAGGAGACGCGCATGAAGATCTCGGAGCGGATTGAAGCGACCATGACCAATGCCATCCGGCAAGGTCAGGGCGGTGTTGCGCCGGCACAACTTGCGGCAGCGCTGGAATATGCTGTGACCCCCGGTGGCGCACGGATCAGGCCCACCATTCTGACATCTGTTGCGATGGCTTGCGGTGATGATCGTCCCGCGTTGACGAATGCGGCAGCCGTAGCGCTTGAGGTCATTCACTGTGCAAGTCTGGTGCATGACGACCTGCCTTGCTTTGACGATGCCGATCTGCGCCGTGGCAAGCCCGCGCTGCACCGCGCCTATTCTGAACCATTGGCGGTATTGACGGGTGACAGCCTGATCGTGATGGGCTTTCAGATTCTTGCGCGCGCGGCAGCCGATACGCCCGACCGGGCGCTTGCCCTGATCGATATCTTAGGAACCCGCACCGGCATGCCGTTTGGCATCTGCGCCGGACAGGGCTGGGAAAGCGAAGATCAGATTGATCTGTCCGCCTATCATCAGGCCAAGACCGGCGCACTTTTCATCGCGGCCACCCAGATGGGGGCGGTTGCCGCCGGTCAGGATGCAGAGCCTTGGGAAGAACTGGGCGCCCGCATCGGCGAGGCGTTTCAGGTGGCCGATGATTTGCGCGACGCGCTGTGTGATGAACAGACTTTGGGGAAGCCGGCAGGGCAGGACGACCTGCATGGCCGCCCGAACGCAGTTGCATCATTTGGTGTTCAGGGCGCGATTCTTCGGTTTGACGATATTCTCGGCGGTGCGATTTCATCCATCCCCGCCTGTCCGGGAGAAGCCGCATTGGCCCAGATGGTCCGCGCCTATGCGGATAAACTGGTGCCTGATGGCGCCCGCCGCAGGCCCACCGTTCCGGGCGAATAGTGGCCGATATCGACATGTCGGGTGCGCAGGTCGCACCACCCCCGCGCAGGCCCCGCGCCGCATCGCCCCTGACAAAACTCGTCGCGTCGCGCAGGTTTCAGAAATGGGCCGCGCGCTTTCCCCTGACCCGCCGGATAGTACGATCCGAGGGTGAGGCCATGTTCGATCTGGTGGCAGGGTTCTGTCACAGTCAGATCCTGCAGGCGCTTGTCGCATTCGAGATCCCTCAAATGCTGTTGCAGCATGAATTGACGGCTGACGCGCTTGCAGCCGAGGCGCGCACGCCGCTTGACCGGATGCAGGTGCTATTGTCGGGCGCTGTTGCGATTGGTTTGCTTAAACGCCGCCGGTCAGGCCGATATGCGCTGACAACGCGGGGCGCGGCGCTGGCTGGCGTGCCGGGGCTGGCGGGCATGATTTCGCATCACGACGTGCTGTATCTGGATCTGGCTGACCCCGTCGCCTTTTTCCGGGGCGAGGTCGAGACGGAATTGGCTGAATTCTGGCCTTATGTCTTTGGTGCAGGCGGCGCGACCGATCCAGAGGTAACGGCGACCTATTCCCAGCTAATGGCCGACAGTCAGGTTCTGGTGGCCGAGGATACGTTGGCCACCGCATCTTTTGGTGGGGTGCGCCGGATCATGGATGTGGGCGGCGGCACTGGTGCGTTTTTGGCAGCTGTTGGCGCGGCCTATCCTGACTTGCAGATGACATTGTTTGATTTGCCGGCCGTGGTTCCGGCCGCACAAGCCCGTTTTGCCGATCTCGGGATGGCGGACCGCGTGACCATCACGCCGGGATCGTTTCGTGATGATCCATTGCCCGAAGGTGCAGACCTGATCAGCCTGATCCGTGTCCTTTATGATCATTCGGACGAGACTGTGATCGCGCTTTTACGTGCCGTCTATGACGCGCTGCCGGACGGTGGATCGGTCCTGATCTCGGAGCCGATGACAGGTGGGAAACGACCAGAGCGGGCAGGAGATGCCTATTTTGCACTGTATTGTATGGCGATGCGCACCGGCAAGGCGCGCTCTGCCGATCAGATTGCGGCGCTTTTGGATCGGGCCGGTTTTGTCGATCTGCAAAAACCAAGGTCGCGCCGCCCGTTCGTGACATCGCTTGTGACAGGTGTAAGGCAAAGTTGACACTTAATGTGTCTAAACTAATTGACAGTTGGTGACGTAAAGTTAAACTAACAAAAGGACAGAGTGTTGCAGTCTGAGTCTTGTGGACCCCGCAGCACTGAGGAGAAGACGTTGGAAACCAAGGCCGTTATCCTGACTGCACCGGGTGTGCTTGCACTGGACACAGTGGGAATCACAGCGCCGGAAGCGGATGATCTGGTGGTCGCCATCAATCATTCCGGCATTTCAACAGGGACGGAAAAACTGTTCTGGTCGGGTGAAATGCCGCCATTCCCCGGCATGGGTTATCCGCTGATCCCCGGTTACGAGGCCGCAGGCGAAGTCGTCGAAGCCGGCCCCGAAAGTGGCTACCGTGTTGGTGAACATGTCTTTGTTCCCGGCGCAAGCTGTTACGAAGGTGCGCATGGTCTGTTCGGTGGCGCGGCCAAGACGGTCGTGACCAAGGCATCCCGCGTCACACGGATTGATCGCGGTTTGGGTGCGGCGGGTGCTTTGCTCGCTCTGGCCGCGACGGCGCGGCACGCAATAGCGGGACCGAACAAGGCGGTGCCTGATTTGATTGTCGGCCACGGTGTTCTGGGCCGATTGCTGGCCCGTCTGACCATCGCTGCCGGTGCACCTGCACCCACGGTTTGGGAAATCGACCCCACCCGTATGTCCGGCGCCCAAGGTTATGATGTCGTTGCCCCTGAAGCTGACGCGCGCCGCGATTACAAATCCATCTATGATGCGTCAGGGCGGGGTGATCTGCTGAACGATCTGGTGGGCCGCATGGCCAAAGGCGGTGAGATCGTTTTGGCCGGTTTTTATACGGCGCCACTGCAATTTGCCTTTCCGCCGGCCTTCATGAAAGAGGCGCGGTTTCGCATCAGCGCCGAATGGGCCCCCGACGACATGACGGCGACCAAAGCACTGGTCGAGGCGGGTACGCTGGAGCTGGCGGACCTGATCACGCATCAGCAGCCAGCCAAGGCCGCAGAACAGGCTTACCAAACCGCATTTACCGATCCGACCTGCCTGAAAATGATCCTGAATTGGGGAACCGCGTGAAAGATGAGATTCCAAACCTGAAGGATTTTGACCAGCGTTTGCGCGATGAAGCAGCGGAAGAGCCGACGCTGGAGGTACCGCAAGGCGAACCCACGTCCAAAACCCAGATCATCGCGATCTATGGCAAGGGCGGGATTGGCAAATCGTTTACGTTGGCGAACCTGTCACATATGATGGCTGAAATGGGCAAGCGTGTCTTGCTGATCGGCTGCGATCCAAAATCGGACACCACCAGCCTGTTGTTCGGCGGCAAGGCCTGCCCGACGATCATCGAAACATCCGCGAAGAAGAAAATCGCAGGGGAAGAAGTCGCGATTGGCGATGTCTGCTTCAAGCGTGGCGGTGTATTTGCCATGGAGCTTGGTGGCCCCGAAGTGGGCCGTGGCTGTGGTGGTCGCGGGATCATCCATGGGTTCGAGCTTCTTGAAAAACTGGGGTTCCATGACTGGGACTTTGACTATGTGCTTCTTGATTTTCTTGGTGACGTGGTTTGCGGCGGCTTCGGCCTGCCGATCGCGCGCGATATGGCGCAGAAAGTTATCCTGGTAGGGTCCAATGATCTCCAATCGCTTTATGTTGCTAACAATGTCTGCTCGGCAGTCGAATATTTCCGAAAACTTGGTGGTAATGTTGGGGTCGCCGGACTTGTCATCAACAAAGATGACGGAACAGGAGAAGCCCAGGCTTTCGCCGAGGCAGTTAACATTCCTGTCCTTGCTGCAATCCCGCAAGATGACGACCTGAGGAAGAAATCCGCGAATTATCAGATCGTTGGCACGCATGAAAGCCAATGGGGTCCGATGTTCGAAGGTCTGGCCGCCGCCGTGGGCGTGGCCCCACCTGTGCGCCCGACACCGCTGGATCAGGATGGTCTGCTGGGGCTGTTCGACAGCAAGGACACCGGCGGCGATTACCAGCTGGTGCCTGCCACCGATGTCGACATGCGCGGCAAGAACGCCAAACCCAAGGAAAGCCTGGAGGTCATCTACGATGACGCCTGAATCCGGCACCAAGGGATATGAAGTTGGCTATGATGAGGCTGGCAAGGTCCAGATCATTGAAGGTCAACCCCGCGAGGAGGTCCCGGATCAGGTCCGGGATGCGGTTGCGCTTGAAGGCGGATGTACCGCCGGGGCGGCCACGATGGAGGCTGCGGCCCGGTCAGCGGGCAAATCCGATATCCTCGACCAATACGCCAAGGACTATCCGCAAGGACCCCATGATCAGCCGCAAAGCATGTGCCCGGCTTTCGGGTCTTTGCGCGTGGGCCTTCGCATGAAGCGGGTCGCCACCGTTCTATCCGGCTCTGCCTGCTGTGTTTACGGCCTGACCTTCGTGTCCCATTTCTATGGTGCCCGACGGTCTGTAGGCTATGTGCCGTTCAATTCAGAGACATTGGTGACCGGTAAGCTGTTCGAGGATATCCGTGAAAGCGTCCATGATATGGCCGATCCTGATCGCTACGACGCGATTGTGGTGACGAACCTGTGCGTGCCGACAGCGTCTGGTGTGCCGCTGCGCTTGTTGCCGAAGGAAATCAACGGCGTGCGGATCGTTGGCATTGACGTACCCGGCTTCGGCATCCCAACCCATGCCGAGGCCAAGGATGTACTGGCCGGTGCCATGCTGAACTATGCCCGTCAGGAAGTGGCGGCTGGTCCGGTACAGGCCCCTGTGGGTGGCAAATCTGATCGCCCAACCGTCGCCTTGCTGGGCGAGATGTTCCCGGCGGATCCAATGATGATCGGTGCGATGCTTGGCCCGATGGGCCTCGCTGCTGGTCCGGTTGTCCCAACCCGTGAATGGCGCGAGCTATATGCGGCGCTTGATTGCGGGGCGGTGGCCGCAATCCATCCGTTCTACACGGCATCGATCCGTGAATTCGAAGCCGCCGGGCGTCCTGTGGTTGGTTCGGCGCCGGTTGGATATAACGGCACTGCGGCTTGGCTGATGAATATCGGCGAGGCATTCAACGTGCCGCCTGCGCAGATCGCGGCGGCGCAGAATGCGTTTCTGCCGGCCATCAGCGAGGCCCTGAAAGGTGCTCAAATCAACGGCACCGTGACCCTGTCGGGTTATGAAGGTTCTGAACTGTTGGTCGCGCGCCTGCTGATCGAAAGCGGCGCGGATGTCCCTTATGTCGGCACGGCCTGCCCAAAGACGCCGTGGTCGGCAGCGGACGCCGAATGGCTCGCTTCGCGTGGGGTGACAGTCAAATATCGTGCGTCGCTTGAGGATGATCTGGCCGCTGTTGACGCGATCAAACCAGACCTTGCCATTGGCACGACGCCTGTCGTGCAGCACGCCAAGGAACACGGCATTCCTGCCCTTTACTTCACCAATCTGATTTCTGCCCGGCCACTCATGGGGCCAGCGGGTGCGGGCTCGCTGGCTCAGGTCGTGAATGCGGCAATTGCCGGGAAAGAGAAGATGGACACCATGCGCGCCTTTTTCGAAGGCGTCGGCAATGGGGATACAGCAGGTGTCTGGGAGGGGTCGCCGAACCTGCGGCCCGACTTCCGTGCGCAGCATCAAAAGAAGCTCGACAAGATGGCACGGGCCGCGAAAGCGGAGCAGATGATATGAAGAATTTTGGCCAAAATTCTTCCGTCGGGCAAAATCTTCGTGACGAAGATTTTGCGGGCCCGCAAGGAGGCGCGCCATGCTAGTCACCGATCACGATCGCGCTGGCGGCTACTGGGGTGCAGTCTATGCGTTCTGCGCCGTCAAGGGCTTGCAGGTTGTGATCGACGGCCCCGTGGGTTGCGAAAACCTGCCCGTGACCTCTGTTCTGCACTACACCGATGGCCTGCCCCCGCATGAACTGCCCATCGTCGTCACCGGCCTTGGCGAAAGCGAGATGGGTGAAGGCACTGAAGAGGCGATGAAGCGGGCCTGGGACACCTTGGACCCGGCGTTGCCTGCTGTTGTCGTGACGGGTTCGATTGCCGAGATGATCGGCGGCGGGGTCACCCCGCAAGGCACCAATATCCAGCGGTTCCTGCCGCGCACTATTGATGAGGATCAGTGGGAATGCGCGGACCGGGCCATGACCTGGATCTTCACCGAATTCGGTATGACCAAGGGGCGCATGCCACCCGAGAAGAAGCGCGAGGAAGACGCCAAGCCGCGCGTGAACATTCTGGGGCCGATGTATGGCGCCTTCAACATGCCGTCCGATCTGGCCGAAATCCGGCGTCTGGTCGAAGGGATCGGGGCCGAGGTCAACATGGTGATGCCGCTGGGCGCCCATGTGGCCGAGATGCGCAATCTGGTGAATGCCGATGTGAACATCACCATGTATCGCGAATTCGGGCGCGGCCTTTGCGAGGTGCTGGGCAAGCCCTACCTGCAAGCGCCGTTTGGGATCGACAGCACCACAAAATTCCTGCGCAAGCTGGGTGAGTTGACGGGTCTCGATCCTGAGCCGTTCATCGAACGTGAGAAGCATTCGACCATCAAACCTGTCTGGGATTTGTGGCGTTCGGTCACACAGGACTTTTTTGCGACGGCTGAATTCGGGATCGTCGCGAACGAAACCTATGCAAGAGGTGTGCGGCATTTCCTCGAAGGAGATCTGGGTTTCCCCTGTGCTTTCGCCGTGGCCCGCTGCCGTGGCAAGAAGACCAACAATGACGAAGTGCGCAGTCTGATTCACACCAAACGACCGCTGATCGTGCTGGGGTCTATCAACGAAAAAATGTACATGGCCGAGATGAAGGCAGGGCATGGCCCATCGCCGGTTTTCATCCCCGCCAGCTTCCCTGGTGCTGCCATCCGGCGCGCCACGGGCACGCCGTTCATGGGCTATGCCGGGGCCACCTATCTGCTGCAAGAGGTCTGCAACGGCCTCTTTGATGCGCTGTTCCATATCCTGCCGCTGGCCAGCGACATGGATGCCACAGATGCCACGCTAACCCCATTGCGCCGCGATTTCCCCTGGGATGCCGACGCGCAGGCCAAGCTGGACGAGATCGTAGCGACACACCCGATCCTGACCCGTATTTCTGCCGCCAAAATGCTGCGTGACGCGGCCGAGCGCGCAGCCCTCGACGCCGGCAACGACCGGGTTGTTCTGGAAACCGTCGAGACACTGCAATCCACCAACGGAGGACGCACATGACTGATTTCACAACAGATGCACCCATCTCAAGGGTCCGGACTGCGCCACCAAAACGCGAATACTATGCCTATTTCACGCTGATCTTTCTGGCGACACTGCCCCTTGCTTTCCTGACATGGGGGCTGTCGGCAGCGCGCCGGATGGAACTGCCCGAAAAGGGGCCACTGGCCAAGGCCTGGACACAGGCCCGGATCATCACGCCGCATATCTTCAACGCATGAAGATACGGCAAGACATTTGCCCGGCAACGGGCATCCACAGGTTCATCATTCCCCCCCGGGGTGATGGATTGGGGCAGAGGAAGAGCTTCTGTCGTAACCCGGCCGCGGGGGGTGCGCGGCGTCAGTACACAATTTTGGAGACAAAACATGGCTGACAAATCTGACCTGTCCTTCACAGGTCTCACTGACGAGCAGGCCCAGGAGCTGCACGCAGTCTACATGAGCGGCTTCGGACTCTTCGCGTTCGTCGCCCTTGTTGCTCACGGACTGACGTACATCAAGCTTCCTTGGTTCAGCTGGTAGGAAAGGGATTAGAGAATGGCACAGTTCTACAAGATCTGGCTGGTTTTCGACCCGCGCCGCGTGTTCGTGGCTCAGGGCGTTTTCCTGTTCCTGCTTGCAGCGATGATTCACCTCGTCCTGCTGAGCAACCCAGAAACAAACTGGTTCACCCTCGCTTTCGGCGAAGGCATGTAATCGGTCCGTCTGGACAAAGAACACGCTGCGGGCGGGCCCGTTCCGCCCGTAGCAAACACCGACGCAAGATGATGACAGGGCGCGCCCGAACGGGGACGCAGGGCCTGTCGGAAATGGAGTAGGAAGATGGCACAGCTCAGCTTCGAGAGAAAATACCGGGTCCGTGGCGGGACATTGGTAGGCGGTGATCTGTTCGACTTTTGGGTGGGGCCATTTTATGTTGGCTTCTTCGGGGTCACGACGTTCTTTTTCGCTGTCCTTGGGACGATATTGATTTTTTACGGGGCCAGCCAAGGCCCGACCTGGAACCCCTGGCTGATCTCAATCGATCCGCCGCCGCTTGACTATGGCCTGGGTCCCGCACCGCTGATGGAGGGTGGGCTGTGGCAGATCATCACGATCTGTGCCATCGGCGCATTCGTCAGTTGGATGATGCGCGAGGTGGAGATTTGCCGCAAACTGGGCATCGGCTACCACGTGCCGTTTGCCTTTGGTGTCGCGATCTTCGCCTACGTCACGCTGGTGGTGATCCGCCCCGTCCTGCTGGGCGCCTGGGGCCATGGGTTCCCCTATGGCATCTTCAGCCACCTCGATTGGGTGAACAACGTGGGCTACGCCTATGGCAACTTCCACTACAATCCCGCGCATATGATCGCGATCACGTTCTTCTTTACGACGTGTCTTGCGCTTGCCTTGCATGGCTCGCTGGTTCTGTCCGCTGTGAACCCGCCAAAGGGGCAAGAGATCAAGTCGCCTGACCACGAAGACACCTATTTCCGTGATCTGATCGGCTATTCGATCGGGCCATTGGGTATTCACCGGCTGGGCCTGTTCCTGGCGCTGAATGCGGGTTTCTGGTCTGCGATCTGCATCGTGATTTCCGGCACCGTCTGGTTCGAGGAATGGATCGTCTGGTGGGATTGGTACTATGAGCTGCCCTGGTGGGTTGACCTTTAAGGAGGGTATGAACAATGGCTGAATATCAAAACATCTTCACCCAGGTTCAGGTGCAAGGCCCTGCCGAAATGGGGGTCGCTGGCTATGACGGCAGCGGGATTGACCGCAGCAGTGGAACACGTTTCTCCAAGCTGGCGGGTTGGTTCGGGAACGCCCAGTTGGGTCCGATCTATCTGGGTTCGTTCGGGGTCATCTCGCTTGCCACTGGTCTGATCTGGTTCGTCATGGTCGGTTTGTCCTTCTGGGCGCAGGCCGATTATAACCCGGCGATCTTCATGCGGGATCTGTTCTGGCTATCACTTGATCCGCCTTCACCGGGGTACGGATTAGGCATGCCGCCAATGGATGACGGCGGCTACTTCATGATCGCGTCGTTCTTCCTGCTGATCTCGGTTCTGACATGGTGGGTGCGCACCTACCTGCGGGCCGAGGCGCTGGGCATGGGCAAACATGTCGCCTGGGCGTTCGCCTCGGCCATCTGGTTGTTCCTTGTCTTGGGTCTGTTCCGTCCGATCCTGATGGGAGACTGGTCTGAAATGGTGCCTTACGGCGTCTTCTCACACCTCGACTGGACGAACCTGTTCTCGATCACTTATGGCAACCTGTTCTACAATCCGTTCCATGCACTCAGCATCGTGTTCCTGTATGGGTCTGCCCTGCTGTTCGCGATGCATGGTGCGACGATCCTTGCCGTCAGCCGCTTCGGCGGCGAGCGTGAGATCGAACAGATCGTGGACCGGGGCACGGCGACTGAACGGGCCGCTTTGTTCTGGCGCTGGACCATGGGCTTTAACGCCACGATGGAAGGTATCCACCGCTGGGCCTGGTGGTTTGCGGTTCTGACGACCCTCACCGGGGGTATCGGCATCCTGCTGACCGGCACAGTCGTCGACAACTGGTTTGTCTGGGCACAAGAACACGGCTACGCGCCGCTCGACTAAGGAGAGAGATGATGAGTGAACACGAAAACATCCTCGATATGAGCGAGAAGTCACGGCTGACCGCTGATATCACACTCTTGATGCTGAAAGGGGCTGGGTATGCTGCGGTCTTCCTGCTCTCCATCTGGTTCATCATTGCTGTGATGGCATGGATCGGGCGCGCATTGCCGGAAGAAAGCCGTGATACACCTGACCCGCTTTTGCGGTCGTCGCTGACAATCGAAGTTGCTGAAAACGCAACTTACGTTTGATGAGATTGGATCAGGCGCTCGCGCGACGCTGCGCCTGATCCTTCGCCGTCGGACCTCCCTCCCTGGCTGGTCCGTCACTTGGAGCCTTTAGGGTTCCAGTTCCCTTCCTGTTGGCTACAGGAGACTAGCGTCGCAATCGGGTTACCCCGTTTGCGGCGCTTTTTCATTCCAAAGGTGCTGTCATGTCCCATCGCCCCGAAACGCCATTTCTTGATACCGTCGCTGGTCCGGCAGATGTGCGGCGTCTCAACGACACGGCTCTGGCCAATCTGGCCGATGATGTGCGGGCCGAGGTGATTTCAGCCGTGTCCCAGACCGGCGGGCATCTTGGGTCGTCGCTGGGCGTGGTTGAACTGACGGTCGCAATTCATGCGGTGTTTGACACGCCACGCGACAAGCTGATTTTTGACGTGGGCCATCAGTGCTATCCGCACAAGGTGCTGACCGGGCGACGCGACCGCATCCGCACCTTGCGGCAAGAGGGCGGTTTGTCCGGTTTCACCAAACGTGCTGAAAGCGACTATGATCCCTTTGGCGCGGCCCATTCCAGCACGTCGATTTCTGCGGCGCTTGGTTTCACGGTTGGCCGCGATATGGGCATGCCCACAGGCGATGCGATTGCCGTGATCGGCGATGGGTCGATCAGCGCAGGCATGGCGTATGAGGCGTTGAATAATGCAGGCCACGAAGGCCGCCGGTTGTTCGTGATCCTGAATGATAATGAGATGTCGATTGCGCCACCCACCGGAGCGATGTCGCGGTACCTGTCCAGCCTCTATGCCTCACCCATGGGTGAGTTGCATAAGATGGCCGAAGGGTTCGAGGCGGCGTTGCCCGGACCTCTGCGCGACCATGCGCGCCGCGCCCGTAATCTGGTGACGGGCATGCAAACCGGCGGCTCGGGCACGTTGTTCGAAGAGCTGGGCTTTTCCTACATCGGCCCGATTGACGGGCATGATATGTCCCAGCTTTTGCCGGTCCTGCGCGCCGCCAGAACCCGTGCCACCGGGCCGGTTCTGATCCATGTCTGCACCACCAAGGGCAAAGGCTATGCCCCCGCCGAAGGGGCGGCAGATTGCGGGCATGGCGTGTCGAAATTCAACGTGGAGACCGGTGCGCAGGCCAAATCGAAACCGAATGCGCCCAGCTATACCAAGGTGTTCGGTTCCGCACTCGCGACCGAGGCGCAGCTTGATCCCAGTATTGTCGCGGTGACTGCCGCGATGCCGTCGGGCACCGGCGTTGATATCATGGGTGCCCGGTTCAAAAACCGGGTGTTCGATGTGGGGATCGCCGAACAGCACGGCGTGACATTCGCCGCCGGGATGGCGGCCAGCGGGCTAAAGCCCTTCTGTGCGATCTACTCGACCTTCCTGCAGCGTGGGTACGATCAGGTAGTGCATGATGTGGCGCTGCAAAACCTGCCGGTGCGTTTTGCAATCGACCGCGCTGGCTTGGTGGGCGCTGATGGCCCGACCCATGCGGGGGCGTTCGATATCGGTTACATGTTGGCACTGCCGAACATGGTCGTGATGGCGGCGGGGGATGAGCTGGAACTGATGCATATGGTGCGTACCGCTGCGGCCTATGACGCGGGGCCCATCGCGTTCCGCTACCCGCGTGGCGAAGGCGTGGGTGTTGATCTGCCAGAGCGCGGAAACATCATCGAAATCGGCAAAGGGCGTATCGTGCAGGAAGGCACCGATATCGCTCTGTTGTCCTTTGGTGCGCATCTGGCAGAGTGCCAGAAAGCGGCAGAGGCTTTGGCCGCACAGGGCGTGTCCGTGACAATCGCCGATGCGCGATTTGCCAAACCGCTGGACCGCGATCTGATCCGGCAGCTTCTGCGCCATCACAAGGCGCTTGTGACCGTCGAACAGGGCGCACGCGGTGGTTTTGGGGCCATGGTGCTGCATGATCTGGCCAATGACGGATTGCTGGATGGCCGCTGCCAGGTCCGCACCATGACGCTGCCAGACCGCTATATCGATCAGGCATCACCTGATGCGATGTATGCGGATGCGGGGCTGACAGCGGTGGATATCGCGGCCACCGCGATGCAGGCGGCGGGAATTACGTTGAAGCGGATCGACGCGCCTGTTTAACCCTAGACCGCAACGCCGAGCGTTTTGAGAGCCTGAACAACCCGCGCGTCTTCTGACCGGGGTATCGGCAGGATAGGTCTCGGCGGCAGGGCGTCCGTCAACGCCAACAGCCGCGCAATCGCATAGACGACACGCAGACTGCCGAACTCTTGAAAAAGCGCCCAAAGGCCGGCGAATTCCTGATCCAGTTTGCGCATTATGTCCGTTTCGCCCGCTATAGCGGCGCTCGCCAGTTTCATGGCCTGTTCAGGAAGGATACCGCCCACGACACTGTACCACGTATCGGCCCCGGCCAGCAGCGCATCCGCACAGCCCCAATCCGCACTATACCCAATAGCAAAACCGTCAGGCATGACCGTGCGCAATCGCTGCAGGTCCGCGCTGACATCGCCGTCAGATGGCAGTGGCATTTTGACAGCGCTGATGTTTGCCACCGCGGCCAGACGTTCCAACAGGCCCGTGCTGAACGTGAAATGCGTCGTTCCGGGGTTGTTATAGATACATAAGGGCAAGGCCGTCGCATCCGCGACAGTGCAGAAATGCTGATAGACCTCATCTTGCGTCAATGGCGTGTACGAGACCGGAGCCATCAGCAGCCCATCTGCACCCGCGTTTTCCGCATCACATGCAAGGTTCACGGCATCATCGGTGCGCAAACTACCAATGCCGACAATCAAGGGCACGTGACCTTGCACGCGGTCGACGGCGGCATCGATGGCCCGTTTACGCTCTGCCCGGGTCAGATAGGCGTAGGTTCCCGTACTGCCCAAAAGTCCGATTGATGAAACATCAGCCGCCACCAGCCTATCCAGCAGGCGACAAAGCCCATCTGTATCAACCCGCCCATCTGCGCTGGCCGGTGTGATGGGAAATGCGGACATGCCGTTGAAAAGCGTCATAATCGGCCTCTCTGCTTTTAAGTGATGTCCCCGCTATAAAGGATCTGTCTGAAACAGCCAGACCTTCAGCCCGCCATGGGGAATAGGTGCGCCTTTGGGTTTGAAGGGAAGACCTGTTGCCTTCGCAAGGCTTGCATCATTCGTCACGATACCAACACGCCATCCTGCAAACCGTTGTTTCAGCGCGTCACCCAGCCCTGCATAGACGCTGAAAAGCATCTTTTGGTTCCCGATCCGCCCGCCATACGGGGGATTACAGATCACCAGACCGGGTGGGCCTTCGGGGCGCGTGATATCAGCGGCGTTCAGATTGGTGAACGTGATTGCGTCAGCAACACCAGCACGTTCCGCGTTGGCCGCCGCCATACGGATGGCGCCTGCGTCACGATCGGAACCGTAGAAGTGGGGGGTGACGGGAAGATGGGTGAGATCACCCATCCTACGCATATCCTGCCAGACGTCGCGATCAAAACTGGAGAGATGTTCGAAGGCGAAATGGCGGGTCCGGCCGGGGTACAGACCGGCTGCAATCTCGGCAGCTTCAATCAGGAACGTGCCAGAGCCGCACATTGGGTCCAGCACGGGCATTGTCGCGTCATAGCCACATTCATGCAAAAACAGGCTCGCCAGCGTCTCGCGCATGGGGGCTTTGCCGACCGCCTCTTTGTGGCCCCGCTTATGCAGGCTTTCGCCGGATGTATCGACGCTGATCGTGACGCGGTTGTCGTCGATCCGGACCTTGATCGCGACAGGCGCGTCGGCGGTGATCGTAAAGCCATTGGCCTTGAGCGCGGTTTCAATCCGCTGGGTGGCAGCACCAGCATGGTAGATCTTGGATTTGCGGGATGTGCTGACCTCAACCTTCACGGGTACATCCGTGCGCAGGACATCCGTCCAGGCGAATTTGTGCGCGCGTTTGTCGAGCTGCGCGAGGTGAAACGCCATGAAACTGCCGATGCGCGCGAGAACGCGGGTCGCGCCGCGCATGGTCAGGTTTGCGCGCCACACATCGTTCCAATCGCCCTCAATGGACACGCCACCGGCAACTTGCTTTGCATCTGCAAAGCCGTTCGCGACAGCCTCTGCGTGCAGGCTGTGTTCCAGCCCGGGAGTGCCGACCATGAAGATTTCAAAGCGCTGTGTCATTGATCGTGCATAGTGGTAACTGTGCGCTGCATGCAAGCGGGGGTTCGATGACAGACACGGCATTATTGGACGAACTCACAACATGTGAAACGGCCGTTTGGCAGGCGCTGGTTGATGGGAGCGTGGCCGCCGACATGGCCGCGTTGCATGACAGTTTTCTGGGCGTGTACCCGACCGGCTTTGCAGACAAGGCCGCGCATGCCGGGCAACTGGCGGACGGCCCGACAATTGCTGCGTTTGATCTGTCCGATTTGCGTGCAATGCGCCTTGGGTCACAGCATGCGCTGCTGTCCTATCTTGCCCGGTTTCGCCGCCCCGATGGGCCGGAAGAGCAGATGTATGTCAGTTCCATCTGGATGCGTGACAAGGGCGGCTGGCGGAACGTGTTCAGCCAGGACACACCTGCCGGTTAGAAATTCGACGCCACACCGAAGCGCAACGAAATCTCGCTTGAATCCGCAACCGAGACGTCGGATTCAGTTTGCGAGGCGAAAAGCGAGACGCTGGGCGAGAAGCCGAAATATGCGATATCCTCGAACACGCCTGTGATGCCCGCGCTCAGCAAATGGTCGCGGCGGCCATCAAAGGTGATCGAGAACTCTTCAAACGATCGATAGCCGATTTCAGTAAAGGTTGACCATCGGGTCCCAGCAAATGCGGTGGCATAGGTATAATCAAGACGCAGACGATATTCTTCAAAGGTGCTTTCTTCATCGGCGTCATTATACCGGCCCGATAGCGTAAACCGCACCATGTCGTTGTTGGGCAGGCTGATGGAATATGCACCGCTGAGATCATAAATATCGACATCCAGCAGGCCCGGCGCGATGGCATTTTGCTGGCGCATCGATCCTTCAAATAGCAGCGCCGTATTCGGGCTCAGGATGATCTGCTGCGCCAGAATGAGGTCGCCATAACTGACAAGCAGCTCATCCGCCCGCCAGTAATAACCTGTATTCAGCGCAACACGTGTCGGCCCCAGAGGGCTGAGGTTTGTCTGCCGCTGCTCTAATGAAAATTCGGCCAGAACGGCGGAAAAATCACTTTGTTTCAATGAATTGACGACCTCGATATCCGATGCGGCAAGACTGTCGCGCGTGTCATCCGAAAAGATGACGCCCTGCCCATACAGCAGCGCGCCGATATTTGTCGTCTGGCTGCGATCCTGAGACAGTCTATATGTGATCCGGGCGCTGCCGGAATATTCTAGCCCCGACAGCGAAAGCTGATCCTCGCGCAGTCCCAGTTCAATCGCGCAGGTGCCATCAAGGTTCTCAAAACACAGGCTGTCGCTGTCTGACCCGCCATTGATGTTGTCAGATGGCGCGATAGATGCGGTGTATTGTGTCGAAAGTGGATTAGCTGTTTGCGCGCGCTGAAAGGCGCGCACGACTGCTTCGGCCTCTTCCTCGGTCTGGATATGGTTGGCCGCACGGCGAAACCACAATTCGGACCGGGCGAAGTGTTTGGCGCGGAAATGGGCGGTACCGGCCAGCCTTGCCGCTTGCAGTTTTGTGCTTTCGGTTGTGGCGGCGCGATAGGCGCGCCCGGCGCTGGAGGCGGACTGACCGTGGTTCCCCAGATCGGCCTGCGCCAGGGCCAAAAGGTACAGGGCAGCAAAGCTATCGGGATTTAATGCCAGCAACTGGTTTGCCAGCAGCACGGTTTGGGCCGGGTCACCGCCCACCAAAGCCTCTTCTGCGCGGGCCTGTATCTGGGCTGGGTCGGTTTGGCTGATGGCCTGGGTGGCCAGCGCAGCCAGCGCCGCGATCATCCAGCAAAGACGTTGTCGTTTCTTCATGGCCAGCCGTTTCACCCCTTAAAGACCGACAAAGGGATAACGAGATTTCCGTGTTGCACAAGGCTTCACCGGTGACGTCCTAATATCGGCCATGGCCGTCTATGCGGTCGGCGGATAATCGCCTTCGCTGAGGCTCGTTTTACTTTTTGTTTCTGAAAAACCCGTAAGCCCATTAGCAATGCTGATTGGGGCGTGGAGAAACGTATGAACAAAATTATTTCTGTTGTGGCACTGATGGGCCTTTCGGCGTGTCTGGGCAGCGGGTCAAGCGATGAGACACCAACGATTCCGGTTGATTTGACACCTGATCAGCCTGATGTGGCAATGAATACCGAATTTGGCACGTTGTTGAACGGCATGCGTATGGGCAACGATGCGACCTATGACAGCCGCATTGGTCGGGCCGCACAGTTACACGCCAACGACATGATTGACCGCGACTACTTTGCGGTAACCATCCCCGGCACAGTTGGAAACAACGATGGCATGGAGGACATCGGTGATCGCGTGACCGCACAAGGGTATATTTGGAGCGACATTGTTCAGTTGATTGCGCAGGGTGACTTTACGGTAAGTGAAGCCCTAGCCGAGCTGGACAACGCCGGTGAGTGTGGTGGCGGTGGTCAGGACCTCTGTATAACAAGCGTTTTCTTGACCGATTTCGGGATCGCAAAGGCTGGTGCCGGCGATGGTCAGAAGTGGGTTCTTGTGCTGGCCGGGCAAGGCGACTCTTAGGTTCGCGCAACAGCCGAGATGACTTCGGTTCATCAGCGGCAACTTGCCATGATTTCGATCATTTTTGGCGCGTTGCTGCCTTCGATTTGCCTGTCATATCTCTTTCATTGTGAGTGGCAATCACTGTGTCTTAGCTGGGTGGGGCAAAGACTGGAGTAATACCCATGAGAGCTTCCCTAGCGGCAATCGCTGTCTGCCTCCTTGCCGCTTGTAGCGGCGGGGGTGGATCGGATGGATCGCCCGTGATCATCCCATCCGACAATCCGTCATCACCTACCGCGCCTACGCCACCGCCGGGACCCACGTTGCCAAATGTCGATGAATCGTTCGAGGGCATGTTGAACGGTGTCCGGGCTGCGAACGGTGCCGCGCCCTTGACCTATGATGTACGGCTTGGCCGCGCGGCGCAGGCCCATGCCAATGACATGCTGGCGATGGGGCGCATGACCCATACCGGCAGCGACGGGTCGAATGCCGGCCAACGTATCAGCCGTGAAGGCTATAACTGGATCACATGGGGCGAAAATGTCGCGCGCGGCCAGCGCGATGAAGAGGCTGTGCTGAATGCCTGGGTGAACTCTCCCGGCCATCAGGCCAACAATGTGAACCCGAATTTCGAAGATTTTGCACTGGCCAAGGCCGGGTCAGGGTCCAGCCAATACTGGGCGCTGGTTTTCGCGACAGAACGCTAGGCTTGCGCGCGTTGCGCAGTCCGGGCCGTTTCCGGCTTGGGCTGCGGTTTTGTGATCCCTTCCAGCGCGCGCAGCGGCTTCTTGACCGCTTCGCCCAGCCCCGGTCGGGTCGGTGCGGCCATCTGTTTGCTGACCTCAACAATCAGCACCCCACCGGCGGCCACCATCGGGATGTTATGACCGACCCTTTCAAGAAAGCTCGCTGATTTCCGCCAGAGCTTGCGGGCAGATGGCGGCTGATACAGCGCGGACATCGTGCGCTCCGTCACGAAATGATGCCTGCGCAACTGTGCCTCAAGCTGGCTGAGTGAATAGGGGCGCCCATAGCCGAAAGGGGTCGCATCCGACCGCGACCATAGCCCAGCCCGGTTCGGCACGATGAATACCGCCCGTCCGCCGGGACCCAGCACGCGCCATGCCTCATCCAGCAGGGCGGATGGCTGTTCTGTCGTCTCAAGCCCGTGCATCAGCACCAGCTTGTCCACGTGGCCTGTCTCCAACGGCCACAGCGTATCTTCGCACAGCACGCTGACATTCTGCCCGTCCGGCGGCCATGGCATGACGCCTTGCGGTCCGGGCATCAGCCCGATCACACGGCGCGCATCCTTCAGGAACGGGCGCAGCAGCGGCACAGCAAACCCAAAACCGACGACCATCTGGCCCTTGGCCTCTGGCCAAAGCGTGACCAGCTCGTCCCGGATCACCTTTTGTGCGGCCCGGCCCAAGGCGCTGCGGTAGTAGAAATTTCGCAGGTCAAGCACATCAAGATGCATTGCGGTTTCCGGCCCCTTCGGCAAAGCTGTCGGTGAAGCATATCAACAGAGAGCGACAATACCATGGCAAACGCAAGCGCAGTTGAACTGGTCGTTGTTCCCTGCCTGTCAGATAATTATGCGTTTCTGGTACATAATGGTGAAACCGGGCAGACCGCGCTGATTGATGCACCAGAGGTCGCGCCGATCGCGCTGGCGCTTGCTGAACGGGGCTGGACGCTAAGCGATATCCTGATCACGCATCATCATGATGATCATATCGGT
Source organism: uncultured Paracoccaceae bacterium (assembly GCA_947503965.1). Classification (GTDB taxonomy): domain Bacteria; phylum Pseudomonadota; class Alphaproteobacteria; order Rhodobacterales; family Rhodobacteraceae; genus Yoonia. The sequence continues at coordinate 229,213 of CANNFU010000003.1, forward strand.
GGTGTGGACGAACTGCGTGCCGGTGCCCGCGTCATCGGGGCCAAGGCAGATGCCCATCGCCTGCCCCCGCTTGATCTGGCGGTGGCGGACGGCGACACCATCACGGTTTGCGGCGAAACGACCCATGTGATGGACGTGTCCGGCCACACCGTCGGCCATGTTGCCTATCACATGCCCGGTGCCGGATACGCATTTACGGCCGATAGTCTGATGGCGCTGGGCTGTGGCCGCCTGTTCGAGGGCACCCCCGCCCAGATGTGGCACAGCATGCAAAAACTGCGTGCATTACCGGAAAACACGATAATTTGCTCGGGCCATGAATATACCGCGGCAAATGCGCGTTTTGCAGCATCCCTTGACCCGGACAATCCTGATCTTATGTCTCGTATCGAGGGAATAAAAACGGCCCGCGCCAGCGGACATGCGACGGTTCCCTCTACTTTGCGCGACGAGAAGCGCACAAACCCGTTTTTACGTGCTGATGACCCGGAATTTAAGATAATTCTGGGTATGGCAGATGCTTCCGATGTGGATGTCTTTGCACATGTACGTACCGCGAAAGACAAATTTTGACCACGATGTCGTGTCAGCGTGCTCAAAAGCAGATGAATTCCAGGGCATCACGCGATTTGTGATGCCGAAATGGAAAAAAGTCCTTGAAGGTTTCATCAGAAAACCAAACCTTAAGGATAAGAGGCCACGGTTGGCAAATGCAGGGCAAATGCTGACCCCCGATATGAAGGAGCACATGACGTGCCATCATTTTCGACAACACTAGAGCAGTCCATTCATGGGGCCCTGGCCCTTGCCAATGAACGACGCCATGAACTGGCAACTTTGGAACACTTGCTGCTGGCCCTGATTGATGAGCCGGACGCAGCCCGCGTCATGCGCGCCTGTTCGGTCAATCTGGACGAGCTGCGCAAGGACTTGGAAGAATTTATCGAGGATGATCTTTCGACGCTGATCACCGATGTGGAAGGGTCCGAAGCCGTGCCAACGGCCGCGTTCCAGCGCGTGATCCAGCGCGCGGCGATCCACGTGCAATCCTCTGGCAGGAATGAGGTGACAGGCGCAAATGTGCTGGTCGCGATCTTTGCCGAACGCGAAAGCAACGCCGCCTACTTCCTGCAGGAACAGGATATGACCCGCTATGATGCGGTGAATTTCATCGCGCATGGTGTGGCCAAGGACCCGGCATTCGGCGAATCCCGCCCCGTGACCGGCGCGCCTGATGAAACCGAAACGGTGAATGTCGGCGCAGAGGGTGAGGAAAAGGAAAGTGCGCTTGCAAAGTACTGCGTTGATCTGAATGCCAAGGCAACAAAGGGTGATGTTGATCCCCTGATCGGCCGCGCGCATGAGGTTGAACGCTGCATTCAGGTGCTGTGCCGCCGCCGCAAGAACAACCCGCTTCTGGTGGGTGATCCCGGTGTCGGCAAAACGGCTATCGCCGAGGGTCTGGCATTCAAGATCGTGAATGGCGAAACGCCAGAGGTATTGTCCAAGGCGACGATTTACAGCCTGGATATGGGTGCCTTGCTGGCTGGCACTCGGTATCGCGGTGATTTCGAAGAACGGCTGAAAGCCGTGATGACCGAGATGGAAAATCACAAGGATGCGGTGCTGTTCATCGATGAGATTCATACGGTGATCGGTGCCGGTGCGACATCCGGTGGCGCGATGGATGCATCCAACCTGCTGAAACCTGCGCTGCAGGGCGGCAAGCTGCGCTGCATGGGATCGACTACCTACAAGGAATTCCGCCAGCATTTCGAAAAGGATCGCGCGCTCAGCCGCCGATTCCAGAAGATTGATGTGACTGAACCTTCCGTGCCGGATTCTATCAAGATCCTGCAGGGGCTGAAGCCGTATTTTGAGGAACATCACCACATCAAATATACCGCTGATGCCATTAAAACGGCGGTGGAACTGTCGGCGCGCTACATCAATGACCGCAAATTGCCCGATAAAGCGATTGACGTGATTGATGAGGCGGGTGCAGCACAGCATCTGGTGGCTGAGTCCAAGCGGCGTAAGACGATTGGCACCAAGGAAATCGAGAATGTGGTCGCGAAGATCGCCCGCATTCCGCCCAAGAACGTGTCGAAAGATGATGCCGAGGTGCTGAAGGATCTGGAGAAGACGCTGAAGCGCGTGGTCTTTGGTCAGGATACGGCGATCGAGGCGCTGTCTTCAGCGATCAAGCTGGCGCGTGCCGGCCTGCGCGAGCCTGAAAAACCGATTGGTAACTACCTGTTCGCAGGTCCAACCGGTGTGGGTAAGACCGAGGTGGCCAAGCAATTGGCCAGCACACTGGGCGTGGAACTGCTCCGCTTTGACATGTCGGAATACATGGAAAAGCACGCGGTTTCGCGTCTGATTGGTGCACCTCCGGGCTATGTCGGGTTTGACCAGGGCGGCATGCTGACCGATGGGGTCGATCAGAACCCGCATTGCGTGCTGCTGCTGGACGAGATGGAAAAGGCGCATCCGGATGTCTACAACATCCTGCTGCAAGTCATGGATCACGGGAAACTGACTGACCATAACGGCCGGACCACCGATTTCCGCAATGTCATCATCATCATGACGTCCAACGCGGGCGCGGCTGAGATGTCGAAGAACGCGATGGGCTTTGGCCGCGAGGCGCGGACAGGTGAGGATACGGCGGCCATCGAGCGGACGTTCACGCCGGAATTCCGTAACCGTCTGGATGCGATCATTTCCTTCGGCGCGCTGCCGAAGCCGGTGATCATGCAGGTTGTCGAAAAGTTCGTGCTTCAGCTTGAAGCGCAGTTGATCGACCGCAATGTGCATATCGAACTGACACCTGCCGCCGCCGAATGGTTGGCCGACAAGGGCTATGATGAAAAAATGGGTGCGCGACCCTTGGGCCGCGTCATTCAGGAACACATCAAAAAGCCGCTGGCTGAAGAACTGTTGTTCGGCAAGCTGGTCAAAGGCGGTATCGTCAAGGTCGGCGTCAAGAAAGGTGAGCTTGAATTGAAGTATGTCGAACCCGAGCAGGGCAAGATTACGGACAAAGGGAATAAGCCGCCGCTGCTGACCGCTGACTAAATCAACTGCGGCGAGATCATTGAATGCCCGCAACAGCTGCTGTTGCGGGCATTTTTCTTTGTCCTGTTATCTAGCAACAGCGCATATCGCATGAGGCGCAAAATCCTTTGAAGGATTTTGTCCAGACTTTTTGAAAAGTCTGGGTGCCTAACGCTCTGTCAGTTTCAGCTCGATCCGCCGGTTTTGGGCGCGGGCTTCGGGTGTGTTTTCGGGATTGAGAGGCTGAAACTCACCAAAGCCGTTCGCGGCAAGCCGCTGTGGCGGGATGCCCAGATCTTCGGACATGAACCGCACTACGGACAGTGCGCGCGCCTGGCTCAACTCCCAGTTATCGGCATAGCGGCTGCCCCGACTGACAGGGATGTCGTCGGTATGCCCATCGACGCGGATGACCCAGTCGATCCCCGGCGGGATGTCGTTGGCGATGCTGCGCAGGATATCAGCGATATTGGCGATCTCGGCCTGACCCTCTGGGGAAAGCTGTGCGCGGCCGGGCTGAAACAGCACCTCCGAGGCAAAGATGAAGCGATCACCTTCAATCCGAATGCGGTCCTGCCCTTCCAGCACATCACGTAGCTGACCAAAAAAGTCCGATTTGAACCGCGCAAGCCGTTCGGCTTCTTGCTCCAGCCGGGCCGCTTCGGCCTCTAGACGGATGCGCTCGGCCTCTTCCAATGCGCGTCGCTGGCGCTCTTCGGCGGCGACGCGGGCAAGGGCCGTATTCAGCTGTGATCCCAGCGTTTCGATCTGCACCTGCGCCTCGCGATCGGCTTCTTCGGCAAGGTTCAGAAGGGATTGAAGGTTGCCGACCTGCGTGCGCAGTGCGGTGATCTGTTCATTCAGCAATGCCACCTGTCGCTGGCTTTCGGCTGACAATGCTTCTTGCGCTGCCAATTCCGCGTTCGCTATGGCGAGCAGTGCAGCCTGTTCCTCTGCGTCTGTCGCTTGGGTGCTTTGATTGCGCAATGCCGCGCGTGCCTCGGCTAGTTGGCGCAAAAGGTTGTTGTTTTCGGCATCCAATGACCCTTGCAGCGCCTCAAGCTCTGCCTGCGCGGCCCGGGCGGCGGCCAGCAGGGTCAGCGTTTCTTCGGCTTCTTGTCTTTGCCGTTCAAGGTTCAGCGTCATCGCAGTTAGTTCAGTATCTGCGTTCGCCAGCCGTTCGCGCAGCGCCTTTGCCGCGGCGGCATCGGCCAATTGCGCGGTCTCCAGCGCTGTGATCTGTGCGGTATTCGCGTCATTCTCGGTCTCAAGATCAGCGATCAGCGCCTCGAGGGCTTCGCGCCGTGCTGCTGCAAGGCGCGCGGCTTCGGTACTCGCGTCAATCTCGGTCCGCGCCTGGACGAGGGCGAGGTTCAGTGCCTCTTGCTGCGACAAAAGCCGCTCCTGTTCCGCCTCAAGCCCCGCGATATTGGCCAACGTGTCAGTGCGTTCGGCCAGCAAACCAGCCACTTGCGCCTCGAACGTGGTAATCTCACTTTGTGCCTGGGCCAGTGCCTGATCCTGTGCTTCGCGTTCAGCGATCAGGGCCGCAATCCGCCCAGATTGTTGTTGGGCCAGTGCATTCGCTGCATCCAGATCAGAGGTCAGCGCCGCCGACCTGTCCCGCTCCAGCCCCAGCGTTGCGGTCAGTGACGCGACTTCGTCGCTCAGCAAATCCAGCTCGCTTTCCTGCCCGGTGATCTGTTCACGCAAAACAAACTGGATCACCATAAAGATCGTCAGCACGAACATCAGCACCAGCAACAGCCCGGTCATCGCATCCACGAAACCCGGCCAGATGGCGTTCTGGAACCTGTTCGATGATCTGCGGCTCAGCGCCATGGATCAGCCCCGCTCGCGGATCGCGCTGGCCAATGTGGCAAGATCGCCCCGCAGATCGCCGATGCTTTCCTGCCGGCCCGCCGACATCTCTTCGAGGATGCGCAAAAGCTGGACGTCGATCGACCGCAGGCGCATGCGGCTTTCGGCGTCGATGCCTTCCATGCCGCTATCGTCGAGCTTTTTGATCAATGCTTCCTGCCCTTCGGCCACGCGCGTCAGCAGGTCCGTGCTGCTATTGGTGATATTTGCCTGCGCCAGCTTCTCAACCGATGCAGCAAGCGACGCAAAGCGTTTGTCGTTTTCCTCGCGGTCGGCATCGGTCTGGCCCATCATCATCTGGATCGTGTCCATCAGCTCACCCAGTTGATCGACAAAGGCCCCCATCGCGCCCATATCAGCCCCGGCCCCTTCGTCGCCGTCAATCCCGACGCGGGTGATTGTCGACATCCATTCTTCCAGTTCGCGATAGAACCGGTTCTGCCCATGGCCGGCAAACAGCTCCAGCAGGCCCACGATCAGCGATCCTGCCAGACCGAGGAGCGAGCTTGAGAATGCCGTGCCCATCCCGCCCAACTGGCTTTCCAGACCGGATTGCAGCCGGGCAAAGATGTCTGCGCCATCTTCGCCATCGCCGGGGTTGAGTGACCGGATCGTCTCAACAAGCGCCGGTACTGTGGTGGCGAGACCGTAAAACGTTCCCAAAAGGCCAAGAAAAATCAGGACGTTCCCGATATAGCGCGTGATCTCGCGATCTTCGTCAATCCGCTGTGCCACGGAATCGAGGATCGACCGTCCCGAGGATGAAGACACCTGCGTGCGCGCGCCCCGCTGTCGCAACAGCGTGGCCAGCGGTGCCAACAGCGACGGGGCCGAGGTGTAGCTATGCCCGCCCGTTTCCCTGGCGAACCGTTCGATCCAGCGGACCGATTTCATCAGCAGGAATACCTGATTGATGCAGGACAGCACCCCGATGACGAACACCGCCAGGATCACCCCATTCAGATAGGGGTTTGAATTGTAGATCGCGATGATCTGCGTCTGGCCCAGATAAAAACCGGCACCCACCAATCCCAGCACTGTCAACATGAACAGAATCTGGCGGATTGGTTGTGAAAATTGCGGTTGTGCCTTGCGTTCCCGTTTTTCCGACAAGGGAGGGCGTCCTCATATTGTGTTTTATGTTTGCCCCGATAGCACCATATAGCGGTATCCGCGCAAACCCAAATAAAATTAGGGTCGCGTCATGTTGCCGTCAGGGCACGCACGCGTTGGACCAGCCAGGCCATGTCATCATCACGAATGCCCATCTCGGTCAGGTGCTGGGCTGTGTTGTACAGGTATTCCGTATTCGGCCCACGCCCGCCAACCGCACGGGCGATGATTTGCGCCTGTTTTTCAAGATCGAATTGGCAATACTGCACGTGATCGCGGTTGATGATATAGGCAAGGGCCGGGATCTTTTCGCCATCATCTGTCACCAGATCGACCGTGTCTTCATAGTAAGCCGATGAGATCAGTTCGCGTTCGCGCAGCATCGCAAGCACGGCGTCTTCTTCGTTTTCTGCAACTTGGAACGCCACGCCCGTACATTGCCCGCCCGGATCAGTGTCCAGCGCGAGAACAAGACCCGGATCATCCTCTGACCCGCGGTGATGGATGGACAGCATGCAGAAACTGCGGTGGTAATCATGCAATCGCGCCTTGACCTTGCGTGTTGGCATGAAGCCGGGGTTCCACAGCAGTGACCCATACCCAAAGACCCAAAGCGACATGTTCTACGTTCCTTTCCGTCCTTGCCCATAAACACCGGAAAGAACGAAAGGAAAAGGTCCTAGACCGCACGCATCAGATCGCCAAAGATCGCGGCGGTATGATCCTGGAGATAAATCCGCAACCATGGGGTATACTGCGATGGATGCCGGGCGACGTCGGCTGATAGATCATAGAAATCCATCCAGCGGATCGCCATGACCTCTTCGGGGTTGGGTGTGACCTTCAGATCGTTCGGTGCATCGGCCACATAGACCTGCACAACCTCATGTTCGATCAGCCCGCCGCCCACATCGGCCCGGTATTCGATCTGATCGCGGTGCGATGGGTACAGGCCCCTGATCCCCAATTCTTCATCCAGCCGCCGGATCGCGCAGTCAGCCGGGTCTTCGTCCCATTCGGGGTGGGTGCAGCATGTATTCGCCCAGAGGCCGGGTGTATGATACTTGCCCATCGCCCGCTGCTGGATCAGCACGCGCCCCTTGTTCATCACAAAGACACTGACCGCCTTGTGTTTCAGCCCGCGCTGATGCGCGTCCAGCTTTTCAACCGGTTTAAGCACGCCTTTATCCCAGGCCGGGATCATGATCGTCATGTGCGCAACGGCGACACGAGGCGCGTCAGATGCGCGAGGTTCTTGATACCGATTTTCAGGTGTGCCATCGGCCGTGCCTTTACCAGTTTTTTGTTCATATACGCCTCAAAGGTCAGCTTTTGCACGTCAACATCATGACACAGGGAGACAAACCGCTCGCGCCGTTCGTCGCTGCGGTAATAGGCGTTTTGCATCGCCCCCAACACCCGGAACACCTGTTTGTGTTCGCGCATGAAAAGTTTCCGCGCCAGTTGCAAATCTTTTACGCGCCCTGATGCCAAAGTGGCCGCTGCTGCAGTCGCAGCGACCCGTCCGCCGACCATGGCGTAATAGATGCCTTCGCCGGACGACGGCGCGACCACACCTGCCGCATCACCGGCCAGCACCACGTCCTTGCCATTGTCCCAGCGGTCCAATGGTTTCAAGGGGATCGGCGCGCCTTCCTTGCGGATTGTCTTGCAATCGGTCAGCCCGGATGCGGCCCGCAGTTCGGCAGTGGCCTTTTTGACATCGACCGTTTTGATCATCGATCCCATGCCAACGCTGGCCTGCCCACCATGGGGGAAAACCCAGCCGTAAAAATCGGGCGAGATACGCCCGTCATAGATCACGTCACAGCGTTGTGGGTCGTAGACGGCGTTCGCCTCGGGCGCTTCGATAATCTCGTGATAGGCGATCACATAGGGGATTTTGTCGCCATCCTTGATCTCGGCCCGCGCGACATTGGACCGCGCCCCGTCGGCACCGATGACCAGCTTTGCGGTCAGCTTCATTTCATTTCCGCTGATCTTGTCGCGATAGGCGACATGTGTGCCGTTTTCGTCCCGTTCGATCCGTGTAAAGGTGCCGCTGTAACGATGGGCGCCCGCCTCTTTCGCGCGCACCCGCAGGAATTCATCGAAATGTTCACGGTCGACCATGCCGACAAAGCCGTTTTCAATCGGGATATCCACATGGCGCTGCGTGGGCGAGATCATGCGCGCAGTGTTCACCTTGGCGACCAATTGTTCATCAGGAATGTGGAAATCTGCGATCAGACGGGGTGGGATCGCGCCACCACACGGCTTGATCCGCCCCTCGCGGTCGATAAAGGCGACGCTGTGCCCGGATCGGGCAAGGTCTTCGGCGGCGGTGGCCCCGGATGGGCCAGCGCCCACGACAACGACATCATATTGCATTGGCTATTCTCCCGGAACGAGGGTGGCGGATTGCATTTTGCGATCCATGATTTTGGCGGCCATGGCGGCGGCCGCGATGAAAAGGGCGGCTTCGGCGATAAAGACGGATCCAAAGGCCTGCGTGTCGGTCATGCCGGTGCGCAAGAGGTCGACCATGCCCGCACCAACCAACCCGCCAAACCCTGCAGCAATGGCCTGTGCAGCACCCCAAAGGCCCATGCGAGTGCCTTCGCGTTGCCCACGTCCTTGCCCGGCCAATGCCATCATTGAACCGATGGCGGCAACGGCGAACATCCCGTTGAAGAAGCCAAGCAGCATCACGGCAGGCACGATCGGTGCCGTCGGTCCAAGCGGGCCGAGAATGGTGATAATGGCCAGCGCCGCAGCAGAGCCCATGCAGCCCGCCATGACCCAATTGCGCAATGCGCCGATCTTCAGCCCCGTCGCCATGATCCCGACAGTCAGCATCCCGATGAACACACCGCCGTTTTGCGCACCGGACAGCGACGTGGATTGGCCCGGCGTGAAGCCGAAGACAAGGCCTGCATACGGTTCAAGGATCAGTTCCTGCATGAAATAGGCGGTCATGGACAGAAACACGAAAATGGTGAAATTGCGGGCTTTACGTTCTGACCACACCTCGCGCAGACCGTCCATGAACGGGGTCGCATCAGGTTCGCGGATGGCGATCAGTTTACGCTCGACCCCCCAGACAGCAAGGCATGTGACCAGCGTTGCTGTCGTCACAACGATGCCCACGATTTTGAGCAGCAGTTGCGGTGAATAGGGATCAATGAACTGCCCGACAATGCCAGCGGTTGCCGCGATGCCAAAGATCATCATCAGCCATGTGATTGTCGCGGCGGCTGCCCGGCGATGGGGCGCCGTTGTCGTCGCCAGCAGCGCCAGCAGCGATGTGCCAGAGGCGCCAACACCAAGGCCGATCAGCGTATAGGCGATGATCGACACCGTCAGACCCAGCGCAAAGGAGTGTTCAAACGCCAGTACACCGCAAGCCGCCATAAAGGCTCCCAGCGCAAGGGCGGCCATGCCGCCGATGATCCAGCGCGTGCGATGTCCGCCGGTATCAGAATAAAATCCCCAATGGGGGCGAGTCAGTTGGATGCCGTAATGCAAACCCACCAGCAGCCCCGGTAGGATCGCAGGCAGCGACAGTTCGACAACCATCAGCCGGTTCAGGGTGGATGTGGTTAAAACAACAATGGCACCCAGCGCCATCTGCACAAAGCCAAGTCGGACAATCTGGAACCAGGATAGTTGCATTCTAGCCTCCCAGTGCGGTGGCGGTGATCATCATACCGCTGATGTAAAAGAGAATTCCCATGCCCTGATACCAGGGTGTCTTGCCTTCCGGGTCGCGTAGTAGCACGCGCATCGCCCCCAGTTGGACGGCCAGCATGGCCATGACGCCCAGCGCGTGAAAAGGATGGTCCCAGTAGGTCAGCAACCCGATCACGATGGCTTGGGGAACAGCCATGACCCAGCAGGCAACGCGCGCGGCTTTTGCCGGGCCAAGCGTGACAGGCAGCGACCGCAGGCCCATCGCCCGGTCGCCTGCGATAGCTTTGAAATCATTCAGCGTCATGATCCCATGTGCGCCAATCCCGTAAAGGACTGCGATAAGAATGACTTGCGGGCTGGGTGCGCCTGCGCTGACCACGGCGGCCCCGGTGATCCAGGGCAGTGTTTCATAGGCCAAACCGCACAGGCCCGGACCCCAAAGGCCAGAGCGTTTTGCGCGGATTGGTTCGGCGGAGTAAGCCCATGCGGCGATCACCGCCAACACGGTCGCGCCAAATCCCCACGGGCCAAGCTGGTAGCCGACAATCAGCCCAAGCGCTGTCATGGCAAGCGCGATATACAGGCCCCAGCGCCCCGGAATGCGCCCGGATGGAATCGGGCGGTCAGGCTCGTTGATCGCGTCGACATGGCGGTCACACCAGTCGTTGGCGGCCTGGCTCATCCCGCAGACAATGGGACCGGCAAGAACCACGCCAAGCACGATAAAAAACCAATGACCAGAGGGGCTTACGCCTGCCGAGACGATGCCGCACAGATAGGCCCACATCGGGGGAAACCAGGTATGTGGTTTAAGCAGGCGCAACAGCGCGCGCGGCTCTGGCCAGCGACGCGTCTGATCGACAACCTGTAAGTCTGACGTGACACTCATCTTGTCAGTTTAGAGTGACACACCGCATTGGGGCAAGTGTAAAAGTAGCCTGACACTGTGCCATCTTGTCACTCTGCATGGCTTGCGCGGTCAGGGGCAAAATGATGCGAAATTTGCGTCAATAACCCGTACAGATCGCGTACAGAACCTGTACGTACAGCGTAAGTACGGCGCGCTGTCGGCACAGCGCGCCCGTGATCTTGCCGACAATGCCTTATCTGGACATTTCTTCCTGTACACGGCGTGCAAGACTGCCCTGCATTTTCTGAAATTCCGGACCCAGCTCTGCCATGGTTTGCTGCATGAATGGGGTCATCTTGGACATTGCCGATGCACCGACTGGCGACGAATAGAAATCATTCAAGGCGGTGATCTCTTCGAGGGTAAAGCTGCTGGCCATCCCGTTGATCATCGCAGCCTCCATCGCGGGTCGGATATTTGCCAGCTCTTCTGATACAATCTGTGAGAGCGCTTGCAACTTGTCCTCTGGCAGCCCGGTTCCTATCAAACCCATCTGTGCCATCACGCCTTCGGGTGAAAGCATATCGTTCATCAGTTCCTGTTGTACCGGATTGTTGGCATAGGCCGTGGCGGCATCAATCAGTTCCTGACTTTGTCCATAGGCCGATGTGGCGATGAAACTGGCGGTGACAAAGGTAAGAAGGCGCATGGACTGGTTCCTTTTTGGTTGGGTCGGCCGCACCTTAGCCGCGTGTGGCAGTCATGGAAATGAGATATGTCGACACCGCCGACACCACGGCCAAGCCGCCGCAAATCCTGTCGCTGACAATCGCCTCTTGCTTTCCAGATCGTCTGCTTACAACGTCACTTTCAAAGCGCTTTGGAATGGAGCTACAGATGTCGATTCGTGCAGTTGTTTGGGGCGAGAATGTTCATGAGCAGACCAACAAGATCGTATCGGATATGTATCCTCGCGGGATGCATAACGCGATAGCGGATAGTTTGATCACAGGCGGCATCGACGCCACAACAGCAACCCTGCAAGAGCCCGACCATGGCCTGCCCGAAACCCGATTGGCGCAAACCGATGTCTTGTTGTGGTGGGGTCACGCGGCGCATGGCGATGTTGCCGACGCGGTTGTCGACCGTGTTGCTGAACATGTCCATGCAGGGATGGGTCTGATCCTGCTGCATTCAGCGCATTTCGCAAAGATCTTCAAACGCCTGATGGGTACCCCCTGTAACCTGACATGGCGCGAAGCAGGTGAACGAGAACGGCTATGGATCACATCGCGCAATCACCCGATTGCTGCTGGCCTGCCGGATCATTTTGAACTTGAAAATGAAGAAATGTATGGCGAGCCATTTAGCGTGCCCGAACCGCTGGAAACCGTGTTCATCAGTTGGTTTCAGGGGGGTGAGGTGTTTCGATCCGGCCTGACCTACAAACGCGGTGCCGGAAATGTTTTTTACTTCCGACCCGGTCATGAAACATATCCCACGTATCATGACCCGAACGTACAGCGCGTCTTGCAGAACGCGGTGCGCTGGGCCCACAATCCTGCGCCGCGCGTGGTTGGAGTGAATGACGCCCCCAATATCCCGGTTGACGCGGCGCTGGAGCCGATAGAGGAACGCGGCCCCCGTCTTCACAAGGACGGTGAAGAGGGTTTCCGATGATCCGCGTCCTGATTGTAGGTACCGGCACGATGGCCAATGACCATGCCGGTGCCTTTGTTGCGATGGATGGGGTCGAGGTTGTCGGTAGCGTTGATCCCAACCCCGATCGTCTGCACAGCTTTAACGCAAAATACGGCATCACGCATGCGTTCGACACGGTTGATCAGGCGATTGCCTGGGGTGGGTTCGATGCTGTTTCGGTCGTCACGCCGGACGGGCTTCACCACCGCACGACGATGCCGTTTCTGGCAGCGGGCAAGCATGTGCTATGTGAAAAGCCGCTTGCCGCCAATGCGACAGACGCAGCAGAAATGGCCGCCGCGGCCAAGACCGCTGGCGTGGTGAACATGGTTAATCTGACATATCGCAACGTGCCTGCGCTGATGCAGGCCGCGGCAGTTGTCGCCGATGGCCAGATCGGAGAGGTCCGTCATTTTGAGGCATCATATCTGCAAAGCTGGTTGAACCAAGCTTCCTGGGGTGATTGGCGGACCGAGGATCAATGGCTATGGCGTTTGTCGACCGCCCATGGGTCCTTGGGTGTTCTGGGTGATGTGGGTGTGCATATTCTGGATTATGCCACGTTCGCTGCGGGCGCCGATGTGGCGCGGGTGTCATGCAGGCTTCGGACCTTTGACAAAGCCGAAGGCGGAAAGATCGGTGATTATACGCTGGACGCCAATGACAGTATGGCGATGCATCTTGCGCTGCAAAACGGGGCGGTTGGGGTGATCCACGCCAGCCGCTTTGCAGGTGGGCACATCAACGATTTGCGCCTGCGACTATTCGGGACCAAGGGGGGGCTGGACGTCCGGTTCGAACAATCGCGCAGCACGTTGCAGGCGTGTCTGGGTGATCATCTGGTTAGTGGCACCTGGGTCGACATACCCACCCAAGCGGTTGAGACGAATTATGCGCGCTTTATCGCGGCAATCCGGGGCAAAACGGCGGTCGCGCCGGACTTTGGGCGCGGCGCGGATTTGCAGCGCGTACTGGATCTTGCCGTTGTCTCAGACACACAAAATGCCTGTGATCAAGTCATCTGATCCCTGACCACCGCACGGTGGGTATTTTTGACTTCACACCGCCAATCCGCTTTGCTGCGCCTGTTTCGCCGTTGGGCCGGGGGCTGATACGTTCTGGCAAGGATACTGGCCTATGATGTTGGTCAGCACATTGCCAGGTCTGAAGTGGAGATTGTACATGGTTGATATCTATATACCGGTGGGTCCGGCAGAGCTGGTTGATCAGATGATCGTTTTGCAATCCCTGGCAGCCCATACGCCTGATCCGGCACCGCGCGCTGCCTATGCCCGAAGACTGGCACAGATGCAGGCGCTTGCCGTGGAGGTGCTGCCAAAAACAAGCGCCTTGTCATCCGCAGCGGTGACTGCTGCGCGTCATGACGTCATGCAGCTTGAGGCGGATTTGCGCGCCTGCGAAGCCCGATCAGATTTCAGTGTCGGATTTGTCGCGCTCAGCCGTGCATATCTGTCTGCACTTGATGCATTGGTTCAGCGCAAGGCTGAATTTGATGCAGCCGCATCGGCGTTGCCGGACGCGCATGACGTCGCTGCAGATCATACCTTAAACAGGCATTGAGTTCAGTAGCTTACTGCCAATTCAGATGGTCGTTTGGGGTCGGCAAATGATATCGCTGGATATCAACCACATCAGTTCATGATGCAGACAAGATCTTCCAACAAAGCGCGCGCATGCCGTTTATGCGCCGCTACGATTTTCCGCGATTGCCGTGCATTGGGAAAGGGCCGGGCTGGTACCATGTCGGCATATGTTTGCGCGGCTTTCTTATCCAGACTGGTTTCTGGGGGTTCATCCTCCAGTGTTTGCAGCGAGAGTGGACCGATAAACAGGCTTTCGGCGGGTGCGCCGTTGGCAAGCATGATGTCATGAACATCAAGCAAGATATGATGATACGAGATCGGTTGGATGGATCGGTCCACATCGATACCCGGCAGGCCCACAAGGTGGGTGGCCGGAATCAGAACCTCGGTCTGGCCGAAAATCCGTTTCGCAATGCGCGATGACACCAGAACACGGTGCTGCCGCGAAACGAGAAGATCGCGATCCGGCAGACCGCCACCCAGCGCACCCGCCTTGATCCGAACAGGCAATAGTCGCGTTTCCCGCACCAGTTGAAGGGGTGTAAACTGCCGCATGCTGGTTTGGCGCACGCTGCGGGTCCGCCCGCCCAAGGTGGTCACAACATCGCCAGCCTGCAGATCAGCGACATCGACCGGGCCATCGGGTGTTTGAATGTCTGTGCCAGCCGCAAAACAGACGACCCGAAAATCTTCGGAATCGATCCCGATTTCGAACAGGTCCCAGTTCCCATTAGTGCCGCCCGTTCCGATTATTGTGACCGTATTCACCGGCGATTGAAAATGCAGAAACCCCAGGCTGCCATCCGCAAAGCTGCCCGTGCCGCTGATCCCCCCGTCCGGTGTGATCACATGGGTGGCTGCCCCGGCTTGCGTAAACACCACCGTACCGTCGGCAATCGCGTCGTTTAAATCAATCTGCACACCGTCGATAACGATAAAGTACACCTCACCCGGGTTGCTTCGGTTGACGCTGATTGTCATTCCATGAACGGTTTCATCGAAATCAACGGTTACCGTTTCGCTGCCGTCTGCCGTGACCTGCGCGCCACTGTCCGTTCCTGGGCGCGAGATGGTGTTGGCGTTACCGGTCACGGTATAGCCCACGGTGCCGCCTTCGGTCGTCGTCAGCGTGCCGGTTGCCCCGTTTGAATAGTCATCGATTACGTCCGTGAATGGCATATTTTGTTCTTAGCTAAAGCAGTTTGTCACAAATTATCGCAGTCGGAGTCTGCTTTGAAAGAATGAATATGTCGTTTTGAGAAATCTCTGTCGGCGGTGCAATCAGCGGCTTTGTTGCGCAGCGAAGGACACAACCTGAGAGGCAATTTGCATGCCGACCCGTAGCTTTGCTGAGTACCAGACCAGTTAGTTGCCTGTTTTTTCAGCAGCTACCGAATCTGAAAGTTTTTCGTTTCGCACACCTGAAAGCGGCAAATATGCAAAAGCGACTTGCTACGGGACGCGCTGAAAGACAGCTTTTTAATCGCCCTCGGGTCGACTGTGAGACCACCATCTGTTGGACGGCGCCATTCCGGCGATATCGCTATCTAACTGGTCCTTGTGACCCAATTAGCCCGGTTTTGTCCAAACTGTCAGCAATCCGGTTTCGACAAAGCCAACGCTGCGCGCTGCATCCAGATCGCGGCCCCGTTCGTAGCCGACAATCGGTCGCCCCGCGCCAAACTGGCCGCATAGGGTCGCGGCTGCCGCAGCCATATCGTCGCCGAAGCTGTTGGACAGTCCGACACAATCGACTGACAGGTTTGCGATGACACCGGCGTCATAGCCTTGTTCAGACCGGCGCCCCCATAGCCGCACATCTTGTCGCTTCAGGATGGCCGGAGGGAATTGTTGTGTGTTTGTGGGTGAACCTGCGCCCCACGCTGTTTCCCACTTTGCCAGTTCATCCCGCGTTGCGATCTGGTCCCAACCGTCTGTCGGGGCGTCAAAGGTCGGTGCTGCCCAGATCCATGTGGCCTGAAAAAGTGGCGTAAGCCCGTAGTCGGACCAGTCCCGTTGGTTGAACGCATCCTTCAGGCCGAAATGCGGGTGGGTCCGGTAGGGGGCAAAAAGGTCATCGACCTGTGCTGTGGGTGATGTCAGCGTGCCCCAGCTATGGTAGGGCGGTGGCGGGTCGATGGCGCAGAACGCGTCGGGCGTCCGTTGATATCGCAGCCCGTGGATGTCCCACATCATGGCGTACCAATCGGCATTGTTGCATGCCGCCATGACCGCGCGGCGGTCGGTCATGGCTTAATAATCCCGCTCAAAAAAGATACCGACGCTGGTTTCCCCATCCTGATCGACGCTGCCTTTGGCGGTGATATCGTCGGTCAGGTCGAGGTTGAGGTTGATCTCGGTCCCGCCTTCGCTCGTCACGGTGACGTCAGTGTAGACATTGTCCGAGATATAGCGCCCGGCGCGGACGGCGGTTTGCCCTTCTTCATCGGTCGTGATGTCCAGGTCATCCAGCCCCACGTTCCGCCGCAGCCGGTCAAACGCACCACCGCCCCGCCCTGCAAGGGTGCTGACCGCAGAGGCAAGCTGGATCGCTTGCAAGGGGCTGATGCTGGACAGGTCCCGCCCGAAAATCAGCTGGGACAGCACCTCGTCCTGGGGCAGTTCGGGTACGGATTCAAACCGCACCTCTGGCTCGCCAGCCGGTCCTTCGACGATGATGTTGATGACGGTGCCCGAATCCGTTTCGGTCGTCGCGACCAGCCGGATGAACGGGTCAAAATCCCCTTCGAGCGTGGCAGTGCCTTCGGTCAGCTCGAAACGCTGCTGCAGGATATCGATCCGCCCGCGCACCAGCGAAAACCGACCAACGGGAATGACATCGGCAGAAGTTCCGCCAATTTGCAGCCGTCCGCCCAATTCGGCATCAAGCCCGCGTCCGCGGATAAAAATACGATCCGGCGCGTCGATCCTTATGTCCAGCGGGAAAGCCCGGCGTGGTGTGCGGTTGCCATTCCCGTTGCCGTTTGCACCAGCTTCGGCCAAGGCATCGGCGCGGGCGAGTGTTTGCCGCACGCGCCTGTCTTCGCCCACATGAATGACCTCGGGCAGATCGCCCAAGGTGCTGATAGACGATGATGGTACGCGCACATTCGTTTCCCCAAGGGTCAGCCGACCAGAGATCCGCGCGCCCCCCTGCAATGGGCCGTTCAGCGTGATCGCCCCGTCAATCGAGCTGCGATAAAGCTGGGGGTCCTGCAGGACCACGTTGTTAAGGTCCACCGTGATATTGGCGTTGTTAGTGCCTGTCAGCGCAACGGGTCCGTTCACATTGATGCCCCCGCCGCTTTCAACCCGGCTTTGCAGATCAATCTGGGCGGTTCCGGCGTTCAGTCTGACCTGCCCGGTGATATCTGTCAGCGCCTCGCCCAGATTGGGTGCCGCCAGACGTCCGTCGCTAAAGGTGATCTGCCCACCAAGTGACGTCAGCGTTGGTGGTCCAACGATATCGAGGTCGAAATTCGCCAGCCCGCTCAGCCTGCGCGGGTCAAGCGCCCGGTTTGCCAGGGCCAGCGGCGCACTGCCGTCGATACTCATGTCAAGATTACCGTCTGCCCCGAACTGTCCGGCAATCTGGGCACCAAGGCCGCCGGGGCCTGTGCCGGTGGCATCAATCCGCCAATTGCCAGCCTCGTCCAGTGACGCACTGCCTGTCGCCCGGATCGGCCCGCTGATCTGATCGGTTAACACGCCCACGTCGCGCAAACTGGCGTTGAACCGGCCCTGACCAAGCCCCTGCGCACCGTTCAATGCGCCAACGACAGAGACTTCGCGTGTTGAAACCTCAAGCGTGCGCACGGCAAGCACACCATCGGATTGCCCAAGCTGCGCATTGATCCGGCCTGTGCCCGCCAGTAGCGGGTCAACGGTGGGGTTGCCGATTTGCAGATCTTCGCTTTGCAGCCGGATTTGCGCGTCAAATGCGCTCAAATCCGGCAGGACCTGACCCGAGGCGGTTAGGTCGATGCTGCCATCCACAGGCTGGCCAATCAGCGGGGCATAGAGGCCAAGATCACCGACCTGCGCCCCAAGATCGCCGCTGATCTGATAATTTGCGGCTGGCCCCCCGACGGTGCCTTCAAAGGTTACGTCCGTGTCAGGGCCAGACAGCCGCAATGCCGTCTGTGTGGCATTATCCGCAGCCGGTTCTGCATCAAGGGTCAGCCGGATCGGCCCGCTCAGGCTGGGGTCAAGCAAACCGGCATCGTTGATCTGTATGACCAGATCGGCGCTATTGGCCCCTTCAAGGCTGACATTGGCATCGCCCGTCGCGCGTAATGCGGGTGAGGTCAATGACAACCCCGTCATGCGCAGACTTTCGGCCGTCGGTCGCGCCACCTCGGCATTGAGCCGCGTTACCCCGCGCAGAAAGGGATCAAGCCTTTCGATCCCGGTCACGATGTTGCGGGTGGTCCCGTCTATGCCAAGGTCAAACCGCAATCCATCGGTCAACACGACCCCGCCAATGGCCAGATCAGCCGACCCGCTCAGCGGACGCCCGGTCAGCGCGGCAAAGCGGCCAAGATCATTCAGATCAAGGTTCAGGGCAAGGTTGACCGTCCGCCCGGTTTCCGTGGGGCTGACTGTTCCTTCGGTTGTGAAATTCGTGGCTGCCGCATTGCCGGATAGGGTGAAGGTGATATCGCCCGTTTGCGATGTGGACACCTGTCCGCCGATGGCGGCGGGTCCGGTCAGTTCCGGGATCACCTGGCTGAGTTCATTCACGCTGGCATCAAGTTCGCCGTTGATACCCTCGCTTGTCAGTTCCGCGTTTGCGTCAAGCTGGGCCGCATCGGTTTGGATCGTCAGGACATCCAGTCGCGTGCCTTCGGTATCGCGCGTGGCCGAGACCGAGATTTCCCCCGTTCCGGCAAGCACCCGATCAGCCTCGGGAATACCAACGGTCAGGTTGTTTGTCTGACCCGTAGCGATGATGCTGAATAACCCGTCAAGCGGGGTGATATTGGCGAGAATCCCCAGTTCTGCCGCGCCGCCGATGTCTTGGCCGACAAGCGTGGCAAAGCGTTCAAGACCTTCGACCGATGCGTTGATTGTTGCCCTGGTTTGAAAGCCGGATTCTGGGCCTGCAATCGTCGCCTCGGCCAGGGTATCAAGCCCGGCGCCGCTGAGGGTGAAGCGCGTGATTTCGGTTGGTTCCCCTTCGATCCGCGAGGCCACGAATTCGCCACCAATACTGTCGCCAAACGCCCGCGCCGCACCGGCGTCATCCAGTTGCAGACCTTGCGCGCCATAGCGCAGATTGGCGGTGATCCGCCCCACGTCCGCCCCTTCGCCGGGTTGCAGCAGCCCGCCACCTTGCAGGCTGATCGTGTCGACGCCCAGACCGGGCCGCGCCAGTGCATCAATGGTGATATCCGCCCGCCAGTCATCCGCAACGCGCGCATCATAATTCACTGTCAGGTCCATGCCATCGACGAATGTCTTTGGCCCGGTCAGCGGCAACAACACGGGTTCGCCCCGTTCAGGGGTAATCCCGCCGGTCAGATCGATCAGCTCGGGCCAACCCTGTGCATCAATCCGCAAAGCACCCGACAGCGCAACCCGCCCGGCATCAAGCTCAAGCACTGGAATGTCGATGCGACCATCATCCGATTGGACCACTCGCGCGCCAAGTTGTGCGTCGGTCCCAAAGAACCCCTGATACTCTGCCGCGAACAGGGGCGAGATATCACCGCCCACATCAAGGCTGATTTCCCGGCGATCTTCAATTTCGGTCAGGCCGAATGTTCCGGTCAGACGGTCCTGCCCATTCGTCGCGATGGCAAGCGTCGCATCGAAGTTATTCAACGGCGCATCGCCTTCGATCGTTAGCCCGATCGCCGGACGCCCGGGCAGCCCGATGATCCGCGCGGCAATCCCGTCGGGCCCTTCTTCGAGGTTCAAAAGGACATCAAGATTGCGGGTGGCATTGACGAAAGCCCCGTCAATTTCGAAACGCCCGGTTTTGTCGCCCAGCCGTTGCGCAGTCACATTGGCCGATCCCTCACCATCGCTGAGCTGGGCGGTGCCTGTCAGCGACACCGCGATGGGTTCACCAAGGAACGCTTCGCCCAGTTCGATCCGGTCGATATTCAGCAGATCAAGCGCGATACTGACCGGGAGTTCCGGCAATGAAAAAGGTTGTGCTTCGGGGGACGGCCCGGTGTCTTCGGACACTGGCGGACGGGCAACCACGATACGCGCCGCGCTGATTTCCTCTACATCAATCGCGCCACGCAAAAGCGCCGAGCGGTTCCAGCTGAGCACGATATCCTCAAGCGTCAGCCAGACACCTTCGGCGTCTGACACGGTCAGCACGTCGATTGTCGCCTCGGAACTCAGCGCGCCCTGAAAACCGATGATGCTGACCTCGCGGCTGACACCGGACAGGTTATCCTCGATCAGGCTGGTCAGATAGCTTTTGTCTTCGTCCTCTTGGCTTTGCGCAAGGACGGTCATCGGCCATAACAGCAGACATATGAATGCAAGATATCTCAAAACGCCTGCCCGATCCCCACATAGACCTGCAGGTCTTCGCCTGCATCATCGCCACTGGCCTGTGTCGCCAGATCCAGCCGGATCGGCCCGATCCCGGTGTTGTAACGCAACCCGAAACCGGCCCCGGCATGGCTATTGCCGGCCTCAAAAGGCAATGAAGTATCGCCGACCTGTCCGACATCATAGAACCCGACCAGCGATACGGTACGGTTCACGCGAAAACGCGCCTCAAGCTGCAGACCGGCAAATGATGTCCCGCCCGAGGTGATCACCTCTCCATCCTCGATCCGATCAACGCCCAGATCATTATAGGGTTGCCCCCGCACGGTGCCGCCACCACCGGAATAGAACAGAAAATCAGCCGGCGCTTCGTCAAGCCCGGCATTCAGCACGCTGCCGAATTGCCCACGCGCGGCAAAGGTCAGCCGCTGCTCTTCGCCCACTGTGTAATAGCCGCGCGTGTCGCCGAAAAACCGTGCGCCGTTTACATCACCGACCAGGCTGACGAACGGCGTCAGGGTCGCGTCAATGTAGTAGCCCGATGTCGCGTCTGTCGGCACATCCCGCCGTTCAAGCGTCGCATCAAGCGGCAGGGTCAGCAGCGTATATTCGCGCGTGCCTGCGTCGGTTTCCTCGCGCGCGGTCAGCAATCCGACAGCGGCGCTGACCGTCAGGTCGTCGGTCAGAATGCGGCTAAACCCGACCTCGACCGCGATTTTATCAAGCAGAAATTCGGGTTCATCTTCGCGTGAAATCTCGGACCGAACAAAGAAATCCGTATCGGCCCCAAATGTCGCCGGCCTGCTGAATGTGCCGCGCAGCCGATAGTCGATACCACCGGTTTCGCCGTCAATGCCCGCAATCTCACCATCGATGCGCAGGCGTTCGGCCCCGCCAAAGAAGTTCCGGTGCATCCAGAAGGCCGAAAGTGTCCAGCCTTCGATGGTCGACACCTCGATCCCCAGACCGTTGCGGCGTGGCTTGGATTCGTTCACGCGCGCGTCGATATCCAGCGTGTTGTCCGCGTTGAAATCATCTGCCTGGCTCATGGCGACGCTGTCAAAGGTGCCTGTGCGCCGCAACCGGCGTTCGGCCTTGGTGACGTCTTCGGGGGAATAGACCTCTCCGGTCGGCAATCCGGCGATTTCGCGAATACGTTCGGTCCGCACATTCCTGTTGCCGCTGATATTCAGCGTGCCAAAGCTCAGTCGCGGACCGGTATCAAGCGTGACGTTGACGTTCAGTGTGCTGTCGGCATGGCGCGCAATCACCTGTTGGTCTGCGACACGCACCTTTGCGTAGCCCAGATCGCGCCAGCTGGTGATGCCACCGCGGACCGCACTTTCAATGCGATCCGTTCGTGCTGTGCGCCGGGGCCCAAGGTCAGCGGGCAGTATTGTCCCGGGCGGCAAGGGCGAAATGCCGACATCGCCAAATGTAAAACGTGGTCCCGCATCAACGCGGATCACCACCTCATTCACCGAGGTCGGGGCATCAAGTGGGGCGATGTTTGCGGCCTCGACCCCGTTCACGGTGATGGAGATTGTGCCGCCATAGTACCCTTCGGCGTATAGTGCCGTCAGCAGCCGCCGGTAATCAGCCCGGGCTGCGGCGACATAGTCTTGCGGATCGGTATCTTCCTCCAACGCGCGCAGCAAAGATGCCTCGCTCAGCGCATCACGCGCCTCATCCGCGATAAGACTTACCTCTTGCGCTGATGCTGCATGTGTCCAAGCCAGGAAAACCGCCGCCAGCGGCATCAGATTTGTCGGTCTTGCCCCCACTGGCATTATCGATCGTACCTTTACAAACGTTTCGTCATACCTAACCAAGCTGCCGGGCGATGACCATTCACTTCTGGATGACGTGAATAAGGTTTAACGTCTATGCGCAGCAATGCGTTCCGTCTAATCTGCGTCACATGAAAGATCACGCGCCCGTTGCCCAGCTCCCCTTGCGCCCGCCAGAGGTGGTGATGCGCCTGCGCCGGATGGGCGCGGCCTTTCCCACCCGCCTGTCGTTCCTGCGCACCCTGATGCGGGCCTTGGCCGCCGATAACGTGCAGGTGACCCGCCCGGTGTGGGAGATCGACGCAGATGGCTTTGGCCACGCGGTCTATACCCTGCGTTTTGGGGGGTATGATTATGCGCTTGTGGCTGTGTCATCTGATCTGCCGCCTGACATGCGCACCGACCGGGTCATCGCAAGCGCATGGGACACGGCCTATGTGCTTTATGACGGTATCCCTGATCAGGCCGAGATTGCCCGGATCGTATCCACCGCCCCGCAACAGGAAGCCGCGCGTTTCACCGCCCGTGATCTTGTGCTGAGCCGTGCGAACAAATCGGTGCGCCTGTTCGACCACGTGGTCCAAGCCCTGCGTGCCGGGCAGCAACCCGACCCTGCGAAACTGCGCGAGACCGGATACCTGATGCGCACGACTGCCGTGTATGGCAACGGCAAATTCGGCATCGCCGACCGCGCCCATATCGCGGATCGTCCAGGCATGAGCGGGCCGTTCATGGCCGAAATGCTGACCGTCTGGCTGATCCGGGGGTTTACCCATGATCTGGCCGAACATGTGGGCGGCAGCGCCCTGTCGCGTGAAGCCAAGCGGCATCTGGGCATCGGCAATGCAACCGGCTTGGGGATGGCGCCGTTCCTGGTGAACCATCCTTTATTGCTGGATGCCTGGATGCAGGTACGTGAAACCGCTATTGCGCGCGTGCGCGCGATCACGCAGCTGGATACCGATCAGATTGGCCGAATTTATGATCTGGTCACCCGCACTGCCCAGCATCTGGCGGAATGGGATGTGCCTGATCCGATTGCCACATCACGGATCGCCAAGATGCGGGACGAATGGCCGGACTTTGCAGCAACGCTGACGCCTGCTGCGTTGATGGCACCCAAACCAATTGATCGGATCATGACGCAAAGCGGACAATGGTCCGTTGATACGCAAGAGCTGATTGCGGCCCTTGTTTTGGAACCCTTTGGCGATCTGATTGATGGTTTGACCGACTGCATGGCAACGCCCTTTGTCCCCGAAGTGGACCCGGTGATGCCATGTGCGGAATTGCGCGGCTTGATTGACCGGGATTGGGGTTGGGCCTGTGGGATTGATTATGACCAGCCGCGCGATTGTGCGCAGTTCTGGTACGTCTCGGAAGAAAAGCAGGAGCCGCGTCTGGGCAACCGGCACGAAGAACCGGGGGCAGAGTTTGAAACCCGGTTGGACATCGGCCGTCAGGTCAAGGCGCTGGCCGCCGATCTGACAGATGACGGACCAGTTGGCCGGTTTCTGGCACAGTATCCGGCCCATCGCGCAGCCGTCCGCCGTGTGCAGACCCTCGACCGCCACCCTTATGCAGAAATCCGCGATAATCTGATTGGCGCGGATTGCCTGCCGATTGATCTGCTGCGCTGCAAGCTGGCGTTCTTTGGCGCGGCAAAGTTCGATCCGAAATCGGACAGATGGACCCGGATCACACTTTGCCAGGGTGCGCCCCTTTTTGATGAACTGGACGCCGCCGATGACTGGTGGCTGCCGGTGGCATCCATTTGATCCGCGCCCTGAACGAAATTGCCGCAATCGTGCAAAAGGCGGGTCTTGGCGCAGGCTTGCCGCCGGGACAGGCCGAGGATCTGGGACGGCTTGCCGCCTATCTTGCAGGAACCGGCGGCGATATGCGGGCCATATCGGATGCGCTGGTCGAAACACCAGCCCGGTTAGACGTCCGCTGGGAAGATGACCGGATCGTTGTACATGACGGTTCCGCCGCGATGGTTGCCCCGGCGATCCGGGATGCATTCGTGATGGGGATACGGCACGCGCGGCTTGCCCACGATCGACATGGTGATCTGGCCAAGACGGTACTGGCCATGGCGGGATATGATGTCGAAGTTGCCGGATCGGCGTTAGATTTTCGGGCAGCACAGCCGCCAGCGACGCCTGTTGGCCCGGTTGATATCGCCGATAACATATGGACCCAGTGGGCGGCCTTGGCGGCAAAAACCTATGTCCCTGCCAGTGACCGTTCGCGCAGGGCGGGGGCGGGGGCCGGGTTGACGGATAATGACTGAAAGGATGTGAAGGAATTTCAAGAAATTCCTTTGTGCTCACCCGAACGGATTTTCGGGATACCTGACCGCCGCCAGATAAAGCCCCTGAGGCGGGCTGACCGGGCCGCACGCTGCGCGGTCTTTGGCGGCAAGTGCTGCGCCGACATCATCAGGTGTCCATGCCCCCGCACCCACCCGTTCCAGCGTGCCGACAAAACTGCGCACCTGATTATGCAGGAAAGACCGCGCCCGCACATGAAACCGATATTCGATGCCGATGGCGCGGGGGATCTCTTCAATCCGTAGCTCATCCAGTGTTTTGATCGGGCTTTTCGCCTGACAGATCGACGACCGGAATGTCGTGAAATCATGCTCTCCAATCAGTTGATCCGCACCCGCCTGCATCGCGGCGGCATCCAGCGCATGGTTCACCCGCCACATTTGCCCGGCCTCGGACGTCAGCGGCGCACGGCGCGACATCAAGCGGAACAGGTACTGCCGCTCGATCGCATCAAATCGGGCGTGCCAGTCATCTGTCACCACGGCGCAATCGAGGATCGCCACCGGATCGGGTTTCAGATGATAATTCAGCGCCTCTGACAGACGGAACGGATCCCAATCCCGCGCCAAATCACAATGGGCGACCTGGCCCGTCGCATGGACACCCGCATCTGTTCGCCCGGCGGCGGCAATCGTGTGATCGCGCGGCTCCAGTTTGGCCAATGCAGCCTCAATCGCACCCTGCACTGACGGTTGTTCATTCTGCCGCTGCCATCCGGCAAAGGGCGCACCGTGATATTCAACAAGAAGGGCATAGCGGGGCATCTGCCCCGATTAGGGGGAGCATCGCGTGAAATCAATCCCTACACATCGGCTTGCTGCGGCCCTATCTTCCATCAAACCATTGGAAAGGCCAAATTTTGGTTATTGCAACAATTGCCGATCAGATCACGCGCACCGTGGAAAGCGTCAGCGACACGCTGACGGCGCCTTTCAGCGATCCCGTGATCCGGCTGGGCGTGACAGGCCTGAGCCGGGCGGGCAAGACTGTGTTCATTACATCGCTGGTCGCCAATCTGATGGACCGAGGGCGTATGCCGCAACTGATCGCCGCGGCCAATGGTGCGATCCGTACCGCGTATTTGCAGCCACAGCCCGACGATACGGTGCCCCGGTTCAATTATGAGGCTTATCTGGCCCAACTGACCGCGCCAGAACCAAGCTGGCCCGATGGCACAAGAATGATCAGTGAACTGCGCCTGTCGTTGCGCGTGCAGCCAAGCGGCTTGCTGGCCGGGTTGTCCGGCCCGCGCACGGTGCATATCGACATCGTGGATTATCCTGGTGAGTGGCTCTTGGATCTTGGCCTGCTTGATCAAACCTATGCGCAATGGTCTGCCGCAGCCCTTGATCGCGCGCGCGGCCGACCAGGGGGCGAGGATTACGTGGCCCTGGTGGCTGGCGTTGATCCGACCGTGAAACTGGACGAGCCAGAGGCACAGGTGCTGGCGGAGCGGTTTACCGTGCATCTGCGCGAGGCGCGTGAGGCAGGATTTTCGGATTGTTCGCCCGGACGGTTCCTGCTGCCCGGCGATCTGGCCGGATCGCCGGTGCTGACCTTTGCCCCCCTGCCAGATGCAAGATACCCCCGTGGGTCGCTCGGGCGCGAGTTTGAACGTCGCTTTGAAAGCTACAAGCGCAATATTGTGCGCCCATTCTTTCGGGATCATTTTGCCAAGATCGACCGCCAGATCGTGCTGCTGGATGTGCTGGGCGCAATTCACGCAGGCCCCGCTGCCCTAGATGATCTGCGCGTTGCCATGGCCCGGATTCTGGGGGCGTTCAGGCCCGGTAAGAACGACTTTCTCACCCGGATCTTTCAGGGGCGGCGGGTCGAAAGAATTCTGTTTGCGGCAACCAAGGCCGACCATCTGCATCACAGCCAGCACCCACAGCTTACCGCCATCACCGAGGCGCTTTTGCGCGAGGCAAGGGATCGGGCGGATTTCGCGGGCGCCAAGACCGCGGCGATGGCGATCGCCGCTTTGCGGACCACCGTTGAAGAAACCGTGGATCATCGCGATGGCCCGCTGGATGTAGTCCGGGGGCGGTTGCTGGAGAACGGCAAGCAGGCCGCGTTTTACCCCGGCAAACTACCAGACGATCCCGGTCACCTGCTGTCCCCGGCGCGTGAAGGGTCGGAAAAGTGGCTGGATGCGGATTACAGCGTCATGAACTTCGCACCGGCCCCGCTGACATTGCGCCCGGGCGACGGGCCGCCGCATATCCGGCTGGATAAGGCGGCACAGTTTTTGCTGGGGGATCGCCTATGATACTGCGCCCGGCAACGCAACGGGATATCGTACCCATCGTCCGGATCATTGGGGATTGGCGGGCAGATACACCCTATATCCCGCCGCTCCATACGCGCGAGGAAGACCGTCACTTCATTAAGGGCGTTGTTGACACGCAAGATGTCATGATTGCAGAGACAGACGCGGAAGTGCAGGGTTTCATCGCCCGTCACTACGACGAAGTCACCCAGCTTTACCTTGCACCTGACGCCCGTGGGCAAGGGATGGGTGCTGCGCTGCTTGCACATATGAAGCACCGCATGGATCACCTGAGGCTCTGGTGTTTCCAGGCCAATACCGGCGCACGTCGCTTTTATGAACGCCACGGCTTTGTCGCGAAACAGTTCACGAACGGGGAAGCCAACGAAGAACGCCTGCCCGATATCTGCTATGTCTGGAGGGCAACGTCATGAGCCGTGGACCCGTTCTGATTGATCTGGACCAGACCGAGGCGGCCAAGCCCGATCTGGCCCCTGCGGTACCCGACATAATGGATGCACCACAGGGGGCCGCGATGCAGCAGGTCGCGGCATTGGCTACACGCCGCCCGTCCCGGCTGGGTCGGTGGTTCTGGTCCCTGGCTCTCGCGCTGACGGGGTTTGTCGTGTCTCTTGCGGCCTGGGATTATGTGACCGGTTTGCTGGCCCGGTCGCCCATCCTTGGCGGCATTGCGACCGTCCTGATCGCCCTGTTGGTTCTGGTTCTGGCGGTCCTTGCGCTGCGTGAACTGGCGGCATTTGCGCGCCTGCGCAGGCTGGATGACGTTCAGCGGCAAGCCCGCGCCGCGCTGGACAGCAGCGATTTGAAAGCTGCGCGTGGTGTCGTTGACGCGCTGAACCGGCTTTACACAGATCGCGACGATACAGCGTGGGGACGGGCCGAATTAAAGTCGCGCCAAGGCGACGTTCTGGACGCCGATGGATTGCTGGGTTTAGCAGAAACAGCCCTGCTTGGCCCATTGGATGCCCGCGCCCAGCGCGAGGTTGAGGCCGCAGCCCGTCAGGTTGCCACCGTTACCGCAATTGTCCCGCTTGCCTTGGCAGATGTGTTTACCGCGCTGACGGCCAATTTGCGCATGATCCGGCGGATCGCTGAGGTCTATGGGGGGCGGGCAGGCACGCTGGGCAGTTGGCGTCTGACCCGCTCGGTTCTGACCCATCTGGTCGCGACGGGTGCGGTTGCTGTCGGCGATGATCTGATCGGGTCCGTTGCGGGGGGCGGTGTGCTTTCGAAAGTGTCGCGCCGCTTTGGCGAAGGTGTTGTGAACGGGGCCCTGACCGCCCGCGTTGGTGTCGCCGCGATTGAGGTGTGTCGGCCATTGCCGTTTCATGCCACCAAGCGCCCGTCCGTCACCGCACTGGTCCGGCGAGCACTCACCGGGCTGTTTGGCGGTGGTTAACGCAACCGTGGCGCAGGCCCCAGCGGCAGAAAGCCCATCGACATAAAGCCATCGCGGAACGTGATCGGCAGCTCCAGCATACCCCCGTCATCGACCATGCTGCTGGCCATATTGCCAAGTGTTGGCGCAATGCCGGCGTCAATGGTGCCCATGGCCACCAGCAGATCGATGATCACCTGCCACTGCGCCGTTCTGAGGGTGATACGCCCATCCGGCATGCCGTCTTCGCCGACATCTAACGCGCCAGAGGCGTTCAGCGTGATATCGCCCCACGTCATGTCAAATCTGGTCAGGACAAGCCGTTCCAGCGCGGGACCCACCCCGCTTGCATCAACGGCAAAGCGGTCAAGTGCGCGGTTTAGCGTGGCATTGCCATCTACGACAACGCGGTCGATGGTGTTGGTCGGTACGCCGGATTGCGCAAGTTGGCTGACAAATGCCGCGGGAATTGTGATGCCATCGGCATCAATCTCAAGATCATAGGTCGCGTCGGTTTCTGTTTGGTGTTTGAAGGCCGCATCAGCGCGATCAAGACCGAACCGCCAACCAAAATCCGATAGGATGCTGGCTTCGGTTGTAGTGACTGTCGCCTGATCAAATCGCAGCGCCATATTCAGGTCAGTTGCGGCAGATATGGTCAAATCATCGCTTTCGATCTGCAAGGTCTGATCGCCTAGCCGCAGGGTCTGGACATTGGGTAAGGCGGCGCTGATCCGTGTAGGTTGCAGGCTGCATGCTTTGATCTGTAATGCAGGCGCTTGCCAGGCCCAGCGGCCATCAGCCGGAACAATGGTCAGCGCCGCGGTTCTGACATCAAAACGCGCAGGAAAACCGTTTGTTTGCAGTGGCTCATAGTCAATTTGCCATCCGTTCTGACGTGCCAGAACGGCGGCGTTGCTGACCGTCTGATTGAACGCGCGCGTTGCCCCGAACCAATAGCCACCAAACAGAAGTGACAATAGCAGGATCCAGATTATCAGCCGCGTCATGTGCGTGCTCCACCACTGTGCAATGCGCATGTCTAACGTGGGGTGGATGCCTGCGCTAGCGGCTGGCCTTGGACCGGGCGGCTTCCAGCGTGATTTCCGCGCAAAGGCCGCCATGCTCCGCTGATTGACCCAAGGTCAATGCTCCGTCATAGGCGTGGACAAGATCGTCGACAATCGCAAGACCAAGCCCTGTGCCCGGCTTCACGGTATCCAGCCTCTGCCCACTTTGTGTCGCCAGCGTCTTGTCAACATCGGCAATGCCCGGACCGTCATCCTCGATCTTGATGATGATCTTGTTTCCGCTTCTGGCTGCGTTCAGGTGGACATGGCTGGTGGACCATTTCATCGCGTTGTCCAAAAGATTGCCGGTTATCTCTTCCAGATCGCTTTTGTCGATGCGCACGCGCAAACCCGGTGCAATATCGGATGACAGCGTGCGCCCTGCATTGCGGGCCAACGCAGTAAACGCGCGCGCCATGCGCGACAGTGTTTCGGTTCCGTCGGTTATAACGGGCATTGCATTTTGGCTGCCATCGGCACGCATGCGTGCAAAGGACCGTTTCAGTTGGGCATCCAGCGTATCAAGTGCGTTCATTGCATCGGTCACTGCGACACCTCTGGTTTGCAACGCACCCAGTTCGTTCCGCATGATCGCCGATGGCGTCTTGATCGCGTGGGCAAGGTCGGCGGCTTGCCTGCGGGATCTGCCGATGATCTCCTGATTGCGTTTGAGCAGCGTATTGATGTCGGTAACAAGGGGGGCCACCTCGATCGGATAGGCAGAGGGTTGCATCCCGGCCTCTTCGTCCCATCGTCGTTTAACATCTGCACGCAAGTCATTCAGCGGCTGAAGAACGACCGTCACCTGCACCAGCGCACCGATGATCCCGACAGAACAGATGATGGCAAACGCCAGTAAAAGTGTGCGACGCAAATCGGCAATTTCGGCATCAAGCGTCTGTACATTTGCAGCCACTTGAACATGCCATGACGACTCGCCATCCAGGGTCAGCCATTGGGCGACCCCAAAAAGGCGTTCACCGTTCTGCCCCATAAACTCTCTGCTTTCGATGCCTTCACTTGGTGCGCTGGGCTGCGGCAACAGCGTTTCGACCAGTGATGGCGATGTCAGCAAAAGGCCCTGATCATTTTCGATCTGCCAGTACTGACCTGAAAAAGGGCGCTGATAAACCGGATCAGCGATGGTGCGCCGCAAGGCGTCGATGTTTTCATAATAGTTGCCAAGCGCCACGACGACCTGCGTGTGCTGATTTGCGACCTGATCGGTAAAGCGCTGTTTGGTTGCTGTCAGCGTGTATGATGACAGCCCTGCAAGACCCAGAAAAATCGTGATTGCGGCCCACAGCATGCCGCCCGCAACAGCACGGCGGCGTAACGAGATCATGCCGCGGCTTTGATCACGTAACCACGCCCGCGTACCGTTTCGATCAAATCATTCCCGAGCTTCTTGCGCAGTCGGTTTACAAAAACAGCTATCGTGTTGGAGTCACGGTCGCCGTCGAACTGATAGATATGTTCGGACAGTTCGGTGCGGGATACCAAGCGACCGGAATTGTGGAAAAGGTAAGAGAGAACAGCGACTTCCTGCGCCGTCAGATTTGTCGGGATACCATTGACTGTCACCTGATTATTGCGAGTGTCAAAACTGACATCGTCTTTTTGGAAAACCGTGTTCGTCTGACCTACCTTGCGCCGGATCATTGCACGGACCCTCGCGGACAGCTCTGGCATATGAAAGGGTTTGGACAGGTAATCGTCAGCGCCCGCATCCAGACCATCGACACGGTCAGACCAGTCGTTACGCGCCGTCAGGATCAACACGGGTGTGCTCACGCCTTCAGCGCGGATATTTTTCAGAACCGTGATCCCGTCACGCTCTGGCAATCCGATGTCGAGAATGATGACATCGTAAGGTTCAGTTTCAGCCAGAAACTGTGCCTCCACCCCGTTTGGTGCCACGTCAACGACGCGGCCCTCGGATTTCATGACACTTCTGATCTGATCAGCGAGCACAGGCTCGTCTTCGGCAAGCAAAATACGCATGTAGCGGATTTAGAAGCGCCTGGTGGCAGAAGTTTGACAAGAATTAGGCCGCAGTAATTTTATTACCGGTCGCGACCTTTTCCGCCGCCGTTGCCGCCACCATTGCCGCCGCCATTACCACCGCCGTTCCCGCCGCCATTACCACCGCCGTTCCCGCCACCATTGCCGCCGCCATTACCACCGCCGTTGCCGCCACCATTGCCGCCGCCATTGCCGCCGCCGTTGCCACCACCATTGCCACCGCCGTTCCCGCCACCGTTGCCGTTATTCCGGCCACCATTGTTTCCGTTGTTATTCGTTACGGGTTGACCTGGCCGCGCGGCAGGCGATGATGACTGTGGCAGCGTGCGTGCAAATTCAGACAGCTGGCGCCCTGCGCGCGTGGATGGCATGACCACGCGACCGCTGTCGCCCTCAAGCATGATTGCGCCCAGACTACCATCATCCTGTCGGATCAGAATACGGTAAGTCACCTTGCCATTCACATCAAACGCACGGACATTGACGACCGAGCCGCCGGTGTAATCCTCGACCCCGTTAATCAGACGGAAAGACGAAATCGCCTTATTCTGCGCGATAGCCGCGCGAAGCTCGGACTGACTCATCTCCCGGACATCCGCATGGGCAATCTGCGAAATGAACAGGAAAACGGGTATAAGGGCAGATAAGCAACGTGTCATGCGATACTATATAAATGACCGCAGCAGATGCGATCTGTGTCCGTACGGCGAACGCTAGACGTCAGGCCAGCGGGCTGATTTGCTGACAGCCCGTGAGTTGATATCAAGACGCTCGAGAATTTCTTCGACCTGAGGAAAACGTGTATCATTTCGGGCGATCTCTGCACGCGAAAAATTGACCAGATGCACGTTTGTGGCGCCGTCGTCCTTATGAGATGTATCATCGACTGACGATGGCATGGTCGCCAACTGCGTTGCGCAATCGTTATCGTCGTCCTGAAAGAACCTGCGTACGTCTAACATCTCAACTCCTTTACCAAACATACCGCTTTCAAAAAGCCGCAGTTCTCAACCACCAAAAAGAGTATGCCGAGGTCGGCATGAACTGAGCGATAACATGCCGTTCATCTTGCGTTCACATTCCAGCGCCGCTCCAAAACCGCGGAAAATTTACGGTCCGTGACGCGGTAATGCATTGATTTGATACAATTTATCATTCCACTGCAATTCTCATCTGTCTCGATTTGGCCTGCGTTTATTTTACAACAGTAAGCATGTTAAGGTTGTATTAACTAATATCGCGCAGCCGAGAATAGAGTAACTGCCTGCGAATCACTGCCAATCGACGAACGCAACATCCGTTGACATGCCGGTGCAGCCGCGTTCAATGCTGGCGCATCATGTTACGCCGAATGCCAACAATCGAAGCGACCCGCGCCGGGTTCTCCTGGGATATTCCCACTTATTATAATATCGGCGTCGACATTTGTGACCGGCACGCCGAAATTAACCCGGCTGCGACCGCAATCATTGACGTGGGTCCACAGGGTAATGCCATCACGTATAGCTTTGGCGCCCTGCGCGATCTGTCCAATCAGTTGGCCAATGTGCTGTCTGCTCGCTGCGTGCGGGGTGATCGCGTTGCGGTCCTGCTTCCGCAATCTGTTGAAACAGCCGCGGCTCATATCGCAATCACGAAAATGGGATGCATTTCGCTGCCGCTTTTTACACTTTTCGGGCCCGAGGCATTGATGCACCGTCTTGCGGATTCCGGTGCCTGCGCGGTGATCACGAATGCGGCAGGAGCAAAGATATTGGCTGGGCTGCGTGATGCCTTGCCTGCACTTCATACGGTTTTATCCGTCAACGGCGGTGCGGCCGAGGATTTCCACACGCTTTGCGCAGCGCAACCGACCGATTTCACCCCGGCCCCTACACAAGCCGATGATCCGGCGATCTTGATCTATACATCGGGCACGACCGGTGCGCCCAAAGGCGCGCTGCACGCACATCGCGTGCTGCTGGGTCATCTGCCCGGGGTCGAGATGAGCCATGATTTCTTTCCCCAACCCGGCGACCGCATCTGGACGCCCGCCGATTGGGCATGGATCGGTGGCTTGCTGGATGTATTGATGCCTGCGCTGCATCACAGGGTGCCCGTGGTGGCCTGCCGGTTTGAAAAGTTCACCGCGAAGGCGGCGTTTGATCTGATCCGCGATCATGGCATCCGCAATGCATTCTTGCCCCCGACAGCCCTGAAGCTGATGCGACTGGATACGCCCGCGCAACCGGTCCCCATGCGCTCGGTAGCGAGCGGGGGTGAGACATTGGGCAAAGAACTGATCAGCTGGGGCCAGCAGGTGTTCGGCACGACAATCAACGAATTCTATGGGCAGACCGAATGCAACATGATCGTGTCATCCTGCGCGGCCTTGGCCCCGGCAGAGCCTGGCGTGATGGGCTTTGCCGTGCCGGGGCATGCGGTCGCGGTGATCAATGACGGGCGCATGTGTGATACCGGCGAAGAAGGCAGCATAGCCGTCCGCGCCCCTGATCCGGTTATGTTTCTGGAATACTGGAACAAACCCGACGCGACCGCCGAAAAGTTCGTTCAGATCGACGGCGATCAATGGTTGCTGACCGGGGATAAAGGGGCCATGACACCCTCTGGCCGTATCCGGTTCATTGGCCGCGATGATGATATCATCAGTTCCGGCGGCTACCGGATCGGCCCCGCCGAGATCGAGGATTGCCTGATCACGCACCCCGCCGTGCAACTCGCGGGTGTTGTGGGCAAGCCTGACCCGATCCGCGGGTCTGTTGTGGCCGCTTATGTGCAACTGGCAGCGGGCCATGATCCATCCGATACGCTTGCTGCCGACATTGCGGCCCATGTGAAAACCCGACTGGCCGCCTATGAATATCCGCGCGTCATCCGCTTTATCGACGATATGCCCATGACCACGACCGGTAAGATCATTCGCGCCAACCTGCGCGCCCGCGCTGAAAAGGAAGCCCAAGATGAGCCATGACATCGTTCTCTATTCCGCCGAAAACGGCATTGCGATCGTCACCCTGAACCGCCCCGACCAGCGTAATGCGATCAATCCCGCGATGTGCGATGCGGTCCGGGCTGCCTTTGATCAGGTCGAAGCCGACCCGGATGTGCGTGTCGCCATCCTGACCGGCGCTGGCACGATGTTTTGCGCGGGCATGGATCTAAAAGCCTTTGCCGATGGTGCGGGCGATCAGATCCTGTTTGGTCAATACGGCTTTGGCGGTTTCGTCAAACGGCAGCGCACAAAGCCGGTCATCGCGGCAGTCGAAGGCGGCGCATTGGCAGGCGGTTTTGAGATGATGCTGGCCTGCGATCTGGCCGTTGCCGGGGAAACGGCTGATTTTGCCCTGCCCGAAGTTCGGCTGGGCCTGATCCCCGGTGCGGGCGGTGCCGTGCGGTTGCCGGTGTCGATCCCGCGCGTGCGCGCGAATGAGATTTTGCTGATGGGAACGCCCTTGCCCGCAACCGAGGCCGCGTTTCTGAAACTTATCAACCGTGTCGTACCCGACGGCGATGCGCTGAAGGTGGCGCGCGAGATGGCGGCCGTTATCGCTTCGAACGCGCCGCTTGCGGTGCGGCACACACTTGCCATCGCGAACGCGGCCCATGCGGCGAATGACGCCGCGCATTGGCCAGAGAATGACAGGATCATCAAGGAAATCGGCAAGACAGCAGATGCCGCCCAGGGCGCGCGCGCCTTCATCGAAAAACGTGCGCCGGTCTGGCAGGGCAAGTAACGTAGCCGGGCGTCTGCGGTGTTCTGACTGGAATGGCCATGCGGTGTGCTGTGCTGCGAGTGTCGGGCAGCTGAATAAATCGACGGTTGATCATCCGATGCCGCCCATATCTTGGCGATCAATTTTCTTGATTGATTCCGTTCGAAACCTATAAAACTATGCGAGGATGACTTTTGATCAGATCCGCACATTCCTTTGGGTCGCCCGATTGGGTGGATTTCGTAAAGCTGCTGAGCGTCTTTTCTTGTCGCAGCCAGCGGTTTCGACGCGGATAGCCAACCTCGAACAGGAGCTGCGCGTTCCGCTGTTTGAACGGGGTCCCGGCGATCTGGTGCTGACGAAACACGGAACACTTTTGCTCTCTTACGCCGAGCAGATGTTGTTTGTGGAAGAAGAGATCAAACAAAGGGTTGCGAACCCGTCCGAGGCGGAAGGGCTATTTCGCGTCGGAGCGTCCGAGACCATCGCCCAGGCGTGGTTGCCTGACTTCCTCAAGGTCTTCAGTGAAATCTATCCGCAGGTAAACGTTGATCTGACGGTCGATATCTCTTTGAACCTGCGGGCAGCTTTGCTGGACCGCCGCCTTGATCTTGTTGTTCTGATGGGCCCGGTATCGGAATTTACGGTCGAAAATGTCGATCTGCCGCATTTCGATCTTCATTGGTATCGATCCAGCATCAATGATGAGACCGATCTGAGCAAGATACCGGTCATCTCATACTCCAGCCAGACCCGTCCCTATCGCGAATTGATGTCTGAACTGACGCGGCGGGTCGGCCCCAAACTGCGCATGTATGCATCTGCCTCGCTGTCGGCCAGCCTGAAGATGATCGCCGCAGGCATTGCCGTTGGCCCCTATCCCCGCGCATTGGCCGAGGGTTTTCTCGCATCTGGTCAGATCGTCGAGTTTGATCCAGGGTGTCGCCCCAGACCACTCTCGTTCACCGCCTCCTATCTGTCTGAGCCGCGCAGCTTCCTCGTGGAGCGCAGCGCCGAAATTGCGCGTGACGTGGCTTTGCGCTGGGACGCGACACACCCCAGATGAATTCAAATTTGTTATCACCTTTGATCTAAAATGATAATTTGCGTGAAAGCGTGACCCCATGTGATGCTTTGCTTGCCTCGGGGAGCTGCATTCATGACGCTGACGCGCGTTTCACATTCGGATCTTGTCGATAAATCCGCGACCGATGTGCGGTCTGCAATTCGGCATGGCGCGTATGATGGCCATACAGCCGGATTGGCCGCGGGAAAGCTGCAGTGTAATCTGGCGATCCTTCCAGAGCGGTTTGCATTGGATTTCCTGCGCTTTTGTCAACGCAATCCCAAACCTTGTCCGATTGTGGGCGTGAGCGACACTGGAAACCCGATGCTGCCAACCTTGGGGCACGACATTGATATTCGTACTGATGTTTCGAAATACCGCGTCTTTCGGGACGGCCAATTCTGCCATGAGGTAACGGACATCTCTGATCTGTGGTCGGAGGATTTTGTCACTGTTGCGCTGGGGTGTTCTTTCACATTCGAAAACGCGCTGTTGCGCGAAGGTATTCCTGTTCGCCACATCGAATCCGGTAAGAACGTTCCGATGTATCGTTCCAACATCAGGCTTGAAACCGCTGGCAAATTCAGTGGGGAAATGGTCGTCACCATGCGACCGATCCCCGCGCAGTTGGTCGCAAAAGCCACGGAAATCAGTGGCCGCTATCCGCAAGCGCACGGCGCACCAATCGCTGTTGGCGACCCTAGTCAGATCGGGATCGCGGATTTGGCCACGCCGGAATGGGGCGATCCGGTCGAAATCAAAACGCACGAGGTTCCGGTCTATTGGGCCTGCGGGGTCACACCGCAGAATGTGCTTTTGGAAGCGGCCCTTCCAATCTGCATCACCCACGCCCCCGGGCACATGCTGATCGCTGATGTCGCTGAGGACGCAGAGACACCGATCCTCTCTAGAAACAAATGCATCCAACCAGGAGACTGATAACATGAAGAAGACAATTTCCATGCTGATCGCTAGCGCCGCGATGGCCACGCCAGCGTTGGCAGAAAACCTTGCCGTTGTTGGCAGTTGGTCCAGCTTGCCACTGCACCAGCAATATGAAGCCCCGTTCTGGAGCGAAACGCTTCCCGCTGCGTCTGATGGCGACATCACGGTTGAGCTGACAACCCACAACCAGATGAGCCTTGGTCTGGGCGATATCTATCCGCTGCTTGGTCAAGGTGTGTATGATGTGGCGATGACTGTGGCCGACTACGCCGTTGCTGATGCGCCCGAGCTGGAAGGGCTTGATGTGCCACTTTTGGCGCTGACCGCTGACGAGGCGCGGGCGATGGTTGATGCTGCACGTCCGATGGTGGCGGATATTTACCGCGACCGGTTCAACTCTCATGTTCTGGCTATCGCGCCTTATCCGCCTCAGGTCGTGTTTTGCAACGCCGAGATTTCCAATCTTGGCGACCTCGAAGGCATGAAAGTGCGTGCATCGGGCCGCATGACGGCCAAACTGCTGGAAGCCTTGGGTGCCGAAGGTGTGAATGTGTCGTTCTCCGAAGTGCCGGGCGCATTGCAAAACGGCGTGGTGGATTGCGCGGTGACAGGCGCAGGTTCCGGCTACAGTGCCGGATGGTGGGAAGTGTCCACGCATCTTCTGCCGATCCCGCTGGGTGGATGGGATTCCGTTGTGACGGCGATCAACATGGACAAGTGGAACAGCCTTGACGCAGAAACGCAGGCATTGATCACCGAGCAGGTCGGGAGTGGTTTTGAAGACCCGGCGTGGCAAAGCGCGCAGGATGCGCTGGTCAACGATATCGCCTGCCTGACCGGTAATGGCGCGTGTCCGGCCGGCGAGGCCCGATCAATGACGCTGGTCGAGGTCAGCGATGCAGATTTTGACCGTGCCCGTGACATCCTGACCAGCGAGGTTCTGCCTGATTGGGCCGAGCGCGCGGGGGGCGACTGGGCCGAACGCTGGAATGCAAGCGTTGGTGCGGTTGTTGGTGTAACGATCAACTAAAGACCAAAGGACGTATCGATTGTGGAACTGACGTTGATCACGCGCTTGCGGGCCATCAACAAGGGCGTTGCCCTGGCTGTTGGCTTTGGCTTGCTTCTTTGCGCAGCTTTCGTGCTGACTGATATCGTCATGCGCCAGATCGGTACGTCTCTTGGAGGCACAGAAGAGATTGCCGGTTACGCCATGGCGCTCGCGACGTCTTGGGGGATGTCCTACACACTTCTGGAGCTGGGACATGTCCGCATTGATCTGCTGCGCAGTCGGGCGAACAGTTTTGGGCGGGCCTTGTTCGATGTATT
This sequence comes from uncultured Paracoccaceae bacterium, assembly GCA_947503965.1. Lineage (GTDB taxonomy): Bacteria > Pseudomonadota > Alphaproteobacteria > Rhodobacterales > Rhodobacteraceae > Yoonia. The sequence continues at coordinate 267,576 of CANNFU010000003.1, forward strand.
CGCGATGATCGTCATGACAGGTGTCATCATTACCATCGCGATCAAGGCATGGCCCGTTGTAGAGCGGTCTCTGATCAACGGATCAACTGCCAATACACCGCTTGAGACGCCGCTGATCTGGGTGCAAATGCCCTGGTTTGCAGGGTGGGTCTGGTTTGCAATCATGTCCACCCTCACCACGCTTGCCGCACTTAGCTTGCTGCTCAAACGTCGGCACGCCGAAACCGAGAGTTTTGTCGGTGCCTTTGCCGAGCAGGATACCTTGCAATGATCGGATATGTTTCTGTTGGATTGCTGGGCCTGCTTGCACTCTCCATCCCGGTGGGGATTGTCCTATTCCTGCTGGGCTTTGGCATTGATGCGTTCTTCTCCAGCTTTCCGCTGACCCGCGGCTTGGGCAACATGGTCTGGTCCTCATCCAATTCGGCCACGTTGATCGCCATCCCATTCTTTGTGCTCTTGGGCGAGATTCTGGTGCGCAGCGGTGTTGCGACCCGGACATACGCTGCGCTGGATCGGTGGGTCTCGTGGCTGCCCGGCGGATTGGTCCATGCAAACATCGCCACAGCCACAATGTTTTCGGCCACGTCAGGATCGTCGGTCGCCACGGCGGCGACGGTGGCAACGGTTGCCATGCCACAGGCCGAGAAACTGGGCTATGACCCCAAGCTGTTTTCAGGCGCGATCGCGGCTGGCGGCACACTGGGCATCATGATCCCGCCTTCGATCAACCTGATTGTCTATGGATTTCTCACACAATCCTCGATCCCGCAGCTGTTTCTGGCGGGGCTGATCCCCGGTATCCTCCTTGCCCTGGCTTTTATGGCCGTAACGGCAATCATTTGCGTGTTGCGTCCTGATCTTGGCGGCAACCGGCGCACCTTTCCCTTTGCGCAAATGCTGCGGGCCTTGGTCGATCTGGTTCCGATATTCATTCTGTTCGGGCTCATCGTCGGGTCCATCTATCGCGGTTGGGCGACCCCAACCGAGGCGGCCGCTGTTGGCGTCGCTGGTGCGCTGATGATCGCGCTTGTATTCGGCGGGGTGTCCTGGTCGATGCTGACCGAAAGCCTGACGGGAACGGTAAAGATCACCTCAATGATCATGTTGATCGTGATTGGGGCGTCGTTCCTGAACTTCACGCTCGCCTCTGCCGGGCTGGGCCGTGAGCTGACCGAATTCATGACAGGTCTGGGTCTGACACCGCTCAAGACGATCCTTGTTGTTGTTGTGCTTTATATCGTGCTGGGGTTTTTCATCGAAACACTGTCGTTGATGGTCGTGACAATCCCGATCATCGTGCCGCTGGTTGTTGCGCAGGGTTATGACGTGATCTGGTTTGGCATCTTGATGATTGTCTTGATCGAGATGGCGTTGATTACACCACCAGTGGGTCTGAACCTTTATGTGGTGCAGGGGGCACGCAAGTCAGGCAGCTTGAACGAGGTCATGCTTGGCGCGCTTCCGTATTGCCTGACGATGTTGGCTATGGCGTTTCTGCTGATCGCATTTCCGAACATTGCGCTTTTCCTGCCAAATGCCTTGCAATAGGTCCGGAACACGTCGCGGCATCTGAATAGCGATGGTCAATCTCGGACCCTAGCTGCACGCATTTGCCCAACAAGCCTGTTGTGCTGGTCGGTGAAATTGGGTTCTCTGACAATATGACAACAGCCTTGATCCATCATGACGATTGCTATGACCATGTCACGCCGCCCGGCCATCCCGAACAGGTGGCCCGGCTGGATGCTGTACTGGGTGCCTTGAAAGACTTTGATCTGCTGCGGGTGAAAGCCCCGCTTGCCGCCGAGGATGACCTGCTGCGCGCGCACCCCAAGGCGCATATCGATGCCGTCCGTGCTGCCGCACCGGCTGAAGGCTGGCGGTCACTGGATGCCGACACCCATATGTCGGTGGGAACCTTGCAAGCGGCCTATCGTGCTGCGGGCGGTGTTGTCCGTGCGGTCGATATGGTGATGGGGGGTGAGGCGGCGAATGCGTTTGCCGCCGTGCGCCCGCCGGGCCACCATGCCGAACGTCAGACGGCGATGGGGTTCTGTTTCTTTGGCAATGTCGCCATCGGGGCGAAACATGCGCTGGATCATCACGGGTTGGAGCGTGTGGCGATTGTCGACTTCGACGTGCATCACGGCAACGGCACGCAGGATCTGGTTGAGGATGACGCGCGCATTTTGTTTTGTTCCACCCATCAGTCGCCGCTTTATCCCGGCACGGGGGCCGCGCATGAAACTGGCGTCGGGAACGTGCTGAATGTGCCTTTGCCCGGCGGTACCGGCTCCAAGGCCTTTCGCGATGTGATGGAACGCGTGGTCCTGCCCCGCATTGATGCATTTTCTCCCCAACTTCTGCTGATTTCCGCCGGATTTGATGCACATGAAGCTGATCCATTAGCAGGCATGAACCTGACCACGGACGATTTTGGCTGGGTGACGGAACGCTTATGCGATTTGGCGGACAAACATTGCGCCGGCCGGGTGGTATCAAGCCTGGAAGGTGGCTATGACTTGCCCGCACTGGGCGCGTCCGCTGCCGCCCATGTGAAGGTTTTGGAGGAAAGAGGCCGATGAGCGACGTTGATGAAATGAGCTTTGAAGATGCGATCAAAGAGCTGGAATCCGTCGTGGGTCAGCTGGAACGCGGCGATGTGGCGCTGGATGAAAGCATCGCTTTGTATGAACGCGGTGCCGCGTTAAAGGCGCGGTGCGAGGCCAAGCTGAAAGAGGCCGAAGAAAAGGTGGCGAAAATCACGCTGGGGGCAGGTGGCGAACCGAACGGAAAGGTGCCGCTTGATGGCTGATACCGGGCGCATTCGCATCGCGGCGCTGGAACGGCGTCCGTTTAACGACGCCCTTGCACAGGCGTCCAAGGTGGCCGAAGCGCGGATCGGCTTCGCGCTCAGCGGGTTAGAGGGCGCGCTGCCGCAGGCGATGCTTTATGCGGTGTCTGGTGGCAAGGCGCTGCGGTCTTTTCTGGCGTTGGAAACCGCGCGGTTGCACGGGATCAATCCGGCCTCCGCCGCAGGTGCTGCGGCAGCGATTGAATGTATCCACGCCTATTCGCTGGTCCATGATGATCTGCCCTGCATGGACGATGATGACCTGCGCCGGGGCCGGCCCACGGTGCACAAGAAATGGGATGAGGCGACGGCGGTGCTGGCCGGAGATGGTCTGCAGGCCCTTGCCTTTGAATTGCTGGTCCAGATTGAATCTGCACCGCGCGCCAAACTGAACCTGTTGATGACCCTGGCCAATGCGGCAGGCGTGCGCGGCATGGTGGGCGGGCAGGCCGCTGATATCGCGGCTGAAACGGCAGATGCGCCGTTGACCCTTGATCAGATCATGGAATTGCAGGCCGGCAAGACCGGCGCTCTGATTTCGTGGTCCGCCCTTGTCGGGCCGCGCATGGCCGAGGCAGAGCGTGAACCGCTGTCGATCTATGGCACCAACCTTGGGCTGGCGTTCCAGATCGCCGATGATGTGCTGGACGTGACCGGCGATGCCACAACCGTCGGCAAGGCGGTGGGCAAGGATGCCGCTGCGGGCAAGGCCACGTTTGTCTCGATCCTTGGTCTTGATGGGGCAAAAAGCCGCGCGGCGGAACTGGTGGAAGAGGCGTGTGATGCGCTATCTCCTTATGGTGACGACGCAGAGACGTTGAAAGAAGCCGCGCGCTTTGTGATTGCGCGGACGCATTAGGAAGGGTCGCCATGTCAGACCAACCCCACACCCCCGTTCTGGACCGCGTGAACACGCCTGACGACATGAAAGGTATGTCTGACGCAGAGCTGCGCCAGCTTGCCGATGAATTGCGGGCCGAAACGATTTCGGCGGTGTCCGTCACCGGCGGGCATCTGGGTGCGGGCCTTGGCGTGGTGGAAATGACCGTGGCCCTGCATGCGGTATTTGACGCGCCCAAGGACAAGATCATCTGGGACGTGTCCCACCAATGCTATCCGCATAAGATCCTGACCGGGCGGCGCGACCGTATCCGCACCTTGCGGACCGAAGGTGGTTTGAGCGGTTTCACCAAACGCTCCGAAAGCCCCTATGACCCGTTTGGTGCGGCCCATTCCAGCACGTCGATCTCCGCCGCACTGGGCTTTGCCGTTGCCCGTGATCTGGGTGGCAAAGGTGGCGATGCGATTGCCGTGATCGGCGACGGGGCGATGTCGGCTGGCATGGCCTATGAGGCGATGAACAACGCGGGCCATCTGGGCAAGCGGCTGATCGTGATCCTGAACGATAACGAGATGTCGATTGCGCCGCCTACTGGGGCGATGTCATCCTATCTGTCGCGCCTTTATGCGGGCGAGCCGTTTCAGGAATTCAAGGCCGCCGCCAAAGGTGCCGTTTCCCTGCTGCCCGAACCTTTCCGCGAAGGGGCCAAGCGCGCCAAGGATATGCTCAAGCACATGACCGTGGGCGGGACATTGTTCGAGGAGTTGGGGTTCTCGTATCTTGGCCCGATTGACGGGCATGACATGGAACAGCTTTTGTCCGTCCTGCGCACGGTCAAAGCCCGTGCCGATGGCCCGATCCTGATCCACGCGATCACGAAAAAGGGCAAAGGCTATGCCCCGGCAGAGGCCGCAAGCGACAAAGGGCACGCCACAGCCAAGTTCGATGTGATCACCGGCAAGCAAAAGAAATCGCCCAGCAACGCGCCCTCTTACACATCCGTCTTTGCTGAAACCCTGATGAAACTCGCCGCAGATGATCCGAAAATCTGCGCCATCACCGCGGCGATGCCCGATGGTACCGGGCTATCAAAATTCATGGAGCGGTATGCCAGCCGGTGCTTTGACGTCGGCATCGCAGAACAGCATGCCGTGACCTTTAGCGCCGGATTGGCCGCTGGCGGCATGCGCCCGTTCTGCGCGCTTTATTCCACCTTCCTGCAACGCGGCTACGATCAGGTTGTGCATGATGTGGCCATCCAGCGGCTGCCCGTCCGCTTTGCCATCGACCGCGCCGGGCTTGTGGGCGCCGATGGGGCGACACATGCTGGGTCCTTCGACGTGGGCTATCTGTCAAACCTGCCCGGTTTCGTCGTCATGGCCGCCGCGGACGAGGCGGAACTGGTCCGCATGGTTGCGACCGCCGCGGCACATGATACAGGCCCCATCGCGTTCCGCTTCCCGCGTGGTGAAGGGGTCGGAGTCGAGATGCCCGAAAACCCTGAACTGCTGGAAATCGGCAAAGGCCGGATGATCCGCGAAGGGTCGCAAGTGGCGATCCTGTCCTTTGGCACCCGGCTGCAAGAGGTGATGACCGCCTGCGAGGCGCTGCAGGCCAAGGGCATCACACCCACGGTTGCCGATGCCCGCTTTGCCAAACCGCTCGACCGGGACCTGATCCTGAAACTCGCCGCCGAACACGAGGCGCTGATCACCATCGAGGAAGGCGCAGTCGGGGGTTTTGGCAGCCATGTGGCGCAGCTTTTGGCGGATGAAGGCGTGTTCGATCACGGGCTGAAATATCGGTCCATGGTGCTGCCGGATACCTTCATCGATCAGGCCAGCCCGCAGGCGATGTACGACGTGGCGGGCATGAACGCCGAACATATCGAAGCGAAGGTGCTCGACGTGCTGGGGGTGGCGACGCTAGAGAAGCGGGCTTAACCCATTGCGCCATCCCATCTGTGTGAGCCTTTAACTCACATTTATCACCGTGTCCTATATTGGCTGACATAGCATGTATGCCCTTTCTGCCCTACCCTAGGATGCAGTCCTGCTCCCGTCGAGGTTGCCCACCACCGGGGTCGACCACTACGTCTCCGGTTTTGCAGGCGATGCCTTGTCAAGCACGAGACGAGAGCGTGAGAATGTAATCGGCGTTCTGATACCTGGCACCCCTTCGGGTGATATCTGCATTCCGCGATGGATGATTTGCGGGTCGGTCAGGGCCTCTTGCACATCATTGATTGGCCCTGCCGGGACTTGCGCCGCCTCTAACGCCTTTAAGATCGCGATCTTTGTCCAACCGGATAAACGGTCTGTCAAGAGCGACGTCAGGGCCTTTCGATTCGCGACACGATCTGAGTTTTGGCGGAACCTTTCATCCCCGGCAATCTGCGACACACCCAGAACATCGCAAAGCGACCGGAACTGTCTGTCATTTCCGCAGGCGATGATGATATGGCCGTCCGAGGTTGGAAATGTCTGATAGGGCACGATATTCGGGTGGGCATTTCCCAGACGTTGCGGGGCCTGGCCTGTCGCCAGATAATTCATCGCCTGATTGGCCAAAACCCCCGTCATACAGTCGAACAACGCGATATCGATCTGCTGACCCAGCCCGCTTTTTTCCCGCTCGGCCAGGGCGGCCTGAATACCGATGACACCGTAAAGCCCGGAAAAGATGTCGGCGAAGGCAACGCCGATCTTTTGCGGCGCGGCGTCAGGTTCGCCTGTCAGGCTCATGATACCGGACATGCCTTGGATCAGAAAATCGTACCCTGCGCGATGTGCATATGGTCCGTCTTGCCCGAACCCCGTGACCGAGCAATAGATCAGCCGGGGAAACATCACATGCAGGCTGTCGTAGTCGAGCCCGAATTTCTTCAGACCGCCGACCTTGAAGTTTTCGACTAAGACATCGGCCTGCGCGATCTTTTCGATCAGCCCGGCCCGCGATGCGGGGTCATTGAAATCAACAGCAATGCTGGTCTTGCCGCGATTGGCACAGTGAAAGTAGGCAGCCGACTTATCACCATTGTGGTCGATGAAGGGCGGCCCCCATGATCGGGTGTCGTCTCCTTGCGGGCTTTCGACTTTCAGCACATCCGCGCCCAGATCCGCCAGGGTTTGACCGATCCATGGGCCAGCCAGGATCCGCGCAAGTTCAACGACCTTCAAGCCAGACAGGGGCGCCGTCATTTGACGTGCTCGGGAAACCTGTTTGCGGGTGGCGTGTTTCGTGATCGCTCCGTGCGGACAATGCCGTCAATAATCGTCATGCCGACACCGGGCAGGTTGCCAAGTTGGATCGACTCCAGCATCGTCTTGCCAGGCGCGTGTTGTGCCTGATCCAGCAGAACAAAGTCAGCGCTGTAGCCTTTTTCGATCAGACCGACATCCAGATTACGCTGTCGTGCGGTGTTGCCGTTGCCAAAGCAGAATGCCTGCTCTGCCGGGACATTCCCGAAGGCTGACAGCATTGCAATCATCCGCAGGATGCCAAGTGGTTGCACGCCCGACCCAGCGGGGCCATCCGTGCCCAGAATGACCTGATCGAGTTTTCCCAACTCTCTGGCCGTGTTTATGGTCAGGACAGCCGCGCGCTCATTGCCGTTGTGAACGATTTCAAAGGCGGCTTTGCAGCTTTCGCATAGGCAGATGATCTGATCATCAGGCAGCGCGGAATGCCCGCCATTGATGTGCCCGATCACATCTGTCCCGGTTTCCATGACCATATCTGCATCAATCAGACCCGAGCCGGGAATAGAGGGGCCGCCGGTGTGGATGGTACTTTGCATCCCATACTTGCGCGCCCAGCCAACCATCTGTTGCGCGGTCTTGCCGTCCTTGACGGTGCCCAGGCCGACTTCACCCAGCAGCCTGACGCCAGCTTTTGCCATCTCGGCAAAGTCTTCCTCGACCATGCCCTTTTCGATAACCGGCGCGCCAGCGTGGACCTTGACGCCCGAGGGTCGGAAGTTTTCGTACCAGCGTTGCGATGCAATCGCCATCGCTTTGAGCCCGACAATATCTTTGGGCCGACCGGGCATATGTACCTCACCGGCCGAAATCATGGTCGTGACGCCGCCATGCAATGTCGAATCGATCCAGTGAAGCTGTTGCTGGCGGGGGGTATAGTCGCCGACAACCGGGTGGACATGACTGTCGATCAGCCCGGGGGCCAATGTGACGCCCTTGGCGTCGACCTCGGTCGTGGCATCGTTGCAATCGAGGTTTTTTTCATCGCCCCATGCTTCGATCTTACCATCAATGGCGATCAGGCAATTGCCATCGAAGATAGGGTCTTCCAACTTTCCAGAGAGGATTTGCCCGATATTCCGGATCACAAGTTTCTGCATCTGCGCCTCCACTTATTTGTTTGTATACGAATATATTCCGGGCATAGACGTCAAGCTATTTTGCCAATGATTATTTCGTCCCAGGCTGGCTTGACACTGCTGGACCGCTTTGGTTATTCATTCGTATACTAATGAATTTTAGCCCTACATGATGCTGTTTGTGACCAAAGCCGCACCATAGCAGGAGATGAAAATGCCCCTAGATACCACGACGAAAGACGGCGATTTTCCCATTCCTGCCGGGGTTTTTGCGGAAACGGTGACATCAGTTGAGCGTTTCACGGACAGATTATTCAAGTTTCGGATCACGCGACCTGCATCGTTCCGTTTTCGGTCAGGTGAATTTGTGATGATCGGTCTGCCAAATGCAGAAAAGCCGGTTTTTCGTGCCTATTCAATCGCCTCACCCAGTTGGGACGAAGAACTGGAATTCTATTCCATCAAGGTACCCAACGGGCCTTTGACCAAACATCTGCAAAGGATCAAGGTCGGTGACACTGTCCTGATGCGCAAAAAGCCGACAGGTACTTTGGTCAACGATGCGCTGTTGCCGGGCAAACGACTGTGGATGTTTTCAACCGGCACTGGCATCGCCCCTTTTGCGAGCCTGATCAGAGATCCTGAAACATACCAAAAATTCGACGAGGTCATACTGACCCATACATGCCGGGAAGTCGCGGAACTGCGCTATGGGCAGGAGCTGGTTGCGCACACCAAGAATGATCCGCTGGTGGGTGAATTTGCCCAAAGTCTGCGCCACTATTGCACCGTGACCCGCGAAGACTATCCCTTACAAGGCAGGATCACTGATCTGATGGCGTCGGGTAAGGTGTTTGACGACCTTGGCCTGCCGCCCATCACCCCAGAAACAGATCGCGGCATGATTTGTGGTTCCATGGACATGCTTCGCGATACGAAGACAGCGCTGGAAGGGTTCGGCCTGGTGGAAGGCGCAAATAATCGCCCCGACACATTTGTGGTTGAACGTGCCTTTGTCGATTAGAGCATCATTCGCTCTGCGACGCAGATCTCACTAGGTGTGCAAGGAATGTGCCATAGCGGACCCAAACCGAGCGTCAGACCCTTTTATGAAATCCGCTCAAACGCCAAGATAATGCGCGATGATTGATGGGTCCTGTTTCAGCGTGGCCGCATCCGTTGTTTTGACGTCCCGCCCGTTTTCAATGAATGTCACGCGGTCGGCAATCGACAGGACGGCATCGACCCGTTGTTCGACCAGAATGATCGCAAACCCTTCGTCGCGCATCTTTACGATCACCTGCCGGATCTGTTCGATCATGGACGGCTGCAGGCCTTCGGTCGGTTCGTCCAGCAGCAACACTTTCGGTCTGAGACATAGCGCACGCGCCGTGGCGAGCATCTGCTGCTCTCCACCCGATAGGGTGCCTGCCCGCTGATCAAGCCGCTCCCTTAGACGCGGAAACAAATCCAGCACCCAGTCGCGGGTATCCGCGCTTTGCTTGCGGGCCATCAGACCGATTTCAATATTCTCATCAACGGTCAGTTCCTTGAAAAGCCTGCGACCCTGCGGGATATACCCGATCCCTTGTCGCGGCACCTGATGGGCTGGAAGCCGGTGCAGTTCCTGCCCCTCAAGCGTGACGCTCCCCGACGTGATCGGCAGCAAGCCCATGATTGCTTTCATCATGGTTGTTTTCCCGGCACCGTTGCGCCCCAGAAGGCACAGAATTTCCGAAGACTGCACCTTGAGCGATGCGCCATAAAGCACTTTGACGGGGCCGTAGCCGGTATGGATATCGTTAACTTCAAGCATCGACCGTCTTTCCAAGATAGGCTGCCTGGACGGATGCATTCGCGCTGATTTGCGCGGGCGTGCCTTCGGCCAGCATCATGCCTTGGTCCAGCACCGCGATATGGTCCGCGGTCTCCATCACGACGCGCATGTTATGCTCGATCAGAAGGATTGTCGTATGCCCGGCAAGTGATCGGATCAGCGCGATGAAGTCGTTGATTTCAGTTTCAGCCAGCCCTTGCGTTGGCTCATCCAGAATGAAGAGCTTCGGTTCCTGCGCCAGGCCCATCGCTATTTCCAACAGGCGTTGGTGCCCATAGCTCAGATCACCGGCGATCTGATCGGCACGATCAGCGATGCCGACCTGATCGAGTGTCTGATGCACCTTTGCGTTCAGTGCATTGCCGTCCGCCGACATTGTACGCCCTGCGGCAAGGGCCACGTTTTCATGCACGCTTAGCCCCGTGAAGATCGACGTGATCTGAAACGTATAGGCCAGCCCAAGCTGTATCCTTTTGTGGGCAGGCAAGTGGCTGATATCGCGGTCCTCAAAAATAACGCGGCCCCGTGTGGCAGATGTGCGCCCGCTCAACATGCCGACAAATGTTGATTTGCCAGCGCCATTCGGCCCGATCAGCGCGGTCACCAGCCCTTTCTGCAAGGTAAAATCAATGTCGATATTGGCCTGCAACCCGCCATAGGTTTTCGTCAAACCCTTGGTTTCAAGAAGTGTTAAGGCAGCCATGGCGACACCTTCGTGCGAAGAATACCGGCGATGCCGCGTGGTGCGAACATGGTCAGAATGACCAGCGCGAGACCCGCAATAAGCATGTAGGCACTTGTGTAAGCGCTGGATGCGTCGATCAGGTAGAACATGAATGCCACCCCGATCAGAGGCCCGATTGTCGTGCCTGCCCCGCCGAGCAGGACCCACAAAAGCGGCAGTATCGAATACTGCACCGAGGCAAAGGTTGCCCCGACATAGCCAAATAACAGCGCGTAAAGTGCGCCAGCGACACCTGAGACAGTGCCCGAGACGATCACAGCCAGCAGCTTGTAGCGCCAGACGTCATAGCCCAGCATGCGGGCGCGTTCTTCATTCTCGCGGATGGCCACAAGGCGCTTTCCTAAAGACGACTGAACCAGTGCCGCGAAACCGATAAGGCAGATGGAAAAGGCAGCGAAGGCAACAAAGTAACGACCGGCCTCGGTTGTCACGTCAAAGCCGAGCAGCATCCGCTCGGCCTGTTGCAGCACGAAACCTTCGTCCCCGCGGGTGTATTCGCCAAAATACAGAACAACCAGATAGATGGTTTGCGCGAACATGAGTGTCACGATCATGAAGGACACACCCACGGTGCGCAGCGCCAGCAGGCCAACCAAAAGGCTCAACAGCGCGGCGCTAATTATTCCGATGCCAAATGCCGGGATGACCGAAACGCCCAGAAATTTGATCGACAGGCCAAGCCCATACATGCCCGCTGCGAAAAACATCGCGTGCCCAAGGCTTAGCAGACCCGTGTAGCCGAACAAGATGTTCAGCCCGATGGCATAGATCGCCAGCACCATGATGCGCGACAGCGCGCCGACATGGTAGGCTGGCAGGATGAAAAAGCAGGCCAGCAGAAACAGCAGGATGCCAAAATGAAGCGCGTTGATCTTGCGTGCCACTGTCATGTTTCGGCCTTTCCCATCAACCCCTGCGGTCTGAACACCAGGATCATCGCGACAAGGAAGGTGGCGATGATCTGCGCCAGCGTGGGTGAGAAAAAGACAGAAATGATCCCATCGCTCATCCCGATTAGGAATGCGGCAATGACGGTGCCCGGCAGGCTTCCCAATCCGCCGATGATCACCACGGTGAATGCCATCAGCAACGGGTCTGCACCCATCAGATAATGGGCTTGCTGGATCGGAACGACCAGCACCGCGCCCAACGCGGCCAGTGCAGCACCCAGACCAAAGACACAGGAATAGACGGTGCCGACCGGTACGCCAAAGGCCTTGGCCATTTCGCTGTCCTGCTGGGTGGCCCGCATGATCAGGCCGATCTTCGTCCGCGTCAGGAAAAGCCAGAGTGCGACAAGAACCGCCAGTGCCGCAAAGATCACAAACAGTTTGTAGCTGGTAATGCTGAGGCCCCATGGCCAGATCATTTGAAGCCCACCTTCGCCGAACTCAAACCAAGGCAGCGCCAAACGCTGATTAAAGGGGGCCTCAACCGGTCGTGCTTCGGGGCCAAACGTCATCAATGTCGTTTGCTGAATGATGAAAAGCATCCCGATGGTACCGACGATCGTGCGATCCGGGTCATAGTTGATCCGCTTCAGGATCAGCTGATCCGACACCGCGGCGATCAGTCCCACGACCAAAGGTGCAATGACAAGTGCGGCCGCGAACCCAACTGCCGGATGCCCGCCCAGCATCGTGCTGACATACCATGCCAGCACGGCGCCAAGCATAAAGAACTCTCCATGCGCCACGTTCACGACGCGCATGACGCCGAAAACGATGCTTAACCCCATTGCTGTCAGCACAAGGATAGAAGCGATTACCGCACCCTCCAGGGCGGCGAGCATCAGATGCGGTCCGAACTCCATCGAAACAACTCTTTTTTTACTTTGCAGCGGGTCTGGGATGATCAGAAGGACTGCGTTGTGTAATCAACCTCGTCTTCGTACAGACCGTCTTCGATCGTGGCGACATGTTCGACCACCAGTTTGCCTTCGGTGACCTTCGAGATGAACTGCTGACCAAACACCTGATGGGTCTTGCCATTGAACCGTTTGGCACCTTGCGGGTGATCCAGCGATTCCGGCATGTCAGACATCGCCTCGACCGCCTCGATCAATTTGGTCCGGTCTTGCGGACCCTGATAATCGGCTGCCTCCATACCCGCCTTGATCACATTCAGCGTTTCCCAGCATCCGAACATATGCGCATAGGTCGACACGTCAGCCGGATCATCGAGCGAAGCGCCGCGATCATCGCAGCCCACTGCGGCACGGTAGGTCTTTTCAAACGCGCTCTGCCCATCCTGAACGTGACGCGGCATGCCCTCCCAGAAATAGCTGCCTTCCAGGAATTCCAGCCCAGGGCTGTCAATGCCAACAGCCTCAAGGCTGTCGATGAACCCGAAGAGTTCTGGCCGGCTCGGCCCGAAGAACTCGCCCATTTCTTTCACGAAAGTCAGAACAGCAGGGCCGACCATGACGTGATAGATCACTTCCGTCTCACGCGGAATGCTGGGGAAATAGCGGGTAAACGATGTCTCCGTCGGCGGGATCGCGATTTTTGCGACAACCTCACCGCCCTGCGCCTCGATCGCTTGCGTAAAGAAATCGCGGTGGTCATGCCCGAACGCAAAGTCAGGAAAGATCATCGTGACCTTCTTGCCAAGGTTGTCGGCGATGAACGGTGCCATTGAAACCACCTGACTTTTCACATCAGTGATCCCCGGTTGCAGCGTATAGCGATTGAGCATGCCACTTGCCACATGATGCCCTTCGGAAACAACGAAATAGGGCAATTTCAGCTCTGCCGCGCGCGGCGCGGAGCCAATCACGACATGACTGAACAACGTGCCAAAAGCGATGTCGCACCCGTGCAATTTTTCGAACTTTTCCAATGCTTCGGCACCGCGGCTTGGGTCAGTGCCGTCATCTTCGGTCACAATCTCAACCGGGCGTCCATTGATGCCGCCGCCGTCGTTGATCCGCTGGACAGCGGCGGTTGTGGTCGCGTCATACCAGCGGCCGTAGGCGGCGCCGATCCCTGTCGCGTGTTTCTGAAATCCAATCTTGATGGGTGCCGAACTTTGCGCTTGGGCAAATCCCATCGCGCCCGGCATCAGACCGGTTGTCGCCAAAGCGCCCGCACCAGCGCCCAAGCCCAGCAGGGCTTTACGACGTGATACGGCGTTGTTTGTCGTTTTGGTCGTCATCTTTATCCCCCTTGTCGTCAACGCGATCTTACGCCGCATAATTCAGTCCAGTATTGTGTGTGTACTAACGACTTGTCTACATCTTTTTGTGAACTAGCCGCCCTTTGGACTGGCAAGCAGCCACAATCCGAAAATTGTATAAAAGATCATCAGAATTGAAACGCCCAGCTGCAGCATGATCACTTCTTTAGGTGTGGTACAATTCTTTTCGGCAATCCGATGCCCCAGCAAGACGGCCCAAACATGTGACAACACGACAGCACCGGCCTGTGTCAGCCAGATTATTTTCACCGTATCAGCTTGCGCCAGAAACCCCGTTGTCACTTTGACGGCATTCAACCCGAACAGATTCCATCCCAGCGCAAAGGGGTCTGCCAAGGTCGCCAAGGTGACCCGGATCTGGACCAGAAAAGTGACATAGTAATGCGCGAAATGATAACCCAACCCGATCGGTAGCAAGGTGATCGCAAAGCTCCGGAACATGTCAGATAGGCGCAACCGGTGTTGCGGGTGAACAAACCGCACGGCTGCAATCCCCACCCAGATCGCAATGGTGTAGATGATCACCAGAATAAGCAGGACCAAATACAGGCCGATCAGATTTGGCCAGTAGACTGCTGACCGTCCCGGAAATTCCAAAGGGTTGATCCCAAGCTGATCCAACCACCAGAACGTTTCATTCAGGCCGTCAAAGCTGCCTGCGGCAAGCAGCAAAAGACAAAAAACTGCCCGACTTGTATCAAGCGGTGCCTCTGTCACAGCCTGCCATCCCGGCATGCCGATACGCCCAGATGTGATTGGCCGCAAGCGCGACAACAGGTTGAACATGACCGTGATGCATTCGACCTGATTGAGCCATGGCTTCGCGCCGAAAACAATCACGCCGGCAAAGTTAATCGCCCAGTACCACGAGATAACATAAGCCAATCTTGGCGGATCGTTAGGCGCGACATCTGCCAACATAAAGTTTTGAAAGAGTGCGAACAAAATGACCGCCGGCCAAGCCGCGCACCATTTTGGCAGACGGGCCAGACCGTCGCTGTCACCAAAAAGATAATATGCCAGCCCGCGCCACGGATTGATCCATCGCCAGATGTCGAAAAGCGTTCCCTGAATGACGAACACGGCGATCCAGAAGACTGTCCAGAACACCAATGGCATCAGGTTACTTTGCGGATCAGTCGGTCCAGCAAATCCGATCGAAATCAGGCCAAACAAGACGACTGTTGCAAAGAGAGATGACAGATGCGCCAAGTCCATCTTCACTAATGGTGCGCCGGTCCTGAATGGCCTGCTTGAGAAAAACCGCGCAAGCGCCCCGTGTCGCAACATCAGCATCAATAGCATGGATGCAAACACACTCAGCGTGCCTGCGATCGTATACGCGGTTGTCGGCAGCAAAAGCACAAAGCCCTGCTCAGCCGGATGCGCAGTGGCGGGGCCCGGCCGCGCCATCAAAGCCGCAGCAATGGCGACAAATAACAAGTTGCTGCGCCGCATCATATTGTTAGTATACACATGACGTCCAAACCCGGGGCAAGAGATTTATGAAACGCATCATTGCAGTTGCTTTAATGATCGGCGTGGGTCTTGCGGCATTGTATATGACAGGATTGCCGAAATCTGACATCGTTCTGACCAATGCGCGGGCGGTTCAGGTCGACGGACGCCCTAACATGTTCATGGTGACTATGACGATACAGAATGATGGCGGGCCTGTCGTACTGTCATCGGTCAGTTCGCCACAGGCAATGTCGGTTTCGGTCATGAACCCCTTTGGCGGCGATGGGCCAATCATCATTCCAGGCGGTACCACCAGCGAGATCGCGATGGACGGGGCCCATATTATGCTGATGACTGACGGCCAGTCGTTTTCGGAAGGATCGCTTTTGCCGATGACCGTGACATTTGCAGATTACGGCGATGTTTCGACCAGGGTTTTGAATGCCAGCGCCGATGCCATGGCGATGGATCACAGCGCGGGCAATGGCGTTCAGGTTGCCAATACCCCGACGATTGCGATTTCTGCACCTGAAGGCATGACAGCAGATGGTGGCGAGCTTCTCGTTGAAACAGGCAATTTCGTCTTCCGTCAAGCCGCCGAAATGGTGCCGCATGTCGATAACGAGGGCCACGCGCATGTCTATCTAAACGGGCTGAAGCTGGGGCGCCTTTACGGGTCTACCACCCGGATCGGGTCGTTGCTGCCCGGGCAGTATACCCTCGACATCTCGTTGAACACGAATGACCACAGGCCATACTTGGATGATGGCGATACGGTATCTGACACGATGACCTTCACGGTGCCGGAATAGGCGCAAGAGCCTTTTTCATCTCGCGCAGATCGCCCTTCGGTGTGCATGCGCAGGATTTTGGCTACAACCAAGACGCGAAAACTAGGTCATGCGGTAGCCGACATTGCGCAGCGTAACAATCCGTTCGCCTTCACAGCCGATCTTGCGCCGCAATCGACCAACATAGACATCGACAACATTTGTCAAAGGGTCTTCGTTCATGCTCCATACCGCGTTGAGAATACGTTCGCGTGACAGCACACGCCCCTGATTAGTCAGAAACAAGAGCAACAGATCACGTTCCTTCTTGGATAGATCGACTGTCTGGCCAGCGACGGCGATCTGCAAAGAGGATTTATCGAACGTCAGTGTACCACTGGTGATCACGGTGTCATCGGCTTCCTTGGCATAGCAATTGGCACGGCGATGCAGGGCTTCGACACGGGCAATCAATTCGTCGAATTCAAAAGGCTTCGGCAGATAATCATCGGCGCCGGTCTTCAACCCCTTGACCTTTTCTTCCGGGCTATCAAGTGCCGTCAGCATCAGTATCGGCGTCTTGGACTTGCGCGCGCGCAGCTTTCGGCACACATCCAACCCCTGAATACCGGGCAACATGAGATCGAGCAGGATCACGTCATACACATTTGCCTTGGCCTGCTCGAGCGCTTCTTCCCCGCCTGCAACATGATCCACTGACCAGCCTTCGGCGCCCAGACCGCGCCGGATAAAATCCGCAACCCGCACCTCATCCTCAACCAGCAGAATGTTCATTTCCGTCTCCGTCGTTGTTGCATGATCAGTATTGGCGTAATGCCAACCTGCACGACCCGACGCTATCAATCTGGGGTTTAGTTGCCGGATTTTTGCCGAGAGTTTAGACGGATTGATCAAAAGTTTAGGCGGATTTTCGGGATGCTTTACCAGCCACCACATGTACCCGCTGCTTTTTCGGCAAGGTCATCACAACCCTCAACCCACCACCATCACGATCTTCCAGAACAACTGTGCCATCATGAGCCTCGACGATGGATTTCACAACGGGAAGCCCCAGACCGGTGCCTTCGACACCCCGGCCTGACGCATTGGATCCGCGAAAGAACCGCTCGAACGCTTGCGATTTCTCTGCCTTGCTCAGCCCCGGACCGTTGTCTTCGACACGGATGATTTGCGAGGATGCGGTTTCGCTGACGGTTATCGCAATGTCGGGCCCACCATAGCGATGGGCGTTGTGCAACAATGCCAGCACCGCCTGCCGCAATCGTACCGGATCGATCAACGCCATTGACCGACGGTCGGGCATATCAACCTGTACCGGCTCTGGAAACATCGAAACAGCATCATGGACCACAAGACGCAAATCCGTTTCGGAACGGTCAAGCCGCAGTTTGCCGGCCTCGAAACGGGCGACCGTCAGCATGTCATCGACAATCTGATTTGTATGTTTGGCAGCATCACGGATACGCGCGAATGAGTCAGAAACCCCATCGCTCAGATCGGCGGACGTGCGCAAAGTGACGTCAGCCTCACCCAGAATAATTGCCAGTGGTGTGCGCAATTCGTGGCTGATATCGGCCATCAACTGCTTGCGATTTTCTTCGGTCAGTTCCAGCTTATCGACCGCCTGTTGCAGTTCCGCTGTGCGCTTGGCCACTGTATCTTCAAGATACCGTTTTTGTTCGGCGCGGCTTGCTTCGCGGGCGGCCAGGGCATCGGCCATGCTGTTCAGCACGCCACCCAATTGGCGAAACTCCCGGCTGCCGCCCAGATAGACTGCGCCGGAGTAATTTGCACCGCGCAAATTCTCGAGCCCCTGTTGCAAGCGGATAATCGGGCGCCTGATCTGGGCGTTGAACGACATCAAACCGACGATCAGCACCGTGATGCCCACCAGCAGAATTGCATAGACCAACCGTGTGTTGCGCAGCCGAAAGGCACGGGCTTCATCAAGGGTCTCGTCCACCTCACTGCGTTCTTCGGCCAGCGCCGCCTCTATCTTGCGATCCAGCGCAATATCAATGTCGCCGTTGAATAGTGTGATCAGTCGATCATCGTCGATCATCGTGGCAACCGGATCCTGCGACCTGATCAGTCGATCAATTTCGACATTGATCGCCCTGACATCTGCTTCGATCTGATCCAGCAGGATCAGTTCTTCAATCTCCTCTTCGCCAACCAGTTGGATCTCACGCGCGATCACATCGCGGATGCCGGACAGGTTTCCGGCTATGGCATCCTGCAGATCAAGCACCGCCGCACCGTCCTCCTGTTCGCCGATCAACAGCACATCGCCGTACTTCTTGAACAGTCGGTAAAGGTTCCCTTCGAGTTGCAGATGCAAACCATAGGACTCCTGCGCAAGCTGTGCGCGCACATCCCATGCCCGCGACTTTTCAAGACTGTAAAGTGTCAGTCCGCCCAAACTGCCGACCAGACCGACAATAACAGCGGCGTACATACCAAAAAGGGTTGTCGAGCGCATATGGGGTCCTTTGTCCAGAGTGTGCCGCCATGTCATCGCTTTGATCATGGCAGGCTTAGATGACACGCGCTTATCTCAACAGATGAACGTCAGATGAAAAAGCCTCAGCACCCGTTGCTCCGACAAGCGCCCGCCGTTCAGCATTCAGATCACCATCATCACATGTTCATCTGACGTTCATGCAGGCGTCAGGCAACGTACAGTCGTTCAACCTAACTGTGGATCACGACGAGGTTTTCCACCCACTCACCACAACAGGAGTTGACCATGAAATACTTCAAACGCATCCGAACAGATATCCCCACGCAGCCGTTTCTGGATGAAATCGCAGATGTGAGCGACGCATGGGCCGTCGCCACAGGACGTCAGGATAAGATCGCAGTACAACGCGAAGCACTGGCGATACCATTGCGCGGGCTACGCAAGTCCAAGCTATTTGGACGCAAGCGTCGCGATGTTCACGAAAGCCGCTGGACAACCGGATCGGTCGATTATCCTCTTGCCCGCGCCTTCATCGAAGATGTGGCCGCCGAACTTGATGCGGACCTGAGCCGGGCCAAGATCGTATGCCTGCCAGCAGGACGCAAAGTGTACCCACATATCGACCGCGGAGAGTATTATAAGTTGCGCGGGCGCTATCACATGATCCTGAAATCTACGGCAGGCTCATGGATGAAAGCAGGCGACGAAGAAATCCGGATGAACGAAGGTGAATTATGGTGGTTCGACAACAACCAAGTTCACGAAGCACATAATGATGGCGATCAGGATCGTATTCACATCATCTTTGATCTGTTGCCCGCAGATATGCGCCAAAAGGCAGCTCATGCAACCGAGCGCGCGCGCCTGCGCATGCTGGAAGACGCGTGATCGTCATGGAAAATACTGTTTTTCGTCGTGGCATTCCGGGCCTGATACCGGATGCTTGGATCGTTAATCCCGACAATATCAATGATGCGCCGCCGGTCGTTGTGGTCCACGGTATCCAACGGCAGGTTCGGGCAATGGCGGATCTGCTAAGTCGTCGCGCCGCAGAAACCGACCGCACTGTCATCCTTCCCCATTTCGACACAACTCATTGGCCACGCTATCAGCGTGCCGCCTGCCCCAATCGGGCCGATATCGCCTTGCTGTCGTTGATGCGGCACCTGACCCGCGAAGGACGTGTTGCCAAGGGGAGATTTGATCTGTCCGGATTTTCAGGGGGTGCGCAATTTGCACATCGCTTTGCGTGGATTTACCCGGATAGCGTGGGGCGCTTGTCCTTGACTGCACCCGGCTGGTGGACATTTCCAGATGCGCAGATCGCCTGGCCCTACGGTATCGGTTCAGCGGATGCAAAGCACCGGCTGCAGGGCTTGTGGTTGCAGGCTAACCTCAAACCCTTTCTGGCGCGTGACATTGATGTCCGTGTGGGGTCGGAAGACACGCTGCGTGATCCCAACCTGCGCAAGGGGGCCGACATCGACGTGCGGCAAGGCCTGACCCGGGTCGACCGGGCGCGCAATTGGGCGCAGGCGATGCGTGATGCGGCACATGCGATCAATATCCCGCCGCACATCACATTTGATACATTGCCGGGATGTGGTCACAGCTTTTCGGAATGCGTTGTTCAGGCCCAGCTAGACCGTGTCTTTATCGTTCCGGCAAAGGCGCACAGCAATGCCCCCAAGTGTCAGACATCTGACCTTCCCCATACCCTTGAAAGGAGTGCGGCATGACCGATCTTTCCCGACTGAATGCAACCTTCACAAATCCTGCCGCAGGCGCAAAATGGGCTTTCGTAACGCGTCGTGTGTGCCGCGATGAAGTTGTCCGCCTGCTGCCAGATGTCACGAGTGCACGCGCCGGCGATCTGGTTCTTGCCGATGTGACCCGGATCGGAAATCACAAACGCCTGCAACTGGCTGATGGACGCTTTTCACCACTTTGGCCGGGGGATCGCATCGTGGTCACCTGTGGTGATCGCTTTGCCGCCGACCAGTTCGAAGGGCACGCCATTCTTGGCGACGGTCTTGCGGATCTACTGGCAGGTGGCGGCGTTGCCGGAAAGGCAGTATCGCGACACGACAGGATCGGGCGTCCCACACAAATCAAAATCCTCGGGCGTCTGGTCGGACCAGAAGGAAAACCGATCACATTGCTTGATTTTGCGGTACCTGACCTGCCGACCCGAAGGCCTGCGTTGACGATTGGCATCTTGGGAACTGGTATGAATGCAGGCAAAACAGCAGCTGCAGCAGGCGTGATCAACGGGTTCGCCCGCCTCGGACGCCGGGTTGCCGCGATCAAGGCCACAGGCACCGGTGCATTCGGTGATATGCATGAATACGAAGCTGCGGGTGCCGTAAAAACACTGGACTTCACAGATGCCGGCATGGCCTCGACCTATCGCCAACCGATCAAAGAGGTCGAACGTGCAATCGACACATTGATCAGCCATACGGCAGATTGCGACATGGCCGTCATAGAGTTGGCAGACGGTGTCCATCAGGTCGAGACGGCGACGTTGCTGTCCCAGTCAGAGTGGCCACAACGATTTGACGCGCTGCTGCTTGCGGCCCCGGATGCAATGGCTGCCCAAGGCGGTCTTGCATGGCTGGCCGCACGCGGTCTGACGCCAATTGCGCTGTCAGGTTTAATGACCCGCGCACCAATCTGCGTCGCAGAGGCAGCAAAAACCGGGCTGCCGGTGTTTGATCGCTACGAACTTGGCGACCCGGCAACGGCCATGGCGCTCAGCAATATGATCGAAGACGCAAAGCTGCGCGCAGCATGAGCCGCCGCCCCACCATTCTGGGGCAAAGACGCTGGATCGGCGTGGGTATTCTCGTCGGTCTGGCGCTTGGGCAGGCTGCGACCATGGTCGTGACTGCCTTTGCCACCCGCGATGTGTTTATGTTCCTGCGCGACGGGACCACCGCACCGCCACTGGGCGCGCTTTTCGCGATCGCTGCGGCGGGGTCTATTCTGTTCGCATTGCGCGCATTTGAAGGGAAAGTGGCCGAACGGACCGGGCAAAGCTATGCCGCCGATATCCGCGAAGCCCTGTTCAAGCACATAACGCGCATGCCAACCAGCGCCATCGCGCGACGCCGGTCAGGCGCGCTTGCCCTGCGTTACGTGGGCGATCTGACAGCATTCAAAGGCTGGGTGTCTCGCGGGCTGGCGCGGTTGATCTCTGCCTCCATTACAATCCCGGCGGCGTTTCTTGTTCTATACATCTTGGAACCATGGTTGTTTCTTGCAGCACTGGTCCCCATTGCGGCGGTCATGATCGGTATCGTGCTGCTCGGCAGCCCCCTGGGCATGGCTCATGCAGAGTTGCGCAGCAAAAGGGCGCGACTGGCCGCATCAATGGCGGAACGTCTGCCGCAAGGAATTGCTTTGCGGCGGTCCGGCCGGATCAAGACAGAACTAAAGCTCTTAAGTCGCAAGTCCGAAGAAATTATCGATGCCGCCGTGCATCGCGCATCGCTGGCCGCGACAGTTCGCGCCCTGCCAGATGCGGGATCGGGCATTGCAAGCGCGATCTGTCTTTATGTCTGTATGCAATTGAATCTGGGCATCCCTGACGCGGTGGCAGCTCTGACGGCGCTTGCGCTTGTTGTCTGGCCTCTGCGCCATCTGGCTGATGTGACTGACCGGCGCCGCGCCTATGTGGTGGCGTCCGATAAACTGGACATGCTGATGACGGCGCCCCGCTTGCCTGTTCATAAAAAGGTCAAAGCCGTTCGGGAACAGCCCGCAATTTTGATCCGCAGCACAGTCTTGCCAGGATTGCAGCCGCTTGACGCAAAGCTGTCGCGCAGCACCTTAAGCCGGTTAGATGGCCCAGAGGGCTGCGGGAAAAGCACGCTGCTTCTGGCGTTGGCCGGGTTCGAAACGCAACCGCCCGCAAGACAGTTCACCGTTCTGGGTGTCAATCCCGTTGCTCTTCGGACCGGTCAGGTTCTTTACCTTGGCCGCCATACCCCCCAGCTAAAAGGTTCGCTGCGGCGTGACGCGACACTGGGCATCGGTCGTTCTGTCACCGACACAGAGATTATCGGCGCGCTGCACGATGCCGGGTTGCAAGACATGCTCGCGCGGATCGGTGGATTGGACGGCAAGATTGCTGAAGGCCGCCGCAATCTGACCGCCAGCGAACAGATACGCATACATCTGGCCCGCGCACTTCTTTCACGACCAGAGCTTGCGCTGATCGACGCGGACGAAATCGGTCTGGACGGTGATAATCTGATGCAATTGCTGGATTACATGGATCGGATCAATGCTGCCGGTTTGATCGTAACGTCAGACCCAACAGCATTAGACCGACTGACGGCGTCTTTTCAGATGCGAACTGCAAAAGAAAAGGGCGACAACGGACGGGAGACTGTGCCAGGTAGAGACGATGTTTCGGTCACTGGCGCAACGTCGTGACCTGACAAAACCGCATAAACGGCGCATAGCACGCGCAAATCTACGATCACGGCGTGGGGCTAGAGCGGCGTTTTTGAGAACACCTCGCGATAGCGGTCGCGCAGCAGATTCTTCTGGACCTTTCCCATCGTGTTGCGGGGCAGTTCATCAATGACCAACAATTTGCGCGGATGCTTGAACCGGGCGAGCGCGTCGCGCACGGCTTCGGCGATTGCATCTGGATCGGGGGTTGCACCGGGCTCTGGCACCAAAATGCCCAAAACCGTTTCGCCGAAATCCGCGTGCGGCACGCCGATCACGGCGCTTTCGAGCACGCCGGGCTGCGCATCAAGCACCAGTTCAATTTCTTTCGGATAGATGTTGTAACCGCCCGAGATGATCAGATCCTTGTCCCGCCCCACAATATGGACATAACCGTCTTCATCGATCCGCCCCAGGTCGCCCGTAATGAAAAAACCATCCGGTCGCAGCTCTTCCGCGGTCTTTTCCGGCATCTGCCAGTAGCCTTTGAACACGTTCGGCCCGCGTACCTCGATCACGCCAACCTCGCCTTGCGGCAACTCGGCGCCGGTCTTGGGATCACACACTTTCAGGTCTACACCCGGCAGTGGAAAGCCGACCGTGCCCGCCCGGCGTTCGCCATCATAGGGGTTGGACGTGTTCATATTGGTTTCGGTCATGCCATAGCGTTCAAGAATACGATGACCCGTGCGCCCCTCGAACTGGATATGCGTTTCGGCCAAAAGCGGGGCAGAGCCGGAAATGAACAGCCGCATGTCGCGCACCAGATTGCCGGTGAACCGGTCGTCATCCAGAAGGCGGGTGTAAAAGGTCGGCACGCCCATCATCACCGTGGCCAGTGGCAGTTTTTCGATCATCAGATCGACGTCGAATTTCGGCAGAAAGATCATCGCGCCGCCTGCAATCAGCGTCACGTTCGTTGCCACGAATAGGCCGTGAGTATGAAAGATCGGCAATGCGTGCAGCAGGATGTCGTCAGCGTCGAAACGCCAATGCTCGACCAGGGTGCGCGCGTTCGACAGAAGGTTGGTTTGCGTCAGCATCGCGCCTTTTGATCGGCCTGTTGTGCCGGATGTGTAAAGAAACGCGGCCAGATCATCCGCAGCGCGTGCCACGGTCGGGTAGGTCTCAGACTGCCCTTCGGCGCCGTCCATCAGGCTGCCAGTGCCGTCGCCGTTCAGTGTCAGCAGCTGCGCATCAAGCCCGCTGGCAACCGGTCGAAGCCCATCCGCCCCCGCGCTGTCACAGATGACCACCCGCGCGCCGCTGTTTTCGATGAAATAGGTCAGTTCATCGACGGTGTAGGCGGTGTTCAGCGGTAGAAACACAAGCCCAGCCTGCGTGCAGGCAGCGTAAAGCGCCAGCGCCTCGGGCGATTTTGCGACCTGTGCGGCAAGGCGGTCACCAGGTTGCAGGCCTGCCTTGGTCAGGACATGCGCGATCCGCGCCGCTAACCCCAGAAAGGCATCATGGGTGACAATCTGGCCATCGGCCAAATGAAGAAACGGCGTCGTCTTGCCTGCATGGATGCCGAAAAGTGCGTCGTAGAGTGGATTTGTCATATCGCGCGTCGTTTCCTCAGGCTGCGGCTTTGCGGGCCGCGGCAGCCAGTGCACGCACCTCAGCCGAGGCTGTGACCTGATGATCGACCGCAAAGCGTTCGTGGTTCTGCGATACTTTTGCGAGGTCGTAAAGGTAATTGACCATGGCACCACGCGATTGGGCGAGCCCCTTTTCCGACAGATCGGCATTTGCACTAACCTGATGGATCAGCGCGCCGTTGCCCAGGTGAAAGCGGGCCACAGGGTCGCGCGGCAGACCATCGCGCCGTTTGACATCCAGCAGATAATGCGCGGCAAGGCTACGAATGCGGTCGTCCTCCTCCGGCGTGACCGCATCATCGGTTTCGGCCAGCCAATCAGCCAAGCCCGGAATGGGCGATAATGTCACGAATGTCTTCAGCCCCGGCATTTCCAAGGCAAGGTCGGCGGCCACCTGTTTGATCAGTGAGTTGCCGAACGAAATGCTCGCCAACCCGGCCTGACAGTTCGAGATCGAATAGAACACAGCCGTGTCTGCGGCCTCTGCCTCGATCATATCGCGACTTTCGGCCAACACACCCTGCACTGAACCCGGCACGCCTTGCGTCAGCGCGACCTCGACAAAGATCAGGGGCTCGTCCGGCATGGCGGGGTGAAAAAAGGCAAAGCAGCGTCGGTCAGACGGTTCGACGCGCCTGCGCAGATCGTCCCAACTGTCGATCTGATGGACCGCTTCATAGGCGATGATCTTGTCCAGGATTTGCGCCGGGCTTTCCCAGTTGATCCGGCGCAGCACCAGAAAGCCACGGTTGAACCAGCTTGCGAAAAGATGGCGAAAATCAATGTCGAGCGCCTGCAGCGTGTCGATGTCGCGGCCAAGGCGCAAAAGATCGGCGCGCATGGATACCAGCGCGCCGGTGGCCCCCGGCACCTGATTGAGCCGCCGGATCAACTCTTGACGCGGCGGCTCTGCCGCCTGCATGAAGGCGCGATAGGTGGGTTTGGTATGCGCCGTCTCATAGGCATCCAACGCCTGACGGACCCCCGCCGCATCGATGTTCATATCCCACGCAAGATGGTGAAAAAACGCCAGCTTCGCGGCATCGTCCATTTCGGCATACCGGTTCAGAAGATTTTGCGCGACCGTCGTTCCGGAAACCTCGCCTGCCGCGCCGATCAGATCAGCCGTCAACGCCTCGATCGGTCGATCATCGCGCTGCCCGGCCCGGCCCAGCCGCTGGCGCCTTTCAAAAACGGTCGAAAGAAGATCAGCCAGCAGTGTCATACCGCCGTCCCCATCACCGCGTTTGGAAGCCATGTGGCAATACCGGGAAAGATGCACAGCAGGATGATCGCCACAACCATGCAGGCGACATACGGCAGCGACCCCATCAGGATGGTCTTCAGCTTGATGTCGGGCGCGATGCCGTTGATGACATACAGGTTCAGCCCAACAGGGGGCGAGATCAGCCCGATTTCCATGTTGATCGTCAGGATCACGGCAAACCAGATCGGATCAAACCCTGCCGTGGTGATAATCGGCAGTAGGATCGGTGCCGCCATCAGGATCACCGCCACCGGCGGCAGAAAGAACCCCGCGATCAGCAAAAAGATGTTCACCGCCCCCATCAGCACCCAGGGGTTCACATCCAGCGTGCCGATCCATGCGGCGATCGATTGCGTGATGAAAAGGGACGACAGCATGTAGCTGAAAACGCCAGCCGCCGCGATGATGAACAGGATCATCACCGATTCCTTGGTGCTGTCGCGCAGGACCACCCACAGATCAGCTGGGTTCCACAGCTTGTAGATCACCATCGCGATAACAAGGCAAAGCAGGGCACCGACCGCCGCGGTCTCGGACGGTGTCGCGATGCCGCCATACATCGCGTAAAGCACCCCGATAATGATGGCCAGGAATGGCAGAACGCGTGGCAGAATCTCGAACTTTTCGCGCCAGGAATAGCTGACAGATGACAGCACCTCCATATTGCCGGACCGCCATGTCGAATAAAGCGACCAAGCCATGAACAGACCAACCAGCATCAGGCCGGGAAAGACACCGGCAAGAAACAACCGCCCGATCGAGGTTTCCGTCGCGATCCCGTAGACGATCATAGTGACCGATGGCGGGATCAGAATACCCAGCGTGCCACCCGCCGCGATAGAGCCCGCGGCAACACCATCCGGATAGCCGCGCTTGCGCATTTCGGGGATGCCCATCTTGCCGATGGCGGCACAGGTTGCCGGGCTTGACCCCGACATGGCCGAGAAAAGCGCGCAGGCCCCGAGGTTGGAAATCACAAGCCCACCTGGCACGCGTGTAAGCCAGCGTTCCAGCGCCTCATAAAGGTCCGCGCCCGCGCGTGTCGATGCAATTGACGCCCCCATAATGATGAACATCGGGATCGAAAGCAGGGCAAAGTTGTTCAGCTTGCCAAACAGGATTTCGGGCATCAGTTCCAGCGACCGCATACCGTCGAAGATGATCAGGAAACCAGCCGAGACGACAAGCAACCCAAGCGCCACTGAAATCCCTGAAAACAGAATGAAGATGGTGAATACGGCAACCAGTGCACCAAGCAGCAGCGGATCCATCAGAGCTCCCCCGAGGTGCGGGATTCCAACCCATCGTTTTCGCCAAGGCCGAATGGATCTTCGATGCGCAGGATCACTGCGATCAGATCAGCAATCAGCTGCAGCATCAAAAGGGCAAATCCCACAGGCAACGCCAGATAAGGGATCCATAGCCGCACACCCCACACCGTGTCAGAGCGCCAGTTCCGTTCCCAGGCAAAGTGCCAGTATTCATAGCCATAGTAGAGCATCACACCCACAATCACGATCGACATGGACATCGTGATAATGAACAGACCAAACCGCGCCTTTGGCGCCAGCCAAATTGGCACAAGATCGACATTCACATGCCCGCGCAGACGCTGCACGTAAGGCAGGCCCAAAAGGGTAGCCGCGATGACAAGGTAGATCACCGCTTCGGTCTGCCAGATGGTCGATCCGTTCAGGACAAAGCGGATGAAAATCATCTGGCAGGTGATGGCCACGGCGGCGACGATCATCGCCGCGGATGTCCATCCCGCCAGGGTCGATATCGCCGCCACAAACCGCAGGAAAGGGTTCCCACCAGTCTGCGCGACAGTGATGCCTGGGTTGCCTGCCACCGCAGCCTCCTGATTTTATGTAGAAAACAGGGCGGCACAATCGCCGCCCTTGATTGGATCACTCGACAGAAAGGGCCAGATCAAGCAGCTTCTGACCACCCGGTGTGTCCTCAATAAACGCCTTGTAGGATGTCTCTTGCGCCAATGCGCGCCAGGCGTTGAAGTCTTCCTCGGACATCTCAGCGATCTGAACACCCGCTTCTGCGAATACCTCGCGGCTGGCCGCATCTTCCTTCTTGGCCTCTTCAAGATAGAACGCTTCAGCCTTGGCAGCCCCATCCAACAGCGCCTGTTGCTGTTCTTCGGTCAGACCGTCAAAGGTCGATTTGTTGATCAGCAGGGGCTGATACATGAACCACAGAGCGTAATCGCCCGCTGGCGTATAGCAGGACACCTGCTCATAAATCCGGTAGCTGACGAAAGACGAGGATGAGGTATTCGCCGCATCCAGAACGCCGGTCTGCATGGCGTTGTAGATCTCGGACGACGCCATGGACGCGATAGATGCACCCGCCCCGGCCAGCATCTGCTCAAACGCCCGCCCGGCGGCACGGGTCTGCAGGCCCGCCATATCGTCAGGCGAGGTGATGCAGGTCTCTTTGCCCGCAAAGCCCCCGGCAAGATAGCCATGGACAAGCACCATCACATCATCTTCGGCCATCTTTTCCTCGATGGCTTCCATGAACGGGCTTTCGTTCAGGCGTGCGGCGTGGTCGTGGTTCTTCACCAGGCCAGGCATTAGCGTCAGGTTATAGGCAGGCTGCAGACCGCCCGCATAGGACAATGGCAGCACCGTCATATCAAGCTGACCGCGCGACAGCGGCGTGTACTGCTCGCGTGCTTTGAACAGGGATTGCGTCGGGAAAATGCGGATTTCAAGCCCGACGTCAGCCGTCGCAACCTCGTCCGCGACGATCTGGGCGACCTTGTGGCGCACGTCGTTGTCAGACCATTGATGGGACAGCCGCAATTCCTGTGCCTGCAATGATGTTGCGGACGCGGCCATCATGGCGACAGCCGCAATTGTCGCTTTAAAAGCGGTCTTCATGGTAGTTCCTCCCTTGGTGGCACTCATCAAGCACCGATGGGATATTAATTCACCCGACGTAATGCATAGTCAAGTTTTTTGTATACAAGACGTTCAGATCTGTATTATTTATGGAGTCAAACAGCAAACAGTCATGGCCGCGAGGGAGCACGGACAATGGCAAACCGGCATGCAGACACCATCGCCGACGAACTGGAAGATATGATTCTGGATGGCAGATTCGCCAACAATGACCGCCTTGATGAGGTGCAGCTGGCGCAGCGGTTTTCTGTCTCGCGCACACCGATCCGCGAGGCGCTGCAACGGCTCACACAGGCGGGGCTTGTCGAACAGATCCCACGACGCGGGGCCTTTGTGCGCCAGCCCGGTGCCATCGAACTGATCGAAATGTTCGAAGTCATGGCAGAACTCGAAGCCGCAAGCGCCCGTTTTGCCGCAATGCGCATGACTGATGCGGCGCTGGGCGACCTGAACGATGCCAACGAAAAATGCTTGAAGGCGATGCAGGATCAGGATGCCGACAGCTATTACCGCGAGAATGAACGCTTTCATCACATCATCTACGCGCAGTCCGGCAACAGTTTTCTGGAGGCCGAAGCGAAACGGCTACATCGGCGGCTGAAACCCTTTCGGCGGCTACAACTGCGACTGCGGGGGCGGCTGCGGCAATCCATGTCCGAACACGAAAGCATTCTCGAAGCACTTGCCAATGGTGATCCGGAAATGGCGGCAGAAGTCACCCGCCAGCACGTTGCCGTGCAGGGCGAGAAATTCCATCACCTGATCGCAACCCTCAAGATCGCCGCTGAATAACGGCGTTGCTTGCGTGGCAACGCCAGCCAAAATCAAGCCGGTTAACGTCTTCCAGCGAATGCGCCGCTGCTGATGCCCACCGCGCTGCCATCGACGATGATGTTTCCGCTGACCGCCCCCGCGACGTGGCTTTCGTTATCGCCGAATACGTCACCGGCTAATGTGGCATCGGCTGTCAGGATCGTGCTGTCAGGTGCCGTGATGTCGCCCGTCAGATCAGCGGTCAATGCGTCGGTGCTGGCCATCCGGTCAATGTCCCCATTTTCCAGCTGGAACTGACCACCATACTGGGCGTCATCGCTGTCGACCACGTTCGACACAGCGCCGCTGATCGTATCAGTGCCAAATTCAAGCGTCATCCGCAGATCGCCATAAAGAACAATGGCATCCGGCGTGCCGGGCGCCAAAGACATCCCAAGATTGCCATTATAGGTCGTGGAACCCATGGTTTGGAACGACATCGGGTCCACCTCGTTCAGCACCTCGATCTCGTCGGCAAGCTGATCGGCCAATGTAATCTGTTGCGCAAATGTGCGGGGGCCGCTGCCACCGCCGTCGCTACCGCCACCACCACTGCCGCCGCCCAAGCACCCGGCCAGCGACACAGTCACAGAGAGGCAAAGCCCCCATTTCATATAGTTTGTCATTAAAGTCTGTTCCTTATTGGACGGAATGGTGCGCAATCGGCAAAGCGGGACGAGGCCCGCTATGCGCTGCGATTGAACAGGTTGTGATCGACGAAGGCATGATCGGGGAAGATCGTTGAAATCAATCCGTCGCTCATACCCATGTGCCGCACCATGATCTCGGCCACGATATCGCGATAGTTCACCACAGTTGGAAGGTAGCGGCCATGCAACAGCGCATCCTCTTCCAGGCTTGCGATATCCGGTCCCATGCCACCGACGGTTGGTCCGCCATAGGCAAACCAGGCACCACCGTGACCGTGATCGGTGCCCAGACTGCCGTTTTCTTTCACGGTGCGGCCAAACTCGGTTCCGACCAGAACGACCACGTCATCCATCAAGTTGCCCATATCGCGATAGAACGTGACAAAATCATTCGCGCCCTCACGCATGCCACGATTGATTGCAAAGTTGGAGTTAGAGACGCCGTTGTTCCCGCCTGTAATCTGGTTGGAATGAGAATCCCAGCCGATGTTCCAATCCATCGCGGCCACCTCGAGCGGAATACCCGCCTTGATCAGCTGTGCCGCAATGCTGAGCCCGCGTCCCAGTGGCGAGTCCGAATATGTCATGCCATCTGCGGAAGGCGTGTAATCTTCACCAGCCTGTGCGACGTCATCAATCGCCTCAAGCATGGAGAACTGGTTGGCGCGAATATGCTCCTCCAACGGTGTGCCATTGACCGGGTTTGTCGCAATCTCGCGCATCAGGTCGGTCAATTGGTTGTCGGAACATCCATCACCAGAGCAGAAGTACCGATTGCTCCTGACATCAAATCGGGTCAGGCTAGAGATGGCAGGGACTGTCAGTTCACCACTGATTTCGCGGCTGATCGAGGATTTACCCAGAACCAAGCCGCGCAGGCTGCTATCCGGGCCCGGCACGTTTTGCATATAACGGTTCAGATAACCATCAATGTAATTGTCGCGCGCACCCGTTCCGATCCACCTTTGGTTATCAAAATGTGACCGGTTGCCTTCGGGCAGCGCCGTGGCTGGCGACACCATCAAACGGCCATCGTTCCAGATCTCAAGCAAAGGTTCGAGATTGGGATTCAACGCCCGATAGCTTTCGCCCAAATCAACCGCAGTGTTTGCATCAAGCGGGTTTGGCGGTTCAATCCCAAGTTTCGGGCGATATTGATGGTACAGCAGATCATCCGCTGGTGGAAAAAGGTGCAGACCATCAGCCCCACCGCGCATGAAGACCTTGATCAGGGTCTTGCCCCCGGCCGATTGCCCAAACGCGAATTGCGGGGCGCCTGCAACACCAGCCATGCTGGTCGCAGCGACCATGGCGGATGATCTCAGAAAATCTCTACGGGTTGTCATATTCGTGTCCTTTCGGGAAATTCTGGCAGATCACTGCAAGTGGAAGCTGGGCAAGACGGTCAGCATCGTGATGCCACGCCCCAAGGCGACATCTATGCTGCGATGGTGTAGACGAAACAGGCCATCTTCGCCTTTCAGGGCTTCGACAACCGCGTCGAATTCATCCTGCCGATAAAGATCCGCTGTGCCGATCGCCAGGATATAGGCCGCAACTTCTTCTGCCGTCTCCAGACCGTTTTCGATCAGATCCTCTTGCGGGAGGACGTTGAAATTGTTGCGGTTGGCGAACATGATGTAGCCCGCATTATATTCTGCAACGAAGGCCGACGTATTCGCCCAGGCCTTGCCAAATTCGGGCAGGCCCGTGGGGACCGGGAATTCAGCCGGGCTGTAGCCCGCATTCCGTGCTGGATACCCAAACCAGTACCACAGGTTCGAATTCGCCGGATCATCCGGCAATGTGCCAGCCGCCCGCATGACAGATGCGCCGTATTCCAACGGATTCTTGCCTTTTGATCGAATGATCTGCGGTGTCGTGATGAATTCCGGCGCGAGCAATATGGCACGCAGGATTTCGCGGCTGCTGCCATCGCTGGCGGCCCAGGCATCAACGCAAATCTGCACAAAATTCGCGGGTGGCGTATCAGACACAAACCATTGAACGATCTTGCGGCAAACAAATTCATGCGTTCTGGGATCTTGGGCCAATAACGCGATCAGTTCTTCGCCTTCCTCGACGCCCGCAGGTCCGGAACGGCCCTGAATGGTCACGTCAAGAAAGGGAATATACTTGTCTTCGCTGTCGTGATCATCGGGTTTGAATTCAAATTCAAACAAAGCTTCCCGGCCAGTTGTGTTGGGATTGGTGCGACGGAAATTCCAGCCGGTGAAAATCCGCGATACCGCGATGACGTCTTCGTCGCCATAGCCAGCATCAACACCAACGGTATGCAGCTCAAGTATCTCGCGGCCATAGTTCTCGTTTATTTCGCCGACCCGGCTTTGATCATTATCCAGGAACTGCGACATCAGCGGACTGCGCGCGGAATACAGCAGCAAATCCTCGAACCGGCCCATCGCATTTTCGCGGTAGAACTGACGGTCGTCAAAGGCTTGGGTGATCACCGGGCTCATCTTGTTTGCGGCATGCAGATGGTTTGACCAGAACAAACCCATCACCTCTTGAAGCTGTTTCTGACTGTAGGTGGCCGTGGCAAAGTTATGGTATTGCAGTGATACCGCGGCCGATCCCGCCCCGTTGGTATCGCGGTTCAGCAACTGACCAAAGTTCATGCGTTCAAATCGGCTGTCGTCGATCGTCTCTGGGGACAGTTGTTCTTCGACATAGGCGCGATAACCGATCGCGCGTATCCGCGCATAAAGATCTGCCGTGGCGCCAAAGGTTGTGCGTGACAATGCCAAGCCGACACCATCAGTCACGGCGGCGGTGGTATAGTCGTATGACACCGGCAACGTCGCAAGATCAGGATCGTCGGACGATCCTGCGCTGACGGTGACAGTCACCGCCCCGCTGGTCAGATCCTCTTCAAAAAGACGTATGGCAAAGCCACCCCGCGAGGGGCCAACCTCAACCGTTGTCTGACGGCCAGAGGGTTCAATCGTCGCGTTGACGATATTATATGTGATCGGGTCCATGACGCGGCCAAAAAGCGTCTGGCCGGTCGCCGCCAGCTTATCGTTGGCAAGCGATCCGCCAATAATCTCGACCGCCTGGGTCAAGGTCACATTCAATGGCGGGCCAAGCGGACTGCTTGCAGCACCGCCATTTGGCGGCGGTGGCGGTGGCAATGTCGGATCAACAATCGCAAGTGCATCATTAATCACGTTGCGAATGTCC
This sequence comes from uncultured Paracoccaceae bacterium, assembly GCA_947503965.1. Taxonomy (GTDB): domain Bacteria; phylum Pseudomonadota; class Alphaproteobacteria; order Rhodobacterales; family Rhodobacteraceae; genus Yoonia. The sequence goes on from CANNFU010000003.1 coordinate 301,029, forward strand.
TGTGCCGCGCGAACCCCTTCAAAGGTCGGCGCCGATGATGCTGCCTGTGAACTTCGCGTTGCCGCGATGACCTGGGACTGGATGTTGTTCATCGTATCCGTTTCCATCAGCGCAGCCATGTCCTGCGACGGGCTGACAAAAACAGGCAGCGTGGACGACAGGCTGGCCAGGCTTACGGCAACCGGCAAACCCACCCGCTTCAACGATACGGCTTCAGCAACATCTGCGGACAGGCCGCGCCCAATCAGCTCGACCTGATGCGGTCCGGGCGTCAGCGAAACAAGCGCGGTCATTTCTGCCGCTGGATCACTTGCTGGATCGGGAGCATTGATGATCTTTACACCATCCAGTCGCACCGCGACGCGGTGGGCAGCAGGAACGGACAAAGTGTAGGTACCACCTTCCGCGATCGTGATCTCGACCAGCAGGACCTGTTCCTTTTCTTCGCTGAACGTCACGGTTTCGATCCGGTCGGGTGACATCATGGAAGGTGCGACGGTCTCTTGTGCAAACAAACCCTGCACCGATGTTGTCAGCAATAACGGCGCAATTACCAATGCCTTGATTTCTGCAATTCGCATGATTTCCCCTTCGATATTCCGTGACGGCAAGATGCGTCATACGCAGCGGCATCGCCCGTTTCTAACTGTGTGATTTGCGATATTGTTTGCAAAGAATTGTTCGCGGGGACCTGCCTATAAGCGGAAACACGCACCATTACCGCGTTGAATTGTGGCGGCTTTAAGGCATTGTTTATGCTTCAAAAACAAAGGTCGCCTTGTCCAAGGATTGGGCGATACCGCCAATCCAGGGTTGATCGGCGGCATTGCGAATCTCTCTTTTTCCAGCGGAGTCGGAGCGACATAACTGAGCTACCCGTGACGTTTGGACATTGACTTGAGCCATGAACAAAGAAGCCGGGGCAGCCATGACCCACTGGATCATGCCTTGCTCGCCCTTCACCCGGGTTGAAACCGCGTTCTCCAAACTGAAGACCCATCCGCGCCGCGTCGGGCCGCCATCCTTCTACGATATGTGCGACGCCCTCAGCGAAAGTGTTATCTCTTCACTGCAGAGGAATCCCGGAACAACTTTTGCCCGGCAGGATCTGCTTCTATTTAAACTGGAAATTCTTCAGAGCGCACCCCAAAGTGTCCGCTTTCGAACAGGCGTTAACCCAACAGCGTGTGCAAGGCGTTGCGATCAACCTTAGAGTGATGACGTTTATCAAGCGGGATCGCCGAGATATGACGCACATCCTTGATGCCAAACGCCGCTGCCTGCGCGCGCCACAGCTTGATCTGATTGGCGTCGCCTTCGACGACCAGTACCGGAACGTCATGCAATTCCATCAAAGCGACACGCGCGACCCCCGGCCACATGCGTGCCGCCGTCTCGACAGCAAAGGGATATTGCACGCCGCTTTCGGTCATCACCTGATCGCCAACACGTCCGAGGAGCCACAGCCGCCCTTCATCGTCCAGCTTCCCTGCATCGCCGGTACGGTGCCAGATCGTGTCGCCGTCGTAGACTTTGGTTTCAGCATCGCGCGTGGGATCGAGATAGCCGGTATTGACGTGATCGCCTGCCACCTGGATTTCCGTGTCTACGATCCGCAGCTGCACGGCATCCACAGGGTGCCCGACCAGCAGACCGTATCCTTGCTCTGTGGTATGGGAATGGGCAATTGGCTCTGCCTCGGTCGAGCCATAGACGGTGGTGATGTCGAGGTGCTCTGCAATCTGTTTCAGGCCGAGGACAACGTCCGGAAAGACCGGGCCGCCACCTGTCAGGATGTGATTGAGCGGGCCGGTATCTTGGGCCTCGACCAGCTTTTCGCACAGCGCGGGGGGCAGTAGTGCCCGAGTGCAGTTGTTGACGGATATCCAGTCGACTAGCGCCCGTGGGTCAAGGGCGGCGAGTTTGGACATCTTCCAGTTGGGCAGCACTGAGGTCCGCCCTTCGGCGAGGTTGATCAGGACAAAGACTGGAAATGTCACGAGGTCGATTTCAGTGGCTTCGCTTTGCAGCAAGGGGGCGACGGCCTTCCATTGCGCCATCAGGAACGCGTGGCTGCGTGGGATGGCCTTGGGTGTGCCGGTGGTGCCAGATGTGAACGAAGTCAGAGCGATGCTATCAGGGTCAATGATGAGGTTTGGAGAGCCGGCGTTGCTGTGCTGCTTTGGCGTCAGCAGTGTGGTGCCCCATAGCCCTGGGATCAGCAGCTTGATCCATCTGTAGGGACCGGCTGCACAAAAGAACTTGGGCTGCGTGGCTTGGATCGCTGTTTTGACCCCTGCCAAACCCATGGCAGGTTCGGGCAGAACCACGGTGGCCCCTAGCGACCAAAGTGCTGCCAGTGATGCGTAGAGATCAACGCCAATCCCCATCGCGATCAGCACCCGATCACCGGGCCGGACCCCTTTTGCGTACCACCCGGCGGCATAGGTTTCGGCCAGTCCTTGTACCTGCGAAAACCGATAGGCGGTCCCGTCGCCGTCGATCAGCGCGGTGCGGTCGCAGTATTTTGCTGCGGCCTGCGCAAAGGCGGCGGTCAGGGTTGTCACAAGGTCCGTCCCATCAATGCGTAACGGCGGAAAACATCAGCGCCATTCAGCCCGGACCTGATGGCGGACAGGTTATCATCGTGCATCAGCGCGTGAATGGCGACTTCAAACCCCATGGCCTTGGCGTTGGTGTAGAACTGATAGGATAGCCAATGACCCGCGCCCTTCTGCAAGGATGCGTAGGTCTTGAGGATGACGGATTTCGGTGCCGGACCTTCGGCATAATTGGGAATGCCAAACAGGAAGCCGACCAAAGTGTCGGTGCTGTCGCAGGCGAAGAGGATTAGGTCTTGCTTTAACAACGGAACCACAGGGCGGTACATGGCGAGGAAGTCGTCAAGCGTGATGTGTTTGTAGAACGGGTTGTCCGCGAAGGCCGTGCAGGACAATTGATAGACTTGGGTAAAGAGCGCATCGGCGTCACTGCCATCCCATGTTTCAATCGTAAAGACATCCGTATCTTTGGGTTTAGGGCCAGGCAGTTCGGACAAGGGGGCCGAGGCCGAAAAGTACGACGATATGATCTTGAAACCTGCCGCCTTGAACGCGTCCTGGTCATGATCGGCGCTGCTGGGCTCCATCAGGAATGAGGGCTGATCGCCACGGTCGGAAATCAGGCGGTATGCGTGCCATGTATCGCCTTCCATGGGGCCAATCAGGGCAGTCGCCCCTTGGGATTTGGCAAGGGCTGCCGCGTCGGCCAGGAGCCTTGCGCCCGCCTCGGCCGATGTGAACTTGCATTTGCCGACCGTCGCCACCTTTGCGTGGTTGTCCCAAACGGGGCCGTCGAACCAGACGGTGACTTGTCCGTCATCGGTCTTGAGGGTCTGTGTTGTCATGCGCCGATCACCTTTATGCCATAGCCGAGCCCCGGAACGACCAGAGCGAGAAGTGTCAGTTTCGCCGCACGATGGCTGTCAAAAAACGCAGGTCTGAGACCGCACGCGATCACCATCAGCCCGACTGCCAATACGGCCATTGATGTCATGTCACCCGGCCACTGCACGAAATCGGGGTTATACTGCATCAGAAGCCGGTAAAGACCGAACAGAACCAACCCCAGTGCTGTTGCCACGCCCACGCGTATCCAGATTGCAAACTGGCCCACGGCGACAGCGACAAGTCCGACGCAGAGCCCGACGGACATCAGCCCATAGAACATCAGCGCATTCGCCTCTGCCACCAACCCGACGGCCAGCCAGCCAAAGCTGGCCAAGGCAACCGCGGCTACGATATCAAGTGCCGGATGTGTCGCCTTGCACGGGTTGGTCCGGTTCGCGATGGCATGGATGACAAAGACCAAAAGCGGCAGGATCGTGTTTTGAAAGGCCGTCACAGAGATCAGCAGGAAGGCCGCAATAATGTAGACGCGCGCCGTGTGTTTGGTCATGCCGAATTGCGGGGCAAGGCGCAGGAATATCACGATTGCTGCCACGAACATGGCCATCAGCGCCATCAGCTCTTGCCAGGAACTGTCCATATGCATGGCAAGAAAAACCAGCAGCCCCGCAGGCAGAAAGAAGTTATCGAAACCGCGCCAACTGTCCGCTTCGACCAATGTGCCGAAGGCCGCGACCATAGCGGCGAGCAGGATGACGTTCGGCCGCGATACATCGGACAATAGCAGCAGGCACACCATCGCAATCACAAGCGTGATCATAAAAAAGGCAGTCGATCCTTCGATCGATTTTTGCCCGTCTTCAACTGTGAAGAATTTGCGCCCGTACCGGCTGCCCGTCAGGGCCGCGGCGGCATCTGCCAAGGTCAATGTCGCGATGGGCAGGATGTAAAGAATGGCAATGCCATCAGCCAGCAGGAACACCATGCCAACCGCAATCGCCAAAAGGATGTCACCGTATGACTGCCGCTCCACCCCGTGCAATGTTTCGCCGATGCCGCCCTTGGCAAAGGCGGGAAGGCGCAGGATGGCCATGACAACCAAAGTCAGCACGACCAGCATGTAAACCGGCCAATCATCGGTGAAGAGCCACGGCAGCGTCAGCGCATAAAACCCGGTGCCCACATGAACCAGCTTGCGCTGCACCTCGGATGAGATGTCGTGCGCGGTGGCAAGCCGTTTGACGACCGCCATCAGCCCCAGCAGGATCGCGACAGATGCAAACGCGATTGCGATCTGTAAGGGCGCGCTCACCGTTTGAATTCCTCGATCACGAAATCTGAATAGAAGAATGCCTTGTCGAGGGCTTTCAACCGGTTCTCTTCATCGGTCATTGTTGTGATCTGGTCCGCAAAGTCAGACAGAACGCGACGGGGCGCCATCATATTCCAATAGACAAGCCGCGCCTGTGGGTTCGCCGCACTCAGGATTTGACCATAGACCTGAGCAAAAACCTCGGGCGACATGTATTCGAAAATATCAGACAGGTTGAACCCGTCGGCTTTGTCGCCGTCATCAATGAAAGCCTCTAGCGCGCCCTGGCGGATATCCAGCCGGTCCAGCCTGTCGCGGATCGTGTCATAGTGTTCGGCCCGCCATGGCATCGGGATCGCGTCGCCATGCGTGCCTTTCATGATCCAGTGCAGATAGGGGTTTTGCGACGGGTCACAATCGACGGCCGCGTGTTTGATGCGGCGGGCGACATGTTGCGCCACGGACCCTTCCACATGATCAAAGAAAGCCTTGTCCCGCCCCATGCGCCCCATCATGAAACGCGAGAAAAAGACATTGAGCAGGAGCCGCCAGCGCCATGTGTTGAAACGTTTATCCAGAAATTCCTGACGCGCGGCCTTGGGGCGCGACACGAAGATGTCATCAATGGTTTTTTTGGAATGCACCAGCGGCAGCAGCTTTGTACGGAAGATGCGGAAGTAGCGTTCGAATTTGCCGACGCCCCCCGCGCCATAGGCGATGACACCATCACGCTGCGCTTGCCAGAACGCGCGTGTTTCTGCGTCCAGTTCCGCGATGGCCCGATCAAGCAGCGCGCTGCGTTGGTCGCTGGGCCGCGATCCCATGAGTTCAAGGAATTCAGGCTGTGACAGCGTCCGATACGCCCCGATGCGCAGGTGCAGGCAGGCAATTTGGGCAGGCGACAGATCAACAACCACAACCCGCGCGGGATCAAGCGTGAGCATCGCCAGCGCGTTGTCGCCTGCCGAACAAATCGACACCAGCGTTTTGCCGGGGTCCTGCGGCAGGGCGGCGCAAAGCACATCTGCATCCTCCCACAGCTGTGCGTAGCGGATGTGGTCGAAATTGGCCTTGCCCGCGATTTCAGAGCTTTGCGTCATGTTTTTCTTACCACTCCGGTTGCGCCGTCCACATGCAGGATGTCCCCGTCTTCGACCCATTGCGTGGCACCCTTAAGGCCGACAACGCAAGGTATGCCTAATTCGCGCGCGACGATGGCAGAATGGGACAGCAGCGATCCGCGTTCGACCACGATGGCGCTGGCGTTGGAGAAGACCGCGATCCAGCCGGGGTCCGTGTGCCGGGCGACAAGGATGTCGCCGGGGGTCAGGCTTTCGGTGCGGGGGTCACGGATAACACGCGCCTTGGCAGTGATCTGCCCGGCAGAGCACCCGGTTGCGGTGCGCGTGTCGCCGGTCTCGGTTGTTTCGGTGATGGCGTGTGTCGTGCTGGCGGGCAGGATGGCCGGGCCGCGGACCTCGATCCGCTCTGGCGGGTCTTCACGGCTGGCAGAGGCTGCGTCTTCGGTTTGGCGCAGGCCGATCAGGCCGCGCAGGTTTGGTGACAGGCCAAAGCCTTCGATTGCGCCCATGATTTCGGGGACGGTCAGGTGAAAGATATCGCGCGGCTGGTCGATCAGGTCGCGGGCCGCAAATTCACGCCCCATGGACAGAAAGACCTGGCGGGCGCGTCCAAACAGCCGCGTCCGTTCAAACCGCAGGTTTTCGCGGTCACGCACGCGTGCCTTGGCCCATGTGACGATCCATTTGGCGAGACGGGCCTTGACCGGTTTGCCCTGAAATATACCGACCCAATCCGGGTCTGATGCATCGTCGTGCACCGCAGGCGGACGCTGCGCAGAGGCCGCGATGGCGGACAAAAGCTGGGAGGGATCGTCAGTCAGTGGAATGGATTCCAGCTTGAGTTCTTCGGTGCAACGATCCCCGAATTTGGCAAGGTAGCTGGTCAGTTCATCTTTCAGCGCCGGGTGTGTGCCGATCTGATCTGCGGGGATACCCTGATCCGCCGCGATCCGGCCCATTCTTGCAATGCGCTGGGCCGGTTCGGCCGACACGATATCGCCCTGCCCGATCATGACGTCGTTGTGCAGGGTCAGCCCATCAGCGCCCAGCCACTTTTCCAGCAGGTTCCGCGAGGCGCCGAACGCGATCATGCACAGAAAGTCGTTGACGAGTGGCGCATCCCAGCGATCCAACAGCGTGCTTTCGATGCGGCGGTATTCGGCGGCAAGTTCGGTTGGATTGGCAGTGCTCAAATCAAGGTCGCTATCCAATGCCGCATTCAAGCGGGCATAGAAATTGCGCCGTGTGCGCGGCAGGCGCAGCGCCTCGAACACCAGCCTTGCCGCGACAAAGGCCAGTTTGCCGTATTCAGTGGCTTTCTTGAAACCCGTTGCAGGGGGCGGGCCGATGGTGTTGGTGACCTCCGCCGGCATGGGCGTGTCCACCCCCATCATGGTTTCCATATACGTGCGGTTCAGTGAGAACCCGGGCAGGAGTGCCAGCGCGCGGTACCAGTTGACGAGGTTGTAATAGACCCGCCCATCGACGCGGCCCAGCATGTTCCCGAACACGGCAGAATTATCGGCGATGGTGGATTCCTTGACGCCCAGCAGCCGTACAAAGGCTTGGTAGACCCGATCATAGACATGCACCGCGAAACTGTAGGTCAGCGGTGACACCATCCCCGGATAGCTTTCGACGATGTTGGAATTGTCAAATATTGTCAGTGCGTTATCAGGCATGGCCGGCGGCTTGAGCACGGTTGTGATCGGGCGGGTCTGCAGGATATGCAGCCCGTCCGCATCAATCGCCCATTCGATGTCCTGCGGGCTGCCGAACGCCGCTTCGGCTTTGCGCGCCATCTCTGCGATGTCTTGGACTTCAGTATCTGAAAGTATGGGATCATCGGGCGCTGTGACCGTGTCGGCGACGATCCAGTTTTGCCCGTCTGCTTCGCCGCTGACCAGCGCATCTCCGAGCCCTTCGATCGCCGAGATGACGACGCAATCGCGCCGCCCGCTGACCGGGTCCGCGCTGAAGGCCACGCCAGAGACGCGGGCGTCGATCATTTGCTGCACCACGATGGCGGGGGCGGCTGCGTCGCCACCTGATTTGACGGCCCTATAAGTCGCGACGGTGTCGCCAAAGCCAGAGGCCCAGACTTTCGCGGCAGCATCCACGACATCGCCCGCCTTGATGTTCAGGAAGGTGTCAAACTGCCCCGCATGGCTGTGTTCAGCGCCGTCTTCCGCATGCCCCGAGGACCGCACGGCATAGGGGCCGGGGCCGATGGACTTTAACGCCTTGCTGACAGCAGTTTTTAGCCCCCGCTGCGGTTTGCCATCGCTAAAGGCATCTGCAGGGATGACAAAAAACGCAGGCGGGTTGAAACCACGCGTGCCCAGCTGCGCCAGGGATGCGCCCTTGCCCCCCGCTTGCGCGGGGATTGTGTTGTCAAACAAGATCATGGCAGCCCTCCAAGGGCGAGGGGCAGGAAACCCGCTGTGGCATAGCAGCCAAAGACCCAGAGACCGGCAAGCGTATCCATCTGCTTTTCAGCTTTGGGGGTTGGGTTAGCCACATACCTGCGTGCCACGATGGTACAGACCATGACCCCAACGACAGTGATCAGCCCGAATGCAAAGGCAAAACCAGTGGCGATGCCCACGCCCATCAGCAATAGGGCCGACAGGCCAACAAAACCCAGCCATATGTTGGCCGCGCGTCTTGGCCCCCAAAGCCCGGAATAGGTGTCGACCCCGACCCGTTCGTTTTCGGGCGCCCAAAGTTTGCGCCCGATCTCTAGCACGCAGCCGTTGGAGAAGGACAATGCAATGAAGAGCCACAGGGCAGGTGCAGCTGATCCATGCGGCAACCACTCGATCCCTGTCAGCATCAGGTCAATCAGCGGCATGATGGCCATGTGGGACAGCAGGTAGAGGACGGGCCGCGCCTTGAGCCATGCAGGAACGCCGAATTCGAATGTCATTGCACTCAGCCAGACCCATGTCAGCAGCAACAGCCAGATAAGGCCGGACCCATGCAGTACCGCGAGGATGATGCCCAAGGGTATTGTGGCAACGCCAAGTGAAACGATCAGCCTCAGCGTGACCAACCCCCGGGGGATCGGGCGTTCGGGTCTGTATTTTGCGTCATCTTCGCCGTCTTTCACCTCATCGGCGACGCGTAGCTGGAAGAACAGAATGAAGACCAGAAGAAAGCCGATGAGATAGGCTGATACGCCGGGCAGAGGACGGCCGGCCAACACCGCCGACACAGTGATCGAGGCGGCAGAGAAACAGGCCAAAAGCGGTACGGTCTTTGCCAAAGGGAACCGCTCGGACTGATAAATCCACAGGCGCTGCGCGAGTTTCATCTGAACCGTGCCAGATTTTCATGGGCACGGGTGAAATCGCCTGCCGCGATAGCAGCCACAATGGAAATTTCACCACATAAACACAGGGCGGCAGTGACTTCGGCCAGGGCCGCACCTTTGCCTGCCCCTTTCAGACCCAGAATGTTTAATCCGGCACTTTGGCTTGCAAGGCCGGTGCCGCCGCCGACGGACCCGACAAGGATGTTGGGCATAGTGACCGAACAGAACAGATCGTCGCCGCGCGCCTCCATCCGGGTAAAACCCACCGCACTTTCGGCAACACAGGCCGCATCCTGGCCTGTGGCGATGTAAAGTGCCGCAAGCCCATTGGCGTAATGCGCCTGTGCGCCCATTTGGCCGGACAGTTTCGATCCCAGATCTGCAATGCGGCCATAGGCCAGCATGTCCTGCGTGGTTGTCCCAAGGACCTTGTCAATGACTGCGGCAGGCAGCACGACGGATGCGCTGACCTTGCGCCCACGACCTGTCATCAGGCCAAGCGCAGATGCTTTCTTGTCGCCCGAAAAGTTGCCTTCGATATACCAGCGATTGATCGGCACGGTGCAGTCTGCCGCGATCCTTTCGCAAAGCGCGTGGGTTGCGATCGTGACCATGTTTTGCCCGGACGCATCGCCCGTTGTGTAGCGACAGATCAGGAACACGACATCATTGTCGATGACGGGTTCAACAGATGTCAGTTTTCCATGGCGCGTGGTGCTTTCGGCTGTGGTGCGCAACGCATCAATATTTTGCGCGACCCATTCGACAAACAGCCCCGCGTTCAGGATGTTGTCGAAGGTGAAGGCAGGGGTGCGAATGACGCCTTCGTATAGAACGGCGGTGCTGATACCACCTGATTTTGTGGCGGCAAACGCGCCGCGTCCGTAAGAGGCCACGAGTGCGGCCTCGGTCGTGGCCAGCGGGACGTGATAGTCGCCAGCCGCATTCACGCCGTTAACGCGCAAGGGACCAATGACGCCAACGGGCACTTTGACCGTCCCGATGTAGTTTTCAATGTTGCCAGAATAGCCTTCCGCCTCCGCAAGGCTTGTAGGGTCCGCAATCAGGTCGCGATCCATTGTCGATGCGGGCCCGATCAGACGGTCCCAATAGCGCAGCGCGCTTTTTTCGCTGGCATTGCGGACGGGTCGCAAGGTTTGAAATGGCGCATCACGGGCCGCCATCTGTTCACGCAGTTTTTCAGGCGTGAATTTTTTACGCATGCGCTGCAACATCGATTGGACATGGGTGGGAATGGTCACGTGTCTGCTCCGACTGAATGCGTATCCAGCAAGAACCGCAAAATATGTATCATACGTGGTCCGGTCATGGTGTTTTTGGGGCAACTTGGCGCAGGCGCAGCGTGACTGGCAAGCCGTTTGTCGGAACGGGCGTGGGAATGTCCCGCCACTTGGGCAGGTCGGCTGCATCCATTTCAACGCTGTAGCGTTGCAAGAACTGGACCATGAACGCTTTCATCTGGATTGCGGAAAAGTGCAGTCCAATGCATTTATGTGCACCGCCGCCAAAGGGGGACCACGCAAATTTATGGCGACGATCCTCGGCCCGGGCGGGGGTATAGCGGTCCGGATCAAACCGGCGGGGTTCGGGAAAAATGTCTGGTGTCATCATCACCGGGCCGGGGCAAATCACGACATTCGTGCCCCGGGGCAGGCGGTGGCCACGCCATTCGGTGTCGGCCATGACGGCACGGGCGGTAAACGCGGAGGGTGTGAAACGGCGCAGGGCCTCGCGGTAGACGCGATCGGTCAGGTCCAGTTTGTCCAGATCGTCATAGCATACCGGGCCACCGGGCAGACGGGCGATTTCGGCATGCACGCGGTCTTGCAAAGCTTTATCCTGGGCCAATGCCCAGATCATGGCGGTCAATGCACCGGTCACGGCATCATGAGCCGCAACCAGCAGGAAATTGAAGTGATCGACGATATCCTGATCCGACCATGCTTGCCCGTCCTCGTCTTGGGCGATGCAAAGCTGCGAAAAGAAATCATCACCACCCGTGGCTTTGCGTGCGGTGATCAAACGTCTGAAATCATTGGCTAATGCCGCCCGCGCCGCGACACCGCGCCCCATTTTTGTGAAGGGCAGTGGCTTGCGGATCAACGCACTTGTCGCGGCGACCTCCCGAACAAATGCCGCGTTGATGCGGGCGACTTCGTTTGCATCGGTGACACCCATAAACACATGCGCGCCCAGTCGCAGGGTCAGTTCCTTGATGCTTGGGGCGAACTTCATCTTTGTGCCTGAGGGCCATGCGTCCAGCAGGCGGGCGATTTCACCATTCATCAGATCAAGATAGTTTTTCAACGCTGGCGCGCGAAATGCGGCCTGCATCACGCGACGATGGGCGCGATGGTCAAGGTCGTCACGGTGCAGCAGCCCGCCTGAAAATATCGGCGCAAAGGCTTTCAGTCCATTTTGCGCAGAAAAGATATTCTGGCGGTTCAGATACACATGCTCAAGCGCGTCAGGCCCGGCCAGAACGGCCCATGTTTCGCCAAATACGGTCATGCGAAAGACATCACCGAAACGTGCCACCTGATCAAAGTAAGTGCCGTAGGGATCAAGACCAAAGCTGATCGTCTTGCCCACAAGCGGAATCGTACGCGGCCCCGGGATATGCATCAGGTTGGGGCGTTCAAGCCGGGCGACGGGCGCTATGGTGGTTTCTAAAACAGTCACAATGTTGGTTTCCTCTATCACGTGCGACTATATCGTCTCTTGAACAATGTTCAATAGATAAGAGTTTGGCTTTGTTCGCGATCAAATGCAGACGCGCCTAAGGCAAGCCGACATCCACAGCTTGGTCAAGCTATCGGCTGCTGAGCGGGACTTTACTGCCGTTGCTTATTTCAACGTCCGCTTCCATAGTCGGGACAACTGGTGGTATTTGCGTCAGAATGGATCCAAGGAGCCGAAATTTGCAACTGGAAAGCGCGCTCACAGAAGATCAGCGTCAAGTTCTTTGGAAGTTTGTTCGTGGCGATGTAAATGCTAACGAATTTGAAAAATGGCTATACAATGAAACGGCTTTGGAGACTGCTTTCGAGGATGAGTCCTACCTCATTTTGATCGGATGCGATTTCCGCAGCAAAGAAGACACGTACAAAATTAAGGCTTCAATTCGATCAGTATTGGAAGTTGGGGAGAATTGTCGATGCCTCGCTGTTCGAGATCTGGATAATATTGAGATGGGCGGTGATTGGTTCTTTGAAAAATTCTTTGCCACGCTGACTAAACTTGCGAGCCCGCCTACCAAGCAATGGTGGCTATACATCTCACGTTGCAACGCTTGCTGCACCAACTGGCTCGTCGCGCAAGAAGAGCGAATACACGATCAGTTTTATGTTGAGAGAATTTCCGATCGTGTCGTTCAAAAGGCAAAGGCGGGAATTTGGCCTGACCGGTTTCGAACATACGCCGATGTTTTGGATATGGGTGTAAAATTGGGTGTAAGTGAAGCCAGATTTGTCGACCCCATGTCCGGTTCATTGCAAGTAACTGTCGAGGAATTGCTACAAACGGTCCTTACAATATCTGCCAGAGAGGTCGGCTTATAATTAGGAATTGCGGCACAACATGCGCAACTTTTGATAGACAAGGTCAACAAGGATGGGGCCGACCCAATGGCTGGCTACATTGACACAAGATGAGGCCAGCAACTGAAAGTATTGTCTAAGCAGACCTTCATGCGCGACGCAGCATCGGGGACTTTGGGCCCTAAGAAGCCATTCGTCATACTCCGCAAGAACGGCGGCTAAGCCGAACCGGGCTTAGTGTGCCATTTCGCCCCCACAAACAAACGACCCTCAACCAATGCAGACCGGGCGTAGCGAATGGTGGGAATGCCCTACGGCACAATTGCGCCCCTAGCGGGACTCGATCCCACTTAGGTGATTTTCATCAAAAGCGTCATCAGCGTCTTCTTTTCGGCTTTGGTCAGCGGCTGCAGCGTTTCTTCCGAAATCCGCAGCCCATCGTTTATCAGGGTTTGCACGATAGACTGGCCCTTGGGGGTCAAGGAGATATCTGATCGGCGCTTGTCGGTGGGATTGGCGCTGGAAATCACCAGCCCCTTTGCCTTGAGACGATCGACAACGCCCTTGACCGTTGCGACGTCCATCGCCGCCAGCCGGCCCAGATGGTTTTGCGACACACTGCCGGTCTCATACACGCGGATCAGGGTTGAGAATTGGGTTGGCGTCAAATCCTCGGAAATATTCTTTTGAAAGATAACGGCATGGCGCTGGCTTGCGAGCCGCAGTAGGTACCCGACCTGCTGGCTCAACCTGTATCGCTGTTTTTGCTCTAGCATGTCTTCTGAAGGGCTGATCATGCCAGACCATACCGCTGTCGTTCCGGATTGAACAGGGCGTCTGTCGGTGGATGACTATCGCAACCCGTCTTTGCCTTCGGCCTCTTCATGGGTCAGGCCGCCAACGCGCGGCAAGGGGCGTCCGCTATCTGTTACGGCGACGGCGACCATGATTTCATTGCGCCGAGGGGCGTCGTTCAGGCAGACTTCGATCCCGTCAAAATGACTACGCACATAGGCGGCATCTTTGTGGCCCAATGGCACATCCAGTACCTGACCGGGGCTGCCCATCTTTTTTGAGGAAGGCACAAGTGCGGCACCTTTTTCGACCGCCTTGCGCAAGGGCGCCCCCAGTTTCGGATGCAGAATGGCGGCTGCATGTTCCAGCTCACCACTTTCGCCAACCATTGCGGATTTGCCATAACTTTCCGCGGCATCGCCTGAGATACCAAGCGCCTGCACACATTTTTCGCCCAGAAGCGCGCCAAGTTCCGCGCCAATATCCATTAACGCGCCAAGATCCTCTTGGTAGGTGCCAGCAAAGGGGTTTTCGATCACAGCCACGGCAACGGCCTTGCGGGTTGGTGGTGAGATGGGTTTGCCCATCTCAAGATGGGTTTCTTCGACAGTTATTGCGATTTTTCTGATCTTCGCGCTCATCTCAAACCATCCTTTCCGACAATGTCGCTGGCCTTCAGGCCACCTGCCCGATCATGGATACGGGCACCCGTGCTCATCACAAGGATCAGTGCCATCTCATCGGCGCGGGGTGCATCATTCAATCCAACCTCCATTGCGTCGAAATGGCTGCGGACGTAAGAGGCGTTGATATGTGTGATCGGCACATCCAGCCGCCCGCCAACACCTGCAACCTTCTTGGTCGATGGTACGATTGCGTTTGAGTTTTCCAACAGCTCGCGCATGGCATAGCCGCCGGGGGCATGCCACAGCGCGCCATGTTCCAGTTCACCGTCTTCGCCGATGATCGCGCCCTTGCCGTAACCTTCGACATGCGCGGCACCACCCAACATCTCTACCAGCCGCCCAGCCATGGACAGGCCCAGCGGTTTGAGGTCTTCCATGAACCATTGGATGTCGGGTTCGTAACGGCCGGCAAATGGGTTTTTGATCACCGCCATGCCTGCGGCACGTTTCAGGCTTTTGTCAGGGACCGGCCCTCTTTCATGGAAAATTTCTTCGAGTGAGAATGCGGTCTTTCGCACGACCAGATCAGACATAAAGCTGCTCCTTTTGTTGGAGCGAAAACATTGGCCCCTTGGTGATAGTAGAGTGACCCTGCAAAAACAGCGCAGCGCCAAGTATCCGATTTGCGTGCTGCCATCTTTCCGCCAGCGCCAGCCCGCCCGACAAAGCGCGCGCGCAATCGGCATGGGACAACCCTGCGCATCCGGTCACGATCCTTTCAGCGCCCAGGTCGGATTGATCGTCAAGCTCGTGCGCGGCACAGCGGGTCACGGCAGGATGACCGGGCAGGTCAACGGCATTCGCAATCAGTGTCGCGGAAACGTCCGCCGATGCAGCCGTCTGCGCGAGCACGGTCACACTATCAGCGATCCCCATACTGAGGCTGCGGCCATGCCGCCCACTTGTCGCAATCCCGCCAATCCCATCCTCAGACTTGATTACGATCTGCCCCAACGGCTGGCCATCATGATGTCGCATGTCTGTTTTGAATGTCTCGCCTGGGCTTAGATGCAGCGCAATATCTCCGCCATTGTTCACATAGGCCCGGCGCAGAGTACCAGCCTTCAGTATGGCGTTCAAAACCTCGTCAGCGACAGCGCCCGCCACTGCCGCCATCGGTGTCACATATCCCGAAAACCGCAGACAAGATGCAGCGTCATACATACGCCGCGCCACATCGCCGTCAGGTCGCCGTGATCCCTTTGCCAGCGGGCGGCGCAGGACATCCAACTCTTCCACCAGTTCGGTCAGGATTGTCGAAAACCTGTCAATCGCCGCATCAAAGGCCGCCTTACGGTTCCCTTCGGCATGGATGATCAGATCAATGGGTCCGTGCTGCAGATGCAACCGCTGGCCGTTGTGCAACAAAGAGGCATGTGGTCCCGTCATGGTCGTTATTTCTTTGCCCAGCGGAAATTCTTATGCGCCATCGGATCATGCGCATTCTCGTTCTGATTGATGCGCCGCATCTGGCCACCTGCGATTTCTTCGACAGTCTGGATATGATCCATATGCCCACCCAAGGTGCGATAATCGCTCACCCGCAAGGTAAACTCGATCGGTGCGACCAAGGCGGGCGTCGGAACATAGCCGAAGGATTGCGTCGGCATGTCCAGTACATCAACCATGACAGTGATGCCGCCGCCGGGCCAGACATAGGCATCGGCGCCCCCGCAGGACACATGCGTCAGTGAATCCTTGACTGAACGGGTCAACCGCACCGGGTTTTCCGTCACGCCCGCGCGCAGGCTGCCCCCGGCACCACCCATAAACAGCACCGAACATACCGAAGGTTCGCAATTCTCAGCGATCAGATCGGCTGACGCCTTGAGTGGTGCGGAGATCGGTTCGGGTTGCGGAACAAGATCCGCGTCCAGTTCATAATAGGCGTATTGCTCACCCGTAGTTGACACCATGAGCAGGCGCAGACCTTCCCATGCGACCTTTGGATTGAACGGGCCAAGGATGGTCAGCGGATCTTCGATATCCGTTCCGCCCCAACCGGTGCCGGGGTTGGCGACCTGAAAATACCGTCCGGGCGTTGACCGCCGGCCCAGCATCTTGATGCCCGTAGGCGGCACATCCAGTTGCTTGCCTGCTTCGTGTTCAGACAGGACGCCGGTGATATGGTCGTCAACCACGACAACCTCGTCGGCATGGTCGATCCATTGCATGGCAAACATACCAATCGCGGCAGAGCCGCAGCCAACACGCATCAATTTTTCTTCGACACCATTCAAAATAGGGGCCTTGCCCGCCTGCACGACGACTTCTGCCTGGTGCTCAGCGTCGCCGACATGCAGTGTGACCGCTTCACGATTACACAACCGCAATAATGTATCGCAGGTCACGCGGCCCTCTTTCTTGCTGCCGCCTGTCAGATGCTCCACACCGCCCAGCGACAGCATTTTTGAGCCATATTCAGACGTCATCACATGGCCGATGGGTTCGCCATCGGCATAGACGACATCACGCTCGTGCCCGATATGGCGGTCAGTGTCGATTTTCACTTTCACGCCGCAATAGCTGAAAATCCCCTCGGTCACGACCGTCACCATGTCCACGCCGTCAATGTCCTGACTGACGATAAAGGGGGCGGGCTTGTAGTCTGGATAGGTTGTGCCCGCGCCGACCGCTGTGACGAAAGGGCGCTGGCCCTTGATGATATCGCCGTCCCAACCGTCATCGTCTGCCGCGTTTGGCATGAAAGGCACCAGCTTTTGATCGCCGCTTTGGATGATTGTCAGCGGATCGACACGCACCAGAGCGCCCTGATGGTTTGCGTAGCGATCACAGGCCCCGGATTTACCTTCGGAAATATAGCACATGACCGGACAGGCATCGCAGCGGATCTTTTCCGGCTTTCCCTGATCTTTCATCGCTGGGCCTTTCGAATTTCGGTTCTGACAAGCGACGGCGTTGCAGGAACCCTTGTGATCCGAACACCGGTTGCCGCCTTGATGGCGTTCAGGATGGCTGGGGCTGTCGGGATCAGGACGTGTTCACCCAAGCCCTTTGCGCCATAGGGTCCATGGGCGTCCGGCTCTTCGATAATGATTGTCTCAATCGGGGGGATATCACCAATCGTGGGGATCAGATAGTCGTGCAGGTTTTCCGTGCGGCCCGGGATGTACTCTTCCATCAGGGCCATCCCCAGCCCTTGTGCGATACCGCCATGCACCTGGCCTTCAACCATCATCGGGTTGATGGCCTGCCCAACATCGTGGGCCGCCACAAACTTTATCGGTTTTACCGTCCCCATGGCAGTGTCCACATCGACGACAACCAGATGTGCCGCGTAACCGAATTGGGCATAAGGTGCGCCTTGACCGTTTTTGTCCAACGGCCGCGTCGGCGGGTCGTATGTTTCCTCTGCCCGCAGGACCAGCCCTTCGTCGTCGCAAGGCAGTTTGGACTGGTCTAAGCGGTGTTCGCCCGCCGCATCCGTTGCCACGATCACGCCCTGTTGGAAGGTCAATCTGGCGTCCCTCGCGACATTCATTTTTTCCACGATAAGCTGTCGCAATGCCTCGCCCGACAAACGCGCTGCGTTCCCTGAAACGTAGGTCTGCCGCGATGCTGACGTCTTGCCCGCGTCAGGTGTCACGTCAGTATCGGCGCCAATGCGCAGGATACTGTCAGCCGGAACGCCCAAGGCGGTTGCAAAAATCTGGGTGATAACCGTGTTCGCGCCTTGGCCGATATCCGTCGCGCCTTGGTGTAAAACGACACGCCCATCGGGTCGCACCCCCGATTTGATCGTCGACGGGTTCGGCAGTGACGTATTCCCGCACCCGTACCAGCCAGCGGCGACGCCAACGCCGCGCTTGATCGTCGGACTGGTATCGTTGAATGCCTTTGCCGCAGCCGTTTCAGACTGCCAAGCCGGGCGCAGCGCCTTCAGGCAGGCAGTGATCCCGACGCCCTGATCGAAAACCTGCCCGCAGACAGTCGGTACGCCGTTTTCAAGCGCATTGATGATGCGGAATTCCAGCGGATCGATGCCCAGCTTTTCCGCGAGTTCGTCGAAGAGGCTTTCTTGCGCGATGGCCGATTGAGGCACGCCAAAACCACGAAACGCACCGGCAGGCGGGTTGTGCGTATAAATGCCCTTGGATTCCGCCCGATAGTTGGAAATCGCGTAAGGCCCCGATGCGTGCACCGGCACACGGTTGGCCACGGTCGGGCCCCAGCTTGCGTAGGCACCGGTGTCAAATTCACCGGAAAAATCAAAACCGGTGATCCGACCTTCGGCATCTGCGCCGATTTTCAGCCGGATGTCGGATGGATGTCGCTTGGTCGTGCTTTGCATCGATTCAGTGCGCGAATAGCAGATCCGCACCGGCTTGCCTGTCTTCAGCGCGCCAAGCGCAAGATAGGGCTGGACCGAAAGATCCAGCTTTGAGCCAAAGCCGCCGCCAACGGCGGTAGGAACGATCCGGATCTGCGATCTGTCGAGCCCCAGAATGATCTCAAGTCCCTCCAGGTCCATGACGGGTGCTTGTGTGCATGCATGCACTTCGACCCGGCCATCCACGATCTGTGCGAACCCGGCCTCGGGCTCAATATAGCCATGTTCGACAAAGCCGCTGTTGAAATGCCCCTCGACCGTTTGTGATGCTGCCGACAGTCCTGCCTGCGCGTCACCGCATGTCACGAAACCACCGCACATGACGTTGCGGTCTCGCCCCTGATGCAACTGCGGTGCGGTATCCTTTTGTGCGTCATGAATGCATTGCGCGGCGGGCATTTCCGTCCACGTCACCGGGAAAGACTCGGGGTCGAAGGTTGCCATAAACTCCGGTGTTGCGACGATGGCGGCAACAGCCTCACCGCGGAAGCGTGTCTCAGATTCCGCAAAAACAGGCTGATCCATAAATTGCGGAATGACGCCAAAGACATTGCGGCCTGCGATATCATCCGCCGTCAAAACAGCCTCGACCCCTGTCCCATTCTTGAACGCATCCAGATCACCCAGCGTGAAAGAGGCGCGCGCAAAGGGTGAACGGACAACAAATATTTCCAGACACCCGACCGGCGCGACATCGTCGCCAAACGCTTCGGTCCCGTCTACTTTGCATTTTCCATCCAGCCGCCGGATTGATGTGCCGACACGGCCGTCGCCGTCATGCGCAATCGCTGGCGCGCCGACCACGGCATCGATGATTTTCCGGTAACCGGTGCAACGGCACAAAACGCCGCCCAAGGCATCTTTGACATCATCCTCAGTGGGTGCATCATTGCTTCGCAGCAACGCAATGGCAGACACCATCATGCCGGGGGTGCAAATGCCACATTGCGCAGCGCCATGGTTCTGGAAGCTCTCGGCGAGCTGTTTCGTTTTTGCGTCTGTCCGGTACAACCCGGCCAGCGTTTCCACGCTGCGCCCTTCGACCTGGTGGGCGGCGGTCAGACAGGCGCAAACCGGCTTGCCATCAAGCAGGACAGTGCAGGCGCCGCAATCGCCGGCATCACAGCCGATCTTGACGTCGCGCGCCCCAAGGTTTTCGCGCAGGAGCGCCGACAGGCGCTGTCCGGGCGTCACATCCGCACGTGCGGGCTGTGCATTCAGTTCAAACGCAATCTGTTTTGAGAAAAAGGGCTTGTTCATCTCGACGCTGCCTGCATGATTGCGCGCTTACACTGCTCTTGTACCACATCGTAGCGGTACGCGGCTGTGCCCCGCACATCATCGATGGGTGCCAGCGGTGCGAAGTATTCAGGCTTCATTTCGATGCGGTCAGGCGTTTGTCTGATCAGACTTGCTTCAAGCGCTGGCAGACGTTGTGCAACAGCTGAACAGGCACCGACAGCGACGCGGGCGTCAGCGATGCGGCCATCCTTGGCCATGGCTAGATTTACCGCTGTCATGCAGATCGAAATCACAAGGTACCGGCGACTGCCGAGCTTTTCGAACGCGGACGTCATGTGGCGCGATGGCTTTGGTATTTGGATACCGACAACCATTTCGTCGGATTGCAGGGCGGTTGCCCGGACCCCTTGGATAAACGCAGCCAGCGGAAGCAGTCTGGACCCGCGTGCAAGGCTTGCGATTTCAACCGATGCATCAAGGGCGAGCAACGGCGGCACGCCATCTGCCGCGGGCGACGCATTGCAGATGTTACCGGCCAAAGTGGCCGCATTCTGGATCTGGACACTTCCCACCTCGCGAGACGCGGCCTTAAGGGCATCAAATGCCGGGCAAAGATCGGCATTGATGATGTCCGTCCAGGTCACGGCACTGCCAATATGTATCGTGCTTTCGGTCGTGGTAATTCTGTTCAGACCGTCAATCCGGGTGACATCAAGATAAAAGTCGGGTTGATGGCCGGGTTGTGCAGATGGGTATACATCAGTGCCGCCTGCAATGATCTTGCCCGATCCCTGCGCAAGGGCTTCCAGGGCGTCATGCATATTCTTGGGGCTGATGTAACTCACAGAGCGCCTCAACTCATTTTCATTTGCATACAAATGATATTGGTGTGGGGGCGATCCTGTCAACAAGGATTCAGTCCATCAAGCAATGATCCGATGACGCTGCCGTTCAATTTCCTAGCGCTGTTATACCCAGCAGAATTGTATCAGCGGATCGAATTGATCGAGCTTTCCAGCAAGTGCTGTGTATAGGCCGACTTGGTGTCAAAGCGGCGCATCGCTTCGACGCTAAGAACTTCTTCGAAGCTGCCGTTCTTCATTACGCCGATGCGTTCGCACAAATGGCTTACGACGCCCAGATCATGCGACACCATGATATAGGTCAGTTTGTGTTCGCGCCGCAGGTCGACAAGCAGGTTCAGGATTTCAGCCTGAACCGAGACGTCCAAAGCGGAAGTCGGCTCATCCAATAGCAGGATTGACGGATTGCAGGCCAGGGCGCGCGCAATGGCAACGCGCTGTCGCTGGCCGCCTGACAACTGGTGCGGGTATCTAAAGCGAAAGCCGGGGCCAAGGCCCACATCATCCAGCAGACTGGCAATGCGCTGATTGATATTAGGTACGTCGTGCAGGTTCATGGCCTCAGACAGAACACGATCTACTGTCTGACGTGGATGTAAGGACGCATATGGGTCCTGAAATACCATCTGAACCTTGCTGTAGAATGCCTTGCTGCGGCGCGGCCCCAGTGTTTCGCCCGCAACGGACATCTCGCCCGACCATGTGGGAACCAGCCCGGCCATGGCGCGTAGAATGGTCGATTTGCCAGAACCGCTTTCGCCGACCAAACCAAAGCTCTCGCCATCGGCGACGTTGAAATTGACATCTCGCACAGCATAAGATTTTTGCGCACCAGTGCCAAACCAGACATTCAGCGCTTTGACCGTAATCGCGTTCATATGCGGGCACTCACTGATGGGGCGTCCCGCCACGCGGGATCGCGTTTGAGTACCTCCAGATGATCGCGCGGATGTTCCAGATCCGGCACCGCGTTCAGCAGACCCTGCGTATAGGGATGTTGGGCGTTGCGTAGCTCGCTTGCCTTGCAAGTCTCAACGATGCGGCCTGCATACATGATAACAATGCGGTCGCAGAATTTTGCCACAAGGTTCAGGTCGTGGCTGATGAACATCAGGCCCATGCCACGATCGCGCACCAGCGTGTCGATGATATCCAGCACCTGAAGCTGCACTGATACATCCAACGCCGAAGTGGGCTCATCGGCAATCAGTATTTCAGGGTTGGGCAGCAACATCATCGCGATCATGATGCGTTGCCCCATCCCGCCCGACACCTCGTGTGGATAGAGATCATAGACGCGCTTGGGGTCGCGGATCGCAACCTCGTCCAGCATATCCAGAGTACGTTTGCGTGCCTCGCTGCGCGATACCTTTTCATGGGCGCACAGGGCCTCGATCAATTGTTGGCCAACTGTCATGACGGGGTTGAGTGAGAATTTCGGGTCCTGCATGATCATCGACACACGCCCCCCGCGCAGTTGTCGCATACGTTTATCCGGGAGCGACAGAATGTCTTCTCCATGAACGGCAAGCCTGTCTGCCTCGATCAAGCCGGGTGGCCTTATCAGGCGTAGCACCGCCCGGCCCGTCATCGACTTACCCGATCCGCTTTCGCCGACGATGCCCAGTCGTTCCTTGCCCAGCGTGAACGAAATCCCGCGTACGGCGTCGAAAACGCCCGTACGGGTGCGGAACTTTACCCACAGGTTTTCCACATCCAGAAGAGGGGCATCAGTCATGCGTTGTCCTCTTTCGGATCAAGCACGTCACGCAGGCCATCCCCAATAAGGTTAAAGGCCAGACTGATGGCAAAGATTGCGATGCCCGGGATTGTCGCGACCCACCAGTAATCAAGTATATATTTGCGCCCCTCCGAAATCATCGCGCCCCATTCCGGGCTGGGCGGTTGTGCGCCAAGGCCGAGAAACCCAAGACCTGCGGCTGTCAGAATGATGCCGGCCATGTCAAGCGTCACGCGGATCACAAGTGAAGAGATACAAAGCGGCCAGATATGCCGCGTCACGATGCGGAAAGGTCCGGCCCCCTGCAACTTGATCGCGTGGATATAGTCCGAGTTGCGGATGGTCAGCGTCTCAGCCCGTGCGATCCGCGCGTAAGGCGGCCATGCCGTCAAAGAGATCGCAAGCACCGCGTTTTCAATTCCGGCCCCAAGCGCTGCTACAAAGGCCAGCGCAAGGATCAGGCGCGGGAATGCCAGAAAGATGTCTGTAATCCGCATCAATAGAACGTCGATCCAGCCACCAGCATAGCCTGATACCGTACCGACGATCAGGCCGACAACCGGAGCGACCATGACGACAAGCAGCACGATATAAAGCGAAATCCGCGCCCCATAAAGCAAGCGCGAATAGATATCGCGTCCCAGGCTGTCAGTGCCGAAGAAATGTCCGTTTTCGCCCGGCGCCAGCAACCGTTGACCCAGGTCCTGGGCAAACGGGTCATGTGTCGCCAGAAGTGGAGCAAAGATCGCCCCGAGGATCAAAAACGCCAGTACAAAAAGTCCCAGCATGGCGAGCGTGTTGGACCGGAGCGTAAGCCAGCCTTTGTACCATGACGCATAGCGCGCCTGCTGGCGAGAGGTTGGTTCTTCACTCAGAAGCCAGGCGCGTAAACCTTGTGACGTGCTCATTTCGCCCTCGGATCGAAGAAACGATACAAAAGATCGGAAAAGATGTTGATGCCGACAAAGATCGTGCCGATGACGATTGTCCCGCCCAATACAGAGTTCATGTCATTGGCCAGCAGCGACGTCGTGATGTATTGACCCAAACCGGGCCAGGCAAAGATAATCTCGGTCAGCACGGACCCTTCCAGCAGATTGGCATAGGCCAGGGCAATCACTGTCACCAGCTGAATACGGATATTCCGAAAGGCATGGCCCCAAACCACCTGCCATTCGCTTAGTCCCTTGACCCGTGCTGTGGTGACATATTCGGAGCCAAGCTGCTCTAACATGAATGACCGCGTCATGCGGCTGATATAGGCCAGACTGTAATAACCCAGCAACGACGCGGGCAGGATGATATGCGAAAACGCATTGCGAAACACGGCCCATTCGCCGCGCAGTGCGCTGTCCACCAAGATCATTCCGGTGATGGGCTCGACGATGCCTTGATAGAAAATGCCCAATCGTCCCGGGCCTGCCACCCAGCCGAGGATGCCGTAAAATACCAAAAGGCCCACAAGACCAAGCCAGAAAATCGGCATGGAATAGCCGATCAGACCGACAAACCGCGCCAGCTGATCAATCCAGCTACCGCGACGGACCGCCGCGATCACGCCCAAAGGCACGCCAAGAACGACGCCGAAAAGGGTTCCCAGCGTGGCAAGCTCCAGGGTTGCCGGAAACACGCGGGCTATGTCGGTCGTGACCTCTTGTCCGGTACGAATTGACTTGCCGAAATCCCCTTGCAGTACATCTGTGACATATATCCAGAACTGCACCAAAAGCGGTTGGTCCAGCCCCAAATCACGAAATGTCTGGTCGTATTGCTCCTGCGTCGCGCGTTCACCGATCACCGCCAAGACGGGGTCGATGGGCATCACGCGACCGATCATGAAGGTTACAAAAAGCAGGCCAAGTATTGTGGCCGCAACAGTTGCCAGTGTCGTCAGCGTCGTTTTCAGCCAAGGGGGGAAGGACGGCGTATGCCGTCCCTCACCATGTGTTGTATCTGTCATCTACTTTGTAATGACCCAGTAAGAGACCGCCGTCGTAGCGCCGCCGGCGACGAAGTTTTCAACATTCGAACGCATGCCATTCTGTTCGATTTGCTGGAACATCACGCCAAAGGGGCTGATCTGTTGATGCTCTCGCTGAAGCGCGAGGTACATGTCACGGCGGGTGTCGACGTCGTTTTCCACCACGGCCGCAAGGGTATCTTCGCTCATTTCCGGGATACCCCAGGCATTACGCCATGCCAGCAGGCCGGTTGCACCTGCTTCGTCCGAGTTATCGGGATTAAAGGCAAACGTACCCGCGTTTGTATTCGGGTCAGGATAGTCCGGACCCCATGCACCAAGGTAGATATCGTGTTCACGTGCGCGATAACGGTCGAGCGTCTGCGCGCCCGTACCGACGATCAGTTCGACTTCACAACCAAGCTGACCCCATGTGTTCTGAAGGGACTGGGCGATATCAAGGCGTTCTTGCGCATCGCGGACCGAGATCTTGATCGGACCGCAGTCAGGATGCCCCGATGCAGCAAGCGCTGCTTTCGCGGCGTCCATATCATAGGCAAAGGGTGTTTCCTCTAAGGCGCCCAGGAACGTGCGCGGCAGAAACGCCTGGTGCACCGTATACTGTCCCTTGAGGAACGAATTTGCCATGCCTTCGTAATCGGTTGCCAGCTTGAGCGCCTCGATAACCTTGGGGTCTGACAGCATCTCGTTCTTCTGGTTCGCTGCGAAATACATCAGGCGGCCGCGCAGTTCGTCGATGACTTTGACATCCGCAACATCGGCAAGACCGGCCACGTCTTCAGGTGACAGGTTCCGCGCCACGTCAATATCGCCACGCTCTAGCTGAAGACGCTGTGTGGCGCTTTCCTGGATATGCTGGACGATCACCCGTTCCATCGCCGGTTTTTCGCCGCCGTAATTTGGGTTGAGATCCATCAACACGCTTTCGCTGGGCTTCCAGTCCACCATCTTGTAGGGGCCGGACCCCGCGGTGTTAGTACGTAGCCATTCATTGCCCATGTCACCGTCAACGGCGTTTGCCATCGCGGTTTCCATATCAACGATCCCGCCAATGGTCGCGGTCAGACAGTTAAGCACGAAAGACAGCGCATATGGCTTGTCCAATGTCAAAACCAGTGTCCTGTCGTCTGGCGCCACGATCGTCTGTTCCACATTCTCGGGTGTAAAACCGAACTGAGTCAGAATGAACGACGGTGTCTTGTTCAGCAGCACCGCGCGGCGCAACGAGAATTCAGCATCCTTGGCTGTCACGGGGTTACCGGACGCAAAGACATTCCCTTCGGCCATGGTAAACGTGATGGTGAGGCCATCGTCAGAGATGGTCCAGCTTTCGGCCAGTTGCGGCTGATAACCTGCATCCAGATCAAGAGGATCGAAATTGACGAGCTTCTGATAGATGTTGCGGCTCACATCCGCGCCGGCAAATTCAAAACTTTCGGCCGGATCAAAGGTTTTGATGTCGTCGATCCGATTGGCGATGACAAGCATATTCGGCGGTGTTTCTGCAAAGCTGGGCATTGCCAGACCGACAGCCAAAACTGACGCAACCGTAGCTGCAACAAACGATGTCTTCATAGTGTATGTCCCCGTTATACGAATTATTGGCCCCACGTTTTTCGCAGGACCCTCAGCCAATTCCCGTGCGTGATCTTGGCCATAAGGTCATCATCAACACCAAGGGAACGCAGCGCAGCAAGCAGTCTGGGCAGGCCTTCACAGTCCCCGATCTTATCCGGTACAAGTGCGCCGTCGAAATCGGACCCCATACCAAGCCGCTCTTCACCCAGGCTGCGGATGAGATGGTCGAAGTGTCTGAGCATGATGTCAAGCTCAAACTCGGAATCCATGCGACCATCGGGTCGTAGGAAGGCACTGGCGAAATTAATGCCAACCATTCCATCGCTTTCGCGGATCATGGCCAATTGACGATCGGTCAGATTGCGCGCATGCGGGCAAACCGCCCACGCATTCGAATGGGTCGCAACAAGCGGCGCGTCTGTGATCCGGGCAACATCCTCAAACCCTTGTGCATTGAGATGGGACAGATCAATCATGATGTTCAGGTGGTTACACGCGCGGATCAACGCTTTGCCATCTTCCGTCAGCCCCGGCCCGATATCGGGATCAGATGGATAGCGGAAGGGCACGCCATGCCCCCAGATGGTATCACGGCTCCAGACCGGACCCAGCGACCTTAGCCCACGCGAATGCCAGTCGTGCAGTTTTTCAAAGTCGCGGTCTATCGCCTCGGCCCCTTCAATATGAATGACGGCGGCCATCTCTTCGGCGGGCAATGCCGCTTCGATCTCTTGCACGTTGCGACAGACGCGGATCGCGCCGGCAGCGGCAAGATCGTCTACCGCCGCGAACCCTTTTTCTGTCCAGTCAGTGGCATCGGTCTCTGACACCTGATCAGGCAACGGAATGTCATAGGGCGGGTTGCGCATCAGATCATGATGGTCTGAGGACCTGACGGAATTGGGCACGAAGATCGCAAACATGCCGCCACCGAACCCACCTTTTCGCGCGCGCGGTTTGTCAATGTGACCATCGGGCAGACCGGAAGCTACCGCATCGGCGGTAACATCGTCTTGCAAAAGGCGCAGGATCAAATCGTTGTGGCCATCAAAGATAGGAAAATCAGTCATATTGCGTCCAGTAATTGAGTGTCGCCAAAAATGACCGCGTTCGGTCCGGTCACTGTTCGACATTGTTTGAAATGCGAACTGATCACAATCGGCTTTCGCACAAATGTCCGACCACATCATACGGGCCTCCGCAGAGCGGCTATCCCGTGTGAGCGCCGCCACAATCATGGCAGGCAAGATGAATGGCTGGGGCAGCAACTGTTTCTGGACTGAAGGCATTTGATGAATGCCCAAGATGTCCCGCCGACCAGACGGTCGGCCGGTATTTCAAGTTATGCCGCGGCGGCAAGTATCGGCCTTAGCCCCGGTCGGTCAGCTTTTGATGTCAATCAGCACCTGATCCAAAGCCACCCCCACCAGGCGTCTTCATGACAAACACGTCACCGGCTTGCATGTCCCTGCGGTCATTTCCATCCAAACGCTCGATCGAGCCGTCTTTACGACAGACCGAATTCTCTCCGGGGCGGCCGGGTTCGCCACCGTTCACGCCGAAGGCTTGCGTTTTGCGATGGGACGACAACACCGTCACCGTCATCGGTGACAGGAATTCAAGCGCGCGTTCGATGCCGTTACCACCGTGCGTCGCGCCCCGCCCACCCGAACCGTGCCGGATCGCAAAGCGGTGTACGCGCACCGGAAACCGTGTTTCAAGAACTTCGGGGTCGGTCATGCGGGTATTGGTCATGTGGCTATGCACCGCAGAACAGCCGTCAAAACCCGGGCCAGCGCCTGTGCCACCACAGATGGTTTCGTAGTTTTGCAAGGTGTCATTGCCATAAACGAAGTTGTTCATCGTACCCTGGCTACCGGCAATCACGCCAAGCGCACCATATAGCGCATCCGCGATGCTTTGGCTGACTTCGGTGTTGCCCGAGATGACCGCAGCAGGGTAGGTCGGGTTGATGAAACTTCCCTCGGGCGCGATGATGTTGATGGGCTTCAGGCAGCCTTCGTTCATGGGAATGTCTGTGCCAACTAGCGTGCGGAAGACATAAAGCACGACAGCATGGCAGATAGCCAAGGGTGCGTTGTAGTTCAGATCGTCCTGTCTGCTTGTCCCTGTGAAATCGACCGTTGCGCTGCGGTCGTCCTTATTGACAGAGATTGCGACCTTAATCTGTGCACCACTGTCAAGCGGATAGGTGAATTGGCTGTCCTCCAACACGTCGATGACACGCCGGACGGATTCTTCGGCATTCGCCTGCACGTGACGCATATAGGATTGCACCACATCGGCCCCGAATTGATCCATTGCTTTTTGCAGTTCGATTGCACCTGTCGCATTGGCCGCAATCTGGGCCGTCAGGTCGGTCATGTTGTGGTCAATGTTGCGGCAAGGGTAAGGGCCTGATGCCAAAAGCGCGCGCGCTTCAGCTTCACGCAGGTGTCCGTCTGCGACGAGTTTGAAGTTCCTGATGAGGATACCCTCTTCGTCGATATGTCGGCTGTCAGGCGGGGCAGAGCCGGGGGTCTTGCCGCCAATGTCGGCGTGATGTCCGCGCGATGCGACAAGACATTCGATCCCTTCAGCGCTTTCGTCAAAAACCGGCGTGACCACGGTGACATCAGGCAGATGGGTGCCACCATTGAACGGATCGTTCATCATGAAAACATCGCCCGGACGGATCGTTCCAGCATTTTCGCGCAGGATCGATTTCACGCTCGCGCTCATGGAGCCAAGGTGCACCGGCACGTGGGGCGCGTTGGCGACCAGATCGCCCGTAGGATCAAAGATTGCACAAGAGAAATCCAACCGCTCGCGGATATTCACGGATGCTGCGGTTTTGGCCAGCGTTGCGCCCATTTGTTCAGCGATGGACATGAACAGGTTGTTGAACACCTCAAGCATGATCGGATCGACCGAGGTGCCGATCGCCTCGGCTCGGGCCAGCGGGATGATACGGCGCAGGATAAGCGCGCCGCCATCAATGCATGTCGCAGCCCACCCGTGTTCCACGACAGTTGTCCCCGTCGGTTCATTGATGACGGCGGGGCCTTGAACCGTTGCACCCATGCCCATTTTCGTCCGGTTGTGTGTCGGCACTGTCTGCGAGCATCCCTCCGACCACATTTCTACGGTGCCATGCTGGCTGCCTTGTGCTTTTGCATTCGGCAGGCTTGCTGTCGCGCCGGATGCGCCAATCGCCTCGACTGAGATCATCTCGGCGATGATCTCGTCGCCTTCGGGGCGGAAACCAAATGCTGTTTCATGGGCGTTGCGAAATGCCTCGACCATGTCTGTCGGTGATGCGAGCGCGACAGGCAATGTGGTCTGCGATGTGGCCATGCGCAGATAGACCTTTTCGCGCAGGCTGATGTTCTCGGCGGTAATGCCTTGGTTCTGGACTTCTTTCTCGGCCTCTTTGATCAGCGCCGAAGCGGCATCATCAATGGCATTTATGTCCGTAACCGGCACAAGAAGCTGTTTTTCCCGCATCGCGACAATATCAGCCAGACCCATGCCCAGCGCGGACAGCACACCTGCAAATGGGTGCAGATAAACAGATGTCATCCCAAGCGCATCCGCCACAAGGCAGGCGTGCTGACCACCCGCACCGCCAAAACAGTTCAGCGTATAGCGCGTCACGTCATAGCCACGTGCGATGCTGATTTCCTTGATCGCGTTTGCCATATTGTCGACCGCGATCCGCAAGAAGCCTTCAGCCAATGTCTCGACCGACATCGGGTTTTCGCCGGTCTGGTCGGCGATCTGCTGCGCGAGCTTTGTGAACAGCGCGCGGGGTGTTGCCACATCAAGTGGCTGGTCACTGTCCGGCCCGAAAACATGGGGAAAGTTTTCAGGCTGCAGTTTGCCAAGGACGGCGTTGCAATCTGTCACCGTGAGGGGACCGCCACGACGATAACAGGCTGGACCGGGATCGGCGCCAGCGCTTTCAGGGCCGACTTGCAACCGACCGTCGCGGAACGACAGGATCGACCCGCCGCCAGCCGCGACGGTATGAATATTCATCATTGGCGCCCGCATCCGCACGCCCGCAACCTCGGTTTCAAAACTGCGCTCGTACTCGCCTGCGTAGTGGCACACATCGGTAGAGGTTCCACCCATGTCGAACCCGATCAGTCTGTCAAAACCGTCCTGTGTCGCAGTCTGAACCATGCCGACCACACCACCTGCCGGACCTGACAGGATCGCGTCTCGTCCATGAAAAAGGTCAGCATCCGTCAGCCCGCCATTCGACTGCATGAACATCAGCTGGCCAACGGCATCGGGGCCAAGCGCATCGCGCACCTGATTGACATAGCGTTTCAGGATTGGCGTCAGATAGGCGTCTGCCACTGTTGTGTCCCCGCGCGAGACAAGTTTGATCAGTGAACTGACATCGTGGCTAAGCGAGATTTGCTGGAACCCTTGCTGGTGCGCCATCTGTCCCAGCTTCTGTTCATGTTCCGGATTGCGATAACTGTGAAGCAGCGCAATGGCGATGGACCGGTAGCCTTTGCCGTAAGCGCGGCAAAGTGCTTCGCGTGCTTTGCTCAGGTCCAGCGGTGTGATCACGTTGCCCTGCGCGTCCAGTCGTTCATCCACCTCAACCACGTCCGAGTACAGCAGATCGGGCAGTTGAATATGCAGTGCAAAAAGGTCGGGCCGGTTTTGATAGCCGATTCGAAGAAGGTCCTTGAACCCGCGGGTTATGAACAGGATCGTGTTTTCGCCCTTGCGTTCCAAAAGCGCGTTAGTTGCAACCGTTGTGCCCATTTTGATAGCGCGGATCGCATTTTGGGGGATTGGATCGCTTTGCTTCAGACCCAGCATTTCACAGATGCCTTGCACGGCGGCATCTTTGTAAGACTCTGGTTTTTCTGAAAGAATCTTGTGTGTGATCAGTGATCCATCAGGTTTGCGTGCGACAATATCGGTAAAGGTGCCGCCCCGATCAATCCAGAAGTCCCATTTCGTATCTGTGCGCGCCATTTTTTTGAGTCCCATGAATAAAGCTATTGCTTTGCTTGCAAAACGCTGACAAATTGTCAACGTAGTAATTGGGACCGCAGAGTGCCAAGAAAAGACCAACAGAGGAGCAAATCATGAAACACGTCATATTGGCGGCGACCGTCGCGAGCGGTCTTTCCACGGCAGCCCTTGCCGAAACATGGGACATGCCCACACCTTATGGTGATGCAACATTCCATACACAGAATATCACACAATTTGCAGAAGAGGTGGCAGCCGCAACGGATGGAGCTCTGGAAATCACGGTGCATTCCGGCGGTTCGCTGTTTCCGCATGGTGAAATCCGCAATGTCGTCCGCTCGGGTCAGGTACCTATCGGGGAATTCTTTCTGTCACGTCTGGTGAATGATGATGCGGCTTTTGGTATCGACAGCCAGCCTTTTGTGGCGACCAGCTATGAAGATGCCGCACGCCTCTGGGATGCGCAGAAACCGGTTGTGACCGCGCTTTTGGCAGAGCAAGGCCTGATGCCGCTGTTTTCGGTTCCGTGGCCTGCGCAGGGTCTTTACACCAATGGTGAGATTGCAACAGTTGCGGACCTGTCAGGGCTGCGTTTCCGCGCCTACAACGCGGCATTGGAAGAGTTCGCGGCACTTGCAGGTGCTGCCCCGGTTCAGGTCGAGGCCCCCGATATTCCACAGGCATTTGCCACCGGCCAGGTTGAGGCGATGGTGACCTCGCCCTCCACTGGCGCAAACTCGACCGCGTGGGATTTTGTGACCCATTACACCCCTATCAACGCATGGGTACCCAAGAACATCGTTGTGGTGAACGAACGGGCTTTCCGCAGACTGCCCGACGATGTGCAAGCGGCCATTCTGGATGCAGCCGCCGTTGCCGAAACACGTGGTTGGGACCTGTCCGCCGCAGAAGCTGACGCCAAAACCGCGATCATGGCCGAGAACGGCATGATCATCGTGGAGCCAAGCGCCGAACTGACCGCCGGCTTGCAAGATATTGGTGCCCAGATGTTGAGCAACTGGAAAGCAAGCGCATCGGATGCGGCAATGTCGATCCTGACATCGTATCAAGGGCAGTAACGCGCGCGACCGAAACTGTCCTAATCTGCCAAGCTGGGCCCGGTGCTGGCTTCTTTCGCCCATGCACCGGGTTTTATTCTGAAAGGGTTCTTGATGCGGTACTTTCTTGATCGGATCTACATGACAGCGGCCTGGACGTCGGCCTTTACGATCCTGGCCATTGCAATCCTTATCAGTGCGCAGATTTTCCTGAACTTCGCCACAAGGGTCTTTGGTCTGCCGCTGCCATCGACCATTCCGTCCTATGCGGATTTTTCAGGGTTCATGTTGGCGGCGGCGACATTTCTGGCGATGCCTTACACGTTTCGCAGTGGGGGGCATATCAAGGTATCGCTTGTCACCGCACGCCTGCCACGCAAGGCGCGATTGTGGGCCGAAATCATCTCTTTATGCGGCGCGGCGTTCCTGACCAGCTTTGCCGTTTACTACATCTGGGTCCTAGTCGCGGAAAGCATCCATTTCAACGATCTGTCCACCGGCACGGTCCCGATCCCGCTTTGGATACCGCAATCGGTTATGGGCATCGGCATGAGCCTGCTATGCGTCGCGGTGATAGACAGTCTGGTCCAGACGATTGCGCGCGGCGAACCTGTTATCACCGCGTCAGAGGAGGTCTGAGATGTCTGATCCTGTGGTCGGTCTGATCCTTCTTGCGCTGTTGTTCGTTTTTCTTGCCGGGGGACTTTGGATCGCGCTGTCGCTCTCGGCTGTTGCGGCCATCGCACTGGCGTTCTTTTCGAACTCGTCTGTGGGGCTGAACCTTGCGGTGACGTTCTGGGGGCATAGCCATTCGTGGTCTTTGACCGCGCTGCCGCTGTTTATTCTGATGGGTGAAATACTGCTCAGATCGCGATTGAGCCGGGACATGTTCAATGGCCTTGCCCCGTGGCTGGGTGGTTTGCCGGGACGGTTGTTGCATGTGAACGTATTGGGCTGCGCGATTTTTGCGGCTGTCTCTGGCTCATCCGCCGCGACGGCGGCAACCATCGGCAAGATGTCGATCCCCGAACTGAAATCGCGCGGCTATCCAGAGGGGTTGATCCTTGGAACCTTGGCCGGTTCTGCAACGCTTGGCCTGCTGATCCCGCCATCGATCATTCTGATCGTCTATGGTGTGGCAACCGAACAATCCATTGCGCGCCTTTTCGTTGCCGGGCTGATCCCGGGCGCCATGCTCGTACTGCTTTTTGGTGGTTACGTTGCTGTGCGGGCATGGATGGACCCGGAGCTAATTCCGACAGAGACTGTCAAACTGACGCTCAGGGAAAAGCTGTGGGAAGCACGCGGGTTGATCCCGGTGGCATTGCTGATCACCGGGGTGATCGGCGCAATTTATACCGGGATCGCATCACCGACGGATGCAGCCGCATTGGGCGTTCTGCTATCAATCCTTCTGGCTGTCCTGTCTGGCAGTTTCGGCAAGCAGGACTTTCTGGACGCTTTGCTTTCGGCGGCGCGAACATCCTGCATGATTGCATTCATCCTGCTTGGCGCCGCTTTTCTGGCGGTCGCGATGGGGTTCACCGGCTTGCCCCGCAACCTGGCCGCCTGGATCGGAGAGATGGGCCTGTCACCCTATGTGCTGCTGGCCGTCCTGACGGTGTTCTTTATTGTGCTGGGGCTGTTTCTTGATGGGATCTCGGTCGTGGTTTTAACCACATCGATCATCATGCCAATGGTACTGGCAGTCGGGATCGATCCGATCTGGTTCGGTATCTACCTTGTTCTTGTTGTCGAGATGAGCCAGATCACACCGCCGGTCGGGTTCAACCTTTTCGTCATTCAGGGGTTGACGGGCATCGATATCCTGCGCATCGCGAAGGCGGCGTTGCCATTCTTCTTTCTGCTTTTGCTGGCCGTGGTACTGATCACGCTGTTCCCCGGCATCGTCACCTATCTGCCATCCGCAATGGGTCGCTAAAGCGATGATGCCGCCCGGCTGGCCTGATCATATTGCCCTGACAACGCCCGCAGACTGGCCGCGATGCTGCTAAGCTCATCGCCGGACATGTCCATGCGTCCCAACCCGTCGATCAGACACCGTTCCCTGACTTCACGATAGCTTTGGCATAGGGCGGCACCGCTGGTCGAGGTGCGGTAGAACACCTCTTTGCCCCGCTTCTCGGACTCGATCAGACCCGCCTTCAGCAGCTTGCGCAATGCGTAGTTGACGGTGTGTGTGTCATCGATATTCAGCACGAAACACACGTCGCTCAGCCGTTTATCACGCCCGCGGTGGTTCACATTGTGCAGCACCAATATCTCTAGCGGGCTCATCTCGGTATGGCCGGCTGCTGCCATGCATTTGACCATCCAGCGCGAAAAGGCGTTGAACGCAATGATAAGGCCAAATTCGAATTCGGACGCTTCCCAGCCTTCGCCATCGGCAAGATGACGGGACGATACGATTTTACGTTTTGGCGAGGTGTTCATGATGTTTTACCGACAATTTGCATGCGACAGAACGTAAGGTGTTCCCCGTTCAGATGCAAATCCGCGGGCGAGGGGAAGGTCAGCGCATGGCGGGCACATCTGACTGTCATGTCGGCGAATGATTACCGTGCTTTGTGTATGTCCGAGTTCATGACCGATGGCTGCAGGAACATGAGGGGCTGCGTCGCCCTTGTTTTCGGGTGCGACATTGCACGCAAGTCAAGCCTGCCATGGTCGTATGACGAAGGTTCAATATCACGATGATGTGCTTTTCGCGGATACTAAGCGTGGATCAGTCCGGGCGTCAGCGTGGGCGTTGATGATCTCAATTGGGAAATGGGAGGAGCCAGTTATGAAACGGTTCGCACTAGCCGTGGCCGCCGCGATTGCAACAGCTGCTGTTGCACAGGCGCAGGTCACAGAAGAAATGCTGTTGAACGATACGGCCACGACAGGGGATGTTCTGACAAACGGGATGGGGCGGCATCTGCAGCGACACTCGCCGCTGGACATTCTGAACCGTGACAATGTCGAAAATCTGGTGCCGGCCTGGGCCTTTTCGCTGGGTGGCGAAAAGCAGCGTGGTCAGGAAACCCAGCCCATCGTGCATGATGGGGTGATGTATATCACCGGATCCTACAGCCGCCTTTACGCGATTGACGTGAAAACCGGCCGCGAGATCTGGCAATATGATGCCCGCCTGCCCGAAGGGATATTGCCCTGCTGTGACGTTGTGAACCGGGGTGCCGCGATCTTTGGCGACAACATCTATTTCGGCACGCTGGACGCCCGCATTGTGGCCCTGAACAAGGACACAGGCGATGTGGTCTGGAACAAAAGAATTGCCGATTACAAGGCAGGCTATAGTTACACAGCCGCACCATTGATCGTGAACGGTCTGGTGATCACCGGCAATTCCGGTGGCGAATTTGGGATCGTCGGCGCGGTCGAAGCCCGCGATGCCGAAACCGGTGATTTGGTGTGGCGGCGCCCCGTTATCGAAGGCCATATGGGCGAACTGAATGGCGAAGAAAGCACCATGACCGGGACGCTGAACGCGACCTGGCCGGGTGACATGTGGAAAACCGGCGGTGGGGCCACTTGGCTGGGCGGTTCGTACGATGCCGACACCGATACGCTGGTGTTTGGCACAGGCAACCCGGCCCCATGGAACAGTCATTTGCGCAATGCCGGTCAACCGCTTGATGATAACTCTGGCGACAATCTTTATGCGGCCTCCCGTCTGGGCATCGATCCGGCCACGGGCGAGATTAAGTGGCATTTCCAGACGACGCCCCGCGAAGGCTGGGATTATGACGGCGTGAACGAGGTCGTCGCCTATACCGATCGCGAGGGGAACGCGCGATTTGCAACCGCTGACCGGAACGGGTTCTTCTATGTGCTGAACCGCGAAGACGGTGCCTTCGTGAACGCCTATCCGTTTGTAAAGGACATCAGCTGGGCCGAAGGGATTGACGAAAACGGGCGCCCGATCTTTGTCGAGGAAAATCGCCCCGGCGATCCGGCAGAGGCCGCTGATGGCAACCGGGGCGAGGTTGTCTTTGCCTCGCCATCCTTCCTGGGTGGCAAGAACTGGATGCCGATGGCGCATTCGCCTGACACCGGGCTGTTCTATGTGCCGTCCAACGAATGGGGCATGGATATCTGGAACGAGCCGATCACCTATAAGCAGGGTGCGGCCTATCTGGGATCGGGCTTTACGATCAAGCCGAACTATGAAGATCATATCGGCAGCCTGAAGGCGATTGATCCCGACACCGGCGAAATCGTCTGGGAATTCCAGAACCCCGCACCACTTTGGGGTGGCGTGATGACAACCGCTGGCGGTC
Organism: uncultured Paracoccaceae bacterium; assembly: GCA_947503965.1. Lineage (GTDB taxonomy): Bacteria > Pseudomonadota > Alphaproteobacteria > Rhodobacterales > Rhodobacteraceae > Yoonia. The sequence continues at coordinate 337,309 of CANNFU010000003.1, forward strand.
TGGTCTTTACCGGCACGCCAGAGGGTGAATTCATGGCCTTTGATGACATGACCGGTGAGGTGCTTTGGTCCTTCCAGACCGGTTCGGGCATCGTCGGTCAGCCGATCACCTGGGAACAGGATGGCGAGCAATATGTGACGGTCATTTCCGGCTGGGGCGGTGCTGTGCCGCTTTGGGGTGGTGAGGTTGCAAGCGCTGTCAACTATCTCAACCAGGGTGGTCTGCTTTGGACATTCCGCCTTCCACAACAACTGGCCGCGAACTGAGTTCTCCCGATAGACCGGCCAAAAGGGCGCATTCCCGAGAGGGGATGCGCCTTTTTCGCCTCTTAGACCTTTGGCGAATTGGCAGCATATCAGGCCAGTGATTATACTGCCGATATGGAGACAGCTACACATACCCCGTCATCCGCCATGCGCCCCAAAACCCCAAAAGGCTGGGCGCTGATCATCGACGATCATCCGCTGTTTTGCGATGCGCTTGAACTGACGCTGCGCGCGATGGGGGAATTCACCGAGGTCGAGACCGCCGACAGTATGGAGGCCGGGTTGAGCATGCTGGATGGTGCGCCCGCACCGGCGCTGATCCTGCTGGACCTTAATCTGCCCGATGTCAGTGGCCTTGACGGGCTGATCCGCATCAAACGCTGCGCTGACAAATCCCCTGTCGTGATCGTGTCTTCGGTCACCGACAACGCCATCATCAACGGTGCAATAGCGGCCGGCGCATCGGGCTTTGTGCCGAAACATTCCGGGCGCGCCGTTTTCAAAGAGGCATTGGCCGAGATCGCCAATGACGGCGTCTATACGCCCAGCGGCTTTGTCGAGCCTGAGACAAGCACGGATCAGGCGCAAGTCATGGCGCGCCTGTCATCGCTGACCAATCAGCAGGGCCGTATTCTTGAGCTTATCTGCGAGGGCAAGTTGAACAAGCAGATCGCCTATGACCTGTCGATTGCAGAAGGAACGGTCAAGGCGCATGTGACGGCAATCATGCGCAAGCTGGGTGTTCAGCGCCGCACGCAGGCCGTTCTGGTCGCGCAAGAGGCGCGCTATTTTAACACCTTGCCAAATTCAAATTGAGCATCCTATCCTGTTTGGCAGGGAGGACTGCACAAAATGACGCCGACGTTTACGTCGCCGCAAAGCCTGTTATGCAAGGCGCAGGTTCACTGTGGGACAACAGCGCCTGTGCGCGCTTTGCAAGCCCAGCTTGGCGATCAGCGGCTTTCCTTGTTGGTGCTGTTTGTAACCCCGCAAACCGATTTCGAAGCCGTTGTTGCGGAGGCTGAACATCTTTATCCGGACACCGATGTTGTCGCCTGTACCACGGCAGGCGAAATCGGCGCGGCCGGGTATCAGGAAGGTCTTATCGTCGCGGTTGGGTTTCCCGATACCGATTTTGCCTCAAGATCTCTGGCTTTCCCCGATCTGAATGATTTCGCCGCCGAGGCCGAGACTGACCGCATCGCGCAAGAACGGGTCGCGTTGCAGGAAACCAGGCGCGAGATGGAGAATGGCTTTGCCTTTCTGATAGTTGACGGGCTGTCGCTGCGCGAGGATACGCTGACGGCCACGATTTCACCGGCACTGCGTGACATGCCGCTTTTTGGTGCGTCTGCCGGGGATGGCACCGATTTTCAAAAGACGATGGTGGCACTGAACGGACATGTTTTGCCGAACGGGGCTGTTCTGAACCTGATCCGAAGCATCCACAGGACAGAGGTTTTCAGCCTTGATCACCTTGTGCCCTCGGACATCCAGATGGTTGTCACAGATGCCGATCCCGAGCGGCGGATCGTCAAATCAATCAATGCGGAACCTGCCGCCCGCGAATATGCCCGGATCGTGGGCAAGGACCCCGATCAGCTTGATCGGTTCACCTTTGCCTCGCATCCGGTGGTCGTGCGTATCGGTGGCGATCACCATGTGCGCGCGATCCAGCAGGTCAACGAAGCAGGAGAGCTGGTGTTCTTCTCGGCCATCGACGAAGGTATGGTTCTGACGGTCGCCGAGCCTGCCAATATGGTCACCCATTTGCGCGAAAAGTTGGAGCAACTGTCCCGTACCAGCGGCTTTACCGAAATCATCGGCTGCGATTGTATCCTGCGCCGGATCGAAGCCGAACAGATGCAGATGACGCGCGATCTGTCTGACGTTCTGGCGCAATACAACGTGACCGGATTTTCCACATATGGTGAACAGATCGGGCCCTTGCACGTCAATCAGACGATGACAGGCGTTGCCTTTTATCGGCAAGAGGCCGTCTAGCCCCATGTCGATCATCAATCAAAATGACCCGATTGAGCGGCAGAATGAAAAGCTGGTCCAGATTGCCCAATCGCTGATGCGCCGGGTTGAACAGAAAAGCGATCAATCCGGGCTTGCCTATCAGCAATTCGAACGTGCGGCGTTGCTGGAAACCCAGGTCAGACAACGTACAAAGGAACTCGAACGGACGCTTGATCTGCTGCAAGAGTCTAACGCCCAGCTTGAACGGGCCAATGTCGAGACCGAACGCGCGCGCGCGAATATCACCGAAGCGATTGAAACGATCGACGAAGGCTTTGCGCTTTTTGATCATGATGAACGGCTGGTCTTGTTCAACAGCCGGTTTTGCCGTGACATTGCCGATATTCCCGAGAACCTGTTCGAGGGGCTTCATTTCAACGATTATGTTGGTCTGATATCGCGCAGCAAGCATCTGGCGATCCCTGAGGGACAAACGCCCGAGGATTGGGCATCCAAACGGCTGGCACGGCACAGCCGCGATCACGTCGTCTTCAACGTGCGTCTGATGTGGAATCGCTGGTTGCAGATCAGTGAACATCGCACCGCGCGCGGTGGTACTGTAATTCTGCAGACTGACGTCACTGACATGATGCGTTCGGAACGCAAAGAGCGTGACAAGATGCTCGATCGGCAGGCCAAAATCCTGCAAGCCACGCTGGACCACCTGAACCAGGGTGTGTGCATCTTTGACCATAACAACCGACTGGTTGGCTGGAACAAGACGATGAATCGTATTCTGGCGATTCCGCCGACGCCGGGCATTCAGGATCTGCCGTTTTCCGAACTGCTGAAAAAGCTTGAGAATGAACTGACTTTTCACGGCGATTTTGACCACAGCCGCTTGATCAACTGGGCCAACAAGCGGTCCCGCCGCGGCCGCATCGCGTTTGAGATCACGCGCGGCGATGATCAAACGCTAAGTGTGTTCGGTCAGGAAATGCCGGATCGGGGTTTTGTCATCAGTTTCACAGATGTCACCGCCGAACGCGAGGCGGCGCGCGTCCTATCCGAAATGAACGAAACACTGGAACGCGGTGTGATCGCCCGAACCGAAGAACTGGGCGAGGCGCTTGCCGAGGCGGAGCGTGCCAACGCATCGAAATCGCGCTTTGTCGCTGCCGCGAGCCACGACCTGCTGCAGCCCCTGTCTGCGGCCAAGTTGTTCATGTCATCTCTGTCGGATCAATTGCAGGACCCCGGCGCGCTTGCGGTATTGGGAAAGGCCGAGAATGCGCTGTTGGGTGTCGAGAATATTATCGAGGCGTTGCTTGATATCTCGAAACTTGATGCCGGCAAGGCGACTTTTGATGTTCGAGCGGTTCCACTGTCTGCGATCCTGTCGCCACTGCGTGATGAGCTGACGCCGGTCGCGCAGAACAAGGGACTTGACCTGACGATTGTCGACAGCAGCCTGAGCGTCGTCAGCGATCCCGGTTATCTGCGCCGGATCATACAGAATCTGATTGCAAATGCCGTGAAATATACGCTGACAGGCCGGGTCATTGTTGGCGTACGCCGCAACGGTGGATCTGCACGGATCGAGGTATGGGATACCGGTCCTGGGATTGCCGAAGGGGATCGCGCCACCATCTTTCAAGAATTCGAACGTCTCGATCAGCCCAACAAGAACGATGGGCTTGGACTTGGGCTGGCCATCGTTGAACGTGCGGCCAAAGCGTTGAACCACGATCTGAGCCTTTGGTCCCGTGTTGGCAGGGGCAGTTGCTTTTCGATTAATATTCCCATTGCTGAAACCTGTCAGACATATGGCCGTGGGGTGCGTAAGGTGGCTGCGGACTGGGGTAACGCGCTTGATGGCATGATTGTTCTGCTTGCTGAAAACGACATCGCTTTCGCCAACGCCATGACATTGATGATTGAAAGCCACGGTGCCGAAGTGCTGTTGGCCCATAACGCCCAAGACGCCATTGATTTGCTGAACGAGATACAATTGGTGCCCGACGTTTTGTTGCTCGACTACCAGCTTGGGTCGGGGGCGTCTGGTCTTGATCTGTATCGTGACCTCTGTGCGCGACATGGGATAGTGCCGGCCGCGATCATCTCGGCGGATCGGAGCAAAGAATTGCAGCAGGCCTGTGCCGATCTGTCACTTCGTCTGCTGGCCAAACCAGTGGATAAGGAAAAGATCCTTGGATTTTTGTCAGGTATCCAGCAATCCGAGGGGTGCGGTGCAGTTCCCAGTGCGGGAAGCAGCGTTAGTTCGAAACGTCACTGACCCGGATCGTCACATTACAGACCCAACAGGTGAAGCCGTACGGACGTTGTCGGTCGTGGCGTTGGAAAAAGCCAATACCGTTTGCAGACAAATAAATCGGCGCTTGAACAAAGCGCACAGACGGCCTGCGCGCTGGCATCCAACAGATCAGAATTGGCTGCTTTACCATGATGCAGCAAGACACCTGGCACAGTTTACGCTGGGTCTGGTCTGTCGGCGCGCGTGTTGGCTTCAAATGTTTGCAGTTATCTGACAATTTCTATCAGAAAAGGTTTACAGCCCCGTTGAAACGACTAAAACCGTTTCCTGAGTAAAACACTCATAAAAGGATTCGACAGGATGAACTCTCTCAAAACAAGGGCAATTCTTGCCCTGACTGCCTCAACCCTTGCGACAACGGCTGTCGCGGATGGCGTATTGAACCTCTATTCGTCCCGCCACTACGATACTGATGAACGTCTGTATTCCGACTTTACCGATTTGACCGGAATCACGATCAATCGCATCGAAGGCAACGCGGATGAGTTGATTGCCCGGATGGAAGCAGAAGGCGCAAATTCACCCGCCGACGTTTTGCTGACGGTCGACACATCCCGGCTGGAACGCGCAAAGGAAGCGGGTATCCTGCAATCCATTGATAGCGAAATCCTCGAAGCCCGTATCCCCGAGGCGCTGCAGGATGCCGATAACCAATGGTTTGGCTTCAGCCAGCGTGCGCGGATCATCTTTTACGACAAAAATGACGTAACCAACCCACCTACGGATTACGTATCGCTTGCTGATCCGGCTTATGAGGGCATGGTGTGCCACCGGTCCTCAACAAACGTCTATTCGCAAACGCTGCTGTCCGCCGTGATTGAAAACCATGGTGAAGAGGCCGCCAAAGGCTGGGCGCAGGGTGTTGTGAACAACTTTGCCCGCGCCCCGCAGGGTGGTGACACCGACCAGTTGCGCGGTCTGGTATCAGGCGAATGTGATATCGCGATCTCGAACACCTATTACTTTGCCCGCGCGCTGCGCAAAGATGTCGACGGGCTGGACGGTGACGCGCTGACCAATATCGGGTGGGTCTTTCCCGCGCAGAATGCCGAAGGCGCACATATGAACCTGTCGGGTGGTGGTGTGGCCGCAAATGCACCCAACCGCGACAATGCGATCGCTTTCCTTGAATATCTGGCTTCGGATCAGGCGCAGCAATACTTTAGCGCCGGCAACGACGAATATCCCGGCGTGCCTGGTGTGGGCCTGTCCCCCTCTGTTGCGGCCCTTGGCCTGTTCCGCCCCGACGCGGTGGATCTGAGCGCTGTCGCCAAGAACCTGCCTGCCGCACAGGTCATATTCAACGAGGTTGGTTGGGAGTAAGTCCCCTACGACATACCCAGCCCGGGGGGTGCGGCGACAGCTGCGCCCCCCTATTTATTGGCCTTCGCGCCCAATCCGACGACACAAAAGGATCACCGGGATCAGCCCGATGGCCGCGATCACAAGGCTGGGCACCGCCGCACCGCTTAATCTTTCGTCAGAGGCAAGGCGATGCGCCTGCACCGCAAGTGTGTCGTAGTTGAACGGTCGCATGATCAGCGTGGCGGGCAGTTCCTTCATCACGTCAACGAAAACGATCAATCCCGCAGTCAACAGGCTGGTCCGCAGCATCGGCATATGAACCCGTCGCACCATTCCGGGCATATCCTGCCCCAATGTCCGCGCTGCCGCATCCATATTCGGCCCGACCGAGGCGATCCCCCCTTCATAGGCTCCGATGGCGGCAGCCAGAAAACGGATCATATAGGCACTGATCAGCAGCCAGATCGACCCCGTGAACAAAAGCCCGGTTGAGATGTTGAAATTCGCCCGCATCCATGCGTCCAGCGTGTTGTCGAACAGGGCGAAAGGTACCAGCAATCCCACCGCGATGACGCCACCGGGCACCGCATAGCCGATCCGCCCCATGTAAAGCGAAAAGGCTGTCAGCCGTGTTGCCTGAACCCGATGCAATGTACCCAGCATCAATGCCGCCAGTACCGTCAACACGGCCGCGATCCCTGCAAGCGTGACCGAGTTTCTGATAAACCCAAGGTAGCGCGGACTCAGCAGGTTCTGCTCTGATCCCAGCGCCATGATGCCAAGGGTAATCACGGGGACCAGCACGCCGAGGGCGACAGGCAGAAAGCAAAACACAAAGGCCCCGATCTGTTTCCTGCGGTTCAGCCTGATCCGTTGCATGGGGGCCTTTTTGCGTCCATCGGTATAGGCCGCGTCGCCGCGACTGGCACGCTCAAGAAACGCAAGCAGCAATGCGAAGGCCAGCAGGCCCAAGGCCAGTTGCGCCGCCGCCGCGCGATCCGCCATCGTGAACCAGCTTGTGTAGATACCGACTGCAAAGGTCTGCACACCAAAATAGGCGACCGTGCCGAAATCCGCGATGGTCTCCATCGCGACAAGCATGACGCCAGATGCAATGGCCGGGCGCGCCATCGGCAAGGACACCGTCAGAAACGCCCGGAACGGGGATTTGCCCAGCACCCTGGCGGCCAGAAATGCGGTTGCACCTTGGGCAGTAAAGGCCGCCCGCGCCAGCAGGTAAACGTAAGGGTACAGCACCAGTGTCAGCATCGCGGCCGCCCCGCCGAGTGATCGGATTTCGGGGAACCAGTAATCCCGCGGCCCCCAACCCATGACGTCGCGCAAGGTTGATTGGACGACACCGGGATGGTCAAGGACATGCGTGTAGCCATACGCCAGCACATAGGCAGGAAAAGCCAGCGGGATCGCCAGCGCAATTTCCAGCCAGCGCCGCCCTCGAAACTCGGTCATGGTAACAAGCCATGCGGCCCCTGTGCCGATCACCGCACTGCACGTCATTACGATGATCAGCAACGCAAAGGTGGTGTAGGTGTAGCGGGCCAACACCGTCCCGGCGAGGTGTTGCAGCGTGTCAATTGAACCGGTCAGCGCGGCGGCCAAAACGCCCAGATGCGGCAGGATACAAAGCGCTGTGACGAAACCGACAAGGCCATAGATTGCGGGCGTCGCCAAACCGCGCAAGGATCGCCTTTGAAGGACCTGAATGCTCATCCGTTTCGATTAGCCTGTTTTGCCCTTGTGCGGCAATCTGATTATTTCTGTCGGGAAACCGGGGGGTCGGCCTTTTTCAGATAACCCGCCATGGCAGGGGCATAGGCGGCAAGTTCGGTTTGCACGGCTGGAAAGGTGTTCAGATGCCGGTCATATGCAACAACCCGGTCCGGCCAGCTTACCGGCAGGTTCAACGCAGTCTCGAACGCTTTGATCCATGCAAAGCACACGGCAAACCCGCAATCACACAGCCACAGCGTCCCCTTTGGCAGGTCTTCCAGTGAAAGCAGTAGGTCCAGGGATGATAAGGCCTTGTTGATTGCAGCGGCGGCGACAAGAACGGCCTCCGGGTCGCGTGTCTCATAGGCTACATGCGGGTAAAGCTGCCGCAGGGCGGGTTCCAGCCGCGTATCATGCAGCCGCCCCTTTTCGCGAACCTTGGCGCGGGCCTTGATCGTGTCTGGTAGCATCGGGGTGTCGAGAAACGCCTCTTCGAGATATTCGGCGATGGCTTCTGAATCAGCCAGCATGAACCCATCATGGATCATCGCGGGCAGGTTACCCGATGGGACGATAGCCCTGTACTCTGCTGATCCATAACCGCCGGGCGGGGGCAGATCGTTCCACGCCAACTGTTTGTGCCGCAACAGCACCCGCAGCTTGGCACAATACAGCGACACCGGTTCGGAATAGATCGTCAGCATTGGCTCATCCTTGACATAAAAAGACCGGCCAGGACACTGGCCGGCCCGATCTGGCATGCGGGATGCCTATTCAGCGATCAGCTGCCATTTCGCGCCCAGTTCTTCAAAAAAGCCCTGTTCCTGCTTCAGTGCGATCCATGTGTTCACATAGTTGATCCAGACCTGATCGGCCTGCGGCAGGAGCATTGCAATGGGTGTCGGCGCGCGACCTTCCTCGACCGGGACAATCATCATCTGGTCGTATTGCGCGACAAGTTTGTTTGCCTCGACATTGGATGTGATATTGGCGTCGGCCCGGCCTGACAGCACTTCCTGAAAATCACGGGCCGGGGCCTCCACGATGCGGTGGATGGCGTTGGGGAAAAACTCTTTGACCTGCGTCTCTTGGGTCGTGCCCAGTGTTGCCGCGACTGACACATCTGGCGCATTCAGGTCATCCCAGCTGGAAAACCGGTCTGCGTTTTCTTTCAGGATCAGCGGCACAGTGACTAGCGAAAAATAGCTGTCTGAATATCCTGCCGCCTTGGCCCGGCTTGCGGAAACAGAGGCCGATCCGGTGATGTGGTACTGGCCAGATGTCACACCGCTGACAAGGGTTTTCCAATCGGTTGGTACAAATTCAACTTCGACGCCCAGATCAGCGGCAAGTGCGGTCATGACGTCGATATCATACCCAGTGTAACCATTCGTCGTGATATCGCGCATGGTCATCGGGTTCCAATCGCCCGTTGTGCCGACCTTCAACACGCCGGATGACAGGATGTCGTTCAACGCAGATTGTGCATGTGCCTGAACTGCGCTGATTGCCAATAGGGCAGTCGTCGCGACGATCTTAAATAACTTCATGGGTTTCCCTTTTCACCAGATCATTGATAGCTAGTGTGCCTGACCTGTTTGGAAATGCAAAGCATGCGACAACGCCGTGCACAGCCATTCAGACACATGTCTGTGAGATACGAGCGAAAGAGCGTTGATGGCCCAAACACCCGATCAGGCAACCCCAATCATTTCAATGCGTCAGGTGTCCAAATTCTTTGGGCCGTTTCAGGCGCTCAAAGACGTATCGATCGATGTGCATCTGGGCGAGCGTGTGGTCATTTGCGGCCCATCCGGGTCGGGCAAATCGACCCTGATACGGTGCATCAACCGGTTAGAGGCGCATGAAAGTGGCGAAATCATTGTCGATGGCATCACCCTGACAAATCATCCCGCCAGCCTTGAGAAAATTCGCGGGGCAGTCGGGATGGTATTTCAGCAGTTCAATCTGTTCCCGCATTTGACGGTGCTAGAGAACCTTACCCTTGGTCCCCGGCGGGTACTTGGCCTGTCGGAAGAGCAGGCACAGGCCCGCGCCATGACCTATCTGGAGCGTGTGCAGATCCCCGATCAGGTGCAGAAATATCCCCGGCAATTGTCTGGCGGGCAGCAACAACGGGTCGCCATCGCAAGGTCGCTTTGCATGGAACCACGCATTCTGCTGTTTGACGAACCCACATCAGCCCTTGATCCCGAAATGATTGCCGAGGTTTTGGATGTCATGACCGAACTTGCATCGTCTGGGATGACCATGATCGTCGTCACACATGAAATGGGCTTTGCCCGCAAGGTCGCCGACAAGATGGTGTTCATGGACAAGGGCGAAATTGTTGAGGTCGGCCCCCCGGATGAGGTGTTCACCGCGCCAAAATCCAAACGGTTCGCGAAATTCCTGCAACAGATACTGAACCACTAGGGGGCATGACATGAAACGCATTGCGATCTTTGCCCCGCTGTTTTTGTTGCTATCGGGATGTTCGGGCAATTGGGGGTGGTATGTTGTCGATCCGACCACGACGAACGGCTGGAACAACCTGCGCTTCATGATGACCGGGGCCTATTACACGATCTTGCTGTCGGTCACGGCAATCACGATCTCGGTCATTGTGGGCTTGTTGGTGGCACTTCCAGGTTTGTCGGAAAAACGTGGATGGCGCGCCCTTAATCGCGGTTATGTGGAGGTGGTTCGGGCGGTCCCGATCCTGGTTCTGATCCTGTGGGTCTATTACGGATTGCCGACGCTGACTGGCATCACGCTCAGCGTGTTTTGGGCCGGTGTTCTGGCGCTTGCGCTGTCAGATAGCGCCTTTCAGGCCGAAATTTTTCGCGCTGGCATCCAGTCGATTGACAAGGGGCAGTATGAGGCGGCGCAATCGATCTCGCTTAATTATCGCGACACGATGCGGTATGTGATCCTGCCGCAGGCGATCCGCCGTATTCTGCCCGCGCTGGGCAATCAGTTGGTCTATATGCTCAAGATGTCTTCGCTGGTGTCTGTCATCGGCATGCAGGAATTGACCCGCAAGGCCAATGAACTGGTCGTCGTCGAATATCGCCCGCTGGAAATCTACACCATTCTTGTTCTGGAGTATCTTGTGCTGATCCTGATCGTATCGGCGGGGGTGCGTCATCTGGAACGCCGGATGGCAGGCGGTGACACATGAGTGTGGTCAAGGATGACCTGACCACCGGCAGCATGGGGTCGCATTTCAAAAGCCTTGCCGTACCTGCCGCTTTCGGAATGCTGTTTGCCACGCTTTACAATGTTGTGGATGTGTACTGGGCGGGCCGTTTGTCGACGCAGGCGCAGGCCGGTCTGGCCATCGGATATCAGGCGTTCTTTATCCTGATGGCGGTCGGTTTTGGTCTTGGCTCCGCGCTCAGCGCCCTGGTCAGCAACGCCAAAGGCAGCAAGAATACGGAAGAAACAAGGGCCTTTGTGGCGCAGGGGCTGAGTTTCGGGATCCTCGTCACCGCATCATTCATGGTTGTTGGCTATATCGCGGGTCCATATCTGATCAATCTGGTGTCTGAACCGGGCGGATATCGTGACGCGGCAACGGGTTATTTCTATTGGCTGATCTTTGCGCTGCCGGGGTTCATGTTGGCCTACGGGGGCAACGGGATTTTGCAGGCGCATGGCGATTCTGTTTCCATGCAGCGGGCGCTGATGGTCGCGTTCTTTGTGAATATCGGGCTGAACCCCTTACTTATGTTCGGGGTACCCGGACTATGGGGCGGCATGGGGTTCAACGGGATCGCGGCGGCGACAATCATCAGCCAGACCGGCGTGATGAGCTTTATCCTTTACCGCATCTCAAAACTGGATGTGATGCAGGGGATTACGCGGCAGAGCTTCGTGCCAGACCTCACGCGCTATCGCGCAATCACGGCACAACTTCTGCCCGCATCAACGGCGCTGGTAGTGATGTTTGTTTCGGGATTTGTTGTGCAATTCGCGCTGAAAGGTTTTGGCGAACATGCGATTGCGGCCTACGGTGTTGCATTGCGGATTGAGCAGATCCTGCTGTTACCGGTCCTGGGTATGACGGGGGCGCTGCTGCCTATCGCCGGGCAAAACTTTGGTGCCGAGAATTATGAACGCGTGCGCGAAGCCGTCTTCTTTTGCTGGAAACTGGGCTTTGCCATGACTGCGATTGCAACACCTACCTTATGGTTTGCGGGTGGGTTTGCGATGTCATTCTTTACCGATGATCCCGATGTGATCCGTGTGGGCGCGTCCTATTTGCAGGTCGATGGTTTTCTGTTCCCGATCTACATGATGCTGTTCTCGATCAACTCGCTTCTTCAGGCGCTCAAACAACCGATCTGGACATTGTGGATCAGCATTTACCGTCAGGGCTTTGGCGTTGCGTTCTTTATCTGGGTCTTTGTCGGATGGCTGAACTTTGACGTCTGGGGCGTGTGGTTTGGTATTGGGACGGCCGTTTCAAGCGGTTGGATCATCGCGCTGATTGTGGTCAGCGCGGTGGCAAACAAACATATGGGCGGCTTGTTCAGCGTTGCGGCGGCAAAGGCGGCTTAGCCAGCGACGCGCGCAGACGCAGCTCGGTCTTCAATTCCATCGATGTGATGGGGACGCCATCAACCAGGTGACGGACAAGGGCGTGTGCGGCCTGTTTGCCCATTTCGCGATGGGGCACATGGACGGTGGTCAGCATCGGATAGGTGACCTGCGACAGTTCGATATCGTCAAACCCGATGATCGAGACATCACCCGGCACATCAAGACCCAGTTCGCGTGCACGCCGCAGCGCGCCTACGGCCAGAACATCGTTGCCGCAAAAGACGGCTGTTGGCTGGCCTTGTCCCATGACCGTTTCAAACCCTTCCGCACCGTTTTCGATGCCATAAGGCATTTCAACGATATTCAGATCATCGGGGTTCAGGCCGAATTCCTGCATCGCGTCTTTCAGCCCATCCAGCCGACCCTGCGCGCGATCGTTCCGCGCCAGCGGTGCAGCAATCATTGCAAGGCGGCGATGGCCCAACTTCAGCACTTCGCGCGCCATATCGCGCATGGCAGTGCGATTGTTGAACCCGATTGACGGGCGGGGATGCGCCTGATCGAAGGTCCAGGTCACAAGCGATGGCACCTGCTGCGCATCCAGAAACCGGTAAATCTCGGGGTCGCGGATATGTCCGATTAACAGCAACGCATCTGCCCCGCGTGCGACCAGCGAACGGACTTGGGCCACCTCGCGTTCGCGCTGATAGGATGAGCTGGCCACCATCAGATTGAAGCCCAGCGTCACCAACTCCTCTTGAAACGCCTGCAGCCCACGCGCAAAGATCGCATTCTCCATCGTGGGGATGATGGCCCCGATCGTGTTGGTCCGCTGTGTGGCCATCGCGCGGGCGCCAAAATTTGGGGAATAGCCAAGCTCTGCCACCGTGGCCATGACCTTGGCGCGGGTGCGCGCGGTCACTTTGTCAGGATAATTCAGACAGCGCGATACCGTCGCGGTCGACACACCGGCGCGGGTTGCAACATCAACGAGCGTTGGGGTCTGTGGCTTCATTGCATATCCATTTTGGGTATTCCGACCTTTGTTTGACCTAGCGTAATGTAAGCGCTTGCATTATACAAATGTAAAGGCTTACAAAGGTGCCAAGAATCGACAGATAAGCGGTGTCGGCCTGCATGCTGGCTGATGGATTTCACGAATAGGACCCTTCGAAAATGGCAAGAGAGTATCTTAAAAAGGCGACGCTGACGGCACAGTCTGATGCGTCTGATGTGCATGATATCGTCAGTGGTATCTTGTCCGACATCGAAGCCGGCGGCGATGCTGCTGCGCGTGAATATGCCGCGAAGTTCGATAAATACGAGGGCAATATCATCCTTACGGCTGAAGAAATCGCAGCCGCCGCTGATCTGGTGCCGGAAAAGCTGAAGGCGGATATTCAATTCGCCCATGATAACGTACGCCGTTTTGCTGAGGCGCAAAAGGCGACCGTCAGCGACGTCGAGGTCGAAATCGTTCCCGGATTGATCGCCGGCCAAAAGGCGATCCCTGTCGACGCGGCAGGCTGTTATGTGCCCGGCGGTCGTTACAGCCACATCGCCTCTGCCATCATGACGGTCACAACAGCCAAGGTGGCGGGATGCCGGCACATCACCGCAACCTCTCCACCGCGCCCCGGTGTGGGTGTCGCCCCTGCAATTGTCTATGCCGCCCATATCTGTGGTGCAGACACGATCATGGCGCTGGGTGGTGTGCAGGGTGTCGCTGCGATGACCTTTGGTTTGTTCGGCTTGCCCAAAGCCAACATTCTTGTCGGTCCCGGCAACCAGTTCGTGGCCGAGGCCAAGCGCATTCTGTTTGGCCGCGTTGGCATCGACATGATCGCCGGGCCAACAGATAGTCTGATCCTGGCCGACAAGACCGCCGATCCCATGATCGTCGCTGTCGATTTGGTATCGCAGGCCGAACATGGCTATAACTCACCCGTTTGGCTGGTCACGGACTGCCGGGATCTTGCCACCGAAGTGATGGAGCTTGTGCCGACGCTGATCGCCGATCTGCCAGAGGTGAACCGCGAAAACGCAACCGCCGCATGGCGCGACTATGCCGAGGTGATCCTGTGTGCCGACCGCGAAGAGATGGCAGCGACCTCCGACGATTACGCGCCTGAGCATCTGACAGTGCAGGCCGCAGACCTCGATTGGTGGCGCGACCGGTTGAGCTGCTATGGCTCACTGTTCCTGGGCGAAGAGACCACGGTGTCTTATGGCGACAAGGCAAGCGGCACGAACCACGTGTTGCCGACCTCGGGTGCGGCCAGCTATACTGGCGGTCTGTCTGTGCACAAATACATGAAAATCGTCACATGGCAGCAGTCCACGCGTGACGGATCAAAGCGGGTCGCCGAAGCAACCGCCCGGATTTCACGCCTTGAAGGGATGGAAGGACATGCCCGAGCGGCCGATGTGCGCTTGGCCAAGTATTTCCCCGGTGAGAATTTCGACCTGACCCCAAATGAATGACCCGCGCCATCTTTTTGATCTGACCGGGCGTGTCGCTTGCGTGACCGGGGCCAGTGCGGGCCTTGGTCAGCGTGCGGCAACTGTTCTGGCAGCGGCGGGTGCGCAGGTCATCGGTGTTGCCCGGCGGGCCGAGGCGCTGTCTGATTGGGTCGCTGCAACAGGGAAAGCGGCCAAGGCCGTGTCGGCCGATCTGTCCCAGCGGGATCAGCTGCCGGACATTGCTGCCAAGATCACAGCCGCCTTTGGCACACCTGATATTGTCGTACATGCCGCAGGGATCAATACACGCGAAACTGCGGACGCCGTGACCCCCGAAGGTTGGGATATCACCATGAACCTGAACCTGGCTGCGCCTTTCTTCCTTAGCCAAGCCTTTGCCCCGGCGATGAAGGCGAAAGGCTGGGGGCGGATCGTGAACTTTGCTTCGCTTCAGACGACACGCGCCTTTCCGGGTGGTACCACTTATGGCGCATCCAAAGCAGGGATCGCGCAATTGACCCGTGCGATGGCAGAGGCATGGTCAAAAGACGGCATCACCGCAAATGCGATTGGGCCGGGGTTCTTTCCGACCGAACTGACCGGACCTGTCTTTGCGGACCCGCAACGCGCGGCCCGGAACGCGGCACAAACCTGTGTCGGGCGTAATGGTGCGCTCTCAGATATCGACGGGCCGCTGTTGTTTCTGTGCTCTGATGCGTCGGCTTATGTGACCGGGCAGGTGCTGATGGTCGATGGGGGGTTCACCGCAAAATGAAGGCGCTGATCTATGAAGGCCCCGAGATGCTTGCGCTGCGCGATGCACCCGACCCGGTGCCCGCGACGGGCCAGCAACTGATCAAGGTTGCCGCGGTCGGGATCTGTGGATCGGATATGCATGCTTATCTGGGTCACGACGAACGCCGCCCCGCCCCGTTGATCTTGGGGCACGAGGCGGCGGGTGTCATCGTCGGCGGGTCCCGCGCCGGTGAAAGGGTCACATTGAACCCGCTCGTGACCTGCGGAACCTGCAAGGCCTGCATGACCGGGCAGGACAATCTGTGTGCTACGCGTATGATCATCTCTATGCCGCCGCGCGAAGGTGCGTTTGCCCAGTTTGTGGCAATGCGGGACCAGAACCTTGTGACCGTGCCAGACCACGTGAGCCTCGAAAAAGCCGCACTGGCCGAACCAATCGCCTGTGGCTGGCATGCCGTCCGGCTGGCCAAACAGCGGCTGGGCCCCGGCAGCTATACCGCGTTGGTGATCGGAGGCGGTGCCATCGGGCTGGGCGCCGCGCTGTCATTGGTTGCACAAGGCATTCATGACATCACAATCGTCGAGCCGAACGCCCTTCGCCATGACTATCTTGTGAATACATGCCGTCAAAACGCCGTATCGCCGGATGATCTGGCTGCTGACATGATGTTTGACATCGTCATTGACGGGGTCGGCTATGCCGCCACGCGGGCCACGGCCTCTGCCCATACGCGCCCCGGTGGTGTGATTGCGCATATCGGGCTTGGCGAGGGGACGGGTGGGCTTGATATCCGCCGGATGACCCTGCAGGAGATCACCTTCATCGGCACCTATACCTATACATCGCAGGATTTTCACGACACCGCACAAGCGATCTTTGACGGGCGGCTTGGACCATTGGACTGGACCGAAACGCGCCCGCTTGCTGATGGACCGACAGCCTTTGCCGATATCCGCGCCGGGCGCATCGCCGCCCCCAAGATCATTCTTCACCCCGATCCATAACAGCCGCGCCGCGCACCGGCGCCGCCAACAGGAGACCAGCAGACGTGGACATAAACAAAAAAATCGTCGACGATTTTGTCGCCAACGATGTCTCATTCATCACGACCGTACCGTGCAAGCAGCTTGCCGGGGTTATTGATGAGGTCGAAGCCCGTGAAGGGATCTATCACATCCCTTCGAACAAAGAGGATGAAGGCATGGGGCTGTGTGCCGGTGCCTTTATGGGTGGCAAACGCCCGGCGATCATCATGCAGAACACCGCGATTGGCGTGACGATCAACACGCTTGCGACGCTGATCCAGTATTACCGGATGCCCCTGCCGATGCTGATCAGTTATCGTGGTGAGCTACGCGAACCCGTGGCCTGTCAGGTGGAAATGGCGGTGCACACCAAGGCGCTGCTGGCCCAGATGAATATCCCGACCTATCACTTCCACTGGCAGCGGGACGTCGAGGAATTCGACAACATCCTGAAATACACCTTCATGTGCAACAAACCCGTGGCGATCCTGACCGACGCCAATTTCTGGGGAGGCTATGGCGACCAATGATCCGTTCTGAAATCCTGCGCGAGATCGCGCCAGTTATTCGTGACCAACTTGTCGTCTGCAACATCGGCCTGCCCAGCCAGGAACTGCACATGATCGATGATCAGCCCACCAATTTCTACATGTTGGGCACGATGGGTCTGTCGTCTTCCATCGGGCTGGGTCTTGCGCTGGCACAAGACAAGACTGTCATTTCCATTGATGGAGATGGGTCTGTTCTGACCAATCTTGGCACGCTGCCAACCATCGCGAACAATGTCGCTGACAACTACATCCTGCTGATCATCGACAACGGGTCCTATGGCTCGACCGGGGACCAGCCGACCTATGCTGGTAAAAAAACATCGCTGGCCGCTGTGGCGTCTGCCTGTGGGTGCGACAACGTGATCGAGGTGCAGGACCGGGACCTGCCCCCCGTTCTGCAAAAGGCCATCGATGACCGCAAGATGACTGTGATCGTCTGCAAATGTGACAGCGGCAATATCAAGCTGCCTGTCATCACCAAGGATCCCGTCGTCATCCGCGACCGGTTCATGAACGCGGTCGCCAGCTAAGCGATGGCGGTGCAAATCCATTCAAGCGCAGACGCGCGGCGCATCGCGCGGCGTCGTCTGCCTTGGATGGTGTTCGACTACATTGACGGGGCCGCAGGTCAGGAAACAGGGGCCGTGCGCAATCGCGCAGCCTTTGATGCGCTGGAATTCCGGCCCCGCATCCTGCGCGATGTCAGCAACCGTTCAATTGCCGTCGATCTATTCGGCAAGCCGACCAAAGCCCCTTTTGGCATCAGCCCAATGGGTATGTGCAATCTGTCCGGCCCCTGTGCCGACCTGATGCTGGCACGTCTTGCTGCCCGCGAAAACGTTCCACTGGGCGTGTCAACTGTCGCCTCAACCGCGATGGAACCGTTGATCGAAGCCGCTGAAGGCAATGCGTGGTTTCAGCTTTATTTCAGCGGTGACGGGACCGGCACGTTCAAACTGGTCGAACGGGCCAAGGCCGCTGGCTATGAAACAATCATACTGACCGTCGATGTGCCAGAGGTGGGGCGCCGCCCACGTGAATTGCGCCATGGTTTCAAGATGCCGTTCCGGATCGGGCCAAAGCAGTTCGTTGACTTTGCGCTGCATCCGCGTTGGTCGATAACTTCACTATTGGCGGGCAAACCGCAGATGGCGAATTTTGATATGCCCGGATTTGACTTTGACCGGACCGAAAGCCGCGCCAAAGCGGACTGGGGCACCCTGAAACGTCTGCGCGACATGTGGCCTGGTAATCTGGTTGTGAAAGGTGTGCTGGATAGCGCGGATGCCGTTGCGCTGCGCGACGCAGGTGTCGACGCGGTCCAGATATCAAGTCATGGCGCGCGCCAACTGGAAAGTGCACCATCGCCCATCACCGCATTGCGCGAAATCTGCGCTGCGGTTGGCCCCGATCTGCCGCTGTTCTTTGACACTGGCCTGCGGTCGGGTGAAGATGTGGTAAAGGCCTATGGGCTGGGCGCCAACTTTGCCTTTCTGGGCCGTGTGCTGCAGTTTGCCATCGCGGCAGGTGGCGAAGAGGGACTGCAGCAGCTTTGGTCGGTCCTGCGCGACGAAACGCAGATCACGCTTGCGCAGATCGGGGCGACATCGCTCTCGCCCGATCAGTTAAAGGATGCGGTGCGCGTCTAGGCTGCGCATCCCGTGTCTGGTCAAGATGTCTTAGGCGGGCGCCTTGCGCGCCGCGGCAAAGGACACCAGCCGACGGCTTTTCTCATCCCATAGATCAAGGCTGGCACATTTCAGGCTTTGCATGATCGTCATCCGGCTGCATTCGACCAGTTCATTATGATCGCGCAGCACTTCGGTCAGGCGATAGAACGGGATGCGGCTGTAAAGATGGTGCACATGGTGAATGCCGATATTGGCCGTGAACCAGCGCAGGATCGGGGGCAGATCGTAATGCGAACTGCCATGCAGCGCTGCATCATGCAATTGCCAGTCTTCTGCCTGATCCCATTGCGTCGTTTCAAACTGGTGCTGCACATAGAACAGCCAGACGCCAATAGAGGCGGCAATCAGCGTGGTTGGCAGGAATACGAGGAACAGCGCCTGTAGTCCGCCGAAATAAACGATCGTGCCTAGAATCACAGCAATTGCGGCATTCGTGCCCATCGCGCTGATCCAGTATTTCTTGTCGTTCTTCATCTGTCCCAGCGGAATACGGTTCTGCAAGATGAACAGATAGGTCGGCCCCAGCCCGAACATGACCAACGGATGCCGGTAGGCCCGATACATGAACCGGCCGAACGGGGTGCGCTGGTGATACTCTTCGACCGTCAGGGTCATGACGTCACCGATGCCGCGCTGATCAAGGTCACCGGCATGGCTGTGATGGATCGAATGCGTCCGCCGCCAAACGTCATAAGGTGTTAACGTCACCACGCCCAACGCGCGTCCGATCCAGTCACTGACATTGCGGTTGCCGAAAAACGACCCATGCCCGCAATCATGCTGAATGCAGAAAAGCCGCAACAGGAACAGGCCATTCAAGGCCGAGATCAGGAACGCCGCAAGATAGCTGTATTGCGCAACCCAACACGCCAGCACCCATAGCAGCACAAATGGCACCAGGCTGACGCCAAGTTCGAAGCTGCTGCGCAGGCTGTTGGGTTCACGATATTTGGCTAGCACCTGGACCCAGTCGCGGGGGGTCATGTTGGACGGGTCGTTGGGTTTTTCCTGCATACACAACTTCTTATCATGGTTTGGTGACGGATATCTTAATCCCAGCAGGTAACAAGCGAAAAAGGCTTCATTGTGGTGCTGGTGCGGCGTAGTGTCCCGAAAAAAGGACATGTGATGCAGCCGCTTCGGGGCATTTTTTTCAAGGTCATGTCGGTGGTCATGTTCATGGGCATGGCCAGCCTGATCAAAGCAGCATCGGATGCGGTGCCACCGGGACAGGCGGTGTTTTTCAGATCATTCTTCGCGCTACCGATCATTTTCGGCTGGCTGGCGCTGCGGGGCGAGCTGCGCACGGGATGGAAGACCACCAACCACATCGGTCATTTCTGGCGTGGTCTGGTGGGCACAGCGGCGATGGGCCTGGGCTTTACCGGATTGGGCCTGCTCCCACTTCCGGAAGTGACGGCGATCGGCTATGCCGCACCGATTTTCGTTGTGATCTTTGCGGCCATGTTCCTCAACGAACAGGTCCGCGCGTTCCGTTTGTCGGCCGTGGCATTGGGCATGGTTGGTGTGATCATTGTTCTGTCGCCGCGTCTGTCCGTTGGTTCGGCGCTGAACATGTCAGAGACGCTGGGCGCGGTCGTTACCCTGATGGGTGCCATCTTTGCCGCACTTGCGCATGTCTTTGTGCGCAAACTTGTCGCGACTGAAACAACAGCGGCGATTGTGTTCTGGTTCACCATCACATCGTCGGCTTTGGCGTTGCTGACCTTGCCCTGGGGGTGGGTCATGCCCGGTTGGCCGGCTGCATTGATGCTGATCATGGCTGGCTTGCTGGGCGGGGTCGGGCAGATTTTTCTGACATCCAGCTATCGTTTCGCAGATGCATCGCTTGTCGCGCCTTTTGATTACACCTCGATGATCCTGGCGCTGACCATCGGCTATTTCGTCTTTGATGAGGTGCCTACAGGGACGATGCTGATCGGTGCCACCATCGTGATAACGGCAGGCGTTTTGATCATCTGGCGCGAACGGCGTCTTGGGCTGCAGCGGGCGCAGCAACGCAAGGCGACGGGTCACTCCGGGACCTAGGTTACACGGCTGGGTATCCTGATTTTGTGCAGAAGTGTTTTTGCCTTGGCGACCGTGCGCGGGATGCCCGGTGCAGCAGGCTGCACACGCAGGCCCAGCTCTGCGTATAACGGCCAGAGATGCCGTGCCTCATCCGGTGACAATTGTGGCGGCAAATCCAAGGGTAGACCGCCTTCGGGGTTCAGAAACCGGCGCGGAATGTTGAAAGGCAGCGATCCGCGGGCGCGGGCCATGACCTTTTGATTAATCCGGACAAGCTGACGCGGATCAACATCCTCTCGTTCGACGGCGAGGACATGCGTGCGGAAATAGCCCAAATCCCAGTTGATCAAAAGCTGCGCGAAAATATCGGAGGGGCCGGGTCGTGCTGGTAAAGGACGCGGCAGATCAAGGTGTTGACCGGGATCGCTGCGATAGAATGCATGCACCGCCACAGCGAAATCACATCCGGTCTGGCTGATCATCCAGTGGACAAGACCATCATGTTCGGCCCCCTTGGTGCGGCGGATCGTCTCAAGCCACAGGTCCTGCGGCGACGCCTTCAATATGCGTCGCAGATCGACCTCGGCGCGGCTTGGGAAAGAGGGTTTGATCTGGTTTTGTTTCATGTTCAATATCTGTGATCAAAGCACGACGTATCGGGAAATATCGGCTGAACTTGGGCCAAGATGCGACAAATGCTTTTTATGGTTAAAGTTTCAAAGAAAAGGGTAGGTTAAATGTGCCTGACGCTAAACGCGCGAATCTGCGCTGTCTGTGCTATACTGCACATCCAGAGCCGAGGAGGAAACCATGACCAAGCATATACTGGATCGACCACGCAGAATGTCCAAAAGCTGGCTGGGACGTGCTGTCAGCATCGAAAAAGGCACCGGACCAGATAGCGCCAGCCTGACCTTGCAGCGCCGCAAGCGGTTGGCATCGCCAAAGCGCAGAGTGGCGCATTTCCTGCGGATTGACCGCCAAAAAGAAAATCGGGCCGATTAGAGCCCGGACCTCAATGTAAGTGCGACATCTAAATTCAGCATCCTGCAGATGTCCTGCGGGATGCCCATACGCCGTTGGTGTCGCGTGCCGCTACGTTGCGAAAATGAAAATACAGGCATATACTTCATCTGTAATCAGCGTGAACGCACAAGTCAGGCGACAAGGGAGGTATGCGACGTTCCGCCATGACACCTGAACCCCGGTAATTGATTGTCGGGACTTGGTGCAGCTTCAAATGGCGAAAATTGTCATAGAATCGCCCCTTTCTTCGTGTTCGCTGATGAAAGCTGGTTAGTAATTTTCATGTTAATAAGGACAAGGCAATGGAGCTATTTAGACCCATGTCACCAACCAAAACGGCCCTTTCGATTATCGCAATAACGTCTGCATTCGCTGCACCGGTTTCGGCGCAGGATCGGGATATCGTGCTGACCACTAAAACTGGCGGCATGGAAATTGCCGGTGAACTACGGCTTTTCAACGGCAGTGAATATATCATTGCGACACCAACACTGGGTGAGATTCGCTTTGATGCGTCGACCGTCAACTGCGCTGGTGCTGGCTGCCCAGAGATCGTTTTTGCGCGCGGCGAAGAGGTCACGCTGCGATCAAACAGCGGCAGCATGGAGATCACTGGCGAATTGCTGGATTATGTCGACGGCGTCTTTACCGTTCAGACACCGCTGGCTGTTCTGACCACAGACTCTGATACAGTGACATGCGAGGGACCGGGCTGCCCAACCCTTGCTATTCCGGCAAGCGCCGAACAGGCTGAACCTGAAGAAGAGGCCGCGCCGATCCGGCTTGAGGCCGATCTCGTGATGGTCGGGTCCGACAATGTCGGTGAAGACCTGATGCCGCTGGTAATGGAGCCGTTCGCAGCGCTGCTGAATGCGACAGTGTCAGAGCCAATCGAGTTTCCCGATGACATCGCGCAATACGTTTTCACACCAATCGGCGGTGGTGAACCGTTTGTAATGGAAGTCGAATCCAACGATTCTGAAATCGGATTTGATCGCCTTGTCGAAGGCACCGCAGATATTGCCATGGCATCCGGACCGCCCTCGCAAGAGCAGGTTAACGCACTGGCACGACAAGGGCGGGGCGATCTGTTCGACGCGTCGCAGGAATATATCATCGGCGTCGATTCTGTTTTGATGACAGTTCACAATACCAACCCAATTGATGCCCTGTCGCGCCAGCAATTGATCAGCATCTACACCGATCAGACGACGAACTGGTCGCAGGTTGGTGGCCCCAATCTGACAATCATGCCGGGCGCCCGTGATGGCGGATCCGCCCGCCGGAACTTTGAAAACTGGGCTTTCGGAGAAGAACGTGACCTGTCGCCGGGCACGTTCGAATTGGACCGTGGCCGCGATATGCGCAACTTTGTTCAGGATAACCCGGGCGCCATCGGCTATTCGATCAGCGATAATATCGGGGACACTAAGGCCGTTGATCTGATCCTTGACTGCGGTGTGGTGACCGAGGCGACTCCGTTCAAAAGCAAATCCGAAGAATACCTGCTGGGTCGCCGCATTCGTCTGTACATCGACAACCAGAACCCCAAGCCGGAAGTGCGCCAGCTGGTCAACTACATGATCTCGCCGGCGGCCGATCCTTACGTTGCTGAATCGGGCTATTTCAGCCTGGGCATTGTCGAGGATGATCAGGCACTGGGCCGACTGACCAATGCCGCCTTGATCGGCCAGCCGCGGTCGATTGGCCGCAACATTCAGGACCAGATCGCAACAGATCTCAGGGGTGCGAGCCGGTTGTCACTGACATTCCGCTTCCCGACCGATGTGTTCGCGCTCGACAGCAAGGGGCTGCGCGATCTTGATCGTCTGGTCGACTACATGGCGCGTCCCGAAAACGCAGGCCGGGAGTTCATTTTTGTGGGCTTTGCCGACACCGTTGGGCAATTTGTCTACAACACCCAGCTGTCCCGCAACCGCGCGCAGCAGGTGTTGCAGCAGGTTCGTAACCACCCAGAGGCAGGCGGATTGCGCAGCATGCGGATGTCAACCGTCGGATTGAGCGAGGCCGCTCCTGTTAGCTGCAACGACAACGCTTACGGGCGTTCGCGGAACCGTCGCGTTGAAGTTTGGGTGCGCTAGGCACAACGAACATAGCAATAGAAGAAGGGGCGGTTTTCACCGCCCCTTTTTTGATGGGTCTGGCTGCGCTTAGCTGCGCACCAGCTTTTCATACTCTTCCGCGATGTCGCGTGTCATGGCACCGACTTCGAAGTTATAGTCACCAATCTGCCCAACAGGGGTGACTTCGGCGGCGGTGCCGGTCAGCCAGCATTGCTCGAACCCTTCGACCTCTTCCGGCATGATCACCCGCTCGTGGACCTTGATCTGATGCTTTTCCAGCATCCCGATGACGGTCTGCCGCGTCAGCCCGTTCAGGAAGGCGTCAGGTTTGGGCGTGTGCACCTCACCATCCTTGACGAAAAAGATATTGGCGCCTGTCGCTTCTGCCACATAGCCGCGGTAGTCGAACATCATGGCGTCGCTGCACCCTTTCGCCTCGGCTGCGTGTTTGGACATGGTGGCGATCATGTAAAGACCGGCCGCTTTGGCCTGCGATGGGGCGGTTTCGGGGCTGGGGCGTTTCCATTTCGCGATGTCGAGTTTTGCGCCCTTCATCTTGGCATCGCCATAGTAATTGCCCCATTCCCAGACGGCGACCGCCAGATGAACCGGGTTGCGCGCTGCCGCGACGCCCATGTCCTGGCCAGAGCCGCGCCATGCGACGGCGCGCACATACGCGTCCTTCAGACCGTTGGCTTCCAATGCCGCAACCTTGGCGGCCTCGATTTCATCGACCGTGTAGGGGATTTCGAAATCGATCAGGCGGCCTGACTGGATCAGCCGTTCGGAATGTTCGCGGGATTTGAAGATCTTGCCGTTGTAACACCGCTCACCTTCGAACACCGAGGATGCGTAATGCATGGCATGGGTCAGAATGTGGACATTGGCGCTGCGCCAGTCGACCAGTTGGCCGTCCATCCAGATTTTACCGTCCCTGTCATCATATGCACCAGCCATTGCGACCTCCGATTTGCAATTGTTACGCCACTAGGTCCGTTTCGGACATAATCTTGCGCAGTTTCTGCATTTCGCTAGCAGTTGATTCTTGGAATGTCAACAAAGCTGACGTATTGTGATCCACAGTATCGAGGGAGGTCCGCATGGCGGAAGGGTTGCAACCGCAAGTGGGGCAAAGTCTGCTGTTCCTGACGGACGAGCAGTTGCGCAAGGGGATCGAGGCGATGTTTTTCGCCTATCGCGGGTTCACGGCTGATCCGGATCGTATTCTGGCGCAAAAGGGCTATGGCCGCGCCCATCACCGCGCCATTCACTTTATCCACCGCAGCCCGGGTACGACCGTCAACAATCTTCTGTCCATTCTTGGCGTGACGAAACAATCGCTTAATCGTGTGTTGCGCACATTGATCGAGGACGGTTTGGTCGAAAGCACCGTCGGGACACGCGACAAACGCGAGCGTCATTTGCACCTGACGGCAGAAGGGGCAACACTGGAACGCGCACTGTCTGACGCGCAACGCGACAGGATGCGTGCGGCCTACCGTGCAGCAGGTCCCGCCGCAGTGGCTGGCTTTCGTCAGGTACTTGAGGCAATGATGGACGAAGAGACCCGCCATCACTACGAGGCGATGAAGGACAAGACCGAATGAATGTTGATGATGCCCACCTGCTGATTGTTGACGATGATGAACGCATTCGAGGCCTTTTGCAGAAATTTCTGATCCGATCGGGTTTTCTGGTCAGCACCGCGCGCGACGCGGCCCATGCTCGCCGCGTTCTATCCGGTCTGGAATTCGATCTGATCGTGCTGGATGTGATGATGCCGGGCGAGGATGGGATGGCGCTCTGCCGTGACCTGCGCAAGACAATCACGACACCGATCATGCTGCTGACCGCCAAAGGTGAAACAGATGACCGAATTACCGGGCTTGAGGCCGGGGCGGATGATTATCTGGCCAAGCCGTTCGAACCCAAGGAACTGCTGCTGCGCATCAACGCCATCCTGCGGCGTGTGCCTGCCGCCGAACCTGCGGTCGTGCGGCCCAAGGTGCTGAATATGGGCCCTGTGCGCTATGACATCGAACGCGGTGAGATGTGGCAGGGGGATCAACTGGTGCGCCTGACCGCGACCGAAAGCCAGTTGATGCGCATCTTCTCCGGTTGCCCCGGAGAGGCTGTGACCCGCGCGCGGCTGGTCGAGGAACTGAGCCGGTCCGGTGGGCAGACGCAGGAACGTGCGGTGGATGTCCAGATCACACGGCTGCGACGCAAGATCGAGGTGGACCCTAAACAGCCGCGCTACCTACAGACAGTGCGCGGGGCAGGGTATATGCTCGCACCTGAATGACCGTAGATCGTTTCACGCCCATCGGAGAGAATTGACCGAGGTTGCGAAAACGCACCAAACAGACGCAACGGAACCACACCGCAGGATTTGACAACCCCGGCACATCGGCAAAAGCTGGGTGCGGGAGGATCAGATCATGCAAAGCGATGTGGTGATTATCGGCGGTGGGCTGGCGGGGCTGGTTGCCGCCCATGAACTGCTTGAACGCGGCAAAACCGTCACGATCCTTGATCAGGAAGGACGTCAGAACCTCGGTGGGCAGGCGTTCTGGTCACTGGGCGGTCTCTTGATGATCGACACGCCTGAACAGCGCCGGATGCGCGTGCGTGATAGTCTGGCACTGGCCACGAACGACTGGATGGGGTCGGCACAGTTTGATCGCCCCGAAGATCACTGGCCGCGCGAATGGGCGCGGACCTATCTGGACTTTGCAGCCGGTGAAATGCGGTCGTGGCTGCATGGCCTCGGCATGCGCTGGTTCCCGATTGTCGGCTGGGCAGAGCGTGGGGGCAGCTTTGCCAATGGGCATGGCAATTCGATCCCGCGCTTTCATATCACATGGGGAACAGGCCCCGGTGTTCTGAAACCATTCGAGGATCGCGTGTTGCAGGCAGAGAAGACAGGCAAAGTCACCTTCGGCTTCCGCCACCGCGTCACAGGCTTCGACATCACCGGCGGCAAAGTTGCGGGCGTATCGGGCGACATCCTCGCCCCCGACGATGCGGTGCGCGGGGCTGCGACAAACCGCGATGTGATCGACAGTTTTGATATCAAGGCCGATCAGGTCATCGTCACATCGGGTGGTATCGGTGGGAATTTTGATCTGGTGCGCCGCAATTGGGATGCATCCAAATCAGGACCACTGCCCGACAAGATGGTGTCGGGTGTGCCGGAACATGTGGACGGGCTGCTGCTGGATATTCTCAAGGATGCGGGTGGTGAGCTGATCAATACCGACCGCATGTGGCACTATACCGAAGGGGTACAGAACTGGGATCCGATCTGGCCCAAACACGGCATCCGCATCCTGCCCGGCCCTTCATCCATGTGGTTCGACGCAACGGGCGACCGGCTGCCCGCACCCTGCCTGCCCGGTTTTGATACCATGTCGACACTGCACGAGATTTGCAGGCGCGGGTATGACCACACGTGGTTCGTGCTGACCCAGAAAATAATTGAAAAGGAATTCGCGCTGTCCGGCTCTGAACAGAACCCCGACCTGACGGGGGGTGAGTGGCGCGGTGTGCTCAAGGAGCGTCTTGGCAAAGGTGCTACCGCGGCGGTCGAGGCGTTCAAGGAGAAGGGCGAGGATTTCGTTGTCGCCAATGATTTCGACACGCTGGTTGCGGGAATGAACCAGCTGGGTGGCAACCTGATTGATCCCGCAAAACTGCGCGCGCAGATCGAGGCGCGCGATGCGCAGATCGACAATCCGTTCACCAAGGATGTGCAGATTTCGGCGATCCACACAGCGCGGAACTATCTGGGCGACAAACTGATCCGCACAGCCAAACCGCACAAGATTCTCGATAAATCCAAAGGTCCGCTGATCGCCGTCAAACTGCATGTGGTCACTCGCAAGACCTTGGGGGGTATTCACACCGATCTTGACGGACGGGTCTTTGCGCCGGGCGGCAAGACGATCGATGGGCTTTATGCCGCGGGCGAGGCGGCCGGTTTCGGCGGCGGCGGCTATCACGGCAACAACGCCTTGGAAGGCACGTTTCTGGGTGGTTGTATCCATTCGGGGCGGCGCGTGGGTCGGGCTGCAGGGTGATCACCGTTCTGGGGGCCGGGTCGATTGGCTGCTACGTGGGCGGGATGCTTGCGGCGGTTGGCAACCCTGTCACGCTGATCGGGCGTCCGGGGATGACCGCGGCACTGGCGCATGGGCTGACCGTCAGCGCCATGGAGGGGCGGGTGTTGCACGCGAAACCTGTTGCCACCGCCGCCCACGATGCACTGGCTGACGCCACCACTGTCCTGCTATGCGTCAAATCTGCAGATACGCGCGAAGCGGCGCAGATCATCAAGACGCACGCACCGGACGCCGCGCAAGTGATCAGCCTGCAAAACGGGCTGAGCAATCCGGACATCCTGCGCACCGTTCTGGGTGCGGATCGGGTAACGGCTGGAATGGTCGGGTTTAACGTGATCCGTAATGGCGATGCCGACTTCGCACAGACAACGGATGGAGAGATCATCCTCGACCCATCGGGCTGGGGATTTGCAGAGCTATTTGCGGCCACACCCATCAAAGCACTTACCCATGACAATATGGATGGGGTGCAATGGTCCAAGTTACTGATGAACCTCAATAACGCGCTGAATGCGCTATCCGGTCTGGGGCTGCGCGCGCAACTGGAGGATCGGAACTTGCGGCGGGTTCTTGCGGCCTGCATTGCCGAAGGTCTGCTGGTGGCACAGGCCGAAAATGTGCGGCTTGAGAAGCTGGGCAAGGTCCACCCGCGCCTGCTGCCCATGTTGCTGCGTTTGCCGGATTTTGTCTTCCTGCGCATCGCGCAATCCATGTTGCGGATCAGCCCGACCGCGCGGTCATCAATGGCCGATGACTATGCGCTGCACCGCGGACCCGAGGTGGATTGGCTGAACGGGTATATCGTGGAACAGGCGCAAACACATGGGTTGCAGGCACCAGTCAACGCGCGGGTCGTTCAGACCGTCAAGCGGGTTTTCGCAGATACAAACCGCCCGCCACTTTGTCTTTCTGCACGGAATTTGCTGCAATAAATTCACAAACGATTCCTGAATTTTTCCGCCTTTGTGAGAAAAGGCACATTCGTCAAAGGGCTTTATTCGTAAACCTGACAGTGGAACGTTACCCGCCGTAATCAGTCAGGACACCAACACATGTTTGCATTTTCGCCTGCCATCCCATCCCGGAACGATCTGGACTGGTGCTGGTACCTGCGCAGGCAGGGGAAAGCTGGTGAAGTGCTGGAACGTATTCTGCATGATATCGGTGTCATGCATCCCGGTGGCTGGGCTGAATGGGCGCCAAGCACGCTGACTGATACAGGCGCGCCATTGACGCTGACCTTCAAAAGAGGTGATGCCGCGCTGGAAGTGACGACCGAGGTCGCCGACCCGGCAAGCGATCCGACAAATCGTGTGAATGATGTATGCAAAATCATGCAGGATCTGGGGGCCGATCTGCCCTCAGCCGCACTGCGCGATGTCATCAGCGCGGCACAGGGTGATGTGCAATTGCGCTACGGGGCGCGTTTGGGGCTGCGTCATGACGGAACCAATCTTGATGTGATCCTATATGCTGAATTGCCAGCCGCGGCGTGTGACCTGCTCGGGTTAATGTCAACGGCGCCGGTCAAACCCGTCCTGAATGATATCGGTGACAGCGCAAAAACTACCATGCTTGCATTCAATGCCACGACCAAAGATGTCACGATTTACTGGGTGGTCGAAGGTGCAAACCGCACGATCCTTCCCAAGTTGGCGGCTCCGGCTGCGGTGTCTCATGATACGCTGTCCCGAGCGATAGATCAGATGGCGACCGCTGAATCAGGGCCGGAGCTGCCAACGCGAAAACTGGGTTTCAGCTATACCGCAAGAGATGACGATGCGGCACCAGAGCTTACGCTTTACTTCTCGGCCAAGCACATGCTTGGCGATGACGCAGAGGTCGAACAGCGTGTGCGTGCCTATGCCATCGATCCAATTAACGCCTACACGCACCTGATGGATATCCAGGCCGAAGCGCCTGCCGGACGTGCCCGCCACAGTTTGGTGAGCATGACCGCCCATCAAAATGCGGAACCGACACTCGCCATCAGCGTTGCCGCACCGTGGCATAGCCCGTTCGAGTCAATGTAGGCGAAGGACATATCCAAGCCCCGGACGCCTGACAATTCGATCTGGCGACCAATTACTGGCTTGGAAGCTGCGGAAAGTGGCCTATAGTCGCTCCTTGTGAAGGGGAGCGCCCGATGAGTCTGTCTGCATCAAATGTAATCAAAACAAGATATGGGTGCTGTCTTGTGCTATTCCGTCGGACGGATTGCACATGAATGTCGAACAGCTATTGGGTTACAATCTCCCGTTGTTCGAAGGGCTGACGCCTGCGGATCTTGATAAATTTGACCTCGGGGTCACCGAACAGACGTTGCGGCCCTGGCAAACGATCTTTGATCAGGAAGACGACTCTTTCGATCTGTATTTCCTGCTTTCGGGTGCCTTGCTGGCCGTGTTTTGGACCAGCGAAGGACGCGAGATCGTGTTTTCCCGCTTTCAGATTGGCGCCTATTTTGGCGAGTTGGCCGCATTTGACGGCACACCGCGCTCTTTAGCTGTTGTCGCCAAAACCGATGCCAAGGTGCTTGTCATGAAACGGCAAAGCTTTCTGCAACTGTTCAATGAAGTTCCGCTGATCCGTGATCGTATCTCGCGCGAACTTGTCGCGCGTATTCGTTCACTGACGCGGCGGAATATGGAAATGACAACACTGACGGTCGAACAACGGGTGGGCACCTATCTTCTGCGACTGGCGGCAGAGCATGGCAGACTGGCTGCAGGTGCGGTTATCGAAAACGCCCCGACCCATGCGGAAATCGCCGGCTCCATCGGCGCAAATCGTGAAATGGTCAGTCGCTCCATCAGCAAGTTGGCCAAACGGGGTATCATCAAATCCGCGCGTCAGCGCATCGAAATCTGTAACCCCGCCGAACTTTCTGACGATTTGGGTGATATTGTCTCAAAACCCTATGACTTTGCCAAAACCTAGCCGCAATTCGAACTTATAATTAAACAATATTATAAGACTTCGAGCAGAAAAATGAAAATAATCAGTATTTTAGGTGCCGAGGCAAGCCTGATGCTCATGGCGGGATTTGTCGGCGTCATCAGCCTGGTTCTGGGGTGAAATACGGCCAAATTTTGGCGACGCCGACACCTCTGACACGTTGCAATCGGTTGGGTTGGTCCGTTGGCATCACATGCGAATGGCGGTGACGCGCCTGATGACGCATGGCGCGGCCTGCAAACTGTGGGTTATGATTGATCAAGGGTCGTATTCGTTTAGATAAACGACAAAGCATCAAGCCAAAGGATTTTCCATGCCACTGCGTCCTATCGCGTTTGCCATTCTGACCTGCCTCGGCTTTCCTGCCGTGGCACAATGTGTCGGGGCAAGCTATCTTGACCAGCTTGACGCAAATAGGCAGGCCGAACTGGCCGCAACCGCCGACGCAATGCCGTTTAGCAAAGGCACGCTTTGGACAGCGACGCGCGGCGACGATACGATCACCGTGATCGGCACGGTGCATATCTACGACCCCCGGCTGGAACCGATCTATGACAAGATCAGCGATGAAGTCGCGGCCGCCGATCTTGTCTTGCTGGAGGCAACGCCAAAGGAAGAGGCTGAACTGCAAGAGATGATCGTGACAGACCCCGATCTGCTGTTCATCACCGAAGGTCCGACTTTGCCAGCGATCCTTGATGAGGACACATGGGCGCTGATCGTCGCGGCCGCCACGGATCGGGGGATCCCCGGCTTTATGGCCGCCAAAATGCAACCCTGGTATCTGTCACTGATCCTGTCGATCCCTCCTTGCGCGACCCAGGATATGTTGGCCGGTGATCTGGGGCTGGATCACATGATCAGCGAAGGGGCAGCTATCGCGGGCGTTCCGATGCAGGCGCTGGAACCCGTAACAACCCTGTTTGATCTGTTCCAGGACAGCCCGATTGAGGAACAGATTGACATGCTGATGGTCAATCTCTCCAGCCCGGAAATCCAGCAACAGATGTTTGTGGCGATGCTGGACAGTTACTTTGCGCAGGACGTGGGAACCTTGTGGGAAATGTCCCGCATTTCCATGACGGAACTGCCTGGCGTTGACGAAGCAACAGCGACCGAGATGTTCAACCAGATCGAGGAGTCCCTGCTGATCAAACGCAACTGGAACTGGATGCCTGTCATTGCCGAGGCCGTGGCAGAACATGACGATCTGGTCGTGGCTGTCGGGGCGGCGCATCTGATTGGGTCAGAAGGGATCCTTCAATTCCTGCAGGATGACGGCTGGACCCTGACCCGGATGGAATAGGTCGGCGGCTTATTGAATACGTAAGGTGGGTCTGGCGGATGTCTGGACTGAGCCCAAATTCACCGGTCTCAAAACGAACCGTAGAACACTTCATTTCCCTTCAGAGTTCGAAAAATATCTGTTGAGATGTTCGCCAAACTCTCGAATAGCGGCCGACATCCCAGTTGCAAACATCAGCACACCGACACAGAAAGTTAGCTGAAAAATAATGCCCGCCAAGGTTGGTAGACCATTGTCGAAATACACAGCCCGTGGTGTATCAATGTCTGCCTGCGCAATGTAGAGGAACAGGAAGTTGAACAGTGCGGCTGCCACTAATGCTTTGAAAAATCTGGCGTTTAGACCTGCCATTATAGGAAGGATCAAAGCGGCTAGAAAAAGAGCCACATAAAAGAGGAAGATTGGCCAACCCCCAGCATAGTAAGGGTACATCATTCCAGATAGGCCATAGGTGAACACGACAAGACCGAAAGCTGAAGCCATCAAGAGCATTAAAAAATGAATAGGTGAGCGCATAAGCTCAACCTTACCCTAATAACATTGCACATCAAGCGTTTAGGCACCCTCGGCTTCGGTCAAACGGCAGCTTCGTCCGCAAACCACCAACCACAAACACCCTACGCATCCCCATAATCCGTTATCCCCTGACGTCCGGCATCTGTCAGATCATACACCCCGCGTGACACGCGCACGAACCAGCCGTAGTGATCCGCCGCCATGATCCGCGTGGCATCCGGCACCTCGGCCCATGCCTTGACCGTCGCCCCTTGCGATGGCCCGTGTACCGCCAGAAACCGCGCGCAGCGCAGCGCGTCCTGCCGATATCCTGTGACAATCCCATGCCGTGTGGCACCGCCTGCGTTCGGATCGCCCTGCAACCGGTCAAAGGCACGCAACAGCCGTGTTGTTTTCTTCCTGGATTTGCGCGGCGCATAGGGGCCGGGATCTGCCAGCACCTCGACATGTCCGTCGCGCAGGCGGACCGTCATCACGCCCAGCCCGACCCGGCGCGCCAGCTTCACATTCGCCTTCAGCGCCTTGTTCTTGCCCCCGGCCGGGACGGCCACATAGACCTGATCGGTGATTGCCAGCCGGTCAATGCCCTGGTGGAACAGTGAAAGCGAAAAGCCCAGCTTCAGCTCGACAATCACCGGCGGTTCATCCCGCCGTCGCGCAACTACGTCAGCCGCCCCGACCTCGCCCTTTACCTGATATCCCTGCCGTTGCAGGTAGGCTTTGATGGGGGGATATAGATCAGCCTCTTTCGGCATCGACGGCTCCTTTTCGCGCCAGCCAAATGCAAATTCCGGCATGGTGCAAGCCCCGCCACAAAGGGTGGCGGGGCCGCATTGTTACCGTCCGCCCTGTCTGCCGGGGAATTGCGGCGGGCGTTTGGTGTCCCGCCGCTGCCGGTTCAGGCCTTGCGGCAGACGCGCAGGCTGTCGGCCCAGCGGATCAGGCCGCACGGCCCTCCGGTTCTTGGTGACGGACAGGGGGTTTGGTCCCGCCTTGCGGGGTTTTGGTGTTTTACGGGGCATGGAATGCACCTTTTGCTAAATGATCTTAGGGCCGGAACGGCCAGACGTATCGCCCATAGGCGTTAGCGAGACATGTCCATTGTCAGGGTGCTCCTCAAAAGGGTCTGCGGATCGGGTGGCGCGGATTATGCGTGCTGGTCCATCGTCAGGTTCCTCCTTTTGGATATCACAGGCATACCATGTCGGCCCACGATCCGTCAAACCACCGCGATGGGGTGACAGGCCCCGCCGACCCTCATATATACAGGACAAATTCAGCTTTTTGGAAAGTGATCCCCTGATGACAACGCTTGTTTTTGGCCACAAATTCCCCGACACCGACAGCACCGGGTCCCCGCTGATCTGGGAATGGTTCCTGAACCATACCGGGATCACGGCAAAGGCGGCCCTGCTGGGTGATCCGAATACCGAAGCGAAATTTGTCGCCAAACGCTGGGGGTTCGATCTGCCCGCGGTGATCAAGGATGTGGAGAATGACCAATCCTGTGTGATCGTGGACACCAATAACCCCGCCGAATTGCCGGACAACATTAACAATGCCGATGTGTTGGCGATCATCGACCATCATAAGCTGGCTGGCGGGCTTGAGACGAAGAACCCGATTAACATTACCGTGCGCCCCTTGGCCTGTACGGCAACGATCATGCACCAGATGATGGGTGAACATGCCGATCACATGCCCGAAGGGGTCAAGGGTCTGATGCTGTCCTGCATTCTTTCCGACACGCTGGCGTTTCGGTCACCCACGACAACCGAGATCGACAAGGATCTGGCCGAAAAGCTCGCCAAGGACCTGAAGATCGATATCGAGAAATATGCAGGCGAGATGTTCGCCGCCAAATCTGATGTCTCCGCCTTTTCGGACGCCGAGCTTTTGCGGATGGACAGCAAGGAATACGCGGTCGATGGCAAGAAATTCCGGGTGTCCGTGCTGGAAACGACCGCCCCGAAAACCGTGCTTGACCGCAAAGCATCCCTGATGAAGGAAATGCCGAAGGTCGCCAAAGAAGACGGCGTGGACGAGGTGCTGTTGTTCGTGGTCGATATCCTCAAGGAAGAAGCGACCATGCTGATCCCGAATGATCTGACCAAAGGCGTGGCTGAAAAATCATTCGACGCCAAGGTCGAAGGCGACAGCGTCGTCCTGCCCGGCGTCATGAGCCGGAAGAAGCAGATTATCCCCGCGTTGAAGGTGTAAGCCCAACCGCACCCACTATACATGTGTACATACGCTGTATGTACAGGTTCTGTACGCAGTCTTGCTGCCTTCATAAAGGTTACCATATGACCCGGATTATCGAGCATTTCGAAGAGATTTCGGGTCAGTATGACGCCGCTTTTGTGGATCTGTGGGGCTGTATGCATAACGGCCTTCACGCCCTGCCGGATGCGGTAAAAGCGATGCAGAAGTACCGGGCGGCCGGCGGAGCGGTGGTGCTGGTCACGAACTCCCCCCGTCCTTGGGATTCGGTGGCCCGGCAGATCAACGGGTTTGGCGTGCCTGATGATGCATGGGATGCGATTGCTACCTCGGGCGACAGTGCCCGCGCCGCCATGTATCGCGGGATTGTGGGCGAAAAGATCTGGTTCATGGGCGAGAGCCCGCGTGATGATGATTTCTTCAAGCCTTTGAAAATCATCGATGATCCGGTGAATATCCAAAAGGTACCACTGGAAGAGGCGGAAGGGATCGTCTGCTGCGGCCCCTTTGATCCGCTGGCAGATGTGGACGTGAATCGGCCTGAATTCCTCTATGCCAAGCAGAAGGGGCTCAAGCTGCTTTGCGCAAACCCGGACATCGTCGTGGACCGGGGTGACGTGCGCGAATGGTGCGCCGGGGCGCTTGCTGCGCTTTATACGGAAATGGGCGGTGAAAGCCTGTATTTCGGCAAGCCACATCCCCCGATTTACGACCTCGCGCGGCGACGGCTCGCCGCGTTAAACATTGCGCCATCCGATCCACGTATCATCGGGATCGGTGATGGCATCGGCACGGATATCCTGGGCGCTTTGCAGGAAGACATCGATGCCTTGTTCATTTCTGGCGGGCTGGCCGCGTCAGAAACAAAGACTGACCGCCAGCCAGAGCCCCATGCGTTAACGAATTACCTGCAATCACAGCAAATGAGCGCAACCTACACAATCGGCCACCTTCGTTAGAAGAATCGCTTGATTTTTCTGCGTCTGCAAAGTAATAAAGTTTCAATATCTGTTTGATACTGGATTTTTTGTTACTTAATGGAGCCGGAAATGCTGGACAACGCCCCGCGCGGAACGATCTGCATCGAGGATATCGAGATCGGCATGACCCGGTCCCTGCGCAAAGTCATCACCGACCGGGATATTGAGATGTTCGCCGATGTTTCCACAGACCGGAACCCGGTGCATCTGGACGAAGACTATGCCCAAGACACGATTTTTGGCGGGCGCATCGCCCACGGCATGCTGACGGCTGGATTGATCAGTGCGGTAATTGGCGAACAACTGCCCGGCCACGGTACGGTCTATCTGGGACAAAGCCTGAAATTCCTCGCGCCCGTGCGCCCCGGTGACATGGTGCTGGCCGAGGTTGAAGTGACCGATATCGATCATTCCAAGCGCCGCGTGACGATGAACACGCGCTGTCTGGTGAACGATAAAAAGGTGCTGGTGGGTGACGCCACGGTGCTGGCCCCGTCGCGCAAGTTCGACTAAAGCGCCGCCCAATTCATCTGCAATACTTGTTCAACAGCGCTAGCGCAGCCCCCGCCCATGGGGCGGTCGGGGGCTGCCCGATTTGTCAATCGGGCAGGACCTCAGCCAAGGTGTGGTTCAGATTTTGAGGACGATGCTCTAAAATAACGCAACTGGTCAAAAAGACTTTCTGTGGTGACTGTCTGGTGCTAACGCCCAGACATGGACAAAGAGCTAACTCAAATCAGCAAATTCCTGAGCTTTGTACTGCGGCATAAACCGGATGCGATTGGCCTGACGCTGGATGCCGAAGGCTGGGCGGATATTGATGAAATCATTGCAAAGGCCGATATCCCGATCACCGCAAAACAAGTCGCAGCCGCGGTTGCCACTAACGACAAGAAACGCTTTGCACTCTCCAAGGATGGTCGCGCCATCCGCGCCAACCAGGGGCATTCGATCAAGGTAGATCTAGGCTTACAAGCGACCGAACCTCTCGCACAATTATATCACGGTACGGCAGAGCGTTTTCTGGACAGTATCCTGACAGAAGGACTGAAGCCCCAAAATCGTCAGTTTGTGCATCTGTCGCGCGACACGGCAACAGCGACCACAGTGGGAGCACGTCATGGCAAACCGGTTGTCCTCATCGTTCCCGCATTTGCGATGCATGAACGAGGCCATCGCTTTTACCTGGCTGCAAATGGGGTCTGGTTGACTGATAGCGTACCTGCTGATGCAATTTCGACATTGGATCACTGAGGGGCTTATCAAGCTAACTGTGCTAAGGCCAAAGCGGGCTGACAAGCGCCGCTTGCGCAGGCTTACGCCGTCCGCTACCCAAAGCCATGCGCATTATTCGAGACACTGTTTTTGTTGATCCGGCCGACCGCGGTGCAGCGGCGGCGATTGGGAATTTTGATGGTGTGCATATCGGCCACCAAGCCGTCATCGACCTGACGCGCAAAGCCGCCGAAGCGGCCAACGCCCCCTTGGGCATCATGACGTTCGAGCCGCACCCCCGCAGCTATTTTTCGAACGATCCCAAGCCCTTCCGCCTGATGAACGCCGAGGCCAAGGCGAACCGCTTGGCCAAATTGGGGGTTGAGAAACTCTATGAAGTGCCGTTCAACGCAGCCCTTGCCAGCCTGTCACCGCGTGACTTTGCGCAGACGATCATTGCAGATCAGCTTGGTCTGAAACATGTGGTCGTCGGTGCCGATTTCTGTTTCGGCAAGGACCGCGCAGGGACGGTCACGGACCTGCAAAACTTCGGTGCCGATATGGGCTTTGGCGTGACCGTCGCACCGATCGTTGCCATTGATACGGCCAATGTATCCTCGACCGCGATCCGTGCCGCGCTGAGCGATGGCAAACCCCGTGATGCCGCCGCGATGCTGGGCCACTGGCACCGGATCGAGGGTGAGGTGATCCGCGGGTATCAGCGGGGGCGCGAACTGGGCTATCCGACCGCGAATATGTCCATTGCGGGCCTGCACCCGCCACGGTTTGGCGTTTATGCGGTCAAGGTCGATGTACTGAACGGCCCGCATCAAGGGTCCTATGATGGCGCGGCCTCCATCGGCGTGCGCCCGATGTTTGGGGAAAACCTGCCAAACTGCGAAACCTTCCTGTTTGATTTCAAAGGTGATCTTTATGGGTCCACCTTATCCGTCGCCTTGGTGGACTTCCTGCGCCCTGAACTCAAATTCGACGGGCTGGATGCGCTGATCACCCAGATGGCCGCCGATTGCGATCAGGCAAGAAAGATCCTGTCAGATGTGCGCTGACATCCCGCGCGACGGTCTGGCCCATCGGTTCTGGGAAACCAAACCGATGAGCCGCATGAACCGGCAGGAATGGGAAGCCTTGTGTGATGGCTGCGGGAAATGCTGTCTGAACAAGCTGGAAGATGACGAAGGGACCGTTGCGCTGACCCGGGTGGCCTGCCGGTTGCTGGACAATGACACTTGCCTGTGTGTGAACTACAAAAACCGCCACCAATATGTGCCCGAATGTATTGTGCTGACCCCGGCCACCATCAAAAAGAACCTGTATTGGTTGCCGCAAACCTGCGGCTACCGCCTGATCTACGAAGGTCGTCCCCTGTATGACTGGCACCCGCTGGTTTCAGGTGATCCCCGGTCGGTACATGAAGCCGGCGTGTCGGTGCGCGGTATGACCCTGCCCGAATTCGAGGTCGACGAAGACGATTGGGACGACCACATCATCGAGGAGCCATTGTAGATGTTTTTCGCCTCAGACAATGCCGGCCCCGCACACCCAAAGGTGATGGAGGCGCTGATTACCGCCAATAGCGGCTATGCAATGGGCTATGGTGCCGATCCGATCATGGACGAGGTCCGCGCACAGGTTCGCACGATTTTTGAGGCCCCGGATGCGGCGGTTTATCTGATTATCAACGGGACAGCGGCAAATTCCGTCTTGCTGGGAACGATGTCGCAGCCCTGGCAGACGATCTTTTGCAGCGATTGCGCGCATATCCACGAAGACGAATGTAACGCGCCGGAATTCTATACCGGCGCAAAACTGACACTGGTGCCCACAACAGATGGCAGGATGCAGGCCGAAGATTTGCGCCGCAAAATC
Organism: uncultured Paracoccaceae bacterium; assembly: GCA_947503965.1. Classification (GTDB taxonomy): domain Bacteria; phylum Pseudomonadota; class Alphaproteobacteria; order Rhodobacterales; family Rhodobacteraceae; genus Yoonia. Next base: position 376,296 of record CANNFU010000003.1, read on the forward strand.
ATGGGCGAAGAAAATCGCGGCGTGCATGGACCGCAGCGCGGGCCGCTTTCGATCACGCAGGTGACTGAGAAGGGCACGCTTTATACGCTGGATGAAATCACCGCATTGACCGCGACTGCCCGGGAATTTGGGATGAAAACGCATCTGGACGGTGCGCGTTTTGCCAACGCGCTGGTGGCGCTTGATTGTTCACCAGCCGAGATGACGTGGAAAGCAGGCGTGGATACCGTCAGCTTTGGCGGGACCAAGAATGGCGCCTTGGGGGTCGAGGCTTGTGTGATCTTTGACCCGAAGCTGGCCTGGGAATTTGAGCTGCGCCGCAAGCGCGGCGGGCATCTGTTGTCCAAGCATCGGTTTTTATCCGCGCAGATGCAGGCCTATCTGGCGGATGGGCTTTGGCTCGATATGGCGCGCGCGGCGAATGCCCGTTGCGTGCAACTGGCCGAAGGGCTGCGCGGGCATAATGCGGTTGAAATGCTGTTTGAACCGCAGGCTAATATCATTTTTTTCCAGATGCCCCGGGCGGAGCATAAGCGGATGCTGGATGGTGGTGCGGTCTATTACGTGATGAGCGGTGATCCAGAGACAGGCGACCCGGATGAGCCGCTGATCGGGCGGCTGGTCACTGACTGGTCGATGACCGAGGACGGCGTCACGCAATTCCTTGATCTGCTGCGCGGATAATCTGCGCCACCTCTGCCATATGTGTGATGGGCAGCATATGGGCGGCACCGGGCACGACATGATCGGTGGCATTGGGAATGTGCGCAGCAAGGCGTTCGTGAATGGCTGCGACCACCGGCTGTGTCGCTGCCCCTCGAATAAACGTCACAGGAATAGTCAGGTCACCAAGCCGCTCAGGTGACGTGATCCCGGCGGCGTCTTCCTCAATCGGGGCGGCACCGGCCACAATAAGATGAATCCGATCTGTTAGATATTTGCGCAGCCGCGCCGGGATATCCTTCCACGGCGTCGCACCCCACAGGTCGTTGAAAACCTGTGCCGCCTGTTCTTCGTCACCTCTCAGCATCGCGCCGACAAAGGGGCGAAACGCCTTGGCATGTGCGACATGTTCAGGCGTGCCTTTGGCGGCGGCAAAGTAGACCGGTTCGATCAGCGTCAGGCGGTCCACCAGATCGGGGCGTTCCACGGCCAGACGCAAGGCGGCGGTCGCCCCGAACGAATGCCCGATCAGATGGATCGGCCCATCGCAAAACGACGCAGCCGCATCCGTGACAAGGGTCTGGTAATCCTGTTTGCCGTCCCAATCGCCACTGCGCCCGTGACCGGGCATGTCGAACAATGTCACCTGCCCGCCAATTGCCTTTGCCAAGGGCAGCAGCCGGTCATGCTTGGCCAATGCGCAATGGATCATGGCGACCGGGGCGCCTGTGCCTACCGTCACATGATGAACCGCATGTCCCGCGATATCGCGCATCAAATCTTGCCGGATAGATACGCATCCAGATCATCAATCCGGTCTTCGCCCCAGAACCGCTGGTCGGTATCTGTGATGAAGAACGGCGCGCCAAAGGCACCCGCATTCACCGCATCTTCAAGGTTCTTGGCAAACGTATCCGCGCTGGTCAGCATGTTCTTGTCCGCCAAAGCCGGATCAAAGCCCGCCTTTTCCAGACAATCGCGCACCACATCATCCTGACTGATATCCCGCTCCTCGGCCCAGCAGGCCGCGCCAAAGGCATGGACCAGCCCCGCCACATCACCACCAGCGTTTTGTGCGGCGATAATCGCATAGGCCGATGGCGCGCCATTGGTGGGCCAGAACATCGGTTTGGGGTTCAGGGGAAGCCCGACCACCTTGGCCCTTCGTACAAGGTCCTGCAGGCGGTATTCCTGCCGGTTCGGATGGCGATCCTTGGGTGGCGTGCCGCCGGTGCGCGCGAACAAGGCCATGATATCAAGCGGCTTGTAGGTGATCGTCGCGCCATGCTTGGCCGCAATTTCCGCCGGGCGGGTGCCGCTGAGATAGGTAAAGGGTGACAGTGTTGCAAAGTAGTAGTCGATATGCGGCATTTTTGGACTCCTTGGGCAGGTGAATTCTTTGCGGGACGGTACGCTTGTGCTACGCGGTGTCAACGCCACGAATCTGTTACATACGCGTAACCCGTACCTTCTGCCAAAGGACCCCTCTCATGCCCACCATGTTCGAGCCCAAGCTCATTTCCGGCAATGCCAACCAGCCACTGGCCAACGCGATTGCCCGCCGCATGTCGATGCATCGGGGGATGGAGGTTGGGCTGTGTGATGCCCGCGTCGAACGGTTCAACGATGGTGAGATTTTCGTGGAAGTGTTCGAAAACGTCCGGGGCGAGGATATGTTCATCGTCCAACCCACGTCGAACCCCGCCAATGACAACCTGATGGAGCTGCTGATTATTGCAGATGCACTGCGCCGCTCCTCTGCCGCCCGCATCACTGCCGTCATCCCCTATTTCGGCTATGCCCGACAGGACCGCAGGTCCAAGGCCCGCACCCCGATCACAGCCAAGCTGGTGTCGAATATGATCGTAGAAGCGGGCATTGAACGCGTTTTGACCCTGGATTTGCATGCCACGCAGATTCAGGGTTTTTTCGATATTCCGGTCGATAACCTTTATGCTTCGCCCATCTATGCGCTGGATGCGATGCATAACTTCCGGGGCAAGATGGATGATGTGATGGTTGTGTCACCTGATGTGGGCGGCGTGGCCCGGGCCCGCGATCTTGCCCAGCGGATTGGGGCACCCCTGTCCATCGTCGACAAACGCCGCGGCAAGCCGGGCGAAGTGGCCGAAATGACGGTGATCGGGGATGTGAAGGACAAGGTCTGCGTCATCGTCGACGATATCGTTGATACTGCCGGAACGCTTTGCAAGGCCGCACAGGTGCTGATGGAAAACGGCGCAAAAGAGGTGCACGCCTATATCACCCACGGCGTACTTTCCGGTCCAGCGGTAGAGCGGGTGTCGAAATCAGTGATGAAGACCCTTGTGATCACCGACACCATTCAGGCGACCGAGCCGGTAAAGGCCTGCAAGAACATCCGGATCGTGCCTACCGCCCCAATGTTTGCCCAGGCAATCCTGAACACTTGGAACGGCACATCGGTTTCATCGCTATTCGATCACAAGACGTTGGGGCCAATATATGAAGGGCTTTACGCCGCAGAGTAGTATTGCGACGTCCCGGATGCCTTATCAGTAAAGCTCCCAGCCGTCATCATTGGGCAGCTCACCAAATGACGTCCACGCGACGCGCACCCGCGCAACCTGTGTGTCAGCCCATGTGCGGAAGACGATGTCAAATCCGTCTGAGGTGATATTTTCCGCCTGCACATCCGCCCGCATATTCGTGTTGTTCGAAATATCCCACATGGAGATAGACACCTGTACATGCGGTGGATGCAGATAAGGTTGTTCAAACCGGACAGGCGCACGCGATTGGCGCGGCCCCTCACCACGCCACATTTGTCCGTCATCTTCAAAGTCGGAAAAAAGAACCACGTCACCGTGGTCTATCCCAATGATACCGTTATTTAATCTACGCATGCCCTTTTGGCTTTGCAGCCACCCTAATGCAGCTCTTTATGGCAAACCCGGCAGGCTGCTGAAAGTACTTCTGTCATCTGGCAATAAGTTTTGGTTAATAAATCGCTGATAACTCATTTTTAGTTTTTAGAAAATGGGAAGTGAGTTGCGATATGAGCAGTGTGCCAGCACGGTTTTTGGCGGGGCTGACATTGCTGGGCTTCATGGCCGCGTGCGGCGGTGGGGGCGGGTCGGCTGAAACGGGTGGCACCGGCAGCGGTGGCGATACCGATGGTGGCGGCGATGTCACGCCTGACCCACCACCTGTGCCAAGCCCGCTGAACATTGTCACCCCCGAGGAACGCGCCGCATATTACGACACGTTTCTGCCGACCTTCTCGGCCGTAAACACCGCCGCAACGGAAGGTGGGGCAACGGCATTTGACGCGCCAGCGGTGATGGGATCAGTCACGTATGACGGATATATGCAGCTGATCATGGGAAACGCGACAGTAGCCGCAAATGTCATAGGTGAAGCGGTGCTGCAGGTTGGCTTTGATGGTGGGCCAGTTGTTGGATCAGCCACCGGCTTTTTAGGCGTGACGACGGATGAGGCCATGTTACGGCAGGTCGTAAAGTATGAAGGCACAATCGACATGTCCGGCGGCGGCGTGACAGCAGGCTCTGACGGGTCCGCGGACATCGCTTTTCAGGTCGATGGAAACCTCGATAACGGGGTCAACACGTTTTCCGTCAACGGCAGCCTTGTCGGTGGGTTCTACGGCGAAGGCGCCGAGGGCCTGTATGCCATCGGCAGCAATACAGGCATCCATGGCAGCATGACCACGACAATTGATGGCATTGCGGGTCCCGGCAATATCGGGGTCGGAACAGTGTCGGCCATCAGGCAGTGAAATCATGCTGTTGGTTTTCTACCGTCGACACAAAACAGGCTGATGCGATTCACCACGACCCTACGATTAAAAGTGGCCCTACAACGCTTTTCCACGGATCGACCGCGCAGTTGGCAAGAAAAGCAAAAGGCCCCGCATTCGGCGGGGCCTTTTCCATAAACGGATGTTTCGCTTAGTTCTTTGCCGTCAGACCGATGCGGCCACCAATGGCTACCATATCCGATAGCAACTTTGCGGCGTCATCAACCGGGCCCAGTTCATTCTTGAACGTCTCTTGCGCACGGCCATAGGCGGCCTTGGCCTCTTCGACCATCTGGTCGTAGACCTCTTGCGTGACTTCGCCCTTGGGCAGCGCCTGTTCGGCCAGAACCGATACGCTGGCCGCTGTAATCTCGGCAAAGCCACCGGACACCACGTATTCGTCAGATCCGCCGCCATGCACCACCGTCAGAACGCCAGGGCGCAGGGTGGTGATAGTTGGTGCGTGATCCGCCATTGCGGTCATGTCGCCATCAGCGCCGGGGATCTGGACCTCGGACGCCTCGACCGACGCCAAACGGCGTTCGGGCGAGACAAGGTCGAATTGTAGATTTGCCATATCGGCGTCTCCTTAAGCTGCGTCTGCAGCCATTTTCTCGGCTTTGGCTTTCACTTCTTCAATGCCGCCAACCATGTAGAAGGCACCTTCGGGGAAGTGATCGTATTCGCCAGCCACAACGGCCTTGAACGACGCGATTGTGTCTTCCAGCGGCACCTGTACGCCGGGCGACCCGGTAAACACTTCGGCCACGTCGAATGGCTGCGACAGGAAGCGTTCGATTTTCCGGGCGCGCGACACGGTCAGTTTGTCTTCTTCTGACAGTTCGTCCATGCCAAGGATCGCGATGATATCCTGAAGCGATTTGTAACGCTGCAGCATCTGCTGAACGTCAGCGGCGACTGCGTAATGCTCTTCACCCACAATTGCGGGGTCCAGCAGGCGCGATGTGGAATCGAGCGGGTCAACCGCAGGATAGATCCCCTTTTCGGAAATCGCACGGTTCAGAACGGTTGTCGCATCCAAGTGCGCGAACGATGTCGCAGGTGCAGGGTCGGTCAAGTCATCCGCAGGCACGTAGATCGCTTGCACAGATGTGATCGAACCGTTCTTGGTGGATGTAATCCGTTCCTGCATCTGGCCCATATCGGTGGCCAGTGTCGGCTGATAGCCCACCGCGGAGGGGATACGACCCAAAAGTGCGGACACCTCGGAACCCGCTTGGGTAAAGCGGAAGATGTTGTCGACAAAGAACAGAACGTCCGTCCCGGATTGGTCGCGGAACGCTTCGGCCATTGTCAGACCTGACAGCGCCACACGCATACGCGCACCGGGAGGTTCGTTCATCTGACCGTAAACCAGCGCCACTTTGGACTTGGTCAGGTCTTCCATGTTGATAACACCGGATTCGATGAATTCGTAGTACAGGTCGTTCCCTTCACGGGTCCGTTCACCCACACCGGCGAAAACAGAGAAGCCAGAGTGCACTTTGGCGATGTTGTTGATCAGTTCCTGAATAAGAACGGTTTTACCAACACCGGCACCACCGAACAGGCCGATCTTGCCGCCCTTGGCGTAAGGGGCCAGCAGGTCGATCACCTTGATGCCTGTGACCAGAACCTCGGACGCGGTTGACTGCGCTTCGAAGGGCGGGGCTTCGGCGTGGATCGAACGGCGTTCCTTTTCGCCGATGTCACCTTTTTCATCAATCGGGGCGCCAATCACGTTCATGATGCGGCCCAACGTAGCGTCGCCCACTGGAACCGTGATCGGGTTATCCTGGTCAATCACTTCCTGCCCGCGCACCAAACCTTCGGTACTGTCCATCGCGATGGTGCGGACTGTGTTTTCACCAAGGTGCTGTGCCACTTCCAACACCAGCTCTTTGCCGTTATTGTCAGTGATCAGCGCGTTCAGAATCTCAGGCAGATGGTCATCAAACTGCACGTCGACAACGGCGCCGATGATCTGTGTGATCTTACCTTTTGCGTTTGCCATTTATATTTCTCCGGGTCCTAGAGCGCTTCCGCGCCCGAAATGATTTCAATCAGCTCGTTGGTGATGACGGCCTGACGCGAGCGGTTGAACTCGATAGTCAGCTTGTCGATCATCTCACCGGCGTTGCGTGTTGCGTTATCCATCGCAGACTGGCGCGCACCCTGTTCGGATGCCGCGTTTTCCAGCAGCGCACTGAAAATCGCCGTGGCCACACCGCGCGGCAGCAGATCAGCAAGAATTTCCTCTTCACCGGGCTCATAGTCGTACAGTGTCGCTTCCGTGTCATCCGCCTGTTCGAACTTGGCAGGAATGATCTGTTGTGCGGTCGGGTGCTGTGTCACAACATTTTCGAACCGCGCGAAAAAGATCGTCGCCACGTCAAATTCGCCTGCATCAAAGCGGGCAAGAATACCCTTGGCGATGTCCTGGGCGTTTGCATACCCGACACGTTTCACATCTGTCAGGTCGACATGGTCGACAAAGTATTTGCCCAAATCCCGTTTCATCGCGTCGCGGCCTTTTTTGCCGACAGTGACGATTTTCAGGGTCTTGCCTTCCGCCAACAGCTTTTGCGCGTGGGTTTTGGCCAGTTTGGCGATGTTACTGTTAAAGCCACCGCAAAGTCCGCGTTCTGCGGTCATCACGATCAGCAACTGCACCTGATCGCTGCCCGTGCCGGACAGCAATTTCGGCGCTGAATCTGACCCGCCAACAGACGCCGCCAACCCCGCCATTACGGCGTTGAACCGTTCTGTATAGGGGCGCGATGCCTCGGCTGCATCCTGGGCGCGGCGCAGTTTTGCAGCCGCGACCATCTGCATGGCCTTTGTGATCTTCCGCGTGGATTTCACGCTTTCGATCCGATTTTTTAGGTCCTTAAGACTGGGCATAAGGTGCTCCTATGTCCGAGGATTAAGCGAAATCTTTGGCGAATGCGTTGATCGCAGCTTTGATTTTCTCTTCAGCCTCGCCTTTGATCTTTGGATCCTCTTTGGTGATCATGTCGAGCACGTCGGATGCGTTTGTCCGCAGATGCTTGAGCAGGCCAGCTTCGAAACGGCCAACCTGTTTCACGTCCACCTTGTCCAGATACCCCTTGGTGCCTGCATAGATGACGCAAACAATCTCGGCATTCGTCAGTGGCGAATACTGTGGCTGTTTCATCAGCTCGGTCAGGCGGGCACCGCGGTTCAGCAGGGCCTGTGTTGCCGCATCCAGATCAGAACCGAACTGCGCAAAGGCTGCCATTTCGCGATACTGGGCCAGTTCCAGCTTGACCGGACCGGCAACCGATTTCATCGAGTTGGTTTGCGCGGATGAACCCACACGAGACACCGACAGACCTGTGTTCACCGCAGGGCGGATACCCTGATAGAACAGTTCGGTTTCAAGGAAGATCTGACCGTCGGTGATCGAAATCACGTTCGTCGGAATAAAAGCCGACACATCACCACCCTGGGTTTCGATGATCGGCAGCGCGGTCAAAGAACCGGAACCGTTGTCTTCGTTCAGCTTGCAAGAACGCTCCAGCAGGCGGGAGTGAAGATAGAAAACGTCACCTGGGTAGGCTTCACGCCCTGGTGGGCGGCGCAGCAGCAGCGACATCTGGCGATAGGACACGGCCTGCTTGGACAGGTCATCATAGATGATCAGTGCGTGGCGGCCATTGTCGCGGAAATGTTCAGCCATCGCAGTTGCCGCATAGGGGGCAAGGAACTGCATGGGTGCGGGGTCAGATGCGGTAGCCGCAACGACGATCGAATACTCAATCGCACCGGATTCTTCGAGCTTTTTCACCAATTGGGCAACGGTCGAACGCTTTTGACCGATTGCGACATACACGCAGTACAGCTTTTGGCTTTCGTCATCACCAGCGGCGTCATTATAAGACTTCTGGTTCAGGATCGTATCCAGCGCGATGGCTGTTTTACCTGTCTGGCGGTCACCAATGATCAACTCGCGCTGGCCACGGCCAACGGGGATCATGCTGTCCACCGATTTCAGGCCGGTCGCCATCGGCTCATGCACCGATTTACGTGGAATGATGCCCGGCGCCTTGCTGTCAGCAATGGCACGCTTTTTCGTCTTGATCGGACCCTTGCCGTCCAGCGGGTTGCCCAGACCGTCAACAACGCGGCCCAAGAGTTCGTCACCGATCGGCACATCCACGATGGATTTGGTGCGCTTGACGGTGTCGCCTTCTTTGATGTCACGGTCCGAACCGAAGATAACAACACCCACGTTGTCGGATTCAAGGTTCAGGGCCATACCGCGAATACCGCCGGGGAATTCGACCATTTCACCGGCCTGCACATTGTCGAGACCATACACGCGGGCGATACCATCCCCCACGCTTAGTACCCGGCCAACTTCGGCCACTTCGGCTTCTTGACCGAAGTTCTTGATCTGGTCCTTCAGGATCGCAGAGATTTCAGACGCTTGGATCGCCATTTATCCGACCTCTTTCATAGTGTTCTGGAGTGCGTTGAGCTTGGAGGCGATCGACGTGTCGATCATCTTTGAGCCCACTTTAACAATAAGACCGCCAATGATGCTTTCATCGACGGTTTCCTTGATGGTGACGTCATTGCCCACTTGGGCTTTGAGTGTTTTTGCCAACTTGTCTGCCTGCGCTTTTGTCAGCTTTTTGGCGGTGGTGACTTCGGCGGTCACTTCGCCACGCTCTTTTGCAAGCATGTCCTGCAGGACTGTCAGCAGTTGCGGCATCACAAACAAACGGCGCTTGCTTGCCAGCAGCGCCAGTAAATTGCTTGTCGTGTCCGAAAGATTCATTTTCTTCGCAATCGCTGCGATTGCGGCTGACTGTTCTTCCCGGCTGTAAAGCGGTGAGGTCAGCAAAGTGCGCAAATCGGCGCTGTCGGTCATGGCTGCGTCTAGTGCAGCAACATCTGATTCGAGAGCTTTGATCGCCTTGCCTTCTTTGGCGAGGTCGAACACGGCAGTCGCATAGCGCGAAGCGATGCCTGTTGAAATACCAGCAGTTTCGGACACGTGTCGCCTTCCGATGTCTTGGGTCCAGACCCGCAACACCTGGAGTGACAGGGCAGCGAATGGACAAGTTGTTTTGCCCTCGTTTTCACGAGAGCGGCAAAATCCTGCGCGATGTAGCAGAGGCGGTATGGTGCCGCAAGCACTCTGCCGCAAGAATCCTGTGCTACTTTGGGCATATGGTCCGACACTTTCGCTTGGCCAGTCGTGACGCCCCGGAATTCCCAATCTGTCAGACAGTATAGGTTTGAAAAGGAAAAGCACGGGGTCATGACTGATCCCGTGCTATCTGCATAATTTAATTTCGGTTTTGTGCCTTACCACAGCCCGGTTTCACGCTGCAGCCGCCGACGCCAATATGCGGCTTCGCGGTCGTGCTGGTTTTGACCTCTTGCGGGCCGACCGGTTTTCCAATGATCAGGCGCAGACCACCTTTCACGACGGGTTGCAGTCAGCATGGCATCGGCAATAATTGTTAGCATGGCTTTTCCTTTCATGAAGCTGGTAAGAAGAAACTACGCGCCTTGAAGTAGCCAAGCGAGTCTGTATGATTTTCGATATGTTAGCTGAGCTTTCATATGAACTGGCGTGATATTCCATCACTCGCAGCACTTCGCGCGTTCGAGGTCGCAGCGCGGACGGGCTCATATTCGGCAGCGGCGCAGGAACTGAACGTGACCCATGCCGCCATCGCGCAACATGTACGCACGATCGAGGCGCATCTTGATACGGTGCTGATGGTCAGAGATGGCCGTGGCATGACCCCAACCGAAACCGGGGCGGCGCTTGCGACTGAGCTGACTGCTGGCTTTGCCCAAATCGTCAACGGGGTTAAAGCGGCCACTGCAGATATCGAAGCGCGCCCGCTGACGATTTCTGTGACCCCCAGCTTTGCGGAAAACTGGCTGATGCCCCGATTGACACGATTCTGGGCAGAGCATCCGGGTTTTTCGCTGTCTATCAGCCCCAGTATGGAGCTTGTCGATCTGCGCCGGGACGGATTCGATCTGGCCATTCGGTATGGACAGGGCGACTGGCCGGGTGTCGAGGCGACCCATCTGGTCGCGGCGAACTATACGGTCGTGGCCGCCCCATCGCTGCTGAACGGGCGGAAGGTCAAACAGTTGAGTGATCTTTATGATTTACCGTGGCTTTTTCAGACCGCAGACCGCGAAGCGCAAAAATGGGTCGAGGATTCGGGTCTGGATATGGCCTGTTGTCAGGCCAATGTGGTGGCCACCGGCAGCATGCTATTGTCGGGTGTCCGCGCTGGTGGCGGTGTCGCCGTCGTGGCAGGCGCCTTGATCGAGGATGATCTTGCCACCGGCAGGCTCGTCGCGTTGATGCAACATCAACGCGAGAGGTTCGGCTATTACATCATTCATTCGCCGGGGGTGTTGTCAGCGCGGGTAAAAACGCTCAAATCATGGCTGCTGAGATGTGACCGATCCTAAAAAAGGTCCTGCCAAACGGTGCCGTCAAAGCAGCGCAGCACAGACGCCGTATCATCAAAATAGATATCCCCCGCTGCGGGGCTGACTGGTGCGGTGCCCGGCGCAAGACGCAAGACCTGATCGATCTGCACATGGCCGTCCGTGCTGCTGGCAGTCAACGCCGTGAACCAGGTGGCCCCATCCGCCGAGACCTTCACGCTGAAATCATCGTTTCCGGCCAGACCCATCTCAGCCCGTCCGGAAAATCCGGTCTGGTAAAGAAGTGACCCTGTATCCCCGGCTGCGGCTTTGTTGATCTTGACCTGATGCCCGGCACCGTCGTTGTTCAACAACGTCGCGGCGGCATTGACGCTCAACCGATTGGTTGCATCCGCGGTCGCGTTGATCCCGACGCCTGGCAGATTCTGCAAGTCTGCGCCGTCCTGTGCGACCCATACACCACCCGTCAGGACCTGTAATTCACCTGCACCGCGCACCCACGCGCGCCAACCGTCACGCGGCGCGACAAACAGCCAGCCACCGCCACGCCATGTGGCAATCATACCGTCCTGTCCGGTCCAGTCACCGGTTGCGCCGGTACCCAGCGCCCATGCGTCGCCCTCATTGGCGCTGCCGGGTGGTGTTGTGGCATCCGTGCCCTCAAGCGTCAGTTGTACGATCATGTCGAGCAACTCGATCGCTTCGTTATGGGTCACATGTTTTTGCGCCTGCGCGGGCATGATGAATGGCAGGGACAGGTTTGGTGTTTGATCTGGCATGGAGAAATGCGCCTTCCGCAATTGATGAAATCGCGCGCAGTATTTGGGTCCTATCGTTGACGATCCCTTCAGGCACCGTGCGACCGTTAAATATTTATTAGCGCTTTCAACGGCACCTCTTGGTTAACAGCACATTTACGAATCGTAAGGGGTTTGCATGACGAAGCGCGCGTTAATCACCGGGGTGACAGGGCAGGACGGGTCCTATCTGGCCGAACTACTGTTGGAAAAAGGGTATGAGGTGCACGGGATCAAACGCCGCGCATCGTTGTTCAACACCGACCGGGTCGATCACATTTATGAAGATCCGCACACCGACAACGCCCGCTTCAAGCTGCATTACGGCGATCTGACCGACAGTTCGAACCTGACCCGCATCCTGTCCGAGGTGCAGCCAGACGAGGTCTATAATCTGGGCGCGCAATCCCATGTGGCCGTCAGTTTCGAAGCCCCCGAATATACCGCAGATGTCGATGCGCTGGGCACCCTTCGCCTGCTCGAAGCAATCCGGTTTTTGAAGTTAGAGCGGAAGACGCGCTTCTATCAGGCCTCGACATCCGAACTCTACGGTCTTGTCCAGCAGACCCCGCAAACCGAAACCACGCCGTTTCATCCACGCAGCCCCTACGCGGTGGCGAAGCTTTACGCCTATTGGACCTGCGTGAATTACCGCGAGGCGTATGGGATGTTCGCCTGCAACGGCATCCTGTTTAACCACGAAAGCCCGCGGCGCGGTGAAACCTTTGTCACCCGCAAGATCACGCGCGGGCTGACGCATATCGCGCTGGGCCTCGAGGATTGTCTTTACATGGGCAATATCGACGCGCTGCGCGACTGGGGGCACGCAAAGGACTATGTGCGCATGCAGTGGATGATGCTGCAACAGGACACGCCTCAGGACTATGTCATCGCGACGGGCAGACAGCATTCGGTGCGGGATTTCATCACATGGACGGCGGCAGAGCTGGGCATGACACTGGAATTCAGTGGCAAAGGTGTGCAGGAAATCGCAACAGTCACCGCCGTCAGCAACAACCGCACGCCAGCGGTGAAACCGGGTGACGTCGTGATGCGGGTTGATCCGCGTTACTTCCGCCCGGCTGAGGTGGAAACACTGCTGGGCGATCCGGCCAAGGCCATGGCGGATCTGGGCTGGACTCCGCAAATCAGCGCCCAGGATATGTGCGCCGAGATGGTGGCCGAAGACCTGAAGGCCGCACACAGACAGGCGCTACTGAAAGAACACGGGATGAGCCTGCCAATTTCGGTGGAGGCGTAGATGCGCATCTATCTGGCAGGGCACACAGGCATGGTCGGCAGCGCGATTCTGCGTCAACTGATCGCCGATGGAACGCATGACATCATTACTGCGACGCGCAGTCGGCTTGACCTGACCAATCAGGCAGCGGTGCAGGCTTTCATACGGAAAGAACGACCGGATGCGGTCATTCTTGCCGCCGCCAAGGTCGGCGGGATCATGGCAAACAACACCTATCCGGCGACGTTCATTGCCGAAAACCTGATGATCGCAACCAACGTCATTCAGGCGGCGCAAGCCAATGGCGTTGAAAAACTGCTGCAACTTGGATCATCCTGCATCTATCCGCGCGATGCGGCACAACCGATCACCGAAAACGCATTGCTGACAGCCCCTTTGGAGCCAACGAACGAACCCTACGCAGTTGCCAAAATCGCGGCGATCAAACTTTGCGAATGCTACAACCGGCAATACGGCACGGATTATCGATCAATCATGCCAACGAACCTTTACGGGCCAGGCGATAACTTTCACCCCCACAATGCCCATGTCTTGCCGGCATTGCTGGGACGGTTCCATGATGCCGCCCGGAAGAAAGCGAAACATGTGACGATCTGGGGCACGGGCACGCCACGCCGCGAATTTTTGCATGTGGATGACATGGCACGGGCCGCCTTGTTCGTGATGCAACTGCCACGGTGCGACTACATACATCATACCACGCCCATGCAAAGCCATCTGAATGTGGGCAGCGGGCAGGATATCGCGATCAGCGACCTTGCGCAGATGATTGCCAAGGTAACGGGTTTCGCAGGCGAAATCCGATACGATCACCGCAAACCTGACGGGACCCCGCGCAAATTGCTGGACAGCAGCAAGATGCGCGCACTGGGCTGGACAACGAAAATCGACTTGCACGCCGGGATCACGGCAACCTATGACTGGTATATTGGACAATGCAATTTGGGCAGCACGCTGCGCGCCAGTTAAGAGGATAGCGATGATCACTCCGGTAATTTTGTGCGGCGGCTCTGGCACGCGGCTTTGGCCGCTGTCGCGCAAAAGCTACCCAAAGCAGTTTTCGGCGCTGATGGGATCGGAAAGCCTGTTTCAGACCAGTGCGAAGCGGGTGCAGGGGCCGCTTTTCAATGCGCCCGTGATCGTCACCGCGAATGATTTCCGGTTCATCGCCGTTCAGCAATTGCAAGAGACGGGCGTTGATCCGGCCGCCGTGCTGATCGAGCCTTCTGGCCGCGACACGGCCCCGGCAATTCTGGCGGCCGCGCTTTATCTGCAGGGCTCTGATCCCGATGGCCTGATGCTGGTGGCACCGTCCGATCATGTGATACCCGACAGCGCATTGTTCGCGGTCACCGTCGAGGCGGCTGTGCCTGCCGCTCAAGGCGGGCAACTCGTCACCTTCGGGATCACGCCTGATCGACCTGAAACCGGCTATGGCTATCTGGAACTTGATGCGGCACCCGGCAAAGAGATCCGCCCGATCCCGCTCAAGAGCTTTGTGGAAAAGCCAGACGCATCACGGGCGGCAGAGATGCTGGCGCAAGGGCGTTATCTTTGGAATGCGGGGATCTTTCTTTTCTCTGTCAAAAGCATCTTGGCGGCATTTGAAGCGACTGCGCCTGAGATGGTTGCGGCGGTGAAGGCTGCAGTCGGTGGCGCAAAGGCGGATCTGGGATTCTTGCGCCTTGCCGAGGAGCCGTGGGCGGATGCGCCGGCAATTTCAGTCGACTATGCGGTGATGGAAAAGGCGTCCAACCTGTCTGTCGTGCCATATACCGGACGCTGGTCTGATCTGGGTGATTGGGCGGCCGTCTGGCGCGAGACTGAAAAAGACGGGATGGCGCAAACGCCCGAAACAACAGCGATTTCCTGTAAGAACACTCTTTTGCGATCCGAGGTGGAAGGCCAGCATCTGGTTGGTATCGGGCTTGATGATATCGTCGCCGTTGCCATGCCGGACGCGGTGTTGATCAGCCACAAGGACCGCACGCAAGAGGTCAAGCAGGCCGTCGCACAGCTCAAATCAGTTAATGCGATACAGGCCGAGAATTTCCCAAAGGATCACAGGCCATGGGGTTGGTTTGAAAGTCTGGTCATCGGGGACAGATTTCAGGTCAAACGGATCGTGGTGAATGCCGGTGCGGCGTTATCACTGCAATCGCATGTGCACCGGGCCGAACACTGGATCGTCGTACAGGGCACGGCCAAGGTGACGGTGGATGACGACGTCAGACTGGTGACCGAGAATCAATCGATCTACATTCCACTGGGTGCGAAACACCGGATGGAAAACCCCGGCAAACTGCCCATGGTGCTGATCGAGGTGCAGACAGGCAGCTATCTGGGCGAGGACGATATCATCCGGTACGAGGATATTTATTCAAGGGAATAGACCATCACGGTGTTGGCATGCGTCCGCCGTGCCAGGTCAATGTCGGTTGGTAATCACAAAACCAAGATGTAACATGACATCAAAGTCCCTTTTTGCACTAAGTTTTGCCATAGTTTTGGTGTGTCTATGCTTGGTGAAATTCCAAGATCAGGAGTAACCCGTCAGTGTGTGAGATATGCCAAGCATTAGCCGATCAAACGGCTCTAGCCGCTGAAATTCCGGCAAATAGCCCTGTCGAGTCGCTTTTTTCGGGCACACAGCGCACGGATACAAACGTATCGGTTCACCTGGTGGGGTTTGGGCAGGATTCGGTTTCAAATCTGGACAGTACAATTTCTGAAGGCTGGTCATCCTACGAACGCGCCCGGGTCGAGGCCGCATTGGCATCTATTGCAGCGGTCGCCAACGTGACATTCACCATTACATCGAACGCCAATGCCGATTTTCAGCTTGTGAAAAGCGACGATCCCTTCAGCAGCGCCGGACAGCTTGGCTACTTCTACCTGCCGAACTTTTCTGGCCAAAGTGTTGGTGTATTCAATTCGGACGGCATTGGCTGGACCACCAATGGGTTGCGTGAAGGTGGCACCGGTTATACGACACTCGTGCATGAGTTTCTGCACGGGCTTGGCCTTGAGCATCCGCACGATGGGAACAGCGTTATGCAGGGTGTGACAAGCCCCTTTGGTGACTTTGGCAACAACAACCTGAACCAGGGTGTTTACACAACAATGTCCTACAACTCCGGCAATTTCGGAACCCCAAATTCGGATCGGGGGTCAGAGGCCGGGCCAATGGCGTTGGATATTGCGGCACTTCAAGAGCTCTATGGCGCAAACATGTCGCATGCCACAGGTGACGACATCTACGAGCTGGATGCATCAAACAGTGATGGCGCGGCGTGGAAATCCATCTGGGATGCGGGCGGAACCGATACGATCCGCTTCAGCGGTACCGCAAACGCCGTTATCGACTTGCGCGACGCAACACTTGAATATGCGCCAGGTGGTGGGGGTTACATCTCAAGCGCGGCGAACGTGTCAGGCGGGTATACTATCGCGAATGGCGCGATTATCGAAAACGCGATCGGTGGTCGTGGCAACGACACGATCATCGGCAACGAAGTGGGTAATGACCTCCGAGGCAGCGGCGGAAATGACACGATCAGCGGCAACGCTGGCGATGATACCATTTCGGGTAATTCCGGCGCGGATGATCTGGACGCAACAAGCGGAACAAACCTGATCTATGGCGGCTCTGGTTTCGATGACATCACCGGCGGGTCTGAACGGGATACGATCTATGGCGGCGGCGGGAATGACAGGATCACCGGAAATAACGGTAATGATTTCCTGTTCGGCGGCCGTGGTGATGATGTAATTGATGCTGGCGGCAATAATGATCAGATCACCGGCGGCATGGGTGCTGACGATCTGCGCGGCGGCAATGGTGACGACGTTTTCATCTTCGAATTTGCCAGTGACAGTTTCGCAGGTGCGGGCAACCGTGACACCATTCGCGACTTTCAGGTAGGTGCCGACACCCTCGATCTGAGCGCGATTAACGGCATCACCTTCGCCGGTGACATCGTCTTGAATATCAGCGGCGGCAATACGATTGTCGGTGTCGATGTGAACAACGATAACGTCGCCGACATGGAAATCTTTTTGACAGGCGTGACTGGTCTTAGCGAAAGCGACTTCATCCTGTAGCGGCTGACCAGCGGCCTAATTGCGGACATCGCACGCGCGCCTTAAGAACGCTTTAAATTGTAAAGGTGGGTTGAATGCGCGTACTTGTCACCGGCGGCGCGGGCTATATCGGAAGCCATACATTGCTCGAACTCATGGCGCAGGGGCATGAGGTCTGCGTGCTGGATAACTATTCTAACGCGACGCCAGAGGTGCTGACACGGGTGCGCACTTTATCAAACGGGCAGGTGACAGACTTTACCGGTGACGTCCGCGATGCGAATAAGCTGGACGAGGTCATGCAGGCCTTTCAGCCCGACGCTGTCATCCACTTTGCCGGGTTAAAGGCGGTGGGCGAAAGTACCGAAAAACCACTGCTTTATTATGATGTCAATGTGGCCGGCACGCTTTCGCTGTTGCACGCAATGGATCGTGCCGGATGCAAGAAAATCATCTTTTCATCCTCCGCCACCGTCTACGGTGATCCCGTTTATTTGCCATATGATGAGGCGCATCCGACCAATCCGACTTCGGTCTACGGGCAAACAAAATTGGCCGCTGAAAAAATGCTGACGGCCTGGACCAGCGCACAGCCTGGCACGACGGCTGTTTTGTTGCGCTACTTCAATCCGGTTGGGGCACATGCCTCTACCAGATTGGGGGAAGACCCCAAGGATGTCCCCAACAACCTGATGCCATTTATTGCGCAGGTTGCGGTGGGTAAGCGCGAGGCATTGACGGTCTTTGGCGAAGATTACGACACGCCCGATGGTACCGGAAAGCGTGACTACATTCACGTCGTCGATCTTGCGCGTGCGCATGTCGCAGCGCTTAACTATGCGGTTGATCATGAGGGTGCCCGCCCGTTCAACATCGGCACCGGCGACAGCTACAGTGTCCGCGACATGGTTGCCGCATTTGAACGGGCCAGTGGTCGCACCATCCCGACCAAGCTGGCCGGGCGCCGGGCCGGGGACATCGCCGAGATGCAGGCAAATGCCAGCCGTGCACAAACCGAAATGGGCTGGAAAGCGACGCATACGCTCGATGACATGACGGCAAGCACTTGGGCGTGGCAGGCAGCCAATC
This sequence comes from uncultured Paracoccaceae bacterium, assembly GCA_947503965.1. Lineage (GTDB taxonomy): Bacteria > Pseudomonadota > Alphaproteobacteria > Rhodobacterales > Rhodobacteraceae > Yoonia. The sequence goes on from CANNFU010000003.1 coordinate 394,444, forward strand.
CAAATGGATATATCAACACGGACTAAGCTGATCTTGCTGCATGCGGGTGTGCCAGCAGATCAAGAAAAAACTCCTCGTGCTTTACGCACGAGGAGTTCGGGTACTCGAAACAAACTATAAAACTTAGCCCCCGCCGCAACTTTGGCGGAAAACCGCCGAATGCTCTGTGCGCATTGTCACAGAATGATAAAAGTTTTCAGAATTTCACGATGAAATGGTGACATATCTACAAACCGATTTGTGCCGCCATCTCTTTCATACCTGTCTTAAGTGTCTGTTCAGCGACGGCGACGCTGTCCGCTTCGACATAAAGCCGCAGTTCCGGAGCATTTCCTGATGGCCTTACATGCACGACACGACCGTCCGCCAGCGTCATGCGCGGCCCGTCAATCTGGTTCATGCTGCTCTCGGTGCCGCCCAGCTTTTTCAGGAATGTCTCGCGCTCGGATACGTCCGCAACCAATCGGGCCACGAACGTCTGTGCGTTTTCTATCGGTACCTCCTGCAATCTGTCAGCTGCGGTGAAGCGCGCGGGTTCCGCGGCAACGCATGCCGCAAGGTCGCGATCACGCGCCGCAACCAATGTAGCAATGATCGGTAGAACCGCGTCACGGGTCATCAGCGGTGCAATGGGCCCGGCGGGACCTTCGGCAGCAAAGCCCAAAAGAAATCCTCCGTTGGCTTCGTAACCGACGACCTTACCTTTGGCCTTTGCCATGCCGGCAATGACATATGGCGAGCCGATCCGGGTCCGGATCACCTTGGCAAAATGGCCCCCTAAAACAACACCGGAATTTGACGAAACAGGCGTCACGACAGTCTCTGCGCCCAATGCGGCCGCTGCGATCTGCCCCAGCACATCGCCCACAACAACCGTGCCGGTCGCATCGGCGACAAGAGGACGGTCGCCATCGCCATCCGTCGATAGAATTGCGTGACAGTCATGTTGCGCTGCCCAATCACGCAACTGGATGCGTAAGGTGTCCGCTACCGCCTCTGTATCGACAGGGACGAAATCGTCTGACCAGCCCAGGGTGATCACATCTGCACCCAAACCTCGCAAAAGCGCGATCATCAGATCGCGCCCCACTGCGCTATGCGCATAAAACCCGATGCGCCAGCCCGCCAAAGCAGGTCCGTAGGCGTCAACGTAGCGGGCAATATAGCTTGCGGCGACTGTATCTGCCTGGCGCGGCGCGGGACCCGCAAGGGCCGCTGTGTCGGTGCCTAAGGCACCAAGAATAGCCGCCTCATGCGCCTTGGTAATTTCACCCTCTGGCGTATAGAACTTCAGCCCATTGCGATCCGCGGGAATGTGGCTGCCTGTCACCATCACCGCCGCCGCACCCGCCTCCATCGCGGCAAGAGCAAGGGCAGGGGTCGGCACCGCGTCGCACATGGTAATCTGCAACCCCGCGCGACGCCCTGCTTGCATCACCATCTGCGCAATATCCGGGGACGAGTCGCGCAAATCATGCGCCACAAACAAGCCAGCCCCCATCGGGCAGGTCGCGGCAAAGGCGCGAACATGATCATCGACACAATCGGGGGTCAGTTCTGTGACAAGGCCGCGCAGACCGCTGGTGCCAAATTTAGGGGGCATTGATTATCCTCTTGCTCGTTTGCACGCACCTTATGCGGGGCATCTGCGAAGTCCAAACCAATTGCCGAGAATACCCAGCAAATACGCGACTGTGTTGAGGCAATTCAACCGTAAGAACCACTTCGCCGCCACAATCAGACCATGGCGGCGACATCGGCATATTCGACTTATCGGCCGTGGGTTCTGGGGGGAACTTTGTGTCCGAAATTACATTCATCACTTATCTGACGGTACCCGGCGATCTTGATCATTCACGGATCACGGCGCTGGACATTCTTGCCGTGGGCGGCGCGACCTATCTGATCGGTGCCACCCGTTACGACGGTGTGATGCAAAGCTGGGAGATTGATGGTGGATCGTTGATGTCCGCCGATTTATTGGGCTTTGACGGGACGCTTCGTGCTGGCGGTACGGGGTCATTTGCGACGCTGGATCTAAATGGGGGGACAGGTCTGCTGACGGGTGGCGCCACGGGCGGCAATCTGCAGACGGTCGGATTGAACCCTGACGGGTCCTTTTCCGCCAACGCGACCTTTGGCGACATCCCGGCCGTCTTTGGCGGATTTCAGCACGGTGTGACGGTGACGCTTGGGACAGGTACGCAGGCCGTCTATGGCGGCATGGTTGATCAGGTCGGGATCGGGCGGCTGGATTTCGATGCTGACGGGGCATTGCTTGGCCACACGATCGAGGGTGGTAGTCCGGGAACATTCACAGCCCAGATCAGCGCCATTGATGTGGCAGAGGTTAGCGGAGCAACATATCTTTTGACCGCCAGCAGCAGCGGCAATGGCGTGACCAGCTGGAATGTCGGGAACAATGGTAACTTGACGGCCATTGAAAGCCTTGGAACCGAGGACGGGCTTTGGGTCAGTGCACCGACAGCCATGCAAGTGGCGGATGTTGGTGGCGCCACCTATGCTGTTCTTGCGGCGGCGGGCAGCGGCACGCTGAGTGTGATGGAGATTGGCACAGATGGCAGTCTGATCATCCGCGATCATATCCTTGATACACGCGATACCCGATTTGCCGGGGTGACCGCGCTCGACATTATCTCGCATGGCGGACAAACCTATGTCATCGCCGGGGGCGCAGATGACGGCCTGACGATCTTTGTGCTGCTGGAAGGCGGGCAGTTATTGGCGCGTGCGACCATCGAAGACACAGTCGATATGGGTCTTGATAATATCAGCGCGATCAGTGCTGTCGGGCGCGGTGACGGGCTTGATATCTATGTCGCCAGCAGCAGTGAGCCGGGGATCACCCAGCTGCGGTTCGATACGGGCACCGCCGGTATTACCGCCACTGCAACACTGGCAGGCGGGCTACTTGCAGGCACAGCGGGGGCTGACATTCTGCAAGGGCATAACGGCGATGATCTGATTGCGGCGGGTGCGGGTGATGACATCATCCGCGACGGGGCCGGAACCGATACTTTGAGCGGGGGGGCAGGCGCGGATGTCTTTATACTGTCGCAGGATGGCCAGACGGATACCATCACCGATTTCGTCCTCGGAGAAGACCGCATTGATCTGTCGCTATGGCCGTTTCTGCGCGATATCAGCCAGCTGTCCATCAACCTGCGCAGCGATGGCATGATCATCAGCTATGGCAGCGAGACGCTTGTCGTGCTGAGCGCTGATGGTCAACCGATCGACTATCGCGATCTGCAAACGGGCGATCTGATTGGCACGACACGCTTGCCACAAAATATTGAGCCGGGTTTCCCCGGCCCGCTTCAACCACCCGTGATTCTTGATTCACCGCCTGCGCCACCGCCGGCTGATCAGGGCGGGGCGAATAATCCGCTATTGGGTATGCAGGTTCTTGTGGCTGGCAACGTCGATGTGCTGCGCGGTTCTTTGGGCGGCGGATCTGCACCGAACAACGACGTGATTGACGGTGGAACTGGCGCGGATGTTCTGAATGGGGGCACTGGAAATGATGTCATTCTTGCAGGTGCGGGCGATGACGTCCTGTCTGGCGGGGCGGGCAATGACACGCTTTTGGGGCGGGACGGGGCCGATACGTTGGCCGGTGGGAACGATGCCGACATTCTTTTGGGTGGCCGTGGCGACGACAGCCTGGATGGCGGCAATGGACATGATCTGCTGCGCGGTGGGGAAGGTGATGACACGCTTGCCGGTGGTGCGGGTGATGATGTGCTCTTCGGAGACGCGGGCGCGGATACATTCGTGTTCAACGGCGGGATCGATCAGATCGCAGACTTTGAACAGGGGATCGATCAGATCACGCTGGACGCCACGCTTTGGACCGGCCTGACCTCTGCGGCGGATGTCTTGTATGTCTATGGAAGCATTGATGGCACGCAAGCGACCATAGATCTGGGCGATGGCAACATCCTGATGATTGATAATGTTGTCGATTACGGCACGCTGGCCGATGATATTGCGCTGTTCTAGAACCTACTGTGCCGCAATCGTCGATACCGTGTTGAACAGGCCGACAGCTGTTAATGCGGGGCCAAGCGGGCTTTCGGTGCCGTAGACAAGGTCTTCGTCCTGTAACAGGAAATTCCCCGCCGAAAACAGCCCGTCCGCCGATGTCAGATCAATCGTGAACACGACCCGCTCTTGCGGGGGTCCTGATAGATCATCGCGCACGGCGGTTGATGCGTATTCACGCAGGATCAGAATACCCTGAGGGTTCGCACGGGCATCCGCCACGCCGCCGACGATCGCCATCGCCTCAAGCGCGGTGACCTCTTGCTCGGGGAAATCGTGGACAGCTTCCAGACCGGTTGCACCCAATGACACAAACTGCCTGTCATCGCCAATCAGCATCACACGGTCACCGCCCTGTACTGCGGTGTCCAGATTTGGGTCAGCCAAAATTCGGTCAAGCGACATGGCATATGTGCGGCCACCCCGCACAAGGCGGACCTGCGGGTTGATCAAGGCGGGGTTCGCCCCACCACCCAGCGACAGCAAATCAAGGATCTTGAAGTTGCGATCAGGCAATTGATAAAGGCCTGGGGCGTTGACGCCTGTGACCAGATTTGCGGTGTTTTCGCGGCCAGCTTCGACAACCAACTGCACCTGGGCCGAGGGAATGGTGCGGATCAGCTCCTCTTCGATGCGGGATCGCGCGGTATCCGGCGACATGCCAGCGATGCGTAATTCGCCGATATAAGGTACAAAAATGCGGCCGCTCGTGCTGACCTGGGTCTGCTGCAATGTCGTCGTCCGCTGGCCAGTGCCCGCCAAAAGCGAATTGTCCTCGGCGTCCCAGACCGTCAGCGTGACCAGATCACCAGACGCAATGATCAGCGATGCAGGTTGTTCCTGTCGTGCGATCCAAGGGTATGATTTTGCGTCCTTTTCCGGCCATGATCCGATGACTGGCAGTGTCTCTTTCGTGACCTCGAAAACGGCGAAATCGTAGACCAATGGCTCACCTTCGTCGCGGGTGACCGCGTTCGAGGCGGCAAGCACTTCGGATTGGAAACCGGCACCGCGCGGCAGGCTACACCCTGCAAGAGCAACACACACAAACAACGGCACAAATCGAGACAGTTTCAAACTGGTGATTCCTTTTTCGGCGCTGGGGCAATCTACACGCAGCGCCGCACAGACAACAACCGTACCGTGCGAAATCGCACCGTTTCGACGTACAGAATGCGTACATACCCTGTAAAGACGCTGTACGTACAAACCGTATGCAGCCCAGCAGACATTTTTTGGGATGCCGGGAATAATCCGCCGTCCTGAGGCGTAGGTCATGCAAGCGGCACATCTGCCGCGAGAGTGCAATGACCAAAGGAAAACCGATGTCCCAGAATCGCCCGACCCCACCGATGCCATCACGTAAGGCGCCTGCCTCGTCACGTTTGATTTCGCCCGCCGCGTTGATGCTGGGTCTGCTCAGCTATCAGCCCGCGATGGCGCAAGAGGTGATTGTGATTACCGATGGCCAGATTGTCACGGACCCCATCGTGCTGGACGAGGCGGGCGACGAACTGACCGTCGATGCAGGCGGGGTTGTTGATGTGGATGCAGACAACGCAGATGCCATTCGATCAAACGAAGACAACGTGACCGTCATCAACAACGGAGAGATCACGGTTGCAGGGGAAAATTTTACCGACGGGGTCGATCTAGATGGCAGCGATGGCACAGTAATCAACAACGGAACGATTACTGCAAATGGCAGCGGAGTTGAAGCAATCGAAATCAATGGCGGCGTGGTGATCAATAACGGGACATTGAACGCTACTAGCGGTGGTATTCTTGCGGTGGATGGGCAGGCTGATGTGACCAATGACGGGGTGATCAATGCAGGCTTCGTCGGGATCGTTGCAGATGGTGATTTCAGCACCGTCCTGAACAGCGGTACGATCATGTCTGAGGATAGAGGTATATCTCTGGAAGATGGCGATGCGATCACCCTGGATAATAGCGGCACAATCATCGCCGTTGATATCGGGGTAGAGTCTGAGGCTGGAGAAGGGCGGCAGATCACCAATAGCGGTCTGATTGATGCCGGTTCGATCGGTATCGATTCTGACAGCACGGATGAACGGATCGAAAATATCGGTACAATATTGTCTGACGATGAAGGTGTGCTTTCTCAGGGTGATAGTGTCCAGATAACCAATAGTGGGCTGATCGAAGCATCCAATGACGGTATCTTTTCGAATGGTGATACTGCGCAGATAACCAATACCGGGCTGATTGAGAGCGAGGCCTCCGGCATCGATTCCGATGGTCTCGGGGCAATCATCCGGAATGCTGGCACTTTGCTGGCAGAGCAGAACGGTGTGGACACTGATGGGGCTGACGCACAGATCATCAACACCGGGACCATTATTGCGGGCAACAATGGTATCGGTAGCGAAGGGCTGAATATCCAGATCACGAATACCGGGACGATTATTGCCGCTCGGAATGCGATTGATCTTGGAACTGCCGGGGCGGCCGTCACAAATACCGGTGTTCTGAATGCCGCTGATGGGTTTGCCATTTTGGGTGGTTTTGGCGACCAGACCGTTACCTTGGGCAAGGGATCGCAAATTCTGGGCGGCGTTGATTTATCTGGCGGACAGGACGTGCTGAACATCGCTGACGACTATGATCTTGGCCAGTCATCCTTCCTGTCCTTTGATAATGTCGAAACCCTGAATATCGGGGACGGTGTGAACGCCTTTGTCGCGACGGAAGGTGCGACGACAAGGGTGCAGACGCTTGATATTACAGGGCCTGCTGTGCTGGGTGAGGCGACCGCCGTGCTGACCGACCAGGCCCATCGTGGTGTGGATACGGATACAAACGGCGCCTGGGCCAGCCTCATCGGCGCGGCCCGCAGCCGGGGCGATGATGGCAAGGTGCTGGCCCATGATCACCGCTTTGCCGGGGCGCTGGCGGGATACAATCTGGACCTTGGCGGCAATCGTCTGGGTCTTGTTGCCGGGTTTTCCTCCAGCCAGATCGAGACCGATGAGGACAGCACCAGCATCGACAGCGAAAGTGTTTTTGCTGGGGCCTATCTGACCCGGCCGGTTGGCAATGTTGCCCTGACCGCCGGGCTGCTTGCCGGGGTTGAGAGCCATGACAGCGACCGCGATGTGCTGGACAATCTGGTAGGGGCCGAGACCGCCACAGCCACGTTTGACAGCCAGTTCATCAGCGCCTCTGTCGCCGCAGAATTGGTCGCGTTCACGCTGGGTGCTTTGGAGCTGCGTCCCTCTGCCATCGCAGCCTATACGGTGTCATCCTTCGACGGTTACACCGAAGAGGGGACGACCAACGCAAATCTGCAGTTCGACAGCCGCACCGCCCAAACCCTGACCACGCGCGCCCAGCTTGAGACGGTGACCGCATTGGCCAATGTCGATCTGGCCTATCGGTTTGGTGTCGATGGACGGTTCAGCAATGATGATGACATTGCGATCACCCTTGCCGATCAAAGCCAAGACTTTGCGGCCGGTGACAGCGATACGGTGTTGGGTGGATTCCTTGGTGCGCAGGCCCGGTTTGCCCCAGCGGATGGGCTGCAACTGATTGGCGATGTCGAATATGGGTTCGCCGATGGTGAGGAACAGACGCTAAGCGCCAGCCTGAATGTCAGCTTTGCGTTCTAGAAATCGATGGCGAGGCCCTTTTTTTCCCAATCGCCATAGCGCACCGGCTCTGGCCCGTCGCGCCCGCCCAGTTCCGGGGGCAGGTCAAGCTGCGCCTTCTTGCGTCTTTCTTCTGCCTCCGCCAGCGCGCGCTGGGCAGCGGGGGGCAGGTTTTCCGGGTCGTTACTCATCGTGCTCTCCTTGTCGGGGCTTATCGTTTGATATACCCCGCGCCCAGCCCGCATCAAGAGAGAGCCCATGCGCCAAATTGGTCTGCCTGCCCGCCGTGCCGCCCATCATCTGCTGATGCAGATCACGGGTGAGGGTCGTTTGATGGCGGAACTGATCGCAGGGGGTGCCTTGGCCGATTTGCCTGCCGAGGATCGCGCACGCGCCCAGCGGCTTGCCACTGACGCCTTGCGGGGGTTGGATCGGGCGGACCGGATGCTGAAACCCTATCTGAAAAGGCCGCCGCCGGATCATGTGATGAACGCCTTGCGTCTGGGCGTGATCGAGCTGTGCGGCGGTGAGGCGGCGCATGGCGTGGTGAACGCTTATGTTGAGATTGTGGGCCGCAACAAACGCACGCAGGCGATGAAGGGCCTGACCAATGCCGTTCTGCGCAAAATCGCGGCGGAAGGGCCAGAGGGATGGAACACCCGCCCCGTACCGCTGACGCCGGGTTGGCTGCGCCAGCCGCTGGTTGCCGCATGGGGGCGTGAGGCTGTCACGGGCATGGAAGCCGCGCATTTCGCCGGTGCACCGCTGGATTTGACCGCGAAAGGTGATCCCGAAGCAGTCGCCCGCGCGGTTGGTGGCAGTGTTTTGCCGACTGGATCGGTGCGTTTGGCGGGGGCCGGTCAGGTGTCAACGCTGCCGGGTTATGATGCAGGCGATTGGTGGGTGCAGGATGCAGCGGCGGCTGTTCCGGTGAAGGTTCTGGGTGACGTGTCGGGGTTGCAGATTTTGGACCTGTGTGCCGCCCCCGGTGGCAAGGCGATGCAGTTGGCCGCTGGCGGCGCAACCGTCACGGCCGTGGACATGTCCGAGCGGCGCATGGTCCGGGTAGAAGAGAACCTGTCGCGTGTGGGTTTGCAGGCACGGACGGTGGTCAGCGACGCATTTACCTTTGCAGAACAAGGGTTTGATGCGGTCCTGCTGGATGCACCCTGCTCTGCCACCGGCACAATCCGGCGACACCCGGACCTGCCTTATGCCAAGGACGGCTCGGAATTTGGTGCCCTGATCGATCAGCAAACAGCAATGATCGATCATGCCCTGACCTTGCTGAAACCCGGCGGACGGCTGGTGTTTTGCACCTGTTCGCTGCTGCCGGACGAGGGCGAGGTGCAGGTGGAAGACGCATTGGCGCGGCATCCCGGTCTTGCTGCCAACCCAGACGCTCTGAACATCCTCGGCATCGACCCCAATTGGATCACGCCCGAGGGCGGGTTGCGTTTGCGCCCCGACTACTGGCCTGATCTGGGTGGCATGGATGGGTTTTATATTGCCGTCCTGACAAAGCCTGCGTGACTTGACGTTAACCTTTGCTATGGTTCCCGCAATAGCGCGAACCGAGGCCGCAGGAATTGGCACCACACACAACATGGCGTGCCCGCCGGATCAGTTTCATGCACCGGGTCCATGCCCGGCGCGCGGCCCGTGCGGATGCGGCAACTGCGTTTGTCTCCGCGCCCGAGCCGCGCTCTATCGGGGTTGTTGCGCGTGGTCGGCAGCTATTGGCGGGGAATTTTCTGTTTTCCGGCCTCCTTGTCGAGGGCGCGCATCTGTCGATCTGGGACATCGCGGACCAGAAACCTCAGGTCGCTGATGAAATCCACGGCACCACCTGGCTGGATGATCTGGCCGCTGTCGGCGATGACCGCGCGCGGACCCGTGCGCAGACATGGGTGTTCGACTGGATCGCCCGCTACGGCACAGGCAAAGGCCTCGGCTGGACCCCTGATCTGGTCGGGCGGCGTGTGATCCGCTGGATCAATCACGGGTTCTTTCTGCTACGCAATCAGGACAAGGCGACGACCGAGCGGTTTTTCCAATGTCTCGCCCGTCAGATGCTGTTCCTGTCGCGGCGCTGGAAAACGGCCGCACCGGGCCTGCCCCGGTTCGAGGCGCTGGCTGGTACGATCTATGCAGGCCTGTCGCTGGAAGGAATGGAAGAGCATGTCGATCGCGCTGTCGCCGCATTGGCTGCGGATTGCCAGACCCAGATTGACGCAGACGGCGGCATCGCCACGCGCAGCCCCGAGGAGTTGCTGGAGGTCCTGACCCTGCTGAACTGGACCATTCAGGCGTTGCGGGAAACCGGGCGCGAGGTGCCGCGCGAATTGGTCGGCGCAGTCGTGCGTATTGTGCCAACCTTGCGGGCCTTGCGCCATGCGGATGGGGGGCTTGCCCGGTTTCATGGTGGTGGCGCGGGATTAGAGGGACGACTGGATCAGGCATTCGCCGATTCAGGCGTAAAGGATCTGCCTGAACCGGGCCTGCATATGGGATTTGCGCGGATGACCGGCGGGCGGACAACGCTGATTGTTGATGCAGCACCGCCGCCTGTGGGGCATGCATCAGTCCGCGCCCATGCCAGCACGTTGGGCATGGAGGTTACGTCGGGACGCCGCCCGTTAATCGTGAACTGCGGGTCTGGTGCCCGGTTTGGCGATGACTGGCGCCGGGCCAGCCGTGCGACGCCCAGCCACAGCGTGATCGGCATCGACGGGGTATCATCATCGCATCTGGGGACCGCGCAAGAGGTGCTGAGCGAGGTGCCGACCCTTGTCCGCGCCAATCTGGATGATCCTCGCAAGTTGGAACTGTCCCATAACGGTTATCAGCCCAGCCATGGCCTGACCTATGCGCGCCTTCTGGGCCTATCGGTCGATGGGCGCATGCTGGAGGGGGAAGACCTGCTGACCACGCTTGATCAATCCGATGAGGCGCTTTTCGACAAGGCGATGGATCAGGCAAAGCTGCAAGGCATTCCCTATTCCGTCCGTTTTCATCTGCACCCGGATGTCAAAGCCGCGCTGGACATGGCCGACACTGCCGTGTCCCTGACCCTGAAATCTGGTGAGGTCTGGGTGTTCCGCCATGATGGCGCGGCCAATCTGGCCCTGAGCCCATCAGTTTATTTGCAAAATGGCCGATTAAAGCCGGTTGCGACCCAACAGGTGGTTTTATCCGGGCGCGCAATGTCCTATGCGACACGCGTTCGTTGGTCACTGGCCAAGGCGCAGGACACCCCGCAGGCGGTGCGTGATCTGGTGCAGGCCGACCCGATGGACGTGACCGAATAACGCCTTTTGGGGATTTCCATGACCGACCTTGCTCCTCTGCGCCGCGCGCTGCTTTCTGTATCTGACAAGACCGGATTGATTGATCTGGGCAAGGCTTTGGCCGCACGTGGGGTTGAACTTCTGTCCACCGGCGGATCAGCCAAGGCGCTACGTGACGCAGGGCTTGAGGTGCGGGATGTGGCGGATGTGACGGGCTTTCCCGAGATGATGGATGGCCGCGTCAAGACGCTGCATCCGGTGGTGCATGGCGGTTTGCTGGCCCGACGCGATTTGGAAAGCCATCGCGATGCGATGGTCGAACACAATATCGGGCCGATCGACCTGCTGGTCGTGAACCTTTATCCGTTTGAAGAGACGGTCGCAAAGGGGGCCGATTTCGATACCTGTATCGAAAATATCGATATTGGCGGCCCCGCGATGATCCGGTCCGCTGCAAAGAACCATGCGTTTGTGACTATTGTGACAGATGTCGCGGATTATGAGGCGGTGCTGGCTGAGTTGGACGCCAATGACGGCCAGACCACGCTAGCCTTGCGGCAGCGATTGGCGCAGACGGCCTATGCCCGCACTGCCGCCTATGACACCGCAGTCAGCACCTGGATGGCGGGCGCGATTGGTGAGGATACACCGCGCCGCCGGTCTTTTGCTGGCACATTCAAACAGACCATGCGTTACGGTGAAAACAGCCATCAGAAGGCCGCGTTTTATACCGATGGTACTGGCCGCCCCGGCGTGGCGACCGCAGTGCAGCATCAGGGTAAGGAATTGTCTTACAACAATATCAATGACACCGATGCGGCGTTTGAGCTGGTGGCAGAGTTTGATCCCGCGGATGGTCCGGCGGTGGCGATTATCAAGCATGCCAACCCCTGCGGTGTGGCCCGTGGCGCGACGTTGCTGGACGCTTATACCAACGCCTTTGACTGCGATCGCACCAGCGCGTTTGGCGGGATTGTCGCGCTGAACCAGCCGCTGGATGAGGATACAGCAAAAGCGATTGTCGAGATCTTTACCGAGGTGGTCATCGCCCCCGGCGCATCCGACGCCGCCAAAGCCGTGTTTGCGACCAAAAGGAACCTGCGCCTTTTGACGACCGATGGGCTGCCCGATGTGAAGGCCCCGATCACCACCTACCGCCAGGTTGCTGGCGGCATGTTGGTGCAGGACAAGGATACAGGCTTTGTCGGGATGGATGATCTGAAGGTGGTGACCAAGATCGCCCCGACTGACGCACAGATGGCCGATCTGCTGTTTGCGTGGAAAGTCGCCAAGCACGTCAAATCCAACGCCATCGTGTATGTCAAAGACAAGGCCACCGTGGGTGTTGGTGCCGGGCAGATGAGCCGGGTAGACAGTGCCCTGATCGCCGCCAAAAAGGCCGAACGCATGGCCGAGGCGATGGGCCTGCCGGAGCCGCTGACCAAAGGGTCGGCTGTCGCATCGGATGCGTTCTTTCCCTTCGCAGACGGGTTGATGGAAGCGGCGGGCGCAGGGGCGACCTGTGTTATCCAACCGGGCGGGTCGATGCGGGATGATGAGGTGATTGCCGCCGCCGATGAGGCCGGGATCGCCATGGTCTTTACCGGCATGCGCCATTTCCGGCACTGAGGGGCAATACAATGCGGCTGATGTTCTGGACCGGTTTCTGGATTTTCCTGATCGATCAGGTGATCAAGTTCTTTGTGCTGTTCCAGGTCTTTGGGCTGCAGTGGGCGCAGGTCCGGGTGCCGTCAGACCAATTACCGCGCCCTGAATCGGTCGATGTTTTCCCGCCCTTCCTTGTCCTGCGCATGGCGTGGAACCGGGGCGTGAATTTTGGCCTGTTTGCGGATTACGACATGCGCTGGGTGCTGATTGGTGTGGCCTTTGCGATCACCGGGGGGGTGATCTGGTGGCTGAACCGCTCGGGTGGGACGAAATGGACCTTCATCGCGGGCGGTTTTCTGATCGGCGGGGCCATGGGCAATGTGATTGATCGGTTCTTTTACGGGGCTGTTGCGGATTTTCTGAATATGTCCTGCTGCGGGATCAACAATCCTTATGCCTTCAACGTTGCCGATATCGCGATTTTCATCGGGGCGATTGGCTTGGCTTTTCTGGCCGAGGATAACAAGAAAGCGACGTGACCTCGCCCGGGGCTTGGGTTACACAGACGCGAATACTCCGAGGGATCTTTGATGCGCGCGATCACTTTCTCAGTTCTGGCTTTGGTCTTGGTTGCGGCATGCGGTAACCCGGACCGGCCTTTGCGTGATCTGGAGGCGGCCGGGGGTGGCCCGGATGAGTTCGCGGTAATCCCGCAAGAGCCTCTGGAAATCCCTGATCAGCCAAGCCTGCTGCCACCGACGCCCGGTGGTGAAAACCGGGCCGACCCGACACCAAATGCCGATGCGATCCGCGCGCTGGGCGGGTCCCCGTCCGCACAGATTGTCGGTGGTATTCCAGCCGGTGACAGCGCACTTGTCGCGCAGGCCAGCCGCTATGGGGTAGAACCGACAATCCGCGCCGAACTGGCTGCCGCTGATGAAGCCCGGCTTGAGCGGGCGCGGCGCACCAATGTTTTCAACCCGCTTGGCCGGGATCGCTATTTCCCGACCTATGCCGGGCAGGCGCTTGATGCTTTTGCCGAGCTGGAGCGGCTACGCGCCCTTGGCATTGCGGTGCCCACCCCCGTCAACCTGCAACCGCAGCCGCGCCGAGAGCCCGTACGATCAGAGTCTGAGACCGAGGAAGAAGAGCCACGGTTCCTGCAGCGGACCTTGGACCGGTTCATAGAGCAGTACTGGGACCCAGCAGAAGACGCCGACGGCGTGCGCCAGAATTGCGTTTTCAAGACAGTGCCGCCGGACAACCGGCTGCGGCGGGTCTGCACGCCCGTCACGGACGAAGATCAATAAACCCAACCTCACATCCGCGTATGGCACCTTGAAGAACGCGCCATCTGGCGTAGGTAACTGGGCAGCAATTTCAAAAAGGGTGCCCATGACACGTCTTCTCGCCGCCTTGGCCATCATGACATCGGCATTTGCCGCGCAAGCCGAAGAAGTCACCACATACACGTTGGATAACGGGATGGAGGTTGTTGTCATCGAAGACAACCGCGCGCCCGTTGTCGTGCATATGGTCTGGTACAAGGTTGGATCAGCCGATGAACCTGTCGGCGCGTCCGGTGTGGCGCATTATCTGGAACATCTTTTGTTCAAAGGCACCGATATCCTCGCCCCGGGCGAGTTTTCTGAGACCGTGGCGGCCAATGGCGGCAGTGACAATGCCTTCACCAGCTATGACTACACCGCCTATTTCCAGCGCGTCGCCTCTGACCGGTTAGAGCTGATGATGCAGATGGAAAGCAATCGGATGAACAACCTGCAAATCTCGGCCGGCGATATCGAGACAGAGCGTCAGGTTGTTCTGGAAGAGCGGAACCAGCGCACCGAAAACAATCCCAATGCCCTGGCGAATGAACAGTTTCGCGCAGCACAGTTCCAGAACCACCGCTATGGCGTGCCGATCATCGGCTGGAAGCACGAGATGGAAGAGCTGTCGCTGCAGGACGCGCTTGATTTCTATGACCTCTATTATTCGCCGAACAACGCCATACTGGTTGTCGCTGGCGACGTTGACCCAGAAGAGGTGCTGGCGCTTGCCCGCACCTATTACGGCGTCATCCCGGCAGAACCCCATCTGCCTGAACGGGTGCGTCCCGAAGAGCCGCCGCAGCGCGCCGAACGCCGGATCACCTATGTCGATCCGCGCGTCAGCCAGCCCTATCTGATCCGCAGTTATCTGGCCCCCGAACGTGATCCGGGCGCACAGGAAGAGGCCGCAGCATTGGTCTATCTGGCTGAACTGCTGGGCGGATCATCCTTTACGTCCGATTTGGGGCGGGCCTTGCAATTCGATGCACAGACGGCCGTTTACACGAACGCCTCCTATAGCGGGTCGGCATTGGACGATACGACGTTTTCCTTTGCCATCGTCCCCGCGGATGGTGTGACCCTGTCCGAGGCCGAAGCGGCGATGGATCAGGTTATTGCCGATTTCATGACCGCCGAGATTGATCCCGCACGCATGGAAAGCATCCGCACACAACTGCGCGCCTCTGAAATCTATGCGCTTGACGATGTGTCGGGGCTTGCCCGCCGATATGGTGCCGCGCTGACCCAGGGGCTGACGGTTGAAGACGTGCAAGCCTGGCCTGATATCCTGCAGGCCGTGACTGTCGAAGACATCAAATCCGTCGCCGAAAAAGTGTTTAACCGCGATCAGGCCGTCACAGGCTGGGTTGTCGCCAGCCAAGAGGAGGCACGCTGATGCTGCGTATTCTGATTGCCCTTTGCCTGACCATTGTCGCGACAACTGCGCGGGCCGAAATTGATATCATCGAGGTGACGTCAGAAGGCGGGATCAATGCCTGGGTTGTCGAAGAACCCAGTATTCCGTTTGTGGCCATGGAAATCCGGTTTCGGGGTGGTGCCAATCTGGACCTGCTGGGCAAACGCGGTGCGACAAACCTGATGATGGGGCTGTTGGAAGAAGGCTCTGGCGAGATGAGCGCGCAGGACTTCCAGACCGCGCGTGAAGCGCTGGCCGCCAGCTACAGCTTTCGTGCCTCGGATGACCTTGTGTCGATTTCCGCGCAGTTCCTGACCGAAAACAAGCCAGAGGCGCTGGCTTTGCTGCGTCAGGCATTGGTGGACCCGACATTTGATCAGGACGCGCTGGATCGTGTACGTGCGCAGGTTCTCTCGGCCATCGCCAGTGATGCCAAGGACCCAAATACGATTGCAGGCGCCACGTTTGATGCCGCCGCCTTTGGCGACCATCCGTATGGAACAGCCATTGATGGCACAATCGAAAGCGTCAATGCGCTGACCCGTGAGGATATGTTTGACGCGCACCGCAATGCGCTGGCGCGCGACAGGCTGTATGTGTCGGTCGTGGGGGATGTCACTGCCGCACAGGTGGGCCCGATGCTGGATGAACTGTTGGGCGCGCTGCCTGCCGAAGGTGCACCATTGCCCGAAGATGTGCCCTTTGGTCTGGAAGGCGGGATCACGGTTGTTGACTATGACACACCCCAGTCGGTTGCACTTTTCGGTCATGGCGGGATGAAGCGGGATGATGAAGATTTCTTTGCCGCCTTTATCGTCAACCATGTGCTGGGCGCGGGTGGTTTTGAATCGCGCCTGATGACCGAAGTGCGCGAAAAGCGCGGTCTCACCTATGGGATCGGCACCGCGCTTGTGCCAAAGTTTCATGCCGAAATGATGATCGGGCGTGTCGCCTCATCGAACGAGACGATTGCCGAGGCAATTGAAGTGACCCGCAACGAATGGCGCCGTATGGCGGAAGAGGGGATGACCGCCGAAGAGCTGGAATTCGCGAAAACCTATCTCACCGGCGAATATCCCCTGCGATTTGACGGCAATAGCGAGATCGCAAAAATCATGGTCGGGATGCAGATGATCGACCTGCCGCCCAGCTATGTCACTGACAGAAACGATTTTATCGATGCCGTCACGCTGGAGGATATCAACCGGGTTGCCGCAGAACTGCTACGCCCCGAGGACCTGCACTTTGTCGTCGTTGGCAAGCCCGAGGGGCTGACCAGCACCAACTAGGTCATGAGGCTGCCTTGACGGCGGCCTCGTTCTCGGGTGACATCCCGCAGCCCAATGCGGTATTGCGATGTGTGCGATCCCACGCCAACACGGATTGAATTGTCTCGGCCAAGGGCCGTGTGGTCAGCCCGGCCGCAACAGCCTTGGCGGTTGAGACATTCAAGATCTGCGCAAAGGCCGGGTCGTCGGGTACGATGAGCGGCAGATCCGTCCAGTGCCGCATCCCGGCTTTGGTAAAGACCGCCAAAGGCAGATACTCGACAGATGTTGTCTTTCCCGTCTGCGCCCGGATGCTATCCAGCATTGTGCCAAGTGTCATTGGCTGTCCGGTCAGGTGAAAGGTGTCGCATGTCCGGTCCTGTGCCATCTTCACCAGAAACGCGCCCGCATCGCGTACATCGATGATCTGGATGGGTCGGTCGGCCGGGGCTGGCGCGATGATCGGCCCGTCCTGATCGCATCGCCTGACCCACCATGTAAAACGTTCGGTGTAATCACGCGGGCCCACGATAAGCCCAAGGCGGATATGTGTGCACTGCCCTGCAAATGCCGCATCCGCTGCAATCTCGCAGGAGCGCTTCAAACGGCCATAGGACGCGCCATAGGGCGTTGCTGTGCCGCGCAAAGCGGGTTCCACGCTGGCCGCCAATGCCACATCTTCCTCGGTGGCCGCAGGTGCGCTGGCAGTTTCGTCAAACTGCGGGACCGCCATATGATCATAGACCGAGATTGACGAGACCAAGACATAGTGCACTGGCTCCGCAGCTTTGGCCAAGCGGGTCACCATATCCGGTGCGTAAGCGCAGGTATCGATGATGGCATCAAACTGCCCCTTCAGATCAGGTAGTTCTCCCTCACGATCCGCAATCAATGTAGTGGCACCCTCTGCGACATTGATGCCGGACCGTGTCATCACGGTTACATCGTGACCAGATACAATCGCCGCTTCTGCCGCTGCTTTGCCCAGGAAACCTGTGCCACCGACAATAAGTATGCGCATTCGCTGCCCTCCATTTACGTAAGTGTGTACTTACATAAATGGAGAGTCAACGTTGTTTTCACCCTCGCAGAATCGGGACGGGCCATGCTACACCTTGTGGCATGACCATCGCAGACCCCCAGATACAGGCGCGCCCGGTGATCCGGCAGCTGGATGACGCCGCAATCAACCGGATTGCGGCGGGTGAGGTGTTGGAACGCCCTGCCTCTGCGGTCAAAGAGCTGGTCGAGAACAGCATCGACGCGGGCGCTGCCCGGATCGAGGTGGTGATCGCCGATGGCGGCAAAACGCTGATCCGTGTCACCGATGATGGCTGTGGGATCGCGGCGGATGATCTTCCGCTGGCCCTGTCGCGGCATGCAACGTCGAAAATCGATGGGTCCGACCTGCTGAATATCACGTCTTTCGGGTTCCGGGGCGAGGCATTGCCGTCGCTCGGTGCGGTGGGCCGCATGACAATCACATCGCGGGTGCCGGGTGCCGATGCGGCGATGATCAGCGTGGCGGGTGGCAAAACCGACCCGGTGCGCCCTGCCGCCCTGTCCGGTGGCACGGTTATTGAGCTGCGGGATATGTTCTACGCGACCCCCGCTCGCCTGAAATTCCTGCGCACCGACCGGGCCGAGGCGCAGGCGATCAGCGATGTGATCAAACGGCTCGCGATGGCAGAGCCGTTCGTGACCTTTATCCTGCGCGATGCCTCAAACGGCGATCAGCGCACGACCTTTCGCGCCGATGCCGAAACAGGTGACTTGTTTGATGCGCTGCATGGGCGGTTGCGGACCGTGCTGGGCCGCGATTTCGCAGAGAATGCGTTGCCAATTGATGCGCAGCGGGATGGGTTTCACCTGACCGGCTACGCTGCGCTTCCGACCTATTCGCGTGGTGCGGCGGTGGCGCAGTTCCTGTTCGTGAATGGTCGCCCGGTCCGTGACAAGATGCTGCTGGGCGCGTTGCGCGCCGCTTACATGGATGTGCTGTCACGCGACCGGCACCCGGTGGCCGCGTTGTTTGTCGATTGCGATCCGACGCTGGTGGATGTCAACGTGCATCCCGCCAAGTCAGAGGTTCGTTTCCGCGACCCGGGCACAGTGCGCGGCTTGATCGTGTCAGGCTTGCGGCATGCGCTGGCAGAGGCGGGGCATCGGGCCTCGACCACCGTCGCCAACGCCACGCTGAGAGCGATCACGCCCGAACCGACCACGCCGCGCGTCTATCAGATGGACCGCCCCAGTTTCAGTGCGCGCTCGATGACTTTTCAGGCGCAGGCACCGGGTTTTCAGGAAACCCCATCGGCGCGGATCGAACCCGTAATCGAAGATGAACCCGCTGACCTGCCTCTTGGTGCTGCCCGTGCACAGGTGCATGAAAACTACATCATTGCCCAAACTGAAACCGGTATCGTGATTGTCGACCAGCATGCGGCACATGAACGGCTGGTTTATGAAAAGCTGAAAGCCCAGATGGCGGAGAACGGTGTCGCGGCGCAGGCGCTGCTGATCCCCGAAATCGTCGAGATGACAGAAGGCGAAGCCGCGCAATTGATGGAGATCGCTGATGATCTGTCGCGCCTTGGCCTGACGCTTGAACCCTTTGGGGGTGGTGCGATTGCAGTGCGCGAGACACCGGCCATTCTGGGCGAGGTGAATGCCGCAGCGATGCTGCGCGATATTCTGGACGAATTGGCCGATCAGGGTGATAGCGCCAGCGTTCAGGCTCGGATCGACGCTATCCTGAGCCGGGTGGCCTGCCATGGCTCCATCCGGTCGGGCCGCCGGATGCAGGGGGCTGAGATGAACGCGCTCTTGCGCGAAATGGAAGCGACACCGCTATCGGGCCAGTGCAACCATGGGCGGCCCACCTATGTGGAATTGAAACTCAGCGACATTGAACGACTGTTCGGACGCATATGATCCAGATCGGTGATCAAACTTATGCTTTTGACGACCCGTTCGTGATCGGGGGGCTGATTGGTGCGGCCATCGTTCTGCTGTTCCTGATCCTGCTGATCATCACGGTCCGCCGCGCGGGCAAATCAACGCAAGCCGTCGAATATGTGGCCGGGCAGGTGGGCCGATTGGCGCAGGACATGGGCACGTTGAACCAAGGGCAGCACACGCTGGCAGGTAGCATTCGGACGGTCAGCGAACAAACCGCCAGTGGTCAAGCGCAGGTGTTGCAGAATATGGAACAACGGCTGGCCGAAGTGCGCCAGCAGATGACCGACCAGCTGCATGAAAGCCAGCGGCGGTCGACCCTTGCGCTGACCGAGATGCAGGAACGGATGAAGGAAAGCCTGACCGGATCGTCCGAAAAGACCACCAAAAGCCTGACCGAATTGCAGGAACGACTGGCGACCATCGACAAGGCGCAGACGAATATCGAAAAACTGTCGGGCGATGTGCTGTCCTTGCAGGACATCCTGTCGAACAAGCAAACGCGCGGCGCCTTCGGCGAAATCCAGCTGCAGGATATTGTATCCAAGGCGCTGCCTGCCGACAGCTATACCTGGCAGGCGACACTGTCGAATAATGCGCGGCCCGATTGCCTGGTGCATTTGCCTAACCCGCCCGGCCCCATCGTGATTGACGCCAAGTTCCCGTTAGAGGCTTACGAGGCTCTGATGAACGCCGACACCAAGCCGGAACGTGAACGGGCGCTGACGACACTGGGGCAAGCGGTCAAAACGCATATCAAGAAAATATCGGAAAGCTACCTGATCGACGGGGAAACCGCCGATGGCGCGCTGATGTTTCTGCCGTCCGAGGCGGTTTATGCTGAACTGCATAGCCGCCTGCCACATATCGTGCGCGAAGGTTTCGCCGCACGGGTCTGGATCGTCTCGCCGACCACCTGCATGGCCACCTTGAACACGATGCGCGCGATTCTCAAGGATGCACGGATGCGCGAACAGACCGGGGCTATCCGCAAGGAACTGGCCCTGCTGGGCGGCGATGTGGACCGGTTGGTCACCCGCGTCGGCAATCTGGACCGGCATTTCGGGCAGGCTGCCAAGGACATCGAAGATATCAAGATCTCGGCGGAGAAAGCGGGCAAGCGGGCGCATCGGCTGGATCATTTTGATTTCGAAGAGATCGCGCCCGAGACTGATCCCAAGGTCGTGCCTATCGCGCCGTCCAAGGGCTGACCCATCCCGGACGGTGTTCTGCCGAGTCTAATTCGCCCGCACGATCTGTACGGCAAACGGACCGGCGGCGATGCGCAGCGTCGATAACCCCCTACTGTCGTATTCGAGCGAAACCGCCGCTGACTTGAAGCTGAGCGGCGACAAATGTCCCGGCCCCGCCACAACGCGATATGACATCTCACATTGCCGTCCGGTCGTGGTCTGAAGGCTGTCGGTGGTGGCCAAGCGAACGACACGCCGACCATCATACATCTGCATGACCGGCGGGCAGCCTTGCGATGACAGCAATTGACCGAAGGCGCTAACAGGGTCCCGCACGCCCGGCGGCACTGTTTCCGCAACCGAAAGATCGGTTCGTTCGGCGGCGGGATTGACGACGACATCGGTCACGACATCCTCATCAAGTATCACGGAAACCTCGCGGGATTTCCGGGTCGTATCACTGATCGCCAAAAGCTGGCGCCGAATTTCACCGGTTTGCAACCTGACAGGGCGGGATGAGGCATCAAGCGTGCCATTGAACAGGTTCAGCGGGGTGTTGTCCAACGATGATTGCAAGCGCAACGCATCGCCATCCTGTTGAAATGTCATGGTGCCCAGCTTGAGATCACCCAGATGAACGGCGAATGTCTGCGCCTGTGCCGCCGTGGTGGCCCAAAGCAGAAAAACAGATGCCAAAAGATGATGCAGCGCCATGATCATGCTCCTTCACCCTCTGCGGAGTAGGTGCTTTCACGGCAGGGAGCAAGTCGTGCCGCGATGTGGCCGGCAGAACCCTGCCAGCTGATCTGGCCAATTACCTGACGGTTATAAACGCACAAAGCCCCGCTAATTGGGGCTTTGCTGAGTGGTATCCGTCGATGGGTAACGGCGCTAAATACCTACAAATTTTTGCGCAATACGCGGCATCAGGCTGTTGAACTTGAGTGGCGCATCAGTCGCAGCCAGACAAATGCAGTCCATCCCCGCCTCAGCCACGGGTGTGTGGTTCAATTCCTCGTTCGCGACTTCGACATCACCGGCGCCAAACCGGTCTGTTTCATCCACGAACGCACCTTGCAGCACCAGTGTCAGTTCTGTGCCGCGGTGGCCGTGATCGGGCACGGCTGTTCCGGCTGGAATATGCAGCAACCGCACGCTGGCGTCTTTTGACGTCTTCAGGATCATCTGGCTGACCCCACCGCCGATCTTGCGCCATTTCACATCGTTGATGTCGCCATTTACGTAGTCGCGCAACGGCGCTGGAAACAGACCGGGCGCGCGAGGGGCAGGTGGCAATGCCTGCTCCGCGTCGCCTTTTTCGATCAGCGCAAGCGTCGCGGCCAGCGCATCCTCGGCCACTTCAACGGGGTCACCGCCCAGCATGACCTCTCCACCAATAGCGTCATATTCGGCCAGTGCCGCACGGCAGGTGTCGCACATGGAAATATGCGTAGCCACAACAAGGTTGAATGCCTCTGGCAAGGTGCCCGCAGCATATCCCATCAATAATGGCTCGGTCAGGTGATGTTTAATCTGTTTCATCTCATTCATCATTTCATACTGTGGCGCAGGCGTTCCAGCGCCAGCCTGATCCTCGATTTGATCGTGCCTAAAGGCAGACCAGTCTCAGCCGCTATTTCACTATGACTTAGCTCACCAAAATAGGCCTTTTCGATCAGTTTTCTCTGTTCGGGCGGTAATGTCGCAAGTGCTTCGCCCAATTTTTCCGTTTCTTGTTGTAATCCCATCGCGTCGGCCTGATCAGGCTCTGCTTCGGGACCCCATGGCAGGTCTTCGGGTTCGGGCCGTCGCTGCTTGCGCAGCAGATCGATTTTCCGGTTTCGGGCAATCGTGAATATCCAGGTGGATACACTTGCCTTCGTCGGGTCGAACATATGGGCCTTGTTCCAAAGGGTCGCCATGACCTCCTGTGTGCATTCTTCGGCCAGATCCGGGCTGGCCCCCGATTTCATCAGAAACGACTTCACGCGGGGTGCAAAATATCCAAAGATTTCGGCAAAAGCTGCCTTATCCTTGTGATCCCGCACCGCATTTACCTGGACGACCCAGGCCATGCGTTTGGTCATCTGTTCCGCGTCCAATTTTCGTGCCCCCGACTTACGAACGTCCTTCGTGCTTAACCCGTTATAGGCAAGCAAACCTGCAGGCGCATCCGTTTTCGGCGACACATTCGTTTCGACTTTCATACCAGTGTTACGCGGCCCATACTGGGTTGGATCACCCAATCGCGTTTTTTTCGTGTGATCCACATAAGTTGGCCTGCCGTAAGAAGAACAATAACCAAGACGCCAAAGCGAAAGAGACCGTTCTCCATGCCTTTTGAAACATCGACCGCCCTACCCCGGAAAATTGCTATGATCGGGGCAGGCATATCTGGAATGGGTGCGGCCCATGCGCTGGCCAAGGATCACCGGGTGGTCCTGTTCGAAGCAGAAAATCGTCTGGGCGGGCATGCGCGGACCAGGATGGCGGGCCGCAATGGCGATCAGGCGGTCGACACCGGCTTTATCGTTTTCAACTATGCCAATTACCCATATCTGACGGCGCTGTTTGATCACCTCGATGTGCCGGTTACAAAAAGCAACATGAGCTTTGGCGCGTCGTTTGCGGGCGGGCAGTTCGAATATGCGCTGACCAGCCTGGATGCGCTGTTTGCCCAGCGACGCAATGCCGTCAGCCCCAAATTTCTGCGCATGATCCGCGATATCATGAAGTTCAACGCCAAGGGTCTTGAGATAAGCCAGAATGATGAAAGCCTGACCATCCGCGATCTATTGAAGATGCTGAACCTCAGCGATTTTTTCCGGGATCATTACCTGCTGCCGTTTTCCGGTGCGATCTGGTCAACTCCGAAAGAAAAGATACTCGATTTTCCTGCTTACGCGCTGATGCGCTTTTTCGACAATCACGCGCTGTTAGGCGCAACCGGCCAGCATCAGTGGTACACGGTTGACGGTGGCTCGCGCGAATATGTGTCACGTCTGGCATCCGACATGCTGCAACGGGGGATCGACATGCGGCTGGGTACGGGCGTGCAGGGCGTGCGCCGCACACCAATCGGTGCCGAGGTCAAGACATATGGCGGCGTCTGGGAAGGTTTTGACGAGGTGGTTTTTGCCACGCATTCCGACGACACGCTGAAGATGCTGACGGATGCCACGGCGGTCGAACAGTCGGTTCTTGGGGCCATCCGGTATCAGCCCAACAGGATTGTCCTGCATTCTGACACGTCGATCATGCCAAAGCGCAAACAGGTCTGGTCGTCCTGGATCTATACCGAGGATCAGACCAGCAAATCAGAAGAGATTGACCTGACCTATTGGATGAACTCCTTGCAGCCCTGGCTGAAGGGTGAGGACATCATGGTCACACTCAACAGCAAGCGCCCGATCAGAGAAGAACTGATCTGGGATGAGGTCACACTGCGCCATCCGGTCTACGACCTTGAGGCGCTTGCCGCACAGGATGCTGCCGCCGCGATGAATGGATCGAACCGCACATGGTTTTGCGGCGCATGGATGAAGAACGGCTTCCACGAGGATGGACTGTCCAGCGCGCTTGATGTGGTGCATGCCCTGAACGCTGTCGAACATCTCCAAATGGCGGCGGAGTGAACAAGACCGTTCATCATATCGCAGGTGAGACGTATCACGGGCGACGCGGGGCGACGAAAAACGCGTTCCGCTATTCCATTGATTACGTTCTTCTGGATGCAGAGGCCGCCCTTGATACTCCCCGTCTTTTCGGACGCGGTCGTGGCAACCTGATGTCGTTGCACGACAGCGACCATGGTGGCCCACCCAGACACGGTCGCGGGGCGGCTTGGGTGCGCGATATGCTGGCTGCGCATGATTTGCCTGACCCGGCCCGGATCGAACTGCTGGCTCAGCCGCGTGTGCTGGGCCATGTGTTCAATCCGGTGTCGTTCTGGCTGTGCTATGATCCCGCAGATGCGCTGACGACGATCATTGCCGAGGTGACGAATACGTTTGGAGATCGCCACTCCTATCTGTGTCGTCATGAGGATGGGCGCGCGATCATCAAGGCAGATACCATTTCTGCGCAGAAACTTATGCATGTTTCGCCTTTTCAGCCGATTGAGGGCGGATATGTGTTCAGATTTGATATTCAGCCTGACAGTATCGGGATCTGGATCGATTATTCGCGCGGCAATGGCGGATTGATAGCGACGCTACGCGGGGCGCGGAAACCAATCAGCAACGTGTCGATCATAAAGGCTGTGTTCCGCCGCCCGTTTGGGTCGCGCCGGGTGCTGACGCTGATCCATTGGCAGGCGCTCAAGTTATGGTTCAAGGGCGCAACATTCCGATCCCAACCGGCCCCGCCGGTGGAAGAGGTCAGCCGATGAAAGCCAAAAAATGAAAGCTCTGTCAGAGCGGTTGCCGGCCTATACCGGATTTGCCGCTGTCCTCGCAGGTGCCGGCCTGCCGATCTACATCTATGCGCCAAAGTATTACGCCGACACGTATGGGGTCAGCCTGACGGCACTTGGTGCGCTTTTGTTCGGATTGCGCCTGTTCGACGTGATCCAGGACCCGGTTCTGGGTTGGATCAGCGAACGACTGACCAATGCGAAGAAACTTATCATCACACTGACAGCGGTGGTCTTGGCCCTGTCCATGATCGGGCTTTTCGCAGTCGCGCCGCCGATCTCGCCCATCTGGTGGTTCGGGATCACCGTAACCGGGCTTTTCTCGGCCTTCAGTTTTCTGTCCATCAACTTTTACGCCCAAGGGGTCAGCAAGGCAGGCAAAGACCCGCAAGGTCACGTCCGATTGGCCGCATGGCGGGAAAGCGGGGCCTTGCTGGGCGTCTGTATTGCCGCCGTGATCCCGACCGTGCTGATCGGCGTTGTGGCCGATCCTTTTACTGCGTTCGCCTATGGGTTTGCCGCGGTGGCGCTGATCGCAGCCTTCTTCATGTGGCCCGAATGGAAAGAGCGGGTCAGCCCGGAGCCGTCGCAAATCGGCGAGATTATCCGCGACAATACAGCGCGCAAGCTGCTGATCCTTGCGCTGGTCAACGCCACGCCACTCGCCGTGTCGTCCACGCTTTTCCTGTTTTATGTCGAAAGCAAATTGGGCGCTGTTGGTTGGGAAGGCCCTTTATTAATGCTGTTTTTCCTGGCTGCGGCGATTTCTTCACCCATCTGGTCGGCGCTTGCGCGGCGCTATGGGGAAAAGCCGGTTCTGATCACGGCGATGATCCTTGCGGTCGCATCATTCGGGTACACCCTCACTTTATCGCCGGGCGATGTGATCCCTTTCGCGGTTATCTGCGTACTAAGTGGTGCAACGATCGGGGCAGACCTTACGCTTTTGCCTGCGATGTTTGCAAAGCGGATGTCCGTGATCTCGCCCAATGGAGGGCAAGGTTTCGGACTGTGGAACCTGGTGAACAAATTCACCTTGGCCTTCGCAGCAGTCGTATTGCTGCCGCTTCTGGAACGATCTGGCTTTGTGGCTGGCAGCACAGATCTGCCGCCCGAGGCCATAACAACGCTGACGATGCTTTATGCGCTGGTGCCGTCACTTTTGAAACTGTTGGCTATCGGTTTGCTGATCGCCACCAAACTCGAGGACTAAACGATGTCGTTTATGACTTACATCCTGATCGGCGCAGCCCTGATGGGTATCGCGATGATCCTCAAAACCCGTTACGTGTCCTTCTGGGCGCAGAAATCCGAAGATTACGCGGACGGTCCGATCTTTGATATCCGTGAACGGTTCAACGGCCCCGTGGAATGCGAAGGCATCATCTACGGTCCAACCGGCAAGGTATCATCCCGTTTCGTGGCAGATTTCGAAGCGACATGGAACGGCAACATCTGCACGATGGTTGAGAAGTTCCATTATGACAGCGGACAGGTGCAAGACCGCGTCTGGACACTGACCCTTGGCAATGACGGTAAGATCAAAGCCGAAGCGCCGGATGTGGTCGGCGCGGGCAGCGGTCAGCAAAGCGGCTCTGCCGTGTCGCTGAATTACCGGATCAAGCTGACAGAAGAGGCGGGCGGTCATGCGCTGGACGTTACCGACTGGATGTACCTGATGGCCAATGGCAACATAATGAACCGAAGCCAGTTTAGGAAGTTTGGTATCAAGGTGGCCGAACTTGTCGCCACCATGAGACCCAAAGAAAAAGCCTACGCAGGAGAATAACGTGAAGAACTGGCAAGGAAAACGCTACTGGCTCGTCGGCGCGAGCGAGGGGTTGGGACGCGAAGTGGCATTCACCCTGAGCCGCGCGGGGGCCGAAGTGATCGTCTCTGCCAGATCAGAGGATCGGTTGAAAGAACTGGTCGAAGAACTGCCCGGCAAGGCGTCATACATCACCGTCGATGTTGCCGACCGGGACGCCGTGGAAAAGGCCGCCAAAGAGGCGGGTGAGCTTGATGGCGTTGTCTATCTGGCTGGCGTTTACTGGCCCATGAAGGCCAGTGAATGGGACAACGAAAAAGCCGACATGATGGGCGAGATCAACTACCTTGGCGGGTCCCGCGTGGTTGGTGCCGTCATCGGGGGTATGATCGAACGCGGCCGGGGTCACATCGTGCTGACCGGGTCGCTGTCAGGCTTTCGCGGTCTGCCTGGTGCGATCGGCTATTCCGCATCCAAGGCGGGGTTGATGGCCTTGGCCGAGTCGATGCAAGCTGACCTGCGGACATCACCAATCGAAGTGCAATTGATCAACCCCGGCTTCATCAAAACGCGGCTGACCGACAAGAACGATTTCAATATGCCCTTCATCATGTCGCCCGAGGACGCAGCCAAAGAAGTGTTCGACCACATGAACACCGACAATTTCAAAAAGAGCTTCCCGATGATCTTTTCTTGGGTATTCCGGCTGTCGCAATTCATGCCGGACTGGATGTATTATCGGCTGTTTGGATCGAAATAGGTCGCTTGGTAAAGAACAAGACCTAAGTGTCGCGGCAGGAGAAGACCACAATGCCCCGCCGCTACGCCGAAATCTATCCGTCGCTGCCGCTGCTGAATAGCGATGAAAGGGAACACGTCTCTGCCGCAGCACTGATGTCCGTGCGGTACTTTCAGGCAGAACCGGACACGATGCCGGAGGACGTCTTTGCCGAGCATCATATCCTTTTGAACCTGCAAGCCAACGCGCATCGCGTTCAAAACCGCCGCAATGGCGAGATGCGCGATTTCACCATTCACAAGGATGATGTGATTATCACGCCTGCGGGGATGCGCTCTGGCTGGCGCTGGTTTGCCAAAAGCGATGTGATTATCGTGACGCTCGATCCTGCAAAAGTTGAGAAATTCGCGCAGACAGAGCTGGGTATCCTTCTCGACCCACAACAATTCAACGATGAACCGCAGTTTTCGGACGCTGATCTGTGCAATGCCGGGATCATGTTGCGCGATGCGCTGGAAAGCGATGATATCTCATCCGGCGTGATGTTCGAGGCGATGAGCCGCGTGCTGCTTGTGAAGCTGCTCCAGCGGTACGGCAAACGACGGGCCGAGGATGTGGCGCTGAGCGCGAAATTTACGTCAAGGCACTATAACAACGTGCTCGCCTTTATCCGCGCCCGTCTGGACCAGACCATCACTGTCGATGAACTGGCAAAGGAAGCGGGAATGAGCCCGTCACATTTCGCCCGCGTCTTCAAGGAAACGCTGGGGTCCACGCCGATGCAATATGTACTGGCCTACCGGATCGAACAGGCGATGAAGATGATGGAGGACGCCACCCGTCCTTTGGGTGATATCGCACTAGCCTGCGGTTTTGCCGATCAGGCGCATTTTTCGCGCAGTTTCAAACAGGTCACCGGGCAAACCCCGCGCCAGTTCCGTACAGCCTGAAGCAGAAATCTTCAAAAAGCAGAATCTTACAAAAACCCCGCAGGCCGGTTCAATTAATGTGACCGGCCCTGCCGTATCTCTTGTGTCATCGGGCAAACGCCCAGCACCAAGGAGATACGAGAATGAAAACCCTGACCACCGCAACCGCACTGATCGCACTAACAACTTTCGCTGCTGCTGACGTACCGACATTGGCAGGCGATCCGATCACTGAACAAACACTTGTCACCCAAGCCGAGATGATCCGCATCGCTGATGCCATAGATGCCGGCGTTGACGCCAAGGATTGGGACCTGACCCGCAGTTTCTTTACCGACGAGATCACAGTTGATTTCACGTCGCTGGTCGGTGGAGAGCCCGCAACAATCCCCGCTGACGCCCTGATCGCGGGTTGGTCAGGCAACCTGACCGCAGAGAAAACCTCGTTCCATCTGCGCGGGAACCATCGCGTGACGTTCCACGGATCAGACGCGGCGACAATGGTGTCGCACGGCTACGCCTGGAACCGGATGGAAAGCGGCGCTTTGCCGGAAAACGGTGGCGAAGCCCTTTGGGAAGTCTGGGGCACCTACGAACACGGTTTTGAACGCACGGATGAGGGATGGAAAGTCAACGCGATGACGTTCACCGCCACTGCCGAACGCGGCAACCCCTTTGTCCGCAACACGCCCGGGTCCTGAAACCCGATCATTAATCAATCACCCAAATGGAGATATCAAAATGAAAACCCTCTCACTCACCACCGCTGCATTCCTCATGGCCTCAACTGCGGCCATCGCGCAGGTCGAAACCCGCACGCTCACCTTTGAAAACGAAGGCGCCACGCTGTCCGGCACGCTGTATCTGCCCGAAGGCCACGATGGCAGCGCCCTGCCCACAGTTGTCGTCACCGGTGCATGGACCAGCGTGGAAGAACAGATGCCCCGCATCTATGCCGAGGAAATGGTCGAACGCGGCTTTGCCGCCTTCACATTCGACTTCCGCGGCTGGGGCAAATCCGGCGATCTGGCGCAGAACGTGCGCTTTGTCGAAAGCCCCGAGGCAAAGACATCCGACATCCGTGCCGCCTTCAGATTTGTCGCCACACTGCCAGAAGTGGACCCGACACAGATCAACGGTTTGGGCATCTGCGCCTCGGCTGGCTATATGATCGACGCCGTTGCAGGCAATGATCTGGTCAACCGGATCGGGCTGGTGGCCCCATGGCTACAAAACGAAGAGATCGTGAACGCGGTCTATGGCGGTGAGGACGGCGTGCAAGGTCTGATCGAAATGAGCCGTGCAGCAGAGGCCACAGGTGGTCAGATCATCCCCGCCGCAGGTCCCGAAGGTGCGACAGGCGTGCTGATGCCCATCGGTGGCTACTATTACGAGGCCGATCGCGGCGCGATCCCAGAATACGACAACCAGTGGAACAACGCTGGCTGGGAAGGCTGGCTGACTTATCATCCGGCGGATAACCCCGACCGGCTGACGCAACCGCTTGCCATCGTGCATTCCGAGGCGGCAGCGATCCCGCAAGGTGTGCGCAGCTTCCTTGCCGGGTTCTCTGGTGACGCGACCTTGCAAATGCTCGAAGAGGTCACCCAGTTCGACTTCTATGATAACCCAGAGGACGTGACACGTGCCGCTGACACGGTTGCCGCCCATTTTGCAGCGCAGGCGGGTCAGGACAGCTGATCAACACTACACATGTTCCAACGGCACTGCGGTGGCCCCTTTAACGGGCCACCGCAAGCTGCGTTCAGGACTTGCGCCAGATCAAAGTCTGCCCCATCAAATTATCGCATGCTGATGCCAACAGGAGGACGTGCTTATGCTACCCATCACAGCAGACAAAGTCGCCGAGGTGATCATCCTTGCCCGTGAACTCGACCGCGCCGAAAACGAATTCGATGCCTTTGTCGAACGGCTGAACGAGGACGAACAGGCGGGGCTGGTGGCCGTTTTCTGGATCGGGCGCGGCAGTTTTGAGGCCGAGGATCTGGGCGAAGCCATCGACACCGCCACCCGCGAGGCCACGATCCCCACGGCGGAATACCTGAAAGGATCACCGCATCTGCCGGACCATCTGGAGGCCGGGTTGGAAGCGCTTGGCGTGGATGTCAACGCTGCCGAAGACGACCTTTACAGACCGACCTGATCTGTCAGACGGGCTTTAACCTATTGCCCTGTCAAAACAGGCCTGCGCCCGGCCCCACACCCCATCATTCAGCGCATCCAATGTCAAAAGGTGGGGTAGCAATTGCTCTGCAAAATCCTCGCTGCTTTCGGCGGGCAGCATGGATGGCAGATTATCAATCGCGGTCACATCCAGAACGGGATTGTCATGCACACGCAGGGCCGGCGCGTCCCATGTGGTTGTCCGGTCACAGACCTTGATCGGGGAAAAATCGCTATCGGGATCGCAGGCGATATCGCCGATCACTGACAGATCGCGCGTTGCGACTTTGGAGCTGGCTGGTACAAATACGGGCGTGCCGGGCCGCGCCAGGATGCAGTTCAGAAATATGTCATGGGTCAGCACCTGCGGGAAAGGCCCACCTGACGCGGTCTCTGCCATGTCCCATTTCGTTGTGGCCACCCCCATCGCCTGACACAGATCAGCCGCACCCGTGCCGACGCGGCCCAAGGCCCCGATGATCAGGGCGGTCGGGCGTTGTGTGCCCAACGCCACCAAGGCCTGCTGCAGTTCTGCCAGCATGTGATTGGCGCTTGGATACGCTTTCACGGCCCCCACAATCGTTCCACGCTGCTGCGCAATCCAGCACATCAGGGAAACTGCGGCCCCGGCATAGCCTGCCCAGTACCCAAAGGCGGCAACGCGGCGCCCGTCCGCGTCTGTCAGATACTCCAGATCAAGCAGCGTCCCGCCCCCGCCCCTGAACCGGCCCAGCAAAACCTGCCCCGCAGGTTGTCCCTTGTAGGCATGGCCGAACATGATGTGGCGATGGCGCAAGGGCGTGCCATCATCTGGCAGTTCCTTTAACCCAAACACAATCGCATCATCGGGGGCATCGACCCATGAAAACTCTGGTACAATCTCACATCCGGCGCTGGCATAGTCTGCAATCGGCAAAATCCGCTGCTGGCTCTCCTCAACCGTTACCCGAAATCCTGCCGCAATCAGTTTGGCGGCACCTTGCGGTGTCAGGCCGACCCGCTCTTCATGCGCACGGGATTCCGACCGGACCCATAGATGCACCATTACAGCATGCCTTTTTCATAAACCGCCTGCACGGACTGATGCGTGTTCATCTGGTGCTGAAACTTTGCCAGCAACGGATGATCCGCAATATCGACCCCGTCCCCCTTGAGCCATGTAAGCACCACATAAAGATACGCATCCGACACGACCTGCAAATCCCCAATCGGGAAGGGCAGGTCAGGCAGATGCTCTTCCAGATAGGCACAGCATTCGGCAATCCGCTGCGGTACTTTCTGCTTCATATCCGCGAAAGAGCTTTGCTGATCCGCCCAGCGTTCGCCGCGCAGGCCGTGCGCGTGGTGAGGATGCATCGTGCCGTTCAGATAGCACATCAATTCACGCATCTTGGCCGCAGCAAACGGATCAGACGGCACCAGCGACGGGGCCACATATTCCAGCAACGCCCCGGTTTCTGTCAAAATACCGTCCGGTGTTTCCAAGGCGGGTACGCGGCCCTTGGGGTTTACCCGACGATAGTCATCCTTGGTCTGTTCGCCGGATGCAAAATCCACGCGCACGGCCTCATAGGGCGTACCTAACTCCTCCAGCGTGATCGCGACGGCGACGGAAATGGTACGGGGGGCATAGTGCAATCGCAGCATGGGAAAGGTCCTTTGAATGGCGGCATCAGGTCATCACCCGATACGGGCGTGATTTTTGCCAATGGTCAAGGCATGAAAGCCATGCGCGTTACTTCGCCTTCTTCGGGGCAACGAAGATGCCGACAAAAGCCAATGCCAACGTCAGACTGAAGAACACACAGACCAGCATGGCCCATAGTGGCATGTCGCTACCCGGCTGGAAATAGCTGAAGACCCCGTAAACCATCGCGGCCAGCATCCCCAACATACTCCCACCGATGATAATATAGACAAGCAGCACGCCGCCAAATTTGTCCAAACCCTTCGATTTCCGTCCCAGCGTGAAAAACAGCACCTTGGTCAGGATGAAGCCAAGGATCAGCAGCATCACCACCAGCCCGATATAAAGACCAATGGACGCGAGTGAGATCACCTGTAACGGCTCACCACTGCGGTAGGCCACGGTCACCTTGTCACCGATCACAGGTTCCGCCCCACTGCGGACATTGCCTTGTTGCGTGATGGTCCGGCCAGCGTCATCGCGAAACCGCAAGGTCGGCGTGTGCATCAACACGTTTTCGGTATAGCTGGATCCATCGGAGCCTGTGCGGCTGAACTCTTCCCAACTGCTGCTGAAACCGACAATTGTCGCCTCGTATTTGGGAAAGCTGATCATATTGTAAATCGCTTGCGCACCGGTAAAGCCCAGCCCGAAAAACAAGTTAGACATGATAACCAGAACCAGCCCGAAGAAAAGATTGCTGCCAATCCCGACCGGCCTGCCCTGCCGGGACCACCGGCGGCTGACGCCGATCATCAGCAGGATGCCAAACGCAATGGACGCAACAAACAGATAGCCGAAAGGTGTCAGGGTCATTTGCCTAGTAATGCGTCACGGCATGGGCCCGGTCCGGGCGATCAAGATGCGGCACCGCGTTGAAACCGGCAAGAATCGGGCCTTGCGGGGTCACATGCACGCGGTGGAGTGAACTGTTCAGGATCGGCAGCAGCACATGGGCCATGCGGGTCGGGTCGAGGTTCAGCAAGTGTCGAATGATCATCCCGATCACGCCGCCAGATGTGACGCATAAGACCCGCGCGCCCGGTTTGGCGGCCTCTTGCAGCACGCCTGTCACGCGTTCTTCGAACGAGGCAAAGGTTTCTACACCCATGATCTCGGCCCGGTGCCAGGCCTCCATGACTTGCGGAACATGGGCGGCAAATTCGTCCGGCCCCGGAAACGGCACGCCATGCACGTCCTCCAGCGCCTGACCCAGGTTGAAGTAATCCATTTCATTCAGACGCGGGTCGATCTGGGGGGCGGCATAACCGATCCCGGCGGCGGTTTCCTTGTGGCGGCGCAGGCTGCCCGCGATCACCTTGTCAAAGGGGCGTTCCCGGTCGCTCAGGTAATCACCTAACCAGCGGGATTGCTGATGGCCCAGATCGGACAACCGGTCATAACTTTCCTCGTCCGTGGCCGCGGAATTCGCCTGACCGTGCCGGACCAAAATGATCTCACCCATCACATACCCTCCTGAAAGGTCAGGGTTACGGGGTTCGGATCAGCTTGGCAACGACACAGGTGCAAGGGGGCTATGGCGCAAGGGAACGGCCTTTTTTAGTGCGGTTGACCAGATACGCCTTGTTAGCGGAATCGCGCTATGAAAATGTACCGGCAAAAGAAACCCGAGCATATCACAGGTCCGTATTTGATGTCCGCTGCCACGCTTCTACGTGACGTTTTTGGCTTTGATGCCTACCGGCCCGGCCAGCAGGACATCGTCGAGGCTGTGACAAACGGCCAGAACACCCTTGCCATCATGCCAACGGGTGGGGGGAAATCCCTGTGTTTCCAACTGCCCGCCCTGGTGCGTGACGGGGTGACTGTCGTGATCTCGCCGCTGATTGCCCTGATGCGCGATCAGGTCCGCGGGCTGCGCGAGGCGGGGGTTGAGGCGGGCGCGCTGACCTCCGGCAACACGCAGGATGAAACGGACGCGGTGTGGGCGGCGCTTGAGGCTGGCACGCTCAAGTTGCTTTATATGGCGCCAGAACGGCTTGCCTCTGGCGGGACGATCAACATGCTGCGCCGTGTGGGCGTGGGCCTGATCGCCGTGGATGAGGCGCATTGCGTCAGCCAATGGGGCCATGATTTCCGGCCTGATTATCTGCGGATCGGGGAACTGCGGCGCACACTGGATGTGCCGCTGGCCGCCTTTACCGCCACGGCAGATGCCGAAACGCGCGAAGAAATCGTGCAGAAACTGTTTGACGGTATCCAACCGGCCACCTTCCTGCGCGGCTTTGACCGACCCAACATCCATCTGGCGTTTGCGGTCAAGGACGGGCCGCGTAACCAGATCCTCAACTTCGCGGCTGCGCGCAAAGGACAATCCGGCATCGTCTATTGCGGCACACGGGCCAAGACCGAAACGCTGGCGCGGGCGCTGGCCGATGCGGGCCACCCGACCTGTCACTATCACGGCGGGATGGAGGCCGAAGACCGGCGCATCGTCGAACGTCGTTTCCAGCAAGAAGACGGGTTGATTGTCTGTGCCACGATCGCCTTTGGGATGGGGATCGACAAACCCGATATCCGCTGGGTCGCCCATGCGGACCTGCCCAAATCCATCGAAGGGTATTATCAGGAAATCGGGCGTGCCGGGCGCGACGGTGCACCGGCTGAAACGCTGACCCTGTTCGGCCCCGACGATATCCGCTTTCGCAGACAGCAGATCGACGAAGGGCTCGCGCCCGCCGAACGCCGGGCTGCTGATCATGGACGGCTGAACGCCTTGCTGGGTCTGGCCGAGGCGCTGAAATGTCGTCGCCAGAACCTGCTGGAATACTTTGGCGAAAGCCCGGAGCCCTGCGGGAACTGCGACCTGTGCGATAAACCGGCCGAGGTTTTTGACGGCACGACCGCCGTGCGTATGGCCCTGTCCGCCGCGCTGCGCACCGAAGAATGGTTCGGCGCCGGCCACCTGATCGACATCCTGCTTGGAAACCAAACGGACAAGATCAAACAACGCGGCCACGACAGCCTGCCCACTTACGGGGTCGGCAAGGAATATGACAAACGCCAATGGCAGGCGATCTTTCGGCAGATGATGGGACATGACCTGCTGCGGCCCGACCGGGAACGGCACGGCGCGTTGCGGATGACCGAACACGCCCGGCCCATTCTGCGCGGTGAGGCGACGATTGAACTGCGGCGTGACACGATCAAGGCAGCACGCGGGTCGGGGCCAAAGGTGCGGATGCTGGTCAGCGAAGAGGATGCGCCACTCCTGTCCGCGCTCAAGGCCAAGCGGCGG
The DNA here is from genome assembly GCA_947503965.1 of uncultured Paracoccaceae bacterium. Taxonomy (GTDB): domain Bacteria; phylum Pseudomonadota; class Alphaproteobacteria; order Rhodobacterales; family Rhodobacteraceae; genus Yoonia. The sequence continues at coordinate 430,171 of CANNFU010000003.1, forward strand.
TTCCTGGCCGAACAGGCCAATGCGCCCGCCTATATCATCTTCAACGACCGCACCCTGATCGAAATGGCCGAAAAACGCCCCATGACTCTGGACGACATGGCCCGGATTGGCGGGGTCGGGGCAAAGAAGCTCGAAAGCTACGGCCGCGCGTTCCTCGAAGTGATCGCTGGCGCGGTAGAGGACGTGCATCCCATGCGCCGCAAACTGGCCGGACGCGAGGAAGGTGCCGTCTATGATCGGCTGCTTGAGGTGCAGGCCCAGCTCAGCCGCGGACCACATGGGGTCGACAAACCGATGAGTTGCTCTGCCTCTCTGCTTGCCAAAATCGCCCAGTTGCGCAGCGCGGATATGGAAAACCTGACCCGGCTGATGGGCGATAAATATGCAGAACGGTTCGGCGAAGCCTTTCTTGAGGTGCTGGAAAACAGCTAGGGTCAAGACAATCGCAGCAAGGGAAAGCCGATGAAAAAGCTAATCGGAGCAATGTTGCTGGCCGCGATCGGTTATCTGCTGTTCTGGCCGGTTTCCATCGATCCTTTGGCTTGGACACCGGACCCCAGCGAAGGCTACACCGGTCCCTACGCCCCCAACACGCGGCTTGCGGGGCTGGAACAGTATGATTTGCTGGGCAGGCACGGGCCAGAGGACGCCGCCGTTGGTCTTGATGGTGCGCTTTATATCAGCACCGCCGATGGTGACATCCTGCGGCGCGATACAGATGGGGATACGACAGTCTTTGCGACAGGTCTGGGTCGGCCACTTGGGATCGAGGTCGGACCGGACGGCGCGCTTTGGGTGGCTGACGCGTTTGAGGGTCTTGTTCGGGTGACAGCAGACAGCACAGAGCGCGTTCTTGCGCAAACGGATGACGGCGTGCCCATCAAATATGCCAATAACCTCGACTTTGCACCGGACGGGGCGATCTGGCTGTCTGACGCATCAACAAAGTTCGGCGCGCAGGAACGCGATGGCACGCTCGAAGCATCATATCTGGAAATCCTTGAACATCGGCAGACAGGGCGGATCATCCGCTTTGACCCGGCAACCGGGAGCGCCGAGACAATGCTGAGCGGTATCAGTTTTGCGAATGGAGTCGCCATGGGTCCGCGTGGTGAATGGTTGCTTTATGCTGAAACCGGTGAAAACGCGGTCCGCAAGCTCTGGATCAGCGGCCCGCGTGCGGGCGAGGTGGACGATATTTTGCTCGGCCTGCCCGGCTTTCCCGACAATATCAAACGTGATCCGACTGGTGGTTTCCTTCTTAGCCTTGTGTCAAAACGAGTGCCGGCTGCCGATTTTGCGGCTGAATACCCGTTTTTGCGTAAAGTGTTACAGCGGCTACCTGCGGCGTGGCGGCCCAAGGCGGTCAGCTACGGTTTCATCCTGCATCTGGATGAGGAAGGCACCGTGACCCAGACATGGCAAGACCCCGATGCGAGCTATCCGCTTATTTCGGGGGCGGTGCGGGGGCCGGATGGTTCGCTTTGGCTGACATCTATCAGTGCCAACACAATCGCACGGCTACTGAACCCATGACGCGACAACCGCTTGACCCCCACGCAACGCCCGACTAGCAAGCGGCCATTCTGACAAGGGGCAAATGAGATGGCGCGCAAACGCAAGGGGCGGGATATTTCGGGCTGGCTGGTCGTCGATAAACCTGCCGGGATCACGTCGACCGCTGTGGTCAACAAGGTGCGCTGGGCAATGGATGCCAAAAAGGCCGGGCATGCAGGCACGCTTGATCCCGAAGCTACTGGTGTTCTTGCCGTGGCGCTGGGTGAGGCTACAAAAACAGTGCCTTACATCACAGACGCGCTGAAAGCCTACACATTCACAATCCGGCTGGGGCAAGCCACCAACACCGACGACGCCGAAGGCGAAGTCATTGCGCAAAGCGATCTGCGTCCGGATGACAACGCGATCAAGGCCGCGCTTGGCGCATTCATCGGCGATATCATGCAGGTCCCCCCGCAATTCTCTGCCGTCAAGATTGACGGGCAGCGTGCCTACAAGAAAGCGCGTGATGGCGAAGAAATGGACCTTGCCGCGCGGCCCCTTTGGGTCGAGGAACTGTTGCTGGTTGATCGCCCCGATGATGACCACGTAGTGCTTGAGATGACGTGTGGCAAAGGCGGTTATGTCCGCGCCATCGCGCGTGATCTGGGCGAAGCATTGGGGTGTCATGCCCATGTGAAATCGCTGCGACGTATCTGGTCGGGGCCCTTTCAGGCCGAGGATGGGATCACGTTGGATCAGGTGGAGGCCATGGCCAAGACCCCGGAACTTGACGCGCACGTGCAACCGCTTGAGGTTGGGTTGACGGACCTGCCAGAGGTCCGCTGCCTTGCCGAAAGTGTCGCCAAGCTGCGCAACGGCAACCCGGCATCAGTGATCGGCAGCGACATCGAATACGGAGAAGAGGTCTGGGCGTCCTATGACGGCAAAGCCGTCGCCGTCGGCACTTATCGTGGTGGTGAAATGCAGCCCAGCCGTGTGTTTGTTGTGTGATCACGCGCACGCATATCAAAGATGACGCGCCCTCGACCGCTGTTTATTCAGATTGTGAACGCTATCGCTATGCGCTGACGCGCACGTGGGACCCGGATGGACAGCGCGTGCTATTCGTGATGCTCAACCCCTCAAAGGCGACCGAGGTCCAAAATGACCCCACTGTGGAGCGCTGCGAACGACGCGCCCGCGCGCTGGGGTTCGGGGCGTTTCAGGTGACGAATATCTTCGCCTGGCGTGAAACCGATCCGTACAGGATGCGCAAAGCCAAGCGCCCGATCGGTCCCGATAACGACGCAACCATCCGGCACGGTGCGCTGTGGGCGGACACGATCATCGCTGCGTGGGGCACGCACGGCATCCACCTGAACCGCGGCCCGGCGACCGAGACGCTTTTGCGCGATACCGGCAAACCGCTGCACACCCTTGGCCTGAGCAAGCATGGGCATCCCAAGCACCCGCTCTACATCAGCTACAGCCAGCAACCGATGCTATGGAGTTTGCCATGATCCCCGGTTTTACCCCATCCCGCGTGCAATGCGGTGATATCAAGCTGTCCGTGCATCGGGCCGGGCAAGGCACACCGTTGGTCCTGTTGCATGGCTACCCGCAAAACCACCACTGCTGGGAACATGTGGCACCCGCTTTCACAAGTGATTTCGATGTCATCATCCCTGATCTGCGCGGCTATGGCGACAGCGACACCCCCGCAGATGACGACGATCACAGCACGTATTCAAAGCGGCAGATGGCGTCCGATATCGCGACCCTGATGGACACGCTGAACATCGAAAAGGCCCATGTCCTTGGGCATGACAGGGGCGGGCGTGTTGCGTATCGCTTTGCGCTCGATCACCCGGACAGACTGCTGAAACTGGGGATCATCGAGATCGTGCCGACGGGGGATTTCTGGGCCAACTGGAATGCCAATCTGGCCATGAAGGCCTATCACTGGACCTTTCTCGCCCAACCTGCACCACTGCCCGAGCGTATGATCGGGGCAGACCCGACCGGGTATATCGACTGGACGTTGCAGTCGTGGACGCTCAGCCAATCGCTGAATGATTTTTCTGACGCAGCGCTCAAAAGCTACCGGGCGCAGGCCAACGACCCCGCCCATCTGCATGCGATGTGCGCCGACTACAGGGCCGGGGCGACCTTTGACAAGGCACTGGACGAAGCAGACCGGGCTGCCGGACGCAAGATCACTGCGCCTTTCCACTTTCTCTGGGCCGAAGGCGGATTTCCGGCACAAACCGGCAATCCGGCTGGGCTTTGGTTGCCGTGGGTCAATGACATGACCGATGCATCCTGCGCATCGGGGCATTTCACCATGGAAGAAAACCCAACAGCCGTTATCAAGAACTTCCTGCCCTTCTTCAGCGCGCGTTAACCCTAAGGTCAGTTTTCCGACCATTCGGCGCGCAGCCCATGCTATAACACGTGCCTGATCGGGTCAGGGGTGGCCCGTATTTTACGGGGTGAGACAATGCTGGCCATTCTTGGGTTGATGGGCGTCGCGATGACGGCAGCGCTGGTCATCGGAACAGATGACGATGACACGCACGATGTGCCTGAAACCGACATGGAGGACGATGACCCCAGCCAGGAAATCCAACCCATCGACGAAATCGCAGGGCTCAGCGACGAAGACACCGTTGTCTTTTCGGGCGATGGTGATGACGCCGTGCAGACCGGCGGCGGCGATGACTATATCGATGGCGAAGACGGGAATGATCGGCTGGATGGCGGCGCAGGCGACGATGAAATCCACGGCGGGCGCGGCGATGATGTGATCACAGGCGGCGCAGGTAACGACACGCTGGTCGGCCATATCGGTGATGATGTGATCGCCGGGGATGGTGGCGATGATGCCCTGAACGGCGGCGGCGGAGATGACCTGCTGATGGGCGGTGATGGCGATGATGCGCTGCTGGGCTCGCTTGATAATGATACGCTTGTCGGCGGGGCCGGCGCGGATACGCTGCATGGCGGGTCTGGCAATGATATCCTTTACGACCGGGGTGACGCGGATCACGACTATCTGAATGGCGGCGCGGGCGACGACATCCTGATGGGCGGGGCCGGTGACAATCTGCATGGGGGAACCGGTGCGGATACCTTTGCACTGACCGCAAACAACGACACAATTGTCGAAGATTTTGACCCGGCTGAGGACACGATCGAAATTGCGTTCGACGGCGACGCGCCAACGCTCAGCACATCCTTGTCCGATGCGGGGCTGGTCCTGCTGGCCGATGGGGAAGTCGTGGCAACATTCACCAACCTGACAGATCTGGATCTGACCGCCGTATCGCTGGTGGCTGCATAAAACCCTTTCATTTTCTGCCAAATCCCCCTAAACGCACGCATCTGCACGCGGAATCACCCGCGCACGGACCCTCCACGGGCCTTTCTGGACGACATCCCGGATTGCGCCATCACCCTTCAACCAAAGGAGACCCCGATGTCGATTACTGCTGAAGAAAAAGCAAAAATCATGAAGGATTTTGCAACCAAAGACGGCGACACAGGTTCGCCCGAAGTTCAGGTTGCCATTCTGTCCAGCCGCATCGCGACGCTGACAGAGCACTTCAAGACCCACAAGAAAGACAACCACGGCCGCCGCGGCCTGCTGAAAATGGTTGCCCAGCGTCGTAAGCTGCTGGACTATACTCGCAGCAAGGATGAAGCGCGCTATCAGGATCTGATCCAGCGTCTGGGCCTGCGCCGCTAATTCTAGCGAGACAGGACATGAATCGAAAACGCCCGCCATCTGGTGGGCGTTTTTGGTTCTGACGATACCTCTGTCAATTACCGCTGCGGGCGAGGGGTTTTCCACTTTTTCAGATGGCGCTTCCTAAACGCAGTGTCTGCGCGCCGTTGGTTAAGCAATAAAGATTCAAATTTAGTCGTAATATTGAAATATTTGAATACTATTTCACTATACCATATTGCCAGTGACTTATTATTAGGCAATTATGTCCGGCGGGGGCGTAGTTACAGGTAGACATCGGTATGGCGTTCAAGATTACAGCGACTGCGCGAAAAGGCTCGTCGCAGTTGCGCAACAGCACTCTTCTGACATCGGCATTTATCCTTGCGCAGGGTTTTGGCACCGTGGCTTACGCACAGGATGTTGTTCTGACGTCACGCGATGGCAATATCGAGATCCAAGGCACAATCGTTGAACTTGAAGATAACAACGTCATCGTTGACTCGCCGCTTGGCTTGCTGCGGCTGAACCGCGACTCGTTTACCTGTGAGGGTGAAGGATGCGCTGTTTTGGCGCGTGACGACGACGACGACGACGATGATGATCCGCTCGACATTGATTTTACGTTCACGATGATTGGCTCTGCCGGTATCGCCGACCAGCTGCTTCCGGTTATTGCACAGGGTCTGGGCGAACGCTTTGACGCGACGGTCATTGCAACGGACGGGTTCGGCGACCCGTTGCCGGACGACATCGGTCGGCCCAAACCTGGTGGGCCTGAAGACGATGATGACGATGACGACGATGATGATGACGACGATGATGATGATGATGATGAAGACGATGACGACGGGCCCGTCGATATCATCGATATCCGTCTGCGCGAGGATGATGGCGAATATGTCCGCCGGTACGGTGTGATCATCGAAGAAGAAGAGGAAGCCATCGAAGCGCTGGCCGAGGGCGAAGTTGACATCATTTTCCTTGATGAACCGGCAGAAGATGACGACATCGAAGACGTCGCCGCAGGCGGCGGCGGCAACATCACCGATCCGGGACAGGAACGTGTTCTGGCGGTTGAGGGGCTTGTCGTTGCGGTGTCGCCCGATAACAATATTGCACAAATCAATGTGGCCGATGTCCCCCGGATCTTTGCGGGTGAAATCACCAACTGGGCCCAGATCGGTGGTCCTAACCAGCCCATTAATGTCTATTCCTTTGACGAAGCGAACGCCGCGATCCATTACGTTGACGAATTGGTGCTGGAGCCTGCCGACAAGGAACTGGGTGACGACATCAATATCATCCAAACCATGAGCGAAATGACAAATGCGATCATCGCGGACCCTTACGGGCTTGGGGTTGTTCCTTTTGCCAATTTGCGTGGCACGCGGGCTGTACCAATCGAATCCACTTGCGGGATCGTGAACACCCCGAATGTCTTCTCGATCAAGACCGAAGAATACATCATGCAGCGCCGGTTTTACGCTTACAACCGGGCGACCGTTTCGGAAGAAGCGCGCGAATTCCTCGACTTCATGGATGAGGATGGGCTTGATGATCTGGTGCGCAAGGCCGGGTTTATCGACCTTGGCGTGATCGTCGAACCGCAAACCAGCAATGCCCGGCGCGTACAGGAGCAAATGTTCCAGACGGACGATTCTTTTGAATTGGTCCGCTTGCGTGATCTGCTGCGCGATTTGCAGACCACGCAGCGCTTGTCGGTCAACTTCCGGTTTGCGCTGGGCTCCAGCCGTTTGGACGTGCGCTCGGTTGCGGATATTCAGCGGGTCGTGGACTATATCGTCGAAGAGCGTCCTTCCGAGATCATTTTTGCCGGTTTCACCGACTCGATCGGATCGTTCAGCTCTAATGAGGCGCTGTCACAAAGTCGCTCTGCCACTGTACGCGAAACGGTTCTGGCCCAATTGCCCGCCGATATTCGCAATAGCGTGCGGATCAGCTCGACCGGTTACAGCGAATTGGCCCCGGCCGCCTGTAATGAGCTAAGCAGCGGTCGTCGCGTGAACCGCCGGGTTGAGGTGTGGATGCGGCCGTAACGGTTACGACAAACCGACGAGTTCTGGAAAGCGCCCGCCGAAAGGTGGGCGCTTTTTTCGTTGCAGCCTTATGGGCAAATCAGATTTCTACGACGTCCCTGTTGTTAATGCAGCAATTGTTTGCCGTGCATTAGCAAGACCTTGTACCTGTTCATCAATACGTTCAATTTGCGCGCATTGGCTTGCAAGAGTGGGACGCTTAACACATGACGGAATCGACAGGTTGGTTTTTAGAGATTGATAGGGTCAAGCGACCCGACAAAGTCCCCGCAAAATCCCTGTTGATTGCCAAGGTTGCGCCGGGATCACCGGCTGCCGCGTTGGACCTTGCGCCCGGCGACCTTTTTGTCAGCATTGATGGCACGGCAGCACTGGACGCGGTTTTGCCCGACATGCTGATTGGGTCTGACACCGCGACCTATGTTTTCATACGCCAATCCGACAACACCCAAGTCACCATAAAGACGCCTGCATTGCCGATGGGTATGCGCACACGCGCAACGCCCGACGACGTTGTTCAAAGCTATAAGTCAAAACCATTGCATGATTTCGAAGGCATTCAGCAACTTTGGGATGACGAGGATTACACCCGCATTCGGCAAATCTGCAAGAATGCCACCAGCACGGGAGTAATGGGCAAGATTGGCCTGTCCAAGTCCAAGAACCCACTGGCCGAAGTGCTGGTTGCGATCTGCGATCTGGAAGAGGGGAAAGGCAAAGAACCCATCGAAAAGATTATCGCGTTCGATAAAACGCATGGTGATCGTGTGCGCAGCGACATCGCAGGTGTCGTCACCTATTACGTGGCCCGGCAACACAAGGCGATGGGAAGGCAAAGCAAGTACGACAACTTGATGCACTGGGTGATGGAAAGCCCTTATAACCAGCAATTCAAACGGCTACGGGCCGAAGCAGATGCGCAAAATGTCTACTACAGAGGTAACAGTCCACATCTGGGCACAACCTTTGATCGCTGGGGCAACGCCGAATTTCTGGAAGGTGGCACCGGCAAGGCGTTTGTTCCCGATATCCTGAAACAGGCGCAACCCGGTCGGGTGACACCCTTTTGTTTGATGCTGACCTATCGGGGGAACGGCCCTTACAATGATGCGCTGAAGGCGTATCATGCCATGTATCCCTTTATAAAAGACCAGATTGTGCCGCTGATCGTTCTCACCACGATCCGCGAAAAGGATGCCGACCATCCGGAATACTTTGCCGCTGAAGAGGCGCTGATCACCGCTGAGATCCCTATCACCATCTTGTTTGATATCAATTCGTTCTGGCGCGACCGCGTCCTTGCCGGGGCGCCCGAAAACATCGTGACGGACGACAAACTCCAGATCCTCTGGCATGACGATCTTAATGATGATTACGCCTATTGGGAGATGCTCTCTCATGTTCCGGAAAGTTAGACGATGCGCTGGGGTCTTCTCACGCCGTTGGCTTGTCTCGTAAGCAGTGCTGTGCTGGCAGATGACAGGGTTGACCTGTCTTGCCGCCAATACAATGCAGCAGATGATCTGCAGCACTACGTGACACTCGACTCTCCAGGATATCCAGACGTCGCTGCGGTGGTCGATGCCTTGTCCGAGGGTGATCCATTTGAAAATGCCGTCCCACTTCGTGCAATCGGTGATTTCATGCAGATGGGGATATCGGATCTGACGCTGCCTCTGCTGGCCGCGGTTTGCAGCTACGAGATGTACGCCGCGAACGAATGTGCGGGTAACATGTTTTGGCCCAGCAATGTGACTGAGGCCAGCCTGAATGGTGAGACCTTGCGGTTTACCATCCAAGTTGATCAGGATGTCGTCCAGCAAGTTGAAATTTCAAATCCGCAATTTGACAAGGCCACCATTGCGAATTTGCAAGGTGAAGTGGTTCAGACTGACACCTGGACACGGCAACCGGATGGAACTGAGACTTACACCTCAATCGCGATCAATGGCGACGAGACGGCGTATACCGAACGCCCCGATTGTTCCGGTGAAGGTTATGTCGTGCGACACAATGCGAACGGTTTGTTGATGACAAACACGTTTTCGTGGTCATCAGCCAAGACGGGTTTCACCTTCCAGTACAAAATTTGCGGCTATCAGAACGATCCGGGCTGTCACGAAGGCGCATTATAGACGCAACTTGTGTGCTTTGTTCTGCGGCTTGAGAATTGCTGGCGCCGACGTCGGTTGGACTGTACCGACGACCGACCTTTTCGCCGCTGTGCAGTATTGTGTTGTCAGCAATCGAGGAATTTCAGCTTCCGGGTGCGCGCTGCATAGGAAGCAAACACATACCAGTGTCTCAAATCAGCCCTTAACCCACCCTCAACAGATTGCCGTCGTAGGTTCCGTTGACCGGTCAAACCCTCTGAGTTGTACATACGCATTCTGTACAGGTTCCGTACGCATTCTGCATGTCGCCAAACCCGCTGCTTTCTTGCCCTGACGCTTCATTCCGTGTCGCCGGCACTGCGACATGTTTTTGGTGTTGCGCACTTCCCCTTCCCAAAACCCCTAAACTGCGTTATGGCCCCAAAATCTTGAGAGACCGGCGCCCGCATTCCAGCGCCTGACAAAGAAGATACCGGAATGAGGGGGAATACGCCCCCTACGTAGGAAGGCCGAAAGCGGCCAAACAGGAAAACATGATGTTTAACGAAGTGAAAAAATCAATGCAGTGGGGCGAAGAGACGCTCACACTGGAAACGGGCAAGGTTGCCCGTCAGGCCGATGGCTCTGTCATCGCGACGCTGGGTGAAACCAGCGTGATGGCGAACGTGACATATGCACGCGCCCAAAAACCGGGTCAGGATTTCTTTCCGCTGACCGTCCACTATCAAGAGAAATACTATGCCGCCGGTAAAGTGCCAGGCGGCTTTTTCAAGCGCGAAGCCCGTCCCACCGAGAAAGAGACGCTGACTGCCCGCCTGATCGACCGCCCCATTCGCCCGCTGTTCGTCCCCGGCTTCAAGAACGAAGTTCTGGTGATGTGCACGGTGCTGTCGCACGATCTGGTCAATGACCCGGACATGGTTGCGATGATCGCGGCCTCTGCCGCGCTGACGATTTCCGGCGCACCCTTCATGGGTCCGATTGCGGCCTGCCGCGTGGGTTATGTGGATGGCGACTATATCCTGAACCCCGAAATCGACGACATGCACAACCTGCGCCTGAACCCAGAGCAGCGTCTGGACCTTGTTGTCGCAGGCACCAAAGACGCCGTGATGATGGTGGAATCGGAAGCCTATGAGCTGACCGAGGATGAGATGCTGGGCGCTGTGACCTTTGCCCACGAGCAGATTCAGCCTGTCATTGATCTGATCATCGATCTGGCCGAAGAAAGCGCAAAGGAGCCTTTCGATTTCCAGCCCGAGGATTATTCCGAACTGTTCGCAGCCGTCAAAGCTGCAGGCGAAGACAAGATGCGTGCCGCCTATGCGATCACTGACAAGCAGGAACGTACCGCTGCGGTATCTGCTGCGAAGGAAGAGATCGTTGGCACGCTGACCGAAGAACAGCAGGAAGACGGCAATCTGGGCGCTGCGCTGAAGAAACTGGAAAGCCAGGTTCTGCGCGGTGACGTTGTCAAGAATGGCCGCCGTATCGATGGCCGTGCCTTGGACCAAATCCGCCCCATCGTGTCTGAAACCGGCATCCTGCCACGGACCCATGGTTCGGCCCTGTTCACCCGTGGCGAGACCCAAGGTCTTGTCGTGACCACGCTGGGCACCGGCGATGACGAACAGATGATCGACGCCCTGACCGGCATGTATAAATCCAACTTTATGTTGCATTATAACTTCCCGCCCTATTCGGTCGGTGAAGTGGGCCGCGTCTCTGGCCCCGGCCGCCGCGAGATCGGCCACGGCAAGCTGGCATGGCGTGCGTTGCAGGCGGTTCTGCCTGCGGCAACCGATTTCCCTTACACCATTCGCGTCGTGTCAGAGATCACTGAATCGAACGGATCGTCATCGATGGCGTCTGTTTGCGGTGGTTCGTTGTCCATGATGGATGCCGGTGTTCCGCTGAAGGCCCCTGTGGCCGGTGTGGCCATGGGTCTGGTGATGGAAGATGACGGGTCTTATGCCGTGCTGTCCGACATTCTGGGTGATGAGGATCACCTGGGCGACATGGACTTTAAGGTGGCTGGTACCGAAAACGGGATCACGTCGCTTCAGATGGACATCAAGATCGCGGGTATCACGCCCGAGATCATGAAAAAGGCGCTGGAGCAGGCCAAGGCCGGGCGTCTGCATATCCTTGGTGAAATGGGCAAAGCCATCACTGGTGCTGCTGAATTCAGCGTGCATGCGCCGAAGATCGAAACGATGAACATCCCTGTCGACAAGATCCGTGAAGTCATCGGGTCTGGCGGCAAGGTCATCCGTGAGATCGTGGAAACATCCGGTGCCAAGGTCGACATCAACGATGATGGCGTGATCAAGCTGGCCTCGAACGATGCAGAAGCGATCAAGAAGGCCTATGACATGATCCATTCGATCGTGGCAGAGCCGGAAGAAGGCGTGATCTACAAAGGGACCGTGGTCAAATTGGTCGACTTTGGTGCTTTCGTGAACTTCTTTGGCAAACGCGACGGTCTGGTCCACGTGTCCCAGATCGAAAACCGCCGCCTGAACCATCCTTCCGACGTTCTGAAAGAAGGTCAGGAAGTCTGGGTCAAACTGCTTGGCTTTGACGACCGCGGCAAGGTCCGTTTGGCCATGAAGATGGTCGATCAGGAAACCGGCGAAGAACTGAAGAAGGAAGAGGCGGCAGAAGGCTAAACCCTTCCCGGCGATTTTTTGGAAGGCCCGGTCGGAAACGGCCGGGCCTTTTCATTTGCGATTGCTGCGGTATTGGCGCTGATGCCAAGGAACTTAACGCTTTTGAAAGATTGCAACTCTAGCTTTCAATCGCGCCACCTTTGCCGGAGTTTCCAATGAAACGATCCTATGTCGCGGGCTTTGCCTTGCTTCTTGCACCGGCTGCCTTTGCGCAGGAAAGGCCGATCGCAATTTCGGCAAATGCCCCAATGATGAATGAACGACCCGCGCCCGACATGGTTGTTGGTATCGGCTTGTCGAGCTTGGGCGCAAATGTCGAAGCCGCCTATCGTCTTGATGCGACCTATCGGGTTCGTGGTGTCGTGATGGGGGGCGTTGATGTCGACTATGACGAGGCGAACGAAGATGGGGACTTCAGCGGCAATCTAACCTTGGGTGGTGTCGCACTTTTGGGTGATTTTTACCCGTTGCAAACGGGCTGGCGGGTGTCTGGCGGCCTGTTGATGTCCAAGGCCGAACTGACTGCGACGGGCACGGCTAATCTGCAGGACGCCACAAATGTCGATACTGCGGTAGCAGTGCGTTTTGCCCGGGATATCGCACCGATGATAACAACAGGCTATGACATCAGTTTTGATGATGGCTGGTCTCTGAATACCGAGGCGGGGGTTATCTTTACCGGTGGCATAGATGTGACGTATACGGCCGATGATCCCAGCTTGCAGGATCAGCTTGATAACGATCCAGATTTGCAGAACGTTGTGGACGATGCCAGCGCCATCCCGATCTATCCCTATGCCAGCGTGACGGTATCGTTTCGTTTTTAGGGTAAATGCGCGAACGGTCCCTACGTGTGGATCGGCGTCAGCGTCAATTCAGGCGGAAATCCTTTCTGCGCAAAACGCATATTCGATATCGACAAACTTGGTACAGTTCGAACTTATTTGATTTTGGATAGTTGGTGCATTGATCTTTGCCAATTAACAGGGCGCTGCGCGTCAAGAAATGCGCACGTGAATGAGAGAGGATCAATTCATGCTTTTGAAAGCGCTTATTACATCGACGGTTTTGACCGCAATCGCGACAACGACCGCCGCACAGGCTGCTGGTGACATATCCGTCGGTGTTGGCACGACAAACTTTGGTTTTTCACTTGAAGGCGAGTACACCATTGCGCCACAGATCGGTGTGCGTGGCATGCTGATGGGTGCGCCGAGCTTTGAAGAAGAATTTGAACTGGAAGAGAATGCTACGCTGGATGGTGAAGCCGAGTTCGGCGGTATCGCTCTTGTTGGCGACTATTACCCGCTGTCGAATGCCTGGCGCGTATCAGGTGGTCTGTTTGTTTCGAACACCGAAATCAGCGGTCTTATCGAGGACGATGGCATCAGCTACGAAGGCAAGGTCGAGTTTGCGAATACCGTTGCGCCGATGATCACGACAGGCTTTAGCACCGAATTCGCGCAGGGCTGGTCTGTATCAGGTGATGTCGGAGTGATCATCTCTTCACTGGAGGCATCATCCGACAGCACAGACCCGGTGGTTCAGGCCGATGTCGATGAACTGAATGATGATCTTGAAGATGTGCCCGTTTTTCCATTCATCGGGTTTGCAATCAGCTATACTTACTAAGCTGTCTTTGCATAACGAAAAGGGTTCATCATGCGATGAACCCTTTTGCGTTTTGGTGGTCTGCTAGTCTTTTAGCTTGGTCGTGCGAAGATAGGGCAGGACGGTCGTGAAATCACCGAATTTTGCCTTTGCATCTGCGTCGCTTACGGTCGCCGGGATGATGACGTCATCCCCGACATTCCAGTTCGCCGGTGTTGCCACACCCTTGCCAGTAGAGGTTTGCAAACCGTCCAGTGCGCGCAGCACCTCGGCAAAGTTGCGGCCGACGGTCATCGGGTATGTCATGGACAGCTTCAGCTGTTTGTCCGGACCAATAATGAAAACAGATCGCACCGTTGCACTGTCAGCCGGGGTACGGCCGTCGGGCAGATAAGCCTCTGCAGGCAGCATGTCGAACGCCTTGGATACTTCCAGCCCATCATCCGCGATAATCGGGAAACCGGCCGGCGCGCCGCCGACTTTTTCGATGTCACCTTTCCATTTCTTGTGGTCCTCGACCCCGTCAACACTGACGCCGATCACCTTGGTCCCGCGCTTGGCCCATTCATCGGCCAATTGAGCAACGGCACCGAATTCGGTGGTGCAGACAGGTGTGAAATCCTTTGGGTGGGAAAACAGGATCGCCCAGCTGTCACCGATCCAGTCATGAAGTGAAAATGTACCCTGATCGGTCGTCACCGTCAGGTCAGGTATCGTATCGTTGATGCGCAGCCCCATTGTTATGCTCCTTCAGTGCAATGTGTTTATCGCAATATAGGCAGACCTTACGGCAAGCGCCATGGGTGGCTTGCGTTGGTCCATAAGCAGTGACAGAGTTCACGCCGGATCAACGGGGAGAGAAGCGATGATCGAGAACCGCAATTTCTATATCAACGGTGAGTGGACGGCCCCGGTCGCCGCGCATGATTATCAGGTCATTGACCCATCGACCGAGGAACCTTGCGCGGTTATTTCATTGGGGGATCAGGCTGATACAGACGCGGCCGTCGCTGCAGCGAAGGCCGCATTTCCGGCATGGGCCGCGACCCCACCAGCGACGCGCGCGAAATATGTAAAGGCGATCTTGGCGCAATATGAAGCGCGGGTCGAAGAGATGGCAAAAGCCATCAGTCTTGAGATGGGCGCGCCAATTGACATGGCCCGCAGCAGTCAGGCCCCGTGCCTGCCCTGGCATCTGGAGGGTTTTCTGGAAGCATTCGATCAGATCGAATGGATCCGCCCGCTTGGCCCCCATGTCCCGAATGATCGCATCGCGATGGAGCCGATTGGCGTGGTTGGCCTGATTACCCCGTGGAACTGGCCGATGAATCAGGTCACGCTCAAGGTGATACCTGCGCTTTTGGCGGGTTGTACGATGGTGATGAAACCATCCGAAGAGGCCCCGCTTTCGTCATTGTTGTTTGCGGAATTTGTGCATGATGCAGGTGTGCCCGCAGGTGTCTTTAACCTCGTGAACGGCGATGGTGCCGGTGTGGGCAGCCAGCTGTCGCGCCATGACGACGTTGCAATGATCAGCTTTACCGGCTCGACCCGCGCGGGCAAGGCGATATCAGCCGCTGCAGCCGAGACACTGAAACGTGTGACGCTCGAATTAGGTGGGAAAGGTGCGAACGTGATCTTTGCCGATGCCGACGACAAGGCCGTGAAGCGTGGCGTCATCCATTGCATGAACAACTCTGGCCAATCCTGCAATGCCCCGACCCGCATGTTGGTGGAACGCGCGATCTATGATCAGGCGGTTGAAACCGCGGCAGAAGTCGCCAGCAAGATCGGCGTTGGTCCTGCATCGGAACCAGGGCGGCATATTGGCCCGGTCGTCAATCGCAGCCAGTGGGAAAAGATCCAGGACATGATCCAGGTTGGTATTGATGAAGGGGCACGTCTGGTCGCGGGCGGCCCTGGACTGCCCGAAGGTGTCAATCGCGGCTTCTTTGTGCGCCCCACGGTCTTTGCCGACGTCAACAACCAGATGCGCATTGCCCGCGAAGAGATTTTTGGCCCGGTCCTGTCGATCATACCGTTTGAGAGCGAGGAAGAGGCGATCGAAATCGCCAATGACACGCCTTATGGTCTGACCAACTATGTCCAGTCGCAGGATGGTGCCAAACGCAACCGCATGGCACGTGCATTACGCTCGGGCATGGTTGAGATGAACGGCGAGGCGCGGGCCCAAGGCTCACCGTTTGGCGGGGTCAAGATGTCTGGACGGGCCCGAGAGGGTGGCGTTTGGGGAATTGAAGAATTCTTGGAAGCCAAGGCCATCTCTGGCTGGGCGGCTGAATGACCTCATGTGCTTTTGCGCACCAAAAACGTGCGCTGATCGGCCTTTAGTGCATAGGTGAAAATGATATCTCTCTCCTCAAAGATATCAGGAGAGAGAACATGATCAATCAGATCAAAGGGCTTCACCACATCACCTCACTGGCAAGCGATGCCCGCGAGAACAACGCCTTCTTTACCAACGTACTTGGCCTGCGCCGGATCAAGAAAACCGTCAACTTTGATGCACCGGATGTGTATCACCTTTATTATGGCGACGAGACTGGGTCACCCGGCACTGTCATGACCTATTTCCCGTTCCCCAATGCAGGGCGCGGGCGCAATGGTGTGGGTGAGGTTGGACGGACGTCGTTCAGCATACCCACCGGTTCGTCGCAGGCTTGGCTGGATCGCTTTGCCGCGTTTCAGGTGAACGGGGTGTCGACCGATGTCCGTTTCGGCAAAAAGCGCGTGCTTTTCGAGGGGCCGGACGGTGATTTGTTCGCATTGGTCGAAAGCGACGATGAACGCGCACCCTGGACCGGGAATGGCGTGAGCGACGCGATGGCGATTCGCGGCTTCCATTCGGCCGACATGCGCTTGCGTGACGGTTCGGCAAGCACCGAGCTGCTGCGCTTCATGGGCTACGAAAAACAAGAGACCGAAGGCAATATAAGCCGCTTTGTCGTGCCGGATGGCAACGAAGCAAACGCGATCGACATCGAGGTGATGCCCGGTGCGCAATATGCCGCACAGGGGGCCGGGTCCGTGCATCACATCGCCTTTGCCGTCGAAAACCGTGCCCGCCAGCTTGAGGTGCGCGAAGCGCTGCTAGATACGGGCTATCAGGTTACGCCCGTCATCGACCGGGATTACTTCTATGCGATCTATTTCCGCACGCCAGGCGGTGTGTTGTTTGAGGTTGCAACGAACGAACCTGGCTTTGACCGCGATGAAGATACGGCGCATCTGGGCGAGGCGCTTAAGCTGCCCAGCCAGCACGAACATCTGCGCGCCCGGCTGGAAAGCCTGCTTGAGCCGCTGGCGTAAGTGTCATGACTTATCAGGCGAAACGTACCAAGGGGACAGCGGGTCAACCGCTGTTCCTGACCTTTCACGGGACCGGCGGGGCCGAGGACCAGTTTCACGGGTTTGCGGAACAACTGAAACCGGGTGCCCATGTCGCATCGCCACGCGGGGACGTGTCCGAACACGGCGCGCTACGCTATTTCAAGCGCACCGGGGAAGGTGTCTATGACATGGCCGATCTTGCTGAGCGGACAAAGGCGATGGCGCAGTTTATCGCGGTAGAGCGGATGTCCGTGAATGCCGGGCACGTCATTGGGCTGGGCTATTCCAACGGGGCGAATATTCTGGCTGCGGTTGCATTGAAGAAGCCCGATCTCGTTGATGAACTGATCCTGCTGCATCCCCTGATCCCTTGGACACCTGCGCCGCAACCGGGTCTGCAGGGCCGTCGCATTCTGATAACCGCTGGTCAGCGTGATCCGATCTGCCCGGCGTCGATGACGCAAGATTTTGCTGATTATCTTAAGGAACAGGGTGCGGACGTGACGCTGCACTGGCATCCCGGCGGGCATGAGATCGCGCAGTCGGAAATCGAAGCGATTACGAATTTTCTGCAGGGCTAGAACGGACACTTCGCGGTGATCCGCATGCCTTGCCCCCCGTCAGGGTGCCGGAACTGCAGGGTTTCGGAGTGCAGCATCAGGCGGGGGTGGTCACGCGCTGCCCCCGTTGCATAGAACGGATCGCCCAGTATTGGATGGCCAATCGCCAGCATGTGTACGCGCAATTGATGCGACCGCCCGGTCCGCGGCATCAGGCGGACGCGGGTTTCCTCAGGTGAAGATCGCACAACCCGCCAATCGGTCACGGCCTGCTTGCCGTTTTCATGATCGACCATTTGTCTGGGTCTGTTGGGCCAATCCACGATCAGCGGTAGATCGACGGTGCCCGTCTTGTCAGGCAAAGCCCCCCAAACACGCGCCACATAGGTTTTTATTGTCTGCCGCTTTTCGAACTGCAGCCCAAGATGCCGTTGCGCATACGGGGTCAACGCAAAGATCATGACGCCAGAGGTGTCGCGATCAAGCCTGTGCACCAGCAAGGCGGTGGGAAAGACCTGTTGCACCCGCGTCAGCAGGCAATCTGCCAGATCAGGGCCTTTCCCGGGCACGGACAAAAGCCCGGCCGGTTTGTCGACCAGCAGCACCTCATGATCATCATGCAGGAAGACAAGCGGGTCTTGCGGCGGCGTGTAAGTGTCGCTCACTCGTAAACACGCGCACCAAAAATGGCCGAACCGACCCGGATATGGGTGGCCCCCAGCGCAATGGCGCTTTCGAAATCGCCGCTCATACCCATGGACAGCCCTGCGAGGCCATTGCGCTCCGCGATCTTGGCCAGAAGCGCGAAATGCAGTGACGGTTCTTCGTCGACCGGGGGGATGCACATCAGGCCCTGCACGGGCAGATCAAGGGCGCGTGCCTCGGCAATGAACGCATCCGCCTCCGCGGGCAGAGCGCCGGATTTCTGCGGTTCTTCCCCGGTGTTGACCTGAATGAACAGATCAGGGCAGGAACCCATGTCCTGCGACAGCCGCGCGATGGTTTTAGCAAGCTTAGGGCGGTCCAGGGTATGGATCGCCTGCGCCAGTTCCATCGCTTGCCGCGCCTTGTTGGTTTGCAATGGTCCGATCAGGTGCAGCTCGATCCCATCATATTTGCTGCGAAAGTCCGGCCATTTGCCTGCAGCCTCTTGCACCTTGTTTTCGCCAAAGATGCGGTGGCCCGCGTCCAACAAGGCCGCGACCCGTTCATTCGGCTGCACTTTTGATACCGCAATGAGACATATGTCATCCACGGAACGACCTGCGTTTTCAGCGGCCTTGGTCATGCGAGCGGTGATTTCGGACAGGGACATGCGCGCCTCCTCTTTGCCATTTATGTGCAACACGGATGCGTAAAAGAAAAGAGCGGACGAAACCGCCCGCTCTTCCCATTCAATTCACGAAGTGTGAATTAGAAGGACATTGTGATGCCGAAGTCAGCAACTGTGTAGCTGTTGCCGAGATCTTCTTCGTCAGATTGGCCAACACCACCGGCAAGCGCGACACCGCCGCCAAGGTCGTATTCAAAACCAACACCGAAATCAACTTCGTCATCGTCAATGTCGGTTGCACCAACAGCTGCGATCAGAGACACAGCGCCGACGGGGTATGTCACCGATGCGCCGTAACCAGCTACATCCGCATCATCGAGAACGCCGAGGTTATCTTCGATTTCTGCCTGGTGATAGAACAGGTCGATATCTGCGCCACCCGCGGTTACGGCGGCACCGATTGCAACGATGGTTGCAGTAAAGTCCTCAACGATGCCATCGCCCGTGTTGTATTCAGAATAAGCCGCACCGACAGAGAACATGCCAGCGTCGTAGCTTGCACCCACGGAAAAGTCGTCGCTTGCTTCGGTATCGTTTTCAGCAAGGTTGCCGGATGCGGCGACTGTGAATGCGTCGAATTCCGCCTTGACTTGAACGTTGGCTGTACCATCGTCCCAGAAAGTGGTCGCTTGGTCATCAATGCCGATCCCGTCAAAGCCAGGATCTTCCAGACCGCCGATGACAACACCGTCTGCGCTACCAACGGCACCAACAGTAACTGTTACGCCACCCACAGAGACGAAGACTTCTGGATCATCAATGTTGTCGGACTGATTGGCTGTGTCCAGGTCGAAATCGAGCGATGCACCGACTTCGATACCACCGTCTGTTGTGGTCGAACCAGCAATGCCGAAGTCGAGTTCGTAGAACAGCTCAGTGTCTTCGGACTGAGTGTCAGCATCTGAAAATTTCAGACCAGCGTTCGCGCTACCCGACACAGTCACATCAGCGGCTGCGAAGCCAGCTGTGAAGACAAGTGCGGTGGTAGCAAGGAGAACCTTTTTCATGGTTTAATTCCCTCGTGTTTATAGTTAACTCAACCGGAACTATCCCGAATTGATTGGCGGTTTTTTCTGCCCCTTGGCGCCCGATTGCAAGGCGCAGGGGCGCACAGGGTGCATGTCAACAGATTATGGTGCAGCTTTGCCACACTGCCCTTAAGTCCGCGATCACGCGGCATCCGGGGAAATCGCTTGTGGCCCGAAAACTCAGTTGTTAGGTAGGCACAACGGCTAAGCCAGCATGGTTGTAATAGTGATAGCACCCGCACACATCCTCTTTGTTTTTGCTCTCGCGCTATGTGTTGCGGCCTATGTCTGTGTGGCGTCATCAGTACGGCTGGCTCGCAACAGGATTGGTAAATAGCGATGATACGCTTTGGATATGCTCTTTTTACTGCCTTCTTGATCGGGTCTTTGACGGCCTGTGGCAGCGGGCAACCACCCACACCACGCGGGGCCGAGAATGTTGCAGTGAATCGGTATCTGTGGGCCGCTTCGCTGGATGTACTCAGCTTCTTGCCGGTCCAGTCAGCCGACCCGTTCACCGGCGTGATCACGACCGGTTTTGGCACGCCGCCAGGCAGCAACCGCGCCTATCGTGCGACAGTGCAGGTCACGGACCCGGCGATGGATGCCCGTTCGCTTAATCTGGCCTTGCAAACGCGCAATGGCCCCGTTGCGCTGGAAACCCAACGCGCGATCGAGGATGCGATTCTATCCCGCGCCCGCCAGCTTCGCATTGCCGACGGTGCACTATAGCCTTCGGCAACCCGCCCGATTATGAATAGCGCCGGGCCCTTCGCCCGGCGTTCTTGTTTGAGAGATCATGAAATGACCACTTACACCCCCGCCGAGATCGAGGCGAAATGGCAAGCGGCTTGGGCCAAGGCCGAAACGTTCAAAGCCGAACGCAGCGCCGAAAAGCCAAAGTATTATGTGCTTGAGATGTTTCCTTATCCGTCGGGCCGCATCCACATGGGCCATGTGCGGAACTACACGATGGGCGACGTGATCGCACGATATAAGATGGCAACGGGCCACAATGTCCTGCACCCGATGGGTTGGGATGCGTTCGGCATGCCCGCCGAAAATGCGGCAATGGCAACCGGCATTCACCCCAAGGATTACACCTACGGCAACATCGCCGAGATGAAGGCCCAGATGAAACCGATGGGCTGGACGCTGGATTGGTCGCGCGAATTTGCAACCTGTGATCCGGAATACTATGGCCAGCAGCAGGCCTTGTTCATCGATTTTCTGGAAAAGGGCCTGATCTATCGCAAGAAGGCGGTCGTGAACTGGGACCCGGTCGATATGACCGTGCTGGCAAACGAGCAGGTGATCGACGGCAAAGGCTGGCGGTCGGGGGCCGAGGTTGAGCGGCGCGAACTGGTCCAATGGTTTTTCAAGATCAGCGATTATTCCGAAGAGTTGCTGGAAGCCATTGACGGTCTGGATAACTGGCCCGCCAAGGTCAAGCTGATGCAGTCCAACTGGATCGGCAAATCGCGCGGAATCGAGATCCCCTTCCATCGTACCGATGGTGGTGATCCGATTGTCTGCTATTCCACCCGTCCCGATACGATGCGCGGGGCAAGTTTTGTCGCGATCTCAGCCGAACATCCGGTGTCCCGCGCGGTGGCAAAAGAAAGCCCGGCTTTGGCTGATTTCATCGCTGAAACCCGCAAGATGGACACGACTGAAGCTGCGATGGAGAAGGCTGAGAAGAAGGGAATCGATACCGGCATCCGCGTCAAGCATCCGATTTACCCGGATCAGGAACTGCCCGTCTGGGTCGGGAACTTTGTGTTGATGGATTACGGTACGGGTGCCGTGTTCGGCTGTCCTGCCCATGACCAGCGTGATCTGGATTTTGCGCGTAAATATGATCTGGCCGTACGCAACGCGTTCTACATGCCGGGGCAGGAGGCCGAGGTAGGAACCGAGGCACTGGTGCCAGCCAAAACCGAGAAGGTTGTTTACATCGACCACTTTGCCGGGATTGCCGAGGCGACCAGTCAGGAAGGGATCGACGCGACCATTGATTATTTCGAGGCGCATGATCTGGGCACTGCCCAAGTCAAATACCGCCTGCGCGACTGGGGCCTGAGCCGCCAGCGCTATTGGGGCTGCCCGATCCCGATTGTACATTGCGACGATTGTGGCGCGGTCCCGGAGAAGAAAGAGAATCTGCCGATTGAGCTGCCTTATGATGTGACATTTGACATCCCGGGCAACCCTCTGGACCGCCATCCCAATTGGCGCGATTGCGTGTGTCCTTCATGTGGAAAGCCCGCCAAGCGCGAAACCGACACGATGGATACGTTCGTCGATTCGTCGTGGTATTTTGCCCGCTTCACCGCGCCCCATGCGGCGACCCCCACCGATCTGGACGATGCATCCTACTGGATGAATGTGGACCAATATATCGGCGGGATCGAGCATGCGATCCTGCACCTGCTTTATAGCCGCTTTTTCGCGCGTGCGATGAATATCACCGGCCACCTGCCACAGGGCACGCATGAACCGTTCGACGCGCTGTTTACGCAAGGCATGGTCACACATGAGATCTACGTAACGCGCGATGAAAAGGATCGCCCCGTCTATCATCTGCCCGAGGATATCGAGTGGACAGAAAGCGGCGCGCGACTGGGCGCGACGGGCGAGGCGGTGCAGGTCGTCCCATCCGCCAAGATGTCCAAGTCCAAGAAGAACGTGGTCGATCCTGACAATATATTGGCAAAATACGGCGCCGATACCGCCCGCTGGTTCGTGCTGTCTGACAGTCCGCCCGAACGCGATGTCGAATGGACCGCGTCAGGCGCCGAAGCAACATTCAAGCATCTTTCACGCGTCTACCGTGTCTGCACCGATATTTCAGCGATGGATGGCGCTGCCGGGGCGGATGACGACGATCTGCTGCGTACCATGCACAAGGCGATCCATGATGTTACCATGGGGGTCGAGACATTCGGATTTAATGCTGCAATTGCAAAGCTTTACGCCTTTACGAATGTTCTTGCCAAATCCAAGGCGGGTGGTGCGGCCAAGCGGCAGGCTGCCCGTACATTGGCACAGTTGATGTCCCCCATGACGCCACATCTGTCCGAAGAGATATGGTCAATGCTGGGTGGTGACGGCCTGATCGCGAATGCTCCATGGCCCGTCGCCGATCAGGCCATGCTTGTCGAAGATACTGTCACGATGCCGATCCAGATCAACGGCAAACGGCGGGCCGAGATCAACGTGGCCGCAGACGCCAGCAAACAGGATGTTGAAACGATGGCGCTTGCGCTGGACGTGGTACAGACCGCGCTGAACGGTGGAGCACCGAAAAAGCTGATTGTTGTGCCGGGTCGGATTGTGAACATTGTCATCTGATCCGATCTCTCGCCGTTTTGCGGTTGCGGGGCTGCTTGCCTTGGGGGGATGCGGCTTTGTGCCGGTTTACGGCGCGGGCGGTGCCTTGCGCGACCAGATTGCCTACCAGACCGAAGACAGCGTCGCTGGCTTCGTATTGCGCGGCAGACTGGAAGAGCGGCTGGGTACGGCGCCTTCGCCGCGCTTCAGGCTTGCGGTCACACAAAGCAGCCAGCAGCGTACAGGTGCGGTTACGGCTGACGGGGATATCACCCGGTTCAATTTGATCGGTACGGCCAACTGGACCTTATCGGATGCGTTAACCGGCGCCACAGTCGATGCAGGTGAGGTGCAGACATTTACCGGGTATGCCGCCACAGGCTCGACCAATGCAACGCAAGCCGCCGAAGATGACGCAAACCGCCGCCTTGCGGTCGCGCTGGCGGATATGATCGTGACGCGGCTGTTGATCCTGTCGCCTACGCTATCCACATGAAACTGACGGGTGCCGCAGCACAGGGCTATTTTCGTAAACCCGATCCATCGCATACGGGTCTTTTGATCTTTGGGGCTGATCCGATGCGCGTTGCAACGAAACGTCAGGACGTCGTTGCAGCCCTCGTCGGCCCGCAGGGTGAAGAGGAAATGCGCCTGACCCGGATCAACGGGGCAGATCTGCGTAAAGATCCCGCGTTGCTCGATGATGCCATCAAGGCGCAGGGGTTCTTTCCGGGTCACAGGGTCGCGTTTGTCGAAGACGCAACAGATGGGCTGTCCAAGGTATTTGCCGCAGCGCTGGCAGACTGGCAGCAAGGTGATGCACAGGTCATCGTGACGGCAGGGCAACTGACCGCAAAATCCGCCCTGCGCAAAGTGTTCGAGGGGCATCAGAACGCGGTCGCTATTGGCATCTACGACGATCCACCCTCAATCGCTGACATTGAACAAAGCCTGGCAGAGGCGGGGCTGAACCAGCCTGGGCGGGATGTCATGGATGCGCTGATGGCGCTGGCTGGCAGTCTTGAGCCGGGGGATTTCAGGCAGACAATCGAAAAGGTCAGCCTTTACAAGCGCGGCGATGACACGCCATTGACCATTGCAGATGTCATGGCCAATGCCCCGCAATCGGCAGAGGTTGACGTTGATGACGTGCTTGAGGTTGTCGCCAACGGTCAGGCCGATGAACTGGGGCCTGTGTTGCGCAATCTTTATGCCCAAGGGGTAACGCCTGTCGCGCTGTCCATTGGGGCAATGCGGCATTTTCGGCGCTTGCATGTGGTGGCAAGTGATCCGGGCGGTCCTGCGGCCGGTGTCGGCAAGCTTAGACCACCTGTATTCGGGCCGCGTCGTGACAAGATCGCGCGTCAGGCCGGACACTGGGGTCGTGACCGGTTAGAACGTGCATTGACAGCATTAACCGATGTGGACCTGCAACTGCGTTCAGCAAACACCGCGCCGCAAGGGGCACTGATGGAACGCACGCTGATCCGACTGGCCATGATGGCGCGGCGTTAGATCGACAGACAAGGCAGGCCAAAACCTGCCTTGCGATCAGTCAGGGTCAGGACTGCGTTCCGCCGCCGTCGCCACCATCACCGCCTGTGTCAACGTCATCGTCGTCGTCATCATCTTCGTTCAGGGCGGCAGCAATCAGCAGCGCGGCCAGAACGCCAAGGATGATGAAAGTCGGATTGACCGAGGTACCAGCCGGGGCAACCTCAGACTCAACCGCAACAACGGGGGCCTCCATGATTTCGTCCGCCAAGCCACCGGCATGGGCAACAAGTGCGGGTGCCGCGCAAACGGCAGCCGCCGCAAGAGTAGTCGTAAAGCGCATTTTGTACATTCCAATTCTGAGTTCGTCGCAAAGTCGTCAACCCTGTTGACGCTATCGCAGGTCAGCGAACCGAAAAAGAAGCTATCATTTAAGAAAGCGTGGAATTTTGCGTGGAATTTGCGTGGTAACCGACCGGCAAAGACACGTGACACAAAAAAACAAGGCAGGCTAAAGCCTGCCTTGCCAATCAACTAAATAGCAAAGCCAAAGGCTTGTTGCTTTAGCTTTCGTTTACTGCAGCTGCGATCAGCAGGGCAGCAAGAACACCCAGGATCACGAAAGTGGGGCTGATTGATGTACCAGCTGGTGGTGCAGGCTCAACAGCCACGACGGGTGCTTCCATGACTTCGTCGGACAGGCCGCCAGCATTGGCAGCAAAACCGGAAACAGCAAGAGCTGCTGAGGCGGCGAGTGTAGTTGTAAGGCGCATGTCGGTACTCCAATTAATGCACATTCGGGCGGTCACCGAATGGTCCGCCACATTTTTTCCTTAAATCAGGCTTGTTTACAAAATCCAAGAGGGTCTTGATAAGTTCAAAAAACGTCGAGTTGCAGATACCCGGCGTCGGGAGAGATCGCTTGAAGACTGCGTAAAAGGCGACCAGAGCGATTCACCCAATAAATATTGGTCAATTGAAGCCCTTCGCCTTCGCATTTTTCCTCAAAACGCGTTGATTCAAGCGTTTGGCCCAGCCTTTGGACCGTATCTGCACCTTGTTGGGCGATGCGACATTGCAACAGTTCCCGCGAAATTTGATCGCCATCAGTCAGAAATTCATGCGTTCTTTGCGCATTTCCGCCACCTGCGCGGATCGCCGCCCATACCTGCCCCACCTCGGCACCCATCAGGTCGCGCGGCAGCCCGCGTGTGGCAACGATGACCCCGTTTTCCAACGTGATGGTATTGTTCTCGGTGTCAACCCATGTCACCCGCGACCCGTTTTGGGCAGCCTGAACCATAGTATCCCATCGATCAATATCGCGGGTATTGACCCGCATGTATTTCCCCGGGTTATTGAGGATTTCGTCCCGACTTACACTAGCCGCCGGTGCGGCGGGCGCTGTTGTCTGACCGATGATCAGGCTTGTGGCCAATTCGGTCACCTGTGCGCCAGTCCCTTCCTCACGCAACGACCCGCACGCGGTCAGAGCAAAAACCGATAGCCCAAGCCAAAAAGCCCTGATGGAATGCCTTATCTCCAAAACCGCCCCCATGTATCCGTCAGATCGCTTTTATGTGCATCGCGCACGATACCGTAAAGCCGGCCATCGACATTCAGTCTCGCGCCCCCGTCGCCCACCCGTGTGCGGATCGTCGTGCCATAACCGCTCCGATTTGGCGTCCCCATCAGGAAATCCCGCGGGATCGAGATTCGGACCCCTTTGTTATAGGATCCGTCCCCAAAATCATCATAGGAAATCTCGGTCTGGGTGACATAGGCGCCCACACGAACGCCGTTGTCATATTCGCGATCAACCGACACGGTCGCCCCCCAGTCCCCGGCCAGGTATCGCCCTACATCCAATTGCGTATGATACCCGTTGCCGAGATCGTAATAGGCTGACACATGGCCGGTTACGACATTATAGTCGAATTCATCAAATCCAAAGGCCATATCGCTGTCGCGTTTGACGGCGTAATTCAGCTCTGCCCCAATACCCAGACGGCTTTCGACCGGTTTCCACAGCAGTTCGGTCGAAACACCCCCATACATCCGCTCCAGATATCCTGCCGTGATACGGCTATACAGATTGGTCGCGGGTCTGCCGAAATGCGCACCGGTCAGACGTTGCAACACAGGCACGCCATCATCGCCGTAAGCCCCACCATCGCTACGCACGTTTGGAATATCATCTGTATCCGGTGACGGATCATCCTTATCAGCCGGCAGCACACTTTGCGTGATGGCACCGCTGACGACCAGCTGCGGTGTGATGACGTAGCGCGCCGAAAGGCTCAGCCCCGTATCAACGGCGATCGATCCGTCGCTGCTGAACGGGTCTATCGTCAGGTAGGGGCCCAGCCCCCAGCTAAAGCGTTCGGGTATGTCGGGGCCGTCTTGCAGTGGTTTATTGGCGGCAGCATCGTTGAATTCCGCACGATCCAACACGGCGGCGGCTGCACCGGGCCGGTTTTCAAGCTGTTCAAGGTCGCGCCGCGATACGGTGACGGACGCCAGCGGGATGCCGCGTGCCTCTGGTTCAAGAATGAAAGTATCAACCGACGCAGGCATGACCTGGGTCATCATGCGCGCGACGCGGCCCATTGCCTGCGCCTGCGATCTGTACCGGCTGTTCGAATAGCGGACGCGCGCGGTTGTGTCTGTCACATCAAGGCCCCGCAGGGTCAGCCCTTCGATCTTCAGCAAAGCCTCGGTTGCCGCGCGCAGACCGGCCGGTGGCAAAGCACCCCGATCCCATGCATCTTCGCGTAGTTGGGCTGCAGTGCGGGCATTGATCGGCGCGGGTGCTTTTTCGAAACCGCTCATGCTGGGTCGGTCATTGGCATTCAGGGTAAATGATCCCGACAACGCAATTTCGCTGCCATGAAGTGCGGCGAGCGAAAGCTGCATACCGGGGCGCGGCCTGTAGGTCACGCCAAAATTAAAGGGGGATTCAGCATCCAATGCTGGCCTGCCCGGTTCCTCCGGATAGTCGATCGATGAATACTCGGCCACAAGGCCCCAGGTATCATTGACCTGATATGTCAGGCCACCAAACGCTGCCGCATCACCGCGAAACCAAAAATCCGACCCCAACTGTCCTTCGCTATCCGCATCGTCGAAAACGGGCCGATCACCCAGACCCGGGAACGGATTATCAAAACCATCGCGCAATCCCATCGCGCCCCAGCCGATCCCGCCTGTCACGACCAAATCATCCCCGATGCTTTTGGAGGCAACAATATATTCCGAAGCAAACCGACCGGGCGTAAACGCGTCCCTGATCCCAATGGCAAACGCCGGTAGATAGGCGGTTTCGTTGTTCAGCCGGTACTGCAGATCAAAGCTGCGTTCAAACGCGCCCTCATCAATTTCGGTTGTCGGGTCATCATAAAGATCAACAATGGCATAGCCTGCGCTAAGCGACAGCCGGGGGGTTAGCTGAAAGGTAGCCTTGGCCTGAAAAAGCCCGTCCTGATAGGCCAACGATCCGGCAAGGGTTCCTTCGGGCGCGCTTTGTGCCGTGGGCATTTCAAGCAGTCCGGGCGTGCCGAAAAGCGAATAGTTGATGGCGGCATCCTGGGCCAGACCCGCATTTCCGATCATCAGCGCAAGGGCTGATGTCGTTGCCAGGACTTCACGCTGCATGATCATGCCTCCACCATTCACGTCGGGGATGTCTAACGTGCTGCGTCACGGTTGAAAATGGCAAAGGCGGAACATAATCGAGCAGTCAGAATTGCACGTTATGCGTGTAAACCAATTGTTAACCTAAATGGGACAAGTTTTGTTTATGTTAGTGTCTCATCGTTGCCAGTTCGTTTTGTTCCCCGACCCTATGGGCGCCTGCCCATGGATTACGCGTGCGCTTGACCCATGGCTGGATCAGCCGGTCATTGGCGACCGCGGGTCAAATGCCGGATCGCATTTCTTTCGCAATATGTCCCCGGCAGAGGCAGAGCTTGCCTTTGACATGGCGGGCTTTGCATTTCGCAATTACACGCGCATCGCGATTATCCGAAACCCGTTCAACAAGATGTCGCAGCTTTATGACCGGATTGCTGTCAGCGATAAAATCTGGCGTATGCGCCGCAGCGTCGGTGCAGGTGATCCGTCATTTACACGCTGGCTTGGCGGGACACGGCCAAACGGCTCTGGCGCGGCACCATTGGGCGGCCCCCGCTGGCGACGGTTCGGCGCGTGGTCAGCGAAGAACTGGTGCGGTGATCATATCTCGCACATCGTACGTGCAGAAAACGCCGAGGAAGAACTGGCGGCCGTTTTCAAGGACATTGGTATTTCGCCTGCCCTTGGCGGTCGGTCGCTTGATATGATCAAGTTGCTGCAACCGGCAAATTCGCGATACGATGCAGAGGCGCGGGCGATCATGCATGATCGCTATGATTGGGACATGCGTTTTTACGGCCGTGCCAATAGCAGCAATCTACGGCTGGTCGCTTAGGCTGGCGCTAACCGAAATAGCGTGGCTTTTGGCGTATTCTGCAGCGGCGCGTCCGGCCCAGCGCCCCGTCGCCAGACATCCCGTAATCAAATAGCCCCCTGTGGGCGCTTCCCAATCCAGCATTTCACCAGCACAAAAGACACCCGGTCGGTCACGCAACATCAGGTCATCCGTCAGCGCGTCAAAACGGACGCCGCCCGCGGTCGAGATCGCCTCGTCCATGGGGCGCGGGCCTTGATGGGATACCGGCAATGCCTTGACCAGAGGGGCAAGATCATCGGGGTACGGTCGCCCGAACTCTGCCAGCAGCGCCAGACGCGTCGGGTCAAGGCGCAAGACCTTGCGCAGGTGATTTGACAGGCTTGCCTTGCCGCGTGGTTTATCGAGTGCGGCACGCACGCGATCCAGTGACCAATCGGGCAGTAGATCAATGTGCAGCGTGGCCCCCTCCCGCACAGCGCGCGACACCATGTAGATGCCACCCCCTTCGACCCCCCGCTTTGAGATCACAAATTCACCGCGTGTTGCCTGATCGCCTGCGTACAAGGCGACTGATTTGACCGGTCGGCCAAGATGAGGGGTCATATGACCGCTCCAGTCCACCACGAAACCCATATTTGCGGGGGCAAACGGGGCGACCACATCACCCATGTAACGCGCCCAGCGGCCATCCGACCCCAACCGTGCCCAGCTTGCACCGCCCATCGCCAGTATTGTGACGGCAGGGTGCTGTGTCACTTTCCCATCCGGCGTTTCAAAACCGACAGTGTCACCGTCCCAACCGGTCCAGCGCCAGCGCGTGTTCAGCGTTACACCCAACCCGTCTAACCGCGCCATCCATGCGCGTAGCAGCGGCGATGCCTTCATGGCCTTTGGAAAGACCCGGCCTGTCGATCCTGTAAAAACGGGCTGCCCAAGACCCTCTGCCCATGCCATCACCTGCTGGGGGCCAAAGTCTGCGACCACGTGATGCATGACGGGCGGCAACTGCCCGTAGGCGGCCAAAAATGCGTCGATCGGTTCTGCCTTTGTCAGGTTCAGCCCGGACTTCCCCGCCATCAGGAATTTGCGGCCCACCGAAGGCATCGCGTCCGCGATTGTCACACTTAAACCGGCCTGCGCCAGCACATCCGCCGCCATCAGGCCCGCAGGACCGGCCCCGATTACCACTGCATCTGTCACGTTGGCATGGGTCCCTTCACCTCAATCACCCGGTGCGGATAGGGGATTTCGATGTTGTTGTCCTTCAACGCGTTCCAGATCAGGAACAATACGTCCGAGGCATATTTGTTCTTGCCGTCATCAATGCCTTCCACCCAGAATTCCACACCGAAATCGATCCCACTGTCGCCGAAGCCGCGCAGTTCACAGTCGGGACCCTCGGGCTCGTTCAGCACACCGGGGTGGGTTGCGACCGCTGCTTCGATAATCCCAGGGACCTTGTTGATGTCGG
The DNA here is from genome assembly GCA_947503965.1 of uncultured Paracoccaceae bacterium. Taxonomy (GTDB): domain Bacteria; phylum Pseudomonadota; class Alphaproteobacteria; order Rhodobacterales; family Rhodobacteraceae; genus Yoonia. The sequence continues at coordinate 460,875 of CANNFU010000003.1, forward strand.
TGTCGTAGCTGACGGAAAAATCCACTGCGATCCGATTGGCGGATCCGGCATCGGAATAGTTCACCACACGCGTCGTGATAAAATCCTCGTTCGGGACAACGATCCAGCGGCCATCGAAGGTTTCAAGGATCGTGGCACGCGCGGTCATCTTGATGATGGTTCCGGCCTCGCCCCCGTCGAGTTCCACATAGTCGCCGACGGTCGCCTGCCCTTCGACCAGCAGGATCACACCAGAGATAAAGTTCGACGCGATTTTCTGCAGACCAAAGCCCAGACCGACACCAACCGCCCCCCCGATGATCGCAAGCGAGCTGAGACTGATCCCCATGATATTCATCAGCAGAAGGAACGCGACGCCGAAGATCGCAAATTCGGATGCCTTGATGATCAGCTGTCGGATGGCCGGTCGCATCGGTTGCTTTTCGATATAAGCCGCCGATTGCGAATTTGACCATTGGCCAAGCCAGAACAGCAGGCTTGCTGCGATTGCCCCTCTGATCAATGCAAGCAAGGAAAAACTGATATTGCCAAGACCAAAGCGGGTTTCTTCGAGAGCCAGAACCACCTCATCCAGAAAACCGATTGCATAAAGTGCGGCAACTGGCACCAACACGAACCGCGCCAGCAGCTTCAGGAAAGGATCGGTGAGGATATGTTTGGCGAGCGCACGGGCCGCCAAAAACAGGAAAACTCTCTTGCCAAAGGCAATCACCGCGCCAGAACCAAACAACGACCGTGTCACCGCTTCGCCAATCGCGGTGAACCCATACGCAAGAAGCGGCAGAAGCAATGGCACCAGGATCAAGACATAGCGTCTTGTGGATGCAATGATGGACTGATTATCAGCCGCGGGCGTTAACATCCGCGTGAGGCGTGGCGCAACGATCCGATTGACAATCCGCGCCAGCAGATAGGCCCCGATCAGCAGCGCAAACTGCGACCACGCAGCCGGAGACAACAGCCATTCCTGAGCAAGCACAAGCGCCTGATCAAACGCCTGACGCGCCTGATCCATCAAGGGCAAAGTCTGTTCCATAGCCGCTCCCACTCACCACATGACATTGTTGTGCCGTCCACACGGCTGTTGGGCAAGTCAGACCATCTGCTTGATCGCGGAAACATGTACCGGATTGGCTTGCAAGGCATCGCCAGCCAGGGCGGCGGCAGTATCCATCAGTTGATCAGCCTCGATGAGACGGTCGACCAGCCCCCATGCCAATGCGTCCGCCGCCGACACCTTTTGCCCCGCCATCAGGATCATCTTTGCACGCGCTGGCCCCACGAGCCCTTTCAAACGCGCCGGATCAGAGGGTTGCGGCAAAAACCCCAGCTTCATCACCGGATAAAAGAATTTGGCTGTCGGCACTGAAATGCGCAAATCACAGGCCAGCACCATGCCAAACGCACCCCCCGCGACCGTTCCGTTCAACGCCGCAATCGTCAGGCCGGGAAGTGCGGCAATGGCACCCGACAGCCGCTCCCACACCGGATCAGTGGCCAGCCCGGCCTTGGCCGCCTCCAGATCAGCGCCAGCGCTGAAAACGGCCCCGGTGCCTGTCAGGATGAACGCCTTGGCGGTTGTCGCGTCTTCGGCGGTATCCGCCAATTCGGTCAGCATTTCACGTGTCAACGCACCGGCCTTGTCGGGCCGGTCAATCGTGACTGTCCACAGATCCCCATCCTTGTTGCAGCGGATCATACAAGACCCACCTTGGCGCGAATGTCATCATCGCGCAGGCTGACATCCTGACCCAGAAACGCATCCGCGTCGGGCGTACACATCCACAAAAGCGCCTGTGCAGGCCATTCAGGCGGGATGTGAACCGACCAATCCAGCTGACTGACCCGGTTGACACCCGATGCCTTGATGTCGCGTTGCATTTGTGTGGCGACTGTTCCCGGCGAAAGCCCCAGGATACGCAGGCCCTTGTCGCGCGCCTCCAGATCGGCCGCGCGGGTTAGCATGTACGCCCCGGCCTTGGAACTGCAATAGGCTGTCCATCCCTCAACCGGTCCATGGGCGGCACCGGACGAGATATTGATGATCGTCCCATGCCCCTGCGCAATCATTCCAGGCATGGCAGCGCGCATGCCGTACATCACGCCTTTCAGGTTGATATCAATGGTGCGCGCCCACGCCTCTGGGTCGATGTCGGCAAGATGGCCGATGGGATCAATCGCACCGGCATTATTGATCAGTATATCAAGCCCGCCAAACGTTTTCGCGGTGGCGGATACGGCGGTTTCCACCTCGGCATGGCGGGATACGTCACACGGGATGGCCAATGCTTTTTCGCCAATTTCGCCCGCGATCTCGGCGATGTCGTCGGTGCTGCGCGCGACCAGAGCCACATTCGCACCCGACGCGGCAAAGGCACGCGCGGCGGCCGAACCAATCCCCCGGCTTGCGCCGGTAATCAGTACGGTTTTCCCGACCATGTTAATGTTTTTCACTCTAATCCCTTTCGGTTTGGCATTTGGATGGCTACTTAGTGAATCGCAAATTCCGTCCTGGCCCGTATACTACGAACGCTCGGCGCGGTTCGAAAGACAAGATAACGAAAAGGAATTCAGGATGTTGATGACTGCAAGATTGCGTAACGCGGCTTGTTTGGCAGCATTGGTGGCCGGTGGCGCAGCGCAGGCCGATGTAACGGCAGACCAAGTGTGGGAAAACTGGAAATCTCAGATGATGGTCAACGGCGAGGACAGTGTATCCATCGGCGCAGAGGAATCATCTGGCGGTGTGGTGACGGTACGTGATCTGGTCATTTCCTTTGACGATCCCGAAGCAAGCTTTGAGGCGAATTTCGGTGATCTGACCTTTACAGAGCAAGGCGATGGCACGGTCAGTATCACCATGTCAGACAGCTATCCGATGTCCATCACGACTGTAGAAGGTGCTGTCATCAACCTAATCGCAAGCCAGGAAGGCCTGGAAATGCTGGTCAGTGGCGACCCGGACGCCATGAATTATGAAGTCTCGGCGGATACATACACGATTGCGCTGGACAATGTTGTGGATGGCGATGTCACCTTTAACGGCGAAGCAAAGGTCGTTTTGAACGATTTGGTCAGCACCTATGATGTCACAAATGGCGACCTTCGCAATATCGACTATGCGGGCAGTCTGGCTTCAGTTGATCTGTTGATTGACGTTCAGATCCCCGGCGGCGCAGGCGACTACATCACCGGCGGTGGCAAGATCGAGAACATGGTGATGAATGCCACGGTTGCGATGCCAATGGACGCGGATTTCGAAAACCCCGACGATATGTTCACCAACGGCTTTGCTGCGTCGGGCGGCTATACAGTCGACAACGGCGCCTATATCTTTGACATCAACGCAGAAGGTGATCAGGCTTCCGGCTCTGTCACTATGGGCGAAACCAGCCTGACTGGTGAGATCAGCAACGAAATTGTCGCCTATGACACGAGCACCAAGGACGTGGCTGTCAGCGTCACAACCAGCCAGTTGCCCTTTCCGGTCGAAGTTGGGCTGAGCGAATATGGCGTTGGCTTTGAGATGCCCACGGCCAAAAGCGATACACCGTCGCCCTTTGGCATCAATCTTGATTTTGTCGATCTGACGCTCAATGACATGGTCTGGAACCTGTTTGATCCCGGCAGCGTATTGCCCCGTGATCCCGCGACGGTACAATTCGCGTTGAGCGGTCTGGCAAAGCCATTGTTCGATATGATGGACCCGGCCCAACAGGATGCCATGAATGCGTCTGACATGCCGTTTGAACTGGCCGAACTGAACCTTGAAAACCTGCGTATTGCTGCGGCTGGTGCCTTGGTCACAGGTACGGGTGCGTTCACCTTTGACAATAGCGATATGCAAACCTTTGCCCCGCTGCCAAAGCCAGAAGGTGATGTTGTTGTGGAAATCAGCGGGCTGAACCGCCTGATCGACAACCTGATTTCCATGGGAATCGTCCGCGCAGAGGATGCGATGGGTCCACGTATGATGATGGGCATGTTTGCCCGTTCAACCGGCGACGACCGGCTTGAGACCAAGTTGGAGGTCACTGAGGACGGGCGCGTTCTGGCGAACGGTCAGCAAATCCGCTAATTCATTCAACAGCTTTCCAGGTGGCGCGGCATGACAATGTCGCGCCATTTTTGTTGCGGCCTGTCTATCTGCGCACTAGGTCTGACCTAACAACAAGGACATCATATGACTCAATCCCTTTCTGACCTGTCTGCACAGATGCTTGACGCCGCCCGGACCGCTGGGGCCGATGCCGCAGATGCGATGGCGATTGACGGTACAAGCCTGTCAATCGTCGTCCGGGCCGGCGCATTGGAGCAGGCAGAGCGATCCGAAGGGATTACCATCGGACTGCGCGTTCTGGTCGGCCAAAAACAGGCTTGTGTCTCTTCATCGGATGCCAAGCCGGGAACGTTAAGGGAAATGGCAGAACGCGCCGTTGCGATGGCGAAAGAGGCCCCCGAAGACCCCTATGCCGGGCTTGCCGATCCTGATCAACTGGCCACCCATACGGATACGACAACGCTTGAGCTGTTTGACCCGGCCGAGGAACCAGATCCTTCAGCCTTGCAAGATGATGCCGCGCGGGCAGAGGCCGCAGCCCTGCGCAACCCTGCGATTTCACAGGTTCAAGCCGCCTCTGCAGGGTATAGTCGCCGCCATATCCATCTGGCAGCAACCAACGGGTTTTCGGCCGGATATGCACGTAGTGATCGTGGTCTGTCCTGTGTCGCCATCAGCGGGAGCGGCGCCGATATGGAACGTGACTATGACTATGACAGCCGCGTCTTTCAAAGCGACCTGCGCGATGCGGATGAAATCGGCGAAACCGCCGCCGCCCGCGCGGCAGAGCGGGCAGGTGCCCGCAAACCGAAAACCGGGGCCTTCCCGGTGCTGTTTGATGAACGCATTGCCAATTCACTGATCGGCAGTCTGTTGCAGGTCATCAATGGTGCTGCGATTGCAAGGGGGTCAAGCTGGCTGCGCGATGCGCTGGGTGAGCAGGTTTTGCCTGCGCATCTGTCCCTGATGGAAGAGCCGCACCGGCTGCGCATCGCAGGTTCGCGTCTGTTTGATGCCGAAGGGCTGCCGACGGCGCGCCGTGCCATCGTAGATAACGGTGTGCTGACGGGCTGGACACTTGACCTCGCCAACGCGCGTAAACTTGGACTGCAGAGCACCGCCAACGCTGGCAGCAGCCCCGGGTCGCCGCCATCGCCCAGTCTGTCGAATGTCAGCCTGACCCAGGGCGACCAAAGCCGCGATGATCTGATCAAGCAAATGGGAACAGGGCTGCTTGTCACTTCGATGATCGGGTCAACCATCAATCCCAATACCGGGGATTATTCGCGCGGGGCGTCTGGGTTCTGGGTCGAGAACGGTGAGATCACCTATCCCGTTAACGAGTGTACTGTCGCGGGCAATCTGCGTGATATGCTCAAAACGATTATCCCGGCCAATGATGCGCGTGGATACCTCAGCCGGGTGGTTCCGTCACTTCTTGTCGAGGGGCTTACCCTTGCCGGTGACTGATCTTCCGCTTCTGGTCGACGCGGCACGCGCGGCAGGGGATATCGCAAAACGCTATTTCAAAAACGCGCCGGATGTGACCGACAAACCTGATGGGGCAGGGCCCGTCACCGAGGCTGATCTGGCGGTGAACGCCATGTTAGAGCATGAACTGCAACAGGCACGGCGCGACTATGGATGGTTGTCGGAAGAGACCGAAGACAGCACCGCGCGGTTAGGCACAAAGCGCCAATTTGTGATTGACCCTATTGATGGCACGCGCGCCTTTATTGAAGGCAGCAAGGATTGGGCGCATTCGCTTGCCGTGGTCGAAGAGGGGGTTGTGGTGGCCGCCGCCGTTTACATGCCAATGCGCGATCTGATGTTTGCTGCTGCTTTGGGCGCGGGCGCGACTTGTAACGGTACGCCGATCCGCGTCACCGACCCGGACGTCGCTGATGCAACCGTGCTGGGTGCCAAGATCAACATGCAACCGCAGTTCTGGAGGCATGGCCAGGTGCCACCGATGAAACGCACCTTTCGGTCATCTCTGGCTTATCGGCTGTGCCTGGTGGCGCAGGGGCAGTTCGATGGCATGATGACGTTCCGGCCCAGCTGGGAATGGGATATTGCCGGTGGTGCGCTGATCGCGTCCGAGGCGGGGGCAGTCATAACGGATCAACACGATCACGACTTGCGGTTCAACAATCGTCACCCTCAGGTCCCTGGCGTTCTTGTGGCCGGTCCGCAATTGCATGCAGACCTAGCCGCCCGGCTTGAGCCGCAGCCGCCAAAGGCATAAGCTGCTGCAAATCCAACGCATATAAAGGTTTCCCCATGACACAACGCTTGCACCTGGTCTTTGGCGGCGAATTGGTCGATCCGTCCAAAAACGTGTTCAAGGACGTTGATGACATCGACATTGTCGGCATGTTTCCGAATTATGATGCCGCATATAATGCATGGAAAGCCGCCGCACAGCGCACGGTCGACAATGCGCATATGCGTTATTTTATTGCTCATATTCACCGGCTGCGCGATGAAGAGACCGCAGCCTCTTCAACCGAAGAACTGGGTTAAGACACACCGCCCGCAGGACCAACGCCATGGCACGATCCCTTTCCATTGCGGCCTATCTGGCCAATCTGGGCGTATCGGGCCGCGATCTCGGGCCTGACGAGCTTCCGCCGCGTCCGGCAGGCACGATTATCTGGGCGCGTTGCAGTGAACCTGACCAACTGACGATCATTGAGACACTGGGCCGCAAGGTTGCCGAAGACGGCGACCCGATCCAGATTATTGCGACCTTGCATAACTGGCACAAATCCCGCTCAAACCGGGCTTTGCCCGAACCCCAGGGCAAGGAAAGCATCCGCAGCTTTATCCAGCATTGGGACCCATCCATGGTGATCTGGGTGCGCGGTGATCTGGACTTGGTCATGCTGGACGAAATCCGCTCGGCAAGGATTGCCAGTATTCTGGTCGACGCCAACGGCGAAGGGCTGGACAGTGTTGCGGGCGGCTGGGTCCCCGGTGCGATGCGCTCGGTTCTGGCCCAGTTCGAGGCGATCCTGACCGTTGACCGGGGGGCGGCAGAACGATTGATCCGTGCCGGCGCACCCGCTGACAAGGTGCTGATCGCGGGCGAGATGGAAGACAGCGATCCAGCGCTGCCTTGTGACGAGGAAGAGCGACAAGCGATTGCAACCGCTATCGGTACCCGACCTGTCTGGCTTGCTGCGGCCGCACATCTTAGCGAATGGCCTGATCTGTGTCTTGCGCATCAGGATGCCAGCCACAGGGCCCATCGCCTGTTGTTGATCATCGCGCCGGCCGATATCCGGCAGGCCCAAGACTTTGCGAGCATGATGCGCGGACAGAATTTCAATGTCGCCCTTCGATCGGAAGAGCCCGACCCAAAGGAAACAACGCAGGTCTATGTTGTCGATACCGAGGAAGAGCTGGGACTTTGGTATCGCATCGCCCCTATCACCTATCTGGGCGGGAGCCTTTACGGAGGCGGCTGCCGCGATCCGTTCGAGGCCACAGCGCTGGGCTCTGCGGTGCTGTATGGTCCACAGGTTGCGCCCTATCAAAAACATGCCGCACGGCTGAATGCCGCGGGCGCTTCGCGTCTGATCCGGTCGACAAATGATCTTGGGCTGGTGGTTGAGGCATTGCTGGCACCAGATATCACTGCTGAAATCGCGCATGCCGCCTGGGATGTCACGTCGCGTGGGGCTGATGTGACCAACCGTATTGCGGCCTATATCCAGGCCCGTCTTGAAGAATTGGAAAACTGATATGCGCGCCCCGCTTTTTTGGTTTTTGCCGCCGGACCGTTCTGGTGTTCTGGCGCGGGGTCTGGCCCCTTTGGCGGCGATCTATGCCGGACTGACCGCGCGCAGATTGCGCCAAGAACCCAAGATTGATGCCGATGTGCCCGTCATCTGCATGGGCAACATCAATGCGGGCGGAACTGGCAAGACGCCCACCACCATCGCGCTGATCGCGCGGTTGCAAGAGCGAGGATATCGGCCCCATGTCGTGTCGCGCGGATATGGCGGCCGTTTTGAAGGTCCGGTGCAGGTTGATGAACGCAATCACAAGGCAGATGAGACAGGGGACGAGCCGCTATTGCTGGCTGCCTTTGCGCCAACCTGGGTGGCCAAGGAACGCGCGGCGGGTGTGCAGGCGGCCCAGAATGCAGGCGCGGATGTGATCTTGCTGGACGATGGGTTTCAGAATCCTGATGTGGTCAAGGACCTGTCTATCGTTGTGGTTGATGCGATGCGCGGCTTTGGCAACGGGCGGGTGATCCCCGCAGGTCCGTTGCGTGAACCCGTTGCCGCGGGGCTAAAACGGGCGGACTTCGTTCTGTCGATTGGCCCACCCGCGGCACAGGATCGCTTTACCGCCGCGTGGGACATCACTGTGCCGCATCTGGTCGGGCATCTGGCCCCGCTGCCCACCGGCATGCCCTGGCGGGACCTCAAGTTGCTGGCCTTCGCAGGGATCGGCCACCCGGAAAAATTCTTTCTCACACTTCGCGACATGGGTGCCGATGTGGTGCGCGCCGAGGCTTTGGGCGATCACCAACCCCTGACGGACGCACTGATGAAACGGCTTGAGCTGGAGGCACAGGCGCGCGGTGCGCAGCTAGTCACGACGGAAAAGGACGCGGTGCGCTTGCCAGACAGCTTTCGCATGAAGGTGCTGACACTGCCTGTCCGGCTGGAGTTGGTCGACTGGGCGCCGCTGGACGCGGCGCTTGATCGGCTGGGGCTTGAAAAAAGGTCCTGATCCGGTCCGGGCTGACTACTAGCCCAGTTTACCATCCAGAACCTCGGCGAATTCGTCATACGCCATATTTGAATACTTCTGTCCGTCGATCATGAAACTTGGGGTCGAATCGATCCCGTCACGTTCTGCGTTGGCCTGATACCAGGTGAACAGCGCCTCGGCCTTGGCCGCATCGCTGAGAACCGCGTCCAGTGTCGCATCATCCAGCCCGGCGGTCTTTGCCAGTGTCCGCAGCTCTTGAATAATCTGCGCCGGATCGCCGCTGGCCAGCCATTCGCGCTGGCGCTGATACAGGATATCCGAGAACGCAAAGAAGAAACTTGTGTCGTTCGTTGCCCGCGCGATCATCGATGCCCACAGACCTGGGCGATCAAAATACACCTCGCGATAGATGAACTTGACCTTGTCGGTTTCAACATAATTCTGCTCTAGCAGTTTAAGCTGGTTGGCATGAAACGACGCGCAGTGCGGGCAGGTGAAAGAGGCATATTCAATCACCTCGATCGGCGCGTCCGGGTTGCCCTTGATCATCTCGACGATTTCGGGCGCGGCGCCATCTGTCGTTTGTGCGTTGGCCGCCCCAGGTAACAGGCCCGTTGCGGGATCTGGCCGTGTCACCATCCAGCCTGCACCAAGGGCTATGACTGCACCGCCGCCAGCGGCCAAAAGAGTTCTGCGTTTCATATCAACCTCTGATCAGGATTTTTGTTTCGTTAGAACATTTGCACCCAGCGCCGCAAGGGCCGCGCGCAGATCATCGCTTTTCACGTCTTCAGATAGGGCCTTTGCCGCCGATTGCACGCCAGGATCAGGTTTTGTTTCGGGTTTTGGCGCAGCTGTGAACGCCACCCGCCCCTCGACAAAGCCTGTGGGGGCCGTTTGCGTGATCCGCACCCGTGAAATGGCCCGGTAGCCGTAACAGGCGTTCACCTTTTCGCGGATCTGTTCCTTTTGCATCTCAAGCATTGGGGCCTGCGCGCCGGTAGTCAGCAAGGTCAGCGTTGCACCCATCCCGCCCTTGCCATAGCTGATATTCACAGGCGTCGCGATTTGGGCTGTTGCATCGCCCACAACCTCTGCCCAGTGGGTCAAAAGTCGGGTCACGGCAAAGCCTCGCTCCTCGCTTGCCTTACGGATGCGGGGCTGCAGCAACGTCGCCGCGCGGGAAAATCCGCGTGTGGTGCTCGTATGGCGTGGCTGTTTCATATCTGCGAACTACTCTATGACATTCAATGCGCCAAGTCAGTGTGGCAGAAATAGCAGGACCATAAACATTGCGTGACCTTAGTGCAGAGCTTTTGGCGTGGTACGACGTGCATGCGCGCGACATGCCGTGGCGTGTATCGCCAGCGGACCGCAAGGCCGGTGTACGGCCCGACCCCTATGCCGTCTGGATGTCAGAGGTCATGTTGCAACAGACAACTGTGGCCGCAGTGCGCGACTATCATCGCAAATTCATCGGTTTATGGCCAACTGTCGCTGATCTTGCCGCCGCAGATGATGCCGATGTCATGGCCACCTGGGCCGGGCTTGGCTATTATGCGCGGGCGCGCAACCTGCTGAAATGTGCGCGGGCAGTCGTTGCTGACCATGGCGGCATTTTTCCCGATGCATATGATGTTCTGCTAACCTTGCCGGGCATCGGCCCTTACACAGCTGCCGCGATTGCTGCGATTGCGTTTGACCGGCCCGAAACCGTGGTGGATGGCAATGTCGAACGTGTCATGGCGCGATTGTATGATGTTCACGCACCTTTACCTGGATCAAAGGTGGAACTGACCGCACTGGCCCGTGACCTGACCCCACAGGAACGCCCCGGAGATTACGCACAGGCGGTGATGGACTTGGGTGCCACGATTTGCACACCGCGCAGCCCCGCCTGCGGTATCTGCCCCTGGCGTGACCCTTGTGCGGCAAGGGTCGCTGGCACCGCGGCCGAGTTACCCAAGAAAACGCCAAAAAAGAAAACGCCGACCCGTTTCGGTATTGTTTATGTCGCACGGCGGACGGACGGCGCATGGCTGCTAGAGACACGACCGGCAAGCGGGCTTTTGGGCGGCATGCTGGGCTGGCCGGGGTCTGATTGGTCGGATGACCCTGAACCCGCCCCGCCCATGGATGCCAACTGGCAAGATCTGGGTGAAGAGGCGCGACATACTTTCACCCATTTCCACCTGCGCCTGCAGATCATGACGGCAAGGGTCGCGGCAGATGCAGCCCCTGTGCGCGGACACTTTGTTCCAAAGCATGAATTCAGCCCCGCAGCCCTGCCCACCGCCATGCGGAAAGTGTTTGATCTGGCCGCCGTGACGCTACGCGATGATTGAGATGTTAACCACGGCGCGGTACACTTGACCCCGCTAAGGGAGGGTCAAGATGACAGCAATACCGCAGGTTCCGAAATTCGCGCGGCTTGGCGCGGCGCTGCCGTTCTGGATGTCGCTGGGGCTTGTCCCGCTGGCGATTTTCGTCGCGATGCAGGGCGGCTGGGCATTGCTGCTTTTGCCTTTATCGACCTGGTATCTGTTCACCGGACTTGATTATTTCATCGGGCTGAACACCAAGAACCCCGATCTGGAAACACCCGAGGATCAGTTGTTCTGGTACAGGCTGATCACACTGTTATGGACACCCGTGCAGTTGATCACGATCTTCGGTTTGATGATCTACGTGGTCCAGACTGACCACCTGAGCGGTTTTGAAGAATGGGCGCTTTTTGCAGGTCTGGGTATCCTGTCGGGCACGGTCGGGATCACCTATTCGCATGAGCTCATGCACCAGAAACCCAAGCTAGAACGATGGATGGCCGATATCCTGATGGCGTCAGTGCTGTATTCGCATTTTCGGTCCGAACATCTGTTGGTGCATCATCGTTATGTCGCCACGCCGCGTGATCCCGTGACCGCGCGCTATGGAGAGAGCTTTTACCGGTTTTTCCCGCGCGTGTTAAAGCAATGCTGGGTGTCGGCGTTCAATGCTGAGAAAGCGATGCTCGCCCGTAAGGGGCTGAAATGGTATGATAAATCCAACCCTTTCTGGATGTATTGGGCGCTGCAAGCGGGGTTCGTTCTGCTGGCGGCCATCATTGGCGGTTGGTGGGGTGCGTTCCTGTTCTCGGTCCAGGCGTTCTGGGCGATTTTCCAGCTGGAACTGGTGAATTATGTCGAACATTACGGGTTGACCCGCAAACATCTGGGTGATGGGAAATACGAGCATGTATTGCCACGCCATTCATGGAATTCGGCGCTGCGGGCGTCAAATTGGCTGTTGATCAATCTGCAGCGCCATTCGGATCATCATTATAAGCCCAACCGGCGGTTTCCGTTATTGCAGACCTATGGCGAGGACGAAGCCCCCCAGCTTCCGCAGGGTTACCCCTTGATGACCATGATGGCGCTGTTTCCCTCGATATGGAAAAAGACCATGAACCCGCGAGTAAAGGCCTGGCGGGAAAGGTATTATCCCGAAATCACCGATTGGGAACCATACAAGCGCGCAACGAACCCGTTGCCCCGTTAGAAAGCAATCGCGCCAGATCGCGTCGACATGGGCCCTTTACGCAGCCCTGTCCCGCGCATTGGTCATTGGCAGTGCCAATCTGACGGTTGTGCCCGTGTTGTCGCTGTCTATCAGAAAGCCGCCGCCCGACTGTTCGCAGAACCCTTTGACCATCGGCAGACCCAGTCCGGTCCCTTGGCCCACGCCCTTTGTGGTGAAGAATGGTTCGATCACTTGGTGCAGCTGATGAGGCGGGATACCGGGGCCATTATCGCGTATCTCGATCACACATAGGGGTGTATTGGTATCAATATCGAACCGTGACAGATCGGTGGGCGTGGCAGCTTGACTGCTGATCCAGATATTGCCTCGGCCATTGATCGCATCACGCGCATTGACGATCAGATTGATCAGCGCGACCTCAAGCTGGTTGATGTCACAGTATAGCGTCTTTGCATCCGGGCTGGTTGTCACGTCTACCGTGACGGTGGCTGCGGTGATGCGGGGGATAATCTTTTCAAAATCACTCCAGAACTGCTGCTGGTCGATGACTGCTGCCTCAAGCCTGGCTTTGCGCGACAACGACAAGAGTTGACTGGTCAAAGCATCAGCGCGATCAGCGGCCTTGATCGCATCGTTGAGCCGCTCTTGATACGTGCGCGGATCATCGGATAGTTGCGCCAGCTCAATATTACCGCGAATGACGGTCAGCAGATTGTTGAATTCATGTGCGACACCGGCGGTCAACTGCCCAACTGCGCGCATCTTCTGGGTTTGCACAGCCTCTTGCCGCGAGGCCTGTAGCGCGTCGTGAATCTGAATTTTACGAATTTGCGCGATGACGTAGTAGCAACAAACCCCGACGGTCGAGACGATGATCACCATCTCTTCGGCAAAGCTGCCATCGGTTTTGTTGATACTGGACAGCCCAAAGAACAACCCCGTCAAAGCCACAACTGCCGTGTCATAAACCACAAGCACGCTGCTTTGTCGGTGCCTTGAGATGTTGAACAGCGCCTGCGCGATCAAGGCTGCGATTGCGATGGTCACAAAGGCGGGCGTGCCGATCAGGAACAGGTAGATCGTGCAGGTGCTGTAAAGCGTGACTGAAATCGCAAAAAGCGCCTTGAGGACGAAATAGGTCGCGGCTGTCACAGGCGCTGCAATCCGGCTCAGCCGCCAGCTATAGTAGCCATTTGCAAGCAGGAAAGCCGAAAGCCAGAGCGCAATTGCAAACCGTCCGGTGGCAAGCGTCATGAACAGCGCGCCAAATCCGACCACAGCGAACCGCAAGACCATTTCGGCCTTGGAGCCGACGTCAGCCTCGATCATGGTTTCGACAGCAGGCCAGTAGTCTTGCGTTAATACGTCCCGACGGGTGGCAGGGCCGAGCAATGAAAGCCGCTGTAGAATGGAAAATGAACTCTGAATAATAGACACGGCCGCATATTGGCACTTGTTTGCCCGCGCGCCTACACCTTTGTTGCGAAACAGAATGTTGATTGCGCTTTTTGGTTGTGTGGGGCGGGCGCCCGCGCGCGCCGGGATCAGAGCAACGCAGGCGCTGATCCATCGCTGGCCTGATCGCCTGACCATAAGAAAAAACCCCGCCATCACTTCGATGGCGGGGATAAAGTTAGTGCATACGGACCTTTCCACCATGAAAAGGTTTGCCGCAGGCACCGGCGGTATCAACTTTGGTGAAACTAGTGCTTCGCCATCTCTGCGCGGATCTGCTGTCGCAGCAGATCAATGGGCACCTTTTGCCCGTCGCGTTTAAACTGCCAATAGGTCCAGCCGTTACAGCTTGGCGCGCCTTCCAGATGCGCCCCGACCTGATGGATTGATCCTTTGATATCGTCCCCAATGAGCGTGCCGTCAGCCCGGACCTTGGCCTTGTGCCGTCCGTTCATCGACCACAGTTCTTCGCCCGGGCGCAACATGCCCCGTTCGACAAGCACCCCGAAGGCGACGCGCGGTTCGGCGCGTTTGGAGGTTGAAACCTCAAGCGCCTCGCGGTCGAATTTCCGGGTGTTGGCGATCCGTTTTTCGGCGACCTTGCGGTATTCAGCCTCGCGTTCGATCCCGATGAAATCGCGCCCCAGCATCTTGGCGACCGCACCCGTGGTGCCCGTGCCAAAGAACGGGTCGAGCACGACATCGCCGGGATTGGTCGTGGCGACCAGTACGCGGTGCAGCAGGGATTGTGGCTTTTGAGTGGGGTGGGCTTTGTCTCCGGCATCATTTTTCAGACGCTCGTGTCCTGTGCAGATGGGCAGCACCCAGTCAGAGCGCATTTGCACGCCTTCGTTCAGCGCCTTCAGCGCTTCGTAGTTGAAGGTGTATTTGCTGGCTTCTTCCTTGGATGCCCAGATCAGGGTTTCGTGGGCGTTGGTCAGGCGTTTGCCGCGGAAATTGGGCATCGGGTTGGATTTGCGCCAGACGACATCGTTGAGGATCCAGAACCCCTGGTTCTGCAACTCGGCGCCCATGCGGAAGACGTTGTGATAGCTGCCGATGACCCAGATCGCCCCGTTGGGTTTCAGCAGACGCCGCGCGGCCTTGAGCCAATCGCGGGTGAACTTGTCATAGACCTTGAAACTGTCGAACTGGTCCCAGGCGTCATCAACAGCGTCGACCTTGGAATTATCGGGGCGGTGCAGATCGCCCTTGAGCTGCAGGTTATAGGGGGGGTCCGCAAAAATCAGGTCAACCGACCCTGCGGGAAGGCTGTTCATCACGTCGATACAATCGCCGTCAATAATCGTGTTGAGCGGGAGCGCTTGCGCACCCTTTGCTTTCGTCTTGGTCGTCATAACTTGCCTCTAAGCCCCGGCGGGTGTCCCGCTCTTTGGTTGTGCCTAATGTGAGTCAGAGGCGATTCGGTGTCAAAAACTTTATTGAATCAATCACTTACGTTTTTCTCTTGATACAAGATGTTGTGTACCGGTTTGAACGAACGTCTATGATGTGGGGTGACGCCGAATTGCTTTAGGCCCAATTTATGTTGGGCTGTGGGATATCCGGCGTTCCTGTCCCAGCCGTAGTGTGGGAACTGTTGCGCCAAATCCACCATGTGTCGATCGCGCCACACCTTGGCAACGATAGACGCGGCCGCAATCGACAGGCTGCGCGCGTCGCCTTTGATGATCGTCTCGGCTGAAAGGTCCAGATCACGGGGGATCATGTTGCCGTCGATCAGCGCGTGGTCGGCGCGTTGTTTGAGCCCGTGAATGGCCCGAACCATCGCGATATGGCTGGCCCGCAGGATGTTGTGGCTGTCGATCTCGCTCACTGTCGCCTCGGCGATGCAGACATCGGCGGTGTTCATGATCGCGTCAAAAAGCGCGTCCCGTCTTTTGGCGGTCAGTTTCTTGCTGTCGTTCAGACCGTCCGGGATATTGTCCGGATTAAGGATGACCGCAGCCGCCACGACCGGCCCGGCAAGCGGGCCGCGCCCCACCTCATCCACACCGGCGACATGGATCATACCGTTCTGATGGGCGCGGCTTTCGAATGTGAAGTCAGGTTCGGGCATGTAGGTAATCAACAGAGCGACGCGGGAGGTGCAAGGGAAAACAGGGGCGTATCGGGTGATCAACTTTTCGCGGGTTGCCGGATTTCGGCACTTGAAGTGTTCGCCAAACCGACGACTTGCATTACCATCGTGGCTTAGCCCGATGTTTGACAGGAGAACCGCCCAATGACCCTGAATACACTCACCCGTCGTACGATGATCGCCGGTGCCGTTGCCACCGGTCTGATCCGCCCTGCCGCAGCGCAAGGGATTGCGCCGACACCGACCATGCGCGGCGGGTCCAACAATTATCGCCCTGGTGCCCCGATCGTGGACCGTATCGGCGGCGGGGGTTTCTGGATGACCGGCACCGTGCGTCGTGCGGGTGATGGTGCGCCGCTGCCCGGTCAGCGGATCCAGATCTGGGCGCACACGACCGAAGGGCATGAGCGTGACGAACGCAGCCATGGCGCAACGCTGACCGATGCAAATGGTGAATTCCGGCTAGAGATGCCGCAGATCGTTCCGGCCTTCGGGCAGGCGCACGGCCATCTGGCCTATGACAGTGATGAGTTTGAGACCGTGTTCCTGCGCCCGATCATGAACAGCCCCAACGACACGACGCTTGCGGCCCATTTCGTCTTGCAACCGGCCTAGACCTTATGATGCGCCCTGTGCTGGTTTGGGGCGCTTTGATTGCCGTTTTGGTCTGGCCATTGGTGATGGCCGCCAACAGCCCGCTACTGGCGTGGCGCGATCCCGTCTATATCGTGGCAGGCTTTGCCGGGGTGCTGGCGATGGTGCTGCTGGTCCTGCAGCCGTTGCTGGCGGCGGGGTTGCTGCCAGGGTTGCCCCTAATGCGCGGGCGGCTGGCGCATCGCTGGATTGGTGCAACGCTTGTCCTGGCGATTGTGGTCCATGTGGGCGGGTTGTGGATCACCAGTCCGCCGGATGTGGTGGATGCCCTGCTGTTTGCGTCACCGACACCCTTTTCGGTTTGGGGTGTGATTGCGATGTGGGCTGTCTTTGCGACGGCGATTTTGGCAGTCGTGCGCAGGCGCCTGCGCTACCGGATGTGGCGTGGTCTGCATATGGGGCTGGCGTCGGTCATTGTTGTGGGCTGTATCGTTCATGCGCTGCGTATCGACGGCACGATGGAGAGCGTGTCGAAAATAGCGCTGAGTTTGCTGTTGATCACCGTCGTGGCTGTGGTGTTGACCCGTCAGTATCGGGGCGGGTCCCGGCCGTAGCCGACACACCAAAAGGGGCAGAGAGCCATGTCCAACCTCTCTGCCCCTCGCGGGTTCTGTGGTCTCTCTTGGTTAGGGCTTGTTCTATGAGACCACATTGCCCGTCAGGCGCGCGGTAACCGGGGCAAGTGACCGCGCATCTGTCTGACGCGGATTATGCGTCAGTCAGCCCGGTAGCCCTGCTCGCGCAGGCAATGTGGGTCAAAGCCGCGACGCGGGCCGTTATCGGTATAGATGCGCACTGCGCAGCGGTTGGGCAGGCTGTTGACGTGCCGATAGTTGCGTTCCAGGCACCGCTTGCCAAATATGCGCTGGGTGCCAAACCGTGTTTCAACGCGGCGAAAGCATTCACGCGGCAAAACGCGGCGATTGTTGCGGTTCAGATTGGACCAGTTGTTACCGCGGTTGATGTCGCTCCAGCTGTTGTCATTGTGCCGGTCGTGGACCTGCGTGCTTTCATCGCGGTCGCGATTCTCTTCAATCGCTGCGCCAATCACGGCCACAGCAGCCAGACCGATCAGCAATTTACCCAGGTCTTCGCGGTCAATACCTTGTGCGCTTGCCGGTGTAGCCGTAGCCAGTGCCAGCGCTGTGACCGTCACAATCAGTGATTTCATCATGTCAATTCCTTCCGTGGGGCCGTCATCTGCGACGTTGATGATCAGGATGAGTGACCATTCCCCATCAACAAACAATAACGGGGGATGGTTATGCGATGTCAGGCGCGATAACATGAGGCGTTATTGAATATCAGCGTGTGCTCGGGTCAGTTGGCATCATGAAAAAACTTTGTTCCTCATTCCTGATGATTTGGCTGAGCGCCGGTATGGTCCACGCTGCCTGTTATGCTGACTATAAAGCAAAACAGGACAACCCATTACGCCTACACTATGGCGTGATAGAAGTGCGTGGAGAGTGTAGTGCCAGTAACGCCGAAAATCAGTTGCGATCTGCGCTGTCTCGTGATGGGTGGCAGCTGCTGAACGTGGTCAGCGTCTTTGATGACGGTGGTCTGAATGAAAGAAGGGACAGCGCAGGTGAATACTTCCTCCGCTACTGAAGCACGCGAAATTGGCAGCAGGATCGTTATCGCGGGGATCGCCGCGATCGTCCTGATTCTGACAATCGCGGCGGTGTTGCTGTTCATCAACCTGCCCGATGCGAATGCGTTCAACATGCGCGTTGAAAGGCTGTTTGTCGAAAACGACAACCTGACCAGCAATGCCGAGATTAAGTTGCTAGAAATCCTGGCCGGATCAGGCACCGCGTTTTCTGACACGCTTGCATCCTATCGGTTCGTCATTTTTGTCTTGCTGGTCTTTGCAACCGCGCTGCTGGTTGCTGCTGTCGCGTTCCTTGGCATGCTGATTGCGTTGAACCGCCGGATGAGCCGGATTGAGCGGCAGGGCATCGAGGTGAACTCTTTGACCATCAGCCGCGACCAGAAGGCGGTGTATCTGAATGACTTTGAATTCAAACTGACGGATGCCGCGATCGAGACATTGTCCGTGCTGGCCGAAGCGCGGATGGATGATGAGGTGCTGACTGGTGCCGAAATCGAAGGTGTCATATCGGGTCGTGATGCCGCCGATTGCGATGAGGCCGCCGGTGCGACACGGATCAAACGCCTGCGCGATACGCTTGGCAATCAGATGATGAGCGAGCTTTTGGTAAAGAACATTGCCCGCAAGGGCTACATCCTCGCAATTGATAAAGACGTTATTCGGATGATATGATTCCGCTTGGGATGTGATTGGGTCGGCCTGCCTTTGGGTGGATTAGCGGCTTCACTATGCAATCATAGGGTGATTTGCGGACAAAACTGTTAACCTTACGCTAACTTTCGTGTCTATTGCCCTTAGATTGGAAAAAATTTGCCCAAATTTACGCACAATTGCACTGCCATAAAAGTACGACGTAAATAGTTTAACTCTGGGTTGCGCGAGTTTTTGCGGCAGTTTTACGCTCCAACGCCCCGGATAGGAGTAAAATATGAAGAACAAGTGGAATAGCACCGCGTTGGGTATGCTGACACTGGTAGGTGGTCTTTCGTTGTCCAGCTTTGCCTACGCAGATGAAGTCACGCTGACCTCCAGTGACGGCACCGTGAACATGACGGGCGAATTCGTGGATTTCCGCGATAATGCCTATGTCATCGCGACCGCACTGGGCGAATTGCGGGTCTCTGCAAGCCGGGTGCAATGTGAAGGTGCGGCTTGCCCTGATCTTGGTGGTGGCGATGCCGATATCAAGATCGGTGGTTCTGATACCGTCGGTCTGGGACTGATGCCTCTGCTTCTGGAAGGGTATGCCGGTTCCATTGGGGCGGCAGCCACGTTGATCAACACCGGTAACGGGGACGAAGTGGTTGCCGAATTTGTCGGCGATGAAGGGTTTGGCGACCAGCTTGCCTTGATCTCTGTCGACTCAACCGGATCAAGCGATGCGTTTTCGCAGCTACTGAGCCAGGATATCGAAATCGGCATGGCATCGCGGCGTATTCGGCCAGCCGAAGCGCGCGAATTGCGCAGCGCCGGAGCCGGAAGCATGGTCAACCCTGCACAAGAACATATCGTTGCGATCGACAGTCTTGTGATGATCACCAATCCTGCCAACCCTATTGATACACTGACAACCGCACAGGTGCGCCAGATCTATTCAGGTGAGATCGGCAACTGGTCGGCGGTTGGCGGTCCGAACCTGCCAATCACTGTTGTCGACCGCGGTGAGGGGTCAGGTACACGATCTGTTTTTGAAGACCGCATTTTTGGCGAGCTAGAGGTTGTCGATGCACCCAACAAGGTGATCGCAGAAAGCAACAGTGATGTGTCCCAGATCGTAAACGAGACCGAGGGTGCAATTGGTTACGTCGGTTACGCATTCCAGCGTGGCGCGAACCCATTGAGCCTGATCAATGAATGCGGGATCGCGATGGAGCCGGATGCGTTTTCAGCCCGAACCGAAGAATATGCACTGCAGCGCCGTCTGTATCTTTACACGCGCGAAGACACTGCCTCTGAGGGCACACGTAACTTCGTCAACTACGCCGCTTCGGAAGATGCCGACAGCCTGATCGGCAAAGCAGGCTTTATCGGATTTGCGGTTGATCGCCGGGAACAGTCGCCGGACAGCGAACGTGCGCGCGCTTTGCTGAACACAAATGCCGACCCATACGAAGCCGGCTTTATGCGCGACATGCTAGAGCAGATGGTCAACTATGATCGCTTGTCGACCACATTCCGTTTCCGCACCGGGTCTTCCCAGCTTGATGAACGTGGTCTGATCGATAAAGAGCGTCTGATCGACTACCTGGCAACACAACCAGCCGGGACCGAGGTTGTCATGGTTGGCTTCACAGATGATGTCGGAGAGTTCGATGGTAACCTGAGCCTGTCACAGTCGCGTGCAGCGCAGGTTGCTGATGAACTGCGTGAGGCTGGCGGAAACCGTATTTCCAATGTGACGATCTCGTCTCTGGGATATGGTGAGATTGCACCATCTGGGTGTAACACCGACAACGAAGGTCGTCGCATCAACCGCCGTGTTGAGGTTTGGATCAAATCACCAGCATAAAGCCCAGCTGATCAGTGCTGCGCGCACTGATCGTTGGCTAACCCTAAAGTAGTAAACCAGAAACGTTGCTATCGTTTCTGGTCTACTTATGATTTAGGCGCGCCAGTTCCTGAATCTTTTGACGAGGAAGAATAATGCCCTTTTGGAAAGTATCATCAAAGAAATTGATGGCGGCTCTTAGCCGTGTGGTCGTGTCTTCGGCATTTAGCGTGGCAATTGCGTCCGGTGCCACGGCACAAAACATCGCCTCCGATGTCGGTGCCAGCGAACGGATCAACGTTGCGGGTCAGCTTGCGACACTCAGCCAGCGGATTATCGCGTCTGCGTGCAATCTGAATTCCGGGGTGACCGTGCGTGAAAGCCGGGCAGTTCTGCAGATTTCGGCGGATCAGTTCAAGCGGATTGGTGATGCACTGCTATACGGCAACCGGAGCTTTGGTATTCTGGGCGAAGAAAACAGACCGCGGACATTGCAGGTCGTCAACAGTTTGAATGCGGCGTGGGAACCGCTTTTGGAACAGGCGCGGCAGACCGAAGTCTCTGCTGACGATAATGCCGGCATCGCGGCGCTGGCATTACAAAGTGATCCGTTGCTGGAGACGGCGAATATTCTGGTCTCTGAAATCACTGGCCAATATGCTGATCCCGTGGCCTTGTTGCATGCGGATGCATTGCTGATTGATCTGGCCGGGCGTCAACGCATGTTGGCCGCACGTATGTCGAAGGACATGTGCCTGATCGCATCCGGCATTACCGTAGAAGCCGCCAAAGCCGATCTGGCCGAGGCAAGTGCGTTGTTTGGTGATACCTTGTCCGCCCTACGCAACGGGCTGCCCAGCGTTGGCGTGCGTCCCCCGCCAACAGAAAAGATCGCGGAAGGATTGCAATTCGTGGTCGAGGAATGGGATGCGATCCAGCCCTTCATTGCTCAGGCGATGGCAGGTGAACCGCTGGATACGGCTGCCCGCCAAAGGGTGTATTTCGCCTTTTTGGGTATCGAGGCGCGGATGAACAACGTTGCTGTCTCTTACGATCAAAACTCAAAGCTGGGTCTTTGATTTCTGTCGTAAAATGAGAAAAGGCGCTGATCATGCCCGCGCCTTTCTCATGTGAGGGTGTCACCTGCGCAGTGTATCCCCCGGTGCGAGCTTGGGGCTGAGTGTAATGACCGGCCCCTCCGTGTCCTCTTCGCCTTTGTTGCGTGCGGCGATAATCTGCGCGGCCTTTATCCCGATATCGCGTCGACACGCATCCATCGTCGCCAATTGCCGCGGCAAACCATCCAGCAGTTCAACACCATTGAACGCCGCCAATCCAATCTGGTCTGGAACTGCGATCCCTTGCTCAAGCAGATAAAGCAGGCCACCGGCCCCAATCATGTCGTTCGAGTAGTACAGGAAATCCAGATCGGGCGTACGCTCGATCATTTTTGCTGTCATCTCGCGGCCCTTGGCCAGTGCTGATCCACCAGAGTAGAACTCTTGATCCGCAATCTCGATCCCGGCCTTTGCCAATGTCCGCGTAAAGCCTTCGAACCGTTTGCGTGCCCGATGGTCCAGCGGCATCTTGGTGCCCATAAAGCCGATACGCTTGTAACCTGCGGCGATGATTTCCTCGGCCATCTTGCGCCCCGCCCGCCGATGCGAAATGCCCACACAGGTATCGATCGGTTCGCCGTCGACATCCATGATTTCAACCACGGGGATACCCGCCTGCTGCAACATGGCTTGTGATGCTTCCGAATGTTCAAGCCCCGCGATGATCACCCCCGATGGGCGCCACGACAGCATCTCGAACAGAACCTTTTCTTCCTTCTCAGGCAAATAATCGGTCACGCCGACAACTGGTTGCAGATCTGTCCCCTCAAGCGTTTCTGAAATGCCGGACAACACTTCAGGAAATACCATGTTGCCCAGCGACGGAATAATGACAGCGACAAGATTGACCCGCTGCGACGCCAACGCGCCCGCAATCTTGTTGGGTACATAGCCCAGCCGCTTGGCGGCATCCTGAACCTTTTGTCGGGTTGCGGCGCTGACATCACCTTTGTTGCGCAAGACGCGGCTGACGGTCATCTCGCTCACACCAGAGGCTTCAGAAACGTCGCGAAGGGTCAGAGGGCGCTTGATATTGCTGCTCACGTGGTGGTCCTATTCGTCGTTTCCCTAGTGTTAACGGTCCTATACGCGATTGACTAGAACGCGCCCAGACAAATGTGAGCAGGCTTTGGACGGGCAGGGCGTTGACCATGGAACAAAACCTCGGCATTCAAAAGGGGCGTGACCCCGTGGCTCAACTGGATAGAGCAGCCCCCTCCTAAGGGGCAGGTTGCAGGTTCGAATCCTGCCGGGGTCGCCAGCCTTACTGATATCATTGAAGAAAGTGCCTACACACCCAAGGTGTGTGAAAAAGTGTGTAAATCGACTGTTTCGTCGATCTTCTGATCCATCGATACTGTTGCATCACAACTGGGGCCTGCTCATGACATATAGACGCAGAACATCATTCAAGAAGGGGTCAAGAATGGTGACCACCACCGACAGCTAGATGGCCTAAGTTAGACGCTACATATAGTGCTATTAGGGCCAGCATGAGTGCTTATGCGCAGTAGGATCAAGAGTGGATCAAGAAAAATGAGCAAGTGGAGTTACCACTAAGCCCCTGTAAACATGGGTTACAATCGATTGTAAGAGGCCATAATCGGCCTGACAATCAAGAGTGGATCAAGAAACTAGTGCCACCAGGGATGGTATCCTGCGCGTGGGTGATCCTCATCTGCATACTTAATCAGGCCCGCATCCATGGCCTTGCGAATGACAGTCGTTGCTTGGGCTGCGTTCTTTTGGTCAATGCCAAGCCGCTCACAGAGAGTGGCGTTGCGCATACGTTCACCTGCCATCGATTTAAGAACAGCATGAAAGTAACAGGCTCTGGTGCGTTCCTCGGCTGTCATGTCGGCAAAAGTCCGAGGGCCATACATTACCACCTGCATCGAGTCGTCATTAGCTTTGAGCAACGGTGCAGGAAGCTGAAACATCTCCACTTCGCGGAAGACCTTATCCAACCCACTCCCTTGCTCCTCACACATGCCCATACGGCGCATCAGAGAGGCAACGGCTTCGTTGCGTGAACGGGGTGGAAGATCGATCATGCGGTCAGTCGCAACAAGTGGACGACCAGGGTTCGTGATCTCTAGGCGGTCAGAAAACAATTCGATCAGAGGACCAGCCCCAGTGATCGTCATGTCCTGGTGAATCAATGCATTGGCCACCAACTCCCTGACGGATAGTTGCGGGAAGAGTGGATGCGCTTCTCGAAGAGCTTGGCCAATCAATTCGTTCTGAGGCAACAATCCATTGATGTAACCCAACAGACCTTCAAAACCTGACGCATAACCTTTCTGTCCATCACGCCTGTGTGTCACGGGGGTGGTTCTATCCGTTCCTTCATACTTCACGAACCGAACAGCTTTCCGTGCCAAACTACCGTCGAACGATGTCATGTCGCTTGCAAAAAGAATGGCCCCCAGGTTCAGGATGTTCCATCGGTCCCCGACATCCTTCTGAATAAGGCGATCTGATTCCAGCTTTTCCAGAATATGACGCCGATTGTCTGGTAGTGGTTGCTTGGTCAACGAGAAGTATGAGGCGTAGTCGATTTCCGCCAAAACAGTATCGGCGGTCACGTAGCTTTTAGCGTTTCCATACTCCCAGGTGTAAGGCCGCATCTTTTCGATCAAGGCTTGGTAACGCTGCTGGTCATCCGTCAGCTTCGGTGTCGCGCTGCCAACACGGATGTAAGGCGTCCCTTCGAAGGATGTGGGTGCCGCCGTAGGTGCAGGTATCTCCAACAAGATGATGTTTCCGTCGGGATGATCTACACGACGAAACTGAAGAACTGGTGCTGGGCTGAGTTGCTGCTTCAGCCAGAACTCGAACACTTGGTTGCCTACTGTCTTCGTGAAGGGATCAAAGGTCGTTCCAACAACCTGATGAGATTCATCCTCGATGCCCCAGACTAGAAAAGCACTCTCTTTGCCCTCCAGTCGTGCTGAGTTTGATAGCGCAGAGATAAGGCAGCCAATTTTGTTCTGATCACCTTGGTTGGTCTTGAACTCCAACCAAGGTGTTTCAGTGGGCTGCGCCCTCAGGTCATTGACCAAATCTATGTCGCGCTCTGATGACAATTACCGTTCCTCCAGCAACGCCACCATTATAGATATCGCTAGCCAATGTCACGCCACCACAACTGGTTGTATTGACCACCCGACTTGGGGGCCAACCTGAGGTGGGCCACACTGGTTTGTGGAATAGTCGGTATCGTGAAATGCTGCTGGCCGATGAATTATGCGTCAAGCTTTGACCCATTCTGACCCATACAGACTGTGCGTCTCTGAAACCTTTGCCTTACTTCTTCGAGCAGGGCCTTCCGTTCAGGCGTCGGCTCAGGCGGTGAAAACGGTGGCCAGGAGTATCTTGTCGTATCATTCGTTCCATCCAACAGTGAAATCTCTATCAAATCAGTCGGTCTTTTGCGCCTAACATAAGACTGACCATAGTAATCACTGAAGTGGCCAAACCAATTCCATTCATCAAGCGTTCTGTGAATGATCTGGTCTAGTGAACCCTCCCTCCTGAGGGTGAACTTGATACTCAACTTCTCGTAAAGGCTTCTCAATGTGAACCACTGGTCCACGTTGTAACTTGCCAAATGTTCACTCAGCAAACCCTCCATGATCTCTAGAACTTCATCGTCTATTTCGGGGTTGTTATCGATAAGATTCATTCGGTCACCACCGTCGTGGTCTCTTTGACCAATTCGCTGAGAGTAGACTTTGCAGCAGCCTGCGATGACAATCGCTTCCGATTTGCTCCCCGCGTATAGACCTCGGTCACTTTAGGTGTCGTGTGACCCAAGGCGGCCATGAGTTCATACTCACTCGCTTGGTTCTCAGCCATGTTGATCCCAACAGTCTTCCGCATTCCATGCGCTGACACGGCGTCAGTAATTCCAGCCACTTTGCGCCAGTCCAAGATGTGGTTACTGAATCCATCCGCTGAATAGGGCTTGCCATACTCGGTCACGAGGAAGGTTTCCTCGCCTGTCACGGTGGCATCGATGGCCGCCTTCAGATCAGGATGAAGGGGCATCGTTACCGTTACATGACCCTTTCTTGCAGTCTTCTGAGGAAGGAAGCGAATGAACTCCTGCCCATCATCGATTACGATGTTCTTTGGCCCTAGCTTGACGAGATCGGCTCGTCGAGGAGCAGCGTGGATCAAAAGCATCATAGCCAAGTAGGGCTTCGTGCCGATCTTATAGGTATCAAAGAAAGCCCTCAGGTGGTTCTCATCCCACGGAAGGTGTCCATCGGTCTCGACAGGCTTCTTTTCCATCGTTGATGCTGGATCGGGTTGAATACCCCATGACTTTTGGGCGTAGCGGAACATGTGCTTGATAGCCCTGAGAGCATTGTTCCACGCGTTGCTGGTCTCGCTCCAGCCCTCCAGAACTTGTTCAAGATGGTGGGACTCGATGGTGTGAATCGGCACTTGTCCGAACTCTTGCTCGAACCGCTTGGTGAACCGCCGATAGTGTTCATGGGTGTATCGGGACATTTCCCCGCGCTGGACGAGACCGTCCATGTGCGCGTCGTGATATCTGACCAATTCTGAAGCCAACTGGGGCGCTTCATGGTTTCGCCGACGGTCCACAGCAGCCTTTTCCAGATCAACTGAGAGGTCGCCTCCATTGACGAGAAAGCTATATCGGGCTTCAAAGGCGGCTTCACCAGGTACGCCTTTGATAGTCATTCGGCGGCCATCGGGTTTGCGGTGAAAGAGGTAGCGAAGTTTCCCGTGACGAGACTTTTCTTCGATAAGGAACTCACGAATCCTTGGCATCTTAGCGCCCTCCCACTGAACGAGATTGCGCTGTCTTCAATGCATCCGCCATAGACAGGCCATGTGACGCTTTGCGATCAATAATTCGCTGGAGCGTATTGTCGATCACCGACTTGCTCCAGCGTTTCAATCGAGGAGATGGTACCGTTGTGGCGGCGGGCAAAACACCCTCGCTGACCAGGTTCCTTACTGAGGAAGTGGACATGTCAAGGTATTGCGCCAGCGTAGAAATCGACATCAACTCTGGCCATCGAGATGGCGACATCGATGGTAACTGGTCTGACAGTTTTACAGAAGCTGGAAAGCTAGTTTTATTGGCGGCATCGATTTCAGCCGAATAGACTGGGCGATAGTCGGATGAATTGAGTTGACGAACAAAGTCGTCCGCATCGGTAGTGATCATGAAGGTAGGACCTCATTGCAAAAAGCAGCGCCGCACACCTCTTAAATGCAGCACCAATTCGTTTTCCAATGTTTCCTGTTAGATAACATGGGTAGGGTCGGTAGGGCTTTCAAGAGGCTGGAGAATCTATCCAGACAACTCCGCGTGCAGAGCTTGGTAATATGATGACCGTGAAATCCCCAATGACCCGCAAACATCTTTCACAGAGAGTGTCGGGTCATCATGCATTGCCTGCACCTGACGGACGATGACTGGTGTGATTTTTCTTGGCCGACCAAGCTGAACGCCGCGATCCTTGAGGACCTTCAACGAACTGCGGGTCCGATCCGCGATAAGTGCCCGCTCGTACTGACTCACTACGGAAAGCAGGGTCAAGAACATATCGGCGACCATACCAGTCCCCGTATCAACACCGTCTGTGACACTGACCAACCTCGCCCCTGCACCTTTGATCTTCTCGACGATGCTCAATAGGTCTGATGTGGAGCGGCCAAGGCGGTCTGTACGGTAGATATAGACGATATCGCTGTCGGTGAGTTGTTCGAGCAACTGGTGAAGCTTTGGTCTCTTTGTGTGGTGCAAGCCACCTGATACCTGCTCGACGAATACATCACGTTGATCAAGCTGGCTGTCATGGTCCAGTAGAGCCTGAACTTGAACGTCGATACCGTTGTGCTGATCGTGAGCGTCCGCTGAACCCGACCTAACGCGTTCCGTTGGAGCCATCTAAGTGTCCACTATCGATGGTGGACACTTAG
>CANNFU010000004.1 GCA_947503965.1 uncultured Paracoccaceae bacterium
ACGGTAGAACGCAATGGCCCCTATCGGGTCAAGAATGCAGCCCCGGATGCGGACTTTAACGGTGCCGGTGCAAGTCAAACCAAATACGTGCTGTGCCGCTGCGGGCATTCCAACAACAAGCCCTTCTGCGACGGTTCGCATCGCGACGAAGGATGGGACGACGGATCAAAGTAACGTCATTGGGCTGCGTCTTGTTAAGATTTGCCACACGCTCAAACCTGCCATTCAGTATTCCAAGATGAATGTCTGCGTCGTCCCGCTCCTCGATGGTCGATCCCGCGTGCAGTGAAAGGGCGGTTTGAATTTCGCGCCTCAGACTGGCTTTCAATGGCCGGTATGGCGACATCGACCGCAACGCAGCGATAAGCGTGCCGCACCTGCGAGGGGATGCTGCGTCAGCGAAGGCGGGAAAACGAATGTCGGTTGTGTCCGCGACTCAGTCATCCATCTACACGACTGCTACGCCATGCGCGAATGTCCGTATTCGACAAGCAGCGAGGCGTGCACTCCAAACTCGCCAATGTCCGCAAAAGGGCGTCAAGTCACGCACATCTCCGCATCGGATTTTGAAATCACAATTCGTGATAGCGAAATCCGAAACTGAATTGAGAGCGCTAGATCGAAGTCCCGAAGTCGTCTTGAGATGTTCCCCGCGCCACAATCCGCAGGCGCCCATCGGCAAGCGGTCTCTGCAACGACAATGCTTCATCGACATCCGCGTGCAACCATCGTTCAACTTCGTTCACCGAAGTCAGCACAACAGGCATCGCCTTCGGATGGATCGCGCCGACATCTGCATTTGCCTCGGTTGTCAGAAACCCAAACAAGTTGTCCGTGGTCTCGCCGTCTTTCAGCTTTCGCACTGATGTCCACTCTGTCCAGATGCCAGCAAAGAACGCGATCGGCCGATCTTCGGAGAAGGCGAACCATACGGGCTCAGATGGTTTACCGACCTGATTGTGTGGCTCTGAAAAGGACGTGAACGGGACAACGCAACGGTGCTTTACACCAAACCACCTGCGCCAATGTGGTGACTTCGTATTGCGAATGTTCGTCACGCCCCGGTCCGTCTTCTTCCCCTTTAACGCAAAAGCAGGCGACGGCATCCCCCAACGCATCATCGACAGGATTGGTCCTGTGTCGCCGTTGCTGATGACCGGTGCCTGATAATCCGGGTATATCCCTGTCAGCGACGGCAGATTGCCCGTTTTGTCCTCAAGACCATCAAAGAGCGCACGGATCGCATCCTGGCCCTTCGTCATCGAATACAGATTGCACACACCCAATAACTCATCACTGCGCCACGCACCGTCGTGGACGGGGGAAGTATAGGCCCTGCATTCGGTCCCGTCAGCAAGTATCAGGTCTGGGAATGCAGCAATCAGCGCACGCGCACTTTCGATGTCTCGCAGATAGATACCCAACGCATCGGTCGCGAGGCCGCTTGACGAATAGACAGCGTAGAACCCCATCCCAACTTCGGTCCTAAGCCAGGCATGTATTGCGTCCAGGCGCATGCCGAACCCACGCTCGGGCACTGCAAACCTGACCCTGACCCTGACCGGGAAGGCCAACTCATCAATCTGTTTTTGTGGGGTGGAGCGTCGGACCATTGCATACTCACTACATCAAACCGCCGAAAGAACATTAAGTGAACATTTAAGTCGAGCGCCGGCCAGCTTTGAGTTGTCAGTCAACCATCTTCTCCGACTATGTCGGTGAGTGGCTGGTGAAGAAACATTCTCTTGTATAGTTTTTCACACCGATGTACCCAGACCGGCTGCCCACGACGGCTTGGAATGAACAGAATTGGAGATCGCCATGTAGTAAAGAAACTGCATGAAAGGCCGTATCATGGCCCACTACAAACGAAAGCGATCCCGTCTGGCTGGCCGAAACAAGGGCTACTCATCCAAGGGGCTGGAGCGGCGTTTGGTGCCGCAAATTGAAGAGCTGCGCTGGCTTCAGAACTATCCGCGTTCGCACGACAAACTATACCACACGCGCCCGCGACGGCGTTCAGAAAGGAAGCAAGAGCGGGAACTACTGAAGGGCAGCGACCCCGATGGTCTTGTGTGGCCATTGAGCCGCAAACCGCATGAATACTA
This sequence comes from uncultured Paracoccaceae bacterium, assembly GCA_947503965.1. Taxonomy (GTDB): domain Bacteria; phylum Pseudomonadota; class Alphaproteobacteria; order Rhodobacterales; family Rhodobacteraceae; genus Yoonia. The sequence continues at coordinate 2,109 of CANNFU010000004.1, forward strand.
TTGGTGACTGATCGGAGCCGTTCCGCCCTACATCATCTAAAATTCCGTGTCCCTGAGGTCAGCATTGGAGCCCTTAGAGGCGCCTGGGGCGCTGTGCCGCCTCGAAGTCTTTTTGCACATCCGGAAAATCCAGTCCGTGATCCTGCTGATGACTGTCGTCGTCACGCCATTGCCAAAGATTGAGGGGGCGTTCCTCCCCTGACCATGTCTTTGGTGCGTTTTCATCGATTTTCTTTGAGAAGACGCGGTCAACGAAAGTGGAACGATTTGCCTTCTTGCCCATCGCTGCTGCGACCAGACCCCAAGGCCGGTCTTCTTCACTCAGCATGCGGCACTCGCCACCAAATTGTTGAGCGGCCAGCTTATGCGCCACAGGGCGGAGATACGCGATGTCGTTGGTGGATACAGAGGCACTTTGCGGCAGCTCTTTCGAGATGTTCTCGACTGCAGCATTGTTGGACGAGGCGACAACCATTTCGAAGCCTGTCAGTTCCGGGATGAGATATCGATAGCTTTTGCCGCTCTGCTGGATGAGCGCATCAGCGGGGGCCGACAGCTTCGCGAGAATAGATGCCCGGCGCACTATATTGTCACTGATGATGTCCCGCAGCAGTGTTGTTTTGCCGGTTCCAGGTGGGCCATTGACGGAAAACAGCCCTTCGTCGTGCAGTTTTTGCAAAGCCGTATTGATCGCAAACTGCTGCATCAGGCTCATAGCATGTTCGGGATTTGAGAACCAGCGCCCTACATTGATGTTGGCTGGAGCGACTGTTGACCAGATGTGTTGGCGTCCCTGATCTGAGTAGAGATCCAGCCGCTCCGACTTTAGCAGCGGCGTAAGGTATTGCCTCAGAGCCGTTGACATAGTCCCAGCTTCCGCAACAAATATTGCGGTTTCAATGTCCTCAATGAAGAAGCTGTTCAGGATTCCTATTTGGGGGAGTTCATCCTCCTCTTCATCTTCCTCGTCAGCTCCTGTTTCTGCGTCAGCTTTCGGCTTTTGCTTTCGAAAAGTGACCTCCAGCAGCGCCGCGTTCTGTTGTTTGGAGACTGGAAAATCGCTCCAACGGGACAGCAACGCGATAAGCTCGTCCACCTCATCCGGAGCCAATGGGTTTACCTGACCCTCGTCGTTGTCGATGCGGCGACGGTTTTCATTGAAGTTGTGCAACATGTGCGCGAGCCGCTCTCGCGCATTTTGAAAGGCACCGCTGGATAATTGGTCCAACCCGTGCTTGCGGCTTTGTCCCACAGCCCATGGCAGTGTCGAGACTTGGAAGGTATCGAATAGCGGTTCAGCATCTGAATTCAGCTCAATACTGGCCATACAGGTTTGACCCTCAAGATCAGCTCTGGTTTCCTCTTCCAGGCCGACATCTTCGCCAGCAGTTTTTTGGCCAATAATGACATCACGACTTGCGCCCTTGTCGAATACGCCGAGGAAAAGTGTGTACCGCGCTACCTCGAAACCTCTCGGCACAGCGCTGAAGCGAAGCTCAGTCGTGTCGCCATACGTGCGCCAAAGCTTCTTTTGGTTTTCCCGTTCCCGCGCACGACCATCCAAATCAAAAGGGATGAAGAATTCGAGTTTGTGCCAGAAACTCAGTTTGTCGATCAGATGCTGGTCTGAATTCACCATGGAGTTGATTTTCTTTATGAAATTCAACCCATTCAGGCATGGCGTCAAAGCGGTGTCAACGGTGCCAGTCCCAGTCCGGAGATAAAGACGGCGGTCCCACAAGAAGTTGCGTTTGATAGTTTGGTCAAACGCTTCTTAGAACGGGTATCCGTAATTTGTAATTGATCTGAGCCAAAACCACCGTCGCGAAGAATCTCGGGCAGTGTTGATTAGCTCTCTCATCAAGACGCCAGAGTTTCGGCAACAAGTTCTGGATTGCGGTCGATGATGGAAAGCAGCACAACAGCCGCTCGATCTGGGGAACGACGGTCTTGCTCCCAATCCCGAACCGTTCCAACAGGCAAGCCGTAGCGTTCTGCGAAAGCGGTTTGTGATAGCTTCAACTTCTTGCGGATCGCGGCAACGTCAACAATTTCAGGAATGTAGACGGCGGCAGACTCCAGCTCACCTTTCGCGATGACGAGGGCTTCGTGTGCGCCTTTGATCATGCTCTTACCAACACTCATTTTTGGTTCCTCTCTCACTTTTTGCGGGTCCGTTTGGTCGCTGCTGCCTTGGCGGATGCGCGGTAAGGGTCCGCCAGTTGCGGTAATATCTTTGCCAATTCGTTTCGTTCGGCCTTCGTCAGGTTGGCTTTGTCGCCTTTCCCGTAAACCGTTAGAAGGAAAACAGGTATGTCCACTCCGCCGGATTAATGGGTGGTTCTATATCCACCACTCTCGCGGCCAACTCGACCTGCATGACGCAGTTTTCTTGCTCCGCCGGTCTGGCTGATAATGTCGCCAGCAAGCGGACTATCTGCTAGCGCCTCCACGATTGCGTCTATCTCATCCTGAGACAGCTTTAGTTTCTTGGCTTGAGATAGAAACTCAGGCGTGGAAATGACCGTTTGCATACCCGTATATATACGGCATTGCCGTATGTTGTACAGGCAAAAAGTACGGCAAACCGGTATGCCAAGAGACCCCACATAAGCGGTGGTCAGGCACAGCCCCAGCAGAAAGAAAAACAGCTACATATTGCGAAAATAGACACATGTGTAGTCCGGGCAGATCAAGCACAAATTACGGATACCCCTCAAAACTAGTGAACCCGCTGATCGGTTCTGCCCTGATCATGACTTTCAGAGAGTACTCGGAAGGCTGCCCTGCAACTTTTTGATCAGCTTTTGGTGATCAGCATCAATCGCCTTCAGCACAACCAGCAGTTCAATGACATCGAGCCGCCGTTCGCCAAGTTCGTACTTTCCAACAAATGATGGAGGCTTTCCAATGCGTTGCGCTAGCTGGGCCTGCGACAGGCCAGCATCATGACGTGCCCCAACCAGCGCGCTGAGCAAATCCTTGTAAGCCTCGGTATGAACGGTTCCTGCCAATGGGCGTCTCGCATGCAATTCAGCGACACGGCTACCCCCGTTTTGGGTTTACCCCCAAAATGGGGGTGATATAATCGCGTTATTCCTGATTTTGTTGAAAGGCCCGAACCGATGCACAAGATCACTTATTTCGCGAACAGAGACCGCAGCAATCACCGGCCCCATACAACGTTGGCTCTTTGCTTGGCTTTGACCTCATTGGCTCCGCCAGCGGCCGCAGAGGATGTCTTGACGCCGATGCCGACGCCAGAAGCGCGACCTTATCCTTATGAAATCCTCGGCCTGCAACCAGGAGACTCACTGGAGGATGTTCTCGCTGTCTACGCGGAACGGAGCGATACCGCCCCGACAAGCGAGAGCGAAGTTCTGCGGGTACAGTCGCCTGATGGGGCCGTCTTTGAGTTCACCTATGAGCGCTTCAGCCGGATCGGCGATGTTGGTATCAACGGACGGCTTGCGAAGGCGGATCAAGATCAGGTGACTGCGATGCTTTCGTCAGGCGTGATGGAACAGCGCCCCATGGCGATCCACCGCTCCATCCGCAAGCCGAGCGATCAACTACCAGAACCGCTGGAACTGAAAGCCCAGATCGAAAAGACCTATGGCCCACCATCCCGCGTCGAAATTACCGGGCGCGAAATGACCCTGACCTATGCCTGGGGCGAAGATGGGTTCATTGCCGATATGGATGCCCTATCGCCGCGGGTCCACGAAGAAACTTTCGCGTCGGGCAGCGTACGGCGCACCGAATATACGCTTTGCAGCAATGCACAGCACTACCGCAACAACGTCGAGTATCGCTTCACATACCCGCGTGACGAGGATATCAAGACCGGGTGCGTTGCAACCTTCACCGTCCGCTATCGGGGCGAGCCGGGCAGCACCGTCATTGGCTTCTCATTGGAAGACTATGAGCTCGGCCGCCTGCACATGGCGGAACTGGATCGGCAGATTGTCGAGGCCCTGACCGGTGAAGAGGTGGAAGCCTCGGACATGGACCTTTAATCATGGATAGCCAAACAACATGGGAGCCGCTATAGCATCCGCATGATTATCAAGCGCAAACATATCACCCTGATTTAACGCTCGCACATATGGCGGGCGGCATCGCGCTGTTCGCCTTTGATGATCTTTCATCTCCGCGCCGCCCGGTTGCCGCTCCGCCGACGACAGACGACGGAGAGACAACATGACTAACTGGTACACCGCAGACCCGCATTTCGGGCATGAGAATGTCATCAAGTTCTGTAAGCGTCCGTTCCGATCCACAAACCACATGGATGCGGTTTTGATGCAGAACCTCTGGGCCATGGTCGGTCCCAAGGACGCACTCTGGATCATTGGCGACTTTGCCCACGGACCGAAGGCAAAGGATACCGACTGGCTGCGCAAGCTCTTTGACAAGCTGCCCGGTGCAGAAAAACACCTCATCGTCGGCAACCATGATCTGGAACCGACACAAGCACTGCCCTGGACGAGCGTCACCCATCTGGCTGAGGTCCGGGACGGACCGCAAAACCAGGCACACACGCTCTGCCATTACCCAATGATCACCTGGAACCACGCCCGCCGGGATGCGCTCCAAATCTTCGGCCATGTCCACAACAACTGGCGCGGCTCGCGGAACAGCGTCAACGCCGGTGTCGATGTTTGGGACTACATGCCCGTGCGTTTCGAAGACATTGCGCGCCGTGCGAAGACGCTGCCCGTGAACAAACACTGGGGCGATGTCGAGCACAATGCAAAGGAGTTCTGAGATGATTGATAATATGCCAACCGTCAGTATCACCACTCTTCGGCGCAAGACAATGGAGTTGCTGAAGCAGGCCGAACACCAACCAATCCTCATCACACGCTATGTAAGCCCTTCATCGTGCTGATGCCCGTGGATCACTACAACCGCCTGATGGCAAAGGAGTTCTAAAATGTCTCGTTCCTATCGCAAAACGCCGATCTGCGGGATGACCATGAAAGACAGTGACAAACCCTTCAAGAAGGCCGCGCACAAACGCGCTCGACGGGCTTTGAATGCCCGCGACTTGACCACGGAAGAACCGCCGGCGGACAAGGCATTCGGCAATCCGTGGGGTGCGCCAAAAGATGGGAAACACTGGTTCAACCGGAAGGTCTGGCCCGAGATCATGCGGAAATAAATCAAAGGATAAGACCAATGACCTATAGACCTGCACATGGCGAAACCATGCTTCCGGCCGATGCGACAGCACTGGTTGCAACCGCTGCCGGCGAATTTGAACTTGTTATAGCGAATGGCCCTGATGATGCCGTGGTGCAGCCAAACGTTCAGCTGCTCGTCGCTGTCCTATTGCGAAGCAAGGACAGCGCTTGGGCGGGTGAGATGCTTGACTGGCTGGAGACGCAAAGGGCAGACGAATGACCCCGCCATTCCCGGCAACCGCACTTGGCAAAAACGCCCTCAAAGGTTGATGAGAGCATACAATTCGCGCTCCAGAATCTACAGCCAAGGTTAGCGCAACCACTGATGCAAGCGGACCTTGAGTATGCTTGCGGAGAATAGCGGCAAAGAGCCCATTCTACTGGATGCTGCGGGGCTTACCAATGGCTGCTTCGGAGAAATGCGCCGGTTGTATCAGGCTGCAATTGAACCGTCTCATGTGGGTTCGGGCCTACTTACGTGCCAGTCGAAAGATTCTGAGATAATCTGCTTGAACAATCAAACTGCTGAGCGCTTTTGTTCAATTGGAATGCGTGCTAACCAAACGTCCGGGCAAAATCCGCAGGATCGATACCCACTTGCCGACGGAACGCACGGCGCATCCTCTGATAGTCTCCGAACCCCGCGTCTACAGCGACGCGTTTGGGCGATAAACCGTCGGCGAGCAATCCGCGCGCGTGGTCCACACGGACCCGCTCGACGAAGCGTGCGGGTGTGGTGTCCATTGATGCGACGAATTTGCGAGACAGGGTGCGCGAGTTCATCCCCGCCGCGTCGGCCAAATTCTCCACGGTCCAGTCTTTGCAAGGATCGGATATCACTGCTTCGATCAGCTTGGCCAGGGCATCCTCCGATTGGAACTGTCCCGCCAGATGCGTTGCATATTGGCTCTGCCCGCCAGTGCGACGAAGCTGGACCACGAGTTCTCGCGCCACAGCGAGCGCAGAGGCGTTGCCGCAATCCGTGCGGATGATCGATAAAGCCAGGTCGATGCCAGTCGTAACCCCTGCAGATGTGTAGATGCCAGCTCCGGCAACAAATATGCGGTCAAGATCCCATTCTACACCAGGATGCTGTTCCGTTTCGGCCTTGCGCGACCAATGGGTTGTCGCCGATTGTCCATCCAAGACCCCGGCAGCTGCGAGGATCAGCGCACCAGAGCAGATCGCGATCAGACGAGTATCCCTAGGCTTTGAAGGCCAAGAACGGATAGTCGCCAATACCGCCGCGTCTTGTGTGATCTCATCGACGCCTTTGCCACCGGGAACAAGGAGGTCGTTCGACTGCGATGTGGCTGATAGCGCATCCTCGGGCTGTAGTGTCAAACCACAGCTTGCGCGTATCGAGAGGCCATCCGGTGACACATAGCGGTGGCGGTAGATCCGCGCATCGCGAAAGCGTGCTTTGTAGAAGGCCTGTATTGGCCCTGCGACGTCGAGCAGGTTCACCCCATCGAAAATCAGGACATCGATTGTCCGTTCGTTCGGCTGTTTGTCCAATATTGATACCTATTTGACATATTAGACAAAGTACTTAGCGGCTATGAAACCGCCATGTCAACGAGTTGAGCGGGACTACACATGGATGACAAGCGGATCACACGGGGTGCGGTTACCTATATCGGCCTGATGGTGGCCAACACGATCCTGTCGTCCGCTATGCCCATGCTCATCATCCTGGGCGGGCTTGCCGGTCTGATGCTGTCACCAAGTCCAGCGCTTGCCACGTTCCCTGCGTCCGTGCAGGTCTTTGCAGGTTTGCTGGCTGCGGGCCCGTTTTCGATTTTCATGGGACGCTTCGGACGCCGGGCCGGGTTCTGCGCAGGCGGCCTGCTAGCGGCATCCGGCGGACTTGCCTGCGCCTGGGCCTTGGTGGAGGGCAACTTTTTCATGCTCTGCGCTGGCCATGCGGCCCTCGGCGCCGCGCTCGCCTGCTACCAGTATTTCCGCTTTGCCGCCGCGGAGGTTGTTCCTTCCGCTTGGAGCCCTGTTGCGATCTCGTTGATGCTGACATCGGGACTGGTTGCGGCGTTCTTGGGGCCACAGCTGTTTATATGGACTAAGGACGCGCTCGCGCCGATCCCCCTTGCGGGAGCATACTTAGCGATCAGCGTTATCAGCTTGGCCGGGCTGGGTCCGTTGGTCTTCGTTCGCATGTCACCGCCTATCTCTACAGGTAGACAAAGGACCGGTTTCCCCGCGCTCGTCCCGCTCTTACAGCCGGGGATCGCGATCGCCATTGCGATGGGAGCGGTCTCTCAAGGCGTCATGGTTTTCATGATGGCGCCCACGCCGCTCGCCATGATCGGATGCGGGTTTTCCGAAGCCATGGCGGGCGACGTCATCCGCTGGCACGTGGTCGCGATGTTCGCCCCGAGCTTTCTGACCGGCTTCGTGATCAAGCGGATCGGAGCGAAGGCCGTCGTGGCCACGGGTCTGCTTTTGCTCACCGTTGCAGCGCTCGTGGCTGCTGCGGGTCTGAGCGGGGCGCACTTTTATGTCTCGCTGATTGTCCTGGGCATAGGTTGGAACTTCGGCTTCATCGGGGCCACCGCTATGCTGGCTGAACGGGTTGCGCCGGCTGACCGGGCCCTGGTCCAGGGGGCCAATGATACGATCATCGCGCTGGCCGCCACGATCTCCACGCTTGCCGCGGGCGCCATCGTGACCGGACCCGGCTGGACCTTTCTTGCTGCGGCCTCGCTCCCGGTCGTTGCCGCTGCAGCTCTGGCACTGCTCTTCGTCCAATCACCCGCGCGAGCGGCGCGATAAGCTAAGGAGATTCATGCCTATGGACTGGGGATTGGAGTTTGTGTTTCGCGCAATACTGATTGGCGCAGGCGCGACGGCCGTCATGGATATCTGGGCGGTGGTAATGAAGCGTGCTTTCAGTGTCCCTTCCTTGAACTATGGGTTGGTCGGCCGCTGGTTGGGCCATATGAGGCACGGTCAGTTTGCCCATGAGAACATCGCCAAAACACCGCTGATAGCTGCGGAACGTGTCATTGGCTGGAGCGCACACTATCTCATAGGCATCGTCTTCGCAGGCTTGTTTCTCTTCGCCCTGAGCTTGGACTGGGCGCGCGATCCCACTTTGTTGCCAGCGCTACTGTTTGGGATTGCGACTGTGTCAGCGCCTTTTCTCGTGATGCAACCCGGTATGGGACTAGGGGTCGCGGCAGCGAAGACACCAAAGCCGAACATCGCCCGTTTGCGCAGCGTGATCGCACACACGGCATTCGGTTTTGGGTTGTTTTTTGCCTCATGGGTTGGAGCGGAGGTTTTCCAGTTCTGAGCGATCGATGTCTGCGCGGGCCGGGCTTATTCAAACTTCACTCTGCCAGGAAAAGCAGACCTTGAATTCCAAACGACAAAAGGCCGCTCCGTCCCGCACCTTACTAGTTCGCCGATGGCTCAAGTTTGCAGATGCAGCGAATGACCGCAAAGCGGGCTGCGACCGCCGCATCTTGACCTGTCGATGAAAGGCAGGAATGGGCCGTCCATGATCGGCAAATTGGTGCCTTGGTCGGGAATGCTGCGCCGCCTCCGATGGCGGTAGATAGCCCATTGTGCCGGATGCTGCGAGCCGCATGAACGGCTGATTCTCTAATCTGGCGTTTGGGTCAAGTTCATTTCATCGTTTAATTTTTAGTAACTTGGAGGATCGTTGTCTCTCACACGCGTCAAGATTCTATTCGCGGTCAATGTCGGTCCGGTTCGGTTGGACGGCTGCACGCATGTGTTGGATCGACCAAGTCGATACCGAGCCTCCAGCACAGGCCAAGAGAGCCAATCGACTTGCCGATTTGGCGTTGGAGCCGCCACATGGACGTTACCCACCGCACCACCCTCGACCAATTGTTCAAGAGGCCCTCCATTGCTAACTTTTTCGGCTATTTCCTCTAAACTGCAGTTTTTCAACATGGCGCAATCAGGATCAGCGGTTGCCGCGTGCCTCGAAGTATTCCAGTATTTTGCTAGTCATTGATTGATTCGAGTTTCTAGATGCAACTTAATTGCAAGTTCTTTCCTGTTCTGGCCACAATTGTCCCGTTTTTGCTAGCCGCATGTTCTCCTGCAGACTTTATTCAAACTGATTTAGCAGGCGAAACGGGACAAGCAGCGCGGTCTCTAACTCCTTCGAGGTCCGCAGTCTGGCAGGGCGAGTTGCGGTGCGGTCAGGGAACCCAATTCATAAATGACTACACGTTCACTTTGCTGGCGGACCCAAGACAATCACCCAATAGCCCAAGAAGTTTCGAGGGCTCTGGCGGGTTGGTGTTTCCAGCTCGACTAAGCACCGCGGCCGGCGGAAACAACTGGAGTTACAATGGCGACATTCGAATTGCTGGTGACGCCTTGCAATTCTACCCAATGCGTGAGGCGCAAAACAGCTTTCCTCCTCCCCCAATTCTTCAGCGCTCTCAACTATTTCCTTCTGGGAGGGTCGAAGTACCCTTCGAAATTTCATTTCTGAGGTGTACAGGCGGAACTCTCCAGCCATCACCTAGCCGCGCGATGAACGAGTTGCTGGGTAGCGTATTCGGAAGCCTGGCCGGAGACGCGGAATCTGTAACGGGTGATCCAAATCTAGAGCCTTGCCTCAGATCCCTTCGACAACCGTTTGTTTGGGGTGGAGAACGCGACATTTGGGCGGAGCCGGCAACTTACGGCGCAAGATACGTCTATATGGACCTCTGCGACAACGGACGTCAGTTCTTTGCCATAACGTCTCCGGAGTCTAACAGGGAGACGATACAAGCGGTTAGTGGCCGAGAATACTCCAGAAGAAATGTGCTGCCAGTTCCATTTGCTAACGCCTGCCGTCTCACAGACGTTAAGGTTTTTGACGGTATCCGCGTTCCATGCACACCAATGGGATATCGTTACACCGACGAAATCAGTGAATGTCTTGGCGTCGACTATTCTCGCAACGGTGTCATAAGGCAGTTTCAGGCTCTGGACACATTTAAGTGCCTCGGACCACTCTTGGCATTTCCGCGGACAGCCTTTGTAAGAAACTAACCCGGGGTAGCAGTCCTGCAGCACTTTTTATGCCGCCATGGGTCGACTACCAGTGAGCAAAATCGTCGTTCGTGATAGCGGGTTACGGGAGTAATCTGGTCGCCAGAAAGCCACATCGGCTGCGTGAGTATGGGCTTGCGCAATCAGGCTGATAAGTCGGCGCAGCGTACCGATACTAAAGGGTTACGCCAAGAGCCGTCATTGGCGCAGTCGCAGCAATGGTCGGTAAAGTCCCGCCTTGTGCTAGTTCGAGGAAGCCCTTGGTTCGTGCTCGCAGCGAATGACCGCAAAGCGGGCTGCGGCCGCAGCATCTTGAAGGCAGGTCGAAGGTCGTCTGTGGGTGGCTCCTGCATTGCAAGTGTTTTTTTGCGATATTTGCGGTTATTTGTGTCAGTACTGTCGTCTGTCCGGCCTGTTTGTGCGGTGGTGTTCCGCTGGCCCTGATGAGTTCCGCGAGCGAGGTTCCATTCGGCTTATCGACCTCAGAGGGCCACGGACCTTCCCGGAGTGTCCTTGCTCTTGGTTGACTTAGTTCCGCATCATCACGTCAACGTCTTGCATCTCTAGGCAGTTTGGCGCGGTTAGAACACTGGCTGCCGATATTCTTGTTTCTTTGTCAGCATCGCCCAGATGATCCTTGCTGCTTTGTTTGCCATCGCCGTTGTCGCCAATCGGAAGGGTTTGTCAGCAATGATTTTCACAGTCCATAAATCTACACTCTCTGGTGAGCGTTTTGCCATCACTGCACGAGACGTCATCCCAACGACCAACAGCTTGCGAATGTAGCGATCGCCCTTCTTTGTGATTTTACCCAAGCGCTCTTTTCCGCCGCTGGATTTATTGAGAGGGGTCAGTCCAAGCCAAGCCGCCAGATCGCGTCCTGTGCGGAACTGTTTTGCATCACCAATTGTGGCGACGATCGCTGACGCTGTGACCGCCCCAATCCCCGGCATGCGCATGAGCCTGCGTGCGTCGACACTCAGCAAAGCATGCTGTTCGATCATCTTTGAATAGCCTGCAATACGCTCCTTCAAGCCGATGAACTGATAACACTGCATACCGAGCATGCCGTTTGCGATGTCGGGCATTTCCGGATGATTACCATCGAGGTGGCGCTTTGCGAATGCAGTCACCGCCTCAACCCCAATCGGCAGAATGTGCCCAAACTCGCGCAGCAAGCTGCGGATCATATTGGCGATCTGCGTGCGCTGCCGGACGGCAAGATCTCGGGTGCGATGGATGGACAGAATGGCTTGCTGCTCTTCCGTCTTGATCTCAACGAACCGCATGGTCGGGCGCCGGACGGCCTCATAGATCGCCTCCGCGTCAACCGCGTCGGTCTTTCCGCGTTTGACATAGTGCTTCACGTAGTTCGCGGGCATCAGCCTGACATCGTGGCCGAGCTTGCGCAACGTACGGCCCCAATGGTGCGCGGATCCGCAGGCCTCCATTCCGATCATGCACGGCGGCAAAGCTTCGAAGAACGCCAAAAGCTTTGCACGCTTGATCGCTTTGTTGAAAATTACGCGCCCGTTCTCGGAAATACCGTGAGCTTGAAAAACGTCCTTGGCCAAATCCAGACCGACTGTCTTAACTGTCATTGGGTGGCTCCTATCCTAGTAGATGATAACAACTGCACTTTGGCACATTCGATGCCGGTGGAGCAGGAGCCACCCACCTCATCCGCTTTGAGGAAGCTGCGTCGCAGCATAAGCCTTAGTTGTGAGCGGCAGGTATGGGCCGCGCGTGAAGACGGCCCAATTGCGTCAGATTTCGATGGCCTCAGCGATCGCCAGTGCATCTTCCGAGGTATCGCACCGTGCTGTCCATCTTCGTGTGTCCGAGGAGAAGCTGAACAGCACGCAGGTTGCCTGTCTTCTTGTAGATCTGGGTCACCTTTGTCCGCCTCATCGAATGCGTGCCATATGCGCTCGCTTCTAGACCGATCGAAGTGACCCAGTCGCGGACGATCCGCGCATACTGGCGTGTCGAGATGTGCAGGCGTTCATGAAACCGACCCGGCCAAAGGTACTCCGAGCCGACCATGAGCTCATCTTCCATCCACTTTTCGACCGACGCGCGTTTGCCTTCGGATATCTCGAACCGCACAGGTTTCTGTGTCTTGCTTTGCAGCACCGATGCCCGTTCCTTGATCTGACCGGACGCCATGACGTCGACGACTTTCATCTTCACCAAGTCACAGCCGCGAAGCTTGCTGTCGATCGCCATATTGAACAGTGCGAGGTCACGATGGTTCTCGGCCAATTCGAGTCGCACCCGGATCGCCCAAACATGCTTGGGTTTCAATGGTCGTTTTTGACCGACGATCCGGCCTTTGTTCCATGCAGGGCGAAGAGCGCGAATGGCCGGTAGGTTTGGTGTTTCCATGACTGATCCTCCGATCCGCCATGCCCTCCACAACGACAACCCGACGTTGGCGAGGTACCATATCACATGATTGCTGCGCTGCCTCCGAGGTCTCGAGTGAGTATCCGTCTTGGTCAAGGACCGTTTGGCAACCATTCCCGGTCTGCTTTGACTAGCGCGTTTGCGAGTTCAATGAGCTTTCGCATGATCGCTGTGAGAGCGACCTTTTTTGGCTTCCCCTGCTCAACCATGGCTTTGTATTTGTCACGCATGTCCGGGTTATGTTTTGTCGCGACAAGAGCGGGCATGTAGAGCGCGTCGCGTAGCGGTTTTCGCCCGCCTTGAATGCGGGCTTTGCCATGCCACTTTCCTGATTGTTGGGTCATTGGTGCCAGTCCCGTGAGGCTTGCCGCTTTCTTCTTACGAAGCGTGCCGATCTCGGGCATCTCTATCAAAATAGTTGATGCGGCAACTTCACCAATGCCAGGTATCGATCTCAAAATCGTATTGGCTCGGGCACGACTGGGGCAGTCGTGCAGCCTTTCGTTGATGTCGTGCTGCAATGCTTTGAGTTGGCGCGTCAATTGGTCGATCCGCGCCTTGGTTTGCTGCTTAACGAGAGCAAGAGTTTGTGTTTGCAAGCGGTTCAACAAACGGGTGCGGTCCTTGATCAAGCCCGCTCTCGTGGTGAATAGCTCCCTAAGATCAAACTGTTCGCTATCGACTGGCAGGTCTGGCTCCAAGGACAAGGCATTGCCAAAGCTGGCGAGCATACGGGCATCAACTGTATCCGTTTTCACCCGTGTCCCGCATGCCTGCGCAAACCGACGCGCTTGCAAAGGGTTGACCTTCACCAGGGGGAGCTTTCCAGAAAATGCACGTTCAAAACCCCTGTGATATGGGCCCGTCGCCTCAAACACGACACGGGTGGGCATATCGCAACCCAGCCACGTCGAGAGCACGAGGAACCCACGAGGACTGTTGGGAAAGGTCGCCGTACCTCCATCGCTAAGCCGATGCACATCAAGAGAATCTTTAGAAATATCGATGCCTATGCTATCATTTGTCATCATCGTCATGTCCTATGCTTGTCATGCAAGCCCTTGAGAAATCGGCTTGCGTATCCGTTCAGGCCTCATGCGAAGACGGCGGCTGATCGTACTCACTAACGGTCCATCACGACCAAGCCCAAAGCGATCCAGCCGCCACCACTACCCTGATAGGAAAAACAATCTGGGCACTGGCACAATCTTTGCAGATCGATACGAAAAACATAAGACAAGCCCATCCTGTGAGTTCAGTTTTCTCGCTGCGAGCGCACGCAGCGCACAATTTGCCGCACTTGCTCAGTTCATGGCGCTGCGCGGCGGCGGAGATAGCTGCCATTCAGTCATGGTGCAGCGAGGCTTTTGGTGGCAAGGATAAAGCCGAGGACAAACCTGCCGTCCGTTGCAACTTGTTCGATGGCTACTTCATTCTCTATAGGTTCAGTAGATTGCTGGACAGCAGAGCGGTTGCTAAACGCTGATGACCGTCAATTCCAATCCAAAAAGACTAGATCTTCCTGTTCTCTTGAGAAACTCTCCAACAACCCCTTAATGTTGGATGCAATTTAGCACCTAATGCGTTATGGTGACATTGATGAATTTGGCTTTTTCAGTAAAAAATTCTAGAGAGGTTCATTTTGAGAGATCAATTGAAGCCGCCAAATTATCCAGAAGAATTAGTAAGACTTGCTGAGGCACGGCAAATCAGAGCCTTTGAGACACTGCGGATGAATGGCGAAAAGCTAGATGATACAATCAAGCGCTTCACACCAGAAACTCCGTTAGAAGATTATCGGGATGTTTGGACTTGGGATGTTAATCGACTTATCCATAAGGTCAGGTTTTCGAAGTATGAAGATAGTAAACAGTATTCCTTGTACCAGATTTTTTTCCAAATCGCGGTAGCCCAAATCCTGGCTGAAAAAGGGGAACCAGAACGGTGGCCTATGCTTGTAACGCTACCGTCAGGGGATCTTAATGCTTACGCTGAACTTGACCCCATTGAAGAATATGAGTTGGTTTTTGTTGAACGTGGGATGCTAGATTTTTTGGTGAATGCTTGTCGCTTGGCGGGTTGGTTGCTGCCCGAAGGGCCGATCACCGTAGACAAGGGTCAGCATACAACCAGTATGGAGGCGTCAGCCGCGCTGCATTCTCTTGTAGTGAATTATGCTGTCAATGGTACGCCGGGGCCTAGCATTGACCTGCTGCCAAACTATGACGTTGGCTCTATTTCGTTGAATAAACTGTTGTTACCCCGAGCCACTTCTTTCTTGTTAATGCATGAGTTGGCGCATACCAAATTTGGGCACACAGATTCGCTTGCTCGGTTCACTTTTGAAGCGCATGAGCGTGAATATCAATGC
The DNA here is from genome assembly GCA_947503965.1 of uncultured Paracoccaceae bacterium. Lineage (GTDB taxonomy): Bacteria > Pseudomonadota > Alphaproteobacteria > Rhodobacterales > Rhodobacteraceae > Yoonia. Next base: position 17,121 of record CANNFU010000004.1, read on the forward strand.
GATGCTGAGGCATTTCGAGGGATTTATTCTGCGTCGCACTCCGATGAGCGCGAGTATTGTATGCCGTTTTTTGTTTGTGACACGTTCCTGTGTGCTCTAAACGCACTTGTCCAAACTATTTCTCGTTTGTGGCTCGGTCATTGGAATATCATTTGGGAAAGCACTACACACCCACCGCCCTGAAAGCGTCGCTGGCAGCTTAAGGAAGATGAGCTTCCAAAATTGCCGCATCATGAACGCCTTCTAGGCTCAAGTATCTACGACATGAACACAAGTGTATGGGGTAACGTATTTCGAATGTTTCAACTCGATTTTGATATTGCGCTTACTAAACAACCGCTTTCCTTACATCCTATTTGGCACAAGTACGCGCACGCTTGCTTTGGTTCACGAAAGGAGTGATTGCCATGACGATATCTAAGCAGGACCTGCGATGGTTGCGCGAGCAGATACAACCATACGGCGGCGACATTCGCGGTTTCCGGTCAAATTTTTTAGGCAACAAGGAAGCTGATAATACTGTCCCTTGCATCATTGACGACAACGGTGTGTTTGATTTCATATCGGGTGATCAAGTTAGTCCCGCCGATGACGCTCGTGTCCTCGATTTTTCCGAACTTCCTGGAAATTATGTACATGATCGCATCGCCAGCCTAGATGCGAGGTTCACAAAAACCTATGGGCTGAGAGTTATGGGGAAAGACGGTAGATTAACACCCGTCAAAGAACAAATAATAGGAAGAACTTTGTTATTGGTTCATGGCACCTTCAGCAACAGCGAAAATATCATAGATCAGTTCGAACGAAGGCGGCTGGAATTTTTGCAGCTTTTACTTGAGCGATACGACAATGTTCTGACCTTCGACTATCCGACTCTGTCCCAACAAGCGATCGCGAGCGCGATGACTTTGGATCGATTAATACGTGCGTTTGTACCAGGTACGATTGACGTTGTGAGCCATAGTCAGGGTGGGCTTGTTGTAAGGTATTGGTTGGAGCTTCTTGCGCGCGAACGGCTCGAGCAGACAACGTCCGTATTCGTTGCCGGTACGCTGGCAGGTACTGCGTTGGCTGCACCCTGGGCGCTGCGTCGAGCCTTGCAAGGCGTATTCAACATGGGAAGTTTGCTGAAACCAATATCGAGCTTTGTCGTACCGATGATATCTGCACTTATATCGGTACTGCAGAAAACTACTAAGTTTCTGGCCTCGGCGCCCATAACCGACGCTGGTGTGGCTCTCGTACCCGGCTTTCAAGGTATGTCACAAGTCAGCACAAATTTTGAACTCATTGCGCTTCAAAAAGCGGTAACTCATTTGCCTGCTGGCTACTTCGCCGTAACCGGTGATTTTGAACCTGAGCCCGTTGGGTTGAAAATCTGGAAGCGATTATACTCCAGGACTGCAAACGCAGGCGCAGATCTGCTGTTCAAAGAGCCAAATGACTTAGTGGTGAATACAGCCGCTATGACGCATCTGGCCGATCGAACCTCGATCCCGCCTGAGCGCGTCTTCCATTTTCGTGCTGGAGAGAAGCCAGTTCATCATACGAACTATTTTGAGCAACGAGAAACGGCGGATCATCTATCTAAGTGTCTTAAACTGAGTTGACCTAAACGCACAGGCCCTCTCTGCCTTCTTCAAGGCAAATCGAAGTCCTTTGAATTGGCGTTACTTAGCTAACTGGTAGCGAAGGTGGGGTCATTTGCAATCAAACCCACGATTGCGAATGACTGGTTTGCTGATGTGCGCTGCGATGCAACAGCATGCCTGCCGCGTATCCGAAGAGATGCTGCGTCAGCGAAGCGCGAAAATCCAAGGTCGGTTTTGTCCGGATATTGTTGAAATACTCCGTCGCTGACATCCAGAGCGTGATTTTGGATGAAATTATTCCGACTTGCGGCTGTATTACCCTCTAGATCTAGTCTTTTTGAGAATATGCAGAACAACTTTCTGCGTTTTGAAGCACCGCAAACCTGTTGCGGACTTTTTCAACACTATCTCCGCAATCTATCAGTTCGCCCACCATCTGATTTTGCGGTTGCGGCGAATGTCGGCAATGAGGGCTGCGGCTGTAGTGACGGCGGGGATCATCACCTTCGGGCATGCTGCGCAGGTCGTGTTCAACCGGTTGCCGATTTAGGCGCACAACCGCGCGTTCAGGGAGTTGGCGCTGAGATTGCTGCCCGGTTGAAGACATCATTGGAGGCGCCGGTGGTGCATCTGGATGAAACCGCTATCCACGCAAATTTTACGATGCGGTCATACAACGACGATGGCGAGCCAATTAGCAACGCGACCCGCCGTGGTGACATGGCCGCGCTGCAGGATCTGGCGGCTGAGGTGATGTAGCGCTTCGTGCCAGACATCGAACGTGGGCGCAAGAAGACAGACCGGCTTGAGGCGGGTGCCGATTACGTGGACACGCTCCACCGGTAGGTGAAGGAACTGCACGAAGACTTGCCGCAGGAGAAGGCGGCACTCGAAGCAGAGATCGCGGCGAAAGAAACAAATATCTACTTTGCCAAGCGGCGTTACCTTTCCAAAACCCGGCTTGCAACTGTCGCAGGACAACCGCAGGATGCTGGCAACAGACAGGAGCACATCATGAACACCGATCTTCTGAAACGTCTTTGCGAAACGCCCGGTGTGCCGGGCCATGAACACCGCGTGCGCGATCTCATCATGGGCGAAATCGATGGTATGTTCGATGACATACGCACCGATCCCATGGGGTCGCTTCTGTGCCGCCGTGATGCCAAAAAGAAGGGCGCCACAAAGATCATGCTCTTGTGCCATATGGACGAGATTGGGTTTCTGGTCAGCCATATCAGCAAGGAAGGGTTTCTCTATCTGCAACCCGTCGGGGGGTTCGATCCGCGTAATCTCTTTTCGCGCCGTGTCCTCGTCTGTACGGATGATGGTGACTACAAGGGCGTTATGAACCCGGGCGGCAAGCCGATCCATATTCAGTCGCCCGAAGATCGCAAGAAAGTGCCGGAGGTCGGGGAGTTCTTTGTCGATCTCGGCCTGGGCAAAAAGGCTCATGACAAGGTCAAGGTCGGCGATTTTGTGGTGATGGATGAGCCGTTCCTGGAAATGGGCAACAAATTCGTCTCCAAGGCGCTGGATAACCGCATCGCCTGCTGGCTGGGGATCGAGGCCATCCGCAAGCTGGGCAAGAAAGGGCGCGGTGCCGAAATTCATGTCGCCTTCACCTGCCAGGAAGAGGTCGGACTGCGCGGCGCACGTACGGCCGCCTATGCGATCAAACCTGATATCGGGCTGGGGATCGACGTGACACTGGCCTGCGACACGCCGGGCATCCCCGAGAAGGACACAACCACCGAACAGGGCAAGGGGTTCGGGCTGCATGTGCGCGACTCATCCTTCATCGCCGACAAGGCGCTGGTGGCCGAGGTCGAGGCGCTGGCGAAGAAAAAGAAGATCCCCTATCAACGCACAATGCTCGCCGCAGGCGGACAGGACGGTGCCGCCGCCCAGCAAGCTGCCGCGGGTGCGCGCGCCGTCGGGATCGTGGTCGGCACACGCTATATCCACACCGTGACCGAGATGATCGACAAGGGCGACCTGCAGGCAGCACTGGATATTCTGGTGGCGTATTTGGCGGACCATACCTGAGGAATGATTGGCGCCGTTGTCGGCCTGGTGAAGCGCCTTATGTTGGCGGCTGCACTATTTTGGGCAATACTGCTCGTTGCGTTTTGCGCATACACACCGCAGGCGCTGGAAGAAAGGCATGCGGCAGAATGTTCCGCGACGGTCCCCCAAGCGACGGTCACGATCGCAAATCAAAAGCTCACGGTCCCAGCAGGGCCCAACACGCATATAGAACTTGACGCATCCGACACATCAAGAACGCGTATCGCTTGGACGCGCCGATCAACGGACGAAGTTTTTGTATTTTGCGAAAACGACTTAGCTGGACGCCCGGATGCGAAGCAAGTCCGCGTTGGAGAAGATGTTTTGCGTCAAGTCGTTGGGTCTGGGGCCTTGTCAGCGTTCGAAGACCTCCATTCTGTCCACTTTGGCACGGTCAACTATCCCGCGATAGGGGACATCCCTGCCCCCTTGCCTATAGCCGCACTAAACTCAGACACTTTCATTGCCATCGACGCGGGACCTGTACACACAGACGAAGAGATACACATCACCGCAGGTTGGCTTGATCCACGTATTCGCGTGTGGACAGCCTGTCGTGAACATTTGCTAACCGGTCACCCAACATGCCGTGTTGGTATCATTCGGGCATCCGATAGCATTACAGTATATCTTGGAAATATCTCACCCGGCGCGTTCCCGCTTACAAATGAAAGGCCGTCGGACGACATAATGGAAGCCGTTGCATTCCTCGCAACGATCCTCGATCACTTTAGACCAGTAGAAGATTGAGCTGGAAACTGATCTCTTTCTAAAAGGATTTTCCAGAAGATCCTTTTACGCCTATTTCTTGCCTTCCAGCGCGGTAATTCTTGCCGCCAGCGCTTCGTTCTCTTCACGGGCCTTTTGCGCCATCGCACGCACTGCATCGAATTCTTCGCGTGTGACAAAATCGCGGTCTGCCAGCCAGCGATCCATCAGGGATTTCATCGCGGTGTTGGCCTCTTCCCGCGCGCCTTGGGCCACGCCCATCGCGTTGGTCATCAGCTGGCTCAGGTCGTCAAATACTTTGTTCTTGCTTTGCATCGGTCTCTCCGTTTGCTTTGCATTCTATATGGTCGCTCAATCGTCATGGCACAACCCGGGCCGACTGGTTGACATCGTCGCACGCGCGGACAAGGAATGGCGACATGTATGCAGCGATCCCCTTTCCCGATATCTCGCCCGAGATTTTTTCGTTCACGCTGTTTGGCTTTGCCATCGTTCTGCGCTGGTACGCGATGGCTTATATCGTGGGCATCGCGATCGGCTGGCAAATCATCAAGGCCGCGCTGAAACGCCCCCATTTATGGCGCAACGGCCCGCCGATGCAGATCAGCCAGTTGGAAGACCTGCTGACCTATGTCGTGATCGGTGTCATTGGCGGTGGGCGCTTGGGCTATGTGTTTTTCTACAAACCGGCAGAGTTCATGGCCGATCCGATCAGCATCATCCGCATCTGGGAAGGCGGGTTGTCATTTCACGGCGGGTTTGTCGGCGTGGTGCTGGGCGTCTATCTGTTCAGCCGCCGCCACAAGATCCCCCTGCCCGATCTTGCCGATATCATTGCTGTCGCGGCCACACCAGCGATCCTGCTGGTACGCATCGCGAATTTCGTCAATGCCGAACTGTGGGGACGCCCCACCGATCTGCCATGGGGGGTGATCTTTCCCGGTGCGGCCGCGCAAAGCTGTGCGACGGCCACAGAGCCCTGCGTGCGCCACCCGTCACAGCTCTATGAAGCGGGGTTGGAAGGGCTGCTTCTCGGCACGCTCCTGCTGTTCCTTGCTTTTCGCTTTGGTGCTTTGAAAAAGCCGTGGCTGCTATCGGCGATCTTTTTCGTAGGCTATGGGATGGCGCGATTTATCGTGGAGTTTGTCCGCCAGCCGGATGCGCAATTCGTAACGGTGGGAAATGAACTTGGCCTGCGCCTGCATATCGATGGCTACGGGCTGACGATGGGGCAACTCCTCAGCCTACCGATGATCCTTGTCGGGCTGACCGTGATCCTGATGGCCCGTCGGCGATGACGCCCTTGGGTGATCTGCTGATTGCCCGCATTGCGCGGACGGGGCCGATCAGCATCGCTGATTACATGGCCGACTGCCTGATGCATCCCGAACACGGCTATTACGCCACGCGCGATCCCTTTGGGGCCGCGGGGGATTTCATCACGGCACCCGAGATCAGCCAGATGTTCGGCGAACTGATCGGGCTGTCGCTAGCGCAAAGTTGGCTCGACCAAGGCGCGCCGGACCCGTTTGTCCTGGCCGAGCTTGGCCCCGGTCGCGGGACCCTGATTGCCGATGCGCTGCGGGCCACGCGGCGCGTCGTGGGGTTTCATGCGGCAATGTCGGTGCATTTTGTCGAAACATCCGCCGTGCTGCGCGACGCACAGGCCAAAGCGGTGCCGGATGCGCAGTGGCATGACCGGATCGACACCCTGCCCGATGCGCCGCTGTTCCTGATTGCCAATGAATTCTTTGATGCCCTACCGATCCGGCAATTTGTCCGGGACGGTGCCGGGTGGCGCGAACGGATGGTGGGCGCCAGCGAAGGTACACTCCAGATCGGCTTGTCAGCCCCTGCGCCGCTCGCCCTGCTGGAGCACCGACTGATGGACACCAAAGACGGTGATCTTGTCGAGATATGCCCGCAGCTGCCCCATGTTATCCAAACCATTGATGAACGCATCGGGACGCATGGTGGGGCTGCACTGATCATCGACTATGGCGATTGGCAATCGCTTGGTGATACGTTTCAGGCACTATCGGGTCATGAAAAAACCGATCCGCTGGCAGTGCCGGGCCGTGCCGATCTGACCGCGCATGTGGATTTCGCCGAAATCGCACGGCATTGCGCCGCCACCAAATTCAGCCGCGTGACACCACAAGGCGTTTTTCTGGAACGGCTTGGCATCACGCAACGGGCGCGAGATCTGGCCAGAGGTCTGTCCGGCACGGCACTTGAAAATCACACGACCGCACATCGGCGCTTGACCCACCCTGCCGAAATGGGTGAGCTATTCAAAGTGATGAGTATCTATCCCGCAACGGCATCGCCGCCCCCAGGACTGGAGCCATGACGCTCGAATTAATCACAGACCCGCTGCTTGAAGGGACCGCCCACGGGTTTTTCACCCGCAAGGGCGGGGCATCATCGGGCGTCTTTTCCGGGCTGAATTGCGGACATGGCAGTTCTGACCAACATGACGTTGTGGGGATCAACCGGGCGCGGGTGGCCAAGATGCTGGATGTCGCGCCGGATCACCTTGTGGGCGTGCATCAAATCCATTCGGCTGACGCGGTTGCTGTCGATGGCCCGCTTGAGGTGCCGCCAAAGGCAGATGCGCTGGTCACGGCGACGCCGGGGTTGGCATTGTCTATTCTGACGGCTGATTGCCAGCCGGTTCTTTTTGCAGATGTGAAGGCAGGTGTGATTGGGGCAGCCCACGCCGGATGGAAAGGCGCGCTGCACGGCGTGCTGGAGGCAACCATCACCCAGATGGAAAAACTGGGGGCGACGCGCGATGCTATCACCGCCGTGATCGGCCCATCAATCAGCCAACGCAATTATGAGGTCGGGCCAGAATTGCGCGATCAGTTCCTTGCAGTTGATCAGGATCATGACAGGTTCTTTCTGGCGGGGGCTGGTGACAGGTTTCAGTTTGATCTGCCCGCATTCGGATTGGCACAACTGCGCCAAAGCGGCATAGCAAAAGCCAGTTGGACACATCACTGCACCTATGCCGACGCCGAGAGATTCTATAGCTACCGGCGATCCGTTCACCAAAAACAGGCCGATTACGGACGGCTCATATCTGCAATTTGCCTCAAAAAGGGGCGGTAATGGGGCAAGAGAGGGACCGCGCCCCCCGATGTTCACATAGCGTTAATCCGCCGTTCATGTAGCGCACCGTTGCATCCATATAAAAATAATTACATATCAATATCTTATCTTGAATTCTGGCGTTTTTTAACATTGCGGCAGTCTTTTCGGCGAACCGTCAAAGTATCGCCAGTTTGCTCCTGCAATTTCAGGTCAACGGCAGCTTGAAAACGCGCCGACCAAGAAAGAGGTATCACATGAAAAGCCGTTGGCAAAAATCACTCGAAGCCGCCGTCGCAGCATATGACACACCAATGCCGTGGGAGCGGGGCGACATCCGGCAGGCCATGATCGCACGCCGCGAGGCACGCGCAGAGGACGCACACGAAACGCAGGGTCCCGATACCCGCCGGGCCTGACCGCGAACGAAGGTCCGGGCTGCCTTTTCAAAGCCTCCGGTAATGAGTCACGACCGTTCGCAGAACGGGCATTTTAAACCGTTTCAAATGTTGTCGGTGGGGACAGCAGATGATGCGACAACCCTGTATAGGCAATCGCATGACCATGCTTCCAGGCGGCCGCGCGCTGCGCACGACTTTACAATCGGACAGTGCAAGCTCTGTCCATCGACACCCAAACTCTGGCCAGGCGGTTTCTCGTCCTCAAATGCGCACTAGAAAATACGACATTGCATATCTGTCTCCGGACAATCAGATCGTTGAGTTCTCACGGCGGGCACCTGCGCTTGCCGCATTCGAAGATGCCTTCGGCGCTTTGGGACATGGCGCAATCCTGCAAACCAAAAACGGGCCAATGGCCATCGAAGACGTGCTGCCAGGCGATGAAATCCGGCTCGCGAACGGACGATACGAAAAGCTGCTTTGGTGCGGGTCAATGACGATCAGCCCGGTCGATCACGACACAAACCCCGATCATGGCAGTCTGACGCGGATCACTGCAGATGCGCTGGGGCTGAACCGCCCCTCGCCCGATCTGGTATTGGGGCCGACCGCCCGCCTGCTGCATCGTGCGCCCGCCGTGCGCACCCTGACGGGCAAGGCGGCAGCCTTTATTCCAGCCCGCGATTTCTTTGATGGGATCAGTTTCATCGCCCTGCGTCCGGCAACCACGGTCAAGGTGTATCAGGTGGGTTTTGCGCGTCATTGCAGCCTGACAGTCAACGGCATCGAAATCGAAAGCCTGCATCCCGGCACCGCTTTTGCGCTGGGTTTGCGCGGCGATGTGCTGGCCCAGTATCTTGGACTATTTCCGCACAAGCATAACCTTGATGATTTCGGTGAAATGAAGAACCCGCGCCTGCGGCTGCGCGATCTGGAGTTGCTCAGCTAGGACGCGATCCGGACCGAGCGGCCCCAGAACCGCCAGGACAACAGCACCGCCGCTACGGCCAGCCCGATCACCAGCCCCAGCCACAGTCCCACGCCGCCCCAACCCAAGGTAAAGGCCAGCACATAGCTGACAGGCATCCCGATGACCCAATAGCTGACCGTGGCGATGACCATCGGCACGGCTGTGTCCTGCACCCCGCGCAGCAGGCCCAACGCCATGACCTGCAACCCATCGACCAGCTGGAACAAGGCCGCGACAACAATAAGGCTTGCCCCGATCCGCACCAGTGCATCCCGGTCAGGGTCGGTCGGGTCGACAAAAAGCGAAACCAGAACGTCCGGCATCAGCAGAAAGACAACCGACGTGATTGCCGCATAAACTGCCGACATCGTGATGGCCGTCGCCCCGCCTTTGCGCAAGGATACCTCATCACGCCGCCCCAATGCACGCCCGGCACGCACGGTGGCGGCCTGTGAAAATCCGATATGCACCATGAATGTCAGGCTCGCCAACTGGATTGCGATCCCGTGTGCGGCCAGTTCCAGCGCGCCGATCCAACCCATCATCACGGCGGACGCACTGAACAACCCGCCCTCGGCCAGCGAGGTCAGCCCGATCGGCCAGCCAAGGCGATAGACGCGCTTCATGATCTCGCCATCGCTGCGCCAGAAATTCCGGAACAGCTGAAACTGCGGCAGTTTCCACAGCGTATAGGCGACGAGGACGGCAACGCTGAACAGGTTCACCGTCAGTGATGCGATGGCCGCGCCCTGGATACCAAGTTCCGGCGCGCCCCAATTGCCGAAAATCAGCGCATAGTTGACCACGGCATTCAGGATCGCCGCCCCAATCGTCGCCCACAGAATGACCGCAGTATGCTCCAACGCGGCCAGAAACGACTTCAGCGTCATCACGATCAGCGCGGGCACCATCTGCCAGATCACGATCTGCAGATAGATATGGGCCAGCGCCGCAACATCCGGGTCCTGCCCGATGGCGACTAGAATCTGTTCGGCCCAGAAGAATGGCAGCGTCACGGCCAGCCCGTAGATGATCGACAGCCACAATCCCATGCGTGTGACCCGGCGCACCTGGGTCTCGTCATGTTCTTCCGCAGCGGCCGCAACCATTGGCGTCACGGCCTGCGCGAAACCGGCCCCGACAATGAAAATCACAAAGAACATGGTGCCCGCGATGGTCGATGCGGCCAACGCCGTGACATCATACCAGCCCAGCATGATCGTGTCGGTGATGTGGATCGCAAACATCGCCAGATTGCTCAGGATCAGCGGCATCCCCAGCTTCCAGATCGCCCGTGCATGGTCCTGATATGTTTGGGCGACATGTTCCATATGCCAAGCCTTAGGATGGAAGCGAGGTAGGGTCCATAGACATCGCGCAGCCCCACATGGCAGGCTGTCGCCATAGGAGGATGGCTGATGTCCGATTTTGCGACCCTGAAAAACGATGCTGTCACGTTCTTTGACGCGCTCGCCCAGAACAACACACGCGACTGGTGGCAAGAGAACAAGGCGACCTATGACACCAAACTCAAGGCGCCGGCCTTGGCGCTGTTGGAAAAGTTAGCCAAACCGCTAGGTAAACTTGCCGATGCGCCGATCAAATCGAAACTTTTCCGTCCGCAACGCGATGTGCGCTTTTCCAAGGACAAGACGCCCTACAACACCCATCTGCATATGATGTGGCAGATCGAAAGCGACGCACCGCAAAACCCCGTCTTCTTTTTCGGGATCGGGCGGGAATATGTGACGTCGGGCGTCGGCATGATGGGCTTTGACAAACCAATGCTGACTAACTGGCGCAAGATGGTCGATCTGGACACGAAACGGATCATGGGGATTGTCGAGGGCGTGACGGATCAGGGATTTGCCTTGCGTGAACCCGATCTCAAACGTGTTCCGCCGCCATTTGATCAGGATCACCCGACAGGGCATCTTTTGCGCATGAAGGGCCTGACCGCGAGCCGCGAAATCACCGGCAACGGAAATCTGCCCGATCAAATCATGGACACGTTCAAAGCTGCTTGGCCAATCAACGCGCTGCTGATTTCAATCGCAGAGGCTTGAGATCAGGTCAGCCAACCCTGATAATGCACCATCAGCGCACCTGTCAGCGGTGCCCTGAGCTTGACATCAAAGTTGAACCGGCCACCCGCCACAAACTCCCGCGCCTCACTGACCGGCAGCAGGAAACGAGGCAAGGGGATCGGCCCCAGATGGCCGGAAGCAACGGGGAAATGCAATGCGTTATCAGCTACATGCAGCCCGAGTTTAAACGTGAATGGTCCAAACCGCTCGGTCATCTTGCCATCTGCCACGCGCAGATGTGACCTGAATGTCTGACTACCAAACTGACGCTCCCATGTCTCGCCATCGCCGATAGGTGTCATCAGCACAGACACGGGGATATCATCGGTTGCCGCCGGAAACCGAAACAGCGCCGCCAGAACACGCGACCACAGCGATGCACCCCGCGTCACCCGCGCCCGCCCTGTCCAGCGGCGTGGTGCCGGTACGATATGGGCCTGCTGAACCAGATCGGGCAATGCGTGAAAATCCGCACCCAGAAACCGCGGAAACAGTGGCGTGATCTCTTCTTCGACAACTTCGGTCGTGACCGCCAAATCCGACATCCCCTCCTCAACCTGCGCACGCGACACAGCGGCGATTGCCGGTCTTGCACCCGCCGGAACAGCCGCCGGGTCGCGCAGCACAACGCGCGACGCGACCGCAGGAATAGACGGTCCATCGCCCGCCACTGCCACTAGTCGCAACGTACAGCGTGACCACGTTGCACCACGCCGCATCGTGACGGCAACCGACATGCCGCCGGTATCGGTACCAATCGGTTTCAGCCGTTCCGCAATCCACAAAAGCAGGCTGATGAACCAGCCGGGTATGCCGAACCCCAAACGGGCGCGCAGCCATGATACGGCGGCCAGCGTATGGTTCATCACCGCCAGTTCCATACCCGCGCGGAAAAGCACACTGCGCGCGCCGAAGACGGGACCGAACAATCGGTTATCCGGCACCTCCATCATCCAGGCCTTGCGGCTGATCCCCTGCCCGAGGTCAAAGACCGCTGGGCGCGACCAACTGCGCACCGAAGCAGGCTGGCCCGCAATCCGCGCCTCAAACGGGCGGCCACATTGGTTGAGGATGCTTTCAACAACAGCCCGCCCGCGCGGGGCGCGGTTGCCGGGCAGGATTGCGGTGCTGATCATATCAACCTCATCCGCGTCTGCCGCCAGATCCGCCACAACCGCCGATGAAATCGCGGGCACGCTGGATGCCCCCGACAGCACAAAGACACCAGCGGCCCGCGCGGCATCATCAAGCCCTGCAATCCCTGCGCAAAATGCAGGATCATCAGCCAGATCAAGATAATGCACACCATTGCTGACGCATTGCTGCGCCAGCCGATAAGGATCATCACCATAGGCGTGAAACGGCCCCGCCGCATCGACAACGGCGTCGGCACCCACCTGCCAAAGCGGTGCCAGATCACCCGCGCGATCCAGCACAAGCACGCGCACATCATGGCCACCTGCAAACGCCTTGGCCTTTGTGGCGGAGCGTCCCGCCACGATCACCTGATGCCCGTCGCGCAAAAGCAAGGCCACCAGCTTTGATCCGAAAACGCCGTACCCGCCCAGAACGACGATCTTCACGTCAGCAGCCTCGCCCGGAAGGCCGGATCAGGTAACGCGCACATATCGCCCCGGCCAAACATGGTATAACGGTTGCGGGCGACACGGGCATATAGCCAGTCGCGCAACCGCTTGGGGATCAAACGCAAAATCGAACACACCCGGCCCAGACCACCCGCCCGTTCGCCCAATCGGATCACCACGTCAAAGTCGCGCCAGACCACCCCATCCTCGATGAAAAGCCAGCTATCAGGGTCCAGCGGGTCAAGCCCATGTTCCCGCATCAGGGCCGCGCCCGTTTCGGACTGGATCGGCGCAATCCTGACATCCCCGGTCCGGTCCAGCCGGTGAATCATGCGTGCGCCCCAACTACACAAGGCACAGGTGGCATCCATCACGGCAACGGGGTGGTCAAACTGGGTCATGTATCCGCCGATATTCTGCCTGTCGGGTAGCATATCGGCAGCCACGCACCAGTGCCAAGACGCCGCAGAGCTATGTGCCTGTCGCCTGAAATTTCTGCATCAGATAGGGGCCTGACCGCACCGGCGGGTATGTGTCCGAACCGTCCAACGGCACAATTTCCGCGTCCCAGTCCGGCTGATGGAAAAACGCCAGTGATTGCCGGGCGGGCTGTCCCGGTTTGGCCACAACACGGTGCAGCGTGCTGACCCAACGGTCAGCTGTCCAGCGCGCCATCAGATCGCCGATATTGATCACGAACGCCCCTTGCGGCGTGGGCACATCAACCCATGCGCCATTCTGCTGCACCTGCAGGCCCTGCGTATCCGGTTGCGGCAAAAGAATGGTCAGCGACCCATAATCGGTATGCGCACCGGCACGCTGCTGTCGATCAAGCGGGGTGTGCACCGTCGCGGGATAATGCAACGCGCGCAAGGCAGAGATTGGATGCGCGATGAACGGGTCAAAATGATCCTGCGGCAATTGCAATGCCACCGCAAAGGCGCGCATGATCCGTGCAGCCAGATCCTCCATCGCCTCATAATACGCCTCCCACGCGGCGCGAAAACCGGGCAGGTCCGGCCAGATCGTCGGCTGATAGCAGAAATCCAATGCGGCCTGCGACGCATCCGGAGGAACCACCAGCGGGCCGCCATTAAAGCTCTCTTTCAAGTCCGGCGGCGTGTCCTGGCCTTTGGACTTTGCCAACGCCTCTGCATCAGGTCCCAGATAACCGTAAGGGTATCCACGATAAGGCGGCGCGACCGCCTGTTTTCTTGCGTCCGTCTGCGCAAAGAATTCCGCGGTCGCAGACCACACACGAACCGTGATATCTGGTGGCACCCCGTGCCCGGTCAGCACAAGAAAACCCGTCTCGCGACAGATCCGGTCAAGCCCCTCCGCGCCTTCGCGCCGTTCGTCCGGACGCTGCACCGCTTCGAAACTTGCCAGATCGAATGTTGGAAAACTCATCCCAGCACATCCCGCCATGAATGTTTGGGCGCAAAGCCCACCATCCGCTTCGCTTTGTCATTGGCGTACATCGTCTCATCAGGGCGCATTTGCCGCCTGACCTCCACGCCCTGGTAAAAGCGCGCAATCACCTCTGCGCTGGTGATCCCGACAGACAGATCATCGTTGGACACGTTAAACACCTGATAGCCCAACCCATCCGTTTTCAAACAGCAATCCACCATATGCCCCAGATCACGTGCATCGATATAGGCAAAGATATTGCGGCGGCGGGTCGCGGGATCGGCCATGAATGTCGGGAAATTCTCGGCATATTCGTGGGGTTCAATCACGTTGTTGATGCGCAACGCATAGATATCGGCGCCGGTTCGCGCCTGAAACGACCGGCCCGTCGCCTCGTTGCAGACCTTGGACATGGCGTAGCTGTCATGGGGGACGGTAGGATGATCCTCATCGACCGGCACGTAATCCGGCTTCACCTCGCCATCTGCAAAACAGACGCCATAGGTGGTTTCCGAACTGGCAAAGATCACCTTGGGGATACCCAGCTTTACCGCCGCTTCAATCACGTTGTAGGTCGATAGCGTGTTCTGGCGAAAACATTCGCCATCCGTACCGATCATCACGCGGGGGACAGCCGCAAAATGCACCACCGCATCGTAGCGCGGCACACCGGTTCCGGCATCCAATTCGGGGAAATCTGTGAACTGCGACATCGCCCCAATCACCTGCCCCGCGTCACACAGGTCGACCAGCAATTCCGAACAATCCAGACCTGACGGAACGAGATCGGCATTGACCACATCATGCCCCTGCTCCAGCAAATACCGGATCGCCCACTTGCCCGCCTTGCCGCTGCCACCCGTAAAGAAAACACGCATGTTCTTCCCCTTTTTTAGTGACCCTAACCTGCGCCCAATAGACAGCACTACAGGCAAAAGTGATTTCGGGTGAATAAAGCGAAGTGCGGTGTGAGAGAGCCGATCATCAAGCCTTCCGCGAAATTGACAACTTCGACGGCTATTCATTTCCCCAACACCCCGCTAGTGTGCACGCACGTCCAAGACTGTCAGGGAGAACCCCATGCGCACCATGACCGCAGCTATAGCTATTGTTGCCGCGACTGCCGCGCATGCCGAGAACAGAATCGACATCGTGCGGCCCGACGCGCCGGAACTGGCGGCCTTTGGGGATCACAAGATCGGTGTCACGACCATGACCTTCACCAATCCAAATCAGATTGATGTGGTCAATGCCAACGATAGTGACGAACCACCCCTCTACGACCGCACATTGACGGTCGAACTTTGGTATCCCGCCGACGCGGACACAACACCCGGCGGCACCTATTCGGTCTTGCTGCGCGACGGGGTCACGACCGCCGAACTAACAGGGCAAGCTGCTCGGAATGCGGCACCCGACACCTCGGATAACTTCCCGCTTGTCATCATTTCGCACGGGTATCCCGGCAACCGTTTCCTGCTGTCACCACTTGCTGAAAACCTCGCTTCCAAAGGGTATGTGGTTGCCTCTATCGATCATCCCGACAGCACCTATGATGATCAGGCCGCATTCGGTTCCACCCTTGTGAACCGCCCTTGGGATCAGCGGTTCGTGATCGACAGTGTCACCGCACTTGACGGTGATCTGGGCACGATCATCCAGGACGACAATATCGCCATCATCGGCTATTCAATGGGCGGGTATGGCGCACTGATCTATGGCGGCGCCGGTGTGACGCTGATCAGCACCACCTATGAATGGGGCGCGCCGCAAGGGCTGCTGGAACGCAACATGATGGGCACCGAAACCCATGCCAGCCTGGCCGATGACCGGGTCAAAGCCATCGTAGCCTTTGGTCCCTGGGGCAATAATACCGGGTTCTGGGATACCGAAGGCTGGGCCGGGATCAACAAACCACTGATGCTGATCGCAGGCAGCATCGACGATGTATCGCAATATGACGCCATGCGCGGCATCTTTGACGACACGGTCAACACCACCCGGCATCTGCTGACCTTTGAAAACGCCAATCACAATGCCGGCGCACCCATGCCTGCCCCTGCCGAAGGCTATGCCGTGTCCGAGACACTGGGCTACGCACCCTTCGACCACTACGCCGATCCGGTCTGGGACAATGTGCGCATGAACAATGTCAGCGCGCATTTCGTCACCGGCTATCTTGATCTGCATCTCAAACAGGACGAGGTCAAAGCCCGCTTTTTCGACCTGACGCCCGTTGCAACAGACGGGATCTGGGCGGTGGACGACAACGGGGATGAAACCGCAGAACACAGCTATTGGACCGGATTTCCCAACCGCACGGCCGCAGGGCTGCGGTTTGAAACCAAACTGGCCGGGGAATAGCGGGCAACAGAAAGAACGGATGGCGCCGCAACGCAGCCAAGACTCGCAACGGCGTTGGGGCGCCTCTTTGGTTTGTCCTGTAAGAGCGAGATCAAAAAAATCATCACGCGGTGAATAAAGTCGGGACCTCGCGCGTAATCCATGAGGACCGTGCCAATCATGTAGTGCCACCCCGCAAAAACGCTCATTCGAGCGCAAATATCGGATGCTGAACAGGCTCCGCAACGGTCCACCACTTTGATGAAGCACAGGACCAGACCTATGACACATATTTCCAACACCGCTTTACTGACCCTTTCACTGGCCGCACTTGCCGCTTGTGGCGGCGGGGGGGGGGCGGCAACGACGCGCCTGCTGACCCACCTGCGCTGTTATTCGGCAGCACCGATCCGGCGGCGTCGCGCAGCGGGCTCGACTATGCCGATGGCACGCAAGACGTGGATGATCTGACCGATCAGACCCATACCGTGCGGGTCACGCGGACCGTGACAAACACCGTCACAGGCGAAGTGCGGGAAATCACCACCGATGAGGTGGTCACATTGGGCGCACCAGACGCGAACGGGAGAGTTCAGGATTTCACAATCACCTTGGACGGCGAAACACTGGCGTTTGTTGACCGAGAGTTTGTACGGGCCGACGGGGCAAGGATCCAAGGTCAAGAACGGAGCGGCGCCGTAAATCTTCCAGCAACAGATTTTGTCAGCGCATTTCGAGTAACTGACAACGGATTAATTTTTGGACTCAATGGCGACGAAATTACAAACGCATTTTCCGTGACGGGTTTTGAGACGGATCCGAATGTGATTGCAATGAACACCGGGGCAGTAACTTACACCGGCGGCGTAGATGGCTTAAATGACAATAACGGTGGCGGTTTTTTTGATGGCACTTTCATCCTGAACGCAAGTTTCGCCGACAGCACGGTTGACGGAGCTTTCGCTTTGACCAGCTTCGACACCGCTTTCGGGGAAGGCAGTGTTGATCTTGACCTTGCCCCAACATCCATCACCGGAAACGGCTTTGCCGGTGATCTGACTGTCGGTGATTGCAGCTTTGACGCCTGCACATCTGCCAGCGAAATCGGCGGTGTGTTTTATGGCCCCAACGCAGAAGAGGTGGGCGGGATCATGTCCGTCGACATCACCGTGACCGACGGTGGCGTCAGCGACCAGGTGAACGGCACCGGGGCGTTTGCGGGCGCTGCAAACCCCTGACCGGCAACGGGCGCGTATGAGAGATCCGCTGCTTCGGTAGACGGTAAGCGGACTACTGCGCGCCAGCCGTCCCCGATAGATGTGCCGCCATGTTCCGACCCGCGTTTGCGCGCACCAACAACGATCTATGAAAAGACCCAAATGTGCATAATTACCTGAAAATCATCGCACTCTCTGCTTTAATTCCACTTGCTGGCTGCGGCGGAACGTCTGCCGGAAATGATGCAGAAGACCCACAACCCGTGAATCCAGATCCTGGTGATCCGGGGCCAACCGGTCCAGCTCCGGTGTTTCCGGGGAACGTCGATCCAAGTCCAGACATACCAGACCTGTCATTTTCAACGTTTGCCGAAGCGCAAGAGGCGCATGACCGGTTCGACAGCGTCTCGATTCCTATTCAGGGCGCGGGCGGCTTAGGATTTACACCGCCCGAAACCCTGCCGACAAGCGGTGTGGCTTTATATTCTGGTCTTGTCAGCGGCACTACTCTGCCAAGCAGCACTGGTCCATCGTTCAACTATTCCGCCAATCTCGATTTTCAGGTGGACTTTAGCTCCAACAATCGTTTGACCGGCGAAATCACAAATATGGTCACGAACCTGGACAATTTTGAAAACCCCACGATCGAAGGTGGGGCGGTCGATATCGGCGGGCGCATAAACGGAAATACCGTCGGCTTCAACTTTAGTTCGACTGCGGACACGACGCTCACACAAGGCGGGGTCAGCGCAGAATTTAGCATTGGTACGACCGGCCAGAATTTTGCCTACGGTGACGGGCTGGTGCTTCTTGGACGCGCGGCACCTGCAACTTTTGAATTCACCTCGGGCTATAGCGGTACAACAAACGTGAGTGGTGTGGCAGAGGCCCTCCGGGTCGACGATTAAGCTCCAAAAGGATGAGGGGGGCCTCTTTGCAGCTTCACGAAAGGGGCTTTCCCCGCCCAAGTAGACTGAGCACAAAAACGGCGCACTTGTCGTGTTGAAAACAGCGTCGGTATTGCAACATCACATCGGGTCAATGATTTGGCGCGGTATATCCCGCCTTCACAACCTCCCAGCGATCACTTGCGCTTCCGCGTAAATACCATCTTCTGATCCAACAGATCGACCCGGTCGCCCATCCAGGCATAGGCCAGCAGCGCCGGTTCGTTGATCCCAACCGTGATCCGGTGCAAATGCTCCGGCGGGTTAAAGATCATCGAGCCGGGCACGTAGACGCCCTGATGGTTCTCCGACACCGCCCCCGACAGACAGACATAGCTTTCGGTGATCCCCTTATGGGCATGCGCGGGATAGGTGCAGCGCGGTGCAAAAAGAACGATGCCCAAGATGATCTCTTCCGTGATGATAGGCCCGCTCGGCCCCGTCACCTCGGCATAGGCATAGGACCCGACCAGCCCTTTCGGCACCTTCTCATACCCGTATTGCCAGGACAGATCCGGCATCACCGACTCCAACGCGCGCACCATCGCCCCCATCCGGTCGCCTCGCCCCTCATCCAGAGCGCGTTTCAGATGCGCCGTCACCGGTTTGGTCGCAGGCGGCTGGGTCTGGATCGCCGGATTGGCCTTCAGCACCCGGCTGATCGCCTCGCGGACGGCGCGCTGATGCCCACGGATACGGCTGGACCCGCCTGATGGCAGATACCTGTAAAGCTCGTAGTACTCCTGCAGCAGATACCGCCAATCCGGCAGGTCTTGCAGGCACTGTTCTGCGGCATGAGCATTGTTTCGCATGCGGGTCATCCTTGGCCTTTTGGGACGTGTTGTCATACACATGCTTTCTCGCCAAGAGGGCAAAACACAACCGCGCACCCGCCACGATGCCCTTGCCCATAATAGGTGCGTTTCCCGCCGCAGTAGCTTTACCTTAGGTAATGCTGCACACTCCTCCACACGATTAAGGGAGGAAAGACCATGCTCGACACCACAACAAACGACCAAGTCACCCAATTCCTTGACACATTCGGCAGAGCATTGGCGGCAGGCGATATCGACGCCGCCGTTGCGATGTTTGTCGATGATTGCTACTGGCGCGATCTGGTCAGCTTCACCTGGAACATCAAAACCATGGAAGGCCCGGATCAGGTTCGCGACATGCTGAACGCGCAACTGGCCAGCACCAAACCATCCAACTGGCAGATCGCCGAAGGCGAAACCGCGACCGAGGATGGGGGTATCACCACCGCCTGGATCACGTTCGAAACCGGCGTCGCCCGCGGCTATGGCCTGCTGCGCCTGCGCGACGGGAAAATCTGGACCCTGCTCACCACAATGTCCGAACTGAAAGGACACGAGGAACCGCTGGGCCATGAACGCCCGCTGGGGGCCAAACATGGCGCAGGCAAGCACCGGCTGACCTGGGCGGAAGAGATCGAAAAAGAACGCGCCGAACTCGGCTACAAAACCCAGCCCTACACCGTCATCATCGGCGGCGGTCAGGGCGGCATCGCCCTTGGCGCGCGGCTGCGGCAACTCGGCGTGCCCACGATCATCGTCGAGAAAAACGACAAACCCGGCGACAGCTGGCGCAAGCGGTACAAATCGCTCTGCCTGCATGACCCGGTCTGGTACGACCACCTGCCCTATCTGCCCTTCCCGCCCAACTGGCCGGTTTTCGCGCCCAAGGACAAGATCGGCGATTGGCTGGAAATGTACACCAAGATCATGGAACTGAATTACTGGACCCGCTCCACCGTCACCAACGCCAAATATGACAAGGCGGCAAAGGAATGGACCGTCACCGTGGACCGGGATGGCGAAACCGTCACGCTGAAACCGAAACAACTGGTCTTTGCCACCGGCATGTCCGGCAAGGCAAACGTGCCGGATTTCCCCGGCATGGACACCTTCAAGGGTGATCAGCATCATTCCAGCGCTCACCCCGGCCCGGACAAATACAAAGGCAAGAAAGCGGTCGTCATCGGCTCCAACAACTCCGCTCACGACATCTGTGCAGCGCTCTGGGAAAACGATGTGGACGTGACCATGGTGCAGCGGTCCACGACCCATATCGTCCGATCCGAGCCGCTGATGGAAATCGGGCTTGGCGATCTTTATTCGGAACGGGCGGTCGCCGCCGGGGTCACCACGCAAAAGGCCGACCTGATCTTTGCCTCCCTGCCTTATGCGATCCTGCACGACTTCCAGATCCCCGTGTATGACAAGATCAAGGAGGTCGACGCCGATTTCTACGCCGCCCTGGAAAAGGCCGGGTTCCAGCTGGATTGGGGGGCCGATGGCTCCGGCCTCTTCATGAAATACCTGCGCCGTGGCTCAGGCTATTACATCGATGTGGGCGCCAGCCAATTGATCATCGACGGCAAAATCAAACTCAAGGCGGGGCAAGTCACCAAAATCGTGCCCGACGGCGTGATCCTCGAGGACGGCACCAAGCTTGAGGCTGACCTGATCGTCTACGCCACCGGCTATGGCTCCATGAACGGCTGGGTCGCAGACATCATCGATCAGGACACGGCGGACAAGGTCGGCAAGGTTTGGGGTCTTGGGTCCGACACGCCCAAGGACCCCGGACCATGGGAAGGCGAACAGCGCAACATGTGGAAACCCACCCAGGTCGAAAACCTCTGGTTCCACGGCGGCAACCTGCACCAGTCGCGGCACTATTCGCAGTTCCTGTCACTGCAACTCAAGGCGCGCATGGAAGGGATCGACACGCCGGTCTACGGGCTGCAAGAGGTGCATCATTTGGGGCGATAGCCCAACAAAACTCGTGCCCGGCCGATAGGCCGGGCATCGCCCGACCTCCCCCAGGAGGGCGATTTTGCGACGATGCGATCAGCATATCCGTTTCGTGTTTTGAAAGCGATTATTGCAACGCAGATGTAGCAGACGCCCTCCAGGTCGGGCGATGCCCTCTTCGCTTCGACCAAACCCAGGCAAACAAGACCTTTCCACATTGCCCCAACCCGGCCCACCTGCCATTATGCCCCAAAGCAAAGAAATGAGCAGCATACCATGGCCGACGATCTCCTCTCGGGGGGCAGCCCCGACGACTACAACGCCGACAGTATCGAAGTCCTCGAAGGGCTCGAACCCGTCCGCAAACGCCCCGGCATGTATATCGGCGGCACCGACGAACGGGCGCTGCACCACCTTGTCGCCGAAGTCCTCGACAACTCCATGGACGAGGCTGTGGCAGGCCACGCCAACCGGATCGAGGTGGAACTCCACGCCGACTATTCCATCACGATCAAGGATAACGGACGGGGCATCCCCATCGACCCGCACCCCAAATTCCCTGACAAATCCGCACTTGAAGTCATCCTCTGCACGCTCCACGCAGGCGGCAAGTTCTCTGGCAAAGCCTACCAGACCTCCGGCGGTCTGCACGGGGTTGGCGCGTCCGTCGTCAACGCACTCTCCGACAGCCTGGTCGTGCAAGTCGCACGGAACAAGGAAATCTACGAACAACGCTTCTCGCGCGGCGTCGCCCTTGGCCCCATCGCAAAAATCGGCAGCGCAACGAACCGTCGCGGCACAACGTTCACCTTCCACGCGGACGCCGAAATCTTCGGCCACCACAAATTCAAACCCGCGCGCCTCTTCAAATCCATCCGGTCCAAGGCCTACCTCTTCTCCGGCGTCGAAATCCGCTGGAGATCCGAAATCGACGATGGCGAAACCCCGACAGAGGCCACATTCCACTTCCCCGGCGGCCTTTCCGACTACCTGCACGAAACGCTTGGCACCGCCACCACCTATGCCGACAAACCCTTCGCCGGCACCGTCGATTTCAACGAAAAATACGGCGAACCGGGCAAGGTCGAATGGGCAATCAACTGGACACCCGTACGCGACGGCTTCATCCAGTCCTACTGCAACACCGTGCCCACGCCCGAAGGCGGGACCCATGTCACCGGCTTCTGGAACGCGATCCTCAAGGGGATCAAAGGCTATGGCGAACTCTCCGGCAACAAGAAAGCCGCGCAAATCACCCGCGACGACCTGCTCTCTGGCGGCTGCGCGCTCGTCTCCTGCTTCATCCGCGACCCCGCCTTTGTCGGCCAGACCAAGGACCGGCTGTCAACCGAAGCCGCCGCCAAAATGACCGAAGGTGCCGTGCGCGACCATTTCGACAACTGGCTGGCCAATGACACGAAATCCGCAGGCGCGATCCTCGATTTCCTCGTGCTGCGGGCCGAAGAACGGCTGCGGCGGCGTCAGGAAAAGGAAACGGCAAGGAAATCCGCCACCAAGAAACTGCGCCTGCCCGGCAAGCTAACTGATTGCACGTCAAAGGACCGGGCGGGAACCGAGCTTTTCATCGTCGAGGGCGACAGCGCCGGCGGCTCCGGCAAGGGCGCACGCAACCGGGAAAATCAGGCGCTCCTGCCGCTCAAGGGCAAGATCCTGAACGTCCTCGGCGCCGCCTCTAACAAGCTGACCACCAACGCCGAAATCAACGACCTTTGCGAGGCGCTCGGCGTCGGCATGGGCACCCGGTTCAACGTCGATGACCTGCGCTATGACAAGATCATCATCATGACCGACGCGGATGTGGACGGCGCCCATATCGCCTCGCTCCTGATGACCTTCTTCTTCACCCAGATGCGGCCCCTGATCGACCATGGCCACCTCTACCTCGCCTGCCCGCCGCTCTACCGGCTGACGCAAGGGGCCAAACGGGTCTATGTCGCCGACGACGCGGAAAAAGAGGCCGTTCTGGCCAAAGGCCTCGGCGGCAAAGGCAAAATTGACGTGCAACGGTTCAAGGGGCTTGGCGAAATGGACGCCAAGGACCTGAAAGAAACGACAATGGACCCCAAAACCCGCAAACTGATCCGGGTGACAGTGCACGACGAAGAACCGGGCGACACGGCGGATCTGGTCGAGCGCCTGATGGGCAAAAAGCCGGAATTGCGGTTCCAGTATATTCAGGAGAACGCACGGTTCGTGGAGGAACTGGATGTTTGACTTTGGCCGCTTGCTAAAGGCAAACAGCCGCGAAATCTCGACCTAGCTGAGTGCATCGAATATGACCATTGTGAAATATTGGCTTTCTATGCATGCTTTCTATGAATTTGACCAATTCCGACAAGCGGGGGTCACTTGGTATGCTCTTGTAGGTCGATGTATGAATGTTGCTTGTCAAATGCCGGTGAGAAACAGCGTCGACTAACTTCATTCTAGCAAGGTTTTCTACCGAGGCCTGTAACTGATGTGGGTGGACCGTTGTATATTTGGAAACTTCGTTCAGTACATGTGGACAATAGTGCATTAAATGTGGCGACTCGCCAGCTTCTCCCTCTTTAGTACTAGCTACATCAGCTGCCGGATAACTAGCGCCGGAAGATAGCGCAGCGAATACTTGAGCATCCAGCGATGACAACGACTTAATGAACTCGACATATATTGGATGGGTCTTAGCTGAGGTGCGCTTGGACATCGCGCTTGCCAACAACGACGCAAACATTTCACTGAGTTCCGGCTTGTGGCCGTTAAACCTCAAAGCATCAATCGTGGGCCCTGCAATCGCTAAATCGGGGGTCTCAATCTCTTCCGCCGAAGTTCCGTGTAGCTTGCGAGCAACACGGTCATTGATCCAGTTTTCGACCTGTTCCGCACCCCAAACGAAACCTCTTATGGGCGCCATTGCCGCATTGACAGCGCGTCCCAACGTACCGAGTGCCTTGCCTGTCTCTACTGCGACTGGCTTTAGAGCATCATCGTAAATCGGAACTGCTTTAGCCAAATTAGCTAATGCGTTGATATTCTCGGATGTATCGCCAGACTTATCGTTCATAAGAATGCATTCTCTTTTCCCTACCTCTGGATTAGATACGGGCTTAAGCTTCGTAGATGCAATAAGCGGCATATTTTTTG
This sequence comes from uncultured Paracoccaceae bacterium, assembly GCA_947503965.1. Lineage (GTDB taxonomy): Bacteria > Pseudomonadota > Alphaproteobacteria > Rhodobacterales > Rhodobacteraceae > Yoonia. Next base: position 41,493 of record CANNFU010000004.1, read on the forward strand.
ATCCGCTTTGACGGTTGGCATTCGCAACACACTTCACTCCAACCCAAGGGCAGCGCCCGGACCTCGGGGTGGGCGCAGCAACGGGACTGATTTGCGGAACATGGCCACCAAAGCTGACGCCACCATAATTTGAAACGTTGCAAAAGCGCCCTCCCCGTGGGGGAGGTCCGGGCGCTGCCCGGCAAGCCGGGCCGAAGGGTTGAGAGGTCGCGCACAGCCCCGGACCGCGCGCGGCCCAGCGATGCCGGGCTGGAGGCCAGAGAGGTTCCGCATCACCCGCTGCACTCCGTTGGATGGGTGCTTGCACCCATCTTCCCCTATGCAAAAGACCGACCCGCCCCGGACCCGATCCGGGGCCTCGCCCTCACCATGAGGTCCCGGGTCAAGCCCGGGACGGGTAAGGCAATGCAAATCCAGTCGCATCACGACATACGAAACATATGTACGCTGTATGTACAGCTTCTGTACGCATTAAATACACCGCTTTTGCCCCAAACCGGGGCGTCTGTGCCTCTGGCCCGTCACCCAATCAATGATGCCTATCAACCGGTACAGCCTAGCCCAGCACCTCACGAAACTCCCGCCATTCCCCCACGCTCATGCCGGAGTTTTCCTGCGTGACCTCTTCCCCTTTGATCATCCGCCGCACGCAGTCAATCGCCTTGCCCGACAAGGTCGCGCCACCCATCCGGTAATCCTCGAACGCGCCATAGGCGGCAGGCACCCAGTCAGCCACGACTTTGCAGATTTCCTCGGCATAGACCCGGATTTCGTATTGCGCATGACTGTCGGCGCGCAGACGTAAGAAGTGGAAAAGATTATGTAAATCGACCTTCCAGTACCATTGGGTATAGATATTGGCAGGCAGGTTCATGCGGGCCAGTTCGCGGGCGAGGCCCTGCTGATCCTCCTGCCCGATCATTTCCTCGTAATGGTCATAACACCGGGCCGCATCACTCTTCAGATACTCCAGCACACGCGCGGCTTCCTCGCCCGATAGCGCCTCACCCCGGCCCTGATTGTTGACCACGGATTGCGCGGCGAGTTTATCGGGCTCGGGGATGTAGAATTCCCGGTCCAGGATCGAATAACGGGCCGAATATTCGTTCACATTCGCCGTCCTGTGCCGAATCCACTGGCGCGCGACGAAGACCGGCAGCTTCACATGCAACTTGATCTCGCACATCTCGAACGGGGTCGAATGCCAATGGCGCATAAGGTAGCGGATCAGCCCGGCATCGTTGGACACCGACTTGGTGCCCTTGCCATAGGACACGCGCGCCGCCTGACAGATCGCCGCATCGTCGCCCATGTAATCAATCACGCGAATAAATCCGTGGTCCAGAACGTCATAGGCATTATAGAGATGCGCCTCCATCCCCGGTGCGACGGTGCGAAGCGTCGGCTGCGGATTGCCGCGCAAGTCGTCGATTTCGGCTTGTTGTTCGGGGGTTATGGGCATGTGCTTCTCCGGCAGCTTGGATTCGGGTTTGCCTGACTATAGAGGATGGTACGGCAGCGCAAAGCCCAATGCCGTGACAATGGTGGCCGGTCGACAATGAAGGATAATGAACGTAATGAAGATACGCGCCCTGGCCCTGGTGGCTTGTTTGATTGGAACGGCCTTGCCTGCGCAGAACGTGGATCTGTCGTTGGACGATGCGCGTCTGCTGGCCCGGCAGGCCTTGGCCGCGGGAGCGTTTGAACTGGCGGGCGAATTGGCCCGCAAGCTGGTCGAGGTCAATCCCGACGATCGCGCATCCTTGCTGGTGCTGGCGGTGGCCGAACCGCAGTTGGGCGATGCCGATGCGGGCTGGCGTGCTGGCGTGCGCGCCTGGGAATTGTCAGAGACCGAAGCCGCCCGGTACGAGGCAGCACGGGTCACAGCGCTGGCCGCGGCCAACGGAGAGCGGTTCACCCTATCCACGATCTGGCTGCGGATCGCGCTGAATGATGCCCCCAACGCGGCCGCCCGGACGCAGACATTGCAGGACGCGCGCGCCGTATCGCGCCGCAATCCATGGTCGACCAGCCTGATCTTTTCGATTGTCCCATCCAACAACATCAATGGTGGCGCCGAAGACGAAGAACAGCGCATCAACGGAGAGGCCGATGGCGGGACCTTGTCCGAAGACGCGGTCGCGTTGGCTGGCTGGCGCGCGACATTTGGTTTGCGCACCCAGTACAGGCTGCAGGAAAACAGGCAAAGCCGCACAACTGTCGGCTTGCAGTACAGCGCCAATCGCGCACGGATCACAGACGATGTTTCGGTCCCGGATGAGGCACTGACATCGAATTATGCGGAACTTTCCCTGCGCCATGATCGCGTGTTGGAAAACGGCCTGATCACGGGGCGCGTTGCGGCGGGAACCTTTGATTATCGATCATTCCGTCAGTCGACCGGAGATTTGGACTTTCAGAAATACGATGTCGTTCGCCTTGGTATTGATCGGCAGTTTCCCATTGCCGAAGACCTGAACCTGACATTGACCGCGCAGCGCGAGCGTCTTGAATATCTGTCTGTCGGGATTGGCCGGGTGGATCGGACAATTCTGCGCAGCACGCTGAGCTATCGGCTGGGCAATAATGATCGCGTCAGCACCAGCATCGAATTCACGGATAGCGACGGTGAGGCCGTAACCGGCAACTTCACCTTTGATAGCTGGACCTTGCAGGGTAGCTATCAGTGGGCAGAGCCAATCGGGCCGATAACACTTTCGGTGAATGGCGGCGTCCAGATCACCGATTATCCTGAATATGCACTGATCCGCTCGGTGGAGGGTGGTCGCGAGGATGACAGCATCTTTGTCGGCGCAAATGTCGGCTTCCCGAACGTAGAGTATTTCGGCTTCAGCCCCGGCCTTGCCATCAATGCCCGTCGGTCAGAAAGCAATATCAGCAGGTTCGAACGAGACACATTTTCGGTTGGCTTCACGTTGAGTTCGGCATTCTAGCCTGGCGGCCTAAAGCCCTGCAATCTGCTGTAAGCAGCGGCGCAGCATGTCGCGTTCGTCTGGGTCAAATCCCGCCGTAAGTGCGGCGTCAAAGCGTTGCGCCTCGGCGGCGAGATCCGCGAACGCACGGTGACCGGCTTTGGTCAGCTGCAGGCTTTCGTGCCGCCGATCGCGTGCAACCTCTTGCCTTGTGAGAAACCGTTTTTGTTCGAGCGCTGTGACCGCCCGGCTGACCTTGGTCTTGTGAAGCCCTGCCCGGGTGCAAATGTCTTTGGCCGTCATTGTCCCGTAACGCCCCAGATGAAACAGCACCCGCCATTCGGTCCGCAGCATGCCGTAGCGGGATTTGTAGTAGTGCTGAAATTCAAGGCTGGACGCATCCGCCGCCTGGTTCAGCAGATAGGGCAGGAAATCTTTGATATCGAAATCATCGGTCATGGCGTGGAATTAGCTATTGTTAGTTACAAAAACAACTAATATCCGATGGGCATCCGAACGAAAGGATACGCCATGAACAAAGACCCTTCATTCGCGGGTTTGCAAGCTGCGGCCACCCCTGTGGGCACCCACGCCGGATATATGCCCGGCTTTGGCAATGATTTTGAGACCGAAGCAATGCCCGGAGCCCTGCCCCAAGGGATGAACAGCCCACAAAAGGTGAATTATGGGCTGTATGGAGAGCAGCTATCCGGCACAGCCTTCACCGCGCCCAGCCATCAGAATGAACGCACTTGGTGTTACCGCATTCGCCCGTCGGTCAGGCATACGCATCGCTTTGCCAAGATCGACCTGCCTTACTGGAAATCAGCGCCGCATGTGAACCCGGATGTCGTCTCTTTGGGTCAGTATCGCTGGGACCCGGTGGCGCATGCCGACCAGCCACTGACATGGCTGACGGGCATGCGCACCATGACCACGGCAGGGGACGTGAATACGCAAGTGGGTATGGCGAGCCATATCTACCTGGTCACCCAGAGCATGGTTGATGCGTATTTCTATTCTGCGGATAGTGAACTGCTGGTGGTCCCGCAGGAAGGCCGGTTGCGGTTCTGCACAGAGCTGGGCGTGATCGATTTGGAGCCGCAGGAGATTGCCATTCTACCGCGCGGGCTGGTCTACCGGGTCGAGGTGTTGGATGGCCCTTGCCGCGGTTTTGTCTGCGAGAATTACGGGCAGAAATTCGACCTGCCGGGGCGTGGCCCGATTGGCGCAAACTGCATGGCGAACAGGCGCGATTTCAAGACGCCAGTGGCAGCGTTCGAGGATCGCGAGGTCACCAGCACTGTAACGATCAAATGGGCCGGGCAATTTCATGAGACTAAGATCGGGCATTCCCCATTGGATGTTGTCGCATGGCATGGCAACTATGCGCCCTGCAAATATGACTTGCGCACCTACTGCCCTGTCGGCGCGATCCTGTTCGATCATCCCGATCCTTCGATTTTTACAGTTTTGACCGCTCCGTCGGGCGTCGAAGGCACGGCAAATATTGATTTTGTGCTATTCCGTGACCGCTGGATGGTGGCCGAAGATACGTTCAGGCCCCCCTGGTACCATAAGAATGTGATGTCCGAACTGATGGGCAATATCTACGGAATTTATGATGCCAAGCCGAAAGGGTTCGTGCCGGGCGGCATGAGTTTGCACAACATGATGCTGCCACATGGGCCGGACAAGAACGCCTTTGAAGGCGCTTCAAACGCGGAACTGCAAGCGGAGAAGCTGGAAAATACGATGTCATTCATGTTCGAGACGCGGTTCCCGCAGCATCTGACGGCTTTCGCAGCCAACGAAGCACCGTTGCAAGACGATTACATTGATTGCTGGGCAGACCTAGAGAAGAAGTTTGACGGGACACCGGGCAAGAAATGAAAGTTGCAACGCTGAAGAACGGTGAAACGGATGGTGCTTTGGTTTGCCTGAGCCATGATTTGAAACAAATGTGGCCTGCTGGTCCACGGACATTTCAGGCTTTGCTGGATGGGAGTCAGGCGGCGCAGCCCGATGCCTATGGACCTTTCAACGAAGCGGTCTGTCACTCTCCCCTCCCCCGCGCCTATCAGTTCCTTGATGGCTCGGCCTACGTAAACCATGTCGAACTGGTACGCAAAGCACGTGGGGCAGAGATGCCACAGAGCTTCTGGACCGATCCGCTGATGTATCAGGGCGGCTCTGACGGTTTTCTGGCACCGACTGAGCCGATTATCGGCGACCCGGACTGGGGGATCGATTTCGAAGGTGAAATTGCCGTCATCACCGGCCCCGTGCGCATGGGTGCGACCCGCGAAGAGGCGCTGGAGGCGATCCGCTTTGTGATGCTCTGCAATGATGTGTCCCTGCGTAATCTGATCCCCGGTGAACTCGCCAAGGGGTTTGGTTTCGTGCAATCCAAACCGGCCTGCGCGTTTTCCCCTGTCGCCGTGACCCCTGACGCGCTGCCCGGCTGGAAAGACGGCAAACTGCACGGGATCTTGCGGATTGATCTGAACGGCGCGCCCTTTGGCCGGGTTGATGCCGGTGTCGATATGACCTTTGACTTTGGTCAGTTGATCGCCCATGCCGCCAAGACGCGGCACCTTGCAGCAGGCACGATCATCGGGTCCGGCACTGTATCGAACAGGCTGGATGGCGGACCGGGCAAGACCATCGCGGATGGCGGCGCGGGCTATGCCTGCATCGCTGAACAGCGCATGGTGGAAACAATTCTAGACGGCACCCCTCGCACGCCATTCATGCAGCCCGGGGACCGTGTGCAAATCTGGATGGAAGATGCCGAAGGTCAAAACATCTTTGGCACAATTGATCAAACCGTAAAGGCAATTTCATGACCATGGCATTTGCATCACAGGGCGACCTGACCGAAAAAACCATCACCTTTGATGAGATCGGGCGCGATCTGTATGCTTTTACCGCCGAAGGCGACCCGAACTCTGGCGTGATCATCGGCGATGACAGCGTCATGATCGTAGAGGCACAGGCGACCCCACTGCTGGCCAACAAGGTGATCGAACGCGTGCGTTCGGTGACGGACAAACCAATCAGCCACGTGGTTCTGACCCATTACCATGCGGTGCGCGTGCTGGGTGCCAGCGCCTATCACGCCCGGGACATCATCATGAGCGATGCGGCCCGCGGCATGGTCATGGAACGCGGGCAAGAGGATTGGGACAGCGAATTCCAACGCTTTCCCCGACTATTCGAAGGGCATGAAAGCATTCCGGGCCTGACCTATCCCACCACCACTTTTACAGATCGGATGACGGTGTATCTTGGCAATCGCCGGGTCGACCTGATGCATCTGGGCCGCGCCCATACCGCAGGTGATATCGTGGTGCATGTGCCCGACGAAAATGTCATGTTCACCGGTGACATCGTCGAGGATCGATCAGCCTGTTATTGCGGGGATGGTTATTTCGCAGATTGGGGCGCAACACTGGATGCGATTGCCGCTTTCGATGTGGATGCGATCGCGCCGGGGCGTGGTGACGCGCTGATCGGCAAGGACGCAGTGGCGCGGGCGATCGCCAGCACGCGCGATTTCGTGCAATCCACCTATGACCCGGCAGTCCGGGTCGCGGCACGTGGTGGAACGCTGAAGGAAGCATGGGATGCCGTCCGCGCCGCCTGCGATCCAAAGTTTGCCGATTACGCGATCTACGAACACTGCCTGCCATTCAATGTCAGCCGCGCTTATGACGAGGCCCGCGGCATTGCCCATCCACGTATCTGGACCGCGGAACGGGATCTTGAAATGTGGGCGGCCTTGCAGGGATAATCCATGCCTGACCCACGCTATCAGACCGCAAAAACCCTTTACCCCTATCGCAAGGTTGCCGACCAGAACACCCCGGCCCGGCGCCATCCTGTTGTCGTTGTGGGTGCCGGACCGGTGGGGCTGGCACTGGCGCTTGACCTCGGCCAGCGCGGAACGCCCGTTCTGGTTCTGGACGATCACGAGGGGCCGGGCTTGGGCAGTAAAGCGATCTGCTTTGCCAAGCGAACCCTGGATATCGCGCACCGGCTGGGGGCTGCCGCGCCAATGATGGACAAGGGGGTCATCTGGAATGTCGGCCGCGTGTTCTATGGTGATGGTCAGCTTTTCTCATTTGATTTGCAGCCAGAGGAAGGCCACCGCCATCCGGCCTTTATCAATTTGCAACAACCCTATTTCGAGCAGTTTCTGTTCGAGGCGATTGTGGCTGCACGACATGCTGGTGCGCCCATTGAAATTCGCGGTGCGAACCGGGTGACGGGTCTCGTGTCGCATGCAGACCATGCAGTCTTGGATGTCGAAACGCTTGATGGGTCCTATCAGGTTGCGGCGGATTATCTGGTGGCGTGCGACGGCGCGCGTTCACCCCTGCGCGACATGCTCGGCCTTGGCTTCGAAGGCCGTGTTTTCGAGGATAATTTCCTGATCGCCGATGTGAAAATGAAGGCTGATTTTCCGACCGAACGGTGGTTCTGGTTTGAACCCCCGTTCAAGGATGCAGGCCAATCCGCATTGTTGCACAAGCAACCCGATGATATCTGGCGGATCGATTTTCAACTGGGCTGGAACATTGACCGCGCAAAAGAGCTGGAACCTGCCCGCATCCGTGCCCGTGTCGACGCGATGCTCTCCGCTCAGACCGGGCAAGTGCCATCCTATGATCTGGAATGGACCTCGATTTACACGTTCCAGTGTCGCCGCATGCAGTCGTTTCGGCAGAACCGCGTGTTCTTTGCGGGTGACAGCGCGCATCAGGTGTCACCGTTTGGCGCACGTGGGGCGAATTCCGGGCTGCAGGATGCAGAGAACCTCGCCTGGAAACTGGATATGGTTTTGAAGGGCGAGGCTGATATGGCCTTGCTCGACACATACGCGACCGAGCGAGAGTTTGCAGCCGATGAAAACATTCTGAATTCGTCCCGCGCCACCGATTTCATGACGCCCAAGGCACCGATCAGCCGGGTGTTTCGCAACGCTGTGCTTGATCTGGCGAAAGACCATCCCTTTGCCCGTCCGCTGGTCAATTCGGGCCGTTTATCAGTGCCATGCACCTATGACGGGTTTGGCCCGGATGCGCTGGACGGGCCTGTGCAATCGCGCCCCGGTTCGGTCTGCCCGGATGCGCCGGTTGAAAACGGCTTTCTGCTGGACCTGCTCGACGGTCAGTTTCGCGTTTTGGTGATTGGTGATTTGCCCGTCGCAAGGGTGCGCGCGCCTGTGACGACAATCACCAGGCCCGATCCGCTTCTTGCGACAAGATATCTCGGGAATGCAGCGGCTGCTGTCTATCTCATCCGCCCCGATCAACATATCGTCGCGCGTTGGCCCATGTTTGATCCCAACGCGATTGAGGCGGCTTTGAACACCGCACTTTGCAAAGGTTGAAAGATGTCGATCACACTGACCCCGAATATCCCCGACCCTGACGGGTTTTACGACGAACTTCTCAAGGCGCATGAAGGGCTGAACGATACGGACAGTCAGGCACTTAATGCCCGACTGATTCTGATATTGGCCAATCATATCGGTGATCGACAGATGCTGCGTGCCGCCTTGCGTGCCGCGCGTTAGCCCATGGCCTGCAAGCGTTTGAGCAGGGATGACGTATCCCAGCGTCCACCGCCAAGTTTCTGCACGTCTTTATAGAACTGATCGACAAGGGCCGTGACAGGAAGGCTCGCGCCGTTCTCATCGGCGGTTGACAGGCAGATATTCAGATCCTTCCGCATCCAGTCCACGGCAAAGCCATGCTCGAAATGATCGTCAAGCATGGTCTCGTAGCGGTTCGACATCTGCCAGCTGCCTGCGGCACCCTGGCTGATCACCTCGACCACGGCGCGCCCGTCCAGCCCCGCCTTTTGGGCAAAGTGCAATGCTTCTGACAATCCCTGTACCAGCCCTGCGATGGCAATCTGGTTGCACATCTTGGTCACTTGCCCGGCACCGCTATCGCCAATCCGGCGACACATCTTGGCATATGCGGCGATCACCTTTTCGGCTGTGTCGTAGCTGTCCTGCGCCCCGCCACACATCACCGACAACTGCCCGTTTTCCGCACCGGCCTGTCCGCCCGACACCGGTGCATCGACAAAGGCGATACCCTTGGCGGCCGCAGCATCATGCAATTCGCGGGTGACAGCGGCCGAAACGGTCGTGTGATCGACAAAGATCGATCCTTTGGCCATCCCGGCAAAGGCCCCATCATCGCCAAGGCAGACCGAGCGCAAATCATCATCATTGCCGACGCACGCCATAACCATTTCGGCACCGTTGGCAGCCTCACGCGGTGTCGCACCCATCGCGCCGCCATGCTGACCGACCCATTTCTCGGCCTTAGCGGCTGTCCGGTTATAGACGGTTACGTCATGCCCTGCGGCCTGCAGATGTCCGGCCATGGGATAGCCCATGACCCCCAAACCCAAAAACGCCAGTTTTGCCATATCTTGTCATCCTCCAAATTCCGGGGCGGAGAACGATCAGTCAGCCAACTCCCAGGGAATGGTGTATGCGTTCAGCGCCTTGCCGATGTCTTCATCGGTCACTGCGCCGGTTTTTGCAACATGTGCCACCAGCCCGCGTTTCTTGTCTTCGGTCACTTCCTTGACCTCGGCACCCGTGCCGCCAAGCGCCTCGTTATAGATCCGGGTGATGGCGATCTTGCGCAGATCAGGTTTGAAGATCTTGCCGACGGCGGTCTTGGGCAGTTCCGGCATGATTTGCAGATGCTTGGGGTGGGCTGCGCGTTCGTGGATATGTTCCTTTGCAAAATCCATCAGCTCGTCTTCTGTAATGCTCGCCCCATCAACCAGTTCAACAAAGGCGCACGGCACCTCGCCTGCGTGTTTGTCAGGCTGCCCGATCGCCCCGGCAAAGGCGACCGCATCATGCCCGGCCAGCGCCTCTTCAATCTCGGCGGGATCGATATTGTGACCGCCGCGAATGATCAGGTCTTTCGCCCGTCCGGTGATCCACAGATAGCCGTCGGGATCCTTGCGGCCCAGATCGCCGGTGCGCAGATATTGCGCGTCAGAGATCGTGCCAGGATAAAACAGATCGGCGTTCTTTTCAGCCTCTGTATAGGTTTTGCCACCATAGACACCGGGGTTGGACACGCAGATTTCACCAATGGCGTCGGTCTCTGCGTCTTTGCCTGTCGCGGGGTCGACGATCCGTACATCAGTATAGGGAAACGGAATACCGATGGAGCCAACACGCTTTTCCCCGTCAGGCGGGTTGATCGACACAAGGCACGTCGCCTCGGTCAGCCCGTACCCTTCGCAGATCGTCACGCCCGCGGCCTCTTCGAAGCGGCGGTAAAGCTCTAGCGGCAACGGGGCAGACCCGCAGAAGGCCAACCGCAGGGTCGAGATATCAGCATCCACCTTGCGCTGCATCAGGGCGGACATTGCCGTGGGCACGGTGATCATGAAGGTCACTTTGTGCTTTTCGATCAGCTTCCAGAAATTGTCGAACACACCCTCACCGCGATACCCCTGCGGCGTGGGGAAAACGATTTGCGCGCCAGAACCAAGCGACGCCCCCAACGACACGATCGTCGCAAAAACATGAAACAGTGGCAGCGGGCAGATTTGCACGTCTTTTTCGGTGAAAAGCAGCCGCGCGCCAAGCCAGGCATTATAGATAATACCGGAATAACGGTGCTGCACGACCTTGGGCATACCAGTGGTGCCACCGGTGTGAAAATAGGCCGCGACGCGGTCAACGGGGCTGTCTTCGAATGTCAGTGCGGTCGGGTACTTGCCCAGCTCTGCATTGAAATCAAGAACGCGGGCATCGTGATCTGTCGGGTTCTTTGGCCGGATCAGCGGGACGATGAATTTCTTCAGCCCCGTCAGATAGCGTAGCAGGTCCACCTCAAGCACATGTTTGACATTGGGGGCCATGCGCACGGCGTCAGCCGCTTTCTGGGCCACATCAGTCTTTGGGAATGCTTTCAGCGTGACCAATACCTTGGCATTGGTTTCGCGCAGGATCGCAGCGATTTGTTCGGCATCAAGCAACGGATTGATCGGGTTCACAATGCCGGCAACCTGTCCACCAAGATAGGTCAAGATAGTTTCGGTGGCATTGGGCATCAGATAGGCGACAACGTCATTTTCGCCAACGCCAAGAGCACGGAACATGTTGGCCGCCTGCCCGGTCTTGTCGCGCAGTTCGTTCCAGGTGAGCGTTTCGCATTTGGCACCGGGATCAGAAAGCAGACTGAAACTGGTGGCCTTGCGGTCGCCAAACTTGCTGGCGGTCTCGGTCAGCTGTGCATAGGTCGTGGTCGGCAATGGCCGTGCGTCCCATGGCATTTCGTCTTCGATCGCATTGCGGTCCGCGACAGTCGCATAGGTCATGTCGTCTCCTCCCCTTATTATTGTCCGGTCATCTGATGTGACGTCTTCTCCCTGACAATGCAGGTTGGTCAAAGATTGGGACAATCACAAGGCTGACGCTGCGAAAATTCGCTATTCGGCGGCCAAACCTTCGGTGAATTGCAGCCGCGCGAGCCGTGCATAAAGCCCGCCCTGCGCCACAAGGGCGTCATGGGTGCCTTGGGCCACGATCTGTCCTTCTTCAAAGACGATGATGCGGTCGGCCTTTTTCACGGTGGCAAGCCGGTGGGCCACGATCAGCGTCGTGCGGGTTTTTGCAAGATCCTCCACCGCGCGCTGCACGGCATATTCACTTTCGGCGTCCAATGCGCTGGTGGCTTCGTCCAGCAAGAGGATCGGTGCGTCGCGCAAAATCGCACGGGCGATTGCGATCCGCTGTTTTTGCCCGCCTGACAGCATCACGCCGCGTTCGCCTACATAGCTTTCATAGCCATCAGGTAGCAGGGTCAGGAAATCATGCGCAGCGGCGGCTTTCGCGGCCTCTTCAACTTCGGCATCGGTTGCGTCGGGCCGTCCGAAACGGATATTTTCACGCGCGGTATCGGCAAAGATAACCGGGTCTTGCGGAACAAGTGCGATATGCTTGCGGAATTCCGTCCGCAGCATGTGGCGCAGATCAATACCGTCGATCAGCACCGCACCCTCTTGCGGATCATAGAACCGCTGCACCATCTGGATGATCGTGCTTTTGCCGGCACCTGATGGGCCAACCAGTGCAACGGTCTCCCCCGGTGCAATGTCAAGATCGATCCCGCCAAGCGCCGAGATATCGGGACGTGAGGGATAGCTGAACCGCACATTGTCGAATTTCAGCGCACCTTTGACAGGCATTGGGACAGGCCGTGGATTGGCGGGGTCCTGCACGGCATCTTCGATCGTCAACAACTCGATCAGGCGTTCGGTCGCCCCTGCCGCGCGCTGCAATTCGCCCCACACCTCAGACAATGCGGCAACTGCGCCGCCGACCATAATCGTGTAGATCAGGAACTGCACCAAGCCGCCTTCGGTGATCACACCGGCGCTGACGTCTTGTGATCCCATCTGCAAGAACAGCACGATGGCGGCGAACACCATAAAGATGACAATGGCGGTCAGCATCGCCCGCGTGATGATGCGACGGCGGGCGGACCGATAGCTTTGCTCGGTTACATCATCGAATTTGACGCGGCTCAGTTCCTCATGTGTAAAGGCCTGCACGGTCTGGGCAGACAGCAATTGCTCGGATGCACCACCGCTGGATTCAGCGATCAGATCCTGGTTTTCGCGCGAAAGGCTACGCACACGCCGCCCGATAAAGATGATCGGAAACAGAACAACCGGGATCGGCCACAATACCATGAGGCTCATCTTTACGGATGTCATCAGCATCAGGATCACGCCACCGATGAACAACAGGATATTGCGCAGCGCAATCGACGCGGAACTGCCGATCACCGACAGGATCAGCGTCGTGTCGGTGGTGATCCGGCTCAGCACCTCGCCGGTCATGATCTTTTCATAGAATGCGGGGCTCATCCCGATCATCCGCTTGAACACGGCCTTGCGGATATCGGCGACCACACGTTCACCCAGACGCGTCACAAGGTAATATCGCGATGCCGTCCCCAAAGCGAGCAGACCTGCAATCGTCAGCATGGTCACGAAATGCTGACCAATCTCCCCTGTCGTCAGGCCAAAGGCATCCACGACCTGCCCCGCTGCAATCGGCACGCTGAGCGAGACCATCGCCGTGAACACCAGTGCAAACCCGGCCCCGAACATGTTCAGCTTGTAAGGCTTCATAAATGGCCAAAGCGCGCGCAACGCGCTGACCCTTTTGCCAACAGGCCGGTCTTCTGGAGCTTGGTTTTTCGGGTCTGCCATCGGGCGTCCTTTGTCGTGGGTCAGCCTCACATAAAACCGGGAAGCGCCTTACACAAGCAAAGGCTGGGTATGTGCGTCAATCCATACTGATAGGAAGTATTGGAGCGGGCGACGGGAATCGAACCCGTATCATCAGCTTGGAAGGCTGAGGTCTTACCATTACACAACGCCCGCGTTGCTGCTGTGCTAGGTATTTTACCTTCGATGTGAGGTCAAGAAGCACATGCAGTGGATTTTGCCGCGACGCCGTTTACTGCGATACCGCTCATATCGCGTTTGCACTTGGCGGAGTTGACCTGAAAAACTTCGTGATGATGCAGTATTTATCACCGGTAAAGGATGCCCTTTCCAACTGCGGATGGTCAGCGCGCCAGAACCACGTCCCGGCGAATATCCTGAGGGTCGTCAACAGCTGCGGCCAGATAATCTGCCACCGCCATCCGTGAGATCAGACCGTTACGCCATTCTTTTTGGTCGCGCAGAACCCGGTACGATCCGGTATTTTTGTTGTTGGTCAGGATCACCGGGCGCACGATGGTCCAATCTGTCGCGCTCTGCATGATCATGTCTTCTTGCACGTCTTTGTCCGCATAGGGCCGCCCCAGGATCGCGCGATGGCCTAACCGTTCAATCCGGCTCATCGCGTTTTTGCTACGCCCCGCCCCAAATCCCGTCACAACGATCAGACGTTTGACTTGTGCCTTTTCCATCTGCTCTAGCAAGATCTGTGTCGACTGCGAAAACAGGGGGACGGGTTGCCACAGCATTGCCACGCTCTCCTTGATCCCTAGTGCATAGATCACCGCGTCGACATCATTCAGGGCCGCGGCCACATCTGCAGGCACAAGGGCGTCACTAGCGACAATCTCAAGCCTCTCTTGTGGCTCAAGATTGTCGGCGCTGCGCGCAAAGGCCCGTGCGATCATCTGTTTGGACAGCACAGCATCAACCGCATGTCGGCCAATGCCCGAGGTCGCCCCCATGATCAAAACGCGTTTGGTCAATTCTGAAGGTCTTCGTACAGCGTGTGATAGCGGCGATGTTGCGCGCCATCCTTGGCAAGGTTGAGATCACCGCGCTGCATTTCGGGCTTTACCCGCGCGGGGTTGGACGCTGCATGTTCAAGGTACGCGCACATGCGGTCAAAGCGTGCGGTCTGGGGTGTTGGTTTACTCGGGTCTGTCATGGCTTGCTCCTGCTTTACGCTTCAGTTTTGGGCTTTTGCGCGGTGCCCATGAAAATCACGAATGTGCCGGGCAAACGGCCAAAAATGAAATCGCCCCGTCTGTTGATGCCGCTTGGGCCAAGACCGACGGTTTTTCCAGGCACAAACCCCGCCTGCTGCAATTGGTTCCGCAGCTCGGACGGTTTGATGAACATTGCCGGGTCATGCGTGCCTTTTGGCAATATGCGCAACACATCCTCGGCCATCGTGATCGTGACAAATCGCGCGATGGGATTACGATTGATCGTGTCGAAGAAAAGCACCCCACCGGGACGCAAGACGCGCGCAATTTCACGGATAACCTGCGCGAGGTCGCTGACATGCTCCAAAACATCCACGCAGACAACCGCGTCAAAAGATGCATCCTTGTATGGCAACGCCTCACCCACGCCAACGTCATATATGATGTGACGCCCGTTTGCGTCGGCATGCGCACGTGCTGCGGCAATGGCATCACTTGCGGGGTCGATGCCAGTGACTTTTGCCCCCCGATCATCAAGCGCCTCGGCCATGAACCCGCCTGCGCAGCCCAGATCAAGAATGCTTTTGCCGTCCCAATCAATCATCTGGTCGAACCATGCCAAACGGCCCGGCACCATGTTTTTCAGCGTCCGCACCCAACGGATATCATCAGACCACCATTGGTGCGCCACATCATCGTAAATCGCCAGATTGTTTTTTGCCGACTGGGCCATGTTCCGTGCTCGCGTTGCCTGTGAACAAGGACCTAGCTCTGAACTCCGCGTTTCAAGCGCACTGAATGTCGCGGCCTAGGCCAACATGGCAATTGACGGGGTATCAACGCTGGATCGCGTGTCCGGCACGCTCAGCGGCCAGCGTACCAACAGGATAGCGGTTCCGGTGATCTGATAGCGGTCCAGTGTTGCCGCGATCACTGCGACATTGCAGGATGCGCTGATCTGCCCTGCCCGCTGGGCCTTGGCCACGATCCTGATTTCAAGCGGGATGCCGTGATGGGTGTGCAGCAGCTGCGCCGAGATATCGCGGGCCGCACCGGCAGCCATGTAAAGCGCGACACAGCCCCCCGGTCTGAGGTCGCGAATGGCCTCAGGCACCGCAAAACCATCTTGCAAATGACCTGTCGTCAGCGTCAGCGCGTTGATTTCACCGCGTTCCGTCAGGCTTTCGCCAATGGCTGCAGCTGCAGCACAGGCGGCTGTCACGCCCGGGACAATCTCAACCGCGATACCGCTTTCCTTCAGCGCGCGTATTTCTTCGGTGCTGCGTCCGAAAATACCCGGATCACCGCATTTCAGCCGCACAACCCGTTGCCCCCGCTGGGCCGCCGCAACCAGCGTCTGCGTGATTTTTTCCTGCGGCCAGCTATGGCATCCGGGTGCCTTGCCCACATAGATACGCTCTGCGTCGCGGCGGGCCAGTTCAAGGATTTCAGGCTCCAACAGCCGATCATAGTAGATCACATCCGCCTCTTGCAGCCGCTGGACACCGCGCAGCGTGATCAGGTCCTTTGCACCCGGGCCCGCACCAACAAGGCTGACACTGCCGCCGGAAGTTTGTCCGAACTCCCCGGTTTCAATCGCGGTCTTGATCAGTCTGGCCGCCTCCCGTTCTGCACCGCTGGCAAACAGACGACGCGGGCTGTCACTAAACACCCAACGCCACAAATCGCGCCGTGCACGTGGCGCAAGACGCGCCGCCGCCGCACCGCGCAACCGCCCGGCAAGGCTTGCCAGATCGCCAAGACGCGGTTCCAGTACCTCCTCCAGCCTGGTTTTGATCTGCCGGGCCAGCACCGGGGCGGTGCCTTCGGTCCCGATAGCCACAACCACCGGATCACGATCGACGATAGAAGGCGTGATCGCATCGCAAAGCGCGGGCTGGTCCACGACATTCACAGTCGCCCCAGCGGCCTTGGCCAGTGCATGCAAAGCCATGTCGGCACCCGGGCAGCCGGTTGCGACAAAGACAAGGGCCGTGTCTGCAAAGCTGGCAGGCTTGATTGGGCCGGCGTCGTGGATCACGCGACCTTGCCCGGCCAAGCCGGCAAGCTCATCATCCAGATTGGGGGCAAGGATCGTCACCTGCGCCTCGGTCTTCAGGATCAGCCGGGCCTTTTGTGCGGCCTGTTCCTGTCCGCCTGCAATGACGACGCGGCGACCGGCCATTTGAAGGAACATCGGAAAAGTCTTCATGCGGAAAGACTTTCTTGTTGGTGGCGGGTGATCCAGAGATTGTCAGCCATGTTTTGGGCGGCACCGATGGTGGGTGCGGCCTTCAATGTCCAAAGGGCCAGCGCCGCTGTGCCTGTGACCGTGGCAATAGCAAACGGGTCCTGCAGCGTTCCCTGCCATATCGCGCGCAGATCAATGGCATTGCTTTCGTCATGCAGGCGCCGGGTTGCATCCATGATCGAGGGTGCGGATTCTGCGACATGCGCCCCATCGCGTAGGCCAAACAGTGCGATATCCTTGCCGGGATGCCGTTCAAATTCACCACCGCCGCCTTTGATGATGGTCAGATCCTGCTGGCCAAGCATCGCGGCAGCCTGGGCCTGCAAGCTGCGGTAGGACGGGTGAAAGACCCCCTGCACCGTCGCTTGTGCCTGCGACGGGTTCCACATGCGCAACACCGTGTTGAAACAGGATCGCAAACCAAACGTATCGCGCAGTTTCAACAGCCTGAAAGCCGCGGGGCAAAGGGCTTCAAGCGGGCTGTAGCGCACCTGCGGTCCCGCCAGATCAAGCGCGTCGCGCAGGGATGCTGCCGCGTCTTGGTGGGAATTCCAGCCATGCATGGAAATCGTGTATCCCGCCTGCCCGACCAAACGCGCGGCCAGCAAGAACAGCGGCGCACCGCGACTGCGCCCAGCGGAGTAAGAGGGCCAATCAAGATCGGCGGGCGGCAGTGCGCCGCACATATGCGCGCGCAAAGCTGCGGTAAAACCTGCAATCTCGGCCGCGGTTTCACCACGCAAGCGCATGACCATAAGCAGCGCGCCGACTGCCTCGGGTGCTGCGTTGCCCTGCAGGATCAGGGTCATCGCCTCTTGCGCCTCTTCCAGCGTCATCGCCCTTGCACGCCCCTTACCGCGCGCGACGATCTGGACATAGGGTGCCAGGCTCATTCCGCCGCCATCGAAAGCGATGCCTCTGCCAGAAGGGCGGCGAGTTCGGGTTTGCAGGACCCGCAATTCGTGCCTGCACAAGTTACGACGCCTAGCGCCGCCACGCTACGCGCGCCATTTGCCGCTGCTGTCAGCAAGGTATTCCGCCCGACATCAAAACAGGCGCAAACCACCGCACCGGGGTCTGGTCGGTCCGCCGGGTGCCGCCCGGCCAGGGCTTTGAGAGGAGCAACATCCGTACCGATACAGGCGATAGCTGCCGCACGGGACAGGACAACAGGTTTCGGTGAGGCAAAGAAAACAGCTGCGATGCGCCCATCGATCTGGATCGCGATCCGGACATAACCGGTCGCGGGGTCGGTCTGGGATGAGGTTGTGCCACTGCGCAACCCGCTAAGCGAACGGACCTCATGCGCCCAATCGGTCGGGGTTTTGTGCCCTGCCAGTTCGGCCTGCCAACCGGTCGGCGTGCGTGCAATGGCGGCATAGGGTGTTTGCGGCACCAACGCAGTGGCGCATGCCAAAAACCCGTACCATTTAGCGTGGTAGACGCTCGCGCTGACAGCACCCGCCTTCAACGCAGGCTGACCCGAGACCGGATCGGTGATGGGCGTCGTCACGCTATTGACCATGCCATGTGTGGTTTGCTGGCGGGTCCAGTGCATCGGCGCAAAAAGCTGCCCGCGCGCGATACGCGGCGTGACCAGCGCACGCAAAATGGTGCTGCCATAGATGTTTTCCACCCGGATCAGATCGCCCAAACCCACCCCAAGCGCAGTTGCGTCGCCTGGGTGTATCTCGACATATGGCTCGGCCATATGGCGGCCCAATCGCGCAGATTTTCCGGTGCGGGTCATCGTGTGCCACTGGTCGCGATTGCGCCCGGTGTTCAGCGTAAAGCGGTTGCGGGACATGGCCGGTGCCTTCACCGCGATCATCCGCGCCTTGCCGTCGGGGTGATAAAACTGTCCGTCCGCGAAGAAACGATGATCATCGCGCGGCCATTGGGTCGGCATCAGACCCGCGTAATCGGCATCAGCAAAGATGCTCAGATCCAGATCGCGCGTGAAATGCGATGTGGCGGCGTCAAGCGCCACGTATTCCGCAAAGACATCCGCTGGTTTTTGGTAGGCAAACGCCGCCCCAAAGCCCATGCGCGTGGCCACATCGCTGATGATCGCCCAGTCAGGGCGCGCCTGCCCAGGTGCGGGCAAAAAGGCTCGTTGCCGCGATATGCGTCGTTCGGAGTTGGTAACGGTTCCATCCTTTTCGCCCCAGCCCGTTGCGGGCAGGCAGACATGTGCCAGATCGTTTGTGTCTGTCTTCTCCATGATGTCAGAAGTCACCACAAAGGGCACATTCGCGATGGCTGCAGCGACACCATCCGCATCAGGCAACGACACAGCCGGGTTCGTCGACATGATCCACAACGCCTTGATATCGCCGCTGGCGCAGGCCTTGAACAGATCAACCGCTTTCAGCCCGGGCTGGGTGCAAATCGCCGGGCTGTCCCAGAAATCCTGCACCGCTTTGCGATGGTCGGGATTGTCCAGCTCAAGATGGTTGGCAAGCATGTTTGCCAGCCCGCCGACCTCGCGTCCGCCCATCGCGTTAGGCTGCCCTGTGACCGAGAACGGACCCATGCCGGGTTTTCCGATACGTCCCGTGGCCAGATGGCAATTCAGGATCGCATTGACCTTGTCGGTCCCGCATTGCGACTGGTTCACACCTTGGGAATAGACGGTGACGACCTTTTCGGTGTCTGCCCACAGGCTGTAGAACCAGCTCAGGTCCTCGGCAGATAACCCTGTATCGGCTATGTCCGATTGGCGGGCTGCTGCGATGGCATCCGCCGTGCCGTTCACGTGGTTTTTGACAAAATCCCGGTCCAGTTTGTCGTGATCCGCAAGATGAGCCAGCAACCCGTTGAAAAGGGCGACATCTGCATCAGGCGCGATTTGCAGGTGCAAATCTGCAAGATCCGTTGTGGCCGTGCGGCGAGGATCAATATTGACCACCCGCATCCGGGGCCGCTTCTCTTTCGCCGCCGCGATGCGCTGAAACAGTACGGGATGACACCAGGCGAGGTTCGATCCGACGAGCACGATCAGGTCCGCCTGTTCGAGGTCAGCGTAAGTGCCGGGGACGGTATCCGTGCCAAATGCGCGCTTGTGCCCGGCCACGGATGACGCCATGCAAAGCCTTGAATTCGTGTCGATATTTGCCGACCCGATGAAGCCCTTCATCAGCTTGTTGGCAACGTAGTAATCCTCGGTCAGCAATTGGCCGGAGGCATAGAATGCCACGCTGTCAGGTCCGTATGAAGCAATCGCGTCACCGAATTTCTGCGCCACCAAATCAAGGGCAGTATCCCAGTTTGCCCGTTGTCCACCGATCTTCGGGTGCAAAAGTCGGCCGTCCAGATCAATCGTCTCGCCCAGCGCCGCCCCTTTGGAACAGAGCCGCCCGAAATTCGCTGGATGATCGGTATCACCTTTGATGGTGCCGTCAGCCCCGGCCAGAACACCGCACCCGACGCCACAATAAGGACAAGTGGTGCGGGTCAGGTTCATGCCGCCGCCCGTGCGCGCAGAAACGACCGGTCCAGCAGAATACGCCCGTTTTCGACGCGGGCCGGATAGGTGGCAACTTGGCCTGTGTCCTCCCCTTGCGCCAGTCCGGTTTCAAGCGAGATCACCCAGTTATGCAGCGGGCAAGTGACCGATTTACCATGTACGATCCCCTCGGCCAAAGGCCCGGCCTTATGTGGGCAGGCATTGTTCAGGGCAAAGATTTCGTCCTCAGCGGTGCGAAAAACCGCGACACAGCCTTCGGATGTTTTGACCACCCGCGCACCGCGTTGCGGGATGTCGTCCAGTGCCGCGATGTCGATCCAGTTGGTCATTCCGCAGCCTCCAGCGAAAGATTGGCAAGCGGCTGATAGCTGTCCGCATTGGTCTTGGCATGCTCGGCCCATGGGTCTTTGCGATAGATCGACTGGCTCAACTCAAAGCGATCGACCAGCGCCTGCCGCGTCTCAAGGTTATTGATCTGCTCTTTGATCCATTCAAGCCCGACCTTGGCCATCCATTTGTAGATCCGGTCAAGATATTTGGCATTTTCGCGGTACAACTGCGTGACCGCCTTGATCACAGCGATCACCTCGTCCTCGGTCGGGACCTGCACCAGCAGCTCGGTTTCCTTGACATCCATGCCAGCGGCCCCGCCGATGCTGACCTGATAGCCGCTGTCGACGCAAACAACGCCGATATCCTTGCATGTCGCCTCTGCACAATTGCGCGGGCAGCCCGAGACGGCGAGCTTCAGCTTATGCGGGGTCCAGGACCCCCAAAGCGTCTTTTCCAGCTTGATACCCAGACCGGTGCTGTCCTGCGTGCCAAAGCGACAATGGTCGGTCCCCACGCACGTCTTTACGGTACGCAGCCCCTTGGAATAGGCATGACCCGACACCATGCCCGCCGCGTTCAGATCGGCCCAGATATGCGGAAGGTCCTCGCTGCGCACACCAAGCAGGTCAATGCGCTGACCGCCCGTGACCTTGACGGTCGGCACGGCGTATTTGTCCGCAGCATCGGCAATCGCGCGTAATTCATCCGGTGTGGTAATCCCACCCCACATGCGTGGCACCACGCTGAAGGTCCCGTCCTTTTGGATATTCGCGTGTTTGCGTTCGTTGATGAAACGGCTTTGCGGGTCGTCGGCATAGTCCAACGGCCAATCCGCCAACAGATAGAAATTCAAGGCCGGACGGCACACGTGACAGCCGCAGGATGTTTTCCACCCGCATTCCTGCCAGACGGCTGGCATTGATTTCAGCGCGCGCGATTTGATCATGCGCCGCACGTCTTCGTGGGTCATATCGGTACAGGCGCAGATGGATTGCGCGGCAGGCATGACAAAATCGTCGCCCAGCGTTACCGCCAGCACCTGTTCGACCAGCCCGGTACAAGTCCCGCAGGACCCCGATGCCTTGGTAGTTGCCCGCACGGCGCCCAGATCGGTGGCGCCCGCCGCGATTGCGTCTTCGATTTGCCCTTTGCAGATACCGTTGCAGCCACAGATCTCCGCATCACGCGGTAAGGCTGCAACAGCTGCTAAAGGGTCCAGGGGGGTCCCCCCTTGATAGGCCGGGCCAAAGATCAGCGTGTCGCGCATGTCCGAGATATCGGTCTTGTCCCGGATCAGCCCGAAGAACCAGTTGCTGTCGGCGGTATCGCCGTACATGACCGCCCCGATCACCACGTTGTTTTCAACGATCAGGCGGCGGTACACCCCGCGTGCCGGGTCGCGGAACACGATGTCTTCGCGCCCGTCCCCATCTGCAAAGTCGCCCGCGCTGAACAGGTCACAGCCTGTGACTTTCAGCTTCGTTGACAGTTCCTTTTGAACGAACTGGGCCTCCTCGCCCATCAGGGTCCCGGCGACAACCTTGGCCTGATCATAAAGCGGCGCGACAAGGCCAAAGATCGCCCCGTCATGCTCCACACATTCTCCCACGGCAAGGATATCCGGGTTGGATGTGACCATCTGATCATCCACATGGATACCTTTGCCCACGGCCAACCCGGCCTCTTGTGCCAGCTTCACATTGGGGCGGATCCCCACCGCCATGACCAAGAGGTCGCATGGCAATTCCGTGCCATCATCAAGCAAGAGCGCTTTGACATGCCCATTATCTCCCAGGATTTCCTTGGAGTTGGCCGAGCATTTGACAGTGATGCCCTTGTCCACCAGCGCCTTGCGCAAAAGGTATCCGGCAGCTTCATCCAGCTGCCGCTCCATCAGGTGGCCCATGATATGCACGACGGTCACATCGACACCGCGTGCGGCCATCCCAGCAGCGGCCTCTAGACCCAACAGACCGCCACCGATCACGACGACCTTGTTGTCAGGGCCCAGCGCCATCATCCGCTCGGTGTCTTCCAGATCGCGATAGGCGATAACCCCTTCCAGATCATGCCCCGGCAACGGGATCATGAAGGGATTAGAGCCGGTGCCAAACAGCAACTTGTCATAAGCCAGCACATCGCCGTTTTCGGCAGTGACTGTTTTGGCCGCGCGGTCAATCTGTGCCACACGCTCGCCAAAACGGCAGGTGACGCCATTGGTCGCGTACCATTCTGCGTCATGGGTCACGATCTCTTCATAGGTCTTTTCACCCGACAGAACCGGCGACAGCATGATGCGGTTATAGTTCCCGCGTGGTTCAGCATTGAACAGAGTAACGTCATAGTCCGCGCCTGCGTCGAACAGATGTTCCAGCGCGCGGCCTGTGGCCATACCTGCCCCTATCACGATGAGTTTCCGGGTCATGTCCTACTCCGCCGCGATGGCTTTGGGTTTCGGTTTGGGTTTCGCGCCATGTTCATATTCCTCTAGGAAATCGAGAACCTCCTGCCGGTATGCGTAATAGTCAGGGTGCTCCAGCAGCGCCTTGCGGGTGCGGGGCCGCGGCAGATCGACATCCGTGATCTTGCCGATAGTGGCCTGTGGGCCGTTGGTCATCATGACAACGCGATCGGCCAGTAAAATCGCCTCGTCCACATCATGCGTGACGCAGATGGCGGTCACTTTGGTGCGCGACCAGACCTCCATCAGCACCTCTTGCAATTCCCAGCGCGTCAGGCTGTCGAGCATGCCAAAGGGTTCATCCAGCAAAAGCAGTTTCGGCGACAGGGCAAAGGCCCGCGCAATGCCGACGCGCTGTTTCATACCGTTGGACAAGTCCGCCGCACTCTTGTCCATCGCGTCAGCCAGACCCACGCGTTCCAGATAGTATTCGACCACATCCTGCCGTTCGGCACGGGATGCGCGGGGGTAGACCTTGTCTACCCCGATCGCCACGTTTTCCTTGGCTGTGAGCCACGGGAACAGATTGGGCGACTGAAACACTACAGCGCGTTCAGGGTCGGCCCCTTCCACATGGCGACCATCCAGTTTGATCGCCCCTTTGCTGATGTCATTCAGACCCGCAGCCATAGTCAGAACCGTGGATTTGCCGCAGCCGGAATGGCCTATCAGACTGATAAATTCGCCCTTGTTGATCTTCAGATCGAAGTTTTCGACCACTGTCAGCGGCCCTTTGGGCGTTGGATACACTTTGTCGAGCTGTGAAAAATCAAGGAAGCGGTTTTCGATCATCCCTTCCTGCGATTTAGCCACTGCCGCAGGCACCCCGTGTATCGGTGTCACATCCGGCAACAGTCGCGTGCCTTCAACTTTCGCCTCGATCCCCACATCCATCAGATAAGTGGTCACGTCCGCACGCAGACGCTTGAACGTCTCATTATGGTTCATCGCAATGCGGTCACGCGGACGCGGGATACTGACCTTGAATTCCTCACCCAGCGTCCCGTCCGGGTTCAGTGCGATGATACGGTCGGCTAGGATGATCGCCTCATCCACATCGTTGGTGATCAGCACGCAGGTTTTCTTGTCAGCCTCCCAGATGTGTTCAATCTCATCGGCCAGATTGGCGCGCGTCAGCGCATCAAGGGCGGAAAGCGGTTCATCCAGCAGCAGGACTTCCGGGTTCATCGCCAGCGCCCGGGCTACGTTAACACGTTGGCGCATACCGCCAGACAGTTCCGCGGGGCGGCGTGTCGCGGCGTGGCTAAGGCCTACCATCTTGACGTAATGGGCGACCTTCTCAGCCCGCTCCACCTTGCTGAGTTTGGGGAACACCGTATCGACAGCAAGCCCCACGTTGCCGCTGACAGTCAGCCACGGCATCAGCGAATAGCTTTGAAAGATCACCCCCCGCTCCGGCCCCGGTTCGGTGATCGGCGCGCCTTTGAACGTGGCTCTGCCTTTCGTCGGTGTATCCAGCCCGGCGAGCATGTTGATCAACGTCGTCTTGCCCGTGCCGGAAAACCCGAGGAGAACAAGAAACTCCCCCTTCGCCACTTCAAGGTTGATGTCTTTCAGAACGGCAGTGGCACGGATGCCTTCACCGAAGCTCTTGGAAACGTTCTCAAGTTTCAGAATGCTCATGTCGCTCACCGATTATTCGTGAAGGTAAAGAGCGACTGGAGCGCATACATGATCCGGTCGAGGATGAAGCCGATGATCCCGATGGTCAGCACGGCCACCATGATCCGGGCCAGCGATTGGGACGATCCGTTCTGGAATTCGTCCCAGACGAATTTGCCAAGGCCGGGGTTTTGCGCCAGCATTTCGGCGGCGATCAGCACCATCCAACCAACCCCCAGCGACAGACGCAGGCCGGTGAAGATCAGCGGTAGAGCCGACGGTAGGACCAACTTTGTGATCTTGGTATAGGTGTTCATTTTCAACACCTTGGAGACGTTCACGAGGTCCTTGTCGATGCTCGCGACACCCAATGCAGTGTTGATCAGCGTAGGCCAAAGCGAACACAGGGTGACCGTGATCGCGGAGACGAGAAACGACTTCGCGAATAACCCGTCATTGGCGTAGGTGGCCGAGACGATCATCGTCACAATGGGCAGCCAGGCCAAAGGCGAGACAGGTTTGAAAATCTGGATCAGCGGGTTCAGCGCGGCGTTAGCTGTCGCACTTAGCCCCGCCATGATGCCCAGTGGGATGGCGATGATTGAGGCGAGCAGGAAACCGAAAAAGACGGTTTGAATACTGGTCCAGATTTGATCGTAATATGTTGGTTTTCCAGTATAAACCCGGTCGCGCACGCGGTCGGTGTCGCCGTTGGCGATGTGTTCGGCGTTGCGGGCATCCTGACGTTCGTAAAAGGCAGCTTCTTTCTCGGCTTCGCGCAGGGCGTCGGCGTGCAATGCACCCACCTGTTCCCACACCTGAACCGGGCCGGGGACGGCGCCAAGCGATGTCTGCACCTTGGGTGCAAGGGTACCCCAGGCCAGCAGGAAAAGCCCAATGGCCAAAACGGGCACGCCCAAAAGGCGCCAGATTTCAGACAGTTGCGCCCTTGGATTGTCGCCAGCCAGCGCTTTGAGGATCGGCGTCAGCCATGCAAGGCCCATAACCTGAAACCATGCATCAGCTTTGTTGATCCGGGTGAAGCGGCGCGCGCGGCGGGCTTCGATGTCGAGTGTATCTGGGTCGATTGCGGTCATGATGATGCCTCAGTTTGTTGGCGTACAGACTGCGTATGTACGCCGTACATACAGCGTACATACGTTTCGTATTGCCGGCTTAGCCCTGGATTTCGCTGCCCACGACGGTCTGTCCGCTTTTCAGGCCGATCGGCAGGCTGTCGATATAGGCGTTGGGGGTGCGGCCATCGTAGCCGATGCTGTCAATGATATCGCCTGCAGGGGTCGGCTCTTTGAACCCGTCGCTGTCCCATGGAAAGTCAGCTTCGTTCGCCAGACCTTCGTCGACCAGCATGCGTGCGGCTTGCAGATAGATGTCGGGGCGATAGACCTCGGCTGCGGTTTCGAAATACCATTCATCAGGCTTGGTTTCGGCAATCTGGCCCCAGCGGCGCATCTGGGTCAGGTACCAGATAGCGTCCGAATAGAACGGATAGGTCGCATTGTAGCGGAAGAAGACGTTGAAATCGGGTGCAGGACGCACATCCCCCTTCTCGAATTCGAAGAAGCCCGTCATGGAGTTGGCGATCACGTCATAATCCGCGCCGACATATTCGGGGCGCGACAGCATCTCGACCGCTTCGGGCCGGTTGGCGTTGTCGTTTTCATCCAGCCAGATCGCCGCGCGGATCAGTGCCTTGGTCAAGGCGAGCGTGGTGTTGGGATTTTCCTCGGCGAATTCAGCGGTGATGCCGATCACCTTTTCAGGATTGTTCTTCCACATGTCGTAGTCCGTGATGACCGGCACGCCGATGCCCTTGAACACGGCCTGCTGGTTCCACGGCTCACCCACCGCGTAGCCAAAGATCGTGCCGGCCTCCATCGTGGCGGGCATTTGCGGCGGCGGGGTCACAGACAGCAGGACATCAGCGCCGATCTGGCCCGAGATATCCTGCGGTGAGTAATATCCGGGTTCCAGACCACCGGCTGCCAGCCAGTAACGGATTTCGTAATTGTGGGTCGAAACGGGAAAGACCATGCCCATGTTGAATGGGATGCCCTGATCCTTGTAGTCCTCAACCACAGGGGCCAACGCACTTGCGCTGATCGGGTGCTGCGGGCGGCCATCATCCATCAACGGCACGTTCGGCTTCATCTCTTCCCAGATTTCATTGGAAACCGTGATCGCATTGCCGTTCAGGTCCATCGAAAATGGCGTGATGATATGCGCCTCGGTTCCATACCCAATGGTCGCGGCCAATGGCTGCCCGGCCAGCATATGCGCGCCGTCAAGCTGGCCGCTGATCACGCCATCAAGCAGCACTTTCCAGTTCGCCTGCGCTTCGAGCGTGACGAACAATCCTTCATCCTCGAAATAGCCCAGCTCATACGCGACAGCCAAAGGGGCCATATCGGTGAGCTTGATAAAGCCAAGCGTCAGATCTTCTTTTTCAAGGTCAAGCATGTCGGCCGACGCGGTTGTCGCGATCAGGCTGGTTGTCGCGAGTACTGCTGTAAATGCTGTCTTCATCTTTACTTCCTTATTCGGGCCCTGTCGGACAAAACAAAAAAGCCGCACGCATGTGTCACGGGGGAGGAGGTCCGTGATCCATACGAGCGGCTTTGCTCTTGATGTTGCACTGCCTGCGTTGGCATGTGCATGAAGTCGGGCAGCTTTGCCCTTCACAATCATGATCCTGAACCCGGACCGTTCAGGCAATCATTTTTCTGCGTCGCCGCATCGTTTTGTGCCGCAATGCAGAAAGTGCATAAAATTTCAGCTATCTGACCCGGCGAAATCGAAGGTTCTGCCATCAAAAAAGGCGTCGGGTGCCAGAATCATATGTCCGCGCGACGACGCAACAGCCGTTTCGAACTGAAGCGATCCTTCAACCTTTTCAGATGCGCCGGGCATATCTGCCCGGATATCGGCCAGATTCCGGCGATAGAGGTCGGTGCGAAAACATCCCTTGGCCTTTTTCACATCTGCAACATCGGCACCCAAATGATGCGCGATCCACGCCGCCTGACTGCGCCATGGAAAGCTGGCGGCGTTCTTGTGGAATTGCAGGAACCGGTCGACCGCGACCGGATGGGCGCCGGCCTTGGGTGTGATATGCCCTGTCACGGCGGGGTCGACCAGGTCCGATGACAGGCTCAGATGCTCACTCCGCCCGAGGATTTCGACGGCCAGCGGTTTGTTGCGTTTCGCGTCCAGCCATTTCGCGGCGTGAAAGACCGCGCGCATCAGTCGACGCACTGTATCGTCATTGGTGGCAACCCAGTCATGTCTGGCGGCAAGCACCTTTTCAGGGGCGAATTGCCAAACATCCCTGCCTGTCATCATCAACTGACCCACGCCGCGCTGCACAGCGACGCTGCCCCAGGGTTCACCCACCCAGAACGCATCGACATGCCCTTCGGCAACGGCATCGGCCATGCGCGGGGGCGGCACGGTGATCTCTTCTATCTTTAGCTGCGGTGCGGCCGAGGTCCAGTAGGACAGCAGCAGCCGGTGCATAGAGTAATGAAACGGCACCCCGATCCGCAGCGGCGGCCCGTCGCGCGCCGCGATCCGGTCAAGCACGGCCCTTGCGTCACCAAAGGGCACAGCACCCAAGTCAGCCGCAAGTGCCGCTGAAACGCCAAAGACTGTGCCGTTCACCGATAGCACCATCAGCGTGTCGATCTTTGCTGCCAACCCACCCCGCCCTATCGACATGGCAACCGGCATGGGCGACAGCATCTGTGCCGCATCCAGATGCCCCAACGCCAGCATATCGCGCAGGGCCGACCATGACGGTTGGCGGATGAGGTTCAGATCCAGCCCTTCTTCGGATGCGAACCCCAGTTCCTTGGCCAGAACCAGTGGGGCGCAATCGACCAGCGGGACATAGCCGCAATTCAGAACGGTGCCGGTCATGACAAAAGATCCGCCGCCGTTACCAGAGCCTGCGCGACTTCAATCACTTTGCGCCCTTGATCCATTGCCGCCTTGCGCATGAGCTTGTAGGCGTCGTCCTCGCTCAATCCGCGCTGGCGCATCAGGATACCCTTGGCCCGATCAATCGTCTTGCGATCTTCCAGCGCCTGTTTGGCTGCATCCAGTTCCGACTGCATCTGGCGCATGATCTTGAACCGGGCAATGGCCGTTTCCAGTACCGGCTTGATCCGGTTCATTTGCAGCCCATCCACCACATAGGCGCTGACACCAGCGTTCAACGCCGCTTGCGTAAGGGCATCATCGGTCTGATCGACGAAAAGCGCGACCGCCCGCTTTTCCGTCTGGGTGACATAAGAGATGTGTTCCAGTGTGTCCCGATCCGGGTTGGCCAGATCAATCAGCACGATATCAGGCTGAAACTCCGATACCGTGCGCTGCAGCCCCGCCACATTGGCAAGTGCTTTGACATCGCGCCATCCTGCGGCACCCAGCGCATCAACGATGTCGCGCACACGGTTTTGGTCTGACTCGACAACAAGAATACGCAGGTTCGTGCTCATATTGTGTGAATGTCAGGTCGTTAGCGGACATACATGCGCGACGCAGCGCTTTGTCAGATCATGCAAACGCATCGCCGAAAAATTGTGCGTTTTCAGGCGGTTTGCCCAGCGGTTACGCAGCACTTTCACAAGGTGGGAAGCGCAAAACGCGCCGCGGTTGCCCGCGGCGCGCCGTTTGCAAAGCCCGTGGGCTTATTTCATTGTGATGCGCCCATCCGTGTAGGGCTGATAAGGTGCGTTCGCGGCGATGTATTCTGCCGTGACATCCGCCAGATCCGGGCCGAAGTCGTAAGCGTTCATCGCGTCCTCGAACATCGCGTATCCATCACCGCCGTTGCGGACGTAGTTGTTGGAGACAACACCATAAGTCGCGGCAAGATCAATCGGCTCACCACCAACCATTACGTCAGAGACGCGCGAACCGGGCTCGGCTGCGGCATCGACGGTGAAGCTCATGCCTGACACCTGCGGGAAGCGCCCGGCGCCTTCTTCGATCTGGCTGACACCGTTTTCAAGGGCTGCGACGATCGCCTCGCCCGTGACCTCAAATGTGGACAGCGTGTTCTGGAACGGCAGCACGGTCAGTACCTCGCCCATTGTCACCTCGCCCGCGTCGATAGAGGCGCGCAGACCGCCGCCATTCTGGATCGCGATCTGGACGCCCTGATCGCGAACGCGGTCAAGCATCGCGTCGGCCACCAGGTTGCCCATGGGGCATTCCATCGCCCGGCAAACGGTACGGTCGCCTTCAATGGGTTCTGCCGCATCAGCAACAACGCGGTTCTTCATCTCTTCGATCGGCCCGGCCAATTCGGCCACACGGGCAACGGCGGCTTCATCCTCGGCCACGCTGGCATCCAGCAAGATCGTGTCACCTGTGGCAGAGGTCACATTGCCGTCGGCATCGAACTCCAGTGTCAGATGCCCAATATATTTCGAATAGGCATAGGCTTGCACGACCGGCACATTGCCCACCATGGTCGGATAAGCCATTGCATCCTCTTCGGTGTTCGAAAACAGCGTGTGCGAATGCCCGCCCACAACCGCATCAAGACCGGTCACGTTTTCGGCGATGCTCTTATCTCTGTTCACACCGACATGCGTCAGCGCAATGATCTTGTCGACGCCCTCGGCCTCCAGCGTTGCGACATCGGCGCTCAGGCTTTCCACTTCATCAGTAAAAATGACCGCGTCGGACGGGCTGGACGTCTCGACCGTATCTACGGCCAGTGCAGAAACGATGCCAATCCGTTCGCCGCCCACTTCAAGCACGACATGGTTTTCAACCTGCCCAGCCAGGATGTTTGAGCTGGACACATCGATATTGCCCGAGATGACCGGGAAGGAAACATTGTCGGTCAGCTTGCGCAGCCCGTCATCGCCATCATCGAATTCGTGGTTGCCCACGGCCATGGCGTCAAAGCCGATCAACTCTGCGAACTCGGCCTCTACATCGCCTTTATATGTCGTGTACATCAGGCTGCCCTGATACTGATCGCCCGCATCCAGAACGATGACATTCTCACCAGCAAGTTCGTTGCGCAGTTCGTTGATCTTGGTGATCACGCGGGCGATGCCACCAAAGCATTCGCCGGCGGCGTTGTCTTCAGCATTGCAGGTCGAATCAAAGCGGTTGATCGGTTCGATCCGGCTGTGCAGATCGTTGATATGAAGAATGTGCAGCGTGTAATCGGCATGCACCATGCCAGCAGACAGCGCCAGCGCACAGGTTGACGTTAAAATACGCGAAATCATTGGATCAGGTCCCCCAAGTTAAACTAACCTCAGCTTGGCGAGCGGCTTTGCGAGAGTCAAATCCATATCCCTCACCCCGTGTTGGCCCTTACGTCAATTTGATGCTGTAGTGGTGCTTGACCATCTTTTGCGCAACGGCCATGACGCCCCTATGCTGATTTACAAAATATTCCGCGCCGAAGAATGGGCCACCCTGCAAGCCGATGGTGAGACTGTGGGCGCACCGATTGATGTCGCTGACAGGTATATCCATTTTTCGACCGCTGACACTGTGGCCGAGACGGCAGCGAAGTATTTCAGCGGTGCTACGGGGCTGATGCTGCTCGCGGTGGAAACCGACGGGCTGGAGCCGCTGAAATGGGAACCGGCCCGCAAGGATGTGCTGTTCCCGCATCTTTATCGCAAGCTGCGCATGGACGATGTGGTGTGGAGCAAGCCGCTGACCGTGATTGACGGCGTGCATCAGTTTCCGGATCTCGCATGAAGGCGCTTGAACAAATCGGCCTGACCGCGCTGCGCCGGCTTGACCCCGAAACCGCGCATGGGCTGGCTTTGAAGGCGCTCAATACGGGGCTGGGTCCCCGCGGGGGGCCGGTGACATCTGCTCGGCTGCAAACGCAAGTGGCGGGTTTGGATCTGCCAAACCCTGTGGGTTTGGCGGCTGGCTTTGATAAGAACACGACTGCCTTGCACGCGCTGGCCAAGACGGGATTCGGTTTTCTTGAGGTCGGCGCCGCGACACCTCGCCCGCAGCCGGGCAACCCCAAGCCGCGGCTATTCCGGCTGGCGCAGGATCAAGCCGCGATCAATCGCTTTGGTTTCAATAATGACGGAATGGACGCGATTGCGGGACGCCTTGCGAAGCGTCCACAGGGCGCCATCATTGGTCTGAACCTCGGCGCCAACAAGGACAGCACTGACAAAGCCGCTGATTTCGCGACTGTGCTGACCCGCTGCGGGGCAGAGGTGGATTTTGCGACGGTCAATGTCTCATCGCCCAACACAGAGAAACTGCGCGACCTGCAGGGAAAGGCCGCACTGGCCGCGCTGCTGGAGGGCGTGATGGAGGCGCGGGCGGCGTTGGCCCATCCGATCCCTATTTTTCTGAAAATCGCCCCGGATTTGACGGATGACGAAATTGCAGAGGTGGCCGAGGTTGCGAATGCATCAGGCATCGCAGCGATCATCGCGACAAACACAACGCTGGATCGTAAGGGTCTACATGGACCCCTCAAGGCAGAGGCTGGTGGATTGTCCGGACAACCCTTGTTCGAGAAATCAACGCGGGTGTTGGCGCAGCTATCAGGGCTGACGAAATTGCCAATCATCGGTGTGGGTGGTGTTGGCAGCGCGGAACAGGCCTATCAGAAAATCCGCGCGGGGGCCTCTGCCGTGCAGCTTTATACAGCTCTTGTATATCGTGGCATTTCGCTGGCCGGTGAGATTGCGCAGGGGTTGGATGCCTTGCTGGCGCGTGATGGTTTTGCCAGTGTTGCGGATGCCG
This sequence comes from uncultured Paracoccaceae bacterium, assembly GCA_947503965.1. Taxonomy (GTDB): domain Bacteria; phylum Pseudomonadota; class Alphaproteobacteria; order Rhodobacterales; family Rhodobacteraceae; genus Yoonia. The sequence continues at coordinate 73,807 of CANNFU010000004.1, forward strand.
TGGGATCAGGCCGCGGCGACTGGCTTTGATCTTGGTTTGTCGGCCTCGGCCTCAAGCGCCGGGTATTTCCAGCCAAGCGTTGCGCCGCGTGCGATAAAGCTGAGCAACATGCCCAACCAGAGCCCATGATTGCCGAACAGTGCCATCAACGGGATCACGGCCGCGAAATAGATGATCGTTGAGATGATCATCATATTGCGCATGTCCTTTGTCCGGGTCGCGCCGATGAATATCCCGTCCAGCATCCATGCTGCCACGCCAACAATCGGTGCGGCGACCATATATGGCAGGTAGTCCCGCGCGGTCGCCTGCACCTCGGGCGATTTGGCCATGATGTCGATGACCGTGCCGCCGAAACTCGCAAAACAGATGGCCAGCACGACGCAGATTGCAGCCCCCCAAAGACTGCTGAGGATCGCACTGCGCCGTAACGCGGACCGTGCGCGCGCACCCAGCGCCTGACCCACCAGTGCCTCCGCCGCGAAGGCAAAACCGTCCAGCGCATAGGCCGTGACATAAAGAAACTGCATCAGGATCTGGTTCGCTGCCAGCGGCACATCGCCAAAATCCGACCCGTACATCAGAAAGCTGACGAATATTGCCTGTAACAGGACTGACCGGATCAGGATGTCGGTGTTTACGACAGCCATGTGTTTCAACCGGACCATATCAAACACCTGCGCCGCTGTGCGCCACGCGGTCCCCGCGAAGGCGTCACGGCAGAGGTAAAGGCCCAGCAACAGCCCGCCCCATTCCGCGATGAACGTGGCCCAGGCGACACCTTGGACCCCCCAGCCCAGTTCCAGCCCCAGATAAAAGCTGAGGGCGATATTGGCCCCGTTCATCAGCACCTGAATGGCCAGCACCGCCCGCGTGCGTTCCTGCGCAATCAACCAACCGGTAATCCCGTATAAGGCGATGGTCGCGGGCGCCGACCAGACACGAATGACCATGTAATCGCGCGCCAGGCTTTCGACCTCGGCACTGGCGGGGGAGACCCAGAACGCCCCCTGAAAGATCAGCACCTGACCGGCGATGATCACGATCCCGGCTGTTATCCCAATCAGCAGGGCGCGGGACAAAAGCACCTGCACTTCGTCGGTATCCCCTGCCCCGGCGGCCTGGGATGTCAGGCCTGTGGTGCCCATCCGCAGAAAGCCGAAGATCCAGTAAACGGCCGAAAGAATGATCGCACCAATCCCCACCGCACCGATGGGGGCAGCCTCGCCCAGCTGCCCGACCACACCAGTGTCCACAATGCCAAGGATCGGGACGGTCGCATTCGAGATCACGATGGGCAGCGCAATAGCAAGGACCCGACGATGGGTCAGCGCGTGGGCGTCAGCCATCACGTTGTGGCATCAGGAAATGGCCGGTGCCCTGGGCAAAAAGACGGGACCGGTTGTCCTGCCATGCCTCTACATGCACGGACGCATAGCGGCGACCAGAGCGGTTGATCCGCGCCCGCGCATAGGCGTCGCGCGGCAGGCCGGAGCGTAGGTAGTCGACGGTGAAATCGATCGTCTTGGGCAGTTTGGGGCGGAAATCGGCATCGTCCGCGAACTTGCCCGCCTCCATATCCTCCCAGATCATGCCCCAGCTGAGTTCGATGATCGCGGTGACTTCGAGAAAGGCGGCAGTGACGCCACCATGTATCGCCGGCAGCGATGGATTACCGATCAGCTTGTCGGCATAGGGCAGGATGCCCGTCAGCTCATCCCCGCGCCGGTCGAATTGGATGCCAAGGAACCGGATATAAGGCACACCACCGATCAGCCGATCCAGCGTTGCGTCGCGGCGTTGCTTGATCACTTGTACGGGTTCGGGGCGGTTCATCGCTTGGCCCTTTCGATGGTAAAGGCGCCGGTGGCGGTGGCGACGGGGCGATCCGGGTCCGCATCCACTGCGGTCGCGCGGACAAAAGCGACTGAGCGGGTCACATGATAGCATTCCGCCGTCGCCGTGATCCGGTCACCGGGGGTTGCCGGGCGCATATAGTCGATCCGCAAATCCAGTGTCGCGGTGGCAACGGCTGCGGCGGGGTGGGACATGACAGCGGCACCGGCACAGGTATCCATCAAGGCTGACACCGCACCGCCATGGATCACGCCGGTTTCGGGATCACCCACAAGACGTTCGTCGTAATCCATCGCGATCACGGCCTTGCCATCATCGATATCGGTCAGGGTCATACCCAGTTCACGGGCATGCGGGATCGCTTCGATAAACTTGCGCGCAATCATATCGCGGCGGGCTTTCTGATCATCTGACATGACTGCTCCGAAATAGTGATGGTCGGGCCGTGTCTGATATATTCATATTCCGCGCAGGCACGCCATGCCAAACTCACCGCGTCGACGATCAACATGTGGCAGGGTGCCGCATCCTCTGGTTGCCCCGCTGAGAAGTTGGCGCTACGTTGTGATCAGGGAGGTCTCTATGTCTGAAAAACGTCTGTCATTCAAAGAGATGTGTGCAGAATTCGACGTCACGCCGCGGACGTTACGCTATTATGAATACATCGAGTTACTGCAGCCTGAAAAAGAAGGCCGGTCACGATTCTATGGGCCGAAAGAGCTGGCGCGCATGACACTGATCCTGCGCGGGCGCCGCTTTGGCTTTGCCCTGGAAGACATCCGCCAATGGCTGATGATCTATGAAAAGGAAGGGACCGAGGCGCAGATGCGCGAATGGATCGCCCTGGCCGACCGGCAGATGGTCGAGCTGTCCGAGCAGAAAAAGCAGCTGGAAGAGACGATGCAGGAATTGCAGTCGCTGCGCGACGAGACCGCCAAGACATTGGGCTGATGCGGGCAGTCTTTGATCGTCGATGCCGAATGCGGTGCACGTGACCTTCAATTTACCAATGCATCCTAAGGTCTTGCTTTGCGGACGCATGTGATGTCCGTTTTGACACCAAAGTAAAGTGTGCTGCAGCGGCAGCGAAAGACCGCTTCTGCAGCCGTTGCAGCACATGACGTTTACATATTGCCGACTTTCTTGTGGTTGCCGACGAGCCGGGGAAGACCGCGGACGAAGTCCCAAACAGCTACGATACCGCCCATAAAGAGCGTTCGGACGGCCCGCAGCGAGAACGGTGGGACTGCCTTCAATTCGCGCGATTGCACAGGCTCGCCCCGGGCGATGGCCCCGAGAATAGCGTCCATATCGTCGGCGTTGTTCCAAATGCTGCGAAACAGGATCTTGCCGTTCTGCGAGATCACGAAGATGGAATTCGGCATTGTGCCGTAATAGCGATGCGCAGAGCCTTTCACGTCGTCGACGAGGATCGTGCGTCCATCGCGATAGCGGTGCTTCGTCTTCTTTGCGGCCCTGATCTTTTCTGCCTCGCTGCGATGCTGGGGCTGCAATTCGCCGGGATGGGCCTCTCGCACATACATAAGAACGTGATCAAGTTCAGGGTACTTCTGGATCAGTTTCATCATTGGCGGCACGCTCTGGCCATACATGGGACAGGTCATGCTGCCGGTTTCCAGCACCAGTGGCTTGTCGCGCAGGTAGTCCGACAGGTGGATGGTTTCTCCATCAAGGGTCTGCAACGGCACATCCTTATAGGTGTCGCCGGCCTGCACGCCTTCATCGACGGTGAAGTCGTACTCTTCGGGGGTAAAGCGGCGGTAACCATAGCTCTTCGCGGTCATAGTCATTTTCCTTTTCTAAGGGGTTAGGTCAGCGCCTGCACGGCGAGGACGGCGATCAGTGTGCTTGAGGTCATCAGAAGACCCCGATGGTGAAGAAGGGCCAGCGCGCCGAGCCCTTCACGCACGGCAGCGACTTCGCCATTCGAAGGCACCTCATCCACGCCGCGAATATCCTTGAACAGGCGCGCGACAATCAGGGCGAGCTGGGCGAAGAAAAGGCTCGCCACGGCGATGGCTGCGGCGGACAGGCCGGCCTGTATCGACAGAAAGATCATCAGCACCGACGCCATGCCCATCGTGGTCATCATGGTCGGCGGCAGAAGATGGATTACGCGCTTGAGAATGGCATGGACCTTGCGTGCATCCTCGTCACTGACTTGCGTCGAATGAGGCGCCCACATCAGGCGCCAGACGGGTTTTTCGATAAGGGACAAAACCACGAATACTCCCGTGCCGAGACCCAGAAGCCCGGCCAGAAGTAAAGGAACAAGTTCTATCATAGATCATATCCTTTCTGCATGTTGGGCGCCCCGGTTTCGAGCATTGACAGCAAGCGGGTGCGCGGTCATGTTGACATCGCCTACATAGGTCCCTATGTAGGCGATGTCAACATTTAGTTAGGAAGAAAATGCAATCCCCCTATCACCACGGAAATCTGCGCGAAGCCTTGCTGACGCGCGCGATCGAGACGCTGAATGACAGGGGCGTGGAGCATCTGAGTCTTCGGGCCTTGGCGCGAGATCTCGACGTCAGTCACGCCGCACCTCTACGCCATTTCCCGACCAAAGCCGATCTGTTGAATGCCATTGCTGTGGAAGGGGTCCAAAGCCTAATTGCCGCGACCGATGCGGCGCAGAGCGCTCCGCCGGGGTCCGGGCGCCTACGGGCGATGGCGCTTGCCTATGTCGATTGGGCGATCGCGCACGCAGCTTTGCACGGGGTGCTGCGCAACCCGGATGTCATGCGCCATGCCTCAGACGACTTAAGGCAGTTGCTGATCGCTTTCGCCGAGCGCCAGAAGCAAGAGATCGAAGCCGCGCAAAACCAAGGCTGGCGAAAGGATACAGATCCGGACGTGCTCTTCCTTCATCTCGTTTCACTGACAGCCGGCACCGCGATTGTCATGACAGAGGACATCTATCGCGACCCTGTTCCGACCGCAGACATTCGGCACAAGGTCGCGGCGTCAATCGACCTGTTCTTGAAATAGACAGGTGCGGCGTAGAGGGACACCTTTAACGGCATCATCGGCACCAATGATTGGCCCTTCCGCACACCAGACGTCCGGGACAGGGTTGCGTGACGATTGAGCTGGAAGTGTCGGACAGGCACCGCTGACACGATCCGACAACTTGACTGATCGGACCCAGGGGCAATTGCGTTTCAAGATAAGACGCGCAGATGTGTTCACTTTTCAAAGAGCCGTGCTGCGCAGGTCGGCATTTCTACGTCGCGATACAGTGTTTCTGGCTGCGTCCACGTTCCGACTCAAAGCGCTTTGAATTCATATTTAAAACGTTTGCGGGGAAAAATATGAAATTTTTCCCAGTTTTTTAATTGCGCTTGACGCTGGGTTACTTTTGCTGACCTTTCGTCAACCTCAAAATGACGCCACGTTCCGTTTACGTTAACGTCAACTTTGCTTGTATGGTGGTCTCAAGCTCCGCAAGTGCGTGCCATTCGAAACACGCACGAAAGGAATTACGAAATGACGACCGACACTTTGAATATCCGTGAAATGTGTGACGCATTTGAAGTAACGCCGCGCACACTTCGCTTTTACGAAGCCAAGGAATTACTGTTCCCGATCCGTGAAGGACAAAAACGCCTGTTCACCAAGCGCGACCGCGCCCGTCTGAAGCTGATCCTGCGCGGCAAGCGCTTTGGTTTCAGCCTCGAAGAGATCCGCCAGTTGCTGGATCTGTACCACATGGATGATGGGCAAGAGGCCCAGTTGTCCAAAACATACGAGCTTGCCGAAAAGCACCTTGCCGACATGGAGGCCCAAAAAGCCGAGTTGGAACAGGCGATCGGCGAACTGAAAGAGCAAATGGCCTGGGGTGCCGAAAAGCTGTCCCAACTGGCCAAGCAGAAAACCGTCGCGGCCTGAACAACAGGCCCGGCGATCCCATACGACTAAACGGAGAGACATCACATGCCGATCTACAACGCCCCTGTTAAGGACATCCAATTCGTTCTGCACGACCTGCTGAAGGTCAGCGAACAGGACATTGCGGGGTTCGAAGACCTGGACCGCGACTTTACCGGAGCCGTTGTCGAAGAGGCCGGCCGCATCGCGACCGAGGTTCTGCACCCGCTGAACGTGGTAGGTGACACCCAAGGCTGCGTAATGGAAAATGGTGTCGTCCGCACGCCCACAGGTTTCAAAGAAGCCTTCGAGCAGATGAAAGAAGGCGGCTGGACCGCCATGGACTGCGATCCTGACTATGGTGGCCAAGGCCTGCCCTACGTCATGCATACCGCCGCACAAGAGCCGTTCGTGTCCGCCAACATGGCATTCAACATGTATCAGGGTCTGACCCACGGTGCCTATTCCGCGATCTACGCGCATGGTTCCGACGAGCAGAAACAAAAATACCTGCCCAAAATGGTATCCTGCGAATGGACCGGTACCATGAACCTGACCGAACCGCATTGCGGCACCGATCTGGGCCTGATGCGAACCAAAGCCGTGCCAAACGGTGACGGGTCCTACAAAATCTCTGGCCAGAAGATCTTTATCTCGGCTGGCGAACACGACATGGCGGATAACATCATCCATCTTGTCCTCGCCAAAATTCAGGGCGGCCCCGAAGGTATCAAGGGCGTGTCGCTCTTCATCGTGCCGAAGTTCATGGTCAACGATGATGGTTCACTTGGCGCACGCAATAGCGTCGCTTGCGGCAAGATCGAAGAAAAGATGGGCATCCACGGCAACTCGACCTGTGTGATGAACTATGACGAAGCCACCGGTTTCCTTGTCGGTGAAGAACATAAAGGCATGCGTGCCATGTTCACCATGATGAACGAGGCCCGTCTGGGCGTGGGCCTGCAAGGCTATGCCCAGGCCGAAAGCGCCTATCAGAACGCTGTCGCCTACGCCAACGACCGTCTGCAAGGGCGCGATGTGACCGGTGTGAAAAACCCCGATGGCCCCGCCGATCCGCTGATCGTGCATCCTGACATTCGCCGCAACCTGATGGACCAGAAATCATTCGTCGAGGGCGCGCGCGCCTTCACATATTGGGGCGCCTATCTGATCGACCGGGCGCACCGCAACAGCGACAAGGACGCTGACGGCCTGATTTCCCTGATGACCCCGGTCATCAAGGGCTTCCTGACCGACAAAGGCTTTGAATATGCCACCGCAGCACAGCAGGTCTACGGCGGTCACGGCTATATCGAAGAATGGGGCATGTCCCAATATGCCCGCGACGCCCGGATCGCCATGATCTATGAAGGCGCCAACGGCATTCAGGCGCTGGACCTTGTGGGCCGGAAACTGGCCCAAGACGGTGGCAAGCACGTGATGGCGTTCTTCGAGATGGTGAAAACCTTCATCAAGGAAAACGAAGGCAACGAGGCGCTGAAAAAGGACTTCCTTGAGCCGCTGAAGGCCGCATCCAAGGATCTGCAGGCCGCCGGCATGTACTTCATGCAGAACGCGACCAAGCCGAATAATGCGCTGTCGGGGTCTTACGACTTCATGCACATGATGGGTCACGTCTGCCTTGGCCTGATGTGGGCACGCATGGCAAAGGCCGCGATGGAAGCGCTGGAAGGCGGTGCATCTGACACCGAATTCTACGAAACCAAGATCGCAACAGGCCGCTACTACATGGCGCGCCAACTGCCTGCCACATCCATGCATCTGTCGCGCATCAACACCGGTGGCGACACTGTGATGGCGCTCGAAGCCGCAAACTTCTAAGCTGATCGAGAGGGCGCGAGACTCGCGCCCTCCTCCGACGCAGCATGCGTCACGCGATTGGGTTGGGAGGCCTTTTACATGTCCATGAAACTGCACTGCTTCGCTGAAAGCGGAAACGCTTACAAGGCGGCGCTGACCCTCACCCTTGTTGATGAGGCATGGGAACCTGTGTTCGTGGACTTTTTCAAAGGTGCCACCCGGACCCCCGAATTCCGCGCGCTGAACATCATGGGCGAGGTGCCCGTACTGGAAGATGGCGATACCATCCTGACCCAATCCGGCGTCATTCAGGACTATATCAGTTCCAAGACCGGCAAGCTGGGCGGCAAATCAGCTGCTGAACGGCGCGACGTGCTGCGCTGGATGTTCTTTGACAATCACAAAGTGTCCGGCGTCGCCGGTCCGTTGCGGTTCAACATGAACTTCCTGCCCAAAGACAAACGCAACGCCGACGTCAACGCCTTCATGGCGATGCGTCTTGCCTCTGCGCTGAAGATTCTCGAAACGCAGTTGGATGGCCGCGACTGGCTGGCCAGTGACGAGATCACAATCGCCGATATCGCCTGCGCCGGTTACCTCTTCTACACCGAAGATTTCACCTTTGACCGGGCGCAATACCCCAACATCAACCGCTGGCTCGACCGCATCGCGGACCAGCCCGGCTGGAAACACCCTTATGATCTGATGCCGCGCGCCCTCGGGTAGCCCGGCCACAACGGAGGACCTTATGACCGAAGCCTATATCTATGACGCCGTGCGCACGCCGCGTGGCAAAGGCCGCAAAGACGGCAGCCTGCACGAAGTGACTGCTGCGCGCCTGTCCGCTGGCGTGCTGAATGAGCTCAAAAGCCGCAACAACCTGGAAGGTCACGCCGTCGAGGATGTGATCTGGGGCAACGTGACCCAGGTCGGCGAACAGGGTGGCTGCCTTGCACGGACTGCCGTACTTGCCTCCGATCTGGATCAGTCGATCCCAGGTCTCGCGATCAACCGTTTCTGCGCCTCTGGCATGGAAGCCGTGAACCTTGCCGCCAATCAGGTCAAAGGCGGGGCCGGTCAGGCCTATATCGCCGGTGGCGTCGAAATGATGGGCCGCGTTCCCATGGGCTCTGACGGGGCCGCGATTGCCGTTGATCCGTCCATCGCGATGGACACCTATTTCGTCCCGCAAGGCATCTCTGCCGATATCATCGCCACCGAATACGGCTTCAGCCGCGATGACGCAGACAAGCTGGCCATGGAAAGCCAGAAACGCGCCAAGGCCGCATGGGACGACAAGCGGTTCGCGAAATCCATCGTTGCGGTGAAAGACGTCAACGGCATCCCGATCCTCGATCACGACGAATATATGCGCCCCGGCACAGATATGCAGACACTGGGTTCTCTCAACCCGGCGTTTCAGGCGATGGGTGAGGTGATGCCTGGCTTCGACAAGGTCGCGCTGATGAAATACCCGCATCTTGAGCGGATCAACCACATTCACCACGCCGGCAACTCCTCTGGTATCGTGGATGGGGCGGCTGGTGTGCTGGTCGCTTCCAAGGAATGGGGCGACGCAATGGGCCTCAAACCCCGCGCCCGGATCAAGGCCACCGCCAAGATCGGTACCGATCCGACCATCATGCTGACCGGCCCGGTTCCTGTGACCGAACACATCATGAAACAATCAGGCATGTCGATCAGCGATATCGACCTCTTCGAAGTGAACGAGGCGTTCGCCTCTGTCGTCCTGCGCTTCATGCAGGCATTTGATGTCGATGACAGTGTCGTCAACGTCAATGGCGGTTCCATCGCAATGGGTCACCCGCTGGGGGCCACTGGCGCAATCATCATCGGCACATTGCTGGATGAGCTGGAGCGGACCGGCAAGGGCACCGGCCTTGCGACGCTGTGTATCGCCTCTGGCATGGGGGCCGCCACGATCATCGAGCGCGTGTAAGGTTTCATGCAGCAACCCGACCTTAAAACGGCAAAGGACATCTCGGAACATCTGTTAAAGGTGACCGCAGATGCCCTGATGCAGCAGGACTTTGACAGTTTTGCTGCCGTTTTCGGGTTGCCGCAAACCATGACGACCGAGCAGCGGGAAATCCGGCTGGTGACCCGCGACGATCTGAAGACAACGTTTGATCAGATGTGCGCCTATTTCCAATCCCTCGGCGTGACCGAATTACGGCGCGTGTGCGAAGCGGCGGAATTCCATGGGCCGGATCGGGTCGAGGCGACCCATATCAGTTACGTGATCGGGGATGGCAAGGATCTGACCCCGCCCTACCCCGTTTATTCGGTGCTGGAGCGGCTGCAGGGACGCTGGAAGATTACATCATCAGACTATGCCCTGAGCGATGACAAACCGCAGGCGCAGGCGCTTGATCCGCATCGGACCAGCAACCGCCGCGCGATACTGATCTATCAGGATCATCTGGACCGCACCACCGCGTCACTGATGAAGCGCGATTTTGCGGGTTTTCGTCAGTCTATCGAACTGCCCCACCAGATGCAGACCGAAACCGCGACCCAGATCATCACCACCGTTGAAGATATGGAGACGACGTTCCACAAATTCGCAGACAAGTATCACGAGATCGGCGTGACCGATTTCGTGCGTATCGCCAAAGAAGCGTATTTTCATGCCGATGATGACATCCGCGGCATCCATGAAAGCCATCTGATCCGGCACGGCACGCGCCTGATCCAACCCTATCCGAACCGCGTCCGGCTGAAACGCTGTGCCGATGGTATGTGGCGCGAAACACATTGCGCCAACGCCATCCTGAACGGCGAAGGCCGGTTCCATCTTTGGGCAGAGGTGTCACCGACACCGCATCTGCCCGACCTAGACATCGATCCTGAAAGGACCTCACCATGACCGATTTTACAATGTCCGTTGACGCCGATGGCGTTGCCACAATCACTTGGGATACCGTTGGTAAATCCATGAACGTGATGAACCAGGAAGGGTTCACCGACCTTGATGCGCTGATCGATCAGGCGCTGGTCGATGATGCGGTCAAGGGCATCATCATCACGTCCGGCAAGGAAGGGTCCTTTGCCGGCGGGATGGATCTGAACATCATCGCCAAGATGAAGGAAAGCGCGGGCGACGAGCCAGCGCGCGGCCTGTTCGAAGGTGTCATGTCCATGCATGCCGTACTGCGCAAGATCGAGCGGGCTGGCATGGACCCCAAGACCAACAAGGGCGGCAAGCCGATTGCCGCCGCCCTGCCTGGCACAGCGCTTGGAATCGGCCTCGAAATCCCGCTGGCGTGCCACCGCATCTTTGCCGCCGATAATCCCAAGGCCAAGATCGGCCTGCCCGAAATTCTGGTCGGCATTTTCCCGGGTGCCGGTGGCACAACCCGCCTTGCCCGCAAACTTGGCGCGATGGGCGCATCGCCCCTGCTGCTGGAAGGCAAGTTGAACGATCCCAAGAAAGCCAAAGCGGCTGGTGTGATTGACGAAGTGGTTCCTGCCGATGAACTGCTCTCGGCGGCGAAAGCATGGGTTCTTTCTGAACCGTCCATCGTCAAACCATGGGATGAAAAGGGCTATAAAATGCCCGGCGGTGCACCCTATCACCCTGCCGGTTTCATGACATTCGTCGGCGCGTCCGCCATGGTCAACGGCAAGACGCAAGGCGTCTATCCTGCGGCCAAGGCGCTGCTGTCCGCTGTCTATGAAGGCGCGCTGGTCCCATTCGACACCGCCATCAAGATCGAGGCGCGCTGGTTCACCCACGTCCTGATGAACCCCAGCTCGTCGGCCATGATCCGCAGTCTCTTCATCAACAAGGAAGCACTTGAAAAAGGCGCGAACCGCCCCGAAGCCCCTGATCAGAAGGTCAAGAAGGTCGGTATCATCGGTGCCGGCATGATGGGTGCCGGTATCGCGCTGGTCTCGGCACTGGCCGGTATCCAGGTTGTCCTGATCGACAGCAAACAGGAAGCCGCCGACAAGGGCAAATCCTACACCACCGCCTATATGGACAAGGGGATTTCCCGCAAGAAAGTCACCGAAGCCAAGAAAGAGGCCGTGCTGGGCCTGATCAACGCCACCACCGATTACGCCGCCCTTGAAGGCTGCGATCTGATCGTCGAGGCCGTTTTCGAAGACGTGGGCGTCAAGGCCGACGTCACCGCCAAGGTGCAGGCCGTCACCGGCCCCGATTGCATCTTTGCCACCAACACATCGACCCTGCCGATTACCGAACTCGCCAAGGCCTCCAACGACCCTGAAAAGTTCATCGGCATCCACTTCTTCTCCCCCGTGGACAAGATGCTGCTGGTGGAAATCATCAAGGGCAAGGAAACGGGGCCTGTCGCCGTGGCCAAGGCGCTCGACTACGTGCGCCAGATCCGCAAGACCCCGATTGTCGTCAACGACGAACGGTTCTTCTACGCCAACCGCTGCATCATTCCCTACATCAACGAAGGTATCCGGATGGTGAAGGAAGGGGTAGAACCCGCCCTGATCGAAAACGCCGCCAAACTGGTCGGCATGCCGCTGGGCCCGCTGCAACTGGTCGATGAAACATCCGTCGATCTGGGCGTGAAAATCGCCAAGGCGACCAAGGCCGCGATGGGCGATGCCTATCCCGATGGCGAAGTGGACGAGGTCCTGTTCTGGATGTTCGACCAGAACCGTCTCGGCCGCAAATCCAACGCCGGTTTCTATGCCTATGATGACAAAGGCAAACGCCAGGGCCTTTGGGAAGGTCTCACCGCGCAATACCCCGTCGCCGACGAACAGCCTGACCTGACCACCGTGCAGCACCGCCTGCTTTTCGCGCAGGTGCTGGAGGCCGTACGCGCACTGGAAGAAGGCGTGCTGGAAGACATCCGCGAAGGCGATGTCGGCGCGATCCTCGGCTGGGGCTTTGCCCCATGGTCCGGCGGTCCGTTCAGCTGGCTCGACATCATCGGCGCACCTTATGCCGCCGAACGCTGCGACCAGCTGACCGCCGAATTTGGCGACCGGTTCAAGACACCCGATCTGCTGCGCGAAATGGCCGACAAAGGTCAGGAATTCTACAAACGCTTCGGACAGGACGCCAAAGCCGCCTGATCCTCAAGGATCAAACGTATAACCAAAGCGGGCGATATCTTCGCCCGCTTTTTCTTTTACGATTTCAGCCGTTTCCGCGTCGTAATAGATGCGCCAGTCCCGCTGCCGATCAGAGCGGTTTTCATGCGGAATACTGACCTTGAATGCTAAGTGTTTCCAAAGCGGCGCAAGATCCGCCGGGTGTTCCAACCGAGCGTAGAGGTTGCACTGATCCTTGCCTGCATCATCGATCATGTAGCTTTGGTAGCTGTTCTTTTGCAGGCTCATCTGCGTTTGCGGATCGTGCAGAAAATCCTTGAAGTCATAGGCCTGCGCCAACCGAACCGCAGGGTGATCAAACCGCTGATCGCGCAGCCAATGATAATAACTGACCATCCGGTCCCACGGATTGCGCACCAGCGTGAACACAAAGAAATCCGCAGGATTGATGAGTGCCCCGATGTCCCGCAGCGTGCTGTGCTTCCAAAGGCGTCCAGGTGTCTTGAGCGCCGCTAGCCGCGTTTTGCGCCGCTGGGCCTTGGGCGTATCGCCGACCAGAATATCGTCCTTGGCCGCCCGCCCCTCTAGTGCTAGCGCCATGCTGGTGCCGCCGGTCTTTGGGATGTGAACAAATACATAGCGGCGCTGCGTCGAGATGATCATCGACGGCTAAGCAACATCCACCTTCGGAACTGTCAAGGACGCAGCGACAAATTCCGCCTCCCAACGTTTCAGGATCGGGCGGGCCGCAACACGGCCGGTAGCATCGGCCCCTTCAGCGGTAACAGCATCCGCATCCCCCGGTATCGCGAACAACGTTTCGACCAGCAACCCCTCAACGGCAACGATCTGGTGATCCTGACAGGCGATATGGTGATAGATAACTGGGCCATCTACGGGTGCTGGCACGCAAACGGGGCGCAGATGTCCGATGGCTGCCAGCGCCTCGGCGTGCCCGGTCGCCAGTTCCAGTACAAGGCCATCAATCAGCACCCGATGCTGCGGCGAAAAGACCAGATTGCGCTGCGCGCCCAAACGGCCACGCGGCATCATGACCGGGCGCAGGTTCCTGTGGCGCGCAAGTTCCAGTTCACTTAGGGCCGTTGTGCCAGTCCAGGTAATCGGCTGAGGGCCATTATCATAGGTCAGGATCAGATCACCGACTTTCAAATCCTCAACCATCCGCAGCCCATCAGGTGTCGGGATCAGCATACCGGCGGTGAAACATAGCAGGTTGTCATAGGGGGTGCTGCCCGCCCCCGTATCACTGGTCACACTACCAAGCGGCGTATTGGGCGTTGGCGGGGGACCAATGAACGTGTACCCGACCGTGACCAGTGGCTGTTCACGCGGATCGCCTGCATTGGGGTTTTCGATCCGCAGCACCACAATCGTGCTGCCGTTGCTGAATGTCTGCTGCAGTTCAGCCTGAATCTGGCTGCCTGTCGGAAAAGTGGTCGTCACCACATTCCCGCTGTAGTTGGTATAGGTAAAGACGGCATCTTCGGCCAGAAATTGATCGACTTGGGTGCCGTCGTCAAAGATGGTTTGGCTGCCGCTGTTCCCCGTGCCTGTCCCAGTATCATCAACACGCAGAATGAACCCCGTATCATCGCCAGTCGTGAACGTGGTAGAACCGTTATTGGGCGGGTTCGTGCTGCCTGCAGAAAAGGGCTGGCTGCCACCCGGTGGATTAGGATCAGATAGTAGATTTTGCGCACTGAAAACGCGAAAAGAGAAGATTGCCATAAAGCCCCCACAGCAAAATTGCCCGATCTCGGGCAGCGGCATTACAATGTTTATGGCACAGCAATTGTGCGTCAACAACGATGGGTTGTGCCCATCCCGGATTTCGACAAATCTTTGCCAGCTTGATGAATATGGCATCAGGCATGTATGGTCAGCAGGCATCAGCTTGACCAACCGGCTGTCACAGGTCTGAGCGTATTTTACGCCATCGCCGGAAATTGCGAAATGTCAGACAATTGCGGACTTGTCAGGCCGGGGCATTGTCCTGTTTTATGCCAGCGTCAGGGGAGGATTGGTCAATGGGTTGGATGCGCGACGAAACGGGTCTGGGCAAGCGTGCGGCGAATTATGTGCCGCTGACGCCGCTGTCACATTTGCAGCGGGCGGCACTGGTTTTCGCGGATCGGGAGGCGCTCGTTTACGGGTCGATCCGCCGGACATATGCGGAGTATTACAAACGGGTCTCGCAACTGGCCTCGGCCCTTGCCAAGGTTGGCGTCAAACCGGGAGATGTCGTTGCCACAATCCTGCCGAACGTACCTGCGCAGTCAGAGGCTTCGTTTGGCGTGCCAGCCTGCGGCGCTGTCCTGAACACGATAAACACGCGGCTGGATGTGGATACGGTCGCCTACATCTTTGATCATGGGGAGGCCAAGGTGGCGCTGGTCGACAGCCAGTTTCTGCCGCTTGCCATGGCCGCAATCGATCAGATGGAAGGCCCTGCACCGGTGATCATCGAAGTCCCCGATGATGAGGCGGGCGTGCATGCGATGGCCGAGCAGCAGGATTATGAGGATTTCCTCAGCTCCGGCGATCCGGACTTCGCATGGATCATGCCCGAGGATGAATGGGAGAGCCTCGCGCTCAACTACACATCCGGCACAACGGGACGACCGAAGGGTGTCGTTTACCACCATCGAGGTGCGTATCTGATGACGATGGGCACACCGATCAGCTGGGAATTGCCGCTTTTCATGCGGTATTTGCAGATCGTCCCGCTGTTTCACTGCAATGGCTGGAACCACACCTGGATGATGCCGGCCTTGGGCGGCACCGTGGTGTGCTGCCGTGATATCACGGCCAAGGCCGTTTATGACGCGATCGTGGATGAGGGGGTTACGCATTTCGGAGGTGCTCCGATTGTGCTGAACCTGATCGTGAATGCCAAGGACGCAGAGCGGCGCCCGTTTGACCACATCGTGCAGGTCTTTACCGCCGGTGCACCGCCTGCCCCGGCGACCCTCGCCGCGATTGGCAAGTTGGGGTTTAACGTCAAACAGGTTTACGGCCTGACCGAGACCTATGGCCATGTCACCGAATGCATCTGGGACCCCGCATGGGACGATCTACCAGAGGACGAGCAGGCATCGATCAAGGCCCGCCAGGGCGTGGCCTTTCCGATGATGGAGGATGTGACAGTTGTCGATGATCAGATGGGTCAGGTCCCCCGCGATGGCGCAACCCAAGGCGAGATTGTGATGCGTGGGAATGCCGTGATGAAAGGGTATCTGAAGAACCCGGAGGCGACCGAAAAAGCATTCGCAGGCGGGTATTTTCATTCAGAGGATCTGGCAATCCAGCATGCCAATGGTGCGATCCAGATCTCGGACCGGGCCAAGGACATCATCATCTCAGGCGGCGAGAACATCAGCTCGGTCGAGGTGGAAGGCGCTTTGATGCATCACCCGGCGGTGAATCTCTGCGCCGTTGTGGCCAAGCCGGACGAGAAATGGGGCGAAGTGCCTTGTGCGTTTGTCGAATTGAAAGATGGTGCCAGCGCGGATGAGGCCGAAATTATCGCATTCACCCGCGAACGGCTCGCCGGGTTCAAGACACCGAAAAAAGTTGTCTTCCAGGAATTGCCCAAAACCTCGACCGGGAAAATACAGAAATTTGCGCTGAGAATGATTGCAAAGGAAATGCCCTAGCAATTGCCATCAGGCGGTTTGCCTTCGTTGGCTATACTGTAAACGCGTGTGGCGCAGATTTTTTGATGCAAAGTGCTGACGAGATCAGGATGGACGCACTCAAAAAGAAACATCTTCATTAAAGATGATTTGCCTTGGCAATGAACTGAGGCGCAATTAACTGTCGCGTTCATAGAAGAAGCAATTGGAAACGGACGATGCTATTTAAAATTCTTACAAGATTCACTGCCGCGCTGATGGGGCTTTCACTGGCGGCTTGTCTTCCTGCGGAAACGGGAACACAAGGCGACGGATCTGCTACTGCAACTTCAGGTGTACAATCCGCGACGAGAGCGGCCACAAGCAACCCTGTAGTAACAGACCGTTTTCCTGGTGGATCGACGCGTTGGAATGACGGTAGTACACTTATCTACCGGTTTACAGCGATCGAACGCGATGGTGAGATTTTTGTCTGCGGCGCATATACCGGGGCTGGATCGTCATATAATACGCAATTCAATCGCGAGCTACTTCGCCGGTCTCAGGTCACCGCGAATGGTGAAACGGTGTTTCGAAACCTGACCTACTTTTACAAAGCGTCTGAAGAAATGCTGGACACGCAGCTTGTTGGTAGCGAAACGCGATGCCAATCTACCAGCCTTGCAGCCGGCAGCGTTCCGTTAGAGGCCGTGAAAGTGGAGCTCCGCCAAGGACGCTTCCGCATTCGTGTTTGAACCAAAATGTCTCGGGACCAGATAGTCCTTAAATCTGTCCACCGATGATGAGAGCGGCACACTTGTCGAGATACTCGACAATCCGATGATTGATACGCATGAACCTTCCCGACGGGGAAGGTTCTATAGAATGTGGCAAAGCCGCAGCGCATCATAAATTGCCGCGTGTGTGTTGCGCGATGAAACGGCATCACCGATCCGGAAAAGCTGATAGGTGCTCTGGGGGTTGTTCGTTAGCGTCTGTGGCGCGCCCGCAATGAAGGCATCGTGATCCAGCTGCCCTTGGTTCGACGATCCGTCCCACAGCGCAAAATAGAGATCATCAAGCGGCCGTGTTCCGTAATTCACCACGATCTGATCGTAGTGCTGCGTTTTGGTGAAATCGCTGTAATCCGTACCGATGGTAGCTGCCAATTGGTTTCCATCGCGCGCCACACTTAGCAACCGTTCGGCGATCGTCAGCCGCACGCCGTGTGTTTGCAGATTGCGCAGATACGGCGTCAGGTTCATCCCCATCACATCCGGGGCGATGCTGCGGTCGGGTGTCATGACCTCAACCTCGGCCCCGGCCTCTGCGGCCAGTTCTGCCGCCTGCATGGCGGGGTTGTCACCGCTTTCGTCGTAAATCAGCACGCGGCCCGCAGGTTTCACATCGCCTGACAGGATGTCCCATGTGCTGATGACGTAATCCGCGTCGCCGCGCTGCTCAAAAAGCTCAAGGTTGGGCAAGCCGCCGGTCGCGATGATCGCCACATCAGGGTTCAGCGCGGTCACATCCGCCGCCTCGGCGTAGCGGTTGAAATGAAAGATCACGTCGCGCGCCGCGCATTGCGCCATGCGCCAGTCGATGATGCCCATCATCTCGCGTTTACGCGGGGTTTGCGCGGTTAGGCGAACTTGTCCACCAGGTTGGTCGGCAGCCTCGAACACCGTGACCTTGTGCCCGCGTTCGGCGCTGACACGCGCGGCCTCAAGACCGCCGGGGCCAGCGCCGACGATCACGATGCTTTTGCGAGTCTCCGCCGGGCTGATCACATGCGGCATCTGCAATTCCCGCCCGGTTGCCGCGTTGTGAATGCACAGCGCCTCACCGCCCTGATAGATCCGGTCAAGGCAGTATGTGGCGCCGACACAAGGGCGGATATCATCCTCGCGCCCATCCATGACCTTGCGCACTATATGCGGGTCCGCCATGTGGGCGCGGGTCATGCCAACCATGTCAAGCAGCCCGGATGAGATCGCATGCCGCGCCGTGGCCACATCCGGGATGCGGGCGGCGTGGAATGTGGGCAGACCAGTGGCCGCGCGCACAGAGCCAGCGAAATCCAGATGCGGGGCGGACGCCATACCTTGCAACGGGATCACACCCGTCAGCGCGGGATCGCTGTGCACGCGCCCCCGGATAATGTTGAAAAAGTCGATCTTGCCGGTCGCCTTGAGGATTTGCGCCATCTCAAGTCCGATTTCCGGGGTGATCCCGCCTTTTTCAGCCTCATCTGCCGTATAGCGAATGCCGACGATGAAATCGCTGCCCAACCGGTCACGAATGGCGTCAATCACATCGAGGCCGAATTGCATCCGGGTTTGCAGGGATCCCGCCCCGTAAGGGCCATCAAGCGCGTTGGTCAGAGGTGACCAGAACTGGTCGATCAGATGGCCATATGCCTCAATCTCGATCCCGTCCATACCGCCTGCCTGCATCCGCTCGGCAGCATCGGCAAAATCACTGATCACCCTTGCGATGTCCCAATCCTCAACCACCTTGGCAAAGGACTTATGCGCGGGCTCCCGGTGCGGGCCGGATGAGATTGAAGGCAGCCAGTCACCCTTGTTCCATCCCGTGCGTCGCCCTAGATGGGTCAGCTGGATCATCACCGCGCAGCCGTGATCGTGGCAAGCATCGGTCAGGTTCCTGATCCATGGCACTACCTCATCCTTGTAGGCCAGCACATTGTTGAACGATGGCGGGCTGTCGCGCGAAACGACAGCCGAGCCCGCTGTCATTGTCAGCGCGACGCCCGCCTTGGCCCTTTCGGCATGATAGGCGGTATAGCGTTCCTTGGGCATGCCATCCTGCGCATAGGCCGGTTCATGGCTTGTCGTCATGACCCGATTGCGCAGGGTCAGATGCTTGAGCTGGAAGGGCTGGAGAAGGGGATCTTTCGACATGCGCTGCTGGCTCACTTTTGGCTGATCTCAGTTGGCCCGTGGCGGGACACGCCGGTCAAGTCTGTTTCCGACATGACAATGCCCCGTCTGCGCGGTATTGTTCCGGGCAAAACTGGGCAAAACGGGCAGATGACAGCACTTGATCGATATGTGCGGCTGGAAAGCGGTGGGCTCTGGCGCGCATCGCCGGATGCACAACGCCGGGACGTGGTGATCTCGTTCGGGGATGCGACGCTGGTGATTTCGGACGGTGCCGGGCGTCCGCTGGCGCATTGGTCGCTGCCCGCGTTAGAGCGGCAGAACCCCGGCGAAAGCCCCGCTGTCTATGCCCCTGACGATGAGGCCAGCGAAATCGTCGAGATTGCCGATGACACGATGGTGGAGGCGATTGAGGAAATCCGCGCGGCACTGGCCAAATCACGTCCAAAGCCCGGCAAGCTGCGTCACTGGATCACCGGCGGATTGATTGCGGGTACCCTTGTCCTTGCCGTGTTCTGGCTGCCCGGGGCGCTGACCCGGCAAACGCTGGCGGTGGTCCCATTGCCCAAGCGGGTGGAGATTGGCGCGACCATGCTGGGCTATATGCAGGCCGAAACCGGGGCCGCCTGCCGCGAGCCGCGCGCGAACGAGGCGGCCGGTCGGCTGGCTGAAAGACTATTTGGCCACAAGACGATGAAGCAGTTCGTGGTCGTGCCGCAATTATCGCAAGGGGCAGTGGCGCTGCCAGGCGGATTGATGGTCGTCGATTATGGTCTTTTGCGTGCCTCGGATGATCCGGCGGCGACTGCGGGGTTTGTCCTTGCTGCGCAGGCTGCGGTCGTGAATGCAGACCCGCTTGAGGAAATCCTGAATGATGCGGGTCTTGGCGTGACGTTCCGCCTTCTAACTACGGGCGAGATACCGCCCGAGGTGTTGCGAGCCGCGGCCGAGGGGTTGGTTACGGGCGATGCATCCCGGCCCCCCGACGATCTTTTGCGCGACACGCTGGCGGCAGTGCAGGTTCCGCAAAGGCCATATCTGTCTGTGGTCGACGCCCGCACCGGAACGATGCCGGATCTGGGGGATGATCCGCTGGAAAACACGGATGTACCTGCAATCCTGAGCGACAGTGACTGGGTCAGCCTGCAGAATATCTGCGACGTTTGAGGCCGCATTCCGCAGAGGTTGTCAGAGCACGGTACCATTGGCCCTTCATCAGTAGGACCGGATTGGGCCCGCTTTACGAACCGCCTCTTGATGCGCGGCGATATGGGCAAGGGCCCGCTTTCTTTGGAACGAAAGTTTCCATAATCCCATCGACGCGCCAAACGGTATGGCGCAGGCATAAAGTGCCAATTCCAGCGGCGGCATGAAGCCGAACTCTTGGCCAAGGTCGATATGACCGAGATGTGCAGCACCCCCGAGCGCAACAAGACCCAGACCTGCAAGGATCGCGATCCAACAGGCGAAAACACATAGCGGGTATAGTTTTAGAAAGGTCGTGTTTGCCTTCATCAATGGCTTTTCGGCTTCGTACCCGTAGACCGGCTGTCGTGATCGGGCAATGATCGCCACGATGATGACAAAGACAAAAGAGCCCGCAATGATCAGGGTGGTGTCGTCTTGGGATTTGACAAATTGCCAAGCGGCATCAAGGGCGGGGTATTTTTCAAACAGGGTCATTGGTGGCCGGTTTTTCGGTTAGATCTGGGAACGATAGGCGGTTACTTCGTTCCGAACATCCGGTCACCCGCATCGCCCAGCCCGGGCACGATATAGCCGTGATCGTTCAAGTGGCTGTCAATCGCGGCGGTGACAATTGGCACATCCGGATGCGCCTCTTTCATGCGTGCAATGCCTTCGGGCGCGGCCAGCAGGCACAGAAACCGGATATTGTTCGCCCCCGCTTTCTTGAGCAGATCAATCGCCGCAACCGACGAATTGCCCGTCGCCAGCATCGGATCGACGGCAATGACCAGCCTGTCCTCCAACTCCATCGGGACCTTGAAGTAATACTGCACCGGCTGCAGCGTTTCCTCATCACGATAAAGCCCGACAAAGCCGACGCGCGCCGACGGGATCAGTTCCAGAATACCATCCAGCAGCCCGTTCCCCGCCCGCAGGATCGACACCAGCGCCAGTTTCTTGCCATCCAGCACAGGGGCATCCATCGGCTCCAGCGGAGTTTCGATGCGCCGGGTCGTCATCGGCAATTCGCGCGTCACCTCATAGGCCAAAAGCTGGCTGATCTCGCGCAGAAGCTGCCGAAAGACCGCGGTCGATGTATCCTTGTCGCGCATCAGCGTCAGTTTGTGCTGCACCAGCGGGTGGGTGACATGGGTGACATGGTCGGTCATTGGGCAGGCTCCAGTCGTTTGGCCACGCGGGCGCGGGTGTCGTCATCGCAGAACGCGGCGGCAAGGGCGGTGTCGTTCAGCGCTTTGAAATCATCCTCATCCCAGCCGAACGTGCGGTTCAGCATGTCGTATTCGGCGGTCATCGTTGTATGGAAAAACGGCGGATCATCAGTGGATACCGTGACCTTGACCCCTTTTTCGCGCAGCTTCGCAATCGGATGGGTGCGCCAGCCGTCCACCGCATTCAGCACCACGTTGGAACCGGGGCAAACCTCCAGCACGATCTCTTTCTCGGCAATCTCATCAACCAGTGCGGGGTCGCGCGCGGCGCTGATCCCGTGACCGATCCGGGATACCCCCAGATCGCGGATGGTGTCCGCAACCATATCAGGCCCGCCCCATTCGCCCGCATGGCATGTCAGCGGCAAACCCGCCTCGCGCGCCATATCGAAACCGTAAGCATAGTCACCCGGACGGCCCGCCATTTCGCCACCCGCCATGCCATAACCGGTGATGAATCCGCCATAGGTCTCAACCGCACAACGGGCCGCCGGTTTGCAGGCCTCCGGCCCGAAATGGCGAATACCCGTGACGATCCCACGCATCGTAATACCCAGCGTTGCTTCAGCCTCATTGGCAGCATCTTCGATCGCAGCCAGATACTCGCGCCAGGCGTTCAGATCACCGCCACCGCAGAAATCGGGGGAGACGAAAGTTTCCATATACACCACGCCATGCGACGCGGTTTCCTCCAGCACCGCCATGGTCAGGCGGCGAAAATCCTCTGGGCTTTGCAAGGTCGTGCAGGCGGCCTCATAAACCTGCAGAAAATGGTCGAAATCGCGAAAGGCATAGCCGCCCTGTTCGGTAAATATCCTGCTGATATCAATATTCTTTTCCGCAGCCAGCCCCTTGATGAACGCAGGCGGCGCGCAGCCTTCCAGATGGGTGTGCAATTCGACCTTGGGCGTGGACTTGAACGTCATAGAAAACTTGTTCCTTCACCTTTGTAAGGCACATCCAGATGCGTCGCGATACTCGCCGCCACATCGGTGAAGGCCAACTGCCCCAGCGCCGTTGCCCCGATCCCATGCACCAGCACCGGCACCCGTTCGCGGGTGTGATCGGTGCCGACCCAAGTCGGGTCATTGCCATGATCGGCGGTGACGATCAACAGGTCATCCGGGCGAAGCCGCGGCAGCAACGCAGCCAACCGCTCATCGAACCACGCCAGATGATCGGCATAGCCCTGCGGATTGCGCCGATGCCCGTATTCACTGTCGAATTCCACAAGATTGGCGAAAACCAACGCGCGATCATCCGCCTCTTCCGCCAGATCATGCAGATGGTCCATCAGCGCCGCGTCACGCCCCTTGCGCAGATCATCAATGCCCCGCATCGAAAAGATATCGCCGATCTTGCCCACCGCATAAACCGTGCGGCCCGCATCATGCACATAATCGCACAGCGTCGGGGATGGCGGCGCAATCGCAAAATCCTTGCGGTTTGCGGTCCGGCTGAAACTGCCCACCTCCCCCACAAACGGCCGCGCGATGACCCGGCCCACCTTCATCGCATGCAATGTCGGGGCCAGATCCTTGCAAAGCTTCAGCAAACGCTCCAGCCCGAACGCCTCTTCATGGGCCGCAATCTGCAACACGCTGTCGGCAGAGGTGTAACAGATCGGCCAGCCGGTCTTCAGATGCTCTTCGCCCAGATCGGTGATGATCGCAGTACCTGACGCATGCCGGTTGCCCAAAATCCCCTCGGTGCCCGCCATCTTGCAAATCGTGGCGGTCAGATCATCGGGGAACGCAGGCACGGTGTCCGGGAACACATGCCAGTCCCACGGCACCGGCACACCCGCCAGTTCCCAATGGCCCGATGGCGTGTCCTTACCGCGCGACACCTCGGTCGCCGCCCCCCAGGCACCTGTCGGCACGGCCCCCAGCCCCGGCGCATCCAACCCTGACGCCAGCCTGACAGCCGCCCCCAGCCCCAGCGCATCCAGCACCGGCACATTCAGCCCGGCACTGTCCGCGATATGCCCCACAGTATTCGCCCCGGTATCCGGCACATCACCATTGAAAAACTGGTCGGCATCCGGTGCGCCACCAATACCGACACTGTCGATGACAATCAGGAAAGCGCGGGGCATCAGGTGATCCTTTCCAGTATCAGGTCCTGCGGCGCGGACGGGTTACCGATTGTGATGGCGGCCTGCACGGCGCGCGCGGCTTCTTCTGCCGCTTCTTCAGTCGCGGCATGCACCGTGCAAAGCGGCTGACCCTGCCCTACTGCGGCACCAAGTGCGATCATATCGGTCAGACCAGCCGCTGGATCAATCCGGTCCGTTTCCACCCGCCGACCGCCGCCAAGGGCCACAACGGCAAGGCCCAGCGCCTCACCATCAATCGCCGCGATATGGCCGGCGGCCGGGCTGACCACATCGCCAACAACAGGGGCGCGCGGCAGATGCGTGTGCCAGTCCTCGGCCATATCGGGCGGACCACCTAGCGCCGCAATCATCCGCGCAAAACGCTCCATCGCCGCACCGGAACTGATCGCCTTGCTGACACGCGCAGTCGCCTCGCCCTCGTCCTGGCCTTGCATCACCAGCAGACGCGCGCAAAGCGCCACGGTCAGATCATGCAAACGCGGGCTCGCCGCCTTGTTGCCTGCCAGAATTTCCATGCACACCGCCACCTCGACCGCGTTGCCCAGACAGGGGGCCAGCGGTTCGTTCATGTCGGTGATCATCGCCTCGGTCTTGCAACCTGCCCCATTGGCCGCATCCACCAGCGCACGGGCCAGCGCGCGGGCCTCGTCGGGGGTTTTCATGAACGCACCAGAGCCGCATTTGACATCCAGGATCAGGCTTTCCAGCCCGGCGGCAAGTTTCTTGGACAAGATCGAGGCCGTGATCAGGTCCACACTTTCCACCGACGCCGTCACATCGCGGATCGCATAAAGCCGTCTGTCCGCCGGGGCGATCTGACCAGTGGCACTGACAATCGCGCAGCCGACATCGCGGGTGATCTTGCGCAACTGCGCCTCTGTCACGTTGATGTTCAACCCCGGGACCGCCCCCAACTTATCCAGCGTCCCGCCGGTATGGCCCAGCCCGCGCCCCGAAATCATCGGCACGAACACATCACACACCGCCAGAACCGGGGCGAGGATCAGCGACACACAATCGCCCACCCCACCGGTCGAATGCTTGTCCACGACCGGGCCGGGCAGATCCCATTTCAGCACATCACCACTGTCGCGCATGCCTTGGGTCAGCGCCACACGCCCCTCATCGCTCAGCCCGTTCAGGCAGACCGCCATGGCAAAGGCACCGGCCTGCGCATCACTGACATCCTTGTTCGCCAGACCCTTGGCAAACCACGTCAGCTCCTCCCGGCTGGGGGTCTGGTGCTTGCGGACCTTGGCGATAATGGCACGGGCGTCCATGGATCAGACCCTGCTCATATAATCAGCGTCGAACACCCCCGGCAGCAACGCGGACACGGTGGTTTCCAGCGTCACCCCATCCACCGTGGTCAGGGTCACCTTCACATCGCCCTTGGCGAATTCCGCAATCTTCTGGCGGCAGCCACCACAAGGGCTGATCGGCTTGGGGCTATCTGCGATCACGGCGATTTCGGCAATCTCGGTATCCCCCCCCGCGACCATCGCGGCAATCGCCCCGGCCTCTGCACAGGTGCCTTCGGGATAGGCCACGTTTTCCACATTGCAGCCCGCATAAACAGTGCCGGACACCGCCCGCAAAGCCGCCCCAACTTTGAATTTCGAATAGGGGGCGTGGGCATTTTCGCGCACCTGTCGGGCGGTGTCGATCAGGGACATGGGGCCTCCGGTAATGTTTCATGCCAGAGTGAAGCCGGACGCGCGGGGATGCAAGGGGAACCAATACTCCCGTCAGGCGTTAAATTGGCGAAGGAGAAGACAATGGCAACCCCACCCAAAACCGTCCTCGACGATCCCGATGCATCAACCCCGCATGACCCCGATGCGCCAATGACCGGCGATCAGGCCGATATCCTGCGGGTTCTGTGCGAAAACGCGGGCGAACCTTTCGATGCCTCCCTGACCCAGGCACAGGCGCTGCAACGGATCGAAGCGTTGCGCGGGCATCTGAACGATGCTCAGAACCTCTGATCGGTCCTGAACGCACCGGGCAAGGTCACCTCCAGCAATTCGATATCATCTGATGGATCGGCATAACGGGTGGCCATACCCGGCGGGATGACAAAGGCATCACCGGGTTCCAATTTGTAGGGGTCCTTGCCTTCCCCCTCCAACATCATCTGCCCGGCCATCACAAAGGTGAAATGAATATCGGCGTCATGCGTGGTCCAAACCGGATCACCCTGCCCCTGCCTGAACACCTGAACACCGGCCACGTTCCTTGTGTTTTCGGCAATGCTCGTATCCCGCGCGACAAACCCGGGCAAACGCGACGGCTGCCACCCCGCATCCTTGGCCTGATTGAACACGAATTTCTGTCCCTGCCATTCGCGATCCGGGCGCACATGCGGGGTCGGCAATTCCATCACATGATCAATCTCGGTGATATGCTCGGCGGGCACCCCGATTTCGATCACCTCGATCCCGTCAGACGCCTCCAACACGCGATGGCGGATTTCCGGCGGCTGAATGAAACAATCCCCCGCGGTCAGGCGGATCGGCGGGCCCTGATCCTCGTAAACCACATCGACCCAGCCGCGGTAACAAAAGATCAACTGAAACCCGACCTTGTGAAAATGCACCATATCCGGCACCGGACCACCATCGGGAATGCGGATATGGCTGGCAATGATCGACCCGCCCAAACGGGTGGGGATCAGATCACGATACTGCATACCCGCGCGGCCAATCACCCAAGGGGCCTGATCGGCCAAACGGCGCACGACAAAGGCATGATCAGTCTCAGGCAGCAACAGCGGCGGGTGTAGCGGATGGATTTCCACCTGCGTGCCACCAGGCGCTGTCAATTCCTTTTGACCTTCCGCAAAACAATGATCATCCGTCAATACACGCAAACGTCCGGGCGCACCCGCCCCCTGCTCCAACCGCACCCGCAGGCCATGGCCGGAATAAACCGCGACCGACGGATCATCAGCCGGATAGATCATATCCAAACGCATATTCAGAACCTTGCCGAAAAACCCAAGATCGGCCCGCAAATCGGTCGTGGGCAGGCAAATCTCGGCCCGGATATCGTGTTCTGATGTCATACCTCGCACCCTGTGGCCGGGTGGAATGATTTGCAAGGGCCTGCAAACCATGCTTAATCATCCCACGGCTTTTCCAAGGAAATGCAAAATGGTTTAATATTAAACCATATCGGGAGGGACAGATGCCAGACGACGCCAAAGAGGGCCTGCGACAGGCCGCACTCGACTATCACCAGTTCCCCAAACCCGGCAAATTGGAAATCAGGGCAACCAAGCCGCTGGCCAATGGCCGCGACCTTGCGCGCGCCTATTCCCCCGGCGTGGCCGAGGCATGTCTGGAAATCAAGGCAAACCCCGAAACCGCCCGCGACTACACCGCGCGGGGTAATCTGGTTGCCGTCGTGACCAACGGCACCGCCGTTTTGGGCCTTGGCAATATCGGTGGGCTGGCGTCAAAACCAGTGATGGAAGGCAAGGCGGTCCTGTTCAAGAAATTCGCCAATATCGACTGTTTCGATATCGAATTGAACGAACCGGACCCGGAAAAAGTCGCCGATATCGTCTGCGCGCTGGAACCCACATTCGGGGCGATCAACCTCGAAGACATCAAGGCCCCCGACTGTTTCATCGTCGAAAAACTCTGCCGCGAACGGATGAACATCCCCGTCTTCCACGACGACCAGCACGGCACCGCAATCGTGGTTGGTGCTGCCGCGACGAATGCGCTGCATGTGGCGGGCAAAAAATTCGAGGATATCAAGATCGTCAGCACCGGCGGTGGGGCGGCAGGGATTGCGTGCCTGAACATGCTGCTGAAACTGGGGGTAAGACGCGAGAATGTGTGGCTCTGCGACATCGAAGGGCTGGTTTACGAAGGTCGTGAAAAGGATATGACGCCGCAAAAGGCCGAATATGCACAAGGGACGACGCCTGCCAGTCTGGACGATGTCATCGCGGGGGCTGATCTGTTCCTGGGCCTCTCCGGCCCGGGCGTGTTAAAGCCGGAGATGGTGGCCAAGATGGCCGATCGCCCGATCATCTTTGCCCTCGCCAACCCGACGCCGGAAATCAGCCCGGAGGACGCGCGTGCTGTCACGCCCGATGCGATCATCGCCACAGGCCGCAGTGATTTCCCCAATCAGGTCAATAATGTCCTCTGTTTCCCCTTTATCTTCCGTGGCGCGCTGGATGTCGGTGCTACCGAGATTAATGACGAAATGAAAATTGCCTGCGTTGAAGGCATCGCCACTTTGGCTCGTCAGACAACCAGCGCCGAGGCGGCTGCGGCCTATCGCGGTGAAAAGCTGACATTTGGAGCGGATTACCTGATCCCGAAACCGTTTGATCCGCGCCTTATGGGTGTGGTGGCCAGCGCCGTTGCCGGGGCGGCGTGCGAAACGGGCGTTGCGACCCGGCCCATCGCCGATATGAAAGCATACAAGGCCCATCTGGACGGATCAGTCTTCAAATCCGCGATGATCATGCGCCCTGTTTTTGATGCCGCTCGCACCGCCGAACGCAAGATCGTCTTTGCCGAGGGCGAAGACGAGCGGGTGTTGCGCGCCTCGCAGGCGATCATGGAGGAAACCACCGACACACCCATTCTGATTGGCCGTCCAGAGGTGATTGAACGCCGCTGTGAACGCGCGGGCCTCAAGATCCGGCCCGGCATTGATTTCAGCATCGTGAACCCGGAAAACGACCCGCGCTACCGTGATTATTGGGGCACCTATCATGATCTGATGGCACGCAAAGGGGTTACGCCGGACCTGGCCAAAGCGATCATGCGGACGAATACGACAGCGATTGCAGCCGTGATGGTGCATCGGGGCGAGGCCGATAGCATGATCTGCGGGACGTTTGGCCAATATTTGTGGCACCTCAACTATGTGTGCCAGATACTTGGCACGCCGGAATACCACCCGGTCGCGGCCCTGTCTTTGATGATCCTCGAAGATGGTCCGTTGTTTGTTGCCGACACACAAGTGCATCCCGAACCCTCGCCCGAACAGATTGCAGAGACCGTGATCGGTGCCGCCCGCCATGTGCGCCGCTTTGGGGTCGAACCAAAAATCGCGCTGTGTTCGCACAGCCAGTTCGGCAATCTTGATAGCGACAGTGGCAGGCGGATGCGCGCGGCGATGACGATTTTAGACAGTAAGCCACGCGACTTCGCTTATGAGGGCGAGATGCATATCGATTCAGCCCTGGATGTGGAATTGCGCAGTCGGGTGTTCCCCGAGGCACATCTGGACGGGGCTGCGAATACGCTGATCTTTGCCAATACCGATGCGGCGTCTGGCGTGCGGAATATCCTGAAAATGAAGGGCGGCGGGCTTGAGGTTGGACCGATCCTGATGGGGATGGGCAACCGCTGCCATATTGTCACCCCGTCGATCACGGCGCGGGGTCTTTTGAATATGTCCGCGGTCGCAGGCACACCGGTTGCGCATTATGGCTGAGCCGACCCCTGTTTTTCTATGCTTCAAATGGGGCAAGGGGTATCCGTGCAAATACACCAATATCCTGTTTCGGGCGCTGACAGATATCATGAACAGCCCGTTCCGCTTTGTCTGCCTGACGGATGATACCGCAGGGCTGGCAGATGGGATTGAGACGATGCCCCTGCCCGATTTCAAAATGGATCGCGGCGACTGGCACAAGGGCATGTGGCCGAAATTGACCGCCTTTGCACCGGGACTGTTTGAGCCGAGCACGCCAATTATCATGATGGATGTGGATGTTGTGGTGCTGCGCGATCTGACCCCGATGTTCGATCACCTGCGCAGCCATGGCGGCCTGCACATAATTCGGGAAATCCCCGACACACTGCCCCGGCTGTTTCCAAAGCTGTTTCCGAAAACACTGCTGTCAAACTCGTCGGTCGTGGGCTTTCGCGCAGGTGAACAGGATCATCTGTTCGAGATGTTTCGCGACAAGACATTCGCAGAGGTTGCCGAATTCCGGAACGACCAAAACTTCATCCATCACCATGCCAAGGACCGCCACAGTTGGCCGATTGGCTGGATGCAGAGTTTCAAGAAAGACCTCGCCTGGCACTTCCCGGTCAATCTGGTCCGTCCAGTACCGCGCCCGGATGCTTACGTCGTGATTTTTCATGGTGTACCCAACCCCGAAGACATGACCAAGGAACCATTAAAACGGTGGGGATCGAACGAAAAGTTCGGCTTTTTCCCGGTCCCTTGGATCAAGGCATATTGGCAAAAATACAGCCGTCCGACCGATGCCTGAGATGTAAAGAAGTTTACGGCGCGCCCGACCCAAAGCAACTTGAGGCTTGTTCGCGCCAATCCTGCTGCGTACCAATCTGTCAACGAGGGAGGATATGATGGGTTACCGGGACGTTTACACAAGCTGGCAAAATGATCCGGAAGGGTTCTGGATGGATCAGGCCAAGGCGATTGACTGGGTCAAGGCCCCAACCAAGGCGCTCGATGATAGCAAAGCTCCGCTATACCGCTGGTTCACCGATGCCGAAGTCAACACCTGCTACAATGCCGTAGACCGTCATGTTGAAAATGGGCGCGGTGATCAGGCGGCCATCATCTATGACAGCCCCGTCACGCAGACCAAACGCCAGATAACCTACGCCGAATTGCAAAACCGGGTCGCATCGCTCGCCGGGGCCTTGCGCGCCAAGGGTGTAGAAAAAGGCGACCGTGTCATCATCTACATGCCCATGATCCCCGAGGCGTTGGAGGCGATGCTGGCCTGCGCCCGGCTGGGCGCAATCCACTCGGTTGTATTCGGTGGCTTTGCCGCGAACGAACTGGCCGTGCGCATTGATGATGCGACACCCAAGGCAATCATCGCCGGGTCCTGCGGGATCGAGCCGGGGCGTGTTGTGCATTACAAACCGCTTCTGGATGGCGCGATTGAGCTGGCAACGCATAAACCTGATTTCACCGTAATTTTTCAGCGGGAACAAGAGGTTGCCGATCTGATTGAGGGTCGCGATTATGACTGGCATGCGTTTCAGGCCGGCGTCGAACCCGCCGAATGTGTGCCCGTAAGGGGCGATCACGCGGCCTATATCCTCTATACCTCGGGCACGACGGGTGCGCCCAAGGGCGTCGTGCGCCCCACCGCCGGGCATCTGGTTGCGCTCAACTGGACCATGAAGGCGATTTATGATGTGGACCCAGGTGATGTCTTCTGGGCCGCCTCTGACGTGGGCTGGGTCGTGGGTCACAGCTACATCTGTTACGCCCCCCTGATCCACGGCAACACCACCGTTGTGTTCGAGGGCAAACCTGTCGGCACCCCCGACGCAGGAACCTTTTGGCGGGTCATCGAAGAGCATAACGTCAAATCATTCTTCACCGCCCCCACCGCATTCCGCGCCATCAAACGCGAGGACCCGACAGGCGAGATGATCAAGAACTACGACATCTCTGGCCTGCGCGCGCTCTATCTCGCAGGCGAACGCGCTGACCCCGATACCATCGAATGGGCCCAGCGCGTGATGGGCGTGCCGGTCTATGATCACTGGTGGCAGACAGAAACCGGCTACACCATCGCCGGCAACCCGGCCGGGATCGAAGCACTGCCCGTCAAGATCGGCTCCCCCACCGTCGCCATGCCCGGCTATGACGTGCAGATCCTGGACGAGGCGGGCCACCCGATGAAACCCGGCGAGTTGGGCGCGATTGCCGTCAAGCTACCCCTGCCACCCGGTACATTGCCAACGCTTTGGAACGCGGAAGAGCGGTTCATCAAATCCTATCTCAATACATTCCCCGGCTACTATGAAACCGGCGATGCAGGCATGATCGACGAGGATGGCTATCTCTACATCATGGCCCGCACCGATGACGTGATCAACGTGGCGGGGCACCGGTTGTCGACCGGCGCGATGGAAGAGGTGTTGGCTGCGCATCCGGATGTAGGCGAATGCGCCGTAATCGGCGTGACCGACGAACTGAAAGGGCAATTGCCCATGGGGTTCATCTGCCTGAACAAGGGCTGTGACCGGTCGCATGACGAAATCAAATCCGAAGTCGTCAAATCGGTCCGCGACAAAATCGGTCCAGTCGCCGCGTTCAAGCTGGTGGCCGTGGTGGACAGGTTGCCAAAAACACGCTCTGGCAAAATCCTGCGCGGCACAATGGTCAAGATCGCAGATGGTGCGGAGTTCAAGATGCCCGCAACAATTGATGACCCGGCAATTCTGGATGAGATCAAAACGGCCTTGCAACCGTTGGGCTATGCAGGCGGCCAGTAGATCGGACACTGGACACTGACCTGCAAAGCGGTCACGGTTGTTTTGCGGCGTCCTGCGATCCTTGGGGTTGGACATCCTGATTAACCAGAACTGGTCCGCCAAATGTCAGTCATGCAGCTTGTCTATGCCTCGCGGCCCTTTGGCTTTGATGCAGCAACCCTGATCGATATCCTGTTCAAGGCCCGCGCCAACAACACCGTTGCAGATGTGACCGGCTGCCTGATCTGCCGTGATGATCTTTACCTGCAACTGCTTGAAGGACCGGAAGATCAGGTCGAAAAGATCTATCACAAGATCCTGCAGGATGACCGCCATGTTGAGGTGACAGAGCTTGTCCGGCATGTGGTGGCGGACCGGATGTTCAGCAAGTGGGCCATGCGGGACGACCCGGTGCAAAGCTGGATGTGGACCCGCGATCAGGTGGATCAAGGTGCCGTAACCCGAAGCCCTGCACATGAAGTCCTGCACATTTTCAAAAGGCTGGCATCGCAGGCTGCATAGCCTGATCATGCAAACTGTTCCCGGATCAACCGCTCTTCCAACCCATGCCCGGGATCGAACAGGATGCGATGTCGGATTGCCGGTTCGGACCGGATTTCGACACTCACCACGTCGCGGACAGATTTGCCGTCAGCTTCGGCCATCACAGGTCGCTTGTTCGGGTCGATGACATCCAGTCGTACAACCGCCTGCTTGGGCAGCAAAGCACCGCGCCAGCGACGCGGACGAAAGGCCGAGACGGCAGTCAGCGCCAGAACGTCCGACCCGATAGGCAGGATCGGTCCATGGGCAGAGTAGTTGTAAGCGGTCGAGCCTGCGGGGGTGGACACCATCGCCCCATCGCAGACCAGTTCATTCATCCGCAGCTTGCTGTCCACGGTGATCCGCAGTTTGGCCGCCTGCGGACCCGCGCGCAGCAGGCTGACCTCGTTGATGGCCAGCGCCTCGTGCATCTCACCATCCACGGTGAGTGCGGTCATGGCCAGCGGATTGATGATCTCTTCCTCAGCGGCATCGAGCCGGGGACGCAGATCATCCTCACCATATTCATTCATCAGGAAACCGACGGTGCCCCGGTTCATCCCGTAAACCGGTACATCCAGCCCTTCGGTCGCATGCAAGGTCTGCAACATGAACCCGTCCCCGCCCAGCGCCACGATCACATCCGCATCTGCCGGGGACACATCACCGTAGCGGTCGGCCAGTTCACGCTGCGCCGTTTGCGCAATTGGCACCGGGCTGGCGGTAAAGGCGATCTTGGGCCGTGACATAGGTGGTTTTCCCTTAAGTTCCGATAAGTTGTGGTGCGATCGCACCCGAAACGCAAGTCGCCGATACGAAACGCGCATGACGTGCTCATAAACATCTTGGTCGTTTTGATGCTTCAGAACGCCCCGTGCTTGCGGTATGAGGGCGCAAATGTACCGCTTCCAAGGGGGATGCACTTATGAATATCACCGTCCGCGACGATGGCTTTTTCACCGAAAAACTCGAAACCCGCGATCCCGCGCTACATGCGGCCATGCAGGCTGAACTGAAACGCCAGCGCAATGAGATTGAGCTGATTGCGTCCGAAAACATCGTCTCTGCCGCCGTGATGGAAGCCCAGGGCGGGGTAATGACGAATAAATATGCCGAAGGCTATCCCGGCCGCCGCTATTACGGCGGTTGCGAACATGTGGACGTGGCCGAGAACCTGGCGATTGACCGCGCCAAGCAGTTGTTTGATTGCAGCTTTGCCAATGTGCAGCCGAATTCAGGATCACAAGCCAATCAGGGCGTGTTTCAGGCGCTCTTGCAGCCGGGTGACACTATTCTTGGCATGTCGCTGGATGCAGGCGGCCACCTGACCCACGGGGCCAAGCCGAACCAGTCCGGCAAATGGTTCAACGCCATCCAATACGGCGTGCGCCGTCAGGACAGTCTGCTTGATTATGAAGAGGTCGCGCGCCTTGCGGCCGAACATCAGCCAAAGATGATCATCGCCGGTGGCTCCGCCATTCCACGCATCATTGATTTCGCCAAGATGCGCGAGATTGCCGATAGTGTCGGTGCTTACCTGCTGGTCGATATGGCTCATTTCGCGGGGCTGGTGGCGGCGGGGCTTTACCCCTCGCCCTTCCCCCACGCGCATGTGGCGACAACGACGACACACAAGACATTGCGCGGCCCCCGTGGCGGCATGATCCTGACCAATGATGAAGAACTGGCGAAGAAATTCAACTCTGCCATCTTCCCGGGTATTCAGGGCGGCCCGCTGATGCATGTGATCGCTGGCAAGGCAGTCGCCTTTGGGGAGGCGCTGCGGCCTGAGTTCAAGACCTATCAGGAACAGGTCATCAAGAACGCCCAGGCGCTGGCCGATCAGTTGATGAAAGGTGGGCTGGATATCGTCACAGGCGGCACGGACACCCATGTGATGCTGGTCGACCTGCGCCCCAAAGGCGTGAAGGGCAATGCCACCGAAAAGGCGTTGGGCCGCGCCCACATCACCTGCAACAAGAACGGTATTCCCTTTGATCCGGAAAAGCCGATGGTGACATCCGGTATCCGTCTTGGCTCACCTGCAGGCACGACGCGCGGTTTCGGAGAGCCGGAGTTCCGGCAAATCGCAGATTGGATCGTTGAAGTCACCGATGGGCTGGCTGCCAATGGCGAAGATGGCAACGGCGCGGTTGAGGCCAAGGTCAAGGCCGAGGTTGAGGCGCTGTGCGACAAGTTCCCGATGTACCCGAACCTTTAGTCATCGCTGCCGGGGCCGATCATACAGGCCCCGGCAGATACTTGCGCCCCAACACCTGCGCCAGATGGTCATAAACCAGCCGGATACGTTTTGAGCTGTGCAATTCGCGGTGAACGGTCAGCCAATATGGCACCTCGACCGGCTTCAAACCGGGCAGCACCATCTGCATATCCGGAAAAAAGCCGGCCACATCACGTGTCATAGGCATGATCCCCAAGCCGCGCCGCGCGAATTCCCAGCTGGCGACCCCGCTATCCCCACGGATTGACAGATTGGCAGCGGTCACGGGCAAACCCCAGTCTTGCAGAAAGGCAACAAGCTGTTCGGCATTGTCGATCCCGATCACCTCGGCACCGACCAGATCGTCTGGCGTATGGATTGGCCGGTATCGATCCAGATACGCCTTACTGGCGTAAAGATGGCCAGTGCTGGTCCGGACCTTGCGCGCGATCAGGTCGGGCTGCGTGGGCGCCACGTGGCGCACGGCGATGTCTGCCTCGCGCCGCTGCAAATCTGACAGGGTGTTTGCAGCCAGAACCTTGATCTGGACCTGCGGCGCGATCCGGCGCAGATCAGCCACGATCGCGGGCATGGAGTAAACCGCGAAGATATCCGTCACAGATATGCACACTTCGCCTGTGATGTTTTCAGAGCGCCCGGATGCGGTCAGGTTTGCCGCAATCGCCCCATCGCCCATGGCGCGCAAATGCACCAGCATATCCTTGCCCGCCGGTGTCAGTTCCAGCTTGCGCCCGATCCGTTCGAACAAGACGATATCAAGGGCCCGTTCGAACCCCGCCACCTGCCGCCCCAGCGTTGGCTGCGTCATGTTCAAAGCGCGCGCCGCAGCAGAAAACGATCCCGTCTCGGCCGTCACAAGAAAGGCGCGGGCCTGGTTCCAGTCAAAGTTCAATGCGCTCCAGTTCATGCATATCTGTATATCGAACAGGCAAATTTTGGCAATTCCACCTGCCTTCATGCGCAGATAGTCTATGCGCAACCGAAAAAGGAGATCATCATGGACGCTGCCGCATTCTGGGACCGTATCGCACCCAAATACGCAAAAGACCCCATCAGCGACCAGACCGCTTATGAGGCCACGCTGGGCCGGATGCGCCACTATCTGCAACCGCATCATCACGTGGTGGAGCTGGGATGCGGAACCGGATCGACCGCGCTGTCACTAGCGCCCGGTGTCAAGAACTACATCGGCACCGATGTTTCATCGGCCATGATCGATATCGCCCGCAGCAAGCTGCGCGACGATGTTCCGCAATCACTGTCATTCACGGTAGCACCCGCAGCTGACATTCCGGATGGCCCGGTTGATGCGGTTCTGGCACTGAACCTGTTCCACTTGCTGCCCGATCTGACGCAAGTGCTGCACAACATCTACCGCGCCCTGCCATCTGGTGGTTTGCTGATCGCCAAGACCGGATTGCTGAAAGACGGCGCCTGGTATCTGGGGCTGATGATCCCGGTCATGCAGGCATTGGGCAAGGCACCTTACGTGCGACGGTTGTCAGAAGCGGACATGCTGACCGCGCTGCGCGAAGCGGGTTTTGAAAAGGTCGAAACGATCCGCCAAGGTGGTATCGCGCCACGGCTATTTACGGTCCATCGCAAGCCATAGTATCTGCGGAAAATCTGCACAAATCGGCAGCAAAGCCTGCGATGTCTTCTTCATATGTCGGGGCCATGAAACATGAAGATATACTGCATCAGTCGCTGAATAGCCACCTGCCCCGCCTTGCCGCCGCCTTTGCGATGTTTGTCATCAAACAGGCGTGGGCCTGCCTGTTCGGGGGATGCCTGCTGGCCGCCCTTATCGTGACCAAGCTGGTCTGGCAGGAAGACTGGCCGCTTGCCCGCTATGACGCGCTGGTGCTGACTGCGATCAGCCTGCAAATCCTGTTTCTCTGGCTCAAGCTGGAAAGCTGGACCGAAGCCAAGGTCATTGCACTATTTCACCTGAGCGGGACACTGATGGAGATCTTCAAGGTCAGTGCCGGATCGTGGAGCTATCCAGAGCCGGGCCTGCTGAAACTCTTTGATGTGCCGCTTTTTTCCGGCTTCATGTATGCGGCTGTGGGCAGCTATATGGCCCGCGTGATCCGACTATTCGATATGGTCTTTGCGCCGTTTCCGCCTGCCGTATTGCATTTCGGGCTGGCGGTTGCCGTCTATATCAATTTCTTCTCACATCATTTCATCTGGGATGCCCGGTTACTGCTGTTTCTTGGGACAGTGCTGCTTTACGCCCAGACCCGCATCTGGTTTCGGATCGGCACCAGCTGGTACTGGATGCCGCTCGCGCTTGCTGCGTTCCTGTCCAGCCTGTTCCTGTGGATCGCCGAGAATATCGGCACCTTCACCGGCACCTGGATCTATGCCGGGCAGAGCGCATTAGACATGGTCAGCCTCGACAAGGTCGGGTCATGGTATCTGCTGCTTTACGTCGCCTTTGCGACCGTCACTTTGGTCAAGCGAGAGGTGCTTTGTCAAAATGGCCCCTCGGTTATGCATTCTTGAATCGGCATGAACTGCCAAGGCTTTGCCGAAGACCGTCTGTTCTTCTTTAGCTGCTATTAAACAGGAATGCACTGCTTGCTGATCATGAGGTCAACAAACGCAGATCAGCGCCAAATTCCGCTTGTGGACGCGCGATCATTCCTGATAGACCCGCCAGCGGAGACGTGGCCGAGTGGTCGAAGGCGCTCCCCTGCTAAGGGAGTAGGCGGGAAACCGTCTCGAGGGTTCGAATCCCTTCGTCTCCGCCATAAGCTCTCATTTTTACGCCATGCAGCAGACGAGGGTTCGGTGTTTTGATGGCTGCCGCACCCCATCTCTCTAGTGATGTCTCAAGCCTATAGTAGAGTGGTCAACTACATCTTAATTGGTGATCAGTCACTCGCGCTGGCTGAGTGACTGATCTACGCCTCAGGCCGTCAACAGGCTGTTGAACGTAGCCGACGGCCGCATGACCGCCGCGGTCTTGTCATCGGACGTGTTGTAGTATCCGCCCAGATCAACTGCGACGCCGCGCCCGGCTGCAAGTTCAGACAGGATGGCGTCTTCGTTGGCTTGCAGCGCATCCGACAACCCCTTGAAACGGGCAGCCACCTTTGCATCCGCCGTCTGCGTTGCCAGCGCCTCGGCCCAGTAGCGGGCGAACCAGAAATGGCTGTCGCGGTTGTCGGGCTGGCCGACCTTGCGCTGGGGGGAGCGGCCTTCGGTCAGCAAACGCTCGG
Source organism: uncultured Paracoccaceae bacterium (assembly GCA_947503965.1). Classification (GTDB taxonomy): domain Bacteria; phylum Pseudomonadota; class Alphaproteobacteria; order Rhodobacterales; family Rhodobacteraceae; genus Yoonia. The sequence goes on from CANNFU010000004.1 coordinate 111,763, forward strand.
TCGCGGCATCCACGGCGTCGCCCAAGATCGCAGCCGCCGTGTTGGATTGCGACGCTGCAAGGAACCGCAGGCTTTCGCCCAGCGCACAGAATTCACCCAAGGAGTCCCAGCGCAGGTGGTTTTCCTCGACCAATTGTTCAACATGCTTGGGCGCCGACCCACCCGCCCCGGTTTCAAACAAACCGCCGCCTTCCATCAGTTTCACAACCGACAGCATCTTGGCCGACGTGCCCACCTCAAGGATCGGGAAGAGGTCGGTCAGATAATCGCGCAGCACGTTGCCGGTGACGGCAATCGTATTGTCACCCCTATAGATCACCTCGAACGATCGGGTGGTTGCCTCTTGCGGGGCCATGATCTTGACCTTATCGCTCACCCCGGCAGCGGCCAGCGTCGGCTCGACATACTTCAGCAGTTCCGCATCATGGGCGCGGGTCCGGTCGAGCCAGAAGATCGTCTCATATCCAGTTGTCGCCATCCGGTCCAAGGCAAGCTGGATCCAGTTTTCGATCGGTGCCTTGCGGGTCGAGGCCATGCGCCAGATATCGCCCGCTTCGACCTTGTGTTCATGCAGCACATCGCCATTGGCCGCTGTCACGCGGACGGTGCCGGCTGTGGGGATTTCGAACGTGGTCGGGTGCGAGCCATATTCTTCGGCCTTTTGCGCCATCAGCCCGACATTCTGCACCGTCCCGGCCGTGACCGGGTCCAGCGCGCCGTTCGCTTTACTGAATTCCACAGCCGCATCGTAAACCGGCGCGTAAGAGCTGTCAGGGATCACACAATTGGTGTCGTCCTCCTTGCCATCCGGCCCCCAGCCTTTGCCACCTGCGCGGATCACGGCAGGCATGGATGCATCGATGATCACATCGGATGGGACATGCAGGTTCGTGATACCCCGGTCAGAGTTCACCATGTAAAGCGGCGGCCTGTCCGCCAGAACCGCATCAATCTCCGCCCGGATTTCGGCGCCATTGGGCATCGCATCAATCGCGTCAAACAACGTGCCGAAGCCGCCATTCGGGCTGATCCCCGCGGCGGCGAAGGCATCCGCATGTTTCGCGAACACAGGGGCGAGGTAGGCCACAACCGCATGGCCAAAGATGATCGGGTCAGAGACCTTCATCATCGTCGCCTTCATATGCAGTGAAAACAGCGTGCCATCGGCCAGCGTCTTGTCGATCTGTTCCAGATAGAACTGCTTCAGTGCGGCAACCGACATGAATGTGGCATCCACAATCGTTCCTTCAGGCATGGTCAGGCCATCCTTCAGGGTGGTGACCGTACCATCGTTGGCCGTCAGTTCGATCTTGATCGGGCCAGCGGCCTGGGCTGCGGTCAGGGTGACAGAAGTCTCGTTCGACCGGAAATCATTGGCGCCCATGGTGGAGACACATGTCTTGCTGTCTGGCGACCATTTGCCCATCCGGTGGGGGTTCGCCTTGGCATAAGCCTTGACCGAAGACGGCGCACGGCGATCCGAATTGCCTTCGCGCAGCACGGGGTTCACGGCAGAGCCCTTGATCGCGTCATAACGTGCACGCGCTTCCTTTTCTGCGTCCGTTTTCGGATCCGCAGGGTAATCGGGGATGTCGTATCCCTGCCCTTGCAGTTCGGTGATCGCTTCAACCAATTGCGGGACCGAGGCCGAGATATTGGGCAGCTTGATCACATTGGCGCTGGCCGTTTTCACGACCTGACCCAACTCAGCCAGATCATCGGAAATCTTCTGTTCAGCCGTCAGCTTTTCAGGAAATGCCGACAGAATACGCCCCGCCAGTGAGATATCGCGCGTCCCGACCGAGATATCCAGTTCCGACAGGAACCGCTGAATGATCGGCAGCAGCGAAGCCGCGGCAAGCTGTGGCGCTTCATCTGTTTTTGTATAGATAATGTCGGGTATGGTCTGATCTGACATCGATATGTCCTTTGGCTGGTCACGGCATTTCATCGCAGAGGGTTCCGGGTGCAATAGCACAGCACAGCCCGCTTTGCTTGATCCAGATCACTAGAAGATCATGCAGCAAAGGGGAATAGGTTTCGCGCATTTTTTGCATACAAAGGTGTACAATGGACATTTTGTAGCAGGATATGGCGCTTGCGTTGAAAGCTGACTAAATCTATCAGGATATAAACACTCCAGCGGAGCGATCATGCCCAAGACACCCAGCCCCTGTATTGACGTGTGCAAATACAAACGCGGTGGTCACTGTATCGGGTGTTCCATGACCAAGGCCCAGAAATCCGCGTTCAAGGCGCTAACCAAGGACAGCCAGCGCGACGGGTTTGTGCAGATGCTGATTGCCCAGCAAGAGGTGATGGGCAAATACAGTGGCTGGCGGCTGGCCTATGCCCGCAAGTGCAAGAAAAAAGGCGCCAAAGCGCCTTTTGATCTGGTGGCAAGAAAAAGCGCCTAGCGCAGATGCGACCGCAGCATCCAGGCAAATTTCTCGTGCGTCTGGCCGCGTGCGATGCACAGATCTTCGGTCAGCGTATCGCCGTGTGATGCGGCCAATTCACCGCAGCCAGCAAGTGTCGCGGCAAGTGTTTCCTGCGCTTCCATCATCGTCTTGACCATGTCGGTATCTTTGGCATGCCCATCATGTTCGGACACTTTGGACCGCTTCAACATACCCGCAAGCATCCCTTCAGCATGGGCGTCCAATGCCTTGATCCGCTCGGCCAGGTCGTCCTGCGCGACAAAGTGGTCTTCGTAGATGGTTTGAAACAACTCGTGCAACGGCCCAAAGGCCATGCCGGTCACGTTCCAGTGAAAGTTCTGCGCCAGCATGGTGGTTACGGCAGTTTCTGCCACCGACTGGTTCAGCGCCTCTGCGATAGCGGCTTTGGCATCTGTATTAAGTGCACTTGCTGTTTGGGTCATTCCAAATCTCTCCGACTGTGTAATTTCGCGCTGGCTGGCGTGTGCTGGCTTGCTAAAGTTAAGATAACATCCCGCAAGTTCAGGGCAAGAGAGTTTTTAGAATTATTCTAAAGTTGAGCGAACTGCTCGGATATACCGGCCAGCAAAAACGCCACCTGACGCTGATAAAGGGGGTTTACCCGTGATCGGATCAGAAACGCAAAGCTGTCATTGTCCCCTGCCCGCTTGCAGGTCAGCGCCTGCATCAGCCAGGCTTCGTCGAACGACACTTGCGTCGTGCCAGGCCGGTAGAAAGTCACCGGTGCGGCAACCGCCTGTCGCAGACATTTCAACAACGCGCGTGCATGCGCATCGCGGGCCACATCCCGTTTGGTCGACAAAAGCGCGCAGGCCTGAAACAGGTCTTCACGTGCGGCCACCCGGCATTCCAATGCGATCATTCGCAGATGGTTCAATAGCCCATGCCACTCCGGCATGGCGGCAGGCACGGTGCGGGGTACGGCATATTGCGGAATGATCTGCGCGACCGATGTCATCAGCTTACTGTTCCCATTTCTTTACAAGAGACTCGCCCGCCTCTTATTCCTGACTATTATTATAAGATAATAGTCAGGATGGGAAGTGCAGCCAAGAATTGACCTGGCGTTGCTTATGTCGCACGTCCCACGGCCTTCAGCGCAAACGCATAGGACCGCGCGGCATCTTCCAATGCTGCAAACCGCCCGGATTTGCCAAAATGCCCGGATGTCATGTTCGTTTTCAGCATCAGGATGTTGTCATCCGTCTTGGTCACACGCAGCTTTGCTACCCATTTCGCAGGCTCCCAATAGGTCACGCGCGGGTCCGATACACCTGCCGTGACCAACATCGGCGGATAATCCTGCGGGGTCACATTGTCATAGGGTGAATAGCCCCGGATATCGTCGAACGCCTGTTTGCTTTCAATCGGATTGCCCCATTGCGACCATTCTCCGGGGGTCAGGGGCAGTGTTTCGTCCAGGATCGTATTCAGCACATCCACAAAGGGGACATCGGCAATCACACCGGCCAGCAGATCAGGGCGCATATTCACCACCGCCCCGACCAACAGACCACCGGCAGAGCCACCTTGAATGACGATCTGTTTGGCGCTGGTGTATCTCTTTGCGATCAGCGTTTCACCCGCTGCTATGAAATCGTGAAAGCTATTCACCTTCTTGCCGAATTTTGCATCTTCATACCATGCGCGGCCCTTTTCCTCGCCCCCGCGAATATGGGCGATGGCGTAGACAAAGCCCCGATCAACCAAGGACAACCGGTTGCTTGAGAATGACGCAGGCATGCTGGCCCCATAGGATCCGTAGCCATAAAGCAGACATGGGGCAGAGCCATCCATTGGTGTGTCCTTATGATACAGGATCGTTACCGGCACCTCGGCCCCGTCATGCGACGGCGCGGTGATCCGGCGCGTGACATAGTCTGCGGGGTCATGGCCCGATGGGATCTCGGTGGTCTTGCGCAGGACCCGCGTCTCTGCTGCCAGATCAAAGTCAAATACCTGTGCCGGCGTGGTCGGCGACGAATAGGTGAAACGGAACAGATCGGTCGCATAGTCGGGGCTGGGATCACCGCCAAGCGAATAGGCATCTTCATCAAATGCAATACTGCGGCTTTGCGTTTTCAGATCATCCCCGCGCCGGGCAAACCGAATACGCGGCAACGCATTTTCACGCTCCATCCAGATCAGCCAGTCCTGATACGCGAAATGCCCGATCACCATGCGGCCCGGTTCATGCGGCAGCAGATCGACCCAATTCTCGGCGCCCGGTGCCGTGACCGGCACGGTCACGATCTTGAAATCGACCGCATCATCGGCGTTGGTGACAATAACGAACCGGTCGCCCTGATGATCGACATCGTACTGAATGCCCTTGCGGCGCGGCGCAATGACGGTTGGTGCGGCGTCCGGCGTATCGGTGGGGATGATATGCGTCTCATCCTCGTCATTCATGCCGGTGCCGATCATGACAAAAGCGCCAGAGCGGGTCCGCCAGACGCTGACATAATAGCGCGGATCGGCTTCTTCATAGACCAGCACGTCATCGGCAGGGTCTGTATGCAGGACATGCCGAAACACCTTGTTCGGGCGGTGGTTCTTGTCCACCCGCACATAGAACAGGGTCTGTGGATCGGCCCAGGCAAATCCGCCCACATCATCAATCACATAATCCGCATCCTTGCCCGCCGCGATATCGCGGAACCGCAGCTTGTAGAATTCCGACCCATTGGTGTCGGCCTTCCACGCCAGCACGGCATGATCCGGGGACACAGATACACCGCCCAGCTGGAAATAGTCGTGTGGTGCTGCCTCAATATTCACGTCAAGCGTGGTTTCAACGGTGTCGCCATCAAGCGGGGTGCGGGTGAATATCGGATACTCACCCCCTTCGACATATTTTCGCACATAGGCGTAAGGGCCGTGGTTTTGCGGCACGCTGCTGTCGTCTTCCTTGATGCGCCCGCGCATTTCGGCGATCAGCGTCTGTTGCAGGCCTTCGGTATCGGCCATCGCCTTGGCATAGTAATCATTCTCGGCGTTCAGATAGGCTTTGATATCGTCGGGCAGCAGGTCAGGCTCGCGCATGGCCTCTTGCCAGTTATCGGCCCGCAGCCAAGCGTAATCATCATGCAATGTGATCCCATGAAATGTCGACGTCGTTGGCCGCTTTTCAGCGATTGGTGCATCAGGAAGAGCTGGGAAAGCAGATGTCATGAAAGGCTCCAATGCGCGTTTTCAGGGATCAAGGGTGGTACCCGCGGCCGGACTCGAACCGGCACGGCCTTTCGGCCAAGAGATTTTAAGTCTCCGATGTCTACCATTCCACCACGCGGGCACGGTGCCATTCCTAAGGCGGGCCGCGCCGGTGGGCAAGCGGTGATCAGATATCTTCGCCCGGCGGCCGGATCAAAAGCGCGCGTTCGCCAAGCCACGGGTTCAGCGCAAGGGCGGCGCGCAAGACGGTTTGCGCCTCATCCTGACGCCCCAACCCCATTAATGTCAGCGCCTTGCCGGACAACGCGCCGATATGACGTGGGTTGATGTCCAGCGTGCGATCCAGATCAACCAAAGCGGCGGCAAAATCCTGTCGGAGGTAATTCGCAAAGGCCCGCTGATTATACCCTTCGGCATAGTTGGGGCAGTATGCCACCAGCTCATCCAACACATCCCGCGCACCCAGAAAATCGAACCCCGACCGTTTGCGCATCCCTTCATCCAGCAGGGCCTGTGCCTGTGCATCCGGCGCATCCGTCCAGATTTCCCATAGGCGCTGGTTCAACGGTTGCGCCTCAGCCTCGCTTTGCGATCCGGCAAGCTCGGCGTAGATCCCGGCCAGTTCAGCCGAACGATCTGCTACCGGCGGACATGTTTCAGCCAAGGCGGCTGGGGCGGTGACGAGCAATGCAAATATCCATTTCATGCCCTATAACCTGCCTCGTAAGTACAGCCGGTCAACCCCCGCGCTAAAGCGGCGCCAGCCCGTCCTCTTTCACGGCTTGCATGGCGACATAGGTCGACGTGTTGGCCACATGCGGCAGGGTCGAGATTTTCTCCGCCAGAACAGCACGATAGCCCGGCATGCCCGCCGTTCTGACCTTCAAAAGGTAATCGAACGCCCCGGCGATCAGATGGCACTGTTCGATTTCGGGAACCTGGATCACGGCCCTGTTGAATGCCGCCAAGGCGGCCTCGCGCGTGTCGCTCAGCTTAACCTCGACAAAGGCGACGTGATCTCGCCCCAGACGGATCGGGTCGAACAGCGCAGTGTAGCCCTGAATGATCCCCTGTTCCTCAAGCCGTTTGAGCCGGGCTTGCGTTGGCGATTTCGAAAGCCCGATCCGGCGCGCCAGCTCTGTCACGCTGATGCGTCCGTCAACTGCCAGAATATCCAGAATCTTGCGATCAAACTGATCAAGGATAGTGTTCTTTTCGACCATGATTATTCACATTTTAAGACGGACCGACTTTGATTTCCTCAAATAGCAGTCCAACTGACCGATGACAATCGCGTATAATGGGCAAGTCAGACAGGGAGCACGCCATGCCACGCGATGAGACACAAAATCTGCAGCAAAAGATTGACGCCGCCATCTACGCAGATGAGATGCAGACCGTGCACACGCTTGTCGGGGTCGCCAACCTGACCGACACTGATCGGGCCCGGATCAGCGCCCGCGCCGCTGATCTGGTGCGCGACATCCGCAGCAGCGCCGATCCGGGGCTGATGGAGGTGTTTCTGGCTGAATATGGCCTGTCCACCGACGAAGGCATCGCCCTGATGTGTCTGGCCGAGGCGCTGTTGCGCGTGCCCGACGCCGATACGATCGACGCGCTGATCGAGGACAAGATTGCCCCGTCAAATTGGGGCAAACACTTAGGCCATTCCGCCTCATCCCTTGTCAACGCGTCCACTTGGGCATTGATGCTGACAGGCCGCGTTCTGGATGATGACCAACCGGGCCTGACCGGAGCGCTACGCGGCGCGATCAAGCGTCTTGGCGAACCAGTCATCCGCACTGCCGTTGCCCGCGCCATGCGCGAAATGGGGCGTCAGTTTGTATTGGGCGAAGACATCCACAAGGCGATGAAACGGGCCGAAGGGATGCAGGCCAAGGGGTTCACCTACAGCTATGACATGCTGGGCGAAGCGGCCCGCACCGAAGCAGATGCGCGCGGCTATCATCTGGCCTATTCCCGCGCAATCAGTGTGATCGCCGATCACTGTACCCATGACAGCGTTGCCGAAAACCCCGGCATCTCGGTCAAGTTATCCGCGCTGCACCCACGCTACGAGGTTGCACAGACTGCCCGCGTGATGGAGGAACTTGTCCCCCGCGTCCGCGCCCTTGCGATGTTGGCAAAATCGGCGGGCATGGGCTTTAACATCGATGCGGAAGAGGCGGACAGACTGTCGCTGTCTCTCGATGTGATCAGCGCGGTTCTTGCCGAACCGGCGCTTGCCGGATGGGACGGGTTTGGCGTTGTCGTGCAGGCCTACGGCCAACGCGCCCCGCTGGTCATCGACTATCTGCATGATCTGGCCACCCGGCTTGACCGCAAGATCATGATCCGCCTTGTCAAAGGTGCCTATTGGGACGCGGAAATCAAACGCGCGCAGGTGCAGGGGATCGACGGTTTCCCCGTTTTCACCGCCAAACAGCATACCGATATCAGCTATATCGCGAATGCCCGTAAATTACTGGGGCTGACGGACCGGATTTATCCGCAATTCGCCACACATAACGCACACACGGTCGCGGCCATCCTTGATATGGTCCAAACCATGGGCCGCACGCCCGCTGATTATGAATTCCAGCGGCTGCATGGGATGGGCGAGGTGCTGCATACGATGGTGCTGCAATCCGAAAAGACGCATTGCCGGATCTATGCACCTGTGGGCGCACACGAAGACCTGCTGGCTTATCTGGTCCGTCGATTGTTGGAAAACGGGGCGAATTCCAGCTTTGTCAATCAGATCGTGGACGAAGATGTGCCGCCAGAGGTTGTCGCGGCCTGCCCGTTTGACAGTGTCGGGGAAGGTCCGGAACTGGCAACCGGTCCGCAGCTTTTTGCGCCTGAACGGGTCAATTCAAAGGGGTGGGACCTGACGCACAATCCGACGCTGAAGGCGATCGAGGATGGGCGCAAGCCGCATCAAACTGCCCAGTGGCGCGGAATGCCGCTGCTTGCAGCTTCCCGCGGGTCGGACGCAGAGCGTCAGGTGATCAACCCGGCTCAGCACGGCGATACGGTTGGCACCGTCCAAACCGCCACAGAGGACGATATCGCAACCGCGCTGGACGCCGCATCCCCTTGGCAGGCAGACGCTACGACACGCGCCAAAATCCTTAACGCCGCCGCTGACGCCTACGAGGCCAATGCCAACGAACTCTTCGCCATTCTTGCGCGCGAAGCAGGCAAAGGCTTGCCCGATGTGGTCGCCGAACTGCGCGAGGCGGTGGATTTCCTGCGCTACTATGCGGCGCAAGCAAGGCCGGACCAAGCCGCGCGCGGTATCTGGACCTGTATCAGCCCGTGGAACTTCCCGCTTGCCATCTTCACCGGGCAGATCGCGGCGGCCCTCGCGGCAGGCAACGCAGTGCTGGCCAAGCCCGCCGAACAGACACCGCTGATCGCCATCCGGGCCGTTCAATTGCTACACGAGGCAGGCGTGCCGCCATCTGCCCTGCAACTTCTTCCCGGTGGTGGTGATGTGGGCGCGGCCCTGACATCCGACGCCCGGATCAACGGCGTTGCCTTCACCGGTTCCACCGCGACGGCGCTGAAAATCCGCGAAGCCATGGCCGCCAATTGCGCGCCCGGTACGCCGCTGATCGCGGAAACCGGCGGGCTGAACGCCATGATCGTCGACAGCACCGCCCTGCCCGAACATGCCGTGCGCGATATCATCAACGGCGCATTCCGGTCTGCGGGCCAGCGCTGTTCTGCCCTGCGCTGCCTTTATGTGCAGGAAGACATCGCCAGCAATCTGTTGAAAATGCTCAAAGGTGCGATGAACGAACTCAGTGTCGGGAACCCGTGGCACCTGTCCACCGATCTTGGGCCCGTCATCGACGCCGCTGCACATAAAACCATCGCTGATCACATCGCGCAGGCGAAAGATGAAGGTCGGGTCATCCATCAGATCAAAGCACCGCAAGACGGCCACTTTATCCCGCCCACGGCGATCCGTGTGGGCAGCATCGCGGAGATGACACGCGAAATCTTTGGTCCTGTCCTGCATGTCGCGACCTTCAAGGGGGATGAGTTGGATAGGGTCATCGATGCGATCAACGCCACCGGCTACGGGCTGACCTTCGGGCTGCACACGCGGATCGATGACCGGGTACAGACCATCTTGGAACGGATCGATGCGGGCAATATCTACGTCAACCGGGATCAGATCGGGGCCGTTGTTGGCAGCCAACCCTTTGGCGGTGAGGGGCTATCAGGCACTGGGCCAAAGGCAGGCGGAACACATTATCTGCCGCGCTTTACCGCCAAACCGGCCCCTGCCGCGTCGGGGCATTGGGCCGGCAGCGCAAATCTGAAATCCTTGCAGAACAGGCTTGAGGCCGCGCAGGCGTCACCGGCGCCCGCCGTAACTGACCTGCCCGGCCCGACGGGCGAATCCAACCGCCACAGCCTGCATCAGCGCGGCCCCATCCTGTGCATGGGACCTGGCGCACAGGCCGCGCAAGAGCAGGTGAACGCGATCACAGCCCTTGGGGGGATCGGGATCAGCGCCGAGGGTGACCTGCCCGCATCGCACATCCAAGACCTGAACCCGCTTGGCGGCGTGATCTGGTGGGGAGATCAAGCGACAGGGCGCGCCATTGAACAGGCTTTAAGCAACCGAAATGGGCCAATCACTGCACTGATCACCGGCATGCCTGACACCGCGCATGTCATGCATGAACGACATGTTTGCATCGACACCACCGCTGCGGGCGGAAACGCGGCATTGCTGGCCGAAGTGTCAGGGACCGCAATGACTTGACCCCCGTCGTGACATCGGTGACGGTCGCGGAATGTTACCGATCCGCGACCATAACCCGTCCGAGCGCGTTCCTTATGTGACGCTTGCGCTGATCGCGATCAACGTACTGGTGTTCCTGTGGGAACTGACCTTTGTGCAAAACGACCGGGCGCTGGCGCAGTTCTATTTCGACTATGCTATGATCCCCGCACGCCTGTCCGAGGGTGAAAACTATGCCGCGCTGATCACATCCATCTTCATGCATGGCGGGATCATGCATCTGGCGGGCAACATGCTGTTTTTATGGATTTTCGGCGACAATATGGAAGACGAGATGGGTCATATCCCCTTCCTTCTGTTCTATCTGGCCTGTGGTGTACTGGCGAGCCTTGCGCAGTTTGTCACGGATCCCATGTCGCTCATACCCATGGTTGGTGCATCCGGCGCGATTGCTGGGGTGATGGGTGGCTATCTGCTACTATTCCCGAAGGCGCGGGTGGATATCTTTATCTTTTTCATCGTGTTCTTTCGCATTTTCCCGATCCCCGCATGGATCATGCTGGGGCTGTGGTTCGGCCTGCAACTGTTCAACGGGGTCTCGGCCGATCTTTCAGGGGGCGGGGTGGCCTATTGGGCGCATGCTGGCGGTTTCATTATCGGGTTTGTCGGCACACTGCCGCTTTGGCTCAGGCGGGGTGCCATGCGTTTTTGGACCCAGACAGATGGGCACCCGCCGCATCCAGAGGCAACGTATAAACGCAGCAGCATCCCTATTGTCCGACGCTAGAGCGTGTCAGTTTTCGCTGAACCGGAGCCTCAGCCGCCCATATGCGAGCTATAGATTGAGGCAGTGTATCTCAGGCTGATTAGCCAAGGTGCAGAAGCGCGGTATCCGGCTGATCCGGACGCTACATCATTTCATCATTGTCTGTGATAGCGGACCGGTTGAGGTCATTTGCGGAGATACGTTTACTACTTGCCCATCTTCGATAGCTTTTCCTGCAATGCCGCCAACTGGTCCTTGATCTGATCCAGATCATCGCTGCCTGCCGGCGTTTCGGATGTACCGCCGCCGGGTATCATACCGCCCGTCATCGCCTTAAAGAACGCCTCTTGCTGCGCACGCATCGCCTCAAAACCCGGCATGGCGGCCATCGGATTGGCCTTGGTCATGTTCTCCATCGCCTTTGACTGGCCTTCGCGCAGCATCTCGAAGCTGGCTTGCAGGAACTGCGGCACGACCGACGCCGCCTGGCTGGTATAGCTGCGCACCAGATCCGTCAGCACATCAACAGGCAACACACTTTCGCCACGACTTTCGTGCTCTGCGATAATCTGCAACAGGTATTGACGGGTCAGATCATCGCCTGATTTCAGGTCCACAATCTGCACCTCGCGCCCTTCGCGGATAAAGACCGCGATATCTTCAAGCGTCACGTAATCGCTTGTCTCGGTGTTATAAAGCCGCCGGCTCGCGTAGCGCTTGATCAGCAGAGGTTTGTTGTTATCAGCCAAGGTCGTCCCTCCCAAGACATGTTGCGCTGCAGAGAAGCCTATGCCGCGCCTGCTAAAAAGGAAAGCATTTCGTGCTTGACCCTACTGCAGCATTAGAATGAATTCGGGACTCGCGCCTGCAAGTGGGTCACGATCCCAATCGCCAAACACTGCCCGGATGTTCAGCCATGACCAGTGCAAGCGTCATACAGTGCCACGTGATCGGTGCGAACCATGCCAGCCATGATCTGCACAAAACAAAAGACGGCCCGCGATGCGGACCGTCATTCGAAAAACACACCCTTAGGGAGGATAGGGTGGTTTTGGAAACTGCTTACTTCGCAGCAGCAGTTGCTTTCTTGGCAGCAGCTGTCACTTCGTTGGTCGCCTTCTTGGCAGCGGCAGTCATGTCCTCGGACAGGTCTTTACCAGCGGCCAGAACCAGTTCCATGGTCTGTGTCTGTACTTTTTTCGCGATTTCAGCGAAAGCGGACATGTGCTCTGCAGCGCTTTCAGCAGATGCAGATGCGAAGTCTGTCATTGCTTTTGCATAATCAGCAGGCTCTGCCTTTGCTTTGGACATGGCTTCCATCTTGGCGATGGTGTCTTGTGTCCACTTTGCAGACAGCTCGGCAGATTTGCCAGCGGCGTCCAGCGCAACTGCGGACATTTTTTCAGCCAGCGTTGTCTGGTTCTTGAACTGCTCTTCCATTGCCTTTGTGTCGACAGGGAATGCGCCCATCATGTCTTTGAAGACGGCGGTGAAATCTTGTGTCTTTGCCATTGTATCAGTCTCTCTTTGGTTTCATGCGGAGCCCCCTCCGCGGTTATCTCGTGACACCAATATGCATGCTGCAGTGCAGCATTTCAAGTATTTTTTCTGCACTGCAGCATATTTTTCTGCAGTCGCAAATTTACGTATAGGAAACCGCTACTTAGCAACCACATAAGTGCCCGGAGCGGGGACAAGAACGGGATGATCTGCATCGCCGGGCGCCCGCGCTGGTACTTTTTTACCTGACTTTTGTGACAACCACGTGTCCCAACGCGGCCACCAGGACCCTTCGTTTTTGTCCGCGGCATCCAGCCAGTCATCCGCGGTCAGACCTATTTCGGGGTTGGTGTAATGCCCGTATTTCTTCTTGCTGGGCGGGTTGATGATCCCGGCGATATGCCCAGATTCAGACAGGATAAATGTCTTGTCCTTCGACCCCATCTGCTGAATGCCCACATAACTGCTTTTCCATGCCGCGATATGATCCGTCTCACAGGCAATCGCGCATAGCGGTACGGTCACCTCTTTCAGCTTTACGACCTCACCCGCGATCTCGAACCCGTCCGTGGCGAATTTGTCATTCTGGCACAGCCCGCGCAGATACTCGACAGACATCTTTGCGGGCAGATTGGTGCCATCCCCGTTCCAGTAAAGCAGATCGAATGCGGGCGGGGCCTGGCCCATCATGTAGCTTTTGATCGCAGGGCCATAGATAAGATCGTTCGAGCGCAGATAGGAAAACGTCCGCGACATGAAGAATGAATCGAGGACTCCGTTTTCCTCAACCTCGGCCTCGATCCCATCCACAAAATCATCATCGAGGAACACGCCCACCTCACCCCGGTCCGAGAAATCAGTGAGTGTGGTAAAGAACGTCGCAGAATTCACAGAGGTATCTTTACGCTTTTTCATCAATGCCAGCGTCAGCGACAGCGTTGTTCCGGCAATGCAGTACCCCACGGCATTGACCTTTTTCACTTCGCAGATGTCTTTCACTTCCTTGATGGCCGTCAGATATCCGTCCTCGACATAATCGGTCATTGATGTGTCGCGATACCCCGCATCCGGGTTCACCCATGACACAACGAAAACAGTGTATCCCTGATCCACCGCCCATTTGATCATGCTGTTCTGCGGCTTGAGATCGAGAATATAGAACTTGTTGATCCACGGCGGAAAGATGATCAGCGGTGTGGCATAAACCTTTTCGGTTGTTGGCGCGTATTGGATCAGCTCGAACAGGTGATTGCGAAACACGACAGATCCGGGCGTCGTGGCAAGGTTCTCACCCAGCTTGAAGGCCTTCTTGTCGGCGAGTGTCACGACCAGATCACCATCATTCGCTTCCAGATCGGCGATCAGGTTTTCAAGGCCCGCCACAAGGCTTTCGCCTTCGGTCTCGGCGGCCAATGCCAGGGCCTCTGGATTGGTCGGTAGAAAATTCGTCGGGCTGATCATATCGACCATTTGCTGGCTGAAATAGCGCAGCCGCTTCTTTTCCTCAGAATCAAGCGTATCGATATTCTCGATCGCCTGCTGCACCGCAGAGGCGTTCATCAGGTATTGCTGCTTGATGAAATTGAAGTACGGATTGGTGTCCCACAGCTCGTGCGAGAACCGGCGATCTTTTGGCGTCTCATCGGTTGGCGGCTCTAACTTGCCTTGCGCCAGGAGGTGCTGCGCCTCGACATAATGCTTGACCGATTTGCCCCAGAATTCCAGCTGATGCTCAATCATCTTGGCAGGATTATGCATCATTTCAGTCATATAGGCGGTGGCCGCCTTCATATACAGGTCTTGACTGGGCCCCTGAAGCGATGGGGCAACATGCCGCCCCTGCCCCATGACTTTCAACAAACGCTGGGTCAATTCTTCGACACGGGCGAGATTTGCCTCCAGTTTTGCAACATTTGGGCCAACATTTGCCGTCGAAATTGAATCGTTTGTTGTCATCTTCACTTTCCTATGCATATGCTGCACGTGCAGCATAATCTGCGCGCTGACCATCGGAGACCGAGTAGATGAAGTATATGATGACCTACGACCTGATGGAAAGCATGCGTAACACAAACCAATGGTTGGGGGCGTCTGCGCGTGCCTTTGCATCCTATCCCATGATGTCTTGGGGTGCGAACCCGGCGATGGATTGGCTCAAAGCCTGGGGCGAGGTGACAGAGCGCAGTTTTGCCCGCATGGTGGCCAAGCCCGATTGGGATATTCCGGTACAAACCAATGTTGACGGAACGGATATGGTCGTCAGCACGGAAATCGTCGTGGAGCGGCCATTTGGCGATCTGATCCGGTTTCGCGTTGGCAACCGCCCCGACCGCTCGCGCCGTGTTCTGCTGGTGGCGCCCATGTCTGGCCACTATGCGACCCTTTTGCGGAAAACAGTGATCAGCCTGCTGCCAGATTGCGATGTCTACATCACCGACTGGCACAATGCGCGTGACATTCCCGTCAGCGCGGGCAAATTCGATATCGAGGATTACACCCTTTATCTTGTCGACTTCATGCGCGAACTGGGGTCTGACATCCACGTGATCGCCGTCTGCCAGCCGGTACCGCTGACGCTGGCCGCTACGGCCTATCTTGCCGAACAGGACCCAAAGGCGCAGCCGCGTTCGCTCACGCTGATCGGCGGTCCTGTCGACCCCGAGGCGAACCATACCGAAGTCACGGATTTCGGGCGTACCGTAACGATGGGTCAGCTTGAAGAAACGATGATCCAGCGGGTCGGGTTCAAATATGCAGGCGTCGGCCGGATGGTTTATCCCGGCCTGTTACAGCTCGCCTCGTTCATCTCGATGAATGCAGAAACGCATGCAAATGCGTTCCGCGATGAAATCATCCGCGTGGCCAAGGGCGAAGCGACTGAGCGTGATCGCCACAACAATTTCTACGATGAATACCTCGCCGTGATGGATATGACGGCCGAATTTTATCTGTCTACCGTCGAACGCATCTTCAAAGGGCGCGAAATCGCATTGAACGAATTCGTCGTTGACGGGCACAAGGTTGATTTCAGCAAAATCACCACTGTCGCCGTAAAAATTGTCGAAGGTGAAGAAGATGACATCTCGGCGCCGGGCCAATGCCTTGCCGCACTTGGCCTGCTGACAGGGCTACCTGATAGCAAAAAGGCGTCACATCTGGAACCCGGCGCCGGACATTACGGCATTTTTGCAGGGCGCAGCTGGCGCAACAACATCCGGCCTTTGGTGCTGGATTTCATCGACGCCAATTCCGACGCGCCCAAACGGACATCGCGCAAGGTCGTCAGCATCAAATAGGGGCGGTGCAACACCGCCCCAACCGCCTTATGCCATGACCGACCTTTCGGCAAAGTTCATGTTCATCGGCTGATCATGCACCTTCCTGCCGTCCGACGTGGTTGGCACATCAGCACCCACCGTCTGCAAATCAAAGCGACGGGACCAGCACTGTCCTTGCCCACGCAGATACAACCCGTAATTCAACGTGTGCGAACCCTTGGGAACATTCAGAACGATACGCCGTTCCGTCCAGTCCTGAGTGCCCTGCAGAACCCCATCAACGCGCCGATCCTCCATGTTATCAAAACGGATGTTTCGCCCGTGCTCGTCATCAATCCGCATCCAGATCGTAGCCGCACCTCTGACATGCGCACAGGATAGATCAGCAGATAACTGAAGCCGCTGGCCAGCGAATGCTGACGCATCAACCATCTGCATCAAGGTGGCAAATCCCAGATGGGGACCGCGATGTTCAAGCGATTGTATCGTGACAGGCGCACCGGGGGCATCGGGATCAATGCCGATCCGGTAGTCAGTGGCGTTCGACCCCGCCACCTGCCAACCCATCGGCAATTGCAGCGGTCCGAAACGATCCCCGGCCAGCGTCGCCGCAGCCGTATTCCAATCAGCATGCCCCAATTGATGAGCCACTATTTCCAGACATTGGCTATGGCTCAATTCCAGCCCATATGCGGCAACGTCACCGCGCAAGATCTTTGCCATTGCTTTTGGATCGCGTGAAGCGTTCATATTGATCTCCTTGATCAAGGGACAAACCAGAACATCAGTGCGCGCATTGCTGACGGGTCATCCCGTTCAAAGCAGATCAAATGATGATATTCAGACCTTCACCAAACCCGAAGCGGGTGCGCGCGGCAGGTGGTCCTGACCTTACCCTCATAGTATTTTCCCGCCGACCTAAGGTCAACCTACGACCGCAGCATCAGCGGCGCTTTCATCCATGCGCGCAAAACATCCGTCACCGCATCGGGTGCTTCGAGGGTCGGCAGATATCCGGCCCCCTCGATGACTTGTAGCTGAGCATAGGGGATCAGCTCGGCCAGGAATTCGTGACGCTTCAGCTGATATTGCCCATCGTGACGGCCACATATCACCACCGTCGGCTGTGTGATCTGGCGGATTGTGGCCTGCTGATCCTTGCGCCGTTGCAATGCGCGCGCCTGCCGGACATAGGCCTCTGGCCCCAACGCATGTCCCATCTCGGTCAAAAGTCGCACCAGATCGACCTTATCGGCGGTCGGGGCCATCCAGGTCGAATTGATTTCATGTTGCAGCACATCCGCCCAGCGCCCGGCCCGTGCGGCAATGATATGGGGTTCTCGGGCGGCGGCGGCCTCTGGTGTGTCGGCCTGCGGGCTGGTACCGATCAGGGCGATCCGCGTCACGCGCTCTGACGCCCGCCGCAGGATTTCCATGGCAACCATGCCGCCCATACCCATGCCCGCCAGCGCGAATTTCGACGGTGCCCAGCTCAGGATCTGGCTTGCGATTTCCTCCATACGTTCACCACGGGACGTGGGCGCGAAGAGTACCGCATGATCACGCGACAAATCGCGTATCTGTTCCTCAAAAATCCGCGCATCACACAGCAGCGGCGGGATCATTACCAGTGTTTCACTGGGCATGGGGATTTTGCCTTGGATACATGCTCAACCTCTCGTCGTCGGAGATTTTGGCCAAGTGTGGCCCGCAAATACCCACACCGCAAGCATTAAGGCAGTGCTAGAGGGATTTCAGCCAAGCCAATATCCGCGCAGCCAGCGGCGCAGTCTGGCCGGGGCTGAACACATCACCGGCCATCACATGACCCATCGGGTCATCGTCCGGCCCCTGTTCCAATTGCACAATTTCCGTCGGGCCACCCCAGCGCGCGATGACCTTGCGCACATCCTCGGGATGCACCACCTGATCGGCCTTGTTATAGGCAAACAGGGCTGGCACCTGCACACGGCCCAGATCCGCACGGCGCACGGCCCGCACCGCATCTGCCATGGGGTGCACGGCTTGTGTGGGATAGGCTGTCGTCCAATAGGCGGTGTGGGCCGCGTTGACGGGCGCAAAAGAACGGGTTTTGCCTGCCACCAGATGCGCCCAGTGTTTGGCACCCGGCATGTCCATCAGCATCTGTGCCGCACGATGACGCAGCCCGAAATTGGGCGAGACATGCACCATCGCCTTTGTCACCAAACCATCGGCGAGGGCGAGCGTGGCAAGCGTGCAGCCGGTCGAACAGCCCATCAGCACGATCTCATCCCCTATGGTCCGTGCAATCTCGATCGCCTCGGCCATGTCACGCTGCCAGTCTTCAAACCGCGCAGCCGCCATCGCGGCCCCGTCCTGCCCGTGACCCGTCAGCCGGGTGAAGTGGATATTGGCACCCAGCCCCGCCGCGACCAGATCGGGCAATGGCCGCAATTCCTCGGGCGAGGCGGAAAACCCATGAATGAAAAGCACCGCAAACCTGGTTTTTGTCGCGGGTACGTCGGCCCAGATGATGCGTTTTTCACAGCCCTTCCGCAGTTTTGGCACCTGCGCCTCTGCCGCGGCAATCTCGGCCTCTATGGTTGCCAGATCACGCAAGGGCCCGCACCGCCATCGGACGATAGAACAGGATCAGCACAGCCACAGCCACCACCATGATCCCAGCCGGGATCAAGGTAATTGCCTGTTGTAGCGCGGCCAATGCGGCCTCGCTCTGCGGCACGACACCTTCGGTCGTTTCCTGCCAGCCGGCCCGGGCAAGGATCAGGCCCAACAGTGCGGGCGCAATCGCGTTTGACAGCTTTTGCCCAAAAAGCCAGACCGCCGAAAAGGCGCCTTCAATCGCGATCCCGCTTTCCACCCGGGTCACATCCATCAGGTCAGGATACATCGCCCAAGGGATCTGCTGATAGGCCCCGTTGGTCACGCCCGCGATGATGAAAAGGCCCGCCACCACAGTCACACTGGTTGATGGCAACACGGTCGAAAGGCCGTAAAGCAACGCAACATAGGCCGACAGGCCCAGCACCAGCGCCCACAGTTTGCCCAGACGGTATGACATCAGCACCCAAAAAACCTGGCTCAGGATCGCGCCGACAAAGAACGCGCCGAACAAAACGCTCAACACCGTCAGCGCTTCTGCCGCGCCTGACAAGGCGCCCTGCCCGTCATCCACCACCAGATAGGCAGCCGCAAATGGCAGACCGGCGGTGATCAGGGCCACCGCCAGCGTCATCACCCCGTAGGCCAGTGCCAGAACAACAAATGTGCGATTGGAAAACACCAATTTGTAAGAGGCCGCAAACCCCGTTTGCGCCGGTGTCTCGATCCGTGGGGCATGGCGTGTCGCCCAGAGCGACAGCCAGATCGCGCCAATCATCAACGGGGTGACATACAGGGCAGCCATCGGAAACCCAAACGCGCCCGCCAGCCCGGGCAACACCGCCCCCCCCACCAGAATACCAACTGTCGCAAAACCCATGCGCCAACCGGTCATGGCCGAACGTTCCCTGGGGTCCTGCGTGATTTCACCCGCCTGCGCACCATAGGGGATCGCACACATCGTAAAGCCGATTGTCGCCAGCACAAAGGCCGCAATCACCCAGATCAGCTTAGGCAGCATCGGCGCATCAAGCGGCGCCATGAACAGCCCCACCATACCCGCCGCCATGACAACCGCACCAACGAACATCCAGGGCGCACGCCTGCCAAAGCGGCTCTTGGTGCGGTCGCTGAAATAGCCGATCAGCGGGTCGGTGATCATATCAAAGATCAGGACAATCGTGGTCACAAAGCCTGCAATCCCGACCGGTATCCCAAGAAAGGTCGTCAGATAGCTGACGATCAGCAATTGCTTGACGATGACAAAGATGACGATGCCCGCATCCGCCAGACCCCAACCGGCCTTTTGCCCCATGGATAACGCCATACTCGTCCCTCCCGCCATATGACGCGGATTAAACGTGCGCGCCACCGCCAAGAAAAGCGGAACGTAGCGTAGGATCGGTGATATCACCCATCTTGCCCGGCCAGAACATCCGCGACCGAAGCCCCGATCAGATCCAAACAGGTCTCATCCGAAAACCGATGATCCGCCCCGTCCACAAGGGTCAGTCGCATATCCGGCCCTTGCGCATGATCCAGCAGCCGCAGGGCCACGGACATATCGACATCCGCATCCGCCGTCCCTTGCAGAAAGCGGACAGGGAACGGCAGCGACAGCGGGTCGCGCAGCACCAGCCGGTTGCGTCCCTCCTCGATCAGACGTTTCGTGATAATGTAAGGCTCGCCATATTCCGAAGGTAGGGCCACCTGCCCCGCAATGTCCAACTCCACCTTCTGTGCGTCGGAAAAACCGGCCCACATACTGTCTTCGGTGAAATCGGGGGCAGCGGCGATGGTGACCATCCCCGCGATACGCTCGGGCATCGCCCGGGCCACCAGCAGCGATATCCAGCCGCCCATCGACGAGCCAACCAAGACAACCTTGCCCGCAATCAGACCCAGCGCGGCGCAAGCATCCTCGAACCAGTCGCCGAGGCAGCCGTCGGTAAATTCTTCCCCGCTTTCGCCATGACCCGAATAGTCAAAGCGCAAGAACGCATGGCCTGTGGTCTTGGCCCATTCCTCCAGATACACCGCCTTGGTGCCTTGCATGTCCGATTTGAACCCACCCAGAAACACGACAGCAGGCCCCGCCCCATCGGTCAGATGATAGGCGATGCGCCGCCCCTGCGGTGTCACAAATGTCTCAGCCATGCTGTACCTCTTCCAGCCCCGTTGCGATTGCAGCGGCACCAAAACACATCGCCGCAAAAAGGCCAATCACCAGCGGCACGCTCAACGATGCGAGCCCGGCAAAGGCAGCACCCGCCACGATGAGGACAACCCCCACGATCGTGTTCGACAGGGCAGTATAGCTGGCCCGATCCTCTGGACCCGCCATATCCACAAGATGTGTGGATCGGCCTTGCCGCACGCCCTGATAGGCGATCATGAGGCCGAACAGCATCACGGGGATCACTCCGGTCATTGTCGTAAAGCCGACCACATCCAGCAGCACCACCAGCGCAAGAGCCACGCCACCAGCCAACCCCGCCAGCTGCAACACCCGGCGCGAGGACCGGTCCGACAACCGCCCCCAGACATAGGATGAGAGCAATGCAGCCACCGCAGAGGCCAGCACCAGCGCACCCAGCTGCCCGAACGCGCTGTCTGGCTGCAACATCACCAGATAAGGCGGGGCCAGCGCCGTGCCTACCAGCAGGCTGCGCACGATGATGAACCCGGTCAGTTGCGGGCGGTCGCGCAGCAGGCTGAACTGCGCAGTCCCGTCTGTACCGCTGTCATCATCCGACGGCACCTCGTTCATGGTGGCGAAAACTGCCGCCGCCCCGACCCACAAACAAGCCGCCAGGCTGATCGCCCCAATCACCAGCCCATAGCGGTCGCCGATGCCAGAAAGCAGGATGCCCGCAAACAGGATCACCCCAACGGCGGAGGCTGATCCGGCAAACCCCGTCGCCGTGCCCCGCCGCGCCTTGCCCACCGTCTTGCCCAGAATGTCCTTGTAGCTGGCTGAACACACCGACCGGGCGAGCGCCAGCACGCCAAGAAGCCCAACGATCACGGCCCCCGCAACCGGCCCCTCCAGCGTTAATCCTGCCAGCGCGATGCAGCCCGCCATCAAGCCCTGGACGAAGGCCCCGCCCGCCCAGAACCATTTGCGAATCGCCGCGCGCGTGATGATCGGTGTGGTGAAAAGCTGTGGCAAAAGTGCCCCGGATTCGCGCACCGGCACCAGCAAGCCAGTCCAGAATGCGCCCGCGCCCAGATGCGTCAGCAACCAGCTCAACACCAATTTCGGGTCGATCAGACCGTCGGCGATCTTGCTGCCGCTCAGGCTGATTACATGGCGCATAAAACTGCCCGCCTCGGCGTCTTCGGCCTTTTTTTCAAGGCCGCTATCGCCATCGGCGTCACCGGTGACGGCATCAAAAATCTCTTCGGTGACATCCCGCGTCATATGGCTGGCCCTTTCGCTTGCTTGGTCAGTCAACTAGCGGCCGTGACGAAATTTTCACGTTACCATATTGTCACGTGACTAATTAATCACCTATAAGCGATCTCATGGATGCGATCTTCAAAGCCCTCAACGACCCCGCCCGCCGCGCGCTGCTGGACAGCCTGCGCGCCAAGGACGGCCAAACGCTGAGCGAATTGGAGGAGCAGCTCGACATGACCCGGTTCGGGGTCATGAAACACCTCAAGGTCCTTGAGGACGCAAATCTGATCATCCCGCGCAAGGTGGGGCGGTTCAAATATCACTATCTCAACGCCCTGCCCCTGCAGGAGGTGGTCGACCGCTGGGTCGCCAGCTTTCTTCAACCGCAGGCCAGGGCGCTGACCGATCTGAAAGCCAAGTTGGAGAGAGACATCAAAATGGCGAAACCCGATTTTATGATGCAAACGTTTATCCGGTGCAGTCAGGACGCGCTGTGGGATGCCCTGACCGATAGCAGCCAGATGGCCGCCTATCATTTCGCCTGTAACGCGGTCCAGGGCGACCCAAGCGTTGGGCAAGCCACGGCATTCATCCTGCCCAATGGCGATGCAATGCTGCGGCAGGTCACCACGGCGATGGACCCCAAATCGCGGATCGACATGACGTTCGAGCCGCTCTTCATGGGGCCCGACGCCCCAGCCTCGAACATGGTCTACTTGATCGAGGCGCAAGGCGATGTCTGCAAGCTGACCATCGAACATTACAACATGGCCCCCGGTCAGGAAGGCTTTGGCGAAGGCTGGGCACGGCTTGCCGCTTCGCTCAAATCCTATCTGGAAACCGGCACGGCGCTCAAAGCCGCGATGTAAGGAGAGAGATCATGGAAACCTTCCCAACCGAACTGGGCATTCTGACCTGCCTTGCGATCCTCGCCGCCTCGCTGTGGATCCCCTATATCGTCGGCGTCAACACCGCACCCGAAGGGTCCCTGCCCGCAGATGCCCCCGATGGGTTCACCCGCATCCCGAACCCCCGGCTGCATAGGCCTTGGGTGCAACGCGCCTACCGTGCGCATCTCAATCTGCTGGAACAGTTGGTCCCGTTTGCGCTGCTGGTGTTGCTGGTCGACCGGTTCGACGGGTTCACCGCACTCACCTACTGGACGGCCATCGCGTTTTTCTGGCTGCGGATCGCGCACGCGGTGGGCTATATCACCGGATGGGCCGGTTTCCCCTGGCGCCCGATCATCTTCACGGGCGGATGGGTGTGCTGCCTGAGCATGGCCTATGCGGTCTTTGCCGCGGCCGTTTGACAGTCAGCGTATGTACAGCTTCTGTACGCTGTACATACGCAATCTGTACGCTGGATTTGCGAGTTTATCCGCCCACATAAACCGAAGTCTGGGGCCGATAGAAAATCTTCTGATCGTGCAACCGGCCCAGCAGCTCTTCGTTGGCGCGCTGGTCCTGTTCGATCACTCGGATCGCTTCCAGATGAGCCGGATTTTCCTCAGACAGCGCCAACCGCATGCCCGACAACTCGCGGCCACGGGCGCGCAATGCCTCTTCAATCATATCGACGTCGCTGACACTCAGATCAAATTTGCGGTTGTAGCGCGGCATGGCAATCCCCCAACATCTAGGTTTCCCATCGGAAACGCTGTCGTATTTAAACGACCGGATGTCGCAGTCAACGTATATCTGGGTATACCGCGCCGCAGGC
Source organism: uncultured Paracoccaceae bacterium (assembly GCA_947503965.1). Classification (GTDB taxonomy): domain Bacteria; phylum Pseudomonadota; class Alphaproteobacteria; order Rhodobacterales; family Rhodobacteraceae; genus Yoonia. Next base: position 135,437 of record CANNFU010000004.1, read on the forward strand.
TATCACTGCTCTGCAAAGATCCCGCCCTGCACAAGGACGGCATCCCCGACGATCGGAGTGGCCGTGCCGGACACGACACCCGAAACAAGCTCGGCATTGGGCCCTGAAAAGGTGCCGGCCAACATCGTTTGCACATCCATCGCACCTGCCGCGAACGTAATGTTTCCGTTCACCTCACCGGCGATCAGATTTCCAAAATCATCAGCGATCACAACATTTTCAAGCGAAACGCTGCCTAGTGTTGCATTGCCGTCCAAATCAAAAAAGTTGCCGGCACCGCCCGACACCTGATTGGTCGCGAAATTCGCATCAACTTCTGCCTGCCCAATCACGCCATCCATGCTGCCGTCCTGCAAAACAAATGTCATGGCCCCGCGATAGGTGGCCGTCCCTCCATCCGGTATGTTGAGTGCCGGTGTTGGCCCCGCCGCCTGAACCTTGTCAATGATCTCAAGATTGATAGCGTTCAACTGGGCGAAATCCAGTATTTGCGCTTCGTCGTCATCACGCTCGTCACATGCCGCAAGGGCGGCCAGCGCCATGAGTGGCATCAGTTTCAGGGGTGTCATTGGTCTTGCCTCCGCCATGATCAAAAACATAACGCGCAACCGCGTTCGTCAGTACCCGTTAGCGCATGTGAATATATGCATTGCAACAAGGCCGGTTGACACCATCTGCGCCACAGGCGAAACACCGCCGCATACATAACCCGCAACCGGGCGTTCCGTGGGCGCCAAACTGACGAGGAGCTTGCCAAAAATGGCACAGATTTCCCTGACTTTTCCCGATGGCAATGCGCGCAGCTACGATGCTGGCGTGACTGCCGCCGATGTCGCTGCTGACATTTCGTCCAGCCTGCGCAAAAAGGCGATCAGCGCTACAGTCGATGGCCAGCACTGGGACTTACAATGGCCTATCAACGCCGATGCATCCATCGCCATCAACACAATGAAAGACGAAGAACCCGCGCTGGAGCTCGTCCGTCATGACCTTGCGCATATCATGGCGCGTGCCGTGCAGGAAATCTGGCCGGACACGCAGGTGACGATCGGGCCCGTGATCAAGGATGGCTGGTACTATGATTTTGACCGGGCTGATCCGTTCACGCCCGAGGACCTTGGCCTGATCGAAAAGAAGATGAAAGAGATCATCAACAAGCGGGACGAAGTACGCACCGAAATCTGGGAACGCGAAAAGGCGGTCCAGTATTACAGGGATCGGGGCGAACCCTATAAGGTTGAGCTGATCGACAGCATCCCCGGGGACGAACCACTGCGCATGTATTGGCATGGTGACTGGCAGGATCTGTGCCGTGGACCGCATCTGCAACACACAGGACAGGTCCCAGCCGATGGGTTCAAACTGATGTCCATTGCCGGCGCCTATTGGCGCGGCGACAGCAACCGCGCGATGTTGCAGCGGATCTATGGCTGTGCCTTCCGCAACAAGGAAGACCTGCGCAAACACCTGAACATGCTTGAGGAAGCCGCCAAGCGCGACCACCGCAAACTGGGCCGGGAAATGAACCTGTTCCACATGCAGGAAGAGGCCCCAGGTCAGGTCTTCTGGCACCCCAATGGCTGGACGGTCTACACACAGTTGCAGGACTACATGCGCCGCCAACAGCGCAAAGGCGGGTATCAAGAGATCAACACCCCACAGGTTGTCGACCGCAAATTGTGGGAGGCGTCAGGCCATTGGGACAAATACCAAGAACACATGTTCATCGTTGAGGTCGAGGAAGAACATGCCAAGGAAAAGGCGATCAACGCGCTCAAACCGATGAACTGCCCCTGCCATGTGCAGGTGTTCAATCAGGGTCTGAAATCCTATCGCGACCTGCCCTTGCGGCTGGCCGAATTCGGGTCGTGCAGCCGTTATGAACCCTCCGGCGCTTTGCACGGGATCATGCGCGTCCGCGGTTTCACGCAGGATGACGCGCATATCTTCTGCACCGAAGACCAGATCCAGTCTGAATGTGAACGCTTCATCAATTTCCTTGCAGATATCTACAAGGATCTTGGTTTCGAAAAGTTCGAGATCGCGTTTGCGACACGACCCGAGGTGCGTGTGGGCTCCGATGAAAGCTGGGATCACGTCGAAGGCGCGCTTGAGGCGGCGATCAAATCCACCGGCCGGGATTTCCGGCTGGAGGAAGGCGATGGCGCTTTCTATGGCCCAAAGCTGGATTTCTATCTAACGGATGCCATCGGGCGCACATGGCAATGCGGCACGTTCCAGGTTGATCCCAACCTGCCGGAACGGCTGGGTGCCACATATATCGGCGAAGATGGCAACAAACACCGGCCCTATATGCTGCACCGCGCAACACTTGGATCGTTCGAGCGGTTCATCGGTATTCTGATCGAAGAACATGCAGGCAAACTACCGTTCTGGCTCGCCCCGCGTCAGGTGGTTGTGGCGACGATTGTGTCGGACGCGGATGACTACGCGCACGAGGTTGTCGCGGCACTGCAGGCCGCCGGTGTCCGGGCCGAAGCTGATCTGCGCAACGAAAAGATCAATTACAAGGTCCGCGAACATTCGGTGGGCAAGGTGCCGGTCATACTGGCGCTTGGCGCGCGCGAGGTTGACGAAAGGACCGTTACTGTCCGGCGCCTGGGCGAGAACAAGACATCTGTAACATCCCTTGATCAGATTGTTGCAGAGCTTGGGAAAAGCGCGACACCGCCCGACCTTTTGTAACATTCCAGCGCTGGAAGCTGTAACAAACCCGCCGGTTTTTGCTGGCGGGTTCCTTGTTTTTTGGCAATTTGGCCCCTGCGGCAGCCCGTCACAGGCCAAGCATGGCCCAACTATACTCACGGAAATGCGATGCACGCGTCTGTGAGTGGTATCCAACAGTATTCTTTCGCTAGGGTTTGGCCATCGCCACCAAGGCGTGTTGATAAAATTGACCCAACCAAAGGAATCTAGGATGTCCAACGCCACCAAGACTCTCATTCTCGCAAGCGCCGTTGCAACTGCTGTTGCTGGCCTGTCCACCACCGCAACTGCACAAGCCAATGTAAAGTGCTTCGGCGTATCGCTTGCCGGTGAAAATGACTGTGCCGCTGGCCCAGGCACAACATGTGCAGGCACATCCACAGTTGATTATCAGGGCAACGCATGGACACTGGTTCCCGAAGGCACATGCGAAACCATGGAACTGCCAGCACAGGCTGACGGCACCCCACGCGCCGGTTCCCTGGAAGAGCTGGACCGCGACCTGCCTGCATAACAAAACCATGGTAAGGTGGGCGCAGGCCCACCTTTCACCACCACCGACGCGGGGACGAATTCATGCTTGATGCAACACAAACCTCACAGCTTCCCCCCCGTCCCGGCGTCGGCTACAAGCCCCAGCACTACAGCGATATCATGGCCGACCCCGGCCCTGTCGGTTGGCTAGAAGTACATGCCGAGAATTACATGGGCGATGGTGGCCGCCCCATCGCACAGCTGCGCCACCTTGCTGAACGCTTCCCCATCTCCGTCCACGGTGTCGGCCTGTCTATCGGCGGCGAGGGCGATCTGGACCCCGACCACCTTGCCCGGCTCAAGCATCTTGTCGGCTGGTTGAACCCTGCGAGCTTTTCGGAACATCTGGCATGGTCCACACACGACGCGCATTTCTTCAACGACCTGCTGCCGCTCCCCTATAACGAAGCCACGTTGAAACGTGTCGCAGCCCATATCGATCAGGTGCAAGAGACACTGGGCCGCCAGATGCTGCTTGAAAACCCGTCCAGCTATCTGGCCTTCGCGGACTCCACCATGTCAGAAACCGATTTCCTGCGCGAGATTGTAAAGCGGACCGGCTGCGGCCTGCTTTTGGACGTGAACAACGTCTTTGTCAGCGCAACCAACCTCAAAACCTCTCCGCAAGCCTATATCGATGACTTCCCGCTCGACGCTGTGGGCGAAATTCATCTGGGTGGCCATGATGAGGATCAGGATGAAACGGGTGCTCCCCTGCTGATCGATAGCCACGGCAAGGCGGTGGTTGATCCGGTCTGGGCGCTACTGGATTACACGCTCGCCAAATCCGGCCCCAAGCCGTTGCTGATTGAATGGGACACGGATGTGCCCGAATGGCCGGTTCTGGCAGACGAGGCCGCGCGCGCCGAAAACGCGCTGACACTGGTCGCGTCATGACCGTCAGCCAAGCCTTGTTCGAAGACACCATTCTGGACCCGTCAGCCCCTGTGCCCGAAGGGCTGATCAACCCCGATGGACAAACCGCGAGCAAGCGTTTCGATGTTTACCGAAACAATGTCGCGGTCAGCCTGTCCGATGCGCTGGAAACAGCATTCCCCGTTGTGCGCAAACTGGTCGGTGATCAGTTCTTTCGCGCGATGGCGGGCGTTTACCTGCGCAAGCATCCACCAAAATCACCGCTGATGATGTTCTATGGCGATGCAATGCCGCAATTTCTGGCGCGTTTCGAACCGGCGAAATCTGTCCCCTACCTGCCGGACATCGCCACCGTAGAGCTGGCGCTGCGGCACGCCTATCACGCCGCCGATGCCACACCTGTTGACGCACAGGCATTGGCCGCTTTGGACCCCGACATGTTGATGTCCGCGAAATTGCGCATTGCGCCCGCGGTCCGGACGATCACGTCCACCTACCCGATCCACGCGATCTACCGTGCCAACACGCAAAGCGACGCGCCCAAACCCGTCATGCAGGCTGAGTCCCTACTGATCACCCGCGCGGGCTTTGATCCGCAAATCCACCTTATCAACGCCGCCGCCGCAAACTGCATCCGCGCCTTGCAAGACGGCCAACCACTGGGCCAGGCAATGGCCCTTGCCGATGACACGCTTGATCTGGGGGCCGTCCTTGGGCTGCTTCTGGGCCAGGGCGCCATCACTGAAATATACTGAAAGGCCTAGACTGATGAATACCGCTACAGCCTCACTTGACCGTTTCGCCGCCCCGATCAACCGGGCGGGCGACGCCATCCTGCCGCTTTTGGCGCGGCTGGTCTTTGCGGGCGTCCTTGTCCACTACTTCTGGAAATCAGGCGTGACAAAGCTGGGCGACGGTATATTCGGCATATTCAATCCGTCACTTGGTGCCTACGCGCAGATTTTTCCCAAGGCCATGGAAGCCGTCGGTTTTGACACATCTCAGCTAACGGTCTTTCACTGGGCCGTGGTGGTGGGCGGTACACTGGCCGAATTTATCCTGCCATTTCTGATCATTATCGGCCTGCTGACACGGCTGGCAACCATTGGGATGATCGGGTTTATCGTCGTCCAGTCATTGACCGACCTTTACGGCCATAACGGATTTGCAAATGGCGTTCTGGGCGCGTGGTTTGACCGTTTCCCGGATGCGGTGATCCTTGATCAACGCGCCTTCTGGGTGCTGTGCCTGCTGATCCTTGTGTTCAAGGGTGCAGGCGCACTGTCGGTCGATCGGCTGCTCTTCAGAAATGCGCCTTAGGCTCATCCGGCTTGCCTGCCGCAATGGCCAGCAAGCCGCCAAGTGCGGCAAAGCCAATCGGGAACATCGTGCCCACGTTAAATCCGAAGGCCGCATAAAACAGCGCGGCCGCCACCAGCATCAGGATACCACCCCAAAGCGCGCGAACCTTGGCCATGGCCCCACCGGCGATGGCCAACAGCGGGGCGAGAAAGCTCGCCAATCGGATGAAGGCCGGGTTTTCCAAAGCGCCGAAAATCTCGCCCACTTCGGGTTGCCGCTCTGACAACTCGGCGTATCCATAGCCGAATAAACCCACGAAAATGCCCATCAGGCCTGCGATAATCCCCAGCATCAGTGCGGCGTTGCGCATGCGCTTTCTCCTTACTGCTCACCCCAACACTTATGCATTCCGGGATCAGTCGCCAAGGTATTTTGCCTGAACCTCCGCTTTCCAGCCGATGGTCCATTCTCCGTCCGCATCGATGACCGGGCGTTTCATCAGTGTCGGATGATCGCTTAGCAGCGCAACAGGATCACCCTGTTTTTCGTCATCCGTCAGCCCGCGCCACGTGGTCGAGGCGCGGTTGATCGCCCCCTCACCAAATTGTGAGACGATCCGCGCGAGGTCATCCGCCGCAACACCGTCTTTTCTGACGTCAATGACCTCTGGCGAAAATCCAGCTTCTGCCAAAGATTTCAGCGCTTTGCGACAGGTGTCGCAGGTTTTCAGACCAAAAAATCGCATAATGCCTCCTGATTGAGCAAATAGGCGACAGATCGCGCGTGTGCGACGAACTGTCATTTGCCTTTTGCTTAAAACACATAAGTCTTGAATCTCAAGGCGAAGGGAATACCGCGTGTCGCGGGGCCCAAGACCTGCCCTGCCCCATCCACGGGGCGCGACAACAAGGAGAGCGGAGAATGCCAAGTGGTACCGTGAAATGGTTCAATACGACCAAAGGCTACGGCTTTATTGCACCGGATGATGGTGGTTCGGATATCTTTGTCCACATTTCGGCACTGGAACAGTCCGGTATGACCGGATTGGCCGATGATCAGAAAGTAACCTTTGATCTGATCGAGGGCCGTGATGGCCGCAAGATGGCCGGTAACCTGGCCAAGGCGGAATAGGCCGGCCCGAATATCACAACAGAACAGGCCATCACTGGCCTGTTTGTTAGCGCCGGTTCTGCGGCATCCGGCTGCGCAATAACTCCCGCATATCTGTTTTTGGCATCACCGGCTCACGCGGCTCTTCCCAGGTTTTGCGAAAATCCTCGCGCTCCATGTCATAGCTTTCCTTGTGCCGCAAATAGACAAGCGCAGCGCCCGCGCATTGCAGGCTGTAGATCCACAAAAACAGCAGGCCCCAGATGATGCAGGCGATCAGGAACTCCACGCCGATCAGCATGAAATCACGCTCTTCGATGGCGGCTGTGAGCTGGCTCACGGATGCCAGCAATATGTCCGAAAACCCCAGCATACCGGCGATAAACGCAACTCCGGGCACGATAAGGGCCGTACCGAAGTAGGACAGGATCACCAGAATCAGGACCGACCAGAAACCGCTGCCGAACCCATAAAACGGTGTATGGGCCCGTCCGCTGGGATCGCGACCGACCGATGCACCCGCAAAGGGCACCAGCAGCGCGGTCCGGATCGCGACAATACAAAGCGTTGCAACCGCCACCACAGCCAATGTGACCGGCGCGTTCTCGGCAAGCAGTTGCGCAAACAGAACGTCGTTGCCCTGCGTCGCCAGATCCATCATGCCGCGAAAACCGATCGAGGTCGTCGCCAAAAGCGCACCCAACCCCACAGCGACAATGATCATGACGCAGAACCCTTCGAACAGACCATATCCAATGGCCGGGACCATCAACCCGACATAGCTCGTGCGAGGTTGCACGCCGCGGGCCTGCAGCCCCACACGGGTGCCGACCATCGCCGGGATGACACTCGCCGCCAGTCCGAACATGACCACCACCGACGCCGAAAGCACCGGCGAGACCAACCCGAAAATCACGCTCAGCACGACGGCAACGATGCCATAGATCAACAGGACAAGGAACATAATCGGGAACACCAGCGCGTAACGCCATAAAATCGCAAAGGAAAACGGAAAAGCGCGAAGAATGTACAACCGAAAGCTCCCCAAACAGCGAAAGATGTATTCAACCACCTATTCCTTAACCACAAATCATAGCTTTTTCATAGTGTTGCGTTGATTGGTCATCTGTATTGACCGTGCAACCTTACCTGGCTGGGGCGGTAACACGAAAACACCCCGCGAGCGGGGTGTTTACGGCGCATGCGCGCAAGGACGTTGTGTGAGTGGTAGCAGATTGGGACGTCAGCGTGCGCGGGCTGCCGATGGTGATGCCACAAGGGTCGGCTGGTGCCATGGCGTCCCGGCCTGGCTTTCACATTCACGAGTCAAGCGTTCGAGCAGATCATGCCGGATCGGGGCGAATGCCCGTCTCTTGGTATCATCAGTCTGGTTCGTCTGTGCAGTTTTGATCGTCATGTCGGGCTCCCGGCACGTGTTTCTCAAAACGTTTTATACTGAAAACAGCCCTCAATACTGAGGGGAACCTAAGGTCAACATTCCCCCGATGACGTGGGGTCATGTAATTTTCCGTCTCATTTTCACGAAGAACGGATGGTATTTCCGGACTTTCTGGCGATGGGACGCCGTCTGATCCAACACCTTCAAGTTGTGACCGTATACTTAACGAATCGTTAATCGGGAGCGTTGACGTGGCGGCAACCCGGAACAGGCAAACGAGGATGTGGCGTGGATTAGACAGTACTTCGAATTCATCACCAACTTACTCATCCCAAGGGCAGAGCCCGACCCGAGGTGGGGCAGCAGGGTCGAGAGATTTCACACCGTCCGCCACATCCCGTAGGATGGGTGCTCGCACCCATCTTTCCCGACGCACGACACCGCCCCCTCCCGGACTTCACCTTTTCGACGAGGTCCCGGGTCAAGCCCGGGACGGGTAAGGCAATGCAAAACCCATCACGCCGTGACATACGAACGTATGTACGCTGTATGTACAGCTTCTGTACGCATTGCATACACCGCTTTCCGCCCTATCATCCCTTCATGCGCCATTTCATCCTCGCCCTCCTCCTCGCCGCGCCCGTCTCCGCCCAAGAGATCGAAACCGACCTCGAACTCGTCCTGCTCGCGGACGCTTCCGGCTCCATCGACGCCGACGAGTTGCTGTTCCAGCGCCAATCATACGCCACCGCCATCACTGACCCGGCGGTGGTCTCGGCCATCCAGAACACGCTCTACGGCTCCATCGCGGTCACCTACGTCGAATGGGCCGCGACCCAAGCCACGGTCGTCGACTGGACCCTCATCGCCGACATGGAAAGCGCCACCGCCTTTGCCGAGGCGCTGATTGGACCGCCCCGGCAAGCGAGCGGGCGCAACGCCATCGGGGCCGCCCTGCTTTATGGTAAAGACCAGATCGAATCCAACGATATCAATGGCTTCCGCCGCGTGATCGACTTTTCCGGCGACACGATGGCCAATTCATTCGGCCCGCCCATCACCGTCGCAAGGGATCAGGTCGTGGCCGCTGGCATCACCATCAACGCCCTGCCCATCCTGCGGAATACGCAGTGGCAAACCGGCGATCTGCCCGCCGCGTATGAGGCAAATATCATCGGCGGGCCCAACGCCTTCGTCATGCCCGCCCGGTCCGGGCCGGAGTTTACCGACGCGGTGCGGCGCAAACTGATCCTCGAAATCGCCGGCACGACGCCCCAGACAGAATACGCCTCACTCCTCCTGAATACTTTTGAGGAAAGCCAGTAGGTCCACAATCGGCTGCGAGGTCATAATCGGCTGGCCCGTCTCTGCCTTGGTCGCCACATCCGTCCCTTCAAAGAAATCGCCATAAACCGGCATCGCGCTCCCGTGGCTGACCAACGGATCGCGACCATCGATGCGCATGACGACACGGACAGTAGGGAAAACGCCTGCATTTCCGGAACTTAGCGCAGTCAAATCTGTCGGCGGCACGACCAGTGACGGGGACATCGGGCCGTTACCGATAGCGGATGTGCCATGGCAGGTGGCGCAGTAGAAATCATAAATCGCCTTGCCCTGTGCCACATCTTGCGCGGCAGCAGGGGCGGCGAAGGCCAGCGCCATGATCAGGGACAGTTTGCGCATCGCATTCTCCATCATCATTGATGGGATCAGACTAACGCGACGGCCTCCTGCGGGCGTTGATACAAATCAATCGCCTAGCGCAATGCCAGATTACCGATCGCCGCGCGGATCATACTGTCGGTGTCGTCGCTATCGCCCGACACAGCCAACCCGACCAAGGCACCCGGCTGCCCACCAAAGGCACGCGCGTAATCTGCTGCCAAATCGACACGTTCGCTGTGCGACCCGGTTCCGGCCTGACGCAGGGCAATGGTCACACCCTGACCCGCAGGGCCATAGGGCGATTGGATCACCTGACCGCGCGCATGGTTCCCGCCCCAGGCATATTGCATGATACGGACCTGATCATTGCCCAGCAGGCTGCGGATATTGGCACCTTCAAGGCTGGGGGCGAGGCTCTCTGGCACGAACACGAAATAAAGCGAGATATTACGATCATCGCCGCCTTTCTGCGCCAGGTTTGTCGCTGGCACAGACTGTTCGACTGTCCAGCTCCACGATGCGCCGCGTTTGCCCCAATTGTCACGGGCAACCCGCGTCCATGCAATCGAGACAGAGCCATTCGACACCAGCCCCAAAGAATTGCCAAAGGAATAGTCGTTTGAGCTGAACAACGACAATCGCTGTTCTTGCCAGCCGGTCGCAAAACTGATGGGGCCGGCTGCAGCAGGCATGGCCAGTGTCAGGGCAAGGGCGGCGGTCAACAATCTACGCATGAACGATCCTTTTGGTTGCTTGCAAAAACACTTATTGCAAAACGACCTGTAGCCCATACGCGATCCCGTGATGTCACGGCATTGTCAGTTTCGTTACTTACCCCGCGGAACAGGCATAACCCCCACCCGTTGGCGGCAAGAGTTCAGCTACAAAGCCCGTTCCTGATGCGGCCTGAGCCACGCGGCCCAGATCGCACAGCAAAGACCGGCACCCGACGCCGCGAGCATCAAGACAAGCAGTATCTCTGCACTGCCTGATCCAGACAAGACATTGCCCGTCACCGCCGTCAGTATCGCACCAGCTGCCACAATCAGCGCCCCGCTGAGACCGGCCGCACTGCCCGCAAGGGCGGGCTGCACCGACATGGCCCCGGTATTGCTGGCCGGCACGGTAATCCCGTTCCCGACGCCCACACAAATGGTGCTGGCAAAGAACGCAAGGGGCGATGTCACGCCCAAAGCCAGAACACCCAGCCCCGACAACAGCCCGGCGCAGGCGACCACACGGCCTGCAATCATGATTGTCGTCACGTCAAACTGCGCGCCCAACCGACCCGCAATAAAACCACCGCACATGAAACCCACCGTGATCGTCCCGATGTAGAACCCCAGCTCTGCCGTGGTCAGACCAAAGGCGGATTGCGCGACAAGCGGCACACCGGTCAGAAAGATGTAAAACGCCCCGACAGAGAAGGCGCCGCATAGCGCATAGGCCCAGAACAGCGGGGCCCGCAAAAGCATCGCTGTACCGACAAGGGGGTTGCCTGCACCCTGCGATGTGTCTGGCCGTGTCTCGCCCAGATCAAACCAACAGATCGTAAACAGGACGCAACCGCATAGCGTATAGAACACGAAAACAGACCGCCATCCGAAATAGGTATCCAGCACGCCGCCCAGAACGGGCCCCAGCATCGGGGCTACGGCCATTGCCATACTGATATAGCCGATCAGGCTTACCGCCTCCCGCTCTGATCTGGTGTCGCGCACGATCGCAAGAGACAACGCATATCCGGCAATGATCCCGCCCTGAAGCATGCGAAAGAACAGGAATACCCGGATATCCTGCGCCAGAACGCAGCCCAGTGATGCAACAGCAAAGACCAGCAAAGCGCAAAGCAAGACGGGCCGTCGTCCGATCCGGTCGGACAAGGGCCCGATAACCAATTGGATCACCGCAGTGATACCAAGATAGCCGGAAACGGCCCAGCTTACCGTGGCATAGTCGGTCGCCAGATCGTCAGCGATATTGGCGAGCGATGGCAGAAACATATTCAGCGACATCGGCGACAGCCCGGTCAACAGGATAAGCGTCAACAGATGCGGCGGTGTTCTGGTGGGATGCATGGGCATATTGCCTGTCCTGAAAACAAAAAAGCCCCCGAGAATTTCGGGGGCGCATGGAAACAAATATGGAAAACCCTTATCGGACCATGCACCTCTTGCCTGCCACGACGATGTTGAAAGTCATTTTTCGTCCTCCTTTGCGGCAAAGCCTAATTGGTGCCATCGCCCCTGACAACAGCGTATGGTGGCAGATGCCGCCCTATTGCTGCTGAATGCTTTCCAGATATTCGGTCAGGATCAGCAGTTTCATCGGTACCGGCGTGCCCAGACCTTCGTTTTCGACAATGATGGTTTCACCCAGATCGCCTGCGCCAAATTCCGGCATCGCAGTGCTGAAATGTGGTTCTCGGTTCAGCCCGTCGATAATGCTCATGACCTGATCGCGCGGAAAGGTGCCGCCATTGCGCGCGCTGATCAGGGTCAGATCCGGTGCGCCAACACCCAGCGCACGGGCCGTCGGCCCGTCGCCCATGGCGTCGTTGCCATGACAGCTGGCACAGTTTTCCAGATAGGCTGTGCGCCCATCCACGGGTTCTTCTACACAAGCCCCAAAGCCAAGTGCTGCCAAGATGATGAAATACCGCATGCCCGAACCTCCGTTGTTTTGAGCAAGTTAACAAAGTCGGTGGCGCGCGACCATGATCTAGGTCAGGCTAGAGCGGAAAAAACGCAAAGGACCGCCTATGCTGCATCACGCTTTGATCATGTTGGCTGCCGGGATCGGGATACCTATCCTTGCGGCATTGAACGCCGCCTTGGGTCGCACGATCGGCTCGCCTGCTGTCGCGGCCACGATCCTGTTTATCGTGGCATTCGCCTGTGCGGCCGTCGTTGCAATGCTGACGAACCCGCAGGCTTTTGCAAAACTTGCGGCCGCGCCAAGGCATCTGTTTCTCGCCGGTGTTCTGATCGCATTCTACGTGCTGTCAATCACATGGATTGCGCCGACGATGGGCGTTGGTAACGCGGTGTTTTTCGTACTGTTGGGGCAGTTGATCTCAGCCGCTGCGATTGATCATTTCGGCCTTTTCACGGCGCAACCATCGCCGCTGAACTGGACCCGCGCCGCCGGGATCGCGCTGATGGCGACTGGCGTTTTTGTTACGCAGAAAGCCTGAGGACGAGTTCCCACAGCGCGTCTGGCACATCGACTTCAGTCATCTCGTGCCGGTCGGCGCCGGGGATACGCGCGCCATCCTGCGCGGCGACCGCTGCAGCTACGCGCGCGAAACGGTCTGCGAAATCGGCATGATAGGTGCCGGGGTCCATCAGGATATAGAACTGACCCAACCCATGCGGCGGCCCGTCGGGCAGTTTCAGCCCGGATACATCCAGCGAATTGACCGATCCGGTCATGCCTGCTGCCAGTAACTCCACCATCAACCCCAGCCCCCAGCCTTTATAGCCGCCTGCGCTGACCAAAGCCCCTTTCAACGCAGCCTCCGGGTCAGTCGTGGGGTTGCCCTCCGCGTCCACGGCCCAGCCGAGTGGGATGGACTCTCCCGCCGCTTTGGCCATTGTGATCTTGCCCAGTGCGACGGCAGAGGTCGAGAAGTCGAAATGCATCGCCAGTTTGCCGTCCCCGGGGACGGACATGGCAAAAGGGTTTGTGCCGATCACGGCCTTATTCCCGCCTGGAGGTGCCACGACGGGGGACGCATTGGTCGCCCCGATGGCGATCAGCCCCTGCGCCGCGATCTGTTCGGTGAAGTAGCCCAATGAGGTACAGGTATGCGCATGGGCGACGGCCAATGTGACAACGCCATTCGTTCCTGCAGCTTCAACTGCTTTGGGCAGTCCGGCGGCAAAGGCAGGCTGCGCAAACCCGAATTTCGCATCCACCAGAACCGCACCGGGGCGTGGGTGGCTGACAACCGGATCAACCGTGCCATTCACCCGGCCCGATTTCAGCTGGATGCAATAGCTTTCCAGATAGTAGAGACCGCAAATCACGTTTCCCAGCGCCTCGGCCCGGCCAACGGCGTGGGCAACTGCAGCCGCCTGTGTCTCGCCCGCGCCATGGGCGATCAGGGCCGCCTTGCTTCGGGCTTCAATCTCTGCGACGGAAACTTTCATGAATGCTCCAACACACCGGCGTTCAGCCGCACCTGACGATCCATACGTGCGGCCAATTCAAGATTATGGGTCGCGATCACTGCCGCCAGCCCGGTGTCGCGCACAAGGCTCATCAAGGCATCGAAAACCCGATCAGATGTTTCCGGATCAAGGTTCCCGGTCGGTTCATCAGCCAGCAAAAGCGAGGGTTCATTGGCCAGCGCCCGGCAGAAGGCCACGCGCTGCTGTTCACCACCCGACAGCGCCGCAGGACGGTGTGACGCGCGCGGAGCAATGCCTACACGATCCAGCAAAGCCATCGCGCGATCCTTGGCCGCGTTGTCCGCCACGCCATTGGCAAGCTGCGGCAACACGATGTTTTCCAGCGCCGTGAATTCGGGCAGCAGATGATGGAACTGATAGATAAACCCCACGGTCGACCGCCGCACTGCTGTGCGCTTGCGGTCCGACAGGTTGGTCATATCGGTCCCTTCAATAGCGACCGCCCCGCTATCGGGTGTATCCAACAGACCCGCGATATGCAGCAGCGTCGATTTACCCGCGCCAGAGGGGGCGACAAGGGCCACAACCTCGCCCGGCTTCACATCCAGCGACACACCTTGCAACACGCGCACTTCATTCGGCTTCCCCGCGTTATAGCCCTTGGTCAGGTCGGTCAGGCTCAGGGTCAGATCATTCATAACGCAAAGCCTCGACCGGGTTCATCCGGGCGGCACGGCGCGCGGGGAATATGGTGATGATCCATGATAGACCGAGTGACAGCGACATCGCCTTGATCACATCCGACAGGTGCAATTCGGCAGGCACGTTGTAAATCCCGCGAATAGACGGGTCCCAGACACCACCACCGGCGACATAATTCACAAGACTAAAAATCTGGTCGATATAGATCGCAAACAGGCAACCCAGAATAACGCCCAGCGCGGTGCCCAGCGTCCCGATCCCGGCCCCGCAGATAAAGAACACCCGCAGGATCGACCCTTCGGTCAGCCCCATCGTGCGCAGGATGCCCACATCGCGCCCCTTGTTCTTGACCAGCATGATCAGCCCGCTGATGATGTTCATCGACGCGACCAGCACAAGGATCGACAGGATGATGAACATCACATTATCCTCGATCGTCAATGCGCGCAGAAACCGCCCTACGCGGTCCTGCCAGCTATAGGCCCACATGCCCACGCCTGCAGCATTGGCAATGGGCTGTTTGAGCTCTTCGGACTTGTTCAGATCATCCAGCCGCACCTCCAACTCATCCGCCACACCATCGCGGTTGAAGATCAGTTGCGCAGTTTCAAACGGCAAATAAGCACGGACTTCATCAATCTGAAAGCGACCCGTCGAAAAGATATAGACCACCTCGTAGGCGTTGCGACGCGGGGCCTGACCGAAGGGGCTTTGCGCCCCTGATCGCACGGTAATCTCGATCCGATCCCCGATGGTCAGCCCCAGATTGCTTGCCAGCGCGGACCCCAGCGCGATGCCATTGGGAAGATCATCGATATTCCCGATGGTCCGCTCGCTCTGCACGATGGCGTCCGAGGCTTTCAGATCCTCCAACCGAATCCCGTAGATATCGGCCAACCCAATTCGGTCCGACCCGCTGGCCGCCGCCATCGCCTGTCCCCGGATCAGGGGGGAGACCGACACAACCCCTTCAACGGCGCGAATGCGATCCGCCATTTCTTCGTATTCGGCAATAACTTCGCGCGGTTGCACGACCGAGATATGCGCGTTTGCACCGGCAATTGTGTCAATGAACTCAGCCCGGAACCCCGACCGCACGGCGAGGGTCGCGATCAGCGCGAAGACGGCCAAAGTCACCCCGATCAGGCTGATCCAGGTCATGACGCTCACGCCGCCCTCGGCCCGCTTGGCGCGGATGTAGCGCCAGGCGATCATCCATTCGAATTTGGCAAAGGGGCGGGTGTGTTTCACCGTGGCCATGTCTGCTCCTGCTGTCATTTCGCGGCAACGTGGTCCGCCCGGGCGCAATGGTCAAGCACAGACGGTTGATCAGCGCTGCGCACCGGCCAGTCGCGGAACATGGGATTGCTGATCAGTGACCAATGTCGGGCGCATGACAGGCGGGTCCTTTTTGATGGCAGGCTCGCGGCGTTTGGCACCTTGCGCGCCCCTGCGACGCCGAAAAGGTGTTGTGAGCGCGGCCAGAATAGCGGCAATCGCCGCCCAGCCACCCAAAAAACCAGCACCTGCAGAGGCGGCACCAGCCATACTCACCGGTACAGCGGGGGTGAAATCGCCCCAAACCTCTTGCGCGGTCGGGCCGTCTGCCATGCGATGGGGCAGCGTCAAACGCTCTAGCGGAGAGGCGGCACGCAAGACGATCAGGTTCTCGCCCAACCGCGCATGACGTGCGAACATCGCGCGCATATCAGCCTGACGACGATCCAGAAAATCCGATCCTGCAAGCGCCTGTAAAGCCTCTTCGCGTCCCATCCCTTCGGCCAAGGCACTGTCATCAAAGCGTTTTGCCTCAATCGTCAACGCATCCACCTGCCCCGCGAGACGCTGGATATATTGCTGCGAAAACTCGGGATACTGCGACAGCCCAACCGCCCCGGTCAGCCCGCCCACAAGACAAAGGGCCCTGATCATTGCAGGGCCTGCGTGTTTGATTTCGGTGTCATCTGCTGCCTCATGACATTTGTTTTGGAGCAAGATAGCAGATTTGACGCCCGCGTGAATTGAACTTTGCGTTTATGCGCGCCCATCCGCGTGGGACTGTAACCAGTCAATCACATTATCCGCGTCACGATCCGGCGGGAAGACCGGATAGAATACTTTTTTGATCACCCCGTCCACTGCGATCATCGTCAGGCGCTTGTGCAGGTATTGCCCAGCAACCTCCATCCCCGGCAGCTTCAGCGCATCACCCAGTTCGCGGCGCGCGTCCGACAAAAGCGGGAAAGGCAAATGCAGCCGCTCTGCCGCCTCTTTCTGATAGTCCGTCTCTTGCGTCGACACGCCGAACAAGTGGCGCGCACCGTGGGTTTTCAGTTCTGCATGGTGGTCGCGAAAGGCGCAGGATTGCGGGGTGCAGCCGCGTGCGCCTGGGATGTCATCCCAGCCATCGGGTAGGTCCTGATCCGGCCGGCCTGTCATCGGATAAACATAGATGACCGCAATCCCATCAAGGTCAGACATGTTGACCGCTGGCCCCGTCGTGGCCGTCAGGGTCACATCAGGCAAGTCCGTTCCTTCCAGGTGATCCGCTTTTCCGTCATCCGATGGCGACGGGATCAGCGACCAGTTCACTGCGGTCAGGCTCATGCGATACCCTCATAAATCCTTGCGATCTTCGCCACGGCCTCTTGCGGTGGCAATTCTTCGCTTTCGCCGGTGCGGCGGCTGGTCAGTTCGACCACGCCGTTTTTCAGCCCACGTGGGCCGACCGTGATCCGCCACGGCAGCCCGATCATATCCATTGTGCCAAACTTGGCCCCTGCCCGTTCGTCGCGGTCATCATAAAGCGGCTCAAGCCCCAAGGCGGTCAGACTGTCGTAGAGGGACTCACACGCCGCGTCCGCCTCATCATCACTCTGCTTGAGGTTGACGATACCACAATGGAACGGGGTCACACCCTCGGGCCAGATGATACCCTTGTCATCATGTGACGCCTCGATGATGGCCCCCAGCAGGCGTGAGACACCAATGCCGTGCGATCCCATATGGACAGGTACCTTGTTTCCCTTGCCATCATCGACGGTCGCGCCCATCACGTCTGAATACTTGGTGCCAAAGTAGAAGATCTGACCAACCTCAATTCCCCGCGCGGTGCGCCGCCGCTCTTCCGGGACCTCGACAAAGAGTGCGTCATCGTGGGTTTCATCCGTGCGCGCATATGGTGCGGTCCATTCGTCAAAGATCGCCTGACATTGCGCAACGCTGTCATAATCAACTTCACGATCACCAAGGGTCAGATCAGTGACCGCACTGTCATAGAACACTTCGCTTTCGCCCGTTTCGGCCAACACCAGAAATTCGTGCGTGTAATCACCGCCAATCGGGCCGCCATCGGCGCGCATCGGGATGGCCTTCAATCCCATCCGCTCATAGGTGCGCAGATAGCTGACCAGATGGCGATTATAGGCATGCAGCGCATCTTCTTTGGTCAAATCGAAGTTGTAACCGTCCTTCATAAAAAACTCGCGGCCGCGCATGACGCCAAAGCGCGGACGGACCTCATCCCGGAACTTCCACTGGATATGATAGAGCGTCAGCGGCAATTCCTTGTAGCTGCCCACATGGCTGCGGAAGATGTCTGTGATCAGCTCCTCGTTTGTCGGACCATAAAGCATATCGCGGCCATGCCGGTCCTCGATCCGCAGCATTTCGCGGCCATAATCATTGTAACGCCCACTTTCCTGCCACAACTCGGCCGGTTGCAGGGTCGGCATCAGCATCGGAAGATGGCCAGCCCGCTGTTGTTCTTCGTGCACGATCTGCTCAATCCGCTTGAGTACCTTGAACCCCAGCGGCAACCACGAATAAATCCCGGCACTCGCCTGCTTGATCATCCCGGCCTGCAACATGTAGCGGTGGCTGACAATCTGCGCCTCGCGCGGCGTTTCTTTCAATACAGGCAGGAAATAGCGGCTCAGGCGCATGTGAGTGACCCCATAAATCGTTGGTTCCATCCGTTTAGGGTGCAGCGGGGGTACTGGCAAGCATTGGCAAAACCCCGCCCGACACAAAAGTTTCGCTTAGCTGTCACCTAACCCCAACACCTATGTTGCATTCCCCATGCATTTTCTCTCCAGCAACATCAATGGGGAGCTATCATATGCCACAGATCAAATTCTCACGCCGCCAGACACTGGCCGGATCGGCTGCACTGATGACGGGGCTGGCGATACCCAGCCTCAGCCGCGCACAAACCCGTCCGGTCCTGACGCACGGCGTACAATCAGGCGACATCGCCCATGACGGCGCGGTCCTGTGGTCGCGGGCCGATCGCGAGGCGCAGATGATAGTGGAATGGTCCACCACCGAAAGCTTTGGCACCGCCAACCGGCTACCACCACTGAATGTCGGGCCTGCCACCGATTACAGCGGCAAGCTGACGCTTACGGGCCTGCCCTCGGATCAGGACATCTTTTATAAAGTGCAGATGGTCGATC
Source organism: uncultured Paracoccaceae bacterium (assembly GCA_947503965.1). Lineage (GTDB taxonomy): Bacteria > Pseudomonadota > Alphaproteobacteria > Rhodobacterales > Rhodobacteraceae > Yoonia. The sequence continues at coordinate 154,348 of CANNFU010000004.1, forward strand.
TGGCCGATCTGAACGCCACTTCGGAACCGACAACCGGCCATTTTCGAACTGCTCCGACCGGCCTGCGCGACATCTCCTTCGTCTGGTCGGGCGATACAGCCGGGCAAGGTTGGGGCATTGATCAGGATCGCGGCGGCATGACGACCTATGCCACTATGCTGGGCCATGCGCCTGATTTCATGATCCATTCCGGCGATACCATCTATGCCGACAACCCGCTGCAGCCCGAGGTCGCATTGCCCGATGGCACGATCTGGAAAAACCTGATGATCGAACAAAAGGCCAAGGTGGCCGAAACGCTCGACGAATTCCGCAAACAGTATCTTTACAACATGATGGACACCCATGTGCAGGCCTTCAATGCTGCCGTCCCGGTTATGTATCAATGGGACGATCACGAAGTCACAAACAACTGGTATCCCAATGAACAGTTGATCTCGGATGATCGGTATACAGAGAAATCGGTCGCACGTCTGGCCGCCCGTGGCGCCCGCGCGTTTCACGAAATGATCCCGATCCGCACCCACCCGACCGAGCCAGAGCGTATCTATCGCAAAATCTCCTACGGCCCGCTTCTCGATATCTTCTTTCTCGATCTGCGCAGCTACCGCGGCGACAACACCGCCAACACCGAACCTGATGGCGCACCCTTCCTTGGCAATGCCCAGTTGGCTTGGCTGAAACAGGGATTGGCCGCCTCGGATGCGACGTGGAAAGTCATCGCCTCTGACATGCCGCTGGGCATGCTGGTGCGGGACGGTGACGCGGCGTTTGAAAACGGGGCCAATGGCGACGGCCCGCCCTTGGGGCGCGAACAGGATATCGCCGACCTCTTGCGGTTCATCAAACATGGCAAGGTGGACAACACGGTCTGGCTGACGGCAGATGTGCATTACACCGCCGCCCATCACTACAGCCCCGACCCGGCGCAGTTTCAGGATTTCGACCCGTTCTGGGAATTCGTCTCCGGCCCCTTGCATGCTGGCACGTTTGGGCCCAGCGATTATGACAATACCTTCGGGCCAGAGGTGCGGTTTGCCAAACATCCGACTGACGATCAGGGGCTGAACCTGCCACCGTCTGCCGGGCTGCAATTCTTTGGCAAGGTCGATATCGCCGCCGACACGCGGGTAATGACTATCCGGCTGATGGACAGCGCCGATACGGAGTTGTGGTCGGTTGATCTAACACCCGCCAGCCGGGCCTGAGCAAGCCTTCCGGTACCGCTTGATTTTACGGCAAACCTCTGTCCGGGACGCCGGACAGAGGGCACAAAAACATGAAACCTTATCAGACATTAGAATAATTCTCTGCCCTGCCGCGTAGCTCCTGTACTATCAGCTTTAAAGGAGCCCCACATGCGACGCCTTATCACTGCAATTCTTTTCTTATTGCCACTTAGCGTGCTTGCAGCGCCGACCAGCTACAACCTGCAGGCCGACCGGTCCGAAGTCGGGTTCATCTTCAATCTGTCCGGTGCGGATAATCGCGGGTCAATGCCGGTGCAGGCCGCCAATATCGTGATCGACTTTGACCGTTTCGCCAACTCATCCGCTGATGTCACGGTTGACGTAAGTCGCGCGCGCACAGGGCTGATCTTTGCGACCGAAGCCCTGAAAGCGGGCAGCGTATTGAACGCACGCGCCCACCCCACCATCCGCTTTCAATCCACTGCAATCCGCCCCAACAACCCGCGCAATCTGTCTGCAGGCGGCAAGATTGACGGCAACCTGACCATTCGCGGCGTTACCCGGCCCGTGACACTGGACGCAGCGCTGTTCCGCCAACAGGGCAGTGCGGAAGGTGATCTGAGCCAGCTTAGCTTTCGGATCAGCGGCAGCGTCAGGCGCTCTGATTTCGGGGCGACGGGGTATAGTGATATCGTCGCGGACACGATCCAGCTTGATATCGCGGCACGGGTCATCGCCGCGCAGTAAATTGACGGCCCCCTTGCACTGGTCCATGTGATGCCGCATCTAATGCGCAGGCAGAAATGGACCACACATGGCGCTTCCCGTCGGACAGCAAGTCAAATACTGGAGCATCGCAGCAGCGGTGTTCCTTGTCTGTTTGTGGTTCCTTGGCGATGTGATCCTGCCCTTTGTGCTGGGTGGTGCGATTGCCTATTTCCTTGATCCCGTCGCTGACCGGCTTGAACGTGCGGGCTGTACGCGCACCTTGGCGGTTGCCATTATATCTGTTGTCGCAACGCTGTTGGTTATCCTGCTGATACTGCTGGTTATTCCAACGCTGATCCAACAGACGGCCGCATTGATCGATACAGCACCTGAACTGTTCGGCCGATTGCAGGCCTGGCTGACCGAACGGTTCCCGTCCTTGGTGGATGCCGACAGCACCATCAGAAAGCAGCTTTTGGCGATTGGCGAAACGATCCAGTCAAAAGGCGGAGAATTGGTCAACGGCCTCGTCAGTTCAGCGCTTGGCCTGATCAATATCCTTGTCCTGATCATTATCGTGCCCGTTGTTGCATTCTACATGCTGCTGGACTGGGACAACATGACCGCCAAGGTCGACAGCATGTTGCCCCGCGATCATGTTGAAACGATCCGCCATCTGGCCAGAGAGATTGATCAAACGCTGGCCTCGTTCATCCGGGGTCAGGGTACGGTCTGCGTGGTGCTTGGCACGTATTACGCGCTTGGCCTGATGATTGCCGGTCTGAACTTTGGGCTGATCGTCGGCTTCATCGCCGGACTGATTACTTTCATCCCTTATGTCGGTGCACTGGTTGGCGGCATCCTTGCCGTTGGTCTTGCCCTGTTCCAGTTCTGGGGGTCTGTCGAAGTTGTCGATGGCGATGCCGTGACCTACGGCACCAATTGGCTGCGGATCGGGATTGTTGCGGGTATCTTTGCCTTCGGCCAATTCCTGGAGGGCAACATCCTGACGCCAAAGCTTGTCGGCGGCTCTGTGGGATTGCACCCGGTCTGGCTGCTTTTCGCGCTGTCGGTCTTTGGCTCGCTTTTCGGGTTTGTCGGCATGCTGGTGGCCGTTCCCGTGGCCGCCGTGATCGGCGTCGTAGCGCGCTATGCGTTGGATCAGTACAAAAGCAGCCTGCTTTATCGCGGCCTGTCGCAGGACGAGACGCAGGTCGACGAACCGATCGAGACTCAGCCCGAGACCCAGGACGAATAAATGGTCGATCAGCTTTCCTTTGACTGGCCAACTGGTGTTGCGCTGGGGGTCGACGACTTTTTCGTCTCTGAAGCGAACGCGCAAGCCTATGCCATGATCGGCACGCCTGACACGTGGCCCGACGGCAAGCTGGCGATCACCGGGCCCAATGGCTGCGGGAAAAGCCATCTGGCACGTATCTTTGCCGAACAATCGGGCGGGGTTTTGATAGATGCTGCCGATCTCGCGCCGGATTTCCAGACCAACACCGCCACCGTGATCGTTGAGGACATGCAACAGCTTCCCGCAGCCAGCGAAGAAGCCATGTTTCATCTGCATAATCATCTGCGCAATATCGGCGGTACGCTATTGATGACGGCCCAAACCGCCCCGGCACGCTGGACCATTACGCTGCCTGATCTGGCCAGCCGGATGCAGGCCACGAGTGTGGTCCAAATCACCAACCCCGATGATGCACTGTTATCGGCCTTGCTGATGAAACTGTTTGCCGACCGGCAGATCATGCCAAAGCCTGAACTGATCCGATATCTGGCACCGCGCATCGAACGGTCCTTTGCCGCCGCCGCCGATATTGTCGCCCGGCTGGATGCCGCCGCATTGGCCGAAGGTCGCAAGATCAACCGCGATCTGGCCCGCGATCTGCTGGACAAGCGCGGCTAAGGCCGCAATACTTGTCATAGAACCGCAACAAATGCGGGACACAAGGCCCCATGACCAAAGCAAATTTTCTAGAGGGGGACTATCCTGCCCCCACGACGTTGGACATCGATCTGACCTCTCCCGCGCGCTTCGTGAACCGCGAACTCAGCTGGCTGCAATTCAACTGGCGCGTCCTGGAAGAGGCGGAAAACCCGAACGTGCCGCTGCTGGAACGGCTGCGGTTCCTGTCGATCTCGGCCACGAACCTTGATGAATTCTACACCGTCCGCGTGGCGGGTCTGCGCGAATTGGCGAATGAAGGAAATACGACGCCCGGTCTGGACGGGCTGACACCCGCCGAGCAGTTGGTCGTTATTGATCTAGATGCGCGCGCACTCATGAGCCGCCAGCAAACAGTGTTCGACACATTGCAGGCCGAGATGGCGAAAAAGAATATTCACCTGCTCAACCGCCACGACCTGAGCAAGGATGACATTGCCTATCTTGAGGATGTGTTCATCGAACAGGTCTTTCCGGTGCTGTCCCCGCTGGCCATCGACCCGGCACACCCGTTCCCGTTCCTGCCCAACGAAGGCTTTGCGCTGGCGCTGCAGCTTGAGCGGCCCAGCGATAAACGCCAACTCCGCTCGCTCTTGCCGGTCCCGGCCCAGATTGATCGTTTCGTGTCCCTGCCTGCCGAGGACGGACATCGTTTCCTGCCATTGGAAGAGCTGTTGTTGTTAAACATCGCGCGGCTTTTCCCCGGTTATCAGGTCAAGGGCAGTTGCGCCTTCAAAGTGTTGCGTGACAGCGATCTGGAGGTTGAAGACGAAGCCGAAGACCTTGTGCGCGAATTTGAAACGGCGCTGAAACGGCGGCGGCGGGGCGAGGTGGTGCGACTAAAAATCTCGGCAGGTGCACCGCAGGCGCTGAAAACCCTGATCATGGATGAACTCCACGTGACAGAGGAAACGGTGGTTGAGGTTGATGGCCTGATCGGCATCGCCGATCTGGGTGAACTGGTGCTGGATAGCCGCCCCGATCTGCTTTGGCCGCCGTTCGCGTCACGCATTCCAGAACGCGTTCAGGACCACGACGGGGATATGTTCGCCGCGATCCGGCAGAAAGACATGCTGCTGCACCACCCTTATGAAACCTTTGATATGGTGGTACGCTTCCTGAACCAGGCGGCACGCGATCCCAATGTGGTGGCAATCAAGCAGACCCTTTATCGCACGTCCAAGAAATCCCCCATCGTCAGCGCATTGTGCGAAGCCGCCGAAGACGGCAAATCTGTCACCGCATTGGTCGAGCTGAAAGCCCGCTTTGACGAGGCCGCCAATATCCGCCAGTCCCGCCGCCTTGAACGGGCAGGCGCGCATGTGGTTTACGGTTTTCTGAACTACAAAACCCATGCCAAGATCAGTACGGTCGTACGGCGCGAAGGCGATAAGCTGGTCACCTATACCCATTTCGGGACAGGCAACTATCATCCGATTACTGCCCGGATTTATACCGATCTCAGCTTGTTCACATGCGACGCCAAACTGGGGCAGGACGCCACCAAAGTGTTCAACTACATCTCGGGCTATGCCCAGCCTGAGAACCTGAAACATCTGGCAATTTCGCCGCTGACGCTGAAACAGACGCTGCTGGATCGGATCAGCGCCGAGGCGGAAAACGCCAAGGCCGGCAAGCCCGCGATGATCTGGGCCAAGATGAATTCGCTGATTGAATCCGACGTGATCGACGCGCTTTATGCCGCCAGTCAGGATGGCGTGAAAATCGACCTTGTCGTGCGGGGCATCTGCGGCTTGCGGCCCGGTGTTAAGGGGCTGTCCGAGAATATCCGCGTGAAATCCGTGGTGGGTCGGTTTCTGGAACACTCGCGCATCGTCTGCTTTGGCAATGGCTGCGCGCTGCCCTCGAAAAAAGCCAAGGTCTATATCAGTTCGGCCGACTGGATGGGGCGCAACCTGAACCGGCGGGTGGAAACGCTGGTCGAGATCAAGAATGCCACCGTGAAAGCCCAGATCGTCAGCCAGATCATGGCAGCCAACATGGCGGATGTCGCGCAAAGCTGGGTGATGGCAGCCGATGGCAGCTTCACGCGGGCGACAATCGGGGATGATGAATTCCCGTTCAATTGTCACCGGTTCTTTATGGAAAACCCATCGCTGTCGGGGCGTGGATCGGCAGGTGCATCGGACGTGCCGCGCTTGACCCATACGCATGATTGATTGATACCTTTCGGCGGGGACGACCGCCGGGGATTTTCATGACACAGACGCTTGAAGCGGAGACCATCGATTGGGGCCCTTTTGGCCGTCCGTTATTCGAAGACGCCGCCGCCATGGGGCTGAACCGGGTTGGCGTGATCGATGTCGGCTCGAACTCCGTTCGTCTGGTGGTGTTTGACGGGGCTGCACGCTCGCCCGCGTATTTCTACAACGAAAAGATCATGTGTGCGCTTGGCGCGGGTCTTTCGGAAACCGGCCATCTGAACCCCGAAGGCCGCAAGCGCGCCCTGTCAGCCATCCGGCGGTTCGCCGCTCTGGCCGAAGGGATGGATATTTTGCCGCTGACAGCCGTGGCGACAGCTGCGGTTCGTGAGGCATCGGACGGCGCAGATTTCCGCGAAGAGGTGATGCGGGAAACCGGCATCAAGCTGTGGATCATCGACGGCAAGGAAGAGGCGCGCCTGTCGGCCCAAGGGGTTCTGTTGGGCTGGCCCGGCAGCTATGGGTTGGTTTGTGATATCGGCGGGTCCTCCATGGAGCTTGCCGATCTGGCCGAGGGGCGTGTGGGGCGCCGCGTGACCTCTGCCCTTGGTCCGCTGAAGCTGCGCGAAATCAAGGGCGGGCGCAAGGCGATCAAGGCTTATGTGCGCGAAACAATGGAACAATTACATGCGGAAATGGGCCATGAAACCGGGATGCGCCTGTTTCTGGTGGGTGGATCATGGCGGGCGATTGCCCGGGTCGATATGGCCCGGCGTGACTATCCGCTGACGGTTCTGCATGAATACCGCATGTCGTCGCGCCAGATCAGCAAGACCGCCGAATATATCCGCAAATCCGACCTGCAAGAGCTGCGCGGGCGCTGCAATATCTCGGACAGCCGGATGTCGCTGGTGCCCTACGCCACCATCGTGCTGAAAGAGCTGGTGCGCGTGTTCAAGCCCAAGGATGTCGCCGTGTCGTCATACGGTATTCGCGAAGGGATGCTGTACGAACAGATGCCCCGCGAACTGCGCGAACGCGATCCGTTGATCGAGGCGTGCCGTTTTGCCGAAGCCAAGGATGCCCGCCTGCCCGGCTTTGGCCGCGTGCTCTATAATTTTGTCAAACCGTTGTTTCCACGCGCAAACTGGCAACGCAAACGGATCATCAAGGCAGCCTGCCTGCTGCACGATGTCAGCTGGCGCGCCCATCCCGATTACCGGGCAGAGGTCACATTTGACAACGCCACGCGCGCCAATCTGGGCGGGCTCAAGCATTACGAACGGGTGCTTTTGGGGCTGGCGCTGATGAACCGCTACACCAGCAAGACCAGCAATTCACGGTTCCAGTCGCTTTTTGAGATGCTGAACGAAGAACAAATCCGCGAGGCCGAAATTCTGGGCAAAGCAATGCGCCTTGGCGCGATGCTGTGGCTGACCAAGGATGAAGAACCCGGCAGTCTGAAGTGGAGCCCGAAGAGCCAGGAGTTGCAGCTCACCCTGACAGAACACGCGCGCCCTCTTTTCGGTGAAGTGGCCGAGGCGCGTTTTGCCGCTCTGGCCGCGGTGCTGAATGCGCAACCGGTGGTTCGTTTCAAAAAGTAGCCAAGCCATCGCAGCGGTCGGCTTTTATCGCAGCACACAGCTGACATTGCTCGGAATTACAGCAAAATACGAACCGCCGCCCAAAAAGAGTGCACGACATCCGACCAATTTGACATTGAAATGCGTACCAGAATTGTGCCACATTTATGGCAGATTATAGACACTATTCGCAGCGGTTTCGCTGCCATTCTTAGAATATTCATAGACTAAATTTCACAGCACAAGTTTTTCGTGCGACAAATTATTAGGAGAGTGGTTCATGCTCGATGCTGACGCCGTGCAGACGAACGTAACGACCTTTGACGTGGCAACTGCAATCATCAAGGGGTGCCGCGAAGATCAACAGGACAGCCTGATTTCAAGTTTTCCGCTGGGCCAAAAGGCGGGTTTTGCTGTTGTTGCCGACGGCCTTGGGGGACATGTGGGCGGTGATGTGGCCAGCGCGCTTGTCACTTCCTTCATCTTCAGCCATCTGAAGATGAAGGAAGGCCAGCTGAACAAGGGTATCTTGAACATACCATTGACGCTGCGCGATGCAGCAGATGCCGCGAATATGCGTGTGGCGCATTACGTGGGCCAAGATGATAGCATGCATGGCATGGGTACCACCTTGCTTGTCCCTGTGATCCGCGCAGACAAGCTTTTTTGGTTTTCTGTGGGCGATTCCCCTTTGCTGCTGTTTCGCGGCGGCGCGCTGCGGCAACTGAACAAAGATCATTCGATGGCGCCGCAGATCGACCTGATGGTCAAAACAGGCGCCTTATCGGCAGAGGCAGCCAAGGATCACCCTGATCGCAACAGGCTGACATCTGTCATCAATGGCGAAGACATCGACCAGATCGACTGCCCCACAACACCGATCACGTTACAGCCTGATGATATCATCATCGCGGCCAGCGATGGGTTGCAGTTCCTGTCCAACAGCATGATCGCCAACATTTTGATGCAGACCAAGGACAAACGCAGTGTCGATATCGCAAACGCAATCCTTGACGCCATCGCGGACCTTGACGATCCCGATCAGGACAACACCGCCTTTGTGATCATCAAGCTCAGTATCGGAACATCACAGACAGAAACCCCGGATGCCGACGATTTACCGGTTTTGGCGGTTGCAGATAGCGTCGAAAAGCCCGATCCAGCAGCAAAGTCAGCGCCAACACATGGCGCACCACTGGCCATTCGCGCCGTGGCCAGAGCGGCCGCAGCCGCAGCGCACGCCCAACGCCGCGATACCACCCGGCAAGAAGGGGCCAGCGACACAGGCACCCCCGAAACGGACAAAGATGCGCAAGACGAGCGGCAGGCATACTGGTACCGCGGTCAAAAATACTACAAGGACTAGGTCAGGTCACGCCCGACCTAAAGCTCAATCTCGCCGTTTTCTGCATCCGGAACCCAGACCGGCGCATCAGGTTTGCGTCGGATGATGATGTCACCGTTTGGCAAGAATTCCGGTGCCCGATAATGGCTGAAATCATCAACCTGGCGCAGCAGGTCAGTCAGGGCCGGACCCATTGTGGTCAGGAATTCACCCATGGCAGGCGCCATGTCTTCCAGCGAACCGCGCAATCCTGAAATCGCCGGTTCCACTTCGGACATGAGGCCACGCATCAGCATCCGCGCGCCCTCTTCCATCAGATTAAAGCCATCTTCGATCTCGGCACTTTCATCCTGCGCGACCGCAGGTGTGACGCTCAGACCAATGGCAAGTGTCAGTGCAGCTATCTGTTTCATGCGTGAGATATAGGGACGTCCGGCAGCCGTTTCAAATCACAAACTGACGTCCAGCACGACAGGAAAGTGATCAGAGGCCAGCAACAGCGCGTCACGCAATGGCACATTGTGATAACAGTCCGGATGATCAAACGGATGCCAGATTTGCCAGCGCGGCGATTTGACCAACAGCCCCGGTGACACCATGATGTAATCCAGAAGCGCCTGCAAATAGGGTGCATCCTTGCGCTTGAACCGTGCTGTCACCGGCATCGCACCCAGCCTGCGGCCCAGCGCCATGCGCGCATGCGGATCGAACAGTTTCTGATGGCTATTCTCGCCCAGTACAATCTCAACCCCCGAGCGTCCAAACAGTTTTTCATATTCATCAAGGCCCGGACCATCATTGAAGTCGCCCAACACAATCAGATCGTCGCCCGCCGCCAGGTGCTGTTCGACGCGCTTGCGCAGCCATATACACTGCGCCAGTTGCTTGCGGCGGTTTTCGATGGAAATGCGGATCGCTTCGGCGTTGCCTTCTGCCCCGTGCGGCGCCTTGGATTTCGCATGCACGCCGATCAACCGCAGCGGTCCGCTTGGCGTTGTCAGCGCCACCTCAAGCGGCGGTTTGGACCATCTGATCGCATCAGGTGCCGCATCAACGTTCAGGTCGCGTTGATAAGTCTGATCAAAGCGCGGGCAATCTGGACTTTCCTGCGGGTCATGAATGGCCTGCACGACGGTCGGGTCATAAAGCAGCGCGATTTCCTGCTGGGTATCGTTGACAAAGCCCGTCAGCGCATCGGTCGTACGCAGTCCAAACGCGGCTGCAAAGCCAGTCAGCGCCTTGATCGCGCTGCGGCGCCTGCTGGTGTCCGGGGCTTCGATGATCATCACCGCATCCGCATCCATCGCGCTGAAGACAGCCCCAAGCGCGGCTGTCTGCCCAGCCTTGGTTACGTTCCAGCGGGACGACCAGCTATCATCATCAATCAGACGTCCATCATCATCAAAAAGACTGTTGAACCATTCGACATTATAGGTCGCAATTCTCATGCAGCGGATCTTTGGATGTCTTCCCAGGCCCGGTTGATCGCGACCATGCGCCGTTCGGCCAGTTTGATCGCCTCTTCCGGAATGCCCCGGGCCATCATGCGGTCGGGGTGGGTTTCGCGCACCAGTTTGCGCCAGGCCGCTCGCGCCTCATCCATGGATGCGCTCGGTTCAAGCCCCAGCACATCGTAAGGGTCCCGCTCGGCCTCGGTCACGAATTGCGCGCGAATACTGCGAAAACGGCGTTCGTCAAAGCCAAAGATATCGGACACTTCGCGCAGGAACGCATCTTCATTCCGATGATACTGACCGTCAGCCATCGCGATGTGAAACAACCCCTCCATCAGGTCGCACAACGGCGCGTCATCATCTGCATACATCGCCTTGATCCGGCGGGCGTAGATATCAAAACCCGCCACATCCTGCCGGGCGAGGTTAAAGACACGGGCCGCGTTCGCCTCTTCCTCGGGCGGGATCAGAAACACTTCACGGAAGGCCACAACCTCGTCCTTGGTCACAAGCCCATCTGCCTTGGCCATCTTAGCGCCCAAAGCAATCACGGCGATAGCAAACGCCACTGTCCTGTCCGGGGAGGCCCGCAGCTTTTCGAACACCGCCGACAACCCTTCGCCTTTGGCAAGGGCTGCGATAGCGTCGGCCATGCGTGACCAGATGGACATTGCTTTTCGATTCCTAAAGGCGCTTTTGCATCAAGACCAGGTCGATCCGACGTCCGAACTTGAACCCGACTTCGGACAGGGTTGCAACCGTTTCAAAGCCGCAGGCGGTGTGAAACCGAATGGCTTCCGGGTTTTCCGCACTGCATCCGGCAAGCATCATATGCATGCCTTTGGCCCGCGCGGCATCGCAAAGCGCCGTCATTAGCGCGCGACCAATTCCCTGCCCACGCCCATCCGGGTGCAGCATGATTGTTTGTTCGACAGTGAATTTGTACCCCTCACCACCACGAAATTGGAAAAACCGTGCAAATCCAAGGATTTTGCCCCCTTCCACCCAGACAAGCGTGTCCTGTGCTGTCAGGTCTGCGACCTCCGCGTCAGACTTTTCAACTGGATTGAAGGTGATTGTCGTGTCGCGGATCATCGTATTCCAGATCGCAGCTATGGCAGGCACGTCAGTCGCTATTGCGGGCCGGATCATGTCAATTTGCGCAGGCCGTTCGGCGCATCAAATTTTGCGACAAAACTTGGCATGCCGGTCGTAAACCGGACACGCGGATCGGGCAGGTCGATCATGGATTTGATTTGATCCGCCTCTGGATGGCTGATCGTCATATGACGCAGGCGGCAGCCACTATCGTCCAGACGTCCGGCCGGATGCATGGCGCCCTCATCCCATTTGATCAGCGTTGGATAGGCGCCGTCATAGGGCAGGCTGCCATCCGGTGGCACTGTCAGTTGCCAGCGCAGATCACCACGCGTCAACGCCATGGGCGGGCCTGCAACAGGATCGAAATGGTCGGTCTGACAGATCCAGTTTGCAAGGCGCGGCGGGCCAGAGAAATGATCAAGCCCGAACCAACGCGGCCCTTCAAAGGCGGCTGCATCGGGGTCCGGCGCAATGACTTCCAAATAGATATCGCCCAGCCCTAACAACGTATTATGCGTGCCGTACCGTACATGCCGCCCGCCGGGTTGCATTTTGACGCCCAACTGCGCCTCCACCCATGCCGTCCCTTCCGCAAGGTCGGTGCAGGCGACGGCAAGGTGGTCTAGGATCAGGGCCATAACCGCAGCCGGTCCAACATCAAATTTCTAGAAGTTCCATCCACCCCTAACCCCGGGCCTGCCGGATCAAGCCCAGAATATCCTGCGCCGCTTTCGGGATGTTGGTCCCCGGCCCAAAGATCGCCTTGACCCCCGCATCATAAAGGAACTGGTAGTCCTGCTGCGGGATCACCCCACCACAGATCACGATGATATCGTCGGCATCCGCATCCTTAAGTGCCTGTACGAGTTTTGGTGCCAGCGTCTTGTGCCCTGCAGCCTGAGAGCTGATGCCGATCACATGCACATCGTTGTCAATCGCATCCTGCGCAGCCTCATCTGGCGTCTGAAAGAGCGGCCCCACATCCACGTCAAACCCGATATCGGCAAACGCCGTAGCAATGACCTTCGCACCCCGGTCATGCCCGTCCTGCCCCATTTTCACGACCAGCATGCGCGGGCGGCGCCCCTCTTCTTCCGCGAATGCCTCAACGCTGCGCTGAATCTCGGCAAAGCCTTCATCACCCTCATAGGCCGCGCCATAGACGCCGGCCAAAGTCTTGACCTCGGCGCGGTGCCGTCCGAATGCCTTTTCCATCGCCATGCTGATTTCTCCTACGGTTGCGCGGGCGCGGGCCGCCTCGACAGCTGCCTCCAGCAAGTTGCCGCCTTCATTCGCGCGGCGGGTCAGTTCGGTCAGGGCGACATCGCATGCCACCTGATCACGGGCGGCTTTGGTCGCCTCGATCCGTTTGATCTGCGCCTCGCGCACCTTGGCATTGTCGATATCAAGAATATCGATCGGATCTTCCTTGTCCTTGCGGTACTTGTTGACCCCGACGATCACCTCAATCCCACGGTCAATCTCGGCCTGACGGCGTGCCGCGGTCTCCTCGATCCGCAGCTTGGGCATGCCGGATGCGACGGCTTTGGTCATGCCGCCCATCTCTTCGACCTCTTCGATCAGCGCCCATGCCTTTTCGGCCAGTTCATTGGTCAGACTTTCGACGTAGTAGGAGCCCGCGAGCGGATCGACCACATTGGTCACGCCGGTTTCTTCCTGCAAAATCAACTGGGTATTGCGCGCAATGCGTGCGCTGAACTCCGTCGGCAGGGCAATCGCCTCATCCAGCGCATTTGTATGCAGCGACTGGGTGCCGCCCAGAACCGCGCTCATCGCCTCATAGGCGGTGCGGATCACGTTGTTATAGGGGTCCTGTTCCTGCAAGCTGACACCGCTGGTCTGGCAATGGGTTCTCAGCATGGAGGATTTCGGGTCCTTGGGCTCGAACTCCGCCATGATCCGCGACCAGAGCAGACGGGCCGCGCGCAGTTTTGCGGCTTCCATGAAAAAGTTCATGCCGATGGCGAAAAAGAAACTTAGCCTTCCTGCAAACTGATCCACATCCATGCCACGTGCAATGGCGGTGCGCACGTATTCGCGGCCATCGGCCAGCGTATAGGCCAGTTCCTGCACGAGGTTCGCCCCGGCCTCTTGCATGTGGTAGCCGCTGATGCTGATCGAATTGAACTTCGGCATCTCGTTCGTAGTGTATTCGATGATATCCGCGATGATCCGCATCGACGGTTCCGGCGGATAGACATAGGTGTTGCGCACCATGAATTCCTTCAGAATGTCGTTTTGAATGGTGCCGGACAGGACGTTGCGCGGATGCCCCTGCTCTTCCCCGGCCACGATGAAATTGGCGAGGATCGGGATGACCGCGCCGTTCATCGTCATCGACACACTGACCTTATCGAGCGGGATCCCATCAAACAGGATCATCATATCCTCGACGCTGTCGATGGCCACACCCGCCTTGCCCACGTCCCCTTCAACCCGTGGGTGGTCACTGTCATAGCCCCGATGGGTCGCCAGATCGAACGCAACAGACACACCCTGCTGGCCCGCATCCAGCGCTTTGCGGTAAAACGCGTTCGATTCCTCGGCCGTCGAAAACCCCGCATATTGCCGGATCGTCCAAGGACGGCCTGCATACATCGTGGCCTTCACGCCACGGGTAAACGGGGTCTGCCCCGGGATCCCACCCATATGCGGCAAATCCGCGATATCCTCTGCCGTATAAAGCGGTTTGACGGTGATCCCTTCCAGCGTCTGCCAGTCCAGTGCCTCTAACGGCTTGCCGCGCAGCTCTTTCGTGGCGATCTCGGCCCATGTTTTATGATCGGTCATGTCAACCTCGTGGGTTTAAGTGCGTGGGGCATCACAAAAATATTCTTACTCATTTGCGGTTGGGCCTTAGCTTTTGCCAAAGCCACCTCTATATCTGACTTTATGAAAGCATTGACGTATATCCGCTGGGTCGCCGCTGCAGGTTTTATGGCCGCGACACCCTTGTTTGCCCAAGCCACCACCGTGTTGGAGCGTTGGGAAGAAGATCGCACACAGATCTTTGACGCCGCCGAGATCACGAAGGACGATCTGCAATGGATTGCTCGGCCTTTGGTCGTGTTTGCCGACACGCCTAATGATCCGCGGTTCCAGCAGCAAATGGATCTGCTGGCAGAACGTCTGGAGGACCTGGCAGAGCGGGATGTCATCATCATAACGGATACCGACCCTTCGGCACAGACCGCACTGCGCACCGCACTGCGCCCACGCGGATACATGATGGCTCTTGTCGCCAAGGATGGCAGTGTCGCCTTCCGCAAGCCGTCACCGTGGAGCGTGCGTGAGATTTCACGCTCCATCGACAAGATGCCGCTGCGGCAACAGGAAATCATGGACCGGCGCGCGCTGGGACAGTAGGTCGCATTAGTCCCAACGGGTCGGGACCTGACGTCGCTGTTTTGGACGCTGCGGATCATTCAAACTCCATGATCACGTCATCCACGGCAAGGCTATCACCTGCGCCCGCGTTCACCTTTTTGATCACACCCTTGCGTTCAGCGCGCAGGATGTTTTCCATCTTCATCGCCTCGACCGTGCAAAGCGCCTGGCCTTCCTGCACCTCATCGCCCGCTTCTACGTTGACCTTCACAATTAGACCCGGCATCGGGCACAGCAGGAATTTCGATGTATCAGGCGGCAGTTTTTCGGGCATGAGTGCTGCCAGTTCGGCCTGACGCGGCGTGCGTACATGCACCTTCAGGTCCGCCCCGCGATAGCGCACGCGGAACCCACCGGATATCTTGCCCACCTTTAGCACCAAAGGCGCGCCATCGACCATCAGCCGCGCCAACGGATCACCCGGGGTCCAGTCGCTTTCCACCCGCAGCATCTTGCCGCCAACACTGACATCCGCGCCCGCCTTGTCAGCGTTGATCGTCACCTCATACGCGTTCCCTTGCAGCGCCACGACCCAATCGTCGCCCACATGGCGTTCGTGATTGTCCATGCGGCCAGAGATACGGGTGCGTCTGATTTCGGCAACGCGGTGCATCGCAGCACATGCAGCGGCGATACGGGCACAAGTATCGTCTGGCAATGTGACACCATCAAACCCATCGGGGTATTCTTCCTCGATAAAGGCGGTGGTCATGTTGCCGGATGTGAATTTCGGATGATCATAGACCGCTGCAAGGAACGGCAGGTTGTGCCCGATCCCTTCCAGTTCGAACCCATCCAGCGCCAGCCGCATTTCCTCAATCGCGGTGGCCCGGTCGGGCGCCCATGTGCACAGCTTGGCGATCATCGGATCGTAATACATGCTGATCTCGCCGCCTTCGAATACGCCGGTATCATTACGCACAGCGCCGGTTTCAGACGCTTCCTCAGCCGGGGGCCGATAGCGCACAAGCCGCCCGATGGAGGGCAAGAACCCACGATAGGGATCCTCGGCATAAAGCCGACTTTCCATCGCCCAACCGTTGATCTTGAGGTCTTTCTGTTCGAACGGCAGCTTTTCTCCAGCAGCGACACGGATCATCTGTTCCACCAGATCAACGCCAGTGATCAATTCGGTCACAGGATGTTCCACCTGCAACCGGGTGTTCATTTCAAGGAAGTAGAAGTTGCGGTCGCCATCCACGATGAATTCGACCGTGCCTGCGCTGGTGTAACCAACGGCTTGGGCCAGCGCGACCGATTGCTCACCCATCGCCTTGCGCGTCACCTCATCCAGAAACGGGCTGGGCGCTTCTTCAATGACCTTCTGGTTCCGGCGTTGGATGGAGCATTCGCGTTCATGCAGATAAACTGCGTTGCCGTGACTGTCGCACAGCACCTGAATTTCGATATGGCGGGGTTGGGTCACGAATTTCTCGATGAAAATCCGGTCATCGCCAAAGCTGCTGGCGGCTTCGTTCTTTGAACTCTGGAAACCCTCGCGGGCTTCATCATCGTTCCAGGCAATCCGCATCCCCTTGCCGCCGCCCCCGGCACTGGCCTTGATCATCACGGGATAGCCGATTTCGTTCGAAATCTTCACCGCCTCATCGGCATCGGCAATCAGGCCCATATAGCCGGGCACAGTCGAGACATTGGCCTCCTGCGCGATTTTCTTGGATGTGATCTTGTCCCCCATGGCCTCAATCGCGCCTTTGGGTGGGCCGATAAAGGCGACGCCTGCAGCCTCAAGTGCTTCCGCGAATTTCGGATTTTCAGACAGGAATCCATAGCCGGGATGCACGGCCTCTGCCCCCGTCTGTTTTATCGCATCCATCACCTTATCGATGACGATATAGGACTGGTTGGCCGGGGGCGGGCCGATATGCACGGCCTCATCCGCCATCTTCACATGCAGCGCGTTGCGGTCCGCATCGGAATATATCGCGACGGTCTGGATGCCCATCTTGCGGGCGGTCTTGATCACGCGGCAGGCGATTTCGCCGCGATTGGCGATGAGTATTTTCTTGAACATTATATTCCGTCCCCAAAACGCAAAACCGCCGCCGCAGGCACGCTGCGACGACGGTTCCATTGATATGTCCGCGCGAGAGGCGCGCGGGTATTCAGATTAGCGGCAGCCGTTGATGCCTGCGTCGTCGCAGAGCACGCCAGCGGCAGCACCGGCCAGGATCGTGCCTGTGCGGTCTGTACCCAGTACTTCTGCAGCGACAAGGCCAGCGCCTGCGCCTGCGACGCCACGCTCCACGTCGCCTTCAAGACAACCGGCAAGGCCAAATACAGCAACAGCTGCGATGATGATTGATTTCTTTTGCATAGTCTTCTGCCTAACTTTTGTTTCGACGTAGCCCCGGAATTGGCGCCTACTGCAGAAAACTCAATAGCCGAACCCGGCTGATATCCAATATCAACAGCTATATCTTTCGTTGATCGGCAAAAAAGCGCAATCGGCCTGCCTTGGGATAAGGCAGGCCGATCTAGGGAAGGGTAACGTTGTAGACAATCGGCAGATACGCGCTTGCTGGAACACGTGCCTGCTATATTGATGTTGCAGGAAGAAATCGCACTTGCATAGCAACGTGATCTGATCCCCCAGAAATGGGCGGATTCCCGCTTAGATTGTATTGCAACTTTGTAGCTATCGTGAGGTTTCAGCATCAGCGCATCCCCTCAATCTCGGGAAAGCTGATCCGTGCAACATCCACGTTGATCCGTAGCAAAGCATCGTAACTCGCCGGGTCAAACGGGTCTTCTGCGGGAATCACTTCGCGTCCGAAAAGCCAGCTGAGCCGGCCGGCATCCAGGTTTCCGCGCGCAAACGGCTGATCACCGAACTGATCCCACAACGCCTGCATGAACCCCGCATCGGCCCGTTTATCAGGCGGGCGACGATCAGGATAACGCACGCGTTCAGTCAGGGCGGTGGCGATACCGTCCTTGTTGGCGCGTCGGATCGTGAATTGAAAATCTGTGCCGGGAAGACGGCCCGGAAAGCCGCGATGTTTTTGCATGCTACACATCCCCCCGGATCAGGGATGTGCTGCGGATGGGCCCAGCGGCCCACCCGCGACATGGATGACTAGTTAATGCTGCGGTCGATTTCGCCTGCCTGAATGCGGGCCGTGTCCGATGTAACCTGTAATGGCGCACGGTCCATGCTGCCCGATACAGCCACCAGCGCCATAAGCGCTGCAAATGCAAAGGCCAAAAGTCCTTGTACCATTCTTGTTGCCTGCCTCTTGCTGTGCAGGGGTCCGCATGGTCGTTGCCAGCATCCCCCCACGAGGGTGCGGCACCATGACCGCATGCAATCAGTTTAGGCAAAGGTACGGTGCTTTCATACGCCACGGCACAGATGCCAAAACAGTGTGACGCAGGGGCATCATGCGCGGTGACCTGCCGATACGCGGCCCCAATATTTTGTGCTGGGCGTCTAAACACACCCATATTTTGCGCCGCCCGTCGCGCAAGACCGGGCAAGCCCGCGAGAAATGCAACAGCAGCTTTCTGCCAAAGGGGCGGATTTTTGCCGCTGAAATATGACAATATCTGGGTCATAGCGGAATGTTATCGTGTTTCTTCCACGGGGTTTTCGATTGCTTGCCGCGTAGCGACGCAAAGGCGCGGCAAACCCGCTTGCGGGTGGAGTGGGGCATGATCACTTCATCAATGAACCCTTTCTCGGCCGCCACAAACGGGTTGGCAAACCGCTCTTCGTAATCCTGCGTGTGCTTTGCGGTCTTCTCGGCATCCCCCAGATCAGCCCGGTGAATGATTTCCGTGGCACCCTTGGCACCCATCACCGCAATCTCGGCCGTGGGCCAGGCATAGTTGAAATCAGCCGCCAGATGCTTGGACGACATCACCACATAGGCCCCGCCATAGGCTTTGCGGGTGATCACGGTGACCTTTGGCACATTGGCCTCCCCATAGGCATAAAGCAGTTTGGCCCCGTGTTTGATCACGCCGCCATATTCCTGGCTGGTGCCGGGCAGAAAGCCGGGCACATCAATCAGCGTGAGGATCGGGATTTCGAACGCATCACAGAACCGGACGAAGCGTGCCGCCTTGCGGGCACTGTCGATATCGATGCAGCCTGCCAGCACCATCGGCTGATTTGCAACGACACCAACGGTCGAGCCTTCCATGCGGATGAAACCGGTCAGTATGTTTTTGGCGAACTCTTCCTGGATCTCGTAAAAATCACCTTCGTCGGCGAGCTTCAGGATCAACTCCTTCATGTCATAGGGCGCATTGGGATTATCGGGGATCAGCGTATCAAGGCTGTCCTCCACCCGGTTCACATCATCGAAAAAGGGGCGAACGGGTGGTTTCTCGCGATTGTTAAGAGGCAGAAAATCAACAAGGCGACGCACCTCTGCCAGCGCCTCGACATCGTTTTCAAACGCGCCATCCGCGACCGAGGATTTCCTGGTATGGGTGCTGGCACCCCCCAACTCCTCGGCAGAGACCATTTCATTCGTCACCGTCTTGACCACATCCGGTCCGGTGACAAACATGTAAGAGCTGTCTTTGACCATGAAGATAAAGTCAGTCATCGCGGGCGAATAAACGGCCCCACCCGCGCATGGCCCCATGATCACGCTGATCTGCGGCACCACGCCCGAGGCTGTGATGTTACGCTGGAACACCTCGCCATAAGCGGCAAGACTGGCGACGCCCTCCTGAATACGCGCACCGCCACTGTCATTCAGCCCGATGATCGGCGCGCCATTCTGCACGGCCATATCCATGATCTTGCAAATCTTTTGGCCATGGGTTTCAGAGACCGAGCCACCCATGACCGTAAAGTCCTGACTGAACACATAGACGATACGGCCGTTGATCGTGCCCCAGCCGGTCACAACGCCGTCGCCTGCGGGCCGGTCTTTGTCCATCCCGAAATCGGTGCAGCGGTGGGCGACGAACATGTCGAACTCCTCGAACGATCCGTCATCCAGCAGCAATTCAATCCGTTCCCGCGCGGTCAGCTTGCCTTTGCTATGCTGTGCCGCAATCCGGCGTTCGCCGCCGCCCAGCCGAGCCAGTTCGCGCCGATTTTCAAGTTCCTGCAAGACATCCATGTTGTCACACCCCGACTATTTGATGATGGACCATAGCGCCCACGAAGCCCGGACAGAAGGGCGAACCGGAATATTTGCAAATTTCAGAATTAGCGGGATTCAATTTTTGCAAATCAGCAAAATATTGCGCGCCCGCGCGACGACACGTGCGAGGACAATAGACACGCGCCCAAACCCCGCTTACTGCTACTGTATGAGTTCTTATCCGACGATCCGTTTTTTAGATCGTACTACACCGCCACATATTATCACGCTGGTTCTGATCACAGGCATGTCAGCGTTGAACATGTCGATTTTCCTTCCCTCGCTGGCGGCGATGACGACCTATTTCAACACTGAATACGCGATCATGCAGATCGCGCTGTCGGGCTATCTGGCGGCAACGGCAGTGCTGCAAATCTTCATCGGTCCCATCTCGGACAGATACGGACGGCGCATCATGATCCTTGCGTCGATGGCGATTTTTGTGCTGGCCACGCTTGGCACCCTGATGGCCACAACGGTCGAGGTGTTCTTGCTGTTCCGGATCATGCAGGCGGCGGTCGCCACGTCCATGGCACTAAGCCGTGCCATCGTGCGCGATGTCGTCCCGCAGGAAGAGGCCGCGTCGATGATCGGCTATGTCACAATGGGCACCGCACTGGTCCCCATGGTTGGCCCAATGATCGGGGGCGCATTGGAACAGCTGTTCGGCTGGCAGGCAACATTCGTGTTCCTTGCTGTGGCAGGCATGCTGACATTCGTGTTGTGCTATCTGGATCTGGGCGAAACGGTCGCCAAAGGCGGGACAGGCTTCCGCGAACAGGTCCGCACCTATCCTGAACTACTGCAATCGCCACGGTTCTGGGGGTATGTGCTGTGTTCGGCGTTCAGTTCCGGCGCATTCTTTGCCTTGCTGGGTGGCGCGTCATTTGTTGGCGGCACGATCTTCGGCCTTTCACCATTCTGGAGCGGGGTCGCACTGGGCGCGCCCGCAATCGGCTATGCTTTTGGCAATTTCCTGTCAGGGCGATTTTCAATCCGGTTTGGGATCAACCGCATGGCGCTGATCGGTACGATGATTACCTTCTTCGGCATGACAACCTCGGTCCTGTTGACCCTGTCGGGGGTGCACCACCCGCTCAATTTCTTCGGGTTTTGCGTCTTCATCGGGCTGGGCAATGGTTTGGCGCTACCGAATGTGATGGCCGGATCGGTGTCGGTACGTCCGCATTTGGCCGGTACGGCCAGCGGCCTTGGCGGCGCGATCATGGTCGGTGGGGGCGCGGCCCTGTCGCAGCTTGCCGGTTGGTTGCTGACCACGGAATCCGGCACGCTGCCCCTGCAACTGCTGATGTGGACCGTGTCGGTTCTGGCAATCGCGTCCATCCTGTTCGTTATCCGCCGGGAAAAAAGGCTGGGTTGACGACCGCTTTGCAGTTGCTAAACCGGGTTCGCAAAACTGCAAAGGGATGCGAATGGCGATCCAGAAACTATATGCGGGCGCAAAACTGCGCGAATTGCGCGGGCGACTGTCGCTGACGCAAAAGGATTTTGCCCAAAAGCTGGGCGTGTCCCTGCCCTATCTCAATCAGATGGAAAACAATAACCGGCCCGTCTCAACTGCGGTGGTGCTGGGTCTGGCGCAGGAATTCGGCTTTGACGTGACCGAACTGCAATCGGGCGATGAGGCGCGGCTGGTCGGCGACATGCGCGAGGCACTGGCCGATCCGGTTTTCACCGGCGCGGCACCTGCCTTGGCTGATCTGCGGCTCGCCGCCGCAAACGCACCCACACTTGCCCGTGCGTTTCTGGATTTGCATGCCGCCTATCGCCAGACGCACGAACGGCTTGCATCACTGGACGAGGCATTGGGCCGCGAAGATGCCCGCCTGCAACCGAGCCCATGGGAAGAGGTGCGCGATTTCTTCCATTATTGCGACAACTATATCGACGCGGTGGACCGCAGCGCAGAACGCTTCGCCGCCAGCCGCAAACCGGATGAGACAATGGCCGAAGCTGCGATCCGCACCCTTGGCACAGCTCAGATCAGCGTGGCTTTCACCGATAGCGATACGGTCCGTGCCTATGATCCGGACACGCGCCGATTGACCATTTCGCGGCTGAGCAACCCAGCCACCCAGACCTTCCAGCTTTTGTTGCAACTGGCGCTGGTCACGCAAGGCAAGCTGCTTGATGCCACGCTCGACCTTGCCCGGTTCCAATCAGACGCCGCGCGCGAGGTCGCCAAGGTGGGGCTTGCCAACTATTTTGCGGGGGCCGCGCTGATGCCCTATGCCGCCTTTCTGGACGCCGCACAGGAAACACGGCACGACCTAGAGGTCCTGGCCACCCGTTTTGGCGCTTCGCTCGAACAGGTCGCGCATCGGCTATCGACCATGCAGCGGCCCGGCGCCAAAGGTGTGCCGTTCTTCTTCGTGCGGGTCGATCAGGCCGGGACGATCACCAAACGCCACTCTGCCACAACACTGCAATTCGCACGCTATGGCGGGGCCTGTCCGCTCTGGAACGTGCATCAGGCGTTTGAGCTGCCGGGGCAGTTCCTGCGCCAACTGGCCGAAACACCTGATGGCGCGCGCTATTTCTGTCTGGCCCGCGATGTGAGCAAATCCGGTGGGGCCTATAACACCCCCACACGCCGTTATGCCATCGGGCTGGGCTGCGAGGTCAAGCATGCCCCGGCGCTGGTTTATGCCGACCACATGGATATCAGCGCGGCCGAGGCTTACGCCCCGATCGGTATCTCCTGCCGCATTTGCGAAAGGCGTAACTGTCATCAACGCTCGGTCCCGCCGCTGGAACGGCAGCTTCGGGTCGACCCCAACCGTCGGGGTATTTTGCCCTATCAGCTGGATTAGCGATCAGACAGGCCGCGCTGTACTACCTTACGCGTCGCGCAATACCGCCGCGATCTTGTCTTTCAACGCCAGACGCTCTTTGCGCATCTCGGCCATATGCAGATCATCGGTGGGTTCCACATTCGTCTCGGCCCGGTGAATGGCGCGGTTGACGGTATGATAGTCATCAAACATGCGCGCGAAATGTGAATCCTCACCCTTAAGCCGATGCATCGCATCAGTCTTGTCTGGAAACTCTTCCATAAGCTCGTGTGGCGTGTGTGACATGTGGGTTGTCCTTCTCTACGTCGTGATTGTCCTTTGGGATACGCCCCAGCCCTTCGAAAAATTCAGCCAAATCGCACCGCGCGAGTTCGTTATTGCGCTGTAGCTGATACAGCCGCAAATCATCTGCATGTGTGGTGGATGTGGAAGACAGCGCGACATTTGACTGATGCAGCCCGACCAGCAGTTGGCCAAAAACAGCATCAACAAGCGCGAGATCATGATCGCAGACATTCTTCTCCAGAAACTGGTCGCTCAAACTCATCACAAAACACCTTTTAACAATAACGACGATCTACCCGATCAGCGTTGACCGTGTCTTGATCTGTGTCAAGCGTTTCAGTTGCGCGCGGCGCGCCAACCTGCGGCTTCGGCCTGTGATGGCGTGCAGAACCACCGCTCACCACTTGCCTCATTGATCGAGGTGCGGGCGTAGTTGTCATTTCCCGGCAAATGATAGATGCGCCCGTTGGACGAGATATTACCCTTGATCGCGCATGCCGGGTCGGGCGCGTCACTACCGGCGAACCGCGATGCCCGATAGGCGGCGGCCGTCTCGATCGACACCCCCCACAGGCCGTGCCCGGCAACGGCAGCGGCTTTTTCATCCAGATCATAGCGGTCGGAATAGCGGCGGTATGCCCAGGCCCAGCCTTCGCTGACAATCACCGCCCCAAGGTCCGCGCCATCGACGTCGCAGGTCGCCACAACTCGCCCATAGCGGTCAATGTCCTGTTGCGTGCATATGGCCCGCTGCCCGTCGAATTGCGCACGCACCAGATCGCGCACCCAGCGTCCGCAGTCCCATTCTTCGCCATTTGCCGCACAAGGCTGGCCGATCTCGGGCGCATCGATCCCAAACAGGCGGACCCGCACACCACCCACATCAAACGTATCCGCATCAATCACGCGCAGCGTACCGTTTGGCGCGGCAGCAACGGCAGAGACCTGCAGGCTTAACAAAATGATGTAGAAAAGGCGGACCATGCCGTGTCGTAAAGCGACAGACCCTTCGCGATCAAGCGAATACGTTAATTGTTCTTAACAAAACCTTAATGCGCGAGGTCAACGCTGTGATGTTTCCCAAGCGGGGTGAATCCACGGCTCGTCATTGACAGGCGACAGCGGATTGCGTTGCAGGATATGGTCGGCGACCTTTTCGCCAACCATGATCGACGGCGCGTTCAGGTTGCCGTTGGTGATGCGAGGAAAGATCGAACTGTCGGCCAGCCGTAACCCGTCCACCCCGATCACACGCGCCTGCGGGTCCACCACCGCCATCTGATCATCGACCGCACCCATCTTGCAGGTCCCGCAGGGGTGATAGGCGCTTTCCACATGCTGCCGGATGAAATCATCCAGTTCATCATCTGTTTGCGCCCCTTCGCCCGGTTGAATCTCGTGCCCTCGGAACGGCGCGAATGCCGGTTGCGCAAAAATCTCGCGCGTCAGCCGGATACAGGTCCTGAAATCCTCCCAGTCTTGCGGGTGCGACATATAGTTGAACTGGATGCGTGGGGTGTCATTCGGATCAGCAGAGCGCAGCGTGACCTGCCCGCGCGAGGCGGACCGCATCGGGCCGACATGGGCTTGAAACCCGTGGCCCTCGGGCGCGACCTTGCCATCGTAGCTGACCGCGATGGGCAGAAAGTGGAACTGGATATCGGGATAATCCACGCCTGCGCGCGACCGGATGAATCCGGCGCTTTCGAATTGGTTCGAACTGCCAAGGCCGGTTTTCCAAAGCAGCCATTCCGCGCCAATCCGCGCCTTGCCGCGCAAATTCCAGTAGGAAAACAGCGTGACAGGTTTCGTCGCTGCTTGCTGGATATAAAGCTCCAAATGGTCCTGCAGGTTCTGGCCAACACCTGGGCGGTCCGCGACCACGTCAATACCATGTTCGGCCAAATGCGCGGCAGGCCCGATTCCCGACAGCATCAGCAGCTTCGGAGAGTTCAGCGAAGACGCCGCAACGATTACCTCGACATTAGCCTGAATAACTTCGACTTTGTTGCCCCGGCTGACTTCTACGCCGACAGCCCGCCCATCCTCGATGATAATCCGCCGCGCAAAGGCACGGGAGATCGTGCAGTTCGGCCGTTTCAGCGCTGGCCGCATATAGGCATTGGCTGCGGACCAGCGGCGTCCCTTGTAGATGGTCGCGTCGAAGGGTCCGAACCCTTCCTGCTGTTCGCCATTGTAGTCGTCTGTGACAGGATAGCCTGCCTGCGCACCTGCCTCGACAAAGGCCCGCGTCAGGGGGTTTTTGCGGGGCCCGCGTGTAACGTGCAGCGGCCCGTCATTGCCTCGCCATGCGGGATCGCCGCCATGCCCCCCGTCGTGCCAATGCTCCATCCGTTTGAAATAGGGCAGCACATCCGCATAGGACCAGCCTTGCGCGCCCTGTTCAGCCCAGTGGTCGAAATCGCGGGCATGACCGCGCACATAGATCATCCCGTTGATCGAGGATGACCCCCCGATCACCTTGCCGCGCGGCGTGACAAGCCTGCGCCCGCCCAAATGTGGTTCGGGTTCTGTTTTCAGTCCCCAATCATACATCTTCATGTTCATCGGGTATGACAGCGCGGCGGGCATCTGGATAAACGGCCCCGCATCACTGCCGCCATGTTCAATGACCAGAACGTGTTTGCCCGCCTCGGCCAGGCGGTAAGCCATCGCGCAGCCCGCAGAGCCTGCGCCGACAATCACATAATCAGCGTTCATCTAAAACGGTGCCTCAAGATCTCCCATGCGTACATAAACCCCCTTGATCTGGCTATAGTGCTCAATGGCAGCCTTGGAATTCTCGCGCCCCACACCGGACAGTTTTGACCCGCCAAACGGGGCCTCGACCGGGGCATCGTTATAGGTGTTGATATAGCAGGTGCCTGCCTCAAACCCAGCGGCCATGCGGTGCGCGCGGGTCAGATCGGCGGAGAACACACCGGCGGCCAGACCGAACTCTGTGTCGTTGGCGCGTGCGAGCACCTCCTCCTCGGTCTCGAAATCCAGAACCGACATCACCGGGCCAAAGATTTCGTCCCGCGCGATTGTCATGTCGTCGGTGACATCAGCAAAAACCGTCGGCTCAAGAAAGAACCCATCGCGATCCACACGCTTGCCACCTGTTACCAACGTCGCACCTTCTTCCAAGCCTTTGGCAAAGAAACCTTCGACGATATCGCGCTGCCGTTCCGACACCATGGGGCCAAAATTGGTTTCCGGGTCCTGCGGATCCCCCATTTTGACATTTGCCAGACGCTCTGTCAGTCGCTTGAGAAACGCCTGCTTGATCCCCTTCTGAACGAACACGCGGGTGCCGTTCGAACAGACCTGCCCCGAGGAATAGAAATTCCCTAGGATCGCCCCCGACACAGCATTTTCCAGATCAGCGTCATCAAAGATGACCAGCGGCGATTTCCCCCCAAGTTCCATGGTCACATGCCGGATGCCTTCGGCGGCGGCGGCATAGACCTTGCGTCCGGTCGGCACCGAGCCGGTCAGCGATACCTTGTCGACACGCGGATCGCTGATCAGGGATGCACCAACGGCGCCATAACCCTGAATGACATTGTAGACACCGGCAGGCGCACCGGCCTCGTGCAATATCTCTGCCACTTTCAACGCGCAAAGCGGTGTTGTCTCGGACGGTTTGAACACCATCGCATTGCCGCAGGCCAGCGCGGGCGCGGCTTTCCAACAGGCGATCTGTGTGGGGTAATTCCAAGCACCGATACCGACACAGACACCCAGCGGTTCGCGGCGGGTATAAACGAAATCGTCGCCCAGCTGGATATGTTCACCGGTGATCGCCGCAGCCAGCCCGCCAAAATATTCCAGCGCGTCGGCCCCGGATGTGGCGTCGACAACGCTGGTTTCCTGATAGGGTTTACCAGTGTCATAGGTTTCCAGCACAGACAAATCATGGTTGCGGTCGCGCATGATGTCGGCAGCACGGCGTAGGACGCGGCCCCGGTCCGTCGCCGTCCAGCCTGCCCATTCCTTTTGCGCGCGCTCGGCAGCGGCCAATGCCTTTTCTACAATCGCAGGTGTCGCTGCGTGGAGGGTTGCGATGGTTTCACCTGTCGCGGGGTAGATCACCTCGATCACCTCACCGGCGGTGTCTTCGACATATTGGCCATCGACAAAATGGCTGGCTTTGGGCTGTGTGTTCATGGGTCAGATGCCTCCGGCGGGAGTATTTGGGGAAGAAAGAAGATGTTATTCGCCACGCGGAAAGCGCTGGTTTTCTTCCAGCACATTCAGATCCATGTGGTTGCGCATGTAGCGTTCGGATGCCTTTTGGAGCGGCTGGTAATCCCACGGGTAATAGCTGCCGTTGCGCAGCGCCTCGTAGACAACCCAGCGGCAAGCTTGGGAATGGCGCACATCGGCGTCGAATTTGGCAAGGTCCCATCGCGCTTCGGATTTGGCGCGCAATTGGGTGAGCGTCCCTTGGTGCGCGGGTTCGTCGGCCAGATTGGTCAGTTCGTGCGGGTCAGCGTCCAGATCGAAAAGTTGATCAGGGTCCAGTGCGCAGCGATTGTATTTCCACTTGCCATACCGCAGCGATACCAGCGGGGCCTGCGACCCTTCGGCCGCGTATTCCATTGCCACTGGCGTGTCGCGGGTCCCGCCTTGGCCGAGATGGACAAGACTTTCACCTTGGGTCCACGGCATCACCTCGGACATGTCGACGCCCGCCAGATCACACAAGGTCGGCGTTATATCAATCGTGCTGACCGGGGTCGCATTCAGACCCGGTTCCATCCCCGGTGCCGCAATCATCAGCGGCACCCGCGACGATCCTTCGTAAAACGACATCTTGAACCACAACCCCCGCTCGCCCAGCATATCGCCGTGGTCCGAGACGAAGATGATCACGGCCTCCTGCCGGGTATCCTCAAGCGTCTGCAGCACCTCGCCAACCTTGTCATCGAGGTAAGAGATATTGGCAAAGTAGGCCCGCCGCGCCCGGCGAATGTCGTCATCGGTGATCGTGAAATTGTCGCGGTCGTTCGCATCCAGAATGCGGCGGCTATGGGCGTCTTGATCCTCATACGGGATCGGCCCGACCTGTGGCATCAGGTGGTCGCAGTCTTCATACAAATCCCAGTACTTTTTGCGCGCTACATAAGGATCGTGCGGATGGGTAAAGCTGACGGTCAGGCACCACGGGCGGTCATCATGACCGCGCGACAGATCATAGATCTTGCGGGTCGCGTGATAGGCAACCTCGTCATCATATTCCATCTGGTTGGTAATCTCGGCCACGCCCGCCCCGGTGACGCTGCCCATATTGTGATACCACCAGTCGATCCGCTCACCGGGTTTGCGATAATCCGGGGTCCAGCCGAAATCGGCGGGGTAAATGTCGGTGGTCAGCCGCTCCTCGAACCCGTGTAACTGATCGGGGCCGACGAAATGCATCTTGCCTGACAGGCAGGTTTGATACCCCGCCCGGCGCAGATGGTGGGCATAGGTCGGGATCGACGAGGCAAATTCAGCCGCATTGTCATAGACCCCGGTCCGCGACGGCAATTGCCCCGACATGAACGATGCGCGCGCGGGGGCACATAAGGGCGACGCCGTATAGGTATTGGCAAACCGTGTGGACCTTGCGGCAAGTGATTTCAGGTGGGGCGCGTGCAGCCAATCGGCAGGGCCATCAGGAAACAACGTCCCGTTCAACTGGTCCACCATGATAATCAGGATGTTTGGCCTGGTCATTGCGCCCCACCCCGCAATTCGGCGTGTAACAGGGCCAGCACTTGCGCGGTCGCGCCCTGCCCCGCAGGATCGCGCGCCAATCCCTGCCGCAGGTACAGGCCGTCAATCAGCCCCGCAATACGCAGCGCCGCCCCCGCTGCCCGCCCGCCGATCAAAGGGCGCAGATCATGCATCAGATTGCTGTGCAGCCGCCGCTGGTAAATGCGCAGCAGGCGATGCGCATCCTCGGACGTTTGCGCCAGGACGTAAAAGTTAAGCCAGGCTGCAATCACCTCTGGCTGGAAATTCGATGAGGTAAAGCCCGCGCGAATGATGGCCGCCAGCCGATCTTTGTGACCGTCCGCATCCGCCAGCGCCGCGCGTACCTCGGCGGCGTAGACCCGCAGCGTGTGTCGCATCGCGGCCAGAAAGATCTGATCCTTCCCGCCAAAGTAATGATGCGCCAGCGCCGACGACATACCGGCCCGCCTGGCGATATTGCTGACCGTGACATCCAGATTGCCAACCGCCCCGATCTCATCAATCGTGGCTTTAACTAATGCGGCACGCCGGATAGGCTCCATTCCAAGTTTGGGCATCTGATCCTCAGGACAGGGTGACCCAGGCAGATAAATCGTTCTTTATTGACTCGTCAATCAAGAAAAACCTGGGAGAGACAAATGACGTTGAAATCAACACTATCCGTTCTGGCCATCTGTGCCGCAGCACCGGCGCTTGCCGATTGCGAGACGATCACATTCTCGGATGTGGGCTGGACCGATATTACCGCCACAACGGCAGCCACGACCGTGGTGCTGGACGCGCTGGGGTATGACACCGATATCAAGGTGCTGTCTGTGCCTGTGACCTATATCTCACTGGCCGAGGGCGACGTGGATGTGTTCCTGGGCAACTGGATGCCCACGATGGAGGCCGACATTGCATCCTACCGCGAGGCGGGCACAGTGGACACGGTACGCGCGAACCTGGAAGGCGCGAAATATACGCTCGCCGTAAACAAGACCGCTGCGGATATGGGCATCGCCAATTTCGCTGATCTCGCGGCCAATGCCGAGGCGCTTGACGGCAAGATCTACGGGATCGAGCCCGGCAATGACGGCAACCGCCTGATCATGGATATGATTGCAGACAATGCCTTTGGATTGGGCGATGCCGATTTCGAAGTTGTCGAAAGCTCGGAACAGGGGATGCTGGCACAGGTTGACCGGGCATCAGGTCGGGATGAGCCGATTGTGTTTCTGGGCTGGGAGCCCCACCCGATGAATGCGAATTTCGAGATGTCGTATCTCGAAGGCGGCGATGACTGGTTCGGCCCCAATCTGGGCGGTGCGACGGTTTACACCAACACCACGGCAGGCTTTGTGGATAGCTGCCCGAATGTGGGTAAGCTGCTGACAAATCTTGAATTCTCGCTCGCCATGGAGAACGAGATCATGGGCGCGATCCTGAATGATGGGGAAGATCCGGCTGATGCGGCGACGGCTTGGTTGTCAGCCAATCCCGATGCATTCATGGGCTGGTTGGATGGTGTGACGACCAAGGACGGTGGTGATGCGGTTGCAGCCGTCAAAGCATCACTCGGCATGTAAGCGATCTGGCGGGGGCGGTACCGCCCCCGCCTTCCCCATGAAAGGCACCGGATGGACTGGCTGACCGAAAACAAGATCCCCATCGGCGATTGGGCTGAAACCGTCTTTGACTGGATGAATGACAATCTGGCGTTCTTTTTCGATTGGTTGTCTGACACGATGGAGGCGCTGATCGACGCGATCCTTTGGGTGCTGGAAACGCCACATCCGTTTTTTGTGATTGCCGCTTTTGCCGGGCTGACATGGGTCTTGCAGCGCAGCTGGAAAACGCCACTTTTCGTGGTGATCGGGTTTCTCTTCATACTCAATCAGGATTACTGGGAAGAGACGATGCAATCGCTGACATTGGTCTTGTCGGCTTGCGTCGTCTGCATGGGGATCGGAGTGCCGATCGGAATTGCCGCGGCCCACCGGCCCCGGCTTTACCGCGCGATGGTGCCGGTGCTGGACCTGATGCAGACGCTGCCGACCTTCGTCTATCTGATACCCGCGATCGTGTTCTTTGGTATCGGTATGGTGCCCGGACTGATCGCAACGGTGATCTTCGTGCTGCCCGCCCCGATCCGGCTGACCTATCTTGGCGTGTCATCTACCCCCACCGCCCTGTTGGAAGCAGCACAAGCTTTTGGCGCGACGAAAAACCAGATCTTGTTCAAGGTCGAACTGCCCTCGGCCATGCCACAGATCATGGCGGGGCTGAACCAGACGATCATGCTGTCGCTCTCCATGGTGGTGATCGCAGCCCTTGTCGGGGCCAGCGGGCTGGGCGTGCCGGTTATCCGGGCGCTGAACACGGTGAACACATCACTTGGGTTTGAGAGCGGGTTTGTCATCGTGGTCGTGGCCATCATGCTGGACCGCATGCTGCGGGTGAAACAGAAATGATGCGCGGCGCCTGCCATTGCGGGACGGTGCAATTCACCGTCACGCTGACTGACGGGATCAATAGCGCGTCCCGCTGCGATTGTTCATTCTGTAGCCAGCGCGGGGCGGTCGCAGTGACCGCGCCAAGGGACGGGATCACGTACACGGCGGGCAAAGACAACCTGTCCCTTTATCAATTCAACACACGGGTCGCTAAGCACTATTTCTGCAAGACCTGCGGCATCTACACCCACCACAACCGGCGGTCCGACCCGGATGAGATCGGGGTGAACCTCGCCTGTCTGAAAGGGCACTCACCCTATCTGGCGGAAATCCCTGTCAATGATGGTCAGAACCACCCCTCTGACGGGGCAAAGGACCGGATCGCAGGCGTCTTGCGATTTTTCGCCAAGGAAACGCAGCCATGAATGCCGTCGAGTTTGACAATGTCTCAATCGTGTTTGGGAACAAACCTAAAACCGCCCTGCCCCTGATGGATGACGGGCTGGAACGGCCGGAAATCCGCGAAAAGACCGGGCAGATACTGGGTGTGCATAACTGCTCGCTGAACGTGGAAGTGGGCGAAATTCTCGTGCTGATGGGCCTCTCCGGGTCTGGCAAATCCACCCTTTTGCGCGCCGTGAACGGGCTGAACCCCGTGATCCGGGGCGAGGTGCGGATTCATGATGGTAAATGGAGCTGCAGCGTCGGCAATAGCAGCGCAAACGACCTGCGGCGGGTGCGGCGAGAATGCGTGTCGATGGTGTTCCAGCAATTCGGGCTTTTGCCTTGGCGGACCGTGCGCGACAATGTGGGGCTGGGCCTTGAACTGGCTGGTCTGGACAAGCCCGCGCGGACAAAACGGGTCGATCAGGAGCTTGAGATGGTCGGCCTTGCCGACCGCGCCGACGCCTTGGTGGGCGAGCTTTCAGGTGGCATGCAACAACGCGTGGGCCTCGCCCGTGCCTTTGCAACCGACGCACCGATCCTACTGATGGACGAACCCTTTTCCGCGCTCGACCCGCTGATCCGTACGCGATTGCAGGACGAATTGCTTGACCTGCAAAAGCAACGGGACCGTACGATCATCTTCGTCAGCCACGACCTTGATGAAGCCTTCAAGATCGGCAACCGGATCGCCATTATGGAGGGCGGGCGGATCGTGCAGGCGGGGACCCCGCGCGACATCTTCACCAATCCTGCGAATGAATACGTGGCGGATTTCGTGGCGCATATGAACCCGCTGGGGGTCCTGACGGCACGGGACGTGATGACCGAAGGCAGCGGCACCGGACCCGCCATCGACGTGGAAACACCTGTGCAGGACATCATGCATCAAATCGGTGGCGACGCGTTGCAGGTCACCGAAAACGGGCAGCCGGTGGGCCAGGTCACGCAAAGCTCACTTCTGGCAAGGCTGACCCCGCCCAACGTGAATGAGGCGTCGTAACGCGTTGGACTTTGTGTGGCCGCTGTGCGGGACAGAGCGGACCTGCACAGATGTGGTTTTTGCAGACGCAGCATTTTTTGCGGTCCAGCAATCATTTGTGTTGCGACATCATCTCGGTAACCGAAGCAGTCAATGCAATGGAGCAGGTTCGAGCCGATCGTCTTTTTGAACTTGGTTTTTTGCCTTCGCGCCGTTGTTCATGTCGCGGAAACGCCGAGTACAGCGGGGTGAAGCGTAAGGAGTCCCACCCAAGAGACGAGGCCTAACGCAATGCGCAATACAGCGCTTTTGTAAGACAACGGCATCTGAATAACCGGCGCTTTGGCAACAGCCTTGTCTAGCGCGGCCCAATTCTCGTGTCCTATCTCGCGCCGTTTGCGACGGTTGATCAGCCTACGCCCCGCAATGGCAAAACTGCCCAATACGCCGAATAGAACCACATGCGCCAAGTCGCCGTTAGGCAGTAAATGCAGCCCCGCCCATAATGCCAGCGCTGACAAGAACGGGTGCTGCGTGATCCGGACGACACCGGGGCGTTTGGGATCAAAAGCACTGCTGTTTGCGCCACCAAAGGAAAACGGGTTCGGGCGTGCGACGCTGAAGGCAACGATCAGGCAAGCCCCCAGCATGCCGACTTTAACGACGTGCCTGTGCCAATCCATCTGGGGCCAAAGCTGCACATAAGGCGCCTATCCTGTTGACCAGATCAGCAAGAACAGCATGCATAAGGACAGCATTGAATAACCGACACTAAACCCGCGCATCCCAATTTTTGCTGTGATCCGCGACTTTATGCCAAGTCGAATGGGGATCGAATGTGTCAGGAAAAACAACAGGAAAATCCCGGCAAAGTCACCCCAGGTCATACTGGTTTTGCACGCAATAGCGCGGGTCCATAGACTGCAACAAATCCGCCAAATGCGGCCATCCAGAAAAGACCAGAGACTGTTGTGAACTCCGGCACCCAACGTGCGGCCACAGAGCTAAACAAGCAAAGATAGATCGCAATAGTGGCGCGATTTGCCTTCAATGCTTGACCGGTATGGCCAAGCGTGGCGCGTGTCATCACCGCCAGCGTCATTGCACCGATTGCACCAGCCATCCAGATATGCTGGGCAGCGATCCGGTCCGCCCCTTTAAGGAGTACGTCCGCGCCTATCACAAACGCGCCAAGCGGGATAAATGCGTAAGCGACATGTAGAACCCAAACCAAAGGGTCGCGCAGGGTGTGGTGCCCTTGCCAGCGCATCAAGCGCACCGCGTGCAAGACGCCGAGGAGGACTAGCCCGACCCCTGTTCCCCGGTGCGCCGGCAGGACCACCCACATCGCCAAGACAATAATGCTTGCCAGCAGCGTCACCTTGTCGAATGTCTGCATCGGCGGCGCAGGGCGCGCAGGATTGTCCTGCTGGGCAAGCCAATTACGGGTGAATGATGGAATGATCCGGCCACCGATGACGCCAATCATCATGATTGCGGTCGCAAGGCCAAGGCGCAGTCCGTATCCTTGTGCGGCGTAACTGCCACCTGATGCGTCGATATGGAACAAC
Organism: uncultured Paracoccaceae bacterium; assembly: GCA_947503965.1. Lineage (GTDB taxonomy): Bacteria > Pseudomonadota > Alphaproteobacteria > Rhodobacterales > Rhodobacteraceae > Yoonia. Next base: position 188,663 of record CANNFU010000004.1, read on the forward strand.
AGGTTGGCCGCCGTGAACACCACCAATAGTGCGAGCACAATCAGGGTGCGCCAATTCTTCCCTGCAATGATCTCTTGCAAGATCAGTCCGCCAAGCACGATCGGAAAGGCCAAATCAATACCCGCCACCAACCAGACAGGCAGAGTTATGGAAATGAGGATAACCACGCGCCCCACGCACCAAAGTGCAAAGAGAGCCGCCAACTTCCACCCAACCATGGGCAGCCGCCCAGTCCAATTTGGCACTGCCGTCAGCAGAAAACCCGCCAGCACTGCGCCCAGATAACCAAACAGGAACTCATGCGCGTGCCACGACACAGGGTCAAAGCGGGTTGGCAGGTCTAACTTGCCGCTCAAAGCCAAAAGCCAGAGCAGCATCGCCAGGACAACCCACGCGGCCCCGAACAAAAAGAATGGTCGAAAGCCGAAGCTGAACAAGGCTGGTCCCTGCCATGCGCGCATTTGTTCTGCGGTTGTTGCCACTTTCACCTCTCTGGCGTGTCGTCAGCCATATCCATCAAATGCCTGATGTGGCGCGCGAAGTACCATGTCGCCGGTGCCCCGATGACGCAGCCAAGCCCGATGGACCACGCCGTTGTGGCAATGAGTCCGCCAATCCAACTTAGGATCAAGGACGCGAAAAACACGTTCACCGCTGCCGCACCCGCACCAAAGGGATAGAGCGCCAGCGTGATCTTGGATGTGGACCAGCCGGTTTGTATCATGACCGGGCGACCAGACGTTGCACCACAACAAGGGCCGCGATCAGGGCGATACTGCCCAAGGCGAACCAGAACTCTGCTGTGGCGGATTGCGCTTGTGGAATCGGGCGGTCGAAATCATCGGCAAAGCCGCTTGTCGCAATCAAACAAGTCAATCCAGCAAGGGGGGCAAGGTTGCGCATTTTCATGTCTCCTGTGTCAGTGTGCGGTAGATATCGGGCAAGGCCCGCGTCAGACGCTGCGCATCTGGCAGTAAGGTAAAACCGCCCCGCCCAAAAATGCGCGCAAACCAATCCTGCCCGTCTTCGTCAATGATGATCCCATGCAGGCTAAGGCCCGCATTGCGCGCCTCACGCACGGCCATATGGCTGTCTTCGATGCCATGTTGACCCTCATAATGGTCCAGATCGTTGGGCTTGCCATCGGTCAGCACCATCAGCAATTTGCGCGCGCTGGGTTCATCGGCCAGTTGCGCGCTGACATGGCGGATCGCAGCACCGAGGCGGGTGTAGTGGCCGGGTTTGAGTGCACCAATGTTGGCTGTAATGACCGACGACATCGGATCATCGAAAGTCTTGCAGCGGGTCAGAAACACCCGGTCACGGCGCAGGGATGAAAACCCCCAGATGCCTAACCGATCACCTGCCGCGTCGATCCCTGTGGCAAGTGCTGCGACCGCGTGCCGTGCCACTTCAATGACGCTGGTGTCGCCAATCGCCGCTTCGGTCGAGCGTGAATTGTCGATCAGAAGGGCCACGGACAAATCGCGCTCAATCTGTCGCGCTGATTGCCATATGCGGTCAGAGCCGCGCCCGGTGGCTTGCAAATCGGTCTGCGCGGTGAGGAGCGCATCAAGATCGAGTTCTGATCCTTCCACCTGACGTGGCTGGAGGATGCGGCGCGGGCGCAGCACTTCGAACTGGCGGCGGATGGCGCGGATGTGGCGGGGGTCCGGTGTGAACGATGCACCGTGGGGCTGGGCAGGTGCGTCCAGCACGCGGCAGTGGTCGGGCATGTAACTTCGCGACCGGTGGTTCCATTCGGGATAGGTATGGATGCCCGACAGCGCCTCGTGATCCGCATCGGCAGGGGATAGATCAAGGTGCAGGCGCAGCCGTGTCGCGGCTTTGCGGTCCTGCTTGGACAAGGTGATCTGGTCTTGGTCGTCAGCCGCTTTTTTGGCGTTTTCTTCGTCATCATCGTCAACGCTGCGGTTGATGTTGAGCGATTCAACCCAAGACAGGATCGATTCAAAACGGTGGATGATAAGACTGTCTTTGCGATTGTGCTGATCCTGATCTTTGCGCGCACCCAACTTGCGGCTTGTATGTGCCAATGTCGGCGGGGCGGCGGCGGGATCGGCTGCGTCCTGTGCGGCGGTACCACCGAAGCCCGGTGCGCCGAACCGCAACCAAATCGGGACCGGTTCACATGGCATATAGCCGCGCGGCGCAGCAGCGGCAGAAGGCGCGATTGGCCTCCCGCTCAGATGATCACAGACAGCATCTTCTACCGTGGCTTCCAGTGCAGGACGCATGACTTTGGGACGACCCTCTGCACAAAGCGCTGCCATCCGGCGGTAGGCATCACGCAGTCCCGGGCAAGCGCCATATGCAGCATCCGCTGCATCCGCATTCAGGCGGATTTGCTGAAAGTCAAACGCAACGTCATCGTCTGGGAAACCGACGTCGACCGCCCCCCCGATCGCCGCCAAAGCCGTCAGCCAAAAATAGGCTGCGCGGTTTAAATCAGCATCGGGAAAAGCTGCTATAACAGGCGGCAGGTTTAACCGCTCCCCGTCAAAGCTGGCGATCCATTCGCGGTCACGGTCAGCGGCGATGTTGCGACGCAGAGACCGGCGATGGCGCATCACGGTGGCAGGTGCCTCGCCCAATTCAACGCCCGGTGCGCCTCCCAAGGCGCGGAACACAACGGCAAGGCTGGGGCGGACGGACGCCAACGCGACCATCGCGTCGGGAAAGATTTCATCTGCCCCGATCCCGCTGGCCATCTCATGCCAGAGATTGCCAACTGTCTCTTCCGGTTCCATGAGGTCGAGAAGCCGCATGATACCTATCCGTAGACTGTCGTGACCAGATCGCGCAGCGATTGCTGCACATCGGGCTCATCACTCAGCGGTTCGATCACGGCGGCCGCAAGCGCTGCATCCACACCCATGCCGCCTGCCATCAATGTGGCCGCGTAGATCAACAGGCGAGTCGAGACGCCTTCTTCGAGATCCATGCCAGACAGGTTACGGATATGGCCTGCCAAGCGCACCAATGGGGCAACGCGCCCGGCCTCTAACCCGCTTTCACGGGAAACGACGGCGATTTCGGTTTCGGCAGCGGGGAAGTCGAAAGAGATCGACAGGAACCGCTGCCGGGTGGACGGTTTCAGCCGCTTCAGCACGTTTTGATAGCCGGGGTTATAGCTGGCCACGAGCATAAAGCCCTTGGGCGCCACCAGCTCCTCGCCTGTGCGGTCGATCATCAGCGTGCGCCGCGTGTCGGTCAGCGGATGCAGAACAACGGTGACGTCTTTACGCGCCTCAACCACCTCATCCAGATAGCAAATTCCGCCTTCGCGTACCGCGCGTGTCAGGGGGCCATCGACCCAGACAGTCTCGCCCCCTTTCAACAGATACCGTCCGATCAGGTCGGCTGCAGACAGGTCATCATGGCAGGCCACAGTATAAAGCGATTTGCGCAATTTCGCAGCCACGTGTTCAACGAAACGGGTTTTACCGCAGCCGGTCGGCCCTTTCAAAAGAAGGGGCAAACCATTGTCATGTGCCGTTTCGAACAGGTCGCATTCGCAGCCTGTTGCCTGATAGAATGGCACGGTGGGGTTTGTGATCATGTTCATCGCCTATTCCCCCGGGACTTGCGCGGCTGGGCCGGGCGCGATGATCTCGTCCTTGCGCACGACCAACATCGCATAGATGAACAAGAGCGCACCAAGCACGACCGCAACGCCCGCGCCAAAGCGCATCAGGTAGAAGATCGCCAGATCATCCTGCACCTGCATGTAGTAGTCCCCCAGAACCCGCTGCATGTGAGTCTGAATGGTCCCTGCAAAGGTCAGCACAAAGGTCATGAACGCCATGCCACCAGTCATTAGCCAGAAGGACGCCATGTTCAGCACTTGGTTATATGGCGCACGTTCGCGCAGTAACGGCATGGCATAGGTAAAGATCGCCAAGTTCAGCGCGACATAGGCCCCGTAGAAGGCAAGGTGCCCGTGGGCGGCGGTGATCTGGGTTCCGTGACTGTAGAAGTTCACACCGTGCAAGGTGTGCAGGAACCCCCAGACGCCCGCGCCAAAGAAGGCGACGGTGCTGGACCCCAACGACCACAGCAGCGCGGCCTTGTTGGGGTGGTTCTTGCGCCCTTTCCAGACCATGACAAAGGCAAAGGACATCATCAGGAAGAACGGGATCACCTCGAATGTTGAGAATATCGACCCGACCCACTGCCAATAGCCCGGCAAACCGATCCAGTAGAAATGGTGACCCGTGCCAAGGATGCCGCTGAACAGGGCGGTGGCGACGATGATGTAAAGCCACTTTTCAACGACTTCGCGGTCCACCCCTGTTAGCTTCAAGAGCAAGAAAGCAAGGATCGCGGCCATCACCAATTCCCAGGTAGCCTCAACCCAGAGGTGGACGACGAACCACCAGTACATCTTATCAAGGCTCAGGTTATCAGGGTTGATAAAGGCGAAGACCCACAACAGTGACAACAGCCACAGGCCCATCAACAAGACATTGGTAATGGCGGTTTTCTTGCCCGCCAGAACGGTCATTGAGATGTTGAGAAGAAAGATCAACGCGGCAATAAGGATGCCGAATTTGACCCAGAGCGGTTGTTCCAAAAACTCTCGCCCGCCGTGGATGCCGACTAGATAGGATCCGACTGCGCCCAAGGTGCCCACCAGCAGGATGATCAGCTGAATATAAGCCAGTTTGGTCGACCATATCTCACGCTCGGATTCCTCGGGGATGAGGAAATAGGCCGCGCCGAAGAAGCCAAGCAGAAGCCAGACAATCAGCGCGTTAGTGTGGATCATCCGGATCACGTTGAACGGCAGGATTTCGGATAAGAAATTGGGCGAGACGTAAATCCACCCGGCCAAAAGCCCGCCCAGTACCTGAACACCGAACAGCGCCATCGCTGCAAGGAAGTACCAGTAGGCTACTCTTTGTGATTGATATTTCATGGGTTCCACTCCTTATCCCGCATCATTGGGCGGCCAGCCCTGCGTGTCTGTTTGATCGGCCCAACGCAGAAACTCGGCCAGACCACGAACGTCGTCGTCCGTCATGTCATAGGCGGGCATCTGGCGGCGGCCTTCGATGCCGCTGGGTTGGCTGTCGATCCAGCCGCGCAACATCTCAAAAGCGTCCTCGGGGCTGTCTTCGACACCCCAGCGGGTCATCACATTGCCAAGCTCGGGTGCGAAATACGCGCCTTCGCCATGCAGCGTGTGGCAGTTAATGCAGGAATGCTCTTCCCAGACATGCTTGCCATGGACAACCGCGTCGGACAGCGCCATGCCTGCGGTGGATGTCTGCACGACATAACGGTGTGAATGGACGGTCATCCCCACGAAGATCACGACAAAGAAAACCGAGCCCCCGTAGAAGATATTGCGCGCCCGTGATTTGGTGAGGAATTCAGCCATGCTGCGGTCTCCTTGAATGCGGGATGACCGATTTCTAGTGCGGACGACTGCAAGGGAATTTGTGCTAGCGCAACGTTCTGCGCGTTTGCATCTCTAAGGTGGGACATGAAAGGAGGCCGCGATGCGTGCCCCGGACATCCGCGATCCTGATCTCCCCCTGGCCGATCTCATGACGCATTGGCCGCAGACGATCCCTGTTTTTTTGCGCCATAAGATGCTTTGCGTTGGATGTATGGTCAGCCCATGCCACACGATCATCGACGCTTGTATGGAGTATCGTCTGGACCAAGATGCCTTCATGGCAGAGCTGATTGCCGCTGTTGCGGTCTAGGTCTGACTGAGAACGACCAATGCGTGTGGATCACAAACCATGATCCGCTTGCGTTTGCTTTGCACCAGACCCTGCTTTTCCCACGCGCTCAGTAATCGGCTGACCGTATGCAACGTCGTCGCTGTGAGTTCGGATAAGTCCTGACGGGTGATCGGAAAGTCAATCTCGATCCCGCCGTCTACTTTGCGCCCGGTCTGGTTGATCAGCCGCAATAGCGCATTCGCGACGCGCTGTTCTACTTGTTGGGTCGCCAATTCGACGATGCGGGTGTTCATTTCCCCCATCCGATTGCCGATGGTCTTGTAGGTTTCCGTGGCAAACCCATCATATTCGGCCACGAACTGATCCCAAAGGTGTATGGGCCAACTCAGTGCGATCGATTCAGTCGCCGTGATCGCCGTGGCCGGATAAGTTGTCCTGCCAATCGCCCTGGCAATACCCAGCAATTGCCCTGCCGGAATATGCAGCGCCGTCACCTGTTCACCCGTCTGCGTGATCCGCACAACACGGACATATCCGTCGAGCAGCATGTAGAACCGTTCCGCCGGGGCGCCTTCGTCGAAGACTGAAACGCCGCTGTCAAACCGCAGTGCACTGGCATGATCAAGGATCGTACGGATCTGTCGTCTGTCCAATTTCGAAAAAGGCGGCAAATGCGACAGCAGGCTTTCGTCCAGTCGCGGAAAGACAGTGCGGGCGGTTGCTATGTTCATCTGCAAATTGGTCGCACAGAACGCCGCACCTTGCAAAAGATCAATTCCGCCTTTCGCCAAGTTCTTTGTTGCAGCGCAACGTTCACGGCAAGCGCAATCCCTAAAATTGAGATCAAGACAATCCAGATTCTGAAAGGAACGATGATGATCCGCAAAATCGCAGCAGGCCTCGCAATTGCCGCCCTTATGGGAAGCGCTGCATTCGCCGAAACAATCGAAGTGCAGATGCTCAATCAGGGATCAGATGGCGAACGTATGGTCTTTGAACCCGCGCTTGTTCAAGCCGCTGTCGGTGACAACATCCGCTTCGTCGCAACGGACAGGGGCCACAACGCCGAGATTAACGACGGCATGCTGCCCGAAGGCGCCGAAGCCTTCACAGGGCGCATCAACGAAGAGATCGAAGTCACTTTGGATGTCGAAGGCGTCTACGGGGTGATCTGCAAACCGCACTTTGCCATGGGCATGGTGATGATCATTGCCGTCGGTGATGTGGAGGCGCCTGAGGGTTTCCTTGACGGGCGCATTCCGCGCCGCGCCAAGGAACGTTTTGAGGCTCAGCTCGCCAGTTTTTAATCAACGATCCGTGTGAGGGCGCAGGCCCGTGCACCAATCCTAATCAAATGGAGGGACAAATGACCAAATTCATCAACCCAGGCCTTACACAGACCAGTCGCCGCAATGTCTTGCGTGGCTCGGTTCTGGCCGGTGCCGCTGCAGTGACAGGGGCAGGTGCGCTTGCAAATCAACGGCGCAGCCCTTTGCCGCGAATGCAACCGCCCGCCGCCCGCTTCATCGAAGCGGAAGCACAGGCACAGGTTCAGGCTGAACCCGCCGATCTGTCCGGCTATAGCCGCGTCAAGCAAGAGCTTGTTGCGCCACCTTTTGCGCCTGAACACGAACAGGTTGCGACAGGCGGGCCAAAGATCATCGAGATCTATATGGAAACAACTGAAAAGCTGATGGTCGTGGATGAAGACACCGGCGCCAGCGTGTGGGCGTTGACCTATAACGGGTCCGTCCCCGGCCCACTGATTATCTGCCACGAAGGCGACATGGTGGAACTGACCATGCGCAACCCCGTGGACAGCGTGATGGAACACAATATCGACTTTCACGCCTCAACCGGCGCGTTGGGCGGTGGCGGTCTGACCCACGTCTTCCCCGGTGAGGAAACTGTTCTACGCTGGAAAGCGACCAAACCGGGTTGCTTTACCTATCACTGTGCCCCCGGTGGGGCGATGATCCCGTATCACGTCACCCATGGCATGAACGGTGCGGTGATGGTGCTGCCACGTGATGGCCTGAAGGATGTCGAGGGCAACCCGCTGCGTTATGACAGCATCGCCTATATCGGCGAGCAGGATTACTACCTGCCCAAGGATGAGTTCGGTGACTTCCTGCAATACGAAGCCGCAGGCGATGACTATGCCGACAGCCTTGATGCCATGCGTACACTGACCCCGACACATTGTGTCTTTAACGGTGCTGTGGGTGCTCTGACCGGTGAAAACGCGTTGCAGGCGAAAGTGGGTGAAACCGTCCTGATGATCCACAATCAGGCGAACCGCGATAGCCGACCACACCTGATCGGCGGCCACGGAAACTATGTCTGGGAAACATCGTTCAGCGATCCACCCCTAACCGGGCTTGAGACTTGGTTCGTGCGGGGCGGCACCGCAATGGCTGCGATGTATACGTTCGAGCAGCCGGGCGTTTACGCTTACGTGAACCACAACCTGATCGAAGCCACCTTGCTGGGCGCCGCCGCGCACTTTGTGGTCGAAGGCAATTGGGACAATGCCCTGATGGAACAGGTCGTCGCTCCACGCACATTTGAGACGTGATCGGAGTGATCAGACTATGAAAGCCGTCATCGCCAACCACACAAAAAGCATTGTTGCTGGCTGTGCTGTGCTGGCGGTGGCGACTTTGATCGGGGCCGCCATCCTTCCTGGCGACCCCGATTTTGCGCACCTGCCCGAAATGGCAGAACGGCCGGTCCTGATGCCGGATAGAGCCCCGCTCTATGTACAGAAATACGAAGTCAGCATCGCCGAATGGAATGCCTGCCATGATGCAGGCGGCTGTCGCCTTTTTCTGCGTCCCCCCGCAAACAGATCCGCAAATGAGATGCCCGCGACAGGTCTGTCTTTCGTGGATGTCTCGGAATATCTAAACTGGATCAACAGCAATTCTGATGTCACCTACCGGCTGCCGACGTTGATAGAATGGGAATATATGGCCGCACCGGTGCTGCCCGAAACGCCTGACCCAATCTTTACCGACCCCGAACTCACGTGGGCCTCTGCCTATCTGATGGAGCCGCAGACCAAACGGACCCTACGCCCACGCGGATCGTTCGGCACCACGCCTGAAGGCGTCGTCGATCTGAACGGTAGCGTCTGGGAATGGACCATGGATTGCTATGCCGGGGCCGGCGAAGGGCGGATCACTCCCGACCGCTGCCCCGCGTTCTTTGTGGGCGGCGAACATATCGCCGCGATGTCGTTTCTGGTACGCGACCCCGCGCGCGGTGGCTGCGCCGTCGGCACCCCGCCCGCACATCTGGGGATGCGGTTGGTGACTGACGCTTTGTGATGGTCAGTCTTTGGAATGCATCAGCAGCATCATTGCAAAGCTGAGCCTTCTCTTAAGGTTGATCGTGCCACTGATAGCAGCAATCAAACTGGGTCTCGGCGATACAGAAGTCGGCTTTTCAGCACCAACTTAATTCCGAAAAACTATGCCAAGACTTACATACTAATACGGTTGAAGGTCATCTTCCATGAACGGCTGCTTTCCCGACCCCCTAAAACGCATGACCATCTTAATGCCTCAGCGAAGGCGCACTGCGCGCGCGCGCAGCGAAAATGCCCAACGGCATATTGGGCTCCTTGCCGCCATTCAAGTACTCACCACAGCCGTCCCAGAACCGTCAAACCTTCGTCGCTGACACAACCGGTGTGATGGCCCGCCGCGCCACGGCCTCTCGCCAGGTGATGAAACTGACCGAGGCCATGATCACCGCGCCACCGAAGACCACCCAGCCGTCAACGGCCTCACCAAAGACAATCGCACCCAGCAGCACGGCCCAGACCAGTTGCAGGAACGTCACGGGTTGCGTCACTGTCAACGGTGCCGCGGCAAATGCCAATGTCATCGCATAATGCCCCGCTGTCGCGAAACAGGCGACCAGGAACAGCCATCCCAATTGCTCCCATGTGGGCGTCACCCACACAGCCCATGCAAACGGCGCCAGCCCAATCGTTACCGTAATCGACAACATGCCGACGACCACTGCGGCACTCACCTCACCCGACAATTGCTTGGCCAGCAGATATCCGGCGGCAAAGCAGATAGCTGTGCCCAGCATCGCGATATGCCCGATTTCAATCGCTTTGATGCCGGGACGCAGGATGATCATCGCGCCAATCAGGGCAAAGACCACCGCCGCCAGACGGCGCGGCGGCAGGCGCTCGCCCATGAACAAGGCCGCACCAAGCGAGACATAGATCGGTGACAGGTAGTTCATCGCTGTCACCTCGGCGATGGGAATGCGCGCCATGGCAAAGAACCACAGGATGACCGCGATCGTATGGACCACACCGCGCCATCCAAACAGCTTCAACTGCCGACCCGTCAAACCGGCCGCCATGATCGGTTTGATCATCGGGATCAGGAACACAAGTCCCAGCATATAACGCAGAAATGCGGCCTGTGCTGCTGGCACGTCGCTGCCCACATGTTTGACAATCGCGGTCACGGCCACGAAATTCAGTCCTGTGATCACCATCCAGAAGATGCCGGTCACGGGCCGTGATGCCTTGGGTGTCTCCATGCCCCTTCCGTCGCACCTGATCCCTGCAAACACCAGCCCGAAAATTCGTACTGGCACAGGCAGGCCCGAAAGCATACGACAGGACCCATGAAAATTCTCTTTCTTGGCGATGTCATGGGCCGCGCGGGACGTGCGGCGATCACAACCCACCTGCCCCGGCTGCGGGCGGATTGGAAGCTCGACTTTGTCGTGGTGAACGGCGAAAACGCGACCTCTGGCATGGGGTTATCTGGGGATCATGTAAAGGTGTTGCTCGACGCCGGGGCGGATGTGATCACCCTTGGCGATCACGCGTTTGATCAGAAAGACATGCTGCAGTTCATTGCACAGGAACCGCGCGTGCTTCGCCCCCTGAACTTTTCCAAAGCCGCCCCGGGCGCCGGTGCACGTGTTTTCACCGCGGCAGGCGGGCGCAAGGTGCTGGTGGCGCAGGCGCTGGGACAGGTGTTCATGAAACGCCCCTTTGATGATCCGTTTTCTGCCCTCGACGCTGTGCTCAAACAATATCCCATGGGTGGACAGGTGCAGGCGAGCCTTGTCGACATCCATTGCGAGGCCACATCGGAAAAGATGGCCATCGGTCATTATTGCGACGGACGGGCCAGCATAGTCGTGGGCACGCACACCCATGTACCCACGGCAGATGCGATGATCCTGCCCGGTGGCACGGCCTATCAGACCGATACGGGCATGTGCGGGGATTATAATTCCGTCATAGGCATGGAAAAGACCGAACCGTTACGTCGTTTCATAACCGGCATGCCCAAGGCCCGGTTCACCCCAGCCATGGATGAGGCAACGCTGGCCGGCCTTTACGTGGAAACAGACGACCGGACCGGCAAAGCCACGCGCGTCGAAATGGTACGCCAAGGCGGCAGGCTGACCCCGGCAGGACCTGCATGATCAGCGAACGCGGCCGGCTGACGGCGTTTTTGTTACTGCTCGGCTGCGGCTGGGGGCTGACCCAACCGCTGATCAAGGTCACGGTGACAGCGGGTTATCAACCCTTTGGGCTGATTTTTTGGCAGATGCTGATCGGCGCGGTCCTGCTGGGTATTCTGCGCTGGAGGCAACTGGGCCAACTGCCTTTCACACTAAAAACGCTGGGCGTCTGGCTGATGATCGCAACCATCGGATCGCTGATCTCCAACACGACCGGTTATCGCGCGGCGTTCCATTTGCCCTCTGGCATCATGTCCATCGTAATCGCCACGATCCCGATGATGGCCTTTCCCATCGCACTTGCACTTGGCAACGATCACTTTTCGTTCCGGCGCATGCTGGGCATCGCCCTTGGCCTGATCGGTGTCGGCTTCATCGCCCTGCCCGAGGCAAGCCTGCCCGAACGCGCCATGATCGCCTTTCTGCCCTTGGCGCTGGTCGCCCCTTTTTGTTACGCCTGCGAGGGGAACATCGTCGCCAAATGGGGGACCGCGGGACTTGATCCGTTTCAGGTGCTTTTCGGGGCCTCGGTGGTCGGTATGCTGATTGCCCTTCCCCTTGCCATCGGCAGCGGACAGTTCTTTATCCCGCAACCTCCCTTTATCCTGGCAGATGTCACCATGACACTGAGCGCGATGATCCATGTTCTTGTTTATTCCGGTTACGTCTGGCTCATCGGGCGGGCCGGGTCGGTCTTTGCCGGGCAGGTCAGCTATATCGTCACCGGATCCGGGGTTTTCTGGGCCATGCTGCTGCTTGGGGAAAGTTACAGCCTCTGGATCTGGGCGGCACTGATGTGCATGGGCGCGGGGTTGGCTTTGGTCCAACCACGTCTTGCGCAGGCTCACACTGTCAGCGACACTCCCGCGCATGGATAACTGGCTCGCCCTTTCCCAAACCCAAAGCGCCGTTCTGACGATGTGCGTGGTCGTGGCCATGTTCCTGATGTTCCTGCGCGAGATTTTCCCGACAGAAGTCGTGGCGATGATTGGGGTGTCGATCCTGCTGGCGACAGGGGTGCTGCCATACGAAAGCGCGGTCATGGCCCTTGCCAACCCGGCACCCTGGACGATCGCCGCGATGTTCATCATCGTGGGCGCGCTGGTGCGAACCGGTGCGCTGAACGCGATGACGCAAGTGGCCGAGCGGCAGGCCAAGGTCAGCCCGGCGCGTGCTATCGGCGGCGGGCTGATTTTTGTGGCCTTTGCCAGTGCGATCATGAACAACACACCTTTGGTCGTGGTGATGATCCCGGTTTTTGTGCAACTGGCGCGAACGTTGGGTACATCCGCCTCCAAACTGCTGATCCCGCTCAGCTATGCGGCGATTGTTGGCGGCACGATGACCTTGCTGGGCACATCCACCAACCTGTTGGTGGATGGGGTCGCGCGCTCATCCGGGCTTGAACCGTTCGGCATCCTTGAAATCCTGCCTGTGGGCCTTGTCGTTGTTGCCTGGACTTTCACCTATCTTTATTTCATGGCGCCGCGCCTGCTCCCTGACCGGCAAAGCATGGCGACCATGCTGTCAGACCGGTCCAAGAAAAAGTTCTTTTCCGAGGCCGTGATCCCCCCCGAAAGCAACCTGATCGGGCGCGAAGTGACAGGCGTGCAATTGTTCAAACGCGATGGAGTCCGCCTGATAGATGTGGTGCGCGGCGACAAATCCCTGCGGCGGAACCTCAAGGATGTCATCTTGCAGCGCGGCGACAGGGTCGTGCTGCGCACCGAAATGACCGAACTGCTGTCGCTGCAGAACAACAAGGAACTGCGCCGGGTTGATCAGTTATCAGCTGTTGAAACATCCACGGTCGAGGTACTGATCACGCCCAACTGCAAAATGGTCGGGCGGCGTCTGGGGTCGATGCGGCTGCGGCGGCGCTATGCGGTTTATCCATTGGCGGTGCACAGGCGTGATGCGAACATCAGTCAGCAGATCGACGACATCGTCGTGCGCGTGGGCGATACGCTATTGCTGGAAGGCGCACCCGAGGACATTCAGCGGTTGGGCGAGGATATGAACCTTGGCGATGTGTCCAAACCGTCGCAAAGGGCCTATCGGCGCGGGCATGCGCCGATTGCCATTCTGGTGTTGCTGGGTGTCGTGACGCTGGCCGCCCTTGGTGTGGCCCCGATTCTGATGCTTGCAATGATTGGCGTGACGATTGTTCTAATGACCGGCTGCATCGATGCGGATGAGGCTTTTTCCTACGTCGATGGCCGCTTGCTTGCCCTGATCTTTGCGATGCTGGGGGTGGGGTCTGCGCTGCAATCATCGGGGGCCGTCGCGTTGATCGCCGATACGCTGTCGCCCGTGATGCTGGTGTTACCGGGGTTCTTTGTGGTGCTGGCAGTGTATCTGCTGTCCAGTATTCTGACCGAACTGGTGTCTAACAATGCCGTGGCGGTCGTCATGACGCCCATCGCCATCGGGCTGGCGGGCGCGTTGGGTGTCGATGCGCGGCCGCTGGTCGTGGCCGTGATGATCGCGGCAAGTGCGAGTTTCGCGACACCCATTGGCTATCAGACGAATACGCTGGTCTACGGTCCGGGCGGCTATCGATTCTCGGATTTTCTGAAATTCGGGATTCCACTGAACCTGTCGCTCGCGCCGATTGCATCGTTTGTCATTCCGTTCATCTGGCCGCTGTAATCCGGTTTCTGTCACCAAGGGCGACGCTCGACCGCGGGTGGGGGCAAAGCCCCCGCCCATGGGGGCGGTCGGGGGCTGCCCGACCTATCGGCCGGGCGGGATATTAGCAACGATCAGCACAAAATCAGACGGGCTTGCAGCGCCAACCCTGCATGCCCTATAGAGGCCGCGATTTACACCGCATGATGACGAGGTTCGACGATGGCTGGCCACTCCAAATGGGCAAATATTCAGCACCGTAAGGGACGGCAGGACAAACTGCGCTCCAAGCTGTTTTCCAAGCTCGCCAAGGAAATCACCGTCGCCGCCAAGATGGGTGACCCGGACCCCGACAAGAACCCGCGTTTGCGTCTGGCCGTGAAGGAAGCCAAGTCAAGTTCCGTTCCAAAGGACGTCATCGACCGCGCGATCAAGAAATCGCAAGGCGGCGATGCGGAAAACTATGATGAAATCCGGTATGAAGGCTACGGCCCCGGCGGCGTTGCCGTGATTGTCGAAGCAATGACGGACAACCGAAACCGAACCGCATCCACCGTGCGTTCGACCTTTTCCAAAAATGGCGGCAACCTGGGCGAAACCGGGTCGGTCGGGTTCATGTTCGACCGCAAGGGCGAAGTCGTCTATCCCGCCTCTGTCGCCGACGCCGATACCGTCATGATGGCCGCGATTGAGGCAGGCGCGGAGGATGTGCAAAGCGATGAAGACAACCATGTCATCATCTGCGCCGATACCGATCTGAACGAGGTGTCGAACGCACTAGAGGCGGAATTGGGCGAATCCGAATCCACCAAACTGATCTGGAAACCGAACATGACGACCGAGGTCGATCTGGACGGTTTGACGAAACTGATGAAGCTGCTCGACACTCTGGAAGAGGACGACGACGTGCAGCGCGTCACGGCGAATTTCGAAGCGTCAGACGAGGTGATGGCGGCGTTTGCCGACGAGTAGACTCAATAATGCAGGGGTTGTTGCCTGCCCAGTTGCAAGTTGTGGTATCACAGTAGAACGGCCTGACCGCTAAATGCCCTGCCACGGAACTCCTACGACAAGTAAAAAACCGAAAAGGGTTTGTATCATCGGAAAGACTTTCGACAAGCGCGGGTCGTAACATGCAGCAATTATACCGGTGACAATGGTGAGGCCGCCAATCACCGGCGAAAGCGCAATCACAGCTTCAATGCTAATAAGGTTTGGTCTGATCACCAGATATTGCAGGACAAAAAATATCCCCACCAACGTGGCAAATGACAGGGCAATTGCGTTGACCCGAACAAAGCCACGCGTCGTCGTCGCCCGATAAAGCGACCACATTACTGCCAGCAATGGCCCGATCGTCAAAACAAGCGCAAATTCCAAAATTACATTCATACGCGATGCTCTGGCTCAGGCCCCATGCAAACCTTCATACTATTTTGGGTAAGTCGCAAACCGGTTTCAGCGGGTTGGCGTCATCACTCCACGCTCTGTCACGATCAGGTCAAGCGGTTGATCGGTGGGCTCCAGCGGCAACGCCGCATCCTCTTGCGCGGCATAGGCAAAGCCAATCGCCATCGTGGGGCGTGCCTCGCGCAATTGCGCGAGCGTCCGGTCATAAAACCCGCCGCCATAGCCCAGACGCCCGCCCTGCCGGTCAAACGCAACCAGCGGTACGATCACGATTTCCGGGATCATCCAGTCGCCATCTTCCGGGATCATCGCACCAAACTCGCCTTTGATCAGCGTGCAACCCGGCTCCCACAATCGGAATTGCAGCGGCTGTCCTGCCCCCATGATCACAGGCACGCCGACTGGTCCGTGGGCCGCCGCCTCTTCCATCGCGGCGATTGGATAAATCTCGGTCCGCATGGCCATGTAACCGGCCAGCGGAACCCCGCGATAACCCGCCAGAACCTCACTCAGATACCCGGCGTTCCCCTGACCCAGCGCATGCGCATCCTTGCGGCGGGCAAAGGCCGCAGCGCGGGCCGCTGATTTATCCATCAAAGCAGCCACACCGCCGCCAGGCCAAGGAAAGCAAAGAAACCAACAACATCCGTGACCGTGGTGACAAACGCACCAGAGGCCAACGCCGGGTCGATGCCCATCTTTTCAAGGATCACGGGGATCACCGTGCCTGCCAGCCCCGCCACAACCATGTTGACCACCATGGCCACGGCAATCACGACCCCCAACATGGGCGAGCCGAACCAGACAACACCGACGATGCCCATGACCACGGCAAAGATCAGACCATTGATCAGGCCGACCAGAACCTCGCGTCTGATCACGCGCCACATATTTGCAGTGGTCAAATCGCGCGTAGCCAAGGCGCGCACAGCAACAGTCAGGGATTGTGTACCGGCGTTCCCACCCATCGACGCGACGATGGGCATCAGCACCGCCAAGGCGACCAATCCGGCAATGGTTTCTTCGAACAGCGAAATCACGAGGGACGCGAAAATGGCCGTGACCAGATTGACCGCCAGCCAGGGAAAACGCCGCTTGGTCGTGTCGATCACCTTGTCAGACAACCGCCCCTCGCCGACACCGGCCAGACGCAGGATATCTTCCTCGGCTTCTTCTTCAAGAAACGCCATCGCATCGTCGATGGTGATCACACCCACAATCCGATCATCATCATCGACCACAGGGGCGGTGATCATGTGATAGTGGTTGATCGCCTGTGCGACCTCTTCCACGTCTTGAGCCACATGGAAGGTGCGAAAGGTATCCTCGGCCAGCTCTTTCAGCGGCGTATTGCGCGGGTGGCTCAGAACGCGGCCAAGGGACACATAACCGACTGCTTTCAAACGCGGATCAACAAGGATGATGTGGTAGAATTGGTCCGGCAGCACCACGTCAGAGCGCAGATAATCAATCGCCTCACCCACATTCCAATGCTCTGGCGCGCGGACCAGTTCGGACTGCATGTGGCGTCCGGCGGATTCCTCGGGGTACGACAACGCCTGCTCGACCACGACCCGGTCGCCTGCATCCAGCGCATCCAGCACAGCCTCTTGCTGCTCTTCGCCCAGATATTCGACCAGATCGACAACATCATCGCTGTCAAGATTACGCACCGCCTCGGCCAGTTCGGCGGGGGCAAGCTGTCCGATCACCTCTTCGCGCAGATGGTCATCAAGTTCCGACAGCACCTCACCATCGACGCGGTCGGACCAGACAGCCAGCAGATCGCGGCGTTCGCGCGTGTCGATCTGTTCCAGAAGGTGGGCGATATCGGCAGGGTGAAGCGGTTCCAGGATTGCATCGACCGTGCGGCCTTCGCCCCGGCTGACAGCCTCCATCACATCGCTTAACAGGCCTTCGGTGATGCCGAACGCCTCTTCTTCGGTGCTTTCTTGTGGTTCTGCCATGATGCCGCCCCTTGCTGGTCTGCAACATAGTGGATCAGCGCAGTTCTACAACGCGCATTCGGCGATTTACGCTGTTCTGCCACCGCCATATGGTGCGCGCATGACAAAGCAGCTTCTTCTGGGGCAAACCCTTGGGTTTTCTGGCAACCCATTGACCGGCGATTGGGCGGATGCCGTCCAGTTCGACAGCGCGGGTGGCGTGCTGATTGATGGGGCGCAGATTGTTGCCGTGGGCAATGGTGCGGCGCTGAAGGCAGCGCACGCTGATGCTGTCGTAACCGATTATGGTGACGCTGTGATCAGCGCCGGTTTTGTCGATGCGCATATGCATTATCCACAAACCGGCATCATCGCGAGCTGGGGAAAGCAGCTGATCGACTGGCTGAACACCTACACTTTCCCCGAAGAGGCGCGGTTTGGTGATCCCGCCTATGCCGCGATGGTGGCAGACCGGACGCTTGATCTGTCACTGGCGCATGGCACCACCACGCTGACCAGCTTTTGCACGATCCACCCGGAAAGTGTGGATGCGTTTTTTAACGCCGCAGCCGCGCGGAACATGGCCGTTGTGGCGGGCAAAACCTGCATGGATCGCAACGCGCCCGACAATCTGCGCGATGCGGCGCAATCGGCCTATGATGACAGCAAGGCCTTGCTGGAGAAATGGCATGGAACTGGCCGTGCGCAATACGCGATCACGCCCCGGTTTTCGCCCACATCAACACCCGACCAACTGGCGGCATTGGGTGCGCTTTGGGCCGAACACCCCGATTGTCTGATGCAAACCCATCTGAGCGAACAGCATCCAGAAATTACCTGGGTCAAAGACCTCTTCCCTGATGCGCGCGATTATCTGGATACATACGAGGCGTTCGGCCTGCTGGGCGCAAAGGGCCTTTATGGTCATGCCATTCACCTGGAACCGCGCGAGATTGACCGATTGGCCGAGGTCGGGGCAGCGGTTATCCATTGCCCCACATCCAACACGTTCATCGGGTCGGGGCTGTTTGATCTGATGGGGCTGGCACGGGCAGGTCTGCAGATCGGGCTAGCCACCGATACCGGTGGCGGGTCGTCTTTTTCGATGTTACGCACGATGGCCGCCGCGTATGAGATCGGGCAGTTGCGCGGTGTGGCCTTGCATCCGGCGCAATTGATGTGGCTGGCCACCGAAGGATCAGCGCAGACGCTGCATATGAACGGTCAGATTGGCAGCCTGAACGCAGGTGCGATCGCCGATATCACAGTACTGGATCTGGCATCGACCGCCGCCATCAGCCAGCGTTTCGACAAAGCCAATGATATCTGGGACGCGCTGTTCCCGACGATCATGATGGGCGATGACAGGGCGATTGCCGACGTGTGGATCGCCGGTCAGCGCCTAACACCCAGATGAGAACAACAAAACCCAGGTATTCTTAGTCCGGCCCAGCCCGAATTCAGTATAACTGGCCCCCAGCATGTTCCGGCGGTGGCCGGACGAATTCTGCCACGCGGTCAAAACCGCCGCTTCCGATGTCTGGCCTTGTGCAATATTCTCTGCCCCTGCCTGTAAACGACAGCCGCCGGCAATCATACGTTCGGACATGGTATCGCCGTTCGGCCCACCGGGGGACTGATGCGAAAAGTACCCGCGCGCGACCATATCATCGGCATGTAGTTGTGCGGCACGGCGCAGCTTGGCGCTTTGCTGTACCGGACCGCGCCCTTGTGATGCGCGAAATGCGTTTAGATCAGCCATGAAATTACCCGTCAGACTGGCCGTATTCGACACCTGCGTTGAAGCGGGCGTCGTCTGACATGCGGCAAGCGCGCAGAGTGCCAGCACTGAAACGATCTTTTTCATCTTCCGTTTCCCCTTCGCTGCGCCCAGCTTATCGTATTGCAACGGAATCGCCAGCGTCCCGCCGTGTTACATGGCAAGACGTTGCGCAAGCTGGTTCTGCCGCGCGATGACGCGCGGCAGGTCAATGGTTAGCATCTGCCCATCGCGGACGATCGGCCGCCCTTCAACGAACAAATCACGTACCCTCATCGGTCCCGCAAGAAGCAGTGCCGCCGGGTCCCATGACCCCGCATTTTCTACTGCATCGATATCCCAGATCGCGAGATCAGCGCGCCTGCCCACAGCAATCTGCCCGCAATCATCGCGGCCCAGCACCTGTGCGCCGCCGCGCGTCGCAATTTCCAAAGCCTCGCGCGCGGACATCGCGTCGGCCCCGTTTACAACCCGCTGCAACAGCATCGCCTGCCGCGCCTCAACCACCAGATTGCCGATGTCATTGCTGGCAGAGCCATCAACACCAAGGCCAACTGGCACACCAGCATCACGCATCTGACGGATTGGTGCGATCCCTGACCCCAGCCTGCAATTGGAACAAGGGCAATGTGCCACGCCTGTGCGGCTGCGAGCGAACAAATCAATCTCTGCCCCATCCAGTTTGACACAATGCGCGTGCCACACATCATCGCCGATCCAGCCCAGATCCTCGGCGTATTGTCCCGGACGACAGCCGAATTTTTCCAAACTATAGGCGATGTCTTCATCATTCTCGGCCAGATGCGTATGCATCATCACACCCTTGTCGCGGGCAAGGATTGCAGCGTCGCGCATCAGGTCGCGCGTGACGGAAAACGGGCTGCACGGCGCGACACCTACGCGGATCATCGCACCGGGCTGGGGATCATGAAACACATCGATAACCCGAATGCAGTCTTCCAGAATGGTCTTTTCATCCTCGACCAAGGCGTCAGGCGGCAAGCCACCCTCACTTTCGCCAATGCTCATCGCGCCGCGCGTGGCATGAAACCGCAGGCCCACCTCGCTGGCCGCCGCGATCGTGTCGTCCAGCCGTGATCCGTTGGGATACAGGTACAGATGATCAGAAGTCAGCGTGCAGCCCGACAAGGCCAATTCAGCCAGACCAATCTGGGCCGATACAAACATCTCTTCCGGCCCGAACCGCGCCCAGATCGGGTAAAGCCGTTGCAGCCAACCAAAAAGCAATGCGTCCTGCGCACCGGGAACCGCGCGGGTCAACGTCTGATAAAGATGGTGATGCGTGTTGACCAAACCGGGGGTGACGACGGCATTGCCAGCCTCAATAATCTCGGCCTCTTTAGCAGGTAAACCGAGACCGATCCCCGCAATGACACCATCTTGCAGCAGGATATCTGTAGCACGCAACTCCCGCCGCTGATCATCCATCGTCAGCACATGGCGGGCGTTGCGGATCAGACTATCAGGCACGCATCGTCTCTTGCAGGATCGCCAGCGCCTCGGCATGGATTTCGGGCGTGGCGGCGGCCAGGGCCCGCCCGCCCTCATGAACCGGCCCCCCCTCCCAATCGGTGACAATGCCACCGGCGGCGTGAATAATGGCAATTGGCGCCTGAATATCGTAAGCGTTAAGGCCCGCCTCAATCACCAGATCAACCTGACCCGAGGCGAGCAGCGCGTAACCGTAACAATCCATCCCGTACCGGGTCAGTTGCGCCCGCCCGGCGACCGCATGAAAGGCGTGGCCTTCTTCGGCGGTGCCAACTTCGGGAAATGTCGTCAGCACGGTCGCGTCGGCCAATGTGCGGCCCTGGCGACAGGATAACGCGCGCTCCCCTGTTGGGCCGTCGACTTGTGCGATACCAAAACCACCGGCGAAACGTTCGCCAATGTAGGGCTGATCAATAAGACCAAACAGCGGCCCCGCTGCATCCGCGACCGAGATCAGTACACCCCAGGTCGGCGTGCCGCTGATATAGCCACGCGTGCCATCGATAGGGTCCAATACCCATGTCAGACCGGTCGTACCGGGTTGCGCGCCATATTCTTCGCCCAAAATAGCATCATCGGGACGTTCGCGCGCCAAAACCTCGCGCATCGCTTTTTCAGCGGCACGATCAGCAATGGTCACGGGATCAAAGGCACCCCCACCCTTGTCATCGGCGACAAGGGCCGGGGTGCGAAAATGCCTGAGCGTTTCTGGCCGCGCTGCGTCGGCCATCAGATGCGCCACGCGGATCAGCTCTGCGTGGCCTGTCGCGTCAATTGGCATGGGTCAATATCCTAATCTGCGCCGCTGTCACCGTTTGCGGTAACGCGGAGCAGTCAGGTCGGTCAAGGCCGGATCAGGCAGCCTCGCTCAAAACGCGGGCCAGATCAAACAGGCGACGGCGTTGATTTTCGGGGATCGCATAGTAGGAGCGCAGCAGCTCAAGCGCCTCTTTGTCGGTCAGGATATCGCCGGGCATATCACCATTTGTCTGGTCTGCCGGTGGTTGAGTATCCAACCCTTCAAAGAAAAACGACACAGGCACATTCAGGACCTTTGCGATGTCCCAAAGGCGCGATGCGCTGACCCTGTTCATGCCCGTTTCGTATTTCTGGATTTGCTGGAACTTGATTCCAACATTCTCTGCCAGTTGCTGTTGCGTTGTCCCGCTCATCCAACGGCGATGACGAATACGCTTGCCTACATGAACGTCGACTGGATGTTTCATTTTGTTCTTTCCTTAGTTTGGAAGCTCTCGGCAAGTGTGACGCCGGTGCCCGTTGCTAACCTGCTTACGCTGTACACGTGCGTCATTTCTTGCCACACCACTGGTGCATGACACTATTCACGCTTAACACGCAACGGTTGCAGCCACCGACCTGAACTTAAGGACAGGTTCGCAATGCAACATTTTTCAGGCCGCCTAAAAAGCAACCCTTTCGCCATGTCTGATGATGTGATGATAAAGGTTAACAAATTCATACCGAAAGGAATCCCGTGATGCGTTCATTTCAAGTTCAGTCCTTTGATGACGCGCCAGCACTCAAAATTATTCCCGAACTTAAACCAGAAAAGGGTGAGGTTTTGTTGGATATCGCCGCATGTGGGCTAAATTTTGCCGATATGTTGATGGCCCAAGGGCGGTATCAGGACACGCCAGAACCCCCTTTTACCCTGGGCATGGAAGTCTGCGGCACGGTCATTGCCCAAGGGCCCGACGTCACAGCCCCGGCCATTGGAACACGCGTCGCCGTTTTTGGGGGTCAGGGCGGCATGGCCGATCAGGGGGTTTTTCCGGCCGCACTCTGTCGCCCCGTCCCCGATGACATGCCGGCCGAGGTCGCAGCAGGGTTTATGGTGGCCTATGGCACCTCGCATCTTGCGCTGACACGCCGCGCGCATCTTCAGCCGGGAGAGACGCTTTTAGTGCTGGGAGCAGCCGGTGGTGTAGGTCTGACTGCGGTTGAAATCGGCAAAGCCATGGGGGCAAAGGTCATCGCGGTCGCGCGTGGGGCCGACAAGCTGGCAATTGCACAAAAGGCCGGCGCAGATCACCTGATCGACAGCGATACCGCCGATATCAAAGCCGAAGTCAAAGCACTTGGCGGCGCCGATGTCGTCTATGATCCGGTTGGTGGTGATGGCTTCAAGGCCGCGTTGGGCGCTTGTAACCGCGAAGCGCGGGTCATCGTCATCGGCTTTGCCAGCGGGGATGTACCGCAAATCCCGGCTAATATCCTGCTGGTCAAGAACATCACCGTTATCGGCTTTTATTGGGGTGGTTACCTGAAATTCAACGCGACGGCGCTGACCGACAGTCTGGCAGAACTGATGCAATGGTATGCTGACGGGCGGCTGAAACCCCATATCAGCCATGTGATCCCGCTTGAAAATGCCGGTGAAGCGCTGGAGCTGATGCGCACCCGCAAATCGACCGGCAAGGTTGTTGTCACGCCGTAGCAACCGCGCGCAGCGGAGGTGGGCTGGCATAAATCTGGCGCACAATGCCTGCCAGGGCGGTGCTGGCTGTGTCATCGGGCTTCAGCACATACATGTTGATCTTATGCGACGGCAGCGGTGGTAATGCGCCACCATGTTGGATCACCTCCGTATGCGGAGGCAGGCACCCCTCCAGAGCGGCGTACACACCCAGATCGGCGCTCACCGCGGCCTCAACCGCGTTGTCGAGTTCTGAATCAACCGACATGTCCCAGGCGATATCGCTGTTGTTCAGCGCTTGCAGCACCCCGCTGCGAAAGATGCAGTTGCTGCAAAAGGCAACCGGCAAGGGCTGTTTGCGCCAAGCTGATCCATCCCGGGCGCCGATCCATAACAAAGGCAGCTCAACTAGGGCCTGCCCACCCGGTCCGCATTGTTCTTCGGTTGTCAGGATAAGGTCGACCTCACCCCGTCCATACATTTCCAGCAGGCTGCGGGTCGGGGCCGACACCAGCTTGACCTGCATGCGCGGAAAATCAGCGGCAAAGCGGCGCAAGGCTTGGGGGACCCACGGATAGATAATGTCATGCGGCACACCCAGCTTGATCTCGCGTTCATATTCGGTCGCGGTCAAACGGCTTAACGCTTCGTCATTGATCTGCAACATCTTGCGGGCATAACCCAGTAGCTGCTCACCGGCGGGGGTAAGGCCAATACTCCGCGCACTACGATCCAACAGGGACAGGTTCAGCGATTCCTCCAGCCGTTTCAGCTGCATCGACACAGCAGATTGGGTTAGGTTCAAAACGCCTGCCGCGCGGGTGACGCCGCCCATTTCGGCCACGGTGACAAAAGATCGTAAGGCTGTGGTGTCCAGATTTCGCAACATATCACATTTCCTGATGCTTCATATATCAATCATTCATTTTCATTATGTCTTCAACAGATCTACATATCAAGTATTGAAATGGATAAGCGTCGATACATCACGAAAGGACAGGTCATGACCGTCACAGTAAGTCGCGCCCGCGTCGATTGCGCAGAGATCAAACCACGCCGCAGCCTTCGGGGTCGCATCGCAGACATGGTTGGTGTCCATCGACAGCGCAAAACACTTGAGAATCTTGATGATCATATGTTGCACGACATCGGGATCAGCCGCCAAGATGCCAAGATCGAGGCGAAAAAACCGGTTTGGGACGTGCCGCGTCATTGGTCAAAATAGGTCGATTTCGCCCGCACCTGCGACATTCCCGCCCAAAACAATCAGAAATATGCAATTTGCGGCATGATAGGCTTGAAAAAACAGGGGCGTACGCCAATATCAGGCACCAAGGATGCCGATATGCGGCGCCGCTGTTTTTAACTGGAGGTTTACATGGCTCAACAAGAGGCAATCAGAACGGTCGGCGGGGTCCGCGCGGCCGTAATCGACGAGGGTCTTCGCGCCCACATGAACAAGGTCTACGGCATCATGTCCGTGGGCATGCTGGTCACATTTGGTGTCGCATGGGCTGTGGGTACATCACCCGCCCTGCTCAGCATCTTCCGTGACCCGTTTACGCTACAGCCTAATATCCTCGGCTGGATCGTGATGTTTGTCCCCCTCGCCATGATCTTTGGCTTTGGCGCGATGATCAACAAGTTCTCGGCTGCCGCAGCGCAGACGTTCTTTTACGTCTTCGCAGCTGTCATGGGCTTGTCGATGGCTTGGATTTTCGTCGCCTTCACCGGGTTCTCGATTGCACAGGTTTTCCTGATCACGTCGATCGCCTTCGCTGGACTCAGCCTTTATGGCTACACCACGAAGAAAGATATCTCGGGTTGGGGTGCTTTCCTGATCATGGGTGTGATCGGTCTGATCGTTGCAATGATCGTCAACATATTCCTGCAGTCGCCAGCGATCATGTTCGCGATTTCAATCTTGGGTGTTCTGATCTTCGCGGGTCTGACGGCCTATGACACGCAGAAGATCAAGAATGATTACATCGCACATGCTGCGCATGGCGATCAGGAGTGGTTGGCGAAATCGGCCATTATGGGTGCGCTGAACCTGTATCTGGACTTCATCAACATGTTCATGTTCCTGCTGCAACTGTTCGGCAATCGCGAATAGATTCTGACCGGCAGGTCGATCAACAACAGAGCCCGTCCAAACCTTGTTGGGCGGGTTTTTCTTTTCCTGCTTTCTTTCGCGGCAAACGCACGCCATGTTGCCACAGCGTCTGAAAAATGCCGGATATTAAATGACACAGATCACCTTGCCCATCACCACGACAGCTGCCATTTGCAGTGGCATCATTCTGCTCTTGCTCACATGGAAGGTGATCCGACTACGGCGCAAGGGCGGCGTGGTACTGGGTGACAATAACGACAGGGTGCTGACGAAAGCGATCCGGGGGCAAGCCAACGCGGCAGAGCAACTCCCCATGGCGCTGATATTGATGGGACTGGCAGAGATACAAGCGGCCAGTCCGGTCGGTCTTGCGGTACTCGCGGTGATCCTTGTCGCGGGCCGTGCTCTGCATGCCACTTACTTCGCCATCGACGGTACCACATGGCGATTACGCTTTTACGGCATGTTGATGACCCTGATCGCACAGCTCGGGCTGATCGGCCTGCTGATTACAGTATTGGCCGGCCATCCGTGATGCGTGACGCCTCGCAAGGCGCGTCCCGGCATAACAAATAGAGTTATAGGCTCACGTCGAAATAGTAGTCGAAAACCGCATCCTGACGTCCAACAAAGGGGGCCCGGGTCGACATCTGAAACACGCGTTTGCCAGTGCGATCGCGCAGCACGTGCAATGCGCGAAACTCCCAAAGAAGAACCTATCATATCAGAGCACATTGCGGTGTTCGGGCCGTTGCCCGGAAAACTACGCGTACTTTAGACAAATCCCCGTTGTACAAGCACAAACAGAACCAGTACCGCTGTCACCAGCAAAGCAAACGCGATAGAGGCTGCAAGATTGAGCGCAGCAGTGACACGCCGCTCGGTCACGTTGATACTATTCAGGTACGCCACCACATTTGCATGGGCTCTTTGCAATTTTGCGTTGTCAACCATACGGGCCAGTTTGGGATTGTCGGTCAACGCCACGGACTGGGCGATATAGGTCGCATCGCGCCGCACATGGCGGGGCAAAAGCCGCCCGGCTTTACGTATCTGGATGGCAAGCGTGCGCCCACGCACGCCCAACTTTTCATCGAGCAATACCCGCAACTCGGTAACTTGTTGATGCACATCCTTTCCCATGGCGGTCCGCTTAGGCGCTATCGCGGCATGGCTCAATCCCTCTGGTCACTCCCGTAAAGGAAGGGTTAAAAACGATGCATGTTGAACACGGTACATTATGATGGCCCCACTGCGGTGCCGCTGCTGATCGCCCATGGTTTGTTCGGGTCGGCGCGTAACTGGGGCGTAATCGCAAAGCGGTTATCCGCAACCCGCCCCGTCATCGCGGTTGATATGCGCAATCATGGCAGCAGCCCTTGGCATGACAGCCAGTCCTACGAAGATATGGCGGCCGATCTGGCAGAAGTGATCGATCGGCCGTCCGACGTGCTGGGTCACTCAATGGGTGGCAAGGCAGCAATGGTCCTCGCGCTGCAAGCCCCTGAAAAGGTCAGTCGCCTGATTGTCGCGGATATTGCGCCGGTAACATACGCCCACACCCAGCTTGGCCCGATTGAAGCGATGCGCCGTGTCGATCTGAGCCGCATTGAAAACCGGGCAGAGGCCAAGGCGCAGCTTGGCGACCTGGAGCCGGGTGTGCCGGATTTTCTGCTGCAAAGTCTGGATATGAAAGAGCGCCGATGGCGGCTGAACCTGGACGTGCTCGCCGCCGAAATGGATAAGATTATTGGCTTTCCGGATGTGTCTGGCCGTTTCGAAGGGCCGACACTGTTCTTGTCGGGTGCTGCATCCGATTACGTGCAGTCCGAAGCGCGACCCGCCATCAAAGATCTGTTCCCAAAGGCTAAATTTGCCAAAATACCTGGCGCGGGCCATTGGCTCCATGCTCAAAAACCGCGCGAATTTGAGGCAGCAGTGGCCGCATTCTTCGCCCAGACTTGACAGAAATGCCGCAGCGCAGCGACACTTGGGATATTCAACCCAAGGAGATTGCAATGCTCACCCCATTTGACATTTGGTCACCCACCTTTCACGCCCCCTTTTCAGGCGACGTGACGCAAGAGATTACGCCGCGCGTCTTTTCCCCTGATATCAAGGGCAGTCCGGCCATCGAAAACCGCGTGCAAACCGAAGTGGCAAGCTACGGCAAGCAACTTGGCAAGGTGCTGGAAGCGCTCGTCACATTATCCGAAAAGACAGATACGCCCCTGCCCGAGATCGACGCCCTGATTACAGGTGTGGAAAAGGTCAAGGCTAACGCCAAAGAAGTCCTGCGCGAAGAAGCCATTGCGGCCCTCGCCCGATTGCAAAGGGCCGATCCTGCGGCGCATGCAGCCCTCATACGCCCGTAGGCTAGGTGCACGCACGCACCCTGCCCCGGATCATATCCGCCGCCTTTTCCGCGATCATGATTGTCGGCGCATTGGTATTGCCGCCAATCAGGGTTGGCATCACTGACGCATCAACCACGCGCAGCCCCTGCACGCCGCGTAACTTCAGTTCCGGATCGACTACTGCCATGTCGTCCACACCCATCTTGCAGGTGCCCACCGGGTGATAGATCGTATCGGCACGGGCGCGGATATGGGTCTCCCATTCTGCGTCGGTCATGTTGTCATGCGTGCCATGCAGTTCTTTGTGCCGGTAACGTGCCAAAGCAGGCGCTTGCAGAATATCCCGCATCATCCTGGCTCCTTTGATCATGGTCGCCAGATCGCGTGGATCATCCAAGTATTTTGGATCAATGGCCGGCGGGGCCAGTTGATCATTGCTTTGCAGCCCCACCGTCCCGCGGCTAAACGGGCGCAGCGCACAGACATGGCAACTGAACCCATGTCCCAGATGCAGCTTGCGGGCATGATCATCCACGATGGCAATCACAAAATGCAACTGGATGTCTGGGCGTTCAAGCCCCGGTTCCGTCTTCAAAAACGCAGCCCCTTCCGCAAAGGGTGACGCGAGCATGCTTTTGCCATCCTTGCGCCAGCGCAGCGCGTGTTTGATTAAGTCCCACGTCCCCCGCGCGCTGATCCCGAAATTGTCCCGGTCCTTGGATTTATACGCCAGAATAAAGTCCAGATGATCCTGCAGGTTCTGCCCCACGCCGGGCAGTTCGTGGACCATGCCAATACCGTGCGGGGTGATATCCTCGGGCCGCCCGACCCCGGACAACTGCAACAGTTGCGGCGAGTTGAAGCTGCCGCCACACAGCAGCACCTCTTTACGTGCCAGCACCTGTTTCTCAGCCTTGCCCTGCCGATAGGCCACGCCAGTCGTACGTTTGCCCTGAAACAGCACCCGCGTCGCCTGCGCCCGCGGGATCACCGTCAGATTGGGCCGCGCCATCACCGGATGCAGATAGGCGGCAGCGGCCGAGCACCGCTCGCCCGCGCGGTCCCCATGAAACTGCGTGACCTGATAGACCCCGATCCCCTCGTTTTCGCCGGTATTGAAATCCGCCACCTCGCGATGCTGCAGTTCTTTCCCCGCCTCCACAAAGGCACGGGTGATCGGGCGCATCGCCTGTTGATCGCTCACATGCAGTGGACCATCGGCACCGTGAAGTGTATCCGCCCCACGCGCGTTATTCTCGGACTTCCGGAAATAGGGCAGCACGTCATCCCAGCCCCAGCCGTCGCAGCCCAGATCGGCCCAGCCGTCATAATCCGACCGATGCCCGCGCACATAGAGCATCGCGTTCAGCCCGCTGGACCCGCCCAGCATCTTGCCGCGCGGCTGATAGCCCCGCCGCCCGTTCAGCCCCGGTTGCGGGACGGTGTGGTAGGCCCAGTTGGCAATCTTCGGACGGCCGGGCAGCATCACCAAAGCGCCCGTCGGCAACCGCGTCAGCAGATTCTGCCCCCGCCCCCCAGCCTCCAGCAGGCAAACGGATGTGTTGGGGTCCTCGGACAGGCGCGCGGCCAGCGTCGCCCCCGCCGATCCGCCACCGGCGATCACATAATCATAGGTCATCTGACCCCTCCCTACCCGCGCAAGGTAGGGCAGCGGGTTGGCGGGTGTCCAGCCGATCAGATCACCGGTGACGTCAGGAAAGTCGCTAGACACAAACCGCCCATGACAAACAGAAAGGCGTGGGGAAGAAAGCGCATCGGATGCTCCAACAGCAGGTGTTGGAGGTTATACGGCGATGGCGGCGGTTTCCGTCGGTTACTGCGCGCAATTCTTGCAAAGCGGCGTATCAGGCAGCAGATCGAGCCGGGCATCCGAAATCGGCTCGCCGCACTGGGCGCAGATGCCATAAGTGCCCGTCTTGATCCGGGCCAGTGCGGCGTCGATGCGCTTGAGTTCGGTCAGTTCGGCCTGACCCAGCGCCTCCAGCACCTCATCCCCCTGCCGCTCGGCCGAGCGGTCCTCCCAATCCTGGGAAGGGGTTTCGTCAAGCTGATCCTCGATCTCCTGCAGGTCCCCCACAATCTCGGCGCGGCGGGCGAGCAGTTTCTGTTTTTGAGTTGGGATGTCCATTGCGGTGCCTCCTTTGGATCAAAGGATGGCGCAGCACGGGGGGCGGTGCTTTGATTTGGGTCAAGGCCATTTACCGCCGATTGGGCGGCAGGAACGGAACCGGCAGGGGGCTGATGCGTTGAGACTGCAATCGCAAACAAAAGAAAGGCTCAACCCATGCGTATCATGTCTATCGTCGTTCTGGCCCTGTCCAGCTTTACACTCGCCGCCTGTGAAACAGTGCAAGGGGCCGGTCAGGATATTTCAAATGCGGGTGACGCGATTGCCGAAGAGAGCCGAGAGGTCCAGTCGGACCTGTAAGCGCAGCGCGATTGATGAGTTACAGGGCAGGCCTTCGGGCCTGCCTTTTTGTTTGGGGCGAATGTCGGATTGCAGAGCGGAGGGCAGCGCCCGACCCTGGGTGGGGTCGGCACCGGTCCGGGCGTAAGCCCGGCAATTGATCCGGGGGATCAATTGAGGTGACGACGGGCGGAGCCCCGGAGGTGTTTCAGCAAGCGCCACCAATCGAACAAATCCCGCGGTCGAACCGAGGGGGTGAGGGAGGTCGTGCCTTTGGCACGAGAAACGATCCGGGGGATCGTTTCAGGCCGGAACAAGCGGAGCGCTGAAGTTTCGCGACTAACCCCTGGGGCGTTTCAGGTATGCCCTACTCAGCTAATCCTTTCCAAGAAAGTTTACTGAGTTAGTTGTTTTATAACTTCTCCGAGGCTATATACCGGTTAACCCAGTGCCTCGGCGGCTGGTAGCAGATGGTACATTAAGCCACCGGATGGAGCCTCTCGGCTCCATTTTTGTTTTACGGGCAATATTTATACCCATATCCTATAATTCGTCCATTGTATGGCGATCTATCGTACTTTGAATGAACAAGTATTTCTCTCACACGAGTTGAAAACGGCCCAAGCTCAACGTCATGACCCTGTCTCTCTCTAACATGAAAATGGCTGGCATGGGCAAGAAGATCACAAAGCTGCAACCCCGCGACGTTATCAGACTTAGTTCTAAATTTCAGTGACTTAGCTTTAAGCCTTTGTTGAACCAAATCAGAGGTTCGAAACCGCGTACCATTACTCCAGAACCTTAAATACTCATCTTGAAGCGCTTTGTCTTTCTTACCGCGTCGAGCCTCAGGCATGATATCGCCCGTATCGCCAAGCCGCTCCAAAAGCTGGACGTACTTTTCAACCAGAATTTCCAGAAGATAGTGGTACGGATGCCTGTTTTCCCAATGTAGCTGATTTGTCATTTCAAGCTTATCAATCACCGCTGTGATGACGCGGTACTGAGCCACCGACATCAAATCGAAGATCATCTCATTAAACAGTGTTCGTTTGTGATTTTCATTCAATTGACCGAAAACTCTTTTCCGTCGAACGATGTCGGAACGATGCAGATGGACAACTTCATCTGGATCAACATCGAACACGCTATTCTTGATGTTGCGTATGGTAGGGTTCAAGTAGGCATCTACGTGTTCGAGGTGAATCACAACTCCCGTCAAGCTCATGTACCGATGGTTGTCGCTCTCCAACGAAGTCAGATCGTCGGTTCCAACTTCATCCAAATACATTCGATACAATAGTCTGGGTCCTGCAAAAATCTGGTTCACACCATACAACTGCAGGTATAAATCACAATGCTAAAGGCAAAACGATAACGCAGTTCCGCGCCAGTCATCTTTAGCTTTGGAGTCAGGCCTGGTTCACTCTGCGTTCAGCGGACTAAGACTGCCTATGAATCCATCTTCAACGCCGAGATAAACGCCTCCTGCGGAATGTCCACTTTCCCGAACTGCCGCATCTTCTTTTTCCCCGCCTTCTGCTTGTCCAGCAGTTTGCGTTTCCGCGTGGCGTCGCCGCCGTAGCATTTTGCCGTCACGTCCTTGCGCAGGGCGGATAGCGTTTCGCGGGCGATGACCTTGCCGCCGATGGCGGCCTGGATCGGGATCTTGAACATGTGGCGCGGGATCAGGTCCTTGAGCTTTTCGACCATGGCCCGCCCGCGCATTTCCGCGCGATCCCGGTGGACCATCATCGACAGCGCATCGACGGGTTCGTCATTCACCAGCACCGACATCTTGACGAGGTTATCGGTTTGGTAACCGGTCATCTGGTAATCGAATGACGCATAGCCCTTGGTCACCGATTTCAGCCGGTCGTAGAAATCGAACACCACTTCATTCAGCGGCAGGTCGTAGACAACCATCGTGCGGGAGCCGGCATAGGTCAGGTCCAGCTGCACGCCGCGCCGGTCCTGGCAGAGTTTCAGCACGTCGCCCAGATAATCGTCGGGGACAAGGATGGTCGCCTTGATCCGCGGCTCCTCCAGGTGGTCCACATGGGTCAGGTCGGGCATGTCTGCGGGGTTGTGCAGGTCGATCATCGTGCCGTCGCGCATGTAGATATGGTAGACGACGGAGGGCGCGGTCGTGATCAGTTCGATGTCATATTCGCGTTCGATCCGGTCGCGGATGACCTCGAGGTGCAGAAGCCCCAGGAACCCACAACGGAAGCCGAAGCCGAGGGCGGCGGAGGTCTCCATCTCGTGACTGAAGGACGCGTCGTTCAGGGCGAGTTTTTCGATGGCGTCGCGCAGGTCCTCGAATTCGGAGCTGTCCACGGGGAAGAGCCCGCAGAAGACAACAGGCTGGGACGGTTTGAAGCCGGGCAGCGGGGTTTCCGCCCCCTTCTTTTCGGACGTGATCGTGTCGCCGACCCGTGTGTCGCGCACCTGTTTGATCGACGCCGTGATAAAGCCGATTTCGCCCGGCCCCAATTCGCCCACATCCTGCATCTTGGGCCGGAACACCCCGATCTTGTCGATCTGGTGGATGGTCCCGTTGGACATAAATTTGACCCGGTCGTTTTTCTTCATCACCCCGTCGATGATGCGCACCAGAACGATGACGCCAAGGTAGCTGTCGTACCAGCTGTCGACCAGCATCGCCTTGAGCGGCGCGTCGCGATTGCCCTTGGGCGCGGGCAGCCGGTGCACGATCGCTTCGAGCGTGTCCTTGATCCCGACGCCGGTCTTGGCAGAGACCCGGATCGCGTCGGAGGCGTCGAGCCCGATCACATCCTCGATCTGGGCCGCGACCTGATCGCATTCGGACGCGGGCAGGTCGATCTTGTTCAGGACGGGCACGATTTCGTGGTCGGCGTCGAGCGCGTGATAGACATTGGCGAGGGTCTGCGCCTCCACCCCTTGCGTGCTGTCGACGACGAGCAGGGACCCTTCGACGGCGCGCATGGACCGCGACACCTCGTAGGCGAAATCGACATGGCCGGGCGTGTCGATCAGATTGAGCACGTATTTCTCACCGTTATCAGCGAGATAGTCGATGCGGACGGTGTTGGCCTTGATGGTGATCCCGCGCTCGCGTTCGATATCCATGGAGTCGAGCAGCTGCGCCTTCATGTCCCGTTCGGCCACCGTATTGGTGGACTGGATCAGGCGGTCGGCCAGCGTCGATTTCCCATGGTCGATATGGGCGACGATGGAGAAATTGCGGATGTGCGAAAGGTCTGTCATGACAGGGATATGTAGGGGTTTTGGGAGTTGGTCAATGGTGGATAATCAGTTTGATCATGGCAGCGTAGTTCCAACAAACGCCGATGGAACGCTGGATCTACGGCATTGGTCGCCAAGGGTCTTTTTTGATGATCAAGAAAGAAAAATGGATCGGGTTGTGGCTAAACATGATGCCCGTATGGGCCTCATTTTTGAGGTCTATCTGAGAGCGGACGGTATCGATGATGTATTAAGGACTTCGCTGCAGGAAAATAAATCAGAGGAGTTCGAATTTGGGTCGTCAAGACAGCGATACGCGTTTTTGACAGTGTCCAGGCAAAGCTCATCCGCAAGCAAATCCACGAAAATGACTTGCGTACTGATCCGGCAACCATTGCAGGTTGAGTTTTCCGAACCGACCTGCACACTCAGTGGCAACATCCTGAACATCAACCCATCAATTCTCTTCGGCGGTGTTGAACTCGAAACGAGATCGGCAAAACTGATGCTCCGACCGTCCGAAGGTGCGGCAGATGCCTACCGGAGCGCGACACAACTCAACGAAGGTGTAGTGATTGCTGGCGTCTTTGAAGTCAGGCCAACATCGGCCAACTACAATCTGGAAGACATTAGGAGTGATATCTCTAAGGTTTGGCGATTTTTGCGTTTCGTTACAGGTGCAGATGTGGGCTTGGGACCTTGGTTGGGTCGAACTGACGATGGGAAGCTATCTGCAATACAACCTGACGCCGGACGTCATGATCATCTGCAGACAACTGATAATTGGGCAAGTTTTCATTCTGCCGAGTGTCTTCCGAAGGTCTTCGACAAGTATCAAGCTGCATGCGAAGACGCCGAAACAGAAGATGCACTGAAACGCGCGATCGACTTCTACCGAGCATCAACATCGGCAAGAAACTCTGCAGGTATCGAAACGGGGATAGTTCTTTCTCAGTCTGCGTTGGAACTGCTTTGCGATTTTATTCTTCAAAAAAACGCTGGGTGGACCTCAGAACTGACTTCTCAGGCGAGGGGCTTTCACAACAGACTGGGTGCTTCGAGCAAATTTATTGGCTACAAAGGAGACGTGCTAGAGTACGCGAAGTCCGTTAGAAAAGCCTACAAACAAAAGAAACTTCTTAACGATTTCCACATTCTCACGAACGCTCGCAACACAATATCGCATGCAAAGCCCGATGTAGTACTCACTGGTCCGCAATTGTTGGGCATCTGGAACGCTAGCATGTTCCTCGTAGAGCTACATCTCTTCTTTCTGATTGGCTACCGCGATAAAATGCGTGACAGACGCATGGTTAGCGGTTGGTTTGGCGAAACCATACCAGTCCCGCTAGTTCCAACCGATACCAGCAAAGCCATTTAGTTACTACATCGCGCACGCCACATCCGCTCGTGCCTTAACGAACCCCAAGCATACGGCGCGTTTTCCCCGTGGGGCAGATTTGTGGCCCCAAATAACCTCCAATGACCTGTTTTCCGCAGCTCCCCCCATTCCCCATTTGCATCCTGCCCTGTGGCCCTACATACTCAGCCACGAGGGGCATAACCCAAGCGGACCACCTGCGATTAAGACAGGGGCCGTGCAGAGGATTGATTGATGCGGTATTTATTGATGGTGGGTGCTGTCGCTATGATGGCGGCCTGTGGTGGTGGTGCGGGTCCCGTTACGGGCGATATCTCGGAGGCATGTATCGCGGCAGACCGGCGTGCAGCTTCGCCCGCACTTTGTTCCTGCGTGCAGCAGGTTGCCAACCAGACCCTGTCGGGTCGTGAACAGGCGCGTGCGGCAACGTTCTTTGAAAACCCGCAACTGGCGCAGGATACCCGGCAATCGGACAATGCACGCGATGAACGCTTCTGGGACCGCTACAAGAGCTTCAGTGAGTTGGCGACGCAGATATGTCAGCCAGTAAGCGCCTAGCGGCCGCTTCGATCATGTCCAGCGCACCGTCGAAATCCCGCGTGTAGTAGGGATCGGGCACGTCGCTGTCTGCCAGCAACCGTACAGGCGTTGTGTTGCCCGGTGGGCGTAGCCGCATGATATCGGCCTTGTTTTGCGCGTCCATTGCGATGATCAGATCAAACGCGTCGAAATCCGCGGCGCTGAACTGGCGCGCGTGTAATGTGCTCAGGTCGATACCGCGGGCTGATGCGGCTGCCTGCATCGGCCCGTAAGGCGGATCGCCCACATGCCACCCGCCCGTTCCCGCGCTATCCAGTGTCAGTGCAGGCGCAAGCTGCCGCATGACGCCTTCAGCCGCCGGCGACCGGCAGATATTGCCAAGACAGACAAACAAGATGCGCATCAGCGCAGGACGCCTCGCTTGGTCATCGCGCGGGCATAAACCCAAAGCGCAACAAGGATGACCGGGATCGCGATGCTGAACGCCATCGCCGCCGGTCCGGCCGCCGCGACCATGCTGCCTCCTTCCGCTATTCCATAGGTATAGATCGACGACCCGATCAGCCCCGCAAGCGACAACGCAAAGGCCGAGCCTGCCATCCGAGACCGCGCCAGCAGCAAGAGTGACCCGATCACCGACAACCACACACCAATCGCCCATGTCGCATCAAACCAGAGCGGCGCCTGCTCAAGCATGGCCAATCGCTCGGGCGGTTGCGCGGCCATGTATTCCGCGGCGTTTGTCTTGGTCATCAGGTAATCGACGGCCCCGCCCGCGTTCCAAAAAAGCGACAGAACCCCGACAATCCAAAGATGCAGCGGTGTTTTGGTCATGGCATCCTCCCCATTCTTGCGTTGGAGGTTATCAAAGATGCCGCGACCGCGCTACTATGCCAGCTGTCCACGCACCATTCGGTAATGCGCCGGGATGGATGGCAAAAAGAACAGGATCCAGCCAAAAGTCAGATAGGCATAGATCGCCGCCGGAATCCATGCGACCGACAGGATCAGGCCCACACCACCTGTAACCCGTTGCGCGACATCAGCCGGTGCCATGCGCAGCAGGATCAGATGCAGCAGTTTTCCCCCATCAAGCGGTTGGACAGGGATCATGTTAAAGATGACCAGCGCAAGGTTCAGCCAGATCACGGTCCACAGGATGTACGACATTTCAAGGAACAGAGCAGACGGTGCTGCGTTGCCCAGGTTGCTCCACATCCACCACTGCATCAGCGACGCCACCGCCCAGATGGCCAGGTTCACAATCGGCCCCATAGCCACGATTAATTCCTGCTCATAAGCTGTGGCAGAGCGGCTTCGTTCACACAAGCCACCCCCGCCATGCAGCAGGATCCGGCGCACTGATATACCTTGCACCTTGCACCCCCAGGCATGCCCCAATTCGTGCAAATAGATCGACGCAAACAGAATGGTTGCGAAGATCATGCTGTCAATAACGGCCCCGCCGGACAGCAAGACCAGAAATACGATTAAAGCCGCAATGGATTGCCCAACATCCACACGTACACCCATTGGCCCGTGAAAACTGTAAACAACAGTGTCATCCTGCAACATGAATCTCGATCTCGCGTCCCAAATAGTCTGTTAACACCACCGCACATGAAGAGCGAAATCGGCGTAAGTGAGGCAAAATGAAGATCATGATCTTAACCGGAGCGGGTGTCTCTGCCGAAAGCGGTTTAGGCACGTTTCGCGACACTGACGGGCTGTGGACACGCTATGATCTGAATGAAGTGGCGACACCGGAAGGTTTCGCGCGAAATCCTGCGCGCGTTCATGAATTCTACAATGCGCGCCGTGCAAATTGTCTGCACGCACGCCCCAACGCCGCGCATCAGGCGCTTGCTCGTCTGCAACGTGGCACCCATGATGTGACGCTGATCACTCAGAATGTGGATGATCTGCATGAACGTGCCGGATCGACGGACGTGATCCATATGCATGGCGAACTGACGCGCGCGCTGTGTGCGGCGTGCGGAAAGCGCTGGGATACGCCGCCCACCATGTCACCAAACGATCCCTGCCCGTATTGTACCGCGCCCGCGACCCGGCCTGACGTGGTGTGGTTTGGCGAGATTCCCTATGCGATGGACACGATCACGCTAGCCGCCCAAGAAGCTGACCTGTTTGTCGCCATCGGCACCAGCGCCGAAGTGTATCCGGCGGCGGGAATAGTGGAACTCACGCGCAGTGATACGCTGGAGCTGAACCTTGAACCGTCAGCCCGCGCAAACGCTTTTGATACCCATAGGTTTGGACCGGCGACCGAAATTGTGCCTGCCTGGGTTGACGAGATCATGGCTTAGCGGGGGCTGGACCTTTGCCCCCTGCCGGATATGAAGGTAGCCATGAAAACACGAACCGACCTATCCACCTTGGCCACCGGCATCCGCGCTGGCGATAGGCGTATTCTGGCGCGCGCGATTACGCTGGTGGAAAGCGGGCGGGCGGATCATCGGGCGGATGCTTTGGCGCTGCTGGAGGCTTTGGGGACTGACCGTCAGGCGCTGCGCATCGGATTATCCGGCACACCCGGCGTAGGCAAGTCAACCTTCATCGAAAGCTTTGGTTTGATGTTGACCGGCTTGGGTAAGCGCGTTGCCGTTCTGGCCGTCGATCCGTCATCATCCCGGTCCGGCGGTTCCATTCTGGGTGACAAGACGCGCATGGATCAGCTGGCACGCGACCCGAATGCATTCATCCGCCCCTCTCCCAGCCAGACGCAATTGGGCGGGGTGGCCCGCCGATCGCGCGAAGCGGTTGCTTTGTGCGAGGCCGCCGACTTTGACGTAGTGTTGATCGAAACAGTAGGTGTCGGTCAATCGGAAACGGTCGTGGCGCATATGGCAGACCTTTTCATACTTTTGCTCGCCCCGGCTGGCGGGGACGAGTTGCAGGGCGTCAAGCGCGGGATCATGGAGATGGCCGATCTGATCCTTGTGAACAAGGCAGATGGGGAGCTGAAATCGCAAGCCATGCGCACCTGTGCCGATTATGCCGGTGCTCTGCGCCTGCTGCGCAAGCGCGAACAGGACCCTGACGGGTTTCCCAAGGCGCTGACCGTGTCCGCGCTGGACGATACCGGGTTGGACGCCGCATGGGCCGAAATGCAGGCTTTGGCAGAGTGGCGCAAGGATCAGGGGATCTGGGCCGCGACACGTAAGGCGCAGGCCAGCTATTGGTTTACCGAGGATGTGCGCCAGGGCATCTTGCAGTGGCTGCAGGATGATGCGGGCACCAAAGCGCGAATGCAGGCGGCCGAGGCGCAGGTACGCGAGGGCACACTGTCACCTACAGCGGCGGCAGCTGCGGTGCTGGCCCCCTTGCGCGAGGTGAAGGGGTAGATGGGAGAGATCACCCATCCTACGGGCGTCATCTGGGAAGGAGGCGCACTGGACACGGCGGCGCTGGACCGGCTTGACAAGGTATTCGCGACCGGTGGCAAACCCGGCGTGCGGCTGGGACTGAGGGATGATCTGCGCGCAGCCCTGCAGCCGGTTGATGCGGTGATCCGGCGCACCCATCCGGGGATGGTGGCCGTACGTGCGGTAGGTTTTGACAAGACTGCCACCGCCAACTGGGCTTTGCCGTGGCACCAGGACCGGGTAATTGCAGTCAGGGACCGGCACGATATGCCGGGGTTTGGCAACTGGTCGCACAAACACGGTGTCTGGCATTGTGAACCGCCAGAGGCGCCGCTGGCGGATATGCTGTTTGTTCGGGTGCATCTTGACGACGCAGGCGCAGACGAGGGCGCGATGGAGATCGCCATTGGCAGTCATGCCGAAGGGTTTGTCGCGGCGGGTCGGGCCGAAGCGGTGGCAGGTCAGTACCCTACCAAAATCTGCACGGCCCGCCGGGGCGATGTTCTGATCCTGCCGATGCTGACGCTGCATCGGTCGTTGAGCGCGACCAAAGCGGTGACACGCCGGGTGCTGCGGATCGATTACGCGGCGTCGCAGTTGCCGGCACCGCTTGCCTGGGCGGATTGATCGTCAGCAAGGTAGCAAACCGGGTTGACGGGCCACAGGAATCCGCCTATCTCGCGCTGATCTTATGCACGACCCTGCCCATGCGGGGTTTGAACCCCGTATGACAGGACGTCCCGCCATCTGGCGATGTCCCAAAAGACAAGGAAAACGCTCATGTCGCGCCGTTGCGAACTGACTGGAAAAGGCCCGATGTCTGGCAACAATGTCAGCCACGCCAACAACAAAACAAAGCGCCGCTTTCTGCCCAACCTGCAGGATGTGACCCTGCAGTCTGACGTGTTGGGTCGCACGTTCAAATTGCGCATCTCGAATGCCGCACTGCGCACCGTGGATCACCGCGGCGGTCTGGACGCCTTTATGGCAAAGGCCAAGGACACTGAACTGTCTGCTGGCGCGCTCAAGATCAAGAAAGAAATCAGCAAAGCCACCGCTGCTTAAGCAACTGCTTTGTCGATGATTTGAAACCCGGTGGCATTGGCTTCCGGGTTTTTTTGCGTTATGTGCCACAGCGCACAGTCATACCTGCGCCTCTTGGATTAGACGGGAACTATTCTTATATCATTTTAGTTAATTGCCGTACCCACACATTTTTTATACGCGCCTGAAAGGAGGCGCCACATGACAAAAATAATCCAATCTGCTCTTGGTGCTGCCACACTTTCTCTGTCCATGTTGATCAACGCCCCTGCACAGGCGGATGATCATCTCTTGTCCCAATTCTCGCATACTATCGACTATATCACCGCAAACGGCGTGTCCGTTGTGCAATCAAGCGATGGTGGGAGCATGGTCGTACTTGAAACCGATTTCGACACACGGAACCATGCTGAATTGCGCGTTCTTTTGGGGCGCGATGGCATGTTCACCCGCGAAGCTGATCTGGGCCCATTGGCCCGCGTCACCGGCTTGCAGGTGTTCAAGGCCCCGCCAAATGTCGATATGCAGCAGTTTACCGAGGTCCATATCTGGAACCCACAGCATAATGTCGTTGTCGGCATCGCACCGTTGAACTAGGCAACATTGGCAAGAGTGGCGTCTTGATCCGCGCTGTGGCAAAGCATGTGCCATGACAGCGCTTCCCATTGACCCCGTCCTGCCCGGGCTGATAGCCGCCCTTGCCGACAAGGGGTGCGCTGTTCTGCAAGCCCCACCCGGTGCGGGTAAGACGACGCGCGTTCCCTTGGCGATACTGCGGGCGGGTCTGACAGATGGTAAGATTGTCATGCTGGAGCCTCGCCGCCTTGCCGCCCGCGCCGCGGCCGAGCGTCTGGCAGAAAGCCTGGGCGAAGAGCCCGGTCAGACCGTTGGATACCGGATGCGCGGCGACAGCACCCCCGGATCACGGATCGAGGTTGTCACCGAAGGTATCCTGACCCGCATGATACAGGCCGATCCGGAATTGACCGGCATTGGCGCTGTGATTTTTGACGAATTTCACGAAAGGTCATTGAATGCCGATCTGGGTCTTGCGCTGGTGTGGGAAATCCGCAGCATCCTGCGCCCGGACCTGATCACGCTTGTTATGTCAGCAACACTGGATGCCGCACCCGTCGCTGCAATGCTGGACAATGCCCCCGTCGTCACATCGGAAGGCCGGGCCTTTCCAGTCACGACGCACTTTCTTGACCAGGCCACATCCAAAGGTGTGCGTCTTGAAGCTGCAACAGCCGATCTGGTGGAAAAGGCGGTTTCCCACACCACAGGCGGCGTTCTGGTTTTCCTCCCTGGTGAAGGCGAAATACGTCGAACTGCTCAGGCACTGGCAGGCCGCCTTCCGGCTGACTGCGCGATACGCCCGCTTTACGGCGCACTGCCCTTCAACGCGCAGCGCGCCGCCATCGCCCCTGTCACATCCGGCCGCAAGATCGTGCTTTCGACCTCTATCGCCGAAACATCGCTGACGATCGAAGACATCCGCGTTGTCGTGGATGCGGGACGCGCCCGACGTGCCCGCTTTGACCCGGGCTCTGGCATGTCACGACTGGTCACTGAACGTGTCAGCCGCGCCGAAGCAACGCAACGCGCAGGCCGCGCGGGCCGCGTCGCGCCGGGCGATGCCTATCGCCTGTGGACCAAGGGGGAGGATGGGGCCCTGCGCGCCTTTGCCCCCGCCGAGATCGAGGCCGCGGATCTGGCTGGTCTGGCGCTTGAACTCGCAATCTGGGGCAGCGATGATCTGGCCTTTCTGACCCCGCCGCCCATAGGTGCATTGGCCGAGGCACGCGCGCTGCTTACCGGGCTTGGCGCACTTGATGCGCAGCACCGGATCACCGCGCATGGACGCGCGCTGGCTGCCCTGCCGCTGCACCCCCGGCTGGCCCATATGCTTTTGACGGCTGGTGCACAGGCGGCACCCCTGGCGGCACTGCTTGCTGCACGTGATCCACTGCGCGGCGCGCCATCTGACCTCGGCTTGCGTCTGCGTGCCCTGAAAGGCCGCTACGATGGCCCGGGCGAGGTGAACCATGCCGCGCTATCCCAGATCAAGGCCGAGATACCGCGCTTGCGCAAAGGCTTGCAACACAAGACGGATATGTCGCTCGCGCAGCAATTGGCGCTGGCTTATCCGGACCGGATCGGTCTGCGACGCAAGG
This sequence comes from uncultured Paracoccaceae bacterium, assembly GCA_947503965.1. Taxonomy (GTDB): domain Bacteria; phylum Pseudomonadota; class Alphaproteobacteria; order Rhodobacterales; family Rhodobacteraceae; genus Yoonia. The sequence goes on from CANNFU010000004.1 coordinate 230,273, forward strand.
GCGATGACCCGCGCTATGTGTTATCGGGCGGCAAAGGTGCGTTCATGGATGCAGCCGATCCGCTGGCCGGGCAGCGGTTGATTGTGGCCAGCGATCTGGACGGGGACCGGCGCGAGGCACGGATACGGCAGGCTGTCGGCATCACCGATGCAGAGCTGCGCGATCTTTTTGCGGATCAGATCACTTGGCAGGATATCTGCCTTTGGTCCCGCCGCGAAGCCCGTGTGCTGACACGCAAACAAGAACGTTTTGGCGCACTGGTGCTGGACGACCGGATTTGGCCAGACGCCCCTGATGATGCGGTGGCGCTGGCAATGCTGGACGGTGTGCGGCACTTGGGGATGCGCCTGTCACCCGCCGCCGCGCGGTTTCGCGCAAGGGTGGCCTTGGTTGACGGCATGCCAGCGATGGATGACGAGACCTTGCTGAACACCGCTGAAGACTGGCTATTGCCCCATCTTCAAGGCGTGCGCACGCGCGAAGATTGGAAACGTTTCGATCTCTTGCCAGCATTGTGGGCCATGTTGGACTGGGAACAGATGCAACGCCTTGACCGGGCCGCCCCTGCCCATTTCGAAACGCCATTGGGGCGCAAGATACCCATTGATTATGACGGCGACGCGCCCGAAATCACCCTGCGCCTGCAAGAAATGTTCGGCGTGACACAACACCCGATGATCGGGACGACCCCATTGCGGGTCACATTGCTGTCGCCGGGGCAAAAACCGGTTCAGGTCACGCAGGATATCGTGGGCTTCTGGGCTACGTCCTATGCGGATGTGCGCCGGGACATGCGTGGACGCTACCCGCGCCATCCATGGCCCGAAGACCCGACACAAGCTGACCCTACCTTACGCGCGAAACCGCGCGGCAGATGAGCGTGATTTGCCAACTGATTCGCCCTATGTTAAGAAAAAACCAATAAAATAAGAATATTGGCAGTTTCGTTATGAACATGTTGCGACATACATCCGGGCCATCGGCAATAGATGCGTCGGCGGAACCGGAAACGCTGACCCAAGTGGCCGCCCTTTGCACACGCGATGGCAAGGAGGGGCTGGAGGTGTTGTTGGTGCAATCCTCACGCGGACGGTGGATCCTGCCGAAAGGGTGGCCGATGGATGACCGCACTGACGCTCAGGCCGCCAAGCTGGAAGCATGGGAGGAGGCTGGCGTCGCAAAGGCTGCCGTCGACAAGACGCCAATCGCACGTTTCATGACACGGAAGCGTTTTGATGACGGCACAAGCAAGCCGTGCTTGGTGGCCGTCTATCCGATGAATGTAAAGTCGATGACAAAAGACTACCCCGAAGCCGGACAGCGCAAGCGCCGCTGGGTTTCGCCCAGGAAAGCCATCGGTCTGGTCAACGAAGACGGTTTGAAAGACATCTTGCGGGCACTTTGACCCGGCAAGATGGGCGCGAACCCGTCTTGCTGTAAGATTTCGCGCTTTGCTTACTTACCAAGACAGTAACGCATGATCGCCTTTTGTGCGTGCAACCGGTTTTCGGCCTCGTCAAAGATCACGGAATGCGGTCCATCCATGACGCTGCTTGTCGCCTCATCATCCCGGTGGGCTGGCAGGCAATGCATGAAAAGCGCATCATCCTTGGCCTTGGCCATCAGCGCGTCGTTGACCTGATAGCCCCGGAGCTGATTATGCCGCCGTTCGCGCGCCGATTGCGGGTCATGCATGGACACCCACGTATCCGTCACAACCAGATCAGCGCCCTGCACCGCCTCATGCGGGTCGCGTATGATGGTATAAAGCCCATCCAACGCCGGCTCTGGGTCCAGCGGTGGCGGACCGGTAAAGACCAGATCAAACTCAAACTGTTTGGCGGCATGGGCAAAACTGGCGAAAACATTGTTGCCGTCACCGGACCACACGACCTTTTTGCCTTTGATCGGTCCGTTATGTTCCTCGAACGTCATGATATCGGCCATGATCTGACAAGGATGGGTGCGATTTGTCAGGCCGTTGATCACGGGAACCGTCGCGTATTCCGCCATGTCCAGCAGCGTTTGTTCCTCGAAGGTCCGGATCATGATCAGATCGACATAGCGCGACAAGACCCGTGCTGTATCCGCGATGGTTTCGCCATGGCCCAGTTGCATGTCGGCACCCGACAACACCATTGTCTGCCCACCCATCTGACGCACGCCCACATCAAACGAAACCCGCGTCCGGGTCGAGGGTTTTTCAAAGATGAGCGCCACCATATGCCCGGCAAGCGGCTGTTCGGCGTCCGGCGTGCCCTTGGGCAATCCCGCCCTTGCGGTTTTCATCGCCTGCGCATTGTCGATGATCTGATGCAGCGCAGCCGCGGGCGTTTCGTGAATATCAAGAAAATGGTTCATTGCAGTCGCTTCTTTCAGGCCATCAAGGCCAATGAATTAAAGATGGGTCATCACCTGGACGAGCTTGCCGTCGCGGGTCGAGGCCAATCGTCGCTTGCGAAAACCGGCTTGTGTGTAGATGCCGATTGTCCGCGTATCGGTTGTATTCGGGCCTACAGCGACCATGGGGTAACGCAGCCGCAATTCACGCAACCGCGCATCGATATAGCCGGTCGAATGCCCCTGCCCCAAGAAATCCGTATCACCGACAAATGTCGACAAGACCCGCGTGCCCTGCGGCAGATCCGCATATTGCGGCATGCCAAAGCTGCGTGCATCATGGTCATGGATATACGCAAAAGGGTGATTGATCAGGCTCACCACCAGCATTGTAATATTCGGATTGTCCATATCCTGCTGCATCAGCGCAATCTGCTTGTCCGTATTTGGCCACCACACCTTGACATGCGACGTCTGCAGCCAGCGCTGCATCAACGGCAAATCATCCGGGGTCAATCTGCGAAAGCTGTAATTACGCATGTTCCCTTTGCATCTGAAGGGCCGCCGCGTCGAGCTTTTCGACCGCAGTGCCGATATCTTCGTCCGGGATATTCAGCGCGGGCAGCAAACGGACTACGTTGTCTGCGGCAGGCACGGTCAGCACACCCTGCCCAAAACCTGCGGCAACGACATCCGTATTGGTCGCCTTGCATTTCAAACCCAGCATCAGCCCGGCACCGCGTACTTCTTCAAAGATATCCGGATGGCTTGCCACCAGACCTTCGAGCTTTTGACGCAGCAAAGCCGCCTTGCGGTTCACCTCAGCCAGGAACATGTCATCAGCGATGATCTCCATGACTTTGGCACCGACAGCACAGGCGAGCGGGTTGCCTCCGTAGGTCGACCCATGGGTGCCGACCGTCATGCCGGATGCGGCATCTTCGGTTGCCAGCACGGCCCCTAAGGGGAACCCGCCGCCAATCCCCTTTGCCACCATCATGATGTCGGGCGTGATACTCGCCCATTCATGCGCAAAAAGCTTGCCCGTCCGTCCCATGCCGCACTGCACCTCGTCCAGGATCATCAGAATGCCGTGCTGATCGCAAAGATCGCGCAGACCTTTCAGGCATACATCAGGAAGCGGACGAATACCGCCTTCGCCCTGAACCGGCTCCACCAGGATTGCTGCGATCTGGTTGGTAGCGGCCGCATTCAATGCGTCGTGGTCGCCAAACTCCAGATGGGTAAAGCCAGGTAACAGCGGGCCAAACCCCTTGGTCATCTTTTCTGATCCGGCAGCGGCAATCCCGGCGCTGGAGCGTCCGTGAAAAGAGCCTTTGAATGTAATGATTTCCGTCCTGTCCTCACCTTTGTCGAACCAGTATTTGCGCGCCATCTTGACGGCCAGTTCGCAGGCTTCAGTCCCGGAATTGGTGAAAAACGCAGTGTCAGCAAAGGTTTTGTCGACCAATGCATCAGCAAGCTGTTGTTGCGCGGGGATGTTATACAGGTTCGAGACATGCCAAAGCGCACCGGCCTGGGCGTTCAAAGCTGCGACCAGTTCCGGGTGCGCATGGCCTAGCGCGTTCACGGCAATTCCCGCGCCCAGATCCAAAAACCGGCGCCCATCGCGCTCTGTCAACCAGGACCCTTCGCCGGACACGAATGTCAGCGGCGCGCGTGTATAGGTCGGCAGAATAGATGGGATCATGGCGATCATCCTTATAGATAAGCCCGATTGGTGCAGGACCAAGTGGGAGGTGTCAATGATTTAAAGGGGTTAGGACGGACGTGACAACGGGCGGCGCAGCTTAGCGTCGGCGTCGGATCTGATATGTCATTTCGGTCTTCATATCGATCTGATAGACCGAATTTCAACGCCGTAAAAGCAAAATCGTCGCCGCTGCCATTTGCAATTGCCAAGGCAGTTCTGCTGCATCACATGGGGGTGCATGACCCTGCGCGCCCCGAACCCGACACTTGCTGTCATGCTGATGCTCACCGCCACTGCGTTTATCGCTGGTACGATGCTATTGGCGAAGACGCTTGGGACCGACGTTTTCGGTGACCCGTTGCACCCGCTGCAAATCAGTCATGGGCGGTTTCTGTTTGCCTTCCTGGCCATCGGAACGGCGACCGTCCTGATCCGCCCGAAACTCAACCGTCCGGATTGGCGGCTGCATATCGGTCGGACAGTATTCGGTTGGGGTGGTGTCAGCTGCATGTTCGCCGCCGTTGCCTTTATCCCGTTATCAGACGCGACAGCGATCAGCTTTCTGAACCCGGTTTTTGGCATGTTGCTCGCGATCCCGCTTCTGGGAGAGCGGGTGGGCAGGTGGCGCTGGGTTGCCGCATCTCTGGCCCTGATCGGTGCAATGGTGCTTTTGCGGCCCGGAGCCGGGACATTTCAGCTTGCCGGTTTGCTGGCTTTGGCCGCCGCGCTGCTGATGGGACTGGAGCTCATCTTCATCAAAAAATTGGCGAACAAAGAGCCGTCATTTCAGATATTGTTGACAAATAACGCAATCGGCTTGGCGATCGCGACGCTGGCCGTCCTGCCATTTTGGACAGGACCGACCGCCGCACAATGGGCTGCATTGGCTGGTCTGGGTCTATTGATGGCCGCAGCACAGGCGTGCTTTGTCAACGCAGTGGCGCGGGCCGACGCGAGCTTTGTGACACCATTCAGTTATGTAACCCTTATATTTGCAACGCTTTATGATCTGATGGTCTTCGATGTGCTGCCTGACGGTATCAGTGTTGCTGGCGCAGTGATTATCCTGGCAGGCGTGGGATTGCTTGTCTGGCGCGAAGGCAAGCAAAGGACTTGATCGGCAACCGTGTTAGATCATAGTTAATCGGTCAAAATGCAGCCATTTTCGTGATCTAGATGCCCGCTTATGAATGACGTTTACGAGTATCGCAGGGCACCTAACCGGTGGGTGGTTTGGTTGTCCGCGGCAGCCGTCATCTTATTGATCGTTGCTGCATCGCTGACCGGATCAGACGAACTGGCGTTGCTGGGCTGGGCCGGTGGCGCATTGACGCTTTTCTGGATGATGGCGCCCAAGCGTGTGGCGGGTATCCGTGTCGACGATGATTATCTGGTATTGTCGGCCTGGCGGAACCCGCGACCAATCCGATTGGACGACATCGCCTATATGCGTGTCACCGAGGCCAGCGCAGAAACCGACATCGCCATCGTCTACAAGGACGGCTCCGAAGAGGGCACATTCATCGGCGATATGCCTGACATTGAGACGCTGGTCGAGGTCATGGCCAAGCGTGGTATCGCCGTCAGGGATGTCTATTAGGCGCCTTAAGCCTTTAACCGATATCCGGTATCCATCCAACGCCAGCAAATGCCAACCACAACGATGCAGGCCGCGCTAACGACGGCAATGCCGACCCAAGGGCTGCTATCGCTCACCCCGATCATGCCAAAACGAACCCCGTCGATGATATAGAAAAACGGGTTCGCGTGGCTCAGCGTCTGCATGAACGGCGGCAGCGCCTCGATCGAATAGAATGTGCCTGAAAGAAAGGCCAAGGGCGTGATCAGAAAGTTTGAGATGGCGGACAGCTGATCGAACTTGTTGGCAAAAATACCGGCAATCAATCCAAGCCCGCCCATCAGCACAGAGCCCAGCAAGACAAAGACCACGACCCAGACCGGTTGCTGCAAACCGACCCCCAGAAAGATCGCCGAGCCCAGCGCGATCACAACCGCGACAAGCGCGCCCCGCGCGACAGCACCGCCAAGATATCCAATCACCAGTTCTGCGGCAGACAAAGGCGGCATCAACGTGTCAACAATATTCCCCTGCACCTTGGCCGACGCGAGGCTGGATGACGTGTTCGCAAATGCGTTCTGTATGACCGTCATGGTCAGGATACCCGGGGCAAGAAACGTCATGAACGGAACCCCCATCACATCCCCCCTTTGCGGCCCGATGGCGATCGTGAATATCATCAGGAACAAGCCAGCATTGATCAGAGGCGCCATTACAGTCTGCGACCAGACATTCATGAACCGGCGTATCTCGCGCAGGATCAGCGTCCATGTCCCCAGCCAGTTGACCCGGCCAAAGCGGCGCACGCCCATGGTAGATGGTGATGTCATGCCCGGTTCCTTTCCCTGCCTGTCCCGCCGACATAACCGATCCTGCCGATTTGGCCAGTGCGGGCTTTGCCTTTTGATGGTCGCCCGGTAGCATTCGCCGACCAAAAAGGAGACGATCCATGCGGCTTTTAGTTTTTGCCTTCACCCTGCTCTGGCCCAGCCTCGTGCTGGCGGATCAACCCCGGCCAATCCTGCCTGCGCTCTATCAGGTCACTGGTGTCGCCGAAAACGATGTGCTGAACGTCCGTGCCGCACCCGATGCCGCAGCAACCATGATCGACGGGTTCGTCCACAACGCCCGCGACATTCAGGTGATCGAGCTCAGCCTGTCAGGCCGCTGGGCGCTGGTGAACACCGATGAACAGGCGGGCTGGGTGGCCTTCCGCTATCTGGAACGGCAAGCTGAAGAGACGGGCTTTGCCGGTCTGCCTGCCAGCCTTTATTGTTTCGGGAACGAACGGTTCTGGAACCTGCGCCTCACAGCGGACGGTTTGACACTGGCCCGACCCGAAGGGCAGGACACCTATCCGATCACGTTCGCAGCACCTTCGGTGGAGCATGTCGCACTTGGCGAAAGCGGCTTTCTGTTCACTTGGATGGCCGGCAATCAGCCGGTGCGCGCGCATATCCTGCCGGGCCGCTGCAGCGACGGGATGAGCGATCTGGCCTATGGGTTGCACTATGTCGACACCTACCTGATGAATTCCGGCTGTTGCAGCCTGTGAAAACGTTCCTTCGGCCTTCACATCATCGTTCACAGTGACTAGTATGAGAGGCTGACACGTAGGATAACGCAGCTGCCTTTGCATCTGCCTGACGGAAAACCAAAGGAATTCATATGTCCTGGACAGACGAGCGCGTTGAGACGCTCAAAAAGATGTGGGGCGAAGGCCAGTCGGCCAGCCAGATCGCCAAGGAACTGGGCGGCGTAACCCGGAATGCCGTTATTGGCAAAGTGCACCGGTTGGGTCTTTCAAACCGCGCCGGGTCAGGTGGGGGCGCCACCAAGGCACCTGCAAAGGAAAAACCGGCCGCTGCCAAGCCTGCACCAAAACCCGCAGCCAAGGCAAAACCGGCCCCCGCCGCCCCTGCCGCCAAGGAAGAGCCGGAACTGGACGAGAACGGGATCCCGATCTCGGCCGCACGGCGTGCGATCATTCCTGCAGGCCAACCGCTGCCGCCGCAGCCATCCGCAAATGAAATCAGCCCCGAGGCTTTGGCGAAAGTCAACGAAGTCGAAAAGACCGCCAAGAAAATCAGCCTCATGGAGCTGACCGAGAAAACCTGCAAATGGCCCGTGGGCGACCCGGCAACGGATGATTTCTGGTTCTGCGGGCTCGCCGTGCAGCAGGGCAAACCCTATTGCGAGGCGCATGTGGGCGTCGCGTTTCAGCCCATGTCATCGCGCCGCGACAGACGCCGCTAAGCCGAACCACAATACGAATATCCAGAAGGGTCGCGTCTGACGCGGCCCTTTTTTGTGGGCCTCCACCTGTTCCGGCATGACGTGATGTTTCGCGCCCGATACGTTGACAAACAACGTCACGATTTCCAAATGCAGGTGAACACGCACACATCCAAGGGAAAACCAATATGTCCAACACCGCCCTTATCACCGGTGCCTCTTCGGGCATTGGCCGCGAATTCGCGCGCTATCACGCTGAAAAAGGCGGTGATCTGATCATCACCGCACGCCGGGCAGAAGAGCTTGATGCCCTCAAAGCCGAGATTGAGGGCGACCATGGCGTCACCGTCACGACAATCGCTCTGGATTTGGCAGGGGCCGAAGGGGCGCAGAAATTATACGACGCCATCAAAGGCCAGCGGGTTGATATCCTGATCAACAATGCAGGCTTCGGCGGGCATGGGCTTTTCATTGAACGTGACCTTGCCACCGACCTTGCCATGATCGATCTGAACATCAAATCACTGGTCACACTGACCCATCTTGTCGCCCGCGACATGGCACAGAAAGGCGGCGGCAAGATCCTGAATGTCAGCTCCACCGCCAGTTACATGCCCGGCCCACTGCAAGCGACGTATTTCGCAACCAAGGCCTATGTCAGCAGCTTCTCGCAAGCACTGGCAGAGGAACTGAAGGACAAGGGCATCACCGTTACCGCGCTTGAGCCCGGTTATGTGGAAACAGAATTCGCCGCCCGCGCTGATCTGGATGGCACCGACCTGACCAAATCGGGCGCGACACCGCGCAGCGTGGCCAAGTTTGGGTATGACGCCATGCGTCGCGGCGAATTGCGCGCAATCAATGACGGGCGGCTGCGGTTCATGCTGAATTGGGTTTTCCCAATGCTACCGCGCTGGACCCAGCTGAAAATGATACGCAGGATGCAGGAAAAGAAAAGCTAGAGCAGCACAAAGAAAAAAGGCCACGCCCAAGGGGTATGGCCTTTTTTCAATTCTGGACACACCAATCAGGCGATCGTGCGACCGCGCGATGCAACACCCAGTGCGCCCATACCCGCCAGCAAAAGCAACAGCGATGCAGGCAGCGGCACCGGTGCAATTTCATAACTGATATTGTCGATCGCACCTGAATCGCGACCAAAGTTAAAGGTCAGTTCAGTCACATTCGTCCAGTCCAAGAGGCCTGAACTGGTAAAGAAGTTGTCAAAGGCACTGCCGCGCGGCGTGCCGACAACTGTTGTGTTATCGTTATTGTCGGTGACGCTCACGTCTCCGTCATCCAGGAAATCGAACCCAAGAAAGTTGATGGCCTGCGAAAAGCTGAAGTGAATCCAGCCGCCGCGTCCGTCATCATCTGCCGTGTGGCTGTTTTCTTGAATGATCAGCGCATTTCCGGTGTGAATGTCATAATTTTCACCATCAGTCGTAAAAGGCGCCTCAAGGTCGGGATCGCGCGTTCCGCTCAGTGACGTGTCAAAGATCCACGCCTCGTTCGGGGAGGAACTGGAATTCCCTCTGGCCGTAACGGTCGCGATGACGCCACCTTCCAAAGTGATCGAGTTGATCACATCACCATGCGAATAGCCTTCGAATGTCAGTGTGGCAGCGTTTGACGCCCCTGCCGCAAAAACACCTGCGGCCACCGTTGCTAAAAATACATTTTTCATATGCACCCCAATCAGTCTTAACGATAGTTAACCTAATGTGAACAAGATGACTGACATTCGCGGCGCGATCAAGCCATGTTGCAATTTTGGCCACATTTGTGATGATCTTTGGCAGGTATCGGAAACAAAACCGCACATCTGCCGAAATTGCGTGCAAACCAGCAATAATGTCATGTTAGTTTAGCCTATCCTATACGCATATCGACCTGTGGTTCCGGCTCAAAACGCGCGGCTCTTCGTTAACTTGTATGTTACGTGAAACGCGAACGGGGCAGGAACAACACATCGACCGCGCACCCGGCAACAACCCTCACCGCAGTCGAAACCGGGTCCGAAGCCCCAGCCCAAGAAAGAAAAGCAAGATAAACCCGACAACGGTCTGCGCTGCGGCGAAGGTTTCCATCCACGGTATCGCATCAAGCTGCTTTGTCTCCGCATCTAGAAACGTGCGCTGAAACCCGAAAAATTTGAACATCGTGGCAAAGGAATAAGCCGCCCCCGTCCCCCACCCCATCGCGGCTTTGGCGGCATAGAGCCAAGCCCCAATCGCCCAGACCAATGCGATCCAACCCAAAGGGCGCATGATCGAATAGCCGAAATTCGACAGCGCCTCGTAAGCATAGATATGCGCGGTCCGATACCAAGGCTCCGCCCGTGCCGCCGCATGCATCTCGCGGCGGAAAAAGAAGTGTTCCTCTTGCGGCAACATCTGGCGCGCCATCGCGTTGCGAAGGGAAGCCATCGATTCCTTCAAGCTTGAAAAGTTTTGCTGCGAGTCTCGTAAATTGGGCAAACCTGTCTTGACCGTTGGCCAGTGGCCGTCTTTCGCTGTTAACCCAGTGAAGGATGGTATGCTGGCACCCGTAAAGTCCGGCAGCACATGCGGAAATACTGCGCCCTCAAAAGATATCGGCCCACCAAAGATAGCGTTAGCAAAGCTCAGTGTTTTGGCTTTCCCTTCGTAAGGACCAAAACGTCGCTTCGAAAAATTTGCACCCTGTGCGAAATCTACATAATCAAACAGAGTCTCAGTACCAAATGCCCCAAGTGGCTTTTCTTTGAATTCTTGACCTTGACCGTAAAAATCCGCGCGGCCGTGAAACTTGGTTAAATTGAAAACTGTACGCCCCGAAAAATCTGTCCCACGGAACAACGCACGTTCCGCAAAAACAACACTCAAAAAGCTGACATCATCCAAAAAAACCACGTCCGAAAACCAAGCGTCCGACTCAAATTTCACCTGGTAGAATTTTGCGTCTTTATGGAAAACAGCGTCAGACCAATGGATAAAGCCTGCAAACACCGCCTCAGTGAAATCAGCAGTTTCATTCAAAAAAGCAGACTTGAAGAATGATACGCCCCCAGCAAATTGTGTTTTTCGGAAAAAGGTCCATGACCTGAATTGCGCGCTGTTGAATTCTACGTGCTTCTCAAACATTGTATCGTCGCAGCAGCATTCGCCAACAAACTTTGCATGACTAAGGTTACTATGCTTTTTGAAGGTCGCATCCCTAAAACTGACACCATTCCAGAAAACCGCTGCACTTAAGAAAACCAAACCTTCAAAAACAGAGCCGCGAAAATCAACGTACTCCGGAAAGATCGCCGACTGTAATTCAAGCTCGTTGGCAAATACCGTTTCCGTCAAATCTACGCGATCAGATGGGCTTGGAATATCTGGCACCGTAGCAGCATCGGGATTACGGCGTTTGAACTCCGCAATGAACCGGCCTGTCACTTCATCTGCTATTTCCTTTGACCAGACGATCTCAGCCAAATCCTGTTTGGTCAGATTGGCAAGATTTTCGCGCTCCTCAGTCCGCATATTCGAACAGGACCAAGCATTCCACAATCTCAGGTTATCATCCAACAGGTCTGGGTCAGTGTCCTCTCCCTCCGACTCTCCATAAAGGGTCATCAGGATGTACCATGGGTTCTGGTTCCGGTCTCTCAATTTGGCTTCAGCCATCGCACCACCTCAATTTGTGACCACAATCTTTAATCCAACGCCGGACTACAACCCATTCCCAACCCCCGCCCCTCACGCTATACGCCGCCCATGACCCAGAACCCGCCCAACCTCCGCCCCGACCTCGCCAATGCGCGCGTCGCCGACACCCGTCGCCCCGGCCAGCCCACCATCGGCATGGTCTCTCTCGGCTGCCCCAAGGCGCTGGTCGACAGCGAACGCATCCTGACGCGCCTGCGCGCCGAAGGCTACGCGATCTCGCCCGACTACACGGGGGCCGAGGCGGTGATCGTCAACACCTGCGGTTTCCTCGACAGCGCCAAGGCGGAATCCCTCGATGCGATAGGCGAGGCGCTGCAGGAAAACGGCAAGGTCATCGTCACCGGCTGCCTTGGGGCCGAACCCGATTATATCCGCGAACACCACCCGCAAATCCTCGCCGTGACGGGGCCGCACCAATACGAACAGGTACTGGACGCGGTCCACAGCGCCGTGCCCCCGTCGCCCGATCCGTTCATCGACCTGCTGCCCGGCACCGGGGTCAGTCTGACCCCCCGCCACTACAGCTATCTGAAGATTTCCGAAGGCTGTAACCACAAATGCAAATTCTGCATCATCCCCGACATGCGCGGCAAACTCGCCTCCCGGCCCGCCCACGCGGTGCTGCGCGAGGCGGAAAAGCTGGTGCAGGCCGGGGTCAGGGAACTCCTGGTCATCAGCCAGGACACCTCCGCCTATGGGCTTGACCGGAAATACGATACGAACCCGTGGAAGGATGGCGAGGTGCGCAGCCACATCACCGACCTCACCCGCGAACTGGGGCAACTGGGGGCCTGGGTGCGCCTGCACTACGTCTACCCCTACCCCCACGTGCGCGACCTGATCCCGCTGATGGCGGACCCCGATAACGGCGTGCTGCCATACCTCGACATCCCGTTCCAGCACAGCCACCCCGACGTGCTGCGGCGCATGGCCCGGCCTGCGGCAGGGGCCAAAACGCTGGACGAAATCGCCCGCTGGCGGTCCGACTGCCCCGACATCACCCTGCGCTCCACCTTCATCGTCGGCTACCCGGGCGAGACGGAGGCCGAATTCCAGCACCTCCTCGATTGGCTGGACGAAGCGCAACTCGACCGGGTCGGCTGCTTCCAATACGAAAACGTCGCCGGGGCGCGGTCAAACGCCCTGCCCGACCACGTCGCCGACGAGGTCAAGCAAGAGCGGTGGGAGCGTTTCATGGCCAAATCGCAAGCGATTTCAGAGGCAAAACTGGCCGCCAAGGTCGGCCGCGTGCTGGAGGTCATCGTGGACGACATCGACGAAGACGGCATCGCCACTTGCAGGACATGGGCGGATGCGCCGGAGATCGACGGGAATCTGTTTATTGACGAGGGGGCTGAGGGATTGAGCGTTGGGGAAGTGATTCATGTTGAAGTTGAAGACGCCAACGAGTACGATCTCTGGGGGCGAATTACTTCGCAGGTCTGACTATTTTGAAATTCAAAGACATCAACGTTTCCAATCTAACTGTGAATCCTAGTAATGATCGGCACGGTCCCACCGGATCAGAGGAAGCAGCGATAATATGGCTGTTCGCCAACAAATCAAAAGAGATGAGGAAGCTAGCGGCCAAGATCGCGCGTGTTGGTAGGGTATTTGATAGCCCACTAGTCGTGAAAGATGGCGATAAGTACGTTGTGAGAGACGGCAATCGCCGAGTTACTTGTGTGAAACTCATTCATCAACCCAGCCAAGCACCCCCTGAACATCAAAGCTTCTTCGCTTCGCTCAATCAAGAAGCGGGCTCCAGACTTTCAACAAGCCTGACATGCCAGGTCGAGGACAATACTGATGTTGTTGAGCAAATTCTCGAAACTCGTCACAACGGAGTTCAAGAAGGCGAAGGACAATTACCTTGGGGCACGCGAGAAAAGGCTATTCACGCCAACCGAGTCAGCGGAAGGTCTGACTATGCCTGGTCACAGAGAATAGAGGACTATCTAATCGCGCAAGGGCATCATGATGAAGCCCTCACGATAAAGCGCTCCACGTTAGATAGACTCCTATCCGCAAGAAAACATCGTGAGAGGCTTGGTCTATCTGAGGATTCAAAGGGACGGTTGACGTCCGCGCAATCACCGGAAAATACGACCAAGCTTCTATTAAAACTGGTCGAAGATATGAGCGAGAAGCGCCTTACGCTAAATGAGTTGCTGAAGGCTGCAAATAAAGTTGCATACATAGATATGCTTGACTCGAAAGGCCTGTTACCTGCTTTGCAGAGTGCGCCAATTTCTCCGCCAGCAAAGAAAAGTGCAGCTAATAAAGCTACTTCCGATACACCAGTAGCGAAAAAGTCATTACCGACCCAAAGAACAACCCTAATACCACGTCATGTGAACTACCATTTCAACTGGTCTCAAGGACAAACCAAGATTCATCTGGCTTGGGAACAACTTCAATATCATCTTGATTTGACGAAGAACAAATTCGCAGTGGCAGTCGTACTCCGGACGCTAATAGACCTCACGGCTCAAAACTTTCTCAATAAGAACGGTATGCAATCCAAGAACAAACTCACGAGAGACTTACGACATATAAATCAAACGCTGTTCGATAGAGGTTTATTGGAGAAAGGTTTGCAAAGAGATGCTCTCCGAATAATTGAAGGCGGAACATCATCTGACTCAATCGAGAGTTTACAGAGGGTTTTACACTCAGAAAGCCACCTTCCAACTAAAGATGATTTGACCACCATGTGGGATTGTCTTGAACCACAGCTAGTGGCGTCTCTTAAATCATGTCAGCGGCTATAATCTCTTTACTCCCGCCCGGCATCGCCGGGCAGCGCCCGGACCTCCCCCATGGGGAGGGCGCTTCGCACCCACCCCGAGGTCCAGACGCTTCCCAGATGTCGTGCACTAGGCCCGCCGCGGGGTTAGCTGCGCTCTGTTTATCCATCCCGCCCTGATCTACGCGTCCGTTGCCCCGGCCATCAGAGGCGGGCAATCGGTGAACCGGCCGCTCTGCGACGGTGACGACCACACATCATACGAAAAAAACGACCGCATCTCTTCATCTGCGGTCGCTCAATTGGCACTGGGCCTCAGGATTGGGATTTAAGACGTGACCTCTCGGGCCGCGCCGTAATTGCAGCCGCTGCCGCCCGACAGATCCTTCATTGGCGAAGCGGTTTCGGCCAGTTCAACGCAAGCCTGCGCGCCGGCATCCCATGTCATCCCCACAGCACAGCTTTGGGCGACGGGTTCGGTTGGGGCGGGCAAGGTGGTCTCTTGTGCAAATGCCGACATCGGCAGCAAGGCAAAGGCGAGTACGGTAAGACGCATGATAGTCCTCCTGCTGGGGTGCGTGACGTAAGGTTAGCGCGAACCGCATGAAAATCAAAGAACCGCACTGTCGCACCCCTTGACCCACATCAAGGCGCAAAACGCCCGTTTCTGTTAGCCAGTCCCCAACCAGATAAAGGAGAGGGACATGAAGGACACCGTTGCCGAGGCCAAACCGAAACCACGCAGCCGCCGTAGACCGGCAAGTCTGCCCAAGCTCGCCCGCCGCCCGTATGAGGCGGAAAAGGCTGAATTGCAGGCCGAACTGCTTAAGGTACAGCTATGGGCGCAAGAGACTGGCCAACGCTTTGTTCTGCTGTTCGAAGGACGCGATGCCGCTGGCAAGGGGGGCACGATCAAACGGTTCACCGAACATCTCAACCCGCGTGCGGCCCGTGTCGTGGCACTGAACAAACCCACCGACGAGGAAAAGGGGCAATGGTATTTTCAACGCTACATCAACCACTTGCCCACATCGGGCGAAATGGTTCTCTACGACCGCAGCTGGTACAACCGCGCCGGTGTCGAGCGTGTGATGGGTTTTTGCGAGCCTGCCGAATACCTTGAATTCATGCGCCAGACGCCAGAGCTCGAACGGATGCTGACCCGCTCGGGTATCCGCCTTTACAAATACTGGTTCTCGGTGACGCAGGACGAACAAAAGGCACGCTTTGAAAGCCGCGCAACCGATCCGCTGAAGCAGTGGAAACTGTCCCCTATCGACAAGGCGTCGCTGGACAAATGGAACGATTACACCGAGGCGAAAGAAGCGATGTTTTTCTACACCGATACGGCCGACGCGCCGTGGACGGTGGTCAAATCGAACGACAAGAAAAGCGCGCGGATCAATTGCATGCGCCATTTCCTGTCGACATTGAATTATCCTGGGAAAGACTTGAACGTTGCCCAACCTCCGCAGCCCGAGATTGTGGGCAGCGCCAAACGGGTAATTCACCGGGCGGATCACATTCTGGGCACAGCATTGCATCCAGAGACACGCCACGTGAAATGAATCCATTAGATACGTGACCATTTCACAATTGCATTTGAATGCTTCATCGCGTCTCTAGGCGTGATGGAGCAAAGGCATCTCGACGCTAAAAACGCGACAGTCCCGTGTCCATATCGTGGGCATTAGTCTCAGCATAAAAAATATTTTTATTCAATATCAATACCTTATATTCAAACTCGCGACGGACATTCTTTTGGCCGAAGAAAGAGTGTCAATTGGCACCGATAAGTGACGTCACAAATGCAAGGGTCAGTGCATCGAGAGCTCATTTTCTCGTGAATATTGTATTTAATATTTGAGTTAAGGGAGACAGACCAATGGACGGTCATAATACAATTCCATCTACATCATTTCAGGTCGATCATGCGGCAAATGTCGCACTTGGTTCGGGGGCCGTTTCGGTCAAACCACACATTTCTGTCAAAGGGACGACTTTCACAATCAAACTGACAGTCAGCATTCCAACCCATACGGACACACAGACCTTCGTTTTATCACATGCAAATCATTGGACCGATCAAAAAACATTCTTCTCATGGCCGATGAGGACCGAAGTGCGGATTGCTGTCGATCGGAAACGAAAGGTGGTTCAAGTTCACGTTGAACCACCCGTTGGCCCGGTCATTAACAAGTCCTTCCCGTATGAAGCCCTGGAAATGCCTGGTGATTTTGAAAAATGGTCACCGCATACGGGCGCGGAATACGATCACCTGCAGGAATTGATTGGGCGATGCAAGCCGATCAAAAAGAGCCCCGGTTTGAAAATAACCGAGGATGCAAAAGGCGTCGCAGAAAGGTGTGAGTTTTTGGGGGCGCCTGATTTCACAAAACACGCAACGCACGCGCTCAAATCAGATGCTGATGCGGCATTGACAAATACCTCTGGCAGCAAAACACTTTTCGCACTCGGTCTTGTTGCTGATGCATCTACCAGTGTGGGCCTCAGCGCCAATGGCGGCTTTTGGTGGACCGATGATGGCGCCTGCGGCCTCTATGGCGGCGGCGGTGCACAAATGGGTAGTGTCGTAGGTGCCAATCTCCAGGCGATTTACACAGTTGTCATAGCACGCGGCGGCAAAAGTGCGATTGAGAATTTCGAACAATACCACATTGCCCGCGGAATCGTTGGCGAGGGCCTGACCGCCAGCTTTGCGCTTTTGGGTGATATCGCCGCGCTGGAAATCTACGGCATGATGTATGGCGGCGGTATCGGAGGCGGCACTCCAGCAGGCGGCTATGTCGGGGCGTCGCGGCAGGCGCTTTTGAATTTCTAGAGCAATGCCATCAATAACAAAGAGACGCTGCATTCCACGGCGTCCCTTTCTTCTGCCATTGCGGAGAAGTCAGGCCGTCCGCAGCCGTGCAAATGTTTCGCGGTTTACACAATAGTCCGGCGCCTCCTCCAAGGTCGGCATATCGGCAAGTTTTCGGTCACATTTTTCGACCTGTGCACATCCCCGGCAGGCTGTGATCATGTCTGCATAGAAGTCCACATCGATCTCGCCCTCATCCAAGGCGGTCGACAGGTCGACCTCGCAGGCTTTGGCCATCTTGATAACCCGCCAGAAATGGTCGCGTGGTTTTCCCATGGTTTGCATGACTGATCTCCCGTTCGCAGATGACCTTTGCTAACAGGTATGCAACACGCCGTCCTTGAGATGGATCAAGTCAGTGGGAATAGCCTTGCCCGGCCGCAATCGCCTGTACAAGTGCGGCTTCGGCCCAGCTATCGCGCCCGCCGCGCATACGGATTTCGGTCAATTGCACTTGCGCGCGCGCAATATCGCCGGACACCACGTAACCCTGGCCCATGTAAGATCGCGCCAACAGGTTGTCGGGATCGGCCGCAAGTGCGGTCTGATAATAGAACATGCCCAACGTGGTTCGGCCCGCCTTGCGATGTGCGAAACCGTAATAGGTCAGGGCCAGCGGGCTTTGGGGGTTCTCAAGCGTATCCAGCACATCCAAAGCCGCCTGATAATGGCCTTCATAGGCGAGTTCGCGAACATCCTTTAGCCGTGCGCCGTCATCATTGGTGCTTTGCTCGGCTGTCATGCAGCTTTGTGTAGCAATATCCCAAATCAGGCCGTCCGCGCAGGTCTTGGTGGTCTCTGACGGGGTTGGGGCGGTGTCGTCATCATCGCCCACTGCTAAAGCAGCCATCGGAAACAGTGCTAATATCAGTGCCGTCAGGCGCATCCGCGATCTCCTGTCTTTCGTGTGATGCAGTTAGTGCGCCACCAAGGTGAAGAAAGCCATCCGCAACAAAACAACGTTAGACAATCAGCCCGACAATCACGCAAACCCACGCCACACCCACAGCAATCGCGGTCACGGCAACCGCGGCAGAGCCGCAATCCTTGGCCTGTTTCGCGGCATCGCGGCGTTCCGTCCCAATATCATCGACCACACGTTCGATAGCCGTGTTCAGGCATTCCGCGGCCAGCACAATGATCCCGCCCATCAACAGCAGACCACGCTCGCCCGCGCTAAGTGGCAGGACAAAGGCAAGCGTTGCAAAAACCGCATTCGCGACCAGCCATTGCGCCAGCGATCCTTCGGTCTTGGCGACATGGACAAAGCCTTCCCACGACCAGATCGCGCGTTGTCGCACCCGCATGATTTGCTGCCACATATCTGTCACCCTTTCCGTGTCATATTTGGACAAAGGCCAGCCTGCGCGATTGCGCATACCCTGCCAAGCCCGCAACTGACCCAACGAAACAATTGACGAACACTGTGACCGCCATACCGTAGGGATCAACCGTCAGGAGAGCCGATGTATCCAACCTATGCCAGATCAGAGCGGATTGCCGACGGCACCATGCATGCGGTGGGTGTCATCGGTGCCGTCGCGGGGGCCATTGTTCTGATCGTCTGGACCGCCGGGATGGCGACGGCTGGTCAGATCGCGGCGATCTCTGTTTACGGGGCCACGCTTATCGCGACATTCGTGGCCTCGGCCATGTATCACTTCACCCCGTGGGAAACCTTGCGCCCGGCATTCCGGCGCGTGGACCACGCAGCGATATATCTCAAGATCGCGGGAACCTATACGCCGCTTGTGGTCATGATCGGCACCTGGTTTGCCTACGTCATTCTTGGCATCGTATGGGGTCTGGCGCTGATCGGCATGACGCTGAAACTGTTTTTCTGGCGTGCGCCGGGACGGCTGGACCCTGCGCTTTACCTGGTGATGGGTTGGCTCAGCCTCGCGCTAGTCTGGTCGCTGTGGCCGATTGTGCCGGGATCGGCGATGATGCTGATCGCGGCAGGCGGACTGCTTTATACGATCGGGGTGATCCCCTATTCATCAGCTACACTCAAATATGCGATGGCGATCTGGCATGGCTTCGTGGTCGCTGCATCGGCCTGTTTCTTTGCAGCCATCGCGATGGGGATCAGCGCGATCACCTAGTCGAGGAATGCCCAGGTGTCGGCCCCGTCAAAATGGCGTACGCGAACCCCGGCAATTACCTCCGGATCAGCAAGACGCAGATTAACCGCCATCCGTGCATCATCCCCCTCAGGTTTCAGATTTTCCCAATGGGTCGTGCAGCCACATGTCCTGCACCAGTGAATCGCCAGTGACTTCTCGCCGCGCGCATAGCTGTCTGTGGGACCCGTCACCGTAATCTTCGGGATATAGGCATAGATCCACAGCGCGCCCAGCTTGCGGCAAATCGAACAATTACAAGAGGTTGTCCACCGCGGGGTGTGATCAAAGACGTAACTGACGGCACCACAATCGCAAGCGCCGGTAATTGCCATGTCTCGTCCCTCCTGTCGCGGTTGGCGAAAGTGACCCAAGGTAAGGAATGCCAGACCTGACAAATGGCAGGCCCGATCCTAACCTGATCATCATAGTACCAATGGATGCCATTTTGCATCACAAAGACGAGTTTTGCGCTATTTTGCGCAGGTAGTGGACATATTGATGAGCACTTATTTTAGCACACTGGATCCGGGGGTCTTTGACGCAATTGGCGTCGCAGGGTTTGGGCTTTATGTCCTGAATTATGCCCTGCTGACCTTCCGGAAGATCCAGACCGAGGGTATTTTATACTTTGTCATCAATGCTATCGCGGCTGTGATGGTCCTGATTGGATTGTCACACTCCTTCAACCTGGCGTCAGCGATGATCCAGATATTCTGGGTGGGTATTTCGGTTGTAGCCATCTTTGTGCGCCTGCGCGGGCGCAATGGAGCGACGACGCGACTGCAATACAAGGCCTGAAGGCTTGCGGGCCGCGACGCCACCGATTGATCTTTACAGCCCCGCAGCCACCTGCTGCACCGTGCGCAGACGATCCGCGTTGGGGGGGTGTGTGCCCAGGAATTTGTCACCCGGATCGGGAATGCGGAAAAAGAACTGCGCCCCGCGTAGCGGATCATAGCCTCCGGCGGCAGCAATCCGCGTGCCCAGTGCGTCCGCCTCCAACTCAAAGTTCTTTGAATAACTGCGTGCGCCCACTGTCGCGCCCACTTGCTGCAATCTGTCCGCATTTTGGGCATCCACACCCACGGCAGCGGCGGCGATCCCACCCAGCAACCCGCCAAGGGTCGCGTTGCTTTGCTGGCGGGCGATATGCCCTTCGATATGGTGCGCCGCCTCATGCGCAAAGACAAAGGCGATTTCATCGCGGTTGCGGGCTTCGGCAATCAGGGGCAGGTTAAAGCCGATGATCGGACGACCATTGGCGTCCAAGGTCTGAAATGCATTGGGCCCGGATGCAGGACGATCATCAATCACGATCTTGAAATTACAATTCAGATTTGGGGCCTGACGGCGGCAATATTGTTCTGCCACAGGTTCCAGACGCTGCACGACCGCGTTGAAATTGTTCATCGCCTGACGGCTGGACAATCTTGGACCGGCGGGCTGTTGTTGAACAGGTGCTACAGCCGGCAGATCATCGACAACCGCCGGTTCGTCACAGGCCGCCAAGACGCTCAGCGCAAGCGCGCAGGCAACAGACATAAATCGCATCAGATACTCCATTACATCCCAATCTTGCGCCCAAGAATAACCATGCCACCCGGATTGATGCCAGTCCTGATTGCACCACCAGCAGCGCACCGCTAGGCTGTGCCCATGTTTACCATCGAACACGATTATGACGCCACGGTCATCACCCTTGTGGATGAGGGCAAAGCGCCCTTGAAAGAGGACGTGATCATCAACGGTTTCGACGATTGCGTCACGCTGACCCAATATGATCCGCGCATTGATGATGTGGTGCGGATCACCCTGTCATTCAGCCAGTTGCGCGATCTGGAGGCCGCATTGAACCTGCCCGAAGGCATCTATCAACTGCGCAAGACGGGTAAGTGAACTGGGCACTGACCCAATCTTTGCAGACCAGCGCAGGATATGTCGCAGGCGGCATGGCGGGCGACGGCCCACCCCTGATCCTGGCCCATGGCTGGCCTTGGTCCTCTTTCAGCTGGCACCGGATCATCCCGGAACTTGCCAAAACCCACCGCGTCCACTGGTACGACATGCCCGGCTATGGCGGGTCCGAGATGCGAGAGGATCAGCGCACCGGGCTTGACGTTCAGGGCGCAGTCTTCGCGCAGATGCTGAACCACTGGCGCCTGGATCGTCCGATCGTCATTGCGCATGATTTCGGTGGTGCAACAACCTTGCGTGCGCATCTGCTGCATGACTGCGATTATGACCGCTATGTCCTGATGAATGTGGTCGCCATGCGTCCATGGGGGTCAGCCTTCTTCGATCACGTGGGCCAGCATGTCGACGCCTTCATGGGCTTGCCCGACCATATCCATGAGGCCATCGTGGCAGCTTACATCAAAGGCGCGCTGGCCAACCCCATTGCCGCCGATGATCTGGAGGCGCTGATCGCCCCATGGCTGACCGAAGCGGGGGGCGTGTCCTTCTACCGCCAGTTCGCCCAGGCCGATGAACGCTACACCGCCGAGGTTGAACCACTTTTTGGCAAGATACGGTGCCCTGTCGATATCTTATGGGGCGCAGACGACCCATGGATCCCCATCGCCCGCGGCAAAGCGCTGCACGATCTGATCCCGCACTCCAGTTTCACTGCACTTCCCGGTCTTGGCCACTTGCCGCAACTTGAAGACCCGGACACGGTGCTCCAACATATCCAGAACGCGCTGATTTAGACTGTTACGGTCGTACGTGGCGCCTCAAACCAATAGGGCCGAGTTTCTGAGGCAGGCTTCGCATGTGTAACACACAGCTGTGACCCCAACGCCGATCAACGCGCGGTCAAACCAGACGCTCAACACGGTTTGCTTGAGCGAGTGCTTTGCGGGACTAAGCGGCCGATCAACTTTGGCAGTGTGCTTAGCCTTGGGGTAGCCTGAATGGATGCTCAGGATTGCGCGCAATGAAGTCGTCAACTTCGGAAAGCCGGTCGGGCAGCTTCTCGGCTTCGGGATAGCTTCTATAGCTATGGAAGCGAAAACCGGCTTTCCAAAGCTTTTTTACCTTTCCCCACTGCTCTCGATCAGACTTCTTGGGGACTTTAAATGATCGACCCATAATACAAACTGTTTGCCCACATTCAGGACAGATATGTCCACTTTCGTCAGGAATCATTTTCCAAGACTTGTTGCAGTCAAAGCATGCATGAGCAGTCAAGTACTCTGGGCCGCGATGTGGTTCGACTTCCGGCGTCTTCGGGACTTCCCTAGTGCCGTTTGTACGTCGAAGCTCCATCCGCCGTGCCTTTTCACTGATCTTAAACATGCGGACATGTTTGCATACTAAGTAAAATGACTGCAATGGGCTCTTTGCAACCATTATTGCTCCGCAGATCGATGTCCGGTTCTGCCTAGGTCCATCTTTGATCTGAACGTCAAAGCTATCCGACATGTCGCGCTTGCCATCCCCAGTCCCCAGCATGAGGATGCGCGCAAGGAGATCGACATCATGACAACAGGTTTCTTCTGGGACGAACGCTGCTTTTGGCATGGCGGCGGCAACTACGCCGGCATGTTGCCCGTCGGTGGACTGGTGCAGCCGCTGGATGGGGGCCTGCCCGAAAACCCCGAAACCAAGCGGCGGCTGAAGAACCTGATCGAAGTCACCGGCCTTGCCCGCGACCTTGACATGCGCGGCGCAGATCCGGCGACACAGGATGACCTGCTGCGCGTTCACCCTGCCAGTTATCTGAATGAATTCAAGGCGCTGTCTGATGCAGGCGGGGGCGAACTGGGGCGGCGTACCCCTTTCGGTCCGGGCGGCTATGAACTGGCCGCCCAATCCGCAGGGCTCGCCAAGGCGGCCCTGATGGCCGTTCTTCAAGGCGATGTTCAAAACGCCTACAGCCTCTCACGCCCACCGGGGCATCATTGCCTGCCGGATTACCCCAACGGCTTCTGCCTGCTCAACAATATCGGGATCGCCATTGAGGCCGCCCGCGCGGCAGGGCTGGCCAGCCGCTTTGCCGTGCTCGATTGGGACGTACATCACGGGAACGGGACGGAGGCGGTGTTTTACGACCGCTCGGATGTGCTGACGGTCTCGCTGCACCAGGACCGCAACTATCCAATGGACACAGGGGCTTTCAGCGACCGGGGTTCAGGCGCGGGTGCCGGCTACAACCTCAACATTCCGTTGCCACCCGGCACCGGGCACACAGGCTATCTGCGGGCCATGGATCGCCTTGCCCTGCCCGCGATCCGGGCTTTCCAGCCTGACGTGTTGATCATCGCCTGTGGCTATGACGCGGCGGCCAATGACCCGCTGGGGCGAATGCTGGCCACGGCAGAGACGTTCACGGATATGACGCGACAGGTGATGGCGCTGGCGTCTGACATCTGCGATGGCAAACTGGTGATGGTCCACGAAGGCGGCTATTCGGAAACCTATGTCCCCTTCTGCGGGCACAACGTCTTGCAGGAAATGAGTGGCAGCCAGATCGCCGCCCCAGACCCCTTTGCCGAGGTGTTCCCGCTGCGCCAACCCGACGCGCGGTTCGATGTGTTTTTGGATGGCTGGATCGAAGAAATGGAAGGGGCGATCTAACAACGCGCGTGACAGGATTTGCGGACTTTCTGGCGTTCGCTCCTCTTACGATACCCAACCCGAAACGGATCGGTCCCCCGAAGCAATGCAAAGAGAAAAGCCGAAATCGCCGCTGTCGTTCACATGCGCCGACAAAGCCACCTTTTGAATTTGTCGGAAATTCACCGAATATTTATATCGCTTTGTCATCGATTGGGGCGACCCTAACAGGAGCTCCGTCGATGAAAGAAGCCCCGAGAGACAATCTTAGCTGTGAACAGGCCGTGCTGCACCGCGCTGGTGCCATTCAACATGGCGCCGGTCTGATCGTTATTGATCCCGACACGCAAATGCTGGTCGCGTGCAACGCGACATTGCACCAGACCTACGGCAACCCTCAGAACCTTGGCGATGTTTTTCAGGCGCATGACCGTCACCAGATCAAGAAAGAGCTGCGCTCTGGAAAACCGGGGCAGCCGCGCTTTCTGCGGCTGCTGGGTGGCGAATTCGTCTGGGCGAGTATGTTCGAAGCGGACAGGCATATCGGCATCGACCTGACCTATATTGACGAAGACAAGGGGCTGGATGACAACGCAAATCATTTCTTTGCAAACTGCGTTCAGGAACTGACCAGCGCGCATGACAAGGCAACGCTGTCAGATGATTGCGACGCGCCCCGATACTTCGATGCACTGGCGCGCGGTGTCAAAAACCTGACCGGTTTTGATCGCACAATGATCTACAAATTTGATCCCGATTGGAACGGTGAAGTCATTGCTGAAGCGCGATCCGATGCGTCGGTGCCGAGTTATGTGGGGCTCAGATTCCCGTCCGGGGATATTCCAAAACCTGCCAGAGACTTGTTTCAGCTCAATAAGGTACGTCAGGTCATGGAAGTTGACGCACCACTTGAACCCGTCGTTTCGACCTTACGCGAAAATACGCCGTTCGTCCTTGATCAATCGCGGTCCGCCTTTCGGTATACATCGCCCGTTCATCTCGAATACCTGACCAACATGGGCGTCAAGGCAACGCTTGCGATTGCCATTTTTGTGCAGCGGCGGCTGTGGGGGCTGATTTCGTGTCATCATTTGGCGGGCCGTCTTCAGGTTCCGCCCAATAAGCTGACCCTTTGCCACGTCCTTTCGGATCTTGCGTCTAATCACGTGGCACGGCTGCTGGAGCGACAACGATCCTTGGCGAATGGGGCGACACAAAGCCTGCTCAGAAAAATCTTGCAGGACGCCGATCATGCTGAAACGCCGGATGAGCTGGCGCACATTATCACGAAACGTGGGCCAGATATTCTCAGACTTCTCAAAGCCGATGGCATGCAGTTCGAATCCGAAACAACAAACTGGATCATCGGAGAGGTTCCCGAGGCAAAGTGCCTGACAACAATCGACGTGGCCGCAAAAACATGGCGAAAGATATATGGCCGCGGCTATGTTGCCACATCTGACCTGCACCGTTTCTGCAAAGGGCTCCCGTCGACTGCTTTGACATATGGCGGCGTCCTGCACTCGGCGTCATGGGACGACAAGACCCGACTCAAGGTTTTCCGAAAAGCGATCTGTCAAAACAATTTATGGGCGGGCAACCCGAATGCAAAGCTTGATGGCCTTGATCTTGGACCAGAGGCGATGCATCCGCGCAATTCGTTTGCGGCATATCTTGAACAGACCAAAGGCTGTTCAGAGGTCTGGGACGAAGGCGTGCTGCAGGCCAGTCGCAGCCTGCAATCTGGCCTGCGCAATATCGAAATGTCCTTTCACAAGACCATGCGGGAACGGCAACTGCGCCAGTCAAATGCGGAAATGCACAATGCATTGGTGCATGCAAACCATGATGCCCATCATGATGAGCTGACCGGTGTCAAAAACCGACGCGGCCTGGAAAAGCGTCTGGCAGAGCTGGTGCCACGGGCACAGAGGCAGAATACGATGTGGCTTTGCCATATAGATGTCGATCACTTCAAGCGCATCAACGACACTTTCGGCCACCTGGCAGGCGATGCGGTTCTCAAACACATTGCCGCATTGCTTCAGCTGGCCGCCGACGGCAAAGGGCAAGTCGCGCGCATCGGCGGCGATGAATTCACGCTCATCATGCCCGGTGAATACACCGAAGAGGATATTCAGGACATTTGCTGGGGATTTAATGAAAAGCTGCGTGAACCGATTTTTGTGGGCGGTGCCGAAGTCACGATGTCTTGCACAATCGGCATCACGTCATTTGAGATCGGCCAGGACGAAAGCGGCGACATACTCGCGCGATCAGATCTGGCCCTTTACGCCGGAAAGGCCCGCGGCCGTGGTGTGTGCGAATTCTTTTCGCCCCATATGGAAGACGAAAGCAAAGTAAGAAGACATCTTGAAAAGGAAATTGAAGCCGCGATCGAGCGTGACGAATTTGTACCTTATTTTCAGCCGCAGGTGGATTTGCGCACAAAGTCGATCGTCGGATATGAAGTACTGGCAAGATGGCAGCACCCCAGCAGGGGCGTTCTGACGCCAGACAGCTTTTTGGAAACAGCCCAGCGGATGGGCGCCCTTGGCGAGATTGACCGCGCCATGCTGTTCAAGGCGATCGATCAGCAGACGGAATGGCATAATGACCGGAGTGAGTTGACCCCCGTATCTGTCAACGTCTCCTTTGATCGGCTTCAGTCGAAGGACCTCATCAATGATCTTAAAGGAATCGGTGACCGTGCCAAACACGTGACGCTCGAACTGCTCGAATCCATCAATCTTGATGATCACGATGCTGAATTTGCCGCCGCTCTGGATGAACTCCGCAAAACCGGAGTCGGAATTGAGATTGATGATTTTGGCGCTGGCCGGACGTCAATTCTTGCGGTGCTCAAGGTGCAGCCGGATCGGCTCAAGATCGACAAGCGTCTGGTTGATCCGATCGCAACTGACAAAGCAGCCTGCAACGTGGTCAAATCCATCATCGGCATTGGGCAGACCTTGGGTATTCAGGCCCTTGCCGAAGGTGTGGAAACGAGGGAACAGGTCAATATCCTCTCGGATCTCGGCTGCGACCGCATTCAGGGCTTCTATTTTGGCAAGCCGGAATCAGCCGCCAATATCGCAAGGCAACCCTTTGAAGCTGCTTGAGCAAACGCGCCAGAGGGCTGCGCCACCAAGCGTGCGTGCACGCATCGCCGATGAAACACGCATGTCGCACGAAGCGTTGCACACGCACCCTGTCCTTTCCAGACTGATGGCTGCCGACCTTGGGCGAAAGGAATACGCAACCATCCTGTCGCGGCACCTCGCCTTTTTCGAAGCCGCAGAGCAGATCAGCATCCGCTTGAACATGCCGCACGCCTTTTCATTTCAGCCCGAGCTAAGATTGCTGCGTGATGACCTGCGAGATCACGGATGGCCGGGACCTTATGCAGGCCTCACCCTGCAAACGCCATGTCAGGCCCTTGGTATGCTCTATGTGCTGCATGGCTCGCGGTTCGGCGCGCAGGTGATCCATAGGAACCTTCGGAAGGCATTGCCTATGCACAGGCACAATTTCTTCGGTGATGTGATTGCCAGTGATCGCTGGCGTCTGTTGCTTTCCGAATTGGAAACAAAAGGTGCCCAAAGTCGGCGATATTCTGAAATTCTGCATGGCGCAGAAACCACATTTTCAGCGTTCGGCACCGCAATGCAGACTGCCGAGGCACGTCCCCGGCAATAGGTGACGTCTCGCGTCTGCAGGAAAGGGGAAATTATCTGCGCCGTCAAAGCGTCGGGTTCATCGGCTCGGCCCGAACGACATGCGCTACCCCTGCAACGCCCGCACCCCAACGTCCCCTTCTTCCCGTGCCTGCATCGCCAGAACAGCCGCATGCGCCGCTGCGGCGGTCGTGAAGTAGGGGATTTTGTCGTAGAGCGCGACGGCGCGGATGGACCGGCTGTCGTCGATGGCCGCTTGCCCCTCGGTCGTGTTGAAGACGAGTGTAATGTGCCCGTCTTTGAGCCTATCGACGATGGTCAGCCCGCCTTCATAGACCTTGTTTACCGTTTCGCAGGCAATTTCGTTTTCAGTCAGCCAGCGGGCGGTGCCCCGTGTGGCCACGATACTGAAGCCAAGCGACAGGAGGATTCTGGACGCATCAATCATATCCGCCGTCTTGTCGGTATCCCGGATTGAAATGAATACATTGCCTTCAGTTGGCAGGTTGGTACCCGCGCCCATCTGCGCCTTGAGGAATGCGCGGGGGAAGGACCGGTCCCAGCCCATGACCTCGCCCGTTGACCGCATTTCGGGGCCAAGGATCGTGTCGACGCCGGGGAAACGGGCGAAGGGCAGAACGGCCTCTTTCACGGAAAACCACGGGGTTTTCGGGTCGGCGAGGGTGAAGGCATCGCCCAAGGGCAGGACGGTCATCGGGTCCTCGGCGGGCGGATAGGGTTCGCGCAGGGGGAAATTCGACAGCGGTTCGCCCGCCATCAGTCGCGCGGCGATGGAGGCGATGGCGCTATCAGTGGCCTTGGCCACGAAGGGCACGGTGCGCGAGGCGCGAGGGTTCACCTCGATCAGGTAGACCTCTTCGTTTTTGACCGCGAACTGGATGTTCATCAGGCCGACAACGTTGAGCGCCTTAGCCAGTTTTTCGGTCTGCGCACGGATTTCGGTGATCACCGCGTCGGACAGCGAATGCGGCGGGAGCGAGCAGGCGCTGTCACCGGAATGCACGCCGGCCTCTTCGATATGCTGCATGATGCCGGCGACATGGGTGTTTTGACCGTCTGACAGGCAATCCACGTCAACCTCGACCGCGCCCGACAGGTAGCTGTCGAGCAGGACGGGGCTGTCGCCCGACACCACCACGGCGTCAGAGATGTAGCGCCGCAGCTGGTCCATATCGCGCACGATTTCCATTGCGCGTCCGCCCAGCACGAAAGAGGGGCGAATGACGAGAGGGAAGCCGATGCCCTCGGCGATGTCGAGTGCTTCGGCGTCGGTTGACGCGATGCCGTTATGCGGCTGCTTCAAGTCGAGTTTCTGGACAAGCTGCTGGAAACGCTCGCGATCTTCGGCCAGATCAATGCTGTCGGGCGAGGTACCGAGGATCGGGATGCCTGCGTCATGCAGGGCGTTGGCGAGTTTCAGCGGGGTCTGCCCACCGAACTGCACGATGACCCCGTGCAGGGTGCCGTTCTCCTGTTCGACCCGCAGGATTTCCATCACGTGTTCGAACGTCAGCGGTTCGAAATAAAGCCGGTCGGAGGTGTCATAATCGGTGCTGACCGTTTCCGGATTGCAGTTAATCATGATCGTCTCGTAGCCCTGATCGGTCAGGGCGAAACAGGCGTGACAGCAGCAATAATCGAACTCGATCCCTTGCCCGATCCGGTTGGGGCCACCGCCGAGGATGACCACCTTTTTGCGGTCGCTTGGCCGCGCCTCGCATTCCGCCTCACCCATTACCGGCGTTTCGTAGGTGGAATACATATAGGGCGTTTGGGCCTCGAATTCCGCCGCGCAGGTGTCGATCCGTTTGAAGACGGCCGTCACGCCAAGGTTTTGGCGGGCGCGGCGCACATTGTCCTCGGTCCGACCGGTCAATTTGGCAAGGCGGGCATCGGTGAAGCCGAGCATTTTTACTTTGCGCAGCCCGTCTTCAGTGACAGGCAGGCCGTTGACGGCGATTTCCGCTTCGGCCTGGATGATCTCGCGGATGCGGGCAAGGAACCATGGGTCGAATTTGGTGACGGCGTGGATGTCTTCGTCCGACAGCCCGTGCCGCATGGCCTGCGCGATAACGCGGAGCCGGTCGGGGGTTTGTTTGGCAAGCGCCTTGGTGATCGCGGCGCTGTCCGGGGCGCCGGGAATGTCGATGTCGTCAAAACCCGTCAGCCCGGTTTCCATGGAGGCGAGGGCCTTTTGCATGGATTCGTGGATGGTGCGGCCGATGGCCATGGCCTCGCCTACGGATTTCATGGCAGTGGTCAGGTAGGGTTCGGAACCTGCGAATTTCTCGAAGGCGAAGCGCGGGATTTTGGTGACGACATAGTCGATTGTGGGTTCGAACGAGGCGGGGGTGACGCCGGTGATATCGTTGTCGAGTTCGTCGAGCGTGTAGCCGACCGCCAGCTTCGCCGCGATCTTGGCGATGGGGAAACCCGTGGCCTTTGAGGCGAGGGCCGACGACCGCGACACACGCGGGTTCATTTCAATGACCACCATGCGCCCGTCATCAGGGTTGACCGCCCATTGCACGTTGGACCCGCCGGTTTCGACCCCGATTTCGCGCAGCACGTTGATGCTGTGCGTGCGCATGATCTGGTATTCCTTGTCGGTCAGGGTCAGGGCCGGGGCGACGGTGATGCTGTCGCCGGTATGAACCCCCATCGGGTCCACGTTTTCGATGGCGCAGACGATGATGGCGTTGTCGGCCTTGTCGCGCACGACCTCCATCTCGAATTCTTTCCAGCCCAGCAGGGATTCGTCGACAAGGATCTGGCCGACGGGCGATGCCTCCATCCCGGACCGGCAGTAATATTCATATTCCTGCCGGTTATAGGCAACGCCGCCGCCGGTGCCGCCAAGGGTGAATGCCGGACGGATGATCGCGGGCAGGCCGACATATTCGATGGCGTCGATGGCCAATTGCAGGCCTGCCTTGATGTCGAACTTGCCGTCCTTCTTCGGCGCGGTGATGATCGTGGCCTTAGGGTTTTCGATGCCCAGCCGGTCCATCGCCTCGCGGAAGAGTTTCCGGTCTTCGGCCATTTCGATGGCCTCGCGCTTGGCGCCGATCATCTCGACCCCGAACTTGTCCAGCACACCCATATCGGCCAGTGCCAGCGATGTGTTCAGGCCGGTCTGTCCGCCCATTGTGGGCAACAGCGCGTCAGGCCGTTCCTTTTCGATGATCTTGGCCACGATTTCCGGCGTGATCGGTTCGATATAGGTGGCGTCCGCCAACCCGGGATCGGTCATGATCGTCGCCGGGTTGGAGTTGACGAGGATGACGCGATACCCTTCCTCTTTCAGGGCCTTGCAGGCCTGCGCGCCGGAATAGTCGAATTCGCAGGCCTGACCAATAATAATGGGACCCGCGCCAATGATCATGATCGACTGGATGTCGGTGCGCTTTGGCATGGGCCTGCCCCTGAATGATGCAAATTGTTGCGGGTTATAGGGATGGTGCCGTTATGTGCAAGGGGGGGATCAAAATTCTGGAATTTTGATGCGGACCGGCGTGTTTGTTCGCACTCCGCGAAAGCAGATATCTTGCATGGCAATGAAGAGCGCAATGATGGAGGGCCGTACACGAGCCGCCGTACGAGGTGAACAGACCTGCCGGTTCAGGCGACATCACCGACTGCACGACACAGAAACCTAGGCATCAGGGATCTGTGCGGGAAATGGCGCGGGCCTGTCGGCCCTGCGATCAAGCACCCAGTCATACACCGCCGCCACCTGATGCGCCTTGGCCGACCACGAGAAATGCGCCTTGGCATAGTTTTGGGCATCTTGCGCCATTTTGGGCAGGGCGGCTGGTGCAGCGGCAACCTCTTCCAGCTTCGCTTGAAAGCGGGTGACGATCTCGGCCCGGGTTCCGATCGGAACCTTATATCCCGTGCCGGGGACAACCAGCTCACCCGGCCCGGCATAATCAACGATCACCGGAACCACACCAAGGGCCATCGCCTCCAGCACAACGCCGCCGCCGAATTCGCGGATGCTGGGAAACGTGAAAAGCTGGCATTTTGCGGCGATCTGCTGCACTTGCCCATGTTCCACCCATCCGTGAAACGTGACCTGATCCGCCACGCCAAGACGTTTGGCAAGCGCACGCAGGTCATCCAGCATGGGGCCGTCGCCGATCATATCGATATGCAACCGGCCATCTGCCAGCAACCCTGCAGCCGCCTCGATCAGCATATCCGGACCCTTGTAAGGGACCAGTCGCCCGATAAAGCACGCGCGCAGGGGCAACGTGCCGGGCTGTGCAGCGGTCAGACTGAACCGGGCCGGATCAATGGCGTTTTCGGGCAGATAGATGCATTTTTGTTGATGACGGTCCGGGATCTCTCCTTGCGTGTGCAGCGATCCGGCGAGGATGGCGCGGGCATGGTGCAGCGTGGCACCCCTGCCCGGCAGCGCCTTATACGCACCGCGTATGTATGACAGCCATTCGCGCTCGCGCCGGCGTTCGCCATCGAAACCTTTCGGCCACGGAACCCCGCCATTCAGCGGCCCCATGATGAAAGGCACGCCTGCGCGGGCACAGCGTTTGGCCAGCAGACTGTTGGCGGTGGGGGTCAATGGGGTGATACGATGCACCAGATCATACTGGCCTGCACGGATATCGGCACCGAATTTCTTCCAGGTCAGATATTCGAAATAGGGGTATGTCACGGCCCCAATGGCCGTTGTGACCGTCCATCCTTTGCCTTCGCCCATGCGCAATATGCTGGCAAGCTTCCACATCGGGCGGGCCACGGTCTCTGTATCCAGTGCGGTGAAATCAACGCCATCCCGCCAGCCTGCCCGCAGGATCGCATCGCGGTTACGCACTTGGGTGACCAGATGCACATCCGCGACCTCGCGCAGGGCCGCCGCCAACGACCATCCGACTAGCGGGACACTGACCCATTCAGGATTGGCGGCTTCGGCGATGGCCAGTACCCTTGGCCGGTGGGAATCGTTCTGCATTATCGTCTGCTTTCGTCACGCCCTGCGATTGGTCATATCAATTGGCTGTATTCAGATGCGTATCGGGTCAAAGTGTTCTGTCGAAATCGCTAACGTGATTTACATCAAGATGACAGTGTGTTGCCACGAAATACCCATATGCGCTTCGCCCTGCCCACACAAAACTGGTACCTTCGGGCGGTGTATTTTTGACAAGATGATGCGGGCGGTTGACTTATGGAGGCCAAAGAGGTGTATCGGGCCGACCACTTGACCGTTGAGGACCTGAAGATGCACGCCTATCGCAGCCATACCTGTGCCGAACTGACCGCCGCCCATGTGGGCCAGACTGTCCGCTTGTCGGGCTGGGTCAATCGGGTGCGCGATCATGGCGGGATCCTATTCATCGATCTGCGCGACCATTACGGGATCACGCAAGTGCTGTGCGACCCGGATTCGGCGGCCTTCGCCGATGTCGAAAAGGTCCGCAGTGAATGGTGCATCCGCATCGACGGTGAGGTCAAGGCGCGCGATCCGGAACTGGTCAACCCCAAGCTGCCGACCGGTGAGGTCGAGGTTTTCGTGCGCGAGATCGAGGTGCTGGGTGCGGCCAAGGAACTGCCCCTGATGGTGTTCGGCGATCAGGAGTATCCTGAGGAAACGCGCCTGAAATACCGCTATCTGGATCTGCGCCGCGAGGCGATGCAGGACAACATGAAGCTGCGGTCGGATGTTGTCGCCTCCATGCGCAAGCGGATGTGGGACACCGGGTTCCGCGAATATCAGACGCCGATCATCACGGCGTCGTCGCCTGAGGGCGCGCGCGATTTTCTGGTGCCGTCCCGTTTGCATCCGGGCAAATTCTACGCCCTGCCGCAGGCGCCGCAGCAGTTCAAACAGCTGATCATGGTGTCGGGTTACGACAAGTATTTCCAGATCGCCCCCTGTTTCCGCGACGAAGACCCGCGCGCTGACCGCAGCCCGACTGATTTCTATCAACTGGACATGGAGATGTCCTTTGTTGAACAGCAAGACGTGTTCGACACGATTGCACCTGTGCTCGCCGGCGTGTTCGAGGAATTCGGCGGTGGCCGCAAGGTGGATGCCGCTGCCGACTGGCCGCAGATTTCCTATCGCGATGCCGCACTTTGGTATGGCACGGACAAGCCTGACCTGCGCAACCCGATCAAGATGCAGGTCGTCAGCGAACATTTCGCCGGTTCCGGGTTTGCGATTTTCGCCAAGCTGCTGGAGCAGGACGGCACTGAGATCCGCGCCATCCCCGCGCCGGGCGGCGGCTCGCGCAAGTTCTGCGACCGGATGAACGCCTTTGCCCAAAAGGAAGGTTTGCCGGGGATGGGGTATATTTTCTGGCGTGATCAGGGCGATGGGTTGGAAGCAGCCGGTCCGCTGGCCAAGAACATCGGCCCGGAACGGACCGAGACGATCCGCCAGCAACTTGGCCTTGGTCTGGGCGATGCGGCGTTTTTCCTGGGTGGCAAGCCGAAGGCATTTGAAACCGTCGCGGGCAAGGCCCGGACGGTGATCGGCGATGAACTCGGCCTGACCGATACGGACCGCTTTGCCTTTGCCTGGATCGTGGATTTCCCGATCTACGAAAAGGACGATGAGACCGGCCGCATCGATTTCGAACATAACCCGTTTTCCATGCCGCAAGGCGGGATGGACGCGCTGAACGGTGATCCGCTGGAGGTACTGGGCTATCAGTATGACCTGGCCTGCAACGGGTACGAACTGGTGTCTGGTGCAATCCGGAACCACAAGCCGGAAATCATGTTCAAAGCGTTCGAGATTGCCGGTTATGGCGAGGACGAGGTGAAGAAGCGTTTTGGCGGCATGGTCAACGCGTTCCAGTACGGCGCGCCACCGCATGGTGGCTGTGCGGCTGGCATCGACCGGATCGTGATGCTGCTGGCGGATGAAGCGAATATTCGCGAGGTCATCATGTTCCCGATGAACCAGCGCGCCGAAGACCTGATGATGGATGCACCAAACGAACCGCAGAACGAACAGTTGCGCGAATTGCGTCTGCGGGTGCTGCCGCCCGAAAGCTGATGTTTGCCGCATCGGTTCCGGTAGCGTTGCAGGCGCTGGACCGCGCGGGCGTATTGCTGGGCCACGCCACGCCCGACATGCTGGCGACGCGGCTGCACCCGGACATGTTCAATTGTGCCGAACAGTTTGAAATCGTGGCCGGGTTTGCATTGCGTGCGACCTTGCCACTGGCCGGGCGCACGATCGCGGAACGACCCTGTGCGCATGACGCCAACAGCCTGCTTGCGCACCTGAATGCAGCCCGCGCAGAGATCATGACGCTTCGTCCTGCAGATTTTGAAGGTGCCGCCGAACGGCGGATCATACACCGGGCCGGGTTTGCCGATCTTGATCAGTCAGGTGCCGATTACCTGCATCATTTTGCCATTCCCAATTTGTGGTTCCATTTGTCGATGGCATTCGCGATCTTGCGCAACCACGGCGCCCCGGTGGGCAAGGCCGAATTCGACGGGTTCCATGCCTATCCGCCCGATTTCCGTTTCGTTGGCTAAATTGGTCCTGCCGTCGCGATCCGCGTCTGCACCATTTCCGACAGGGCCGCGACGCGGGGTTTCAGGTTACCACCTTCGGTCTTTTGCAGGATCAGTTCGCGCACAGCCTTGTCCAGCGCGTGGTCCTTTGCGCTGCGCGCGACACCGCCCAGAAACTGGGTCACATAATCAAGGTTCTCGGTATCATTATCCATAAGCACTTGCGCGATATGGTTCAGATCGTCGTGATAGGCCACGCTGTCGGGCTGCACGATTTCGTCGTGCAACAGGCGCGGTCCGGGCGGTTGCCGATCCGCCGGCAGATGCGTCAGGATCGCGTGCTGAAATGCCGACAGATTGTCGATCGGCTTGGCGATGAAGCCATCGGCCCCCGCCGCCAGCACAGGCGCTTCGATCCCGGTTTCGCCGCTGATGCCCAGTATCACCTCGATCCGCGGGTTTGCGTCGGCCAGCATTTCGATCAGGGCCAGACCCGATCCGTCGGGCAACCCGACATCCACCAACACCACCGTTGGCCGATAAACAGCCAGGTGCCGCCGTGCGGTTTCCAGACTATCGGCCCGCCTGATCCGCGCGCCTGATCGCAGGCACATCAGCCGGACAGCCTCGCTCGCGTAGCGGCTATCTTCGACCACCAGCACCGTAACCCCCAGCAATGGCCGATGTGCCGTTGGCGTGCGTATTCCTATCAGATCCGTCAAAGCATCCATCGCGATTCTTCCCTTTGGTTGCAGCCCCTGCACATTCAAAGCACTACAAGGTGAACAGAACCTTAAGCTGATCGCGCGTTGCAACTTTTGCTGCGGCGCGGCATATTGTGCAAAAGGGAGGATGCCTATGATCGGTCGTTTGAATCACGTCGCTATCGCCGTTCCGGATCTGGACGCGGCAAGCGCGCAATACCGCACCATGCTGGGGGCCGATGTGGGGCCACCGCAGGACGAGCCTGATCACGGTGTGACCGTGGTTTTCATCACCTTGCCCAATACCAAGATCGAGCTGCTTTATCCTCTGGGCGACGCTTCCCCGATCCAAGGTTTCTTGGACAAGAACCCATCGGGTGGTATTCATCACGTCTGCTATGAGGTGGATGATATCCTCGCGGCACGCGATCACCTGCTGGCCGAAGGCGCACGCGTTCTGGGCGGAGGCGAGCCCAAGATCGGCGCACACGGCAAACCCGTGCTGTTCCTGCACCCCAAGGATTTCAACGGCTGTCTGGTCGAATTGGAGCAGGTTTAAGGTGGACCGGTGATGTGGGATAGTTCCGCAGAAGCACGCGCCGCCCGTCAGTTGAAAAAGCGGCAGGACAGGGCTGCCAGCCAGTTCGGCTTACTGATCGGTATACCGATCATGTTTGTTTATTTCACCCAATATCGCATATGGCTACAAGACTGGCTGACCGAGATCGGGCTGCTGTCGCGTTTTGGTATCATGCAATTCTTCCAAGGTCCCACGGTCGTGGACTACGATCAGGTATTGGTCAGCGCCATCGTCGGTGCGTTGTCGATGCTGCCGGGCTATCTGCTGGCGCGGCCCATTGCCCGCAGGCTGGTTCGCTAGAGTTGAACAGTCCTACGGTTGAGGACGCACCGGGCCCGGCGATCCGGCCGTAAGCCGCCTGCAGCAGCAAGGGCTTGCAACCGGTACTCGGAGCCCACTCAGGCTGGATTGAAGCGCCGCAATAACCACTGCCCCGCAGTGCGCCTCTGA
This sequence comes from uncultured Paracoccaceae bacterium, assembly GCA_947503965.1. Taxonomy (GTDB): domain Bacteria; phylum Pseudomonadota; class Alphaproteobacteria; order Rhodobacterales; family Rhodobacteraceae; genus Yoonia. Next base: position 267,084 of record CANNFU010000004.1, read on the forward strand.
TGTCCGCACTGTCGGGCAATTTTTCTGCGAAATGACCCCGCAATAAAGGGCGGCGAAGGGAGTGCCGAAGCGCGCTCCCACTTGCAGCCAACAATTCTCTGTTGCCGAAACCGGTTTCGGAGATCAGCGTTCCGGTGGGGAGATTCGAATTGGGCTTGTCCACCGCAAAGCTATCTGCCAGGGAGGCGCGCCGTCGTGTGACGATCAACGACGTCGCTGAGGCGCTTGGTTTGACCAAGTCGACGGTCTCGCGGGCAATGAATGGCTACGCGGATATCTCCGAAGCGACCCAGTTACGGGTCCGGCGGATGGCCAAGACGATGAACTACCTGCCGCTGAGCCATGCGCAGGCAATCAAAACAGGTCGCACCCGGTCGTTGGGGCTGGTGTTGCAGTTGTCAGATCACGACGCGCAGCGTCCATTTCTTGCGGAATTCCTGGCAGGGCTGTCCGCCGGAGCGAGCTCCGAGAGCTGGACCTTGACCGTTGCCGCATCCGACAGTCACGACGATATGATCCAGATGTTCCAATCGCTGTTGCGGGACGGAAAAGCCGATGGGTTTGTTCTGCCGCGAACGATGAATGATGATCCCAGGGTCAAACTGCTTCGTGAGGCGCATGTGCCGTTCGTGATGTATGGACGGCAAGACAACTCGGAAGGCTGCGCCTGGTTCGATATTCTTGGTGAAGACGCGATGCGCGATGCGGTACTGCATCTTGTATCGCTTGGTCATAAGCGGATCGGGTTTGTGAATGGCGGTATGCAATACAATTATGCACCCCTGCGCTACGCCGGATTTCTTGAAGGGATGGCGCAGGCGGGGCTGACGGTTGATCCGGATCTGGTCACCGAAGGTGCCGTGACGATCGAAGATGGCAAAAGGGTCGGATCCTTGCTGCTGGATCATCCCGTTCCACCGACAGCCGTTGTCTGCGCAGTGGATTTCGCGGCCCTTGGTATTTACCGCGCCGCAGCGGTGCGGGGCCTGTCCATTCCACGGGATCTGTCTGTCATCGCTTATGACGGGATCCCCGAAGGTGTTCATGCGCAACCGCCACTGACCACATTCGCAGTGGACACCCGCGACGCCGGCATGCGGCTCGCGACCTTGTTGATTCGGCGTATTCGGGGCGAAGACCCGGTCAATTTGCGCGAAACCGCAAAGGCCACTTTTGTTGACCGCGGGTCCACAGGGCCCGCCACCACTCGACCTTAACCACACCACCAGTCTCAACGGGAGGAAGACTATGAAACTGAAAACAAGAGCACTCATGCGTACCGGAGCAGCAACAGCACTGATACTCGGCGCATTGGCAGCGCAGGCGGAGGAGCTACGGTTCTGGACAACAGAAGAGCAGCCCGAAAGGCTGGCCCGTCAGGAAGAAATGGCCGCGGCCTTTGCGGCCAGCACAGGTCACACGGTGCAGGTCATCCCAGTATCCGAAAACGATCTGGGCACCCGCGCCACGGCGGCCTTTGCTGCTGGCGATCTGCCCGACGTGATCTATCACACGCTGCAATATGCGGCGCCCTGGGCTGAAGCCGGTATTCTGGACACAGATTCCGCAACAGACGTGATCGAGGCTCTGGGCGCGGACACCTTCGCGCCAGGTGCCTTGAACATGGCTGCCGTAGAAGGCGGCTATGCCTCTGTTCCTGTTGATGGTTGGACACAGATGCTGGTATATCGCGCGGATCTGTTTGAGGCCGCTGGCCTTGAGCCGCCGAACTCTTATGCCAACGTCCTTGCCGCGGTTGATGCCCTCCACAACCCGCCGGAAATGTATGGCTTTGTCGCGGCGACCAAGATCGACGAAAATTTCATGAGCCAGGTTCTGGAGCATGTCTTCCTTGCCAATGGCGTCTCGCCTGTTGGTCCAGACGGTGTTCAGGCACTGGATGAGGCTGCAACCATCGAGGTTCTGGAGTTTTACAAAGCCATCGCCGAGGCGTCGCCTCCCGGTGATCTGTATTGGGATCAGTCCCGCAGCCTCTATTTCAGCGGCAATGCGGCAATGATCATCTGGTCGCCCTTCATTCTTGACGAACTGGCTGGTCTGCGCGACAGCGCCCCGCCCACGATTAACGACGATCCAACATCGTCTGCTCTGGCGGCAGCCACTGGCATCGTGACGAACTTCTCTGGTCCATCCAATCCAGATGGTGCGGCATGGGGTGACGTGCGCTACTTCGGTATCACATCAGACGCCTCAACGGACGCCGCGATGGAGTTCGTGACCTATTCGATGAACGAGGGCTATGGCGCCACGCTTGCGATTGCACCCGAGGGCAAGTTCCCTGTGCGTCGTGGTACGGCGGACAATCCATCCGCGTTCTCAGAGCTTTGGGCCACGCTTGATGTCGGTGTCGACCGTCGTGCCCCCTTGGGCGAACTGTATGACGCCGCGATGATCGAAGAGATCGTTGGAGGCCTTGACGTTGCCCAGCGTTGGGGCGTTGAGGACGGCCAGCTGTCTGCGGCTTCCAAGATCATCAACAGCCAAGTGATCAACCGTCTGGTGCGCGAGTACATCGACGGTGAGCGCGACGCGGCAGCAACTGTAGCTGCGCTTAACGAAGCGATTGCTGCGGTCGAGTAGTCAGCAGCACTCTGTGGGGCGCAGCATAAGTTGCGCCTCATACCCCTCACACCCCAATTCTGGAGCGTAGAAGCGAATGGTCGACGCACAGCCACCGTCCGGCACGGGTCCTTTGGGCAAACGCGAGGCACGCCTTGCGTGGCGTCTCTTGGCGCCGACCATTTCGGCCGTGGCGCTGGTCGTGATCCTACCGCTGCTTGCGATCTTCTGGATCTCTGTCAAACCCGTCCAACTGTCCGACCTGCGTGCACCCGAAGTTGTGCTGCGCGAAGACTTGCGTGGCAGCCCCGAAGCACCGGGAGACGAAGCCACACTGCGCTACCGGTTAAGAAATTCGTCTCAAGACCAGCCAATTGTGAATGTCTCGATCGAGGACGTGATCCCCGAGGGCTTGGAAGTTCTCTTGGTGGACGAACGCTGCACGCTGTCGGGCCGCGATCTGCGATGCGAGTTTGGTGATTGGGAGCCGGGTTTTCGCGAAACACTGACCTTCCCGGTGACGGTCTCTCAGGTCTATTTCGACAATGATATCCGCCCACAAGACAGCGAGGCGTTAGTCGATGGCCGCTCGTCAAATGTTCTCACAAACAGCACCTTCACCTTGGACAACTTCAAGCGCATCTTTAATGGCGATGAGTTCTTCGAGGTGCTTTGGATCACGCTTTTCTATACGGTCTTCGGTACGATCGGCGCGCTGCTGGTGGGACTTTTTGCGGCCTTGTTGCTCAACAAATCCTTCAAAGGACAGGGCATTTTACGCGGGCTCTATTTGTTCCCCTATGTCTCACCAGTCATTGCGGTCGCCTTCGCCTGGCTGATCCTGTTTGACCCATTCTCGGGGTCTGCCAACGCCCTGCTGGTTCAGATGGGCGTCACGGATGAGGCCATCAATTTCTTTGGCGAACGGCCATTGGCACTGATCATGGTGACAATCTTTGAAATCTGGCGCTACTTCCCGCTGTCGTTCCTGTTCATCCTCGCGCGGATGCAGAGCATCGACACGGACATGTATGAGGCCGCTGACATGGATGGGGCATCGCCCTTCCAGCAATTTTGGGCCCTGAGTGTGCCGCAGCTTCTGGGCATTCTCAGCGTCCTGTTCCTGTTGCGCTTTATTTGGACGTTCAACAAGTTCGACGACATCTTCCTGCTCACCGGCGGGAACGCTGGAACCCGCACACTGACCGTCAATGTCTATGAACAGGCCTTTGCGATTTCCAACATTGGCGCGGGGGCCGCCGTGGCCGTGGTTATCTTTGGCTGCCTTCTGACGTTCTCGTTGTTTTTCCTAAAATTCATCAGCCGGGAGGAAGGCCTATGATCCGTCATGGATATGTCACCGGCCCCGCATTGGGCGGGCTCTGGCTCATCGTGCTTTCGGTAACGGTTGCCGTGGCCATGTCGTTTGGCACCGGAGAAGCCTTCCGCCCCAGCGTGATGCTGTCGCTGTTGTGGGGTGCGGTTGCGGGAGGCGTGATGGTAGCCCTGGGTCGAAGCCCAACAGTCCAAGCGGGGATATTTATTGGTTCAATGGTGGGACTGCTATCGGGCATCGGCCCAATGCTTGTCGGGCCGGACACCAGCGGATTTGCTTCGGTCTTCGGGGCAATCCTTTTGAGCGCATCATTCGTGGTCTCCCTCACTCCGATCTTGAAGGAGGTCGTTCCGGGTGCATTGAATCGTCACGAATTCGAAGGGGCGGTGATCCGGTTTTTGACCGGTTTTGGCTATATCTTTTTCACCGCAATCGTGTTGATCCCCTTCTACGTCATGGTGATGACGAGCCTGAAGAACCAATCCGAACTGATCCAGAACCCGCTCGACTTCTCTATTGATCTGTCAAAAGGGGCGGAGCTGTTCCGATCCTATGATGAGCTCTTCACCCAGTTCAATTTTGGCACTTACCTGTTCAATTCGTTTTCGATCTCGGTGCTAACGGTCTTCATCACGCTGGCCTTTGCGATCCCCGGCGCCTATGCCGTTGCGCGGCTGAGGTTCCGTGGGCGGGCGGCCTTTTCGCGCTCGATCCTGTTGATCTACATGGTGCCGATGATCGTGCTGGCCCTGCCGATCTACATCGCCTTCTCGATGACAGGTTTGCGCAATTCGTTCTGGGGTATCGTGATGATTTACCCGGTCACAACGATCCCCGTGGCGCTCTACATGCTGCAGGGTTATTTCCGCGGCCTTCCGGGAGAGGTCGAAGAGGCGGGCCTTATGGACGGGCTGTCGCGTCTGGCGGTGATTTGGAAGATTACATTGCCCTTGTCGCTGCCGGCGCTGGCGTCGGTTTCGCTCTACGTCTTCATGATCGCCTGGAACGAATTCCTGCTCGCTTTCATGCTGCTGGATGATCCATCGAAATTCACGCTGACGCGGGGGATTGCCTCGCTCAACTCCTCGGAAATTCCACGCCAACACCTGATGGCCGGCTCTGTAATCGCAACAGTGCCGATCATGGCCCTATTCCTTGGGTTGGAACGCTTCATGACGAAAGGTCTGACCGCCGGGTCAGTAAAGGGATGATATGAACCTAGATGAACAAGCCCGCGACATCCTGCGCAAGAACGACAAGGGCGGCTATACGCTGCCGACCCATGGCCTTTATCCTTATCAATGGAACTGGGACAGCGCCTTTGCCGCTTGGGGGTTCACCACCTTCGACCCGGATCGCGGTTGGACGGAATTGGAAACGCTGCTGTCGGGGCAATGGAACGACGGCATGGTGCCTCATATCCTGTTTCATCGCCCTGATCCGGGATATTTTCCCGGGCCGGATGTCTGGCAGGGGCGCGGGCCGATTGCGTCTTCAGGGATCAGCCAGCCGCCCGTTGCCGCAAGCTTCATGGCGAAGATGCTAGCCATGGATCCAGCCGGCGAAGCGCGCGCGCGCGCGATGTGGCCAAAGCTGCACGCCTGGCACCGCTGGTTCATGCAGTGGCGGCTGGATGAAGGCGCGGTCTGCGTGACCCATCCTTGGGAAGCCGGACGCGACAACGCACCCGACTGGGATGGCGCCATGAAGGCGATCAATGCGGATGACGTGGGCGAGTACACTCGCCGCGACACCAGCCATGTCGATCCTGCCATGCGACCCACGAAATATGACTACGATCGTTACCTGAAACTGGTCCAAATTGGCGCGTCGGTGAACTGGGATCAGGCCAAACTGCGGGCCATCAACCCGTTCCGCGTGGCCGACCCGACGATGACGTTTACGCTTCTGCGGGCGCAACGGGACATGGTCGATATGGGTCGCCGCTTTGGCGAAGACGTCTCGGAGATCGAAGATTGGATCAAAGTTCTCGAGGCCGGTGCGGAGACCCTCTGGAACCCGGACATCCAAGGCTATGACAGCCGCGGCGTCCATGCCGGGACGTTCAATGGGGTGTTGTCCAATGCCTCAGCCCTTTGCTGGTATGCAGGGTTAAACGATGCGCGCGCCTTACCGGCGATCCGGCGCATGATAGATGCCGCGACCTACGCACTCGCCAGCTTCGATCCCGAGGCGGAGGGTTTTGAGCCCCTGCGTTATTGGCGTGGTCCTACATGGCCGATCATGAATTACCTGGTGGGGTCAGGCATGGAAGAGCAAGGCATCGACGCCTTGGGTGCGCGGATCAAGTCCGACACGGCGCTGCTCATGCAACAAAACGGCTTTGCAGAGTACTACAACCCCCATGACGGCACCCCGGCTGGGGGCGGTACCTTTACCTGGACGGCGGCAGTCTGGCTTGGCTGGGCCGGCCGCAATCTGGAAGACAAACGAGGGGCAGCATAATGTCATCGATCCAACTCAAGGGTGTCGAAAAGTGGTTTGGTGCGGCACAAGTCATCAAGGGCGTCGATCTAGAGATCGAAGAAGGTGAGTTTGTGATCTTCGTTGGCCCATCGGGATGCGGAAAGTCCACTTTGCTACGCATGATCGCGGGGTTAGAGGAAACGTCACGCGGGCAAATCATGATCGGAGATCGGGACGCCACAGCTGAACCGCCCAGCAAGCGCGGCCTTGCGATGGTGTTTCAATCCTACGCCCTCTATCCGCACATGTCGGTGCGTGACAACGTTGGTTTCCCGCTAAAATCGGCGGGGCTTCCAAAAGCCGAGGTAGATGCCAAGGTTGAAGAGGCTGCCCGTGTCCTGAAGCTCGATGACTACATGGGCAGGCGGCCGAAAGATCTGTCCGGGGGACAGCGCCAGCGCGTCGCCATCGGCCGTTCCATTGTACGCGATCCAACAGCATTCCTTTTTGACGAACCGCTCTCCAATCTGGATGCAGCCCTGCGGGTCGAGATGCGCTACGAGATCGCAAAACTGCACCAGACACTGAAATCAACGATGATCTATGTCACCCACGATCAGGTTGAGGCGATGACTCTGGCGGATCGGATTGTTGTTCTGGAGTTCGGAAAAATCGCACAGGTCGGAAGCCCGCGGGAGTTGTATGAAAAACCGGCCAACCTGTTCGTGGCGCAATTCATAGGTTCACCTCGGATGAACGTCATGCCAGCAGCGGCCGTTCCATCGGTCGGACTGCCCGATCAGGCTGTCTCTGTCGGGATTCGCCCTGAGCATATCGAGTTGGTGGAGGAAGGAGGTGGACATATTCAGGGAACCGTCGATGTTTTGGAGTACCTTGGCGCCGATACCTTCGTGATCATTGCTTGCGGCGACGCGGGCCAGATCACGGTGCGCATCACCGGCGACACTGATCTTGAGCCCGGCACGGCTGTGGGATTGTTGTTCCCGCTCGAAAACCTGCACTTCTTTGGTGCCGATGGGTACGTCACTGGGTGAAAAGAGTAGCGGAACTCTGAATGAGCTGCGCTATTGGCGCGCTAGCCCCCCTGAAACAGTGCCCCCACACCTGATGGCGACATCTCCAGGCGTGCAACTTCACCCAGATGCCATGCCAGAACCTGATTGCTCGACAATACGGGTTTGTTAGTTTGCGCCTCGACCGGCTCGATCACATCCAATGTTCGCAAGTTTGTGCAGGATAAGAATACCGCCTCACAATCAGGGTTTTGACCAACGTCGATTGCGGCCTGCGTGATCACATCAGGCGGAATGCGCACCACTTTTTCTTCAACTGGCTCATCGAAGCTTGTGAACCGGGTGACGGTAACACCGGCATCAGCCAAAACCACGCGCAGCCGATCCGAAACGGTTGCGATATAGGGGCTGACCAAGCCGATGCGGGTCACCTTCAACGTCCTGCATGCTGCAATCAGAGCAGACACAGGCTCAGTTACCGCTGGGGTAGAAACACCGGCTTGAACAAGCGCTGCGATGCGATCTGCGCCGATCTGAGCTGTGCCGGAGGTGCATCCATATGCGATGGCTGCAAGTTTGGCTCCGACCGGAAACAAGCTGGCGGCCTGCGTCAGCGCGGCGTCCATGGACTGCAGGCTATCAGGTGTCACACTCTGTCCAGAAGGGACCCGTGTTACGAGGTATTCGACATCCTGCGGAAGAAGAATGCGCATATCGCGTTCAAGTGTTTCATCCGATTGCAGGACAATCAGGCCAATCTGCGTGGGGCGATGGTCAGCGGACACAGGCATTACAAAGTCCGGATCTGGCGATCTTGCGGGGCGGACAGATATTCCGCGCCGCCTTCGCGGATCACAATGTTTTCTTCATGCACCATGATCTTGCCACTGGGTAACTTTACCGAAGGTTCCAGCGTCAGCACCATCCCTGGAACCAACGGAGTGTGATCGACAGCGATAATAGACGGCCATTCGGTCAGTTGCATGCCCAAACCATGCCCAAGACGCCCGGCTTCCATCAGCTGGCCATCCGGGTTGATGACTGCATTCATAGCATGGAACAGGTCAGATATCACGGCGCCGGGCTTGGCGGCCTCGCATCCAGCCGCCGCCGCGTCTATCAATTGGCTATGTGCGCTCTGCACGGCGGCGGAAGGAGGGCCCACGCTATAGTTGCGATCAAAGTCGCAAAAGTACCCGTCCCAGACCAGCCCAGTATCCAGCATCAGCACATCGCCTTTGACCAGTACCTTGTCCGTCGCTGGCGAAATCACATCGCCGTAGCCATCTTGATCCGCCGCACCGGCAAGGTAAGGCACCCAGTCGGCCCCTTCATCCAAACAAAGCACCTGGAAGGATCGAAACACACCCGATAGCGGCACCCCAATTTGGGCAATCTCAGATATGCGATCAAAAGCCCGACCAGCGATCCGCGCTGCGAACCTTATTTTGTCAATCTCGGCATCGGACTTTATGATGCGCAAGTGTCGCGTGATGCAGCGGTCAGACGTAAGAACCCGCGTTTCAAGCCGTTCCTCGAGGGTTTTCAGATCGCTCAGCGGCATACGCACATGGCTTTCCATCTGGTCAGCAATGCCGATCTGACCGCCCGCCGGGGTCACTTCGCGCAGCGCCTCAGCAAGCAGCCCAATGCCGTCGTCTCCGTAATCAGGCGCTTGCCAAGTTCGGATGTCCTTGATCCAAGTCCGGCCCATCAAATGTGCGCCGATCGATGGAATGACCGCGATTGGTGCGCGGTCTACGGGTAGGATGACAAACCACGGGCGGGTCGGGCTTTCCCAAAACCGGGTTAGAAACCCCGTATAATATCGCACCTCTGGCTCGGTCGTAAGCACAAGTGCCGACAATCCGGCTTCTGCCATAAGGCTTTGTGCGGCCCTCGTGCGCTGCTCGAATTCCCTATCCGGAAAACCACGCAGCGGGGCGGGCGTCACGTTGATTCTTCGCTGAGGATGATGAGCACACGGGACTCTTCAGACAGGCCCAATGCCGCACGATCAGCTTGCGCAGCCAGTAAGCCCGCGAAACCAGCTGCGCCAGACGATGTTGATGCGTATCCGGCAGCAGCACAGGCTGCACTTCCTGCGGCCCCCTCAGCCTCTGTAATCAGGACGAAGTCATCAGCGTCATGCGCCAGTCCCTTCAAAGCGATCAACGATGGCTCTTTACAATCCAACCGTCCCATTTGTGAACTTGGGCCGGTCGTGATCTGCGGACTTCCAGCTTTGATTGACGCAAAGATCGCCGGTGCCGCGTCAGGCTCGACCACAATGATCCGTGGCGTATTTCCCCATGCTTTGCGGGCATAGGCCGCACTTGCGGCAGCAAGCCCTCCAACCCCGGCTTGCAAGAAAATGTGGCTGGGTGCCTCGGGCATCTGAGCAATCGCTTCATGCATCAAGACGAGATAGCCCTCCATCAGCGTGTGAGGCTTGTCGCAGTACCCTTCCCAAGAGCTGTCAGAGAGAAGTATCCATCCGTTTTCTTCAGCTGCAGTGGCGGCACCCGACATGCTTTCTTCATAAATTACACCGTGCCTGCGTACCTCTGCACCTAATCCACGCAGCCGATCTGCGAAAACCTCCGGTACTGTCTCAGCAAGAAAAATGACTGCCTGTGCGCCAAACGCCTGCGCGCCCGCAGCAACCGACAGGCCGTGATTGCCGGCACTTGCGGTCACATAGGTTTGGCGCGCCACGTCACCCTTATGGGCGTCGACCGCAATGACATATGCCGCTCCCAAGGCTTTGAAACTGCCCAACCCCATCCGGGCGCGCTCATCTTTCACATGGACTTGACCCACGCGGGCCAGCTTGGCCAGTGCGGGAACGTCTTCCAAGGGGGTTTCGCCAGCAATAGGACAGCGCGACAGAAGCGACAAAGGACGATCCGCGTCGACACTCGGCGATGGGATATGCGCGAGAGCCTGCATCAATGCAGCGGCCTGGGCAGTGGGTTTGTGCAAGAGTTCCATTTCGTATTGCTAACAGTTAGCCACAGATAACCAAGACACTAATGTGGCGCTTGAGTGCGTATTTTCACTGAACTGACGCGGCATTCCCAATAACGCTGCCGCGCAATCTTAGTAAGACTGCCGCCGGGTAGTTGGTAGTGACTGATAGGAGAAGGCGAGAAGCGCGGAGACTTCATCTATCGCAGCGGTTCTCGCCTTCGGGCAACAAGCGCTTAGCTCGGAGGGCGGGAAGCAGCCATTCGCTGCAGATGCAATAGAGCCCTTGGGCATCTTAAGAGCGGACTTTGGGGACGTGGTGCCTTTGAACTCGGAAAGCGAGTATCCCGACATGTGAAGACTGGCAGCGCTCGCGGCGGTTGTGCGCACCTACAAACCCGCAGGACAAGTGTATATACCCAACCATGAGCGCAGCAATTCCTGTGCGAGGGAAACCGATTTATGAGACTCACACGCATTGAAATCTTCAATTTTCGCAAGTTGCGGCGCGCCCGTCTGGACCTTTTTGACAAGCAGACGCTACTAGTCGGGGCCAACAACAGCGGCAAGACATCGGCCATGAAGGCGCTGCGCAAATTCCTTAATGATCGCGGCGGCATGGACACGCGCGATGTTACAGCCTCCAACTGGGCCGCGATCGAACAAATCGCTAGTGCCTGGACACAGGATGCCGAGGCGGATCTCAGCCCACTACTCGCTCAGCTTCCGTTCCTCGACGTCTGGCTCCATGCTGACACCTCAGAGTTGCACCATGTCGCCCATTTGATCCCAACACTTACCTGGACTGGTGGTTTGCAGGGCGTGCGCCTGCGCCTAGAGCCAAAGAAGGGGGCGGACATCAAGGCGCAGTACCTAGCCGCGCGAGAGGCCGCTCTGACGCTACAACCCGGCGGCGGAACGGCCGACGGGTTCGCACTTTGGCCACGCGACTTTCGGGAATTTCTGGACAAGCGCCTGAAGGACCTGTTCGAGCTCAACGCCCATCTTTTGGACCCTGCAAGCTTCAACACGACAGAGCCGGTGGAGCCGCATCCCCTGCCGCCCTTGTCGGAGGGAATCGGTGCGAACCCCTTTGCTGGCCTCATCCACATTCGTGAGATCAACGCGCAACGCGGTTTCGCAGATGCGAGCGAAAGTAAGGGCGACGACGATGAGCCGACGAACGCAACCAGCCGCAAGATCGCCAGCCAGATACAGCCCTATTTCCGCAAGCATATCGACCCCGAAAAGGACCCCACGCCGGACGACCTCAAGGCGCTCGAAGCGATCCATGATGCCGAAACTACCTTTAACGCCCGTCTTGAGGATGGCTTCGCCAGTGCCATCAAGGAACTGGAAGATCTCGGCTACCCAGGAGGACTCAACAATCCGAAACTCTCCATTGCCACGCAGATTAAACCCGTTGACGGGCTCGATCACCCGGCGGCCGTGCAATATGATGTCTCGGGCGACAAGTCCGGGGTGAAACTGCCCGAAAGTTACAACGGCTTGGGCTTCCAGAATCTGATCTCTATGGTGTTCCAGCTCATGCGTTTCCGGGATGACTGGATGCAAGTGGGTAAGTTCAAATCACAAGTAGTAACCCCGGACGACACGAGCATCGAACCACTTCAACTGGTGTTGGTCGAGGAGCCTGAGGCACATCTGCATGTTCAGGTGCAGCAGGTATTCATGGCCAGGGCCCATAAGGTTTTGCGCAATCACACGGACCTAGAGAAGGAGGACTCGGCTTTTGCCACGCAGTTGGTGGTTAGTACCCACTCGGGCCATATCGCCCATGCCGCTGCGCTTGAGGAGTTGCGTTATTTTAAGCGCGAGCTACCGAGTCACGGAGTTGTGCCAACGGCCACTTTGGCGAATATGACGGGGCTCTTTGGGGATGATACGGAAACGCGACGCTTCGTGACGCGCTATCTGCTGAGCACGCACTTTGATTTGTTCTTTGCTGACGCCATTATTGTGATTGAGGGCGCCGCAGAGAGGATCCTGCTGCCACATGTGATCCAGAACCACTACCCTGACCTTGCTGTGGCTTATTTATCCTTCCTACAGCTGGGGGGCAGCCACGCACATCGCATGCGTCCATTAATCGAGGCGCTGGAAGTGCCGACGCTGATCATTACCGATCTCGATGCCGTGACGAAGGTGACGAAAGAACTTGAGAACGGCAAAAAAAAGAACGTCTGGCAATCGGCCCGACCGCTCTCTGGGGCCGCTCAGAAAACCGCGAACCATGCTCTGAAAACCTGGATCCCCGAGATGCCAGAGGTCGACTCGCTGATTGCCACTCCCCCAAATGCGCTCTGCCATACTGACGCCACACAGACTATCGCAGTCGCCTATCAAACCCCGCAAGAGGTGACCCAAGGTGCGCAGACCCAATTAGTCGCGCCCAGCACTTTCGAAGACGCTCTTGCGCTGACCAACCCGAAAGCCGTGAAGGACGCCGCGAAAGCGGATCTGGCCTGCAGCATGACCCGTGATTTTGCCACATACATCACTGCCGCGACGGCGCCTGAGGATCTCGCTGAGAAACTCTTTTTTCGGTTGGCTAAAAATACGGACAAGGCCGCCTTCGCGCTGGACCTCCTTTATATCGAGGACATCAAAGCGCTTCGGGCGCCGCCCTATATCGATGCGGGACTGACCTGGCTCGCGGGCAAGCTGGAGGGCGGGGCGTGAGCGCAACGACGGACGTGAACGACGACAACCGCGATGCTGGGGCTGACGACACGATCCGCACATGCCTGTCCCTTGATAAGCCGCGCAGTTTCTTTCTGTTCGCCGGGGCGGGATCGGGCAAGACGGCTTCTCTGAAGAACGCGCTGGAAGGGTTGGACAAACAGACCTTGACCAACTTGCGCAAACACAGCCGAAAGATCGCCGTCATCACCTTCACCAAAGCTGCGAGAGATGAGATCATAGGCCGCGTCAAGGCGGATCCTGTATTTCAAGTTCAGACCATCCACAGTTTCGCATGGTCACTCATCGAAGGTCGCACGGCAGATATAAGGGGTTGGCTCGAGGACCATTTGCCGACAGAGATTGCGAAAGATCAGGCAGCGTTTGCGAAGAATAACGCGGGCACCAAAGCCTACACAACAAATCAAAGAAAAATTGTTTCCAAGACAAAGCGTTTACAGCGCTTGCCCGAGATCCGTACGTTCACCTACGCGCCCGAGGGGGACAATTTCGGCCGCGACGCGCTGCAACATGGCGAAGTGATCGCACTCGCCGCGCATTTCCTGACCGAAAGTGAGACGTTTCAGAACATCGTTCTGGCTCGCTACCCGCTCATCCTGATCGATGAGAGTCAGGATACAATGAAACTATTGATGGAGGCGCTTTTGATTTTTGAGGCGCGCCATCGCGGGCGTATCGCCTTAGGGCTGCTCGGGGACACGATGCAACGCATCTACAGCGATGGGCTGCGCGATCTCGACCAGCGAGTTGGGGATTTCGCGAAACCGGCCAAACAAATGAATCACCGTAGCCGCGCGCGGATCGTGGACTTGGCGAATGCGATCCGGCGCGACGATGATGGCCGCCAGCAGCGGGCACGCGAAGACAAGCCGGGCGGCACCGTGCGCGTCTTTCTTGCGCCAAGCGTAGGCACGGATCGCGCTGCCTTTGAAGCCTTCACCCGGGCAGAGATGGCCCGCATAACCGAAGACCCTGCATGGCAGGACGCGGAGGCGGTCAAAACCCTTACGATAGAGCGCCATATGGCCGCCGCACGCCTCGGTTTCAGCGAGCTGTTTGAGCCCCTGAGCAAACCCGACAAGCTCAAAGATGGGTTCCGCGATGGCACCTTGCCCGCGATGCGGCTTTTCACCCACCGGGTCTTGCCTTTGGTAACGGCACAAAGAACTGGCGACGCCTTTGCTGCGATGACAGTGCTGCGCGACGGCTCACCGCTGGTCGACAAGAAAGGTATCCGAGCAGGGCTCTTCGGCGAAGCCACTGGCCTCGAGGCGGCGCGGGCCGCCGTTGCAGCGTTGATGGCGCTTTTTGAGGACGACCGGGATCCGAGTTGTGCCGAAGTTTTGGCGGTAGTGGCCGAGCATCGGTTGTTCCCGATCCCCGAGCAGCTGCTGCCCTGTTTGACTGACGATAGTCCCGTGGCCCCAGATATCGCTGACTTCCGTGCCGAGCATGGTCCCCTCCTAGATGAGCTGGACCTGACCGCACCCGAGGCCACGCCAGCCCCCGAAGCCACTATTACCGAAGCCTGGACACAGGCGGTTGAGGCCCCGTTTTCCCAGGTGGCGCGCTACCTCGCCTATGTCGAAGACCGCAGCCCCTATGGCACCCACCAGGGGGTCAAGGGGCTCGAGTTCCCCAAGGTCATGGTGATCGCCGATGACGCCCACACACGCTTCAAGGGCCTTGCCTCCTACGAGACGCTGTTTGATGTGAAGTGCTTGTCCCCGGCCTCTCAAAAAAAGGCGGATCAGGGCGAGGAAACTACGATCGAGCGCACGCGCCGCTTGCTTTATGTTACCTGCACCCGCGCAGAAGAGAGCCTCGCGCTTGTGCTCTATTCTGAGGCCCCTGAGACGATCCGCAGGTTTCTGACCTCCAGAGGCTGGATGGCCGAGGACGAGGTCGTGATGGCTTTGCCGAGTGGGACCTAGAGGACGATTACAAAAGGCTTTCGACGACAGAGTAAATTCTGAGTCGCTAGATCGGCGCGATACACGCGGAAGATTGCGATAAGCTCTTTCGCGAGAGTTCCAGCAATTTTTAAATGATGAACCCTATGCCCGTAATGGCGGCTTTGCGGACTGGGCCCGCAGCATCATGCACCGCTGGCGAGCGACCGTAATGGGCCGGTGCAACTTGCAGGCCCACGGACCTTCGACGAACGACTTCCCAAGCTTATTGGAATTGAATTGCATAGCTCCAACTGTCGTCATGAGAATATGCTTCACCAATGAATTGGATTAGGCAATGGCCCGCCTCGAGCAGGTCCTTTGTTCGATTATGTGTGAAAGGTGCAGGCAGTTGAGCTTTGTTGCCATGCGCAACATTGTTTCGAAGTTGAGCATAGCTTCGTCCCAACAATGTATGCCAGGAAGAGACCACGACAGCTTCACTGTCCCATTTCAATCCGCCGTCTTCTTTCGCCACCAAGTATTGAGGAACCGTTTCTTTGAGGATCTGGAAACCTGAGCCCTCGAAATCAAAATCGGCAAATGGATACATGCCTTCCAATGACTGACCGATACGGTCCCAGTTAACACCCCTTACGACCCTTGTTCCTCCATCTACATGTGCAAAGTCCTGGTCAAGATTGACCAAAAAGAACTCCATTTTGGCAGCTAGGAGCATGAATTCTGCGATTTTGTCGTCCAAGTTGGTCTCCTTTTGAATTTGCACACTAAATCTTGCGTTTGACTCAATTGCATCTCGGAGTCGAGCTAGAGCGCTTGGTCGCGTTCAGAGTGCTTCCCAATTGCAGCACACTCCATGAATGTCTGGTATGCGAGCTGCGACGGCAGCATCCAGCAGTTGTGTCGAGAGTCCGCTGTGGGCCGTCCCTGTTGGGAGCGGGAACCCCGGTAGGTGAAAATGCTGCGACCGATCTAATGGCTGGGAAGAGCCCAGAGTGAACGATGCTGCGTGCTGCACGAATGTCTGTTATTCTATTCTAGCCGTCAATTTCGATCCCACCGGCCTCACCACAACGCAAGAGTATCCGTCTTGGTCAAGGACCGTTTGGCAACCATTCCCGGTCTGCTTTGACTAGCGCGTTTGCGAGTTCAATGAGCTTTCGCATGATCGCTGTGAGAGCGACCTTTTTTGGCTTCCCCTGCTCAACCATGGCTTTGTATTTGTCACGCATGTCCGGGTTATGTTTTGTCGCGACAAGAGCGGGCATGTAGAGCGCGTCGCGTAGCGGTTTTCGCCCGCCTTGAATGCGGGCTTTGCCATGCCACTTTCCTGATTGTTGGGTCATTGGTGCCAGTCCCGTGAGGCTTGCCGCTTTCTTCTTACGAAGCGTGCCGATCTCGGGCATCTCTATCAAAATAGTTGATGCGGCAACTTCACCAATGCCAGGTATCGATCTCAAAATCGTATTGGCTCGGGCACGACTGGGGCAGTCGTGCAGCCTTTCGTTGATGTCGTGCTGCAATGCTTTGAGTTGGCGCGTCAATTGGTCGATCCGCGCCTTGGTTTGCTGCTTAACGAGAGCAAGAGTTTGTGTTTGCAAGCGGTTCAACAAACGGGTGCGGTCCTTGATCAAGCCCGCTCTCGTGGTGAATAGCTCCCTAAGATCAAACTGTTCGCTATCGACTGGCAGGTCTGGCTCCAAGGACAAGGCATTGCCAAAGCTGGCGAGCATACGGGCATCAACTGTATCCGTTTTCACCCGTGTCCCGCATGCCTGCGCAAACCGACGCGCTTGCAAAGGGTTGACCTTCACCAGGGGGAGCTTTCCAGAAAATGCACGTTCAAAACCCCTGTGATATGGGCCCGTCGCCTCAAACACGACACGGGTGGGCATATCGCAACCCAGCCACGTCGAGAGCACGAGGAACCCACGAGGACTGTTGGGAAAGGTCGCCGTACCTCCATCGCTAAGCCGATGCACATCAAGAGAATCTTTAGAAATATCGATGCCTATGCTATCATTTGTCATCATCGTCATGTCCTATGCTTGTCATGCAAGCCCTTGAGAAATCGGCTTGCGTATCCGTTCAGGCCTCATGCGAAGACGGCGGCTGATCGTACTCACTAACGGTCCATCACGACCAAGCCCAAAGCGATCCAGCCGCCACCACTACCCTGATAGGAAAAACAATCTGGGCACTGGCACAATCTTTGCAGATCGATACGAAAAACATAAGACAAGCCTAAACTGATCACCATGACCGGCGCGGAACCAAACAAGAGAGAACAGATCAAAGCACTCCTTCGGAGCCGCGGATCATCTTTGGCACAAATCTCTAGAGATCTCCGGCTGACGCCCTCCACGGTATCGGCTGTGGTTGCTGGCAATCGCCGATCGCAAGCCGTTGAAAAAGCCGTTGCAGCGGCCCTCGACACGACCCCCGAAGCACTATGGCCAGAGAGGAAGCATAAATGAAATAAACAGAAAACCGCCACTGCAGTGCAATGCGGCGGCGGTCCTCAAATAAGCTATCGATGTGCTGTCGGTAGCTAATCATCCACAGAGAACCGAGCCATGTCAAGGCGAGCTTTGCCCGCCAATGATAGTGCTCGCTCAAAAAATGGAGTTAGCATGCTAACCGAAATACAACGACGCGCCCAACTGATTGTGCAAGGCCGCCTGAACAACACGGAAATCGCTGAACTGACCAGATGTGCCCGCAACACGGTCGCCAGCTGGCGAAAGCGCCTGCAGGAAGCCGACATTACACCGGAAACAATCAGTGAACTCGATGACACCGATATCCGAAAAATAGTCGCGCCTGGTGCATTCACTCGAGAGCACGACGTTGAACAGCCGGATATGGATCAGGTTTTGTTCGAGGTGAAAGAGCGTGGGGTTTCCGGGAAACTTCTACATGAGGAATATGTTGATGCCGCCCCGCAGGGAGCACGTACGATATCTTTGGGGACATTCTATCGTCGGATAGCAGAACATGCAGGCGATAAACAGGTCACCATATCCTTCGAGTACGAAGCAGGTGAGATGATCCAGATTGACTTCGTCGGCCGGAAGAAATCCAAACAGCCGGCCCTAATAGACGATCAGGGTCGCGAACTCGACTACGAGATCTTTGCTGCCGTGAGCGCCAAGAGCCGGAAGACCTACGCTGTTGCCATCGAAAGTCAGGCTAAACTTCCCGTTCTGGCTGCGTTTGTGTCAATGTTCAGGTTCTTCGGTGGCGTCCCAGTTCTGCTTACAATCGATAACTTTGCCGCTGCGGTCGCAAAACCAAGAAGAGGCGGGGATGAGGCGATAATCACTCCAGAATTCCAGGAAATCGCCGACCACTACCAGGTCGGCTTGAAAGCCGCACGAGTACGCAAGCCAAGGGATAAGGCTTTGGTGGAAAATGGTGTTGGCATACTGCAAAATGACGTTCTCGCACCTCTTCGTAACCGTCGGTTCCTGTCTCTCACAGAGATGAATGATGCGATCTCGGAGCGTGTCGAGCTTTTGAATGAACGCCCGTTTTGCAGCCTCACCGGCGAAAGTCGTAGCCAACTTTTCAGTCGTGCTGATGCTCAAGGATATCGCGCTTTGCCGAAAACACCATATGAACCTGGCAAGTGGGTTCTGAGGCGCCGAGCCGGCCTCGATTATCATGTTCATGTCGAAGGTTCTCGATATTCGGTGCCGCACCGTTTGGCTAATGAACTGGTCAACGCAAAACTTACTTCGACATCTGTTCATCTTGCACATCAGGGCAGGTTTGTTGCAACGCATATTCGGTCGCGTGAAGCCGGGCAGAAAATCACCAATCCTGATCATATGCCGCCAGAACACCAGCAGGCATCAATGATGCGGTTATCTGGTATGAAGGTCTATGTCCGCGAAATCGGCCTAAATGCGGAAAAGCTCATCGACGAACACTTCCGCATAAACAAGAGGCCCGATGCGACTGCCAAAATTGCGATGAAGTTGCGCGCCTTAACCGATCACTATTCGGCTGATCGCATCGATTTGGCGTGCGCCAGAGCAATCACTGTCGGCAAGCGAACCTTTGCAAAGGTAGAGAGCATCCTGACGTCCGGACTAGATCGGCTGGCAGACGAGACGTCTGAGCAACCTCAGACTCCAGACGCTTCATCGAACGTCCGAGGTGCCACGTATTTCGCATCGCTGCTCAATGCAGACAAGGATGACGACGATGTCTAGTGCTCAGATATTTGAACTACTGCATGAGCTACGTCTTGCCGGGTTTCGCGAGGAGTTGGAGCATCAGCTCCAGCATCCGCAATACTCCGACATGCCAATCGAGGATCGAATACTGCGCATGTTGCAGGCCGAGACAGAGCGTCGATACCGGAACAAAATTGATCGCCTAATGAAGGCGGCGAGCTTCAAATACCAAGCTGCTCCCGACGACATAAACTATCGAAACGGCAGGAATCTGGACAAAACTGAAATCCTGTCGCTGTTGAAATGCAACTGGATTGAACAAGGGCAAAATCTGTTGATCTCTGGTGCATCGGGTACCGGAAAAACATGGTTGGCCTGTGCGTTGGGTGTGTCCGCCGTCCAGCACGAACGATCTGTGCGCTATGCTCGCGCAGGGCGGCTCGTGGAAGAAATGATGTATGCGCGGCTCGATGGTACAATTGCAAAGCTCAGGTCTAAGCTGGCCCGCTTGGACCTCATGATCATCGACGACTTTGCTTTAAGTGCCATGAAGAAGCAGGAACTGACGGACCTTTTTGAGATCGTTGAAGATCGCGCAGCGCGTAGTTCGACCATCGTGATCGCGCAACGTGCGCCAGAAGAGTGGTATGAGTTTATTGGTGATCCACTGCTAGCAGATGCATTCATGGATCGCATCCGAAGTCGGGCTCACCTACTTCAGTTGAAGGGAAAATCGTTGCGATGATCATGAGCTGCGCAGTCTTAATAACACTGCGCGCTCAATCCGATTAAAATGCCGCGCTCAATTCAGTGAAATTTTGCACTTGAGGCATTAGTCGCTATTGAAGCAAGTCGGGTGCCCTAGGCTGTCTGGCGTCAATACCCACCGGACAGATTTGGGGTTTGTCCATCAGCAAGCAGTACAAGCTGCTGTCGATCTCGCGCTCATGCTTCTACTATACGCCGAAAGGTCAGACCGAGCAGAACCTGATGCTGATGCGCCTCATGGGGGTGATGCGGAGCTACTGAAGCCCAACACCAGCAGGCTGGCGACGCCATGTCTTACTATGCCGCTCTGCATAAACTCTGAATTTACCATCATGTCACAGCAGCGCGCCGCCAGGGACCAGTTAAGGATGCGTTCCGCACGAATGGGTAGCTTGGTTTTCCCGAACGCGACACCAGCGATCAACCAAACAAAGGCAACCACGATCATTCACACCGGCTTCGTATTCTTTGATCATCCCAATGATCTGTTCGTCACTGAATCTGCGTTTCATAGTCCATTCTTTGCTTGGACGGATTACTAGCACCTCAGTGGCCTGATTTCAGGGGGCTGGGTCAGGATGTCGAACGCTCCATGCCAGCTTGCAGGGCGCTTGCAATCTTCGTGTAAGACGACAAGCAATCTCAATAACTACCGCTCTTCCTGCCATCAGTTTTCCGCCACGCAGGGCTTGTTCTGTCGTGGGAACGGCGTATCTGTCTGGCAGACCCGCGAAAGGAGACCCCGATGGGCCCGGTTTCTGCCATTGTACTGTTTGCTGTCATCTGGGCGATGGTGTTTTTCATCGTGCTGCCGCTGCGCATGACGTCGCAGGGCGATACAGGAGAGATCGTGCCCGGCACGCATGCCTCGGCCCCGTCGGATTTTCGGCTGGGGCGCAAGGCGCGCATCACGACGATGTGGGCTTTTCCCATTTGGCTGATCATCGCGGGCACGATCCTGTCAGGTGCAATCACCATCCGGGATATCGACTGGTTCGACCGGATGTCGACGCCAGAGGTCAGTCGCGACTAAGCTGGTGAAAGAGGTGCGTGAATGTGGCCGCGCCCAGGATCGGAATAACCAGATTGATCAGCGGGAAGGTCAGCGGCACCGCCATCAGACAGCCCGCCGCCCAGATCGTGCCCTTATTGCGTGTCCAAAGCTCTTTTGCCTTGACCCGCCCGATCCGGCGCATCGCGGCGAGCTGGAAATACTCGCGGCCCAAAAGATACCCGTTCAGCGCGTAAAAGATGAAGAAGGCGGCAAACGGAAAGATGGCGTAAAGCACGAAGGCAAAGATATTCGCACCAATCAGCACACCAAGAAAATTCACCGTGTCGCGCAGCCCTTCGGCAAAACCGACAGGGGGTGTCGGGTGCAGGGTCGGGAAATGTTTCTCTTCCACTGCATCCGCGACCTCATCCAGAAACAGTGACGTAATTGCTGAGGCCACGGGAACCATCAGGAAGATCGACAGGAACAGCATCAGCCCCAGCGACCCCCAGCCCAGAAGATCGCCCAGCCACGTTATCTCGCCCACACCGGGCAGTGTGATGGGGTCTGCGGTCAGCCACTCGATCAGCCACAAAAGACCCGCATAGATCGCGACCAGCAACGCAATGGTCAGCCCGATCCCCCGCCAAAGCACGCTGCGAAAGCGCTGGTCGGGAAGCTGGGCCAGGGCTTTGAAAAAGGCCGACAGGATCATGCGTCAACCCATGTGGTGATGGCGCTCAGATCGGGACGGGGCCGTTCGGGCGGTGCGGTCGTCTCAGAGCCCAGATGGATCAGACCCGCAACCGTTTCATGATCTGCCAGGCCCAGACCGTCGCGGATGAAGGCGCGGTCATGGCTGGGCCAGCCCGACAGCCAGTTCGCGCCCCAGCCCGCGGCAAGGGCGGCGTTCAGCAGCGCAAGGCAGACAGCCCCGGCGGAATAGACTTGTTCGATCTGCGGGATCTTGTCGGAGGGTTTCGGCGCACTGATCACCGCAACAGCAAGATCGGCATTGGCATATTCATCCCGGGCCTTGGTGATCTTGTCGGGGTCGATACCCAACGCCGCACCACGCAGCGGCACCATATCCGCAAGCCGGGTCAGCGCCGGTTTGGTCAGGACGATGAACCGCCACGGCTCCAGCTTGCCATGATCGGGGGTGCGGGCGGCGGCGGTCAGAATGGTTGCGATGGTCGCCTTGTCCGGCACAGGGGTCGTCAACGTCTTCGCCGGACGGGACCGGCGTGTCAGCAGGAAATCGAGGGCGGCGGGATTGGGTGTCGGCATGTAATCTCCTGCAGTCGGGTGGGTATGAGATATGTGGTGACCGGACCGGGAACAAGCGGGTGTTATGATGAAAACGTAGATGGGCCAGTGGATATGTTGCGGGTCTTCGACAAGCACCATAAGCGGTGTGTCACCGCGCCTGTGGGGGGGTGTGTTCTGGTCAGGACCCCTTTGCAGAGATCACCGGCAGATTTGACGTCCCAAGGTGCCCACAAGCGTTCGGTCACATGGAGGCAACCACATCCGCGCCGTCGCCCTCTGCGACAAAATCCCTTACTCCACGACCGCCGCGGCAGCGCATGCGGCCGTGCTGGCCACGCAGGCGCGGGAAGAGGGGGATGTTGAGGTGCGGGCTTTGCAGGGATAAGTGAAGTCTTCTTGACACAATATGTAGATAAACTCGACTCAAGTCTCAACATGTAGTGTAATATTGAAGTTTGAAGTCTTTTTGGAGTTTTTGGCACTTGATCGAATCAAGTGCCAAGTCTATGCTGACGGCAGCATGGGTGGTTTATGATGTCTGAAGACTTAGACTTGTGGAATTTTTTGGAGAAGCGCGAAGAGGAGATCGTGCAACGACGGGCTGCGTTGCAGCGCGAATTGGAAGATTTGCGATCTGTCAGAGCCACGCTTGAAAACCGGCAGCGCTCCGGTGAAGGTCAAGACCCAAGAGAGAAGCGAACAATTAAGGAAATGGTTCGGGCAGTTTTGGAACGCAATCCAGAAGGTGGCTCGTCTGACCAAATAGTGTCGTGGATCAATAGTATGTTTGGGCGTGAGTTGGCGCGACCCAGCCTAACACCACAGTTATCACGTTTGAAAAGTGATGGTGAAGTTGAGCTAGACGAAGATACTGGAGTCTGGAGTCTAAGCTACCTCAGCATAAGACATCGCAATTCTAGAAATAGACTGGCGCATAAGCTGGGATCGGATGAAGAACGCGAGAAATTTGACAGAATGTACAAGTTACGTGGAGGGCCAAAAAACATATAAAAGCAGAAAAAGGTCAGCATTGCTGCTGACCTAATCCAAAACACGACGCAAGAAGCTGTGTGCTTTCATTTGTGCAATTTTGATTTTGCATAGTTTCTTGTGTCTTTCAACCCATCGAAAGGATTTGAAAGATGGCACGTTATTACGTGAACAAGAACGCTCAATCTAACGGCGACCACGAGGTCCATACAACTGGCTGCTCTTGGTTGCCTGCTGTTGAAAACAGAATCTATCTTGGCGACTTCACGTCATGCCGTCTGGCCGTAACTGAAGCTAGAAAACACTATGAGCAGTGTAACGGCTGTTACTATTGCTCGAAAGCTTGCCACACCCAATAGGAGAAAGAAATGCCACGTAAGCAAAGCTCGCCGAAGCTATCCACTATCGCCTCGAAAGTTCTTTCAGGAAAAAAACTAACTGCTTCACAGGTAAAGTCTCTGGCAGCGTCGGTACTCAGTCAAGACGAGAAGAAAGGTCAGAAGAAACGGTAGAATGCAAATCTAACACAAGGGCAGCGCCCGGACCTCGGGGTGGGTGCGAAGCGCCCTCCCCATGGGGGAGGGTTTGAGCCGTCTCGGAATTGATCCAGTGGATCAATTCAGGCGAAAACGGGCGGAGCCCCGTCCGGGCGCTGCCCGGCAAGCCGGGCGGGCAGACTGAGAGGGGCGTGACCTAATCCGGGTCAGACTGATACAACTTCTCAAACCGCGCCAAGTTTTCCTCCATCTCCGCTTCCATCTGCTGTATGCTGCCGAAGGCCGGGCGCTCTTCGCCGACCTTCACCATGCGCTCCGGGCGCAGCACATAGTCCGTCGTGTCAGGCCCATTCACGATCCCTGCCAGCCGGTAATGCATGAAGCTGCGCAGCACGCGATTGATCCGGGGCTGATACCCCTCGCCCATCGCCTTGAAGAATTTCACCACATCCGCATCCAGCCGGATCGTGATCGGCGTCTTTTTGGGGTCACGCCGGTCTTCGTCTTCCCAGATCTCGTCCCACTCCCGGGGCAGGCAGCGCAATTTCGCAGCAACCGAATGCAGATCGTATTCGATCATCCGGCGGGCATCGAGGGCGTATTTCCAGTGTATCCGCTGGGCTTTGGTCATCTTCTGGGGGTCAGTCATCTGCGTGTCTCCTTTGGCGCAAATCTGCCCGGCAAAGGTAAACGCAGGTATGACGCAGCGTACGTACGCTGTATGTACAGCATCTGTACAGGCTACATACGGCCCAATATGGACAATCACCGCCCGCCCGCCCTAGGGTGACGGCGCACTTTGGGGGGACAGATGCACAACGTCGCAATTACCGGAACCGGGGTGTTCACCCCGTCGCAGATTATCACGAACGACGAATTGGTCGTGGCCTTCAACGCCTACGCCGACAGGTGGAATGCCGAACACGCCGATGCGATTGCGGCTGGTGATGTAGAGCCCAAGGCCCATTCCTCGACCGAGTTCATCGTGGCCGCATCGGGGATTGAACGCCGCTATGTGCTTGATAAAGAAGGTGTTCTTGATCCCGCGCGGATGTTCCCGAAACTGGCCGCCCGCCCCGATGACGCCCCCGGCTACATGGCCGAGATTGGGGTGGACGCGGCCCGAAAGGCGCTCGGTCAGGCGGGGGGCAAGGCCGAAGATGTCGACCTCGTGATCTGTGCCGCCTCGAATATGGAACGCGCCTATCCGGCGATTGGTGTAGAGATTCAACAGCTTCTGGGCGCGGGCGGCTTCGCCTTCGACATGAACGTCGCCTGTTCCAGCGCGACATTCGGCATCCAGACAGCGGCAGACATGATCCGCTCCGGCTCCATCCGCAACGCGCTGGTGGTCAACCCCGAGATCTGTTCTGCCCATCTGGAATGGCGCGACCGCGATTGTCACTTCATCTTTGGCGATGTGGCGACGGCCACCTATCTTGAGCGGGATGAGGGTCTGACGACCCCTCATTTCAAGATCCTTGGCACCAAGTGCGCAACCCAGTTCAGCAATAATATCCGTAACAATAACGGCTACTTACGCCGCACCCACGACCAGATGGAAGACCGGCGCGACATGCAGTTCATGCAAAACGGGCGGAAAGTGTTCAAAGAGGTGCTGCCGCTGGTCAGCCAGCATATCGCCGACCACATGGCCGATACCGGGATTACCGCAGATGACCTGCGCCGGCTTTGGTTGCACCAGGCGAACAAGACAATGAACGACTATATCGGCAAAAAGGTACTGGGCCGCACGCCCGAACCCGGCGAACAGCCCAACATCCTGCAAGATTACGCCAACACGTCCTCTGCGGGGTCCATTATCTCTTTCTCCAAATACTCCGATGATCTACAGGATGGCGACAAAGGGATCATCTGCTCTTTCGGGGCCGGATATTCCGTTGGATCGGTTATTGTGGAGCGACGCGCATGAAAAAGATCATTGTCATTCTCAGCCTGCTGTCGCTGACCGCCTGCGGCGTGCCCTTCGTCCCGCTGGTCTAGCCGCTGACTCTTTTGTGCACGTCTTCCAGCGTCTCGACCCGTTCAGAATAGCGGTCTGTCAGCATCGCGCTGCAGTTGCGTGTCATCAGGGTGAAACGGGCGAGTTCCTCCATGACGTCCACGATCCGGTTGTAAAGGGGCGAGGGTTTCATCCGCCCATTCTCAAACTCTTTCCACGCCATCGGCACCGAGGATTGATTGGGGATCGTGATCAGGCGCATCCAGCGGCCCAGGATGCGTAACTGATTGACAGCATTAAAGGATTGCGATCCGCCCGATACCTGCATGACCGCAAGCGTTTTGCCTTGGGTCGGGCGAACACCGCCAATGGGCGACAGTGGAATCCAGTCGACCTGGGTCTTCATGATGCCTGTCATCGCCCCATGCCGTTCCGGGCTGGACCAGACCATGCCTTCGGACCACATCACCAGATCGCGCAGTTCGGCCACCTTTGGATGATCGGCATCCGCATCATCGGGCAAGGGCAGACCTGAGGGATTGAAAAACCGCGTCTCACAGCCCAGTGCGCGCAGGACCCGCGCGCCTTCTTCCGCGCAAAGCCGGGAATAACTTGTTGCGCGCAAGGACCCATAAAGCAGCAGGATGCGCGGCGGGTGGCCCGGGTCATCCACCCCGGCAAGCGACGCTATATCAAGCGGTTGCAACGCGCCGGGCACGATATTGGGCATATCGCTTGTGTCGATGCTCATCCGCCTGCTTCTTCCAGTCGCAGCTTCATATCGATCAGGACCTTCTGCAGTGCGGTGGTTTCGCGCAGCAGACGCTTGGCTTCATTCACCGTGATGACGCCATCGGCGATGGATTGATTATACTCAGCCATCAACATGGCAAAGCGCTGGCTGAGTTTGATCACATCGGTGTTGATCTCGCCTTCGCTGTTGTTGCGCGTTGCGTCGTAGGACATGGTGATCCCGCGAATTTCGGCCAGGGCGGACGTGACATGCGGATAAGATGATGCGGCCTCAAGCGCCACAACCGTGTCGATCGGCATGAACCGGTCGGCGTGTTCTTTGCTGTCAGAATAGTAGCGGCCCAACGTCGCCTTGGATTTGCCTGTCAGTTCGCATGCGGCTTCGATCCCCACATCCTTGACCAACGCCTCGCTATGTTTTTTCAGATAGCCAAGATAACCCGCCATACGTGTACTCCTTCATGTGCGACCACCCTAGCGGTGGGGGAACATTGCCCTTTTATTCCCATTAAGACTGAACCGTTCGTCTGTCATTGTAAAACATGTCCGGTGTATTTGGACATCTGGAACGAGTTTTTTGGAGCTGACGGGCACCAATCTGGTTTCGGATCGCGATCCACCACCGGTTTTTGCCCACCAACTGCCTGACATCTTGCCAAATCGGTAAACTGGGCGGTAATCAAACGCCTATGGCAAAACTGTACTTTAACTATTCGACAATGAACGCGGGCAAATCGACCGTGCTTCTGCAAGCATCCCACAATTATAAAGAGCGTGGGATGAAGACTTATCTGATGATTGCGCAGCTTGATAACCGGGCTGGCGAAGGCCGCATCGGCAGTCGCATCGGGATCGGCGCGGACGCCGACACTTTCGCCCCGGGCGAGGACCTGTATGCCAAGATCGAAAAGCGCCTGAAGGAAGGCCCCTGCGCCTGCGTCTTTGTAGACGAGGCGCAGTTTCTGGAACGAAAACAAGTCTGGGAGTTGGCCCGCGCAGTGGACGACCTAAACCTGCCGGTTATGACCTACGGTTTGCGGGTCGATTTTATGGGCAAACTTTTTCCCGGCTCCGCCGCGTTGCTGGCCCTTGCTGATGAGATGCGGGAAATCCGTACGATCTGCCATTGCGGCAAGAAGGCCACGATGGTCGTGCGCAAGGACGAATATGGACAGGTCATGACCAGCGGCGACCAGATCGCCATTGGTGGCAACGACCGTTACGTATCGCTGTGTCGCAAGCATTGGCGCGAGGAAATGGGCGAAAAGACCGGATCGCGCAAGACCTAGAACATCGTCTTCAAAATCTGAAACATACCTTGGCTGAGGTCTCGCCCGATTGACAAATCGGGCAGCCCCCGACCGCGGTCGGGGGCTGCCCTCGCGCTGCTAAACAAACACCGCAGATAATTGGACGCCGCTCTAGCTGGCCATGCGCATCTGTGCCTTCTGATCGAAGCGGAACCCGGCTAGGGCCTCGGATAACCCGGTGGCGCCGCTTGCCAGTTGGTGGCCCATCGCAGTCATCTCTTCGCACAGCGCAGCATTGTGCTGCGTCGCCTTAACCGCAGTCTTGTTTGTCCCACGCATGATTGAACCTTTTCCAAAGAAAACGCGACATCGCCGTCGACGGCAATCAACGACACTCACATGCCAGACCCGGTTTCAATTTCGGTTAGCATGCGCCCGTCGGTTGGGTTCAATAAAAACTCTGTGGGTCGATATCGATCGCCATGCGCAGATTGGTCGGCAGCCGGAATTGCCCCACCCACTGCGCCAGCGCCTGTTGCAGCGGCGCCGATTTTTCCGCCTTGACCAGCAGCCGCACCCGGTGCCGCCCGCGTACCCGTGCAATCGGCGCGGGCGCGGGCCCAAAGACCTGCGCCCCGATCCGGCGCAAGGGCGCATCCATCCGCGCCATTTCCGTCCCCAGATCGAACACCTCCTGCACATTCGGGCTGCTCAGGATGATCCCGGCCATCCGCCCATAGGGCGGCACGCCTGCGGCCTTGCGCTCTGCCGCTTCTGCGGCCCAGAACGCCTCTTCATCGCCCGCAAGAATGGCCCGGATCACGGGATGTTCGGGCTGATAGGTCTGCAACAGCGCCTCGCCCGGGGTTTCGGCCCGCCCGGCCCGCCCCGCGACCTGTCGCATCAGCTGAAACGTCCGTTCCGCAGCCCGCAAATCGGACCCTTGCAAGCCCAGATCGGCATCAATCACACCCACCAGCGTCAGCAGCGGAAAATTATGCCCTTTGGCCACCAGTTGCGTGCCGATAATGATATCGGTGCCGCCTGCCGCGATCTGTTCGATATGCGCCTTCATCGCGCGGGCAGAGCCATAGAGGTCCGAAGACAGCACCGCGATCCGCGCGTCCGGGAACAGGCCCGCGATTTCCTCGCCCATCCGCTCGACGCCGGGTCCAACAGCGGACAACCGGTCCTCCGCCTCGCAACTGGGGCATTTGGTCGGCATCGGTTTTGTCTCGCCGCATTGATGGCACATCAGCCGTTTGAGAAACCGGTGTTCGACCATCCGCGCATCGCAATGATCGCAGCCGATCTGGTGACCACAGGCACGGCAAAGCGTGACCGGCGCATAGCCCCGGCGATTGAGAAAAACCAGCGATTGCTCGCCCTTGTCCAACCGGCTTTGAATGGCATTCCGTAGGGTGGGTGAAACCCACCGCCCCCCCGGCACATCCTCGACCCGCATATCAATCGCCGCCATCCGCGGCATGACGGCCGCCCCAAAGCGCGATGTCAGTTCCAGCCGCGCGTATTTCCCCGCCTCGACATTGGCCCAGCTTTCAAGGCTCGGCGTGGCCGAGGCCAGCACCACCTGCGCGTCATTGATCGCGGCCCGCAGCACGGCCATGTCGCGGGCGTTATACAGCACGCCATCCTCTTGCTTGTAGGACGTGTCGTGTTCCTCATCGACGACGATCAGGCCAAGGTTCTGATAGGGCAAAAACAGCGCCGAACGGGCACCCACAACCAGTTGCGCGTCGCCCTGCCCGACCATGCGCCAACAACGGCGGCGTTCGGTCATGGTGACGCCGGAATGCCATTCGGCGGGTTTCATCCCGAACCGCGCCTCGACCCGGTTGATAAACTCGCCGGACAAGGCAATCTCAGGCAGCAGCACCAGCGCCTGCCGCCCCATGCGCAAGGCTTCGGCCACCGCCTCCAGATAAACCTCGGTCTTGCCTGACCCGGTGACACCTTTCAGTAGGGTCGTGCCATAAGCATCGCTGCGCAAAGCAGCACGCAGCGCCTCCGCACCCGCCGCCTGATCCGGGCTCAACGCCTTGCCGCCATAATCGGGGTCCAGCCGCGGATAGGGGGTATCGCGGGGGGCTTCCTCCTCCGACACCGCCCCTTGCTTTACCAGCCCCTTAACCACAGAGGTCCCCACCCCCGCCATCTCGGCCAGTTCGCGCAGAGTGAATGACAAGCCGCCATAGTCGCGCAAAACGCCCAGCACCTTCTCACGCGCTCCGGTCATGCGATCCGGTTCCCGATCACCCAGCCGGTACACTTTGCGCATCGACTGCGGATCGCCCAGACCCGGCGCACGGGTGCCCAGCCGCAGCATCGCTGGCATCGGGGTCAGCGTATAGTCCGCAGCCCGCCCCAGAAACGCGCGCATCTCATCGCGCATGGGGGCCACGTCCAGCGCCCGGATCACGGACCGGATCTTCGCCCGGTCATAATCGCCCTTGCCCGGTCCCCAAACGACGCCCAGCACCTTGCGCGGGCCCAGCGGCACCTCGACAAACGCGCCTAAATGGCAGCCCCCTTCGGGCGCCTTGTAATCGAGCAACCGGTCCAACGGTTGGGTCGTCAGCACCCCGACCAGATCGCCTTCATGAAAGAACTCAGGCGGCACGGCGCAGGGTAGCCGTCAATGCTCCCATCGTGATCAGGGCAGCGCCACCAGCACGGGTCATCCAAGTCAGGATGGCCGGGCGGCGGATGGTTGCGCGCAGGCGGTCCGCCAGCAGCGCGTAGGCCAGCGCATTGATCGCGGCAAGGCTGACGAATGTCCCGATCAGGATCGCGAATTGCGGCAGCAGCGGCGCATCGGGACGCATGAACTGCGGCACGAAGGCGATGAAGAAAACGATGGATTTGGGGTTCAGCGCCGTCACTGTCGCGGCATTCCGAAAGATCCGGCGTGCGGGCAATTCCGGGGCATCCACGACATGCAACCCTGTCTGACGCCCGGCCGCCCGCAGCATGCCCCAGCCCATCCAGACCAGATAGACCGCGCCCACCCATTTGATCACCGTAAACAACGCGGCCGATGTCAGCACCAGCGCGCCCAGCCCGGCCAGCGACGCGGTCATCGCGATCAGATCGCCCAGCGCCACGCCTGCAGCAGACGCGACGGCAACCTTACGCCCCTGGCTCAGCGCATAGCTGAGCACCAGAATGACCGTCGGCCCGGGGATCAGCAGCAGCGCGATCGAGGCCGACACAAACGCAATCCAAAGCTGAAAATCCATCACGTGCACCCCTTGCAGACCCGAAGGGCTTTTCCCTCCGACCCCCATGAGGTAAACGAGGCTCAAGCAAACGCCAACCCCTTCCCCGGAGCACCGACATGAAGTTTTTCGTAGACACCGCCGAGATCGACCAGATCAAGGAACTCAACGACCTCGGGATGGTCGACGGGGTCACCACAAACCCGTCGCTGATCATGAAGTCCGGGCGCGACATCCTCGAAGTGACCAAGGAAATCTGCGCCATGGTCGACGGGCCGGTTTCGGCCGAAGTGGTGGCACTTGAGGCCGATGACATGCTGGCCGAGGGGCGCAAACTGGCCAAGATCGCCGACAATATCGCGGTGAAAGTGCCGCTGACATGGGCGGGCCTGAAAACCTGCAAAACGCTGTCCGATGACGGGATCATGGTCAACGTCACCCTCTGCTTCTCAGCCAATCAGGCGCTGCTGGCGGCTAAGGCCGGGGCCACATTCATCAGCCCCTTCATCGGGCGGCTGGATGACATCAACATGGACGGGCTGGACCTGATCGCGGATATCCGGACGATCTATGACAATTACGGGTTCGAGACGAACATCCTTGCCGCGTCGATCCGGTCGGCCAACCACATGAGCGAATGCGCCAAGATCGGGGCGGATGTGGCAACGGCCCCACCCAATGTGATCAAGGCGATGGCGAACCACGTCCTGACTGACAAGGGGCTTGATGCCTTCATGGCCGACGCGAAAAAGGCCGGGATCAAGATCGTCTAAATCAGGACACCGTCCATGTTGCACGGCATACGCAAAGCATGCGCCGCCTTGTGCCTGCTTTCGCCCGCCCCAGCAGTAGCGCAATCGTCGGAAGCCTGCGCCCCTGAAGAGGTTTTGCTGATGTATTGCTCCTTCGACCGAGGCGCAAAACAGGTCGGCCTGTGCCTGTCTGATGACAGCATCACCTACAGATTTGGAGCGGATTTCAATGCTCCCGAACTGACCCTGACATCGCTCCTTACCGATCTGGACGATGCGCCATACCGCTGGTCCGGCTATGCGCATTGGGAAAGCGTGTTGCTTCGTAACGTTGATACGACCTACGAACTCTATATGACGCTCCCACGCGAGCCGTCCGAGCGCGACACAACACAAGGCGGGATCATTATCACAAACCCGGATCTTTCGCAGACCGAAATCCGCTGTCATTATGGCAGTGTTGAGCCACAACGACCGCCCGAAGGGATCGGACACTTAACCTCCCTGGTCACAGACGGGAATGACCTGATCCTGCGCAGCTGTCTGGATCAAACAGATGATGCAACTTTATGCCTTGGCACTGTGCAAGCCGCCGAGGTCGCGGGCAACGGCTGTGTCCCGGGACAGGACCTAACCGATTGCTGGGCCGCCGAGGCCGACGCTTGGGAACGCATCATGGACCGGACATTCACTACCGCACAGGCAGATGTCGCGCGCATAAGCTACGACCATAACAGGCAAAGCTTGCAGCCTTCCCAAGGCAGTTGGAATGAGACACGTAACCTTGACTGCCGCTTGCTATCTGTCCTGCCCCTTGCAGGCGATGGCGGTTTTGCCAAATGCAGCGCAGAATACACGGCCAAACGGCTACAAGTGCTCCGCGATATCGTGGCAATCTCCGACTTTGACGGCTGATGGCGTGCATGCCCGTCAATTCAGTGAGCCAAGCCGTCCCGGACTTTATCCGTGAGCGCCGCCATCAAGACACCAACATCCAGACCGCTACCCCTGCCAGCACAATCCCAAACACCGCGTTCAGCCGCCGCGCGCTGTCCGCACTCCGAAACCCCGCCGCTATCGCATCGCCCATCAGCGCCCACAGCGAAAACGCCAGCAGATTGTTCAGGGTAAAGATCGTGGCGATCACCAGCACGGCCGCCACCTGCCCTGCCTGTGACCCATCCAGAAACTGCGTGAACATCAGCGCCATGATCACATAGGCCTTGGGGTTCAGCACCAACAGAAGCGCCCCATCAACAAACCGCGCCGGACGGGCAGCACCTTCATCCTTAAGCACGCTGGACCGGAACATCTTCCACGCGATCCACAGCACATAGAGCGACCCGGCGATCTTGAGAATATCAAACACCTGCGGAAACCGCTCCATCACCGCCAGAAAGCCGAACCCGATCCCCACGGTCACGACCCATGTCGCCAGATGATAGCCCGCATTCGCAGGCACCGTCGCTCGAAAGCCGAACCGGGCACCATTCGCGGCAAAGAACAGGTTGCCGGGACCGGGGCTATAGGCCAGCGGGAACAGGAAAATGACAAGGGCGGCAATGGTTTCCAGCATGGGTCGGCTCCGCGAATGATGTTCTAACAGGATACGGCCAAACCCCCACCATGCGACCCGTTTCCTGCGCATTGACCCGTCAGCTGTCCGTACACCGTCAATCACAAAGCTTGATTTTGAACGAAACCCTGTCTAGTCCGCTCCCACGCAAACCCTTTGCCCCATGAGAGAGCCATGTAACGCGCAGCGACATAACCTGAACCTTCAACCCACCCCCACGGGATGGGCTGTTTGTTATGTCCAATTCGGGCGGCCCAATCGCCCCAACCTCTCGTGAGATACCAATGACACTGCTGAAATACCCGCGCACGCGGCATATTGAAGGGTCGCGGCTGCAAACCGGTGACCTGAACGATGACAAACCCATCGCCGAACTGGCCGATGCTCCCCTCACCATCGAAGAAAAGGTGGACGGAGCGAATTGCGCAATCTCATTCACCGACGGGCAGTTGATGCTGCAAAGCCGTGGGCATTACCTGACCGGCGGTTACCGCGAACGGCATTTCGACATGCTCAAGACATGGGCGAATGCGCATCTGACAAGGCTGCAGGCCGTGCTAGGCGCGCGCTATGTGATGTATGGCGAATGGATGTATGCCAAGCACACGGTCTTTTACGATCAGCTGCCGCATTATTTCATGGAATTCGACGTTTATGACCGGGAAACCCGCTTGTTCCTGTCCACCGCCGCGCGGCGCGAGCTGCTGACAGGCCTGCCCATCATGCCGGTGCCGGTTGTGCATCACGGGACAATTCGGACCGCCGCAGACATTACCAACCTGATCAAACCCTCGCTTTGCAAATCAGCCAACTGGCGGGATGCGCTGGACAAGGCCGCCATCGCCTCTGGCAGCCGCGCCGATTTTGTCGCCAAACAGACCGAAGACAGCGATCTGGCTGAGGGGCTTTATATCAAGGTCGAACCAGCGGGCAGCGTGACGGAGCGCTTCAAATATGTGCGCCACGATTTCCTGCAAGCCATCGAAGCGTCCGAAGGCCATTGGTAGGACCGGCCCATCCTGCCGAACCA
Source organism: uncultured Paracoccaceae bacterium (assembly GCA_947503965.1). Classification (GTDB taxonomy): domain Bacteria; phylum Pseudomonadota; class Alphaproteobacteria; order Rhodobacterales; family Rhodobacteraceae; genus Yoonia. The sequence continues at coordinate 301,336 of CANNFU010000004.1, forward strand.
ATTGGCGGAAGGGGTGGATATTTTTGCGCCCGTGCTTGGGGTGAAAGGGGCCTATGATGAAACGGCCTGACTTTGCCCACCTGCTATCCCTTGTCCCACAGGCCCCGGGCTGGCAGATCGACTGGCCTGCCATCTGGGGGCTCTGGCCAGAGTTCACCGCCCTCGACACCTGCCCGCAGGACCCGATCCACCATGCTGAAGGCGATGCAGGCACCCACACCCGCATGGTTGTCGAGGCACTGGTGACCCAACCCGACTGGCGCGCCCTGCCGGATCCAGACCGCAGCATGTTGTTCTGGGCGGCCTGTCTGCATGACATCGGCAAGCCGGGCACAACCAAACACGAACAGGACGGCCGGATCACTTCGCGCGGACATTCACGTCTGGGGGCCTCCATCGCACGCGGGATCTTGCGAGAGGCACAGGTGGATTTCCATTGGCGCGAGGCGGTCTGCGGGATCATCGCCAAGCACCAACTGCCCTTCTGGCTGATCGAACGGCCCACACCGGAACGGCTCGCCATCGCGACGTCGCTGATCTGTCGGCCCGACCTCTTGTGCCTGCACGCGCGTGCGGATGCGCTTGGGCGTATTTGCGATGACCAGCAGGCGGTGCTGGACAACGTGGCACTGGCGCAGACCTGCTTTGCCGAGGCCGGGTGCCCCACAGGCCCCTTCCCGTTCGCAAATACCGAAAGCCGCCTTGCCTTTCTGGAACGCGACGAACGGGACCCGCATTATGCCGCGCAAGAGGATTTCCGCTGCACCGCCCATGTCATGTCCGCCCTGCCCGGCACCGGTAAGGACACATGGATCGCCGCCAATCTGCCCGACCTGCCAGCTGTCAGCCTCGACGCCATCCGCGCCGCGACAGGCACCGCCCCCACCGACAATCAGGGCACGGTCATTCAGGCCGCCTATGAACAGGCGCGCGTGCATCTGCGGGTGGGGCAGGATTTCGTCTGGAACGCCACCAACATCACCGCCCAGACCCGGGCCAAGGTGCTGCGGCTCCTGCGCGACTACAGCGCACGCATTCACATTGTGTATCTTGAGATTCCGCCTGATCAGCTGTTTCGGCAAAACAACCACCGCTCCGGTAGCGTGCCTGCACATGTGATAACTGATCTGGGCCGCAAACTCGAACCTCCGACCACGCTTGAAGGGCATCAGATCAGCTATCATGTCCCGACGATGACAGTACCATAATGGCACATCCGCAGGGGTGCGACGCAAATGCCACCCCTGCGGCGCTGACTGCAAATTAAATGAAGAAATGCGCGGAAACCTCTGCTAATGTGACAAAAAACAAAAGCAGAGCAGGCAAAATGAACAAAACACTGATGGCCGATGACCTTCGCGAGAAGATCATCGCAAACCCCGATGTCCTTTTGGAAGACCACGACGTAATGCGCGCCCTTGTAGGGGCCAAGGACGATGCGATGGGCGGCAATATTGTCGATCTGCGCGGCGTCGCGATGGAGCGGCTTGAGGCGCGGTTCGACAGGCTCGAAGATACCCACCGCAATGTGATCGCTGCCGCCTATGACAACCTGGCCGGCACAAATCAGGTGCATCGCGCGATCCTGCGGATGATGGATGCGCAGACATTCGATCAATTCCTGACCGATCTGACCGGAGATGTCGCCGATATCCTGCGTGTCGATGCGATCCGGCTGGTGCTGGAAAGCAGCGATCCGGATGCCGCAGACGAAATGCGCCCGACGGTCGCCGTGATGCCCGAGGATTTCATCGAAGGCTACATCACGCTTGGCCGCAACATGCCCGCCCGTCAGATCACATTGCGTGAATTCCACAAGGTCGGCGGCAGCCTTTATGGCGACCGCGCCGAATATATTCAGTCCGAGGCCTGCCTGCGACTTGATCTTGGCCCGAACCGCCTGCCCGGCCTGCTGGTCATGGGCAGCGAAGACCCGCATCAGTTTACCCCGCAGCAGGGCACCGACCTGCTCAGCTTCTTCGCAGGTGTTTTTGAACGCACGATGCGGCGCTGGCTGGGATGATATCGGCAGCGCTCAGCGATGCGCTGGCCAAGTGGCTTGATCATGAACGGGCGCTGGCCGGAGCGGCCGAGAACACGCTGAAGGCCTATCAAACGGACGTGCTGGGCTTTCTGGCGTTCATGACGCAGCACAATGGCGAGGCGCAGGGGCTTGCCCCCATCGCAAAGGTCACCGTGCGCGATATGCGGTCATGGATGGCACATGAGCGCGGGCGCGGCGTTGGTGCGCGGTCACTTGCCCGGTCCCTGTCCGCTGTCAAATCCTTCTATCGCTGGCTGTCCGAGCGCGAAGATTTTGAACCCACCGCCGTCCTGTCCACCCGCGCCCCCAAGTTCCAGCGTAAGCTGCCCCGCCCATTGGCCGAAGATGCGGCCACTGCCATGATCGAAACGGTGGAACTGCAATCACGAGAGCCATGGGTCGCCGCCCGCGACAGCGCGGTTGTGACCCTGCTCTATGGCTGCGGCTTGCGGATATCCGAGGCGCTTGGCCTGACCGCCAGTGACGCCCCCCTGCCAGACGTCCTGCGGATCACCGGCAAAGGCGGCAAGGAACGGATCGTGCCGGTCATCGACGTGGCACGCGATGCGGTGGGCACCTATCTGCAGCTCTGCCCCTATCAAATCGAACCGGATCAGCCGCTTTTCCGTGCGATCCGCGGCGGTCCACTTGCGCCCCGCGCGATCCAGAAGGCGATGGAACAGTCGCGCATGCAACTGGGCCTGCCCGCCACGGCGACACCTCATGCCATGCGCCATTCCTTCGCGACCCATCTGCTGGCCGCCGGGGGGGACCTGCGGGCGATCCAGGAACTGCTGGGCCATGCCTCTCTTTCGACGACACAAGCCTATACCGCCGTCGATGCCGCACGCCTGATGGAGGTTTATGACAAGGCCCATCCCAAGGCGTGATCCGCCATAAAACGGCCCTGTTTTACGGACAAACAGCCGCAATGCAGAATTCCCCGACCACCATTGCCCCCGATCCCATTTTCGATCATGAAACTCCGATGACACTTCGTGCCAAAGCTCTTTTCGTTCACCTGCTCACTGCCAGCGGTGCCGTCTTTGCCATGCTGGCCATGCTCGCCGCGGTCGAGGAAAAGTGGAGCCTGATGTTCCTCTGGCTCGTCGTGGCCTTTGCCGTTGACGGGATCGACGGACCACTGGCGCGCAAGTACGATGTCAAGACCAACTCACCTGCGTTCGATGGGGTGCTGCTGGACCTGATCATCGATTATCTGACTTATGTGTTCGTGCCAGCCTATGCGTTGTTTAAATCGGGGTTGCTGCCGGGTTGGACGGGATGGTTCGCAATCATCATCATCACCTTTATGTCGGCCATGTATTTTGCCGATACGCGTATGAAGACAAAGGATAATTCCTTTTCCGGCTTTCCAGGGTGCTGGAACATGCTGGTGCTGGTAATCTTTGCGCTGCAGCCGAATTTCTGGGTGTCATTGTTCCTTGTGGGGACGCTTGCAGTGGCCATGTTCCTGCCTTTGAAATTCGTGCATCCAGTGCGGACCGAACGGTGGCGCGTTGTCACCCTGCCCATGGCGCTGGCGTGGACGGGTTTTGCCGGCTGGGCCGCTTGGGTGGATTTCTACCCCAACAGCTGGGCGCATTGGGGGCTGGTCGTGACATCTGTTTACCTGCTTGTCGCTGGCGTGGCGCAGCAGATCATTCCAGCGAAAAGCACTGTTTAGAGCACCGTTCGGAAAACCTGCACGACGCTGACCAGCCTCCCGCCCGGTGGGCAGCGCCCGAGCGCCCCCATGGGCGGGCGCTTTCAGCGCGGCGCCCGCGGTCGGGCACTGCCCTCAGCGTAACAGCACGGCGCGACCAACTTACTGGACGATGCGCTAGATCAAAAGACCAGCAGCTCCCTCCAACCGCAGTAAAGTCACCTTCGCCTCTATCCCGCCCGCGCCCGAATAGCCGCCGAGACCATTCGCGGCGAGCACCCGGTGACACGGGATCAAGACGGCAATCGGATTCGCCCCACAGGCCTGCCCGATGGCCTGCGCCGAAACCCCAAGATCAACGGCCAAATCACCGTAGGTGCGGGTTTCGCCATAGGGAATGGCGCAAAGGGCGGCGTAAAAATCCTGTTGAAACGCGCTGCCCCGTGGGGCCAGAGGCAGCGTAAAATCCTGCCGCTCTCCTGCGAAATACGCTGTCAGTTCATTTACAAACTGCGCGGCCAACGGGCCTTCGGTCAGATTACCGCCGCGCCCCCAAATCAACCGGGTGATCGCCTGCCCGTCACTATCGGCACTCAGCATACCGACCGGCGTTTGAACCACCGCACTCATACGCGACCCAACCGGATGGGACCACGGGCCGTGACTGGATCAACAGGGTTGCCCTTTTGTGTCGCAGTAATCTCTGGCATATCCGCCGCCACTTCCCGTACCAGCGGCATCAGTGGCCGCCAATCCTCTGCCAGATCCCGCGCCACCTCTGACGGGCAAAACGTCGTTCCCGGACGCAACCGCGCGGCGCGATCTCGCATAGCCATCGCGACCACAGCCCGATCCATCAACCGGTCATGCCGCGCACGGCCATCATCGTCGCGGTGATGGTGGCAACAACTGTTTCGCGCGCACCGTCCACGGCAACGGCGCGCCCTTCGGTAAAGGTCAGCGTGCGCCCCGATTTGACGACATTGCCCTCAAACCGGAACCGTGCGCCCTTGGCCGGGGCCATGAAGTTGCATTTGAACTCAACCGTCAGCACCTCGGCCCCGGCCTCCATCAGTGTGAAAGCGGCAAAGCCACAGGCGCTGTCCATGCCGGATGTGATCACCCCGGCGTGCATAAACCCGTGGTGCTGGCCGAAATCCGCATTGAACGGCATCTCCAGCACCACGCGCCCCGGAACAACGTCCGCCACCGTAATCCCCATCGCCGACATGGCGCCCTGCCTGGCAAAATCGGCCCGCATCCGGGCCACGGCATCTGGATTGCGAAACTCTGTCATCTCGGATCTTCCCATCAAACTCCTGCGCAACCTAGACTGACGGGGTGATGGCCGCCAAGCCCCTTGGTTTTCGCCAGCCCACCCCCTAGATCATAGGGCAGGAGCCTTGCCACATGTATCATTTCTCACTGCTCGACCTGTCGTCCATCCCTGAAGGCCACACCGCCGCTGATGCGCTTGCCAATTCCGTTCAGCTGGCACGCGCGGCAGAAGCCCAAGGATATCACCGCTACTGGCTGGCTGAGCATCACAACATGCCCGGCATCGCCAGCGCTGCCACGGCGGTGGTGATCGGCCATGTGGCCGCGGCGACGAAAACCATGCGGATCGGCGCCGGTGGCATCATGCTGCCCAATCACGCCCCGCTGGTCGTGGCCGAACAATTCGGCACGCTGGCCACGCTTTATCCTGACCGGATTGATCTTGGCCTTGGCCGTGCGCCCGGTACTGATATGGCGACAGCCCGCGCGCTGCGGCGGCATATGGCGCCCGAGGACAGCTTTCCACAGGATGTGACCGAATTGCTTGGCTATTTCGGTGATGCGCCGGGCCGTTTTCAGGCCATTCCGGGGCAAGGCACACATGTTCCCGTGTGGATCCTCGGCTCCAGCCTTTACGGCGCACAATTGGCAGCCCAACTGGGCCTGCCCTACGCCTTTGCTTCGCATTTCGCCCCGGCTGCATTGGAAGAGGCAATTGCGATCTATCGCCACCGCTTCCAGCCTTCACAATGGCTGGCGCAACCCTATGTCATGATGGCAGCAGGTGTGTGCGCGGCAGACACGGATGACGAAGCCACCCATTTGCGGACCTCACAACAACTGGCATTCGCACGGTTGCGCACAGGCAAGTCCGGCAAACTGCCAAAGCCCACACATGACCTTTCGCAGGAGGTTCCACCGCAGGACCTCGCGCAGGTCAATGCCGCGCTCAGTTGCTCGGCCACCGGCAGACCAGACACCGTCAGATCGCAGTTGAAATCGCTTCTGGACACCTACCAACCGGATGAGTTGATCATCACTGGCATGATCCATGACAGCAAAGCACGACTGCGCTCGTTCGAGATTGCAGCGGATATTTTGACAGGGCTGCAAACACAGTCAGCCGCTGCTTGAGGGCGACCCGGGACACGCCCGGGCCGCATCGCTCAGCTCAACGCTTCATCACATCGCGCACATACGCCCGCATGGGTATGCGTGCCCACATCCGGCAGGATCTTCCAGCAGCGCTGGCATTTCTCGCCGTCCGCGCGGGCAAAGACAACGGCCACATCCGCTACGTCATCCAGCCGGAATACATCCGCTGGTGCCGCGTCGGTAGACACTGTGATGTCGGACGTGATGCACAGATCATCAAAACTGACGGTCTGCAGCACCGCAGCCGCATCCGGTGTCACATAAACGGTCGGAGCCGCCTCAAGCGACGCACCGATGACTTTATTGGTCCGCTCCACTTCCAAGGCACCTGTCACAACCCGGCGCACCTTGCGCACGGTGGCCCATTTTGCCGCCAGTGCCACGTCATGCCAATCCGCTGGCGTCTCTGCGAAGTCCTCCAAATGGATAGAGCTGTCATCGCCCGGGAACCGTTCCAACCAGACCTCTTCCATGGTGAAAGTAAGCATGGGCGCTAACCATTTCGTCAACCGATGGAACAGAATATCCAGCACCGTCCGGGCTGCCTTGCGCCGGGGCGTATCGCCATCGCAATAGAGCGCATCCTTGCGGATATCGAAGTAGAAGGCCGACAGGTCTACCGTGGCAAAGGTAAAGATCGCCTGGAATACGCCCTGGAAATCATACTTGGCGTAGCCTTCCCGCACGACCTGATCCAACTCTGCCAACCGATGCAGCACCCAGCGTTCCAGTTCAGGCATCTCTGCCGGTTTGACCCTGTCTGCCTCGCTGAAATCTGCCAGCGACCCCAGCATGAACCGCAGCGTGTTGCGCAACCTACGATAGCTGTCCGCCACCCCTTTCAGGATCTCATCCCCGATCCGGTGGTCGTGCTTGTAGTCGGTCGTCGCGACCCAAAGGCGCAGGATATCGGCCCCATATTGCTGCACGACCTGTTCCGGCACGATGGTATTACCGAGCGATTTCGACATCTTCTCGCCCTTGGCATCCAACGTGAAGGCATGGGTCACAACGGCCCGATAGGGCGCATGACCGATCGTACCGCAAGCCTGCAACATCGAGGAATGGAACCAACCACGATGCTGGTCGGTGCCTTCCAGATAGACATCGGCCATGCCGTCCTCCGACCCGTCTTCGCGGTCGCGCAGCACGAAAGCATGGGTCGAGCCGCTGTCGAACCACACATCCAGAATGTCGAACACCTGATCGTAATCGTCGTGGTTCACATCGTTGCCGAGGAACCGGGCCTTGGCCCCGTCCTTGTACCAGGCATCCGCGCCTTCCTCTTCGAACGCGGCGAGGATGCGGGCATTCACGGCGGCGTTGCGCAGCAGGTAATCATCGTCGGTCGGCTGCGCCCCTTTCTTGACGAAACAGGTCAGCGGCACGCCCCAGGCACGCTGGCGGGACAAGACCCAATCCGGCCGCGCCTCGATCATGGAATAGAGGCGATTGCGGCCCGTCTTGGGCGTCCAGGTCACCAATTCGTCGATGGACCGCAACGCCCGTTCGCGGATCGTGGTGCCATAAGTATCCTGACCGTCACCAACTGGCTTATCCACGGCCGCAAACCATTGCGGCGTATTGCGGTAGATGACCGGCGCTTTGGAGCGCCACGAGTGTGGATAGCTGTGCTTGATCACACCGCGTGCGAACAGACCGTCAACCTCAGCCAGTTTGGCGATGACCGCGGTGTTGGCATCACCCTCCCAAGGATTGGTCTTATTCTTCTTGTTCGGCTTGTCGCGCATGATCTTCGTGCCGCCGAAAAACGGCAGGTCAGGGCGGAAAGACCCGTCTTCCAGCACGTTATAGCTGATCACCTGCTGCAACATGCCCAGATCGCGATAGAGTTCAAATTCCTCCATGCCGTGGGATGGGGCACAGTGAACAAAGCCCGTGCCCTCATCATCCGTGACAAAGTCAGCGGCGCGGAAATCACGCGGATCATCCCATTCGCCATCGCTTCCATCAGCACCCGCTAAGGGGTGTGACAATGACGTGCCTGACAGATCGCCCGCGTCACTTACCCGGCTAAACTGTTCAACGCGCGCCTTGCCAAAGACACCCTCTGCCAGCTTGTCAGCCAGTACATAGCGTTCGCCTTTGCGCACCCAGTTGTCTTCCGGCGCATCCGTGACTTCATAAACACCGTAGGAGATGTCGTTGGAATAAACGACCGCCTTATTGGAGGGCATCGTCCATGGGGTCGTTGTCCAGATTACAACCGATGCGTCTTTGATAGCGTCGTTTGAGGTCTCTCGCACTGGAAACTTCACCCAAACGGTAAAGCTCTCCTTATCCGCATACTCCACCTCCGCCTCGGCCAGTGCCGTCTTCTCGACCGGTGACCACATCACGGGCTTTGACCCCTGATAGAGCGTCCCGTTCATCAGGAATTTCTGGAATTCCTCGGCGATTACCCGTTCGGCATGAAAATTCATCGTCAGATACGGATCGTCCCAGTTGCCGGTTACACCCAGACGCTTGAATTCCTTGCGCTGGATATCGACCCAGCCTTCGGCGAACTTGCGGCATTCCTGCCGGAAATCGACGACATTCACGTCATCCTTGTTGCGGCCTTTGGCGCGGTACTGTTCCTCGATCTTCCATTCGATGGGCAGACCGTGACAATCCCAGCCCGGCACATAGCGGGCATCGCGGCCCATCATCTGCTGGGACCGGACAACCATATCCTTGAGGATCTTGTTCAGCGCGTGACCGATATGCAGATGGCCGTTGGCATAAGGCGGGCCGTCATGCAGGGTGAACGGTTTGCGGCCTGCCGCCTTCTCGCGCAGCTTCTCATAAACCCCGATCTGCGCCCAGCGGGCCAGCCAGTCGGGTTCACGTTTCGGCAATCCGGCCCGCATCGGGAAATCCGTGCGCGGCAGGTTCAGGGTGTCTTTATAGTCGGTGGTTTCGGCGCACATCGGGGGCGTCCTTCAAACAGTCATTTCGGAATAGGTACGAGGAGCGGTGCGCACACGCAGACACCTTTTCCCGGCAGGTTTGATGGTCTCAAACCGCCGGGCAAATAATGCTTATGATCATCTGCCGCAACATGAGGGGGCTTATAGGCAGGGACGCGAGCCGGGTAAAGGGACGCATTGCACCCCGCCTGCGATTTGACTAGCCAAGGCACGTGGGGCAGGCAAGACAGGTTCACCAGTGCGAAAATCCAAAAACATCGCCGTCGCAGGTGCGGGTATCGGCGGGCTGACCGTTGCGGCCCTGCTGGCTGATCAGGGGCATCGGATCAGCGTGTTTGACCAGTTCGACAGCCCCAAACCTGTGGGCTCAGGCCTTGTGATCCAGCCGGTCGGACAGGCGGTGCTGGACCAGATCGGCGCAGGCGACAGGGCACGCGCATTGGGCAATCCTATCCAGCGGATGCTGGGGCATGAAACAGATCATGGCCGCAAGGTTCTAAACGTGTGGTACGACCGGCGCACCGATGGTCGCCATGGTCTTGGTATTCACCGGGCAGGCCTGTTTGACGCGATCTACGGCGCCGCCATACGCCGCGATATTACCATCCACCCCGGTAGTCGTGTGACCGGGCGGAACGGGCAATCGCTCACCCTGGAAAACGGCGAGACCCCCGGCCCCTTCGATCTGATCATCGACGCCGCTGGCGCACAATCGCCGTTGTCACCGCTCAAATCCCGCCCGCTGCCTTATGGCGCGATCTGGGGCACGGTTGATTGGCCCAAGACTGACCTCCCCCGCAGCCAGCTGACGCAGGCCTATCGCCGTGCCGACCGCATGATCGGTGCGCTGCCCATCGGGACATTGCCGGGCGAGGACACGCAAAAGGCCGCGATCTTCTGGTCCCTGCCCCGCGACGCGCATGCCGCGTGGGAAAGCGCAGGTCTGGACGCATGGAAAGACGAAGCGACCACCCTCTGGCCCGCCTTCGCGCCCTTTGCCGAACAGATCACTACCCCGGATCAGATGACGATGGCGCGTTACAGCCATGGGACGCTGCGCAAGCCGTGGTCACCGGGGCTTGCGCATATCGGTGATGCGGCACACCGGGCGAGCCCGCAACTGGGGCAAGGGGCAAATATGGCTTTGCTGGATGCCATGGCGCTGGCGGAAGCACTGGACCGGGCCGAGGGAGATGCGGCCCTCGCACTTTACGCCAAAGCACGGCGCTGGCATGTGATGGTCTATCAGGTGATGAGCGCGGTCTTCACCCCGCAATACCAATCCGACAGCCGGTGGCTGCTCCTGTTGCGCGACCGTATCCTGTTTCCGCTGTCACAGGTACCACCGGGGCCAAAACTGCTGACCGCCATTGTCTGCGGGACAATGCTGCCGCCTGCGGGGCGGCTTTAGTCGCTGTTCACGAATTCCCAGACCTTCGAAATCACAACCGACCCTTCACCGACAGCCGATGCCACCCGCTTGACCGAGCCGGCCCGCACGTCACCGACAGCAAAAATCCCGTCATGCGATGTTTCGTAAGGTGTTTCACGCTTGGCCGCCTGCCCGGTCAGCACGAAACCCTTTTCGTCCAGGGCCACCAGACCGGATAGCCAGCCCGTATTCGGCGCAGCACCCACCATGATGAATGCAGCGCGGGCGTCAATCTCGCGGGTCTGATCCGTCGCCTTGTCGCGCACGGTGACACGCTCCAGATGATCATTGCCATGCAATGCTGCAATTTCGGTCTGGTAGTGGATCGTGATCGCCGGATCAGCCTCCAACCGGGATAAAAGGTAATCGGACATCGAAGCGGCCAGGCTTTCACCGCGCACCAGCACATGCACATGGCGGGCCGTGCGCGACAAAAACATCGCGGCCTGTCCGGCGGAATTGCCCCCGCCCACGACAATCGCATCTGTGTCGCGGCAATAGCGCGCCTCGACATCCGTGGCGGCGTAATAGATGCCAACCCCTTCGAAATCCTCCAGCCGGTCAATCGGCAAACGACGATATTGCACGCCTGTGGCCACGACAACGGCCTTGGCGCAGACCTCTTGGCCATCGTCCAGCGTAGCGCAAAACACCCCGTCATCGCGGCGTTCCAACCTCGTCACGCGGCGCGGCACGGCGAATTGCGTGCCGAATTTCATCGCCTGCACTTCACCGCGCCACACAAGATCAGCGCCCGAAATGCCCGTTGGGAAACCCATGTAATTCTCGATCCGCGACGACGTGCCCGCTTGCCCGCCAATCGTCAGATCCTCAACCACCAAGGCACATAGCCCCTCGGTCCCGGCATAAACACCGGCAGCCACGCCCGCGGGCCCGCCGCCGACGATCAGCACGTCAAAAACCCGGTCATCGCGCACCGCCATATCAAGACCCAGCAATCCGGCAATCTTGGACGGAGTCGGATCCGAAACCACATCATGCTTGCCAAAAATCACCGCAGGCTTCGCCGCGCCGATATTGCAGGAATGGGCGACCGCCTCTGCCTCGTGCTCGCCCAAGGTCAGGCTGCGAAAGGGGATTTTGTTACGGCCCGCAAAGGCGGCAATCTGGCGGATATGACGGTCCTCTTCCGCCCCGATCAGGGTCAGGCTTGCCTCACCACTTTCCAGCAAGCGCCGACGGCGGGCAGCAAAGACGGTGATGATGATATCCGACATCTCGGGAATACGGCCCATCAGTTCCAGCATTGGTTCGCGGTCCACCGTAATAATCCGGGATTTTTCGATGCAGCGCGCGCCCATCATCGCCTTACCGCCCGACAGAAAGCTGATCTCGCCAAAGAACTGCGTCGGTCCCAGATGCGCGCCGCCGTAGCGCCCGCCGGTCCGGGGGTCGACCGCCTCAACCGCGCCATCGACCACGTAGTGAAATGTCACCGCTGGTTCGCCATAATCCTGCAACATCGCACCCGCGTCCCAGTCGCGTTCCGTACCGATGTCGCGCAATGCTGCGACGTGGCTTTCATGCAGGGGGGTGCGCACCATCGTCGCAAGGTCCTGGGCCAGTGTTTCCATCTGTGATGTCCTTTCAACCGCTCTGGGTTAAGTTAGCGCAATCCGGCGACAATGAAACGGCCAAGTCACAGACTTGCCCGGTGCTGCGCGACCTGCTACCTCTCGCGCCATGACGTTGATGATGAAAAAGACCATGACGACCAAAACCACCGCGCTGGCGGAGGTTTGTTTGGCATGGGTGCATCAACGCTAACCTGACCCAGACAAAGCCCCGCCGGAACGGACGGGGCATTGGCAACGGGCGCCCCGTCTTCCGCACATCACAAGGAAGACAGATATGAACGCACTCTCACCGCCATCACATTTACCCGATGTCCCTGTCGTGGCGATCGTCGGCGCGACCGGCGTGGTCGGACAGGCATTGCGCGACAGCCTGCTGCTACGCAAGTTTCCGCTGCGCGAACTGCGCTTGCTGGCCTCGGCCCGCTCTGCCGGGCAAACGCTGACCTTTCGCGACACACAGATTCCGGTCCAGACATTGAACGAACACAGTTTTCACAATGTGGATATTGCCTTCTTTGCGGCAGGTGCTGCGGTTTCACGCGAATTCGCACCCATTGCCGTCGCCGCTGGCGCGCGGGTCATCGACAATTCCTCGGCCTTTCGGATGGACGGGGATGTGCCGCTAATCGTTCCCGAAGCAAATGCCCGCGCCCTGACGCCCGACGCCAGGATCATCGCCAATCCCAATTGCATTGCGGCCATCCTGACCACCGCACTGGCCCCGCTGCATGCGCGCTGGTCGATCACGCGGCTGTCGCTGGCAACGTATCAGGCGGCCTCGGGCGGTGGGGCCGCAATGATGGAGGAATTGCGCGCAGGCACCACGGCCGCATTGGAAGGCAAGGACTTTACCCCGCAGGTCCTGCCGCACCCCTATGCGTTCAATTTCTTCAGTCATAACGCGGATGTTGACCCCCAAACCGGCTATAACGGAGAGGAAAGCAAGGTCATCGCTGAAACGCGTCGTATCCTTGAGCAGCCCCATTTGCCCATTGGGGTGACGTGCATCCGGGTGCCGGTCATGCGCGCGCATGGTATCGCCCTGTCCGTCCGGTTCAGCGATCACGTCTCTACCGAAAGCATCCAGCGCGCCGTTGCGGACGCTCCGGGGCTGCGGCTGGTCGATGATCGGGCGCGCAACCACTTTCCCATGCCCAGCGAGGCATCCGGGCAAGAGGACGTGCTTGTCGGCCGCATACGTTCCGATCTGGGTGATCCTTCCGGGCGGACGATCACGATGTTCGTTGTCGGGGACCAGCTATTCAAGGGGGCGGCACAAAACGCCGTTCAGATTGCGGAAACCTTGCGCGACATGGTTGCGTAACGAGGATTGCGTTAGCCCTGCTGCAGGCGTTTTGATTCAACGGCAATATGATCCACTGCGGTACCGCGCCGTGTCAAAATGGAAATGATCGCGATGAAACCGGTCGGATTCCGGGCCCAGCACTGTGCCGAACGGCCCGCAGGCTGCGCGCCACATCTGGCGCAATTGAGGGCCATCATCGGCCGAATCCCAATCGGTCAGTAGTGTCATTTCGCTGCCGTCGCGCAGCCTGATCCCCGCAATATCGATAGCGCGGCCAAAGGAATGCTCCGACAGGCGCGCGCCGGGCCGGTTGTTGCGGCTTCGGCACGCGTAATGAGCCACAACACGCAGCGACGACACACCGCCACCCTCATTCCCGACCGCGGGCAGAACGCCACGTGTGACCCATGTTTTCAGTGCCGCCGCCGTTCGGCAATCAATCGTGGCTCGCGGGCTCAATGTTACGCCTGCCACCGACCGGACTTTGACCGCCGCCTCGATCCCGCAAGCGCCGGGGCCGTTCACACGGCCCACAACCGTTCCCTGAATACCCGGATCGCCGCAGATCTGGCCGCGCAGGCGCGCGATCTGCCGTTCCTTTGCCGCCGTTTCGATGGCGACCGGGCGTGACAGCGGGCGCATCGACCGGGCCAGAGCATTGGGGCTGAACGCGAACAGGTTCTGTTCGGCGCGCATGATTGGCCGGGTCTGCGCACCAAAGGCCAGATCGGGACGCGAGAAAGGCCGTGCCACAGGCCGTATCGCATCACCTGACAGTGTCGCCGCCACCGATCCCCGCGCCACCGGGCGCATGGTGTCATCATCCGGGGGTAGAACAATCACGGACGCGCCGCCGCCCTCTTGCGTGACGGGATCAACGGGTGCGGTATCAACGGGCACCGGGCGCGGAACCGGGCGCACATCCTGGGCGGCAACCGGACCTGCCAACAGGCACGCCAGCAGACCCGCCCGGCGCATCATTCCTTGCGCACCTTCTTGCGGCCAAAGTCGGGGGCGTCGGTATCCTGTCCAGCCTCGATGATCCCGCGGCGGATCGCACGGGTCCGCGTGAAATAGGCATGCAGATGATCGCCATCTTCCTGTCGGATGGCACGCTGCAGGGCAAACAGCTCTTCGGTAAAGCGGCCCAGGATCTCAAGCGTGGCTTCCTTGTTGTTCAGAAACACATCGCGCCACATCACAGGGTCCGAGGCCGCGATCCGGGTAAAATCACGAAACCCCGCCGCCGAATATTTGATGACTTCACTATCGGTGACACGGCGCAGATCGTCGGCAACACCAACCATCGTATAGGCGATCAGATGCGGGGTATGGCTGGTCACGGCAAGCACAAGATCATGATGCTCTGCGTCCATTTCCTCGACCAATGCACCCATGCCGCGCCACAGATCAGCCAGCCGATCCACCGCCGCAGGCGCGCTTCCCTCAACCGGGACAATGATCGTGTAGCGCTGATCGAACAGCTCGGCAAAACCGGATCGGGGACCGGAATGTTCGGTCCCGGCCAATGGATGCGCCGGAATGAAATGCACACCTTCCGGCACATACGGCCCCACCGCGTCAATCACGGTGCGCTTCACCGACCCCACATCGCTGATCGTCGCGCCGGGTTTCAGGACCGGCCCGATTTCGCGGGCAACAGTCTCCATCGCCCCCACGGGCACGCATAGCACAACCAGATCGGCGCCCTCTGCGGCCTCTGCCGCGCTTTCGGTCACATGATCGCACAACCCGATCTCGCGCGCGATGTCGCGGGTTTCGGCGGATCTTGCATAGCCCACGATCTGCCCCGCCAGCCCATCTCGACGCATCGCATGCGCCATCGAACTCGCAATCAGGCCCATGCCGATCAACGCGACGCGATCATAAATCTGCGCCATCAGGCGGCGCCCTTGAACTGTGCAACCGCATGAGCGACGCGGCGGCAGGCGCTCTCATCGCCTACGGTCATGCGCAGGCAATGGGGCAAGCCATAGCCTGCTACCTTGCGCACGATGATCCCGGCGCTGCGCAAATGCTCATCGCAGGCATTCGCTTCGGCCTCATCGGCAAACCGCGCCAGAATGAAATTCGCGGTCGAGGTATCAGAGGGCACACCCAATTCAGCCAGCGCATTGGCCAGCCAATCGCGCCATTTGGCATTTTCGATCCGGCATTTCTGGGTGTGGGCCGTGTCGCGCACTGCCGCCTCTGCCGCAGCGAGAGCCGGGGCCGACAGGTTGAAAGGTCCACGGATGCGGTTGAGCACGTCAATCACCGCTTGCGGGCCATAGCCCCATCCGACACGCATGCCGCCCAGCCCGTAGATCTTGGAAAATGTGCGGGACATCACAACATTATCGCGTGCCTCGACCAATGCCTTGCCAGCATCGAACCCATCGACGAATTCGGCATAGGCCCCGTCCAGCACCAGCAATGCCTGCGGTGGCAACCCGTCAGCCAGCCGGGCAACTTCGGCCTGACCGATCATGGTGCCTGTGGGATTGGCGGGGTTGGCGACAAACACCAGCCGGGTCTTTGGCCCGCAAGCGCGCAGGATCGCATCCACATCGACCACACGCTCATTCTCGGGCACGACAACAGGGGTCGCGCCGCAGGCATGGGCATAGATCGGGTACATCGAAAACCCGTGTTCGGTGAACACGACCTCATCGCCCGGCCCGGCATAGGCCTCGGACAGAAGTTTCAGAACTTCCCCGGATCCCACACCACAGAACACGCGCGCCGGGTCCACATCCCATACGTCGGCAATTGCCTGACGTAGCGGGCCATGATCCGTCGATGGATAACGGTGCAAATCATGGCAGGCGCGAATGGCCGCTTCCTTTGTTGCATCGCTGGGCCCCAACGGGTTTTCGTTCGAAGACAGCTTCAGCACATTGCGCACCCCATCCAGATGCGACGCACCACCCTGATAAAGCGCGATGTCCATGATACCGGGTTGCGGCTGAATGCCCTTGCGCATGTGGTCTGTCCCTTGGTCGTTTGGGATGTTCTAGCGCCCCGTCAAAGCCATTGCCAGAGCCAAGGCATAGGATAAGTGTTCCGGGGTGATAGACCTGACAGAACCGCGAAACCAAACGCGCTTACCACGCATGCAGACCGGAGAAAGATTGGCGACGCAATAAAACGCCGACCCAGACAGTATTGCGCCAAAGTCTGACATCAGGCGTTGGGTATTTGCGCACGCGTCAACTAGTCTGCGTCTTGAGAAAGCGAATACTCAACAGCGTTATCGAGTAACGCCCCAAGTATCGCGAGATCAATCTCTTGAAGACTTGAAAAGTTGACGTGGCGGCGAAACTTTCCAGTTCCGACAAGAACCTGTTTTGGGTCTTTCAGGGCAGTGCCATTGCTAAAGGCAAGCTGGACATGATCCTTATATGGAAAAACGCCGCAGAACTGTCCTTCCTTTTCATCGGGTTTCAGCGTGTAGAGCGTCCCGCCATACTTCGGAACCTTTTGCGCTTTTGGCGCTGATCGAAGAATGATCTCATCAAGCCGTTCTATAATTACATCCTGCTCAATGCTGCTCATCGCCACTGTCGATCTCCTTATTGGTGCAAGTTCAGGATATGTGCGCAAGGGTTTAAAACACTTTGATTTAGGTCAATGCGGGATACACCCAACACCCTAAATCTGACCTCCTGATGCTAACAAAGGAGAGGGGCATGGTGCCATCTGCGCTATCAGTGACTTTTGTGACCGACAAGATCACGGAAGCACGAGATTTCTACGAGAAATATTTTGCTGCGAAAGCCAGTTTTGATTGCGGCTGGTATATAGTTCTCAAACTTGGCGGTACTGCGAACGGCCAGGAACTGGGCTTCATGGAGCCGCAAAATGACGCGCAGCCATATGCGGGCGGGGCGATGTTGAACCTTACATTCCCGGACGTAGATGCAACCCATGCAGAGATTTCAGGCCGCGGCATTGTTCCGGCGATGCCGTTGGAAGACCACCCGTGGGGAGATCGCGGTTTTGCTGTTGTGGATCCTCTTGGGACAATGGTTTATTGCCTCACGCCAATTGAAGTGGCGGATGAGTTCAGGGCATTTCAAGTCGATCTGTCGTAGATCGGTGCTCGCTCGGCGGCGATGCCTCGCACACTTTGATGCGCAAAGCCGCCCTTTGAGCATTTGCGGCGACCTCGCCCTTTGTTCCGCAGGCTGTGGTTTCGCGTGGTCGCGTCCTATGCGTGCAGCGCCATTACGTCGCCAGCACATTCCGAAACTGCCATGGATCACTTTCGTCGATATCCTCGGGAAAATGCTCCCACCGGTCCTGCAGCGGGGTCCAGTCGGTGTAATGCGCCTCGACCGGGCCAAGATAGGGTTTCTGCACCTCAAGACAGCGCACATGGTCCATTTCATCTGTCTCGACAATTCCGGCTTGCGGGTTTTCCAGCGCCCAGACCATCCCCGCCAGCACGGCAGAGGTGACCTGCAAGCCGGTCGCGTTCTGATAAGGGGCCAGTGCCTTTGTTTCCGCGTTCGACAGGCGCGAGCCGTACCAGAGCGCGTTCTTCTCATGGCCATAGATCAGTACGCCCAATTCATCGATACCGGTGACAATCTCATCCACGTCCAGAATTTCATGTATCTTCTGCTGCACGCCTGCGCCGAACATCTCATGCAGTGACAGCACGGCATCATCGCATGGGTGATAGGCATAGTGGCATGTCGGACGGAATTCGGGATTTGCGGCATCACCGACGGTGAAATAATCCGCGATACTGATCGATTCATTATGCGTGACCAGAAACCCGAATTGTGGGCCGGGTGTCGGGCACCAGGTGTGGACGCGGGTGATCGCACCGGGACGTTCAAACCAGATCGCGGCCTGGCATCCGGTATCATAGGTATGCGCCGTCTCTGGCATCCATGTCTCGTGGGTGCCCCAGCCCAGTTCAGCAGGCTGAAACCCCTCGGCGATGAAGCCTTCGACCGACCATGTATTTACGAACACGTCGCGCGGGCGGGGCTTTTCGCGGGCCTGTGTGTCGCGTTCGGCAATATGCACGCCTTTCACACCCAGCGATTGCATCAGCTTGCCCCACCCGGCGCGATCAGACGGGACCGGATCCTCGCGCCCCAGATCACGGGCGAGGGTCATCAACCCTTCTTTCACGAACCAGCTGACCATGCCCGGATTGGCCCCACAGCACGACACAGCGGTCGTGCCACCGGGGTTTGCGGCCTTTTCATCACGCACCTTTTGGCGCAGCGCATAATTCGTACGCTCTGCATTCTCGGTCGTGTCGAAATAGAAACCGGCCCAAGGCTCGACCACGGTATCGATATACAGCACGCCGATCTCGCGGCAGAACTTCATCAGGTCGAGCGAAGACGTATCAACCGACAGGTTCACGCAGAACCCCTTGCCCTCGGGAAAGAGCTTACCCAGAATATCGCGATAGTTTTCGGGGGTCAGGGCCACCTGATGATGCGTGATGCCCTGTTCGGCCAGAAACGGTGCAGAGTCGGGATTGGGGTCAATCACGCTGAATTTGTCGGCATCATAATCGAAATGGCGCTGGATCAGGGGCAGCGTGCCTTTCCCGATCGACCCGAAACCAATCATCACGATAGAGCCGTCGATGGTGCCGTAGTTTGGGTAAGTCTTCATGCCTGCGCCTTCCGAAAAATGTCGTCCATGACCTCGCGGTCAGAACCATGGGTGACAAACGGTGATGGTCAGCGCAAGCTGAAATCTAAAAAAGGGCCGCCGCATATGTGACGTGTTAAACTTACGGCCCTGACGCTGGCCGCGCCATATATCGAAGCGGCAACTGGCCCGCCAACTGAACGGGCCA
The DNA here is from genome assembly GCA_947503965.1 of uncultured Paracoccaceae bacterium. GTDB lineage: Bacteria > Pseudomonadota > Alphaproteobacteria > Rhodobacterales > Rhodobacteraceae > Yoonia. Next base: position 320,584 of record CANNFU010000004.1, read on the forward strand.
GCGCAGTGGTTAAAGCCTAGCGCAACGACTTCCAAAAGACGACCTTATCGTCACCGTCTGCCCAGAAATCCCTGATACGGGCCTCCTCGGAATAGCCGTTTTTGCGATAGAACGCGCGGGTCGGGGCAAAGTCATCCGTGCCAGACGTATCGGCGATCATGATACGCTCTCCGCGGGCGTTGAGCGCGGCTTCCAGATGGGCAACGATGGCACCGCCATAGCCTGCTCCCTGCACGCTGGGCGAAACCGCAATGGCAAGCATGTTCCACGCCCCTTCAGCAAGCTGTTCTGGAACCGCATAGCAAAACCCGACGGGCCTGCCATCCGCTTCGCATGTCAGCCAGATATCCGGGCTTTCGCGATCCGCCAGAAAACCACCCACCATGTCGGGCAGCAGTTCACTGGGAAAAAGCGCTGTTGCATCCAGCACCTGCTGCAAGGCGGCAATATCGTCATGTTGTGTTGGTCGTATCTTCATTGGTCTTTCTACTTTCCTTGTCACATCGCACAAGCAAAACTGCTTGATGCGACGCACGCAAAGCCCCGTCTTTTAGTCACGATTTTCTGTGCTTTTTCTTACGGTTTACGGGGTGCGCAAATGGGTGGCCTGACGCAAGATGCGCCGGCTCTCTTTCGCTCTGGTGTCCTGGCGTTCAGGACCTAGCGGTTTCCCGCAATCGTAAACATAAAATCTCCATCGCGCGGTATCCGCACCGCGCATATGCACCTGTTATCACAGATAAAAGATACCACCAATGCAAAAGGCCGCACCTGACAGGCGCGGCCTTTCGATGGAGTTGCCAGAACTGATTAGTTCTTTGCGTAGAATTCGACGACCAGGTTTGGTTCCATCGTGACCGGGTACGGCACATCGCCCAGTGCTGGGGTACGCACGAATTCGCATGTCATCTTGGAGTGATCGACAGCCATGTAATCAGGCACATCACGCTCTGGCAGTTGGGCGGCGACAAGCACCATTTCCATCTGCTTGGACTTCTGGCGCACCTCGATCACATCGCCTTCCTTGACGCGGTAGGACGGGATGTTGACCTTTTTGCCGTTCACGGTGACGTGGCCGTGGTTCACGAACTGACGGGCGGCAAACACGGTGGGCACAAACTTGGCGCGGTAAACGACGGCGTCCAGACGACGCTCCAAGAGACCGATGAGGTTCTCACCAGTGTCGCCCTTCACACGCTCGGCCTCGGCATAGATGCGGCGGAACTGCTTTTCGGTCAGGTCGCCGTAATAGCCCTTTAGCTTCTGCTTGGCGCGCAGCTGAATACCAAAGTCGGACAGCTTGCCCTTGCGGCGCTGACCGTGCTGGCCGGGGCCATATTCACGACGGTTGACGGGGGATTTCGGACGACCCCAGATGTTTTCGCCCATCCGGCGGTCAATTTTATACTTGGCAGCGGTACGCTTTGTCATACGCTGATCTCCTTCTTTCGTTTGCGAAGGGCGTTGTCCTTTTCCCGGATTTTGCCAGGACGACAGGGTTACGCTTGCGCGGGCCACCAACACCAATGAATGGCGGGCTTATAGACAGGATTCGATGCGTGTCAACGACCGATCACATCCACCGCAAAAAGGCCAAGCGCGCCAGTCTTTGAAATGTACTCAGAATGAACATATTTCGTCTAATTATCACCTTATCCGAGCGATATCTGATGCGTCGGAGCAGTGATAGGGACGGATTTTGACTGTCTTAGTTAGTACGTTGTTAATTGGTGTGACCGTATTCAGCCTTTTGTGGCACTGTGTCGTGATGCGTCGTCTTCGCGCACTGGAAACGGGCCTGCCGACTGCATATCAGCTGGCGATCGCTGCTCCAACCCAGGATGACGGCCCGCCGCGCCTGATCGCACTGGCCATTGACCTGACGCGCAAACAGCATTGCACCCTGCCCTTTGACGATCTGACAACACAGGAACGGCGGCTGGCCCTGCATGCCTACGGGATCGACGCACTGCCGTCATGGATGTCACACTATGCCGCGTTGATGCTGCGGCCCGCAGATCGGGCAATGATCGCAAAGCTGCGTCAGGTGCGCAGCTCGCGCCCTGAACGGCGCGAGGTACATTTCGGTGCAATCCGGCAGCAACAGCAGTTGCGCGCCGCCCAAAAGGGCTGAGAACTGGAAGTACGCCCCGATGCCAAGACCACAGGCATCAGCAGTTTGCACTAGCGCGACAGCTTCTTCGCCATCATTTCAAGGTCATCGACGAAATTGCGTTGGCGTGTTTCGGTCAATTCGGCAAGGATACCTTTACAGTTCTGAATATCTCGCGCCCGAATGCCTTCGATCACGGTCTTTCCGGATTCAGACAGCTTGACCGCCACGGCACGTTTGTCAGACGGATGCACATGCTTTTCAATCAGGTCGCTGTCTGACAACCGCTCAAGAATGGACGCCATCGTCGTTGTCTGCACCGCAAAAATTGTGGCGAGTTCCTTGGTCTTCAGCCCGGGTTGCGTCAAAAGCAGCCCCATGATCTGACGCTCGATCACCGACAGTTTCAGACGGGTCTCTTCCATGTCAGCCCCTTGGTGGCTGACATAAACCGCGCGCAACAAAGTGCGCACAGCTTCCGACATCCGCTCGGCAAGCTCGGCTGACGCGTTTGGATCATGATCAACGGTCAAATCATTCTCCTACTGTTGATTTGAACGAATTTCGTTTTATATAGAACGTAATTCGTTGTATTTCTCCTAAAGAAACCTAACGACAAACGCTGGGAAAGGAAATCCAAATGCGCAAACCCCTTCGTTACATCGGTCTGGCTGTTCTGGCTGGCGTTTTTGTGGCCGCCTTGTCAGCAGTGTTCGGCGCAAGCAGCACGGACCCTGACCAACCACCCGCGCTGGCCGAGTCTGATCACTATATTCTTCATACAACATCGCGGATCGTGGATGGGCCGCAACAACAGGTTAAAACATGGCTGGAGGAAGTGCGCCTTGCCAGTTTCATGGAAGCAACAGACGGCATCCCAGGCATCGTGTCCACCACGCCGATCTCTGGAACCTGGGGCGAAAACAACGCGATGCGCTACGCAAATCTGGACAATGGTCATACGGCAATCGACCGCATCATCGAAAACCGTGATCCAGACCTTTTTCATTATCAGGTCTACGGCTTCACCGCCCCATCCAGATATATCGTCAATCACATCGAGGGTAAGATCGTTTATGAAGCGCTTTCAGATGCGCAAACCCGCGTCATCTGGAGTTATGCAATCGCTCCTACATCTGCGGTGACACGCCCGATTGCGCGGAATTTCCTGAACAGGCGGATCGTGCCATTCATGGAACAGGCCTTGGATAACATGGCTGCGGCAGCGCCATTCCCAAGAAGCTAGTGCCGAACGGCCTGAAACAGGAATTGCGCTCGCGCCCCGAAACCTGAATAGAAGGGGCATGTCCAGCCCTTCGCCCTCAACCCACATCTACCACTTCGCTGCCGCGTTCGGCGCGGGCGGCTTGCTGACGCTGATGATCCTGTTCAATGGAACCCTCGCGGTCTACGGCTCGCTCTTCTTCGCGTCATGGGTGCCGCATCTGACCGGGACAGTGGCAGCCCTGATGATCCTGCTGTTTCTGCGGCCAAAACGGGCCATGCCCACACGGCCCCCGCTATGGACCTATCTGGGGGGCGTGTCAGGTGGTGTCACGGTCATGCTGACCTCGGCCACCATGAACACGGCCCTGGCGCTATCCGGAACCATCGCGCTTGGGCTTGCGGGCCAGGTCCTATTCAGCCTTTTTGCTGATATGCGCGGGCTGTTTGGGCTGCCACAACGGATGCCCTCGCGGCGCGACTACCTGTCGCTCGCGCTGATCCTTGTAGGCAGCCTGATCCTGATCTTTTTCGGGGGCAGCGCATGATCCTGTTTGCAGCCCTTGCCATCCTTGCCGGGGTGCTTGTCTCGCTCAGTCGTCAGATCAACGGGCGGCTGGCGCTGTCAACCTCGGCGATGGAATCGTCGTTCTGGAACCACATCGTAGGCTTGGGTTTCGTCACCATTGCGGCACTGCTTTTCGGTGGGCTCTTCGCCGGCGAGCCCCTCGCCGCCCCATGGTGGGCCTGGCTTGGTGGTCCGGTCGGCGTGATCTTTATCGCCGCAGGCAGCTGGCTGATCCCGCGCATCGGGGCGGCCCAAACCGCGCTGCTGATCATCGCCGGTCAAATGATCTCGGGCGTGGTGCTTGACATCATCATGGGCGCACCCGGCAGCCCGTTGGCGCGCGCCGTTGGTGTGGCGCTGATCCTTGCAGGCATGTACGTCGCACAGTCCGCCAAGCAACGATCATAGCACCTGCTGATAGTGCCGCATCTCTTTGATATCCCCCAGATAGGGCTTGATGTGGCCAAAGAATTCACGGAACGCCGCACTCCCGCGAAACCCCTTCAAATGATCCTCCGCCGAGGTCCAGCTAATCCGCAGGATAAACTGGCTGGGGTCCTCAACACACTGGCATATGTCGAATGATGTCGCGTAGGGCGAGGCCAGCAGCGGTTCTGACGCCACCCGATAATCGGCGATGAACTGCGCCTGCCGGTCCTCATCAATCTCGTATCTCAAATATTCGACAATCATGCCTCACTCCTTCGGTTGATAGGGTCCACCGGTTTCGCCCCACCCCCATTTCGGCATCGGGGCGGTTTCGTTCACGTCCGCGCCGGGCTGCGAATTCATGATGGCCAGCCGCGATCCCCATTCCAGATAGGCGACAAGGGCCGATGCAAACTCCGGGTCTTGCGGCGCATCCAGATCGGTATATGCGTCCAGCAGCAAGTTGATCCAGCGCCGCCGCTGCGCCTCGGTCAGGTGCTTTTGCAGATGATGGCGGATCATTTCCGGATGCCCGCCATGCCGTTCACTATAAACCTTCGGCCCGCCAAACACCTCACCAATGAACGCCGCCACATGGGCCGGATGATCATCGCCCATCCGGGCGAAAACCGGGGCCAGCAGCGCATCCTGCTTCACGCGCGCATAGAAATCTTCCGTCAGGGCGCGCAGCGCATCCGCCCCGCCGATCCATTCAAATAGCGTTGGTGTTGTCATCTGGTATCCTTTCAGCAAGGACATCAACATGAACGCAACCCGACGCAAGAGGTTACAAAATGGTGACTACCCAAGACGCAAAACTCTTCCACTGCCCCGCGCTGACAGCACTCAAGGCGGTGTCAGGCAAATGGAAGACCCGCATCCTGTGGCTGCTCAGGGATCGTCCACATCACTTCAATGAACTCAAACGGACCCTGCCCGGCGTCTCGGCCAAGGTGCTGACCGAACAGCTCCGACAATTGCAGGATGATGGTATCATCCAACGGCAGGAAGAGACACGTGACGGCGTCCTGCATATGGTCTGCAGCTATAGCGATTACGGTCGAACGCTGATCCCAGTGCTTGATGCGCTGGGACAATGGGGTTTGTGCCACAGCGACCGATCGCACAGCGTCCGTTAACCTTTCACCGCCACGCGACGCATGAAATTCGCCCAATGCGTAAATTCGTATGTACGCTGTCTGTACAGGTTCTGTACGCGGTATTGCATGCGCTGCAGCCCTGTTTTTCAAGTCAAAAGGCCCGGTCGGAAGCGCCATGTGTTGCTCGGCCCCGTGCCACCGCACGCCCGCTTAAGAATGGCCGCTTCAGCTTTCCCTGCGATCATCCACAATGTTCAGCGCAGCGACCCCGGAATTGCCAAGCTCCACCGTGGCAAACGGCCCACCGATGCACAGATTGGCGAGGTCCTTGTTGTCCAACGGCGGGGTGTCCGCAAACACCTCCTTTGCGAATTGTTCAGCGTTATCCTTGGGCCGGTATCCCAGATGCCCGGCTTTGGAATTATCGACGACCGCCCTGTCATTGTTGGATATTCCATAGACAATCGTGAACCCTACCACGGGGCTGTCAATCGACCGCTCCACCAGATGGATCAGATCGTCGTAGGACAGCCATGTGCCGATGCTGCGCGCATTGGTCGCCGGCGCGCAGGAGAATATGCGCAAACAAACCGCCTCAATCCCGCGCTTCTCCCAATAAAGACTGGCGAGATCTTCGGCGAAACACTTTGCTAACCCGTAATAGGTATCAGGGCGGTGCGGGGCATCCAGACCGATCGTATCAGTTTTTTTATGCATCCCGACGGCATGAACCGAACTGGCATAAACCACCCGCTTGACACCATTGCGATGGGCCGCCTCCCAGACGTTATAGGCACCAATGATGTTAGAATGCAGAATGTCTTCCCACGGGGCCTCATCCGCGATGGCACCGAAATGGATCACCATGTCGGCGTCTTTCAGAATATCCGTGACCGCGTTCAGATCAGCGAGGTCCGCTTTGACGTAGCTTTCGCCGGGGTAAAGCGTGCCGATATCATCCGCCAGATCGGTTGAGACGAGCGTTTCGCACATCTTTGTCAGCGGCTCGCGTAAGTAAGACCCAAGACGCCCGGCGGCCCCCGTAAGTACCAGTTTTTTCATCATTTTCCCTCTATCCCCTGACGCATCTGCGCCAACAATCCATCCGCCGCCTTGGCAAGCAATCCGGTATCCGTGCCACAGGCCACAAAGGTGAACCCTTCGTTCAGCAACTGCGCGGCAAACCTCGGATCCGTCACCAGGGTGCCGACCGGCATACCCATTTTCATCAGCTCGCGCGCCACCGGCCTGATCGTTGCCCACACATCTTCCTGCATTGGCTGCCCGATAAGCCCCATATCCGCAGCGATATCGGCGGGGCCGAAGAAGATGCCATCCACACCCTTAACGTCAGCGATTTCAATGGCTTGCTTGATAGCATACAGGGTTTCGACCTGCACGATCACCGCTGTTTCATCATTCGCGCGGGCGTAATAATCGCCGATCCGCCCAAACCGGCTGCCGCGCATCGACCCCGCAACACCGCGTATCCCGTCAGGCGGATAGCGGGTCGCGGCCACAGCCGCCCGCGCCTCGTCCGCCGACTGGACCATCGGAAAAAGAATGCCCTGCGCCCCGATATCCAACAGGCGTTTGACCATCACCGCGTCATTCCATGGCGCGCGCACAATCGCCGTGGATGTATATGGCGCAATCGCTTGCAACTGGCCCAGCGTCGTTTGCACATCGCCGGGGCTATGCTCCATATCCACGACCAGCCAGTCATAGCCCGCACCCGCCGTCACCTCGGCAGCGTAGTTGCTGGCAAGGCTGACCCACAGGCCCACCTGCTTTTCCCCCGCCCGCAGCGCGGCCAGAAACGTGTTCGCTGGCATCTTCATATCACGGCCTTTTCGACGAATTTCTCACCCCGTGTGATCCGGTCATAATGAAACGGTGTCAGGTCGAGCGTGCGGTATGCGCCATGGGTAATCCACTCTGCCGTGCCCCGCCCCATGGCCGGGGACTGCTGGAACCCATGGCCAGAGAAGCCGTTGACGAAGATGAAGTTTTCCACCTCCGGATGGGGCCCCAAAATCGCGTTCTGATCAAAGGTGTTATAGGCATAATGCCCTACCCATGAATTGCGCAACTTGATCGCCTCAAATTGTGGAATACGGGTGGCGAGCACCGGCCAGACCTTGTTTTCCCACAAAGAATGATCCTGCACGAAGTCATCGTAATCCACAGCCGGATCATCATCCGGCGGACAGCCCGCCAGATAATACGTCCCATCCGTCCGCATATGCACGCCAGACGGATCAATCGTCAGCGGCAAATCCTGATCAAGCGGTTTTTCCGCTTCGAAAATATAGGTGTAGCGCTTGCGCGGCTCCACCGGGATTTCAATGCCCGCCATCCGCGACGTCAGCACCGCGCGCGGGCCAGAGGCGTTCACGACCGTTCCGCAATTGATCACCTCGCCTGATCGCAGGATCACACTTTCGACGCGCGTTCCGGCAGCATTGCGGTTCATCGCGATAACCTCATTGGTCAGATATTCGACGCCGCGTTCCTTCGCCGACCGCTTCCACCAGTCAAAAAGCGTATTCCCGTCGAAGTACCCCTCATCCACCAGATTGTGGTTCGCCGCGATGATGTCATCAAGGTTGTAGAACGGATAATCGCACGCGATCTCGTCCCGCATCATATGCTTGGTGCCTGCCCCGCAAGCCGCCTGCAGTCGCTGACTTTCGCGCAAGATCGCGGCGAAGTCTTCGTTGTCGGCCAGATACATATAGCCATAGTTTTGCAGGCGCGGGTGAGGCACGCGCGGGTCGCCACCCATGTATTGCCGAAAGTTCTTCACGAAATCGGCCGCGAATTGCGACACCCGCACATTGATCTCGCGACTGAACTGCTGGCGCATGCAGGAATTTGTGTGCGAGGTGGAGGCGAATTCATAGCTCGGGTCGCGTTCCACAACTAGAATGGACCCGTCAAAATCGGGATTATCCGTCAGGAACCACGCGACTGCAGAGCCGAACATCGCCCCGCCCACGATCACCACATCATAGCTGCTTTTCTGCGGCGCTTGCATTTAGATGCTGTCCCCTTTCGCGACCATCGCCTGCACCGCTGCCACCTCTGCGGCGCTCAGCCCATAATCCCGCATTGCAGCTTCCGCCGAAATGTAACCCCGCGCAAGGTCCCGCCGAACCAGCGCGTGATCACGCGCAACCGGGTCGCCATACCCACCCCCACCGGGGAAAGTGAGCATCACGCGCCGCCCTTCGGCCACAAACTGTTTGCCCTTACCGCGCATGGGTGTGCCGTCATCCTGCGCAATCGTGGTGGGGGCACCGTCGGCCCCGCCCTGCCGTCCGCGCGCGGGGTGATCCACCCGGTCGAACATGGCCGAAAAGTCGCATTCGTGCCCCGCCGCCGCGCTGACCTCCATCACCTGGCCCAGCCCGCCGCGAAACTGCCCGGCGCCACCGCTGTCGGGCCGCAATTCCTTGCGCCAGATGATGACCGGGCCAGTATGTTCGGTCGCCTCAATCGGCATGGTCATGACACCGGACGGAAAGGCGGTGGCGTTCAGCCCATCAACCGTGGGCCGCGCCCCTGCGCCACCGGAATTGAAGGTCAGCACCTCGGCCCGGCGTCCCCGCTGGCCCCGCGCGGCACGCAGGCTGACCTGAAAATTACACAGACACCCGGCCCCTTCTGCAGGCACGGTCGCAGGCAATATCTGATCGAGCGCATCAAAAACGGTGTCGGGGATCATGTGCCCAATGATGTGTCGTAGCGCGACAGGGGCCGGATGCACCGCATTCACAATGCTCCCTTCGGCTGCGGTGACCTGAAAGGGCGCCAGCGAGGCCGCATTGTTGGGGATTTCCGGCGCAATCGCGCATTTGAGCGCATAGCAGGCATAGGCCTTGGTATAGACGAGCGGCACGTTGATGCCCTTCTTGTCCACCGGGGACGTTCCCGCAAAATCGCAGGTGATCCGGTCCGGCAGCACGGTGATCTTCACCTTCAGATCAATCGGCTGGTCGAACCCGTCAATTGTCATGCCCCCGCTGGCCGTCTTTTGCGGCAGTGCTGCGATCCGCTCCAGCGTGGCCCGCCGGGAGTTGTCGAGGATGAAACCACCGATCCCCTCCAAATCATCGAGCCCAAACTCATCCATCATCTCGGCCAGCCGCCGCTGTCCGATCTCGTTACAGGTGGCCAGCGCATAGATATCGCCCACCACCTGATACGGCTCGCGTACATTCCCGCGCACGATGCGGATCAAGGTTTCGTCCACCGCGCCCCGATCCGCGAATTTCATGATGGGGATGTAAAGCCCCTCTTCATACACACTCGCCGCGTCGGCCCCGAACCCACGGCCCCCGATATCGACGACATGGGCGGTGCAGGCGAAGAAACCCACATGGTGGCCGTTGTGAAAGGACGGGCTGACCACCGTGATGTCGTGCAGGTGACCGGTGCCTTCCCATGGGTCATTGGTGATGTAGACGTCGCCCTCTGCGATGTTGTCGCGCCCGATCCGGCGGATGAAATGGGCGACGGCATCGGCCATAGCATTCACGTGGCCAGGCGTCCCGGTGACCGCCTGCGCGAGCATCAACCCATCGGCGTTGTAGACCCCCGCCGACAAATCCCCCGCCTCACGCACCGACGTTGAAAACGCCGTGCGCACCAGCGCTTGCGCCTGTTCCTCCACGACCGAGATCAGGCGGTTCCACATGATCTGATAGGCGACACTGCTCATGGTGTGACCTCCGTGATGTCGATGGTCCCGTCAGGCCGGGCGATGGCGGTGCGGCTGGATGGCACCACGATTGTGGTCTCGTCCTCGGTTATCAGTGCGGGGCCCTGTACCTTTGCACCTGGTGTCAGCCTCTCCCGCAAGACAACTGCAGCTTCGGTCATATCGCCCAGCGCAGGATCGAACAGCATGCGTGTGCCATCCTGCGCTGCACCTGCACCTGCCGGTGTCGCGGCCAATGCGTCGCCTTTCGCCGCTTCGGTCGCGGCATTCACCGCCCAGACGGTGATTTCGATATCCATTCCGGCAACCGTGCGCCCGAACAGCGTCGTGTAATCCGCCTCGAAGAGTGCCTGAAACCGTTCAGCATCGGGGTGAGCGGCATCAACCGCGCGCAGGCTGATCGGAATTTCCCATCCCTGCCCGGTGTAGCGCATATAGACCTTGTATTCGGAATGGATGGGCGCATCCGCATCGCAGGTGCGCACAAACCCGGTCGCTTCCCTTTCCAAATCCGCCAGCAGATTGCGCACCACATCCGGCGCGAAATCCGGCAGTTTCATGTAAACACTGCGCGTCGCCTCAAAGCTGAAGGGCGCGCGCAGGAACCCGATGGCCGAGCCAACCCCGGCCCCGGTCGGCACCAGCAACCGCCCGACCCCCAGCTTTTCGCAAAGCCGCCCCGCATGCAGCGGGGCCGCACCGCCAAAGGCGATCATGGTATAATCGGTCAGGTCTTCGCCATTTTCGACCGCATGGACACGGGCGGCACTGGCCATGTTCTCATCGACGACCTCTGCCACACCATAGGCGGCGGTCAGCGCGTCCATGTCCAACAGTTCGCCCAGCGCGGTCAGCGCGTTTTCGGACGCATTGGGCTTGAGGGGGATCGACCCGCCTGCGAAATTGTCCGGATCGAGCTTTCCGAGTATAAGGTCCGCATCCGTCACCGCAGGCCGGTCGCCGCCACGGCCGTAGCAGGCGGGCCCCGGCTCTGACCCTGCGCTTTCAGGCCCAACCCTGATCTGACGCATTGCATCCACATGGGCGATGCTGCCGCCCCCCGCCCCGATCTCGACCATGTCGATGACGGGGATTGAAATCGGCATGCCCGACCCCTTCTTGAACCGGTAGGTGCGCGCCACCTCGAACACACGTGCTGTCTTGGGCATCTGATCTTTGATCAGGCAAATCTTGGCCGTAGTGCCACCCATATCGAAGGACAGCACCTTGTCCAATCCGTATCGGGCGGCGATATTGGCGGCAAAAACCGCGCCACCCGCCGGGCCGGATTCGACCAGCCGCACCGGGAATTCCGCCGCACTTTCCAGGCTGATGATACCGCCGCCCGAATGCATCAGAAACACGGGGCACCTGGCACCTTCATCGGCCAACCGGCCCTTGAGCCGCCCCAGATAGGATTTCATCAGCGGCTTGATGTAGGCATTAGCGACGGTCGTGTTGAACCGCTCATACTCACGCATCTGAGGGGAGACTTCGGACGACAGGGAGACCATCACACCGGGCATCCGTGCGGCCAGCACATCGCGGATTAACTTTTCATGACTATCGTTCAGATACGCGTGGATCAGACCAATCGCGACACTCTCGAAGCCATATGATTCGATCCCGTCCACCAGCGTTTCGACATCCTCACGGGCCAGCGGCGTTAACACATTGCCATGGGCATCCACCCGCTCCGGCACGATAAACCGGTGCTGACGCGGCAGCAGCGGCTCTGGCAGAACAAGGTTCAGATCGTATTGTTCGAACCGGCTTTCGGTGCGCATTTCGATCACGTCGCGAAAGCCCTCGGTCGTAATCAGCGCCGTCTTTGCCCCGCGCCGTTCGATCAGCGCATTTGTGGCCAAGGTCGTGCCATGGATGATCTGGTCAATCTGATCGGGGACAATCCGCGCCTTGGCACAGACCTGATGCATCCCATCAATGATCGCGTCTTCGGGGGCGGAGTAAGTGGTCAGGACCTTGGTTGAAAACTGACGCTCACTCACCTCAAGCACCACATCGGTGAATGTGCCACCAATATCGACACCCATGCGGATCTGGTGCTGCATGATATCCCCTCTTGGACTTGACGGGTGCAGCCTAGGATGCAAATCGCATCAAATCCAATTATTTAATATAATGTATAGGATTGCTATTCTTTATCGTAAGAATGCGCGGTTTCGACGGCGAGCTTGGCGGCATCAGCGACGGTCATAGGGGATTTCTTGGCGTCGTATCTCGCAAAGAAATGCAAAGGCGCAGGAACCCAATGATAGGGAATCTGCTGCAAGGTTCCGCTAGAAAGTTCGCGCGCCACCATGACCGCAGGCAGCGCAGCAATGCCCATACCGTCGACCGCCATGTGCAGACAGGCATCGAGATGGCTGGACGGCACCAGCCGGGCAGACAGATCGCGCCGGGCGGCGAAATGGGCGGCGACCTCTTCAAACAGACGGGTGTTGCGGGCATGGGTCAGGATCGGGTGTCGGGCCAGCATGTCGATATCGACGCGGCCCGTCAGCCCCAATTGCGGTGCAGCAACCCAGATCAACGGATATGCCCCCAGATCGCGGGCGCCTGTTGTCATCCGGTTGAAAGGTTCGTTTTGCAGCGCAAGATCAATGGTGCGGTCCCCCAGCCCCTTTTCCAGGTTAACCGACAGATCAACCGTCAGTTCCACCGTCAGGTTCGGAAACCGGTCCTTGAGCGCGCGCAGATACTCCCGCAACCACGTGTGCACGATCATCTCGGTGACGCCAAGGCGCAGTGTGCCATCAATCAGCGCCTTCTGATCAGCCGCCGCGATCAACGCATCCGTGGCATCAAGCACCTGCCGCGCATGTCGCAGCAGGTCGTGCCCCTTTGCCGTCAGCCGGACAGAGCCTGCATCGCGGGTCATCAGCTGTGCGCCCAAGGTGGCCTCCAACCCGGCAATCCGGGCCGAGATGTTCGGCTGCGTCGTATTCAAGCGCTCTGCCGCCCGTCGAAAACTTTGCAGATCAGCCACCCAAACAAAGGCTTCGAGTTGTTTGAGGTTCATCTGCATGACGTCCGTTCCACCTGTTTCCCGCGCGCCGAGGTCGCGCAAAAACCCTAGTTCGGAAATATCCCGACCGGTACCCCCTTGCTTATAGTTCGATATCGCACTATATCGTTCGATATCGAACTATATGGAGTCTTTGATTATGAACCGACGGAAGTTTCTGGCCCTCTCTGGGGGTGGTGTCATCCTCGCGGCGACCGCTACGATTGGCACAATTGCATCGCGCAGCCCCGCAACTGCGCTGGCCCCGTGGGATCAAGCCGGGGTGCTATATGACGAACCGCGCCAGCGTGCGCTATCATACGCGATCCTTGCGCCGAACCCGCATAATCGCCAGCCTTGGCTGGTTAATCTGGATCAGTCGGATCAGGTGGTTCTGACGGTTGATACAGACAAGCTGCTGCCCCATACCGACCCGCTGAACCGTCAGATCACAATTGGTCTGGGCTGTTTTCTGGAAGTGATGGTGATGGCCGCCGCCCAAGACGGCTATGCCGTTGATCTGGAGGTATTCCCGCAAGGCGCTGACCTGACTGCTCTGGATCAACGGCCTGTTGCCGTTGCCACATTCCGTCAAAACCCGGACGTCAGGCCCGACCCGTTATTCGCTCATGTCATGGAAAGACGATCCAATAAGGAACCGTTTGATACAAGCAAACCAGTCTCACAGGAGACGGTGGATGCCATCGCGGCAGCGGCCAGACATGGCAGCCGGGTTGCAGGCGATGCGTCAACCGAGAGTATTGAGGCGTTGCGTGCTTTAACCACAGAAGCCCTGATTGTTGAGATAGAGACGCCCCACACGTTCAAGGAAAGTGTGGACCTGTTCCGCATCGGCAAGACCGAGATCGAGGCGAACCCGGACGGCATCGACTTTTCAGGCCCGATGTTCGAAACACTCGGTGCCTTGGGACTGATGACGCGAGAGGGGACACTGGACCCTGAGTCGGTCATGTTCGAACAGGGTAAGGTTGCCGTGCTGGAAAACACGCAGACAGCGATGGCTCATCTGTGGCAGGCCACACCGGGCAATAGCCGGACTGACCAGATCAATGCCGGGCGTGATTGGGTGCGGCTGAACCTTGCAGCCACCGCAGCGGGCGTGGATATGCAACCGCTCAGCCAGGCATTGCAGGAGTACCCCGAAATGGCCGCCCACTATGCACAGGTCCATGATACGCTTGCGACCGAAGGCGAGACCGTGCAAATGCTGTGTCGACTGGGCTATGGTATCGAAGTTGGCCGCAGTCCGCGCTGGCCGCTGGAAGCCAAGTTGATTTGAGGAATGTATGAGTAACCAAAACAAGGCGCTGTTTCAATTCTTCAATGAAGTTGGGATCATCAACCAGCTTGGCAGCGCCCTGTTTCAGTCCAGATTGCCTGATGGGCTGCATATTTCGCATTTCTCGGTGCTTAATCACCTCGTTCGGCTTGGCGATGGCCGCACCCCGCTGGCCATCGCCAGTGCGTTTCAGGTGCCCAAGACGACGATGACACACACGCTTGCGATGCTTGAGAAACGCGGTCTGATCCGCATGGCCCCACATGAAGCAGACGGGCGCAGCAAGATCGTTTTTCTGACCGATGCGGGACGCACGATGCAGCGGGATGCAATTGCCACGATGGATGCGCCGATCCAGCAAATGGCGCAGGATCTGGGGGCTGAAACTGTAACGGATCTGCTGCCTGCTTTGGAACGCATTCGCGTCTATCTAGACGAGAATCGTGGTCTTTGAACCGCGTCTTGCATTGACGCATTCAACCTGCGGATATGTGATCCAACCGTATGGTCTGGACCTGTCAATCTGACGTCATCAGCGCAGATTTTACGAAATAGCCGCGAGCCAAGGGTTTGACCCAAGATAAATGCGCGCGACCCTAGTGAAAGTCCCGCGATTTCGGGATGACACGTACATTGCGCGGATGGCCCATCCGATGATCCGCGTCGATGTTGCGCTTCACCTCGTCCGCGCGCGCAAGCGGCGGTTCCATCGCGTCATTCGATAACCGCTCAAGCGCGTCGCTACGGTCTGACAGGTGGTGGGCGACCACGTGGATCACGTCGTCGCTGCGTTGCACCACGCCGCGCACGTCGATCACGCGGGCTTGCATGATGACTTTGCGGAACGTCTCCATCACCTTGGGCCAGACAACCAGATTGGCAACGCCTTTTTCATCCTCGACCGTAATAAAACAGACGCCTTTGGCACTGCCCGGTCGCTGCCGGATCAGGACGATCCCGGCGAGTTTCAGCGATTGTCCGTTGCGCATCCGGTCGAGTTCATCCGTGCGCCGGTAGCCCTGCCGGGCCATGCTTTTACGCAGGAATGACATCGGGTGCGCCTTCAGCGACAGCCGCGTCGTTTGGTAATCGGCAACCACGTGTTCGCAGACCGGCATTTGGGGCAGGTCAAAGCGGACCTCTTCCCCCTCATCCCGTTTTTCCTTGAAAAGAGGTAGGTCAGGTGCGTCGCGCAAGGCGCGTGCATCCCACAGCGCCTGCCGCCGGTCGAGCGTCATGGACCGGAACGCATCCGCCGCCGCCAGTTTGCGCATGGTGCCAGCATCCACCCGCCCGCGCTTTTTCAGATCGGCAAGGTCTGTAAATGGTTGTGTGCGCTGATCCATGATCCGTTCGGCGACCGACTGCTTGACCCCATCGACCTGCCGCAAACCCAGCCGGACGGCGAAGGCATTGCGGCCCAGCGGCTCCATCGCATTATCCCAATTGGAATAATTCACATCTGGCGCGCGCACTATCACCTGATGTTCGCGCGCATCGCGCACGATCTGGGCAGGCGCATAAAACCCCATGGGCTGCGAGTTCAGCAAGGCGGCACAGAACACATCCGGATACCAGCACTTGATCCAGCTGGACACATAGACCAGATGCGCAAAGCTCGCCGCATGGCTTTCGGGGAACCCGTAATCGCCAAACCCCTTGATCTGGTTGAAACAGCGATGCGCGAACTCCGGTTCATAGCCGCGTTTGATCATCCGGCTGACCATCTTGTCTTCCAATTCCCCAATGGTCCCCTTGGACCGAAAGGTCGCCATGGCCTTGCGCAGCTGGTTCGCCTCGTCCGGGCTGAATTCGGCGGCGACCATGGCCAGCTTCATGGCCTGTTCCTGAAAGATCGGCACGCCTTTGGTGCGCGACAGGACGTGCCGCAATTCATCCGGATCATGGGGCGGCGCGGGTGAAGGATACTCTTCGGGCTCCTTCCCGGCACGCCTGCGCAGGTACGGGTGCACCATATCCCCCTGAATGGGTCCGGGGCGCACGATGGCCACCTGAATGACCAGATCGTAAAATTCCTGTGGTTTCAGCCGGGGCAGCATGTTCATCTGCGCCCGGCTTTCGACCTGAAACACGCCAAGGCTATCGCCTTTGCAGAGCATGTCGTAGGTGGCTTCGTCGCCCTCTTCGATACTCGCTAGGGTCAGTTTTTTCCCGTAATGCGCTTCGATCAGATCGAACGCCTTGCGGATACAGGTGAGCATACCCAGCGCCAGCACGTCCACTTTCAGGATGCGCAGCTCATCAATGTCGTCCTTGTCCCATTCGATGAATGTCCGGTCAGGCATTGCGCCGTTGCCCACAGGCACCGTTTCGATCAGCTTTTTCTCGGTCAGGATGAACCCGCCCACATGCTGGCCCAGATGGCGGGGCATCCCGATCATCTGGTCGGCGAGCTTGATCGTGCGCGCCATCAGCGGGTCCTTCAGGTCGATACCTGCCTCTGCCGCCTCGCGCGCGCCAACCTCTCGGCCCCATGACCCCCAGATGGTTTTAGCCAGCGCCGTGGTGATATCCTCGGACAGCCCCATGACCTTACCCACCTCGCGCACGGCCATGCGCGGGCGGTAATGGATCACGGTGGCACAGAGGGCCGCCCTGTCGCGCCCGTATTTGTCATAGATATGCTGGATCACCTCCTCGCGCCGTTCATGTTCGAAATCGACGTCGATATCGGGGGGTTCCTTGCGTTCTTCGCTGATGAAGCGTTCGAACAGCAGGTCGTTTTTGTCAGGATCTACGGCGGTAATGCCCAGCACATAGCAAACGGCCGAGTTCGCCGCCGACCCGCGCCCCTGGCACAGGATTGGCGGTTCGCATTCATAGCGGGCGTAGTTCACAACTTGCTGGATTGTCAGGAAATATTGAGCGATTTCCAGTTTGTTGATCAGAGCCAGTTCTTTACGCAAAGTGTCTTTGAGTGTCTCCGGCACTCCATCCGGATACCGCCGCGCGGCACCCTTCCACGTCAGTTCTTCCAGATATTCCTGCGGCGTCCGTCCCTCTGGCACGGTCTCCTTTGGGTATTCGTACGCCAGTTCGCGCAGGTCGAAGTTGCAGGCATCCGCCACATCCTGTGTGGCCCGGATCGCATGGGGCCAATCGCTGAAAAGCTGCACCATCTGCGCAGGCGATTTCAGGTAGCGTTCGGCATTTGCCTCCAGCAGGAAACCGGCCTTGTGGATCGTCGTCTTATGCAGAATGCAGGTCATCACATCCTGTAAGGGCCGCCTGTCAGGCGCATGGTAGCGGACGTCATTGGTGGCAAGGATCGACAGACCATATGCCTTGGCCAGCTTATCCAGCCGATTGATGCGCGCCCGGTCATCGCCGCGATACAAATAGCTTGCCGCGATGTGTTTCAGCGACGGGAGCGCGCGTTTGATGCGGCGAAAGCCGGCTTCGAAATGATCCAACTGCGGGCCGGGGATGGCGATCAGTTGGACGTCCTCGCTATATCGCGCCAAATCGTCCAGCGTGATGTCGCAAACGCCCTTGGCCTGCCAGTCGCCATTGGTGTCGTGCATCTTGCCTTTCGACAGCAGCATGCAGAGCCGCCCATAGGCGGCGCGATCGCGCGGATAGGCGAGGAATTCCTCGCCCGTGACCAGTTGCAACCGACAACCAATAACCGGGGTGATCTGCGCCTTCAACGCTTCGGCATGGAGCCGCACGACCCCGGCCATGGTGTTGAGGTCCGCGCAGCCCAGCTTGTCATAACCCAAGGCGTTGGCCGTCGTGGCGAGGTCCACCGCGTCCGAGGCCCCGCGCAGGAAGGAAAAGCAGGTCGTCAGGCCAAGTTCGACGTAAAACGAGCGTGGGTTCTGGCGAAACCCGTCATCCTCAATCGTCCGCCGCGGGCGCTGGTTGTCCATTTCAGGCATGGCGACACCTCAGGGACGCGACCGACCCTGGGGCGAAGGCCGTCTTGCAAAAGGTCCAGTGGACCTTTTGAGGCCGTAGCGCGCGGCAGCGCAGGGTGCACGCAGTGCGCCCTCCCGGGGGGAGGGTCGGGCGCGGCCCGGGCCCTTTCAGGACCCGCGCCAATAAAGACACCCATTCCATCACGCAAAACACCCATGCACGAACCAGCGCGGATCACCGCCGCGCCCATCCTCGTGCAACCCCTCACGGTAAAGCCAAAGACGTCGCCCCGCCTGATCCTCAACCTTGAAATAGTCCCGCAATCGGGTCCCGGGGCGATCCTTCCACCATTCGGGTGCGATCCGCTCTGGGCCTGCATAACGCGCCACACGGTGGGTCTGCCGCCGCCAGATAAACTGGGCGGGCGGGCCTTCGGGGACGGCATAAAGCACACGCACTTCCTCGGGGTGGTCGAAGAGACGCAAGGGGCGTTCCTTAGCGGGCGCTTCTCCGGCTACCGCCATAGCTGCCAAGGCCGCCACCTGCCCTTCGGCCCGTTCGGGAACATGACTTTCGCGCAGCACAGGCCGGGTTACCGCATGTGGCCCAAACTTCGCACTCAGCCGGTCCACCAGCCGAGTCAAATGCAGATCATCGTCAGAGCCGCCATCCAGCCGGTTCTGTCGTTCGTGCATTTCTTCCACGCTGCCCGCCTCAAGCGTGATCAGATCAAAGCCAAAGCCGGGATTGATCCGCTCCACCTTATCCCGGAAAAGCCCATGCAGATGCCCCGGATCACGGGTGGTGGCCGAAGTCGCCACATCCACATGGCTGACATCCCCATCGGTGCGGTAGACGGTCAGGTGCAGGCGGCGACAGCCTTGGCCCGCCTGTTTCAGCGCCTCACACAGGTTTTCGCACAGCTCCGGCAGATAGGGCGTGGGGTCAAAAATCGGCTCGGCCAAGCGGCTTTGCACCCGGAAACGGGGCTGTGCATCGACGCTCGCGACCGGCTCTGCCAGCTTGTCCAGTGCCTGATCAAGGCGCATCAGTGGGTTCGCCTCCAGTCCCGCCTTTACAAACCGCCGGGTCAGGGACAGGCGTGGCACATCCATCACCGCGCCGATGGTTTTCAACCCCAAGCGGCGCAAGAGCAGCACAGTTTCACCATCCAACCGCAGCCCGGTGACAGGCAAGGCCCCCAGCTTCACCCCCACCTCATCCGACCCACAAACAGATCGGACCGGCCCGAACCGCGCCAGCGCCCAAGCCGCACCCCATGTGGGGGCAACTGCCAATTGCGCAGACAGGCCCAAGAGGGACAATTGCGTCTCCATCTCGACCAGCATAGCGGCTTCCCCGCCCAGCAGGTGATCGGACCCAGTCGTGTCGAGGATCAGCCCACTCTCCCCATCCCGCACGGTCCAGGGGCACCAGCGGCGCGCCCACAACACCAGCCGATCCAAAGCGGCCCGGTCGCCTGCGGGATCGGCATATTCCACCTGCAATTCCGGGCAGATCGCGCGCATATCCACGACGCGCGACCCCGGGTTGATCCCGTTCAGACGTGCGGCACGATTGGCGGCGTGGATAACGGGGCCATGATGCCCCTCGCGCGCCAGCACGATGGGAATGTCATCCGGCGGCGCGTTCCCTTGCCGTTCCATCACCCGCTGCCACCGCTCCATCGCGAACTGGGGCAGAGAGATCGAGACGATCCGCCGACCCGTCATAGGTCGCCACCCATTGGCCGGGCGCACGGCGACGGGACCGGAACAGATCGAGCGACCAGCGCGGCAAACCCGGCGCCTGTGCGTCGTACGGATGGGGTGCAGCAGGAAGCGACGCGATACGCCAGCGTTCGCGCGCCGCGCTCAGATCGGGGGATGCCGCGCGCCGGATCAGCCAACAGGGCACATCCGCCGCCTCGGACCGCAGCGCCAGCCGTTTGGTTGCCGTGAAATCCAAGGCTGGCGGATCGCCCCAAACCTCGCCAATCACTGCACCCAACGCCTTGCATCGCAATCCATCCTCCATCGCCCAAAGCACATCCGCCGCACGGGACAGATCGACCATGATCAGGGGCCGGTCGGTGCCAATCCCCGCCAGATAAGGCCGCCCCGCCTCCTTGCGCGACAGCCGATCCTGCACCCATAAAACAGGCGCATTGGTGCGTGGTAATCGCGCCAGAACAAAGCCAACTGCCGCCGCATCGGTCGCTGTTTCGGGGAAGGCTTCGGACAAGGTGTGGGCAATCGGGTAAGGGTGATGGCCCTGACCTATCAATCGCTTTTGAACCCTGAGCGACCCCATACACAACACCGAATCCTGATAAATGTTCTTATTTTGTTCTAAGCAAAATTCATGCTTCCGTCAAACCATGAACCATTCCCCTTGCGCCGCATCACATTGGCAAAACGTGCCCAAAAAGATGTGAGGTGGAATAAATGCCCTTCCTCGACCGTAATGACCACATACGAGATATCGTTTCGCCCAAAAGCGTTTGAGCAAGACCTAACCAAACAGGAGCAATTCAATGAATATTCTTTTTGTGATGTATGACCAGCTGCGTTTCGACTATCTTAGCTGCGCTGGCCACCCACACTTGCATACCCCCAATTTTGATCGGGTTGCAGCACAAGGTGTTCGGTTCACGAATGCCTACGTGCAATCGCCGATCTGCGGGTCGAGCCGCATGTCATTCTACACCGGGCGGTATCCATCGAGCCATGGGGCGCAATGGAATAACTTTCCCTTGCGCGTGGGCGAGCAGACGATGGGTGATCACCTGCGCAAGATCGGCATGGATTGCTGGCTGATCGGCAAGACCCATATGCATGCCGACAAGGAAGGCATGGAGCGGCTGGGGCTGGATGCAGACAGTGTGATCGGTGCGCGACAGGCGGAATGCGGATTTGATGTGTGGATCCGCGATGACGGGCTGTGGGCGCAGGGGCCGAAAGGGTTCTACGATGAAAAGCGCTCGCCCTATAATGAATACCTGAAATCCAAAGGCTATCCCGCCGATAACCCGTGGCATGACCATGCCAATGCGGGGGTGAAGCCGCCGAACCGCATGGCATCCGGCTGGATGTATGAAAACGCCGACCGCCCGGCCAATATCCATGAAGAGGATTCCGAAACCGCCTGGCTGACCACCAAGGCCATCGAATTCATGCAGCAGGCCAAGGACCCGTGGTGCGCCCATGTCAGCTATATCAAGCCGCATTGGCCCTATATCGTGCCTGCCCCATATCACAACATGTATGGCACCGACCTTGTCCCGCCCCCCTTGCGCGACGAGAGAGAGCGCGAGAACGCCCATCCGGTGTTCAACGGCTATATGAACAATCGTGTCGGCTGCGCCTTTCAGCGCGAAGAGGTACGCGAAAAGGTGATCCCCGCCTATATGGGCCTGATCAAGCAATGTGACGATCATCTGGGTCGCATTCTGGATCATCTGGAAGACACAGGCGCGATGAAGGACACGATGATCGTGCTGACATCGGATCACGGTGATTATCTGGGCGATCACTGGATGGGTGAGAAATCCCTGTTTCACGACCAGTCCGCCAAGATCCCGATGATCATCTATGACCCGCGCAGACGTGCAAACGGCACCCGCGGCACGACCTGCGATGCGCTGGTCGAAAGTCTTGATCTGGCCGCGACCTTTGTCGAGGCGGCGGGCGGCGAGGTGCCTGCCCATATCATCGAAGGCCGGTCGTTGCAGCCCTGGCTGGACGGCGAAAGCCCCGACTGGCGCGACTTTCTGATCAGCGAATTCGACTATTCCGGCACCCCATTGGCCGAGGACCTGGGGTTGGAGCCGCGCGATTGCCGCCTGTTCATGGTGTTTGATGGCCGCTGGAAGATGATGCATGCCGAAGGCGGGTTCCGCCCGATGCTGTTTGATCTGCAAACCGACCCCGAAGAATTCATCGACCTGGCCAAAGGTGATGCCCACGACGCAGAGATTACCCGGCTTTATGGCTATCTGGCCCAATGGGGGCGGCGCATGTCGCAACGTGTCACCAAATCAGACGCGGATATTGTCGCGATGCGAAACAAGGCCGGGATGAAAGGCGTGCTGCCCTTCATGTGGGACGGCAGCGAGGTGCCGCCCCCGCTGACAAAATTCTACCGTGGGAAAGCGCCTGACCTGCCGTAGCACTGCATACCAGCCAAAAAGCGCAACTGTGCCGCCGAATCGGGCCGAGGATGCGGCATGAAGCCAGACCTTGCCGCAACAGAGGATCAAGCCATCAGTCTTGTGACAGTCACCATTGCGCCCCGCCATTGATGCCACCTGCCCCGCCCGCTATGTCGGGCACATAAGGAGTCCGCAATGCCACAGTTTCTGTCCACCACTGACCCTGACTTCGAGGCCCGCTTTACCGCCCTTCTGGGTGCCAAGCGCGAGGATAGCCCCGATGTCGATGATGTCGTGGCACAGATCATCGCCGATGTGCGGGCGCGCGGCGATGCGGCGGTTCTGGAGCTGACGGCAAAGTTCGACCGGCTGGAACTAACACCAGAAACCATGCAATTTTCGGAGGCTGAGATTGATGCCGAGTGCGCGAAAGTGTCTGATGCGGACCGGGTGGCGCTTGAACTGGCCGCTGAACGCATCCGTGCCTATCACGCGCGCCAGATGCCCGACGATGCCATGTGGACGGATGACACCGGTGCGCAACTGGGTTGGCGATGGACGCCGGTCTCTGCCGCCGGTTTGTATGTGCCGGGGGGGCTGGCATCGTACCCGTCTTCGGTATTGATGAACGCGGTCCCGGCCAAGGTTGCTGGCGTGAAACGGTTGGCTGTTGTCGTGCCGACACCGGACGGGATAACGAACCCGCTGGTGTTGCTTGCCGCCCGGATTTCGGGGGTGGATGAAGTCTATCGGATTGGCGGCGCGCAGGCCATCGCTGCCTTGGCTTATGGCACGCAAACCATCGTGCCTGTTGATAAAATAACGGGGCCCGGCAATGCGTTTGTTGCCGTAGCCAAGCGTCGCGTGTTTGGCAAGGTCGGCATTGACATGATCGCCGGTCCATCCGAGATTCTGGTGATCGCGGATAAAGAGAATGATCCCGATTGGATCGCACTTGATCTGTTAAGCCAGGCCGAACATGACGAAAGTGCACAATCGTTGTTGATTACGGACGATCCGGATTTCGGCCGGGCGGTTGCGGCGGCCATCGATCGTCGCCTTGAAACGCTTGAACGTCGGGCGATTGCAGGGGCAAGCTGGCGCGATTTCGGGGCAATCATAACTGTACAGTCGCTGGATGAAGCTGTCGCATTATCCGACCGCATTGCGCCCGAACATCTGGAGCTTTGCACAACAGATGCCGAGATGCTCGCGCGCCGGATCACCCATGCCGGAGCGATCTTCATCGGGGGTTGGACACCCGAAGCGATTGGCGACTACATTGGTGGTCCAAATCATGTGTTGCCGACGGCGCGGTCGGCACGGTTTTCAAGTGGGCTTTCTGTGATGGATTTCATCAAACGCACAACACTGTCACGCATGACACCCGACGCGCTTGCCGCCATTGGCCCTGCAGCTGAACGCCTGGCCCAATCCGAAAGCCTTGAGGCGCACGGACTATCCGTGCGCGCCCGTCTGGATCGTTTGAACCGGGATCACACATGACGAAGATCATTCACATCGACATCGACGACCGCAATCTGCCGCCCCCTACCCCTGAGATTGATCAGGAGCGAAAGGTGGCCATGTTCGATCTGTTGGAGGATAACAGCTTTGTCATGCCTCCCCGCGATGGGCGCGCGATACCACCCGGGCCCTATAAACTGGGCCTGTCGATCAAGGAACGGCGTCTGGTCTTTGACATCCATCAGGAAAACGACACCCCCGCAACCGAGTTTCATCTGTCTTTGGGGCCGTTCCGGCAGGTGGTGAAGGACTACTTCCAAATCTGCGAAAGCTACTTTGACGCGGTCAAGACGCTGCCGCCCAGCCAGATCGAAACAATTGATATGGCGCGCCGCGGTATTCACAACGAGGGCGCACGGGTCTTGCAAGAGCGTTTGGAAGGCAAGGCCGATGTAGATATCGACACCGCGCGCCGTCTGTTTACCCTGATCTGCGTGCTGCATTTTGGGGGCTGATATGGCAGACGGGGGCACATATCAGACGCTTCCGCAGTCCGTATTGTTTTGCTGTGATCACAACGCGGTTCGGTCGCCGATGGCCGAAGGTATCATGAAAAAGCTATACGGGACAGAATGTTACATTCAGTCCGTTGGTGTAAAAAACGATCTGGAAATCGACGGTTTCGCGATTACCGTCTGCGCCGAAATCGGTGTGGAGTTGTCCCGCCACAGGTCACGGTCCTTTGATGAGATGGAAGATTGGGGCGATGACCTGTCATCGTTTGACCTGGTCCTTGCACTTTCCCCCGCCAGTCAGCGCCGGGCACTGGATCTGACGCAGTTTTATCATATCGATGTGGAATATTGGCCGATCCTTGACCCAACGGGATTGGGTGATGCGCGCGAGGCCCGGCTGGCGGCATATCGCGAAGCACGCGATCAAATCGTGCAACGTTTGACCGACCGGTTTGGACCGGCCCATGGCTGATGCAGCGACAGATATATGACGACGCACCGATCAAATCGATATTCGGCAACAGATCGCAGATTCGTTGCGTCCATTTGCGCATGAAATCGGCCTTTGCCCTTGATATTCTTGGTCGACAGGCTCATTTAGGCGGCGCGTAAGGTATTGCGCGGACAAATGTAGGAGACCACATGGCCAAGGAAGAACTGCTCGAATTCCCAGGTGTCGTGAAAGAACTTCTGCCAAACGCGACATTTCGGGTCGAGCTGGAAAACGGCCATGAGATCATCGCGCATACGGCAGGCAAGATGCGTAAAAACCGCATCCGCGTTCTGGCAGGCGACAAGGTACAAGTCGAAATGACCCCTTATGATCTGACAAAGGGCCGGATCAATTACCGGTTTAAATAGCGTGTCAGCCGATTGCGTTGGTGAACCACGTGACCGGACGGAACCCAACAGGCATGACAACGCTGCCGCCTGACCCTGCTCTCAAACTCGTTCTGGGCTCTGGCTCACCCCGACGCTTGGAACTTTTGGGACAGCTTGGCGTGACACCGTTCGCTGTGAGCGCACCTGATATTGACGAAGACGTACACAATGGCGAATTGCCCCGCGACTATGTCAACAGGATTGCGGCCGAGAAAGCGGCCGCCGTCCAGATTGACGATGGTGAAGTGCTGCTCTGCGCTGACACGACTGTCGCTTTGGGCCGCCGCATCATTGGTAAGCCCGCAAATGCGGGCGAAGCAGCAACTTTTCTACATGCCCTGTCAGGACGGCGGCACAAAGTCATCACATCCGTGGCGGTCAAACGCGGCACACAGATTTGGCAAAAGGATGTGCAAAGCACTGTCGCCATGAAGCAGTTGAGCGATCAAGAGGTGAATGCTTATCTTGCGTCATCTGATTGGCAGGGCAAGGCCGGCGGCTATGCCATCCAAGGGCCGGCTGGCGCATTCATCCCGTGGATCAACGGCTCATACACCGGTATCGTCGGGCTGCCCCTGACCGAAACGGCAGGATTGCTGATCGCGGCAGGGTTTCCCATTTACGGAGAGAGATCATGAAGGGGCGAACGATTGTGCTGGACCATATCGGCACGCACGAGGCCGCGGCATATCTGGTGGATGGCAGGCTTGATGACATATTGATCGATCATGCGGACGCACCGCGCCCCGGTGCGATTTTTCGGGGCATCTGCGACCGCCCGATCAAAGGTCAGAGCGGGATGATGTTGCGGCTTCCCGATGGTGAGACCGCATTTCTACGACATGGCAAGGGATTACGCCCGGGTCAGCCGCTTCTGGTGCAGGTCACAGGTTATGCAGAAGGCGGTAAAGCCATACCTGTCACCGACCGCGTGCTGTTCAAAAGCCGCTATGCGATTGTGACCCCCGGCAAACCTGGCATGAATATCTCGCGTCAGATCAGCGATGACGACACGCGCGATGCATTATTGGCGCTCGCTCATGAGGTCTTTGACAGCGATCATGGGCTTATTCTGCGATCATCCTGCGAAGGGGCCGAGGAAGCTGAGATCGCCGACGACATCCTTGCCATGCTATCTTTGGCCGAAACGGTTCTGAAAGATGCAGATGGCAGCGCGCCCGAAGCCCTGACCGAAGGCGACGGGCCGCATATCCTTGCTTGGCGCGAATGGCACAAGGGACAGCCCGAAGTAGTGACCGAAGCGGGCAGCTTCGAAACCCACGGCGTGCTTGATCAACTGGCGCAGTTGCACGACCCCCTCGTGCCTTTGGGTGAGGGAACAATGTATGTTGAACCGACCCGCGCCCTTGTCGCCGTGGACGTCAACACCGGCAATGACACCTCGCCTGCGGCCGCGCTCAAAACGAACCTTGCCGCCGCGCGCGCATTACCACGGGCCCTGCGGCTGCGCGGACTGGCGGGGCAAATCAGCGTCGATTTCGTGTCGATGTCCAAGGCGCATCGCAAACAGGTCGAACAATCGCTTCGCGCTGCGTTCAAAGCTGACCCGATCGAAACATCGCTTGTGGGTTGGAGCCCGATGGGCCTGTTCGAACTGCAACGCAAACGCGAACGTCCGCCCTTTCCCACTGCATTGATGAGGGATCTGTGATGCCCTGCCCGATTTGCGACAAGCCGACAGAAAAAGCCTTTCGGCCATTCTGTTCCAGACGTTGCGCCGATGTCGATTTGGCAAAATGGTTCAGCGGTTCATATGCGATCCCATCACCTGACCCCGCGGATGCCGACGCCTTCGAAAATGGGCCGCGCGATACGGATGAAGAGAAACCGCATTAGCGGCAGCGTTTCGCTCAACTTCCCTCTGGACACCCCAGCGCACCACGTCTAAAACCCCGCTACCCGACGGCAGGTGTCCGCGCCCGCTGTCCCAATGCCCGGGTAGCTCAGGGGTAGAGCAGTGGATTGAAAATCCTCGTGTCGGTGGTTCGATTCCGCCCCCGGGCACCATTTAACTCCCTGATATAATTGTATTTTCTGATAATGGCTGATTCTCTTTTCGGTCAGGTTTGACGCTTTTCTGCGAAGACTTGACAATCTTCGCGCGCCTTTCGTTGTCTTTTTCCAGTGTCGCCATGATTTTGCGGTTCTTTTCGGCAAGGCTTGCGGATCGTTAATGGTGCCGCGCCATGGATGGTGTCTTTGCGCAAGCATATTCTGACCGTGACTGATGAAGCCTATGAAGAGGCCCGCGAGACTACGATGACTGCGCGTGTCTCCAAGATTGAAGACTTGCTTCGCAAAAGTTAATCCATTGAATTAAATTCGCTTTATTGAATCACCGCGACTAGTGGGGTTCGAGGGAGAGGCCGTTTCGTGATCCAAAAGATCATGTCGGGTGACGCGTTTCAATTCATCAAAAAAACGAAGCCCAATACCTAACCACATTTCGAATAACCGCACGACCCGCAGGTCATGCACCCCTCGACCATCCGCAATTCGTATGATCCGCAGGACGAACATGCCTTTCCGCGCGGTCCGCTATTGATCGCAACGACATCAGCTTGTGGATCGGCTTTCAGACCCATGCCTTCGCCTGCAAGGAACCCGGTTGAGATCATATGCTTCTCAATCACACCCCCAATGGCCGCCAAGATCGACGGCACGTATTTGCCTTGCATCCAGGCGCCACCGCGCGGATCGAACACGGCCTTCAGCTCTTCCACAACGAATGACACGTCACCCCCGCGCCGGAATACCGCAGAGATCATGCGTGTCAGCGCGACGGTCCAGGCGAAATGCTCCATGTTCTTGGAGTTGATGAACACTTCGAACGGACGCCGATGCCCGGCAATCACCAGATCGTTTACCGTGATGTAGATCGCATGCTCGCTATCGGGCCATTTCAGTTTATAGGTCGCCCCTTCGAGTTCCTGCGGGCGGTCCAGCGGTTCGGACATGTAAACGACCTCGGCCCCTTCGCCCTCGTCCCGGACCTGATCCGGGACCTCTGATGGCGACGCCTCTTCTGATACTGACAAAACAGACCCAGTCACATCATTCGGCCGGTAGGTCGTACAGCCTTTGCAACCCTGATCCCAGGCGGCCATGTAGACCTCTTTGAAGTCGTCGAAGCTGATATCTGCAGGGCAGTTGATTGTCTTGGAAATCGAACTGTCGATCCATTTTTGCGCGGCCGCCTGCATCCGCACATGATCCAGCGGGGCGAGTGTCTGGGCGTTCACAAAGTAATCGGGCAGATCAGCGTCACCATTCAGATCACGCCACAGTTGCACAGCGTAATCCACCACCTCTTCTTCGGTCCGCGATCCGTCTTTTTGCAAAACCTTGCGCGTGTAAGCATATGCAAAAACGGGTTCGATCCCCGAGGACACGTTGCCGGCATAAAGGCTGATCGTGCCGGTCGGTGCGATTGAGGTCAAAAGCGCATTTCGTATGCCATTTTGACGGATTGCATCACGAACATCCTCATCCATATGCTGCATTGCACCGGAGGCCAGAAACTTGTCCGCGTCGAACAGCGGGAACGCCCCTTTCTCTTTTGCCAGCTCCACCGACGCCAGGTAGGCCGCACGCGCAATCGCGTGCATCCAGCGATCGGTTTGTGCTGCGGCCTCTTCCGAGCCATAGCGCAGCCCCGTCATCAGCAGCGCATCGGCCAGACCGGTGACACCCAAACCGATCCGGCGCTTGGCGCGCGCCTCTTGCGCCTGCGCCTCCAGTGGGAACTTCGATGCATCAACCACATTATCCATCATCCGAACGGCGACAGTGACCAGATCGGTCAACGCCGCTTGATCCAATGCCGCGTCGTCGGCGAACGGATCGCTGACCAGCCGTGCCAGATTGATAGACCCCAGCAAACATGCACCATAAGGCGGCAAGGGTTGTTCACCACACGGGTTGGTCGCCGCAATCGTTTCACAATAATTCAGATTGTTCATCTGGTTGATCCGGTCGATGAAAATCACCCCCGGTTCTGCGTAATCAAAGGTGGACCGCATGATGGCATCCCACAGATCACGCGCCTGCACCGTGCGATAAACCTTGTCCCCAAACACCAGATCCCAGGGACCATCAGCCTTGACCGCGTCCATGAACGGGTCGGTGACAAGCACTGACATGTTGAACATGCGTAACCGTGCCGGGTCGGACTTGGCGGTGATGAACTCTTCAATATCTGGGTGATCGCAGCGCATCGTGGCCATCATGGCCCCGCGACGCGATCCGGCAGACATGATCGTACGGCACATCGCATCCCACACATCCATGAAAGACAGCGGGCCAGAGGCATCCGCCGCCACCCCTTTCACATCGGACCCCTTGGGCCGAATGGTCGAAAAGTCGTATCCGATCCCGCCGCCCTGCTGCATGGTCAACGCAGCCTCTTTCAACCCGTCGAAAATGCCGCCCATCGTGTCGGGGATCGTGCCCATCACAAAACAGTTGAACAACGTCACCGACCGGGCCGTACCCGCACCCGCAGTGATCCGCCCCGCTGGCAGATATTTGAAATCAGCCAGTGCATCATAGAACTTTTCTTCCCATGCGCCCGGGTCTTTCTCGACTGCTGCAAGCGAGGATGCGATCCGCCGCCAGGTATCTGCGACTGTCTGATCAATCGGTGTGCCATCCGCCTTTTTGAACCGGTATTTCATGTCCCAGATCTGTTCAGCAATAGGGGCAGAGAACGCGGTCATTGGGGGAATCTCCTTATGTGCTGCAGGCAAGGCCTGCATCTTAGGGGTTTCGGATGCACTTGAAAACGATGAATTGGGGAAATCTGATACCACATATAGTGGTTGATCTCAACCATCACACCACATAAACCATTTAGTGGCTCGCTATTGAAGCGTTGCCACAGCGCCTTACCTATTCAGCACACTCCCGGGGGGGATTGATGTCAAACACAGTGCATCTGCTCAAGCTTTCCGTTGGCACCGAAGACGTCGCGGGGCTTGCAGCATGGCAAGCCACCAAACGCGCACAAACCGATGATGGGTTGCCACGGCATATCACCCGGATGTGGCCCAAGCGTGGCGACGAAATCCTGAATGGCGGCTCGATCTTCTGGGTGATCAAGGGGGTTATCCTGTGCCGACAACCCGTCTTGCGGCTTGATGAATACCTGTCCCCTGATGGGATCCGGCGTTGTGCGATTGTCTGCAAACCGGGGCTGATCCGGGTAGAGGCGACACCAAAGCGCGCGTTTCAAGGGTGGCGGTACCTGCCTGTCTCGGACGCGCCACGCGATCTGCCGCAAGGGCGGCAATCAGAAGAAGCATTGCCGCCGGAACTGTCCAAGGCGCTCGCGGCTATTGGGGTACGATAAGGAAATGGCGCACCGCAAGGCGATGCGCCATCTGGTATCTTTTGGCGATGCGGATTAAGAGCCGAAGACTTCAATCGCCAGCGCGTCGTCATTGCCATCGCAGGCGGTCAACAGATCTTCAACAATCGGGCTTGGCTGCGCGCCGGTGTTGTCAACTTCTGTATCTTCTTCAAGCGGATCAGCGGCGTCACTGGTTTCTGCCGCGCCGTCGGAACTTTCTTCCATTTCGGGCGTGGTATCTGCAGTTTCGTCGACCAAACCGCTTTCGGCCATTTCCATCTTTGTGGCTTCGATTGCTGCGACAGCAATCTCTTGGTCTCCCAATTCCAGGCCAGTGAAATCGGCGCATGTCATTGTTTCGGGGTCAATATGCACTTCACCAAATGCAGCGCCAGATGCACTGACAATGGCGACGGCAATGGCAGTCGTTGAGATGAGCGTTTTCATAACGTCCTCCGGGTTTCAAAAGCGGCGCATCATGCGCTGCTAGCAATCATCCAACACAGTTTTCGGTGGTTTGCAGCACAACGAAATTGTGATGGGTCAAGCGCCGCGCAGTGCCGGCATCATATCGCTAACCATCTGTAACAGTGGCAAAAAATGACCTATTGACCGGCATGATCTCGCGCCAGGATTGCTGATCCAGCATCACCACCTCTCACGAATGCGGCATCTCAAACTGCTCGCCGAAACCGGAATCATATGCCATGCTATCCAGGCAGGAGGAGAACATATGACCATCTACAACAGCCCGTTTCCAGACGTCGCTATCACCGATCAATCCATTACCGAACGGGTCTTTGCCGGGTTGCAAAACCGACCGAGTGAGGTCGTGTTGACCGACGGCCCCAGCGGGCGAAACCTGACCGCCGCCGCCTTTATGGATCAGGTCAAAGCGATGGCTGGCGGGCTGACTTCTGCAGGCTTTGGCGCAGGTCACACGGTCGCGATCATGGCGCCCAATATTCCCGAATACTGTGTCATCTTTCACGCCGTTGCTTGGGCTGGTGGAACGATTACCACGCTCAACCCGACCTATACCGCCAGTGAGGTCGCGCATCAGATCAAGGACGCGCGCGCCGAGCTTTTGATCACTATTCCCGACTTTGTGGAGACGGCAACAGAAGGGGCCGGTGAAATTCCTGTCGTGGGGATTGGCACCGAAGGCTACGTCGCGCTTTTTGGTGATCCGATCGACGCGCAGGTTCCCGTCGATCTCGACACCCACACGGTGGTTCTACCATATTCGTCAGGCACGACCGGCCTGCCAAAAGGGGTCATGCTGTCGCACCGCAACCTCGTCATCAACGTCGATCAGACCGCCGCTGCCGCCAATTTCAAGCAAGGTGAAGTCGCAGCCGGTTTCCTGCCATTTTTTCATATTTACGGCATGACCGTACTGATGAACATGCATCTTGCCTGCGGCGGCGCGGTCGTGACAATGCCGCGTTTCGATCTGCCGATGTTCCTGCAGATCTGCCAAGATCACAAATCCCGCCGGATGTGGATCGTGCCGCCGGTCGCGCTGGCACTGGCGAAACATCCGCTGGTCGATGACTACGACCTGTCCGCAATTGAAGAGGTCTTTTCCGGCGCGGCTCCGTTGGGTGCTGATCTGTCAAACGCGGTCGCCAAACGGCTGGATTGTGTGTCATTGCAAGGCTACGGGATGACGGAACTTGCCCCCGTCAGTCACGTCACCCCAGCCAGCGCCGCCCGACCCGGCGCATCCGGTCAAGTGGTGCCCAATACGCAATGTCGCATTGTTGATATCGACAGTGGCGCTGATCTTGGCCCAGATGCCGAAGGTGAGCTGTGGATCAAGGGACCGCAGGTCATGCAAGGCTATCTGAACAACGAAAAGGCGACATCTGAAACGATCACCAAGGACGGATGGTTGCGCACCGGCGACATCGCGAAAATCGATGCTGACGGCTACATGTTCATCACCGACCGTCTGAAAGAGCTGATCAAATACAAGGGATTTCAGGTTGCCCCGGCCGAGCTGGAGGCGACGCTGGTCGCAATGGAGGGGATCACTGATGCGGCGGTCATCGGCATTCCCGATGATGAAGCGGGCGAACTGCCCGTCGCCTTCGTGGTGGCGGGCGAAGTCAGCCCGACAGAAGAAGACATCAAAGCGCATCTTGCCACCCAATTAGCCCACTATAAACAGGTGCGTCAGGTTCATTTCGTCGATGAAATCCCGAAATCCGCATCTGGCAAGATTCTTCGCCGCTTCCTGCGGGATCGCATGCGTGTATGACAGGCCAAACCATTAGAAGGCTTGCAATTCCAGGTGCCGGGCGGTCCGGCCAAGCATCCGTAACCGTGAGCTTTTGATGCAGTACCACGGCGGATCATGAAGGCGATCGTCACCTGACCGACGGGACCACCTTTGCCTCTATTGCGTTTTTGAGCTAGCTGCCACGTCATGAACCAGCACCGCACCACACTTACTGCCAGCGCGCTCGTGATTGCCAGCGGCGTCGTGTGGGGTTTTTACTGGCTTCCAGTTCGGGCATTGTCGCAGGCCGGTCTGCCCGGTGCCTGGGGCACTGTGGCGATCACTGTCAGCGCCGTTCTCGTGCTTTGTCCAATTGCATTCGGCCATCGGCAAAGTCTGCGTGATGTCAGTCCATTTTCCCTTTGCGCTGTCGCGCTCGGCGGGGCGGCCTTTGCACTTTATTCGGTTGGTTTTGTCTACGGACGGGTTGCCATCGTCGTACTCCTCTTCTTTCTGACGCCAGTCTGGAGCACATTGATCGGCCATTTCTTTTTCGGCTGGACCACTCCACCCCTGCGGATCCTTGCAATGATCGTTGGTCTGATCGGGCTTGGCATCATACTCGGCGCTGATGGTAACTGGCCGGTCCCACGAAACATTGGTGAATGGATGGGGCTTGTCTCTGGGATGCTGTGGTCGATCAGTTCAGTCGGAATGCGCAGGACATCAACGCTCTTACCGACAGTGGCGGCTTTTGTCTTTGCGTGCGGCGCAGCACTGACCGCATGCTTAATCGCCGGTTTTCTGGCGCCCCTGCCTCTTGTCAGCGCCGCAGTAACCATATCTGCAATCGCACTGGTGACGGGTGCCCTGTGGTGGGGCGCGGTTGTCATCGGATTGATGTGGGCCACCGTCCGGCTGGAGCCGGCCCGCACTGGTATCTTGTTGATGTCAGAGGTACTGGTTGCCGCGGCCTCTGCCGCCATCATCGCGGGCGAGCAGCTGTCTGTGCTCGAACTCATCGGTGGCGTGCTGGTTCTTGGCGCGGGGATACTTGAACTTTGGCCCACAAACACTGGACGGCCCGCGCCGCCCATTTATAGTCCAGCCAAACCCGAGGATCACCGATGAAACCCACCTCTTCCCGCGCGGCCCGCAGGCTGGCCCGGAAACACGCCAAATCAGCCCCCCTGACGCTGGCCGACCTGTCAGAGAAGGTGGCGCGCGCCAAGGTCAAAGGCATCAGCGAGGCGTTGGAGACCCGGGCGAAACGTATCCTGACCTCGTATCTGCAAACCGCGCATAGCTATGGGATGCCGGTCAGGGCTGTCGTCAGTGAAATGGCCAGCGGTCAGGCGGCCTGGCGGTTGGGTCATGCCGTGCGTGATGAAATGCTCAAAACGCCACCCGATGCGGTGCGCAAAGCCGCCTGCAAGCAAGGCTGCGCCTTTTGTTGTATCCTGTCGGGCGGCGAAGGCGGACTGATCACCGGTTTCGAGGCAACGCAGCTGCATGACGCCCTGCTGCCCGTGCAGGGACAACCCGATGGACGCGAATGGCACCCTTCGGCCTGCCCCGCACTTGACCCTGCCACACAGGAATGTCGAGCCTATGACGCACGCCCAATGATCTGCCGATCGTTTTTATCCATGGACGCCGCCGCATGCGAGGCCAACGCCAACGGCGCCGAGGAACAGGGGGCCGGGCTATTGGGAAGCCATCTTGATTACCTCGCCGTGCATGCGCTCTGCCGCGCGGCACTTAAGGGGATCGCCCAGGTCCACACCTACAGCATGGCCGAGACCGCCAAGGCAGCGGTCAGCGGTGACGCTACCTTTGACACTGCACGACACGGACCCGGCGCATTGGAAATAGCCTGCAGCGACGGGGCAAGGGCAGCAGGGGCCTAGGTCAATATGACCGCGACACACCAAAGGCGGCACATTCAAGAAATCCCAAGCACCATCTGCAACGCCTTCAGCTTCTGGCGCTGTTCGTCAGACCACCCGGCACGCCGCCCGCGAAATAACGTTGCCTGCGACGCATGGATCAATCCGTCTTCCAGTATCTTCAGGCCATTGGCGCGCAATGTCTCTCCGGTTGAGGTGATGTCGGCAATCGCCTCTGCCGTTTCATTTTTCACCGTGCCTTCGGTGGCACCCTGGCTGTCGACCAGTTGATAGTCGGCGACACCGTTGTCGCGCAGAAACTCGCGGACCATGCGATGATATTTGGTGGCGATCCGCAGCCGGAACCCATGGCGCGCACGAAACGCAGCCGCTGCAGCATCCAGATCATCCAGCATGTCCACATCCACCCAGGCCTGCGGCACCGCAATAATCAGATCGGCCCCGCCGAACCCCATCGGTGCCAGCTCCGCCACACGCGCATCCCAATTGGCCAGTTTCTCGCGCACCAGATCGGACCCGGTCACGCCCAGATGAATGTTCCCTGATGCCAGTTCCCGCGGAATTTCCCCGGCAGAGAGCAGCACCAGTTCGATCCCATCAATGCCATCGACGGCCCCGGCATATTCCCGATCCGACCCTGACTTGCGCAGGCCCACCCCGCGACTGCCGAACCAGTCGAATGTCTTTTCCATCAACCGGCCCTTGGACGGCACGCCCAGCTTCAGCATGACAACCCCACCACCAAATCAGGCCGGATCACGCCGCCTACAGCGGGCACGGCACGGCCCTGCCCCAGTTGCGCGGTCAGCGCGTCATACCGTCCGCCCGTCGCCACCGGCGGCAAATCCGGACGATCCACCGCATAAAAGCCAAAGACAAACCCGTCATAATACTCCAGTGAGGTGCGCCCATAGCTGCCTTCGAAGTCGAGCGTATCGACATCAACACCGCGATCCGACAAGGACTCCAACCGCGCTTCCAATCGGGCCACCGCATCGCCAATCGCGGGCATATCAACCGCGATGTCACGCAGCGTACTCAGCACATGCGGGGCGGTTTTGCGCAACGCCAAAATCGCGTCAATCAACGCAATCTCTTCCCCTGCGATCGGGGGTGCGGCGGCATCCGCACGCAGTGCAGCAATCCGCGCTTCCACCTCTGCCCGGCTGCGTAAGCCGATATCCGGCCCGGCAGCGGCAAACGGATCATCAGCGGCAAGCAATGCGCGCCGCGTCTCTGGCACGGGCATCTTTCCCCCATATCGGCCCAAAAGTGCCTTGAACCGGCGCGGCCGCCAGATATGGCGCTGCAGGGCGGCCTTGCGGTCCTCGGTCGTGCGCAACCCGCGCACGGCGGCCATCAGCACGCCAATATCCCCCGTCGCCGCCCGCACGGGCAAACCGTCCAACCCTTCAGCAATCGCCGCAAATACTTCCGCATCCGCGCCTGCAGGGTTTTGTCCGTCAAAAACCTCGTACCCTACCTGCACATATTCATTGGCGCGGGTTTCATCGGTATCCTGCTTGCGGAATACCTTGCCGGAATAGGTGTAACGCGCCGGATCGGCCCGGGCTTCCATATGCATCTGTACCACAGGAACCGTGAAATCCGGGCGCAAAACCATCTCGCCGCGCAGCGGATCAGAGGTCAGATAAGACCGCCCGCGAATATCCTCTCCGTATAAATCCAGCAGAGTCTCGGCGGGCTGCAAAACATCCGCCTTCACGACCTGCGCTCCCTTCGCGGCAAAGAGATCACGCAATCGCCGCGCCTCGGTCAGAACAGCCGGAGAGGTCGGCATCACCCCTGCCCGTCCAAAATCTCGCGCACTTTCGCAAGCATCTGATCGCGCGGCACTTCATACTGGCTGGGGCGATCTTTCCATTCTTCCAGCGTCGCGTTCTTGGCAATCTCGGCCCCAAGGATCAGATCCTTGATCTGCACGACACCCTTATCGAATTCGTCGCCACCTGCGATGATTGCGACAGGAGAGTTTCGCTTATCCGCGTATTTCAATTGATTGCCAAAGTTCTTCGGATTGCCCAGATAAACCTCTGCCCGAATGCCCGCATTGCGCAGCTCGGCGACCATCGTCTGATAGTCCGCCATCCGGTCCCGGTCCATGACGGTCACGATCACCGGCCCAACCGACGCACTCTCCAACCGCCCTTTCGCCTGCAATGCGGCCAGCAAACGGTCCACGCCAATCGATACCCCCGTAGCAGGCACTTCCTGCCCGGTGAAGCGCTTGACAAGGTCGTCATAGCGACCACCTCCGGCGACAGAGCCAAAGTTACGCGGACGGCCCTTTTCGTCTTGAATTTCAAACGTCAGTTCAGCTTCGTAGACCGGACCGGTGTAGTAGCCGAGACCACGGACGACAGAGGGGTCGATTAGTATGCGGTCGGGGCCATAGCCTTGAGACCGACACAAAGTGATAATCTCCAATAGTTCCAAAACAGCATCCGATCCACTCCTTGTATCGTGAAGTATGTCGAAAAGATTGAAGATAACCTTTCGGTCAGCCTCCGTTAGGTAGGGGCTAATACCGATACTTGCCTCATAGTTCATGCGAGCTTTTAAGTTTCGCTCTGAAACCTCATCAGTCGCCGCATCCAAGAAGCTTAAAACTACTTCTACGGCGTCAGGTTCAAGCCCTGCGCCCGCTGTGAAATCACCACTCTCGTCTCTTCGGCCTTCGCCAAGCAAAGCTCGCACACCGGTCCGTCCTAACCGATCAAGCTTGTCGATAGCGCGAAGGACGATGCCTCGCTCCGCTTCGTAATGTTGAGGATGAGTTGCATCCCATAGTCCAGCAGCCTCCATAGCGCCGTTCAACACCTTCCGGTTATTCACCCGGATCACATAGTCGCCACGCGGAATCCCCACCTCTTCCAATGTATCCGCCAGCATCGCACAAATCTCTGCATCCGCAGCCACAGACGCCGACCCAACCGTATCCGCATCACACTGATAGAACTGCCGGAACCGCCCCGGACCCGGCTTTTCATTTCGCCAGACCGGCCCCATCGCATAACGCCGATAGGGGCTGGGCAGATCATTGCGATACTGTGCGGCCACCCGCGCCAAAGGCGCTGTCAGATCGTAGCGCAGCGCCAGCCAGTCCTTATCCTCCTCCCAAGCAAACACACCCTCATTCGGGCGGTCAACGTCGGGCAGGAACTTGCCCAGCGCCTCAACCGTTTCCACGGCGGACGTCTCCAGCGCATCGAACCCATAGCGATGATAGACCCCGGCGATCTTTGACAACATCGCTGTCCGTTCGGCCACTTCGGCGCCGAAGTAATCACGAAACCCCTTCGGCGTGATCGCCTTGGGGCGGGGTTGTTTCTTTTGCTTGGCCATCTTGGTCCTGCCATAGGGTTCTGCGTTCCGGGGCCGTTTACCGCGCCTATGTCACAGGGGCAATGCGGTCGCCCGGTATTTCGAGCATAGGCAATATACATCATGTCCACGCCACGCTAAGACGATGTGGCTTAACGAGACCACCAGCGCCGCATCGAAAAGGATCAGTCGTCACAGATGCTAAAACATG
Organism: uncultured Paracoccaceae bacterium; assembly: GCA_947503965.1. Taxonomy (GTDB): domain Bacteria; phylum Pseudomonadota; class Alphaproteobacteria; order Rhodobacterales; family Rhodobacteraceae; genus Yoonia. The sequence goes on from CANNFU010000004.1 coordinate 359,035, forward strand.
TTTTTGTGATCAGCCTGCAGGACGCCACGGAGCGGCGCGCACCGCTTGTCGAAAGCCTGACCGCAATGGGGATCGCCCACGAGGTGTTCTGGGCCGTGGACGGGCGATCAGGTCTTAGCCCTGACCACGAGGCGCGGATCGATCGGGATGCTGCGACAAAGACAATGGGACGGCCAATGTCAGATGCCGAGTTCGGGTGTGCTTTATCACATCAGGATATCTATCATGCGGTCATCGCACGCGACCTTGATCACGCGCTGATCCTGGAAGACGACGCGATCCTGATGCCCGGGTTTGATGTGCTTGTGAATAACTTCCAACTGGATGATTACGACCTGCTTCTGCTGGATCACTGGCGCGCACGTGTGCACCGCCGGGGGCGAAAGGACGCCGGAGGTCGCAAATTCGCCTACCGCGCCGCAACGACCCCGTATCTGACGACAGGGTACGTAATCAGCAACGCAGGAGCGCAAGAAATGGTAGCGCAAAGTACACCGCTCGCCAGTACGGCGGATTGGCCCTGCGATATACTGAGGATGCAAACATATGCTATCCATCCGCGCCTGGTTGACCACCCGGATCGCGAAAGCGGCACATCAGATATCAGAACCGAACGAAAGATCTATCAGGCGACGCGGCCCAAGAAAAAGAAGGAAACTGCGCGACGGTTTTTGAAAGGGTGGTATTGGAAAAGGACCTATTACAAGCGACTTGGGAAGTGGATTTCATAAAATGCGCAATGCATCGGCTGATAGACCGACGTCTGGATCAATGCTTCTGTCCTACACTGCTACTCCCGCATCAACCCAGTCATTGACGTGCCAAGCAACTGTCAACATGACATCATGCTGACCAACGTATTCGTACTCAGTCTGGAAGACGCGATTGAGCGACGCAAAAGGCTTGTCGATGACCTGAGAAAGAATGACATCGCGCACGAACTCTGTTGGGCCGTTGACGGGCGGAGTGGTCTGCCTACTGATACCGAGGCGCGCGTTGATCGTGCACAAGCCCTGCACACCATGGGGCGACCGATGTCAGACGCGGAATTCGGATGTGCGCTGTCCCATCAAGATATCTACCGCGAGATCATCAAACGCGGTATCGATCACGCCGTCATTCTGGAAGATGATGCAATTATCGCCCCCGGCTTCGTTGATCTGGTGCGCAATTTTGCATTGGAAGACTATGATCTGCTGCTGCTTGACCATTGGCGTGCACAGGTTGACAGATGGCGTAAAAAAGATGTGGGTGGAGAAATAACAGCATATCGGGCCCTAAACATCCCACCTTTGACCACAGGATTATTGTAAGCATGGCAGGCGCACAAAAAGTTGGTGGATCACAGCACACCTGTCACGGCCACCGCCGATTGGCGCTGCGACATCGCTCAAATGCGAGCATACGCATGCCATCCGCCCTTGCTGGACCATCCCGATCTCGATATCTGCCGCCAGACTTCCGCACCGAACACGCTGCTCATCAGGCACTGCGATCAGCCCCGACCAAAGAGCGGAAAACAATAGGATTATAGTTGCGCCGGCTTTTTACCCGGACTTATTGACACAAGATTTACCGAAAGCGTTTTGGAGAATGGATATTCTAGAGCCGACCCACGCGCGAATGACCGCGATTTTGCAAAGCCAACAGGCGCTTGTGAAGACGTTACAGGTGCTCACTGCGGGCATCGACACTTACGCGCTTGTCGATTTTCCCGATCATTCAAACGTTGGCGATAGTGCGATTTATGTGGGCGAGCGTACACTGCTGCAAGAGTTGTGTGGAGGGCCGCCGCACTATGTCAGCGCGATCAAAAGTCATAACAGTCTGGATATGCAGACGGGAAAAAATAAGCCTCTGATCTTTCTGCATGGCGGAGGTAATTTTGGTGACGTCTGGCCAAAACATCAAGAATTCAGGGAAAGCATCATACGTGCGCATCCTGATTGCAAGATTGTGCAATTGCCTCAATCGATCCATTTTCACGACGTCGCAGGACGTGATGCCTGTGCCAGGGTGATCGACGCGCACCCTGATTTCACACTTTTGGTCCGCGACAAAGAAAGCTTTGCGCTGGCAACAACGCATTTCGACTGTAACGTGCAGATGTGCCCCGATTCAGCATTGTATATCGGCCCACTGGAACGCACCGCGCCCGTAACCGAAGATCTCCTTTCTATTATCCGAACCGATAGCGAAAGCCGCTTCGTAAAAGATGAATACCGCGAACTACAGCACTTGGGACCAATTGAAGACTGGATTATCGACACACCAAAAATGAAGTCGAAAATCGATCGCCGAATCCAAAAACTGTCCATCAAATCACGCACCGCAAGTCGGCTGCTGCGTGCTCATAGGATCGGGATTTATGATAAATGGGCGGAAGAGCGCGTCGCGCGTGGGATCAGGCAACTCAGCCGAGCGAAGTTTATCCTCACTGACCGACTTCATGTCCATATCCTGTCTACCTTGTTGGGCATCCCCCATGTGGTGCTAGACAATAACTACGGCAAGATTTCGCGTTACATGAATGCCTGGCATGACACAGGAACTGCGCAAGTCGTCGACGTTCTGCAAGATGCCATTGAGATTGCGCGATCACATGTCGCATCTTCAAAATAAAGCAAACAGCCCGATCTTTAGGATCGATACCCTAAAGCGGCAAAGCGGTCGTGTATTTCAGCTCTTTCAGGCTGAACGATGACACCACCGATTTCACGAAGGGTGACCGCAACAACGTGTGGGTCATAAACGTCTCATACGCCTCGACATCATTGCACCGGATTTTCAGAATGTAATCGGCAGTCCCTGATATCGCATGCGCTTCCATGATTTGTGGATGCGCACGAATAACGGATGCAAATCCGGAAATCGACGCTTCGGCATGGTCTGCCAAACGAACGGTCGCAAATACACATAATCGGGCGCCTGCCTTGGCCGGGTCCAAAAGCGCCACGCGGTTCCTGATCAACCCGAGCTTTTCAAACTCCTGCACCTTGCGCCACGCGGTCGAGGTCGCCATGCCAGCCTGTGCGGCCAAATCAGCCAGCGACAAAGCCGCGTCGCCCTGCAGAACACGCAGCAATGCCCTCTCTTGATCAGAAAATTTCACTTCCACTCAACTTTCAGCATTTTCTCACTATGAATACCGAAAAAGAAGCAAAATTGAAACGAAATTGCACCAAGAGTGAAAGATGCTGGTGAAAAGGAGTTTTGCCATGCCAAAGGATACGACCTACGCATCCCTGCAACCTGATGCAAAAGGGTATTTTCCCTACTCGGATGCGGATGACGCGGTCTGGGGCACACTTTTCACCCGCCAGATGGACTTTCTGCCAGGCAAGGTCGCGCCGGAATATCTGGCAGGGGTGCGCAAATTGGAACTGAACGCCGACAAGACCCCGCAAGTCAAAGACATCGATGCCAAGCTGCATCGCTTGACGGGTGCAGGCGCCGAAGGCGTGCCCGCGATTATCCCGCCTTCGCAATTCTATGCCCTGCTGAGCCAGCGTAAATTCCCTGTGGCCACATTTCTGCGGCGCCCCGAACATATGGATTACATCGAGGAACCGGATCTCTTTCACGAGGTGTTCGGCCATTGCCCCATGCTGACCAACGACGCCTATTGCGACTTCATCGAAGGGTTCGGCAAACGGGCGCAATCCTTGCGCAAAGGCTATAGCTGGCACATGTTCCGGCTTTTCTGGTTCACCGTCGAATTTGGCATGATCCGCACAGCTGAGGGGCTGCGGGCCTATGGCGCAGGCATCGTATCCTCCCCAGCAGAGGCGGCGCATGCCACGTCAACTGACGCCAAGATGCAGGAATTTGATCTGTTGACGGTCTTCCGCACTCCCTACAGGATCGACATCGTGCAGCCGACCTATTTCGTGATCAACAGTTTCGATCAGCTTGCTGATACGCTGAACGCCGACTTCGGAAGCCTGATTGACAAGGCAAAGACCATGGGCGACCTCCCCGCCCTTTTCGACGCCAAGCAAGCCAGCTAAGAAGGGGCATGACCGACACCACGCATCTTGAAGAACAAATCGCGCACCTGACCAAAGCGGTCGAGGAACTGTCCGATATCGTCGCCCGACAAGAGTTGGAGCTTGAAAAAGCGACGCGGCGGCTGGCCATGCTGATGGAGCGCGAGGCAACCCGCGAACTGGATGCGGGTGGCACTGTGCCATTGGCTGATCAGCGCCCTCCGCACTGGTAGAATGCGCACTATTCGGGGCGCAATGTCACGTTTATGGCAAGCGGAAAACGCCAAGGCGTTGCGCTTGCGACTGTTGCCGTCACAACGGTCGTCAGGATCGCGCCAGCAACACCAGCATTGGTCGCCGTGCTGACCTGCTTGTCCTCTGCGAACACTGTTTCAGCCCCGCTGAAACCATTCCCCTCACAACGCACTTGAAGCGGTCCGGGACGACCACGTTCAGGAAATGCACCTGATTGAACAAAGCCTGGCAGATCAACGCGCACCGGCGTGATCACCTGTCCCACCACTTCGTCCGAACGGATAGTGCAGCTTTTGTTGCCAACCTCAACCAGATCACCATCTTGGCTAACAAAGGTGCGGATTTCGGTCGTCCGATAGCTGGTGATCCGTGACCGGTCAATGGTTTCGACCACACCGGCAGTCGCGGTGGGCTGCGTGATTTCCAAAGGCTGTGTGCAGGCAGCCAAGGCCAACGCTGCTGTCACAAAAATCAGGGTTTTCATATAAACGGCTCCATTCATCACGTTTTGCCGCGCGCTATCAATCCACCGTCAGGTGGTCAACTGGAACATGATGACCGTCCTTGGGGTGTTGCGCGAGAGGTACGTGCGATTGGCCGCCGTTGGTCGGGGCTGCCAGGTTGAAACTGTTGCTACGCTGTTTGCGTGAAGCAGTGTGGCCGAACGTACCTATTAAGTCGCAGACGTGCTTTGAAAGTCAGGCTGGTAAATATCTCGTCGACCCAGTCATGGAGCAAATTCGCTAGAAATTGTAGACCACGGCAATGCGCGAGGTCGTCACTGCAGCGGTAAAGGTATTGTTCATGAAATCGCGGATCAGTTCGCCCCGGACGGTCAACGTATCCGTCACAGCCCGTTCGGCCCCGAAGCCGAAATTGTAACCGCCTGCAGTGTCATCGTCGAAGTAGTATTCCGTAATCCCGCCACCGGCCCGCAATGTGTAATCGCCCCAGTCATAACTGCCCAAAATACGCACACGGGCCGTGTCGTAGTCATTGTCGCCTGCAACCTGCGTACCGTATTCGGCCTCTCCGATTACTGCAAACGGCCCTGCGTCGATCTCAAGCCCGGCGATCACGGAACCAACTGTCTGCGCGTCACCCGAATGCGGATAGTGGTAATCAAGGCTGCCGCCCACATAGACATCCTGCGCGACAGCTGCACTGCCAAAGGTTGCAACCAGAATTGCTGGCATCAGCGGTTTCATCGGAACTCTCCTGTTGGGGCGGCTTTGCGGGTTATTTAGGAACCCAAGGTCCAAAACACCAGTGGTCAGCGCCGCCCTGCCCCGCTAGATAGTCCGAAACCTATCAGGACAAAGACCATGGCACGCCATCTGATCACATCCGCCATTCCCTATATCAACGGGATCAAACATCTTGGGAACCTTGTGGGCAGCCAATTGCCTGCCGACCTCTATGCCCGCTATCTGCGCCAACGCGGGCATGAAGTGTTATTTCTGTGTGCGACCGATGAACACGGCACGCCCGCAGAACTGGCGGCGGCCAAGGCGGGCAAGCCTGTGGCGGAATACTGTGCCGAGATGCATCAGGTGCAATCTGACATCGCCGATGGCTTTCGGTTGTCGTTTGACCATTTTGGCCGGTCGTCCAGCCCGCAAAACCATAAACTGACCCAAGCCTTTGCCCAGCGGCTGGCCGAGGTCGGGTTGATCAAGGAGGTGACCGAAGAACAGGTCTATTCTGTTGCCGATGGCCGGTTCCTGCCGGATCGCTATATCGAAGGCACCTGCCCCAATTGCGGGTTTGAAAGCGCGCGGGGGGATCAGTGTGACAACTGCACAAAACAGCTGGACCCGACCGATCTGATCAATCCGCACTCGACAATTTCCGGCGCGACCGAACTGGAAGTGCGCAAGACCAAGCATCTTTATCTGCGCCAATCGGAATTGAAGGACGATCTGGCCGCGTGGATCGACAGCAAGAAAGACTGGCCGATCCTGACCACCTCCATCGCCAAGAAATGGCTGAACGACGGCGACGGCTTGCAGGATCGCGGGATCACCCGTGATCTTGATTGGGGTATTCCCGTAAAGCAAGGCGACCAGACCTGGCCGGGGATGGAAGGAAAGGTGTTCTATGTCTGGTTCGACGCCCCCATCGAATATATCGCCTGCGCACAGGAGTGGGAGGACGCGGGCAAAGGAACCGATTGGGAACGCTGGTGGCGGACCGACAAAGGGGCCGATGACGTGACCTATACCCAGTTCATGGGCAAGGATAACGTGCCCTTCCACACCCTGTCGTTCCCCGCCACCATTCTGGGCAGTCAGGAACCATGGAAACTGGTCGATTACATCAAGTCGTTCAACTACCTCAACTATGATGGCGGCCAGTTCAGCACCTCGCGCGGGCGCGGCGTGTTCATGGATCAGGCACTTGAGATTTTGCCCGCAGACTATTGGCGCTGGTGGCTTTTGTCGCATGCGCCTGAGTCCTCGGACGCGGAGTTCACGTGGGAAAACTTCCAGACCGACGTCAACAAGGACCTCGCCGACGTGTTGGGGAACTTTGTGAGCCGGATTACTAAGTTTTGCCGGTCGAAGTTCGGCGAGGCTGTTCCAGAGGGTGGTACCTATGGCCCAGCTGAAGAGCAGTTGATTGCGGATCTGACGAAACGCATACGCGCCTATGAAGGCCATATGGACGCCATCGAGGTGCGCAAGGCCGCAGCCGAGCTGCGTGCGATCTGGGTGCTGGGGAACGAATATCTGCAAGCCAATGCGCCTTGGACCACCTTCAAGACCGATCCGGAAACGGCGGCAATGCAGGTGCGCCTTGCCCTGAACCTGATCCGGATTTACGCGGTGCTGTCGGCAGCCTTTATCCCGGACGCATCCGCCACGATGATCGCGGCAGTGCAGACAGAGGATGACAGCTGGCCTACGGATGTGGCGAAGGCGGTGCAGGCGCTGCCGGCCGGGCATGTCTTTACCGTGCCTGAAAACCTGTTCCGCAAGATCACCGATGAAGAGCGGGAAGACTGGGCCGGGCGCTTTGCCGGCACACGTGATTGAGGAATTAATCATTCATTAAGCATGGTGGCGTCTTATCCAGTCCAACGGGTCGCATTCCGAAGCCCGGCAGGAGGACACGATGCCCGACCCCATGAACAAGCAGCACGACGACACCGAAACGGATCGCGACCTACGCCGCTATTATCAACGCATTGTGGATCAGGCCGTTCCTGCGCGCTTTAAAGCCTTGTTTGATCGGTTGCGCGAAGATGAAAAAGAGCTGGAGCACGAAGGTTGAGGTCAGCGCAGCGCGCCTCGGACCCTCGCGAAGATATCATAGACCACCTGCCCCAAATGCGCGCCTTTGCGCGCAGCTTGACCCGTGACCGGGTGTCGGCTGACGATCTTGTGCAAGATACTGTCGTGAACGCGTGGAAAGGTTTTCATAACTTTACGCTGGGGACAAATCTGCGGGCCTGGTTGTTCACCATCCTACGCAACACGCATTATGCGAACCTGCGCAAAACCAGACGAACGCATCTTGTCTCGGTTGAACCTCTGGCCGGGGAAATGGTCGGACAGCAGGGCAGTGATGCCTATCTTGCCATGATCGATTTTGAACGCGCCTTAGGAATGTTGCCCACCGAACAGCGCGAGGCGGTTGTTTTGGTCGGGGCGGGTGGTTTGTCTTATCAGGACGCCGCGGACGCCTGTGGCGTGTCGATCGGTACGATCAAAAGCAGGGTCAACCGTGGCCGCACACGCCTTGCAGAACTTTTGGGTCGAAAGGGCCCGCAAATGCTTTAGGATGCGCCAAAGCGATAAGCTGGAAGACGACTTTGGCAAAGCAACCACTGAAAGATGCACCGCAAATTGATGTGACGAGTGTCGCCATGCTGCGCGACTGGCTTGCAAAAAATCACACGCAAGCGACAGGTGTCTGGCTCGTTCTGATGAAAAAGGCGGCACCTGCGGGGTATGTGCCGCTCAGCGATATCGTCGACACGTGTCTTTGCTTCGGCTGGGTCGATAGCCTGCCGCGCGCCAAGGACGATTTGCGCACGATGCTCTACGTCAGCCCGCGCAAACCGGGTTCAAACTGGAGCCGCGTGAACAAGGAAAAGGTCGCGCGGTTGCAGGCGGCCGGGCTGATGCACCCAGCGGGCCAGTCGGTCGTGGATCGGTCCAAAGCGGACGGATCATGGACAGCACTGGATGATGTTGAAAACCTTGTTATTCCGGCCGATTTGCAAACAGCGTTTGATGCATGTCCCGGTGCGCAGGACCAATGGGATGCTTTTCCCAGATCCGTCAAACGTGGTGCGCTTGAGATTTTATTGAATGCAAAACGCGCAGCGACACGCGCGGCCAAGATAGAACAGATCGTGGCCGATAGCGCAAAAAACCAAAGGCCCTTCCAATGGAAGGGCCCCGGTCAAAAGTCATAAGCTGATATACTTGATCAGACCTCTGCGAACAGATCCTCTGCCCCGCGTTTGGCCAGATATTCGGCCTGGCTGATTGGTCCGGCGGAGCCGACCAACGCGCGATAGGCATCATAGCTTTCAAAGATGCGGCGACCCATATCGTCATCCTCGGCCACGCTGGCCGCCACGTCGAATGACACACGCGACAGTTCGTTCCAGACATCATCCGGCAGACGCGTCGGCTTCACACCGGATTCCGTCAAAAGCTGCACCAGTGCGATCCCGTTATTGCCATAATAGTCGGCAGTGTGGGCGGTCAGTTCCGCCTCGGTCACGCTTTCAATCACAGCCCGGTCCACATCAGACAGGTTGTTCCAGAAATCGAGGTTCATACCAACAGCGGCCATCGTGCCGGGCTCGTGGAAGCCGGGATAGATATAGGTCGACAGCAGCTTCTGGAAGCCAAATTGCAGGTCGTTATAGGGTCCAACCCACTCGGTCGCGTCAATGGTGCCTTCGAAAAGCGCCTCAACAATGCCACCGCCGGGCAGCACAACCGCATTGGCACCCATCCGTGCGATCACCTGACCGCCAAGGCCGGGCATCCGCATGGTCAAGCCTTCGAAATCGTCCTTGCTGGTGATTTCCTTGTTGAACCAGCCACCCATCTGAACGCCAGTGCCACCGACGGCCAGCGATTTGACGCCATATCCCGCGTTCAGCTCGTCCCACAGCGCTTGCCCACCGCCATATTTGACCCAGGCGGCCTGTTCGACCGAGGTCAGGCCCAGCGGCACAGTGGTGAAGAAATTGAAACCACGGTGCTTGCCTTGGAAGTAATACTCAGCCGAGTGATACATCTCGATCTCGCCCGCGCTGGCGGCATCGTGCACGCCTAGCGCCGGAACCAGCGAACCGGCCCAGTAGATTTCGACATTCAGGCGGCCATTGCTGGCAGTATTGATACCTTCGGCCACGCGCGCTGCACTATCGGCCAGACCACCCAGACCCGCAGGCCAGGATGTTGCCATGCGGATCGTCTGGGGCGCCCCTTGCGCGATGGCTGGGCTGGCCAGTACCGCAGCACCGGTCAGCGCCGCACCACCGCCCAAAAGGGCACGACGGCGCGACATGGGTTGGGATTTCGATTGCGTATCGGCCATCGGTGTCTCTTTCAAATCATATGTCATTGGCTCAGCGCCCCCTTACGGCCGAGGAAGAACGCGGTTTCGCCAATCTCGCTCCAACCGGCGACATCGCCGATGAAGTAAAGATAGGCGTCACCTACATCGGCACCCAGATCACCGGATTCGATGATTTCCAGCATGGTTGCGTTGGATGCGGTGATCTGCGCGTTCCAGATGTCCTGTGGCATCTCATGCGATGTCACGGCATTGCCTGCAGCCTGTAATGCGGTTGCACTGTCGTGCATCGCTTTGGCCCGGTTCAGGCCATGCTCTGCCATGATGCAGCGGTCTAACAGCAACTGGTCGGTCTCGGACAGGGCGTCCCATGTGCCAAGGTTAAAGCCCACCGACAGCGCCGATGCAGGGCGACCAGCATTTGGTGTAGTCATATGCGGGAACGTGCCCAGCAAACCAGCCGCGGCCATCTGTGCGACGTTCAAGCCTTCGAATGCATCCAAGCTAGCCACATCAACACCGCTGATACGGATATCGCTGACATCAGACGCGCCCATGGCACGCATCACATTGACACCCAGACCGACAGAGCCGACCTTGCTGCCGGTCAGATCTCCAGCACCCGAAAGAGGCGCTTTGGACCAGATCGGCATGGGGCCATCATCGCCTGCCATAAAGGATTTGATGCCGTATTCCTCGCCAAGAATATCCCACATGAACCGGCCATCAGCGACCAGCACCCATGATTCCAGCTCGCTTGGGCTCATCCCGCCGGGCATGGACGAAAAGATGCCAAAAGCGGCGTTGGTGTCGACAAAGGCCTCTTCTGCGGACAGATACATATCTGCCCCACCCGATGAGACCGTGGATAGAAAACCTGCCGCGTCGGATGCGGGGGCTGTCTGTACAGTGATCTGGATGGTGCCGCCGGATGTGCGGGCAACACGATCCGCCAGCGCCTGTGCTGCGGCTGGTCGGTCGGTCACCAGGGTCAGTGCCACGGCGCTTTGCGCGTGGGCTGTTGTCCCTGCAACCGCCATGACACCCAAACCGGTGCCAAGTAACGTTCTGCGTTTCATATCAAGTGTTCCTTCACTTGCGGTCCTGTGCGTGGCGCATCCATCACACGGGACCCAATTCAATTTCGTGACGCTTGTTTGCCAGCAGCTTAACGCAGCCAGATTTCAACGCGGCGATTGCTTTCGCGACCATCTGCAGTCTCGTTACAACCCACAGGTGCAAGAGGTCCATAAGATGATACCGATATACGGCCCGCAAGCACGTCACCGCCGATCGCAGCGACAAGCGCATCGCGCAAGGATGTGGCGCGCAACAATGCCAGACGTTCATTCAGGTCAAAACGCCCCACATCATCTGTAAAGCCGATGATCAGAACCTCGCGGTTACGCGCCTCTGCGCTGTTGAGGAAGTCAACCATACGCTGAACGTCTTCCAGCGATTTGTTGTCCAACCGGGCCGAACCAGAGGTAAAGCGGAAGGTCGTCGACAAACGGTCCGCAGTTGCCAGATCGCGCGAGAAGTTCTGCACCAGACCCAGCGTGGCACCGGTGCTGGCCGACAGGATGGCAGACGTCATCCGCGTACCCTGCAAGCTGATCGGCTCGCTCACAACGACCTGATCCACATATCCTGCATTGGCAATCAGCGGCTGCGCCTCTGGTGAAGTCAGGAATTCAATGAAATCGTTCCCGGTGGAGGACTGCACCGCATCACCGGTATATGCAAACACACGACGGCTGAGCGGGTATTCCTCTGCCTTGATTGCAAAGTCAGTTGCGTAGGCCAGCGGACCGCATGTCTGACGGATCGGCAGAACCTCACCCTGATTGGCTTCGGACAGGCTTGTCACAGTGATTGCGGCTTCGTTCGCAGCCACTGCGGCAGCTGCCGCGGCTTCGCTTTCGGCGCGTTCGGCACTGCGGCGCAGACGCACACGGTTGGGGTCAAGCACCAGTTCAGTAAAGGCCTGATCCAAGGAAGAGCCTTCCGCGGGCAACAGCATCTGGATTGGCAGGTTGTCACCGCCCAGTTCGGACCAGTTTCTGATGCGGCCCGACGCGATCAGCGCCAGTTCTTCCAATGACACAGAACGTACGGGATTGTTGGGATGCACCAGCGGTACGATCGCGTCCAGCGCGATAATGCGTTCACGGCTCAGATCACGCAGGTCGGTACCACCAGCGGCAACGACGCCTTCGGCGACAGCGGCAGGGACCGGAACCTTGGTGATGGCCATGTCGACCTGGTTCGTCACCAGTTGCGAAAACGCAGCGTCGGTCGGTGCCAATGTCACATCAACTTTGCCGGCATTCGTATTTGTCTGGAAATTCTGCAAATCGATACGGGCAACCACACCATTGGCACCCGGTGCCGACAGACCTGTCAGGTCCCGCGAGGTCGCAAACCCGTTCACCATCGCCTGCAACAGACTAGCGGTCTTCGGTTCATTGACAGCGACCGCCAGCTCAAGATTTGTGGTCAGTTGCGGGCAGGCCGCACCACTGCAATCTGTTGCCGAACGCGACAGGCGCAATTGCCCGATATCGGTATCCAGCACGAAAACCTCATCATCGAATGACACGAGTTCACCGGTAATCGAGACTGCGTTGTCTTTACTTGAGATTGTAACCTGGTCCGCAAATGTTGCCAGCGGTGTCGCGGCAAAACAGGCAGCCAAGGTCATTTTTTGTCGAAGTGTCTTCATCAATCATAACCCTAATAATGATTTTCGGTGCCCTTCCCCAGGACGGCCGATTGCATGATAGGGTGGCTAAGCCTCTAATTTGGCGAAAAGATGATCCAATTGCGGTTATCGCAATGATTGTTTCCAAATTTGGGCGATTCGGACTTGTGCGTAAAAAATAGACATCACGATGCCTCACACTCGCTTTGGCCTATTCATTTACGGCCATTTCGTGGCTTTTTGACGCGACGTGCAGAAACGGACTTTAGACGGCAGGGCAGCGATATGTTGACCCTTGTCGCGGCCTCCGCCAAACCTGCATCAAATGCCAAGGAGACGACAGATGATCATCGGACATATCGGTGCACGGGCAGGCAGCAAGGGTGTGCCGAACAAGAATTTTCGCATGCTCCATGGCAAACATCTGATCGACTGGTCACTGGACCAGCTATTTGCCTGCGACCGGGTGGATCATGTTGTCGTCTCAACCGATTCAGAAGAAATGTACGCCCATGCGATCAAGCGTGGCTGTCTTGATATAGGGCTGCGTCCGGCAGAGTTGGCAACCGATACGGCCGCCAAATGGCATGTCTGGCAACACGCCTTAGGCGAGGTGGAAAAGCAGACCGGCCCGGCTGACGCATTTCTGGACCTTGATTGCACGTCGCCCCTGCGGCTGCCGCAAGACATCGAGGCCGGGTTGGATCTTTTTGCCGCAAAGCAGCCCGATATGGTGATGTCGTGCTGCGAAAGCCGCAAGAACCCGTATTTCAACATGCTCGAAACGGATGCGGATGGCGGCCTGCACGTGTCAAAACCCCTGCCCCACGGTGTCGTTGCCCGCCAGCAGGCCCCAATGGTCTATGATCATGTGGGTTTGGTCTATGTGGTCAAACCGGACTACCTGCGCCAGGCGGCCAGCCTGTTTGAAGGTCATGTCATTCCGCTGGTCGTGCCAAATGAACGGGGGCTGGACGTGGACAGCCCGTTTGACTGGGATGTCATCGATTATCTTCTGGGCAAACAGATTGCCGACGGCATCAGGCCACCGGCGGATCGACTACCACCAGCCCTGCCAAGGCTTTAGCGCGGCCTGCTTGGCGGCAAAACTCGCCGTCAGCGTGTCAGGATTGTATTCCGTCTCGATCCAGTCATCGATCCGGATCGGGCTTTGCGCGTTACGCGCGGCATAGACATCCAGAAAGTGATCAAGGATCCCCGTCTTGGTCCGCCGGATATGTAGGTATCGAAAACTTAGCTGTTTTTGCGCCACCGCAAGCGGCGCATCTTCATACAGCATCAGATAAATCGCCGCCGCCAGCCCCGTGCGATCCGCACCGGATTTGCAGTGCAGCACAAAGGGGCGCTTGATCGTTTCAAACGCCGCCAAAAGATCCGTCAACTCGCGCACGCTGGGCGCACGCCGCGCGGCCATCTGGCTGTCGATCAGTGTCAGCCCAAGTTTTTGGCAGCTTTCAACCTCGAACAGATAATGCGGTTGCTTGGCGACACCGCGCAGGTTCAGCACAGTCTTGATCCCCATCGCTGCATACGCTTTGAACCGTTTGTGATTGGGATGGTTCGACCGATAGGCGCCCGGCGCGAATTCTTCGAAATTATGCCAGAAGGTGCGCAGGATTCCGTGATCCAGCCAGTTCAAATGCCAATACGACCGCCTGCGTTCGCGCGGATCGGTGATGTCATGCCCAAAGGAATGGCGCAGATCACGCTCTCTTTTATCCAGATTTCGAAGTATTTTGCGGATCATTGACGGGCCAGAAAACAAGTGCACCATTCACTTGGACCATGCAAAGCCGCATTGCAATGGTTCGTGCAATTGCTCCGCCGCGTCAAACCCCATAGATAACGGGAAAGAGTTTGAACCAAGGAGCCGTCAATGGACATCGCAGGCCGCAAAATCGGACCCGACCATCCCCCGCTTGTCATCGCCGAAATCGGGATTAACCATGGCGGCGACCTTGCGGTTGCCAAAGAGATGGTGCGTCTTGCCGCCGGGGCCGGGTGCGAAATGATCAAGCATCAGACGCACATTTTAGAAGACGAAATGACCGACGAGGCCAAGCAGATTTTTCCACCCAATGCCGACGTGTCAATCTGGGATGTAATGGCTGCCTGTGCGTTATCGCTGGAGGATGAGGCAGAGCTGAAACGCTACACCGAAAGCCTTGGGATCATCTGGATCTCGACGCCGTTCAGCCGGGCCGCCGCGGATTTCCTGAACGATCTGGACGTGCCCGCCTTCAAGATCGGGTCAGGCGAGGCCGACAACCTGCCCCTGATCCGGCATATCGCGCGCATGGGCAAGCCGGTGCTCATGTCCACGGGCATGCAAAGTATCGAAACGATCCGCGCCTCTGTCGATATTCTTGACGCAGCAGGCATCGATTATGCCCTGCTGGAATGTACGAACCTTTACCCCTCGCCACCTGAAATCGTTTCACTGCAAGGCGTTACAGACTTGCGGAACGCCTTTCCAAATGCCGTTGTCGGCTTCTCGGATCACTCCATTGGCCCAGACATGGCACTCGCCTCGGTCGCGCTGGGTGCGTGTATTCTGGAGCGGCACTATACCGACACACGCTACCGCAAGGGGCCGGACATCATCAATTCCATGGACCCCGCCGAATTACGCCACATCATCGACCGCTCCCGCGAGATCCATACCGCCCTGCACAATCCCAAACAGCGGACCAGCGCCGAAGAGGATGTGTATCGCTTTGCCCGTGCATCAGTCGTGGCGGACAAGGATCTGCCGGAAGGCCACACAATCACCGAAGCCGATATCTGGGCCCGCCGCCCCGGATCGGGCGAGATTGCAGGCTATGATTTCGACAAGGTCCTTGGCAAAACCCTGACCCGCGCCGTGACCCGCAACACCCAGCTGAGATGGGCTGATCTGAATGGCTGACACGCTGACCCGCGCCGATCTGGGTATCTGGCTGATCAATCTTGATCGCGATGCCGACCGGCTGGCGGGCATGCAAACCCAGCTTGATGCGATGGGGTTGAATTACACCCGGTTTCCGGCGATCTATGGTAAGGATAACGCCGACGAACTTGCAAAACGTGCCGATGCCGACGCCTATGCGCGCAATATGGGCAGCCCGATCCTGCCGGGAAAGATGGGCTGTTACGCAAGCCACGTGGCGGTGTGGGAGGCATTTGTTGCCTCTGACCACAAGGTCGCGCTGATCCTCGAAGATGATGTGGTTTTCCACGATGATTTCCTTGAAAGCCTCGATCTGGCGCTGGCGGGCGCCGCGCATTGGGACACGGTACGGTTCAACTGCATTCGCGCCAAAATGCCGGTCAGTCAGGGCAAGCTCGGGAACTACAGCCTGAACGCCTATATCGGGCCGTTTACGGGCAACGCGACCTACCTGTTAAAGAAGGATGTAGCCCGGCGTCTGCTACTCAACCTCTGGCCACAAACCCGTGCCTTTGATCATGAATTGAACCGGTTTTTCCGGCATGATTTCCGGCAATTCGGGTTAGAGCCATTTTCATCCCATGTGGATGACGGCAATGTCAGTTCAATCACTGGAACTGGCTTTGGGCTGGTGAAAAAGTTCAAGTGGTACAAGCGCTTGCCGCATTACCGGCTGAAGGCCGCGAATTATTTCCGAAGGGCAGCATGGCTCGCGCGGAAAGGGCGATTGCTCCCAAAAAACAAAAAACTCGACCTTAAAAACTGAAGCCGAAGCGCCCCGCGCCATAGTTTGTCTTGCGCCCCTTAAGGCGAGAACATAACATGAACATATGGCTAAACTTGACCTCTCGCAAAAGCTCGCGATTCTCAGCGATGCAGCGCGCTATGACGCCTCTTGCGCGTCCAGCGGCACAACCCGGCGCGACAGTCGGGACGGCAAGGGGTTAGGGTCCACAGAAGGCTCCGGCATTTGCCACGCCTATGCGCCGGATGGGCGCTGCATCAGCCTGCTCAAAATCCTGATGACGAATTTCTGCATCTATGATTGCGCCTATTGCATCAACCGGGTGTCATCAAACGTGCAACGCGCGCGGTTTTCGGTGGATGAGGTCGTGCAGCTAACCATCGAATTCTACCGCCGCAATTATATCGAGGGGCTGTTCCTGTCTTCTGGCATCATCCAGTCACCCGATACAACCATGTCCGACATGCTGCGGATCGCCAAACGCTTGCGCGAGGTCGAGAACTTTCGCGGCTATATCCACCTGAAAACCATCCCCGATGCGGCCCCGGAATTGATCGAACAGGCGGGGCTTTATGCAGACAGGCTGTCGATCAATGTTGAACTGCCCACCGACAATAGTGTGAAGGCCTACGCCCCCGAAAAGAACCCCGCGACGATCCGCAAAGCGATGGATGATGTAAAGACACGCAAAGCCATCGCGGCCGAAAAAAGCTATACAGGCAAGCGCGGCAAACGCTTTGTCCCTGCCGGACAGTCCACGCAGATGATCGTCGGCGCGGATGGATCGACCGATGCCACGATCCTTGGGCAATCCACCCGGCTTTACGGCGATTACAAGCTCAAGCGCGTCTACTATTCCGCCTTTTCGCCCATTCCCGATGCCACCGTGAAACTGCCGCTGATCAAACCACCCTTGGTCCGCGAACACCGGCTTTATCAGGCCGATTGGTTGCTGCGCTTCTATGGGTTTGGCGTGGAGGAGATCACAGCCGCCCGCCCCGACGGTAACCTCGATCTGGACGTTGATCCGAAACTCGCCTGGGCCTTGCAAAACCGCGCTCTGTTTCCAATGGATGTGAATAAGGCCAGTAAAGACATGCTGTTACGCGTTCCCGGTTTCGGCACACGCACAGTTGGGCGGATTCTATCCACACGGCGGCATCGTTCGTTGCGCTACGAAGATCTGCTGCGCATGGGCGCATCGCTCAAGAAAGCGCGCGCATTCATCACTGCCCGTGACTGGACCCCCGGCGCACTGACCGACAGCGCCAAACTACGCGCGAAATTCGCCCCGCCCCCTGAACAGTTGAGCTTTTTCTGAGATGTATACCGTCCCTCTTCCCCGCATCGGCACCGATATCGCGTGGCGTGACGCCGCCAAGCGGTTGATCAGCGCAGGTGTATCGCCTGACGATGTGCTGTGGGACTTTGGCGCTGAGATGGGTGAGTTATTCGCAACGGCGACGCCTTTGCCCCCGCCAACACGACGGATCAAGGCCCCGCAAAGCTTTGTGCAGATGGCCGACACCGTGATTTGGCATAAGGACCCGCAGCGGTTTGGGCGGCTTTATGCATTGCTTTGGCGTTTGCGGCACGAGCAGGGATTGATGCAAGACCGCGCCGATCCGCAACTGGCCAAGCTGCGCCAGATGGAAAAGGGTGTGCATCGTTGCAAGCATAAAATGAAAGCCTTCGTGCGCTTCCGCGACCTGCGCCAGGGTGGCGACAGGCGCAGTTTTGCCGCATGGTTCGAACCGACCCATCACACGGTGGAACCCACCGCCCCGTTCTTTGCCCGCCGTTTTGCCGATATGGATTGGATGATCGCGACACCGGACGTCACCGCGCAATTTGTCGATGGAAATTTGTCCTTCCATCCCGGTCAGCCCAAACCCGACCTGCCCGAAGACGCGGCAGAGGCGCTGTGGGGCACCTATTTCTGCAACATCTTCAATCCGGCCCGGTTGAAGGTGCAGGCAATGACGTCCCAAATGCCCAAGAAATACTGGAAAAACCTGCCCGAGGCAGCACATATTCGATCCCTGATCGAAGGCGCCGAAGCCAAGGTGCAAGAAATGCGCGACAACGCTCCGACGCTGCCGCCGGTCCGTGCGGAACGCATCACCAAACGGCTTCGCGGAGACGAAGATTAGGCGTTTTTACGGTTCATCAAAATGCAGCGATATTCAGCCTCGGCCTGCCTTGAGATCTGAGAAATTTCTGCGTTCACCTCGGCCCGTGCGGCCAAACCACCGGCCAGGCCGGGTTGGACCGGAAAGCGGCGCTGCGCGGACTGGATAGCCTCATCGACATAGCGATGCGCTTGCGCGGCGCGTGATTTGGTGCGCTGTTCGCTATCGCTGGGCACACAGGCATAAGTGTGGACCATGCTGCGATCCGCGGTCAGGAATTGATGCTGGGTACGGCCCGGGTACGCTTGAGAGCTCAGCGCAGTGACATCACAGGCCGCAAGAAAAGAGAGGGCTGCCAGCCCCAAAAAACACCGCAGATTTCGCATAAGTCATCCCTTTTGACACGCCCCCACCGCGGCACGTTACGCCAAAGATAAGGTCAAGCCCAAGCATTTGGGCGTATTTGCCGTGCTTTGTGCGGCAAAGCGCTCACACGCGCGGACTAAAGGGTCGCTGTGGTCAGCTTTGTGACACTGCGGAATTCAAGCATTCCATGCGCATCCGCAAACGGTTTCAGGATTGCGCGCAATTCATCATCAAATCTTTCGCGGCTCTGGCCAAGTTTGGAGATCGTGAATGTGTCGCGGGAATGCTGGCATAGAATGAAGTCTTCGATGGATTGATGCAGCGGATCTGAAATCACATCGTACCTGTCCTGCACGGTCACAAAGGTCTCATACTTGTTCCAGAATGTACGGCCTTTATCCGGCTGAAACGGCGCACCTGTGAGCGCAGGCACCCATTTTTCATGAAATCGGATCCAATCACCCTGCCATGGCGGGTCATACGCGCCATCGCCTTCGACAACGGCGAAAAGATGCGGTGTCTTGAGGTGCTTTGCCAAACGCGGAAACAGAATGTCGTGCGCCATCCAATGGATGCTGAGCGCTGCAACAACTGTATCGTAGGGACCGGACAATGGTGCCGTCTCGGCAACGCCTTCGATCCATGTCAGGTTCGCCGCATGCCCATGATCAAGCGATTGGCCCAGCTTCATCATTTCGGCAGATGGGTCGATTGCCGTCACCTTCTGAAAATGCTGCGACATTGGCCGTGCGATCTTGCCGTGTCCGCAACCTAGATCCAGCAGATGATCTGTCTTTGGCGAAAGCGCAACAATCAGGTCATATATTTGTTGCGGATATGGTGGGCGATACAGGTAAAGATCGACCACTTCGCTTGATTGGAATGATGTGCCGGTCTTTTGTTCCATCAGGTGTTGAACAAAAAGTGCATCACATCACCGTCCTTGACGATGTAGCCTTTGCCCTCGGCCCGCATTTTGCCGGCTTCCTTGGCGGCCTGTTCACCACCTAACGTGATAAAATCATCATAAGCGATAGTTTCCGCGCGGATGAACCCACGTTCGAAATCACCGTGGATCACCCCTGCCGCTTGGGGCGCTGATGTACCTTCCTTGATGGTCCAGGCACGTGCCTCTTTTGGCCCAACGGTGAAATAGGTCTGCAGGTGCAAAAGTTCGTAACCTGCGCGGATCAACCGGTCGAGGCCCGGTTCCTCTAGCCCCATTTCGGTCAGGAACATCTCGGCCTCTTCCGCGTCAAGCTGGCTGATCTCCTCTTCGATCCTGGCCGAGATCACAACGTGGCTATTGCCTTGCGCCGCGGCCATTTCAGCCACACGTGCAGATTGGGAGTTCCCCGTCCCTGCGCTGTCTTCTTCGACGTTGCAGACATACAGCACGGGCTTTGTGGTCAGCAGTTGCAGCATCTTCCATTGCTTGGCGTCTTCGGCGTCTACCGCAACCGTCCGGGCGGGTTTGCCGTTCTCAAGCGCTGCTTGCGCCATTTCCAAAAGCCGGACCTGCTGGACGGCGTCCTTGTCGCCGCCGCGCACCTTGCGCGTCAGGTTCTGCATGCGCTTTTCGATGCTTTCCAGATCGGCGAGCATGAGTTCGGTTTCGATCACATCGGCATCCTCGACGGGGTCGACGCGGCCTTCCACATGGGTGATATCGTCATCTTCGAAACAGCGCAGCACGTGGGCGATGGCGTCACATTCGCGGATATTGGCAAGGAACTGGTTGCCGAGACCTTCGCCTTTAGACGCGCCTTTGACCAATCCCGCGATATCCACAAAAGTCATCCGGGTCGGAATGATCTGTTTTGACGATGCAATCGCAGCCAGTTTATCAAGACGTGCGTCAGGCACGGCCACATCGCCCACATTGGGTTCAATCGTGCAGAACGGGAAATTCGCCGCCTGTGCCGCGGCGGTTCTGGTCAGCGCGTTGAAAAGGGTCGATTTGCCCACATTCGGCAGCCCGACGATACCCATCTTGAAACCCATTGTGACACTCCTGCTTGCTCGGGGTGCTTCTAGGGGCGCTTGGAAGCACACGCAAGCGCGCCGGCGCGTTTGCCCCATTGATTTTCCCGCCCTCTTCGCGCACACCGTCCCGAGTTTGCAGACCGGGGACAGGTAATGGGCCGAATAGACGCGAAATTTGCTGAGTTGAAAGCGCAAGGGCGCAAGGCGTTTGTGGCTTACGTGATGGCCGGAGATCCTGACTATGATACCGGCCTGGACATCGTGAAGGGTCTGCCGGGCGCGGGTGTCGACATCATCGAACTGGGCATGCCGTTTACGGATCCGATGGCCGATGGTCCGACAATTCAGCTGGCCGGGCAGCGGGCGCTGGACGGGGGTCAAACCCTCGAAAAGACGCTGCAATATGCCCGTGAACTGCGAAAGACGGACGATACGACACCGATCGTCATGATGGGCTATTACAACCCGATCTATTCCCGCGGTGTTGATGCGTTTCTGATGGATGCCAAGGCGGCAGGAATCGACGGGTTGATTATTGTCGATCTGCCGCCAGAGGAAGATGATGAACTTTGCATTCCCGCGCAGAAGGCCGGGATCAACTTTATTCGTCTCGCAACGCCGACCACGGATGACAAGCGTCTGCCGACGGTGCTGCAGAACACATCTGGTTTTGTCTACTATGTGTCCATGACCGGGATCACAGGCACAGCCGCAGCCCAGGCGGGCGACGTCGGACCCGAAGTCGCACGGATCAAGGCGAAAACTGATTTGCCGGTGATTGTCGGATTTGGCGTGAAAACACCCGAGGCAGCAGAGGCGATCGCGAAAATCGCTGATGGCGCGGTTGTCGGCTCTGCCATTGTCGAAAAGATCGGCGCGGGTGAACCTGTGGCGGATGTACTGGCCTTTGTGGCGTCACTGGCTGACGGGACGCATCGCGCTTAATGCGCACACACCCCATTGCCCAAAATCCACAAATCGGTAATCATTCATTACCAATTTGAGGATTTTTGCCATGCCTGTCATCACGACGATTGATGATCTCAAGCGGCTTCATAAACGCCGCACCCCCAAGATGTTCTATGATTATGCCGAAAGCGGCAGCTGGACAGAGCAGACATTTCGCGAAAATACCTCTGATTTTGATAAGATCCGCCTGCGCCAGCGGGTCGCGGTCGATATGACGAACCGGACCACCGCAAGCCAGATGATCGGCGAAGATGTGGCAATGCCCGTGGCACTTGCCCCGGTAGGCCTGACCGGGATGCAGGCCGCTGACGGAGAGATCAAGGCAGCCAAGGCCGCCGAGAAATTCGGAGTTCCTTTCACATTGTCCACCATGTCGATCTGTTCGATCGAGGATGTGGCGGAAAATACGACCAAACCATTCTGGTTTCAGGTCTACACACTGAAAGACGATGATTTCATGAAGCGGCTGATTGGTCGCGCACGTGATGCAGGTTGCTCGGCCCTTGTCATCACGCTTGATCTGCAGATCATGGGCCAACGGCACAAAGATCTGAAAAACGGCCTGTCTGCGCCGCCGAAATTCACCTTAGCGAGCATCGCGGATCTCGCCACTAAATGGCCGTGGGGCATCGAGATGCTGCAAACCAAGCGGCGGTTCTTTGGTAATATTGTGGGTCATGCAGCCGGCGTATCAAATGCATCGTCGCTATCGGCCTGGACGGCCGAGGCATTCGATCATGCGTTGGATTGGGCGCGTGTGGCCGAATTGATGAAGATGTGGGACGGTAAGGTCATCCTGAAAGGTATTCTGGACGCCGAAGATGCCAAAAAGGCAGCAGAGCTGGGTGCCGACGCGATCATCGTGTCTAATCATGGCGGGCGGCAGTTGGATGGCGCGCTGTCGTCGATCCGCGCCTTACCTGCGATCATGGATGCGGTGGGTGACAAGGTCGAAGTCCATCTTGATAGCGGAATCCGATCCGGGCAGGACGTGCTCAAGGCGCTGGCGATGGGGGCGAAAGGTACGTATATCGGTCGCGCCTTTGTAAACGGGCTGGGCGCAATGGGTGAAAAGGGCGTGACCGCGGCGCTTGAGGTGATCCACAAGGAACTGGATACCACCATGGCCCTTTGCGGGCGGCGGGATGTCAAAACGCTCGACCGGAACGTACTTTTGGTGCCGGAAGATTTTGAAGGGCGGTGGGCCTAGTATCAGGACCTCTTTATCTGACGCTGTCAGTTTTGCTGCGGATCGCGTTCAGACCGCTAAGAATTCATCTGCATTTGCCCCGCCATGCGGAAGATGCGCCGCGCATTGCGATCATCAATATGACACCTGCAAACGCAGCCTGATCGACACCGCGTCCATTCAGCTGTTGCAGGCCATCGCAATCACTGCGTTGCTGCGCTTCTCTGTTGTGCCGTAGCATGAAACGGCAAACGTGCCGCCATCAGCGCCAGCGGAACAGTGACAAGCAGCAACACCGCAACGCCACCGAACGCCATGCGCAGTCCAAACGCCTCTGACATCAATCCCATCAGCATTGGCGCGAAAAAGAACCCTGAAAAGCCGATCACAGCCGTACGGCTGATGGCTTCGGTCCGCAGATGGGGGGCAACCAGTTTCCCGATCAGCGCAAGCCCCATAGGTCCGATGACGGAAACGCCCAGACCCAAGATACCAAATCCAAGATAGGCCACCATGGGTGTCGGAGCGATGGCGGCAATCACCGCCCCCGTTGCCGATATGACCGATGCGATCACGACTACGGTGACTTCACGCAATCGCTCTGCCACGACCTGCCCGGAAAACCGGCCGATGGCCATTGTTATCCCTAGCATGGCGGGGCCCATCGCACCCTCGGCTGCACCCCCGCCCAACGTGCGCTCAACATGCAGTGCAGACCAAGCCTCCACCGTGGCTTCTGACATGAACGCAACCAGCACGATCGCCCCGCACAGCGCGATTGGCCATAGCGGATAGCGGCCTGCATATCCGTCCTCTGCGGCAACGTGGGTGACATCCATCCGCATGAATGGGACCATCATGACACTGACGATGCCGAAGGCCGCAAAAACATAGACTGGAGGCACCCCTGCCTCGCGTGTCGCACCCGCGACCAGTGCTCCGATCGCATATGCCACCGAAAACATCGCGTGATTTGCGTTCATCAGGGGCCGTCGATGAAGCGCTTCCAGCTCACTGACCCGCGCGTTCATCACCACATCAAGCAACCCCGACGCGAGACCGACCAGCGCCATCGTCGCAGCAAACAACAGCGGGACAGTCATCACTGACGGCAAAAGCCACGCGCCAGCCAGGGCGATCACCCCAACCTGCATCGCGCGTGCGCCCAGAACCTGATCTGCGCGTGGTGCAAGCCACATGGCCGAGACAAGCCCCGTTGCCGATCCCAGCAATAATGTCCCGAAAAGCGCATCTGACACATCCAATTGTGCCTTCAGCACCGGGACATGCGCGGCAAAGCATCCCCAGAACAGCCCAATCACAACAAAGGCGGCCGCAGGACGACGTGAAATGTAAAGGGCGTTGCGCACAGACATGGCCGCTGCACTGCACAAGATTTTTGCCCAAGGCAAGCATCAAACCGGCACAGATCACCACGAAACGACAGGTCATACATATCGGATTCTGATCCCGCCGCGCGATTGCCGAGGCAAAAGGGAAAGTGTTGTCGAATTCGCCACTTTATCGGCACCATTTTGTCACGAAAGGCAAACCGCGGCCTCAGATGCCCTGAATGCCGCCGCGGCATTCCTTTACGTTTCTCCGATTTATTGTATTTATCGCCTAAAATTCGACCAAATCTATGCTTATGCCTGCCGAGTGGCCGCCTCTCCGGCTTCGGTATTAACGGTGAAGGAAAACTTTCATGAGATCTGTGCTCATTGTCGCGGTTGCTTTTTTGACAGCGCTCACATTCTTTTTGGCTTCTTGGCTGACACCGCAAAGTGCCGAAGGGCTTGCAGCGGACCAGATTGAAGAGGCGCAGGCCGCGTTGCAGGCGCAGCTGGCCGATGCAACCGCCCGAAGCGCCGAGGAAATCGCAACCTTGCGCAACGCATCCGAGACGCTCGATGCCGAGGTGGCGACGCTGACCGCGTTGGTACAGTCCGTCACCACGGAACGCGATGCGTTGGTTCAGGAACTCGCCGATGCAAACGAAGCGCTTGCAACACAGACCGATACCGACAGTGATTTGATGTCCCGGATCACCGAATTGGAAGCCGAATTAGCCGCCAGCGAAGGCCGCTTGGCCGCTGCGCAAGGCACGATCACTACATTAATGGAAACATTTGATGCGAACACGGCTGAAATTACCTCGCTGACCGAACAACTGGCCGCTTTGCAACAAGAGGCAGACACGACCGCAGCGCGCATTGCGGAACTTGAAGACACAACCGTTGCTGCAGCCCCCGGCGAAACAGACGAACAGGTCAGCCTGCTTGAAGCCCAAATCGCCGAGCGTGACGCCGCACTTGAAGAACTGCAGGGCACAGTCGCGGCATTGACCGCCGACCTGGAAGCTGCAGCAGCAGCGCAGCCAGAGCCGACAGCAGACGTATCAGCCGAGGTTGAGACGCTGACGGCCGATCTTGCAGAGCGTGACACGCTGATTGCGACATTGGAAACCCAGATCGCCGATGCGCAAACCGCAAGCGAGGCGACCGCGGCCCAGATCACCGAACTGACCGCCGCCATCGCAGAACGCGATGACGCGATTGCCGCAATGGAAGCCGCCAACGCAGAAGCGGATTCGGCAGACGAACAGGTCGCTGACCTGACCGCCACATTGGCCGAACGTGACGCCGCGATCGCATCGCTTCAGACCGCATTGGAAGAAGCAACCGCAAGCGCCGCCGCCGAAGATGCAACGGTAACTGACAGCGAAGCCGCAGTCGCCGCTTTGAACACACAGGTTGCAGAATTGACCGAGCAGGTGACCGAGCAGACCAGAACAATTCAGAACCTGCGTTTGGGTCTTGGTGATCCGGATATGCCGCCATCGGAACTGGCCGAGGTCTGCGGCGCACGCGCAACCGAAATCCTGAATGCCTCGCAAATCACGTTTGATACAGGCACCACATCGATCAATAACGCATCTGCCGAGACCCTGGCCGAACTCCGCGACATCGCCATTGGCTGCTCAAACGAAGATCTGATCATCGAAATTGGTGGCCACACCGATAGCCAGGGTGCCGAAGAAAGCAACCAGGCCATCAGTGAAGCACGCGCACAGGCTGTTTTGAACTTCATGGTCGACGGTGGCGTTTCCGCCGAAGACATGCGCGCAGTCGGTTTTGGCGAAACACAGCCCATCGCGACCAATGACACACGCGATGGTCGCGCTGCAAACCGCCGTATCACGTTTGAATGGCAGGTTCGCCAGACAGAGCCGGAGGTCGTCGAAGATACAGGAACCGAAGCGGTAGAAGAGAGCGCACCAGAAGCGTCCACAGAGGAGGGCGCATCCGAAGCGCCAGCCGAAGAGACCGATACCGCGACCACCGAAGAGCCTGCATCAGAAGATGCCGCCGACACAGCAGCCGATGCTGCCGAAACCAACACCGTAGACGAGTAGGACTAATCTGATGTCACCATTATTGCTCCAAATCTTCGCCTTCATGCTTGTGACTTTCTTGCTGGGCATTGGCCTGGGCTGGCTGGTCTGGCGGTTTGGCCGCGCATCTGATCAGGCTCTCGATACGATGAAAACAGAGATCGACTTTTGGCGCAGCAGCCTGGAACAGTGCCGCCACGAGCGCGATAATGAACAAAAGGCCGTTGCTGTCTTGCATGAGGAAAAGAAAATGCTGAAGCGGCGTATCGCTTCACTTGAGGCACGCCCCAAGACATAGGCACGCGCTGGTCTTATCCAAAGACAAACGGGCCCGACTGTGACGCAGTCGGGCCCGTTTGTTAAGGTGGGATACCTCCTTGCGTCACTTTGCAAAATCCCTCTTTTCAACAGCCCGAATCCCCCCTATACGGCAGCCTTCATCGGGCTCGGACACCCTTGGAGGCGGGCCCCTACATATCGGAGAAATACTATGGCTGGAAAGATCCCAGATCTGAACGCCACGGTACGCGCGGGGACAGGCAAGGGGGCCGCCCGCCAAGCTCGCCGTGATGGCGACGTACCTGGCATTGTTTATGGCGGTGGGGCAGACCCACAGGCGATTAGCATCCCATTCAATTATCTGCTGACGAAACTGCGCAAGGGCGGCTTTATGTCGACGTTGCACAACCTCAAGATCGAAGGTCAGGAAGACGTGCGCGTCATCTGCCGCGGTGTGCAGCGTGACGTGGTCAAGGACCTGCCAACACATATCGACCTGATGCGCCTGAAGCGCACAAGCCGTGTAAAGATCTTTATTCCTGTCGAATTCCTGAACGCGGATAAATGCCCCGGCGTGAAAAAGGGCGGCGTCCTGACGGTCGTTCGCAACGAAGTTGAGCTGGACGTTCTTGCTGGCGACATTCCGGAAAGCATTCAGGTTGATCTGTCAGCGGTCGAGATCGGCGATACGGTTTCGATCAGCAGTGTCACACTACCCGAAGGCGCAACACCGGCGATCACCGATCGTGACTTTGTCATCGCGAATGTTTCCGCACCACGTGCGCTTCTGGCTGAGGATGACGACGATGGTGAAGAGGTCGCAGCGGACGAAGTACCGACAACCGACGACGAAGCCGCTGAAGACTAAAGCAGCGTTCTTAAACGAACACGGATCAGGGCACCCATCGCGGGTGCCCTTTCTTTTTGGGTTGTCGACATGTTGCGATCTGCGCCCAGGCGCACTGCATCTGCGCGATCCTGTCTTTTGCCGACATGGCTGGCGCTGCACTGCGGCATGAGATAAGTTGCGCCCATGAAGTTACTTGTAGGTCTTGGCAATCCCGGCGCAAAATACGCGCAAAACCGTCATAATATCGGTTTCATGGCGATGGATCGCATCGCCGCCGATCATGATTTCAGCGCGTGGCGGTCAAAATTTCAGGGGCAGATCGCCGAGGGGCGTTTTGGATCGGAAAAGGTGACATTACTGAAACCGGAAACGTTCATGAACCTTTCCGGTCAGTCGGTGGGTGAAGCGATGCGATATCTCAAGCTCTCTCCCGGTGACATAATCGTCTTTCATGACGAAATTGATCTGGCACCAGGCAAGGTCCGCCTGAAAACCGGTGGCGGGCATGCGGGGCATAACGGGTTGCGGTCGATCCATGGACACATCGGACCGGATTATGACCGGGTCCGGCTGGGTGTGGGACATCCGGGCCACAAAGATGCGGTGCCAGGTTATGTCCTGCGCGATTTCCCCAAAGCGGACGCAGCATGGCTGGATGATGAAATGCGTGGGATCAGCGATGGCGTTGCGGATCTGGTTGCCGGGGATGGTCCGAAATTCCTCAACGCCATTGCCTTGCGCGTGGCGCCGCCTCGCTCATCCACCACAGCAAAAAGGACAACACCTGCAATACCCGCGACAGAGCCGGAACCAGATACACGGTCGGCGATGCAAAAACTGGTGGACCGGTTTCGCTAGCGCCTGATCACATATCTGACGCCCTGAAGTTTCAGGCGCGCGCTTGTGAAAGCCTTGGCTCGCCCTTCATGGGGCAGTTAATCGGGCTGTTGGCGACGCGTGAATGGCCCGCGGGCAAGGTCCGCGACAGGGTCTTTGGCTGGCAGGGAGACCTTAGCCCACGTGGCCAATCAGTGACGCTGCGGCTGACGGGCGCACTGCATGCCTTGCGTCTGAAGGGGCATGAAAGCCTTGATGCGGTCTATCCGCCTGCGCAGGTGACCGATGATGTTTTGTGGAACGCGGTCAGCGACACGCTTGTCAGCGACGCCGACACAATCGACCGCTGGCTTGATAGTGCACCGCAAACGAACGAGGTACGCCGCGCTGCGACCCTGATCGCAATCGGGCATTGGCTGACAGACCGTTTCGGCCTGCCGATCCGCACCTCCGAACTGGGGGCCAGCGGCGGATTGAACCTGCATTGGGATGCTTACGGGCTGGCAATTGGCGATCACATTTACGGGGCGCAAACCCCTGCCCTGGCGCTGACGCCGACTTGGGAGGGTCCTTTGCCCCCTATCGCCACGCCGGTGGTGGCTGAACGTGCCGGTGTTGATCTGAATCCGCTGGACCCGACCAACCCCGACGATGCGCTACGTCTGCGGGCCTATCTGTGGCCAGATCAGCCGCACCGCATGGATCTGACCCTTGCCGCGATCAAGGCGGCGACGACCCGTGTTGCAGGGGGTGATGGCGTGGATTGGCTAAAGACCCGGATGGCCCATGTCCCGGGCCAGTTGCACATGATCTACACGACTGTCGCATGGCAATATTTCCCCCCCGAAAAGCAGGCAGAAGGCATCGCCCTGATCGAAGCGGCAGGTGCGTCTGCGACCAAGGACACACCACTGGCCTGGTTTGGCATGGAAAATGATGGCGGGGAACGCGGTGCGGCGCTGACTTTGCGTTTGTGGCCGGGCGACCTGCGGTTGGATTTCGGACGTGCGGACTTTCACGGACGCTGGGTTGCCTGGCGCAATCCTTAGATCGTTTTTGGCGGTCAAGACCCATTGCAAACCCGCACGGCTTCGCGTCATTCTGGATGCCACCACGAACGGAGTCACAATGCGCGCAGTAGCAAAATGGGTTTTGCGGCCGATCCTGATCCTGGCCGTGGTGCTGGGCGGATTGGCGATCTGGAAGCGTGAAGAGGTCACCAGACTGATGGGCGTTCTGGATCTTTTCTCGGAAGAAAAGATCGTCAGCAACTTCTCGAACATGGAACAGATTTTCCTGCATCGGCAATTGCCCAGTACACGAGAGGCGCCAAGCCCCCTGCCCAACGGGACGCCTGCCACCTTGCCCCTAGAGGTAGCCGATTGGGTGGTGGACCGCAGCGTAACCGCACTTGTGGTTCTCAAGAATGGCGCGGTGGTGTTTGAAGAATATTATCAGGGCACCGGGCAAGAGGATTTGCGCATCAACTGGTCAATCTCGAAAAGTTATCTGTCGGCCCTATTCGGTGTCTTGCTGGACGAAGGCGCGTTCGACAGTATCGATGATCCGGTTGTGAAATATGCGCCCGCCCTTGCCACGTCAGCCTATGCCGACGCGACCATCAAGGATGTCTTGCAGATGCAATCCGGGGTCACCTTCGACGAAGATTATCTTGATTTCTTTTCGGATATTAACCGCATGGGACGGGTGCTGGCGCTGGGCCGGTCAATGGATGATTTTGCGATCAGTCAGGACGAAGCCTTTGCCGCGCCCGGCCAGCAATGGCAATATGTCTCCATCGACACCCACGTCATCGGCATGGTCATCCGCGGCGCGACGGGTCGCAGCATTCACGATCTGATGCGCGAAAAAATCCTCGCACCACTTAGCCTGCAAGCGGCTCCGTACTATCTGACCGATGGATTTGGAACGGCCTTTGTGCTGGGTGGGCTGAACACGACCACGCGGGACAACGCACGGTTCGGTCAGATGTTTGCAAATGGCGGGCGCTGGAATGGGCAGCAAGTCGTGCCCGAAGACTGGATCACGGTATCAACCCGCGCCAGCGCCAACACAGAACCCGGCAAGATCGGCTACGGGTATCAATGGTGGATCCCGGATGGGTCAGTACCCGGACAGTTTCTGGGGCGTGGTATTTACGGCCAATACCTCTATGTTGATCAGGTGAATAACGTGGTGATCGCGACCCATGGGGCCGATCGTCTGTTCCGTGAACCCGGCGTTCATGCGCAAAACGAAGCCATGTTCCGCCTGATCGCAGAAAGCCTGAACTGACAATGGAAAAAGACCCATCCTTCAATGTACTCGGCAGCACGCTCGCCCCGTGCTCCACCGCGCCGATGACCGGGTTCTTCCGGAACGGGGCCTGCGACACATGTGCCGCAGATCAGGGAAGCCACACAGTATGCGCCGTGATGACAGACGAATTTCTCGCATTCTCAAAATATGTCGGCAATGATCTGAGCACACCGCGCCCGGAATACGGATTTGCCGGGTTGAAAGCGGGTGATAGCTGGTGCCTGTGCGCAAGCAGGTTCCTGCAGGCGCATGAGGAAGGCTGCGCGCCGCAGGTGAACCTGCACGCAACCCATGTGCGGGCGCTGGACATCGTCCCGATTGATGTGTTGCGCGTGCATGCGATGGCGGATGATCTATCCTGACAGTCACACCCAGTCCCGTTGGCAAGGCGGCCGCGTTATTCCACCGTGATCGTGATCACCTCGCTCAGCACGGGTGGGTCATGCGGGACATGGGTCCAGTCGCCTAGCAGTAATTGCAATGTGTGGGTGCCGGTCGGCAGCTCTTTGGTGATCTGTGTCTGTCCTCCGCCGAAATGCACAACCTGATCAGTGGCAGGGAGACCTGCCTCCATGTCCAATGTGCCGGGGTCGGTGTTGATCAGCAGATGATGATGCCCGGTATTGTCCATCTCGACATTTGCCGGTGCGACGCCCATGCCTTCAAGTCCAAAGACAATGGTCACAGGATTTGTCACCGTCGCCCCGTCGGCTGGCGAAATGATATAGGCACGCGCATCGGCAGGTGCCGCACTGCGATGCCCGTCGGCAAAGACCGCGCTTGCCGACAGTAACCCGGCGCATCCGACCGCAAAAAAGAATTTCATGATACTCCCCCGTCTCAGGTTGTGAAATGATCGCTACTGTTCAACTAGCGCACGCAGCCGCAACAGCAACATTGACCACTTCACCGGTCAGGCTGCTTTCGGATTGCAACCCCCGCGCTGATATCCCGCCTCCAAGGACCCTGCGAATCGGGCAGCGTATCCCCCGCACCATGCGAACCTGACATCCGGCCAGCAGCGATAATCCGATCAGAAGGCGCCAATTAGTTCCAATCCATGCCGCATTTAGAGCGAAAAGAGGGGAAACCCGGTATTTCACGATGGCATCAAACTGCCTATAGTCTATTGAAAAGCGGTCACAAACGCGCATTACGTGATAAATACTGGTTGGGAGGCCAATACTATGATCCGTTCCGAACTCATCCAGAAAATTGCTGACGAAAATCCCCATCTTTACCAACGGGACGTCGAAAAGATCGTGAACACTATCTTTGAAGAGATCACGAGCGCTATGTCGCGTGGCGACCGGGTCGAACTGCGCGGGTTTGGTGCGTTCTCGGTCAAAAAGCGGGATCAACGCATCGGGCGCAACCCGCGCACGGGCGAGTCTGTGCAGGTCGAGGAGAAGCATGTGCCATTCTTCAAGACGGGAAAACTGCTTCGTGATCGTCTGAACGGCAATTAGAGGCTGTTCATTTCCGGCGCGAAATGCGCTAGATGAGTCGTATGAAAACTATTCGCTATGCTTTTTGGGCCATCATTGGCCTTTGCCTGATCCTGATCGGACTGGCCAACCGTGACATTGTAACGGTCCGCGCCATGCCCGAAGCCCTGGGCGAGCTTTTGGGTCTGTCACCGGATGTACAGTTGCCGCTGTTTGTCGTGATCTTCCTTGGCGTTGGGGCCGGTTTGATGATCGGCTTTCTGTGGGAATGGGTGCGTGAGCACCGCATCCGGGCCGATGCGCGTGGCAAGGCGCGCGAGGTCGAGAACCTCAAGCGCGAAGTGCAACAGCTCAAAGGGGCTGCTGCTGGTGCAAAGGATGATGACGACGTTCTCGCGCTGCTCGAAAAGACCGGCTGATGTCCTCTGATATTCGGGTGAAGATTTGCGGTCTGCGCGATGCAACCGCGATGCAGGCTGCCCTGGACGCGGGTGCCGCCTATGTCGGCTTCGTGTTTTTTCCGAAATCACCACGCAGTATCAGTGTTTCAGATGCCACTGTTTTGGCAGCAAAGGTGCCTGTTGGTGTGGCCAAAGTCGCGCTTGTCGTCGACCCGGACGATACGCAACTGGATGAGATTACAAACCATGTCCCGATCGACATGATCCAACTGCATGGGTCCGAGACGCCCGAAAGGATCGCGGCAATTCAGGCCCGTTACGGTCTGCCGGTGATGAAGGCGATCGGCGTCGCGGATGCGACGGATGTTGCGCAGATCGATACATATGCCAGGGTCGCCGACCAGATACTTATTGATGCCAAGCCGCCCAAAGATGCAGATCGGCCTGGCGGCAACGGGGCCCGGTTTGACTGGAACCTGATCGCCGGACGTCGCTGGCCGGTGCCTTGGATGCTGGCAGGCGGTTTGACACCGGAAAATGTGGCTGAAGCGGTGCGCGTTACCGGCGCGCGCCAGCTTGATCTGTCGTCAGCGGTGGAAAGTGCGCTGGGCAAGAAGGACCCCGCCTTGATCAAGGCTTTCACAGACGCTGTGCGTGCGATTTAACCTTTCGTTCACCAAAAATATCCATATTTCTGGTGATGCATGGCGTCTCTGTTCATATCTCTCCGGAACGCTGGCTGCGTCAGATGTTTTCGGCGCAGGCCGCGCGTGATGGCGGGGTGATCCGGCGACAGGTGCAGGATGTGGAACGGCTGATCGGTCGAGATCTCTTTGAATCAGAGCTACGACGGCGCGGCTATTGCGCGGTCGAGAATGCCGGACAGTATGTTGTCTTTTGTAACGCCGAACCGCTGCGATTGATTAAATAGGCAAATTCCTTCGAAGGAATTTGACAAGGCTTTTACAAAAGCCTTGCGGCACCACCTGCGGCAGGCTGACGCTTTACCATTTCAGACGAAGAAGATACTGCTGGCTGGTGCAAAAAAGCAGGTGTTCTGATGGCCAACGATCTATTCAACAGCTTCATGACTGGCCCCGACGAAAAGGGCCGCTTTGGTGATTTCGGGGGCCGTTTCGTGTCGGAAACCCTGATGCCGCTGATTCTGGAGCTGGAAGAGCAATACGAACATGCCAAGACCGATGACAGTTTCTGGGCCGAGATGCACCATCTTTGGACCCATTACGTCGGCCGCCCCAGCCCGCTGTATCATGCCGAACGGCTGACCGAACATCTGGGCGGCGCCAAGATTTACCTCAAGCGCGATGAGCTGAACCACACCGGCGCACATAAGATCAACAATGTGCTGGGCCAAATCATTCTGGCCCGCCGCATGGGCAAATCCCGGATCATCGCCGAAACAGGTGCCGGCCAACATGGCGTTGCCACGGCAACGGTCTGCGCCAAGTTCGGGTTGAAATGCGTCGTCTATATGGGCGCACATGATGTGGAACGTCAGGCCCCCAATGTTTTTCGTATGCGCCTGCTGGGGGCCGAGGTCATCCCTGTCACCTCTGGCCGTGGCACATTGAAAGACGCGATGAACGACGCGCTTCGCGACTGGGTCACCAATGTCCGCGACACGTTTTACTGCATTGGCACTGTGGCAGGCCCGCATCCCTATCCGGCGATGGTGCGCGACTTTCAGGCCATCATCGGTCAGGAAACCAAGGAACAGATGCAGGCCGCCGAAGGGCGCTTGCCAGACACGATCATCGCAGCGATTGGCGGTGGATCGAACGCTATGGGCCTGTTCTATCCGTTCCTTGACGACAAGGACGTGAACATCATCGGCGTGGAGGCTGGCGGTAAAGGCGTGAATGCCAAGATGGAGCATTGCGCCTCGCTCACCGGCGGTCGACCTGGTGTGCTGCATGGCAACCGGACCTATCTGCTGCAGGATGATGTCGGGCAAATCCTTGAAGGGTTTTCGATCTCAGCGGGGCTCGACTATCCGGGGATTGGTCCGGAACATGCATGGCTGCACGATATCGGTCGCGCGGAATACGTTGCCATCACCGATGTCGAAGCGCTCGAGGCGTTCCAGCTTTGTTGCGCACTCGAGGGTATCATTCCTGCGCTTGAGCCGTCACATGCGCTGGCGCATGTGATGAAAATCGCGCCCGATTTGCCGAAAGACCATTTGCTGGTCATGAATATGTGTGGGCGCGGCGACAAGGACATCTTCACAGTCGCCAAACACCTCGGTTTTGAGATGACAGGTTAATTTTCTATTAATATTGGTCTAAACTTTGGTTTAGGTCCGTCGTTCATGGGTTTAATCTGGTCTGTCTAAACCCATGATCCATGGTGATCGTCGCCTCTTCTTGCGACGACCTTTGGCAATGGTTCGCATGGTGCGAATCGACAATCAAAGGAGCATGTCATGAAAAAAACGCTACTTTCCACCACCGCCATCTTTGCCCTCACCGCGACCACGGGCTTTGCGCAATCGATCGCCGAACAGGTAGTCACGCAATTACAAGCCGAAGGCTACCAGCGCATCGAAGTCAAGAACGGACCCAATCAGGTCAAAGTCGAAGCAATCCGCAACGGCCGGAAGCTAGAAGTCGTTTATGACGCCGCAACAGGCGCCATTCTCGATCAAGAGGTCGAGCCCGTCGATGATGATGACGAAACATCACCCGGGGTCGAGATCTCTGACGAGGATGAAGATTTCATCGACGACGAAGATGATGACGAAGGCGACGATGAAGATGGCGACGATGATGAAGATGATGACGAAGACAACGATGATGCCGACGACGAAGACGATGATGAAGATGATGATAACGACGATGATGAAGATGACGGCGATGATGCCGACGACGAAGACGATGATGAAGATGACGACGAGTAATCGACGTGGTATGGCGTGGTTATGATTAAGCGAGCAATCATATGTCTTGCCGTGGCTGGGGCGCCGTCCGATGCGGTGGCCCAGTCAGTCCAGGATCACATCGTGCGGCAGCTGCGCGATCAGGGGTTTAGCGATATACAGCTGAACCGGACATGGCTTGGCCGTGTCCGGGTCACGGCGGAACGCAATGACCTGCGCCGTGAACTGGTCTTCAACCCTCAAACCGGTGAAATCCTGCGCGACTATTGGGGCGATGACGACGATGACGGCGGTCCACAACTGTTCAATCCGGGCAATAGCGGCTCGGGTGGTTCAGGTGGCGGGTCATCCGGTGGTGATGACGACGAAGACGATCGCGATGATGATGATGATCGTGACGATGACGACGAAGATGATGACGATGATGAAGACGACGATGACGATGAAGACGACGATGATGAAGACGATGACGATGACGATGATGACTAACGCCGACTGATTTCAAAGGAGGCGACACCCCAGTGAAGCGCCAATGGCATGTCCTCGTCATTGTCTGTGTCCAGGTGCTTTGCGCCTTTTTTTTCGTTTCACAGATTCTGGCATCCATCATCGGTATCGGACCCGTCAGTTGGCAGGTCTATGAACTGATTGAATTGGGCGCAGCACTTGGGCTGCTGTTGGGTGTCGGATTGGGGTGGATTGTCTTGCGCCGCACAATGGCCCGCAATGTCGTGGTCGAGGATCAGTTACGCGTCGCGTCAGGCGCATTTCTCGACGTGATGGAGGAACGGTTCACCACCTGGGAGTTAACCCCCGCAGAACGCGACGTGGCGCTGTTCGCGATCAAAGGTATGTCAACACAGGAAATCGCCACCCTGCGCGAGGTCAGTGAAGGCACAATCAAGGCGCAAACCAACGCGATTTATCGCAAGGCCGGTGTGTCAGGCCGCACCCAATTGCTCAGCCTGTTCATCGACGACCTGATGGCGGATGTGACGCCGGGCTAACCCAGGGTCAGTCCAAACCGCGCAATATCTGCCAAGATCCAGTCGAGGATCGCGCGCAGCCACGGCCGCTAAATCCACGGCGCCTTTTCATTTATTGCGCAACTTGGTAATTTTGTTGCGCGCACGCCACAGTTTGAAAACTGGCCTGATTTCTAAGGTTGAGCGAATCCAACCCTTCCCTCTATTCAGCACATCCCGATCAGACGGATCGGACCCTAGCGGCCAGAGGTGATCACTCTGCCGGTGCGGGCGGCGCTGCCAGCCCCGTATGCCAGGGTCGGGACGTTGAATGGGGCTTGGCCTGTTACGCCAATGTTCGATGTAGCTCATCTGGATAGAGCAATAGACTACGAATCTATAGGGAGCGGGTTCGAATCCCGCCATTGAAACCAACGGTAAATGGGAAACCATTGAGGTTCGACTCCTCATCTGACGTCTTCAAAACGTCTTCCATTCGGGTATCCGGGGTTGCCTCAGCAGGGGTGGCCTGCCCGCTTGTGGCCGCCTGACGGTCGCAAAACGAACGGTCATCGCTGCTCTGCCCTTTTGGCGGCAACAGGCGATGGCAGGCACGGCCCTTGGTCCGGCAAAGGTGGTTTCGACCGCCCCACACCGCGCCTTTGGCCTTGCCTGCCCGCTCACCTCGTTGCCCCCGAATGGGCATGGCGCGGGGCGGCCTCGGATATCTTTCACACCTGTCACCCATCCCGGGTGCAACCAACCAAACCCAAAGGAGATCGCATTGCGACACCGACGTTAACCGCAGGAGAATGAAGGAGAAGAATGATGTTGCGGATACTTGATACACTGACTGGCCACCGGCGGCTGGTTCTGACCGAAAACGACCGGGCCATCCTGACGCGCAAAGGGCGGATCGTCGATCTGCTGGGCGCAGGCGAACACCGGATCAAACGCAACGATGTGGTCGAGGCACATAACCTGACCTCGGCTTTCTTCACCGGCGGAAACGTTGACACGCTTTTGCGGGACGCACCTGATCTTGTGGCGACACATCTGGTCGAGGTTCGGACGTGCGCGACCGAGGTTGCTTTGGTGGCGCGGGACGGGCGGCTGATGACAGCGCTTGCGCCTGACAGCCGGACGCATCTTTGGGCAGATGCGGGGCCTTTCGATATCACGCGGCACGATGTAGCGGCTGATGTGCGGGTGCCCGGTGATCTGGCCAAGCGGCTGGTCCGGGGGCGGTTGGTTAGCCTACTCACCTCGGTCGAGGTGCCCGAAGGCCATGTGGGCGTCATGACCCTTGATGGGACAAACCCCACCGTGCTGGACCCCGGTTTGCACACGTTCTGGAATGTCGGACCCAAAGTGGCGGTCAAACTGGTCGACACGCGGCTCCGGTCCCATGACGTGACCGGGCACGAGATCCTGACACGTGACCGGGTAACGCTGCGGGTAAACCTTGCGGCAGACTTCCGGGTCGTGGACCCTGTGACAGCCGTCACAAAGGTCCGGGATTTCGAGGAGGCCTTGCACCGGGCCTTGGGTCTGGCCTTCCGGCGGACACTAGGGGCGCTGACGCTTGATGCGCTGTTGGCCGACAAGGTCGCCGTTGACGAAGGGGCCGCAGATGCGGTGCGGACGGAAATGGCCGGTCTTGGCGTCGAAGTGGGTGCGATCGCGTTGAAAGACGTGATCCTGCCCGGTGAGATGCGGGACATTCTGACAGCGGTCGTCGCGGCTGAAAAGGAGGCCGAAGCCAACGTCATCCGGCGGCGGGAAGAAACGAACGCAACGCGGTCGCTTCTGAACACCGCCAAGGTGATGGCCGAGAACCCTGTGATGCTGCGGCTGAAAGAGCTGGAAGCGTTGGAGGTGATCGCCGGCAAGGTCGAGCGGTTGACCGTGCATAACGGCACCGCGGGTCTGTTGGGTGATATCGCCAAACTGCGGGACTAAAACGGACCCATCCGGGGCATCCCCGGGTGGGTCCTTTTGCGCATCGCCTAGCCAGACCAAACACCGCGGCGCAAAGGTGGTGGCGTCAATACGGCTTTTCAATTCCCAGCGTCTTGCGCAATTGCGCCCATGTCGCCGCCTCGAACCGTTCAGGCCAGTCTGCACCAATGGCCTTCGCGCGGTCCCGGGCGCGCGGCAGATAGACTTTGGCATAGGCCAGATGCGTGTCAATCATCGCTTGTCGTTCCGGCACTGGCGGTGGGAGCGAGAGTATCAAATCCTTCTGCTCATCCGTGATCAACCGATTGAGATGCAGAATGCCCCCGCGGTTCGGTGCGTTCGTTTCGGCGATCAGCAAGTCGACCAGCTTGTTGCGCAGATGGAACACGCCCAGCACGCCGTTTATATATTCTTCGCGACCGGCGGCCAAATGTAACAAACCCAGTATACGAATGAATTCCTCGACCTGATAGGTGAACCGCTTTGGGTCAGGCACGACCTCAGGCGATTCTGCAGCCAAGCCTTCGTAGATATCATCGTGATCGAACAACACCTTCAGACTGCTTTGGGCATGCGCACGCATCTGTTCGGGCTTCAGGATGATGACATCTGTGCGGGTCCAGTCATCCGTGATCGCGTTGATCAAAACGGGAACGGTGCTGCGATCCCACCACAGAACAATCTCACCCGTTTGCGCGACAGCGTCGTACCAGACCTGTGCAACCGCGTCCGTCGCGCCATCCTCGGCGACCATGATAAAGTCGATATCGCTATGGGCATCCGCCATACCGTTGCCATAGCTGCCGCTCAGGAACAGGGCGCGGATACCGGGGGCCTCCGTGGTTGCATCCGTGATGGTGGAAATGACGTCGGCGTGGTTCATATGGTGCCCTCGACTTGTCTGATAGGGTGCACATTATCAGCCGGTCAGGGACGCCACCAGCCTACACGTGATCCAACGTCACAGGCTCGGGACGACCGACACGACACAGATCACAGATGCGCACGGCCTCGGTAATGCCCATCAGCGCCAGTTCACGGAAACTGGGCAAAACGAACGGGTCCGCGCGGGCATAATCGACCTCATACCCGATATCCTCGAACGCGGCGACCGACAGACGGCTGAGCGGGCGGTCATCGCCCGACAGGAAGCCGGTCAGCAGTTCATCGCCAAAGATCAGCTCGCGCCAATGTCCTTCGCGGGTGCCTGCCCCGCCGGTATTGGACAAAGGCACCGCATCCCCGCCCGCCGCATCAAGAGCTGCATATTCCCGGATTGAGGCCGTACCGGTGAACCGCGGGTCCATACTGCCGGTCCCACGGATCAACCCCTTGCGCGACCAAAGCGTACCAAAGCCCAGAACATGCGCCATTTCATGCAGGATCACATCTTCAAAGCTGCCACCGGCCTCAAGATTCGCCACATCTGCGTCGTCGAATTGCATGATCCCGGCAACGGGTAAATCAGTATCAGGGCGCAGGATCGTGGGGCCTGCCTGCCCCAAAACGCCGCTCTCGCCGTCGATATCCTCGATCATCACGTCAATGCGCACCCCGGTCAGCACATCACCATCCACATCAATCGGCGCAAACCCGGTATTTATGACATTGTCCCAACGCGCCGCCGCCCGATCAAAGACGCCGCGACGCCCGGCTGACAATTCTGTGACGTAGTTCAGGGTGATCATGATGTCTCTCCTGCATGGCCTATACGAGCATTAACAAAGCAGACTTGGGCGCGGTGTGGAACCGTAACACGACGTATCGGCGCCCCGTGGCTGACGCCGGGGATCTGCAATGGCCAGATTATGCCTGTCTATCAAACGAGGTGAGTGTGCAGGGCGCGTTTGGGAAGGTACCACAGCATAACCGAATGCGCTTGTTATGGCAGAAACTGTGCTTGTGACCGCGCCAATCCGGGCAATGGCTGAGGTGATTATTGGCCTGTACTGACCACTTGATCCTCATCGTCCAATACGGCGAAACGCGCCGCCACACCCATCGCACATAAAATCAGGACACATGTACCACCAAGGCTGTAGGCGACCGAGGCGCCCAGCAGACCATAGCCGAAGGCCAGCATGATCAGGGCAAAGGCAAGGCCGCCAACGAAAGAACACACAAGGCTCGCCATCAAGTTAAGATCATTTGTCATCGAAATATACCACGTTGCATCAATTGCCGACCCGTCTAGGCCAAACCCAATGCACACGCCTATGGGAAGATTGTCCGCCTGTTCCCCAGTCGTAACGTCACTTTCGATTTTTTACGGGTCATAAAAATGCCAAAACCGGCAGATTTACCCTGATTGGTGTGCTTCGGTGATTTGCAGAACTGGTGTCCAATAAGTCAAGAATGCACGATTCTGAATGTTCCGTGATATGGGAAAAACGCAGCAAAGGTCGCGACAATGCTAGACTTCAACAGATGGAAAAGATCGATTACTTTTCTTGAAGGCCCGACACGGGAATGCGCAAACCCCTACGATCAGGATGCGACCGAACATGTGCGCACAGCGCGTATCACTGGGCCGTGGCATCGCAATATGCCAGCGTATCTCGAAAAACACGCGGCCAAAGGCTTGGCATTTTCGTTCAAGGATGGATTTCGGTGCACAAGCTATGATTTCTTTGCAGAATTGAGGTTCATCGAAGCCTTCAATGTGCCGACTTACAACCCCGACTTCGATTTCGGTGACATGCCGATTTCCCTTCTGTCAGGGCTTAGGAGGATCAAAGCATCAGGGAATGTGAAACAGACCATCGATCTTTCGACGCTACCGCACCTGCAGTCCTGTACGATGAAATGGCAGAAGGCGACTGAAAGCGTGTTTGAAGCCAAGTGTCTGAAACGCTTGCAGATCCGCAGCCTGAGCAAGCAAGGCGCAGAGGGTCTGGCAAACCTCACATCCCTCGAAAATCTGGAGGTGTCGCATAGCGGCATTCATTCCTTCGCGCCAATCAGCGCATTGACCCAGCTAAGGCGACTGTCGCTATCGGTTTGCCGTGGCCTCGAAAACCTTGATGGGATTGAGGCGCTGCAGAACCTGCGCTGTCTGCATCTGGACGAGGTGCATCATGTGTCTTCTTTTGATTGTTTGACGCCGCTGAAGAACCTAGAAGTCCTGACAATTGCGGATGCGCGCGACATCGAATCCGTTGCGCCGCTGAAAGAACTACCAAATCTTAGGGCGCTCTGGATCGCGGGCACAAAGACCAGGATTGTCGATGGCGACCTGACCCCGTTGACGCACCTACCAAAACTGGCGATGCTGACGCTGGGAAACAAGCGGCACTACAGCCACCAGGTGATCAAGAAGTGGAGTTGGGATAACCTCGAAAAACCCGACACATTGCTTGAGAAGGTCTAAGGCAGGGTAAAAAAACCCGCCGCAGTTTCCTGCGACGGGTTCAATTCTCAAACTGCTAGGTCTGACTTATTCGTCGCCTTTCAGCGCGGCACCCAGGATATCACCCAAGGATGCGCCGGAATCGCTTGAGCCATACTGCTCAACCGCTTCCTTCTCTTCGGCGATCTCGCGTGCCTTGATCGACAGACCCAGCTTGCGGGTCTTGCTGTCGATATTGGTCACGCGCACGTCAACCTTGTCGCCAACGCCGAAACGCTCCGGGCGCTGCTCGGCACGGTCACGGGACAGGTCGGACCGACGGATAAAGGATTTCGCACCTTCGTAATCCACTTCGATCCCGCCATCTTCGATCTTGGTCACTTCAACGGTAATGATCGAACCGCGCTTCACGCCGCCAACAGCTTCGGCAAACGGATCACCGTCAAGCGCCTTGATCGACAACGAGATACGCTCCTTCTCGACATCCACCTCGGCAACCTTCGCCTTGACGATATCGCCTTTGCGGAAATCACCGATGACATCTTCGCCACGGCCTTCCCATGTCAGGTCGGACAGGTGAACCATGCCGTCGATGTCGCCTTCAAGGCCGATGAACAGACCGAATTCGGTGATGTTCTTGACCTCGCCTTCAACCTCAGTGCCCTCTGGGAACTGCTCTGCAAAGACTTCCCATGGATTGCGCTGTGTCTGCTTGAGGCCCAAGGAAACGCGACGCTTGGCGCTGTCGATTTCCAAGACCATGACTTCGACTTCCTGAGAGGTCGACACGATCTTGCCGGGGTGCACGTTCTTCTTGGTCCAGGACATTTCGGACACGTGAACCAGACCCTCAACACCGGCTTCCAGCTCAACAAATGCGCCGTAGTCAGTGATGTTGGTCACACGACCCTGATGCACGGAGCCCAAGGAGAACTTGGCTTCCACCGCATCCCACGGATCATCCTGCAACTGCTTCATCCCCAAGGAAATACGATGTGTTTCCTTGTTGATCTTGATGACCTGCACCTTGATCGTCTCGCCAATGGACAGGATTTCGGACGGGTGGTTGACCCGGCGCCATGCCATGTCGGTAACGTGCAACAGACCGTCAACACCGCCCAGATCAACGAACGCACCATATTCGGTGATGTTCTTGACCACGCCGTCAACTTCCTGGCCTTCGGTCAGGTTGCCGATGACTTCGGCGCGCTGTTCGGCACGAGATTCTTCAAGGATCGCACGACGGGACACAACGATGTTGCCACGACGACGGTCCATCTTCAGGATCTGGAACGGCTGCTTGAGACCCATCAGCGGGCCAGCGTCACGGACAGGGCGCACATCAACCTGAGAGCCGGGCAGGAACGCGACCGCGCCGCCAAGGTCCACAGTGAAACCACCTTTTACGCGGCCAAAGATCGCGCCATCGACACGCTCTTCGTCAGCATAGGCTTTTTCCAGACGATCCCACGCTTCTTCACGGCGGGCCATCTCACGAGAGATAACAGCCTCACCACGGGCATTTTCAACCTGACGCAGGAACACTTCGACAGTGTCACCGACGGCCAGTTCAGCCTCTTCCCCGGGATTTGCGAATTCTTTGATATCAACGCGGCCTTCCATCTTGTAGCCGACATCGATGATGGCTTGTCCCGCTTCGATTGCGATGACTTTGCCTTTGACAACAGACCCTTCAGCGGGTGTGTCCATCTCGAAGCTTTCGTTCAAGAGTGCTTCAAACTCTTCCATTGTGTTTGCCATGTGGCGTCGTGTTCCTAACGTTTGGTTTTATACGGGCCGCGCGGTTGTCTCCGCCGGTCTTTCAGATTGCAGTTTGGTCTGGCGCCATTCACGGAACATAAAACAACAGGGCCGGTTCAGAACCGACCCCACTCAAGTCTCAAGTCCGCGCCTGTCTCGACGCTTCGACAGGGCGGCGTATAGGGGGGATTCCCCTGTAATGCAAGGCCTACGCCACGCATATACGCCGCTGATCGCTTACCGGAAAATCAACCTGTCCTGTAAAGCATCCAGATCAGCCTGATAGGCATCAACCGCCTCCTGACCCCGAATACCCATGGCATCGGCCTGCGCAACCCAATCTGCAATGCGTACCTGAGAGACCTCTTCCAGTTCCGCAAGCAATGCGGGGCTGGCTTTGACAACATTCAGACCAGTATCCAACATGTGCCGGCGATGCCCATTGTCGAATGCGTCCCAAGACGCTGACCGATGCGCAAGGTATTCACCCGAGATCGCCTCGATCGCGGCTTGGTCGGCAGGCGAAATCTGACGCCATGCCTCGTTTGACAGAATGACCGAGAATGTCGGTGTATAAAGGCCATAATCCACTTCGGTTACGGTGCGATCCTCGGTCCAGACACCGGCAGCGCGCGCGGCTCCGTGGGCCATAAAGAAGGTGAGTGTCCCGTTCACCTCTTCATTTTGCGCCATCAGCTGCATTTCGTTCTCTGCACGCACGGCTGCCGGCCCGCGGGTATCCAAGCCTTCAAAGTAAGGAACAGCATAATTGTTCAGATCGGCGACGCCCGCGTCTAATTCAACAGGCTGACTGCTGAGCCGCCAGATATGCGCAGCCGGAGCAGCCACAAAACCCATGACTTTTGCGTCATCAAAGTAATCGGTGTCCGCAAGATAGTTGGCATGCAAATTCCAAAGCGAAACAGCCGTTTGCTCCGCCGATCCCCCCATCAACGGGATCATCGGCAGTTGCAGCAGTGGGTGTGACGCATCCAGATACCCGTTGAACAGGTAGGTGCCATCAACCGCGCCTGATGTAACAAGTTCAAACTGAGCCTTGGGGTCGCGGTTCATGACAGGTGGGTCGATAAACTGCACGCGCCCCTCTGTCACATCGGCAATCTCGGCCAGATAATAATCAATGATACCGTCATTCATAATGAATTTGGGTGCGGATGTTTTGTTGAAGGTGAAAACCAGGTTTTCCGTGGCCGAAGCCGTTACTGTCGGCGCGTCTGATCCCGGTTCGATGGTTGTCGATGTAGGCACTGGCGCAGTGGCGGCGGCGATCTCGCCCTCCAAACAGGGCACCTGCAGATTTTGGCCAACCAATATCAGATTAGGATTGCGTCCAATCGTCTCCGCATTGGCCCGATAAAGCGCAGCGAAAACGCTTGTCCCATAAGCACGAAAGCTGATCTGACTAAGGGTGTCGCCCCGCACGACCATATAGGGCTGCCCACAGGCGATTTCTGCTGTTTTCGTCTGGGACACCGCTGCAAACGGGGTACCCACAACTAACAAGGAT
This sequence comes from uncultured Paracoccaceae bacterium, assembly GCA_947503965.1. Classification (GTDB taxonomy): domain Bacteria; phylum Pseudomonadota; class Alphaproteobacteria; order Rhodobacterales; family Rhodobacteraceae; genus Yoonia. The sequence goes on from CANNFU010000004.1 coordinate 403,859, forward strand.
GCCAGAATACTGGCATTGACTGTCTTACTCACCAAATTACTCCACTCGTCAAAAACTGTTGGTGTTTCGATATACAAATCGAAGAAGACGCGACGCAAAGACCACGTTCCCTTACGTCACTAATCACCGATCATGACTTAAATATGGCTGAAATTTTCACCCAAAATTTTACAATCCGGGCTGTCTATATGCGCCGCGCCGAACTGTCGTTTCGTCAGACTGTCACATTGCGCAAAGCATTTTGAACAGCCGCGAAATATGCACCCACTTGCTCACCATCGACCAGCGCATGATGCACCTCCAGCGTCATGGCCATGTCCCAGTGATCGCCCTGCTGCACAAACCGGCCCCATGTGACACGCGGAATGCAATCGTCCGGCCCCGGTAGTGCGTTGTTGATCGACGTGTAATCCAGCCAGGGCATGCAGGACAGATAGGCCAGGTCGTCGCGTTCGCCGCTATTGGCCTGCAAGGCGCCACCCGCTGCGACCTCATCGATCAGCGCCTTGGCCTGCGCGTCAAATGCGGCAAAATCAGAAATATAAGGGACATAGGCGTAACCAAAACTGCCCGCATGTGTCGGTACGGTCATCGATAGCGTGACCATATCGTGCCGCACCACCTGATTGCCGCGAAACCGCATGCAAAGTTCAGGCACCGCATGCAGCCCCGTACCAATCGCGTAAAGGCACGATCTGTATGGCGAAATTCCGTTCGCCTTGCGCGCCATCACGTGACTGACATCCATGCGCGCCGTAACCGCATAATGCGGTTTCCGGTAGGTCCGGAAAAAGTGGAACTGCGCCGAACGCGGCCATGTTTCGAGATCGACGATATGTTCTGCCATAAGGCAGACAGTGTCAGATATCCTGCCCACGCTCCAGCAGTTCTTCGATCAACTGACGTTGCAGATCACCGCTGTCACCGGCCCCGAATTGACCCGCACCACTGGTGTAAAGCGTGCCATAGGTTTTGGCGACATTTACCGTTTGCGCCACACCGGAAATCAGCTGATCCCGCTCCAACTCTTTGAACGGGTGAATGAAAATCCCCCAGAGGCGACCCTGCGCCACCGCATAGCGGGCATCCAGTGCGCTGTCGAAATTGGCCTGCATCACGCGCTGCATTTCCTCGGGCGTCATCCCGTCGGCAGACCGGATCGGGACCATCGCGCGCATCCGGTTGGCGCGTATATCAAACACAATCAGGACCGGAATATCATCGATCTGGAATTCAAAGCTGTTGCCGGTGGTCCTTGCTTCGGGGTCCAGTGCCAACACAATCTCTGCCATACGGGGCAGGGTCATATGCGGCTCGGCCTCTTGGGCCGGGGCGGCGACAGGCAGCAGTAACACGACAAGGGCAAGAATACGGATCATGGCAAAAACTCCTTTGCTGCCATGCTACACGTCAAAATTGCCAATTGCCTAAGCAACCTTTGGTGAAATTCTGAAACGCTACCGAGCGCGGTCGATGACAGCAATCGCTGCGGCAACGGCGGCGTCGATGGTCAGATCAGAGGTGTCGATCAGCACTGCATCATCGGCCGGCACCAACGGGGCGGCAGCACGGGTCCGGTCGCGTTCGTCGCGTTCTTTGACGTCCGCCAGAACGGTATCATAGGTGATATCCATGCCCTTATCGGTCAGCTCTTTGAACCGCCGTTGTGCGCGACATTCCGGGCTGGCGGTGACAAACAGCTTCACATCTGCCTGCGGACAAATCACCGTTCCGATATCGCGCCCGTCCAATACGGCACCATCCGCCCGCATCGCAAACTGACGTTGAAACGTAACCAAGGCCGCGCGCACATCAGGGATCACGGCCACTTCGCTGGCGGTTTGGGCGACGCGCGGCGTGCGTAGCGTACCGTCCTCTAGATCAACAGCATCAAGCGTTCGGGCAGCCTGCACCGGGTCCGCGCCCGCCAGAACCTTGGCCGCGACGGCCCTGTAAAGCAGCCCAGTATCCAGATGCGCAAAGCCGAAATGCGCAGCCACCGCCTTGGACAAGGTCCCTTTTCCCGCAGCGGCCGGCCCATCGATAGCAACGACAAAGGTCACGTGTTCCTGCGCACGATCTGCGCACCAAGCTGGGCCATCAGGCTTTCGAATATGGGGAAGGATGTCGCGATGGGCGATGCATCATCGACGCTTATCGGCTTTTGCGTGGCCATGCCCATGACCATGAATGCCATTGCAATCCGGTGATCCAGCTCACTTGCAACCATTGCCCCACCCGGTACATTCCCATGCCCCAGCCCGGTGACCTTCCACCAATCAGGGCCTTCATCCACAGTAACACCTGCCGCGCGCAGCCCTTTCGCCATCGCATCAATCCGGTCGCTTTCCTTGACGCGCAGTTCCTTGACGCCCTGCATGTCTGTCACACCGTCCGCAAAACACGCCACGACCGACAGCACCGGGTATTCATCAATCATGCTGGCGGCCCGTTCGGGCGGCACCGCGATGCCTTTCAGATCGGGCGAGAATTTGGCGCGCAGATCGGCAACAGGTTCGCCCCCTTCTTCGCGCATGTTTTCATAGGTCAGGTCTGCGCCCATCTCTTGCAGCGTTGTGAAAAGACCGGCCCGCGTTGGGTTCAACCCGATATTGGGGACCAGCACATCCGAACCGGGTGTGATGATTGCGGCACAGACCGGAAACGCGGCAGAGGACGGATCGCGCGGCACAACGATGCTTTGTGGCGTCAGTTCAGGCTGGCCGGTCAGGGTGATCACACGGCCCTCATCCGTTTCCTGCACCGTCAGCTCCGCGCCGAAACCCTGCAACATACGTTCGGTATGGTCGCGGGTCGCTTCCTTTTCGATCACCACTGTCTGCCCGGGGGCATTCAACCCCGCCAGCAAAACAGCCGATTTCACCTGTGCGGACGGCACCGGCACTTCGTAGCGGACAGGGATCGGATCAGCCGCGCCGACAACCGTCATCGGCAAACGCCCACCCTGCCGACCCACGGCTTGCGTGCCAAACAGAGCCAGCGGCTCTGTCACGCGCCCCATCGGACGACCATTCAATGACGCATCCCCGGTGAATGTCACGGTGATCGGCGATGTCGCGACGGCCCCCATGATCAAGCGCACACCGGTGCCGGAATTGCCGCAGTCGATCACATTCTCGGGTTCTGCAAAGCCACCAACACCCACGCCCTGCACGGTCCATTCGCCATCTCCGTGATCGGTCACTGTCGCACCAAAGGCGCGCATCGCCTTGGCGGTATCCAGCACGTCCTCACCCTCTAACAAGCCGGTGATATGTGTCTCGCCCACGCACATCGCACCCAGGATCAGCGACCGGTGCGAGATTGATTTATCACCCGGTACATGCGCGATGCCTTTCAGCGGCCCGCAAGGCCGGGATGTCATAGGTATAGGGGTGCCATGGCCGGACATGGGGCAGTTCCTTTTTGCTTTGCCCGCCTGATAGCGGAGGCGCTGCACAGGGTCCAGTCAGGCCTTGCGAAAGGTCAGATAATGGGGTGTGCGCCCTTCGCGCAGGGCTTTTTGTTCGTATCGCGTCGACAGCCAGTCATCCCAAGGTTTCCGCCAGTCGTCGGGCCGCTCTGCCAGCCAGTCGAAGCCGTGACGCGGGACCTGTTCAAGCGTCTGGCGCACATAGTCCGGAATGTCCGTGGCAACACGCAATTCCGCGCCCGGTTTCATCACACGGTGCAGCGGTTCAAGATGTTCAGGCGTGACGAACCGCCGACGATGATGGCGTTTCTTGGGCCAGGGATCGGGGTAGTTCAGGAAAACCTTGCTGAGCGAGTGATCAGGCAGAACATCGAACAGGTCGCGCACATCACCGGGATGCACCCGCAGGTTATCCACGTCCGCCTTACGGATCTTGCCCAGCAGCATCGCCACACCGTTGATAAACGGCTCACACCCGATCAAGCCGATATCTGGATAGGTTTCAGCCATATGGACCAGATGTTCACCGCCGCCAAAGCCGATCTCAAGCCAGATATCCTTGCCACCAAACAGGGCGTTCACATCCAGCGGGGTGCGATCGGGGTTGTCGTCCCAACTGATCGGCCCGGGGGACAATGGCACAAGGTCATTGTCAAGATAATCGTGTTGGCTGGCCCGAATAGTCTTGCCCTTGAACCGGCCATAAAAATTTCGCCAGGGGGCACCGGATGGATGATTGGTCTTGCTCATAGGCCGGGCTTTACCAAGCGGGCGTGCGGGGTGCAATTCAATCAACAGCACCCGACCGAAGGCCAAGGGTCGTTAGCGTGGTCGCAATCTGCGTAATGCAGATAGAACACAAGCAGGTTATCGCTGATCAGCGAGCGAGTTGTGGCCACCAAAAACTTTTACAATCACAGGGTATATTGAAATGGAAAAAACGCCGAGATAACCCAAAAATACGATCATGGTTTCTTTTGTAACGAGTGAAAACCGTTTCAAATCAAACTGAAGGATCAAAAATATGACGACCCAGAATTCAATCAGCAACCTGTCCGAAATTGGTGCAGCATTACAAGTCGCTGCGCTGAACAGCTTTGTTGACGTATTCGAATTTCTAGTTGTTGACAATGTGACGACCAACGAAAACACCATCAATACAGATGGCTATTCGTTTCTGACGTCTGATGTCCCGTTTTTCGATGAAACCGTTACGATTGTTCTCGATACAGGCGATGATAATGACCCTAATGCGAACAATGCCCTCGAAGAGTCGACCGGCGTCGACTTTGAATGGTTGGCGATTACAACCGGCGACGACGGTATTATCGACAGCCAAGTTACGATGTTAGACAATGGGCTTTTGAACATCACTGAATATAACGAAGACGGCACAGCCGCGCTGACATCGACATTCTACGATCTGGACGACACGGAGGAATGGTCAATTCTTCAAGTCGACGCCGATGGCAATGTGACAGAAATCCCGGACTTTGAATTCTCGTTCTTCCAAACATTTGATTTTGGCTTCTAAGCCAAATCGCTCTCACTGCGACAAATGAATAAGGGCAGCACCATTTTCTGGTGCTGCCCTGTCAATTTCAGCTTTATGCAATTTGGCAACTCATGCGCCAAGGGAACGCGGTTCTCGCATCAAACAGCGCGTTTCAGCGCTTCCACCAGATCGGTTTGCTCCCAGCTGAACCCGCCATCCGCATCCGGTTCGCGTCCGAAATGGCCGTAGGCCGCGGTACGTTCATAGATCGGTTTGTTCAGGTGCAGATGCTGCCGGATACCGCGCGGGGTCAGGTCCATGACCTGCGCGATCGCGCGTTCAATCGCCTCTGGATCAACCTCGCCAGTTTCATGCGTGTTGGCATAGATCGACAAAGGCTTGGCGACCCCAATCGCATAGCTCAGCTGGATGGTGCAGCGTTCGGCCATACCAGCGGCAACGACGTTCTTGGCCAGATAACGCGCGGCATAGGCGGCAGAGCGGTCCACCTTGGTCGGGTCCTTGCCGGAGAAAGCACCACCACCATGCGGGGCGGCACCGCCATAGGTGTCCACGATAATCTTGCGCCCGGTCAGGCCCGCATCCCCGTCAGGGCCGCCGATAACGAATGTCCCGGTGGGGTTCACCCACCATTCCGTATTCGCCGTGATCAGACCATCAGGCAGCACTTCGCGGATATAAGGTTCGACAATGGCGCGGATATCGGCGCTGGTCTGGCTTTCCAGTTCGTGCTGCGTGGATAGCACAATTGACGTCACCTCGACCGGTTTGCCACCGGCATAGCGCAATGACACCTGACTTTTGGCGTCGGGGCGCAATGTGGGCTGTTCGCCGGATTTGCGGACCTCGGCCAGACGGCGCAGGATCGCATGGGCGTACTGGATCGGGGCCGGCATCAGCGCGTCGGTCTCGGTCGTGGCATAGCCAAACATGATGCCCTGATCACCGGCACCTTCGTCCTTGTCCTCGGCTGCATTCACGCCCTGCGCGATATGTGCAGATTGTTCGTGCAACAGGTTCGTCACCTTGCATGTCGCATGGTGGAACTTGTCCTGCTCATACCCGATATCTTTGATGCAGGCGCGCGCGATGTCATCAACGCGGGCCATATAATCCTTGAGCTTTGTCTGGTCTGAAAGACCAACCTCACCCCCGATCACGACCCGGTTTGTTGTGGCAAATGTTTCGCAGGCAACCCGTGCTTCGGGTTCTTCGGCTAGAAATGCGTCCAGCACCGCGTCAGAGATACGGTCGCAGACCTTATCTGGGTGGCCTTCGGACACGGATTCCGAAGTGAAAATGTAGTCTTGTCGTGCCATGGGGATGTGCTCCAATAAAATTAACTGCCACGTCAGGAAGCCGTTGTGACAGAACCGACCCCGGCTCTATGAGGTCAGATCACCAAGGTCAATCGTTATTCCGCCTGCGCATCGCGTAACGCCCAAGCGTTAACAAAAGAAGCACAGCAAAGACGGGCCAATCACCCCATGCGACATAAAGTGTCGGCGGCAAGGCCGCAGGTAGCGCCACATCCAGCGCGCCATCGACACCCAGCGGCAGGCTATCAATAATCCGCCCTTTGGAATCGATCATCGCACTGATCCCGGTATTGGCCACGCGGACCATCGGCAATCCCTGTTCGATCGCACGAAGCCGGGCCTGGGCGAGGTGCTGATAGGGGCCTGCTGCCTCTCCGAACCAGGCATCATTGGTGATCAACAGCAACAACCGGGCACGGTCACCGCCATCGGTGATTTCCTCGGCAAAGATGCCTTCGTAGCAGATCAGCGGAATAGCCCCGCCGATGCCGGGCAGCATCACAGGGCCTGGCGTTGTTCCAGGCGTGAACCCCGAACCCAGATTGCGGGCAAGCCCCGTGGCCCCTACCCGTCCAAGCAATCGCGCGCCGGGAATGTATTCCCCAAAAGGAACCAGATGCTGCTTGTCATAGATGGTCTGCACCTGTCCGCCGGGGCCCATCACAACAAGGCTGTTGAAAAACTGCCGGTCCTGATCAAGGCGCTGAATGCCAAACACCAGCGGTGCACCGCGGGCCGCATCCGACAAAAGGCGCATATCATCTTCGATATGGTTGAGCAGATAGGGCACAGCCGTTTCAGGCCAGACAACCAGATCAGGCGTATCACCTGCGCTGGTCAAATTGATCAGCCGGTTCACGAACACATCACGAAACGCAGGGTCCCATTTTTGATGCTGCGGTGCATTGGGCTGAACGATGCGGACAATGGGCAGGTCGTTCACAGATACGGGCGGGCCCACCGGACCCGAATGCGCCGGGGCCAGCACATCGGCACCAATGACCAAAACCCCAAGTATCGCCGCACCCTTGATCCATTTGCCGTGCAAGATCATGACGATAGCCCAAGCCGCCAAAATAGTCAGCAGTGTCAACAGATGCGGCCCGCCATAGGCCGCGGCCTGCGCCAAAGAGGTCGTGATCCAGATATGACCCAAAAGCGCCCACGGAAACCCCGTCAGGATCAGCGAACGCGTCACCTCTGCAAGGACCAGCACCAACCCAAAAAACAGCATCGACCCGGGCGCGCATTTCTTGGCCAAAAAGGCCGCCAGCGCCCAGAACAATCCGGCGCCTGAGGCCATCAGCGCAAGCGCAAAGGGCGCCATCCAGCCATGCCTGGCAATATCAACCAGAAACGGCTCAATAATCCAGCGCAGGCTGAAGGCGAAATATCCGACGCCAAAGGCCCACGCATGAAACGCCGCTTGCTTTGGCGCAACACTGTGACGCAACACCAACAATAAGAAAGCCAAGGCCAGTATCGTCGCGGGCCACAGGTCAAGCGGGGCCTGACCAAAACCGGCAAAAACGCCCAGCAGCGCCAACGCAGCAAAGCGTACCCAGCGCGGACGGTCCGAAATCTGCAGAATGATGCTAGCCACGCGCAGTGTTCGGCAACCAGACGCGCAACCGCTTGATCCGGCGGGGATCGGCATCGACCACTTCGAATTCGGGACCTTCGGGATGCACGATCACCTCACCGCGGGCAGGCAGATGGCCGGCCAGCAGGGTCACCAGCCCGCCAAGCGTGTCGATCTCTTCCTCGTCGATGTCATCATGTTCGGTCAGGTTCATCCCGATCTCTTCTTCGAAATCGTCCAGATCGGTGCGGGCCTGCGCCAGATAACAGCCGGGCTTTTCCATCACCCAGCTTTTGGCCTCTTCGATGTCGTGTTCATCCTCAATCTCGCCCACGACCTGTTCGATCACGTCCTCAATCGTCACCAGACCGTCGGTGCCGCCATATTCATCAATGACCAGTGCCATATGGGTGCGTTCAGCCTGCATCTTTTGCAAAAGCACACCAAGCGGCATGGAAGGGGGCACGTAGATCAAGGGGCGGGCCAGTTCGCGCAGGTCCAGATCGGGGCTTTCGCCATTAAACCCATGACGCAGGGCAAAATCCTTCAGGCTGACAAAGCCGATGGGCGTATCCAGTGTGCCGTCATAGACCGGCAGGCGGGTCAGGCCGCAATCGCGAAAGGTGCTGACCAGTTCATCACGGGTGATTGTCACGGCAACGGCCACGATGTCGGGTTTGGGAACCGCCACATCCTCGACCCGCATCCGGCGCAGGTTGAGCATACCAAGCACAGACCCCGCTGCCCGCGTCACCTCATCGGGCACATCATCGTGAACCTCGGGGGTTGCGGGGGGCAAAATTGCATCGCGCACCCGGGCGAACAGGCCCGGGGTTTTGTCTGTCTGGTCCGTTTGCGCGCCCTGCGCTGCGATAGATGGACCTTCGTCAGTGTCGCCCATTTTTCCCTTACCTATGTGGGCGTAACTGCCCGGTTATTCCTTATATGGGTCAGATATACCCAGTTTGCCAAGTATCTCTGTTTCCAAACCTTCCATCAAGATCGCGTCACGCTCACGTTCATGATCAAAACCCAGCAGATGAAGTGTGCCGTGGACAAGTAAATGAATGGCATGGTCGTGCAGTGATTTGCCTGCGACCGCTGCTTCCTTTGCGCATGTATCATAGGCGATGGCAATATCACCCAGCGCATTGTCCGGTACTGGCTGCGGGGGCAGCGGCATTTCGCCATCCACCGCAGCGGCGCGTTCATCCGACGGCCAGCTCAGCACATTGGTTGGCCGGGGTTTCGCGCGAAAATCCTGATTCAGCACCGCAATGCGGGCATCGTCACACGCGAGGATGCTGATCTCAAAAACCGATGGTTCCAGGCCAAGCCGTTCAAGTGCCGCGTCGGTGGCGGTCTGCGCGAGCGCTTCGACATCACCCCAGCGCGGGTCTTCGACCACGCAATCAACGCTCACTTGGCATCGTCCGCCTCGTAAGCCTCAATAATCGCGGCAACCAATGGGTGGCGCACCACATCCTTGGACGTGAAGTAGTTGAAGCTGATCTTGGGGATATTCTTCAACAAACGCTCTGCATCCCACAGGCCGGAGTTCACGCCGCGTGGCAGGTCGATCTGGGTGCGGTCCCCGGTGATAACCATGCGCGAACCTTCACCCAAGCGGGTCAGGAACATCTTCATCTGCATGGTGGTGGCATTCTGCGCCTCGTCCAGCACCACAAAGGCGTTCGACAATGTGCGCCCCCGCATGAAAGCAAGCGGTGCGATCTCGATGATCTTCTCTTCCATCATCTTGGCCGATTGCTTGCCTGGCAGAAAATCGTTCAGCGCGTCATAAAGCGGCTGCATGTAGGGGTCGACCTTGTCCTTCATGTCGCCGGGCAGATAGCCCAGCTTTTCGCCCGCCTCGACCGCCGGGCGGGACAGGATGATCTTGTCCACATGGCCGCTGATCAGCATGTTCACACCTACGGCCACCGCCAGATAGGTCTTGCCCGTCCCCGCCGGGCCAATGCCAAAGGCCAGTTCGTTGTCAAACAGCGATTTCACATAAGCCTTTTGTGCATCGGTGCGCGGTTCGATCAGCTTCTTGCGGGTCTTGATTTCGACGCGCGCAATCTCGCCCCTGAACATCTCGATCTGGTCGGCATCGGCAACCGGGTCGAACGTGTTATCCGGCCCCATACGCAATTCGCGGTCCAGATCGCCCGGCTCCAGCGTGCGCCCCGCCTCTAACCGGGTGTAAAGTGACTGCAACACCTGGGTGGCATCATGGCGCGGCCCGTCCTCGCCGATGACAGCCAACTGATTGCCGCGGCGCAGGATTTGCACATTCAGCTTGTCTTCGATGGTCGTGAGATTGCGGTCATATTCACCGCAAAGATCAATCAACAGGAAGTTGTCGGGGAATTCCAGCAGGGATTCATTGACGGGGTCAGCGGGTGGGGTCAGGGCACCAGTGGCCAAACAGCTCTCCTTTGAGTCTAGATGTAACTATCGTGGCAAGTCCGACCGCAAGGCGCAAGCGGTGATGGCGGATTGTCACGGATTTGATACGAAATTCAGCACGAAACGATGCAACGGGCGCAAATCAGACTTTTCGAAAAGTCTGAACAAATTCCTTCAAAGGAATTTGCCGCATCACTTAATCAGCTCACCTTTCAATGAATTCGGGCTGTCTTGCAGGACTTTGACCCGGCAGACCTGTCCCAGCACATCGCTGGGTGCATCCGCGTAAACTGCATGCAAATATTCCGACTTCCCGATCATCTGCCCCGGCTCTCGCCCTGCTTTTTCAAACAGAACCTTCACCTCTCGACCCACCATCGACGCCTGCGTCGCATGTTGTTGTTCGCGCAAGAGCGCCTGCAACCGCTGCAATCGATCATGCATCACATCCTCGGGCAGTTGCGGCTTTTCCGCCGCCGGGGTGCCGGGGCGGGTCGAGTATTTGAACGAATAGGCCTGCCCGTAATGCACATCGCGGACAAGTTGCATGGTGTCTTCAAAGTCTTCCTCGGTCTCACCTGGAAAGCCGACAATGAAGTCACCAGAGAGCAGCAGATCAGGCCGCGCCGCACGGATACGTTCGATCAAACGGATATAGCTTTCGCCAGTGTGCTTGCGGTTCATCGCCTTCAGAATGCGATCTGATCCCGACTGCACCGGTAAATGCAGGTAAGGCATCAGCTTGTCACATGTCCCGTGGGCATCAATCAGCGCGTCATCCATGTCATTGGGATGCGAGGTCGTGAAACGGATCCGCTCCAGCCCATCGACCTTGTCGAGGGCCCAGATCAGCCCGGCCAAACCGCCTTCGTGCCCGTGATAGGCGTTCACATTCTGACCAAGCAAGGTGATTTCCTTGACACCCGCCGCGACCAGCTCTTGCGCCTCACGGATCACCCGATCTGCGGGGCGCGACACCTCTGCCCCGCGCGTGTAGGGCACCACGCAGAAGGCGCAGAATTTGTCACAGCCTTCCTGCACCGTCAGAAACGCGGTTGGGCCGCGCTTGCCCTTGGCGCGCGTTTTCAGCGTGTCGAATTTGTCATCTTCGGGGAAATCGGTGTCGAGCGCCTTTTCACCCGCCCGCACCGCATCCTCCATGTCTGGCAGGCGGTGATAGCTTTGCGGCCCGACCACCAGATCCACCATCGGCTGACGGCGCATGATCTCCTGACCCTCGGCCTGCGCAACACAGCCTGCGACACCGATCTTCAAATCAGGATTTTCGGCTTTCAAATCCTTATAGCGGCCCAATTCGGAATAGACCTTTTCGGCGGCCTTTTCCCGGATGTGGCAGGTGTTCAGCAGGATCATGTCCGCGTCATCGGGGGTCTGCGTTTCGACATAACCCTTCCCGCCCAGCGCCTCCGCCATGCGTTCGCTGTCATAGACATTCATCTGACAACCATAGGTCTTGATAAATAGCTTCTTGGGCGCTGACATCAGAAGGGCTTTCATCATAGGGTGAATCTGGCGTCTTCTATCGGGTCGGCGGATCGCTTGCAATGCGGGGCAATATCGCAGAATTTGCCCGGACCTCAGCCGGATCATGACATGACGCACTACCCCGATCTTTCCGCCCTGACCCGCGACCGCAAACGGTTGCTGGCCCAAGGGCCCGTGGCCCTGATACTGGTCGAGGATACGGTCAAGGTTGAAAGCACAATCCGTCATCACCTGACGTTGGGTTTTGGGCAGGTCATCGCATTTTGTATGCCTGATCTGACATTGCCTGCGACCGTCGCCGATCAGGTGCACCGTGTCGATTACGATATCGCCAGCGAAGAGGCGCTGCCGGACATTGTGAACGCGCTGATCAATGCGGCGCCCGACAACTGGTTCTATTACGGCTACAACGCCGAATACCTGTTCTATCCATTCAGCGAACATCGCAGTGTCGGCGAAATGCTGGGCTTTGTCACCGAAGAACGGCGTGATGTGGTCATGTCTTATGTGGTTGATCTGTACGCGGGCGACCTGACCGCACACCCGAGCGGTGTTGCTACGGATGATGCCTATTTTGACAAATCGGGTTACTATGCGCTGGCCCGGCAGGATGCTGAGGGAGAGGTGCTTGAGCGGCAGATGGATGTCTTTGGCGGGCTGCGCTGGCGGTTCGAGGAACATATCGCCCAGAACAGGCGTCGGATCGACCGCATATCTTTGTTCCGGGCCAAACCGGGTCTGAAAATGCTGGCTGATCGCACATTCAATCGCCCAGAATACAACACCGTCGCCTGCCCCTGGCACAACAGCCTGACAGCGGCGGTCGCGTCATTCCGCACCGCCAAGGCGCTGCGCCGCAATCCGGGCAGTCGGCACGAGATCGACAGCTTTCACTGGCAACAGTCAGAGCGGTTCAACTGGCGCGCGCAGCAACTGATGGATCATGGCTGGATGGAACCGGGGCAATGGTTTTAGAAGCGATAGCGCCCGTCCCGCGCACTGCCAACGAACTATAGGGCCAGTCGCCCGCTTTCTTGACCAAACCGGCCTGCACGGGCGCTGTTACGATCAGATGCATGTGACGGTCATAGTCGCCGATGTCCCGGATCAGATGGTCCCAGAACCGGCGCTGCCAAATCCCCTTTTCGCCGCGTTTTTGCAGGCGCGGCGCGACATAGGCCGGTGCCGGAACATGGCGCGAAAAGGTCGATTTGATCAATCGCCACCGTTTTGAGAAATCCGCATCGCCATTCGGTAACACCCAGATCATATGCAACCGGTCCGGCAGGATCACAGCACTCGCGATTTCAAACGGCCAACGTTTCATGCAAAGCCGTGTGGCATCGCGCAGCAGATCAATCTGACTGACCAGCAGGTCAGAAGCCGGATTCTGCAAGCGCGCTGTAAAGAAATAGGTGCAGTCGGGCACATAGCGTCGTTGGCGATTGGTCATGCGACAGACTTGCCCGGGCATGGTTAGTAAGAGGTAAACGCAACACGTTTTTCGCCAATGACGCACCGGAATGCTCAGAAAGTGGGACCGCGCAGGTCTTAGCCCATCTCGGTCCCGGCGTTTCGTCTTGCCATTCGGATCAAGGCAAGATCGGCCTTGCCCTTGACCAGCCATGACAGGCCAAAGGCCCAGATCCCTATCGCCTCGAACCAGAACACCAGACCATAGCCGACAACGATATCTCGCGCCGGACCAGCGCCAAGGATTTTCACCGCAGAGGCCGCGGCAATCCCGATCAGTGACAGAATGATGATCCATCCGCAGGCCAGATAGATCTGCCGACGTCCAGGATTAGCGGTGCGGGGGAACTTCACCAGACAGAAGACCGCGAGACAGGCAAAGAATATCAACGCAGACGCATAGTGAAACATCGGGCTGGTCCCGATTCCGACAATATTCTGGGTCATCGTCGCGATCTGGTCTGTTGGGCTTTCGTTGGGAAACAGCGCCACGCCAAAGGCTGACACGCCCGCAATCGTGCCCAGCCAATCATCATCAATGACATCGCCCTCGCGGCGGCCATAGCCGCGATAGCAGATCAGGAAGACGCCGATTGCACACAGCGTACCGACAAAGATGTCGCGGTAGGTCGTGTGATAGAAATCGCTGATCGATGGCTCAATCCGGCGATAGTCCATCAGCCCGCCGATGATCAGAACCAGCGGCAGTGCCATGCCCAGAATGCCCAATGCCGTCCGGACCCGGTGATAGGATAAAACCATATCCTGACGATGTTTTTCGACCACAATGACGCCCCTGAATGCCTTGCTGAAATCGCGGGCATCATGGGCAGCGGGTGGGGGCGGTTCAAGTCAGCATTACCTGACTTTGGGATTTTCGTGTCAGGTGCGACGCAAACGGATCACAACGTCAACCGATGCAATTTCTGCCCCTGCCGGGGCTATGGGAAGTTTGCAAATCTCCAGCTCTTCGGCGGGAGCATCGGTGAGTGTGGCGCTGTCTTCCCAGTAGAAATGAGGATGATCCGTCATGTTGGTGTCGAAATAGCTTTTCGATCCATCCACGGTGATCTCGCGCACAAGACCTGCGTCGCAGAAGGCGCGCAGCGTGTTGTAGACAGTTGCCAGCGATACCTTTTCGCCAGCGTTCGACGCGGCCTCAAACAGGCTCTCTGCCGTGACATGCCGGTCCTGACCATCGCCCACCAGAAGACCCGCCAGCGTCATGCGCTGCCGCGTCGGGCGCAATCCGGCCCCGGCGAGCCAGTCGGAACTGCGTTGTGTCTCAATCTCGGTCATGGTCGCTCTTACGCTGCCTACGCCTTATATATGGGGGAAAACCCCTTCGGATCAATTGCAAATCGTTCTCAATTTGCCGAATCCGGCAGATACTTGCCCTGTCGAAGCCTTGGATGCTAGAGGTCAGCGATCGTAGCAGCCAAGAATGAGACCAGAAATATGGCGGACTTCCCTTCCAGTTTTGACAAGGACGACCTGTTGAAATGCGCCCGCGGCGAACTTTTCGGCCCCGGCAACGCGCAGCTTCCTGCGCCCCCGATGCTGATGATGGACCGGATCACCGATATTTCGGGCGATGGCGGCGCGCATGGCAAGGGCCACGTGGTGGCGGAATTCGACATCACCCCTGATCTGTGGTTTTTCGACTGCCACTTTCCCGGCAACCCGATCATGCCCGGCTGTCTGGGTCTGGACGGGCTGTGGCAGCTAACCGGTTTCAACCTTGGCTGGCGCGGCTGGCAAGGGCGCGGCTATGCGCTGGGTGTGGGCGAGGTGAAGCTGACGGGCATGGTGCGCCCTGACCGCAAGATGCTGACTTACAAGATTGATTTCACCAAGGCTTTGCAAACCCGTCGCCTGACGATGGGTGTCGCTGACGGCATCGTCGAGGCCGATGGCGAAGTGATCTATCAGGTCAAGGACATGAAGGTCGCGCTTAGCGAAAGCTAGTCACCCCAGTTCAAAGCAGCATATCCTGAACGCGCAGATGCGGCTTGATCGCAAGACGCGCCGATGTTTACGTGTTGCTATCATATTCGTCGGAAATAACCTGTATGTCTGATAGCGATCGAGAAATGCTGCCCGTCTATCCGGACTTGGATTGTTTTCGGGAATACGACAACCCACCGGAAATCATTCCCGGCAGGTCCTCTCGGGATTGGATGGATCAGACGACCAGCCGGTTTGCCTATCGTTGCACGCCTTTACCGATTGCCAATGCAAGTGGCTGGGAAGTCATTCTGCCGTTCTCAATTGCGGCGCATTGGAATGGTGGCACCTTGCCATCTGATGTGGTGGTCACCTGCGATGATCCCGATGTGCGCCCCGATCTGGTTGTCGGACCTGTTTTCGGGCACGGCATTTTGACATTCCATCCCGGTTACCTGTTTCGCACCTCGCCGGGTTGGGCGATTGCCGCCCGTGGCGCACCGAACACCGTAAAAGACGGCATTACCGCGCTCGAAGGATTGGTCGAGACGGATTGGCTGCCTTTCACCTTTACAATGAACTGGCGCTTTACACGCCCCGGAACGGTTCATTTTGCGAAGGGAGAGGCGTTTTGCTTTTTGTCGCTCGTGCCTCATGCAGCACTTGATCAGGTGCAACCGCGGCTGCGCACATTCGCCGAAGCCGAGGATCTGAAGCACAGCTATGACCATTGGCGCAAGGAACGCGCAGATTTCCAAAAGCGCCTCGCCCAAAGCGACCCCGAGGCCGTCAAACTGGGCTGGCAGCGCGACTATGTCAGGGGACAGGACCCGTCCGGGCGTATGGTACCCGACTTCCATCTGTCACGACGCACGCTCAAAAGCCCGATATGAGAGTAATGCAATGCCGTAGCGGTTGTGCGGATTTAGACCGCGACATGCGCAATCATGCCTGGGACTTCAGTGAAGTTAAGACGCAAACAAGCATTTTGAAATTGAAGAGATGACCATATGATCGCACATATTTCACATCCCATCACGCTCGTGCTTGTCTTGCTTGCCACCGCAGGTAAGGCCGAAGAAATGACGTTTTACTTCACAGGAAACGGCGGCAACTGCCTTGGTTGCGAATGGATCGAAGCACAGGGCGAGATCACTGCGAACACGCCCGCCCGGTTTGCAGCATTTGCCGACAGCTTCAACGGCGCGGGAAGCATCGCCTTTGACTCAGCAGGTGGTGATCCAGTCGCCGCCATGGTGCTGGGGCGGCTCATCAGGGAACGGGGCTGGGGCACGGACCGCCGCGAACTGGGCACCCCAAGCGGGGCGGACCCCGATCGAGACACCATATGCCGCGATGCGTGTCTACTGGCCTTCATGGGTGGGGTGGGTCGCGACATTGATCCCAATATCAGCCTGACGGTTACCGGCGTGGGGGTGGATCCATGGATATCAGCCGAAGTTTTGGAATATACGCTGGAAATGGGCGTATCCGCCGAAGTTCTGACAATCGCCGCGAATGTACCGGTTGGGCAAGCATATGATTTCGACGTGGCTGATCACGAAAGGCTCGGTCTCGACAACACAAAACTGACAACAGACGAGTGGTATCTGGAACCATATAAAGCAGGTTTGGTTTTGGCGACAAAGCAGCGATACGGCCCTGATAGCGAGCTACCATTTACGTTGTTTTGCAGGGTTGAAGACCCACGCCTGCATATTCTGGTTGTTGAACCCGGTGACTACAGCGATCACACATTCCCTGGCGGGACGCCGCTTAACGTTTCATCTGGCCCGAGCCGCTATGGACCAATGTTTATCATGGAAGGTGAAAGACATCCGCTGGGGCCGGATGATGTCGAATTTGTGCGTAAGAACGAAACAGGACTCACCGCGTCGATAAGGTTGCCAGAAACACTTGCCATTCGCGGTGGAGAAGATTTGTCCTTCACGCCCAATTTGGGGCGGGTTTACGGACATATACTACAGTTCAGTATCCCCCTGCCACCTGCAAGTTGGATCACGGCGGTTCGCCAAAACTGCATCTAAAGTTAAGCGCCAGCGGCTCCTGTCGAAGCTTGAAATACAAAAGTATTCCTTAAGACTCTAAAAATCAGCGGCTTAGGACCGAGACTGACATTCTTATAACAAGCTCCATCCCTTAAACACCCGCCACTTGCCCCGTCGCCCCCTGTCGCCTACACAGCCATCAAAGCTATTGAGGGAGCAGCCATGCGCCGTGTCGTCATTACAGGGTTGGGGATCGTCTCGCCTATCGGAAATAATGCGGATGAAGTGACCGCCGCTCTCAAGGCCGGACAATCCGGGATCGAAGCCAGCCCCGAAATGACCGAACATGGGTTCCGTAGCCAGATTGCCGGGACGCTCAAGATCGACATCACGGAACATGTGGACAAACGCACCCTACGCTTCATGGGGCCGGGTGCCGCCTATGCGCATATCGCCATGCAGCAGGCGATTGCCGATGCAAAGCTGACCGAAGACCAGATCGTCAACCCGATGACAGGGCTGATCGCAGGCTCGGGTGGCCCTTCGACTTCTGCCATTCTGACAGCACATAACGTGGTCAGGGACACAGGATCAACCAAACGGATCGGGCCCTTTGCCGTTCCCAAGGCGATGTCATCCACCGTTAGCGCAAATCTTGCGACGGCGTTCAAGATCAAGGGGATGAACTTTTCGATCACATCAGCCTGCTCTACATCATTGCATTGCATCGGCATGGCCGCGGGTCAGGTCGCACTGGGCAATCAGGACATCATGTTCGCCGGTGGCGGCGAAGAACTGGATTGGACGCTGTCCTGCCTGTTTGACGCGATGGGTGCGATGTCATCAAAATACAATGACACACCACAGCGTGCCAGCCGCGCCTTTGACGCCAACCGCGATGGTTTCGTAATCGCGGGCGGCGGCGCGATGGTCGTATTGGAAAGCCTCGAAAGCGCACAGGCCCGCGGTGCCAAGATCTATGCCGAGGTCACAGGCTTTGCAGCTACATCCGATGGTGCCGACATGGTCGCTCCCTCGGGCGAAGGCGGCGAACGGGCCATGCGCGGCGCGCTCAGATCGCTGCCAGAGGGCCGCAAGGTCAGTTACATCAACGCTCATGGTACATCGACGCCCGTGGGCGACGTCGGAGAGGTTGAGGCCGTGCGCCGCGTCTTTGGCCAAGGCACCACACCGCCAATCAGTTCAACCAAATCCATGACCGGGCACAGCCAAGGCGCGACTGGCGCGCAAGAAGCAATCTATTGCCTCCTGATGTTGCAAGATGATTTCATCGCACCCTCTATCAATGTCGAAAACCTGGACCCTGCGCTCGACCCATCCGAGATCGCAACAGATCTTGTTGAAAACGCAGGACTTGATACGGTGATGACGAACTCGTTCGGGTTCGGCGGCACCAACGGGTCCATGCTCCTGTCCAAATTCCAAGGCTGATCCAATGACAATTTCAATGAACGGCAAACGCGGCCTGATCATGGGCGTCGCCAACGAACGCTCGATTGCGTGGGGGATCGCCAAAGCTATGGCAGAGGCAGGTGCGGAACTGGCCTTTACCTATCAGGGCGAAGCATTCGGCAAACGGCTTGAACCACTGGCGCAATCGGTCGGCTCTGACATGATGGTCGATGTGGATGTCACCGATGATGCCAGCATGGATGCGGCCTTTGCGATGATCAAGGACCGCTGGGGCAGCCTTGATTTCGTGGTTCACGCGATTGCCTTTTCCGACAAGGACGAACTGACGGGTCGGTTCATCAACACGAGCCGTGATAACTTCAAGAATTCGCTGGCGATCTCGTGCTATTCCTTCATCGACGTCGCCAACCGGGCATCACAACTGATGCCAAACGGCGGCACATTGTTGACGCTGACCTATCAGGGGTCCAACCGGGTGACGCCGTTCTACAACGTGATGGGCGTGGCCAAGGCAGCATTGGAAAGTGCCACGCGCTATCTGGCGAATGATCTGGGCCCGCAGGGCATCCGCGTCAATGCAATCAGCCCCGGGCCGATGAAGACCCTTGCCGGGGCCGCAATTGGCGGTGCCCGGCGGACCTACAAACACACCGATCAGAACGCGCCACTGCGATCCAATGCGACGCTGGAGGCTGTAGGCGGCACCGCCGTCTACCTCGCTTCAGACGCCGGCGCATGTACCACCGGCGAGATCATTCGCGTTGATGGCGGTTTTCACGTGCTGGGGATGCCACAACCGGATCATCTGATCTGACAGCGACAAGCACCTTACGGCAAATCAACCCATGACCGGTGCCGATGCATGCAAGCGCTGACACGATCAGAGCGCGAATACGCGCATCAATAGGTGTTCAGCTCTGCAAACAGATCGGCAGGCGCACCTGCAAACACTGCGGCAAGATCTTGTGCAAATTCGGCCTCGGTGTCGTATCTGGTCTGGCTGACCAGTTGACCATCATCATCGTAGAGATTGATGATACCGAAATCATGGCCGCCGTTGTATCCAAAATCAGAAATATCTTCGCGTGCAAAAACAAGCACATCACCATCCGCATCATATTTCAGATACCGGACTTCATCAGCATCGTCTTCCCACGCGCGATAGGTCCGGTTTCCATCTGCGTCGAAAAAGGTGACCATCTGCTCGTATTCGCCGGATGGGACGAAATCAAACAGGATGTTGTGCTGTCCGATCTTGGTCAGCACGCCGTCAGTATAGAACTTTCGCACACCGTCCGTGAAATCAAAGCGATCATAGAAAATCGCGATCTCGCCATCGGCGTCATATGTGATCTCGCGTTCCAAAAAACCGTATTTGTTATCTACATCCCAAATCTTGGCATGGGCCAAAACTCCATTTTCATAGGTTTCCCTGGTCAGAAGATAATCATCGTAAGCAATAATGCGTTTGGTCAGGACACCCGCTGCATCGTAGCTTTCCGTGATCGTTTCCCAGTCGCGCAGGTTGGTCGGCGCATCAACGAAACGAACGATGGTGCTGCCATCGCTTTGCACCGTTTCCTTGCGGGTAACTTCGTTTTTCGGAATGCGGCCGTTGCTCCAATCCTCTTCAGAAGCAAAGAATACCTGATCGATGATTTCACCATTTTCATAGATATCCGCACGCACCCGACCATCATCAGTGATGGTTGCGACTTCATCCAGAATATCATCGTCACCGAAATATTCGATCTTTTCCTGCCAGCGATACGCGTCGCCCAAATCGGCAGTGCGTGCATAAACCACAGCACCGTCTTCATACACGGCCTTGCGTTCGCGGCCATCGTCAAAGGCAGTCGTTTTCAACCGCTCAACGCCAGTGATATCGAACGTCACCTGAATACTGTCCCAAGTATACAAGTCATTTTCGCTGTCGTCATAGCGCACAATCTGTCGGGTATTAATGACCGCAAACGCGTCCCTGTCATAGAGATTGCGGTATTCCGTCGTCTTGACGACATCGTCATGAGCAATCTCTTCTGATCGGACGCGCACATAAGGCTCATCAATCGGAAGGCTGAAATAATCCCGTTGTGTGACAATGCCGTTTTCGGTCGTTACGTCCAAACGATCGTAACGGGTATTTTCAATCGTTCTGCCGCGCGGAAAGAAATCAAATGTTTCTGTAGGCATGTTTGTTTCCCATCGTTTTTCTGTCGTGACGTGTTTGCT
Source organism: uncultured Paracoccaceae bacterium (assembly GCA_947503965.1). GTDB lineage: Bacteria > Pseudomonadota > Alphaproteobacteria > Rhodobacterales > Rhodobacteraceae > Yoonia. The sequence goes on from CANNFU010000004.1 coordinate 424,725, forward strand.
GTCGCAAGGTCACCGTAGATTGGAAACAAAACGCTGTGATCAGGGTTTTTGGATCAGAAAGCCCGCCAAGCCAAACCGCGCCGATCACGATAGCAAAAACCCGCCTCTCTCAAAAAACCAGGCGGTGGTTGGGAAAATTTTGCCTGAAATGATCAAGAAGGCCTCAGGCCGCGTCGATCCCGACAATTTCAATCGCGAAATTCAGATCCTGCCCGGCCAGCGGGTGATTGGCATCCAGCGTCACCTCTGTCTCGGTCACTTCGGCCACGACGACCGGCACGACCTGTCCCTGAGGTGTCTGCATCTGCAACCGCGTGCCCTGCTCTAACGGGATGTTGTCCGGGATCTCGCTTCGCGGAATGGCCTGCCGCGCCTCTGGGTTATGTGCACCATAGGCGTCCGCACAGGGCACGTTCACCACCTTCTTTTCACCCACGGCCATACCGGCAATTGCGGCATCCAGACCTTTGATAATCTGCCCGGACCCCACCACAAATTCCAGCGGATCGCGCCCTTCGGAACTGTCGAACTGATCCCCGTTATTCAGGGTGCCAGTATAGTTGATCCGCACGGTATCACCTTCTTTTGCTTGGCTCATCGGGATGCTCTTTCGTGTGTGAATAGGTTGAGCGACGCAAACTAAGCGGACGATGCCGTTATTGCAAATCGGTTTGCCCTTTTCGTCCCGCAACGCCCGTGACAATGTGGCGGCAAAAGGGAAGGTCACAATGCCCATTACCACCTGTGTCTTTGATGCCTATGGCACGCTGTTCGACGTGAACGCCGCCGCGGCCCAGGCTGCGGCAGAGCCTGAACATACCGCACTTTCCACGGTTTGGCCTGCCCTGGCCCGTGATTGGCGGCTCAAGCAATTGCATTATACCTGGCTGCGCGCGGTTGCTGATCAGCACTGCGACTTCTGGCAGGTCACACAGGACGGGCTGGATTGGGCGCTGGAGGCGAACGGCGTGATGGGTGACGCCACCCGTGCGCGCCTACTTGAACTTTACTGGGAACTGGCCGCCTATAGTGAGGTTCCTGCGATTTTGGCGACACTGAAGGCCAAGGGCATGCAAACGGCGATCCTGTCGAATGGGTCGCCTGACATGTTGCAGGGTGCAGTCAGCTCTGCCGGGATTGGTGATGTACTGGATGCGGTGCTGAGCGTTGAGGCTGTTGGCGTCTTCAAACCGCATGCCCGGGTTTACGACCTTGTGGAACAGCATTTTGACTGTATGCGGGATGCTGTTTTATTCGTTTCATCGAACGGTTGGGATGCAGCCGGCGCTGCTGGCTATGGCTTTCAAACGGTGTGGGTGAACCGCGCCGACGAACCGATGGATCGTCTTTACGCCCAGCCGCACCATGTCTTGCCAGACCTTACCACAATCCCGGAGCTTGTCTGATGCCCCATTTCCAAAGCCCCGATGGGCTGCGCCTGCACTATCTGGATGAGGGCGAGGGGCTGCCTGTTATTGCCCTGGCCGGGTTGACCCGGAATGCGGCAGATTTCGATCACGTCGCACCCCATCTGCCTGTGCGACTGATCCGCCCCGATTATCGCGGGCGCGGGCAGTCGGATTGGGCGGATCACAGCACCTACACAATCCCGCAGGAAGCACAGGATGTGCTGGCCTTGATGGACCATCTGGGGTTGGAAAAGGCAGCGATCCTGGGCACATCGCGCGGCGGACTGATTGCTATGGTCCTGGCCGCAACCGCGCGGGACCGGTTGTTGGGGGTCGCGCTGAACGATATCGGGCCAGACATCGCGCCAGCGGGCCTTGAGATCATCAAAGACTATATTGGCCGCAAGCCTGCGCAAAAGACCTATGCCGAGGCGGCTGCTTTTCGCGCGCAAAACTGGGTGCATTTCAGGAATGTGCCGATGGAACGCTGGTTGGATGAGGTGAAAGCGCATTACGAAGAAACGCCACAAGGGTTGGTCCTGCGCTATGATCCCAAACTGCGCGATGCGGTACTTGAGGCAGGTGCGCAACTCGCACCTGATCTATGGCCGCTTTTTGATGCACTGCACGGATTGCCGCTGGCATTGATCCGGGGCGCGAATTCCGACCTGCTGACGGTCGCCACCGCCGACAAGATGGCCGAGCGCCGCCCGGACATGATCCGCAGCGATGTCCCCGGACGCGGGCATGTGCCGTTTCTGGATGAACCGCAGGCGCTGGACGCGCTGCACCGTTGGTTAAAGAGGATGCCATGAATATCGACATGATCCGCGCAGCCGCCAAGCGGCTGGAAGGCCACGCGCGGCGCACGCCGATCCTGACATCGCCCTTTCTGGACGAGATCGCAGGGCGTCGGCTATTCGTGAAAGCGGAATGTCTGCAACATACCGGATCGTTCAAATTTCGCGGCGGTTGGTCAGCGATTTCCGCCTTGACGGACAACGCTTTGAAAACTGGTGTGATCGCCTTTTCCAGCGGCAACCATGCCCAAGGCGTGGCACTGGCCGCGCGCGCGCATAGTGCGCCTGCAGTGATCGTGATGCCCTCTGATGCGCCCAAGGTGAAGATCGACAACACCAGGGCGTTGGGCGCAGAGGTTGTGCTGTACGATCGCGCGCGCGAAAGCCGCGAAGAGATCGGGGACAGGCTGTCGCAGGAACGCGGACTGACGCTGGTACGTCCTTATGATGAGCCGCAGGTGATTGCGGGCCAGGGGACAACTGGTCTTGAGATTGCCCACGACATGAATGACCTGGGCGTGACCAAGGCAGACGTGGCTGTGTGCTGTGGCGGTGGTGGCCTGACCTCTGGTATCGCACTCGCTTTGGCGGCGGATGCGCCCGGCCTGCGCGCCCGCCCGGTCGAACCGGAAGGCTTTGATGATGTGACCCGGTCCCTGATCAGCGGAAAAATCGAACGGAATGAGCAGCTTAGCGGATCACTATGCGACGCGATCATCACGCCACAGCCCGGCGATCTGACCTTTCCGATCATGCAGGCCCATTGCGGGCCGGGTATCGTGGTGAGCGAGGAAGAATGCCTGCGCGCCGTGGCGCTGGCCTTTGACCGGCTACGCATTGTCGTGGAACCCGGCGGCGCCGCAGCACTTGCCGCTGCGCTGTTCCACCCCGAAGAATTCGAAGGCGACGCGGTGATTGCCGTGGCGACCGGCGGCAATGTCGACGCTGCCGTCTTTGCACGCGCGCTGGAGACCCTTGCATGACCCGGTTCACGATTGCCAGTTTCAACGTCAAGAACCTGATCGAGGCTGAGCAGGAGTATTACCGGTTCGAGGAATACACCCCCGAAGAATACGCCTGGAAACGCGCATGGCTGGCCGATCAATTGCTGACGATGAACGCCGATATTGTCTGTTTTCAGGAAATCTTCACCGAAAACGCCCTGCGCGACGTGGTTATCGAAACCGATGAGTTGGGGCTGGCCGCCAATGCGGCGAATATTCCGCATCGCTCCAAAGGTTATGCCCGCAAGGCTATTTTTCGCAAACTGGCTTACGAGCCCTACACGGAATCCGCACTGGCCTTTGCACCGAACAGTTTTGACGGCGGCTCGGGGCAGCGGCGCCCCGGCGTTGCGATCCTGTCCCGCTTTGGCTTTGACGGGCTGCCCGAGGTTATTCAGGACCTTCCCGAACCCCTCGACATCCCCTTCAGCGATCTTGATGGCAGCGATAGCGGGTCATATCGGATAAAAAGGCTCAGCCGTCCGATCCTGAAAGCACGCATTCCGGTTGGCGGCACGGTCATCACGGTCTTCAACTGTCACCTGAAATCCAAACTGGGAGAGTTTCCGCGCCCCGATGGTACGGCTTTCCCGCCAGAGGCTGATCTGGTGAATTATGATCCGGCAGGCCGCGCAATGGGGTCATTGCGGGCCGCATTGCGCCGCATGGCCGAAGCGTGGGTGCTGCGCCGCGCCGTATTGGCGGAGCTGGCGGCGGGCAATCCGGTCATGGTGCTGGGTGACTTTAACGACAGCGAACATGCGGTCAGTTCCGAAATTCTGACCGGCGAGGCGCCGTTCAGGAATTACGCCTGGATACGCCGCCACGATGCCAAGGACCGGCGCGATCGCTATTCCGAAGAAGAAGATGTGATCATTCAGGAAAAGATCAGCAGGGTGCGGCTCTATTCCGCAGAAAAGCTGTTCGTCAAGAAATCCCTGCGCGACATGGTCTATACCTCTGCCTTTGGGGGCGTCTTTGAAAGCATCGACCAGATCCTGATGTCGCGACATTTCCTGCCAGAGGCGCACGACAGTATTGGCGAGATGGAGTATTTCAGCGTGCTGAACGACCATCTGACCGATGGGTCGCATCCAGAGGCACCGTATAACAAGCTCGCCTCGGATCACGGGCAGATCATGGCGCATATGGTGATCGGCGATGGCGACGATTGAGGTCGCCCGCGACGGCGTGACACTGCATGCCGAGGTGATGGGGCCGCCCGATGGGCCGCCTGTTGTGTTCGCCAATTCGCTGGGCAGCAATCTGCATCTGTGGGACCCGATCCTGCCCTATCTGCCAGATGGGTTGCGCATCGTCCGCTATGACAAACGTGGACATGGCCGCTCTGCCGTGCCGGATGCGCCCTACACAATGGGGCAGATGGTCAGCGATGCCGAGGCGGTGTGCGATGCCACAGGTGTCCGCGATGCCACGTTTGTCGGCATCTCGGTCGGCGGGATGATTGCGCAGGGCCTGGCGGTAAAGCGGCCGGATTTGATCAGGGCGCTGGTGCTGTCCAACACTGCAGCCAAGATCGGCAATCCGAAAATGTGGGATGATCGTATTGCGGCTGTCCGTGCTGGCGGCATGGCAGGCATAGCCGATCACGTGATCCAACGCTGGTTTGGCCGCGATTTCTACGCAACACCTGCGATATCGCCTTGGCAGGCCATGCTGGAGGCGACACCCGCCGAGGGCTATATCGGTGTCTGTGCCGCAATCGCGGGAACGGATTTCTATACACCAACCAGCGGATTGCGCATCCCTACGCTGGGGATTGCCGGGTCAGAGGACGCATCAACGCCCCCTGATCTGGTGCGCGAAACCGTTGATCTGATCCCGGGATCGCAATTCGCGTTGATGCGACGGGTTGGGCATTTGCCCTGCGTCGAAGAACCGGAGGGTTATGCCGCCCTGCTACACCAATTCATGGCTCAAACCGGACATCTGTCGCGTACTCCGTGATCCCCAGCCTTTCGCGCAATTCCTCTTTCGGGATATGCGAATTCGCCTGCACATCCCGACTTACGGTGTCAATGAACCGATCAAAGGGCACAAGAAAGCGTTCATCGATTTCCACCTCTGCCGCGGCTTCTCGCATCAGATTGACCCACCGAGCGCGCTGATGGTCGGTGATATGCATGGCGACATGTTTCCAGATCACAAACCCAATATCACCCCGTTCAGACAGATAGTCCTGCGGCCCGCCGAAGATGACGGAAAACCAACTGGCAAGGTATTTGGCGTGATTTGCATCACCCTTGGCAAACAGTGGCGACAGCAGCGGATCGACCAGCGCCTTTTTGTAAAAGGCCGTGGTCATTTCCGTGATGCGTGCGACCCCACCAGCCGCGTCAAACAGCGTCTGCGATCGATGAAGGGTCATGTGGATGTTCCTTGCGCCAAGGCGGTGATCGCAGCGGACAAGGCCTTCGCATCTGCTGCTGGCTGCCAGCCAAATTGATTACGTGCGACATCGCCAGAAAAGTGCTGGTTCATACCAAAGGCCGCGGCAAACATGCCGTAGGATTGCGCCGCTTCTTCGTCACTTGCAGCACGGGCTGGCAGGTCTAACGCAGTGCCAATCTCATCCGCGAATTCTGACATGCTGATGGACCCATCAGCCGCAAAGATCCGGCCGCTTGGCGCATCGCTCTGTGTGATTGCCGCGACAAGAAGGCCACCAAAATCATCCACATGTACGGTGGACCAGATCTGGCTGCCATCGCCGACATAAAGCACCGCTCCGTTCGCACGCGCGGCCCCCATCATTGCCTGTGGGATCACGGCACCGGGACCGCCATAGACGAGCGAGCCAAAGACGACATGCGTGCGCACCCGCGCGCTGCCTGCATTCAAGATCGCCTGATCAAGGGCGGCCCGGGCGGCGAGTGGTGGTGGTGCGTTCAACGTTGTGGGATTGGCAGGTTCAGACGTGGTGGGGCCGAAAACGATGCTGCCCCCATGTGCCACGAAACGCCCGCCATCAGGAAGACCTGCGATCATTGCAAGTGCGGCGGCTTGGCTGATGGGCCAGAAATCGGGGTTGTCGCTGGCCGCTGCATGTATGACGGCATCGACGCTTGCGGCCGCTTTGCGCAAGCCATCCAGATTGGTCAGATCCGCTGCGACGTCATTTTTGCCAATGTCGCTGCTAGGTCGTTTGACCAAAATAGGGGTGTGTCCTGCGGCAACCAAGGCTCGGTGGGCGGCTGATCCGATAAACCCCGTTGATCCTGTGATAAGTACGCGCATGTCTGATCTCCTGTTTGCTGAGGCCAAGTTAACGGTAAATAAATCTGGATAAAGACTTGCCAATGCGAAGTTTTAATCCCAAAAATAGGATAATGTATCGTAACCCGAGTCATCTTGTGACGCTCGCTGCCGTCGCCAAAATGGGCAGCTTTGCTGGTGCAGCCAGACATTTGGCGATGCCAACATCAACGGTGACCAACCACATCGCAGCACTTGAGACCAATATTGGGCTGGATCTGATCCAGCGCACGACACGCAGAATCCGTCTGACCGACCAGGGTCGTCTGCTGGCGAAGGAGGCGCAGGAAATCGTCGATATCCTGCAAGCCTCTGACGCCAGGATCACGGCGCAAAGGGACCGTCCGTCGGGCAAATTGCGGATCTCCGTGCCATTCACATTCGCGTCTGATTTGCTGGCACCGCTGATCGTGAGGTTCTCGGCCGCCTATCCCGCTATCAAGCTGGAGCTTGTGGCCGACAACGCCTTTGTCGATCTGATTACCGGCGGCTTTGACCTAGCTATTCGTATCGGAGACATGGCAGATTCCAGCCTTATCCAAAGGAAACTGGGCGATGCGCAACAGGCGCTGGTCGCAGCCAAAACCTATCTTGATCAATATGGCAGGCCATCTTCTATCGCCGATTTAGACGCGCACCGGATTATCACGCTGCGCCCAAACCGGCCATTGGTTCTTGTTGGCAAAGACGGGGACATTGATATCCCCTTGACATCGCAGGTATCGGTCAACGACCCGCGCACCATTGCCGCCATGGCCATCAACGGCGGCGGCATCGCGGCCCTACCGCTATTTCTAGTGAACGACGCACTGAAAGACACACGGCTAGAGGTAGTATTACCCGCAATGATGCCACGCCCGATCGATATATCAATGGTCTATTACGGCCATGCGTCCCACAATCCATTGAACCGGCTTTTTGTGGATTTCATCGCCAACCATGTCAGGTTTTAGGGCCGCCACTATGATAAGTGCCAACGCGGAAAAACTGGAAGCTTGCAAAGTAAACCGCGCAGTCTAATCCTGCGCCGATGAACAAGCGCCTTGCGACCACATTCATCCTGATCTCTGTCACGCTGGACAGCATGGGGATTGGGCTGATCATGCCGGTGATGCCGGACCTAATCCAAGAGGTCGAGGGGCAAGGGCTGGGTGCTGCCGCCGTCTGGGGCGGTATTCTAGCGACCATCTTTGCCGCAATGCAGTTCCTTTTTGGCCCCACCGTCGGGAACCTGTCGGATTGGTATGGGCGCAGGCCGGTGCTGATCATCTCGCTGGGGATCATGGCATTTTATTATGTGCTGATGGCGGTCGCACAAACGATCTGGCTTTTGATCATCGGTCGGATTATCGGCGGGATTACTGCGGCGACACAGTCGACCTCTGCCGCGTATATGGCTGATATCTCGAAGCCGCATGAAAAGGCTGCAAATTTTGGACTGATCGGGGCAGCATTCGGCACGGGCTTTGTGCTGGGGCCCTTGTTGGGTGGTCTATTGGCTGAATTCGGAACGCGCGCGCCGTTCTGGGCGGCGGCGGTCCTTGCGGCCGGGAATGCGATCTTCGGCTACTACGTTCTGCCCGAAACGGTCACTGACAAGATCCGCCGCCCGTTTGAGTGGCGACGCGCCAACCCACTGGGCGCTTTCAAGAATATCGGCGCCCTGCCCGGCCTGAAACGTCTGCTGCTGATCACTTTCGTCTATACGATTGCCTTCTTCGTCTATCCCGGTGTCTGGGCCTATTTCGGGGCCGAGCGGTTTGACTGGGGTCCCGGCATGATTGGCCTGTCATTGGGCGTTTTCGGCGTTGGGATCGCGATTGTGCAGGGGTTCCTGATCAAACCGATCATCAATCGGATCGGGGAACGCAAGGCGGTGATCCTGGGCCTGTCGATTGATGTACTCGCATTTGTGCTGTTGGGTTTTGTGAGCAATGGTTGGATCGCGCTGGCGCTGACGCCGCTGACAGCACTTGGGTCTATCGCGGGACCTGCGCTACAGGGGATCATGTCGCGCACCGCCTCTGACGATCAGCAAGGTGAGTTGCAGGGGACGGTCACGTCAATCAACGCGGTGGCGACCATCATCGCCCCGCTGATGGTGACACAGACATTCTGGTATTTCACGACCGAGACCGCGCCGGTTTATCTGCCCGGCGCGCCGTTCCTGCTGTCGGCAGTGCTGACGATATTCTGCATCTTTGTTTTCATGCAAACACCCCGGCCAAAGCGTGTGCGCGTCACGTAAGGTCGCGTTCTGACTTGCACCCGGTTGCGGGTCACAGCACTTTGCATCTGACAGATCACAACAGGACGACCCTATGCCACAGATCCAAGCCGCCATTTGCCGGGAATTCGGCCAACCGCTGACCATAGAAACCGTGACCCTTGCCGCTCCACAAATGGGCGAGGTCGAGGTCACGTTGAAGGCCTGCGCAATTTGCCATTCCGATATTTCCTATATGGACGGCGCATGGGGCGGCACCCTGCCCGCCGTTTACGGCCACGAGGCCGCCGGCCATGTGTCGGCCACCGGCGATGGTGTGCGTGGTGTTGCTGTGGGTGATCCTGTGGTGGTCACGCTGATCCGCGCCTGTGGCACCTGCCCGTCCTGTGCCGGCGGCAAACCTGTGGCCTGCGAAAGCGACATGGCGACCGGCCCGCTGACGACGGGGGACGGTCAGCCGCTGCATCAAGCGATGCATACCGGCGGCTTTGCCGAGCGGGTGGTGGTGGACCAAAGCCAAGTCGTGAAACTGTCGGACGCGATTTCGATGGAATCGGCTTCGCTGCTGGCCTGTGGTGTCATCACCGGGGTCGGAGCCGTGGTCAATGCCGCGGGGCTTCGGGCCGGGCAGGATGTGGTTGTGATCGGTGCCGGTGGCGTAGGTCTCAACGCCATTCAGGGCGCTAGGATTGCCGGTGCCCGCCGGATCGTGGCGGTGGATATGTCCGAAGAGAAGCTTGCCATTGCACGCGAATTCGGCGCGACAGACGGTGTGCTGGCCACTGAGGAGAAACCATGGCGGGCCGCGAAAAGGGCGATGGGGCATGGAGCCGATGCGGTGTTTGTGACCGTGGGCGCGATCCCGGCCTATGATCAAGCGCCGCAATATCTTGCCAATGGCGGCCGGGTCATCATGGTGGGCATGCCACATTCGGGGGCGATGTCGACTTATGAGCCGGTGATGCTGGCCGCGACCGGTCAGGGCATGGTCGGGTCCAAGATGGGCGACGTGGTCATCGCGCGGGATATTCCTTGGATGGTGGATCTTTATGAACAGGGGCGGCTGAAACTGGACGAGCTGATTTCGGGCCGCTGGTCGCTGGAACAGATCAACGAGGCGATTGCCGATACGCGGACAGGATCGGCCAAGCGGAATGTGATTGTATTTGATTAAAACAGCAAGCGTCAGCACCTCAGTCTTGTAGCCTGACTGCTGATCAAGCTTAGGCACTGTCACCAAACATGTGTCCGAGCGGAGCACATATTTTTCACCACGCGTAATCGGATCACCGCGGTGGGAAAGCGGATGATGGAAGATCAACGCCTTTCCCGCCGCAGGTTCTATCGTGAAATCCTCAAAGACATGTGGTGAGAACACATCCGCGAAAGACGTTCCACCACCTTCCGCCACCTCATTCAGATAGATCATCAGTGTGAATTTACTGATTGAGCCGTCTGTGCGGCAGAGTTCTCCATCCTGATGCCAGTCAAAAAACTGCCCCAGCACATATCTGTAGATACGAAAGCGTTCGTTTAAACCGATTGCCTTCAGTCCCTTGAACGGTCTCTGGAAATGGCGCGCAATCCGCAGCCACAACGCCGCTGCAAAATCCGGATCATCAAAAATCACACGGTCGTTGTTGCGGATTTCCGGCGTCACAGAGGTTCCGTTTTCCGACGTAATGGTCGCAGGTTCAAAGCCAAGCGCGTTGGCGCGATCGATGACGCGCTGACAAAACGCTGCGTCGACGAATTCGGGGATCTCAAAAACAAGGTGCGCAAGCACCGCAGGAATAGTCATGCTTCATCTCCGGCATGTTGGGTAAACGTGGTAAGTTTGGCTGGGCGACAAGCGCTCAGCGATACCACGCCCGCAGGAGTTTCGAATGGTTTGGCAACCACGATATGAAGCATTGTGCCGTCATAATGGCTTCATCGCTGATGGCAGGCGCGAAATCAAGCGTGTAGCTGGCGTGGAGCAGCCTTATCCGTCCATCGCCCCGTCCCAATCGTACACAACAATGCCGCCGGTTTCGCGCGCGGCCAGTGACCGGTAGAGCGCCCGGGCGGCCACATTATCGGTCTCCGTGGCCAGCCAGATCCCTTCGCAGCCCCGGTCGCGCGCAAGCTGCATCAGCGCACCACAAAGCCGTTTGGCGATGCCTTGCCGCTGGTATTCTTCCCGCACCCCGACCTCGGCGATGAAAAATGCAGGTGGCTTGTCCGGGTGCATCAGCATCTGGCCGGTGGCCATGCCAACGGCCTCTTCCCCGTCAAAGGTCAACATGATCTCATGCAGGGGATCGGCCAGAAACGCCTTGGCCTGTTCGGGCAGCACGGCGTTGTCGAACAGTCCGTCCCGCACCGCCAGAAGCGTTTCCAGATCGTCTGGACCTAGGCGCCGAAGCGTGATTGTGTCGCTCATGTTGTTCACCTGCCCAAAGGTTCGCCCATGAAACTCGCCGATCTTGAGGTCATTGTCACGGCCCCACCTGCCCCGGGCTGGGGTGGGCGATACTGGATCATTCCCAAGGTTACGACGGACACCGGCGTGGTGGGATATGGGGAGTGTTACGCATCATCCGTCGGGCCAGAGGCGATGAAAGCCGTCATCAAGGACGTGTTCGAACGCCACATGGCCGGCGAAAACCCCGAGAATATCGAATTGATGTTTCGCCGGGTCTATTCTGCGGGCTTCACCCAGCGCCCGGACCTGACAGTGATCGGGGCCTGGTCAGGGTTGGAGATTGCGTGCTGGGATATCTTGGGCAAGGACCGCGACCGCCCCGCTCACGCCCTGATCGGGGGCCGGATGAATGACCGGATCCGCGCCTATACCTATCTATATCCCCGACCGTCGCACCCCCTGCCCGCCTTCTGGGCCAGTCCCGATATGGCGGCCGAGGTCGCAGTCGATATGGTCGAAAAGGGCTATACGGCTGTCAAATTCGATCCCGCAGGCCCCTATACGATCCGTGGCGGACATATGCCGTCGATGCATGATATCTCCCTATCGGTGGCGTTCTGCGAGGCCATCCGTGAGGCGGTGGGTGACCGCGCCGATCTGCTATTCGGCACGCATGGGCAGTTCAGTACTGCAGGTGCTGTCCGGATGGGTCGCGCGTTGGAGGCCTATGACCCGCTGTGGTACGAAGAGCCGATCCCGCCGGACAATGTGGCGGAGATGGCAAAGGTCGCAGCAGCGGTGCGCATTCCCGTCGCCACGGGCGAGCGGCTGACGACCAAGGCGGAGTTCGCGCCGATCCTGCGCAGCGGGGCGGCCAGCATTCTGCAACCGGCACTGGGCCGCGCAGGTGGCATCTGGGAATGCAAGAAGATTGCTGCCATGGCCGAGGTCTATAACGCGCAAATGGCACCGCATCTTTATGCGGGGCCGGTGGAGTGGGCCGCGAATGTACAGCTGGCCGCGTCGATCCCGAATATCCTGATGGCCGAAACGATCGAGACACCGTTTCATCACGACCTGATCAAGGGGTCGATCACGGTGGAGGACGGCTACATACCGGTGCCGACCGCCCCGGGTCTGGGGATTGATTTCGACGAGGATCTGGCCCGTGCGCATCCCTATGAAGGGGACGGGCTGCACCTGCAGATGCAGGAGGAGCCGATCAGTTATTCCGAGGTGAACAGTTTTGCGGGTGGGGCGCCTGTGAAGATGGAGTAATGAAAAGGACATTTGCACACGTTGAGCGCGACGAGGTTAACGTCAGGTTTGATGAAGGTTTTCTGATGCGGGCCATAGTGCGGCCTTTCGGCTTGGTTCGACTGTGGCCCGCGTTGGAAAATCTCTC